>OY760176.1:530000-2524157 GCA_963663315.1 Arenicellales bacterium | reverse complement strand
ATGAAAACAATGTAACTGACGAATAGCCTGTGCATAACGAATCGATTATATTTTCCATGTTCCTGATCTTCGGGGGCGCCGCCCTGCTTGCCACGGTCGCGCTGTATCTGCGTCAGGCAATGCTGGTTGCCTACCTCGCCATCGGCGCCATACTGGGGCCCTGGGGTCTGGGTCTGGTGGCGGATGCAGATCTTATTTCTGATATCGCCCAAATCGGCATTATATTTTTACTGTTTCTGCTTGGACTCAATCTATCCCCGCAAAAACTGATTGTTCTCCTTCGCGAGACCACGCTGGTCACGGTTTTCTGCACCTTGATATTTGGAGGTCTTGCAGGAAGTATCTCGCTGGCATTTGGCTACAGCGTTGTCGATTCATTGATCATAGGGGTATGCGCCTCTTTTTCCAGTACCATAGTCGGATTAAAATTACTTCCAACCACCGTGTTGCATCATCGCCGTATCGGCGAAGTGATAATCAGTGTATTGCTGCTTCAGGACCTGATAGCGATTGTTACCTTGATGGTCATACAAGGCCACGGCGGTAGTGGTGAAGCGCTGATCTTCGACATACTTAAAGGAATCCTTGCGCTGCCGCTTCTGGGACTGGTAGCCTGGGCTGGCCATCAATTCATCATTTTCAAACTTTTTGAAAGATATGGTCGTATCCAGGAATATATTTTTTTAATCTCCATCGGCTGGTGTCTCAGTCTGGCCCAACTGGCCGTATTTGCCGGTCTTTCCTATGAGATCGGAGCATTTGTCGCAGGTGTGGCCATCGCAACCAGCCCGATGGCGCTGCATATCTCTGAAAGTCTGAAACCGCTTCGGGACTTTTTCCTGGTACTGTTTTTCTTTGCGCTGGGCGCCGGATTCGATATGGTCGCGGCAACCGGCGTTATCCTGCCCGCCATTGTGATTGCGGCGGCTTTATTGATCATCAAGCCCATTGTGTTCCGGTTTTTGTTGGTGAGTCAGGCGGAATCGAACAAACTCGCCTGGGAAACCGGCGTGCGACTTGGACAACTCAGCGAGTTTTCATTGCTCATCGTATTCGTTGCCCGACAAAATCAGATCATTACCCTCGAAACTTTTTATATTGTTCAACTCGCAACCATTATTACGTTCATCATTTCGGTTTACTGGATTGTTGCAAAATATCCTACACCGATATCGGTCAATGACAAATTGAGACGATATTAGGATTAACCATCGGATGGAAGATACGGCACTGAAAAATTCTTACCGGCCTCTTGCTGATCGAATCAGGCCAACCGCATTGCATGAAGTCGCCGGGCAAAAACATATTCTGGCCGACGGCAAGCCGCTGTATAGCGCGATTGAGAGCGGACAGTTGCATTCCATGGTGTTCTGGGGGCCACCGGGCACGGGTAAAACAACACTCGCCAAATTACTGGCGGCACATTGCGATGCTGTTTTCGTCTCCTTGTCTGCGGTGCTGTCCGGGGTCAAGGATATCCGCGAAGCGGTGGAACAGGCAAAACTTCGACAACAGATGAGCCAGGTTAAAACGGTCCTGTTTGTCGATGAAGTTCACCGCTTCAACAAAGCGCAACAGGATGCCTTCCTTCCCCATATTGAAAACGGCACTATCATTTTTGTGGGCGCCACTACAGAGAACCCCTCATTTGAATTGAATAATGCATTGTTATCCCGACTCCGGGTTTATGTGCTTAAATCGCTTTCGGCGGAAGATATCGTGATTGTTATCGAACGGGCGCTGGCTGATGTCGAAAAGGGGCTGGGGTCAGCAGGACTGTCCATGGCTCGGAAAGATATTGAGCATCTGGCCCAAATGGCAGATGGCGATGCGCGTCGGGCTTTGACCTGGCTCGAAATCTCAGCCGACCTTGCAGAAGATGGAGAAATCACCGGCGATCTTTTGTCCGAGGTTCTGGCGGGGGGTGCGTTGCGCCGATTCGATAAAGGCGGTGACGCCTTCTACGACCAGATCTCGGCATTACACAAATCTGTGCGTGGTTCTGATCCTGATGCTGCGTTGTATTGGTTTTGCAGGATGATCGACGGAGGATGTGACCCTGCATTCATTGCCCGGCGGATGGTGCGCATGGCGTCCGAAGATATTGGCAATGCTGATCCGAGAGCGCTCGAAATCACATTGAATGCATGGTATACCCAGGAGCGGCTCGGAAGTCCGGAAGGAGAACTGACTCTGGCTCAGGCTATTATTTACCTGAGCGTTGCAGCTAAAAGCAACGCCGTTTACAAGGCTTACAATCAGGCCATGTCGCAAGCAAAGCAATCCGGATCACTGGATGTGCCGCTACACTTGAGAAACGCCCCGACCAGACTGATGAAAGAACTGGATTATGGAAAGGATTATCGATATGCCCATGATGAACCTGATGGCTATGCGGCTGGAGAAAATTATTTTCCGGACGGGTTGCCGCCGATCAATTTTTATCAACCGGTTGATCGGGGTCTGGAAATCAGAATAAAACAGAAACTGACTGAGCTTCGCAAATCTCGCTGACTCGTTGACCCCTTCACCGGAAAATTCGGAACCTCAGCAGAATTATCTCGCTGGCATCTTGTGGATGCTGCTTTCGGGATTGTTGTTTGTTGGTGTGACCGTCATTGTCCGCTATCTGGGCACCAACATGCCTGCGGTGGAAGCGGCGCTCATTCGCTATGTATTCGGTTTGATTTTCCTGATTCCGATGATCATCAGATTTCCCTGGCGGGAATTGAACCGGAATAGACTGACCTTGTACTCGCTGCGCGGTCTGGCGCACGGCGTTGCCGTGATGCTGTGGTTTTATGCAATGGCCCGGATTCCGATTGCCGAAATCACCGCAGTCGGTTACACCACCCCCATATTTACCGCGGTCGGCGCCGTACTGATTTTCAGGGAACGTATCCACGCTCGCAGATTCGGCGCGATCCTGGTCGGATTCATTGGCATGCTGGTCATACTGCGCCCCGGACTTGAGGTGGTCCAGGCGGGTTCTCTGGCACAAGTCGTATCCGCTTTGTGCTTTGCGGTTTCCTATCTGTTTACCAAGAAACTGACTTACAGCGAAAGTCCGACCAATATCCTGGTCATGCTATCCATCGTATGCACCCTTGTGTTGCTGCCCGGAGGGATAATGCAATGGCGGGACCCAACCGCGACCGAGTTGTTCTGGTTGGCCTTGACCGCACTGTTTGCAACTTGCGGACAGTATGCCATGACCCGGTCCTTTGCCGCCGCTCCGCTGACCGTGACCCAGCCCTTCTCATTCCTGCAACTGGTATGGGCGGTTGCATTCGGATTTCTTCTGTTTGGTGAAATCCCTGATATATGGGTTATCACGGGTGGGCTGATTATTCTATGTGCGGTGACTTATCTCACTTATCGGGAGTCTGTAGCCCGGCGAACCCGGTTGACCGGGTAAAAAACCTCCCACCCAATCCGATATATCCAGTACAATTTACCTGCAATTCGTCTGATGCGATCAGCATCCAGCCATTTTATTCAAACTGCGGTATCACTATGACAACATTGGCCTTCTTCGAAGGAGAAATCATTCCAATCGATCAGGCAAAGGTGTGTATCACCAATCATACACTGCATTACGGGACCGGTTGTTTCGCGGGTATCCGGGCCTACTGGAATCAGGATCAACAACAACTTTATGTTTTCAGACTGGCCGATCATTACGAACGGTTCCTGAATAGTGTCCGGTTTCTACACGGTGTAATCGATTACAGTAACGAGCAGCTCCAGGAAATTACCCTGACGTTATTAAGAAGGGAAGGCTGGAAGCAAAATGTCTATATCCGGCCTATCGCTTACAAGGACGAAGGCTTTTATCGGGTCTGGTTACATGATGCGAAGGACAAGGTTGCCATTTCCAGTCAGGCGGTTGACCATTATCTTGGCAAAGATCAGGGGGTCCGGGTTACGGTAAGCAGTTGGCGGAGGGTGGACGATACCGCAATCCCTGCCAGAGGGAAAGTCAATGGCGCCTATGTGAACAGTTCACTGGCAAAAAGTGATGCCATGTTAAGCGGATTTGATGAAGCAATAATGCTGAATCAGGACGGTCATGTGTCCGAAGCCACTGCGGCGAATTTTATGATGGTAAGGAACGGAACCCTTATTACACCGCCAGTCACAGCCAACCTGCTTGAAGGGGTCGTCAGAAGATCACTGATTGAACTGGCCAGGGACAGACTTAATATTCCGGTGGAAGAAAGAGAAATTGATCGCTCCGAGCTATATATCGCCGATGAGGCTTTTTTCTGTGGTACCGGTGTGCAAATAGCGGCCATCAGCAGTATTGACCATCGGCAGATCGGAGATGGCGGAAAGGGACCGATCACCCGGCAAATCGACGAATGGTTTTGTCGTATCCTGCTCGGCGAGGAAGCGGAGTACAGGCACTGGCTCACTGCAGTTTATTGACAGCAAACCCGGCCAGCGAAAACAATCGTGCTTGATCGTCCCGATAATCTGGGTCTGGATAACTGGCGGGCATTCTGGAAAATCAGGGAGTGATCGACTCCCGCCATCCGGTGGTCCGATCAGGTCAGCAACATCTGTTTCGGCGCATTTGATCAGATCGCGAAGATGCTCGGATGAGATTTCAGTTTGCTGTCAGGTGATTTGTTTCTCCAGAGCTTCCAGAATTTCCATGGCATCAATCCAGCCGGTCTCGACCGACTCCAATCCTTGTTCAAGACTGGCCTTGTCTTGTATCATGTCGGCCAGCTCTGCTGTGCTTTGCGTCTGATAGGTCACCGGATCGTTCAAAGCGGCATCAAGGGATTCGATATCGTACTGAAATTTCTGCATTTTGCGCTCAAGATTTTTAACTCTGTCGCGCTGAGGTTTCAGTTGTTGCCGATACTGCGCGGCCAGTTGTCTGCGTTGCTTATTTGACAACCCGTTGGCTGGCCCGTCAGGATGTTCGGAGGTCTGCACCCCGGCTGGTTCTTTCGTGTTCGAACTCTTCAGAATCCGTAAATACGCTGCCATGTCTTCATTGAACATCTCTACCCTGCCGGACCGGATCAACAATAATTGATCGGCTACACTGTTGATCAGGCTGCGATCATGGGAAACCAGAATAATCGCTCCTTCATAGTCCTGTATCGCCATGTTCAATGCGTGACGCATCTCCATGTCGAGGTGGTTGGTCGGCTCATCCATCAACAAAATATTCGGGCGGGCATAGATTAACAATGCCAGCGCCAGTCTGGCTTTCTCGCCTCCGGAAAACTGCGCGATTACCTCGTCAATCCGCTCCTGGCGAAAATCAAATCCGGCAAGAAAGCGTCTGATCTGCTGGGGCGAAGCCGTCGGATAATGTCGCTGAAACTGCTGCATCGGGGTCAGACCCGAATCCAGTTGTTCCAGTTGATGCTGTGCAAAATAACCCGTTTTCAGGTTTCTGGCCTCCAGCCTGGAGCCACTGGATGGCGCCAGTTGACCTTCCATGATCTTGATCAAAGTGGATTTTCCGGCGCCGTTGGCGCCCAGCAATCCGATGCGGTCCCCCCCTGCAATGGAAAGGTTGACATTGTTCAGAACGTTCTTTTCACCGTATCCGGCATCGACATCCTCAAGTTTCAGAATCGGGTCGGACAGGCGTTCACACGGCTTGAATCGGAAACTGAAAGGTGATCCTGCGTGAGCAGGGGCGCCTTGCCGGAGCTTCTCAAGCGCCTTGATTCGGCTCTGTGCCTGTCGTGCCTTGCTTGCCTTGTATCGAAACCGGCGTATGTAGCTTTCCATATGCGCCACCTTTTTCTGCTGTTTCTGATACGTACTGTGTTCATTAGCCAGTCTCTCGGCACGCTGACGCTCAAATTGGGAATAGTTACCCGAATAACTGCGAATTGCGTTGTGCTCAATATGAAAAATCCGCCGACAGCATCCATCAATGAATTCACGGTCATGGGAAATCAGGATCAATGTGCCCTGATATTTTTTCAACCATTCTTCCAGCCAGACAATGGCATCCAGGTCCAGATGATTGGTTGGCTCATCCAGCAACAACAAATCAGATGGCGCCATCAACGCCTGCGCCAGATTCAACCTGACTCGCAACCCTCCTGAAAATGAAGAAGTCCGATTATGTTGCTCGTTTGCCTTGATTCCCAGACCAGATAGCAGCTTGGCGGCCCTTGCCGGTACGCTGTAGCCGTCCATGTCTTCCATTTTCGAGTAGAGTTCTGCGCTGCCCTGATCATGCCTTCCATCCAGCATTGCCAGGTCGGCCTGCACCTTCCTGAACTCCCGGTCGCCGTCAATCACGTAATCCAGCGCGCTCAGCTCATTGTCGGGAGTCTGCTGTGAAACATGGGAAATGCGCATGGTTGCAGGCAGGACAAGATCACCCTGGTCGATACTGATCTGACCCATCAACATGGCGAACAGGCTCGACTTGCCGCTGCCATTCTCGCCAACCAGGCCGATCTTTTCACCGTCGTAAATATCCTGGGATGCCGCTTCAAACAGCAACCGGGTACCACGACGCAACGTTACATTGTGAATTCTTATCATGGGCGAAGCCAGGCCATGGCCCCTTGTGTCATATTGAAGAACTCTATTTTGACAAGGCGGAGGCAAATGCGACCAACGGGATAATAAAGTCGTATATCATGGATTCATCAAACGGCGGGCGTACGGACTGCCCTCTTGCGGGTACTGGCGCCCTTGGTCTGGGTGCGGCCGGGCTTGGCGTTCTTTTCGATAAATTCGATGATCTTTCCCGCCACGTCGATCCCGGTGGCCGTTTCGATGCCCTCAAGGCCGGGGGAGGAATTGACTTCCATGACCACCGGCCCGTCATTTGAGCGCAACAAGTCGACGCCGCAGACGTTCAACCCGACCGCGTTGGCCGCCTTCAAGGCCGTTGTGCGCTCCAGCCGTGTAATTGCAACGGATTCGGCCACCCCACCACGATGGAGGTTCGATCTGAATTCGCCCTTCTTGCCGCGCCGGATCATCGCTGCCACGACTTTCTCTCCGATCACCAGGCAGCGAATGTCTTCGCCACCGGCTTCTTTTACGAACGTCTGAACCAGAATGTTCGTCTTCACCCCGCCGAAGGCCTGGATGATGCTTTCCGCCGCCTTGGTGGTCTCACCGAGGACGACGCCGATGCCCTGGGTTCCTTCCAGCAACTTGATGACCACCGGTGCGCCGCCAGCGATTTTCAACAATTCACTGGCATCGGATGTGCGGTGGGCGAAGACCGTGACCGGCAGACCGACGCCCTGGCGCGACAACAATTGCATGCTGCGCAGCTTGTCTCGGGAGCGGGAAATGCCGACCGATTCATTAACCGGATAGACGCCCATCATTTCGAATTGGCGGAGGACCGCAGTGCCAAAAAAAGTCACCGAGGCGCCGATGCGCGGGATGATCGCGTCATAGCCCTTGAGGGATTCGCCCTGGTAGTGAATCTCCGGGTCGTTGGACGCGATATCGATATAGCAACGCAGATGATCGATCACATGGATATCATGGCCGCGCACTTGCGCCGCCTCGACCAGGCGCCTGTGGGAATAAAGCGTCGCATTGCGGCAAAGAAGGCCAATCTTCATGTTCTTGTCCTGATTTTAAGTGTTGGAACAGTTGAAATATCTGCATGGCTGCGCCCGGCGATGAAAGAGCGGCTGGTGTCGATCAGGGCTCGCCGTCGCAGCGCTTCTCGCCCTAAAAGCATGCGAAACCCCATGGGGTTTCGATTAGTCAGGGACAGTTCGATCGGCCAAGTGGCGCCGCTGAGAGAGATCTCCACCTGGATGATGTAACGAAGCTCACGATGACCGCTCGAACTTGTCACCAAACGCTCATCGAAAACCGCCGCAATACAGGCAATCGCCGGTTGGCGGCGGTACTGCTCGGGATGAACGACAAACGAAATATACGGAGCGCCACGATCGGTAACGGCCTGAATTTTGGCAGCATGCAGAGACGAGGTGCGTGCGCCGCTATCGATTTTGGCCTTTATGCGACCGACCTGCAACGTGGGGATGGCGAGCCATTCGCGCCAACCGACGATCGGCAGGCTCTTGACGGCGCGAATGCGCCGCCCTTTCGTCAATTGTTGTTCCATGGGCGAAACCACCATAGCCTTTCGTTATCAAGAACGGCTCTCTCTCCATCGAATCGGGACATCTTGAGGGTTGATTCGATCAGCGGCCCATAATGTATTTATAACTATAGCACAATTATACTATAGCGCTGCTTCTCATACCCTCACCTCCAACCCGTAACCGCAAAATCTGAATTCTTGCCATAAACCTGAACCGGCAATATAATCCGCAGGTATGTCCTGATTTTTGGACCGGACAGTTTCAAGGTTATATCCCAAACAATAAACAGCAGTGTGAAATTCGCAATTGTAGTCAACGAAGGCCCTTACCAGCATCAGGCGTCGGATACCGCTTATCACTTTACGAAAGCGGCGCTGGCTGCTGGTCATGAAGTCGTCCGGGTGTTCTTCTATCATGACGGAGTGAACAACGGCACGCGTCTGACTACGCCGCCACAGGATGATCGCAATATTGTCGATCGCTGGTCACGGTTGGCGAATGAAGCCGACCTCGACCTGGTTGTTTGTGTGGCCGCAGCACAAAGAAGAGGTATAGTCGATACGGATGAAGCAAAGAGAAACGGCAAGGATGCGGAAAATATTGCTGACAGGTTTCGCATATCGGGGCTGGGGCAACTGATCGAAGCCGCGATCCTGGCTGACCGGCTTATGACGTTCGGTGACTGATGATATGGGCACAATAAAGAAATTCATGTATGTCAATCGTACAGCGCCACACGGCTCTGTCTATGCACAGGAAGGCCTTGAAGTGGCGTTGATCGGAGCCGCATTTGATCAGGACGTATCGATGGCATTCATCGACGATGGCGTGTTTCAGATAAAAAGCGGACAGGACACTTCAGCGACGGGCATGAAAAATTTTTCACCAGCCTACCAGGCATTGGGGGATTATGAGATTACGCGACTGTATGTCGAAAAGGAATCGCTTGAGGCGAGGGGATTGAACATTGATGATCTGATGCCGTTGACCTGGGAGGATGAAGACGATGACTATAATGAGAAACCCTCAATCCGGATCGTGGACAGTGACGAACTGGCACAAATCATCGCCGGGCAGGATGTCATCTTCAATTACTAGAAATAACCATGTTGCATACCGTCAATAAATCGCCATTCGAGAAAAACAGCTTCAGAACCTGTTTGCGACTGGCGCTAAGCGGAAGTGATATACTATTGATCCAGGACGCAGTGTATGCGGCAAAGTCAGGGTCTGAATTCGCCGTCGACATGATTGAAGCTGCGAGGCAACATAACATTTACGTGCTCGAACCGGACCTGATGGCAAGGGGCTTAAGTCAAAGCTGCCTGATTGAGGGAGTTGAACCGGTCGGCTACGATGCGTTTGTCGAGCTTGCAGTCAAGAACGATTCGGTACAGTCCTGGCTGTGAAGAACCGGAACCCGATAGGAGAATTCAGGATATGACTGATTTTGATCAAGAGCTCGATGCCCGTGGACTCAACTGTCCCCTGCCCATATTGAGGGCAAAGAAAGCGCTGAACCGGCTTGAATCCGGTCAGATTCTCAGAATTGTGGCGACCGACCCCGGCTCGGTCAAGGATTTTGAGGCATTCGCAAACCAGACCGGGAATGTAATACTGGATTCATCAACCAGTGGTCATGAGTTTCATTTCAGACTGAAAAAGGGATAGCGGTTACAGTTGGCCGTATACTGTTTCCACTACGCGCAGGTACGGCACGTAGGCTTCCGCGAAATCCCAGTCGACCGCATCCCAGAACCGCTCTTCGAGTACCACTGAAACTTGCGAAAAATAGGTAATCAGGGATTCCAGTATTTCCTGGTTTGCCGGGTCATGATTCCCTGATTTGACTATTGCTGTGGCCATCAATCCGTTCATCTCCAACAAATACTCGACATTCGAGTTGTCAACGCCGGGTTCAATGAATATTCCTTTATCCGTATCATAAAATTCCAGGATCGCTGATCGTATGGCCTTGTTGGCGACGGCATGGTAGCGCGCATCCTGATAATGCACGGCCGCATCGGTAAACAGGCTTGCCACATGGGCATAATCGGATAAATCGCCCTGTGAGAACCACTGCTTGCTGTCAAGCATGAAGTAGCGGTTCAGGCCTTCATCACTCATTATCATTCTTGCCAGAAAATCCACCGAGTTTCTGGTTTTCCGTGCGAGTACATCGTCACCGGTAAAGTCGTCAATCTGAAGTAGCTGGCGCAACGTCGCTGCCAGCCGGCCAGTAAAAACCTTGTCCATCACCTTTGGGGGCGACGCTTCTTTCCTGTATTCTTCTGACAATAGGTAATAGCCGATATCGGCAATTTGAAAGCTCAGGAATACGCCGGTTTCATCATCGTACAAGGTCGAAGTCAGGTAGGCCAGTGTTGTATCCGCAGCCTGTTTAAACGCCTCGGAAGGCTGGGCCCGGTTCAGCCGGTACAACAACAGGACAGTAGCTGCGTTCTGGTCGGCAAATTTTTCATAGTGCGGTATTTGCCAGTTTCGAGTCTCGGCATAACGAAAAAATCCTCCTTCGACCGGATCATAGATACGTTCAATAGCTCGCTCCACGGTTTTACTGACCCATTCGATGGCCTGTTCCCTCGCATTGGCATCGGTTTGTTCGAGGAGGTATAAAAAGGTTCGTGGCTGTATCGTTTTTTTTCCGTTGCCGAGGCCAAATTCCTCCGGATCGAAATTATCCAGCACATTTTCCGTAAAATATTTCGGTAAATCTGCCAGCGCCTGGTTATCGCGTCTGACAGGGGGTTGGTATTCAATCCGGCTTGATTCCATGCCAAGAGCGTACTTTCCGACACCGACCTCGGCCGCCACTTCCCTGATCACATCAAGAAAGGCTTCACCGTACAAAGTACCGGTATACTTGTAGTAGAGAGTTCCATCCGGGTTCAAAAAAATGTTGTAGGGCACTCCTTGCGCCTGGTACTTTACATAAGCTGACTGATGGATATCGACGTCAATGAATACATTGACAAAGTGTTGGTTGAGATAATCGGTGACATCTTTACGTACCAGAGTATTTTCCGCAAACTCATGACACCAGTGGCACCATTCGGCAGAGAACAGCAGAAAGTAGGGCTTGTTCTCAATTTTTGAATCGACCACTACACGGTTAGAATACTCTTTGAAGTCAACCAGTGACTCATGATGTTCGTAGGCCATGGCCGGCGAGATCAAACCCGGCAGAAAACAGGCGGTTACAATCCATCCGGCCCTGTTCATTGCGGCCCGGCATGACTTGAAAACAGGCCCTGTATTTTATTCTCAATATCATCAATAGTGGCCGGAAAACCGATTCGCGTCTCCAGAAGCCGGCCCTGTTGATCCACAATCAGGATATCGGGAGTATGGAAAATGACGTAACCACGAGCTGAATCCGGCGCTTCCTTTCGCTCATAAGTCACGCCATAGTGTGCTGCAAGCCTGTCGAGTACCTGATAATCCGCAGTTGCGCCGATAATATTTGCATGGAAATACCCGGTATATTTCTTCAGCAATTCCGGGGTATCTCGTTCCGGATCAACGCTGATGAACAGGGCGACAACCTGGTCCAGTTCTTCTGCGGTCAGCCTGGAAAATGCCCTTGACAGCGTTGACAGCGTCATGGGACAAACGTGTTCACAGGAGGTAAAGCCGAAAAACAGCAGGACAATCTTGCCGTTTAGCTGACTGAGGGTGACCGGACCATCGAACGATTGCAGGACGAACTCTTCGCCAATTTCTGCATTACCCTCATTTGTGTTGCCATACGCAAACCCGGACATCGCGACAAGACAGAGCACCGCGGAGGCAACAACCAGATCAGTAGTCCATTTCATCGAGAATATCGGTCATGTCCTGTTCCAGGTCGACAGCGGCCCGGGTCAGGGAGTTCGAATTGTACAACGCGGCAAATGCGGTTGGTTTGAGAAAAGCGATGGTCACGACGGGCGCCTGATCGGGTTGATAAACCACAAACTTGACCGGCATGAATACGCCTGCGGACAAATCACCGGAAATCAGCTCACTGCAACTGTTCAGATTACAGAATTCAACAATCTTATAGAACTTGAAGCCGATGGTGACGTCGATTCCTGCCTCACGTCTATTATGGATGTTGTCAATGTGGTTGATTCTGGTAATACGGTAATTTCTGGTCGTGATTTCAGTAATCAGGTCGTCCAGCAGAAGACCAAAATCTTCTGTATGGTACTGTGCGCTGGCGATATCGCGGGTGATGTCCACTTGTTACCATCGATAAGAAATTCCGCTACTCCGGTTTTTTCAGCGTTTTGATATAGTTGATTATATCCCAGCGCTGGCTTTCAGACAGAATCACACCCCAGGGTGGCATCTCATTGCGCCCGTTGGTTATGAACCAGTACAGGTAACCATCGGCTGCAGGAGCTGCGTTGTTCCAGACCCATAGTTGACGTGGAAATGTGGTAATGCCATGGGCCGCAGGTCCACTGCCGCTGCCGTCAAGACCATGGCAGGTGGTACAGTAGTTGTCGAACAATGACTTGCCATTTGCAATGGATTCAGCGGTCGGCTGATTCGGATTAGTGAGTGGAACAATGACAGGAGGCGACGGGCCGAGCTTAGCCATCGCCGCAATTTCCTCGTCTGAATATTCCGCATTGGCATTGGGCGGGCCAGTATGTACCTGGTATTTATGCCCGGCCGGGTCTTCGATTTCGGATATCGCCCTGGCGATGTCATCGACCGATACCTTGTCGGAATCAAACTCGACACTCAGAACAGGCCAGCCGGATTCAGTATTTTTCAGGTTGAGGTCGACCACCTTGACTTCGAGCGATGCCTCAAGTTCAGAAGTCAGGGTCTTCGGACTGGCGGGGGAAATCAGTCCTTCTATCTCGAACCCCTCGACTGAAACCCCTGCGGTTGCGGGAGAACTGGTCAAAAGCGCTACAAGCAACGCTACAAGCAGATTGGCAGGGGAAACTGTTTTCATAATATTACCTGGTTTCGTATCAGTTTCGTATCGGTTTACCTTCAATCATGAGAATTTTACATCCTTGACCGTTTCCCAGCGTTCACCCACATTGTCGATAAATACGACTTTGACGGGCGCCTCTTTGGTTGCCTTCAGTTTGAAGGTAAATAGCGGGCTGTCGGCGATAGCCGAAGTCATGCTGAACCTGCTGACCAGGTCTTCACCATAATAGACCAGCATGTTTCTCAGGAAACTGACCGGGATGGCACGGTTAAACGCCGGCATCGTTTCAGTATCCACCCGGCCGAGTCCGGTGAACGAAGGGTGTTCAAACCTGACCTTGACCTTGAAGATCTTGTCAAGAGTGATATTTCTGCCGATTCTCATTCTGGGGGGCTTTATTTTTGCCATTGGTTCCTCCTGTATTTAATCTAAGGGGTTGAGGTCGCACCACGTGCGACCATTCTGTCATCCAGACCTGGTGAAACCGGCGTACGGGTACGGATATAGTTGATCAACTCATCCACGAATACCTTGCCGGTATCGACTATTCTGGTGGCTCCGAACATCGGGTTGTCCTGAAAGCGGGTGTGTACGGATGCAATCGAGTAATCTTTATCGGGGGAGAACGGCTCGCCATCTGCGGTCGTAATTGAAACGACCCTCTGCCCCCGGTCGTTGGCGAGATCGTATACGATTTTCAGCCCGGAGAAACGGACCATGTCACCACCGACCCGTGCGAACGGGTCCTGGTCAACCACCGCATCCAGTATGTTCTCAAGCAGGGTCCTGATTTCCCTGCCTGGCATCCTGTAGGTGGATATGCGGCCGTCGGTCGGCACAATATTGTAGACGTCTTCTGCCGTAATTTTTCCGGGCATCAGGGTCGCGCCATACCGCCAGGCCGGAAAAAAGGTGATATCGACACCTTCGATCTGCCTTAATGCGTCGGTAATGAGGTTGCCCAGGGTGCTTTGCCAGTAATCCCGGCGATAAAACATGCCGTCGGCTTCTCCGACCACTTCATTCATTTTTTCGGCGTGTGGTCTGTAGGCTTCTTCCACGAGTTCGGCAATTTCCTGATCGGCTGGAATATTATTCTGTTGCACCTTGACCAACTGGTAGTTGTAGCTTGTAATTTCGCCATCCTTAATCTCAAGGTCAAGGCTCGATACGTATTCACCGTGAGCCCCACTTTCATATATGAGGGTGTCGTTATAGACCACCGGGTCGTAAACCGGGTTGTGGGTATGCCCGCTGACCATGACATCGATGCCATTAATCCGTCGGGCAAATTTCTGGTCCATGCCGTAACCGGCATGGGAAATGAACACGATCAGGTCTGGATCTTCTTCGCTTTTAATCTGTTCAATCAATTCCTCCCCTTCGGCTTCCTTGATACCGAAGTTCCACCACTGTGCGGCGCCGCTGACGGCTGATGTCAGCGCTGTCCAGGGGTAGGTCATTCCAACTATGGCTATTTTCAGGTCACCGACTTGCCTGATAATATATTGCTCAAGTACCGGGTCTTCCCAGTCCTTGTCGGTCAGATTGTAGGCGATGACCGGAAAATCAGCCTGTTCGACCAGTTCCAGAAACTGTTCCCTGCTGTAAATGAATTCCCAGTTTCCAGGAACCATTGCGTCATAACCGATGGCATTCATCACTTTCACCATGGACGCGCCCCGGTCAAACAATGACAGCCCGGAACCGTGCCAGGTATCGCCACTATCGACCACCAGCGCCTTTCCCGAGACCTCTGAACGAAGCCGGTTTATCACGGTAGCCACATGGGCCATGCCCCCTACCTTGCCTTCAAAGGCAGCCTTTGCCGTGTAGTCACCCTCCATCGACTGCATTCCCCAGGGCCGGGGCTGGTCCAGATAACGGTAGTAGATCGGCCGCATATACGAGTGAATATCATTGGTACTGATGATGCGTATCTGACCACTGCCAGCAGCCGACACAATCTCTATCGGAGCCAGACCGAAAATCAGCAGCAGTATGAGCCATCGCCTGATCAATCGAAACCGGCACGGAAGCGGAAATGAAATCAACTCAGCAACCCCCGGCGGCCACCTTGGTATCTTTGCTGGTCGCCCATCTGCCATGCTGGTTGCATTCCGTTATCACCCAGACCGTGCTTTCTCCACCGTTAAGCCGGACCTGCGTGCTGAGAAACGCTTCACCGTTTGCTGGGGAAAGGTAAAAGATTCCCTTGGTCTGCACCGGATCATTGAAGCTGACAATCTGGATGCTTTTTATATAGTGATCGTCATCCATTGGATGATTCAACTCCACCTGAACCGGCGCCGCGCTGCCGTCCTCGACCACAGGTGGCAGGGTCACCCTGGCCAGATGCATCTTTTCCAGTTCAGTGGGGTTTTCCGGGTCGAGAACAAAATTGAATGCGCTGGCGTAGCTCTCGTCAATCAGACTGAATCCAGCTGGAACGGCCACTCCCCCGACCATGATATAGCGCAGAAAATCGCGCCGCGTATGTAAATGCGTCATAAACTTAACCTCCGTTATCTAAATAAGGCGACCCGCAACTACGGCAGTTGCGGGTCGTTGCCGTAATTGGCTTGATTCAGAACCGGTTCAATGCCTCACAGAACTGAACGCAGCGCTTCAGGGCTTGGCACCCAGCGTACCCCGTTGTTCTGGATGCCCGCAGCCAGATCGGTTGTAATGACTTCCCATTCCATCGGGTCGGCAGAGGAAGTGTCGACCAATGTCGCAACCGTTTCCTTCTTGGTGGTAATAGCGGCACGGGTTCCTTCTGGATTGAAGGCAATATTGTGTGGCCCAAGACCCGTGTACATATTCTTCACTGCAACATCATTTTCGGTATCGATCAGCGTGACGAAATCCGATTTCCCGCCTTCATTGGCGCACAGCCCGTAGCGCGTATTTGCCGGATTGATATACAGTCGATTTGCGTCAGGCCCGGTTTCAATCACTGTTTTCAATTCCAGCTTCGCTATGTCAATCACCGCGACACTGTTCGCCTTGCGCAGGCCGCCATAGCATTTGGAACTGTCTGGCAGACAGGAAATATTACCGCCGCCGCCCGGAACTTCCACAGATTTGATCAAGTCACCGGTTTTTGTATCGAAAAATACAATAGCGCCTTTGGCCGCAACCATGAAGTATTTGCCATCAGGAGTCATGGCGCCTGCACGGGCGCCAGGGACGGGGATCATCCTGATTTCCTTGCGAGACTCGACATCCACAATCGACAGGCCTTTGGGTTCCTGCTGACATGTGCTGAAAATTAGTGAATCATCCAGGCTGAACATGGCATCGCGTGCGCCATGACAGCTAAGCTCGATGGTTTCCAGTGGTTTTCGGGTGGCAGTACTCAGAAACGTCAGGTAGCCGTGCTCTTTGTCCAGTATGTTTCCGACCACCGCCAGCGGTTGGGTGTAAGCGAAGCCGACATGCAAAGGAGCAATCACGTTTGTACCATTCATGCTGACATTGAATTTGTCGACGACTTCCTGGGTGGTCAGATCAATGGTCCAGAATACGTCGTTCTCGTAACGCTGTGAAGACCATGCATAGCGTCCACCCGGAAGAACCCAGATATGGTGGTTTCCGGTTTCTGTCATATCAATCTTCTTGATGGTTTCGCCTATTTCGTAATCAACAACCGAAACTGTCGGTTCGCCCTGATTATCAATCAGGAAATATCCCTTCATGCCCCTGACCGCATCCCAATCCATGCGTATAGTGTTCTGGGGATCAAGAAAGACCAGCGCCTGGTATTCCTCGGTACTCATGCCTTCGGTGGGCGCACCGAATTTCTTGTCGGAAGCGCTCCTGGCATCCAGGGACAAAACCGAGACCCCCATCACCGTCGCCAACACACATATCGTTGTTAAAACAAGAGATTTGTTTTTCATCATTTGCTCCTCACTTATCGCTAATTTAATGGATACTGCTTCAATTAATTTGAATTTGTAGCCCCATTCATGATTTCGGATTCCAGGCTCATAACCGGAGTCCGGTTGAAATCACCAGGTAACAACCAGTTTCTTTTTTGCTTCATTCCACACCACCAGAAGATACCACAGGCACATGATACCCAATACAGTCGCTATCGACATTTTCCAACTCATTATATCAGGCAGGAAAACCGTGTCGCCAAGTTTCATTAACCAGCCACTGTCCTCAAGCCAGCCCCTGAACAGTGAACCGGACAGACCAAATGCCGCAATCGCGACCCACAGCTTGATCTGACCCTCTCCCGCCCGCCACAGGCAACCAGTGGCACATCCACCGCTGAGTGACATGCCGATACCAAAAATGGCGCCGCCAAGCAGGCTTCCGAGCCAGAATACGGAGGAAACCTGCGCATCCCAGTCTTTCAAATCAGTCCACTTCAGGATTGAAAAGCCGAGCACCCCGATCACGACGGCCAGAATCACCGCTTTTGTCATTTCGCCGTCACCGGTCAAAAACGGTTCCCGGAAGGCTTTAACGAAACAGAACCGCGAGCGTTGCATCACCACACCGATGACCAGACCGAACAACAGGAAACCTGCGCGAACAGAGTAGTCGAATCCATCATAAATGGTTGCAATCACCAAGCCAATAACCAGTACCAGTATGCCCAGTTTTTGCTGTATATTGCGTGCAAGCATACCGTCGCCAGTGGTTTTTCCGGCCGGCGCCGAGCTCGCGAATTCCAGGTGGTTGACCTCGAGGATCAGCAGTCGCAAGCCGATGTACACGCCGATCATCAGACCCGCCATCATCGTAAGTCCCGCCATCGACAAGGCGCTGGTTGCGCTGAAAAATCCGCCAATATTGCAACCAAATGCCAGGGCGGCGCCGATACCCATCAGCGTTCCACCGACCAGACCCTTGAGCAATTCAAACGCCGATGCACCCTGGATCCGAAATTGCCCCGCCAGCAGAGCGGCGGCAAATGCGCCGGCAATCACGCCAAAATTCAGCAGGGAAGTAGAAAACAGATAAGGTGAGATGATAATAGTGTCGGTCAGTCCCAGGCTGTTGAATACCCAGTCCCCCCAGTTTCGCACGCCGTCGGCGACGCTCCAGGGCTTTTCGTAAGCGAACAACAGTATGTTGCTGACCGCCAGCAGTATTCCTGCCACCCAGGCTGCCCACTGCTTTCCAAACAGTACATAATACCCTTCGGAAAGTGCGGTTCCGATACCGGGCGCGGATTCAGAACTCTTCATTGGTTGGGTGTCTCTTTAATTGCTTGCTCCTGGAATTTTATCAGCCCATAATAAAATCTAATCCATTACCCACTTATTAGCAACATCCATAACGGGATATAGGGATATATATATATCTACGCCTGATAAAGATCACCCATCCATGGATCCGATTTCCCAGGGCGCCCTTGGCGCCGTCACATCACAGAATCTGGTGCATCGAAAGCATCTGGCTGTCGCATGTGTGCTCGGTTTGCTGTCGGGCATGGCGGCTGACCTGGACATATTTATCCGCTCGGACGAAGACCCATTGCTGTTTCTGCAATACCACCGGCAATTCACCCACTCCCTGGTTTTTATACCAGTTGGCGGACTGATCTGTACCAGCATTCTCTACTATTTCGTGCGCAAAAGATGGCAACTGTCATTCAGGCAGGTGCTGCTTTACTGCACGGCAGGCTACGCCACCCATGCACTGCTCGATTCATGTACTTCCTATGGCACGCAACTGTTCTGGCCTTTCAGCGACTATCGCGTATCGTGGAGCAATATTTCCATCATTGACCCTCTGTTCACCCTGCCGATCGTTGTCCTGATCGTACTGGCTGCGGTCAAAAAGAAGCATGTATTCACACGAATAGCAGGCAGTCTGGCTACTTGCTTACCTTGCTTTCGGTTTTGTACAGAAAGAGCGAGCCCAGTCTGCAGGTCAGGAAGTCGCCCAATCCAGAGGTCATAATCCTGTGCGCCTTGAAGCCAAACCCGGATTTGGAAATCTGTTGTTGTGGAAAGTAATTTATGAAACGGAGGACAAAATTTACGTTGTAGGGGTGCGAGCGGGAATACACAAGAGGATCTACCCGGGGCAGTCCATCCATAAACTTGATGTGGAGCGTGACTTTCCGTGGCTGAATCCCGAATCCCAGCAAGCAATTGATATCGAGAGATTTCGCTGGTTTTCCGATGACTTCGCTACGCTTGATCCAGATCATCCCAACCGGATCATTGATGCCCGCTATTCGATGGTCCCGGATGAAATCGAAGGGTTATGGATGATTGAACTGAGTCCGGACAAAACCCCCGAAGAACATGTCAATTACGTCCATGTGCATAACCCCGGTAACGGCAAGGATGCAAAACTGTGGTCGATGATCCTGGACAAAATCGAATGACAATCAATCTAGACCAGTAAAAAGCCATGGGCGTACGGGTCACGCTCATCAATGATGATTTCATTGTGACCGGTAATCCGCGCCCATCCCGAGACGGCAGGCCTGATTGCGCTATAGTCGCCGACGGATACCCGCTCAATGGCATACCCCGTGAACAGGCTGCCGATGATGCTTTCATGGACAAACTTCTGCCCGATCGCCAGTTCACCCCTGGCCACCAACTGGGCCATTCTTGCACAAGTGCCGGTTCCACAGGGAGAACGATCAATACCCCGGTCTCCATAAAACACGACATTCCTCAAATCCGCCTGTTCATGTTTTGCCTGATCGGTCCACATCACATGGCTGACCTTTCTGATCGTTTCATCTTCGGGATGTACAAACGTCTCCAGTTTGTTGATCTCATCTCTGACAATCGGACTGAAACGTCTGATATCGTCAATGCTGAAATGATCCAGTCCCAGATAATTCTTCTGGGGTTCGACGATCGCATAAAAATTTCCGCCATAACTGACATCCATAACCAATTCACCAATGCCGGGCGCCTCCACTTCGATTCCAGAGGAGTGCAAAAAACCGGAGACGTTGGTGATTTCGACGGATTCGACATATCCATCAACAAGATCATACCTTGCTTCAACCAGTCCGGCTGGCGTATCCAGCAACAATTGGCCAGGTGTTTTGGGTGTAACCAGATTTTGCTCGATGGCCACGGTAACGGTTCCGATCGTGCCATGACCACACATTGGAAGGCAGCCGCTTACCTCGATAAACAGTACACCCAGATCATGATCCTTGTGGGTTGGGGGATAAAGTATGGAACCCGACATCGCCTCATGACCGCGTGGCTCAAACATCAGCCCGGTCCGGATCCAGTCGTACTCCGAGATAAAATGCTGACGTATTTCGCTCATGCTTTCACCACAGAGCTCCGGTCGATTACTGATCACCACACGAACAGGATTTCCGCAGGTATGGGCATCGATTATCCTGAATGTTTGCCGGGACATGGGTGCAATCAACTTTGTGGCAATCGTCCGGACTCTGTCTTAGCCGTGGCAGTGATCATGGCGACGAATCAAAATTTAGTGGATTTTTAGTTATAATGACCATTATTCAACACCCATGTTAACGCAATTTTAATTTTTTATGCTGAACTCTTTGCGTATAATGGTGCTGATAATGCCAATCGGATTTTTGTTATGCTGGGTCTGACAACATTGCTTTGCTCAATTTTACTTGGTTCGATGGTTTTCTTCGTCGGGATTGTATTACGGTCCATTCATAAAGTTCTGGACGGCGGCAAGGCACTCACCCTTACCCGCCAGTTATTTCCCCAGTATTACCTGTGGGGTCTCGGGCTTTCGGTACTGGCCACTGGATTTTCGATCGCAGCCGGGACGTATCATTACATTTTGCTGATTGTCGTCTTTGTCGGATTTCTCTACAGTCGTCAGATTCTGCTGCCAAAAATATCATCGGCCAAAGACAACTGGCTTACGAGTGAATCCCCCCAGGACAAGGCGTATTTCAAAAAATTGCACAAGCGAAGCGTAATGATCAGCACCACTCAGATTCTTTTGTTGATTATTGTCGTTGTTTCGGCCCAGATACTATAGCTTCAGGCGACTTTGATGTCAGGTTCAGGGTTAAATCGACGACAGAACCGTGGCCGTAGAACACGACGCCAAAGGAAGTTCGATACGACGGTGCCTTCTCCATGTCAATCGGTCTGTCGGTTTGATGGAGAACCGTTCTGCCGTGGATGTTATCGCAATGCGGGTGAAATACGGGAATGGCCGATCTTCAGCCGGGAACGGAAGCTTGAAATAATCAAAAATATTTCAGAAAGAAGAAAAGCCGAAGCGGCTGAACAGATCTGGTAGCGGGTCGCTTACCCCAAGAGCCTGTCCCCGGCTTGACCGGGGAGCAAGCGCCACAGAGTCGGAGTTTAGCCAGACCCTGTAGATATTCGACCTCCCTATAAACCATGATATTGGTCAACAACTCATCTTTGGAATTTGCATTTTCAACATCTTTGAGATCGCTTCGTCGAACAGGCTTATCGAGAGAATGCAGGCATCTTGCTCACCCATAGCGGTGAAAGCGTGCGGCATTTGGCTGTCGAAATACACCGAGTCGCCCTCCTCAAGCACTGTCGTTCTATAAGGCTCCATATAGAACTTGACGGATCCGCGGAGCACATAGACGTACTCCTCGCCGCCATGGGTGCTCATGACTGCGGGTTTCTCCTCGCCCTTGGGAAGGCAACTCATCCCCGGCTGCATGGACTTCTTTTTCAGTTCGGCGCCGAAGGCCCAGTATTTCCCGGGGAGTTTTTCATACTGCACGCCGCCGCCCTTCCGGTCAATCGCCCGCGCCCCCGAGGCGACGGTCGCAAAGCTGCCGTCTTTCAGGAGCTTGAGCAAATCCATGCCGAGCCCCTCGGCCAAACGAACCATGACATCGTAGCTTGGAGACGACAGGTTGTTTTCGATCTTGGAAAGAGCTGAGACCGACACTCCGGTCTTCTCGGCAACTGCCGAGAGCGTCCAGTCGTTACCTTTTCGAAGGCGTTGCAGGGCTTTACCTACATTGTAGCCATCGTGCTGACTGTCTGCCACGTCGTACTCGGTTTCACTAAGTTCCTGTTGGAGGAATAGTCTACCAGACAATTGCCGATTGTCCAAATCCAGTAGTTGTGATCATCGGTCATGACCTGGTAGTATCTCGGCCCGGTTGAAATCCACCCGTTTCAACGGTTTCCGGTCTCGAAAACGGTGCGGATATTTATACCCCTGCCGGGGTGGCATTTCCAGCACAGGCGCACGGTCCGCTACCAGTACGCCTTCAACCGCAACTCAATCCCGTCCCGCGATTCGCCGTCGTCCGTATCCTCGCGGTGCGTCGCCTCCAGCAGCATCTCGATTGCACCCGCGTTCGACCCCTCCTTCAGCAATCGCCAGCCCAAACTGTAGATACGGCTCTCATCCGTCCAGCCCACCCCAAGCTCCGGTATCCCCGTGAACCGTCCTCCGAAGATGCCGATTCCATACCCCACCTTCGCCTGCACCCGCTGATGGCTGTTTCTGTTGTCCCGGTCGGGATCATCATCTTCACTCAACCTGGCGGCCACACCGTGATCCCCCGGGTTGCGCAGCAGATAATCCACATCCGCCGTGGTGGCCTCACTCACGCTGCTGGTCAGCGAGAACGCCGCTCCCCGCAGGGATTCCGGCTCCGGGTCCCACGATACCGATCCCGATATGCCCCGCTCGCGAAAATCATCCGCTTCGTGCCCCAGCAGACCATGGCCCCGCAACTGCATCCGGACCCCCTGTGCCGGGTCGGACCAGTGCAAACGTCCTTCGATATCCACACCAAATCCTCCCTCCGCGTCGCCTCCATCATGACGAAAACTAATTCGCGCAACCGGCGTCATTCGACCGCCGCCGACCTCCACGGCATCCCAGGCGCCCTCCAGGCCCGCTCGCATGCGGGCCACTTTCGCGTCCGCCGCCGCCAGCATCTTCCCGACGCCATCCGACTCGACCCGGACCCCCATCACATCCGCAATCGCGTCCACCGACATCCCGTCCGGGGTGCTTCCCGGCAATTCGCTGCGAAGACCACCCGCCGCCATCAGCAGGTCCATGTCCGTCGTCACCGACGTTCCCTTCCGGTACGGCGAAACATCCTGGTGCATCGTCACTTCCCCCTTGCCATAGCCCATGATCCCCCACAGCGACAAACGACCAGTCTCATGGCTCGCATACGGATACACCCCCGTCAGGGTCGAACGAATCCGGCCTTCCTCTTCCGGACCGTCGCGGTAGTCCCCCTTTCCGTGGGAGTGCGTCAGCACTGCACCAAACACGCCGCTCGCCCGCCGGACATCCGTTCCCAGCATCAGGCTCCGGACAGTACCGTCCACGTCCACAGTCCCACTGTCATACTCATCCCGTCCGTCAAAGCCGGTTACCGCACCGCGGCCCCACACTGACATCATCCCGGCGCCGGGGTCCCCGTCGATGTAGCTGAAGGAGGAACTCCGGAGAATGTCCAATCCACTAAGACTCCGGGTATGTATTTCGGGTTCAATGTCATCGGCGTCCATGACCCCTGCTCCTGTTACGCCTGTTCCACCCTGTGCCCCCCCAAGGCTCTGTCCGGCAATACTCGCCTGCAGACCCGCCTCAACCGGACTGCCGACCGGCGCCTGCAGCCTGGCGCCCACCGCGTCCATCACCTGGTCGGCAACGGTGCGCCCGAAGCGCGACAACCATGCCCTCATCAAACGGCTGCTGGCCATCTCCGGCGGCGGCGGCGGCGACCATACCCCCGGCTCTGACCACGGCCCTTCCGTCCCTTCCGCGTTCACCGCGCGTACCCGTACCTGGTAGGGACTCATCAGGTCGGGCACGGAAATGGTCGTTTCGGTGCCCGTCACCTCCTGGAGCCCGTCGATCCAGTCCCCGCTCCCGCCCCGCCGGTACTGCAGGTCGTAGTGCGTGATCTCCGGGCAGCCTCCCGGGCAGTGCACGTTGTCGGCCTCCGTCCAAGTGGCATCCAAGCCCGGCGTGCGACCTCCCTCGGTCTGTGTCACCTCCGGCGCATCGGGCGCCAGCGGGGGCGGCGATGCGGGCGGCGGCGGGGCATTGCTCCGAACGGGTGCAACGGAGACGTTGATAGTCATGGTGTAGTCCGACCGGCTCTCTTCGGCGCCGTCGCTCACCCTGAAGGTGAACGATGTATAGGACTGGCCCTCTTCGCCCGCAACCGGGGTAAAGACGAGACCGCCAAGATCAATATCGGCCCTGGTGACAACCTGATCCTCTGTCACGTTATTGCCGTCCAGCGTCAGTGAACCCCTGCTCGGCAGCGTCACGATCCTCACGTCCGACAGGGTGTCCCCGCTGTTCGCGTCGGCGAAATTGAAATCGCCTGCAACAAATACATAGTCCGTGTCCGGAGGGGTCGAAACCGTGCCGTCCGAGGCCGTCGGCAAGCTGTTGGGGGCGACCTCAATGGTCATGGTGTAGTCCAACGCACTCTCCTTGACGCCATCGCTCACCTTGAAGGTGAACGTCGTATAGGGAATGCCGCTCGCCCCTGCGGGCGGGGTGTACTGGAGCATGCCGGCGTCAATGTCCGCCTTCGTCACCGAATCGCCCGCGCTCACATCCAAACCGTCCAGGGTCAGGGTGCCCTCGTCCGATGCGGGCAGGGTGACGATCTTCACCGTTGCGAGGGAGTCACCATAAGCGTTGAAATCAACCGCAGTGAATGCATATGCCGTGCCTGGGGCGGTCCTGACCGTGCCGTCCGAAGCCGTCGGCAGCGTGTCGTTGGTTGCTTGCGTGTAAGTCCACCTCGCAACCAGATTACCCTCGCTGTCCTGCAAGGCGTTATCGGCGATCAAAATAGGCTTATTCCCGATTAGCAAATCCGGGAGTCTGTATCCGATGTGTACCATATCGTTCGAGTCCACTGCTTCGATTCCTCTCAACGTGCCCACGACCGTGCTGCCGGACACTTCCACCGTCTTGACCCTGAGATGACTGCCGTTGACCAGGATCGTGAAAAATACAGGGCCCGGTATCTTTGTATCATCCAGGTCCTCGTCGAACGTGATGATGAACCGGTCGCCGTTTATGTTGACCCCCGTGCGGTCCGGGGCTCCGTTGCCGGACGTGTCGGGAGCGTTCGGCACGGTGGCCTCGGACTCATTCGAGGGATTGCCCGTCCCGTCCACGTTGATCGCCGAGACGCGGTACCGCAGCTGGCCCCCGGGGGCCAGCGTCGCACTGTACGTGTGGCTGTAGGTCGTAGATGTCGAGTCCGTATCTGCCACCGCCACCGCCCAGGTGCCCCATACCATATCCTCGGCATACCAGGCGGAGTGCTCGATCTGATAACCCGTGATCGCCGGATTGCTGTTCGTCGGGGCCGACCAGGAGAGACTGGCCTGCGTACTGGTCAGCGTCGCACTGAGACCTGTCGGTGCGTCCGGTACGGCAGCGTGGGCGGCCTCGGGGCTGGCGAGCAGCACGGCAAGCCCAAGAACCAGGACGCCCACCGAGCGGAGGGCGAAGAAGCCCCGGACAGCATCCCGGCCGCGACCAACGGCATCATCGGCAGGCGCCGCGGCCGGGAGATCGGGGATATCCCCACATGCAAATGGCTTGCGGCCCGTTGAGGATGCTACGATTTGATGATTGTTGGGATAATTGGCAAAAAGAGTCATAGTATTTTCTCTATGTTAAGGTATCTTCATCTATAAGTATGGGAGACGCGGGAACACTATGATTCAGTCCCCGCAGTGTAAAGGTGAAATTCTGCAACTCCACCAACGGCATTCAACAACAGCCGGATACGGTTCTCCGACACTGTTCCTTTCCGCTATCGCGCCTGCTATCCTCGCTACTGGATAATAACTAACTGCGAAATATTTCCATGAAGGACAACAATTTTATGTTAGTCAATTTTATTTATAAATCGAAACTGATTTTACCACATAGAATACCTTCCTTGTCAAACATAAAATTTATCTACAGTAGAAAACAAAGATTAAACCAGCCCTTGCACGCCTTAGATTCGCTCCGCTCCAAATAGCTCAAGGCAAGGGGGCCGCAAGCATCCTTGCCTGCCTCAAAGAAACGAAATTATTTAACGCAGGGTTCGCGCAAACTTTCGAATATCATTCATCAATAGTTCCGGCTCCTCCATTGCCGCAAAATGCCCACCCCTCGGCATCTCGGTCCATTGCTGTATATTGTACACCCGCTCCACATAGGACCTCGGCGGCCACGACAATAGCTCTTCCGGGAACAGCGCTGCTGCGGTAGGAACTTCGACACGTTTTCCTTCCGGTGATAATATTCGGCCTCCCTCCTCACGGCGCCCGTAGTAAATCCAGGATGCAGAATTGAAAGTTCCAGTAACCAGATAAACCATGATATTGGTTAACAACTCATCTTTGGAATGCGCACTTTCAACATCATCCCCTTCAGTATCCGACCAGGAATTAAACTTTTCAATCAACCATGCTGCAACACCTACGGGATTGTCTGTCATGGCATAACTCAGAGTTTGCGGTTTGGTAGCCTGTTGTGTCCGATAGCCGTTCTCCATGATTTGTTCTCGTTCAAACTCCGCCGCCCAGGCTTCTTCTTCAGCGCCCTGCGGGCCATCCGGATGGCGCATGGTCATGATGTTAATGTGGATCGCCTGGCAAGCAGGGGCATGATCCATGCCTAGCCAGGAGGAAATGGCGCCACCCCAGTCGCCACCCTGAGCGAGATAGTTTTTATAGCCCAGGACCTCTGTCATCAGTTTATTGAAAAACTCCGCAATTCTACGCGGCCCGTAAGGGCGTGGTGGCTGACCGGAAAAACCGAAACCGGGCAATGACGGGAGAATTAAATCAAACGCATCATCAACGCTGCCACCAAATCTTTCAGGATGAGCCAATGGTTCGATGATATGGAGAAACTCGACAATAGATCCAGGCCATCCATGCGATATTATCAAGGGCATAGGCGCAGAACCGCTGCCTTTTTCATAAATAAAATGCAAATCAAGGCCGTCTACGTCAGCAATCCGGTGGCAGAAACCATTGATTATCGCTTCATGCTTACGCCAATCATATTCCTCAAGCCAGTAGTCGCAAAACTCCTTCAGATAATCAAGGTTAGTCCCATAGGCCCACCCTCCGTCGTCAGGCATCCTCTGTTCATGCCAGGGATATTCTGTGATGCGGGTTCTGATCCGACCGAGGGTTGCCTCGGGAACATCAAGTTTGAAAGGAGAAGTTTTTGTCATGACCTGTTACTTCAGAGAATCGCTGGCCTGGCCTGTATCACCGGCGACTACAAATGTACCACGTCTGAAACGAACAGCATCTTCAATGGTTGCAACCAGCAAAAACAACAAACAAACAGGGCGGCAAGATAGAGCAACATCGCCACCACGACACTTTCGAGACGTGCCTTGGCAATTGCGCGCCGGTAAAGTAGGATGGACCGGGACAATAACTTGCATTATCGCTGATACGCTATTATCCTCGACAATCAGGTTAATTTACTTCAACATGTCTGTTGACCTTCGTCATTTCAATTCATGGAGCCAAATAATCATGAACCCGTTAAAAAGTATCCCTGGCACGATCATCGCCGGAGTTGTTCTTGCAATTGTGATCGCCCTTATTTTGTAGAAATCTGTTTTGCAGGAATTACGGAAACAGGTTGCCACATTATTTAAATTCAATTAATAAAATTCAATAATATAGAAACAAATTTAAATTGAGAGGTTATTTATTATGAACATGTGGTCCCTCGTTGTTTTGTTACATGTGCTTGCCGGTATCACCTGGGTCGGTTTGCTTTATTACTTTAATTTCATCCAGATTCCGGCCGTAGCCGAAGCCGCAGCGGATTCAGATGGCCCCGGGCCTGCTGCCATTTCAAAATACGTTGCGCCACGGGCGTTGTTGTGGTTTCGTTGGGGCGCGGTTGCCACTTGGGTGACCGGCGCTATCGCGCTCGAATACCTGCCTGGAACGGGTATCGTTTCAGCATTCACCCTGCAAAGCCCTATAATCGGTGTAGGGGCATGGCTCGGCACCATCATGCTGTTTAATGTATGGGTTCTGATCTGGCCTAACCAGAAAAAAATACTGGGGATCGTGTCCGCCAGTGCAGAGGAGATTGCGAAGGCCAAAAATGTGGCCTTGCTCGCTTCACGCACCAATACCATGCTTTCCATTCCGATGTTGATGTGCATGGTCGGCTACGGACATAATCTCCCCTTCTGAACCTTGTTTTCATTCAAGCCGGCAACTTACCCTGAACCGGATCGGGTCGTACCTGACTGTGAGCAGTGTATGCCGGTGACCAATCGGAATTTCGTCAACGGCAATCCGATCCAGGGGCCCTTCGACAGCCATTTGCAATCAGCGGTGTTCGGACTTGGCTGTTTCTGGGGTGCGGAAAGGAAATTCTGGCAACTGGAAGGCGTATTTACCACCGCGGTGGGGTATGCCGGAGGGCAAACCCGCAACGCCGCCTACAGGGATGTCTGTTCGGGAATGACCGGGCATGCCGAAGTGGCGCTGGTGATATTTGACCCCGGGAAAATCAGTTATGCCGCGCTGCTCAGGGTATTTTGGGAATCCCATGACCCAACCCAGGGCATGCGTCAGGGAAATGACCGTGGAACACAATACCGTTCTGTGATCCATGCCTGCAACGATGACCAACTGTCTCAGGCACGGCTAAGCAAAACCGACTATCAGGCAAAACTCCGGTCTGCGGGCTACGGCGCCATTACCACCGAAATTTGTGATGCGCCCGAGTTTTTTTACGCCGAAGATTACCATCAGCAGTTTCTGGCTAAAAACCCGAATGGTTATTGCGGGATCAGAGGCACAGGGGTTAGCTGTACTGTTTGATTTTTAATGAAACGGGCAGCCTTCAGATTCCCTTGGGTTTCAGCGGCGGAAGCGGGAAGGAGGCGACATTTCCGCCATCCCTGCCCTTGACGGTATCGATAATTCTGTTTATTCCTTCCTTGTCAACCTCATCAATTCTCACTACCGAGTGCAAGGGGATGTAAGTTCGCTTGACTGAACCGAATTCCTGCTTGAGCCGCTCTTCGGAGGGGTCAACCACAAGCTTGGATTTCTCTCCAAAAATAATACCCGCCACCTCAATGAACGCGTACATATGACTCTGGCCAATTTCCTTCGCATAAAGTTCGTACAACTTCTCCTGGTTATGAAACTGAATTTTATAGATGGTTTTTTTCTGGCTCACGTCCTGCTCGGCTCACATTTTACTCCGGGTTAATAAAATAACGGGTGATATAATAGCGCGGATTGTAAGCCCTATTGTAGCATTTCTTGTAAACTTTCTGATGAAGTCCCGCCTGCGATATTTATATCATGCCATGCTTGTCGGTATGGTTTCCTGTATTTTTCACCCTCTCGTCAGTGCCGGACCGGTACCGGACAGTCTTGCCCGCCTGCTCAATAAAAATGGCATTCCGTTAAGTGCGGTCAGTCTGGACGTGCGCGATGCCGATACCGGTAAGAAGATACTGAGCCTGAACAGCTACAAACCGAGAATCCCGGCTTCAGTGATAAAAGTACTGACCACATTGTCTGCGCTGGAAATCCTGGGCCCGAGTTATCAGTGGCAAACCCGTTACCTGGCTGACGGTGCAATCGAAAATGGGGTACTGAAAGGTAACCTGGTGATGCAGGGCGGTGGAGACCCGTTTTTAACCATGGAACGATTCTGGCATCAGGTGCAGTCGATCCGCCAAAGAGGTATTCATACCATCAGTGGTGATCTGATCATCGACGACAGTTACTTCGATGTTGCGCGACACGATCGCAGCGCATTCGATAACGAACCAGACCGCCTTTACAATGTGGGACCGGATGCGGTTGTGGTGAATTTTTCTGCGACCAATTTCATATTCTATCCAATCGGGGACCAGGTCAGAGTATTTGCAGACCCTCCCCTGGCCGGTCTTCTCATTGATAACGACATCAAGGCAAAACGAGGTAAATGTACCGATCCGGAATCGGGTTGGCGGATCGACGGAATCAAGCGCAAGAACGACAGGGTTATCGTCAAATTTGTGGGCAGCTATCCGATCGCGTGCGGGGAACATTCCATGCCAAGATCCATACTCTCCAACCACGAGTATGCGTTCAGGCTATTCAAGTATTTATGGACAGACAGCAGCGGTCAAATCCTGGGCGGCTACCGGGTGTCAAAGACCCCGGCCAAGGCCACAGAAATACTCGATTACCCATCACAACCATTGGCGGACATCATTACCGGCATCAATAAATACAGCAACAATGTCATGTCCCGGCAATTGTTTTTGAGCATTGATGCAGAAGGCCAAGTCAGACCCGGCACCATTGCAGGGTCGAGACAACGGATCAAAGAGTGGTTGTCGGCCAACGCGATGTCAATGCCGAAGCTGTTTGTCGACAACGGTTCCGGGTTGTCCAGAGACAGTCGGATCACCACTGAAAACCTTTCGCAAATTTTGCAGCATGGCTGGGATAGTAATTATCATGCAGAATTTTTGTCTTCCTTTGCGCTCTCGTCACTGGACGGCACCATGCGCAAACGTTCTGGTAAAACGGAAACGGTGGGAAGATCCCGGATCAAGACAGGATGGCTGCGTGGTGTAAGCAGCATGGCAGGTTATGTCAATTCCAGACACAATCGTCCGTACACGGTGGCTATGATTATCCAGTCTGGCAAAGTCCGTTACGGGAGTGGCGCCCGGATTCAGGATGCCCTGCTGGAATGGGTCTATGATTTATAGGTCGGCGCCAGATTATCGACCCTGAGTCAGAAACGTTTCGATTTCCCTTGCCACTTCTTCCGGGCAATCCATATGCAGGTGATGGCCCCCCCTGACCTTGACCACCTGCAGATTTTGAAGTGCGTCAATGCGCGCCCCGGTCGACTCGTGTGAGACCAACAGCCCCTGATCGGCAAGGATCAGTCGGGTCGGGGCGCGGATTCCTTTCAGAATTGAAATAACCTTGTCCTGACTCATATAGATCGGGGATTGCTGTTTCAATCGGCCATCGCTTAAAACAGTGACCGTTTCACCTTCCCTCACTGTTCCCCGGCGCAGCAGCATCTCTGCGCAGTTTCTGTTTATTTTTCCCGCCTGCAATCGCTTTGACACCAGGCCATCCCATGATCCATAGACTCTTGCAGCATTGTCATTCCTGATTTCCAGGAAGGCCATGGATTTTCTGAGTTGACACAGGCTGTCATCATCCTCACCGGATAGCGGACCAATTCCGTCAATCAACACCAGCCGATCGACCTTGCCGGGAAACACGGCCGCAAACATCGAGGCGATACCTGCCCCCAGAGAGTGCCCGACCAGGATAAACCTGTCCAGCCCCAGAGATTCCACTACCGAGAACAGGTCTGCGACATAGTCGGTAAAATGGTAGATGCAGCCGTCCGGTCGATAGTCTGACCGACCATGTCCGGGCAAGTCGAGGCAAATCCACCGATACTGGTTCAAGTATCTGGCCAACGGCTCGAAACTTGCGGCATTATCCAGCCATCCATGTATCGCTACAATCGGTAACCCGGAAGCCGTACCGAGCTCAAGGGCTGCGATTTGTCCGGTCAGTCCGTCCAGTTTTATTTCTTTAAGTATCATCGGGGTTCGGGAAAACAGATTTGTCATTACTCCAAAATTAGATTATCTTATATGGTGACATCGAAGTGACAAATTAATTTTGTGGAAAGATCAATGAAAAAAGCGGAACAGCCAACAGAAAAGGAAAAGGAAATAGAAATGGACTCGTTCACCCTGACTGACAACAGCACAGGAAAATCATGGCGATTGCCAGGGCGGACAGGAGCAACCGGCAACCGGCTGGTTGATATCAAGGCGCTGTACGGTGATACCGGCATCCTCACTTATGATCCGGGGTTTACCTCTACCGCAGCATGTAAATCGGAAATCACTTACATCAACGGTGACAAGGGCGTCTTGCTGCATCGTGGCTACAGCATTGATGAACTGGTGAAAAAGAGTGATTTCATGGAGACCTGTTACCTCCTGCTGTATGGCGAATTGCCGACCCCGGAACAAAAAAGTGAATTCGATGCCGACATCAGGAATCACACCCTGATCCACCAGCAATTGGCAAAATTTTATTCCGGCTTCATGCGCAGCGCTCATCCGATGGCAATCATGGTCGGGGTGGTCGGCGCTCTGTCCGCTTTTTATCACGACAGTACGGATATTACCGATATTGAACAACGCAGAATGGCGGCTCATCGCCTGATCGCGAAAATGCCGACCATCGGCGCCTATGCCTACAAGTACTCCCTGGGGATGCCATTCCCGATGCCGCGCAATAACCTCACTTATTCTGAAAACCTGCTGCAAATGATGTTTTCCAATCCCGCGGAGGACTACCAGATCAATCCGGTTCTGGCCAGGGCGATTGACAAGATACTGATCCTGCACGCGGATCACGAACAGAATGCCTCGACCTCGACGGTCCGGCTGGCGGGGTCTTCGGGCGCCAATCCCTACGCCTGTATCGCCTCTGGAATCGCATCATTATGGGGGCCGGCGCATGGCGGCGCCAACGAAGCCGTTTTGAAAATGCTCAATGAAATCGGCAGTGTCGATCAAATCGATAAATACATCAAGAAGGCCCAGGACAAAAACGACAGTTTCCGTTTGATGGGTTTTGGGCATCGCGTCTATAAAAACCACGACCCCCGAGCAACGGTCATGCGCCAGACCTGTCATGAGGTTCTTCAAGAGTTCGGTGTCCATGATCGACAACTGGAACTGGCGATGAAACTCGAGGAGATAGCGCTCAAGGATGATTACTTCATTGAAAAGAAACTTTACCCCAATGTGGATTTTTACTCAGGCATCATCATGAAGGCGATGGGATTCCCGACTTCGATGTTCACAGTCATGTTCGCCATAGGCCGGACAGTGGGCTGGATTTCACACTGGAAGGAAATGCTGGTGGACGATGAGCAAAGAATCGGCCGACCCCGTCAGCTTTATCAGGGCAACCTGAAACGCTCCTACATCCCCATCGAAAAACGGGGGCATACCGAAAAGAAAGTCAGTTGGTCCTGGCTTTGGGGCGGCACAGGCAAATAAGCCCGGCATTTCATTATCCGGCCCCAAGGGCTCGTTCCGTAACGCGAGCATGTTGACTAAAATCCTTATTACCCTGGTGGTGATCATCATCGTTGCAATTGTGTTTCGGACCAAGGCGGCGCCGGCCGCTTCCCGAACCGCGGAACCGCCAGATGAACAGGGGGCATTGTCTGTGCGTGCCGTGACTTACGCCTTATTGGGCATTTTGCTGTTAATCGCGGCCGGAATATTTGTTGTTAAATATCAGACCGACAATAAAATTATCAACATACGTGTTATTTCCGAAGACGGCACAAGTACGGTTTATCAGGCACGGCAAAAAACCATCAAGGGACGACATTTCATCACCCTCGACGACAAGCAGGTTACGCTGGGAGAAAGCGACCGGATAGAAATGGATGGGCATTAATTCCCCGATGTTCTCCTCCACGCCGCCATTTACCCTCTCAATGGTCGGTAGTTCAGTCATTGTCTACGCCCTGATGACCTTCGGCCTGGATTACATCATTGTTGGTCCTTTACTGATCTCGGAATATATCCGACCCACTCTTCCTGAAATTCAGCAGGGTCAGTTGTGGCGCCTGGTAACACCGATGTTCCTTCATTTCAGCATTTTTCACATCGTGTTCAACATGTTATGGACCTGGGAACTGGGCCGGATAATCGAATGGCAACAGGGTGCCTGGTTACTGGCCGCACTGATATTTGGTATCAGCATGGTCTCGAATCTGGCTCAATATCTGGTGTCGGGACCGCTGTTTGGTGGTATGTCTGGAGTCATCTATGGATTATTCGGTTATATATGGATTCAATCATTGACCAATCCACGATTCCGTATTCGCCTCAATCCGGCGATCATTAAGCTGATGCTGGGCTGGTTTGTACTGTGCTGGTCCGGACTGCTTGAAAGATTTTTCGGACTGGCTGTTGCCAATACTGCCCATAGTGCAGGTCTGGCAAGCGGGGTGGTGATGGCTCTGATTGTCTCAGGTATTGTCCGGGGTTACAGAAAATAATCATGGATTTCATTGTGTTGTAGATAGTTTCGCAAGTGTGCATAATGCGCCAGCCTGACCACATACAAAATATTCATTCCTAGATCTAAGGAAATGACGCGAAACAAGAAAGAATTTGATGAAGTTCAAGGCCGCTATAACGGCCCGGAACTGGAAAAATCCGTTCTTGAATTCTGGGAAAGGAATGCCATCTTTGAAAAGACTCTGCAACAAAGCGAAGGCAAGCCGCGTTTCAGCTTCAATGAAGGTCCGCCGACGGCCAACGGCAGGCCGGGCATTCATCATGTTCTGGCACGTTCATTCAAGGATATCTACCCCCGTTTCAAGACCATGCGTGGATTCCATGCGCCCCGCAAGGGCGGTTGGGATACGCATGGCCTGCCGGTTGAACATGAAATAGAGAAACAGCTCGGCATTTTCGACAAGAAGGAAATCGAAAGTCAGGTTGGCATCACCGAGTTTACCCGCCGATGCCGCGAATCGGTGATGACCTATATCGGCGAGTGGGAAGCGATGACCCGCCGCATGGGGTACTGGGTCAACCTGGATGAGGCCTATTACACGCTGGATAACAAGTACATTGAATCCACCTGGAACCTGATCCAGCGAATCTGGAACAGGGGGCTGATCTACAAAGGCTATAAGGTCGTTCCCTACGACCCGCGCATCGGCGCCACCTTGTCATCCCACGAAGTGGCCCAGGGCTATAAGGAGGTCGAAGACCCGTCCGTCACTGTTCGCTTCAGACTCAAGGATGAAGACCACACCTCCTTTCTGGTCTGGACCACGACCCCGTGGACGCTGCCTTCAAATCTGTTACTCGCAGTCGGTACTGATATTGACTACGCCTATGTGCGCCATAATGACGAGATCCTGGTTCTGGCCTGTGCCCGGGTCGCACACTACTTTGCAGAACACGACCAACCCTGTGAAGTGATCAAAACGGTCAAGGGCAGCGAGTTGGTTGGACAGCGCTATCAACGATTGTTCGACTATCTGGAAATTGAATTCGGCGATTGTTTTCGTGTGGTCAGTGCGGATTTCGTCAGTACTGATGATGGCACCGGGATCGTGCACACCGCACCCGCCTATGGGGTCGATGATCTTGCACTCGGGCAAAGAGAAGGGCTGCCTGTAGTGCATGGGGTTGGGCTCGACGGCTGTTTCAAACAACAGGTCACTCCGATTGCCGGATTGTTTTTCAAACAGGCCGATCCGGTCATCTGCAAGTTGTTGGACCAGCAAGGCAGCCTGTTTCTTAATCAAACGACTCGCCACAATTATCCTTTTGGCTGGCGCACCGGAGACCCGTTAATCTACTATGCCAAGGAAGCCTGGTACATAAGAACAACCGAAATCAAGGACAGGATGGTGGCGCTGAACAAAACCATCAACTGGGTGCCCCCTACCATTCGTGACGGGAGATTCGGCAACTGGCTGGAAAACAATATCGACTGGGCATTATCGCGTGAACGTTTCTGGGGAACCCCGTTGCCGGTGTGGACGGATGATCAGGAGGATTTCATCTGCATCGGCTCACTGGAAGAACTCGAAGCGCTCACCGGACATTCGATGCAAGACATTGACCTGCATCGCCCTAGGATCGATGATGTCACGTTCATCAAGGAAGGACGAAAGTATCGCCGGGTTCCCGAAGTCATCGATTGCTGGTTTGATTCCGGCGCCATGACTTATGCACAGTGGCACTACCCTTTCGAGAATCAGGATACTTTCGCAAAACACTTTCCAGCGGATTATATTTGCGAGGCAATAGACCAGACCCGGGGATGGTTTTATACCCTGCATGCCATTGCCGCCCTGGTTGATGACAGTGTGGCCTATAAAAACTGCGTTTGTCTGAGTCATATTGTCGATGAGCACGGCAAAAAAATGTCCAAGTCCCAGGGCAACATCGTCAATCCGTATGAGGTTTTCGATGATGTCGGCGTCGATGCGCTGCGCTGGCTGTTTCTGGCACGTACCGCACCCGACGCACAAAAACGGATTTCGGTGGAAATTGTCAGGGAAGTCGCTGCGACTTTCGTCAATACGATATGGAACACCTGGTCATTTTTCATTCTTTACGCAAGACTGGACAAGTTGGACACCCGCCGACAGGTCGCCCTGTCCGACCGGCCGCAGATCGACAGATGGGTGCTTGCTCTTGCTCACCAGACCTTGAAAACCGCAACGGAATCACTGGACAAATATGATGCATTTGGCGCGGGTCAGGCGATTGAGAGACTGGTTGATCAGGTCAGCAACTGGTATGTGCGACGGAATCGTCGTCGATTCTGGAAAAGCGACGATGGCGATAACAAACAGGCAGCCTACCTGACTTTGTATGAATGTCTTGATCTGATTTCGCGAATGATTGCGCCATTCATGCCGTTTTTAAGCGAAGCGCTCTACCATAATCTCGGAAAATACGACTCCGACCACAGACAAAGCGTACATTTGACTTCATGGCCGAAATACGATGTGGAGTGCCTGGACGACGATCTGGTCAATGAAATGGATGTGGTGCAGACCATTGTCGGTCTCGGCCGTTCTGCCCGCGAAGAAAGCCGGATTCGTGTGCGCCAGCCGCTTGCACAGATGCTGATCAGTTCGACGGATGAAACCGTGCGCTCTGCGCTCAACAGGCACGAGCAACAGATACTGGAAGAGCTGAATATCAAGGCCATTGACTTCATCAACTCTGATGAGGATCTGATCAGCTATACCATCAAACCGAATTTTCCGCGGCTGGGGAAACGTTACGGCAGATTGATGCCTGCAATCAAAGCCGCATTGACTGAGGCAGATGGAAACCGGGTTGCGCGACAGATTCAGGATGGGACAGTTTTTGAACTGGAAATTGAAGGCCGGAAGATTGTATTTGAGCGTGAAGATATTCAGATCCTGACCTCATCTGCGCAAGGATTCGCAGCGTGCTCGGGACAAGGTTATCTGGTTGCGCTCAATACCTCGCTCGACAGCGCATTATTGACAGAAGGCGTTGCCCGCGAGCTGGTGCGAACGGTACAGGATACCCGCAAACTGGCAGGACTGGAAATTTCAGACAGGATTACGCTGTGCATTACCGGCACGCCAAGAGTGTGTGCTGCGCTGGATGAGCATCGTGAATACATTTTGACCGAAACCCTGGCTGTCGAACTGGTGGACTCGCTGAAGGGCGGGTTCACGGTCGAGCGGTCGCTTGATGAAGACAACTGGGTCATATCCCTGGGTCTGGCAATAATCTGAACGGATTATTTTAATTGTGACCGTATCCATCTACCCTGTGATTATTTCTGGAACAGCGGCATGTTCATGTTCAAGGCTTCGGTCTATCTGACGGAACTTGAATCATTCCGGCACGGCGGAAGTGACCTGCGGGGATAAAACATTTATACTCAGGGAAGATGATCAGTATGGACGAAGCCAGAAACCAACCAGGAAACGAGTCAGGAATCATGACTGAAACAGCGCGACAATTTGAAATGCTGGTGAATTCAACCGGATTTATAGCAGCATTGGATCAGAGCGGCGGCAGCACCCCAAAGGCATTGATGGTGTATGGAGTGGATCAAAGCCAGTATGACGGGGAAGATGAAATGTATGCAAAGGTCCATGAAATGCGGACCCGGATCATGACCAATGAAAATTTCACCAGCGACAAGATCCTCGGCGCTATCCTGTTCGAAAATACCATGGAGCGGTTCGTCGCGGGCAAGTTGACGTCTCATTATCTTTGGCAGGAGAAACAAATCATTCCAATCCTGAAAGTGGACAAGGGCCTGGCGGATGAAGAAAACGGCGTGCAGGTGATGAAGCCGATGCCTGACCTTGATGCGTTACTGGACAGGGCGGTGGCAAACGGATTTTTTGCGACAAAAATGCGGTCTGTGATCAAGACCGACAATACACAAGGTATAAAAGATGTGGTAGCCCAACAATTTGAAATCGGCAAACGAATCATTGCCAGGGGACTGGCGCCGATTATCGAGCCCGAGGTCGATATTAACTCACCACAAAAAGCCGGGGCCGAAAAGATTTTAAGGGACGAACTGCTGGCAAATCTGGCCACCCTGAGTGAAGGGCAGAATGTCATATTCAAACTGACCCTGCCCGAGCGGAGCAATTTCTATCACTCCTGCATGGAACATGACAATGTACTCAAAGTGGCGGCATTGTCTGGTGGATACAGCCGTGAAGAAGCCAATCGCCGACTGAGTGAGAACACAGGAATGATTGCAAGTTTTTCCAGAGCGCTGACCGAGGGGCTGTCGGTCCGGCAATCCAATGCCGAGTTCAGCCACACCCTGGGAAGTTCTATCGATACTATTGTGGCCGCATCCCGGACCTGAGTATTTCCTCTGTACCCGGAGTCAATCACTTGCCTGCGGGAAGAGTATCCCCATCGAATCGTAGAAATTCCGGGCCTTAGGTCCGAATTGTCAAACCAGCCGATCAGGTCACAAGGCGAGCCTGTCAATGCAATCCAGAATACTCGTTGATCTACAGAATATTTCGATATTTCGCGGAAGCGGAACCATTCTTGACAACATCACTTTATCTGTCGAGAGAGATGAAATTGTTACCCTGATCGGTCCCAATGGCGCAGGCAAGAGCAGCCTGGTGAAAATTGCGCTCGGCCTCATCAAGCCCGACCGGGGTACAGTTACTTCAAGTCCTGATATTCGTATTGGTTATGTGCCCCAAACAGTCAGTCTTGACCGTAGTGTACCTGTCAACGTCACCCGGTTTCTTAAACTGTCGGGCATCAGGGAGGAGCGGCGACTCGAACAGGCGCTTCAACTTGTCGGTGGCGAGCGACTGGGGAAAAAACCCCTGCAAGAAATTTCAGGTGGGGAATTGAGACGTGTTCTACTGGCAAGAGCGATGTTGAAATCTCCTGATTTACTGATTCTTGATGAACCCACTGCCGGTGTCGATGTCAGTGGACAAGCGAGTCTGTATAACCTGATTCAATCTATTCGGGATAAATACCACTGCGGTGTTCTTCTGGTTTCCCATAATCTCCACATTGTGATGGTCGCCACCGATAAGGTGATCTGTCTGAACCGCCATATCTGTTGTTCCGGTACGCCGGAAGATGTGCAGCAACATCCGGAGTTTATCTCCTTGTTTGGTCAGAAAAATGCAGCCACACTTGGCATTTATCGCCACCTGCATGATCACGAGCACAATTTGCAGGGGGACATTTGCCCACCTGTTCAAGTCGATCAAACCACCGATAACATCAAAACCTGACGATGGATGAATTTCTGATCAGGGCACTGACAGGCGGCCTTGGAATCGCTGTTCTATGCGGACCGCTGGGTTGTCTGATGATATGGCAACGCATGGTCTATTTTGGCGCTGCCCTGTCCCATGGTGCGCTGTTGGGTGTCGTGCTCGGATTGTATATGAATCTCAGCCTCTATTTATCCATCCTGGTGGTGTGTGTCACACTGTCATTTTTGTTGTTATACATGGACCGATTCAAGAATCTGACGTCTGATACCACACTGGGGATTCTGGCTCACACGACGCTGGCCCTCGGCATTGTCGTTCTCAGCCTGATACCTTCAGTGCGAATGGATTTGATGGCTTATCTTTTCGGGGATATTCTTTCGGTTAGCTGGTGGGATGTTTTCTGGATATACGGAGGCGGAATCATGGTCATTGGTTTGCTCGGGATGATCTGGCGTTCGTTGCTTTCCTTGATAATACAGCCGGACCTGGCCTTGATCGATGGTGTCAAGGAAAGGAAAATCCGGCTGACTTTTCTGGTCCTGCTCAGTTTTGTAGTCGCGCTCTCGATGCAGGTTGTTGGTGTATTACTGATCGTGTCTATGCTCATCATACCGGCAGCATGCGCCAGAAAATTCTCGAACTCTCCGGAACAGATGGCCTGTCTGGCAAGCCTGTTTGGCTGCCTCTCGGTTGTCCTCGGACTCGGTGTATCACTGCTTCTCGACAGCCCGGCGGGCCCTTCAATCGTGGTTGCAGCAGCCATCCTGTTTGCGTTGTCAATACTGGTCGGGAAAGTGCGTGTCAGTTATTGATAATTCCGTGCAACCGGATACGCCAACCCCTGACCGTTTCAGTCCCTGTCCGTTGTGGCGCAGGCTGCTGGCCATTTTTTACGACACTGTTTTATTGTGTTGCCTTGTGTTTATTGCATGGCAGCCTGTTCCGTTGATTCCAGAGTCGCTGAACCCGATATTGGGGAGGGCTGTTCGACTTGGGTATCTGCTTGCAATCTGTTTCATGTTCTTCGGCTGGTTCTGGCGCCATGGTGGACAGACTCTGGGTATGCGCGCATGGAGGATAAAATTAACGCCGATGGCTACCGATCAATCCCCGGATGAATCTCAGGCAGTGACCTGGAAAACAGCATGGCTGCGTTTTATTGCCGCGTCATTCTCCTGGATGATCGTCGGCACAGGGTTTGTCTCGTCGATCTTTCATCCCGAAAAACTCGCCTGGCACGATCTATTTTCCCGCAGCCGTTTGATTGTCACTCCTGATAAACGATGATCTGGCACGCATGGCACGCATGACACCAAGTACCGCAATCGAAACTGCGGCGAGCAGCAATACCGGCATGACTCCATAATTCATATTCTGCCAGCCGAAATGATGATGCAGATATCCGGAAATCAGGGCGGTGGATGCGACCCCACTGAACACAAGAAAGTCATTTACCCCCTGAACCAGACCTTTCTCCGACGGCCGGTGTACTTCAGTGATCAAGGTGGTGCCGCCGATAAAGAGGAAATTCCAGCCGATACCAAGGGCAATCAGACTGATCATAAAATGAGTATAGCCATCACCTGTCAGGCTTAGGGTTGTACATATAAACAGCATCAGCACGCCTGCAGCCATCACCGGGAGGACGCCGAATCGATGGATCAGGTGACCGGTGAAGAATGAAGGCGCAAACATACCGACGATATGCCATTGAATGACCGTTGCAGTCTGATCGAAACTGAAATCACGGTGATCCATTGCCAGCGGTGTCGAGGTCATCAACAGGTTCATTGTTCCATAGGCAATCATGGCGCAGAGCGCTGCAACGATGAATGTGGGCAGCAACAGAATACGGATCAGTGGCCTCGCTTTTTCCCTCACTTCAGTTATGTCCGGTGCGGGTATTTTCAGAAATACCAGACAGATCAGGACACCCAGTCCGAGAACTGCAAAGGAGCCATAAGAGAGGGCAAACAAGGCATCAGGCAGAATGTCCCTGGTATACCTCGCTATCGACGGGCCCAGGAAAGCGGCTACCAGCCCCCCCACCAGCACCCATGAGATCGCCCTGCTTTTATAGGAATCCGTTGCCACCTCGACGGCAGCGTATCGGTAAAACTGCGCGGTTGACATCGCCACTCCCTGAAAGACCGCAGACAAACAGAACAACTCGAAGTTTCCCAGATAAATTGCCATTGCCGCCAGCAGGCCACCGGCAATGGTACTCAGCCCACCCGCAGCAAAGCCCGCCCGCCTGCCGTATCTTTGCATCAGCAACGAGATCGGAATCATCACTACCATGATGGTGAGGAAGCTTATTCCCAGCGGTAGTGTGGCCAGATTCCTGGCAGGAGCTATCGACAGACCGACCAGCGCTGAAGTCGTCATGTTCAGGGATGACGTGGCCATGATCAGGGCCAGGCAAACAAACAACAGAGAAATATTCTTGTTCATGATCCGAGGATACCATATCGGGTTCCGCCAGGATGTCCCGAAAAAGTCCGGGCTTGCCGGTTTGCCTTGCTTTCCTTAACAACAGAAGTTAAAAGGATTCCTTTTCTGAGGTAATGCCATTGGATTTTGCAGAACAGTTTGTGAAGCTCGTCCAGATCATATTTGTAGATCTGGTGTTGGCGGGTGATAACGCGATCATTATCGGACTTGTTGCCGCAAAATTCAGCAAGGACTATCGCCGGAAAGTGATTCTGTATGGGGTGGGTGTTGCGGTCATACTCAGAATTGCCTTTGCCCTGATTACTGTTCAGTTACTGGCCATAAAGGGATTGTTGCTGATAGGGGGCCTCCTGCTGCTCTGGATCTGCTGGAAATTATGGCAGGACCTGCGGCATCCTCACGAAACGCCATCCGATACTGCCCCGGATGAAGAACAAAATCCGCCGTTGCGCTCGGCTGTTTTTCAGATTGTCATGGCAGATGTTTCCATGTCACTCGATAATGTCCTCGCTGTTGCCGGGGTTGCGGATGGTCATAGCGGAATATTGGTTTTCGGCCTGACGCTTTCGGTCGTATTCATGACCATAGCTGCGGCATTGATCGCAGATATACTGCAAAAACACAGATGGATCGGCTACCTGGGACTGGTAATTATCCTGTATGTTGCGGTCAGGATGATCGTCGAGGGCTACATTCAGATTTTTGGTCATGCAATCTGGTCATGAATCAGGCGCATGGCGCAAATCAAGGAGGTCATACGCGAACGCCGGATATGGGTGTGGGTGCGGGGACGATATACCTGAACTTCAAAACTCGCACTGATCGAGAATTTCGCTGATCAGTTTCGGTCCCCGATATATAAATCCGGTATAAAGCTGGACCAGGCTGGCGCCCGCATCCAGTTTCTCCTGTGCCGACTCCGCATTGTGAATCCCGCCCACCCCGATGATCGGGATTTCTCCCTGCAGGTTTTTGTACAATGAGGAAATGATTCCGGTTGACAGGGTTTGCAGAGGCATGCCACTCAAGCCTCCCGTTTCGCTTGCAAGGGGATGCGATTCAATCTGTTCTCTGGAAACCGTCGTATTGGTTGCGCAAACCCCGTCAATCTGATGTTTTCTCAATAGTGCGGCGATGGCATCGACCTCGGATTCGGTCACATCCGGGGATATTTTCAGCACCAAAGGAATTCTTTTGCCGGAACTGTCCGATAATTGCTGGCGTGTGTGATTCAGGCTGTGCAGCAGCGTGTCCAGCATTACGTCGTGTTGAAGGTCTCTCAGGTTTTGCGTATTCGGCGATGAAATATTGATGGCCACATAATCCGCGTAAGCATGAACCTGGTGCAATCCCTGGATATAATCATTGACCGCGTCACTGATCGGGGTGGCGGCGTTTTTGCCAATATTGATACCCTTGATAATGGCTGGATCCGCTTTTTTGATGTTGTGAATAAACCGGTCAAGCCCTGAGCTGTTGAACCCCAGTCGATTGATCATTGCGCAATGTTCGGGTAACCGGAACATCCTTGGCTTCGGCTTGCCTGGCTGTGGCAAGGGTGTCACCGTACCGAGTTCAATCCATCCGAACCCCAGTTGATGAAGTGCGCTACAGGCGACAGCGTCCTTGTCAAGACCCGCAGCCAGACCCACCGGGTTGGGAAATTCGATTCCCATGACCTCTATCGGACGGCGCCGGGTCTTGAGCTGTCTTCCAACCCCCATCATTGTGGCTATCATGCTGGACAGAATCTTCGATCTCGATGCAAAGGCAAGTCCCGTCATGGCCAGATGGTGGCTCGTTTCGGCTTCGAATTTGAAAAGAATCGCTCTAGCCAGTGAATACATCAGGTCAGCGTCGGTTCTCGATCAGACAGTGAATGTTTCTGCGGGATTGAGCAGTCGCCATTTCCCGCGCTGAAGATTACCCAGCGGGATTCGACCTATTCTGACCCGGGTCAATCCAGATACCCTGAGATCAACCAGCTCACACATACGGCGAATCTGCCTTTTTCTACCTTCGGTCAGGATGATGCCAAGCTCAAGATCGTGGCGTTGCACTACAATCGCAGGCTTCAATGCCCTGCCATCCAGGGACAGACCGTGACTGAGCAGTTTCAATTTTGCGCGGGTAATATTACCCTCTATCCGCACATGATATTCTTTTTCTATCGTACTGTCTGGAGCAATCAGGCAACGGGCGATCCGACCATCCCGGGTAAATACGATCAGCCCCGTGGAATCGATATCCAATCTGCCGGCAGGCGCCAGTCCATGCCGGTCCGGCGCCCGGCGCCCCGGTATCTGAGCATTATTTCCGGTGATCAACCTGACGGCGGAAGGATACCCTTTTTCAGGCAGCCCCGACACATACCCCGGTGGTTTGTTAAGCAGCACCGTGACTTGCCTTGACTGTGCCAGGATCGCCTGCCGGTCCAGGGAAACGGTCTGATCAGGTCGGATTTTGATGCCCAGCCTGGAGACAATCCGGCCATCGACCCGAACCTGTCCCTGTTCAATAAAACGGTCTGCTTCACGCCTTGAGCACAGCCCTCGCTGTGCCATTACTTTCGATAGTCGAATCGGATCAGTCAAGGTCTCGACAAATTTTTCGAGCAGCCTCGGCAGCCATGCCGATGTATTTTTGCGGTGTCAGCTCGAGCAGGGATTGTTTCGCGTCTGCTGGAATATCCAGGTCATGGATGAATTGATGCAGCGATGCCTGGGTGATGCCTTGTTTGCCCCGGGTAAGCCGCTTCAGCTTTTCATAGGGTTCAGCGACACCGTAACGGCGCATCACGGTCTGAATCGGCTCCGCCAGAACCTCCCAGCTTTGATCAAGGTCGTTATCCAGTGCGGCCTGATTCAAATCGAGTTTATCCAGGCCCTTCAGGGTCGATTCTATTGCAATCAGTGTGTAGCCCGCGCCGACCCCAAGGTTGCGTAGTACGGTCGAATCGGTCAGGTCCCGTTGCCACCGGCTGACCGGCAGCTTTTCCGCCAGATGACCGAGTACCGCATTGGCCAACCCAAGATTTCCTTCTGAATTTTCAAAGTCTATCGGGTTCACCTTGTGCGGCATCGTGCTTGAGCCGACTTCGGTTTCTATGACTTTTTGCTTGAAGTATCCGAGGGCGACATAGCCCCAGATATCCCTGTCAAGATCGAGAATAATGGTATTGATCCTGGCCAGGATATGGCAGAACTCTGCAATGTAATCATGGGGTTCTATCTGCGTGGTATACTCCTGCCAGGTCAGGCCAAGGCCGCTGACAAAGTCTTTTGAAATCGTCGGCCAGTCTGCCTCAGGATACGCGGACAAGTGGGCATTGAAGTTACCCACTCCGCCATTCAGCTTGCCGTAGAACCTTTGCATCGAAAGCTGGTTCCTGCCTCTTTGCAGCCGATCAACCACATTCGCAAATTCCTTGCCAACCGTGGTTGGGCTGGCCGGTTGACCGTGGGTTCGGGCCAGCATAGGCTGGTCGGCATGACGTTGCACCATTCGTTTCAGGCAATCGATCAGCCTGTCGAGCGCTGGAATCAGTACCTTGTCGCGCGCGCCCTGCAGCATCAGGCCATGCGCCAAATTGTTTATATCCTCGGAGGTGCAGGCAAAATGAATGAATTCACTGACTTTTTCGATCTCGGGACTACCCTTGATTTTTTCCTTCAGAAAATATTCCACCGCCTTGACATCGTGATTGGTGATGCGCTCGATTTGCTTGACACGCATCGCGTGCTCTAAGTCGAAGTTTTCAATAATTGATTGCAGGGTGGCAACGCTGCTCGCGGAAAACCCCGGAACTTCAGGGAGCGCATGCTGATTGGAAAGGTGCAGCAACCATTTTACTTCGACCTCCACTCTGGCACGGATCAGTCCGAATTCGCTGAAGTGAAAACGCAAGGGAGCGGTTTTGGCGTGATAACGACCGTCCAGCGGTGAGATTGCGGACAGGGCATTCAGTTCCAGCGCCCAGTCTGTTGGAGAATTTATTGAATAGGGAGTCACGAGTCTGGAAAATTTAATGAATCAGAAACCTGATTTGTTGGCAACCACGGCGGATAACCTGTCATTACGGGCTGCAAAGACGCGTTTATCTTCACGTTCTTCTTCCTTCATGTACTGGGCTGCCCTGATAATGCCGCCGCCGATACAAACATCATCCTGGTAGAACACAATCGACTGGCCGGGCGTGACCGCCCATTGTGGTTGGTCGAATTCGACCCGCGTGCAGGTGGCCCCTGGCACACAAATTACACACTGCCGGTCATCCTGTCGATAGCGGATTTTGGCGCTGCACACAAGCGGCAAGGCAGGTGGAGAGCCTGCCACCCAGTGCAGTTGTTCGGCAAGCACCGCTTTTTGAGTCAGCGCCTGGTGATTGCGACCCTGCACAACAGTAACAACGTTGCGATTGACATCCTTATCGACCACATACCAGGGTTCGCCCTCTCCGCCAATTCCAAGCCCATGGCGTTGTCCGATAGTATAGAAACAGGCTCCCCTGTGACGACCAATAACATCGCCTGCAAGTGTTTCTATCGGTCCCGGACGGGAGGGTAAATACCGCTCAAGAAAATCTGCAAATCGACGTTCGCCAATAAAACAGATTCCGGTGCTGTCTTTCTTGTCATGGACAGGCAGGCCCAGTTTTTTTGCCATCTCCCTGACGGCTCCCTTGTGCATCTCACCGATCGGGAAATTCGCATGACGCAATGCCTGCTGATCAAGTGTATGCAAAAAATAGCTCTGATCCTTTTCCACATCGCGACCTTTTCTGAGCAACCAGACATTGTCCTGTTTTATCAGGCGGGCGTAATGGCCGGTAGCGATAAATTCCGCACCCAGATGCATCGCCCATTGAAGAAACTCCTTGAATTTGATTTCCTTGTTGCAGACGATATCCGGATTCGGGGTCCGTCCATTTCGATATTCATCCAGGAAGATCTGAAACACGCGATTCCAGTATTCATGGGAAAAATTGACGGTTTTCAGTTCGATTCCCAGCGTTTCACACACGGCCTGTGCATCTGCCAGATCCTCTGTGGCCGCACAATACTCCTGATTATCATCCTCTTCCCAGTTTTTCATGAAAAGGCCGGTAACCAGATGGCCGTCTTCAAGCAACTTCGCGGCAGCCACTGAAGAGTCAACGCCACCTGACATGCCGACGACCACATTGCCCACAGCTACATCCTGCCCTGAATTTCTGTCTTACTGTTGTCACCCTGACAACTGAGACCGCAACGGTCTTTCTTCACCGCCAGGTCATCCTGTTCCGCATCCGGATTTTCATCTCCGATTCTTCGCGAGTTGTCCACCAGCGCGCTCAGAGGAGTAATATTATTCCAGTCCGGACTGTTTTGAATAACCGGCAGATAGCCGTTTGGTTGAAACCAGGAATCCACCACATACTGGTTTCCGGAAGCGAATTCCCTGATCTGCCCTGCCCAGTGTTGATCCAGGAGGGCCTTGCGGTAAGCCTGCTTGATGACAGTATGGTGTCGCAACAATCCTTTTTGCTCCATCAGACGCAGGTAGGTGGTGGTATTCACCGCCTCATCAATGCAATCCTGCTGACCCGGAAACAGGCCAGTAAGTTCTTCCTGTCCGACCGGCAGATTAAAGGCCAGATCCTTGTGGGTCGGAGTATGGCGTCCTATCAGGACTTCCATCCATCCTATGGCGTGTTTTATCTGCTGGCGTTCCTGTTCGGGAGTTTGTGCCCCCGGACTGAACCAGCCTTCGACTTCCCGCCATTCGACCACAGGCAAATCGACCACGGCGCTGTTTTTGCAGCCAAAATCATAGCAAACCGGTATCGCATTGAGGACAACATGGGCCGGGGCTTCAATGCCCTGATTTTTACCTGCCATCGCCGGGGCGGCCAGAGTCAGCAGAAAAATCACTGATATGAATCTCATGACTGGTTCTTTGATTGCGCTATCCATGCGTCAGGCAATACGATGCCATCACCAAACAGATAGGCTTCCATCTGGCTGGCAAGATACTTTTTATGTTTGGCATCCAGCGGATTGAGTTTGTATTCGTTGATCAGTATGGTTTGTTGCCTCAACCAGTCCTGCCAGGCTTCCTTCGATATCTGATCGAATATTTTCTGACCCAACTCTCCAGGCCAGGGCGGGTGTTTCAGCCCTTCGGCTTCCTTTCCGAGTTTTGTGCATGTCACCTGTCGTGTCATGAAATTAACTCCTCATTGGTACGAATCTTAATGATTACAAATTGAACAGGATCGCATCCCGTGGCATGATTGTTGTTCATTTAACAGAATCTGACAATCAGGGTCTGAACACAAAGATAATGGCCTGATGAATACAACAGTGTACCGCACAACAGCCAGAATTTCACGGACTCCGGTGCGTCGACGAAGGAGCGGTCAATTTGTCGGCTAACCACTGTTCCAGGAAGCCGGTTGACCGATGGAAATGAGCCTGAATTTGCTACTGGCAGCAGTCGGAGTACTACTGATATTGCTTGTTGTCTGCGGAGTTACCGGGATGCGTCGCAAGGCCGAACTGAATGCGGTTCAAGACAGGCTGCGCGAGACAGAACTAAAGGTTCAAGTCGCCGAAATGCGCTCCGGAGAGCAACTCAGGTATTACCAGGAACTCAATCAGGAGATCGCGCGGTCTCGCGAACAACTGCAAAAGGACTTTGAAGTTTTGTCGAACAGGGTGTTCGAAGAAAGCCGTAAAAAGTTTGACCGGGAAAGCAAACGAACACTTGACTCCAGCCTCGAACCGCTGAAACAGGAGATCGAATCCTTCCGCAAACGGGTCAATGAAACCCATCAGGAAGACCTGAAAGACCGCAACCGTCTGCAGGGCCAGATCATCGAGTTGCAAAAGCAGGCCCGGCAGATTGGTCAGGATGCGGTACAGCTTGCCAATGCACTCAAGGGCGAAAGCAAGTCTCAGGGTAACTGGGGTGAGATGGTGCTGGAACGGCTGCTGGAAGAATCCGGTCTTGAAAAAGGCAGGGAGTATGAAACCCAGGCCAGCTATCGTGACGAAGACGGCAGGCTCAAACAGCCCGACGTGGTTATTCACCTGCCCGACAAGAAGGATATCGTGGTGGACTCAAAGGTATCCCTCAAAGCCTGGGATGCTTTTTACAATGCCGACACGGAAGCAACGCAGGCACAGGCGCTGAAAGATCACATGGTATCGATCAAATCGCATGTCACCAGCCTTGCCGCAAAATCCTACCAAAGTCTCGATAACGTTCACAGTCTGGATTTTGTCTTTATGTTCATACCGATAGAGCCCGCCTGGATGCTTGCCCTGCAAAAAGAACCGGGGCTATTCCAGCAGGCCTGGAACAAGGGTATAGTGATGGTATCGACCACCACACTGATGCCAACACTCAGAACCGTCGCGAACATCTGGCGCAATGAAAAACAAAACCGCTATGCGCAACAGATCGCTGACAGTGCCGGAGGTCTGTATGACCAGTTTGCACTGCTTGTCGAATCGCTGGATGACCTCGGCAAAAGAATCAATGCCGTGCAGAAAAGCTATGACGAGGCGCGCGACCGGTTGCATACCGGTTCCAGGGGCAGTATCGTAAGTCGCATCGACAAGCTCAGCAAGCTCGGCGCCAGGTCCAGAAAACAGCTACCCGATTCGGTCAAGCAGTTGCTGGAAGAGTGAATAAGCATTAATTTTAGAATCATGTCAGGTTCTGGTATAATCTGGCGTTTTTTAAGTCCGGGTACAAGTCAATTCTGGAATTCATGGGTTGAACAGGGTACTCAGGGAAAATCAAACAATTTACCTTAATTCAGAGGTTTGAACATGACTGGCGACCATGTGGATAACAAGCGGCGACGCTTGTTGACTATTGCAACCACAGGTGTGGGCCTGGCGGGCACAGCAGGATTAGCGATTCCGTTTGCCGGCAGTATGGCGCCGAGCGAAAGGGCGAAAGCAGCGGGCGCTCCGGTAGAGGTGGATATCAGTAAAATTGAATCAGGTCAGCAGATCACGGTTGAATGGCGTGGAAAACCTGTCTGGATAATCAAGCGCTCGCCCGAGGTTCTGAACCTGTTGCCGAGCGTGAACGACCGTCTGGCTGACCCGGATTCCAACCGGGATCAACAACCGGAATATGCACGTAATCCGTATCGGTCGATCAAGGACGATATTCTTGTTCTGGTCGGAATCTGCACTCATCTGGGATGTTCACCAAAATATCAGCCTGGAATTGGCGCGGTCACATTTGATGATGATTGGAAAGGCGGATTTTTTTGCGCCTGCCATGGTTCCAAATTCGATCTGGCGGGCCGGGTTTTCAGTGGTGTGCCTGCACCGACCAATCTGGTGGTGCCTCCCTATCAATATCTGTCCGATGATCTGTTGTTGATCGGTGAAGACGGGGAGGTGTCCTGATGAATTTCATGAACTGGCTGGATGATCGATTCCCGGCAACCAGGGTGATGAAAGAGCACCTGACCGAATATTACGCACCAAAGAATTTCAATTTCTGGTATTACTTCGGCAGTCTGGCTCTGATGGTGCTGGCCCTGCAGATCGTGACGGGAGTGTTGCTGGCGATGAACTATAAGCCTGATGCCAGACTGGCCTTCGATTCTGTCGAATACATCATGCGCGACGTGTGGGGTGGCTGGTTTGTTCGCTACATGCATTCCACAGGTTCGTCGATGTTCTTTATCGTAATCTACCTGCATATGTTTCGCGGACTGCTGTACGGCTCTTATCGAAATCCCAGGGAACTGATCTGGATTTTCGGTATGGTCATTTATCTCGCCATGATGGCTACCGCGTTTTTTGGCTATTTGCTGCCCTGGGGTCAGATGTCTTTCTGGGGTGCACAGGTTATTGTTAATCTGTTCGAGACCCTGCCCATAGTCGGCGGTGCGTTGTCGGAGTGGATTCGAGGCGATTACGTGATTTCAGATATCACCCTGAATCGTTTCTATGCGTTTCATTATCTGATTCCGTTCATTCTGGTCGGGTTGGTGTTTCTGCATATCGTTGCATTACATAAAGTCGGGTCAAACAACCCGGATGGCATAGAGATCAAGAAAGGCCCGAAAGGTAACAAGTGGAACAAGGATGCGCCCGCTGACGGTATTCCCTTTCACCCTTACTACACAGTCAAGGATATTCTGGGTACGGTTGTATTTATGGCATTCTTCTTCGCCGTTGTGTTTTTCTTTCCGGAAATGGGAGGATATTTCCTTGAGCAACCCAATTATGAACCGGCCAATCCACTGAAAACCCCTGATCATATTGCACCGGTGTGGTATTTCACGCCTTACTACGCGATCCTGCGGGCGGTACCCAGTTTTGCGGGCACCCAGGTCTGGGGGGTGCTGGTGATGTTTGCTTCCGTTGGCGTTTTCTTCTTCTTGCCATGGCTGGATAAAAGTCCGGTCAAGTCTATACGATACAAAGGTTGGACAACCAAGTTTTCATTGGCGCTTTTTGTGACTACTTTTCTTGTTCTGGGATGGTTGGGAACCAAGGCGCCGACCACTGACCTGACCATAATGGCCCAGTTTTTCACATTGACCTATTTCTCGTATTTCTTGTTGTTCCCGAGTTTCAGCGCTGCCGACCAGGGGCTGACAATGATCGGGAAAATTCTGTTCTGGATAACTGTAGTCGTGTTAATTGGCACGATCTACTACTGGTGGTTTGGCTGGAGTTCAGGACCGGGTACAAACCTGAAACTGATTTACACGATTCTGTCCGTTGCGATGCTCTTCATACTGGGTATCCGACCGGCTTTCATAAGCCCGGAAAAAGTCAAACCTGTTCCAGAGAGGATTAGCTGATGAAAAAACTGATTCTGATTCTGGCTTTGGCGATCAGCTCGCCTGTGGGATTTGCAGCCAGTGGCGAAGGTAACATCCTGGACAGTGTCGAGGTGTCATTACGGGACAAGGTCTCGTTACAAAACGGGGCCAAACTGTTTGTGAACTACTGCATGTCCTGTCACAGCGCGAAGTATATGCGCTACAACCGGATGGCTGCGGACCTGGAGATTCCTGAAGATCTGGTTGAGTCTCAAATGATTTTCACAGGTGGCAATATTGCCGACAGTATGACCACGACCATGACCGAAAAACAGGGCGAGGAATGGTTTGGCGTTGCACCCCCGGATTTATCCCTGATCGGCAAGCTGAGAAACCCGGACTGGATTTTCACATACCTTCGTACTTTTTACACCGATGAATCCACTGCCAGCGGCTGGAATAACCTGGTGTTTCCGAATGTTGCCATGCCCCATGTGTTGTTCGAGTTGCAGGGGATACAGCATGCCAACAAAACAATCGAGACCGACAGTCATGGCAATCAACGTGAAGTGATTGGCCTGGAACTGGTTCGTCCGGGAAAAATGAGTGTTGAAGAGTATGATCACGCAATGCGTGATCTAACCAATTTCCTGTATTACATGGCAGAACCTGTCCGCATGGTTCGAATCGGGTATGGTATATGGGTTATGCTGTTTTTGGCTGTACTGGGTACACTTGCATTTTTATTGAAAAAGGAATACTGGCGGGATGTGCACTAGGTCGCACCGAACTATGCTGATTTCATGATAAGTAAGGGTTTGCATGTGGACCGGCACCCTGCGATGACATTGCTGTCGAGCCAATTTGACGTTTTCAGCCATTGTTGCCGCATCGTTCTGGTCGAAAAGGACATCGACTGTGCGGTCGAGTATATTTCGCCGGATGATGACCCCGACAAAATAGGGCAGCACAATCCCTATGGTGAAACGCCTACCCTGATTGATCGCGATGTGGCGCTCTACGGTATGGGAGTCATCGTCGAGTACCTCGACGAACGATTTCCCCATCCTCCCCTGATGCCGGTCGACCCCATTATGCGGGCTAAAACCCGCCTTATGGTCTGGCGCCTGACGCGTGACTGGTTGAAACCGATTTATGCCCTGGGTGAAACCTCCGCGCTTGAACCCCCTGCTGCCCTGAAAAGAGGTTTGTACGATGGTCTGATTTCGCTATCTCCAATTTTTGTTGACAAACCCTTTTTTCTGGGCGCAGACTACACTTTGATCGACGCTTATTTTGCGCCTTTGCTGTGGCGCATTCCCGCTCTGGGTGTGATCTTGCCAAAACAAGCCGCACCGCTGATTGAGTACGGAGAATCGCTTTTCGAACGACCCGCATTCAAGGAAAGCCTCAGCGACTACGAATCGAATTTGCGCAAGGTTACCTGAATCAACCCTGATGGGAACTTCAGATAAAAGTAAAAGCGGTGGTTCGGGTAATCGCCGGTCAGTTCTGCCCGGTTCCACCAGGCCCTATCTGATTCGTGCGATTTACGAGTGGACGATTGACAACGGACTGACACCGCAGGTTCGGGTGAACACCGAAATCGAAGATGTTGTCGTACCATTGGAATATGTCAAGGACGATCAAATCGTATTGAATATTAATCCACAATCGGTGAAGGAACTTGAGCTTGGTAATGAGTTCCTGATGTGTTCGGCCCGTTTTTCCGGAAAGCCGTTTGAGGTTTGTGTGCCCGTATTTGCAGTAATGGCGATCTATGCCAGGGAAAATGGTGTGGGAATCGTATTCGAGGATAATGACACGCCCCCGCCCCAGGGGGGCAATCGTGGTTTGAAAAAACACCCGGCCGATGAGGGCAAGTCAGATGGAAAACCGGATTCGTCCTCTCATTTGAGACTGGTCAAGTAAAATACCCGTCTCTTTCGCGAGATTCCCGTTTGTTCACGAATGATTTATTAGGAAATGATCAAATGAAACAGTTCAGAGGCACAACAATACTATCTGTCAGAACCAGTAATCAGGTAGTAATCGGCGGTGACGGCCAGGTTTCGAGCGGCAACACAATGATGAAAAGCAATGCGTGCAAGGTACGGCGCCTGTATAACAAACAGGTGCTTGCAGGGTTTGCGGGTGGAACTGCGGATGCATTTACCCTGTTCGAACGCTTTGAAGGAAAGCTGGAAAAGCATCAGGGTCAACTGGTTCGTGCTGCGGTAGAGTTGGCCAAGGACTGGCGAACTGACCGTATGTTGCGAAGACTGGAAGCCTTGTTGGCAGTAGCGAACAGTGAAGCATCGCTTATAATTTCTGGAAATGGAGATGTCATTGAGCCCGAGAAGGGAGTAATGGCGATCGGATCCGGCGGTGATTTCGCCAAGGCGGCGGCACTCGCATTGATCGAAAACTCGCATTTGTCTGCCACGGAGGTCGTTGAGAAAAGCCTTGGGATTGCGGGGCGGATCTGTATATATACCAATGACCACTTGACGATTGAAACCCTCGATTTTTAATTATACGTTCCACCACAGAATCTGCCATGACTGAAATGACCCCCAGAGAAATTGTCGAAGAGCTGGACAAGCATATCATTGCTCAAAATGCTGCAAAGCGTTCGGTAGCGATTGCACTGCGAAATCGCTGGAGAAGAATGCAGGTCAATCCAGAGCTGCGTGGAGAAATCACACCCAAGAATATCCTGATGATCGGACCCACCGGGGTAGGTAAAACTGAAATCGCCCGACGATTGGCCAAACTTGCCAAAGCGCCATTTATAAAAGTCGAAGCGACCAAATTCACTGAAGTGGGGTATGTCGGCAGAGAGGTTGATTCGATTATCCGGGATCTGATGGATATGTCCCTGAAAATGACCCGGGAACAGGCAATGGAAAAAGTCAAGACCAAGTCCGAGGACATGGCCGAGGAAATTGTTCTGGATACGTTGTTACCCCCTGCCCGCGGAGAACCTGTTAATGACGACAGCGCTGCTCGCCAGAAATTCAGAAAGTTGCTTCGCGAGGGAAAACTGAATGACAAGGAAATAGAAATCGAGGTCAGCAACTCCTCCATTGGCGTGGAAATCATGGCGCCCCCGGGGATGGAAGAAATGACCCATCAACTTCAGGGGTTGTTTCAGAATATGGGGGGGCAGAAAAAAAGCACCCGGAAAGTATCCGTAGCGGAAGCGTTGAGACTGCTGACCGAAGAAGAAGTGGGAAAACTGATCAACGAAGAAGAGGTCAGGCTGCATGCGCTGGACAAGGTCGAGCAGAATGGAATCGTTTTCCTGGATGAGATCGATAAAATTGTCAACCGTTCCAGTGCAACACAAAGTGGAGTGGATGCTTCCAGGGAAGGCGTACAGCGGGACCTGCTGCCTTTGGTCGAAGGTTCGACTGTGTCGACGAAATACGGTATGGTAAAAACGGATCATATCCTGTTTATTGCATCCGGTGCGTTTCAATTGACCAGGCCATCGGACCTTATTCCCGAATTGCAGGGCCGACTTCCGATTCGTGTCGAATTGCAGGCGCTGAACAGTGATGATTTTGTTCGAATACTGACTGAGCCTGATGCCTCATTGACAGAACAATACCAGGCGTTAATGGAAACCGAAGGTTTGAAAATCGAGTTCACCAAACAGGGTATTCAGCGAATTGCCGAGATCGCCTGGCAGGTGAACGAACAAACTGAAAATATTGGTGCGCGCAGGCTGCATACCGTTATGGAACGCTTGCTGGAAACCGTTTCATTCGAAGCTGCCGACAGATCCGGTCAAACTGTCTGTGTCGATGTTGATTATGTTGAGCGGCATCTGCAAGACCTTGCAGACGACCAGGATCTGTCACGGTATATACTTTGATGTGAACAGAATTGCTGGCATAGTCAAAATAATTTTACTTTGCCTGCTGGTTCTTGCGGGGTTAGCCTGTAGCGTCCTGTCGGTTTTTCTTACATCCAGGTCATATACGAGGATTATACGGTTCTGGCACAAATGTGTCACCCGGGTTGCGGGTGTTCAATGTGAATTCAGCGGAGCCGCTCATGTTCCTGGGGCATTGGTGGTGTCCAATCATGTTTCCTGGCTGGATATTTCGGTGGTCGGGTCAGAACTGCCGGTTGTCTTCCTGGCAAAAGGTGAAATAGCAGGCTGGCCGGTATTGGGCTTCATTATAAAAACAGCGGGAACATTGTTCATCGATAGAGGCAAGGGAGCAAAGGTTGCGATCGGCAGACTTTCGGAGTCATTATCAAAAAACCAGTCAGTCCTGATCTTTCCTGAAGGCATAACCACAGATGGATACACCGTTAATCGATTTTATCCAAGGCTGGTGCAATCTGCGATTGACAGCAATGTCCGCGTGCAACCTGTCGCCCTGCGCTATTCAGACAAATACGGTAATCGAGAGACCGGAGTCAGTTATGAGAGAAACCTGACGTTCCTGCAGAGCGTATGGCGGACTGTCTGTCTGGGCAGGATACGGGTTCGAGTCATGGTTTTTGAATTGCTGGTCCCGAGCGATTCCCGGGACCGGGTCGCAAAGGAAGCGGAGTTGAAAATCAGGGCATGGGTTGAAGGGGAATCAGGTTAAGGGCGTGGATAAATGAATCATTCTGCGGAACTTTCAAAATTATTAGCACTCTATTCAATTGAGTGCTAAAATTGATAACCAAAACCTGATTACACAGATCAATGACCCAAAGTTTACCCATTCCGATGCAACTTTCTGCCAGTGGCAGTCTGGTTGCCTATATGCGGGTTGTCAACGCAGCTCCAATTCTGACTGCAGAACAAGAGTACGACCTGGCAGTTCGTTATCGTGATGACGGTGACCTCGAAGCCGCACGCGAACTGGTATTATCTCATCTTCGACATGTGGTCAAGGTGGCACGGGGTTTTATGGGCTATGGCTTGCCGCTACCCGACCTGATTCAGGAAGGAAGCATCGGATTGATGAAAGCTGTCAAACACTTCGACCCGACCCGTGAAGTTCGACTTGTATCATATGCGGTGCACTGGATACGGGCAGAAATATACGATTACGTACTGCGCAACTGGCGCATGGTCAAGGTTGCCACCACCAAGGCACAGCGCAAGCTATTCTTCAACCTGAGAAAGTCCCGCACCAAATGGGGATGGATGAATGATGCAGACGTGACCAACCTTGCTGATAATCTGGATGTCGACACCAGTACCGTTCGGGAAATGGAATCGAGATTAAGTAGCACGGATGTCGCATTTGATGCTTATGCAGACCAGGATGATGATGGGGCCTTTCTGGCGCCTTCCCAGTATCTCGGAGACTGTCGTTATGACCCCGAGGTTGTATTTGGAAACAGCGAATACAAGCAACAACAGCAGCAACAACTCGGTGCTGCTCTTGAGGGACTGGATGAGCGGAGCAAGGACATCGTTACCCGTCGATGGTTGAGTGATGACAAAACCACCCTGCATGATCTTGCAGATGAGTACGGGGTATCGGCAGAAAGAATCCGACAGATAGAAAAGCGGGCCATGGAAACCATGAAAAACGTGATTTCCCTGACTTGATCCGTGTCGTAATCCACAGTCTTCTGAGTCATCTCTGACTCTCCCTGTGCACCGCTTCCACCAGCGTTTGCACGCGCTCCGGGTCATTCCTGGGGTCAATATCAGGAAGGGTGCTCCAGGCAAAACATATCCATTCTGGTCAGATAGTTATGAGCATGATTCGGCATTTTCGGGGCCGACTGATTCAATTTTCTCTCGAACCACTTGCAGGCTGCTGTTAGAAAACTGTTTGATCTCACGAGCAAATAACGCTAGAATGTTATAACAATATAATCACCACCCAAAAGGGTGATCATTATGCAAGCGAAACTGCGACCAGTCGGCAATAGTGTTGGACTCACCATACCCGCCAGCGAATTGAAGACCATCAGCGCCAAAGCCGGTGATGTTATTGAACTGGAAATCAAACGCGTTGTGCGTCATGTTCGCGCAGATTGGAACAATGCCGCTTTATGGCAAGGGGCCGATGAAGAGCCTATGTTACTGAAAAATGTACCAGAACCCTCCCTTGATGAACATGAGTGGGAATGATGGTCAGGCGTTTCAGTGTCTGGAGAGTAAACTTGAACCCTGCTCAAGGTAGCGAACAGGCCGGAAGTCGGCCTGTTCTCGTTGTTTCACCTAACCCCATGAATGACAAACTGAAAACGGTGATCGTTGCACCAATGACCACTCGTTTACGCGGCTGGCCCACAAGAGTGCCTGTAAACCATGACAGCAAAATGGGTGAAGTAGCTCTGGATCAGCTTCGAACCATTGATCAATCACGCTTGGGTCGTTCTATGGGCGATCTCAGCGCCGCATATCACGAACCGGTGTTATCTGTCCTCGCTGAAATTTTCGCAGAATAATCCCCCCAATGATATTCTTCCAACGGCTTAACGCATAGCGGATGGCTTGTGTTGGCGCCGATTTCCAGACACTTTGGTTTGTCATCTCTGACTCTCCCTGTGCACCGCTTCCACCAGCGTTTGCACGCGCTCCGGGTTTATGCCGGGGTGAATACCGTGGCCCAGATTGAAGATATGCCCTTCACCTGATCCGAAATCATCCAGTACGCGCTTCGCTTCCTGTTCCACTTTGTCATTGGAGGCATAGAGTACAGTGGGGTCCATATTGCCCTGCAGGGCAACCGATCCTCCTGTCCTTTTTCTGGCCTCACCCAGTGAGACCGTCCAGTCCAGGCCGATCGCATCGCATCCGGTTCGTGCGATTTGCTCCAGCCACCCCGACCCGCCTTTAGTAAACAGGGTCACCGGGGTTGCAGAACAGGCCGGATCCGTTTTCAGCGCCGACACGATTTGCGCCATATAATCAAGTGAGAATTCCTGGTAGTCCGGCGTACTCAACACCCCTCCCCATGTATCGAACACCATGACTGCTTGCGCCCCCGCCCTGACTTGCGCCTTAAGATAATCAATCACCGCCAGGGTGATCTTCTGCAGCAACCGGTGCATGGTTGCCGGTTGATCATGCATCATGCCCTTGACCTGCACGAAATCCCGGCTCCCTCCCCCCTCGACCATGTAGGTGGCCAAAGTCCAGGGACTGCCCCCGAATCCAATCAACGGGACTTTACCTTCGAGCTCCCTGCGAGTCATCCGAATGGCTTCCATAACGTAGTTCAGTTGTGTTTCCACCTCCACTTCGGGCAATTTTTCGACCTCACTTCCGGATCTCAACGGGCGTTCGAATCTGGGTCCAACCCCTTCATTCAGTGTCAGACCCAGACCCATGGCATCCGGGATCGTCAGAATGTCGGAGAAAATAATGGCGGCATCCAGGTTGAATCTGCGAATCGGTTGCAGCGTCACTTCACAGGCCAGTGCGGGTACTTTGCATAGCGTCAGAAAATCCCCGGCGCGAGCGCGGCTTTGTCGATATTCCGGCAGATAGCGCCCAGCCTGACGCATGATCCAAATCGGCGTACAGTCAACCGGCTGACATCGCAGTGCCCTCAAAAACCGGTCATTCATGGCTATTCATGGGCATGAACAGTCGTCGGTCGATGCACATGGTGGCGTGCGCAGGACTTATTCCGGCAGATCACTATGTCCCTGCAGAAACTGATCGACCGCCCGGGCGCAACATCGCCCCTCCCGAATCGCCCAGACCACCAGCGATTGTCCGCGTCGCATGTCACCCGCTGAAAACACTTTTTCGATGTTGGTCTGATAAGCGCCTGCACCACTTTCCGGTGCATTGACATTGCCCCGGTTGTCCCGTTCGATTTCCATATTCTCAAGCAGTCCTTCATAAACAGGATGAACAAACCCCATCGCAAGCAATACCAGATCCGCTTTCAGCAGAAACTCCGAGCCTTCGACATCTCTCATCTGCCACTGACCGTCTACCCGGTCCCAGGCCACCTTGATACACTGTATCGAAGAAACGCAGCCTTTGCCATCTTCATTGAAATGATGCGTCTTGACATCCCAGATGCGATTGCATCCTTCTTCCTGGGACGAAGAAGTACGCAGCTTGTGAGGCCAGTTTGGCCAGGTCAAAGCCTTGTTTTCCTTTTCAGGCGGCTCCGACAGTATTTCGATTTGGGTGACTGACCTGGCCTTTTGTCTTATTGACGTGCCGATACAGTCCGACCCGGTATCACCTCCGCCAATGACGATCACATGCTTATCTTCGGCGCTGATAAATTGACTGTCATCAACCGTGTGTCCCTGCACCCTTCGTGTGTTTGATCTCAGGAAATCCATCGCAAAGTGGATACCCTCGTATTCCCTGCCCGCTACTTCCAGGTCACGCGGATGCTCGGCGCCCCCGCTTAAAACGATGGCGTCAAAAGTCTCGAACAGGAATGAAACCGGAATATCGACACCAACATGAATACCCGAATGAAATTTCACGCCCTCGGTTTTCATTTGCGCCATACGACGGTCAATCACCAGTTTGTCCAGTTTAAAATCCGGGATGCCGTAGCGCAACAATCCGCCGCTTCGTTCCTGTTTTTCGTACAGCGAAACCGAATGTCCCGCTCTGGCAATTTGTTGGGCACATGCCAGCCCGGCAGGGCCGGAACCAATCACGGCTACATATTTACCGGATCTGTGGGCCGGAATCTGCGGTTGTATCCATCCTTCCGCCCAGGCCCGTTCGACGATACTCAGTTCGATGGTTTTTATCGTAACCGGGCGATCTTCAATGTTCAATGTACACGAGGCTTCACAGGGGGCCGGGCAGACCCGTCCGGTAAATTCCGGGAAATTATTGGTCGAATGCAGAACATCACTGGCCCGCTTCCAGTCTCCCCGGTAAACCAGGTCATTCCAGTCCGGAATAATATTGTTGACAGGGCATCCGGTCTGACAATACGGGATTCCACAATCCATACATCGTGCGCCTTGCTCCCTCAGTGCGTTTTCACCGAGTTCGATGACAAACTCGTTGAAATGGGTAACCCGGCTTTGAACTTTTTCGTATTTTCGTTCCTGTCGCTCAATCTCCATGAACCCGGTCGGCTTACCCATGTCGAGCCTTCCTGTACTCGGGTTGATTGTCTTGTTCAAGTTTCAGCAGGGCGGCCGCATAGTCGTGGGGCAGTATCCTGGTAAAAGTCGGAAGACATATTTTCCAGTCATCCAGGACCTGCCTGGCAATTTCGCTGCCGGTATACTCATAATGATTTTCGATGTATTTTCTCAGTCGTGCCTCATCCGCTTCCAGCGGGTTGTCTATATTTTCGTACCGGCGATCCACATCAACCTGTTCCAGTGATACCAGTTGTTGATTACAACGCACAGAAAACCGCCCGCCCGGGTCCAGCACATAACCGATACCACCCGACATCCCTGCGGCAAAATTTCTGCCTGTATCACCAAGGCAGATCACGATGCCACCGGTCATATATTCACAGCCATGGTCTCCGACTCCTTCAACCACGGCGATTGCACCCGAGTTACGCACACAGAATCGTTCCCCTGCCACGCCATTGAAATAAGCCTCACCACAAATCGCGCCATACAATACGGTATTGCCGACAATTATATTTTTTCTGTGATCCCCAATCCCGGAATTTGCCGGTGGATAAATGATCAGTTTGCCGCCTGACAACCCTTTTCCCACATAGTCATTGGCTTCTCCTTCCAGCGTAATCGTGATGCCATTGGCAAGCCAGGCGCCCAGCGACTGCCCCGCCGTGCCTTTTGCATCAATGCAGATGGTATCTGCCGGCAAGCCGTCATGACCATATTTTCGTACCACTTCCCCCGACAACATCGTACCGAATGCCCGATTCACATTGGCAATAGCGATATCGGTCTGAACCGCGGCGCCGTTATTGAGCGCCGGTCCTGCGCGTCGGATCAATTCCCGATCAAGCACATTGTCCAGACCATGCTGTTGTACTTCGCAATTGTAAACCGCGACATCCGTACCCACATCCGGCCTGGTCAGAATCCGGGAATAATCGAGGCCCTGTGTTTTCCAGCGGCTCACCGCTTTCGACACTTTAATTCTGTCCATTTGCCCGATCATTTCGTTGACTGTGGCAATGCCGAGTTTAGCCATGATTCTCCGTAGCTCTTCTGCAACGAAAAAGAAATAGTTGATGACATGCTCGGCCTGACCTGTGAATTTTTTCCTCAATTCAGGGTCCTGGGTCGCAATACCGACCGGGCATGTATTCAAATGACATTTTCGCATCATCAGGCAACCCTGTGCGATCAACGGCGCAGTCGCGAAACCAAATTCATCTGCACCAAGTAATGCGGCCACTGCGACATCACGCCCGGTACGCAACCCGCCGTCAACCTGAACCGCAATCCGCCCGCGCAGTCTGTTCAGTACCAGCGTCTGGTGAGTTTCAGCCAGACCGATTTCCCAGGGCGAGCCGGCATGTTTGATCGACGTCAACGGACTGGCGCCGGTGCCGCCTTCATAACCCGAGATGGTGACGTGGTCGGCGTGCGCTTTCGATACCCCTGCGGCCACCGTACCCACACCCACCTCCGAGACCAGTTTCACTGAAATACGACTTCCGGGATTGACGTTCTTCAAATCGAATATCAGTTGTGCCAGATCTTCAATCGAGTAGATATCATGGTGCGGTGGCGGCGAAATCAGTCCTACGCCCGGGGTTGAATGACGCACACTGGCGATTTGACGACTCACCTTATAACCGGGTAATTGTCCTCCTTCGCCCGGCTTTGCGCCCTGGGCCATCTTGATCTGAATATCATCCGCATTGACCAGATAATCCGCTGTAGCCCCGAACCGCCCGGATGCGATCTGTTTGATTGCTGATCGCTTCGGGTTGCTTGACCCGTCCTTCAATGGCCGATAACGCGCTTCTTCCTCTCCACCTTCGCCGGTATTCGATTTTCCGCCAATTTTATTCATCGCGATGGCAAGCGTTGAATGGGCTTCCTGGGAAATCGACCCGAATGACATGGCGCCTGTGGCAAATCGTTTTACAATTAGTGAGGCCGGTTCTACCTGGTCTATCGGAATGGCGTGTTCCGCCCAGTCAAACTCAAACAGGCCCCGCAGATTGAACAGGGCTCTATCCTGTTGATTTACCAGATCGGAAAACTCCTGCCAGGTTTCGGCATTATTCGCCCGCACAGCGTGTTGCAGACGTGATACCGATTCCGGATTCCATACATGGTTTTCCCCGCGAATCCGGAACGCATAATCACCTCCGGCATCAAGCGCATCCCGGTACAGAGGTTGATCACCATAAGCACGCTGATGCAGGGTGAACATGTCTTCCGCAATTTCGTTCAGGCCGATTCCCTGGACCGGTGAATTTGTGCCTGTAAAGTAATCATCCACAAGCTCTTCTGACAACCCGACCACATCAAAAATCTGCGCACCGCAATAAGACTGGAAAGTTGAAATGCCCATCTTCGACATAACCTTTTTCAACCCCTTGTTAACTGCCTTGATGTAGCGCGACTGCGCCTCTTCGAAGTTGATTTTCTCCGCAAGATAACCGAGCAGCGCATTGACTGTATCAAATGCAACATAAGGATTAATCGCTTCTGCGCCATATCCGGCCAACGTCGCAAAGTGATGCACTTCAAGGCAGGCGCCGGTTTCAACCACCAGACCGGATTTGGTTCGTAATCCCTTCCTGATCAGATGATGATGTACCGCAGAGGTCGCCAACAAAGCGGGAATGGCAATATTGTCGGCATCCATCCGTCGGTCAGACAGAATCAGGATATTGAATCCCTTTTGCAGGATTGCCTGCTCGGCCTTGCCGCACAAAACCCTGAGCGCTTCGGCCAGCCCATGCTTTCCCTCACTGGCCCGATAACAGATCGTCAATGTCTTGGTACGAAATGCGCCATTGGTATGGTCTTCGATCTGCCGAACCCGTTCAAGCTGATTGTTGGTCAGCACTGGCTGGGCAACGGTCAAACGCATTTCCTGCCCGCCATCACTTTGACCAAACAGATTCGGGCGGGGACCAATCAGGGAGAACAGCGCCATCACCAGTTCTTCACGGATAGGATCGATCGGAGGATTGGTGACCTGGGCAAAATTTTGCTTGAAGTAATTGGAAAGATGCCGAGGCTTGTCAGACATTACCGCGGGTGGCGCATCCATACCCATGGAACCGAGCGCTTCCTCACTATGCTCAATCATCGGCAATAGCAAAAACTTGAGGTCTTCCTGGGTATAACCAAAGGCCTGCTGGGCCTTCAACAGAGTGTCCGGGTCCGGCGACATCGCGCCCACCGCGATACGCAAGGATCCCAGTTCGATCTGGGTACGATTCAACCACTCCTGATAATTATGCGATGAAGCCAGTTGATTCTTGATTTCTTCGTCTTCGACAATCCGGCCTTGTTCAAGATCAATCAGAAACATTTTTCCCGGCTGAAGCCGCCATTTCTTTTTGATGTTTTCTTCGGGTATATCCAGCACGCCCATTTCTGACGCCATTACCACCATATTGTCTTTGGTGATCAGGTATCGCGCCGGGCGCAGACCATTCCGGTCCAGGGTTGCGCCAATCTGTTTGCCATCGGTGAAGGCAACCGCCGCCGGTCCATCCCACGGCTCCATCAATGCCGCATGATATTCGTAAAAAGCACGTCGGCCCGGGTCCATCAATGAATTGCCCGACCATGCTTCAGGGATCAGCATCATCATCGCATGGGAGAGCGAGTAACCGCCAGCCACAAGCAACTCCAGCGCATTGTCGAATGCCGCTGAATCCGACTGACCTTCGGGAATAACAGGCCATATCTTGTCAATATCATCGCCCAGCACATCCGAGAACAAAGTGCTCCTGCGGGCAGCCATCCAGTTTATGTTGCCCCGCAGGGTATTTATCTCGCCGTTGTGAGCGGTCATTCGAAACGGATGCGCCAGATCCCAGGTAGGGAAAGTATTGGTAGAAAAACGCTGATGTACCAGAGCCATGGCAGATTTCATTTCCCTGTCGACCAAATCCGGATAGAATTCTCCGACCTGATGGGACAACAACATGCCCTTATAATTGATCAACCTTGATGATAGCGTCGTGATATAAAAATCAGCCTTTACCTGCATATCGGACAATCTGATGTGACACTCGATCTGTTTGCGAATGACAAAAAGTTTTCGTTCAAAGTCATCCTGGGTTGCCAGGTCTGCTCCGCGTCCCACCACGACCTGCCAGATTGCAGGTTCGCTGGGCAGTACACTTTCGCCAAGATCGGCATTGTTGACCGGCACCTTGCGCCAGGCTACGACCGTTTGTCCTTCTTCCAGCACATAGCGCTCTACGACCCCCTTCGCTTCGGCTTGCCCGGTCGGGGAATTGGGCATGAACAACATGCCCACCGCATAGTGTCCTGCGGCGGGAAGCGTTTGCCTGATCCTGCTGCGAAAAAAATCATCGGGCAGTTGCAGCAGGATGCCGGCGCCATCTCCGGCTTTCGGGTCAGCGCCGACTGCGCCCCTATGGGTCAGATTACGTAATATCTTCAGACCGCTGGTTATTATTTCGTGACTCTTTATACCGTCTATGTTGACAACAAAACCGACCCCGCATGAATCATGTTCATTGGCCGGGTTGTACAAGCCCTGTTTTTCCGGACGTGATCTGTTCAGCGGCTGTTGCATAAAATCTTGAAATAATTACTCGAATACTTGATGGTACTGATTAAAGAGAAGGTGATGATTTCCTTAAGTTACCATAAGGGAAAACCCACTATTCATAAAAGGACTGAACCAGCTGACCAACACATCGAACAGATTATTCTAACCGTTAATGCGATTTCAATCCAGTGCGAAGTATTCAAGTGTAGTGTCAAGTGCGGTCTTGTCATATCGATCCGTGATGTAAGCCTGACCAATTCCCTTTAACAGCACGAGTCGCAGCTTCCCGTGGCGAACTTTTTTATCAAGCATCATCAACTCCTTCAGCTTCCTGGCTGAAAGACTTTGATCTGGCTGTGTCGGCAATCGTGCCCGATCAAGCAACGATTCCAATCGAGCCAGTGCATGACCGGAAAACTCCCCCTGTATTTTCGACATGAACCCGGCCATCATCATGCCAAGGGCAATCGCTTCGCCATGCAGCCAGCCAGCGTAATGTGTCGATGTTTCGATAGCGTGGCCGAATGTATGCCCCAGATTCAGCAGCGCCCTGATACCGGCTTCCTTTTCATCCTGCTCGACGATATTTGCCTTGTTGCGGCAGGATTGTTCAATCATGTATTCAAGTGCATCTTCATTCAGATTCATCACCAGATCGATATTGTCTTCCAGCCATGTAAAAAACGGTGGATCGTTGATCATCCCGTATTTGATTACTTCCGCAACACCGGAGGAAAACTGCCTCGGTTCCAGGGTGGACAAGGTTGACGCATCGATCAATACCCTTTGCGGCTGGTGGAATGCGCCAATCATGTTCTTTCCCTGCGGATGATTGACTGCGGTTTTGCCACCAACAGATGAATCGACCTGGGAAAGCAACGTCGTCGGTATCTGAATAAATGGAATACCACGTTGATAACAGGCGGCAACGAATCCGGCAATATCACCGACCACACCTCCCCCCAATGCGATCACAGTGGTTGAGCGGTCCAGCGGAACAGAGATCATCCTGTCGAAGATTTCCTCGGCAGTGCGTAACGTCTTGACGCTTTCCCCATCCTTCAGGATCATTTTCTCGACCGACTTGTCGGCCAGACTGTTTGTTATTTTCTCCAGATAAAGTGGAGCGACTACTTCGTTGGTAATGATAAAAACCTGCTGGCCGCAAATCCATGGCCGCAACTGTTTACTGTCATCAAGTATGCCAGGTGCAATCAGGATATCGTAACTCCGGTCTTTAAGATCGATACTGACGGTTTTCATGGTTGTCTGTCTGCTGGCGGAGTATCGATCAACTGAGCAATCTTACGGGCGGTTCTGTTCGCCGTGTCCGGAGTCACCTCGACGATCAAATCCGCTTGTGCAATGTAAAGTGGTTCGCGTTCTTTCATCAGCTCGGCAATTCTGGCTCGGGGGGGTGCGGTTTGTAACAGGGGCCGATTCTGGCAATTCTTCAATCTGAACCATAAGATTTCCATCGAAGCCCGGAGATAAACCACTTGTCCGTGCTGGCGCATTATTTGCCGATTCGTGTCACTCAGAATGATACCGCCACCGGTGGAAATGACGGTTTGGGTCCTGTCGCTGACTTCTTCAAGCAATCGGGTTTCCCGCCTGCGAAACCCGGATTCCCCTTCTATTTCAAAGATATGGCTGATGGAAACACCGGTTCGCTCTTCGATTAACTGATCTGTATCGATGAAGTCAAGATACAGAAACCTGGCGAGACATCTGCCGACGGTTGTCTTTCCGGACCCTGGCAAGCCAATCAAATAAATATTCTCCATAACGGCTATAATAACCCTTAACAGCCCCTTTGAAAGAATTTTCATCCATGACGTATCGGGTACATGATACCACTTCAACAACTCGCATCAGAGGGATCTCATACATCAGTCTTACCTGTGGATATCGTCCGTGTCAGTAAGATTTCTACTAAAAGCAGTTCTCAAACTCGTCTCCATTGGATTTGTTTTCGCAGTTACCATGGCAACGGGGCTGATTCTTTACGCGACCTCATTGCTGCCTGATCTTCCATCAGTTGAAGAGATTCGGCAGATACCCCTGAATATTCCGCTTCGAATTTATAGCTCCGACCAGAAACTGATCGCCGAATACGGCGACGAAAGACGTATTCCTGTTACCCTTGATGAAGCGCCGCCACTTCTGATTGACGCCATACTGGTCACCGAGGACGACCAGTTTTACCACCATACGGGGGTTGACTTCCCGGGTCTTGTCCGTGCCACGATCAGTAATATCATGAGCCGCTCGCGCGGCCAGGGCGCCAGTACGATTACGATGCAGGTGGCACGAAATTTTTTCCTTGATCCAGAGAAAACCTATACCCGGAAACTAAAGGAAATCCTTCTGGCGTTCAAGATGGAGCGGGCTTTGACCAAGGACGAAATCCTTGAACTATATCTTAACAAAATTTTCCTCGGCTATCGCTCCTATGGTTTCGCCGCAGCGGCCCAGATATACTATGGAGTCGGTCTTGCGGATCTAAGCCTGCCGGAAATCTGCATGTTGGCAGGCTTGCCCAAAGCCCCTTCCAGAGACAATCCGATATCCAATCCGGAACGCGCCCTGGAAAGACGCGCTCATGTTTTAACACGACTGCATGAACTCGGCAGAATCGATAAACTCAGCCTGGAAACCGCCAGCAAGGCGCCGATTACGGCCCAGCGCCATGTCGCTGACATCGATTTTCAGGCGCCTTATGTTTCGGAAATGGCGAGACAACTCCTGTTCGAGCGGATTGGCGAGGAAATATATCGGAAGGGATTGAACGTCACCGTTACCGTTAACAGCGAATACCAGAAAAAAGCAAATGAGGCACTGAGACAGGGTCTCATCAATTATGATATGCGCCATGGATTCAAAGGCCCTGTCGGCAAGGTTGACCTGGCTGAGTTACCTGCTGAATCAGCCGATCAACCAGAAGTCATAAACCCTGTACGGAACCTGCTCGACATACTGGCACAATACCCATCAAGCAGGAAAATTATACCTGGCGTCGTGACCGGTCTTTCCGATCAGTCCTTTGAGGCAGTCAACAGCCGGGGCAATATGATCATGGTTGAATGGAAAAACATTCAATGGGCTAGAAAATATATCAGCGCCAACAGCATCGGTCCTGAATTGAATTCTGTCAGTGACATCCTGTCCGCAGGCGATGTCATATATTTGAGGGAACTGGGAGAAAACAACTGGATGCTTTCTCAAATACCGGAGGTATCCGGTGCACTGGTCAGCCTGAACCCCCACACCGGAGCTATTTTATCGCTGACCGGCGGGTTTGATTATTACCTGAGCAAGTTCAATCGCGCCACCCAGGCGGAACGACAGCCAGGGTCGAATATCAAACCGTTCATCTATTCGGCGGCACTCGATAATGGCTTTACCCCTTCCAGTCTGGTGAGTGCCACGCCTATCATCGTCGAAGACGATCTTGAAGGAATATGGCGGCCTCAAAACTACAGCAAGAAGTTTTTCGGCCCTACCCGGTTAAGGAAAGCGCTGAGTCTTTCTCTCAATCTGGTATCTGTTCGCCTGCTTCGCGCAATGGGTCTGGATACGACTATCGAGCATCTCGCCAAATTTGGATTTGACCCGGAAAAAATGCCCCGGAGTTTCTCTCTCGCCCTTGGCAGTACGAGTGTTACGCCACTCAGCCTGGCATCGAGTTTTGCAGTATTCGCGAATGGAGGATTCAGGGTTACACCCTACCTGATCGAAAAAATCGAGGATTCCGAAGGCAATCCTGTTTCCTTGCCTGACCCAGCTTGTGAAGACTGTCCGGCTGAAACCGGGGAAAGCAACCCTGCTGAAGTCGAGCTTCCTGCTCAGGATTCAGAGCGGGTGATCTCTCCACAGAATATCTTTCTGACCCGGAGTATCATGCAGCAAGTGATTGCAACCGGTACAGGACGACGGGCACAGTCACTGAATCGTTCTGACCTGGCGGGCAAAACAGGCACCACCAACAATTTTCTTGATGCGTGGTTTTCCGGATTCAGCCCTGATGTGGTCACCACGGTTTTCGTTGGATTTGATGAACCTTCCCATCTTGGAAGAAGGGAATCCGGAGCGAGTGCCGCACTCCCGGTCTGGATTGATTTCATGAGCCGCGTTTTACCTGACTACCCTGAGAAACCCGAGGTCATACCTGAAAATATAACCACCCGTTTTATCAACAGGGAAACAGCAAAAACCACCTCACCAGATGATCCTGATGGTTATCTGGAGTATTATCTTGTCGGCACGGAACCCGATGATGTGATCGGTCAGGAGAGCGCGGACCCGGATGCAGGCGGAGACGAATCGACCAACGAATCGCTGTTTTAGCGGGTATCCGGATTCACTGGATATGAGACTCAAGCTGCTTTTCCCGGCAACCGATACCGGATCGTGAGAGAAGCGCCCTTGCCTTTCGGGGGTGCGCTCATCACCGTGTCATCGGCTTTCATCGACGGCATCAATACCAATTTTCCCATCCACAAAATCCCTGGCACAGGAATAATGCCAGTTCGTTCTGGTTGTAGTCTGATACAAGACTAATTTGCAACCCGGAGTATCTGGTTTAGTACCCGAATTGTAGAACACGTACCGGCGACCCCGGTAGCTCCGGGTCAGTTCGCAAAAGAGAGGCAGATAGCCCTTTCCACCAAAGAAAACCAGATCGTCATTTGTATCGGCCGGGAGCTGGCAGAGATCGTGGTATTGATCCCGATTACCGCGCTGTTTGTATTTTTGGTCTGCCTTCACGTTCGCGAATGTGATGTCATAGTCTGGTGTCAGGAACTTCGCGCTGATAAGTCCCCAACCGGCGGATAGAATGAAGACATTATCGATACCGTATTGCTCAACCAATTGTGCGTACATCGGTTTTCCGTAAAGTTTGTATGCGTAACGCAGATTCCGCGGATTACTTCCGGGACGGTTGTTATAGTCAACCAGTAATTCTCGCCAGGTTTTACCTCCCACGGCCAAGTCATCGGGGCGAGCGTAGACACAGTTATTCGATGGAGGCGCTTTATACGGGTTGGCGACAAACAAAACCGGCTTCCCGGCATCATTGACCCAGGGAGTCGGGGCTCTTTTTGATGCGGCGCACTGAATCACAATCTTCATGGTAGTTATCTCTTCTTTGTCATCTCTGCCACCAGCTTGTCCAGCATATCAAGAAAAGCGGGGGCATAAGTTTCATCGACATGGTTCTGGTTCCAGAGTCCGGACCTGCGAACCTTCTCTCGATTGCAACGATAACCAAGCCACTGTGGGGAAGGCGCGTCAATGGGTGGTTTATTATCATTGCTGAGTAGCGCGATCGCATTGCGTTCAATGTAACCCCGCAAACTGTCCGGTCCCGGAGCATCGCTTATTGCAAGCCACAGAAACGGCATATTCCCGATTGTTTGGCTGACCTGTTTCTCCAGTTCCTGTTCTTTATCCCGGATGTCTCTGGGCGCTGAGCTTCCCTGACCCCATGTTGGTACAGACTCTCCACTGGTCTTTATCAAAGCCGTACCGACGATTAGCCGAAATATAGATCCTCTATGGTTCCCCCCGCCGGTATTTGTCGAACCCTTGTGTTGGGACAAGCGTTTCCACAAGGTAGCCTGCGAGCCGGTTTTAAGCGCATGGGTGCCAACCCGAACAATACGTGGTCCCGACCCGGTATCGGTTCTGAGCTTCCCGGACTCCTGAAAGAAATAGACCCCCCGGTCCGGCCAATCCATTCGGCCAGAACATGCTGACAGCAGCCGTGGTCCGCCTGTCCTTTCCGACAAGTCGTCCATGATCGCATAGAAGCACTTCAGATCATCGATACGGGGGGATTCAGGCACTCAACCCATCCTGATTGTTGCTTACAGATTCCATAATATACGCGAAACAAACGAGTTTGTTGCGCGTACAGACTCCACAAACTCATTCAGTCGCCTTTTTCTGACTTTCTTCGTATTTGTCCAGTTGCTCCGGGGTGGCTTTTTGCTGGTAAGCGGCCTTGTATTCACTGTACGGCATGCCATAGATGATTTCCCGCGCCTGATCGTAGTCGAGTTCAATGCCACCATCCTTGGCGGCGCTCATATACCATTTCGAAAAACAGTTACGGCAAAAATAAGCAAGATTCATCAAGTCAATATTTTGCACCTCTGGATTTCTGCGCAAGTGATCGATCATTTTTCTGAAGACAGCGGCTTCAATTTCAGTTCTTAGGAGATCATTTATTTCCGGTAATTCAGTCATGGTTCATTCTCTCTCAATTATGATTGCGCCTTTTGGTATACTCTACCTGTAGCCAAAACATATCAACCATGCCCACTCCGAAACCCGAAATTAATCCTGTCAATCACGCACGCTCTGTTATCGAGATCGAAGCTGCTGCGGTGTTAGCCTTGCTTGATCGTCTTGACGGCGAATTCGACAAGGCATGCAACATGATACTGCAATGTGAGGGGCGGGTTGTCGTCATCGGAATGGGTAAATCGGGTCACATCGGCGGCAAGATTGCATCTACTCTGGCGAGTACCGGAACGCCTGCTTTTTTCCTGCATCCGGGGGAAGCCGGTCATGGTGATCTGGGTATGCTGACAACCAACGATCTGGTTATCACTATCTCCAATTCAGGTGAAACCATGGAGGTGGTTTCGATCATCCCGATCGTCAAGCGACTCGGAATCAAAATGATTGCGATGAGCGGTAACCGGGACTCGACACTGGCACATCAATCCGACGCCATTCTGGATGTCGGCGTAGACAAGGAAGCGTGCCCGCACAATCTTGCGCCTACCGCGAGCACAACAGCAACCCTGGTTATGGGCGATGCACTGGCGGTAGTGGTGCAGAAGCTGCGCGGATTTTCTGTCCAGGACTTTGCCCGAACCCATCCCGGCGGGGTATTGGGCAAGCGTTTGTTGTTGTATGCCAGTGATCTGATGCATAGTGGAAATGAACTTCCCCTGGTCCGGGAGCAGACGACCATGGACAGGCTGTTACTCGAGATGTCCTCCAAATCCTTAGGGATGGTGGGTGTAGTTGATCGGAACAACAGATTGCTGGGCATGTTCACCGATGGAGATTTGCGGCGTGCGCTGGAAAAAGAGGTCAATGTATACCAGAGTAAAGCGAGTGATTTGATGACCAGAGACCCATTTACCATCAGCCCCGATACATTGGCAGAAGAAATTGTCAAGATCATGAGGGATTTTGCGCAACATGGACCCCACGCGATCAATTGCCTTTTCGTGGTAGATGAAAATCATCACGTGGTGGGGGCGTTAAACACTCATGACCTGCTTCGCAGCGGTGTGATTTAACCGATGAGTCTGCTCAGGGACAACCTGATGTTGGCAGGATTCTTGATCATATTCTCCTTGTTGTCTGTCTGGCTTCAGTTCGATCTTCTTGGAAAACCGGATAGTACGACAAACGCACTCAAGGCGAATGGCCCGGATTATTACATCGAAAACCTGGCTTCGACTACAATCGGTGAGAACGGAAAGAAGTATCGGATAATTGCAGACAGGCTGGTGCATTATCCCATGAGAGACCGCTCGCTACTGGATAATCCGCAAGTCATGCAATATGATGCCGATCAGACAATGAGCCATACTCATGCCGAAACCGGGTGGTTATATGACAATCAATCTACTGTTTTACTGATCGGAAATGTCCGTGTTGTACAAAGCTGGGAAGGGATTCCACGCAGTGTGGCTACGTCAGAAAAAATGACGATTCATTTGAAAGACAAACTATAAAGGAGGTTGAACAAGAATGCTAAACAGGTCTATTGCCGGATTACTGTTGTATCTGCTGATTCAAACAGTTTATGCGCTGGACAGTGACGCAGACCAGCCCTCGGTCCTGGATGCTGACGACATGGAGATGGATTTCACCAAAGGTACACGGATATATCGGGGCAACGTGATATTCACCCAAGGCAGTATACGCATGAATTGTGATAAACTGGTTACTTACCTGGATGATAAACAAGCATTGGAACAGGCGATTTGTACTGGTGATCCTGCACGCTTCAAGCAGCAACCTGAGGAACATAGTGAAGATGTGAAGGCCTCGGCATTGAAAATTACACTGCATCAGACAAATGACCTGGTGATACTGGATGACAGCGCGAAGCTGGAACAGAAAAGTTCGATCATTACCGGGAAAACAATCACCTACAATTTGGCTACAAAAAAGGCCAAAGCGACAGGTAGCCAGAGCATACAATCCGATAGCGGCAGCGAACCGGAAGGTAGTTCCAGGGTCAGGATGGTTATCCAGCCAAAGAAGAAGAAGGAAAGCGAGTGAAATCTGCACAAACGGCTTCAAGAGATGATTGAAGTACAGTTTGTCACTCCATGAGAAGACTGGCTACCAGAGGACTGGTAAAGAAATACAGGCATGTCGCTGTTGTCAATGGCGTTGACCTCACTGTCTTAAACCACGAAATTGTCGGATTGCTGGGCGCAAATGGAGCCGGCAAGACAACCAGCTTTAATATGGTGATCGGACTGGTTCAATGCGATGAGGGAGTGGTCAGTCTGGACAATGAAGATATCACCCACCTGCCCATGCACGAACGTGCACGAAAAGGGATCGGCTATTTACCTCAGGAACACTCGGTATTCAGGAAGTTAACCACTGAACAGAATCTGCTGGCGGTACTCGAAATCGCAGGAAAATACAGCAAGGAAGAGCAACACCGGATCAGCGAAGGACTTCTCGAAGAATTCGGAATTCTTGAGCTTAGGGACAAGCAGACAATTCAATTGTCAGGCGGTGAACAACGACGAGTGGAAATCGCTCGGGCACTTGCTCTTGAGCCCATGTTCATTCTGCTTGATGAACCCTTTTCCGGGATCGACCCGATCGCGGTTCAGGATGTCCAGCACATCATCAAAATGCTCAAGCTTAAGGGTATCGGTGTGTTAATCACGGATCATAATGTGCGTGAGACCCTCGGAATCTGTGACCGGGCATACCTGTTACACCATGGGCAGGTGCTGATTTCCGGATCGCCAGAAACCATCATGGCCGATGAAAGGGCAAGGGATGTCTATCTTGGTCATGACTTCAGAATGTGATCCCGGAAGTGGAACACGCCTGCATTCCCTGTCTTTTTGCTGTAAACTGGAAATATGTACCATACAAAACAGTTAACAGTCCGTGATTCCGGCAAACCTGAATCCATGTCAACTGCGATATCAAGGTGAGCAGGTTGTCGAGAACAAATAATCAACACACAACTTTGGAGCAATATTTATGCAAATATCTATAAGTGGCCAACACCTTGAAATAACCGATTCCCTGTATCATCACGTATCAGAAAAAGTAGAAAAGATAGCCCGGCATTTTGACTCTGTTACCAAGACAAGTGTGGTACTGCATGTTGAGAAAACCCGGCATATTGCAGAAGCCACTATGAATACAAAAGGTGCGATGATTCACGCTTCAAGCACTGGAAATGATATGTATTCGGCGATTGATGCACTTGCTAGTAAACTTGACAGGCAGGTCATAAAGCACAAGGAAAAACTGGTTGGCCACCATAGAAGCACCGAATCCATCAAATATATTCCCGGATGACTGACTCAGTAAATGAGGTGGCTCATTGTAACGGTGAGCCACTCACTACCCCCGGCGTAAACCTGAAAGATTTCCTGAATTGCGATCTGGTCATTACAGACATGGAGGTGACCAGCAAAAAGCGACTGCTTCAGCAGTTTGCCAAATTGATTGCCAATACCAGTGATGGCGATGATGAAAACCGGCTCAGTCTCGACCTGATTTTTGACACTTTATATACTCGCGAGCGCCTCGGATGCACCGCGCTCGGAAAGGGGATCGCATTGCCCCATGGCCGGATCGAAGGACTTTCTCAACCAGTGATTTCAATCGCCAGACTCAAACAACCGGTCGACTATGATGCACCGGATGGTCTGCCCGTCTGGCTCGCGGTCTGTCTGTTGGTTCCGGCAAATGCGCATGACGTTCATCTGAACCTGCTTGCCTTGCTTGCGGAGAAGTTCAGTGATGAACTATTTACTGACGATGTCAAGAAAACCCGAACCGCGGAAGCGCTCTATCACCTTTTCGTTTTCGACTAGAGTTGCCGGTGAATATGCAACCTCATAATGAAGGGGGATTTTATTGAAGCCTGCAACAGAATCATCGAAATGACCCCGGAACTTAAGGAGCGATGACCAGATCCGATACTGACATTATCATAATCAGCGGCTTGTCCGGATCCGGTAAGAGTGTCGCATTGCAGTCACTGGAAGATATCGGGTATTTTTGTATCGACAACCTGCCTGCACCCCTGTTGCATCAGTTTATTACCGATTTCCCTGAGCAGGCCATTAACACCGATGGTGTCGGATTTTCAGGCGCTGCGGTGAGTATAGATTCCCGTAACAAGAGTTATTTACTGGAGCTTAATACTCATTTGTCGACACTGGAAGATCATGGTATCCGCTATCGGATATTGTTTCTCGAAGCTGAAGAGCAACAACTGGTTCGTCGATATAGCGGAACCCGAAGAAAACATCCGCTCACCGATGCCCGTACACCGTTGATTGAAGGCATGCGTCTGGAACACACATTGACCCTGCCCCTGCACGACAGGGCTGACCATGTCATCAATACCACTGATATGACCCCCCATGAGTTGCGCGGCCTGATCCGTGATTTTGCAGGAGGTGGATTGTCTCCTACACCGTTGTTTCTTATTGAATCATTTGGTTTCAAGCATGGAACCCCCCGGGAGGCGGATTTTGTGTTTGATGTCAGATGCCTACCCAACCCGTATTGGGAAGAATCCCTTAAATCGCTGAACGGGTTGGACAAGGCTGTTCAGGATTTTATGGGAAGCAAACAGATTGTGAATGATATGACGACAGAAATTTTCCGGTTTCTGGGAAAGTGGCTACCGGGATTCGCCAGCGAAAACCGAAGTTATATTACCGTTGCCATAGGTTGTACCGGTGGGCAACATCGCTCGGTTTTTATCAGCGAACAGTTGTTGCGGCTTTTTTCGGGAGAGGGTATAGACGTACAGATTCGACATCGGGACATTACAAAATGATAGTGCACAGACAGGTCGAAGTAATCAACAAACTCGGATTGCACGCCCGCGCCGCAGCCAGACTGGTCAAGGTGTGTTCAGACTATGAAAGTGTGATCAACCTCCACCATGGCCAAAAATCCGTGGATGCCAAAAGTATCATGGGTGTACTGATGCTTGCTGCAACCCAGGGTTCGTCACTTGAACTGGTGGTTGAGGGGGGGGATGCTGAGGCTGCCAGCGACGAAATTGCCGCGCTGTTCAACAATTGTTTCGATGAAGGGGAATAGGGGGCAGGGAAAACCGTGTTAGCGCTATATGGAAACGGGGTCGGAACCGGCATTGCCATCGGCACCGCCAGGGTTATACGACGAACCCACCAGGAAGTCCCACACTACGACATAGATCCTGAAAACCTCGGACAGGAAGTCGACCGTCTCAAACAGGCGATCAAAAGTGCAGCCCGGAGACTTGCAGCCATAGATGCCCAATTGCCCGATAAAGGAGCATCTGAAATTCGCGGCATACTGGGCGCACACCTTCTGATGCTTGATGATCCGATGCTCAATCAGGAGCCTGTTTCAATCATCCGCGAGCAGGGCATCAATGCAGAAGCCGCGCTGCTGCAGCACGCCAATGATCTCGAAAAGATATTCAGTGAGATTGATGACCCTTATTTAAGCAGCAAGTCAGTCGATGTGGCCCAGGTTATCAACCGTATTCAAGGTGCGTTGATGGATGAACAGGGCGATCCAGGCGCCTGGCCCGAAGGAGAGATTGCTGAAGGAGAATTTGATTCGGAAATTATTGTAGCCAATGATCTGACTCCCGCCGACACCATCGAACTGGACAAACATAGTGTCAGGGCATTCATCACCAATCTCGGCAGCCCTATTTCACACACCGCGATTCTGGCGAGAAGCCTGAAAATCCCTGCCATCGTCGGGCTGCATGGCGGAATTCGCTTCTTGCGTACCGGAGACCTGCTGATTATAGATGGCAAACGGGGTGTGGTCCTTGCCAATCCCGACGAGGCCACGCTGGAAGCCTATCGCATAAGGAGGGAGAAAATTCTTCGCCGTTTCCAGGAACTGGAAGCTCTGGTGGAGGAATCCGCCTCCTCCCTGGATGGTGTCGAGGTGGCATTGAACTCCAATATTGAACTACCCGAGGAGATTCTGGAAAGCGAGTCGCTGAATGCTGCGGGGGTCGGCTTGTATCGAACCGAGTTCCTGTATATGAATCGTGCCGTGATTCCGGACGAGGAAGAACTATACGAGAAATACAGTCAACTCCTGAACCGAACCTCTCGTCCGGTCACATTTCGAACTCTGGATATTGGCGGGGACAAACAGGTCGATGGGATCAGTGCCAACAATATAATCACCAATCCTGCTTTGGGGCGTCGTGGGATCCGATTATGTCTGCACGATCTGGCCTTGTTCAAACCGCAGTTGCGAGCAATTTACCGGGCAGCGGTCCACGGCCGGGTCAAACTGCTGGTGCCAATGCTATCCAATATCGAAGAACTCGATCAGTTGTTTTTTTTACTGCAAGAGGTGCGTGAAGAACTTCGTTCCCAGAGTTATGATTTCGATCCTGACGTACCGATCGGTGGCATGATCGAAGTGCCGGCAGCAGCGATTTCAGCCGACCTGTTCGCAGACAAGCTCGATTTTCTGGCCATAGGCACCAACGATCTGATTCAATACACGTTGGCGATTGATCGGGTTGATGATGAAGTGAACTATCTTTATGACCCGTTGCATCCTTCAATTTTGAGATTGATCAAAGCCACTATTGATGCAGGAATTGCAGCCCGTATTCCGGTTTCCATGTGTGGTGAAATGGCAGGAAATGTGCGTTATACCCGCGTGCTTCTTGGCATGGGGTTACGGGATTTCAGCATGGATTTGTCGGCTATCCTCGAAGTTAAACGTCAGGTTCGACTTACTGATACTTCCAAAATCCAACCCATGGTAGAACGACTGCTGAAAACTGCCGATCAAATGCAGGTTAAACGGTTAGTTGATGAAATCAATGCTTAGGGGGGCGGGTCTTTAGCTATTGACCGTATCCGGGCAAATGCATAATATGGTTCAGAATCAAAAGGCTTCGATAATGACTTTGAGCAGCAAAACGATCCAGTACCAGAATGGGGATCAAATTCATCACGGTTATTTCGTCCGGGATCAGAATGCCGGTCTATATGGGATTCCATTAGGATATGACGCCGATGCGGATGCACAATCCTGGGCCGCGATGCTTTCTCTTTTTGAGAAAACCCTGATTGAATAAATCACTGCGCCGTCTGGCGGCGTTGACGGCGGCGCTGTCGTCCGCCACCGGGTTGTTCTGATCCACTGGCAGCAGGTTGAGGAAGGTCAACCTGCTGTTTCAGATGATCGAATGTCGCCGTTTTATGCGGAATCGCTAAAGCATCTACAAAATGCTCCTGAAATTTGGCTTCGACCGCCGTTTCCACCTTCTGGATCCGGTTGACTATATCTTCAATCTCCAAACGCGCATTGGTATCGAGCAGTGTAATGGTGGCCCCGGCTCCGGCAGCATTCCCGGCAGAGCTGACATGGGCCAGTTCGCAGTCCGGAATCATCCCAAGCACCATCGCATATTTGACATCAATGTGCGCCCCGAATGCTCCTGCCAACCGAATCCGGTCAACAGAGTCAACGTTCAATTTGTCCATCAATAACCGCGCACCTGCGTAAAGCGCGGCTTTCGCCAACTGGATTGCCCGAACATCATTCTGCGTGATCAATACCTGAATCCTACCTTCATCATAAAGTTTATAGCTCCAGGTTTTATCATTCAGGATCAACCGCCTGGTTCTTGAGGCCAGATTGCCATCGATCACACCATCCGGCTTTATCAGACCGGCAAGGAACATCTCGGCAATCACCTCGATAATGCCCGAGCCGCATATTCCGGTTATACCGGTCGTTGCAGTCTCCTCCGCGAAACCGGGCTGATCCGACCACAGTTCGCTACCAATGATCCTGAATCGGGGTTCAAGAGTTTCCCTGTCGATTCGCACTCTTTCGATCGCCCCCGGCGCTGCTCTTTGACCTCCGCTGATTTGTGCGCCTTCGAAAGCAGGTCCGGTCGGACTGGAAGCCGCCACCATTTTCCGGTTGTTGCCAAGCACGATTTCCGCATTGGTACCGACATCCACAAGCAGGGTCAATTCGCTGCGCTCGTAGGGGGCTTCGGAAAGCGTGGCGGCGGCGGCATCTGCACCCACATGGCCTGCGATACAGGGAAGAATATAGGCCCTGGCGCCAGGATTCACTTTCAGATCGATATCTTTGGCCTTGATATTGAGTGCGGCGTCAGTGGCCAGAGCAAACGGGGCGCCGCCTAATTCGATAGGATTAATGCCAAGCAACAAATGATGCATGACCGGATTTCCCACCAGCGTCAGGTCAACCACATCAGTCAACGCGATATCCATCCCGGCAACCAGATCTTCGATCAACCCCTGTATTGCGTCTCGAACCACCCGAGTCATTTCCAATTCACCACCCGGATTCATCATCACGTAAGAAACCCGGCTCATCAAATCTTCACCAAATCGGATCTGGGGGTTCATGCGTCCGGTCGAATTTATCGCCTCACCACTGATCAGATCGCATAAATGCGCCGCAATGGTGGTCGAGCCGACATCCACGGCTACGCCATAAATATTTATTTTAAGTCCGGGCCAGATGGCAATCGCCTGTTTATCACGATGCACCGCAATGGTTATTTTCCACTTCCCCTGCCTCAATACGCTCTGCAGTGAACCTAACAGATGAAAATCGAATAAAACATCAGACAGGCCCCAGTCGAACTCAAGCGCATCCAGGGTGCGCTGCAAATCCCCGGTTGGATCATGCATGTTCGGCTCCGGCACTTCAACATAGTGCAATCGAACAGACGGATTCAGGGTTATGTCATGAACATCCAGCCGTTTGCGAACCACCTGTTTATGCGCCTGGCTTTCTGGCGGCACATCAATAACCGCATCTCCAAGCAGTTTCGCTTGACAACCCAGTCTGCGGGTCGAAGGGGACTGGTCGTCAAAATATTCATTCTCACTGACACTTGGGGGAGACAGATTTTCCGCATTTGAATGTATTTTGAACTTGGCGAATTCACCGATACTGTGATCGATCTGGCAACGGTCACAAATTCCCCGACCGCCGCACACAGTATCCAGGTCCACGCCCAGTTGTTGGGCCGCATCCAGTACAGACTTTCCCCGGACAATCTCCCCGCGTTTGCCTGACGGCGTAAAGACGACCTGTACGGTTGGGCTGGACTCATTCATTTTCGTTCAATTTCGATATCGCAGAAGAATAGGCTTATCCCCTGCGGCGCCGGCGATTAGCACGCCCACCACCCGCGCCTTCTTCCGTCGGCTGTCGATATTTTTTCAACCAGCGTGCGCAATTCACATCACGGCCCATGACCACATCCGCACTCATCACCCCTTGCATCACTTCTTCATGAAGCGGGTTGGTGATCGCCGAGGTCATTCCTGCGCCAATCGCCATACTGAGAAAATGTCCATCCATTCCTTTTCGATTCGGGATGCCGAAGCTGAAATTCGAAGCGCCACAAGTGGTGTTCACCTTCAGCTCTTCTCTCAGTCGCTTGACCAGATGCAATACCTGACGACCTGCACTATTAATCGCACCGACCGGCATGACCAGCGGATCAACTACAATATCACTGTAATGAATCCCATAATCCGCCGCTCGTTCAACAATCCTTTTTGCGACATCGAAACGTTCATCCGGATTTTCTGAGATACCTGCCTCATCATTCGAAATCGCAACCACGGCAGCGCCGTATTTTTTAACCAGTGGCAATACGGATTCAAGCCGCTCGTCCTCGCCAGTCACCGAATTTAACAACGCCTTGCCCTGATAAACCTGCAAGCCTGCCTCCAAGGCAGCCACAATTGAGGAATCGATAGAGAGCGGAACATCGGTAATCGACTGCACCAGTTGAATCGATTCAGCCAGAATTCGCGGCTCATCGGCCAGCGGAATTCCGGCATTGACATCAAGCATTGCGGCGCCGGCTGCAACCTGTGCCAGTGCATCGCTTTGCACCCGACTGTAATCCCCGACTTTCATTTCTTCCGCAAGGATTTTTCTCCCTGTCGGGTTGATCCTTTCTCCGATAATCACAAATGGCCGCTCAAAGCCTATACGCACTTCGCGAGTTGCTGAACTGATAACCGTATCCGTCATACACTTTCTCGTTTAACCTGATTTGCAAATATAGTTACGTTTCGCATTATCCACCAATGTTAAATAACCGGGGAGATATTGCCTGTTTTATAGCGCTCCAGCTATCGTTAAATACGTCTGAAAGTATCAGGATTGAGCAGTGTTTGCGGAATCATTGCCGTGATTGCGTATCAGGTCGATCAATTTTTCCCTGTCGTACGATTCTTCCAGTTTGGCCGCTCTTACCTCTACCGCGGATTTCAGGTCATCGCCGCAGTTCTCGGAAACTCGTCTCCATTCCTCAAGATAGGCATCGGTTCCGGCCTTGCCCGCGCGCATCGCGGCAGCATCGATTGCCTGGGCGAAACGTTCGGAAAGCTGCACTTTTTCCGATTTTCGTCGCTCTTTTGCAATCACCTGGGCGGGAATATCACGCCAGTAAACTGTAATCAATTGAGCCATTTGATATCTCCGGGTAAAACCTGCCAGTCAATTGTGAGGTAAAATCAAGTCGGGGTGGTCGCAATATGCCCCGCCTCGCCGACAGCCCGAACTTTTAGTTCAGACTTTAAAAGGCCGTCTCCGGTCACCACTTTTTCATAGCTCACGCCAAGGTATTCGGCTGCCCCTACAGCTTTTTTCTCGACTTCGACATCTTCCTTCTGGCATAAATAAACCAGTTTTTTATAATTTCCGAAGAACTGGCCTTTCAACTCGGGATATTTATCCAGCGACAATCCGCGTATTACAAGTCGGTCAAAATGAATGGCCAGAAAATCGGTGAGATAGAAAGTGCCTGGTTCGGATTCATGCAAATGACGAAATTTTTCCTTGCCCGCAAACATTTCATAGCAATGAGCGCCTGGCAATCGCTCGACATTTTCCTGTCTGAGCACTTTATCCAGCAATCCTCCTGTCCCACAGTCTGAATAGGCGACAAACATATTTTCATAGTCTGCACGATTATCCTGAATTTTTTTCTGCACAGCCTGCGGGATCCTGTGCGGATGATTGTGCAATTCGGCAGGCAGGCACTGGAAATCAATATGATCCCAGTGATTGAGATTCCTGACCCTGACCAGTTCATGGGCCAGAGCGCCACATGCAATCACCAGAACTCTTTTCACTGGAAGCCCTTCAGAGGAGCAGACCCCGACCATCGGCTAAATCACGAGAGTGCGGACGGGAGGTTTTACGCAGCACGCTTTTCGGCAATCTTGGCTTGAGCGGTTTCCACCGCAACCGCCGCATCCCGGCAGTAAGCATCCGCACCAATTGCCTGACTGAACTCCTCGTTCAGGGGCGCACCGCCAACCATTACGATATAGTCATCACGAATGCCCCTTTCAACCAGCGTATCGATCACTACTTTCATATAGGGCATCGTTGTTGTCAGTAGCGCAGACATGCCGATGATATCCGGATTGTGCTCTTCAATCGCGTTCATGTAATTATCCACAGGGTTGTCGATACCAAGATTGATCACTTCGAACCCTGCCCCTTCCATCATCATGGCAACGAGATTTTTACCGATATCATGGATATCTCCTTTCACGGTACCAATAATCATTTTACCAATCGGTTGGGCGCCGGTCTCGGCCAGCAGCGGACGGAGGATTCCCATACCGCCTTTCATTGCATTGGCCGACATCAACACTTCTGGAACGAACAAAATACCATCACGGAAGTCGATACCCACAATACGCATACCCTCTACCAGGGCCTCATCCAGAACCCGGGTGGCAGGCCAACCCCTTCCCAGCAAAATATTGGTGCCCTCTATGATTTCTTCCCGCAACCCGTCATACAGATCATCATGCATTTGTTCAACGAGTTCATCGTCGGGCAACGTCGATAAATCCAACTCGTCGTCATCATAATCCTCATCAACCATCCTAAAGCCCTGTGATTAAAAATAAGTATCAGAAAAAGAAAAACACCGTAATAAAAGCACTTCTATCGAAATCAGAATATACAAGCCCAGGAGATTATGCAATATGTATTTATGCGACATTTTCTATCTTTACCGCGACTCTTTACCACTCCCCTTCAACCTTCCCTCCCCTGCGCCTTGACTGACTGTATTATTTTCATCAGCTCACCTTTTCTCTGTATCAATTCCTCTTCCGATAGCCCCTGAATCTCATGCGGGAATACCAGCCACTGTTCAGTGGTATGGACATAGTAATCCGGAGCACGGCCGGTCTTATTGTTTGCACTCTTGTACCAGGGAGATGCGACTCTTACCTGTTTCGGCATGTTCTGTCCGGTTCGCAGGGCGATTTTCTTGAGCACCGCCTCTACGCTTCGACCTGAATCGTAAACATCATCAACGATCAGCAACGCATTCTCCGGTATCAGATTATTAACCAGATAGGTCAGTCCGTGCACTCGCACTTTGCTGGCTGTTTCTGAAATTCCGGTGTAATAGGAAGTCCGAACGCTGATGTGGTCGGTCCTGATTCCGAAATATTCGAGCATTTCCTGAATGGCAATACCTACCGGCGCACCCCCACGCCAAATGCCAACAATAAAATCCGGCCGAAAACCACTTTCGATTATTTGCGCCCCCAGTCTGTAGGAATCCTCAAGGAGATCCTGTGCAGATATATAGTGTTTTTCCACCATTAATCTCTCTCTTCAGAAATCGGAGTATCCACCCCGTCAGAAAGTGCTATGAGAACCGGAAGCCTGAGTGCCCGATTGTATGAACCTGACCCTGAATCAGAGCTTGGAGAAAGGGAGGTGTTTCAATATGAAACGCCTCCCTCATTTTCCAGGATCAGGCAAGGTCGAAACGGTCAAGGTTCATTACCTTGTCCCACGCCCTTACAAAGTCTTGCACAAACTGTTGCCCGGAGTCCTCACTTGCATAGAATTCCGCGAGAGCTCTAAGCTGTGAATTCGAACCAAAGACGAGGTCGACACGTGTTCCGCTCCATTTTGTTTCACCGGTTGCACGGTCGCGCCCTTCGAATAAATCACTGTTCTTCGAGGTCGGTACCCAGGTTGTGCTCATGTCGAGCAGATTCACAAAGAAGTCATTGGTAAGTGTCTCTGGCCGACTAGTGAAGACACCGTGTCCAGACTGTCCGGAGTTTGCATTCAAGACGCGCAGGCCGCCGACAAGAACCGTCATCTCAGGCGCGGTAAGTGTCAGCAATTGTGCCCGATCAACCAATAAATTCTCTGCCGTTACGGTGTGTTTTGCTTTGAGGTAATTACGGAACCCATCCGCAGTCGGTTCAAGTACGTTAAATGACTCAACATCGGTTTGCTCCTGTGCTGCATCGGTACGGCCCGGCGTGAACGGAACCGTCACATCTGCCCCGGCGTTCCTTGCAGCTTGCTCAACGCCCGCACAACCAGCCAGAACGATTACATCAGCAAGCGAAACAGCCTTCCCGTCAGACGCCGCGTTGTTGAACTCCTGCTGAATACCTTCAAGGGTCTGCAATACAGTCGCGAGTTGATCCGGTAGATTAACCTCCCAATCTTTTTGAGGGGCAAGACGAATACGCGCACCATTCGCACCACCACGCATGTCGGAACCACGGAAGGTTGACGCTGATGCCCAAGCCGTAGAAACCAGTTGGGAAACTGACAATCCAGAAGCCAGTATCCTGCCCTTGAGATCAGCAATATCCTGCTCATCAATCAATTGATGGGTCACAGCAGGAATCGGGTCTTGCCAAATGAGTTCTTCCTCTGGAACTTCAGGGCCATGATAGCGAGCGCGGGGTCCCATATCACGGTGTGTCAACTTGAACCACGCACGGGCAAATGCGTCTGCAAACTCATCCGGGTTCTCGTGGAAACGGCGCGAAATTGGCTCATAGGCAGGGTCCATCCTCATGGCCATGTCCGCCGTGGTCATGATCGGAGCATGGCGTTTTGACGAATCGTGTGCATCTGGCACAGTGTCAGTTGCAACGCTATCCTTTGGAACCCACTGGTTGGCGCCAGCAGGACTCTTTGTCAACTCCCACTCATAACCGAACAGATTATCGAAATAGCCCATATCCCACTTGGTTGGATTGGTCGTCCACGCGCCTTCAATTCCACTGGTGATTGCATCTTCGGCCTTACCGGAACCGTAGCTGCTTATCCAACCGAAACCCTGTTGTTCAATGCTGGCGCCTTCTGGTTCCGTACCAACAAGCTCTGCATCACCAGCGCCATGGCATTTACCGAAAGTGTGTCCACCGGCAGTAAGTGCAACGGTTTCTTCATCATCCATCGCCATGCGGGCAAAGGTCTCGCGGATGTCGACTCCTGAACCAACCGGATCGGGGTTACCATTCGGTCCTTCCGGATTCACATAGATCAAACCCATTTGCACAGCAGCAAGTGGGGTTTCCAGATCGCGTTCGCCAGAGTAGCGATTGTCACCAAGCCACTCGTTCTCGGAACCCCAGTAGATGTCTTCTTCCGGGTTCCAGACGTCTTCACGCCCGCCGCCAAAACCAAAAGTCCTGAATCCCATCGACTCCAGGGCGCAGTTGCCAGCCAGCATCATAATGTCGGCCCAGGAAATCTTCCTGCCGTACTTCTGTTTGATCGGCCATAACAGTCTGCGCGCTTTGTCGAGGTTGCCGTTGTCAGGCCAACTGTTGAGGGGCGCAAAGCGCTGGTTGCCGGTTCCGGCGCCTCCGCGGCCATCACCGATACGGTAGGTGCCAGCGCCATGCCACGCCATGCGGATAAAGAATGGCCCATAGTGGCCATAGTCGGCTGGCCACCAATCCTGTGATGTGGTCATCAACTCATTGAGGTCATTCTTCAGGGCAAAATAGTCGAGACTCTCGAACTCCTCAGCATAGTTAAAACCGTAATTCGTCGGATTGGATTGGGGCGAATGCTGGTGCAAAATATTAATATTCAACTGCCCCGGCCACCAATCCCGGTTCGTGGTTCCACCGCCAGCAGAATTGTCCGGTACGTGATTCACAGGGCATTTACTCGTTTCAGTCATTAAATTATCTCCTAATTTTTATCAGGCCTTTACATTACACAGGTACAAAAAAACCAAAAGGATTATATATCAGATTACACATAGTTTTTGACAGGACATTACAGGATTTTTTTAGGGATATTTCTTGGGTAACGAAGCCTGCGGCTGATCAGCCCCGGTTTCAGGGACTGACCCAGCCGCCACAGACATCTATCGTGGGCCGGTCATATACCTGTCTCCAATAATATACGAAGAATATGCGGACCGTATTTTCAGCACTCCGAATAAAAATCAACTGCATTTTAAAGTAACTGCGGTGGTTAAAACATTTGAAAGACCAAATAGTCAGTTTACAATCCAGTTATGAAGGAAGCCCGGCTACGACTCTGAAGTCAATTTCAAGGAATCCGACCTGACCCAATACACATGATCGGGAAGAAAGAATTTGTCGCCTTGATGGCGCTCAATATGTCCCTCGTCGCGCTGGCCATTGACGCCATGCTGCCCGCCCTCGCCGAGATCAGTTCCGACTTCAACCTGGTGCATGACAATGACCGGCAACTGGTCTTGACAATCCTGTTCCTTGGACTGGCGCTGGGCCAGTTGTTTTTTGGCCCGGTATCAGATTTTCTGGGCCGAAGGAGCCCGATTTTCTTCGGCTACGGACTGTTTATCATCGGCAGCATCTTCGCCGTGGTTGCCCCAACTTTTGAGTGGCTCCTGTTTGGCCGATTTCTACAGGGCCTCGGGGCTGCGGCCCCCCGGGTCCTGACGGTTGCCATCATTCGGGACGGTACCGCAGGCAGGGAAATGGCCCACCTGATGTCACTGGTGATGATGGTATTCATTCTCGTGCCCGCAATTGCCCCGGCGCTCGGACAGACCATCCTGCTATTCGCTTCCTGGCGGGGAATATTCGTTGCCCTGTTGATATTGTCCAGCATGACCCTGATCTGGTTTTATCTCCGACAACCCGAAACCCTGCCGCCCGAAGGACGACGGCCGTTGACACTGACTGCACTTCGAAGATCACTTGTCGAGATTCTGAAAACCCGGGTGACCGTGGTCTACACCTTGGCGGGTGGGATGATTTTCGGGGCGTTCGTGGGCTTTCTGAACTCTGCCCAGCAGATTTTTCAGGATATATATGGTCTCGGAGCGAAGTTCCCTGCCTATTTCGCGGTGCTTGCCCTGATCATTGGCGGGGCTTCCATGGTGAATTCCAGACTGGTAATGCGTCTGGGCATGCGTTTCCTGTGCCGCGTCGGTCTCACGGTAACCATTGTGACGTCTCTCGCCTTCTTGCTTTACTGCCAGTTCCAGCAGCCTGATCTCTGGCTGCTCATGGTATACCTGGGAGTGACCTTTTTTTGTACCGGCATGCTGTTCGGCAATGTCAACGCCCTGGCCATGGAACCACAGGGTCATGTGGCCGGGCTGGCATCTTCCCTGATCGGGTCAGCAACCACATTTATTTCCCTGACCCTGGGCTATTTCATCGGTTACGCCTACGACAGTTCAGTGATTCCATTGGTCACGGGATTCGGTTTACTCGGCTTTTTCTCTCTCGGACTCATGCTCCTGTCTGGAGACTGATGGCGCAACTCTGGTCAGCGCCAACTGATCGGCTGCGGGACGAAAGCTCCAGATAATACGGCCAGTGGCGCTCAAGAAATTCTTGCAATTTCGGCGCCTGCCTGACCAATTGCGAAAATTCCGCATGCACTTCCACATCCTCACGCGGGTCTGGAACAATCTCAGAATGACGCGCTGTGCGTTCATGCCAGGCTGCCACCGGCTCCCAATCACGAGGAACCTTTCTGGCCTTCCATGAAAACGCCTTGTCCACATATTCAAGTCCAAGGCGTTGCCACAGGGCGCCGATGGTTCCCCGCGGGTTACGCTGTATATCCTCGGCACGGACTACCGGGGGTTCTTCGCCGGCAAGTTCTGTAATCCAGCGAAAAAGACGCCACTGTGCTTCCAGTCCTGCCTCCTCGCATACAAATTCTGTATCCAGCTTGTAGTAGGACATCAGCGCCCTGTACGGATCACGGATGAGAAAAGCGTGGCGAAAATGTCTTGCCAGATCGGGATGTGTCATGAATTCCGGCACCACATAATAGGCCATGTCCTTGACGAAAACCGGTTGATTCCGGGATTCCCTGTAAATCAACCCGATGATGTCGTCGAAAGACCGGGGCTGATTCGACTCCGCATCAAAGTGAGGCAGGTTTCTACGCCCCAAATGGGAATAGTAGTAGTGAATGAAGGGTTCATGCAAACAGTGGCAATCTCCGCGCTCCCGCATAATCCGTTCCAGGGCCGTAGAGAGTGAGCGAGGGTGTGCCCAGAGCAGAATAACGGGATGATGCGGCGGTTTCATTGAGCAATCTTAACCCAAATCAGGTTGTTCCCCATTCAGTTCGACTAACGAGGTCCTTGTCTGCATACCCAATCAAAGATTGCACAGCTTCCTCCAGTTCTTTAACACTCTCTTCTGCTATCAACTATCTATCCCCTCTATAGAACTTGCAACACAAATCATGCGGACAAATAGGGAATATATCAAGGTTTGAGCATAGGCCCTGCTTCGATCACTCCTGTTCGTCCGAGTTGTAGTCCGGGCAAACAGCGCTGGCGCCCCAATTTCTCTTGTCAGCCCTTGAATACGGTCTCACGATGATACCGCATGAACTGCCGATGCGGAGCCAACCACGACGGAGACGGCAAACGCAAGCGTCGGTCTGGATTAAGCATGGTCAAAACGGGATCTGGAATACAGTCCTCGGCAATCAGGATCGTATGATCGTCATCAACCGACACCAAACCACGATCAAACATCCAGTGTACTGTCCCGCTCAAGGCAATGCCGTTTCTCACCGAATCCGGGCCTTGGTGTTGCACGGGCCGGATGTGTGCGGCTTGTACCTCGGGGCGTCCCCCTCCGTTGATGAGCCTGATGCCGGTGATCGCGCAAGTGTTATTGTAAGCCTGTTTTACCTGTCTCGAGAACGCGACATCCCGGAACGGCCGGCTGACGACCCTCTGGATGATCGGCCGCTCGTAGGTCGCGAGATCATCCGCCAACCCTTCATTCGTCCTTTCCGCAGGTATTTCAGCCCCGATGCTCAAACCGCTGAATCCGGCCCGCAGGACAAGGTCATACTCTTCGTCCGGGATAAGTCGTACAGAGCGACCAAAGGCTCCCTTGCTGGTTTTGCCATCTTCCCGCCGAAGGCCCGATTCATAGTAATGATTGCCTTCCCTGAAAGGAACTGCCTGGTCGAATTCGAGGTAGTCGGAAACGAGGGCGTAGAAGTGGTCTTCCTGCTCAGGGTCGCGCTCTACGGATGTTACCCTGGCCGTCGCAAAATACGCCTGACGACCGCCGCTACTGTTGATGTCGCTGGTGGTACGGCGAGGTTCATAATACGTGACCCAGTCTCCGACCACACGTTCCACCGAACGAAGGTAACTCCGGGGAAAATGATACCTTACTTCAGGCAAATCATTGTATTTTGAATTGACTCGTGCCGTAAAAACCGCTTTTGTCATAGCCAATACTACCCTTTAGCATCTGATGCAGATTATAAATTACATGGCTTTGTCAATCCAATTTCTCAACAGATTATCGTAGATTGACTGACAGGGCTTGCCGCTTAAACGGGGATTAGCCGCGAGAGTCTTTATCGGTCATGGTTCAAAGTATCAAAACAGTCTCAGCGCCCGAGTATAGGTTTTCCATTGGTCCAGACGTTCGGTGAGGGTGGTTGAATACTGGTCCGCAACGGAATTGACCATCAGGTTCAGGGCGGCGGCGATGGCGACCGTAGATTCGAGAATAAGCCCGGTTCGGGTACTCGCGTAAATGACCATGTCGGTGTAACTCTTGGCCCAGTGGCACATCTCATCAGTAAATACGATTAACGAATGACCATCCTGGCTGCATAGCTTCGAGAGGATTGACGCCTCCCGCGCATAGGGAACCACATCAATTAGTATCAGGCATCGGGATGACGCCTCCGGTTTGTCATCACCCCATTTGAGCCACTCGGTCAGCATGCCGTCATGCGCAGCCAGAAACCGCACGTTTCCGCGCGTCATCCCTAACCGCCGTGCACAATCTTCCGCCATACCCCGAACGGCTTGAAACCCGGTCACATATACGTTCTCAGCTTCCACTATTGACTGCACAAGTTGTGCTCCACATGGGAGATGCGCTTTGCTGGTAAATTTCTCCGAGCGCCTTGTATTCAAGGTCCATGTTCCGGGGCATACCCTTGGGTACTTCCCAGATTCCCTGTTCACTCTCCTGAATGGGTTCCCGGTTGAATAACTCGTCACGAAGCTCTTTCTTCAGTCCGCGCATTCCCTGATATCCCAGACGACGCAATAAACGACTCACCGTAACTTCACTGACACCCACCTTTTCAGCAATTGAAACGCCAGTCTCGAAACTCAAGTCACCGATGTTCAGAACCATGTATTGCGCCACCTGAGCTTCCAGCCTGGGAAGGTCTGGTAACGCGCTCCTGAGTTTTTCCTCGAATTTCGGAAAAACAATAGGTGTTGATAAGGAAAAAATGTCTCTCATGATAGTTTTTAATCGGTTATGAAATAATAATTACATTGCGAGATTAAGACATATAGATTACAATAATGCAACAGTATTGCTGGATTGTTGCCCCATGCAGTTCGGTTCTGCGGCGAATTTGAAAACCCGAAATCACACAGAGAGGAAAGTAAAAAATGCATAAGTTACACACTGGATTTGTATGCGGATGTTTAACGACAGCAAAATTAGCCCTGGCGTTTGCAGTCGCAATGGTCGCTGTTTCCCAAACTGCCTATGCCCAGGGCCAGCTCAATATCTATAACTGGGGCGATTACATCAACCCGGAAGTTCTGACCCGCTTTACCGAAGAAACCGGGATTGAAGTATCTCTCGACACCTACGGTACCAACGAGGAAATGCTGGCAAAGATTCAGGCGGGCGCTACCGGTTACGACATCGTATTCCCTTCAGTTCACATGCGGGACATTATGCAGAAACTGGATTTATTGCATGATGCCAAGGTCAATACATTGAAAGGGTTTGAGAACATCGACCCTGCCAATATGCGCTCCAAGGTGGATCCGGAAAGCTCTTATTGTCTTCCTTATGCCTGGGGCGCTGTTGGAATTTTCTACAACAAGGCTGAAGCAGGCGAAATCAGGACCTGGGACGATTTCTTTGCACTTCCTGACAAAGGCAAAAAAATCACAATGCTGGATGACCTGCGGGAAACCATCGGTGTGGCCCTGATTAAAAATGGCCACTCGGTAAACACTGGTGACAGCGCTGCACTTGAGCAAGCTGAAGCGTGGCTGCTGGAACGCAAGGATAAAATTTCCGCTTTTACTTACGACATCGTATCGCTGGTCCAATCAGGCGATATCGCAGCTGCTCACTGGTATGTCGGAGCCACCCTGTACACGCTGGAAGAGCCGGATAAACTGGGCTTTGTGATTCCGGAAGAAGGAGCAACCATGTATCAGGAGGACATCTGCGTTCTCAAAGACGCTCCCAACAAGGACAGCGCCATCCGCTTCTTTGAGTTTTACATGCAACCAGAGATGGCAGCACTCAACACCTTGCAACAAGTTAATGGCACTGCCAATGTGCCAGCACGAGACTTGCTGCCCCCGGAGCTGAAGTCCAACCCGAACACAAACCCGCCGCCTGAAGTCATTGCAAAGCTCCAGATCTTTGAAGATTTGGCCAATGATCTGCGCATGTACAATCGCGTCTGGACCAGGGTTCGTACCGCGCAGTGACCTTCGATGCGTCGGAGCCCATCGCCGAGGTCAAGGAGGCTGTAAAACGATTCCCTGCACCCGAAGGTGGTGTAATTACAGCGCTTGACGGTATTTCACTAGAGATCCAGCAGAGTCAGTTTGTGACTCTGCTGGGGCCTTCCGGCTGTGGAAAAACCACTCTCCTCAGAGCAATCAGCGGATTTGATGATCTGGACTCAGGGGAGGTACGTATTGGAGGTGAGCTGGTAACAGGGGTGCCGCCCTATCGGCGACCGGTTAACACCGTGTTCCAGAATTATGCGCTTTTCCCGCATTTATCCGTCAGCGGCAATGTAGGTTACGGGCTGGAGGTGACGGGCGTACCACGAAACGAGCGCGGCCGGAGAGTCGGGGAAGCACTTGAGCGAGTGGGTCTCGCCGGGTTTGATCGTCGAAAGCCGGCGCAGCTGTCCGGCGGTCAACAACAGCGGGTTGCCCTGGCGAGAGCCATCATCAATCAACCAAAGCTCCTGTTGCTTGACGAACCGCTTTCGGCGCTGGATCGCAATTTGCGTCAATCCATGCAGCTTGAGCTGAAAAGTTTGCAACATGACCTGGGTATCTGTTTTCTGTTCGTTACCCATGACCAGGAAGAGGCGCTGACGATGTCAGACCAGGTGGTCGTTTTAAACCAGGGCCGGATAGAGCAAATTGCGCCGCCCGAAGTCCACTACCATCTACCAGCTACTCGCTTTGTCGCCGAGTTCATCGGGGATGGCGCACTGTTTTCCGGGAAAATTCAGAACACCGCCGAAGACCCGATACTGGTGACCGAAGACGGCCTGAGCATTCCTGTCGGTGTCGGGCCAAAAGTCGGAGACAATGCGACACTGATCATCCGGCCGGAACATCTGGATATTGCGCCAGAGAATCCGGATAATTCGATGGCCATTCTGGATGTCGTTTTGGAGCAGTCAGTCTTTCAGGGCGCAACTCGTCAATATTTATGTCACCTGGCCAACGGCGCCACCATCTCCGCAACGCCGACCAGATCCAGTGACGAAGCGTTCAGTCGTGTCAGGCCGGGTGAGCCAGTCCGTCTTGCCTACCGCCGAAGCGCGCCTCACTTGATCATTGAAACCTGAGGATGGCAAGTAAACGGGAAAGTCGCAGGCTTGCCGCCCTGTTGGCGCCGGGGACGCTTTTCCTTGGTGTTTTCTTCCTGGGGCCGTTGGCTGTCATGATTGTATTCAGCTTCCTGGAGCCCGGGCTTTACGGGGGGGTCGAATGGAACTTCTATCACTGGAATTACGGCCGGATTCTCGGCTGGGCCGATAGAGAATGGGAGGAATTCGATCCAGTCTACGCTATGATATTCTTTCGCTCTGTGCGGCTTGCGCTTACCAACGTCGCCATCACGCTACTGATCTGCTATCCGGCCGCACTTTGGGTCAGCGGACTACCCACACGATGGAGGACATTTGTTGTCTTCATCATAACCCTTCCTTTTTTCGTCAGCCTGGTCGTGCGCCTGTTTTGCTGGGTGTTGATCCTGCGCCCGAGTGGATTTATGAACTCCACTCTTCTTGGCCTGGGATTGATTTCTGAACCGATTGACATCATTTATACGGAAACCGCGGTTTTGATCGGCATGGCGTATATTTTACTGCCTTTCATGTTTTTGCCTCTGTACGCCAGCATTGAGAAACTGGATCATTCACTCGTTGAGGCTTCATCTGATTTGGGCGCCAGCCCATATCAAACCTTCTTGAGGGTAACTCTGCCGAGTACGCTTCCCGGAATCGCAGCCGGGGCGGTGCTTGTCTTTATTCCGAGCCTTGGCAACTTCATTGTCCCGGACCTGCTGGGAGGAGCAAAAGTTCTGATGATCGGAAATCTGGTCGAACAACAGTTTTTGTCGGCAAGGAATTGGCCGTTCGGGTCGGCTCTTTCCGTAATGATCATGCTGGTAATGCTGCTGTTGATCGTATTCTATCTAAGGCGAATCGGCCGTTCGGAGATCGTCAGATGAAGCAACCCTGGTTGAAACGCCTGCTGGGTCTGCATGGACTGCTTTTTCTTTTCTTTGTTTACGCACCGATCATTATTGTCGTCGTCTATTCTTTCAACAGCCACCCGGTCAACATGATGGTGTGGAAAGATTTTACTCTCGACTGGTACTTGTCTATTTTTGGCTATCCGACCAGACTCACCGAGCAGACATTGTATGTCGAATCAACCGATCAATTGCTCTCGGCCGTCAAAAACAGTCTGCTGGTTGCCGCAAGTACGACGACATTCGCGACCATTGTCGGAACTGCCACTGCCCTGGCTGTTCATCGACATAACTTCCGGTTAAAATCCTTTTACCAGGGTCTGCTCTACATGCCGATGGTCATGCCCGACATCGTGCTCGGAATCGCATTGTTAGTGTTTTTCGTAAACTTCAGCATAAAACTCGGGCTTATGTCGATCATTATCGGGCACTGCACATTTCTCATATCCTATGTCTTTGTCGTGGTCAGCGCCCGCCTGGCAGGAATGGACGACACGTTGGAACAGGCCTCCGCAGATCTGGGCGCCAATCCCTGGGTGACATTCAGGCGAGTCACACTGCCGCAGATTCTGCCCGGCATTGTTGGCGGAGCGCTGCTTGCGTTCATCATCTCCATGGACGACCTGGTGATCACCTATTTCATTGCGGGTGTGAATTCAACAACGCTGCCCGTTTTTATCTACGGAATGTTGAGGCGTGGCGTCAAACCCGAAATCAACGCGATTGCCACGCTCATGCTGGTTTTCTCCTTCGTAATCGCCTCATTGGGCCTTTACTTTCGCAAACGATCCTGAATTCTGATAATCAATGAACAAGCTACGTGGACGCGAACTTCGGTTACCTTTCCCGGGCAGAACGGGTGAACACAATGCAATAACCGACGTCCCGGGAGTAGAGGTTGGTTATTGCACCAGAATCGAAGGGGAAGGACCGCTCGTGCAGGGAAAGGGCCCGGTACGAAGCGGGGTGACCGCGATCCTGCCGCTGGGACGCGAACCCAATCCGCAACCGGTCTGGGCCGGGATGTATGCGCTTAACGGAAACGGAGAGATGACCGGCACTCACTGGATTCGGGATGGCGGTTACTTTACAGGACCGATTTGTATTACCAATACTCATAGCGTCGGCATGGTCCACCATGCGGCCGTTAAATGGATTATTCAGAAATATGCGGATGCCTGGCAATCCGAACATCTGTGGGCTATGCCCGTCGTGGCTGAAACCTATGACGGCGTTCTGAATGACATTAACGGACAACACATAACTGAAGAAGACGCGCTCCTGGCTTTGAACTCGACAACGTCCGGGCCAATTGCCGAAGGAAACGTGGGCGGTGGAACCGGAATGATTTGCTACGAGTTCAAGGGAGGGACAGGGACCTCCTCAAGATGCCTGAAAATCGATGGCGACGAGTTTGTTCTCGGGTCGCTGGTTCAGGCGAACCACGGTTTGCGACCCTGGTTAACCGTACTGGGTCAACCGGTTGGCAGAACGATGCCGGAGGATCGATTGATGGATCGGGAACACGGCTCGATCATCGTCATTCTCGGCACTGACCTGCCGATGGCGCCCCATCAATTGCAACGCCTGGCCAAACGCGCCGCTATCGGAATTGGGCGGGGCGGAACGCCCGGGGGCAACAATTCGGGCGATATCTTTCTCGCCTTCAGTACCGCCAATCGCGGCCCCATCCCTCAAATGGCGGGTCCAAGGCTGAGAATGGACATCATCAATGATGAATCGTTCGACCCGATTTACATGGCGGTAACCGAAGCGATCGAAGAGGCTGTAATCAACGCGATGCTGGCAGCCGAAGATATGACGACACTACGCCCGCCTGGCCTGGTATGCCGCGCAATTGATCCTTCCAGACTATCCCAATATTTCACATAGCGAAACGTATATGACACCTGATAACTCACATTGCCCCGAATCCTGGGAAGCGCGCGATCTCCAGTCGGTGCTACATGGTTTTTCCCATCTTGGCACCCTCCGGGAAAGCGGCCCTGTCGTGATGTCGCGAGGGCAAGGTATTTATGTCGAAGATTCGCATGGCAAGCGTTACCTTGAAGGAAACTCGGGACTCTGGAACATGGTGGTCGGGTTTGACCACCCGGACCTGATACAGGCTGCATGCGAGCAATACCGCAAGTTCCCGGCCTATCACACATTCTTTGGGCGCGTAAGTGAGCCCGCCATAGCCCTGTCCGAAAAGCTGCTCGAAATAGCGCCATCGCCAATGGACAAGGTGTTTTTTACCAATTCGGGGTCCGAAGCCAACGATACCGTAGTGAAGATGCTATGGATGATTAACCGTGGTCTGGGCAAACCTCACCGTCGTAAAATATTGTCCCGCAAAAACGCTTATCACGGCGTTACGGGAATTACGGCCAGCATGACTGGCAAGGATTACGTCGGCGCTTTTGGCTTGCCACTGGACGGCTTCCTTTTTGCAGATTGCCCGCACCACTGGCGATACGCCAACGAAGGAGAGAGCGAGCTCGAATTTTCTGCTCGATGCGCCCGTAACCTGGAAGCCCAGATCGAGGCAGAAGGACCCGACACCATTGCCGGTTTCTTCGCCGAACCGGTTATGGGCGCCGGCGGTGTGATCCCTCCGTCGGAGGGTTACTTTGAGGTCATACAACCGATCCTTAAAAAATACGGCATACCTCTGATTGCCGACGAAGTGATATGCGGATTTGGGCGCACCGGACGAGTCTGGGGCTGCCAGACTTACGATATAGAACCCGATATCCTGGTCGCTTCAAAATGTATAACGGCGGGATACTTTCCGATGGGTGCAATCATGGTTTCCCGATCCATTGTCGAGAAACTCAATGAAGCAGCCGAAGAATACGAGGAATTCCCACACGGCTATACGACGGCCGGCCACCCGGTCGGTTGCTCGATCGCGCTGAAAGCGATTGATATCATTCTGAATGAAGGTGTATTCGACCATGTCGTCGCCGTTTCCCCTTACTTCCAGGAGCGGCTTGGAAGTTTCGCTTCCCATCCACACATCGGCGAGGTCCGCGGCATCGGATTGATGGGGGCGCTGGAATTGACAGGTGACAAAGGGAACAAGACGCCATTCCCACCCGAACAGCCAGTAGCAGAACAGATTGCAAACGTGGCACTGGAAAATGGACTGATATGCCGACCAATCGGACAGGCCATTGTCGTGGCCCCGCCTTTCATCATTACCCGGGATCAGATCGACGAACTGTTCGACAAGCTTCAAAAGACCATCGAACAGGTTATCGGTACCTAGCGGGCTTGACTCATGTCCAGATATCGAATCACCCATGACGATCTCAAGCACGCTGCAGAATTCCGGGCCGATCCGCTCGGCATACCCGAACCTGGTTTACAAAGGGTATTAAACCTCCTGCGAGGCGGTCCCAAGTCCGGCAAATATGTCCTGGTCGTGAAAGAGCCTTTCCAACGCTGGGTTCTCGGGCGTCTACCCGCTGATCGTGGTCAGTCAGTTGAAGTCATGGATGGCCTGGAGTTTACGGATCTGGCCGAAGCGGAGTGGGAAGTCTTTAAACTCCGGTGGAAGGCGAACACCGGGCAGGATCTCGAACAGGAACTGTAACATGACCCGGATCCTTGGATACGCCGACCGCATCAGCGCCGCTCCGGGCGAATGCATTCAGGTAATGGTCAGTTGCGAAGGATTGGAACAATACGATGCGAACCTCATCCGGGTCATTCAGGGCGATATCAATCCATCCGGCCCGGGATATCGTGAGGAATCCGTTTCGCTGGATCTGGGCGGTCCTTTTAATGGTCGTTATCAGCCCATAAATACAGGCTCCTATGCGGTGGTTAACGACGCGCCACCATTCAATACGCAATCTTCATTGGGTTTGCAGGCGCTCATCTGGCCAACCTTGCCAGGTCGTGGTTCACAAACCATATTGAGTCGAGAGGACCCGGAATCGGGGGCGGGATTCAGACTTTATCTCGACTCACAAGGCGCTGTCGCATTTGCAATCACGGCAAAGGGAGAGAAGAGCGAGGGGATTTCTACAGGAAGGCCGCTCATTGCAGAAAGATGGTACCTGGTTAGCAGCAGCTACGATGCAATAAACGGCGCTCTCACCGTTGTCCAGAGACCACTGAAGCCCTACCCGAAGGTGAATGACGCAGGCAAAGTGTCCCGCACTGTTCCTGCCAACATGATCTCCGCCGATATCGAGGCGCCGATCATGATCGCTGCACGGTCAGCAACCAACCAACCGGCGATGGAGCACTTCAATGGCCGCATCGAAGCTCCGAAAAAATTTTCGCGTTCCTTAAAAGCGGAAGAAATGGAAAATCCTGCGGGTGCGGAATGCAAAGACCTGGTTGCCGCCTGGGACTTTTCCGTCGGCATATCGACTGAGCATATCACCGACAGATCAGGCAACCAGCTGCATGGCTATCTGGTCAATCTTCCAACGCGAGGGGTATGTGGTCACGCGTGGAACGGAGACGAACATTGCTGGCATAAAAAGCCGGAGCATTATGCCGCGATCCATTTCCACGATGACGACCTCTACGACTGCGCCTGGGAAACCGATTTTGAAGTCAGGCTGCCAGACGACATTTCCAGTGGGGTATACGCCATTCACCTTCATAGCGGAAGCGAGGAATACTACATACCCTTTTCGGTTCGCCCTCCCCGTGGCACAACGACGGCGCCGGTCGCATTTATCCTGCCAACCGCCAGCTACATGGCTTATGCGAATAATCGTATTGGGATTGATTTGCCGGAGACGGAAATCGTTTCCGGACGCCTGATCCAGATCAATCCAATCGATCTTTTCATGCAAACGCATCCCGAAATCGGCCTCTGCTTTTATGATTTGCACAATGACGGGAGCGGCGTGTTTTACTCATCGCGCCTGAGACCGATTGTCAATATGCAACCCAAACATATCGGCCACCTTGGAGGCGCGGGTTCAAATCTGTGGCAGTTCAACGCGGATACACACATTCTTGGCTGGCTCGAGCAACTGGGCCAACCGTTTGATGTGATTACAGACGAAGACCTTGAAGCCGAAGGCTCCGAGGTGCTTGAGGGCTATAGAGCCGTGATCACCGGAACACATCCGGAGTATTATTCCACCGGGATGCTGGACAGCCTCCAGTCCTGGATGGATGGCGGCGGGCGTCTTATGTACCTTGGCGGAAATGGGTTCTACTGGCGAGTGTCCTGGCATCCGACGCTGCCAGGTGTTATTGAATGCCGAAAATCCGAAGATGGCATTCGCGCTTTTTCTCCTCTGCCGGGGGAGTTCTACGCCAGTTTTACAGGCGAGTATACGGGGCTTTGGCGCCGTAATGGCCGACCGCCCAATGAATTGGTTGGAATCGGCATGGTTTCGCAGGGATTCGACTACTCGTCACCTTACGTTATGAGAGAAGCCAGCCGCGACCCGCGCGCGGCCTTTGTTTTTGAGGGAGTCGAAGGACCCGTTATCGGCGATTACGGTTTGTCAGGCGGCGGGGCCGCCGGCCTTGAGCTGGACGCCACTGACCATGCACTGGGCACACCGCCGCATACGCTTGTACTCGCTTCCTCCGAGCGCCATTCAGACCTTTACCTGATGACGCCTGAAGACATGAATGATCCGGTCCCGGGCCTTGGAGGAACAGAAGCAGAAATTATCCGGGCTGAGATGGTGTTTTTCGAAACACCGGGCGGTGGCGCTGTCTTCTCGACCGGTTCCATCGCCTGGTCCGGCAGCTTTTCCCACGCGGACTACAAAAACGACGTAGCTCGCATTACAACCAATGTTTTGAAGCGCTTTCTTGATGAGACACCTTTTGCTCCTGCTCCCGAGTGCTGATTCACCAATGCGGAAATGGTCGGGTATGGCATTGGCATTGCGAAACCCGAAGACGACAATTGCACTCTATCAATCGGCCAGGTTAATGGGTGCGGGTCGGGCGATGTAATTGACATCTGATTTATTTAATCTAAAAGGATTTTCGATGTCCGGCACCTCCAGTCCATTACTATAGATAATCACTTCGCTACCTTCATACCGATTTGCAGCGGTATAGTTAAGTTGAAAAACTGACTGTCGATATTCACAATAAAGTTCTCGAATTGCTTGTGTATTGTCATAGGATATCATCCAGTTCGAGTTTAGTTCTGTTGATATAGAATGAGCGATTAACACATGATCATCTGCATTCAGTGCATTTAAGTATAGCTTCTGGCCTTTTTTATAATAAGGGGGATCAAGATAGACCAGAGACCTTCGAGGCAAATCAACCAGGTACTTGTTAATGAGTACCCTCGCATCAACGTTGAATAACGAAATACGATCTCTGAATGCCCCAATTTCCTGAATTTTCTTTATCAGCCTCTCCCTCGGGTATCTAGCATCCACTTTCCACTGTCCAGATTGATGTTTTCCTCCGATCACGCCAGCACTCAAAATTCCCGATCTGTTTGTTCTATTGAGAAAGAACGTGGCAAATCCGAGTTCCAGTAAATCCTTTGTATCTGAGTCCTGGAGTATTTGCCTTTGTCGATACCATTCCTCCATATTTACATCTGTAGCGTATATTTTTTGGCAAAGCTCATCCGTCAGGTTTAAAACAGAATACCAGAATGCAAATATACAGGGGTCGATATCGTTGATGATGGCATGGTCAATGTATCGATCCAAAAGTAAACTGATAGCGACACCTGATCCTCCCGCAAACGGCTCCGCATACACGCCACCTAGCAGGCCGTTTTGCTGGATCATCAATTTGATGAAGTTTGCTAATCGGCTTTTGCCTCCGGGATAGCGCAATGGGCTATAGGATGAGGGCATTTCTACGTAGTCATCTGGTTAAGAAAGTTATCAACATATTTTGATAATTTATAAAATTCGGAATATCTTTCTATTAAGGAATTTTTATCCTGACTAGCTCGCTCATAACCCATTGCAGCGTAGTGGGGCAATCGATATCTGTAGAATAACTTGCCGAAAATCAGCGTTTGATAATAAATTTTTTCAGACAGCTCTCCGGTATGCTTAATATCCATACAAAAAGGGATGAACATCGCTGGAATAGGGGTTGAAGCTGGCTGTCGGGTAAACCACGTATTATGAAACGGCCCAATCACACCTGAAATCGACTTGGTTTCCCAGTCTTTCCCGCTGGCTACCTGTCCAAGTAAATAAGTTCTTCCTGGTGCCCGGTCTGGTGTATTTGACCAGGCGATAACATCAACCCCTGCATCTTTCGTATGTTGAGACACTCCGTTGGGAATAGCATCTACGATTTCACCCTCCCCCATAGAACGGTACGTTTTGTTCAACGCTGACAGGAATCCGGTGTTACCGGGCCTTGGAAACCCAAATGATATCGCGTTGCCATCTACGTCCCCAGCGGCTGCCAGAGTCGCGCAAATTTGCATTATATCCCTGTCGGCATTAGTGTCCGGCGGGTCGGGTATTATTACATCGTCCCTGTTTATATGGGAAAAGAACAAACAGAACAAGTAGATGTAGGACCCTGGGGAAAAATCAGCTGGTGGCGAAGTCAGTATTAATTCAGTATCTTCTGATGCGAGCTTAAATGGATAACTGGAATTCAAAGAATCCATTCGAGTCCTGATCTCCATTATCGCAGCATCAACTGCCTGCTCATTGATTGAATCCTGCTCTGCGATATCCGGATTTTCTTCTTCCTGATCCTCATCAGAGATTCGTAATAAATCATTGATGCGGAAAACCGAGTGCTCTGAAAACAGGACCTTGAATTCGAGCCAATCCGCTAATAACCAAGGAAAGTCATGTAGCGGCGCCTTCGCGAGACTCATAGTGACTAGCTACCCGCCTGTTCCCTGATCTTTTCCTTCATGAGAACAAGAATTGACTTGGAATTGTCTAAGAGAGTTTCGGCTATCGGCAAAAGGATTTCGTTGTCTCCAGGCGAGAACTTGCTGATATTTCCAAGCGTCTCTTGCACTTTGACGTTCGCAACGATAAGTCTATCCTTAAAAACACCGGATGCGGGCAATACTTCTTCATATGCACTTTGCAAACTATGCGTGGTGCGCAAAATTGCTAATGCTACAGGTTTAGATAATACTTCGCCCAGCTCTTTTAAGTTTGGGTTTTGTGATTCGATTACAGACTGACTGTTTTCGGTCTTCGAACCATAAATATAACGCAGTACCTCTTGCAGGCCAGGTTCTTTCTCTTCCTCAACAGGGTGTTGTTTTGGCCGTACATTCCAGTCTTTTTCAAGCCCGAGAAAATCTCGATATTCAATCCTTCCTATGGCCGTGTACAGGTGTGAAAACCCAAACGGTCCGGATTTGGTTCTGTCTTGAATTTGAAAGAGTTCTTTTTCTTCAGCTTGCTGCAAGACCAGCATTCCACCGATCAGGCTGCGTACAGTTTGATTCTCATCACCCAGTTGCCGAGCGATAGATTCTATTGTGATTCCGTCTTCAATCTCCTCCAAATACCATTTTGTAAGAAAACGGGCTTTCGCATAAGAGTTCCATCGATGGGGGCCATTTATGTGCTTAAACCCGATAAATGTTCTCGCCTCGTTTTCTTCACTGGCAAGATAGACTTGAACTTCTTCCAGGCTTTCAGATACCTCTTCTGGTATTTCATTGGGTAAAGAAATTTTGCATTCACGAGCCAATGTCGGGTTTTGAAGTAGTCTGATTGCTGCGAGGCGTCTGTTCCCTTCCAGAACCCTGTAATTCCTGTCTTTTTTGGTACCGGTTTGGGTGACAATCATGGGCTCAATATCCATATATTTATTTGCCACAATCGACCCGATTAACTCGCTGATATCAGCCTCTCTTACGAGCGCTTGTATAATGTCCTCATCACTCGCGTGCTCTAACCCCTTGATTTGCACTAATCGGGGGTTATATCGATCAAACTCGAGAAGATTTGTTTTCGTTAGGAAGCGCTTTTTTTCCATAACCTACTTACTGATTAGTGTTGCGGTTTGTTTGATTCTCTTAACTATGGATATCGTTACTATCAGTAGTACCAAGGGCAAATACAGTCTATCACACAGAGCAAGCCGAAATACCCTGGTTTTAAATCGCCGAGTCGGCCAAGGCCCCCTCGCTCGCAGAACCGTATGTAACTCTCATGGTTTATCCGGCTCCCACCATTTATAATTATCGGGCAAAACCTGCTTTCAAGTGAGCAAAGTGCCAAGGACTACTCTGACTTATTTGTCTGATAGCTCTGGCTACGCGCTACTGGCATCTGCATATTCTGGTCGATGTATTGCAACGGATCAGTCAGCCTCCCGCAATGGAATTAACCAGTGCCTGACCGAATACTATAAAACGTGATCTAAAGACAGGACTTTAAGCATTCTCATCTTTCCCAGACCGTAATCTGGCAAGAACTTCGCGAAAACTATTCAGTCCGGCCTCCAGATTTTCAATAATCTCTTCGGCAAGGACATCGGGTTCAGGCAGGTTGTCCAGGTCGGTCAGGCTCTTGTCCTTGAGCCAGAAGATGTCGAGGCTGGTCTTGTCGCGGGCCTTTATCTCTTCATAGCTGTAGCTGCGCCAGCGGCCTTCCGGTGAGTCTGTCTCGTCCCAGGTTGCCTTGCGCTGGCGCCGGTTCAATGGATTGTAGCAGTTGACGAAATCCGACAGATTCTCATATCGCATTGGTTTTTCTTCAAAGTGTGGTGAATATTGGTGCGGTAGTCGTAGTACCAGACCTGTTTTGTCCATGGGTTCGGGCTGGCTTCGTGGTTTCGCCGGATCCTGGATTTTGTTCTGGGCTTTGATGAATATCTTCCCCAGCATACCCGGCCTGGTTCCGAGTTCACGAAGCAGGGCAACATAGTGGCCTTCGAGTTCTGCACCCTTTTCGACCGCAGGCTCTGCCAGTTGTATTTTCAGGGAGGCCGACATCCCGGCTGTAAGGTGGCTTGGAGTACTCATCAGCCATTTTGAGAAAGATCAGCCAGGTAAGTTGCTCCAGATAATCACCATAGCCGACTCCAGTTTTTCGACCAGCGTTCTTGCTACTTTAAAATCACGCTGCTGAGAGTCTTTGTGGCCCCTTGCAGACGCGACTACGAACTTCAGGTTGAACTCAATCCGCAATGCTATCAATCTACGATAATTTGTTGAGAAATTGAATTGTCAAAGCCAGGTAATTTATAATCTGCATCAGATGCTAAAGGGCGGTATCGACGTATGACGAAAGCGGTTTTTACGACACGAGTCAATTCAATATATGATGACTTGCCTGAAGTAAGGTATCATTTTCCCCGGAGTTACCTTCGTATGGTGGAGAGTGTGGTCGGAGATTGGATCACGTATTATGAACCTCGCCGTACCACCAGAAACATCAACAGTAGTGGCGGTCGTCTGGCGTATTTTGCGACGGCCAAGGTAACATCCATAGAGCGCGACCCTGAGCGGGAAGACCACTTCTATGCCTTTGTTTCCGACTACCTCGAATTCGACCAGGCGGTTCCTTTCAGAGAAGGCAATCACTACTATGAATCGGCCCTTCAGCGAGAAGATGGCAAGACTAGCAAAGGAGCTTTTGGTCGCTCCGTACGATCCATCCAAGACAAAGAGTATGATCTTATCCTACGGTCTGGATTCAGTGATTTAGCCATCGGGACTCAAAGGCCCGCGGAAAACACGAACGCAGGGTTGGCGGAGGAACCCGCGGTCTACGAGCGGCCGGTCATCCAGAGAGTCGACAACAGGCCGTTCCGTGATGCCGCGTTCTCGAGGCAGGTAAAACAGGCTTACAATAACACTTGCGCTATCACCGGCATCAAACTCATCAACGGAGGAGGGCGGTCCGAGGTGCAAGCCGCACACATCCGGCCCGTGCAACATCAAGGCCCGGACTCGGTGAGAAACGGCATTGCCTTGAGCGGGACAGTACACTGGATGTTTGATCGTGGTTTAGTATCGGTCGATGACAATTATGCGATCCTGGTTGTCGAGGACTGTATTCCAGATCCCATTTTTGTCATGCTTAATCCAGATCGACACTTGCGTTTGCCATCTACGCCGTGGTTGGCTCCGCATCCGCAGTTCATGCGGTATCATCGTGAAACCGTATTCAAGGGCTGACAAGAGGAATTGGGGCATCGGCACTGTTTGCCCGGTATCATTTAAACCATCCTCACAATATATAGGATCGTAGCCCACGAGTGTCCGCCGGGACGACGCAATCTGTCCGTGAAGGCGCTGAATATCTTCGGCAATGACACCCTTATGCCCTGTGACTTGCGGGGTATCTTGCTCGGTACCTTGCTCGGTATCTTGCTCGGTACCTTGCTTGCTTCAATGCAAGGTGAGTTGTATATTTCGAGTTCTTGACGGGATACAAAATGCCAAAAAACTTAAAAATGCGAACGCCTGGAAACAAACAGTCTCGCCAAGTTGTCAGAAAACAAAGCGTTAGCTTGAAGGGAGGCGTTGATTCAGGCCATCACACCGTCCGGGATGCAGTGACCCGGACTTCCGAACGAATCATTACGGAAACTTCAGTAAAGCGACGAAAAGCTATGAAGGAGTTAGCTAATCGGTAGACGACATTACCGCGTCACGTGGACTGATGCAATCCGTATTTTGCAAAGTCACCTATATCACCGACGTACTGATCCCGCATCCCATCCCCTCGTGAGTTAGATTTCGTGGATCACCCGCGCACGGCAACGGATATGGCATGCGATCCTCTGTATCCCGGATATTCAGACGCCACGTCCATGTTCGCTGAGCGCAGGTAATACCGAAGTGCGCTTTCTCTTGCATACCCATCGGCGCAGCGATGCGACTGACTACGAACCAGATAAGCCCTTTTCAGGGCCGAAATGCCACCGGCATGGGTTCCTCCGTCACCGCAAACACGCGACAAATGCTGAGTTACGGGTACCGACCTGTTACGCGGCGGGATAAGCTTTGACAACTGGTTCAATTTCCCAGCCCCACCTCACGAGAAATGTTTACCTCTCTCAATGTTCGTAAGCAAATCCCTTGCCTGTTGTAGAAATTCATCTGTATTCCTGGAATTCCCCACAATCTCGGCGAGCCGGTGTTCGACATGTTGTGCACCAGAGAAAAACGTCTCAAGTGTCTGAGATCTTATCGTATATTCGACACCTGTAACGGAGGAATTACTCCATCTTTTCATGTTGGAAAGCAAATCCATGAATCCAGGATCGGTCGACGACTGATCTTCCACCCACGCTTTCACGCCTTCTGGATCGCCTCCCTCATACCAAGCGTCAAGCAAAAGCAGGAAATAAGGCGTTTTCTTGAGAACATCCGGTTCAGTGTTTCGAACACGATCAATGTCGTCGATAAACACAACAATCGGACGTTCCAATTCTCTCAATTTCTCGTGGAGTTCTCTGTTCAGGTCCGAAAGGGATCGTTTCTCTTCACCAGATGCCTTTTCCCCGCTCCATTTTAAAAAACCGGCTGCATGTGAAGCCCCGGGGAGGACACCTGCGATACCCGCAAGCTCAGCCAGAGAAGCAAGAGGGGATGCGGCTTTACTGTAAAGACTTAGCAGGGAATTCACCTCACTTCGTTCTGAACTCGGCAATAAATCTGTGACGACAGGCATGAAATCCGAAAATAACTGTTGAAGAAGCTCATCCCGATTGCCGACAATCCATGGAGAAAACCTTATTACAACTGGTCCCCCGTTCACCCTCTCCAATCTCTCTAATGCAATAATTCACTAGCGAGGATTTTCCAGATCCCCACGGACCTTCGACCCCGATTACGAACCCCCCGGAAAGATCATTCTGTACCAATGCACTTGCCAATTGACACGCGATTGGCATGAAACCCAATTTGTCTTTAGTCTCATCAAAAATTGGTGCCTCGTTATCCATGGTATCCGTTTTTATCGAAAAGAATCTTTGACGTTTCTTCGAGTTTTAGTTCATCGCCTATCCATTCTGCCTTAACCGGGTAAGCACCTCAAGGAAGCTGCTGAGGCCAGCCTCCAGATTTTCAATAATCTCTTCGGCAAGGACATCGGGTTCAGGCAGGTTGTCCAAGTCGGTCAGGCTCTTGTCCTTGAGCCAGAAGATGTCGAGGCTGGTCTTGTCACGGGCTTTTATCTCTTCGTAGCTGTAGCTGCGCCAGCGGCCTTCCGGTGAGTCTGTCTCGTCCCAGGTTGCCTTGCGCTGGTGCCGACTCTCAGGGTTGTAGCAGTTGACGAAATCCGACAGATTCACATACCGCATTGGCTTTTTCTTGAGTGTGTGGTGAATATTGGTGCGGTAGTCATAGTACCAGACCTGTTTTGTCCAGGGGTTCGGGCTGGCTTCGTGGTTATCAAAAAAGATCACATTGGCCTTGACCCCTTGCGCGTAGAATACACCTGTTGGAAGGCGCAGGATGGTATGCAGGTCGGTGTTGTCCAGCAGCTTTTGGCGGATTGTCTCACCGGCGCCCCCCTCAAACAGTACATTGTCCGGTACGACAACGGCAGCGCGACCGGTGGTTTTCAGCATCGTGCGAATATGTTGCACGAAATTGAGTTGTTTGTTGGATGTGGTCGCCCAAAAATCCTGCCGGTTGTAGGTCAGGTCGTCCTTTTCCTGTCCGCCTTCCTCGTTGGTGAAGCTCATGGAACTTTTCTTGCCGAAAGGCGGGTTCGCGAGTACATAGTCGAAGCGCTTGCCGGCGTCAGCCACCAGCGAGTCATTCTGTGATATGGGCGCCCCTCCCTCAATTTCACCGATGTTGTGCAGGAACATATTCATCAGGCACAGACGACGGGTGTTGGCAACAATCTCATTGCCATGAAATGCCTCGTATTTCAGAAACGCTTTCTGCTCCTTATCGAGACTGAAGTTATCCGGGTCAGTCATGAAGTCGTAGGCAGCAAGAAAGAAACCGCCTGTACCGCAGGCCGGGTCAGCGATCAGCTTGCCTGGTTCGGGCCGTACACATTCGACCATGGCGCGAATGAGAGAGCGCGGCGTGAAATACTGCCCAGCACCTGATTTCGTGTCCTCGGCGTTTTTCTCCAGCAAGCCCTCATAGATATCGCCCTTGATGTCAGCGCCCATGGTGACCCATTCGGTTTCGTTGATCATATCAATGAGGCGGTACAGTTTCGCCGGGTCCTGGAGTTTGTTCTGGGCTTTGGTGAAGATTTGTCCCAGCATACCCGACCTGGTTCCGAGTTCACGAAGCAGGGCAACATAATGGCCTTCGAGTTCTGCGCCTTTCTTCGACCGCAGGTTCTGCCAGTTGTATTCTTCCGGGAGACCGACATCCCGGTTGTAAGGGGCCTTGGAGTACTCATCAGCCATCTTGAGGAAGATCAGATAAGTGAGTTGCTCCAGATAATCGCCATAGCCGATCCCGTCATCACGCAGGGTGGTGCAAAAACTCCAGACTTTGGAAACGATGGGGGCGGTGTTCATGTGGCAGTATCCTCGTCCGTGGTTTGCTGTGCCAGGGCATGCCCGGCCGCAGTGCGCCGATAACGCTGGTTTCGACTGGTTGGCTTGTCGGGGAGCGTCATTTCGACCAGGCCGGCTTCGAGGGCAGGTCGTAGATACGCGGCGATGAAATAAGGCCGGTCCCTGAGTCTCAATGCTGCTTGTAATTCGGCGCGGCTCAACTCACCGGTGAGGGTAGCCACGAGTTGCGCGACATGTCCGATATCTTGTTGGGTACCTTGTTGGGTACCTTGTTGGGTACCTTGTTGGGTACCTTGTTCGGATGGCTCCGGGCACACCCGCTCATGTATCGGAAGCCGCACCAGGAACCAGGTACGGTCTTCATCACTTTCAAATACCGGATCCGGGGAGCCGTTCTTTCGCATGGCTCGAAGGATCTTCGGTACGCCCGTTGATCGCCCTTCGGCCAGATCCAATTCCTTGAGAAACTCGCCAACACGACGATTTCGATAACGTCGACTAACGGCCTGTCCCTTGTGAAAATCTTCCATCCGGATTGACCGGTCGGCGCCGGGAAAGCTGAGGATTACCAGTTCTTCTGGAGTGATACGTGCCTCCACTGGCTCCCGCTCCTCGTATGAGCGGTGATAGATGGCGTTGACTAACGCTTCTTCGATGGCTTCAATTGGAAAATTCCAGAATCGCTCCGCTTCAGGCTGGTGCGAATACTTGATAACTGTTTCCTTCAAATAGTTTCGTTCAATGAAACCTATTGCATCGCGCAGGATGATCCACAGTGGTCCGCGGAATTCCTTCTCTTCGAATTGATCGCCACCCGGGCCATCGGGGAACCAAACTATATCGATCTGGGTGACAGGAAAGAAATCATGCGGTCGGTCGTTGAAGAACAGCAACCCCACATTCTTGGGAAACATGGCCTCGGCAGGGCCACCGACAATATTCATACGCTGACCCAGGGCAGCAATTGAGAGATTGGTTGTTTCCGAGGCGAGGTCACTGCCGATATCCCGAAGAAATTGTTGAATGAGTTGATAAGACAGATGGTCAAGTGATGCCGTTTGATGATACCGGTCATCAAACGGCACGGTGGCAGCCAAGGTGAGCAACTCACGCTCATCTGGACCCCTGGCGCGGACGGTGCTGCTGTGTTTACGGATGAACCAGGCCCATTGCGGCGGCGTTCCTTTCGCCAGATCTACTCTGGCCTTGTATGGGCGGGTTTCACCGCCTGGCGCCCAAAGTACGAGGATAGTCCGCCCCTCGACGTTGTAGATTCCAGAAATCGGATGATAATGAGGTTGTATGGCGGAATGTCCGAGTTCCAGCAATTCCTTTTGTACCGCGTTGATCTGCTCAGGGTCTAATCCTTTCGGGGGCAGCAAAGGGCGTCCATTGCGTTCCTCGACACCCAAAACGATATAGCCGCCGCCGAGATTGTGAAAATCATTGGCGAAGGCGCAAATGGTGTGCAACACGCTCGTTGGGTTCCAGCCGGCCTTGTACTCAATGCGCTCACCTTCAATGGTTCGCTGCTTCAGCAGATCGTCGAGGTTGATGGGTAGTTTTCCCGTCATAACGCTATCGCCGCCCGCTTGGCTTTAATTTTCTCAAGAAGAACGGAGGCTGGCTCGTCGTTAGAGCCTTGGGGAACGAGTTGTCCAGAAAAGGCTTGCTTCAGAATTGATTGGTGAAGCGAAGTGGCCTTAAGTAGTTGATTGTCGACCTCAGACTCTATGACGCCGATTTCAGAAAAGCTTGCAGATAGTCGTTTGACCACGGCCTCTTGCTCACTGAGACTACACAATGGAATGATGATTGATTGGATTTCACCCGAATTTATATTATTTACACCACTCGTCGATTTCGCTTTGTGCTCAATCTGCGTTCGTAAAATATGACTCGACAAAAGTGTTGCAAGATAATCCGGGAGCAGTACTGCTGTGTTGCAACGAAGTCGGATGAGGTAGCCAGCATAGAGATATTGCTCCTCTGCTTTAGAGACAAGAGCGCACTTACCAACTATAGAAATGCTCCCATTTGATCGAATTATGAGAATATCACCATCCCTCAAAGCGTACATACGTATCTCGTCATCTTTGAAGCTAGCGCTTTTGAGGTCGGACGCATCAACCATACCACGAGCTATATTAGGTATTCTGAGAACTCCTGTGCCTCCATAGTTATAGCCACATTTCTTTGATGTGCCATACTTAGGTTCATCAATCACAAGCCCCAAACGCAGATAGAGCCAACTATTTGAGAGAGATGGAAGAAGTCCCTTTTCGGTAGCTGATGGTTGCGAAAATTCCTTCAACTTCTTCGGCCTCATCGGCCTCTTATGAATCTTACCCTTCGCCTCCCACTCTTTAACAGCATCCTTCCAATCTTCGAGTAGCTGTTCGTATCGCGCCTCCCTTTCGCGTTTGATACGGGCGAGTAATTGCTCAGGCTTCTCAAGCTTATCTTTGTTCTCTTCACGCCATTGTGCCGTGAGCTTGCCTTCGAATGCGTGCTTGAGCACGGCCTGACGGTATACCTTCAATTGCTTGCGCGCTTTTTTCAGACTTTCAACACCCTTGTCGAGTTCAGAGAACAGTTCTTCAATTTTGGCGACGATTCGGCGCTGTTCGGGTAGCGGCGGTAGGTTGCATTCAAGACCTTCAACGAATCCCTTGGTAACGGCTTTGAATGTCGAGCCTGTCCCCTTGCCAGACAATACGGGTTCCATGCTTCTAAAGAGATGCAGTATGAACTTCGGCTCGATCCCTCCGCAAGGGTGAAATGCTGCCAAACCACGTCCAATGCAACACTCGTACTTTGCGAGATTGGTCGGTCCGACTGGAGCTCTAACCGACAGGAGGGTTGCGCCTTGCTTGGCGATCTTGTTGGGCTGAGAGCAGTACAGGTTGATAGTTGGGAATAGGTCACCAAATTCTGCCTTCCCCTGGAAGAAGGGGAGTCCATTACCGATATAGTTATAGGTTTTTGAATCCGGGGATTGTCCCATTACAATGTGTGCGATATCGGGAAGTTTACACCGCTCCCATCCACTAGGTAACATTGTCATTTCACGCTGCCAACGCCTCATTCAATTCGTCAATCACACCGTCCATCTGATCGCCGAAAAGATTGTACATCTGCCCCATCCCGCCCTTGCTATCGAACGGGGCCAATTCAAGGTCTGAATCGCCCCGGGTTTGTCGGAGGCTCCATTTCTTGAGAGGATGGAGTAATGAACAGATCCAAAAGATATTCCCCGGAAATCCGGGAACGTGCAGTACGCATGGTGTTTGAACACCAAAGTGAGTATGAATCCGAATGGGCGGCCATGTGTTCGATATCGAGCAAGATTGGCTGTACGGCGGAGACTTTGCGTAAATGGGTGCGACGGTCAGAGACGGATCAGGGAAAACGATCAGGAATGACGACTTCAGATCGAGAACGACTCAAGGAGTTGGAGCGCGAGAATCGAGAACTGAAGCGTGCTAACGAGATTCTGCGTAAGGCGTCCGCTTTTTTTGCCCAGGCGGAGCTCGACCGCCGACCGAAGTATTGATCTCGTTTATCGACGAGCATCGGGCTAAATATGGAGTCGAGCCAGTTTGCAAGCAATTGCCGATCGCCCCTTCGACCTATTACGAAGAGAAGGCGCGTGAGACTGATCCTGACCGGTTGCCGGAACGGACTAAGCAGGATCAACAACTCCAGATTGATATCAAGCGAATCTGGGAAGATAACTTTCGGGTCTACGGTGCGCGAAAGGTTTGGCGCCAGATGAATCGCGAAAAGATTGAAGTGGCCCGTTGCACCGTGGAGCGCCTGATGAATCAACTGGGAATACAAGGCGTGACACGGGGTCGCAAGTGTTGGACAACTATTAGCGACGATACCCTGGCTCGTCCGGCTGACCTGGTAAATCGCCAGTTTATCGCGAAGCGGCCGAACCAACTCTGGGTCGCCGACATCACGCAGGTCGCGACCTGGTCAGGATTCGTCTACGTGGCCTTTGTCATCGATGTATTTTCCCGGCACATCGTCGGCTGGCGGGTCAGTCGATCACTGCATACCGATCTGGTACTGGATGCACTGGAACAAGCGTTATGGTCTCGTACAAAAATAGAAGGGCTGATTCATCATAGCGACCGCGGCAGCCAGTATCTGTCGATTCGTTATACTGAGCGTTTGGCCGAGGCTGATATGGATGCATCGGTCGGCAGTGTGGGTGATTCCTACGACAATGCCCTGGCCGAGACCATCAATGGTCTTTACAAAACCGAAGTGATTCGTTGTCGGGGTCCGTGGAAAAATATTGAAGAGGTTGAATATGCAACCCTGGAATGGGTGGACTGGTTTAACAATCGCCGTCTACTTGAACCGATCGGCGATGTGCCACCGGCTGAATATGAAATGATGTATTATCGACAGCTTGAAGAGTCAGCCATGGTGGCTTGACTCAAACAACCGAGTCTCCGGAATTCCCGGGGCGATTCAATGGCATGCTTGATTTCCTGTCGGACGAAGTGGCGCAGGAGGCTGTCGCAAGGGTGCTGGAACCCATTGAGTTGTTGAGAGGGCGCCTGATTCCCGCTGGCCCGCCAGAGCTGTCACAAGCGGATTACAGCCATATCAATGAACCCGTTCACAGACTCCTCTCTTACATCAGGCATGTCCACCAAGCCGGCCTGCACGGGGTCAATGTTCTGCTGTATGGCCGGCCGGGAACGGGCAAGAGCCAGTTGATCAGGACGCTGGCAAAGACCCTGGATTGTACATTGTACGAAGTAACCAGCGAAGATGAAGACGGAGACCCTGTCAATCCCATCCACAGGTTGCGCTCATACCACGCCGGGCAGTCTTTTCTCACGCAGCATGACCATGCATTGCTTGTCTTTGAAGAAGCAGAGGATATTTTTCCTGAGCGGCCTTGTGACTGGCCTTTTCGCGGCAGGTCTGACAATCACGGGAGCAAGGCATGGATCAATCGTATGCTGGAAGGAAACAAGGCGCCAGCCTTCTGGATATCGAACAGTGTGAGAGGGGTGGACCCAGCCTATACACGACGCTTCGATATGGTGATCGAAATGCCAATACCACCCAGAAGGCAGCGTGAGAAGATCATCAAAAAAGTGTGCCGGGGCATGGTGTCCAAAGAGTGTATGGGGCATCTGGCAGATATTGAGGAGTTGGCGCCAGCGGTTATTACCCGGGCAGTATCAGTGTTGCGATGTATCAGGAACGAACTGCCGGACCAGACTGTCGATGCCAGCCTCCAGGATATGATTGGGAGTACGTTGAAAGCACAGGGGCATCGGGTCAGGCCGGGTATTGATGCCAACCGGCTTCCAACGTATTATGATCCTTCGTTTATCAACACAGAAACCGACCTGAAAGCGCTGGCCAGAGGGCTTTCAGTAAGTAAAAGCGGTCGGATATGCCTCTACGGTCCACCGGGCACGGGCAAAACCGCTTTCGGCCGCTGGCTTGCCGGGGAACTGGATATGCCGCTGGTCGTAAAACGTGCGTCTGACCTGTTGTCTCCCTATATTGGAGTGGCTGAGCAAAACATGGCTGCCGCCTTCGAGCGGGCTGCGCGTGACGAAGCCGTACTGATGATTGATGAAGTCGATACCTTTGTGCAGGACAGGCATAATGCAACCCGCCCCTGGGAAATTTCAATGGTGAATGAGTTTTTGACCCAACTGGAGAATCACCCAGGTGTCTTTATTGCCTCAACCAACCTGATGGACGGGCTGGACCCGGCGACCATGCGGCGTTTTGATGTAAAGTCGAAATTCGATTACCTTGACTCTGAACAGGCCTGGTTGTTATTTCGACGACAGGCCAGGACATACGGGTTTTCGGTCAGGAGTAAAAAGTTGAAAATGCAGCTCGATAAACTCAACCGGCTCACCCCCGGAGACTTTGCAGTTGTAGCCAGGGTTCATCGGTTTACGCCACTCAAGAATGGCCAGGATCTGGTATATGCGCTGGTCACAGAGTGTTCGTACAAAGAACAGGCTCGCAGAGCGGTCGGCTTTGTCTAAAGAGCTGAGAGAGGACAGATGGCGCCCAAAGCGAATCACCATGAAACCATGACCAGGCAGTGGGAGATACTGCAATTCCTGCCTCGGGGGAAGGGCGGGAAGACGGCCGCCGAGGTCGTCAGGCACCTTGAAGAACAGGGCATCACCATCAGCAAACGCACCGTTGAAAGAGACCTGGTCGCGTTATCGGTCTCTTTTGGTATCATCTGCGATGATGAGAGTGTCCCGTATCGGTGGCAATGGATGCCGGGAAGCGGCGCCGAATTTCCTACACTAACAATCGCAGAAGCGCTGTCGATAAAAATTGTGGAAAGCGTTCTCAGGCCGCTTCTGCCGAAATCAATGCTCGAAACACTCGAACACCGATTCCGGGAGGCAGGTGGAAAACTGTCCGTGGTCCCCCGACAGAACCAGAATTCTGACTGGTCGAACAAGTTCAGGTATGTGCAACCCGCCTTGCCGTTATTACCGCCAGGGATAGATGAGGATGTGCTTGCGTGCGTACAGACATCCTTGCTGAAAGACCGGCAACTCGAAATCAGGTATCAGGCGTTTGGGCAAAAGGAACCACAGTGGCTGACAATGCATCCACTGGCGCTGGTTCAGCGGGGGCCAACCACTTATCTTGTCGCCACCGCCTATGAATACAGGGACATCCGTTTGTATGCTGTCCACCGTATCAGCGAGGCGCGAACAACAACAAACGCGACAGCAAGACCATACGGGTTCTCGGTTGATGAATACATCGCCACCGGAGGAATGAACTTTGGCGCTGGCAGGACGATCAGGCTCAAAGCGAATATCGAAAGCGGATTGTGCAGGCTCCTCAAGGAAACGCCGGTGTCAGACGATCAGTCCATCACGGTTAAAGGGGGAAAAGCAGTTCTGACTGCCACCGTTGCCGATAGCTGGCAGTTGAAATGGTGGATTTTGTCGCAGGGCAATGGCATTGAAATTGTAAAACCGGTATCGCTGCGCAAGACCATCACAGAAAATCTCCGGGAGGCATTAAGCCAGTATGATCCGGACGCTTCGTGCCGGAACAATTGAAATTCAGAGGATATCAACCATGAGTGAAGCCAGTCACGAGTTAACGGAACAGAAAATAAAGGCTGCAATAGACCTGTGCAAGTCATACGCAAAAACAAGAAGAGACCAGATGCAAAGGGGGTTGAATGACTTTAATGTATTTACCTGCCTCCTGAGTGAAAGTGATGAGGTCAGGCTTCACTCAAGATTTATTCATTCACTGCTGGATATCAATGGCACCCATGGTCAGGGCGATTTTTTTCTGAGACTGTTTTTACAGAAATGCGGTCTGGATGATGTGGGTATGAATACAAAAAATTGCCGTGTCTACAAGGAATATAACAATATTGACTTGTATATGACCGATGGCAGCAGGCACATTATCATCGAAAACAAGATTTACGCGGGACCTCAGGATAGACAGATAGAAAGATACATAAAGACAATCAAAGAAGAGAATCCGGATGATGATTTGTCAGGAAACCTCGCGGTCGTGTATCTGTCGCTGGACCGCGACGGACCCCACAAGGATAGCCTGGGCAACTACGAGGTAGTCGAGAACGGGAATGAGATAGTAAATAGAGTAAATAGAGAGGAAAGGTACAAGTTTTTATCCATTCATTATGACCAGGAAATCCTTGACTGGATTCGATCTTGCAAAACACAGGTATCAAACATCACCAATTTATCCATCGGCCTGACGCAATATGAAGAGGTCATATTATCTCTGTATGGACGAAAAGAGGACAAGCTAATGAACTTAAAAAAGTATATTGAAGAAAATTATAAAGGCAACGAACTCGATGTATTGCGCGATTTACGTAAGGTCAATCAAGAGTACACGTCTTTAAGAGAAGACTATATTAGAAAAGTGTTTCATAAAAGCGCGGAATTAATCAAGAAGGAGATTCCCAAGGGCTGGAAAGTGGAGTTGAAAGAGCTGGAAGAAGTGTATTCGCGCGGCAATGATATGACAGCATTAAGAATAACGCAATCCGAGTTGGAAAAGCCAGCGCTTGCATTCCGATTCATGTTCGAAAAGGACTATCAATACCCACAGTTTGGGGTCGGCCGAGCGAGCAAGACTGTGGATTTGGCATGGCTCGAAAACGATGATGCCATGAAGGATGAGCTTGATAAGATTAAGATTGGGCAGAAATTACGCTGCTGTGATTTACCCTGGTGGCCTGCATACGAGACCTATCATGAGGGCGATACGTTTGATTTTATCATTGATCGTGGCGGAGTGGATAAGACCGCCACAACCATAGCAGAAAAATTTTTGTGTATGTTCAGAAACTACAAAGAGTACGTGAAAAAATGCGATGAACTGTACCTGTCACGCTCGGAACAGAGTTAGGGATTTTACTCCGTCCGTATGGCACAGCATTAACCAGACCCACGACCCTTTTCCGCATCAAGTAGCGCTCTTTTACGTTCCAGACCCCAGCGATATCCTCCAAGACCTCCGTCTCCCCTCAAGACACGATGGCAGGGGATCAGTACTCCGATACGGTTTCTGGCACAGGCCGAAGCAACGGCCCGAACCGCCCTGGGCTGATCGATATTTGCAGCGAGCTCGCTGTAACCAAGAGTTTCGCCTTCCCGGACGCTCAACAAAAATTGCCACACTTTCATTTGAAATGCCGTACCCCGTATGTCGAGCGGCAAATCAGGTTTGGGCGCTCCTTCGCTAATATGCTGGTCCAGCGCTTTCACCCAGACATCCAGTTCCGGTGCAGATTCTGCCGGCGAAGCGCTCAACTGTGCATTAGGAAACTCCCCTCTCAGGCTGGCAATCAAAGACCCTTCAGAGTCGCCAAATTGCACGAAACAAATCCCCTTGTCTGTCGCAGCCATGATCATTAAACCGAGCGCCGTGGTACGGCATGCGTAGGTGATTATCTCGCCAGGGCCTCCCGCTCGATATGCTTTGGGTAACATACCTATATTGCGGGCTGCTTCGCCGTAGACACGGCTGATAGAACCAAATCCGGATGAGAAAATCGCGTCAGTGACGCCGTCACCATCTTTCAGAGATTGTTTAAAGCATCGCATTCGAATAGCGTCTTGATAGACTTTTGGTGAAATGCCAAAAGCCTCTTTGAATACTCGCTGTAATCTGGAGGGCGAGAGTCCGGCGATATCGGACAAGCGCGCCAGCGTCAATGGCTGGTCAGCATGCTTTTCAATATAGCGAGCTACTTCTACAAGCCGTTCTACTCGTGGATTTTCCTGTGAAGGGAAGCAGCGCTTGCAAGGCCGGAATCCGGCCGCCATTGCGGTTTCCATACTGGGAAAGAATCTCAGGTTCTCAGGTTTCGCGGAGCGGGAAGAGCACGAAGGCTGGCAGTATATCCCCGTTGTGATAACTCCATAGAAAAAACTTCCGTCGCAGGTATTGTCTCTTCCCGCTACCGCTTTTCGCATATTCTGTTCGGATGGCATGGACATCATATTACTTCCTCAAGGTGGATTGTTATGATTTAGCCTGACTTCTATACGCGCTTCCATCCGTTTCTTGCTGAGTAATTTGCGACAACGCGCTGTCTGAACGTCTCAAACTATCGCCGTGAGAGCAGGCAAACAAGTGCCGACGCCCCGCTTGTCAGCCCTTGAATACGGTCTCACGATGATACCGCATGAACTGCCGATGCGGAGCCAACCACGACGGAGACGGCAAACGCAAGCGTCGGTCTGGATTAAGCATGGTCAAAACGGGATCTGGAATACAGTCCTCGGCAATCAGGATCGTATGATCGTCATCAACCGACACCAAACCACGATCAAACATCCAGTGTACTGTCCCGCTCAAGGCAATGCCGTTTCTCACCGAATCCGGGCCTTGGTGTTGCACGGGCCGGATGTGTGCGGCTTGTACCTCGGGGCGTCCCCCTCCGTTGATGAGCCTGATGCCGGTGATCGCGCAAGTGTTATTGTAAGCCTGTTTTACCTGTCTCGAGAACGCGACATCCCGGAACGGCCGGCTGACGACCCTCTGGATGATCGGCCGCTCGTAGGTCGCGAGATCATCCGCCAACCCTTCATTCGTCCTTTCCGCAGGTATTTCAGCCCCGATGCTCAAACCGCTGAATCCGGCCCGCAGGACAAGGTCATACTCTTCGTCCGGGATAAGTCGTACAGAGCGACCAAAGGCTCCCTTGCTGGTTTTGCCATCTTCCCGCCGAAGGCCCGATTCATAGTAATGATTGCCTTCCCTGAAAGGAACTGCCTGGTCGAATTCGAGGTAGTCGGAAACGAGGGCGTAGAAGTGGTCTTCCTGCTCAGGGTCGCGCTCTACGGATGTTACCCTGGCCGTCGCAAAATACGCCTGACGACCGCCGCTACTGTTGATGTCGCTGGTGGTACGGCGAGGTTCATAATACGTGACCCAGTCTCCGACCACACGTTCCACCGAACGAAGGTAACTCCGGGGAAAATGATACCTTACTTCAGGCAAATCATTGTATTTTGAATTGACTCGTGCCGTAAAAACCGCTTTTGTCATAGCCAATACTACCCTTTAGCATCTGATGCAGATTATAAATTACATGGCTTTGTCAATCCAATTTCTCAACAAATTATCGTAGATTGACAGCATGGCGAATACGGGCTGCCAATGCCTTACGGGTAAACTCTGGGCGCTCACGTAGCAAAGCAAGAATTTTTCCTTGGGTGGTTTCTTGGGTCCACCAGACTTTGGATAATATCCCTCCACAGGAATATGAGAAAAACCAAAGTATTGCTTAATTTAACTGTCCATCAAAGTCAGTACACCTCAAAAATTATTGCGATCAAACCAGCGCTTCAAGCCCATATACATCAACCAGATTAAGTAACTTCAGGGAAGATCCATTCAGGGATTTCTGACCCTGTACCCATTTCTGCACAGTAGACATACTAATGTTCAGATAAGCCGCAAAAACAGCTTGGCTCGCGTTATGCCGTACACGTATGCGCTTGATCTGCGTCGGTGTATATACTTTCACAGGAGACAGGCATAGCGCATTCAACTCGCGCATGGTCATCGTATCCATCACCCCCGACTGGTGCAGCCCTTTGGCTGTTTCATGCATTGCATTTAATAGTTTGTCACTCATCGTTATTTACCTCGATCATTTCCCCATCCCGAATTACTTGACGTAACTGGCTGATTGAGTAACACAACAATTCAGATGCTAACAACTTCAATATCTTGAGTTGCTTCGGGCCAAGATTATCCTGCTCGTTTTTCGCAAAGCCATATACAAATTTCCCGGGGCGGGTCAGAGCCGGAATTCCTGACGAGCGCGGTAGATCGTTCAACAGAGCTGAAGAACAAAAGGCAGATTGAATACCTCAATCATATTCGTTCGGATATCATTCCCATTTAGACATCGAGATCGTCCGCGACGATTTTGTGATTGACCCTGTAAGGCTTTTGAGAGTCTAAAGTCTCTATATTTCCTTGTATTTAGTTGTATCCCACTCGGCTATCCATTCTACCTTAACCGGGTAAGCACCTCACGGAAGCTGCTGAGGCCAGCTTCCAGATTTTCGATAATCTCATCGGCAAGGACATCGGGTTCAGGCAGGTTGTCCAGGTCGGTCAGGCTCTTGTCCTTGAGCCAGAAGATGTCGAGGCTGGTCTTGTTGCGGGCTTTTATCTCTTCATAGCTGTAGTTGCGCCAGCGGCCTTCCGGTGAGGCTGTCTCAGCACAAGGAGATGACCCGACATGCGGACTATGTACTTGACACTCCGAATTATTTCTTCGGTGGCGGTGGCGGTGGCGGTGGCGGCTTGCTGGCAGCCGGAGGTTTCGGTGATACACCGTCACGTGCTCCTGCTACCTGTCTTGTTGGCTCTGGTGCTTGTTGTTTAGCCATGAATGATCTCTCCAGCCTCTTGTGAGGCCCTTCAGGAATTTCAAATTTTAACTTCGCTTAGCCCCATCTTACCACACCCCTGACTGAACTTATTTGACATATACCAGTTACGACATCGAGTGTAGAAATTCGACCATTTCAACTTCGGTAGCAGACACCAGAATGTGCGAAACTCCCTTAACGGGAGTCCGCTTGTTGTCATCCTCCAGCCATTCACACTCTTCAATTAGAAAATGTTGGTCCTCCGGTCGGCTCGGCCACTCCTTGGGCCAGCCATACAAACGGCGTTGTCCCTTAAGATGCAATACCACATAGCAATCACCGTGGTGTGCAAACGCCGAATATTGAGCGGATTGATAGGAGCTTTGCCTGGTGATTTTCCAACTACGCAGAAGCTTGTGCAATTTATCAGCGTTCCATATCGAAGCAAACACCAGCCCGAACACGACAGATACCAAGGCTAATATAAGAACCTCAAAAAACTTATTCGAATGTGCATTCCATCCCATGAAGCTGATCGCCCAGAAAAATGGCTGGGCGATCAGTTGCACAAAGATGGTCAAAACAAAGGATTGGATTACTACATCGAATCCGTTTGGTCTTGGGTTCGAAATAAGAGAATGAAAAATACCCGCTGCAATGAATCCGGGCAAAAGAAATACTAGTCCGCTTACAGCTTCACTTGATGCCCATGATGCCCAACTCATACCCACCAGTCCTTAAGAGCTGGTGGCTTGTGGTGCATTCTCAACTACGGTATTCACAAATAACGTCTCCTACTGAATGTGTGCTGCTGCCATGTAATGTTTCCTATTGACGTATTGATCATGCGTTCTATTACAAGTACGGTATTCACAAATAACGTCTCCTACTGAATGTGTGCTGCTGCCATGTAATGTTTCCTATTGACGTATTGATCATGCGTTCTATTACAAGTCAGCTTCGCTCGCAGAGATTCGAACTCCCAGCCTCTTGGTTCGTAATCAGGCTCTCTATCCAACTGAGCTACAGGCGCAGATAACACTGCATGTGGGCGGCTACCCTAATGAGTCTGATGGTTAAATTCAATAGATATTCAATAATTAATTCACTCTAGCGCTAGACTATACCCTGACCTCCTGTCTAAAGAAGTGAGACCACATCACAACCTGCCTGATAACCTGATCAGTTACGTAACTGTTCGTAGTTGTAGTGATGTTGCCAACGATAGGAGCCTGACACATTCGATTACTCTTCACTTACGATTACGGTTGAGTACGGCTTGTGGATTTCCGTCTGCGTGGGAATGACTTTAGTAAGAGAACACAGGATTTCGTTTTGTTTATGCACTCTACTGTTAAATTTGTAGAACTCTAAATTGTTTTCCCCGTAGGATTAATTGTATGAGATTACGTAGCCTCAAACGTGCTCCTTCCAAATATCAATACATCCTGGTCCAGGGCTCGTAAGGTTTCACTTTGAGCTGCGCGGCCAGGGTCACGCTCATAAGACTGCCGGATCTTCTCTTGTTGTCGCTCTGGAATCCAGAATTGGGCTTCTGCTGCTCTCCGAACACGATCAAATATTAATTCTTTAATTCTCGGGGGATTTTTTAACTTTACGTCCACCAAATTATCCGCGCCGAACGTGCAATTTTGTATCTTTCCACCGGCGCGGATGTTTTGCCTTGACAAAACCAAACAGGATGGCACGATGGTTCATCGTGGTGCCTCCTCTTTTGCAAACCGGACGAACTCGACATGTTTCGCGTGAGAATCCGCATTCATGGGGATTGCAGTCGTCTTTACCTTGTTGCAGACCGTTTCCATCTCCTGACGCGTCAAGTCCGGATTCGATGAGGAGTCAACGGAGAAGGTGATGTAGCGGTGCAGGTCCGCCAGGCTCATGCAGATGACGCCCCGCATCCGCCATGTGCGGTTCTGATTCGCTATCTTCTCGTGTTCATCAAACGGGATGACAGTATCGTGCTGCCCAGAAAAACGATCTGCCCTGTCTGGAATATTGCATTACAACGATACTGACATGATGGCGTTCATATCCGGAGAAGCATCAGCATTACTTTTCCTTCATGCCCATCTAGCCCCTTAAGCCATGAGACGCGAAAGCCTGCGAGCGGAGAGAAAACCGCACCGTACAAAACCCCCAATGGAAAAACTGCGTTACCCTGACCAACAAATCGATATCCTGTGCACGGTATTCTTTGGCCTTGTCCCGCGGTAGATTGACCCGGCCTCGGTCAAACTCGGCAATGTGCTTGTGGTCGACATGCTGACATCCCATGGTGTGTTTCCTCTAAATATGATCGTCCGGTGAACCCCTCTCATGCGGTCTACGGTCCAGACTCGAAGCCTACATCAGTTTACAAATCAATTCAAGTAGTGGTAAAATGTAAACACACCAGAAAAGGAGAAACACCTTGATTGGACAACGACTTAAACTCGCTAGATCAGCAGTAGGTCTATCTCTGAGACAGCTATCCGATAAAATTGACAACCGGGTGACGGCCCAGGCAATTGGTAAGTATGAACGCGATGAGTCAATGCCGAGCTCGTCTGTTTTGATAGCGTTGGCAAATGCATTAGACGTTACGATCAAGTACTTGATGAGTGATCCCAATCTAGTCCTTGAGGGTCTCGAATTTCGGAAAAAATCTCTCACACGAAAACGAGAGGAGGCAATGGTTGTGGCAAAGGTCCTCGATCGACTGGATCGCTATCTGACAGTAGAGGCACTATTGGGTCTGCCTAGTGTCGACTGGGACAAACCCAGGGAAGCTCCGTACCCGGTCGAGAACGAGTTAACGGAAGCTGAACGTGCCGCCCAGAGTGTCCGCGCACATTGGGGACTTGGACTTGATCCGATTCCGAACATGATGGAACTGCTTGAGGAACGTGGTATCAAGGTGCTCTCAATCCCACTTAGGGATATCGACGGGATGACGGCGAAAGTTCGTCGGCTGGAAGATGTGTTCGCACCGGTAATCGTGGTAAATGCCGATCACTGGGGTGAGCGACAGCGGTTTACCATAGCCCATGAATTAGGGCACCTGATGATGAGTGTTAATCCAGCGATCAATGAAGAAAAGGCGGCTCATCGTTTTGCAGGCGCGTTCCTCATGCCGGCAGAAATGCTATGGTCGGAAGTCGGTAAACATCGTAAATCGATCAGTCTCGGTGAATTGCTGGATCTTAAGCAATTGTTCGGTGTCAGTGTTCAAGCAATCGTCTATCAATGCAAAGACCTCAGCATCATTGATAACTCTACGTATCAGGCATTATTTCAGGAGTTCAACCAGCGCGGCTGGCGAAAGCATCCTTACCGAGAACCCTTAGCGTTGCCAGGAGAACATCCATCGCGGTTCGAACGGTTGTGTTTCCGGGCCGCGTCCGAAAACACTATCTCTGAATCAAAAGCAGCAGAACTTCTTGGTGTATCCGTACATGCTTTGACAAAAATAATGGATCAACCGGAAGCGGCCGCTTAGGCCTGCTAAAAGTGTCGTGCAAGTTCTGGTGTCAGATACATCGATGTTCATAGATCTGGAGCGCGGAGGGCTTATTGAAGTCTGCTTTACGAGGCACTCACCGCTGTGAGTGAACATGCACGGTGCCGGCTACCAAGGCTGGAAATCCGAAAGCGATTGAACGTGTATCGGTCAGCCGACGAGTAGCGCCCTATAACGGCCGAGCTTGAAACCAGTGAAAATATTGATCCATTATCGGTGTTAAGTTAATACCACCACTATTGAGCTACCCAGTTGTCAACACGCAAGCCTGACACTCTGGAAAAATCTTTTGTGTTATTGGTTATGACAATCAACCCACTTGCTCTGGCGTGACCTGCAATCATGGCATTATATGGGCCAATCGGTTTCCCATGCGCAGCAAGTTCTGCTCGAATCTCACCAGTATGAACAGCAGCAGCAGCATCGACATGCCGCACCTCAAGTCGGGATACCATGCTTTCAATGGTCGACATTTTACACAGCACCAACATATTCCCCGCGAGCGGGATAGTCGTTTTTGATCGCAAAATCGAGCGCCCCGACCAGCTCAGAAAAATGGGGGCGGACAAACGGCATGGTCTGTGTTGATCCATAGTACAAGGTTTGTTCGGGCGTGACCAAAAAAAGTCCCGGCTCGGAAAAAAGGGCAGGCTCTTCGATACCGATGGATGTCTTGCCCCGTGAAGTAGAGATATAAAGCCCCCACTCTTTGGCTTTCTCTAAATTCAGACCATAACCAAAGCGAAGCTTGCCGGCCTTGATTTTGTCTGCCATGGCCTGTGCGCGTTCCTGCTCATCCGAACTCACAGCAATCACATTGACGCCGCGTTCAGCAAACTCATCAACCCTCTTTTCCAGTTCGGTCAGATAATTAGCACAAATCGGGCAATGTAATCCTCGATAAAAACAGACCAGGGTACCGCGTTCTGTGGATTCGGTTGAGAGATCAAAAGTATTGCCATTGAGCATCTGGACACGCAGGCTCGGGGTCTTTTTTCGGGGAATTAACATCGTCATAATCGTGGTGAGTAATGCTTGAATGAGGACAGAATCCTCGGGAGTGTCCAATAAAGAAAAGAAGTATTTACATCATTGAGTAAAAATACTCAATGATGTAATGCAATCACTTCCGCGGACGTGAAGGGGTGTTGTGACCCGGTGGCGCCATTCCTGCAGCAGAAAACAGTTGAAGCATACGGCCAACCTCAGTTGCAGCCAGGGTCGTTGTCAACTCGGCCTGAATCTCAGCAACCATCTCACTAAAAGTCATAATCATAACTGGATTGCCGCCCAGCGCATCACGAAAAGGCAGATGGTTCTCCCAAATGCTTTTCTCGCCTTTACAAAGTGTAACAGCCGTGACATAGGTAAATTGGTCCTCGCCCGTGGCATCCTTTACAGCCTTGAGGAAAGCTTCTGACCACTTTGGGACCGTCAATTCACGGAAAGCTTTCCAAGCCTTTCGACCATTTAAAACCTTGTCTTCCTGAATAGCATTAATTTGAGAAGCGGGATTGAATCCTGCTTGCCAACTCTTGCAACTGACAGCCATAACTTTTTGCTCGCCTTCTTCCAGTGGGTTGTATCCAATGACATCAATATCACTGTGATTGGAGTCCTGCTGGGTATCGAATTTCGGATGATTCTTGCTTGGCCGAAATTTGATATTGTGCTGCACAAAATAACCCTTGTGGACAAGATACTCCTCCACAATCTGTTCAAGTATATCTTCTTTGGTTGCCATAAGGTATTTCACTCATAACTGTAATTACACTGTCCCAGTATGCATCGGTATGGACTGTAGTAACCGGGTGATTGGCTAATCATCCTCTCGGCCACTTCAAACGAACCATACCTGATTTTTGGAGAGATCTCATCGGGCACAAAGTGTGAAATCAGGCAAACACTTAAATACACAACTGATTATTTTTGTTGGTAATTTTCGACTTATCCTGGTTCACCTAAGGGTATCTCTTAAATAAATTCAGGCCCAGAACGGCAGGTTGTTTGCGGCTGTTTTCGGAAAATCCGGCTCCGGGTACCAAATTGATGTAGCACCAATGCCCAAGGCGTCAGCGACCCTGGCAAAGGCCGTCTTCAGATCAGGCATTCAGCCAACTGTTTCCAACAGGCAAACGGCGTTTAAAACGATAAGGAGTTTCGATTTGTGTATACGCAGGCCTGAGCAGCGGGGAAAATTCAACCAAGCAATGAGAGCGGCGATAGGCCTGTCACGCGGGCAACGACTCACGGCCGGTCAGCTGGCGGAAGCCCTGAGGGACAGTACAAAACGCCGGATTTAAATTGCGTGACATGTCCGGTATCTTGCCCGGTATGGAGGACATACAACTCCACCAGTGTTTGAAAAACACGGGCTGCCTTAATTCTGCATTCAGTACCAAGAATTCACCTCACTTTCAATAGCCCGAATCTGTTCGATGAGAGCTTCAAAGTCCGGGGCTTCGGCACTCACTATACCGGCCGCACACATCGCTCTGTAATCGGACTGCAAACCGTGTAGATTGTCGCTGTCTGGAATTAGTCGTAGTCTGCCAGTCAAGCAATGATCATAGTTGGCATAATGGGCATTGTAGAAAAGTTTCTTATGCCGGATAACATCTTTCAAAAGGGAACGGTCCGAGAGCGCTGATTTACCAATGTCGTGTTGACCCATGCACATCAGATCAAACCAATGGCGGGAAAGCCTCTCTGGACTATCAGACAAATGAGCCCTATTGCACTCAACGTGAATCAGGGTGGCTTTCTCCCAGAAAGTTCGTAACGGAGAGAGAACTGTGACATTTGCAATAGGGTAATCAATATTGCGGGTCAGGGAAGCAATGTCGGGACTAATCTCGTGTTGCTGATTCGGGTCAATCACATTGCGACCGCCGAATTCCAGAAGGACCTCGCTTGCGAGGTAGTCATTCTGGATTTCAACCGCAGATGGATAACTGAATCAGACTTTCTCGCCACTATCATCGGTCCGCAGCTTGTGCTGACCGTGAGTAGCAAGTGCTTCGGACGCAGTGACAAGGGCTGGTATAACGACTTTTCCAGTGTAGTCTTTAACGTACAATTTCAAGCGGTCACTGAATTGCCTGATTTTAGTTTTGCTGACACCTGAAGCAAAAGGATTGAAACCGTCGTCGAATGCCCGATAATCGAGGGTAATGTCCACATCTTCTGAAAAGCGATTGATCACTCGGTAAACCTTTGAAAGAGAGGTCCCGCCTTTGAATGCCATTGGATAGTGATTGGGGATGGAAAAGAGTGTCTGCAAAACCCAACAGACCCAAATATCTTTCTCCAGAACCGCTGCCCGCTGCCCTGACCGGATGGCTACTGTCTGAAGGATTTCCGCCTGCTCCCGGGCTTTCAGGGACAGAAAAACGTCACCCATGCACAGCGTCCTGGTCAAATCCGTTGAGAGTGGCTGCCATCCACGCGGGCACATCGGCAGATTTGAGTGCTTCAAACTCTTCCGCGCTCAGGCCTGACCTGATTCTGGAGACCATCTCCGGGGTTGCATTATCCTTGCCAAGATACCAAAGGGCAGAGAGAGCAAGGCCCGTCTTATCTCCTGCAAACTGAAGCCGTCGCCAGCTTGAGGTATGTATCATTTTGACGGTGATGTTGCCGATTTTGATCGAGCGGCTTGAAGCGCTCGTGTAAAACACAGGAGTTGCAGGCATCTGGGTACTGAGCTTGAACCGTCTCGCGGCTTCTGCGCCGTGTACCTGAATGGTTTCACGATTGTTGTTGGCGATGACTTCAACTACTTCGAAAACTTCAGGCATGATGTCCCCGACAAATCGGCTTACCGCGGGGCGAACGAAAACACCTCGCGCAAGGCGCCTGATTTTACCTTCTGCTACCAGACGTGAAAACGCCCGGTCAACGGCTCCGCGTGACCCGTGCCTCAAAAAACGCGAATTTGTGAACGGCTTGCCCTTGGGCAGTTTCCGTATATTGTTTCGAATGGCTTCTGTAGTAGTCATAAGATAACTCTCATTTGTCTGAAAATATAGTGATTTTATGGACAAAATACAAGTGAGTTTCAGGAATATATTATCTGCCCGGATTTAAACTACGAATTGCACGACATGCTCGGTGCCTTGCGGGGTGACTTACTCCGAGCGCCCCAACCAACTCAGAAAAATGGGGTCGGACAAACGGGTCTGTGTTGATCCATAGTACAAGGTTTGTTCGGGCGTAACCAAAAAAGTCCCGGCTCGGAAAAAAGCAAGCCTTCGCGGGAACGGCGAGGTATCGGGGCCCGGGACCTGTTGCGCGATGCGGGAGCCATGAACCGGGCTATTCCCTGGTATTGATAAACTATTGATAAATATGGTACCCGGGGCCGGACTTGAACCGGCACGCCCTTATAGGGCGAGGGATTTTAAGTCCCTTGCGTCTACCAATTCCGCCACCCGGGCAAACAGTACCGAATAATCATATATGCTGGAGGCTGAGCCCGGAATCGAACCGAGGTCTACGGCTTTGCAGGCCGCTGCATAACCACTCTGCCACTCAGCCCCTGTGATCTTGTCCATAGCATCTTTTGCTTATGCACCATGAAATACTGGAGCGGGAAACGAGACTCGAACTCGCGACCCCAACCTTGGCAAGGTTGTGCTCTACCAACTGAGCTATTCCCGCTTAATCAAATTTTTGGGGTTGTTGATTCTAGCCAAGCATCGGGTGGTGTCAATAGCAATTTGGCAGGTAATCCTGATTTCAGTCAATTTGGATTGATTTTCTGTTTACTGCCCGGTTTTTCCAGCAACCAGGGCATCGCCACCTTCAGATAGGTCCACACCGACCAAAGTGTCAGAATCGCTGCAACGTAAAAAGCGAGCTCGCCAACACGGAACGAAGGAATTTCCAGTATGGGCTCGGCATACAACAGCAGGGAAATGGAAACCATCTGGAATCCTGTTTTTACCTTACCCAGAATACCGACAGAAACCACGCCGCGTTCGCCCAGTTCCGCCATCCACTCCCGCAACGCAGAAACGACGATTTCGCGGCCTATGATAATACACACCGAGATGGAAAATAACAGCGGATGAATAACACGACTCAACACATCCAGGTCCGAAACCAGAAGTACCAGCGCACTGGAAACAATCAGCTTGTCTGCCACCGGGTCGAGAAAAGCGCCCAGCGCCGATGTAGCATTCATCTTCCTGGCGAGAAATCCATCCAGCCAGTCGGTTATGGCTGCGGTCACAAACACACCGGTCACCAGTAATGATCGAATTCCGGAATCCCAGTAATACAACACCAACAGTACAGGGATCAGGGCTATTCTGAACAGCGTAAGTATATTCGGGATATTTAGCATGACAATGATGAATTCACTGGTGAAAATCGTTGAAAATTCGCTGTGCCAAATTAAGGCTGATTCCCGGAACTTTTGCAATGTCCTCAACTCCGGCGCGCTTGATTTCCCGAATCCCTCCAAAGTACCGCAACAGGTTGCGCCGACGTTTATCGCCTATCCCCGCTATCTGCTCCAGGGCGGACCGATTCCTCGCGCGTCCTCTGCGCAGGCGATGTCCGGTCAATGCGAATCGATGCGCTTCGTCACGAATTCGCTGCACCAGATGAGATACCGGAGAGGTCCCCGCTGGTTGAAATGGCCTCGCAACACCGACCAGATGGAATAGTTCTTCCCCTGCCTTGCGTTCCGGGCCTTTTGATACGCCCATCAGCACAACCGAATCAAGTATCTGTAATTCCTCAAAGACTTTTCTCGCCACACCCAATTGCCCTTTGCCGCCATCAATTATCACCAGATCAGGAATCCTGCCATCGTTTTCGAGTACCTTTTTATAACGCCGGGTCAGAACCTGCTCCATCGCAGCATAATCATCGCCGGGTTCGATACCGGATATATTGTAACGCCGATAGTCGGACTTTACGGGACCGTTATGGTCAAAAACCACACAGGCGCCCACGGTTCTTTCTCCCATGGTATGGCTGATATCAAAACATTCGATACGTGAAGGGGTTTCGGCCAGCGACAGGAAATCACAAAGCCCGTTGAATTGATCACTGATCTGGCTTCGCTGGTTCAAGTGCCGATTCAGATGGTCCGCCACATTCAACCGGGCTGACTCGATCCATCTTGCCCTGTAAGAACGGCAACGCTGCTTGATTTCGACTTTTCTTTTGTTTTCTACGGTAAATATCTGCTGCAGGGAACTTCGACTGTCAATCGCCTCGCTCAACAGAATCTCTCTGGGCATCGCCGAACCAAAATAATTTTGCGTCAGAAAGACCTCCAGCAATTCAGACGGGTTTTTATCGAGTGCGTTAGGTTGCAGGTGAAACCGGATGCCCAGATTTCGCCCATGACGAATAGAGGTAACACCAAAACAGACCATACCGGATTCGGCTACGACGGCGACCACATCCGCATCCCTGGCGTCTGATGATATATATTGCTTCTCCCTTATCCTTTGCAGCAGGGAGATACGGTCACGATGGACGGCTGCGTTTTCATAATCGAGATTATCGGATGCCTGTTCCATTTTCTCCGCCAGTTCATCCACCAGGCGGGTATCTTCGCCAGCCAGCATCGCCTTGGCCTGACGGATGTCTTCCCGATAATCTTCCGGGCTGATTCGACCTGTGCAGGGGGCGCTGCATCGTTTGATCTGATATTGCAGGCAAGGTCTCGACCTGTTTCTGAAGAAGGCATCATCACATTGACGCAGTCTGAATATTTTCTGCAGTTGTGCCAGCATTTCCCTTACTGCAGCGGAATTGGGGTAAGGGCCATAATACCTGCCTGGCAATGTCCGGTGTCCACGGTAGAATGTGAATCTCGGAAAGGTGTCTTTCTCGGTCAACCGAATGTAGGGGAAACTTTTACCGTCCCGCAAGGTGATATTGTAATACGGACGCTTGTCCTTGATGAGATTGTACTCAAGCAACAGCGCCTCGCTTTCTGTTCGGGTCTGTTGGGTTTGGGCATGGGCAATTTTTGAAACCATCAGGCGTGTTTTCGGCGCAAGTCCAGTCGAACGAAAATAACTCTGAAGGCGTTTTTTCAGATTTTTCGCTTTCCCCACATAAAGCGTATCGCCCTGTTTATCGGTGAAGATATAAACCCCGGGCCGGTCCGAAACGGTCGCAATAAACTGCTGTGCATCAAAACAGGACTTGTTATCGCTCACGATTTTCTAATCCTTAAGTGCAGGTTTATTGATGCTTTCTGCCATAGTGGATACAATTCCGACCCGTTCGTTCCCCAATATCAGGAAACTCATTCCAATGAAAATCTCAGCCTTCGAAGCTCGCATCGGTAACCTGATGGAATATCAGTGCAAGCTGTGGCGCATATTAAAGAAAAACCATGTCAAGCCGGGCAAAGGCGGCGCATTTGTGCAACTTGAGATGAAGTGTATATCAGATGGCGCCAAACTGAATGAACGATTTCGCTCAGAAGATAAGATTGAAAAGGCTTATGTCGAACCCCGGCAAATGCAATACCTTTATCTCGATGGTGAAGATTATGTCTTCATGGATAACGATAATTTCGAACAGATCACATTGAGCGCTGAAGAACTCGAAACCCAGATACCGTATTTATTGCCCAATGCCGATGTCCAGATAAATTTTCACAATGATATCCCGATCGCGATTGAACTGGCGGGATCTGTCGTACTTGAGGTGATCGATACCGAAGGCGTGGTAAAGGGTCAGACCGCTTCTGGCAGTGGCAAGCCCGCAATTCTGGAAACCGGACACAGGGTCACTGTCCCGACTTTTGTTACCGTGGGTGAAAAAGTGAAAGTGAATACTGACACCGGCGAATACATGGAACGGGCCTGACTGAAATACAACCTTATGTCTTGTGCCGATCAGGAATCAATCAATCGTTATCATTCAATCCTGCCCCTGCCCCCGACAATCGTGACGCCTCGGTGGCCTTGACATAAGTAAGATGAGCCCGGTTCTCGAGTTTTTCCCAGGCTTGCGCATTCACCCGTGTATCACCGACCCCGGGGGCCCGGCCGATACCGGAATCACCATCGTAAGGGAACTTTTCACAGGTCAGCCTGCCAGCCCTGTCAGTGTACAGATCGCCCTTGTCACCGATAATGGTGATGCGGTCACGGCAAATCGACAGACCGATTGACAGCCAGCCTATGGTTACGGATTGCTCCCTGTTCAATAAGGTATGGCCCACAAACCCTGTAACCAGTACCGGCCAGGCGATTTCGCCTGTCTCTATGCTGCGCCCTTGCATCAATCCCATGCAATCACTCAGGGCGAGTCCTGTCATGATCGGACTCAACACATTGTTCGGCCCATGCCAGACCCCATCCAGCGATTCCGGCGCATAGTCAACCGGCCGATGATGATCGATACTTTCCAGTAATGCAGCCAGGCTCGAAACCCCGTCGAGTTGTAACGCTTGCAGCCAGCGGATTGCCCTGCCTGTCTCATCGGCAACCCCCCAGGGTAATCCACTCCCTCTGGCCGCTTTTCGACAGGTTTGCTCGATTTCATTCAATGAACGTTTCATCGACCCGGCAGCGGAGGATAAATCCAGCCATCTCCTTCGAAATCCTCAAGCTCGTCCGGGAATGGGGCATGTTGATACATGTTTATTCGTATCCAGCGATCAGACTTCGGGTCGAATTTGTTCGCCCCGAAAAATGAAAGCTTGCATCGGAGCAGGTCTATCGGCACCAGATCAGCAGATATCAGGTTATCCCGTATCTCGGCATAGTCCAACTGATCCGCTATCTGAATTCTGCGCACACTGTGACGATGCTCCGGATGGACGAGCATAAAACCGGCCAGTGTTTTCTCGCCCTGATCTTGCACGGAAGTTTTTTTCAGGTCTTCGTACAATGCCCGAACATCACGCCCATAGGCAAGCGGATGTTCCTTTTCGGCTCCCGGCTCCGCGTAGCGTTGACCGAGTCTGGGTTCGAGTTTTTCTTCGGAGTAATACCAGAACCGGGCAGACTGATCATGCCGCGAATAATCGACTGCCAGCGCCCAGGCATATTTTTGTTCAATCACATCAATGGCATCGGCAATGGTCTGGCTGCAATCAACAGGAAAATACTGCGCCTCGTCAACGGCCATGGTAGAGCCAAGATCATCAACCAGTTCACCATGGGGTTCAATCACCAGAGTGACCACAAGCTCCTGCCCCTCCATAGACAATGCCTTCTCCGACCATGTCACCAGAACATCCCAGGGGAACTTTATCGACAGCCCCGGAGATTTCACATACCGCATCAATTTCACCAGATCCTTCTCAAGCGCCCGGATACGCTTCTGCTGCCGAACATCTCCGGTATTCCAGTCTTCGAGTCCAAGCATCATTCGCGAAATCAGTTGACTGAATTCATTTCGGGTCTGTGGCGTACTGTGTGGCAGGCTTCTGACTCTGGCCAGAGCGGATTCCCGGGCAAACATCCAGCTATGAATCAGCGCCGGATGAAGAATCAGAAACGGGGCCATTCCAAGACCGGTAGAGTTTCCAACACCGAGTCTGCGTCTGAGATCGGGATGCATTGTTACTGCATTGCCATTCCTGACGCTGGCAATATGCTCTGCAATATCCACTGTAAACCCGCGAATCAGCCATACCGCAAGCAACTCGGTATGAAAGGCGGAGGAAAATTCCGGGCGGTCGGCTATCCGCTCACGATCACTGGTTCCAAATTTGCCGTTGCCATACACTGCGGTGGTTCGCATCAGATAGCCGACGTTGTCGATCATTTCCTGATCAGGTTGGCGGCCTTGCGAAAGCGAATCGACGACATGCTCGAACAATCGCACGCTTCGATTAGCCCTGGCCAGAACCAGTTCGGTTTGCGAACAATGCCCTGCTTCCTGTTTCGGAACAGCGGCTTTCAGTCTTTCAATATCGGCTTGGTCCGGCGCCCCATCGAAAAGTGTAAACGTGGCGTCCCATTCGGTCGCGATAACCCGGTCCGAACGCTTTTCCGGGGGGAGATCGTTTGCATAACAGATCAGCGAATAGATGCGACCCGGCCCTTCGATCTGATAGACCGCGATCCCGGTCCCTTTTTTATCGATATCCCAGCGGGTTCGCCGGAAACGCCACCGCTGGCTGCCGATTGAACGCAGCAGGGTGCGCATGAAACTCAACCGGGTCTGGTGAAAACAGCCCATGCGGTCGAGGCGCATTACCTTGCCAGGGTCTCGCAACGGGACCGTCTTGTTTCTTGCCAATGGTTGCTCCGGAAAAAGGGAGTTGGCCGATAAGCCGGGTTCTGTCTTGAACAGTTATTCATCTGGAACGTTTGTCACCAAACGCCTCAAGCAACCTACCCGGATCCGGCGCGGGTCACACCAATGGATCCCTATTTGGTCTTGCTCCGAGTGGGGTTTACCCTGCCACTATTGTTACCAATAGCGCGGTGCGCTCTTACCGCACCATTTCACCCTTACCTCATACAATACAAGGCGGTATATTTTCTGTGGCACTGGCCGTCAACTCACGCTGCCCAGCCGTTAACTGGCACTCTACCCGTTGGAGCCCGGACTTTCCTCGATATCATCAGATACCGCAACTGTTTGGCCAACTCCCACAATATACCCTACTGGATTCCCGGTTAAAAAACAATGTCCGGCGCCACTCCACTTCCACTCCCCCCTTGAGGGGAGTCACAGAAACCAAGCCGTCAGGCGCGGCTGATGTGGTGGGGGTAAGGTGGGGAGGGGATTGTCCCTACGACCATGGTGGGAGAGTTATTTCATGGTGATCCGACCATCGAGTTGCGGTGTGTACGGGCTGTGGGCGGCGAGGTATTCGGCGACGACATCCGCGAGATCCGGCCCGAAATCATAGGCGTTCATGGCCTTCTCCACGAAGATCACGTAACCGTCGCCGCCGCCGCGCAGAAAGTCGTTCGAGACTACGCCGTATTTCGCATCAGGATTTATCGGAACCCATTCTCCGTCCTGCATGACTTCGACATCCGAAACGCGCCCGTCATTCGGCCCTCTGGACAGAGTGTAACTGTAGCGCAGGCCGGCCACTTGCGGGAACCGCCCTGTGCCCTCCTCAATCTGGCTGACGCCGGACTCGAGCGCCACCACGACATCGGCGCCGGTAAGATCAAAATCAGAGAGCAGGTTCTGGAACGGGAGTACGGTCAGCACCTCGCCCATGGTGATAGGGCCCTGATCAATCGAGGCGCGCAGACCGCCGCCATTGGTGATCGCGATGTCAGTGCCCAGGGGCTTCATACGTGCGAGCATCGCGTCTGCGACGAGATTTCCGATCTCGCATTCCCGTGCGCGGCAATACTCACGGCTGCCGTCAATCAAGGCCCCGGCCTCGGCGACGACCCTGTTGCGGATTTCGGCGAGCGGAGCCGCCAGGGCGGCAATACGCGTCTTCAGCGCGTCGTCCTCAGCAATCGTACCGTCCATCAGCAGCGGCTCACCCACCGCTTCGGTGATGGCGCCGTCGTCGTCGAAGGTAACATCAAGCCGACCGAGATACTTTCCATAGGCATAGGCCTGCACGATAGCCGTGCGTCCGCCATTCGGGCTGGTAACCCAGGTCGGATAGGGTCCCCCGGCCTTATCAGAAGTGTTCGAAAGGAGGGTATTCGAATGCCCACCGACGATCACGTCTATGCCGTCAACCATCGCAGCGACGCGCTGGTCAATACCGTAGCCGGAATGTGAGAGCACGATGATGCGATCAATACCCTGACCGGAGAGCTTCGCGATTTCGCTGCGGACCGCTTCAGCCGGATCAATGAACCGGATATTGGGGCCCGGCGAGGAAAGCTCGGGCGTATTCTCGGGGGTCAGACCGATCAGCCCGTAACGGTGGTCGCCGCGCTCAATGACCGTCGATGGCATCAGCGCCCCGGCAAGTGCGGGTTCGGCTGATACATCGGCGTTGGACATCAACACCGGGAAACCGACTGCGTCCATGAAGCCGCGAAGTACTTCCGGACCGTCATCGAATTCATGGTTACCTACGGTCATCGCATCGTAGCCAAGCACGTTCATTATCTCAGCGGTGGCTTTTCCCTTGTACCAGTTGTAGAAGAGTGAACCCTGGAACTGATCGCCTCCGTCAACGAGAAGAGCGTTCGGCGCTTCCGCCCGCGCGACACGGATGGCCGTGGCCAGACGAGCGGCTCCCCCGAGGCATTCGCCTGCCGTATTGTCCTGTGCTGAACAACTGCCGTCATATCTGTTGATCGGCTCTATGCGAGAATGGAAATCGTTCGTGTGCAGGATCGTCAATGTCTCGGCGCGGACACTGGCCACAAGAAACAATGCCGTTACGGCGAACAGGATGCTGGTGCGGTTCATGGAAGTCTTCTCCTTATGGGATACAGGGATGGCAGATTATCGACGCTTCGTCATACCCTGACAAGGGGAGAACAATATAGCCCCCTGATAAGGGGGGTTGGGGGAATGGACCCCGCCTGTGCGGGAATCCCCCACCAACTCACCGGTGGTCCATATATAGGCTATAGACACATGGTCAAATGTATGATACACGAGTTTTTTGGCAAACTTATATTTAAGGAGATAATAATAATGAAAGTAATGATCACGAAAAACCAGTCAATTGTTCTTGCGATGGTCGCCTCGCTCGCGGTGGCACTATCCGGCTGTGGCGGAGGTGGTGGTGGCCGGAGGTGGTAGTAGCGGAGGTGGTAGTAGCATCGCCCCCACGCGATCTCTAGCCCTCGAAGACCCGATCACGGCCACTCACACGGCGGGTGCGATCAGCCGGGCAGCCGAAGCTGAACCTCGCGCGGGCAGCGTAACCCTGTCCTATTGCTTCATCCAGAAGCTGGCTAGCCTTGGGGTAATTTGATGTTCAGCAGCAATCCGTTCGCCGAGCTTTCGGCGTCCATTTCTCCCGGGGTCATGCAGACCTACGTCGTCATCATGATACTCCTGGTCGTGGGCGGCACGCTGTTCGATGTTATCCATAAGAGGAGCGCCAAGTACTTCTTCGACAATTGGCGGAATGCACGGAACAAAGGGACGCGAGCGGTCGGTGGCGGGGAGATGGTGTCCCTGGCGGTCCAAACCGCCGTGGTGGAGGGCCTGACATCGGCCGAATTCTGCAACCCGCAGCGCAGAATCGCCCACCTTCTAACCATGTACGGCTTCGTTGCTTACCTGATCGCAACCGTCATCATGGTGTTCGGGTATCCGACGCCCGCCACGCCCGCGCCCGCCATCGTGGCGGTGCTGTGGTACCTTGGGGCCGTGCTGGCTTGCGTTGGCGGTTACTGGTTCTGGTTTTTCATTCGAGTCGACGTCGCCGCCGAGGGCAATTCACCTTTCCGTGTCGTGCGCGCCGACCTGTTCATCCTGTCGCTTCTCGCGAGCGTGACACTGGGACTGATCTGGGCCCTGGTGCAGGCGGCAGGCAGCTCGTGGACAAACGTGTTCCTCGGTTTGTACCTCATCGCCACGACGGTGCTGTTCGGATCCGTTCCATGGTCCAAGTTCTCGCATATGTTTTTCAAGCCCGCGGCGGCGTTCCAGAAACGGGTGGAAAACGCGGACGGTTCGAGGAGCAACTTGCCGGCCCCCGCCGACAAACCGGAAGTCTTTGGCAGCGTCGACCAACAGCCCCGAAACTACTAATCAGCCCATCATCGGTCGTCGATACAGGAGATAGCGAACAATCATGCCGACATTTGTCTATATGACTCGATGCGACGGCTGCGGACACTGCGTGGATATCTGTCCGTCCGACATCATGCACATCGATACCACTTACCGCCGTGCCTATAACATCGAGCCGAATATGTGCTGGGAGTGCTACGCCTGTGTGAAGGCATGTCCGCAGAATGCGATCGACTGCCGCGGCTACGCCGACTTCGCCCCCTTGGGCCACAGTGTCCGCGTGCTCAGGGAAGAGGAGAAGGCAACTATTTCATGGAAGATCAAGTTCCGGGACGGCCGCGAAAAGAACTTCGTTTCCCCAATTCGGACCACGCCATGGGGATCGATCAAATCACCGTCCGATTACGAGGCGCCCAGCCCGGAAGCCATGAAATCCCAGGAACTCGCGCACGAACCGGAGGCACTCAATATCGATAAGTTGCCCACGTTGAACCCGGATCAACTCAAGCAGGTCGTGGTCTAATGGGTTTGTTCTCACGCCGGAAAACAGTTTTCGTGGATTCGGATGTCCTCGTCATTGGCGGCGGCATGGCTGGCTGCGGCGCCACGTATGAATCCAGGTACTGGGGGCGCGACCTCAAGGTCGTCGTCGTCGAGAAGGCCAACATCGAGCGCAGTGGCGCCGTCGCTCAAGGCCTCTATGCGATCAACTGCTACATGGGCATGCAGTGGGACGAGAACCAACCGGAGGACCATGTCCGCTACGCCCGCAACGACCTCATGGGTCTGGTGCGCGAGGATTTGGGCTACGATATCGCGCGCCACGTCGACTCCACGGTGCACAAGTTCGAGGAGTGGGGTCTGCCGATCATGAAGGACCCGGAAACCGGGCGGTATCTGCGCGAAGGCAAATGGCAGATCATGATTCACGGCGAAAGCTACAAGCCGATCGTCGCCGAGGCTGCCCGCAAGGCGGCCACCAAAGTCTACAACAGGATCATGGTAACCCACCTGCTGATGGACAAGACGAAGCCCAATCGGGTCGCCGGGGCTGTCGGTTTCAACGTCCGCAGTGGGGAATTCTACGTCTTCCGCTCGAAGGCCGTCATCGTATCGGCCGGTGGCGCGTCGCACATCTTCAAGCCCCGCGCGGTCGGTGAAGGGATGGGACGGACCTGGTACGCCCCATGGAGCAGCGCCTCTGCCTATGCGTTGCCGATCCTCGTCGGCGCCAAGATGACGCAAATGGAGAACCGGATCGTCCTCACCCGCTTCAAGGACGGCTACGGTCCGGTCGGCGCCTACTTCCTGCACCTCAAGACGTACACCGAGAACGCGTATGGGAATGAATATGAGTCCACCTGGTACGAACACACCAAGGAATTGGTCGGGGACTACGTTGATCGGCATCCGGTTCCGACCTGCCTGCGCAACCACGCCATGCTCGAGGAGGTCAAGGCCGGCAGAGGTCCCATCCGCATGGTGACGAAGGAGGCCTTCCAGGATCCGCACAATGAGACGGTCGGCTGGGAGAACTTCCTCGGCATGACCATCGGGCAAGCGGTCGTCTGGGCGTCACAGAACATCGATCCCAAGCATACCAATCCCGAGCTGACCACGTCCGAGCCATACGTCATGGGCTCCCACGCCACCTGTTCAGGCGCATGGGCGAGCGGACCGGAGGACTACGCCCCTTCGGAATACCAGTGGGGATACAACCGGATGATGACCGTCGATGGACTTTTCGGCGCCGGCGACACCATTGGCGGCACCGCCCACAAGTTCTCGTCGGGATCTTTCGCGGAAGGCCGGATTGCCGGGAAGGCGGCGGTCAATTATGTGAACGACATGGGTAAAGACCAGCCGCAGGTCAGCGAGGCGGAATACGAAGACCTCAAGAAGGTCGTTTTCCAACCCCTGGAGAACTACGAGGTCGGCCGCAACGAGATCGTCGCGGGAACCGTTTCGCCGAGCTATCTTTTGCCGATTCACGGTCTTCAGCGCCTCGAGAAGATCATGGACGAATACGTCGGCGGCATCGGCTCCCACTACACGACCAACGAGCCAATGCTCACCCGCGGGCTGGAGTTGCTGGACATGCTGAAGGAAGACCTCGACCATCTCGGGGCCGAAGACCTTCACCAGCTCATGAGGGCGTGGGAGCTTCAGCACCGGGTCATTTCCTCGGAATGCGTGACGCAGCACACGATGTTCCGGACGGAAACGCGGTGGCCGGGGTATTACTATCGGGCCGACCATCCCAAGCTGGACGACACCGATTGGCATTGCTTCACCTTGTCCCAGTACGACCGGGACTCCGGGAAGTGGGAAATGGAGAAGGCCCCCGTGTATCACATCGTCGATTAATCGGAGTCCGTCGAAGAACCTCTTGATGTAATAGGAAACCCCTGATGGTGCCCGAGGACACGCGCGACCAACTCGCCATCCGCGACAACATCGAGGCGTGGGCAATCTGGAGCGATGCCGGCGATTGGGACAGGTTCCGTACCTGCTGGCACGACGACGGCTACATGTTCGCGACCTGGTTCCAGGCGCCGTGCGCGGGCTTTGTCAAGGCTCGGCGCGAGGGCTGGGAAAAGGGCGTCAGCATCCTCCATTTCCTCGGCGGGACGTCGATCGAGCTCGTCGGAAACCGCGCCGTCGCCCAGACCAAGATGACGATCGCGCAACGCGCGCCTGTCCACGGCACACCCTGCGACGTGGTCTGCACGGGCCGGTTTTACGACCTGTTCGAGAAGCGGGACGATTGCTGGGGCATGGTGTTGCGCCAGCCGATTTACGAGAAAAACCGGCTCGATCCGGCGATCACACTGCCACCGTCACGCTCGACCCCGAGCTTCTCGGGCGCTTCCCCGAAGGCTACCGCCACCTCGCCTACCTCCAAACCGAGGTTGGATATCCGGTCAAGGATGATATGCCCGGCCTCAAGGGCGCCGAGGTCGAGGCGCTTTACCGATGTGGGGCGGCGTGGCTCGACGGCGAGGCCGTCACCTGGGGTCCGGCGTCGTGGGGTGCGGCCGACTAACCCTCGCGCGGTAGCTTGAGTTCGTCGAGCGGCGGCAGGCCGTAATCGTCCCAGTTTTCCGCCACGCTCCGCAGCCGGTCGATCGGTGGCAACGAGATTCCAGGGTAATCCCACTTGCGGGTCGCATCGATCAGCACTTTGGCGGCGGGCTCCGAGCCCGGCACATAGTCGGGGCCGAGCGCCGATGGGTCGAGTTCCACCGGCGCGGTGCCCGCGATCACGCGCATGTCGACGTCGGGCCGTACCCGCCACGCCATCACCCAGTCGCGCATGAATGGATCCTCGATGTCGATGTCGTCGTCGGTGACGATGATCCACTTGTAATAGCTCATGCCTTGATAGCTCCACGCGCCAAACGCGGTCTGGTCCACTTGGCCGGGATACATCTTGTCGAGGCTGATCCACAGGGTTGCCGTGCAGCCACCCGCTTCGAGCGCGTGCACGTTGGTGATGCCGGGGATGTTGAGCGTGTCGCGGAGGTGCTTCTTGATCCCAGCCTCGAGAAGCGCCCGCTTGATCATCGAGGATTCGCTCGGCGGAAACTGGCTGATGATGCCGAGCATGATCGGGTCTTTGCGATGGGTGATGCAAGTCGCCTTGAACACCGGGCATTCGCGCCCGCCGGCCATGTAACCGGTGAATTCGCCGAATGGGCCCTCTTTTTCCAGCCCGTCGATCAGAATCTCGCCCTCGATGACGATCTCGGCGGTCGCCGGAACCTCGAGATCGACGGTCTCACACTTGACCAGCGGAATCGCCTCGCCACGGATTCCGCCGGCAACGGCAAGCTCGTCCGGTCCATAGCGAGACGGCGCGACCAGATATTGCACGGGATCGGCGCCGATATAGATCGCGGCCGGCATGTTCTTGCCGAGCCGCTTCCACTTTTCATAATGGATCGCACCGCCCCGATCGGGCGAGGCAAACAAGATGCCGGTGGTGTCCCGGCCCTTGATCTGGCAGCGCCTTATGCCGATGTTGCGCCGTCCGGTGTCGGGGTCCTTGGTCACCCAGAGCGGCGTCAGGTACGGCCCCGCGTCCTTGTCCGACGTCCAGATCGGGATCGGCAACGCACCGAGATCGACGTCGGCGCCCCGAATAATCACTTCCTTGCACGGTCCGTCGTCGACGATTACCGGCGGAATCGGGTTCTCCATGCCGTCGATAACGCGCGTGTGGATCGCCTCCAGCGTCGGCTCGCAGCCGACCGCGACCGACAGCATCTCGCGCGAGGCGGCGATCACGCCGGCGACCATGCGCCCGCCGGGAAATCCCTTGATGTTGCGGAACCCGATGCCGTAGCGCTTGTCCTCGGGCATGGCGCGGAAGATCATGCGCAGGACCGACGAGATCTCCCAGTCCTTGTCGACCTCTTTGTCGACCCAGCGCATCATCCCGTTTTGCTCCAGCACCTGCAGATAGGGCCGCAAGCTGTCGTACGCCATCCCTTCGCTCCCTTGTCGCCTCGATGTCGCGGCCACGTTACTCGTTCGGCGGCGCGGGTGCCAGGGACCCGGCGACTCGAAAGCACGCGCTCGAGCCAGCGCGCAACCGGGAAGGCGTGTTTCCATCGCTCGACGGCTTTCACCTCGCCCTGCATACCGGTGCGGCGGTGCGCGAGCGTGTGACGGCCAGCGACCACCGGCCGGGATCGGCCGCCGACTGGCTTGCGTTTCTCGACAAGGCGAAGCTCGACCGAGCGGTGCTGTTCACCTCCGAGGGGCTGTCGGTCGGCAACATCCAGAACCCGCGCTACGCCGCCGCCGTCTGCCGTGCCTATAACGACTATGTCCACGACATGTACGCACGGGTGAGCGACCGGCTGAGGCCGATGGCGCTGATCCCCATGCAGGATCCCGAGGCGGCCGCCGCCGAGCTCAAGCGCGCAGTCCGCGACCTCGGCCTGCCGGGCGCCATGGTCCCGTCGACCGGATTGCCGCTCCATCTCGGGCACGAGTATTACCGGCCGATTTACGCCGAGGCGGCCGGGCTCGGCTGCGCGCTGGCCGTCCATGGCGGCGCCAACGGCCGCATCGGGCTCGAATCGTTTTCCAACTTCACCGCGTCCCATGTCCTGCACCATTCGATGCCGCTGATGGTTGCGCTGTTGGCACTGATCTATCACGGTGTCTTCGACCGCTTCCCCGAGCTCCGGGTCGGTTTCATGGAGGGCGGCTGCGGCTGGATTTCGTTTCTGCTTGATCGCATGGAGCGTGACGAGAATTATTTCGACACCGCCGACCAACCCGAAAAGCGTCCGATCGAGTATCTCCAGGGTGGCCGTATCCTGATCGGTTGCGAGGGCAGCGAGGGCTCGCTCGCCTATGTCGCGAGCCGAGTCGGCGTCGAGCCGTTTGCCTACGCGTCGGACTATCCGCACGAGGTCGATTTGGTCGACGGTATCCGGGAAATCGAGGTTAAATCGAATGTATCGAATGTTGAAGAATGGACATTAGTGCCAGGCGATTTGGTGACATCCTGGAAGCCGAATTTCTTGGTCACAACCTCCAGAGAAGCAACCGATAATCAACGAGAAGAGCAAATGTACTATGTAGAATGTTCGCGCTGCCATCGCACAGAATACCAAATCAGGACACATGGACCCATTGATGCGTGTCATCACTATCAATGTACTGAATCAAATTCCATCCAATCGCCAGCTTCTGGATGAAGCAATAGGGCAGCGTAACCCTGTCCTCAAATGTTGACAGTAACAACATCACAATCGACCAAGTGGAAGTTACTGTGCGGTACACACAGGACAAGGAAATCCTTGAGGTTCGTAACGGAACGACATGGTCTATCGACACGGATGAAGGAAACGCTCGCCAAATTCCTGACGTTACTCCTCCGTGGTACGGCGCCGAGTTGAGCAAACGCATTGAAGGTGGCGTCTTGTATGTCGATCTCTACTCGGATATCGAAGACCCGGAGAAACAACAAGTCGACAGCGGCGACGACGGCACCAGAGATGTTCAAGTTGGGACTATGATTCTAGGTGCCGGAGTCACGCTATCTGCTGGCAGTGGCATCACTGGCCAGAGAGGCACGCTGGACGGCGAACCGGGAACGTTCAACTGCACCGGAAGCGGAGGTTGTGAGGTAGCCAATGGAATCACTACCCGGGGTATGTGGATGTTTACCCCCGACCGTCCGCCAGGTGCCGTAGATGTTTCCGGCAATTCCGGCGTTACAGTTACCGGGAGCTTCAATAGTAATCGGTGGTCGGGCACATACAATGGCCAGGCGGGGTATTTCAAATGCCTCTCGGCTACTTGCGGTAGCCGTACTAGCAATGGCCGCGTGATGCTCGGCAGCGGGGATTGGATATTTGTTTCCACCAGTGGAACGACAACTGTCACTACTTTGGACACTGACTATCTTTCCGGTGGTGTTTGGCTGTTGGTCCCGATGACGCGACAAGCGCCGCCGATTATGTGTTCGGTGCGTTTGCGGACGGCAGCGATCCGTTCACTCAGAGCAACCTCACGGGGGTGCAGGGAACGGCAACCTACGAAGGGGAAGCGACTGGCGTGTACTCCCAGACCGAAACCGGTTCTACTACCATCGGGTACTTCGATGGCGATGTCGAACTGATGGCAGACTTTGGCGGCATGAATGACCTCGGCACGATCAGCGGGTCGATTACCGACTTCGTCGTGGACGGCACATCGGAGGTTGGCACATTGAACCTCGGATCGGCCAACATTGGATCGCAGGACAGCGGTTTCTTCAAGGGTTCGGTTACTGGCTCCGATGATGAGCGCAGTTACGCTGGGCACTGGGGCGGCCAGTTCTTCGGAAACGGAGAGACAGATGGCAAACCCGGATCGGTCGCTGGGACGTTCGGCGGGAGCTCTACGGACGATGCCGTAAACTTCGTCGGTGCCTTCGGGGCACATAAGGAGTAGGTCGTGTAGCAACTCCCTCAGCGTAACTGGAAGAAGGGCAGCCGGACGGCTGCCCTTCTTTCTTATTTCGACACCAGTTTTACCTGCTGAGAAACAAAAGATCAGAACTGTTCCACGAACTGCAACTCCACACGCTCACGCTGATAGTCGTAGGTTTGCGCATTGGAGTTTCGGCCTTCCCTGGCCAGGATCAATTTGGGGCTCATTCCCCATAGCGTCCAGCTACGATTTTGTAATGAGAGGCGCCAGATCTCTGTCTGATCCCGCCGGATACGGTCCCCTTGTGTCAATGTGGACCAGTCTGCCTTGTGTCGTGCACGATAAAATGCAAACTCCCCTCCGACCGTATAGCCCCGCGGCAGCGCAACCGACGCGCCTAAAGCCCCCCAGGGGGTATCGCTTTGTTGCATCTCCAACCCCGGGCGGTTCCGGGTATATCCTAACTTCGCATCCACCCGAAGGTTCGAAGTCGCCAGCCATGACACGTTGCCGGTAAAATCCAGCAAAGTTCCATTCAGAAAATCTGACTGCTTGTAGTGACGCCGGTACCAGGAGCTTCGGCCTTTCGCCAGCCAGTTGCGCGACAGCCGATGCTGGATTTCAAATCGCATACCCAGATCATCGCTGTAAGGATCGGTCCCGACCCAACGCTGGCGCGCCACCGCCAAAAGGCTGGCTTCGGTTGCCCCGTTAATCAGCCAGCGCGGGCCCACATGCATCGACACAATGGACTGGTCAAACCGACTGCCGGAATACTCTTGCAGGAACAGGTCAGCACCCACCCTGACCCGCCATTGCGAATTGATCGGATGCTGATACTCTCCTCCGCCCCAAAGCGACACGCCAGTGCCGGAACGCGCCAGGAATTCTGCGTCGCGACGGAACGGCAAACCGTACAGATACACAGTTTCTTCATTGGATGCCGCATTGATATTGGAATCCGGCGCCAGGGAAAAGCCCCGATATACGCTCCAGCGACGTCGGCTCTGAATCTGTTTCAGAAACCCGAGAACGTTGAGCGCTACTGCTCGTGGCAGTTCCTTATCGGCCAGTACCCGTTCAAAATGCTCCTTCGCCCGATCATCGTCGCCCTTGAGAAAATATGATCGTGCCAGTTCCAGGCGGACACGCACCAAACCCGGTTGATCAATCAACATGGCTCGGAAGGCGAAGATCGCCTGCTCCAGCAGATCATCCCGTCGCCCGGTAGTATCGGAGGTCCGCACGGCCAATTCCATTGAAGCCAGCCCAATCAGGAAAAGGATATCGTACTGATCCGACCCGTCCAACGGCAGAGCACGCAACAACGGCAAGGCTTCTGCAAACTGCCCCTGCTGTACCAGCGTGCGGGCCTGTTCGAGAGAGAGATCAATCGAATCAGCAGCGAGCGCGACAGAAACAGGGAGCATGACCAGCGCCAGGACTCTCCATACCCACCCTGCCATGACGTGGCTATGTTGTAAAAAGGACTGCATACTGTTGATAGCCGGATTTTTGGAAGAGGTATACCCGCTGACAATATAAACATCATCGCGGTTCGTATCCGGCACAAGACGCCGGGCGATTACAAACATTTTCAGTATGAAGAAGTCCCTGCCTATTCGTCACAGACTGTTAAACAGGCAGTCTGATGCCAGGACTATTGTATTCGGCAGGTAACCCGACCAGGTTGGGTTACCGAATATTTTGCAGCATGAACTCTAATCGTTTGTTCACGGAGTTGCAACCGCCGGTTGTCCGGATGTTAGCGCAAAGTAGTAATGTCCCCTTTGAGCAATTTTAAAATGTCCCCCTTTTTCATTTTTGGGGGATACATGACAAAGGGGACGATTACGTTGAGCAGGCGGGAACTGGAGCGGGTATCGATCATGGAAGCGGTCATAGACAAGCGACGTCATCAGCGCGGGGCGGCATAGCAACTGGGTCGGAGCATTCGGCAGATCAAGCGTCTGACGCGCCGCTATCGCGAGTCGGGTCCCCGGGGATTGGTGTCGGGCCGGTGAAGGGTCGCATTGAGCGAGTCAATCAGACTCTTCAGGACCGACTGATCAAGGAACTCCGGCTCTGGAAAATCCACGACACCGACACCGCCTTCCTGCCCACCTTCATGAAAAACTACAACCGGCGTTTCTCCGTGGCCCCCAAAACCCGGACGATGCCCACCGACAGATCCTGCACAGCAGAATTTGGGATGATCATCCGCATCTTTTGAAAAAACAGACTATGATTGATTTCTACTGAAACTATAACGGATGCCCTCGCCGCCAACTGAAGTACATGTGCGCCTTCATCTGTCATCGGGTTTGGAAGCATCTCAATATTTGTCTTGCTTAAGTCCGACACGTTGCTGACGTAGGCGATCTTGTACTGTAGACCACTTCGGGGGCGCGCAGCCATTCGCGCAGCTCTGACTTCTGTTTCGCCCAGTTCAAAAGATTGGGGGTCGTTCTGGCTTGCCTTTACTTCAATGCCGTTACGGCGAACAGGATGCTGGTGCGGTTCATGGAGGTCCTCTCCTTTTGGGATACAGGGATGGCAGATTATCGACGCTTCGTCATACCCTGACAAGGGGAGAACATATAGCCCCCTGATTAAGAGGGTTGGGGGGATGAGCCCCGCCTGTGCGACGTCGGCAGAATCCGATAACAGCGGCACATCGCACGGCACCCGCTCTGGCGGCGGTTCCGGATTGGTGGTAAGGATCTCGTCGAGAGCGTCTTGGGGCCGTGCTGCGTAGTACCGGTTGGCTTTGGGCAGGTGGCAGAAGGTGCCGGTCAACCGGACGATCGAAATCGCTGCGTTGGTCAGGCAAGCGAGGTTGCGCGGCATGTTACGCACCCGAGCCCGACAACGGTCTTCATCTGCCACTGTTTGTACGAGCCGGTTCAGAACAGTACGCGGATAAAACTGCAGCAATTCCCGCTGGGGAGCGATTTTAGCCGGTCGGGACTAGAAGCCGGGATTTTTCTATCGTCAGGATTTGGGCGGGTGGGGTCCGGGTCCTGATTCATTCGCGCAGGTCAGCAGGCCGCACAAGTTCCCGCAAGGTGGCCGCCCTCGTACCGCCGGAGTCAATGTCCAGCACCGCGATCGCTACCGTCGTCATCAGCTTGCCGCTGGCGCCTGTATACCCTGCCTGAGCTAAGGGAAATGCTGGACGAAGCCGGTTTCAGCAAGGTCACCGTCTACTGGGAAGGCACAAACGAAAAAACCGGAGAGGGAAACGGGGTATTCACGCCTGCCGAACAGGGCGAAGACGACCCGGCCTGGATCGTTTACATCTCTGCGGGAAAATGACCGCTTTCAGAAAAACGCAATCCTGATTCTCCTGTCCCGGCGTCAGGCAACCTGTTTTTCAGGGCTCGGCACTATGCAACTTCCCCGCCCCGCCCCGGCCCGTACCCTTGGAGAATTGCAGCATCATGGCAAGCGTGATCGAAGCGGTCGACAATGCGGCCGACAGCAGGAAGGCAAGCGAAAGATCGATTTCACCCGCCAGTCCTGACAACAGGGCGCCGAGCGCCCCCACGCCATCCAGGATGGCGAACACCAGCCCCATCGTGGTGGATTCCGAATCCCCTGAAAATTCGACTGCAGCGGCAAGAATTACCGGGCGTATGGCCGTCAGCAGCGAAGCGGCGCCGATCAACGAGGCGACGAACAGCAAGAATCCGGAGAACAGCCCTGCACCTGCTGCGCACACGGCGGCAAGGCCGACCGTTCCGATTAGCAGCGCCTTGCGGCCGGCAATATCCGAAATCTTGCCGATGAACGGCTGGCACAGGGTGCCGAACACCAGCATCCCGGCAAACACGACAGATGAGTTGAAGGTATTGAATCCGTATCGCTGCTGCAGAATCACCGGCGTCATGGACAACAACGCAAACAGGGCCATACTGTAGCAAATCATCATGCCCACCATGAGCAGTCCCTGGGATGAACTCCAGCGCCGCGCCAGTTTTTTCAGATCCGCAATGGACAGCCTGCTTCTGGAAGTGGTGGCAATCTTCGGTGCTATGAATATAAACGCCAGTCCCATCAGCACGGCGGGGATGATCAGCAGTTGCAGGCTGGTCTGCCAGCTGAAGTATCCGAGCAGAAACCCCATGCTCAACGGGCCCAGGATTTCCGCGCCGATGCTGCCTCCCATGGCGTGAATGCCAAGCGCCTGGGCTCTTCGGCTGGGCAGGGTCTTGACCAGCACGCCGGTTGCGACCGGATGCCAGAACGCATCGCCCATGACGCCGACGGCCAGCAACAGGGTTATGGGCCAGAAGCCGGGCACAAGGGTACTGACAAAATACCCCGCTGCCACCCACCAGAACGAGATCAGCATCAGGAAACCCTGGTTGGAGACGCGATCAGCAATCATGCCTGCCGGGATATAGGTCAGGCCGGCGGCGATTCCGTTGACGGCCAGGATGATGCCAATTTCGGCAGGACCGTATCCCATGCTCACCGCAACCGCGGGGGCGATAATCCAGATCGTCCCGGCGACCCAGTCATTGATCAGATGGCCCAGGGTGAGCGTCCCGAGCAGGAACCTGTTTTGGGCAATGACTGACGGCCCGTCGGCCGAAACAGAAGAACCCGTTTCAGAATGTGCCATGATTCATGCCCGGCCGGGCGGGGAGAAACGGGCAGTATATCAGGTCTGCGTATTCCACGCAAAGTGTCCACCCATTCCATGGCACAATCTGATAGCCACAACAGAATAGATCGACACCAGTTTTACCTGCTCCGGAAGCGGAGGGGACCCTAGATCGTCGTTTTCGCATGGATTCGCCCTGGAGGTTGATCCGATAAGCGTTGTGAGAAACAACAGATCAGAACTGTTCCACGAACTGCAACTCCACACGCTCACGCTGATAGTCGTAGGTTTGCGCATTGGAGTTTCGGCCTTCCCTGGCCAGGATTAATTGGGGACTCATCCCCCATATCGTCCAGCTACGATTTTGTAATGAGAGGCGCCAGACCTCTGTCTGAACTCGCCCTACGAGTACCCGTCGCGGCATTGGGAGCTCGACGAATCCGGTCAGCCTACCCAGAAGATCATCGAAGCGCGTCGGCGGGCGGATTTCATCACGCCGATTCCCAAGCCTAGGAAGCGCAAGGGGTAGGCGGAGCAGGCCTCGCTGTTGACGATCCCGCCGGATACGGTCCCCTTGTGTCGTGCACGATAAAATGCAAACTCCCCTCCGACCGTATAGCCCCGCGGCAGCGCAACCGACGCGCCTAAAGCCCCCCCGGGGGACCGGTGCCTCACACTTCAAACTGGTAACTTTTACTTCGGCACAAGTGGGTATTATTCATCCGGCACTGACAGCTAGATCGCAGCCCTCAGAACATCACCTTTGTATAGGCATCGTACTCATATAGGATTCTAAGGCTGTTGTTCCATACGGATAGAAAGTCAAAATCATTAGGTGTAATCATTTAGTTGGCTGCAAGGGTGGGGGATTGGAATCAATAGGCATAGAAACCTACCTTATTGTTTCGCAGCTTGCTTCCATATTTTATTGTCAATCAGTGTAGACCGAGAGATCTTCAATCCAGACTGTTTTACGATGCATTTCAAGGATGTCTTTACTGAACCAGCAAGGGACTCTGGCATCCAAGGACTCAGAGTAATTCGCCTAATTGTAGTTTAAACCAATGTCTGTTGGTTGATTTTCAATTTCATCTTGTTTATCGACATAAACAATTCGGTACTCATTTTCATCTTGAAAAGGCCATCGTATAAGGAATGGCAATTTATCTTGTTCTATTTTTTGGGGTTTTATTTTTTTGATATTTTTATACTCAACCTGCTGATGAAATATTTCCTGACCTTGGGTGAGAGTCTTACCAAATTTACCCAGATCTTTTTCTAGTAGTTTTTTATCGAATTCTATACAAACTCCATCTTGTTTATCTGCAAAAACTTTCCAATGATGATATGTTTCGGACGCCAAAGAAAAGCATAGAGCCAGTAGTGATTCAGCTTCCTTTACGCATTTATATCGTTTCAAAAAACAAGTATCGTTCTTGTCGTCCCAAGTACCAGGGTCAAGCAAGGTAATTTGCTCCTCCTTAAGTAGATGGATAGTGGCAGCAAGATTTGTATACCGCCGAAGAATTGTTTCACAATTATTTGTTTCATTCATAATGTATTCAAATTAAGGCCATGTCAGGAATTTACAGAACAGGGCCAAGTCCAGTTTCCCGCCGGAAATGTCCCAGCAGCCGTCCCACGGTCGTCAGCCCTACAGCGAGCGGATGCGAGCGAAAGGGCGTGGGCCCAGGATGGGCCAGCGACAGCGAATTCCTGGCGATCCTGCCGGAGGAAATCGAGGAGGAACTCGAATCCAGGGACGGCTTCGGATGCGTGTAGCGGAAACAGGGGGCATTGCCCCCGGCCGGTGACCGGAGCCCGGAATCAAACCTTCCTGACGACCCGTGGCCTAACAGCACAACGCCCGGACATGACCTTCGGAGGCGTAGGCCAAGATCCGGTGATCGCGGGTGACAATGGATAGATTCATTGCACGGGCGGTGGCAATAATGATCCGGTCAGCCGGGTCGACTGGCGATGTGCCCGGCAAGAATGACGAGTCCACAAGAATGCGCGGAGAAATCCCGGCAAGCGTAATCCGGCCTTTGGTAACATAGTCCTCGAACCAGGTCGCTACCGGACGCTCCAGTCTCAGCCGTGCACGGGAGACAAGCAAACCCAACTCCCAGGCCGAGAACGGCGAGACCCAGATTCGGCGACCTTCGCGGTGGCTTGCGTCAAGTTGAGCTATGGCATCCGCATCAATCAGATCGCCGTTTCCTGTCCGGATAACCGCGCAGGTATCAAGAAGCAGATCACTCATGTCTGTACTGCTGTATCCTGAACCATGTCCGCCCATTCCGGCATGGCCGGAGCCGTCAGGTCAAGGTCATCGGCCACCGTTACAGTGCCGCTCATACAACCCAGGACCGGGTGCCTACCCGAACCATTCCCGGGGGCCGGGGGCAACGTTTGATGGGAGTCCTGTGTGTCATCCATCATACAAAAGAAGCGCTCCTCTGCATACAACCTCTTTGCCGGTTCACGTCGCACAAAATCAACTTTTCTTCTTCAAGCCAAGGGCAAATTCGTAAAGTCGATTTTTACTCACCCCGAACGTATCACTGACCATTTTCGATGCGATCTTCGCAGGCATATACTCAACCATTGCCGCCACCAGCTTCGAGGCTCTTTGCCAGTCGGGATCATCAGGCGGCGACTGGGACAACACGATGACAAATTCTCCTTTTTGATGCTGATCGTCCTGTTCGACCTGCTTGCGGACAGTTTCGATGTTACCGTGATAGAATGATTCGAATTTCTTGGTCATTTCCCGAGCCACGGTAACTTTCACATTTGCCGGCAAACAAGTCTGTATATCCTCAAGTGCAGCGACAATACGGTGACTCGATTCAAACAGTACCAGAGTTCTTGTCTCGGTTGATAATTCCGTTAGCTTTTGCAACCGCTGTCCTCGTCTGGACGGTAGAAACCCCTCGAAGCAGAATCGGTCAACAGGTAATCCGGAAGCCGAAAGCGCTGCGATAACGGCGCTCGGCCCGGGAATCGGAATGACAGGTAATTGATTGTTTCGCGCTGCCTGAACCAGTCGATAACCCGGGTCATTGATCAATGGCGTGCCAGCATCGCTGATCAGCGCAATATCCGACCCCTGCTGTAACAACCGGATTATCCCGGGGGTCTGTTCGTTTTCGTTGTGTTCGTGAAACGATCGGGTTCTGCTTTTGATCTGGTAGTGATTAAGTAACTTTGCCGCATGCCGGGTGTCTTCAGCCAGTATCAGTCTGACCTGTGCCAATACGGCTGTAGCCCGAAGCCCGATGTCTTCCAGATTGCCGATTGGAGTGGCCACAATATACAGTGCGCCTGTTTTGCCGTTCATTACCGAATCTCTTATACTGTGGGACTGTTCATCCGATATTGCAATTTAAGAAATTTCCATGGCTCTGTTCCGCTGTCACTTGTCAAGATTGTTCACAATGTCCAATTTGGCGCTCAGAAAACCGGGGCTGCTGGTTCCAGGCTTTGCTATCGGCCTGGTTTGTGTGCTCCTCACCAACTGTACACCATTACCGGAGACTTTGCCGATACCGCCGGATGTTGAAGAACATACAGATATTGAAGAGGAAGTAACGGACATAGAAATAATGGACATAATAGAGGAACAAACTGTAGTCAGTCATGGTCTTCTCGAGGAAGAGGCGATTGTCATTGTTGACGATGACGACACGGGGCAGTGGGAGGCAGGTCAACTTCCAGCCCAGGATAGAGCAGAACGGGAAATTCTTCTGGCAAAATCGCAACTGGCCTCGGGCTACCCATCGGCGGCGGTGGAGACCCTTCTGAAACTGGATTTTGAGGTCACGGGGAAGGTTCGGCTCAAGACCCGGAAAACCCTGCTGCAGGTACTTCAGTCACTCGACTCACTGCATCGTTCACTGCTGCTGGAAGACATCACCGACCCCAATCTGGCTGGCTGGCTGGCTTTGCTTGAGGCGCTTGATTCCGAGGCGCTGCCCGAAGCTGAATTGCAGGAATGGCGAAGGGCTTATCCAGACCACCCTGCGGTTGCAGTGCTCATCGATACATTTACTGTGCCCGGCCAGAATTCCTGGCGTCAAATCGCATTGCTTTTACCTCTTACCTCTCCTGATGGCAGGGCCGCCCGGGCATTTTACGATGGGTTCACCGAAGCGCATAACAATGATAGTTCCCGCAATAAACCCGAATTGGTCCTTTATGATATCGGGGCTGATTCCTTTCTGGCTTCTTTCTACTATCAGGCCGCCGAAGCGGATGGCGCTGATTTCATTGTCGGCCCACTGGGAAGAAAAGCGGTAGAAAATCTGCTCGCCAGCCGGAACCTTGAAACCAATACATTGCTGCTTGCAGATATTCCACCCGAAAAGGCATCAGACAATCTGTACGGCATCAGCCTTTCTCCGGAAAATGAAGCGCGTCAGGTGGCCGACAAGGCTTACGCTACAGGTCACAGGAATGCTACCGTGCTTCGAAGCGATGGAGAATGGGGCGAACGGGTCGCCAATGCGTTTGTCGCTCATTGGGAAAATCTGGGTGGCCAGATTCTTAAGAACAGCTCATTTCCGGAAGATGTTTCAAATCACGCCAGAGTAGTCCGTAAATTTCTGGGAATAGACAAGAGTATGGTCCGCCATCGTCTGATCGAAGCACAAACCGGATTGAAACTGAAATTTTCCCCCAGACGCAATACAGACATGGATTTCATATTTTTGGCAGCCACCACAACCCAGGCCAGACTGATCGTACCTCAACTGCGTTTTTTCCAGGCCCATGATGTCCCTCTCTATGGGACCTCCTATGTTTATGCGGGCAATCCGGAGCCGGCAGTGGATGCGGATCTGGATGGTCTGATATTTGGAGAAATGCGATGGATTCTGGACGGCGTTACCTTGTACAAAAAGAAAAAAGCTGAAGAAAAAGCCCTGAAAATGGCGGAATCAGCTAACAACCAGGACGACAGCGAAAATCAATCCACGGATCCAGATACCCTTGCAGAGTTCCCTGAATCCGGTGTGCCTACGCTGGATGTGCCTACGCTGGATGTGTCCGGGGAAGTGGACGAAGTGGATCTACCCCAGGTGTATCAACCCGAGCTGCCAGCACGCCCTTACGGTCACACTGCGCTCGACCGGTTATATGCTCTTGGAGTACAGAGCTATCAGATCATTCCCCAATTACAGCGACTAAGGCAGAACAACTGGATGAAGGTCTCCGGCAAGGCGATGACAATCAGTGTTGATCAGAACGGGAATGCTGTTCACCTTCCCACCTGGGCAAAATTCGTTTCTGGTCTGGCAGAGCCCTTGCCCTTGCTGCCGGCGCAATAATTTCCTGAACATTGCAAACCCGGAAATAACGACTTTGAAGGCTACCCATTTACAAAGCGGTGAAGATGCGGAATCCATTGCATTATCCTATCTGGAAACAAATGGGCTTTCGCTGGTTATACGCAACTACACGAGAAAATGCGGTGAAATCGACTTGATCATGCGACAAGGCCTTGATCTGGTATTTGTAGAGGTGCGCTATAGAAGAGATCGATCCTTTGGTGGGCCGGAAGAAAGTATCACCCGCAGTAAACGACATAAAATCCGCAAAACTGCGGAATCCTTTTTGCAGAAATACCACAACTGTGAGTTTGATCAATGCCGGTTTGATGTCATCGCGATTACCGGAGCAAAAGATCAATTTGATATTGACTGGATAAAGCATGCATTTTGAAAGGTGACAACCTCTAATATCAGGGGGCATTCAGCAAACTGATGTATAATCCGACCAACCCGGTTTTCTGGCAATCTTTCTGATTGTTCAGTGCCCCGCTTAATTTCTGTTAGAGAAAACCAATATGACTCCGGCAAACGACCATCACGGTTTATCCCTGAAAACATGGAAAGACATTTTATGTGGCCTGATTATTTTTGTGACCGTACAGTCCATCACCGCCTGTGCTCCTCTTTTGATTGGTACCGCAGTCATCACCACCATCGACTTGAGCACCGAAAGACGAAGCGTGGGGCGCAATATCGACGACAACGTGCTGGAATTGAAATTAAGAAGAGATTACTGGACTGACGAAAGACTTGGTTCACCGGTCAATATCAGTGTGACGGCGATGAATGGGATTGTACTGCTCACCGGAGAAGTCCATACCGATGAACAACGCCAGTATGCAGAGTCCCTGGCCAGGTCATATGATCAGACCCGGGAAGTGGTCAATGAGCTGGATCTGTCCGGACGAAGTAATATCAACAGCCGTGCCAACGATTCCTATATCACCGCAAAGGTGAAAGCCAGATTACTGAATGCGAATGATCTGCCGTTATCCAACATCAAGGTGGTTACAGAACGCGGCAATGTATATCTGTTGGGTCTGGCTACAGAGGCTGAAGCGCTGGCCGCAGTCGAGCTGACACAAAGCGTCGTTGGCGTAGCCCATATCGTCAAGGTGTTTGAGTACATCAAAGCCGAATAACCGGCTCAGAATCCTGACTCCCGGGGAACGTATTGATTCTGAAACAAAAGATTTACTCACCCGACTCTCAAACCGGTTTCGATGAATGGATCTCGAAATTTGATCGCCCGGTGGTTTTCACCAATGGCGTATTTGACATTCTTCATCGTGGGCATGTCGACTGTCTTCAAAGCGCAGCAGTCCTGGGAGCTTCACTGGTGGTGGGTATAAATTCGGATGCATCGGTAAAACGACTCGGCAAGGGTCCTGGCCGACCCCTCAATACCACGGCAGACCGGGCCACTGTGCTGGCCGCTCTTGAGTGTGTTGACGGGGTCGTATCCTTCGATCAGGATACCCCACTGGAATTGATTCTGAAGATCAAACCGGAAGCGCTGGTAAAAGGAGGCGACTGGAAGATTGAAGATATTGTGGGCGGCAGGGAAGTACAGAACTGGGGCGGGTCTGTCCATTCGATCAGGTTCGAGCACCCATTCTCAACAACATCACTGATCGAAAAAATAAGAAATTCCTGACCGGTTGTCCGGGATTGCAGTAGGGGCAACCCTCTGTGGTTGTCCGGGATTGCGGGATTCAGTGCACTACTCGCCGGGTTGGCGACACAAAGGCCACTCCAAGCATTATGAACAGGACCGACATCCAGACCCAGACAGTGTGCTCTTCGGAAAAAATAGCGATACCCCACAGCACCCCTGCAACCGTCACAATGTAGGCACACTGACTCGCGAATACCGGGCCCGCCGTCTTGATGGTATGAAAGAACATCGAATAGGCGACCACACTGATCACTGCAATGGACGTGACAGCCCAGCCGGAAGTGGTCAGAATCCAGGGAAACAGGTTGCCCATTCCAAGCTTGAATGTAATCGGAATCAGGAAAATCGTGGACACAATGGTCGATCCGCACAGCAGTTCAAAAATATTTGATTCGTAACTGACGCCCTCAGAAACATAAACATTTTCAGCGGCATAGAGAAGTGCGCACAAGACAACCAGCAAGATCCAGAAATTCACATCATCACTGCTCAATCCCTGATCAGGTATCACCAGCAACAGGATAGCCAGCATCCCGAACAACAGACCCAAAGCACGTTTGGCTATAATGCGTTCGAATCTCATCACCCACATAATGACATAGGTGAACAACGGTACGGTAGACACCGTAATTGACAGGATACCCGCAGATAAATGCGGCGCTGCGGTGTAATAAAGTAAATCGGGGACGACATGGCCAAGCACGCCAATAATTACATACTTGCCAAGATTCCGAAAGCGAAACACGGGTACTTTCAACATTCGACACACACAGGTGAAAATCATCGCACTCACCAGTACCTGCCAGGTGGTCAGAACCAGAGGATGGGAACCATCAGAGGTCGCAATCAACGCCAGTGAGAAAGTACCGCCCCACAAAATTCCTGCGACAAGAATCAGCAGGTACGGCAGTACTCGGCTATTGTTGATCAAGGCAAATAATCCTGAAGGAAAAACTTGAACAGCGGCCACTGTTCAGTTCATGTAGAGATTATATTGACAGCCGAGTATAGAGGGAACTTCAGCAAATGTATGCTGCTGATATGCCCGTCAATCCGGGTGAACCGGGGCAGGAGGTTGATACGGCCGACTGACCGCCGATACTATTTTACGAACTGTTCTGCCTGATTCGTGACATTCGCTTCACCATCCTCGTATCCCGCATCATAGGCATCGTTGGTTCTTTGCTCTTCACGCTTGGGATTTGCCAGGGAGCCACTTGCCCAACCTTGAATATATTCAGAATTGACACCCATTTTTTCCAGTTTTTGTATAGTTTCAAAGTACATGTTTTTCACTTGTTGGGGTTTCGAACCGTCTATTGTTGATCTTTTGTGGTCGCAGTTAAATAGTCTTCATGGGGTATTCATTAAGTAATAGATTCTCGGGTCGCTGTTTCAAGTTATAATCATTTTCAGATCACCACTCCCCTTGATATGACTTCACCCCGACAAATAAAACCGGTCAAAAGGCTACTGGTAGCCAACCGAAGCGAGATTGCGATTCGTGTATTTCGCAGTGCCCGTGAACTTGGCATTACGCCGGTTGCGATTTACAGCTACGAAGACAGGTATTCCTTGCACCGGTTTCAGGCTGACGAAGCTTATCAGGTGGGCGGTGCAGGGGAACCGATCAGGAATTACCTGAATATTGAGGAAATTGTCGCCCTTGCCAAAGCGCATAACATTGATGCCATTCACCCGGGTTATGGCTTCCTTTCCGAAAATCCCGAGTTCGCCAAACGGTGTCGGGAGGAAGGGATTGTGTTTGTCGGACCCTCTATCGAAACCCTGAAATCCCTTGGCGACAAGATTTCGGCAAGGTTGATCGCCGAGGAAGCCGGAGTAACTGTACTAGGGGGTGTCAATCGAGCAATAAAAGATGTTACCGATGGTCTGGCTACAGCGGCCACGACAGGCTATCCGATTATGCTCAAAGCAGCCCATGGCGGCGGCGGTCGTGGCATGCGCGTGGTCAACGGCGAAGAAGATTTCAGGCAATCGTTCGAAGCGGCGCAACGGGAGTCCCATACCGCTTTTGGCAGCAGGGATATATTCATGGAAAAACTGATCACCCGGGCGCGCCATATCGAAGTGCAGATACTCGGCGACGAGCATGGAAACCGGGTACATTTGTTCGAACGCGACTGCTCAATTCAACGTCGCTACCAGAAAGTAGTGGAAATCGCGCCCGCCCCGAACCTTGATGCCGGTCTTCGTACAGATATCTGCAATGCCGCCTGCACGATAGCAGACGCTGTTTCTTACCAGAATGCAGGCACCGTCGAGTTTCTGGTTGATGACCAGACCGGTGAATTCTATTTCATAGAAGTCAATCCGAGAATTCAGGTTGAACACACGGTGACTGAGGAAGTCACCGGCATCGATATTGTGCGTGCACAGATACTGGTTGCCCAGGGTTATCGACTGGATAGTCGGGAAGTCGACCTGCCGTCCCAGGATGCGATCAAGACCCATGGTTTTTCCGTGCAGTGCAGAGTCACGACCGAAGATCCAACCAACAATTTCATGCCGGACTACGGTCGGTTGACAGAATATCGATCATCCAGCGGTATCGGTATTCGTCTCGATGCCGGAAGTGCATTCTCCGGAGCAATTGTAGTCCCTTATTTTGATTCCATGCTGGTCAAGGTGAGTGCACGGGCGAGAATTTTCGATGGCGCCACAGGACGCATGAAAAGGGCGCTGAACGAGTTTCGTGTCAGAGGGGTCAAAACCAATATTCCCTTCCTGTTGCGCCTGCTGGATCATCCGACATTCAAAAAAGGACAGTGCACCACCAGGTTCATTGATGAGACGCCACAACTGACGGATTTCAAGGTCTACCCCAGTCGCACCTCGAAAATCCTTTCCTATATTTCCAACACCATCGTCAATGGCAATGACGAGGTCAAGGGTCGACCGGTCGCTGAACGGCGTAATCCCGTACCGGTTCCTGATTTGCCTGACTCGATATCCTGCAAGGGAAGTCGTGAGATCTTTTTGCAGGAAGGGGTTGAAGGGCTGCAAAACTGGATAAGTGGTCAGGAAAAGCTGTTGATAACAGATACTACATTTCGTGACGCCCATCAGTCACTGTTTGCCACCCGGATGCGTAGTATCGATATGCTGAATATCGCGGAACACTATGGCGCCTTTGCTCCCGGGTTGTTTTCCCTGGAGATGTGGGGGGGCGCCACCTTCGATACGTCCATGCGGTTTCTCAAGGAGGACCCGTGGCAACGTCTGGCTGAAATGCGCGAAAAAGTGCCGAAAATACTGTTTCAAATGCTGCTTCGCTCCTCCAGCGTGGTTGGCTATATCAATTTCCCGGATAATGTGGTGCGTGAATTCGTCAGGCAATCGGTCGATTCCGGAATGGATGTTTTTCGGGTCTTTGATGCGCTCAACTGGATCCCCAACATGGCGGTCGCCATGGACAGTGTGCAGAAATATGGTGGTATATGCGAAGCGACGATTTGTTACAGCGGCGACATTCTTGACCCGGCAAGGACAAAGTACACCCTGGACTATTATCTTGGAATGGCGCAGAAGCTTGAAGATATGGGCGCTCACATCCTGTGTGTCAAAGACATGGCAGGACTGCTGAAACCTGATGCAGCAACGCTTTTGATCCAGTCGCTGAAACAGGAAGTCGACATTCCGATTCATTTTCATACCCATGATACATCGGGGATTCAGGCCGCCTCCATATTAAATGGCGCAGCGGCAGGGCTGGATATCGCCGATGCGGCCATGGCGCCGATGTCCGGAGGCACTTCCCAACCCAATTTAAATACCCTCGTCTCAGCGCTTCAATACAATCGTCGTGGAACCATGCTGAACACGGACAACCTTGATCTGCTCGCTGATTACTGGCGCTCGACAAGAGAATTTTATAAACCTTTCGAATGTGAAACACTGCCTGCATCGGCAGACCTGTACAAACACGAAATGCCGGGTGGTCAGTACACCAACCTGTATGAACAGGCACGCTCGCTTGGCCTGTCGGACCGTTGGGTGGAAATATGCGAAACCTATGCGTCGGTCAATCAACTGTTCGGCGACATCATCAAGGTGACTCCCACCTCAAAAGTGGTTGGTGATATGGCATTGTTCATGGTTGCCAACGATCTGACCTGCGCTGATATCGAGAGTGGTGAGCGGGAATTCGCTTATCCGCAGTCGGTCATCGACCTGATGAGCGGACGTATGGGCAAACCTTACCAGGGTTTTCCCAAAAAGGTCAGGGATCGGATATTAAAAGGTGAGAAGCCGATGAGTGGTCGACCTGGGCGGAACCTTCCGGCGGCGGATTTTGCCCAGGTCAAAAATTTTCTGGAGACCAAAGGCCTGGATAATCCCACCATGAAAGATGCTCTGTCCTGGACGCTTTATCCCGGCGTATTCGAGCAACTGATTGAACATCGACATAAATATGACGATACCAGCCATTTACCCACACCGGTTTATTTTTACGGACTCAAGCCGAGGGAAGAAATTGTCATAGATGATGAGTTCGGCAAGGCGCTGATTATTAAATATCAGACTGTCGGCGACCCACATCAGGATGGTACACGGACCACCTTTTTTGAGGTAAACGGTCGACCAAGGGAAGTCGTGGTGAATGATCACAGCCTGGTTTCCAGCATTATCTCCCATCGAAAAGCGGACCCTGATGACGACAGACAGGTTGCAGCCCCGATGCCGGGGATGGTCGTCAGCGTTGCTGTATCGGTCAACGACATGGTTGAAAAAGGTCAGGCTGCTGTGACTCTTGAAGCGATGAAGATGGAAACCCATTTGTCTTTCGTGCAATCCGGCATGGTTTCGGAGGTGCTGGTAAGCGCGGGAACCCGAGTCGAATCGGGTGACCTGCTTGTTGTTCTGGAATGATAATCAAGCCGGGCTACTGCCCGCACGAACAATAATTGTGCGTTTTATTAATTTGTTCCTAAAATCAGTATAATGGCGTCATGAGTACCATCACGCGCAAAAATTAGCCTCGAATCAGCGCGTATCAGACAGGACGATTCAGCCAATGCCCTTATCACAGCCCAGATCGGGTGAGCGTAAATATGACTTTATTGTCATTGGTGCGGGTTCGGCTGGCTGCGTTCTGGCTTATCGACTCAGTGAAAACCCCAACCACCGTGTTCTGTTGCTTGAGGCCGGCGCCCGGGACAGCAACCCCTGGATTCACATACCCGTTGGCTATTTCAAGACGATGCACAATCCGAAGATGGACTGGTGTTATGTCACCGATCCGGATCCGGGGTTGAACGGGAGACAGTTGAAATGGCCGCGGGGGAAAGTGCTGGGTGGTTCGAGTTCACTCAACGGGTTACTTTATGTTCGCGGACAACCGGAAGATTTTGATGAATGGGCAAACCAGGGCAATCCGGGCTGGTCTTTTGATGATGTATTACCTTACTTTATCAAGTCTGAAGATCAGGAACGGGGCGAGATTCCTTACCATGGTACCGGCGGTCCCCAGAAGATTTCTGACATCCATTTTCGAAGGCCGGTCACAGACGCTTTTATCGAAGCGGCCATTCAGTACGGTATCCCGGCGAATGACGATATCAACGGCAAATCCCAGGAAGGAGTAGGCTATTTTCAGCTTACCACTCATAATGGCAGACGATGGAGTACGGCCAGAGGCTATTTGAAGCCCGCATTGTCAAGAAGCAACCTGACTGTCATTACACAAGCCCATGTCACGAAGTTGCTGGCCGAAGGCCGACAGATTGTCGGGGTGGAATTTTGCAAGGACAATCAGATGCAACACGCTTACAGTGAAAAGGAAACGGTATTGAGCGCCGGCGCCATTGGCTCGCCGCAGATTCTGCAACTTTCCGGGATTGGTCCCGGAGCGTTGTTGCAGGACCTGGGAATCCCTCAGTCACAGCACCTTCCGGGGGTAGGGCAAAACCTGCAGGATCATCTACAGATTCGCGCCGTTTACAAAACCACCCAGCCGACATTGAATGATGAGGTCAACAACCCCTTTCGAAAGCTGCGTATCGGACTTCAGTATTTATTATTCCGAACAGGCCCGTTGACGCTGGCGGCGAGTCAGGTGGTCATTTTCACACGCACCTCGGATAAGGTTTCAAGACCTGATATTCAATTCCATTTTCAACCGCTCAGTTCAGATAGTCCGGGAGAAGGAACCCATCCTTTTTCAGCATTCACCTCCTCTGTCTGCCAGTTACGTCCCCAGAGCACAGGATCAGTCAAAATCCAGACCCGTGACCCTGACCGCCATCCCATCATACAGCCAAATTATCTGTCTACTGAAGGAGATTGCCGAATCGCAGTGGAGGCAATGAAGGTCTCCCGAAAAATTGCTTCCATGCCGGCGCTGAAAAATCATATTCTTGACGAATACGACCCCGGAGAAAATATTCGTACTGACGAGCAACTGCTTGAACATGCCAGAAATACCGCGACTACCATTTATCATCCGAGTTGCACCTGCAAAATGGGCCCTTCTTCAGACCCGATGTCGGTCGTCAATCACCAATTGAAAATACATGGTATGGATGGGTTGAGGATTGCAGATGCCTCGATCATGCCGGATATCACCTCCGGAAACACCAACGCCCCCAGCATCATGATCGGTGAAAAGTGCGCTGACATGGTTCTCCAAAGCTGGAAATGAGTTCGGACTGGTGATAGCAGGCCGACCTTATTTCATTTGACCTCGCAGAAATATGAGTGTCCCTGAAGAAAAACTCCAGGCGTATCTGGTAGGCGGTGCGGTCAGAGACCGGATAATGGGCAGGCCAGGCCAGGACCGCGACTGGGTAGTAGTGGGATCGACCCCTGATCAAATGACCGGGCTTGGATTCAAACCGGTGGGTCGGAATTTTCCGGTATTCCTGCATCCCGATACCAACGAAGAATATGCGCTGGCGCGCACAGAGCGAAAAATGACGCGGGGATACCATGGTTTTGAATTCCTCAGCGATCCGGATATTACCCTGGAACAGGATTTAGGCCGCCGCGATCTGACCATCAATGCGATGGCCATGGACAAGGATGAAAATCTTGTTGATCCTTACAACGGCAGGCAAGACATAAGGAACAAGGTAATTCGTCATGTGTCGGATGCGTTTAACGAGGACCCCGTGCGGCTGCTGCGGGTAGCACGATTTGCTGCCCGTTTCACTGACTTCAGTGTTAGCCCGGATACGCGCAGGTTGATGACTGAAATGGTCAACAATGAAGAAGCCGATGCGCTGGTGGCAGAGCGAATCTGGCAGGAAATGCATCAAGCCATGCAGGAGAAAAAGTTTTCCCGGTTCTTGACAGAACTGAGAGAATGTGGCGCCCTGCAGCGGATCCTGCCCGAAGTGGATGCATTGTTCGGGGTTCCCCAGACTGAAAAATATCATCCCGAAATTGACACGGGAATACATATCCTGATGTCGACGGATGCGGCCAGCGCACTTACCCGCGACCCGATGGTGATTTTTGCGGTCATGGTACACGATCTGGGGAAAGCACTCACGCCCCGCGCCGAATTACCCAGGCATATAGGCCATGAAAAGCGCGGACTCAAACCCATTGAATTGCTGTGCGATCGCCTCGGTGTCCCTGCCCGGTTTCGCACGTTTGCCTTGAAGGTATGTGAGTATCACTTGCACTGTCATCGAATTGAGCAATTAAAACCCGTCACAGTTCTGAAGGTGCTGGAAGCTTTTGATGGTTTCCGCAAACCTGAACTGATCGAGAAATTTGCGTTATGTTGTGATTCTGACCGAAGGGGTCGCACCGGGCATGAAAACGATGGGCGCAGGGAAACCACCTTGCTGCTTGAGATGCATCGCGCTGCACTCCTGGTTGAACAAAAGCAGATCGCAAGACAGATTCAGCATGAATCCGGCGATGGTCGCCGCGCAGGCTTGCGTATCAGGAAAGCAATCCGTTGCCATCGGATTGCTGCGATTGATGCCGTAAGGAAATCAAAGTCCGGTCAGAACACAATAGCCGATGACTGACAAAAAACCACCCGAGCTGTTGGCTCCGGGGTTATATTCGGTGCTGGCACCGCTTGAATGACAGTGAATAACAGTATCCCGTTTGCATGAATAATTTCGACCCGACCAACGCCGAAGAAACGGGCCAGGCACTGGCAGGCTTCGGCGTAAATTTACTGGTAACCGATGTTGAAAACACCGTTTTGTTTCTGACAACCGTTCTGGGCTTTTCGGCGATCACTTCATCGCGGGATTATGCCCTGCTCAGTGTTAATAACCAGTTGTTTATGCTTCACGGCGACCACACCTATTGGGATAACCCGTTACCCTCGCTGCTTCCCGAATCCGGCGCCCGCGGCAGCGGCCTGGAATTGAGATTGTACGATCTCGACCCTGACCAGGCGGAACAAAAAGCCCGTGACAATAATTACATGGTGTTGATGGCCACTGCGGATAAGCCCCATGGCCTGCGTGAATGCTTTATACTCGACCCCGACGGCTATTGCTGGGTACCCTCAGTCAAATCAGGATCTGACCCATGATTAAAGGAATTCTGTTCGACAAGGACGGTACCCTGCTTGATTTCAACGCAACCTGGCTGGTAGCTTATATTCAGGCGGCGACCTATATCGCCGAGTCAGTCGGACAGCCGCAAATCGCTGAATCACTTTTGCGAAGCGGCGGGTACGATATTGTGACCGGCCAGTGGATCGCCGATTCGTTACTGGCTTCGGGCGGCAATCAGCAGATCCTGGATTTCTGGTCCGGGCAACTCGGGCAGCCCCTGACTGGCCAGCAATTGTCAGCAATCAGCGACATATTCTCCCGCGCCGCGTGCAACCCTGTGCCAGCAATAGAGAACCTTCAAGGGTTTCTGCTTAAACTGAAAGATCGTGGCCTGAAATCAGGCCTGGCGACCATGGACGATGAGCGTCATGCTTTTTCTATGATAGAAAAACTCAAGCTGGAGAATTGTTTTGATTTTGTTTGTGGCGCCGACAGTGGCTATGGGGTGAAGCCCGACCCCGGCATGGTGGAGGCATTTTGTCGTCACTGCGACTTGACCCCCAAACAGATAATCATGGTGGGTGACAGCCCGAAAGACATCAACATGGGCATCAATGCCGGGGTGGCGCGTTCTGTCGGGGTATTGACCGACTCGAACAATCGCCACGAACTCGAAATTCATACCGATACTGTCCTTGAAAATATCTCAGAACTGGAAGATTTATTGAATTGAACTATCTGCATCGTACTGAGTCTTTAACCACTGAACACTCATAATAATACTTGCATAATGACGGCCTCATACTCATCGCCTGACCCTGGACACTATTGTAAACCTGACCAAAAAACCCTGCGTGATCGCCTCAGCGATGTTCAGTACCGGGTGACCCAGGAGGACGCAACCGAAAGGCCTTTTGGCAACGAATACAATGACGAAAAACGTGACGGCATTTATGTCGATATTGTCAGCGGCGAACCGCTTTTTTCATCCACCGACAAATTTGATTCCGGAACCGGTTGGCCAAGTTTCATCCGACCGATCCATCCGGATTGCGTGGTCGAAAATACTGACTACAAACTGTTCATGCGAAGGACAGAAATTCGAAGTTGCCATGCTGACTCCCACCTGGGTCATGTGTTCCCGGATGGACCTGCACCCACAGCACTGCGTTATTGCATGAATTCAGCAGCGCTGCGATTCATCCCGAAAGAATCCATGGAAGCCGAAAACCATGGACAATATCTGTCACTGTTCGAACAATAATGAGGAATTTTCAAATGAATTATCTGAAGTCGGTCGGGCTGTCAATTTTGATCGGAGTTGCCTCTGCCACGATTGCCAGCGAAACAGATACCGCCCGTATCAGCGTATCCAGCGGGGAAAATATCACGCCTGTGGTCGAGCTATATACCTCAGAAGGATGCAGCAGTTGCCCTCGGGCTGACAATTTTCTCACTCTGCTGGGGGAAAATATCAATCAGGATCTTCACGCGGTGCCACTCGCTTTTCACGTCGATTACTGGAACAGGCTGGGTTGGGAAGACCCCTATTCCCAGGCAAAATTCACTGATCGACAGCGCTGGGTTGCGCATTTAAACAAACAAAGATCGATTTATACGCCCGAGCTTGTGGTCTCGGGGCAGGAAACACGGGGCGGCGGCATGGTTTTCGACCTGATACACATAAGCAACCGAAAAATCGCAGATATTCAGATAACAGTGGATGTATCAACCCAGGCAAAAGGGGAAATCCTTGCTGATCTGGCCATTCGGAACGAAGCCGATATCAATATTCCGGAAATGCTTATCGCCCTGTATGAAAACAACATTATCAGGGAAATTAAAGGCGGAGAGAACAAGGGCAGAACACTCACACACAATTTTGTTGTCCGACACCTGAGTGAACCGACGCCTGTTGCCCGGGGTGACAGCAGTCGCATGGTATCAATGGATATTGATGAAGCGTGGAATACGGATAATCTTGGCCTCGCTGTGTTCGTCATTGACGCTGACAACGGCCAGACCCTGCAGGCATTGAGAACCCCGCTTGCGGCCCTGAATCTAAACTGAAATCCTGCAGCACGTTGAATGGTGGCGGGCGCCCCGGCGGGAATAACGCAAATACCGTTCAGGCCACCAATTTCAGAAACATTCGCACAAAACGCCAGGTCAGCCCCCACAACACCCGCTGCCCATCGAGACTGATAGCTGGCCAGGTCTCGTCTGAATATCCCGGCTGATAGTCAATCCTGTTATGATCATTCAACAAATGTGAGACCGGCACCCAGAAACTGTCCTCCACTTCGTTGTTGTTGATTGTCTGCTGTTCACCCTCCATATTGAACACAAAGCAACTGATCACCAATGGCAGTTTCTGATTTTTATTTCTGCCCTGCTGATCATTGAGCCTGCCCAACAGGTTCCGGGGCGACAATTCAAGCCCCACTTCCTCTTCGGTTTCCCTGCATGCAGTAGCAAACGGGCTGATGTCTCCTGATTCCCGATTCCCTCCTGGAAACGCGATTTGACCGGACCAGGGATCCTTTTCATGTTTGGCTCTCTCGATAAAAAACATTTTCGAGTCCGAGGCGAGGTCGCGCAGGATCAATGCGACCGCAGCCTGCCTTTTCCCTGTGACAGGAATGAGTTCGGCCTGACAAGCCTGGATGCGTTGTTGAATATCAGGAAACAAAACCACTCCGACCGTTTATCAGGAGACCGTTTGGGGTCGTATTTTAGTATAATTTGCTATACAAACAGTGGTGGCGAGCGTAATTCGATGAATCAAACATTTTTCCCTGATCTTTCCAAACTGCCGGCGGCGCAAGTACGATTGTGGGCTGAACTCAAGGACACGCAGAATGAAATCGGTCGATAATGTTGCGTTGCGCAAGATAGCCGGTCGCATGGTGTGGTCGAGCGAACCTGCCTTTGCATTGCGCAATTCCCGGTTATTTCTGGCACATGTAATGCAGTATGGCACTTTGTCCGATTTACAGGTTGTGACCCGGTATTTTAGCGATGCTGATTTTGGGGAGGTATTGGATGACCCACCCGCCGGGGTGTTTTCCGAAGAAAGCTGGCATTTCTGGCATGTGCGCCTTAATCGGTCTGTTGTGCCGCCTTTGCCCCGGCGTAATTTGGATTAACCATTCAGGAACCGATTAAAACCATGAAATGCAGATTGCGAAACGGACTTGACTTAAGACTCCAGGAAGGATTCGCGTAGCGCGGCGAGAACGGCGCTGCGCTCAGCTCTTGCTTGAAGAGCAGTTTCCATGTCCACCAGGACGAAGCGGGTTGATGTGTTGGGTTGTAATTGACCGATTACGTCCATATCAGCTGAAATGATGGTACCAATCATAAAGTAACCACCACCGGAAACGGCATCGCGATGCAGTATGATCGGCTCTGTTCCACTTGGCACCTGAACAGAGCCGTAGGGATAACAGGCATCAGTGATGTTCGACGGGTCCGACCCTGCCCCGAAGGGCTGATCACGCTGCACGAACTCCATCGGTCGACCGCCTTGAAATCGATAGCCCATCCTGTCAGCCTCATTGGCTACCGTCCAAGTGTCTTCAAAAAAAGCCTTTTGCGACTCCTCCGTAATCCGATGCCAGTAAAGCCCTGGCAACATACGCAGTTCAGTTGGAGTTTCGGGGGTCCGGCGAAGAGCCTCGGGAACCGATTTACCTGCTCGACCAATTGCTTTGTAGGTACCAATCGGCAACGTGTCGCCGGATAGGATCGCCCGACCTTCATAGCCGCCCAAAGCGCCGATCGCATAGGTAGATCTGCTGCCCAAAGCGGGAGGGGTGGCAATGCCGCCAGAGATTGCGATATAGGCACGGGCCCCGGCGCGGAGGAAATCGAAACTCAATACGTCACCATTTCTAACGTTGATGGCGGTCCAACCGGGTTTCTCCACGCCATTTACCCTTGGCGGCAGGTCAGCACCACAAACAGCGATGGTGGCGTCTTCAGTGAACTCAAGTTCGGGCCCCATGAAGACGACCTCCAGACCGGCTGCATCTTCGGGATTCCCGACCAGCAAGTTTGCCGCGCGCAGTGCCATGCGATCCATTGCACCACCGATCGGAATACCGAGGTGATAATAACCAGGACGACCAAGATCCTGAATCGTCGTCAGAATACCCGATGTGATGACGTTAATCGGCATTAAGGACCTCCATTAGCTTGGCATTGGTTCCGTCGATATCGGCATTATAGGCAGTGAGATCGAAGATCACGTTGCGGATGCGCGGTTCGAACCGTCCAGCCTGAACATCGGCCAGAGCTGCATCATACCCGTCGCGCTGAATCGGCTTCCATTTCACAATGTCACCAGGGCGGAAAAACACCATAAAATCCTTGAGGTAACTGACCTGCTGCTTTGGGTCGTAGATCGGCATTGGCGTGATGCCGAACATCTGGTAACCACCAGCACCGCGCACCGAATAGATGCAGGAGAAACATCCCCCATAACCAACCGTCAGCTTGGGTGTGTCAGTTCGCGGACGCAGATATTTTGGCACCTCAATCTGACGCGGTCGGTCAACCATCTGATAAAGAAAGGGCAGACCCGACACAAATCCCACCATCGACACAAACCATGGTGCACCGGAATGAGCTTCGACAAAGGCTTCGACATCGGCATAACCGTTGATCTGCGCGGCATATTCGATGTCGGTCGATGCCGGATCCTGATGGCGCTCACGAAAACGCATCAGCGTCTCATGGGTCCAAGGATCTTGATAATAGACTGGCACCTCAATGATTCGCGTATCAAGCATGGATTCGGCCTGTTCCGCATCGTCCTCCATTTCTTTTACCAGCCCAAGCAGTTTTTGCGGGTGAATTACGTCAGGATCAAACTTGATCTGGAACGACGCATTGGCCGGACAGATTTCGGTCACCCCAGAGATTTTTGCATCCCGAACAGCATTCGTTATGGCCAGCGATACGAAAAACGCCTCCAGCGACATGGCTTCGTCCACTTCGACAAAAAGGTGCTCGTCGCCGCCAAATGTATATCGGCAACTCATGCGGCCTTACCTCCCTCTTCTATAGTGAATTTATGTGTATTGGTATCAAGCCAGTGCTCCAACCATTTAGTATGGACTGCGTTGGCCTGGATATCGGGCACCGAGAGAAGTTCGGAAAACAGCGGCGCCGTACACGCGAGTCCGTCAATCCTAAGCAACCCAAGCGCCTGACCTAGTCGTGCGAGCGCAGCCTCACGATTCTTACCGTACACGATCAGTTTGCCAAGAAGCGAGTCATAAAATGGTGGGACGACGTAGCCCTCATAGAGCATGTGATCGATGCGAATTCCTTCGCCCTCAGGCAGATTCAGGTTGGATACTACACCGGGAAAAGGCATGAAATTATTCATCGGGTCCTCTGCATTCAGACGCACTTCAATAGCGTGGCCAGTAATACTGACATCCTCCTGACGGATGGACAAACCAGCACCGCCTGCGATGTGGATCATCTCGGCTACCAAATCCAGCCCGGTGATCATCTCGGTTACGGGGTGTTCGACCTGAATACGAGTATTCATTTCAATGAAAAAAAAGTCGTGCGTCTTGTCATCGTAAAGATATTCGACCGTTCCTGCTCCCTTGTACCCGACAGATCGTGCCAAGTCCACGGCAGCGTAGCAGAGCCTCGCACGTGTCTCCTCGTCCAGAGCCGTTGAAGGCGCTTCTTCCCATACTTTCTGCCGCCGCCGCTGGAGCGAACATTCGCGCTCCCAACAATGTATTGCATTCATACCGTCGCCGAGGATCTGCACCTCCACGTGGCGGGCATTCTCAATGACCTTCTCCACATACACACCACCATCGCCAAAAGCCGCCAATGCCTCCACAGAGGCTTGCGGAGCCATCGTGTTAAATTCTTCCACCGTCCTAGCGATACGGATACCACGGCCTCCACCGCCGGCAGTCGCCTTTATCATCACCGGGAATCCGATCTCCTTGGCGATTTGTGCGCCCTCCTCCGGCGCCACGATGCCATCGGAGCCAGGCACAGTCGGCAACCCGGCCTTGTCCGCTTGTGAGCGTGCCGCAGCCTTGTCACCCATCAGCCTGATCGTATCTCCCGATGGGCCTACGAATATCAGCCCCTCCTCAGCCACTGCATCAGCGAACTCCGCGTTCTCGGCCAGAAAGCCATATCCAGGATGGACAGCATCCGCCCCGGTAGCACGGGCGGCTCCCAGAATGGCTTCCGCATTCAGATAGGACTTTGCAGCCTGTGGTGGCCCGATCTCAATCGCCTCATCAGCCATTCGTACTGCCAACATGTCCGCGTCGGCGGTGGAATAGACTGCCACGGTTTCAATACCCAAACTCTGGGCAGCGCGGATGATCCGCACGGCGATCTCACCACGATTGGCGATCAGGAGCTTGGTGACAGCCATCAATCCACCAATAGCAGAACCTGTCCTGCTATTACTGGTTCGGTATCCTCAGCCTCGAATCGAAGCACCGTGCCTACGACATCAGCTTTGACCTCATGAAACATCTTCATCACCTCAATCATGCCAATCGTGTCGCCCTCGGCTACCGCATCGCCTTCAGATTTGAAGGGCGGCTGGTTCGGAGCTGACTTGCGGTAAAAAGTGCCCGGAATGGGGGATTTGATTTCTTTTGCCATGGTGCTTTCTCCCAAATTCAGGCGACTTCCAGAGCACTCAGTGCTTGACGAACAGCGGCTGCAATATCAGCGGCATTTGGAGTATCGGAATGTATGCAGATGGTTTCTGCGCGCACGGGAAGGGTTTTTCCGTTGATGGTCGTCAGGGTGCCCTGCTGCGCAGCCTGAACGGAACGGGCAACGGCGATTTCCGGATCGACCGCATCGTGTTCCCGGGTGATGATAAGCGCGCCTTCGTCGGTATATTCGAGATCAGCAAAGAATTCAGCCAGGAAGCCGACTCCACGGCGCGTGTAAACCTCTTCATGCAATGTACCAGACAACCCCATGACCTTAACCCCGTATATCGCCGCAACATCGGCCACGGCTTCGGCTATATGCTCCTCGCGGGTGGCCATCCCATAAAGAGCGCCATGGGGTTTTATGTGACTCAGATCGGTCCGGGCCTTTTTTAGGAAAGCCGTCAATGCGCCGACTTGGTAGAGGATGATATTACGCAATTCATCGCGCTCAATTTTCATCTCGCGACGGCCAAAGCCCTGCAAATCAGGCAGCGACACATGGGCGCCCACTTTCACATCATGTTCCTTGGCCAGCGCCACAGTGCACTCCATGTGGTTGGGATCCGAACCATGAAAACCGCAGGCCACATTGGCTTGGGTTATGTGGGGCATGATTGCAGCGTCATTGCCGAAGCTGTACAGGCCAAAGCTTTCGCCCATATCGCAATTCATATCGATAGACATAACTTACCTCCTTCAGTCTTTGATGTCGGCAACGAAGCGCAGCCGGAACTGGTCGGCCATAACCGCAAGGATAAGGAGCGCTCCTAGAACAACTATCTGCAGATAGCTCTCGATACGAGCAAGGTTCATGCCGTTCTGAATGAGCCCGATGAAGAGCGCGCCCAACACTACATTCTCAATACGCCCGAGCCCACCGCGTAGAGACACGCCGGCGATCACGCAGGCCGCAATGCTCTCCAGGGGCATAGAGGCGCCAATATTGGCCTCACCCGTATCAAGTCTTGCAGTCAACAACATCCCGGCCACTGCTGCCAAGGCGGCGCAAAGCACATAGGTGACAAAGAGCGTCGCGCGGACATTGATCCCCGACAGGCTAGCCGCCTTCGCGTTGCCCCCCACAGCATAGAAATAGCGACCAAAACGTGTCCGATAAAGAAGTACCGACAATGCGACCGCCAGGATTGCGGCGACCCAGACCGGTACCGGGATACCCAACCAGCTACCGAAACCGAACAGATCACCAAACTCCACCGGCATCCCATACACTGGCACGCCTCCAGTTAGATATAGCGCGATGCCAAAGCCTACCGAGGCCATGCCAAGCGACATCATGAAGGGCGAGACGCCTGCAAAAGCAATTCCGATCGCATTGACCACCCCGACCATCGTTCCTGCCATCACTCCGGCCAAAACCCCAAGGCTGATCGCAAGCATCACCGCATCGGGCATGACCGCGTAAACCGAAGCCATCACCATGGCGCCTACCACTGAGGAAAGAGCCAGAATCGTGCCTACTGAGAGGTCAAATCCACCGGTCAGGAGTGCGAGCATCTGTCCCAGGGATACGATGGTCAGGTAAACAGACTGGCGCAGCACGTTCGTCAAGTTGCGCCCAGTCAGAAAATTCTCCGAAATCATCGTAAAGACGATGATGGTAATCACGACCAAGAAAGGCAATATGCCCAGCCGCACAAAGAGTTTCTTGAGCTTGTTGCCAATGCCACCGGTATCCGCCGGGGCCTGGACGGAACCTTTTTCGGCCATCAAGCGGCATCCCGCTCAAAGAAATGGGCAAGTACAGCCTCTTCGCTGAGTTCTTCCCGTAAAAGCTCCGCCTGAACCCGCCCGCGATGGAAAACATAGACCCTTGTCGACAGGTGCAGGATTTCGGGAAGTTCGGAGGACACAATGACCACCGTGGTTCCAGCCTCGGCAAGACCCACGATGAATCGGTAGATGGCCGCCCGGGTACCGACATCGACGCCCACTGTAGGTTCATCGAACACAACGAGTTCAAGTTTACGGGTCAGGCTCCGAGCCAGCATTGCTTTCTGCTGATTCCCACCTGAGAAGTGGTCAACGGCGCGCTCCGGCCGGTTTGGTGACAGATTGAATTGTCGTGCAAGTTCGGCTATCCGGAACCTCTCGGCGCCGCGGTCCAGGAATAACCCGCGTCGGAAAGGTATGACATCCAAAGCAGCCAGCGACATGTTCTCACGTGCCGGGCGCATCATCATAAGCCCTTCATCCTTCCTATCCGGGGGCAAGTATAGAAAGCCACGCCGAATCGCACGGGCCGGACTCTGGCCAGTCACGTCTTCACCGCGATAAATCACGCGCCCATGGGCGATGGGCAGAGTGCCAAAAGCCGCCCGCATCGCTTCGGACTTGCCGGATCCCACAAGGCCAGCCAGCCCAACGATCTCACCTCGGCGCACGGACATGGACACATCGAGAACCTGGCCCTGCGCCGTGGTCACGCGATCAAGGGTTAGCACGTCTTCGTCAGACGATCCTGGCACAAATTCGGGAAATATCGCGCCTACTTCGCGGCCGGTCATAAGCCGCACTAGAGTGTCGTCATCAGCATCCACCACCGGTAGGGTAGCCACATGGCGGCCATCCCTCAAAACCGTAATTCGGTCGCCTATCTGACGGATCTCACCCATACGGTGGGTTATATAGACGATACCCACATCGCGCGCAGTCAATTCTCGTATCAGGGCAAATAGCTTTTCGGTCTCGTAATCTGTCAAGCTCGCTGTCGGTTCGTCAAGAATCAGCACCGTCAACTCGCCACGAAACGCCTTGGCAATTTCCACCATCTGCTGTTCGGCGCGGGTGAGACGATCCACCCGCTGGTTCGGGGGCAGATCAAAGCCAAGCTCTTCCAATAACCTCAGGGCTTCACAACGCATGCTCACCTTATCGAGGAAGATGCGTCGGGTGTGTTCGGCGCCAAGAAACAGGTTTTCTTCCACCGTCATTTGGGGGATCAGAGAAAACTCCTGGAACACGGCCGAGATGCCGCGCCGCCTGGCGTCATGCACCGATGCGAGGGCTATTTCCTCGCCATTCATCTCGATATGCCCTGAGGTGGGCCGGTTTGCGCCCGAAAGGATCGAGATAAGAGTCGACTTGCCTGCCCCATTCTCTCCGAACAGCACATGCACCTCCCCTGCGCGGAGATCGAAATCCACTGCGTCAAGGGCCCGCACGCTCTGGTAATTCTTGGCCAAGGCCCTTACGGAAAGAAGAGGGGCAGGCATTGTCATGCTTCAATCACTCTACGAGGAATACCGGGCGGAAGCCGTCGGGAGCAAGGGTCGAGGTTGGATCGAACTCTCCGTGATTTTCAGCTGTGACCACATAAAGTGCGGGGCCAACATGCTTCTCATAGTCTTTACCTTCAAGGATCCGAACCGCTTGGTCAATAGCAATCCGAGCCTGTACCACAGGGGAATCTGTTGGCGCAGCGAGAATCTGACCGCGCCGAATGCCCTGATCCACCCCGGGGGTGAAATAGTAGGAGATCACTTGCACCTGGTCGGACAGGCCGCGTGCACGAAGGATTGGGATCGCCGCCTCCGCTGTCACGGCAGTACCCACCACATAGTCGAGGTTGGGATATGTTTCGAGTGCATCCTCCACGAGGGCTGACTGCACTTCCTTCCCTGTGTCGCCGTATTTGGTTTCGACAACCTCAACTGCGCTTCCCTCAACGCCCTCGAGAAATCCAGTATTTCCGGCTTCAACCCAACCTGCGCCAGCGGGTCCAGGGAACCAGGCAACCTTTACCGAATCGCTACCCGCGGGGTGTTGTTCAGCAAGGAATTCTCCAGCCATCCCCCCCATCTCACCAAACGAGACGAGCGATTTAGCGGAAAGTTCCGGCGAGGACATGCCGTTGATGACATCAATCACCGGAGTACCCTCAGATCGGATTTCGCTGACGAGATTGTTGAGTCCGTCAAATGAGATAGCCCCGATAACCACGGCATCCGCCCCGGCAGCCACGCAATCCTCAATTTGGTTGATCTGGGTACTCAGTTCGGTGTAACCACCTGCTTCTACAAGCTGCATTTTTACGTTCAGACGTTCGGATTCAGTTACTATGCCGTAGTCCACTGCCAGCCAATAGGCATCTTTCATGTGAGGAAATGAGACACAAATGTCCCAAGCTTTTTCCGCTTTCTCAAGCGGTACGTAATCAACGGTAGTCCTGGGGCTTCCCATATCGAACGGTGGATCCCAAACTTCTACCGGATACGGATACCAGTTGTCGGCGGCCGCATTTCCCAAACACAGGGTGGTCATCACTCCTGCTACGATCCAAAATCTCAGTATGAATTTCATTTCGTTACCTCCTGATTATCCAATTACTCATTTTAGTTTCTGCCAGACACATACTCGGAAACTGCGAATTATTCTGGCTAATCAAAGTTTTTTTAAACTATAGACAAATTAGTTTTTGTTGTAAAATAGTATTTTTCGCAGTGTGATATCGAAAAAATCGATGGCAATTTCTTTTCGTCAAGTTCGTTATTTCATCGCTGTTGCGAATGCGGGCAAAATATCTGCGGCGGCGGCAAATCTTAATATTTCCCAGTCCGCTGTAAGCGCCTCAATTAATGCCTTGGAAGAAGAGCTGGAAGCACCCTTGTTTCAACGTCAGTCAGGCGGCGTAGTCTTAACTTATGAGGGTTATCAATTTGTAAGGCACGCACAGAATATTCTCGCTGCAGTTTCGGAAGCAACTCGAGGCCTGCGCCGGTCCGGACGCACCCTTAGTGGTAACGTGAGGGTTGGTCTGACGTATACAGTTGCAGGTTATTTCATTCCCCAGATTCTGATGCGATTCGGACGATCATTTCCCGATGTAAGAGTTCACTTGCAAGAGCAGCAGCGGGTTGAAATCGAGGAAATGATTGTTCAAGGCAACCTTGACATCGCTGTGATTCTTTTATCAAACTTGAAAAATGTAGAGCAAATCAGCTCTAGAGTGTTGATGAGGTCACGTCGACGTCTTTGGTTGTGCGCTAACCATTATCTGATGGGAGCGGAACATGTAGGATTTGCGGAAATTTCAGAGCAACCATATGTAATGCTAACTGTTGACGAAGCGGAACAGTCGGCGCTACGTTACTGGACGGCAGCGCAATACAGTCCCAATATCTTTTTCAGGACTACATCGGTTGAAGCAGTTAGAAGCATGGTGGCGACGGGAATGGGGGTTACCATCTTGTCGGATATGGTGTATCGTCCATGGTCGCTGGAAGGTCAGCATGTTGAAGTGAAATCGGTAGAGGGTATAGTCCATCCAATGAACGTAGGACTTATCTGGAAGAAAGACAATGAAATGAACGCCCCAACCAAGGCATTTTATGAATATCTTTGCCTTACATTCGCCGAATCAAGTTACGGTATCAATGAATTAGAACTCTGATAGTTCCCAACGCCGTAGACTGACGGCGCCGCCCTCGCAGAAGGAACAATTTCGTGATTTTTTATTATCAATATATTCAATAAGATCTGGCATTTCTGGCATGTGCGCCTTAATCGGTCTGTTGTGCCGCCTTTGCCCCGGCGTAATTTGGATTAACCATTCAGGAACCGATTAAAACCATGAAAGGCGTGATTCTCGATAAAATCTCATTCGACAAAAATGATATTGTCCTGACTGGCCTCGAAATTCCCGAGGTTGACTGGACCAATTTTCCGGCTACCCGTGCTGACCAGACCCTGGAGCGGGTAGGCAATCATCAAATCGTGATTACCAACAAGGTTGTGCTGAATCGTGAGCTATTGAGCCACTGCCCGAATCTGAAATTGATCCTGATTGCGGCAACCGGTACCGACAATGTCGCTCTTGACGCCTGCCGAGAGCAGGGAATCGTGATCTGTAATGTTCGTCACTACGCAACTCCCGCTGTTGCACAACATACCATGGCTTTAATACTGAACCTGCTCACCAGTCAAATCCAGTATCACCATGATGTGCGACAGGGAAACTGGAGTAAAAGCGATGTGTTCTGCCTGCTCGACCATCCGATCATCGAAACCAGTAACAAGATACTCGGCATCATCGGATATGGCGCGCTTGGCAGGAAAGTGGCGAAGATCGCCGAGGCGATGGATATGCAGATATTGCTGTGCCAAAGGCCAGGGACGGACGGTGCCCCTGAACCGGGACGCGCCAGCTTTGATGAGTTGCTCGAACGCTCGGATATCGTATCGCTTCATTGCCCCTTGACCACTGACACGCACCATCTGTTTGCCGACCACGCATTCAGGAAAATGAAAAAAACCGCCATCCTTGTGAATACGGCACGGGGTGCGATCATAGACTCTGCTGCGCTGATCAATGCACTCGAAAACGGTGAAATAGCGGGAGCCGGAATCGACGTACTTGACCTTGAGCCACCCCCACCCGACCATCCGCTGTTGCAGTGCCGACTGCCTAATCTGTTGATCACTCCCCACAATGCCTGGGGGTCCAGGGAATCAAGACAACGACTGGTTGATGCCTTGTCGGAAAACCTGATCGGGTGGCTGAACGACCGTCCAGTCAATGTGGTCAGTTAAGCCGGTTTCCCGATGGGCACAAATGGACACCATTCCACTCACGCTTTACATTCATTTTCCCTGGTGTATCAAAAAGTGCCCCTATTGCGACTTCAACTCGCACACGTTCTCAGGCGATTTACCGGAACAACGCTACATCGACACCCTGAAAACGGATTTTGAAAATGATATACGCCGGTTGAGTCCGAACCGCAGGCTCAGCTCGATTTTTATGGGCGGCGGCACCCCCAGTCTGTTCCGGGGAAAGTCGATTGCGGATCTGCTTGGATTCATAAATCAAAAAATTGAATTCGAACCCGGTATTGAAATTACACTGGAAGCCAATCCGGGCACACTGGAATACGACCGGTTTGAAACTTATCTCGAAGCCGGGGTGAATCGCCTCTCCATTGGCGTGCAGAGTTTCAACAATCGCCACCTCAATGCCCTAGGTAGAATTCACAATGCCGAAGCGGCAGACCGTGCAATCAACAATGCCCGGCACACGGGCTTCAACAACATCAACCTCGACATCATGTTCGGCCTGCCTGGGCAGACACTGGACATGGCGCTGGATGATTGTGTCCGGGCCATTGCCTGCTCGCCAGAGCATTTGTCGCTTTACCAACTGACCCTGGAACCGAATACTTATTTCTATCGATATCCGCCCGACTTGCCGAACGAAGACATGCAGGCAGACATGCAGGACGCAATCGCAAGCCAGCTTGATCAAAGCGGCTATATGCGGTATGAAGTATCCGCTTATGCCAAACCGGACAGGCAATGTTTACATAACCTGAATTACTGGCAATTTGGCGATTACCTTGGAATCGGTGCGGGGGCACACTCCAAAGTGACTGATTGTGATGGCATCACCCGATCATGGAAACAGAAACAACCCGGGTCATACATATCATCAGTCAACACCGGCAAACCATATCGATATCCAACAACGGTAGCGCAGGATGACATTCTTTTTGAATGCCTGTTAAATGCGCTGAGAATTAAAAATGGCATTCATGTCGATATGTTCGAGCATCGAACCGGTTTGTGTATTGAGGCGACCGCACATTCTCTGGCCAGACCGATTGAACAGGATCTGTTGCAAATATCCGGCAACCGCATTCGATGCACAGAAAAAGGATATCGATATATCGACGAAATCCTGCAGCAACTGCTGACTTGACACAAAAGAAACGGCCTGACCGTGTTATCTTTGCGCATTGCCACTGATGTCAAGGGATTCCCGACCGTGTCTGTTCGTATTTTATTGATATTTGTATTTTCGACTACCCTGTCTACGGCCATCGCAGACAGGGATGAATGGGATGTATCAAGACTGATGCATCAATTTTCCAGGGTCGTTCATGCAAAACTGGTTTTCAAGGAAACCAGGCGTTCGGCATTCGTAATGACAGACCTGGTTACAGAAGGGCATATAGAGTATCGCCAACCGGATTATATTGAGAAAAATACCGTGTCACCGATTGTCGAAAAAGTCGTGATTGACGGTGATTCAATGTCGATAGAAAAGACAGGTCAAGTCGGAAAGCGCGACGATATGGTACAAATCCAGAAATACTCGGTAAAATCCCACCCGGTTTTGACGATCACAGTTGAAAGTCTGCGGGCGATACTGGTCGGGGACATTGATCGGCTCAATGAAGGCTTTGAAATCAAACTGGATGGCAGTCGTACTGACTGGAAACTCGATCTAACTCCGAAAACCCCGGAAATTCTGAAATATTTCAAACAAGTAATGCTCTATGGAAGCGATGCCCGAATACATAAAGTGGTCTCGATTCAGGCCGATGGCGACCAGTCCACGGTTGATCTGACCTACCTGCTTCTGCTACCAGCCAACCCGTAAGCGACAGTGAATATTGCGCGTAATAAAGCGATAGTTATTCTATGTATTCTTGCAGTCGCGCTATACACGATATTCACTCGATTCAACGTCTCGACCGATATTGGAATTTTTCTCCCGGAACCTGAAACCCGATTCGAAAAACTGTTACACCATCAACTGGACAGTGGGATATCAACCAGTATTATTCTTTTAGCTTTCTCGGGGTTGCCTGCAACGAAGCTTGCCGAATTCAACCATGAATTTGTTGAAGAGCTGGAAGCTTCCGCGACATTTGACAAAATCACCAATGGGGCATCGGATTTAAGCGAGGACGTTCTCTCTTTTCTGGAAAAGTATCGATATCTGCTAACCCACAATAATCTGACAGAGCAGTTTTCGAAATCAGGTTTGAAGTCGGCGCTTGATGCCAGATTACAGAGTTTGTATTCCTCCGCTTCTCTTCTTGAAAAGCGCTTCCTGCGCAAAGACCCTACAGGCGAAATTGTTGATCTGCTGGAAAACTGGCAAGGCAAGATCAGTCGCCATAAAAAACCGGTGGAATTACATGGAGTCTGGTTTTCTGAAAACCATCTGCGCTCACTGGTCCTGGTTGAATTCGAGTCTGATATTACTCAGATAGAAAATCAGATGGCAGTGGTAGAGGAAATTCGATCTGCCTTCAATGCCATGAAACCACCCGGATTGAATATGATCATGACAGGTCCTGCGGTGTTCTCCGTCGAATCTGCAGAGAACATCCGGGAGGACTTTAAAAACCTGACCTTGATGGCGGTGTTGCTGGTGGTTTTGTTTGTCTGGGCGGCCTATCGATCCGTCCGCATGGTTGTGCTGGTTGTGTTGCCATTACTGATTGGCGTGATTGTAGCGACTGCGTCGATTTTACTGTTTTACGATCAAATTCACGGGATTACACTGGTGTTCGGTGTGACCATGGCGGGTGTTGCCGTAGACTATCCGATCCACCTGTTGACCGGTGGCATGAATGGAAGCCGAAAGCACGAGAGGAATAAATTGCAAAAGGTATGGCGGACGTTGCGCCTGGGCGTTTTTTCCACGGTCATCGCATACGGGGCATTTCTGTTGTCAGGTTTTGGCGGATTACAACAAGTAGGGGCATTCACCATTGTTGGTCTGGTGACCGCGGCGCTGTTTTCACGGTGGGTGCTGCCACTCATTGGGGGTCATCAGGAAAGCCCTCCTTCGGGATTGACAGGATTCCATTGTATATTGAAATCACTGGGTCAGTCAGCCCCCCGATTTCGCCTGGTGGTGATGGTGATGCTTGTGGTTTCGGCAGGGGGGTTGTTATTGCAAGGCGATCGGGTGCTGCATCTGAATGTTGAGTCACTAAGTCCAATCAAGGATCAAAGGCGGGCAGAAGGGAAAATGTTGCGAGACGATATCGGATTCTGGTATGGCAGCAGCATGATGATGATGACCGCAGTTGACAAGGAAAGCGTATTGCAACTGAGCGAATATCTGGAACCTTATCTCGATGAGCTGGTAGAGTCCGGCATTCTCGAAGGTTTTGATATGGCTTCGCATTTTCTCCCGAGCCGACAACAACAGTCACTGCGAAAGGCCCAGTTGAAAGATGTTGATTCAATCAGCAAAAACCTGACTGAGGCGCTCACGGATTTTCCTTTTCGAGCTGATGTATTTGATCCGGCGATCGAAGACATTCGCTCGCTTGACGAACTTGAATTGCTGGATGTAGCCAGTCTTGATGACACCCCTGCCGGGAAAAAGCTCAATCCGTTACTGTTTGATTTCGAAGGCGAGGCGGCAGGCGTGATTCTCTTGCATGGTGTCCAGGATGAAGCAGCGATGATGCGTTTTTCCGACCGGCACGAAGATCTCTACTACATGAACTTGAAATCCGCATCGACAGCCATGGTTGCCAAAAGCGTAAACCGGGTGGCGTTATCCATGATTGCCTGTATTACGATTATCTATGTATCTCTGGCTCTGGGTTTCAAAAGCCTGACACGACCATTGAAAATCATGGTCCCGACATTTTCAGCAGCGGTAACCGTAGCCGCCATTCTGGTTTTCAGCGGTCATCCGCTTAGTATTTTCCACTTGATTTCGTTGTTGCTTGTGGTCGGTCTGGGTTTGGATTATGCTTTGTTTTTCAATCGACTTCCTGAGAATGACGATGAGTGGGATACGACATTCAAATCAATCTGGGTATGTGGTATCACCACTATACTGGTATTCGGTGTACTCACTTTTTCCTGGACGCCGCCGTTAGAAGCGATTGGAATAACCGTCGGTATCGGCACTTTCATCAGCCTTGTTTTTGCAGCAATGTGGGCCGCAGTCCCAGAAAAATGACATGAATTATTAACCGGAATCAATTATGGGTTTGTATCAGGATCAGCAGAATATTCTTGTTGTCATGGCTGATCAGTTGACCGCCAGGGCTTTGGGATGCTATGGAAACGATGAGGTCTTCAGTCCCAATATCGACACTCTGGCAAGCCAGGGAGTGTTGTTCAAGAACGCCTATTCCAGTAGCCCGCTTTGTACGCCGGCACGATATGCCTTCATGACCGGGCAGAATGTCTCCAAATGTGGAGGCTATGACAACGCGGCTTACATGCCATCGACGATACCGACTTTCGCTCATTATCTGCGTATGATGGGGTATCGTACCTGTCTTTCAGGTAAGATGCATTTTGTTGGCGCTGACCAGCTTCATGGCTTTGAAGAGCGTGTCACAACCGACATCTATCCTGCGGATTTTGGCTGGATTCCGGACTGGACAGACCCGCATCAGCGTATTGACCTGTGGTATCACAACATGTCGAGTGTGATCCAGGCCGGTGTGGCAGCGATCACCAACCAACTGGCTTATGATGATGAGGTGGGTACTCGGGCAATGCGCGTAATCTACGATCATGCGAGGTCCGAAGACCGTCGACCATTGTGTCTTGTGACCAGTTTCATCCACCCGCATGACCCATACGCAACCCGGCAAAAATACTGGGACCTGTACGACGATGTCGATATTTCGCTGCCTTCGGTTGCACGTCCGGCAGTACAGCCCGACCCCCATAACCAACGACTGGAAAACGTGATTGCGATTGATTCGGTTGAACTCAGCGATCAGCAGATTGTCAATGCCCGACGCGCCTATTACGCAAATGTCTCTTATGTGGATGAGTGGCTGGGTCGATTACATGACACACTGGACGAGTGCGGGCTGGCTGAGAATACCACCATCATTCTGACCGCAGATCACGGTGACATGCTCGGCGAATATGGTTTATGGTACAAAATGTCGTTCAGGGAATGGGCTTGTCGAATTCCGATGATCATTTACCAACCGACTGAATTACGTCCACGAACTGTAAGCCAACCGGTTTCCCTGGTTGATGTGCTGCCGACTTTATTGGATATTGCATCGGCCGGCGTCGATATCGACAAGCCGGATGCTATCGACCCTTTGGATGGACGCAGTCTGTATCCGTTGTGTACAGGTGACGAGTCCAATGATCCGGACAGAACGGTCAGTGAATATCTGGCTGAAGGAACCGCTGCCCCGATGCTGATGATCCGATTTTCCAACTACAAGTACATTACCTGCCCAACCGACCCGGACCAGCTCTTCGATCTTGAAAATGACCCGGAAGAAACCACCAATCTGGCTGGCGACCCGGCTTTTGCGGCGTTGGTCGGGGATTTGAAAAATCAGGCCGAAGAACACTGGAATGCAGAACAACTGCGGCAAAAAGTGATTGATGATCAGAACAGGCGAAGAAGGGTGCACAGCGCACTTACAATCGGCAAGGTTCAAAGCTGGGACTACAATCCTGACCGGAATGCCGCCGAGGAATATACCCGAAGTCATCATGATCTGACGCGCTTTGATAGATCCTCCCGATTCCCGAGACCCACCCCGTTTAATCCGAAATACCGGACCTGAGGGTTACCAGTTCCTCTGCCGCAGTGGGGTGAATGGCGACTGTGTTGTCAAAATCCTTTTTGGTTGCGCCCATTTTAATTGCGACTGCAAATCCCTGAATCATTTCATCGGCGCCTCGGCCAACCACATGACAACCGACAACTCTTTCGTTTTCACCTTGCACAATCAGTTTCAGCAGTGTGCGTGGTTTGTGTTCGGCGACCGCGAAATACATGTCAACGACATGGTTTTTATATACTCTGATGTTGTCGGCGCCGTATTTTTCGATGGCCTGGGCTTCTGACAATCCGACCGTGCCCACCGGGGGATGAGAAAAAATGACCGTGGGAATATTGCTGTAGTCAAGTTTCGCCTCTGGCTGATTGTTAAACACCCGGTCAGATAACCTGCGCCCCGCGGCGATCGCCACTGGCGTGAGTTGCGCCCACCAGGTAACGTCGCCAACGGCATAGATGTTGCTTGCAGTGGTGTTCTGAAATTCATCGGTTTCAATATAACCGCGCTGGTCTACACAGACTCCGGTAACATCAAGATCAAGCTGCCCAACACTGGCATGGCGGCCAACCGCCCAGATAATGCAGTCGAAGCCGTCCTTGCCTGACCCATCCTGGTCGCGGTATCCCAGGCTGTCGTGATTTTTTACTAATGAACCGATTGCAACCTTGGGAAGGATTTCGATACCAGCCTGGATCATCTCCTGCATCACCATTTGGTGTATGTCGTGGTCGAATGATCGCAGCAATTTGTCCTTGCGTAACAGTATCGACACGCGGCTGCCCAGTCCGTGCATCATTCCGGCCAGTTCGGTCGCGATATAGCCCGCACCGATCACAAGTATCCTGTGTGGCTGGTGGTCAAGCTCGAAAAATCCATCGCTGGTAATTCCATATTCAGCGCCCGCAATGTCCGGAACAGTGGGTCTCCCACCGGTGGCAATCAGGATGTGACGGGCTGAACAGGTATCTCCATTCACTGAAATGGTGCGATCGCCTGTAAAACGTGCAATCCCCTTCACGATTTCCACACCGGATTGATCAAGATTGCGTCGGTAGATTCCGTTCAGTCGCTCAATATAGCTATCCCTGGAGCGTTTGATAACCGACCAGTCAAAGCCGTTATCGTTGACATCAAATCCGTAATTCTCTGCCATTTCCAGTGTTTCTCTGATCTGCGATGTCATCCACATGACTTTTTTGGGTACACATCCTACGTTGACACAGGTGCCCCCAAGCCGACCGGCTTCTATCAATAAAACCTGCGCTCCATATTGCGCTGCCCGTCTGGCTGAAGCGATACCGCCACTTCCTCCACCAATCACGATAAAATCGTACTGTTTACTCATCAATAATTACTCATCAATAATTACTCGTCATGGATTAAAACAATTTTGAACCGCAATCGTAACCAAATAGCGGCGTTGATTGAAGCCCGAATTTGATTTTCCCCGGAAAAACCCCGTATCTCCACTGAAGATAGCTTGAATGTTGCAGGTGGGATTTATAAAATAACCTGAAATTCAAACCGGGTATATATTTATGCAAACAAGAGCAGCGGTTGCTTACGAGGCGGGCAAGCCTCTGGAGACAGAAACGGTCGAGTTGGATGGCCCGAAAGCGGGCGAAGTACTAGTCGAAATCAAAGCGACCGGGATTTGCCATACCGATGAGTTTACCCTGTCGGGCGCCGACCCCGAGGGGCTGTTTCCAGCGATCCTGGGGCATGAAGGAGCAGGAATTGTCGTTGAGGTGGGCGAAGGCGTGACCAGCCTGAGCGAAGGCGACCACGTTATTCCCCTGTACACGCCTGAATGCCGGGAATGCGAATATTGCACCAGCGGCAAAACCAATCTGTGTCAGGCGATTCGTGTCACCCAGGGGCAGGGCATCATGCCCGATGGCACCAGCCGGTTCTCGATTGGCAAACAGAAGCTGTTTCATTATATGGGGACGTCGACATTTTCCAATCATACCGTTCTGCCTGAAATTGCGCTGGCGAAAATTCGCCCCGACGCACCTTTTGACAAGGTTTGCTACATCGGATGTGGCGTCACCACGGGGATTGGCGCGGTGATCAATACCGCCAAGGTGCAACCGGGCGATAATGTCGTTGTTTTCGGCCTCGGCGGTATCGGCCTGAATGTGGTTCAGGGTGCACGACTGGCAGGGGCTGACAAAATTGTCGGGATCGATATCAACCCGAAGCGACAGGTTCTGGCTGAAAAATTCGGCATGACGCACTTTGTCAACCCGACCGAGGTCGAGGGTGATCTGGTGCCTTATATCGTTGATCTTACCGGCGGCGGTGCGGATTACAGTTTCGAATGCGTCGGCAATACCGGTTTGATGCGCCAGGCGCTGGAATGCTGCCACAAAGGCTGGGGTGAAAGTATCATTATCGGGGTGGCGGGAGCAGGCCAGGAAATCAGCACCCGGCCCTTTCAGCTTGTCACCGGACGAGTCTGGCGTGGTACCGCATTCGGTGGGGCGCGTGGCAGAACCGATGTGCCAAAAATTGTCGATTGGTACATGGATGGGAAAATAAACATCGACGATCTGATAACCCACAAGATGCCACTGGACAGGATCAACGATGCATTTGATTTGATGCATTCAGGGGAATCGATTCGCAGCGTAGTCGAGTTCTAATCCCGGAAAGCATAATTGGAAACCCTAAGTGAACACCGCTGCTTTGGCGGCGTCCAGGGTGTGTCAGGAGCTGATCAGGCATCAATTAAATATCGGGGATATGCCGGTACGACTTTGATTTGCCGGACACGGAAAATGGGCGGATAACCCGAAAATACAGCAACAATCACCACTGTCAAAAGGATCAACGCCCCGGTCTGGTGGGCCATACCCAGCGCCACGGGAACCTTTAGCAGCAACACAGAGATGCCTAGCGTGATCTGAATCACCCCGGCCAGAACGACAGCGATGGCGAACCCCCTGACCAAATGACGTCTGTGTCTGACCAGCATGCCAGCATATAATACAATCAAGATCAGCAGCGCTGCCGCCAGACAACGATGAATTAACTGAATCGCAACCGGGTTTTCAAAGGCGTTTTTCCAGACAGGTGATATCGCCAGAAGCTGATCGGGTATCCACTGCTCACCCATCATTGGAAAGGTGTTGTAAATGAACCCTGCATGAGTGCCTGCAACAAAACCGCCGCTGCAAATCATCAGCAGAATCACACCCAGCAAAACCGGCCCGAGCCTGATTGCAGGTTTTGAATAAGACAGGTGTTTCGAATGCAATCCGACGATGATGCGAATCATGTACGCATAAATCACCACGGCGATTATCAGGTGCGCAGTCAGGCGATATTGACTGACAGCGGGGTCATCAACCAATCCGCTCTTCACCATATACCAACCCATACCCCCCTGGATGGCTCCCATCAGAAAAAGCATCCAGAGTTTCGCAGCCAATCCTTTCGGCAATTTCCCAAGGTACAGAAATATCAAAAACGGCAGCAGAAAAATCAGCCCGGTCAGTCTTCCCAACAGGCGATGGGCATACTCCATCAGATAAATGAACCTGAACTCTGCCAGTGTGATCGAGTGATTGATCAGTTTGTATTCTGGAAATTGCCGGTATTGTTCAAACGCCTGATTCCATGCACGTTCATTCAATGGCGGGATGCTTCCCATCAAGGGCTGCCAATCCACGATCGACAGTCCAGAGCCGGTCAACCTCACCGCGCCACCCAGCAACACCATGACGAACACGAGGGCGGCACAGGCAATCAGCCAGCCGGTTATCTGTTTTCGGTCACGACACCTCATGACACAACCACCTTTGCCCGACTGGTTGCGTATCGACGACTCCGGTCCTTATCTACTGCCAGCCCTGAAAGACCAGTGAACAATTTGTGCCGCCGAATCCAAAGCTGTTGGTCATCGCGACATCGAGGGTCAAACCTGTTCTGGTTTCGACCATGATCGGGAATCCCTGTGCCTGCTGGTCCAGATTCGTGATGTTGGCAGAGCCCGCTATAAAGCCATGCTCCATCATCAGCAGGGTATAAATCGATTCGTTTACACCGGCCGCACCCAACGCATGACCACTCAGCGATTTGGTGGCGCTGATGGGCGGGCAATCATCGCCGAAAACCTCGGCAATCGCCTCCAGTTCCTTGATGTCCCCGGCCGGAGTACTGGTACCATGGGCATTGATATACTGTACCGGTTTGTCCAGATTCTGCACTGCCTGTTTCATACATCGGGCCGCACCTTCACCCGATGGCTGCACCATATCGAATCCGTCTGAAGTCGCCCCATAGCCCACCAGTTCAGCGCAAATATTCGCTCCTCTTCTTCTGGCGTGCTCAAGATCTTCAAGCACGACCACGCCCGCCCCTCCCGAAATGACGAATCCGTCCCTGTCACGGTCGTAGGGTCTTGATGCCTTTTGCGGGGTTTCATTGAAATTCGAGGACAGGGCGCCCATGCCATCAAACAGTACCGATAACGACCAGTGGACTTCTTCGCCACCTCCGGCGAACACGATATCCTGTTTCCCAAGCTGAATCAGTTCTGCACCATGACCTATGCAATGGGCACTGGTAGCGCAGGCCGAGCTGATTGAATAGGAAACCCCCTTTATCCTGAATGCAGTACCGACACATGCGGGAATTGTGCTCGCCATGGTTTTTGTCACCATGTAAGGGCCGACACGTTTGATCCCGCGCTCGCGTAATGTGTCGGCAGCCTTGACAATATTTTCAGGCGAGGCGCCACCGGTTCCAAGCAGTAGCCCGGTTCGTTCGCTGCTGACCATTCCATCTTCAAGTCCCGAATGAGCGATCGCCTCCTGCATGGCAATGTAACCATAGGCGGCTGCATCTCCCATAAAACGGTAGAGCTTTCGGTCAATTCTCGACTTTGCATCGATGTTGATGGCGCCATGGACCTGACTGCGCATACCGAGTTGGGCATATTTATCACAATTTACGATACCTGATTGTCCCGACATCAGTGCGTTTTTTACTTCATCCTTGTTATTTCCCAGACTGCAAACGATACCGAAACCGGTTATTACTACTCTTTTCATTTAAAACTCACCATACTTTTAACGATTCAAAATGAGTCCACATTTTGAAAAAGTCCCACTCGCAGATCCTTGCAGACATACACCTGCCTGCCATCCACCAAAACCACTCCATCTGCAATCCCCATCACCAGGCTGCGCATAACCACCCGTCTGAAGTCGATTCTATAAGTCACCAGATTATTGTCAGGGGTTATTTGTCCACTGAATTTCGTTTCACCGGAGCCCAGTGCCCGACCGTTGCCCTTACCCCCTCTCCAACCCAGGGAAAAGCCGACCAGTTGCCACAATGCATCCACGCCCAGACACCCTGGCATTACCGGGTCTCCTTCGAAATGACAGTCGAAAAACCACAAGTCCGGGACAATATCCAGTTCGGCAACAACACATCCCTTGCCGAATTCCCCACCGTCATCATCGATATGGGTTATGCGATCAAACATCAACATGTTCGGCAGAGGCAACTGTGCGTTGCCGGAACCAAACAACTCACCATGACCGCAGGCAAGCAGTTCCTCCTTGCTGTATTGGTTTTTATTCAGGCTCAAATTCATGTCCGGGTCTACAAATCAACCAATGTGATCTCCAGTGTTAAATCTTACCTTGTTCATGACCTGTTTCCTATCAATCATTGGTTCTATGATTCGACATCACAAAACGGTGTGATATGGATGTTGCCTCCTGATTCTACAGGGAAGAAATCTTTTCCAACTGTTGTTTGATGACCCGGCGCTTCGATTCAAGATCAATCAATTTTTGTTGTTCTTTTTCGACCACCTGCCTGGGCGCCTTATCGATAAACTGCCTATTGTCCAATTTTCCCCTGATCCGAACAAGCTCACTGTCAATCTGTTGTGCCTGTTTACCAAGACGGTCTGACTCAGCCTGCTTGTCAATCAACCCGGCGATGGGGATCAAAATCTTCATATCTCCTGCAATGACCACTGCCGACTCGGGTTCGCTATCCGCCTGGTCAAGCACAACTATGCTTTCGATTTTACCCCCCACATCAAGATATGCCCGATTCCTCTCCAGCATTTCCAGATCCCGCGACGTGGCCCCGGCCAATAAAACCGGTACTTTTCTACTGGGCGAAACATCCATCTCGCCTTTAATTTTCCTGATACCGAGGATGAATTGCATTACCCAGCCCATTTCATGCTCCGCATTGCGGTCGATTCGGGATGGGTCGCACCTGGGGTAAGGCTGGGTCATTATGGTTTCGCCTCTCTTGCCTGCCAAAGGTGAAATCTGCTGCCAGATTTCTTCGGTGATAAACGGCATGAACGGATGAACCAATCGCAAAATCGCCTCGAACACGCGGGCCAGGGTTCGTCGGCTACCAGCCTGTAATGCTGGCGCACTGTCGGAGTTGTTCAGTACCGGTTTGCTCAACTCCAGATACCAGCCGCAATATTTGTTCCAGATCAGATCATGGACTTCCTGGGCGGCCAGATCAAAACGATAGCTCTCCATTGATTCCTGCACCTTCTTCTCACTGCGTTGCAACTGCGATATCATCCACTTGTCGACCATTGACAGCATCACATCGCTGCCGGACTGGCCGCAGTTGTGTCCCTCCGTATTGATCAATACGAAACGTGCCGCATTCCAGATTTTGTTACAGAAATTGCGATAGCCCTCGGTCCTGCCGAGATCAAAATTGATGTCGCGGCCATTTGATGCCAGAGCCATGAACGTGAAGCGTAACGCATCTGTGCCAAAACTCGGGATACCATCCGGAAAATCCTGGCGTGTTTGCTGCTCGATCTTTTCTCTCAGGTGGGGTTGCATCATACCTTGTATTCGCTTCTCCACCAGTGGTTCAAGCTCGATTCCATCGATCAGGTCAATCGGGTCGAGCACATTGCCCTTGGACTTCGACATTTTCTGTCCATGCGAATCACGAATCAGGCCATGAATATATACCTGATGAAACGGCGCCTGGTGCATGAACCGTATTCCAAACATGATCATCCTTGCTACCCAGAAAAAGATGATGTCAAAACCCGTCACCAGCACACTGGTTGGATAAAATGTTTTCAGCCGATCTGTGATCGAAGGCCAGCCCAGCGTGGAGAATGGCCATAATGCCGAACTGAACCAGGTATCCAGCACATCTTCGTCCTGCTGCAATTCAACCTCATCGGCAATATTGTATTTTGTCCTGACCGCCGATTCATCCATGCCCACGAAAATATTTCCGTTTTCGTCATACCATGCAGGGATTCTATGCCCCCACCATATTTGACGCGAAATGCACCAGTCTTCGATATTCTCCATCCATTGAAAATAGGTCTTGCTCCAGTTAGATGGAACAAATTCAATGGCCCCGCTTTTCACCGCATCAATCGATGGCATGACTATACGGGTCTTTCCGCCCGGTCGACCATCATCAAGGGTTTCACGGGTAAGGTCAACATACCACTGGTCGGTCAGAAACGGCTCGACCACCGCCCCTGTGCGGTCTCCTCTGGGAACCATCAGTTTGTGATCGTCTATCCTGTCCAGCAGACCCTGTTGACGAAGGTCGGCAATGATCGCGTCTCTTGCCGCAAACCTGTCCAGACCGACATAGTTCGCTGGGATCAATTCGCCTTCGCGCAGGTCCTTATCATTGATGTTTTCCCGTATGTTCGCATCTGCGGTGAACACATTGATCAACCCCTGGTGGACTTGCTCACGGATTGATCGGGTATCCCTGTGTCGGATCCATACCTGATAGTCATTGAAATCGTGGGCGGGGGTGATTTTCACACAACCGGAGCCAAAACCGGGATCCACATAGTGATCGGCGATGACCGGTATCTGACGTCCAGTCAATGGAAGCTCAACCCATTTGCCGATCAGCGCCCTGTATTTCTCATCATCAGGGTGGACCGCGACAGCGCTATCCCCCAGCATGGTTTCCGGGCGCGTGGTGGCCACAGTGAGATAGCCATCACCATCTGCAATCGGATAACGCAAATGCCACAGGCTGCCATCTTCCTCCTGGGACAGGACTTCAAGGTCGGACAGTGCGGTATGCAGAACCGGGTCCCAGTTTACCAGTCGCTTGCCACGATAAATAATACCTTCGTCATAAAGCTGTACGAATACTTCACTGACCGCGCGGCTTAATTCCGGGTCCATGGTGAACCGCTCATGCTCCCAATCAGCCGATGCCCCCATCCGTCTCAGTTGGCTGGTAATCATGCCACCGGATTCATTTTTCCACTGCCAGATTTTCTCTATGAAATTCTCCCTGCCATAGTCATGGCGTGTTTTCCCTTCTGCATTTATCAACCGTTCGACCACCATCTGGGTCGCGATACCTGCGTGGTCCATACCTGGCTGCCAAAGCGTATTGTCACCCTGCATACGATGGTAGCGAATCAGGGCATCCATAATCGTATCCTGGAAAGCATGGCCCATGTGCAGGCTACCGGTGACGTTGGGTGGGGGAATTACGATGCAATACGCGTCGGAAACGGCACCTGAAGGCGCGAAGTAACCGGCTTTCTCCCAGTAGTCATACCACCTGGTTTCGACTTGATGGGGGTTGTAGGACTTGTCGATGGTCACTTGTTCAGGAAATCCAACGGGTGTTCGGCCTGCATAATGTCGGTTCGGTATTAATGACAGCGCCGTTTTATTTCTGGTTGGACCGCTTCATCAAAAACTCTACCAATAAGGGGACAGGTCGGCCAGTCGCACCTTTCGAGTCACCCGATTTCCAGGCCGTTCCTGCAATATCAAGATGGGCCCAGTCATAATTTCCGGTGAAGTGCTTCAAAAAGCAGGCCGCGGTCACGGAGCCCGCACTTCGACCACCGATATTGGCCAAATCTGCAAAATTACTTTTAAGCTGATTCGAATATTCCTCCCAAAGCGGCAGCCGCCAGGCTCTGTCGCCGGTGTCTTCGCCCGCAGCCAGCAACTGTTCAGCCAGTTTGTCACTGTTACTGAACAATCCACTTGCATGGTGGCCCAGGGCAATGATACAGGCACCGGTCAAGGTTGCAATATCCACCACTGCTACCGGTTTATAGCGTTCCGCATAAGTCAGGGCATCACACAGAATCAGGCGGCCTTCGGCATCGGTATTGAGTATTTCAATGGTCGTACCGGACATGCTCTTGACAATATCGCCAGGTTTGTTGGCCGCGCCATCGGGCAGGTTTTCGCTGCTCGGGATAATTCCGACCACGTTGATTGGCAACTCCATTTCCGAAATTGCAATCAGTGCGCCAAATACGCTGGCGCCACCACACATGTCGTACTTCATTTCATCCATGGCAGCCGAGGGCTTGATCGATATTCCTCCGGCGTCGAAGGTCAGTCCTTTGCCAATCAGAACCACTGGATTATCGGCGGGGTCACCTTGTTTATATTCCATCACAATCAATTTCGCCGGTTCGCGACTGCCTCTGGATACCGATAGCAACGAACCCATTTTCAAGCGTTTCATTTGTGCTTCGTCGAGCACGGTGGTTTTGATCTTGTGTGTTTTCTGCAGTGATTGCGCCTGACGGGCAAGATAACCGGGAGTACATATATTGCCAGGCAAGTCCGAAATCATCCGGCAATAACTGACACCGTTGGCAATCGCGGCACCCTCGACAACGCCCTGCTTTGCTGCTGCCAGCCTTGCCCGGTCGGCAATGATATTTACTTTCTTCAGCGTGCGCGCTTTTTTCCTGCTGCTTTTAGTTTCATCATACCGGTAGAGCGCTGCATCAATGGCTTCGACCATGTTCCTGGTCTGGCGTGTCACGTCCGGGCCATCATCGATTGTATCGAGCAGAGCCAGGTCTGCGGATTTGATATTTCCATTGTCGAGTTGCTTGATAGCCGCAACCACGGCTTTGCGAATGACCTGACTTGTCAACTCACTCTCCTTGCCGAGACCGAGCAATAATATTCTTTGTGCATTTACTTCCCACGGACCATATACCATGAGTGTGGAACCAGGTTTACCCGACAAGTCCCCCTGGGCAAGCAATTTGCTTATCTGCTTCCCTGTCGCCTTGTCGAGAACTCTGGCAGATGGTGATAATCCGGGCTTGCTCGCCTCAAAAACACCTGCAACAATGCACTGTGAAGGCTGCTTGATCAGGTTCAATGTCTTCGCAGAGAATTCCATATTAACGTCTCGGTTGATATTACGTAGAATAGAGCGGTCTATCCATCAACATGATTCTATCATTATAAAACCTGCATGATTATCCATCGGGCCTTCATTCGCGAGGTTTTGCAAACCTGTGCCGGGGTTGCCACTATTCTGGTTTCAATATTTTTCGTTATCCGTCTGGTTGGCTTCCTGGATCAAGCCGCTGAGGGAATCATTGCCATGGACAGGGTTTTTGTTTTGTTGTCGCTCAAGATGATTACCTATCTCGACCTGATTGTACCATTGGTTATTTATATTTCCATATTACTGGTCATGGGCAGATGGATTCGCGATAACGAACTCACTGTTATCAGCGCCTGCGGTATGGGAATGGCAGCGTTCATTCGCCCCGTCATTGTGCTGTTTATGATTGTGGGTTCCGTGGTAGGTGCGTTATCACTTTATCTTTCGCCACTATCGGCCGAAGCCGGGCATGTAATCGAGTTCAACTATAAAAACCGTTCTGACGTCACTGGCATAATCCCGGGAGTATTTACCGAAACCAACCGTGGCAACGGCATTTATTTCGTGGAAAGTCATGACACGGAAATCGGCACATTCAGAAATATCTTCATTTATACCGCAGGTGAAAATCAGGATGATGTCGTCGTTGCCGAGACCGGCTACAAAACCATAGATGATCAAACCAATGCCGACTTTCTGGTGCTCACTGATGGCTCCCGATACAGTGGCGCCGCCGGAGACAGCCAATATACGGTGCTGGATTTCGAGTCTTATGCCATTCGACTGAAACCACGACCGAGCGCCGACAATATTGGACTGCCGGTCAAGGCTCGCCCTACGACCACCCTGCTTGAACAATCGGGACGCTGGCGAGAGGCCGCGGGCGAACTCCATTGGAGAATCTCGAAAATCGCCATGTTACCGGTGCTGATGATTTTTGCGCTTTGTTTTTCTTCCCCCTCCTACAGAAACAAGCGATTTCCCGGAATGATTACGGCATTACTTGTCTACTTTACTTACTTCAATGTGATTGGGCTGGGTATTGCTCTGATACGACGCGGGGTGTTGCACCCACATCTTTCCCTGTGGGTTATTCATCTGCTGTTTATAACTGTTGCCGTTTATTTCTTCAAAAGGCGTAGCCGCAACTTGAGGCTGCTGCCGGGATTGAAAGCCTGATGCCGATTCTCGACCGATATATCGGATTGATAATTTTACAATATACCCTGGTCTCCTTGCTGGTGTTGCTCGGGTTGTTCACGTTTGTCAGTTTACTGGATCAGTTTCCCAGTCTGGGAAAAGGAAATTACAACCTGGCAGCCGCTCTTACTTATGTCGCTTTGACAATTCCTCGCATGATTTACGAACTATTCCCGATGGCGGCATTGCTCGGTACAATCATCGGGCTATCGATACTGGCCAATGATTCAGAGTTGATCGTGATGCGCTCCAGTGGTGTTTCAATATTTCAAATCACCCTTGCAACACTGAAAACCGGAGCGGTTTTCGTGATTGCAGCCATTCTCATCGGCGAGCTGGTTTCTCCCTATACTGAAACCCGGGCACAACGGGGCCGGGCAGAAACACTGCAACAGGATATCAAACAGCATACCTCCTCTGGTCTTTGGATGCGCGACTCGCAAACCTATGTGAATATCAAAGAGGTGCTGCCGGACCTGACGCTGCTGAAAATCAAATTATTCAAATTCGATGAAAACAGAAAACTGAATTCTCTGGTTGAAGCCACAAAAGGCACCTTCGCCGAGGATCATTGGTTGCTGGATAACGTCAAGACCACCCGGATTGACCCGGATTCAGGAGGGACCGAGACTTTAGCCGCTGGCTCCGGGAAATGGGAATCCCGGGTTACGCCGCAAATCCTGTCGGTGTTTTTGATCAAACCGGAACAGCTCTCGTTTATCCAGTTGAACCGGTACATTCAGCATCTGAATGAAACCCAGCAAAAATCCGACCTCTACGAGCTTGCGTTCTGGAACAAGATCATGTTGCCGCTTTCCACAGCAATGATGGTCATTCTCGCCATACCCTTCGTTTTCGTGAATGTGCGCTCCGGAACCCTGGGGCAAAATCTGTTTGTTGGCATCATGCTCGGTATTGGTTTTCATGTGGTCAACAAAGGCTTTGGCTACTTTGTTCTTGCCAGTGGCCTCCCTCCTTTGCTCGGCGCCACTGTTCCTGTTTTAGTGTTCCTGCTTGGGGCGCTTGTGCTGATACGAAGGATCTGACGAGGTGGTTTCCGGTTCCGATACTGTTTCGATTGTTTCCGACCAATAATTCGGTTATTGTCACCGCCCTCCTGTAATGAAATAAATCATTCATATGAACAGTATCAAAGTCTCTTTTATTGGTCTTGGCGTTATGGGATATCCGATGGCCGGGCATCTGGCAACCGCGGGTTATCCGGTTTGCGTTTACAATCGAACAACCTCAAAAGCCGAGAAATGGGTTGCTGAATATGGCGGCGCGAATGCGTTGACGCCTGCCCAAGCCGCGTCAGAAGCTGATTTCGTGTTTTGCTGCGTTGGCAACGACGATGACTTACGCAGTGTGACCACCGGCGTTGATGGCGCATTCAATTCAATCAAGTCTGGCGCAATATTTGTTGATCACACAACCGCTTCTGCCAATGTCGCACGAGAGCTGTACGATCATGCCAGGAAAAATGACTTTGGTTTTCTTGATGCACCGGTTTCCGGCGGGCAAGCGGGCGCCGAAAACGGGTTGTTGACGGTGATGATCGGAGGCGATCAGGAAATATTCGATAGCGCAAAACCAGTTGTCGACTGCTTCGCACGGGCAGCGCTGCTGATGGGCGGGGCCGGTTCAGGCCAGCTCACCAAAATGATCAATCAGATATGTATTGCCGGACTGGTTCAGGCACTGTCCGAGGGACTGGCTTTTGGTGTCAATTCGGGGCTGGACGGCATGAAGGTATTCGATGTCATCTCAAAAGGAGCGGCAAGCTCGTGGCAAATGATCAATCGGCATGAGACCATGCTGAATAACGAATTTGATTTCGGATTCGCAGTTGACTGGATGAGAAAGGATCTGGGTCTGTGTATGGAAGAGGCCAAGCGGAACAACTCGGAACTGCCCATCACCCGGATTATTGATGGATACTACGCTGAAATCCAGGCCGCTGGCGGAAATCGCCAGGACACCTCGAGCCTGGTAACGAGATTACCCAGAAAGGACTTGAGTTGATCAGACGAACGTCAGGCGCTGAACGCAGGGCCTAGTCAGCTGGCTCAAGGCGCAAGAGCATGCCGTTGGCATGATCCGTAAGTAAATAAATCAGGCCGTCCGGCCCCTGGCGAACGTCCCGAATACGCTTTCCCCAATCCGAGAGCAGGCGCTCTTCCACTACCATTTTACCCTGCCTGACCTCAAGGCGGGCCAACAGCCTGCTGGAAAGCGATCCTGTGAAAAAGCTGCCCTGCCAGGCCGGAAAGCGATCCCCGTCGTAAATCATCAAGCCAGAAGGCGAGATTGACGGTACCCAATAATGGACAGGCTGGGCCATGCCTGCCTTGTGAGTGCCCTCCCCGATTTTGAAGCCGGCATAGCTTTGGCCATAGGTGATCACTGGCCAACCGTAATTCACTCCAGGCTCAATCAGGTTAAGCTCATCCCCGCCCTTCGGGCCGTGCTCTACCGCATAAATCCGCCCGGTCGCCTTCTCCAGCGTCATGCCCTGTGGATTGCGGTTGCCGTAGGTATAGATCTCGGATCCTGTATCCGTTCTCGCGACGAATGGATTGTCTTTTGGTACGCGTCCGTCTTCATGCAGGCGAACAATCGAGCCGGCCGGGTCGTCCAGTGTCTGGGCCCGGTCTTTATTGCCTCGGTCACCCGCAGTGATGAACAGATAACCTTTTGCAAACAGCAGTCGGGAACCGAAATGACGCCCCCCGCTAACCCGTGGCAACCCAACATAGAGTTCTTCAACATCTTCCAGGCGGTTGCCGATAAGCCTGCCGCGTGCAACAGCGGTCGCGCCACCCCCCTGGCCCGGGCTCGCATAGGATAGATAGACCAGCCTGTTCTCGACAAAACGAGGATGCAGCACAACATCAAGCAAGCCACCCTGGCCACTCGTATAGACGGACGGAATACCGGTGATTGGATTCGGGTCCAACCGTCCGTTTATGATGCGCCGGAGTCGTCCCGGGCGTTCGGTCACAAGCATCGACCCATCCGGCAGGAAGGCCACGCTCCAGGGGTGCTCAAGACCATCCGTTATCTTAACCAGCTTGAAACGATGCTCCATCGAGTCATACGTTCCAGGCAATTCAGTCGCATGAGTCGGGGAGACGAAACCAAGGAGCATCAGGGCGACGCCAGGCAGCGTGAAAATGATTCTGGCTACTCGCAGCAAAAGGGTAGCTCCCGGTATTGGGTAAACAGACAGAAATTCCATTTAAATACTCCCGGATTCAGGCGAGTCTGAGTGCGCTTTGCACAGGTCGGCGCTGACCGGAAGTCAGCTTCGAATTTTCTTAAGTTTGTCTATCGCCCGGATCTGAGCCGCGTATGCAGCCAGTTCCGCTTTCATCTCCGCATAATCTGCGTCATCCATAGGAGTTGCCTTCAGTTTTTCTTCTGCCTTTTTCATCGATTCCTGAGCGGCAGCCTCATCAAGCTCGTCAGCCCGCATTGCGGTATCTGACAAAACGGTGACCAGATACGGCTGGACTTCGAGTAGACCACCCGTAATAAAGAAAAACAACTGTTCGCCACTTTCCTGCTCAACCCGTACATCCCCGGCCTTGAGCCGGGTAATCAGTGGGGCATGCCTCGGCGCAATGCCCAGTTCGCCCTGAATCCCCGGAGCAAACACCATTGTGCCCTCACCTTCCCAGATTGATTGTTCAGCACTGACGATTTCAACTTGTATTGTAGCCATTGTCCTTACATTGTAATTGGAACATCGGGTTCAAATCTAGCTTAACTCTTTTGCTTTTTCGATCGCTTCATCAATTCCGCCGACCATATAGAAGGCCTGCTCCGGCAAATGATCGTACTCACCTTCGGCAATACCCTGGAAAGCTTTTATAGTGTCTTTCAAGGTAACATACTTTCCTGGTGTTCCTGTAAACGTCTGCGCTACCGTAAATGGCTGGGACAGGAAACGCTGCATACGTCGTGCGCGGCCCACCGCCTGTTTGTCTTCTTCCGACAATTCATCCATGCCCAGAATCGCAATGATATCCTGTAGCTCCTTATAGCGTTGCAGCGTACCCTGAACTGCCCGTGCTGCTGCGTAATGTTCATTACCGATGACCAGAGGATCAAGCATTCGGGAAGTTGAATCCAATGGGTCCACTGCTGGATAAATACCCAGTTCAGCGACCTGCCGGGAAAGCACCAGGGTCGCGTCAAGGTGCGCAAAAGTAGTCGCGGGTGAGGGGTCAGTCAAGTCGTCCGCGGGCACATAGATTGCCTGGAATGAGGTAATCGAACCGTTTCTGGTAGAAGTAATGCGTTCCTGCAGCACACCCATTTCGTCCGCCAGGGTTGGCTGATAACCGACCGCAGAAGGCATACGCCCAAGCAGTGCCGATACTTCAGTCCCGGCCAGGGTATAACGATAGATGTTATCGATAAACATCAGAACATCCCGGCCTTCGTCGCGGAAATATTCCGCCATGGTCAACCCGGATAATGCCACCCGCAGCCGGTTGCCCGGAGGCTCATTCATCTGACCATATACCATGGCCACTTTCGACTGTTCCGGGTGTTCGACATTGACCACGCCCGCTTCCTGCATTTCGTGGTAGAAATCATTTCCTTCCCGGGTTCGTTCTCCAACTCCGGCGAATACCGAAAGGCCACTGTGGGCTGTTGCTATATTATTGATCAACTCCAGCAGGGTAACGGTTTTGCCCACTCCCGCACCACCGAACAGTCCGATCTTGCCGCCTTTGGCGATCGGCATGATCAGATCGACCACCTTGATCCCGGTCTCAAGCAGTTCAACGCTGGCTGCCTGTTCTTCGTAGGTAGGAGCAGGGCGGTGGATCGACATTCGAATGTCTGATTTGATCTCGCCACACTCATCGACCGGATTGCCCAACACGTCCATGATACGCCCCAGGGTACCTACTCCAACCGGAACCGAAATGGGTTCGCCGGTGTTGCTGACTTCAAGACCACGTTTCAGGCCGTCGGAAGACCCCATGGCGATACATCGCACCACGCCGTCTCCCATTTGCTGCTGAACTTCCAGGGTCAGACCTGCTTCATCTATTTTCAGCGCGTCATATATTTTTGGTACTGTGTTACGGGGGAACTGGACATCTACCACCGCGCCGATGATTTCTACGATATTTCCTGAACTCATGGTTCGAAAAGCCCTCTATTAATATTTCAATTTCTTGTACTTCAGTGCCAGAATCACCCGGGCCTGCGGTCAGACCGCCGCTGCACCACCCACAATTTCTGACAACTCCTGGGTAATTGCCGCTTGCCTGGCCTTGTTATAGACCAACTGCAAATCATCAATCAGGTTCCCTGCATTATCCGTGGCTGCTTTCATCGCCACCATTCTTGCCGCCTGTTCGCAGGCAGAATTTTCCGCCACAGACTGATAAACCAGCGACTCGATATAACGCGACATCAGAAAATCTATCACTTCTTTTGAGTCCGGTTCGTAAATATAGTCCCAGTAATGTTTGAGTTCCTGCTCTTCGCTTGCCACAATCGGGATCAACTGCTCGACATTGGGAGACTGGGTCATGGTGTTTACAAATTCGTTGCCGACCACAAACACCCGATCTATATTGCCGTCCAGATAGCCATCCATCAGTACCTTGATCGCACCAATCAGCGTACTCAGTTCAGGTGCATCGCCGAGATTCGTAGCTTCGCTCATCACTTCCGCGTTATATCGCCTGAAAAAGGCGCTGGCTTTTTTTCCGATAACGCAAACCTTGATCTGCGCACCTTTGTCATGCCATTCTGCCATGGCGCTCGCTGCCTTGCGAAAAACGTTGACATTCAGACCACCGCACAAACCCCTGTCACTGGAGATGACAATAAAACCGACCGTCTTGGCTTCTTCACGATTAACCACAAAAGGATGCCTGTATTCAGGATGCGCATTTGCCAGATGGGAGACGACACTGCGCATTTTATCCGCGTAAGGACGCGCCTCATTCATGCGATTCTTGGCACGACGCATTTTACTCGCAGCAACCATTTCCATCGCCTTGGTAATCTTGCGGGTACTGCCGATGCTCTTGATCTGGTTTCGTATTTCCTTGGTGTTGGCCATTACAAACTCCCGTTAATGCTACTGTTAAGGTAACGTGATTACCAACTGCCGTTTGTCTTGAAATCTTCAATCGCAGCACTGAGTCTGTCCGCGATTTCATCGGAATAAGCATTGTCCCGATTTATTTCCTCAATCAGGTCGCTGTGGATTGATTTGACATAAGCCTGCATCGCGCCCTCGAAGGCAACGATATCGCCAACGGCGACATCATCAAGATGACCCTGGTTGACGGCAAACAATGAAAGCGCCATTTCCGCGACCGACATCGGCGTATACTGGCCTTGTTTCATCATTTCCATAACGCGTTCGCCCCGTTCGAGCTGCCTGCGCGTAGCTTCGTCGAGATCCGATGCAAATTGTGAGAAGGCTTCGAGTTCACGATACTGCGCCAGCGCCAGTCGAATACCCCCGCCGAGCTTCTTGATGATGCCGGTTTGGGCGGCGCCACCCACCCGTGATACCGACAAACCGGCGTTGATTGCCGGGCGCATACCGGCGTTGAACAGGCCGGTTTCCAAAAATATCTGTCCATCGGTAATGGAGATTACATTGGTCGGCACAAAGGCGGAAACGTCGCCTGCCTGGGTTTCGATAATCGGTATTGCGGTCAGCGAACCGGTTCGGCCCTTTACCTCACCGCCGGTCAGCTTTTCCACTTCCTTGGCATTGATTCTGGCTGCCCGTTCCAGCAAACGCGAGTGCAGATAAAATACGTCACCCGGATAGGCTTCCCGCCCCGGAGGACGTCTCAGCAACAGCGAAACCTGTCTGTAGGCCCATGCCTGTTTGGTCAGATCATCATAAATGATCAGTGCATCTTCGCCCTTGTCACGGAAGTACTCGCCCATAGAGCAACCGGAATAAGGCGCTATGAACTGCTCCGCAGCCGAATTGGATGCCGATGCGGCAACCACGATAGTGTGTTCCATTGCGCCATGCTCTTCGAGTTTGTGTACAACACCGGCAATACTGGACGCTTTCTGGCCAATCGCAACATAGATACATTTCACATCAGTATCTTTCTGGTTAATGATGGCATCAATGGTCACCGCGGTTTTGCCTGTCTGGCGGTCGCCGATGATCAGTTCGCGCTGACCCCGGCCAATCGGCACCATGGAATCAATGGACTTCAGGCCGATCTGCACCGGCTGATCAACCGACTGCCGGGCGATAACCCCGGGGGCTATCTTTTCAATCGGTGACGATATCGTATTTTCGATCGGCCCCTTGCCGTCAATCGGACGGCCCAGAGAATCGACCACCCGTCCGAGCAATGCCTCCCCGGTCGGAACTTCAAGAATCCGGCCGGTGCATTTTACCGTGTCACCTTCCGAAAGATGCTTGTAATCACCGAGCACAACCGCGCCCACCGAGTCCTGCTGAAGATTCAGGGCAAGACCAAAGGTATTTCCGGGGAATTCAAGCATCTCACCCTGCATCGCCTCGCTCAGACCATGGATGCGGGCGATGCCGTCAGTCAACATGACAATCGTTCCTTCCGTACGCGCTTCGGTATCAGCTTCGAAGTTTTTGATTCGATCTTTAATCAGTTCGCTGATTTCAGACGGATTCAATTGAATGGACATTTTTACATTTTCCTCTGATTAAAGTATTCCAGGCCTGATCCGTAACGAATCAGGTACCCAAAGCACCCGCAAGTTGTTCAAGTTGTGCTTTGACCGAACCGTCTATTACCATGTCTCCGGCCCGGATCACCGCACCACCGATGAGTTCTTCATCGACTTCATATTCAAGATTGACACTTCTCCCCAGTTTTGACTGCAACGCCTCAGCAAATTGTTTCTGCTGTCTTTCGTCAATCGGAGCCGCGGTCGTCATTTGTGCCACAATCACCTTTTCGGCATCCGCCCTGCGGACCGCATACGCCTGTGCAATATCACTGACCGCATTGACCCGATTATTCCTGACCAGCAGCCTGACCAGATTTTTCCCTCCCTGATTCAGGTTGCCACCACATACATCGATAATCAAATCAGACAGTTGCTCCGATGATATATGGGGATCATTGGTCAAATCAGCCATCACCGGATCGCCTGCCACCATTGCCAACAGCTGTAACTGATCATCCCAGTCAGATAATGCATCGTGTTCCAGGGCCAGTTCGAACAGGGCCTCGGCATAGGGTCTGGCAACATTACTTTGAGCAGGCATGATATATTTTTGTTCGGGTATTAAAGCTTCGCGACCAGATCATCCAGTATGTCTGCATGGTCTTTGGCATCCACTTCCCTGCCGAGAATTTTTTGCGCCCCGATCACCGCAAGCTGACTCACCTGACCGCGCAGGACATCCTTCGCCTTGTTCAATTCGGTGTCAATTTCAGCCCTTGCCGCATTCATGATGCGTTCGCTTTCCTGCCTGGCTCCACTCCTGGCTTCATCAATCAGTTCAGTGCCCCGCTTTTCCGCTTTGCCAATAATCCCGTTAGCTTGATTTTTGGCTTCCAGTATCACTTTCCCGGCCTCTTTATGTCCTTCGGCTTCTGCCATCTGGCCTTTTTCGGCAGCGGCAAGGCCATCGGCAATCCGGGTTTTTCGTTCATTGAGTGCGCCAATGATCGGTGTCCAGACAAACTTCTTGCTAAACCAGACAAAGCCAATAAAAAACAGCACCTGGAAAGCTAGTGTGAGATTAAGATTCATCTCGCTTAAGCCTCATGTTATTGCGTTAATAATCGTATTGCGTCAAGAATAAACAGGATTCATGGTCATGCAACCGCAAAAAGAACATACATCGCAATGCCCACTGCAATCATGGGCACCGCATCAACCAGACCCATGACGATGAAGAACTGGGTACGCAGCATCGGAATCAACTCCGGTTGACGGGCAGCGCCTTCAAGAAAGCGGCCCCCGAGAATACCGATGCCGACGGCAGCGCCCAAGGCGCCCAGACCCATCATGATCCCGCCAGCGATGTAAAGAAGTGCTTGTTCCATCTCGATCTCCGAAAATATTAGTTGGATTGAAGTTAATAAAGAGTACCGGTCTTAATGATGTTGATGAGCCATGTCCATATACACAATGGTCAATACCATGAAAATAAAGGCTTGCAGGGTAATAACCAGGATGTGGAAAACCGCCCAGATAAACTGCAGAACACCCCCGAACAAGGTCAGGGTGATGCCAGCGCCGAACATCAATGAAATCAGAATAAAGATCATCTCGCCTGCATACATGTTACCGAACAGCCGCAGCGAGTGAGAAATTGGTTTGGAAATCATACTGACGAACTCAAGGAAAAAATTCACCGGAATGAACAACAGTTTCAAAATCGGGTTTTTTGCTTGAAACGGATGCATGGTCAATTCTGCCGCAAATCCAGCCGCGCCCTTGACCTTGATACTGTAGTAAATCATCATCGAAAAGATGCTCAAGGCGAGGCCAAAGGTTATATTGGGGTCCGTGGTTGGCACCACTTTCTGGAAATGAATGCCAAACAACTCAAGAAATCTCGGGATCACCTCTACCGGAACCAGATCCATCAGGTTCATCAGAAAGACCCAGCAGAACAGAGTTAACGCCATCGGCGCAACCAGATCATTTTTCGCGTTGAACGAGCCACGCACGTTACCATCTATAAATTCAACAATCCATTCGCAAAAGTTCTGCAACATTCCCGGTTCGCTGGCCGTTACCCTGTTTGCCACCCTGCGGAAAACCGCCAAAAACAACACCCCCAGCGCAAACGACCAGAAAAGGCTATCGACATGGACTGCCATAACCCCCATTTCAGCCGCCTGAGCGCCGTTCTCAGCCATACCCCACGAACCGTCAGCATGCCGCCCGAAGGTCAGATTGGTCAAATGATGCCGAATAAATTCAGTCGAAGTAACGGTTCCTGACGATGCCATCTGATTTTCTATTCGCTTAACTGTTGCCAACTACCCGGATTTGAGTCTTCATCTCTCATCAAACCGGTTTCTTCGCCTGATCAATACACCGGCGCCTGCTATTTGTACCACCATATAACCTGTCACCACATAGATCGGTTGAAACCCCAGGTAAATCAGCCCAAAAGCAATTCCACCACCGACTATCACCAGCTTGTTCAGCAACCCGGCATAAATCGATACCATTGCAAACCCGCCTGTTTGATCGCTACCCTGACCAAATCCACGCATTACGCTTCTGGCGCTCAGGATTGTACCTGTTAAAGCCAGCATTGCCCCATAAAATGCCGCCCCAAGGCTGGACCAGACATTGGCAGTTTGTGTTGCATCTCCAACCCTGACTACCAGCCATATTGCAATCACAAGCAACAGCATGGCCATGGTAATACTTTGTAATACCAAAACCCGTTTGAGATCTTGTAGCAGGGTTTGTGCTTCACCCTTCCCTATAGAGCGTTTGCGCATCAATTTCGCCTTACGTACTCTCAATAAAGAATCGGGATATGCTGAGAGGCGACAGGCTGAAGATTATAAGAGTATCTCCCCGGAGTATCAACTTAACAGTGAAAAATTAGGGACTTACTATACAATCCTGACCAAATAAACTGAAATATTGTTCCCGCTGACTCTTTTTCTTATCTTGTTTTGTGGCGAATTAAGGTGGGTATATAACCAAGGGCAGGGCGCTCCCGCCATAATATCGGTTCTCTGAAGTCAACAGTCATCGTTCTCTACTACTTTATCCTTTCCAGAATTCCATCCAGTTCATCCAGGGAATGGTAGTGAATAATCAGCTTGCCCTTCTTCGCGCCATGCTGTAAATCGACTTTTGCACCCAGTTTTTTCGACAAATCGTCTTCCAGAAGTCTGATGTCAACGGTGGATTGCTCTACTTCAGCATTTGTGGGAGCAGCGGGCCGGTTTATTGATTTTACCAGCCGCTCGGTTTGTCGAACCGAAAGCTTTTTATTCAGAACCATTTTCGCAGCCTGGGGTTGATCTGCTTCGGCCAACCCCAACAGGGCGCGGGCGTGCCCCATGTCCAGTTGCCCTTCTTCGAGCATCTTTTGTACATCCGGGTGCAGTGACAACAACCGGAGTAAATTGGTGATCGTGGTACGCGAGCATCCGACCACGTCAGAGGCTTCCCGGTGAGTGAGTCCGAACTCGTCAAGCAGTCGATGATAGCCTCTGGCCTGCTCAACCGCGTTAAGATCCTCCCGCTGAATGTTTTCGATCAATCCCACCGCCATCGCGGTCCTGTCTTCAATCTCACGAATGACAGCGGGCACGGTCTGCAATCCGGCCAACTGTGCCCCACGCCAGCGACGCTCCCCTGCAATTATTTCATAGCGGTCTGTACCTGCGGGTCTGACCAGGAGCGGCTGCAGCACACCCTGCGCCCTGATCGAATTTCCTAATTCAACCAGGGCCGCCTTGTCGATTCGAATCCGGGGCTGGTATTGGCCCCGTTGTAACTGCTCTATCGGGATTTCGCGAAACCCGGTTTGGCTTCTGTCGGCACTTGCCGGCGCATCATTCCTGCCACTTTTGTCGGCTGCGGAGGATGGTCGTATATAAGTCGCCGCTTGCACATCTCCAAGCAATGCACCGAGACCCCGACCCAGTCTGGTTTTTTTCTTCACCATTTGTCGTTCACTCTGGCCGGCGTCAACATCACATCACATCCGCTGGCGTCTGATTTGCCCTGCGTCTCAACAACTCGCACGCCAGCGCCGTATAGGCCCGCGCCCCGGAGCAGCCGCGATCATATTCCAACACCGGTTTGCCATGACTCGGGGCTTCTGCCAATCGCACATTGCGGGGAATAATCGTGCGAAACAGTTTTTCGGGGAAATGTTCCGCCAGTTGCTCTGAGACCTCTATGCCCAGATTGTTTCGGCCATCATACATTGTGCGAAACAGACCCAGGATTTCCAGCCCGGGGTTCAGTCTCTCCTTGACCCGTGCGATGGTCTCAACCAGACTGGTCAACCCTTCCAGAGCATAATATTCACATTGCACGGGAATCAGCACCTCGCTGGCTGCGGTCAATGAGTTCACAGTCAGGACATTCAACGCCGGTGCGCAATCAATCAACACCACATCAAAATTATGGACGGTGTCGGCGAGGGCATTTTTCAACTTGTAGTCGCGTTGTTCATGCTCCGCCAGCTCAACCTGGGCGCCCGAAAGGTCAGGATGTGAAGGCAGGATCCTGAACCCGTATTCGGTAACGGTCAGCGCATCATCAATATCACAATCGTCGACCAATACTTCGTAGACACTGTTTTCCAACTCTCGCATGGCAATACCGCATCCCACTGTAGCATTGCCTTGTGGGTCCATGTCCACCAGCAACACACGGCTCTTTGCGTGGTTGAGCGACGATGCCAGATTGATTGCAGTCGTGGTTTTGCCCACCCCGCCCTTCTGGTTTGTGATAGCGATGATTCTGGTCAATTTAAAATTCGAATATGACGATATGCCTGTGGGCATCCATCCAGGGAATATCGATTTTTTCAATCGTAACGCGTGTTCTGACTTCTCTGGATAATTCTGCAATCTCACCATCCGGATATTTCCCCTTGAGCGCGAGCAGACGAACGCCTTGAGACCGGCATCGTCCGGTCAGTTCCACAAGTCTGGCCAGCGATGAAAATGCACGGGCTACAAGCGTATCAAAATTTTGTTGTGGCCGATAATCTTCCACCCGACTTTTTTGCAGTGATATGTTGTCAAGTTTAAGGCTATGGCAGGCATATCGCAAAAATTCGATCCGCTTTCCCCGACTATCCAGCAATGTTATCTCAATTGTCGGGTCAACAATGGCCAGTGGAACCCCGGGGAATCCTGCGCCAGTGCCAATATCGAGTATCCTGACCCCATTTATATAAGGTATGACGCTCAGCGAATCCAGTATATGATTGACAACCATGTCGCCGCCATCGGTGATCGCGGTCAGATTCAGACGCCTGTTCCATTTTGCGACCAGAGCGATGTGATCCAGTAATTGTTGCTGTTGAGCCATGCTGATCCAGATACCCATTTGCCGGCAACCTTCATTCAGTTTTTCCTGCAGTTCTTCCAAGGCGGCTTCCAAGAGGCATGTTTCAGGCATTTTATTGTAATGCATCAATGCCTGTCGAAACCGGACGGATTACGTGCTACTTCCTGAGACACCGCCAAGCCATCTGAAACACGACTGTGGTTACCGTAGGTAATCCAGCCTGGGAGACTCCAGCTGCAACGTGATGCTGCGGTTGCGAGTCGCCTTAGAAGCTGTAGCGAACCGAAAGAATGATCCTTGTCTCCCGGGTATCCACGAACCGTGTTCCATCCATTACCGCTTCGGCTTTGGTGTAGTTAACGCCCAGGTTCCCGGACAGCCCCCGCGCTATATCGTATTGGATACCCAGAGCCGCGGAAACCTCATCGTGCTCTTCGATGCGGCCGAAGTGTCATTCAAGGGACAGGGTCCGTACGCCGGTTTTCTTTCGAACTCCTGCTGACACATACCAGCGGTCGGGGTTAAAACCGCCAGACGAGAAGCGCTCATGGCCCATGCCTGCATCGTACGAGGAAAGCAATGCGTTCAAACAGGAAGGGCTGCTGGAAAGCTTCCGCCGCCGCTATCGAGAATGCGACACCATAGGCGACCTCGGGGTCCGCGCCCCGGAGGCCGACCCCGATCCCAAAGGGCTCATCGTAAGCCTGGACAATCCCGTTTGCGGCCAGGAAACCGGCCGCCATGGCCAGCCTACGACCGCAGGGGTGCGCATCTGAAGACACTTACCGCCGACGGATTCAAGCAATATCTGGATCGCTACTGGCAGGCGGACGAAATGTCGATGACCAATCACCTCACGGGGAAAGGCACCGTCATGATATGGACGGACAATCGGTACCGGACCGACCTCGACGAACGGGACTTTACCCAAACCGGGTTGAAACGGGTACGTTAATGCGGAAGCAGGTCCAGATGCTATCGCCTGGTACCTTCTGCTGACTGCAAAGAGGGAGGAAGGGTAAAGTGTACATTCTCTACAATGCCATCCATCGTCGAGATTTCCAGATCAGCGTACTCTCGTAATTTCTCGATCAGGTTCGCCACCAGTTCCTCCGGAGTCGAAGCGCCAGCAGTAATGCCAACCGCCTCGCATCCGTTCAGCCACCCAGGATCAATTTTCGATGGATCCTCTACCAGGTAGCTCGGCACCCCGCTGTTATTGCCGACTTCGCACAGGCGATTGGAGTTGGAACTGTTCCGTGCACCCACCACCAGCATCAGGTCAACCTGGGCGGCCAGCGCACGCACCGCCGCCTGGCGGTTCTGGGTCGCATAGCAAATGTCCTTGATGTCCGGCCCGGCAATCTTCGGAAAACGTTGTCGCAATGCCTCGATCACCTCCCGGGTATCATCAACCGACAATGTGGTCTGAGTAATGTATGCCACTTTTTCAGGGTCGCGTATCTGCAGCGTTTCCACATCTTTGACATCACTGATCAGAAAAACCTTCCCCACAATCTGGCCCAGGGTGCCTTCAACCTCAGGATGGTTCCGGTGACCAATCAGGATGATTTCATAGCCTTTCGACGCATAGCGCTGGCCTTCCCTGTGCACCTTCGAGACCAGTGGGCAGGTCGCATCGATCGGATGCAGGCCCCGCGCCGACGCGGCACGCTCAACTTCCTTCGAAACACCGTGGGCGCTGAACACGGCAATCGCCTCGTCAGGAATCTGTTCAATCTCTTCCACAAAATGAACCCCTTGCGCTTGCAGGTTTTCCACAACCCGTTGGTTATGAACAATCTCATGGCGCACGTAGACCGGAGACTTGTAAATAGTCAGCGCTTCCTCAACAATCTTGATGGCACGGCCAACCCCGGCACAGAATCCTCTGGGCTGGGCTAAAATAACTCGCATCGTTTTCTTCTTTATCCCCTTGCCGCCACAGTTTTGTTTGTTCGCTTTCATACAATCAGACTCTACTACCAAACGCGACCCACTGGCAATGGCGCCCATGCCCGGACTTCAAAGTATTCATAGATGCCCTACCCCGCACATCGGCTCACAACCGTGCCTGCTCAAGAGGCCTGACTTCAGTGCCGGGAAGACCTCGGGTCAGCGCCTTGAACAGAAATTTCAAAGCCAGATTCGAGCGCACCACAACGCTGGTGACCACGGTCACTGCCCACACGCTGCGACGCGATATCTTCACTTCCTGACCGCTCCTGAATACCGCTGTCGCGTAAATCCGGCGCAGGGTAAGAACAGCCATCCCGAGCGCCCACAGACAGTGCCGACGGATACCGGTTTCACAGGCAGGGATGAGCATGATGAAGCGTAACGCATTGGTCAGATGGTGGTGGGTAATGGCCACCAGTTCGGATATCCCTTTGAGAAAACCAGGGTCGGCCTGCCCGGCTGACAGGGTACCCAGATTGATGCCGGACGCAAGGAAGATATCCCGTGGCAGCCAACACGCCCCGCGTCGACGGTCATCCCACATATCCTTAAGAATATTTGTCATCTGCAACCCCTGTCCGAAGGAAACCGACAATTCCAGCAAGTCCTTACGCCGCTCGCTGATTTCGGTGGAATAGTCGCAGAACAGCTCGGTCAGCATCTCGCCGACCACGCCAGCAACATAGTAGCAATAACGATCAAGTTCAGAAAGATCACTCACGCCATCAAGTGTTGCGTTTTGCTGAAACTCCGTCATGCCACGCGACATGGTTCTCACGCAACGTTCCAGCGCACCGCGCTGGGCGACGCTAAATCCGCTGGTGATACGAATGACCCGGGCAGTATTAGCAATCAGGTCGCGCTCGCTTGCGGTAGTCGAAGACGATAGTAACGCACTGAGTTCGAAGGCGAAGGACTCTGCCTCTTCGCGGCCAGCGACGACTTCGACAAACCGTTCCAGGAAAGCCTGTTTCTGCGCTACGGACAGCGCTGGCTCATCTTCAATAGTATCCGTGATTCGGCACAGGAGATAGGCATTGCCTACCACATCGCACAACGGACAGGGAAGCTGTGGAATAGTGAGCGCAAAAGTACGGGAGACACCTTGCAGAATTTCCGTCTGGTAGGCCAAATCATTGTTTGGCGGCTTGTTCGAGGCAAACATCCTCATATCAGCCTGTCTCCTGCCTGGTGTTGATCAGCGAAAATTATTGTATACCGCGCCAGAATGCATTGCAACCAGAGGTCGAGTGCGATTGTATTTGACTCACCCGGTATTGTCTGTCGGTCCAGATAAACTTTATTTCGTCCACTTTGGTTTTTGGATGTTGAGAGACGCCAGTCGCTCAACCGCCTTTTGGTGAAAAATACGATCATGTGCATCCTTTGACGGCAATTTGATCGCATGGATTAGCAGATTGCGGGCCTGATTGCGGTTTGCAGTGTCGTCCAGCAGCAACAGACCGAAGGCAAATTCAACGAGCGTCACTTTCTCGCCAGGCGCAAGCTTGAGCGCTTTCTCGTAGTGTGTAAGTGCGTCCTTTTTAGAAGCGCCATAAAGCACTTTGGCCATAAATCCTCCACTGACTACGGCTTCCGTATGCCAGGTAGCCAGACTCAAATGACCATCCGCTATTTCCGGATTCAGCCGAAGTGTGTTCTCAAGCGCCTTACGCACCCTCTTCGGATACCCTTTACTGACCGCTTCCAGCGTACCGACTGTCTGCGTGTATCGGCCCAAGACATGCGCCAGTTGGATATGCGCATCCGGGTTGGTCGCGTCCAGCCGGATCGCCTCTTCTGCCAGCAACCTGGCGCGATCAAACAAAGTCTGCTTCCTGCCGTCTTCGGCTATGTGGTAGGTGTATACTGCCAGAGATTTGGCTGCCAGGGCATATCCTTCGGAGGTTTCGAGGGCTTCAGCGAGTTCGGCGGCCTCGATAAATCGGCCTTCAGCGTATGCCGTACGAGCGGCTTTGATTGACTGGTCACTCATGGCGCTGGTCGCTATTGTCAAGCAGACCAGGAATGCAACTCTTCTCCAGCAGGTAGCTGGCAAAGGTTGATTTGGGCTACTTTCTTCAGGGTTCTGGTTTTCATATCGATGGTTGATGGTCACCATGGCCTTTGATGGCCGGATAAATGTATACAATTATAAGGGCCGATGGATTTCGGTTGTATTATCACAACACGGGGCCTGCCGCTACCAGGGATTTGTCCTCATCGATATCTTCGAATTTTCTGAAATTTTCGATAAACAAAGCAGCCAGCGACCTTGCCTTTCTAACCCACTCGGTCGGGTCGGTATACGTGTTTCTTGGGTCCAGAATATTTCCATCAACCCCTTCCAGGACATCAGGAATTGATAAATCAAAGAGGGGAATCGTAGTGAATGTGGCTTTCTCCATATCGCCATTCAATATGGCGTTAATGATCGCCCGGGTGGCCTTTATCGAAATTCTGTTGCCGCTGCCATTCCAGCCTGTGTTGACCAGATACGCGCGGGCATTCGATGCCTCCATTTTTCTGACCAGTTCCTCAGCATACCGGGTTGGATGCAGACTTAAAAATGCCGCGCCGAAACAGGCAGAGAAGGTCGGTGTCGGCTCATCCACACCTCTTTCCGTGCCTGCCAGCTTGGCCGTAAAACCAGACAGGAAATGATATTTAGTCTGCTCAGGGGTTAATCTCGATACCGGTGGCAACACTCCGAAGGCGTCGGCAGAAAGAAAGATCACCTTAGTCGCATGCCCTCCCTTCGATACCGGTCTGACAATATTGGCTATATGGTAAATTGGATAGGAAACACGGGCATTTTGTGTTTTTAAATCATCCTCAAAGTCAATCGTGCCATCCGGCAGAACCGTCACATTTTCAAGTAATGCATCCCGGCGTATGGCGCGGTAAATATCGGGCTCAGATTCTTCTTTCAATCCGATAGTTTTGGCATAGCAGCCGCCTTCGAAATTGAAAATGCCATCATCATCCCAGCCATGTTCATCATCACCAATCAATTTGCGCCGGGAGTCGGTAGACAAGGTGGTTTTACCTGTCCCCGACAATCCGAAAAAGATGGCTGTTTCACCTTGATCGGAGACATTGGCAGAACAATGCATCGATGCCATGCCGCGCAGGGGAAGCAGATAATTCATCATCGAAAACATGCCCTTTTTCATTTCGCCGCCATACCAGGTGCCGCCAATAATCTGCATTTTTTCAGTTAGATTGAATGCGATAAAATTCTCCGAGTTCAGCCCCATCTTCGGCCAGTCCGGGTTCGTAGCCTTGGCGCCATTGAGCACAACGAAATCGGGGTCAAAGTCTTCAAGCTCGTCCGGCTCTGGCCGGATAAACATGTTTTTTACAAAGTGGGCCTGCCAGGCCACTTCCACGATAAATCTCACTGCAAGGCGGCTGCCCGGATTTGCACCACAAAAAGCATCCACAACGAACAGCCGTTTGCATGACAACTGCTCGGCGACAATGTTTCTGAGGATTTCCCAGTTCTCTTGTGACAAGGGTTTATTGTCATTTTCACCCTGATCAGCCCACCAGAAAGAATCCCGTGTCACATTATCGCGCACAATGTATTTGTCGTTGGGTGACCGCCCTGTAAATATTCCGGTATCGACAGATATGGCGCCGCTTTCGGTAAGTTTACCCCTCGCATAGCCGTTTAAATCCGCTCGGGTTTCTTCTTCGAAAAGCATCTCGTAGTCCGGGTTGCAGACGATTTCCGTGGTGTTTTTTATGCCGTATTTAGATAAATCAGATTGAATTGTCATGTGATCGGGTTAAAAGCTGGTATAAAACAGCGATTCTAATGGTTTTTGTCAACTAATTCTAATTACCAGGTCCGATGATTTCCCTGATCGGGAGGTAATGCGGGCAGTTGTCAATTTCTGTTTCTTGCGTACAATGTGCCTCTTTGTCAGCGATAGCGCTGCTGGCCGGATTCAAGTTATTATTTTAATTTATTGTTCCTGGAAATTATTATGTGCGAATGCCCTGTATGCGGTGGCGATATCAGCCTGGCAGATGATGTTGTAACAGGTGAGTTGCTTGAATGCGATGATTGCGGGTCGGAACTCGAAGTCACCTCACTGGAGCCGGTAGAACTTGTAGAAGCTCCAGAGGCAGAGGAAGATTGGGGTCAATAACCGTCGGATTCCTGCATTCGCTGGTCAGAAAAGAGGAAAAACTTCTGATCGGCGAATTCAACAAGCGCCAGAATGTCAATCTGGCGATGATGGATGACCGTCAGCTTTTTTTCGATTTGATACATCGGCCCGAAGTCGATGTGATTGTTGAACGAAGCATCAATCACTCGCGGGCACTTCATGCGCTCAGACTGTATCAGAGTCTCGGGATCCCCTGCGTAAACAACTATGAGGTTTCCCTGACCTGTGGTGACAAGACCCTCACTGCGGTGGCATTGCAGGATCATCGTGTTGCGCAACCTGATTTGAGAATTGCGTTCACAATCGAGTCTGCCCTCGAAGCCATCGAGGAACTCGGTTATCCGGTGGTACTGAAGCCCGCTGTGGGTTCCTGGGGAAGATTGTTGTCCAAGGTAAACGACCGGGACGCTGCGGAAGCCATTCTCGAGCACAAAACCGTTCTTGGCAGCTATCATCATTCCATATTTTTCATACAAAAATATGTCGACAAAAAAGGCAGAGACATTCGTGCGTTTGTCGTAGGTGACGATTGTATCGCCGCGATATACCGCAGTTCCGTGCATTGGATCACAAATACCGCCCGTGGAGCGATTGCCAGTCGTTGCCCGGTCACCCCTGAACTTGGCGAGCTCTGCCTGCAGGCGGCGAATGCGGTCGGCGGCGGCGTATTGGCTGTCGACCTGTTTGAATCCAAAGACGGCTATCTGGTCAATGAAGTAAACTACACCATGGAATTTCGAAACAGCATTGAGACCACTGGCGTCAATATTCCGGACAAGGTCGTTGATCATGTCATTTCCTGTGCTGACGGTTGACCCCGCATACCATGCAAAACGACACCTCCTCCGTTCGGGTTTCGATTGCAGGTGGCAGTGGTTACGCTGGCGGAGAGTTGGTCAGATTATTGCTTGACCACCCAGGCGCCGACCTGCATCAGGTCACGTCGGAGCGGTTTGCAGGAAAGAAGGTGAGCCGGGTTCATCCGAACCTGCGTAAAATAACCACCCTCTCGTTTTGTTCACTTGCTGATCTTGATCAATGCGATCTGTTGTTTCTGAGTCTGCCGCATGGTCATGCCATGCGGAAAATTGAGTATTTCAAATCCCTGGCGCCGAAAATAATCGATCTGAGTGGTGATTTCCGATTACATGATGCACAGGTTTATAGTGCATGGTACGGACGCGACCATTGTTGCCCTGACCATCTAAGCCAATTCGTATATGGCATCCCGGAGATAAATCGGCACGTCATCCGCAACGCCTCCCTGGTTACAGGCGCCGGATGCAATGCGACCGCTGCCTTGCTCGGATTGCTCCCTGTTTTCAAACGCGGCCTCGCAACCGGGGCCGTGATCGAGGTCAAGGTTGGTTCCAGCGAAGGGGGCAATAGCATATCTGAAGCCAGTCACCACCCTGAACGATCCGGTGCAGTGAGGTCATACAAACCGACCGGGCATCGCCACATCCCGGAAATACTTCAGGAGCTGGGACAGTGCACGGATATATCCTTGTCCGCCACCGCCATTGAAATGGTCCGTGGCATACTGGCCACATGCCATGTTTTTCTGAAGCGGCCGATGACGGAGAAAGAAATATGGAAAATATATCGGCAGGATTACGCAGACGAACCTTTTATCCGGATCGTCAAGGAAGCAACTGGAATTTATCGCTATCCCGAACCCAAATTATTGGGCGGAACCAACTATTGCGATATCGGGTTTGAAATTGACCCTCACAGCAATCGTCTGGTGGTAATGAGTGCCATCGATAATCTGATGAAAGGCGCATCAGGTCAGGCGGTTCAGGCATTTAATCTGATGTGTGGCTTTCCCGAACAGACAGCGCTGGGATTCGCCGGGCTGCACCCGGCCTGAATCGGGTTGCTCCGTGTGCCGGTTATTACTGATTGAACGCCGGGCGGGGGTGGAGCCGGGGCCCCATCTTGATGCCTTCAAGGCATTATCGAAAAACAGCCCGGAATACCAGGGACATGGCTGGGGATGTGCCTGGCTGAATGAAGATCGTTCCTGGTCCTTGCACCATAGCATCAAGCCAGTCTGGGAAGACACGCGCTCATTTCCCGAAACCACATTGTTTCTGGCACACGCAAGAAGCGCTTTTCGCAACGAGGGGATTACGATTCGAAACAACATGCCGTTTTATGATGGTAGTCGGGTCTTCCTGTTCAATGGCGAACTGCGCGGTGTCAGAATAAGGGCCGAGGGCAGAATTGGCGCAGAAAAGATATTCAACACGATCAAGAAATTCGACTCGAGCGATATTTCGGAAGCTACCCGGCAAGGGGTGATGGTCATCAACAGACGAACCCGTTATGTTCGGGCAATGAATTTTTTCCTTGCTGATTCCAGGATCGTCCGGATATACAGTCAGTTTGCCGAAAACCCTGACTACTTCCAGTTGTGCAGGACAACCTGCAACGAAGTCCGGGTTGTCTGCTCACAACCCTACGATTCAGGCGATTATCACTGGCGCAGAATACCAAATAACCATCTTTACACCATCAACCTGGTTTAGGATTACATGATTATCATAAAAATTGGTGGTGGTGAGGCGATTAACCTGTCCGAAGTCGTAAAAGATCTGGCTACGCTCAACCAGCCGTTTATCGTGGTTCACGGAGCAAATGCCGTTCGCGATCACATTGTGGAGAAAATGGAATTCACCAAAAAAGTGGTGACCTCCATCTCCGGCTATAGCAGTGTTTTTTCTGATGACAACGCCATCGATGCGATTTTGATGGCGTACAGCGGGTTGCGAAATAAACGCCTGGTTGAATTATTCCAGCAGCATGGCGTCAACGCGGTAGGTCTGACCGGGCTTGATGGACGACTTGTCCAGGGAGTACGTAACAAAGGCATCCGGGTAATGGAAAACGGCAGAAAGATGCTGAAAAGAGACTGCTCCGGCAAGCCGAAAAGTATCAATACCCGACTCATTAACCTGTTGATGGACAACGGTTATGTTCCCGTGCTGACTATTCCCATTTGCGACGAAAATGGGAATGCAGTCAATTCGGAGAATGATGATATTGTCGTTCAACTTCAGCTTGCACTCGGGGCAGATACGGTAATACAGCTTATAGAGGCTGCCGGTTTGATGGAAGATGTCAGCAATCCGGCTTCTCTGATACGAAAACTGAATCGATCAGAACTCGGCGCTCGTGAACAACAGGCACAGGGCAGGATGAAGCGAAAGCTGCATGCCCTGAACAAGACAGTGCACAATGGGATGACCAGAATCATAATTTGCGATGGGCGAATTGAGCGACCGATAATAAACGCCCTGGCTGGTGGCGGCACCTGGATTGAATAACCGTAACGACTATGCTGCTCGAACAAAAATATGGTTTTGAGGTCTATCCGAAACGCAACGTAACCCTGGTGCGCGGTCAGGGGGCGCTGGTCTGGGATGATCAGGGCAATCAGTATATAGACTGTGTTGCCGGAATTGGTGTTGCCAGCATCGGTCATGCAAACCCGGTTGTCGCGCACGCATTGAAGCGCCAGGCAGATACGCTGGTTTCATGCCCGGGTATTTTCTACAATGACATACGGGGCAAGCTGATGGAAAAACTGGTATCCGTCAGCCCTCACTCACTCAATCGTGTTTTCCTCTGCAATTCCGGCACAGAGGCCATCGAAGCCGCCTTGAAATTCGCTCGCATTACCACCGGGAAAAACGGTTTTATCAGTGCCATGCGCGGGTTTCACGGGCGCACGATGGGTGCGCTGAGTGCAACATTCAAGTATCGGGACGAGTTTGAGCCGCTGCTCCCCGGTCACCGCTTCGTGCCATTTAACAACCTGGAAAAACTGGCCCGGGCAGTTGACAAAGACACCGCCGCCATTATTCTCGAAGTAGTCCAGGGTGAAGGCGGGGTACGGCCAGCGGACAATCAGTATCTTCGCTCTGTACGGAAAATTTGCGATACCCACGGGGTATTATTCATCATTGATGAGGTGCAGACCGGATTCGGCCGCACCGGAAAAATGTTTGCCTGCGAGCATTCCGGCGTGCAGCCGGATATCCTGACTCTGGCAAAGGCAATCGCAGGCGGATTCCCGATGGGTGCGGTGCTGTGCAGTGACCGTATCTCTCCGGCACTATCGAAACATGGCTCTACTTTTGGTGGCAACCCGCTGGCTTGTGCTGCAGCGCTGGCGACCATCAAGTTTATCGAAGACCAGGAACTGCCAGGGCAGGCTCGGCAAAAAGGCCGCTATCTTGTGAGTCAGCTTGAAAGCCAACCCCTGCCAGCGGTGCGGGAAATCCGCAATCTTGGGTTGATGGTGGGAATCGAGCTTAAATCAAAAGCCCGGCCGGTGATTGAGAGCCTGTTGCAACACCGTGTTTTAGCGTTGCCAGCTGGGCCTACTGTTGTTCGCCTGCTGCCCCCTCTTGTCATAACCGAGGAGCAACTGGCTGAAGTCGCCAGGCGTATTCACCAGTCGCTGGCCTGTGTCGCCCCGTGATGAATACGGACTGTCAGGTCTGCGTCAGGATTCCTTTTTCCTGAAATCAAATATCTCCACCCTGTCCCCTTTGCGGTTTTCAAAAGTCACGTCGGGAGTCTTGTCGATCAGAGAAAGAATGTGTTGGTAGTATCCATTAACATCGCTACTGCCGGCACGGATTGCAAGGAAATCCTGTGTTTCCTTCAAGGCCTCGGGGTTGGATATCCCGCCAAAATAAAGCTTTCCGGGTAGAAACACATCCTGCCCGGCATAATAGTCGAGAATTCGATCATTGGTATATATCCGGAACTGGTGATAGTCCCCCCCGGTTTGTTGCCTGATCCAGGTTCCGGCTTCACGCAGATGGTATTTCGAAGTGAACCGGTCCAACCCTTCCAGGGAATTTATCAGCAGCACAAGACCGGTTGCGACACAGATCATCCTTGTTTTTCGGCTGCTTCTGCCTGCCGTAGTGCGGCAAAGCGCAGTGATCGCGAACGGGATCAGCAACATTGTCATCACCGACAAAGTGAGCGGGTAGCGGTCGTTATACAGAAATCTGAGCGCCGCGAAAACTATCAGAATCAGAATATTTATCACAACGACAATTTTCCAGCCCTGCAACACCCGTTTAAAACCGGGTGCCTGTTTATCCATCCACGGCCTGACAAACCACCCTGCAATCAGGATCAACAAGTAGCCCAGTGTCAGCACTTCCAGGAAATTGAAAATCGCTTTCGCAAAAGGCAACAATACCAACGCAGGGTAAAATATTTTTTCCAGAACGGACCGCAAAACTCCGGGATCAAGGTTATGAATATAGGACAACAACTCTATTTTTGGTGGCTGCCATATCCTTGGAATCAACTGCAGGGCGACCGATATCCTGCCATCATACAGCCAGTACAAAGCGACATAAAGGAATAGTGACAAAATCACAAGAGCGGCGGCGATTGCCAGTTTCCTGGTCAGCCACGCCGGGGTATATTTGCCGGAAATCAAAATCCCGAACAGGATGATACCGAGATAAATCATTCCTTCGACACGGAAAGCAGTTGCCAGCAAGCCGGTGAGAATAAATGCAATCAGGCCGCGGTTATTCGGGTGCGTGCAGATTCGTAAGAAAAACACCACCATCCACAGGAAACAGGCTACATACGAGATGTCCCTCATTATCATTGACTGAACTTCGTTCAATCCGGGATAAAACAGATAGATAAACCCTGCCAGCCAGAGTTGCGTTTTGTCAGCCCCCAGTTTTTCGCTGACTTTAATAAACGCAATGCCACCCACCGCACGCATTAATGCGTTAAATATCAACGCTGAAGACTCGGCGGACAGAGTTGTGATTTTGCTGATGACCGCGAGTAACATCGGATAAACAGGCCACTTGTAAAAAGCAAATCCATCCTGAAAATTGCCGTTGGCAAAGGCGTTTGCCGTCATCACATACAGGACTCCGTCCACATTGATGATCGGATCGATGTAATAGCTCCACAGGGCGATAATCAGGGAACCAGCAACTACACACCCGTAAACCGGAACCTGAATTTTTTGTTCCGGGTTATATTGCATCGGAAAATTGAACTACAAGCGGGCGCAGTAAATTCGGAGAGGTTCGCTCAATATCAAGATCGCAATTTTTTGTTATGTGGGTCGTAAGGTGACTCTTCAATCACCGTGGCTGGATGCAGATTACCGAGAATTTCTATCGCAAGTTCGGTGCCGACTTTGGCGAATTGCGGGGAAACAAGCCCCAGCGCCAGGGATTTTTCGATTCTGAAACCATAACCGCCCGATGTCGCTCGACCGACCAGTTTGCCCTTGTGGTAGATGGCTTCGGAACCGCGGGCATCAGCATCGGTAATGTCATGCACTTCCAGTGTTACAAAGGCATTGTTGAAACCGCGTTGCTGCCATTCTATCAGCGCCTGTTTCCCAATGTAATCGCTGTCCTTGTCCAATCGAATGAAGCGGTCCAGTCCCGATTCAAATGCGCAATATTCGATCGACATTTCCCGCGGGATCAGACGATAGGATTTTTCCAGCCGCATGCTGTCCATAGCGCGAATGCCAAATGGTTTTATATCGAATTCTTCTCCTGCCGTCATGACAGCATCAAATATGTAGTTTTGCATTTCGATCGGGTGGTGTAATTCAAATCCCAGTTCACCGACAAAATTTACCCGCAGCGCCTGTGCTTGTGCGGCGCCTGTGTTGATCGATTTCCCGCTAAGCCATTTAAATTTCTCATCCGATAAATCCGTATCCGTCAATTTTTGCAGCAGTGCCCGGGATTTGGGCCCTGCAATCACCAATACACCATACTGGGTGGTGATTTTCTGCAAATCAACACTGCCGTCTGAAGGTTTGTTTTTAGTCAGGTAGTCCCAATCGTGGCGCTCCATGGCGCCGGCTGATACGATGTAATATCTGTTATGGTCGGTTTTATAAATGGTGAATTCAGCACGCACACCGCCGTTCAGTGACAGCATGTGGCAAAGGCCGATTCGACCGATCCCTTTTGGTATCCGATTGCAAACCAGCGTTTCCAGCCAGTCCGCCGCTGCCGGGCCGCTCACTGCGAACTTTGAAAAAGCCGACATGTCCAGCAAACCCACCTTTTCCTGGACATGTCGACATTCCTGCCCTACAAATGGAAAGTAATTCGACCTGCGAAATGAAAATCGCTCCACCACACGTCCATCTTCCAACGCTGGAGATGTGTTGTGCCCCAGCAAAACGTCACCGCTGCCGATTTGGTCAGCGGGCAACTCATAGTCTCCAGGTACAAACCAGTTCGGCCGTTCCCAGCCATAGACGTGTCCAAAAACCGCACCAAGCGCCTTCATACGCCCATGACATGGTGTGGTTTTCAATGGTGTTGCCGCCGCCCGTTCCTCATCAGGAAAATGATTTGTAAACACATTGCGATAGGCTTCTTCGTTTTTCTCAAGCAAATACCCACGGGCAGCATAAGGTCCGTATCTTCTGGGATCCACCCCCATCATGTCGACTGTGGGCTCGCCATCGACGATCCACTCCGCCAGTTGCCAACCTGCGCCACCGGCTGCGGTAATACCAAAGCTGTGCCCCTCATTGAGCCAGAAATTTTTCAGCCCCCAGGCTGGCCCGACAATCGGGTTTCCGTCCGGGGTATACGCGATTGCACCGTTATACACCTGCTTGATACCTACTTCCCCAAACGCAGGGACGCGATTGATGCACGCTTCGATTTGGGGGATCAATCGATCAAGATCTTCCTGGAACAATTCATTTTCACAATCCGAAGAAGGGCCATCCACATAGCAGCACGGGGCACCTGTTTCATAGGGTCCGAGCAATAATCCGCCCGCCTCTTCTCTCAGGTAGTAACCCGCATCCGATTCCCTGAGCACGCCCTGTTCGGGCAGACCCTGCGCTTTGCGCGCCAGAATTTCAGGATGGGCCTCAGTGACAATATACTGATGCTGTACTGGAATCACAGGAATGTCCAGCCCCACCATTTCCCCGGTTTTTCTGGCAAAGTTGCCGGTGCATGAAATCACATGCTCGCAGAAAATTTCTCCCTTGTCGGTGACAACCAGCCATCCTTCTCCATCTTTTTCAATCGCGTTCACACAGGTATGCCGATAAATTTCTGCACCCCGGGTACGGGCGCCTTTGGCAAAAGCTGTAGTCAGGTCGTTGGGTTGAATATAGCCATCCTGCGGATGTTGTATGGCGCCGACCAATCCCTCAATGTTACACATTGGCCATGCCTGCTTGACTTCATCGGGGGTGAGAAACCTGATATCCACCCCTACGGTTTTGCCCACTCCGGCATAGTACCGATATTCATCCATTCTGTCTTCAGTACAGGCCAGCCGAATATTGCTTACCTGCCTGAATCCTGTAGATAATCCTGTTTCCTTTTCCAACTCCTGGTAGAAATCAACCGAGTATTGATGCAGCTTCCCCACCGAATAGCTCATATTGAATAATGGCAGTAATCCCGCTGCATGCCAGGTCGAACCTGAGGTAAGCTCCTTTCGTTCGATCAGCACGGAATCTGTCCATCCCTTTTTCGCCAGATGATAAAGTGTACTGGCGCCTACGATGCCTCCACCTATAACTACGGCTTTTGCCTGGTTTTTCATGTTTTATGATGCCTCTGGAACGTCTGGTTAATATCTTGTCTGGCAAGCCGCAACTCTACCCGTCCGTGAATATCACTGCAACATTTTATATCGACAACAAACATCGAATGCAAGGACGTACTGCCTTGACTTTTATTGAATATAATCTTTCTTTTTGTGGATAAATTCAGCTTTTGCGATTAGACTAAAGCTGTCCGGGCAATCCGCTCATTTGCGTCAAAGAAAGCAAATATCTTAATATTATTATATAAATCAATAAGATAAACTAGAGTCGAATTGCCAAATGAAGAAAAGTATCGAATAAACCAGAGAACAAGCAGTGACCAATCCCCAGTTCTGGAATCCCTGTCTGCAAAAACTAAGAGAAATCCTGTCAGAAGAGGATGTGGACACCTGGCTAGCCCCGCTGCATGTGTTTTATGACAGAAAAACGCTGAAATTACTGGCGCCAAATCGTTATGTTCTGAACCATGTAAAACTCAATCTTTTCCCGGAAGTCAAGAAAGTGGTTCTGGGTATGGATGCGGGAGTCAAAGATATTCGATTGGAAATCGGGAGCTACGGTCTGGAAAGCCCTTTCGATTCAAACCGTGGCGCCGGTCAGGGTCAAACCTCTATTAGCAAGAGTTTGGATTCTAATACCCCATATTCCAGTGGAGCATTGAATTCCGACTTTGTCTTTTCTACCCATATCGAAGGTAAATCCAATCAGTTGGCCAGAGCAGCAGCGCTTCAAGTGGCCCAAACCCCTGGTACTGCCTATAATCCCCTGTTCATATATGGCGGCGTAGGCCTGGGTAAAACCCATCTTATGCAGGCCGCTGGCAACCTGATCCTCGAAAGAAACCCCAGAGCCAAGGTGATTTATGTGCATTCAGAACTGTTTGTAAACGATATGGTCAAGGCGCTGACGAACAATACAATGGCTAATTTCAAGGATTACTACCGCTCACTGGATGCATTATTGATTGACGACATCCAGTTTTTTGCCAAAAAACCACAGTCTCAGGAACAGTTTTTCCATACGTTCAACACCTTGCTGGGAGGCCATCGGCAGATAATTATCACCAGTGACCGCATCCCCAACGCGATCGATCATATTGAAGACCGCCTGATATCCCGATTCGGCAGTGGCCTGACCATGGCTATTGAGCCTCCGGAACTGGAAACCCGGGTTGCCATTCTGGAAAAGAAAGCGCTGCTGAAAGGTATTTCTCTTCCCAGTGACGTTGCCTTCTTTGTGGCCAGTAATGTTCACTCCAATGTCCGGGACCTGGAAGGTGCATTGCATCGGATTATCGCAAGCGCCAGTTTTACCGGCCATCGTATCGATTTGCAGTTGGCAAGAAGGGCGCTGGCGGATATCCTGATTTATCGTAAAAACAAAATCAATATCGAGAACATCCAGCAAGTTGTTGCAGCCCATTACAAGATACGGGTTTCTGACATGATATCCAAAAAACGTCACCAGACGGTGGCGAGACCTCGTCAATTAGCCATGGTCCTGACAAGAGAACTTACAGACATGAGCTTGCCGGCAATTGGTGATCGATTTGGCGGCAGGGACCACACCACGGTACTGCACGCCTGTCGAAAAGTTAAAGAGCTGAGGGAAACTGACAACAAGGTCAGGGAAGATTATCAGAATCTTCTGCGATTGCTGGGTCTTTAGCCATGATCGTACAATCATGATGGCTCTGTCGCCCAAACCTGGCTATATGTCTTTCGTATCAATTCCCGTTTTGCAAGAAACTGTGCATAAATATGTGTCATTTTTGTGGATACCCGTTGTTTTTCTGTGGATTAAATTGTGGAAAAGACTTACCCACATTTTGTTAATTGGTTTTACAATATCCTTCCAACATTTACCCACATAAAAAACAGGTAACAAGTAATTGAACTGCCACCGGTTTTTAGCGTTACTCACATGTCCACAGTGCTTAATTATTAATTTTATTAAATAATACATGAACATAAATATTTCCAAAAAAAGATTTTTTCCTGTCCTCAATCGAGTAAGCAGTGTTGTTGAAAGAAGACAAACACTACCAATACTGGGAAATCTATACTTTAGTTTGGCAGGAGGAAAACTCAATCTTGTAGGGACTGACCTTGAGATGGAAATTTCCGAAACCATTGATGAAGTCCAGGGAGAAGATTGTAAATTTACGTTATCTTCTCGTAAAATCTTCGATATTACCCGTATCTTACCTGAAGATGCGATTATATCGATGGAACTTGATAAAGATCGGATGATTGTATCATCCGGCCGGAGCCGGTATACCCTGAATACTCTGGATGCCGATTTCTTCCCGAGAATTTCTGAAGATAACTGGGAGGACCGTTTTAAAATCAGCCAACAGGCGTTAAAAACAATATTGGCAAAAACATCTTTCGCAATGGGAATTCAGGATGTTCGATATTACCTGAATGGTATTTTACTGGAGATGCAGAATAATAATTTGAAGGTGCTTGCGACGGACGGACATCGTCTGGCTCAAACCTGCACAGACATCACATTGGATTCAAAAGAGATAAGACAGGTTATTGTTCCCAGGAAGGCAGTAATGGAAATTGCCCGTTTTCTTGATGGTGATGATGAAACTGAACTTACCATTGAGGTCAACAGGAACCATCTTAAAATGACTGGAAGAAATGCCAGCAATCCCGATTCTGCTGTGCGCTCAGCACCCGTTCTCATCACTAAACTGATAGACGGGAAATTCCCGGAATTCAAAAGTGTACTGGATACCGAACTTAATATTGTAATCAGTGTAAAAAGGTCAGATTTTCTGGAAACGCTGACACGCGCCGCAGTATTGACCACAGACCGGGCCAAAGGCGTTAAAATTACGATTGAACCCGGTAACATGCGAATAGTTACCAGCAATATGGAAAAGGAAGAATCAGTGGAAGAGCTCGAAATTGACTACGATGGAGTTGTTGTTGGAACCGGCTATAACATCAGCTATCTGATAGATGCCGCCAAGGCGATCACCACACAAGACATTGAACTACATATTCAGGGAAATGAAGGGATCTGCATTATGAAACAGCCAGGTGACGAACCGTCAGTCTGGTTGGTGATGCCAATGCGACTATAAAGGCCGGAAGTGTTTCACGTGAAACATTTGAACCAAATACATCCGAATAAAGTTGAAGCCCTGTCTGTGGTAAAATTGAGGTTTTATTCGAGGTTGATTTTCTATGTCGAATGACTACGATTCCAGTAGTATCAAGGTACTGAAAGGATTGGATGCCGTCCGCAAACGTCCAGGTATGTATATTGGCGATACGGATGATGGTACAGGACTTCATCACATGGTATTTGAAGTCGTGGACAACGCCATAGACGAAGCATTGGCCGGGTATTGCAGTCGTATCGAAGTGGTGATACACAACGATGAGTCCATTACCGTCAGTGATGATGGCAGGGGGATCCCTACCGGTATACTTGAAGAAGAAGGAGGGAAAAGCGCTGCGGAAGTGATTATGACGGTGCTCCACGCAGGTGGTAAATTTGACCAGGAAGCCTATAAGGTATCCGGTGGTCTTCATGGTGTGGGGGTGTCTGTCGTAAATGCACTGTCGGAAAAACTCGTTCTTCGGATTAGCCGTGGGGGTAAAACCCACACTCAGGTGTACATACACGGTGAACCTCAGTCACCGCTGGAGGTCACAGGAGAAACACGGGAAACAGGGACAACGATCACCTTTTCAGCCAGTACGGAGACTTTTTCCAGCGTTGAGTATCACTATGAAATTCTGCGGAAAAGACTACGTGAACTGTCGTTTCTTAATTCTGGAGTGCGCATAGAACTCACCGACGAGCGCACGGATGCCAGGGATGTATTCGAATACGAAGGAGGGATCGCTGCTTTTGTGCAACATCTGAACAAAAATAAAACTGCCTTGCATCCCACAGTTTTAACTTCTACCGGTGAAAAGGAAGGAGTTCTGGTTGATCTCGCGATGCAATGGAATGACTCATATCAGGAAAACACCTTTTGCTATACCAATACTATACCACAAACAGATGGTGGTGCACATTTGGCAGGACTTCGGAGTGCGATGACACGCACCCTGAACGGTTATGTCACCGAGCTGGGCTTGGCCAAGAAAGAAAAAGTAAATTTAAGTGGCGATGATTGCCGCGAGGGCTTGACCGCTGTTTTGTCGATCAAGGTCGCCGACCCGAAATTTTCCTCCCAGACAAAGGATAAACTGGTGTCTTCCGAGGTGAAGGGATCGGTCGAGTCCATAGTAACCGAAGCGCTTGGCAATTTTCTTCTTGAAAATCCGAGGGAAGCGAAAATCATAGCCAACCGTATTGTCAATTCTGCACGTGCTCGGGAGGCTGCGAGAAAAGCCAGGGAAATGACCCGGCGCAAAAATGCCCTGGACCTGGGCAGTTTGCCCGGAAAACTGTCAGATTGTCAGGAACGGGATCCTGCATTATGTGAATTGTATCTGGTCGAGGGGGATTCGGCGGGAGGAAGCGCGAAACAGGCCAGAGACAGGAAGTTTCAGGCTATTTTACCGCTCAAGGGTAAAATTCTGAATGTAGAAAAGGCGCGCTTTGACAAGATGCTTGCCTCGGAAGAAGTGACAACCCTGATCACTGCCCTTGGAACCGGAATAGGCAATGACGATTTCGATGTTGCAAAATTACGTTACCATCGGATCATCGTTATGACTGACGCGGACGTCGATGGTTCGCACATACGGACATTGTTACTCACCTTCTTTTTCCGACAAATGCCGGAATTGATAGAAAAAGGATATATCTATATCGCTCAGCCGCCGTTATATAAACTGGAGATCAAGAAAAAGGAGATTTACATAAAGGATGATTCTGAAATGGCGAATCACATGATGAGCATTGTTGCAGATAACGCAAAACTGCATGCCTTGGATAAAACCATACAGGGGGCCGAACTGAAGAGGTTGGTTACCCAAAACAATTCTACTGTTCAAACCATAGACCGGCTATCCAGACGTTATAACCAGGAAATACTGGAAGCACTGGTATCGATCGGACCGATTGTGGAACAGGAACTGGGTGACCGGGAAAGCGTAACCCGAATAGCAGCCACCCTGGAAATAGTGCTGAATGCGGGTGATAGCGACACCGTTCTCTATACAGTGAGCGGGAATTCAACCATATCGACCTTGACTGTATCGATACAGCAATATGGCCTGGAAGAAACCATTGATCTGCCCGCGAGCCTTTTCAATAGCGCCGAATACCGTTCGCTGATTGCTCACGGCGCCAGATTAAAGGAGTTCGGGAAAGGGTTTGTAGTTGAATGGGGCAACAGCAAAGGAGAATTTGACAGTTTTTCCAAATCGGTGGAATGGATGATGGGAATGGCGAAAAAAGGACTCTCGATTCAACGATACAAAGGTCTCGGGGAAATGAATCCCGAACAGTTGTGGGAAACTACCATGGATCCCGCGGTGCGCCGCCTTCTTCAGATCACTATCGAAGATATTGTAGGTGCAGACGAAACTTTTACCACGCTGATGGGAGACCACGTCGAACCCCGCAGGGAATTCATCGAGAAAAATGCATTTTCGGTTTCAAACCTTGATATTTGATTGCCGCCGTGTCTCTTTTCACGAATAGTGGTTGTTATGCCCGGAGGCGTTGAATTTTATCCATCAAGGATTGAGAAACAGTAATCCCCCTGGTTGCCGAGATTTTGCGGTTTTTCACACGGCGATTGCCTGGTAATCGAGTTCCCTGTTGTTCAAGCAGCGCTCACCAATCAAAGGACCCACCAGCAGTTCAATCATCAACGCGATTGATGCACCCTTGTATCCGCCAAACGGTAACAGAGAACCCACAAGCACCTGATTCGGGTCGGTGGTCGGGTTACCATCCTTGTCAATACCCACACCTGGGGGTAGTTCATGCCCTTCGCGGGCAGCGATCATCACTTCGCCGCGTGCCTGGGTTGCCGTAGCCTGATCCCAGACCATAGGTGGAGCACCAGGTCGTGGCCAGCCAAATGCCATGGGATTAGTCCCATAAAAAGGCTTTGTTCCTCCGGCGGGCGCCACCGAAGGAGTGTAAGCAGTGAAGGCCATCGCAGCCAGACCTTTTTCGGTCAAGGATTCGATTTCAACCCAAAGCGCTGCAAAGTGATGGATTTTGATCAAGGACATCGCGGCAATGCCGTTCTTCCTGGCACACTCTGCCAGCGGATCTCTTGCGGTTTTCAGTGCCAGAGGCGCATAGCCATCATCGCCGTCAACACGAAGTACACTTGCAGCCAGCTTTTCAACTTTCGGTAGCGCATTACCATTCACTTTGCCGCTTTTAAGTGATGCAACATATCCGGGAAGTCGAAACAATCCATGGGCATGACAAATATCCCGTTCCGCAGAGGTGATTGTATCTGCCACTGCTTCAGCATTTTCACCGTTGCAGCCGGATTCATGGAGTGTATCAAATGCGAGTTGGTGTACCTGTTCGAGGGAAAGTGTGACTGTGCTCATGAAGACGATTGTGGGGTATGGAAGTCCAATAATCAACTCAACACATCAATCATAGTCTGAAAGTAACAAGAGTCGCCTGGGGTGCGGCTGTCGAGGTTGTAATCCCGAATATTCACGTTATCATCAGGATAACTTGATATTGCAGGCAACAGGCGCCTTTGGCAATGAAAACACGGAATTATATTAACGGCCGATGGGTTGATGGGGTCGACAACATACCGGATGTAAACCCGTCAGATACCCGGGATGTCGTCGGTGAGTTTTCCCAGGCCAGTACGGCACAGGTTGAGGAGGCTGTCGACGCTGCCCGCAAAGCACAGGCCATCTGGGCTGACAGCGGGCTGGAGCAGCGTTACAACGTGCTGATGGCGATAGGCCGGACCCTGATGGATGGTTCCACAGAGTTGGGCGAATTACTGTGCCGGGAAGAGGGCAAGACCGTGCCCGAAGGGAAAGGAGAGGTCTATCGTGCCGGACAGTTTTTCACATATTACGCTGCTGAAGTGTTGCGGCAAATGGGGGATATCTGTGACTCTGTCCGACCCGGAGTAGAAATTCAGGTGACCAGAGAGCCGGTTGGTCACCGGTCATGCTCTGGACGAAAGGTCCAACATTGGTCCAGTTGTGGATCAGGCACAACTGGATCAAAACCAGAAATATCTGGCAATTGGCAAGCAAGAAGGTGCAGAGTTGATTCATGGCGGAGACCGTATTGAACTATCCACCCCGGGATACTATATGAAGCCGGCGTTGTTCATAAATGGAAAAAACGCGATGCAAATCAATAAGGATGAAGTGTTTGGGCCGATCACCTGCGTGATCAAGGCAGATGATTACGACCATGCGCTGGACCTGGCCAATGATACGGAGTTCGGATTGACTTCCAGTATCATCACCCGGTCTCTCTCACATGCCAGTCATTTCAGGAAACATTCACAATCAGGCTGCGTGATGGTCAACCTGCCGACCTCGGGAACCGATTATCATGTGCCATTCGGTGGCAGGAAGAACTCCAGTTTCGGGTCTCGCGAGCAAGGACAGTATGCCGCCGAATTTTATACCCAGGTGAAAACCACCTACCTGAAAGCTTAAGGCCATGTTGATCATTGATGGATTGCAGTATTCCAACTGGAGTCGAGAAATCTTCGAACAAATGCGCCAGGGAGGCCTGAATTGTGTCCATGTCACGATCGCATACCATGAGACTTGCCTTGAAACCCTGAGAAATATCGGCGAATGGAACAGATTGTTCGAGCAACATGGTGACTTGGTTGTCAAAGCGGATTGTGCAGCGGCTGTTCTGGAGGCCGAAAAAAACGACCGGACGGCAGTCATATTTGGTTTCCAGAATTGCTCACCTATCGAGGATGACTATCAACTGGTGGAAATTTTTCACGAGCTCGGTGTGCGCTTCATGCAACTAAGCTATAACAATCAGAGCCTGCTTGCGACCGGCTGCTATGAACTGCACGACTCCGGGATTACCCGCTTTGGGAGGCAGATCATCAGGGAAATGAATCGTGTTGGCATGGTTATAGACATGTCACACAGCGCCGAGCGGTCCACCCTCGAAGCAATTGATATTTCTGATCGCCCGATCGCCATTACCCATGCGAATCCGTCCTCTTTTGAACCGGCCCTGCGCAATAAATCGGACACGGTGCTCAAGGCGCTCGGGCAGAGTGAGGGCATGCTTGGTTTCAGTTTATATCCGTTTCATTTGAAGCGAGGACCGGATTGTACCCTGCAAGAGTTTTGTAACATGGTTGCCGACACCGCTTCGTTAATCGGTATTGACCGCATAGGTATTGGTTCGGATTTATGCCAGGACCAGCCGGATTCAGTGGTAACCTGGATGCGAAATGGTCGCTGGAGTAAAGTCACCGACTATGGCGAAGGGACGGCATCCAATGCCGGTTGGCCCGATCAACCGGCATGGTTTGGTAACTCAACCCATTTCGGCAATATTGCCCAAGGGCTGGAACAGGCCGGGTTTACCAGCGAGGACATCGAAAAAGTAATGGGACTGAACTGGTTGCGCTTTTTTCGCAAGTCATTTATCGTCGCCTGAAGAAAACCAACCGGTTCTCAGTATTTGCATATATTGTTAAATGCAAGTATAACCCCTCAAAAATAACGCTTGCTGTCCATCCGTTCAAAAGTCATGCGCACCTCAAAACTATTACTGGCAACCCTCAAGGAAACGCCCACCGACGCAGAGGTCATATCTCATAAGCTTATGCTCCGGGCGGGACTGATTCGCGGGGTAGCGGCCGGGATTTACAGTTGGCTGCCTATGGGGATGCGGGTATTGAACAAGGTAGAGGCCATCGTGCGCGAAGAAATGGACCGCGCGGGCGCCCAGCAGGTGTTGTTACCGGGCGTCCAGCCGGCAGAACTCTGGAGATTGTCTGGTCGATGGCAGGAATATGGCCCTGAATTATTGCGATTGAAGGACCGCCATGGCCGGGATTTTTGTCTTGGACCGACTCATGAGGAGGTTATTACCTCGCTGGTCAGGAACGAGATCAGAAGCTACCGTCAATTACCAATGAACTTCTATCAGATACAGACCAAGTTCAGAGACGAAATCCGTCCGCGGTTTGGTGTCATGCGCGGACGTGAATTTATCATGAAAGATGCCTACTCATTTCATACAACCCAAGCTTCACTACAGGAAACCTACGATGTAATGTACGGGACATATTGTACAATTTTTGATCGCCTGGGGTTGCGTTATCGTGCTGTGGCCGCGCACTCCGGGAGTATTGGCGGAGACACCTCTCACGAGTTTCATGTATTGGCAGATTCGGGTGAAGACGCGATCGCCTTTTCCAGCGATGGCCAGTACGCTGCCAATATCGATCTGGCCGAAGCCGTGGCCCCGAAGGCGAAGCGTGGCCCTGCCGAACAGGAAATGGTATTGGTCGAGACGCCCGATGTGAGAACGATCGCTGACCTGGTTGAAAGATTCAATTTGCCGATTGAAAAAACCATCAAGACACTGGTGGTTGAAGCGTCAGACCAGTGTGAAACCACGGTGGTTGCATTACTGGTTCGGGGAGACCATGAACTCAATCCGGTCAAGGCAGAAAAACTCTGCCAGGTTGCCTCGCCCCTGAAAATGGCGGATAAAGAGGTGATACGCGATGTCATCGGCGCAGGACCCGGTTCGCTGGGGCCGGTCAATCTGCCCATTCCGTTTATTATTGACCGAATTGTTGCCAGGATGTCTGACTTCGGTGCGGGCGCCAATGTCGACGACAAGCACTATTTTGGTATCAACTGGGACCGGGATGTCACTCCAGGTGAGGTGGCTGATATTCGAAATGTGGTAGAAGGTGATCCGAGTCCGGATGGCAATGGCACAATCACCATCGCCCGCGGGGTCGAAGTAGGGCATATATTTCAGCTTGGCACCAAATACAGCAAGACGATGAGCGCCACCGTACTCAATGAATCCGGCAGGTCGATTGAAATGGCAATGGGGTGTTATGGCATTGGCGTTACCCGCGTTATCGCTGCTGCGATTGAACAGAATCACGATGACAGGGGCATTATCTGGCCCGAATCGATTGCGCCTTTTCAAGTTGCTATTGTGCCTGTCGGCATCAAAAAATCCGACAGCGTGCGCAACACGGTCGATGCGCTTTATCATGAATTACAGCAGGCTGGTTTTGAAGTATTGCTTGATGACCGGGACGAAAGACCCGGTGTCATGTTTGCTGATATTGAGTTGTTGGGCATCCCGCATCGTGTCACAGTGGGTCAGCGCGGTCTTGAGCGTGGGATCGTTGAATATCACCATCGTGCATCCGGCAGGGATGAAAATGTCCCTGTCGAATCCCTGGTCCACACCCTGACCGGGCTGAATTGACAATCAATTACATCCGGTTTTACTTTCGATATAGTTGACCGTAATTTCAAATAAACTTATTGAATTGTTTGCAAAGGTGCTACACTTCCGTCCGAATACGGTGATGAGAGTGTCTAGTTAAATTATCGTATTGTTCGAAGACGGCTTTATCGGAAAGCTGGCTTTTTTCAGCCGCCAAGCGGCTCATTAATTGAAGTATGAGGTTAGTATGTCAGGTAATCTGGTAACCGGAACCGTAAAATGGTTTAACGATGCCAAAGGTTTTGGCTTTATCGAGAGAGAAGGGGAGACGGATGTTTTTGTCCACTATCGCGCAATTAATGGCGAAGGCAGGAAAACATTATACGATGGCCAGCAGGTAACGTTCGAAATAACCAATGGGGAGAAAGGGCCCCAAGCGGATAACGTTACCCCCGTTTAGTTCTTTGTGGCCAGGTTTTTAACCGGCCACAGACAAGCATTTGCGGTGAACAATCCAGGTAGTTCACCGTAAGAATTTCACCTGAAGGGAAGCCTGTTTACAGCCCGTACCTGATGGAGGAGGGGTACGGTGTGCTTGCCATAAATGCGCAGGACAGCCGTGCAAGGAGCCGAAACGGCATCATTTGAACTTCATTAATCGATCACGCAAGCAAGTGCAAGTGTCTGTGTGAAAGCAGACGTGGAGCGTTATTTTACTGGGAAAGTAAATACTGCCGCATGGCGCTGATCTCAAGTGGCGTGACGGGTACGTCATTCCGGTCATGAAGTTCTGTTTCAAGAACCAGAATTGTGGATTTGCCGTCAGTAGGCATGCCAGATTCAAACATTGATAACTGCGTCCGATTTTTCAAGCAGCCCTGCAAACAAATGCACAGGCAAGTCCGGAATTTCGGGATCATCGAACAAAGAGAACGACGCCACATCCGCCAGCTCAATCAGTTCGGCGCCTTCCATAATTTCTGGCGACAACTCCAGCAGGCCATGGTCGAACACCAGTGAAACATGATGGCCGAACACGGATAGTTGGCCGTAGTCTTCTCCAAGATCGACCAGGTCGAAATCTTCCATCGGTAAGGGTTGCTGCGCTGACATCACCTGTTCTCGGGTCATCGCACTATACGGGAACAACACCGCGCTCAGGCCGACCGCTGCCAGCATTGGCGTATCCAAATTGCAGTCCCTGCAGAACAGGTTCACCACTCATGGTCGCCGGCGCCGACAATGGCGCCGAACAGCATGCCCAGGCTGATATAAATTTTCCAGTAACTGGCGTCCGGTTGAAACACCAGTTGCCAGAACGGGATTCGCCCGATTGCATCGCCAATAAAAAATTCGGCTATCAGGCCGGTCATCATGGTTTCACCCCCGCCCACGGTCCAGGCGCCTATCTGCAAAATTAGGAAAACGTCCAGGATCGCTATTGCAGCGAGGGCGATTACTGGGTCAAGTGTTTTTCGGAAAAACTCCATATCGGCGTCTCTTTACGATCAGGATAATATACCTATACAATGAAAGTGAACGGTAGTATTTATTGCCAACCGGGCGGGGATCAGATTATGTCAATATATATGGAAACGACCGATGCGTTGTCACACATGTTTGCTGCATGTTCGACGGACCAGATCAATGAGTTTGCCCCCCAGAAAAGAGGTTTCAGAATTCATGGGCACAGCACTACAGTCCGGCTTGAAACGGCATTTTGGCACGTACTGGAAGAATTGACCCGCGACCTCGACAAGGAACTCCCGGAGATGATTGAAATGATCCATGACCAATGCCTGGTTGCCAATGATAAAAACATTGCATCCTGCCTGCGGGTTATTTGCCTGAAATACATCAATATTTACGGCCATTAGCGGTCTTTATAATTTACTATTTGGACAGGTGAGATTATGGCAGGATACTGGATGGTTGAAGCAACAACGCCAGCAGATCAGGCTGCTGCGGCAAAATATGCTGAATTGTGGAAATCTGTGGCAGAAAAATATCAGGTGGCGATGGAGTATGTGAACAAGGCTTATGTGCGAGATCTTGTGATTGTTGAGGGGGTCGGGTAGATGAAAACAATTCTCGGGACGATGACTTTTTCGGATCAGGTTAATGAGAGAGATTCCCTCAGGATGACAGGGCTGTTTGCTGACCAGGGGGGTTATGAGCTGGATACCGCTTACCAGTATAATCAGGGAAATACTGAGCGGCTGCTCGGGAAAATGCTCGACGGGAAAGGTAAAAACAAATTTAAGATTGCCACTAAGGTCAATCCCTGGGACGGCGATGGATTAAAACCGGACGAGGTTCGTAATCAGTTTAATACTTCATTGCAGCGGTTGCAGATGGAGGCGGTTGATTTGCTGTACCTGCATTCTCCAGATATACAGACGCCGATTGAAGACACATTGTCAGTCTGCGCCGAATTTTATCAGCAAGACAAATTCAAGAGGTTTGGATTAAGTAATTTCGCGGCCTGGCAGGTTGCAGAAGTGGTCGAGATTTGTCGTCACAAAAGATGGATGATCCCTGTTGTTTACCAGGGAATGTACAACGCCCTGACTCGCGATGTGGAGCGCGAGCTGTTTGACTGCCTGCGTAATTACGATATGAGTTTTTATGTCTACAACCCCCTGGCAGGGGGGCTGCTGACCGGAAAACATAAAGCTTTATCTGAATCACCGCCGCCGGGTCGATTTGAATACTCTGACAGCTACCGGGGTCGTTACTGGAAAGCAGAGTATTTCGAGGCATTGAGCAGATTTACACAGATATGTACGCAACATCAGATCACTCCGACAGATGCAGCACTCAGATGGCTGGTTCATCATTCCAGGCTTTCTGCCACACAGGGTGATGGAATCATTCTGGGCGCCAGCCGGTTAAATCATCTGCAGGATAATATGGCTGCGGTTAAAGGCGGGCCTTTACCGGAAGAAATAATCCGGGTGCTTGAGCAGGGCTGGGAACAAACCAGATCGAATGTAATGAAGTATTTTCGATGAGGGGTATTTGACAGGGGTGCATCTTTTGCGCCTCGGATGGAACAGGCCGCAGCCCATATCCAGGATTCCAGTGATTTGTCTTTCGACTTATTCTGCATCAATTGAATCGGGATGGGGAGAAGGGCCGTATGTCAATGCAAGGCGATTCATCCGCTATCATTTCTGCAATCAGCTTCCCGGTTATGCCCGCAAGGGTAAGGCCAAGATGATGATGGCCGAAGGCATACCAGGTGTCGGGCGAGTCAGTCGAGGGACCGATCACGGGGAGCGAATCGGGCATGGTTGGTCGGAAGCCAAGCCAGTCAGAAGTCGGGCTTTGAGGTAAATCCAGCATTTGTCGGGATTTACGGATCATGTAGTCCAGAACCCTCCGGTTCTTTCTCGGTGACAATCCGGCGATCTCCACTGTACCGGCACAGCGCAACCCTTCGTTCATCGGGACTACGTAAAATCCGCTCTCGACCCAGGACACAGGGCGGTTGACCATATCATGCAAGCCGGCATACTGAATGTGGTAGCCTCTTTCCGTATCCAGAGGGAGGTTTCCTGAACCGCAACCCTTGATCTGTCTGGAAAATGCGCCGCTACTGATCACGACCTTGTCCGCCATCAAAGAATTCTTGCTGTGAAGATGAATCCGGATGCCGTTCGGGGTGTGGACAATACCGCTGGCATGGTCGGAAACGAAATTTCCACCCGCATCCATGAAGTGTTGGAAAAACCGGCTTACCAGGGTTTTCGGATTGAGGGTTTGTCGTGTATTCCTGAAAATGATGCCTTTTTCGAATCTGCGATTCAGATTGGGTTCGAGATCAATAATTTCATCGCGGTTGATTTCAGAAAATTCAACCCCCTGGTCTGCCCGAATCTGATGGCTGGCTCTGGCTTTTTCAAACTCCAGCGCGGTTTCATAAACTTGCAGACAGCCGTTGGCGATGAACAGGTCGCCGGTTCCGGTCAGCGAAATGAGCGGGTCCAGCCCGGCATTGGTGTTCTTTAAGATAAGACCCAGTGCGTCAATGGTTTTTCTGACTTCCCGCTGCCGACAGTGTTTCAGGAATGACAGCATCCATGGGAGGTGGGTCAGGGCATACCAGGGATCAATGCTTAACGGACTTTCCCTGCCAAACATCAACGATGGCAACCGCCTGATCAGCCCTGGGTCGTTGACCGGAATGCAACCGTGATCGGCGATGGTGCAGGCATTACCGGAAGAGGTTATCGAACCGGGTTCATTGCCGTCTGCCAGGGTAACCTCGAATCCCTTTTTCTGGAGCCACAGTGCACAGCTTACCCCGGCAATCCCCGCACCGATAACCGCAACATGCTGTTTCGGGTCGTCCATTTCAAGACATATCTATGGCATGACTGGCAAGGTCGGAAAAATTGATGTGCTCCAGCGCTTTTTCATGGGTGGCGCGCATCACCACTCTGGGGGCAGCGCCTGCATGCAGCGCTTCGACCCATCGCTGGGCGCACAGGCACCATCGGTCTCCTTCCTTTAATCCGGGAAAGCCGAATTGTGGCGCCGGGGTACTCAGATCATTGCCCTTTGCCTTGCTGAATGCCAGAAACTCATTGGTAACCTGCACGCACACGGTATGCGCACCGTGGTCCCCGGGACCGGTCTCACAACATCCATTACGGGTAAATCCTGTCATCGGGGAAGTCGAGCAGGGTTGCAGTAGTTCGAGCAGGACGCTCATTTGATTTTCTGGCCAGTTCATGTTGTTTCAACCCCGGTGTTTTATATGAAGCGCCGATGTTCAGGCATGCAGTGTAAATTCCTGATGCCCGATGCTTTGCCCCAGGCGATCATAATTGATTTCATGTGCCGTGATCACCTGCGCGGAATACAACAGGCAGGTAGTGGTGCGCGTACCATAGTCGTCACCACGGATAAAAACAGATGAAATAAATCGGTCAAACTCCTTTCCTGACCCGGTTTCCGGCAGCAGATCATCCCCCGCTTTGGTCTGATCGTGCATTATCTTGTTCAACTCGTTTATCTCGACCGGTAACTTCCTTTCGACGATTTCGGTCAGCTTTCTCACGCCGGAAGACATCTTGGGCCATTCGTGATCAATGTAACCGTTCGAGACACTGTGATACCCATCGGGTAGTGTTTTCATTGAATTGTCCTGGCTGCAAAAAATCCGGATGGCGGAACGGTTTCCAAATATGAGATTGAACGGATTAAATCTGGTATAGTTGTGCTTCAGGTAGTCTGTAAAATCATCCCCGCCCGGACCGCTGGAATCATTGGTCAGAATCCTCGAAACCAGATGACCCCGGCTTTGCCTGTCGGGAGCAGTGGGCCTCCCGGTCTGGAAGTTCGTGACCGCGCAAAAACTGCCTTTATGATTGACTCCAAGCCAGCTTCCGCCCTTGTCCAGGTCCCGCCCGGCCAGTATTTCAGGGTGGTCAGGCCAATAGTGCATGGCCTGACTCGGGCGATCATGGTATTCATCCCGGTTGGCCGCAATTATCAACGGGTAGTCGGGGTGCCGGTTAATGGCGAGAAACAATATACACATAAGGGGCGAATTGTGCCAGATTGACAGCCGGATTTCACGATCGGAGTCGAAGTCCAAACGCTGAATTGTACCCACGATCTTATATAAATATAGATGACAGACCAGCGCATACAGTGGTTCCCGGGCCACATGAACAAGGCCAGCAAGGATATCAGGGAAGTTTTTTCGAAAGTGGATGTGTTTATTGAATTACTTGATGGCCGCATTCCGTCAAGTAGCGCCAACCCGATGATGGCGCGGCTGCGAGGAGACAAACCCTGTCTCAGGGTAATGGCGAAAATCGACTTGTCAGACCCGGAATTAAATGGGATCTGGCAAGGATTTTATGAATCCCGTCCGGGCGCCAGGGTTTTGCCCGCAAACTTGCGCAACAATCGCAGTGTGGCCCAGGTGCCCGGCCTGTGTCGAAAGTTGTATGTTGCCAATGGTGGCTCCCGCGAAAGAATCACCGCCATGGTGATGGGGATTCCCAACACAGGCAAGTCAACCCTGATCAATCGCCTGGCAGGCAGAGTGGTGGCCAAAACCGGGGATCAGCCTGCGGTAACCCGGCACCAGCAATTTGTCGAAATACAGCCGGGATTCGTTTTGCTGGATACGCCAGGATTGATGTGGCCAGATGTCGAGAATCGAAATACCGGATATCGACTGGCAGTGACCGGAGCGATCAGGGATACAGCCATCTCCCATGTGGAAATCGTGCTTTTTGCGATCAGCTATCTGAGGGAGAACTATCCCTCAAATCTGATCGAACGATACAAGCTCGAGGGTGTTGAAACTTCGGAGCAGGAGATATTGACGGATATAGGACAGCGACGAGGATGCCTGATCAGGGGCGGAAGAGTAGACCTCGACCGGGCGGCCAAGGTGGTGATTTCCGATATAAGGGATGGCAGGCTGGGCCGGATTACCTGGGAAACGCCGCAGATGATCGAAGTCGAAATGATCGAAGTAGCGCGAATGCGAGAGGGAAAAGCCCGGAAAAAAGCTGAGCGCAAGGAAAAATGGAAGAGAGAACGCTCCTGAAACCCATGTAAAGTCGCGGGTTATAGTTGGGGCCGGTTTTCGACTTTGGTGTACCACTCGCCAGTGAGGCCGATGCGCCACCGGATGATCCCCCTGAGGTGAAATCCGGATTCCATGGATTGTGCGTGTTACGCCCCAGAGCTTTGAATGGGTATAGCCGGCGCAGGAGAACTCAGGGGTGGCGGTACGGGCATGCAGGATTCCGCCGGCCCGCATGATGCGCTGGTTGTTCGCTGAAGTCCGATCAGCGATATAGTCCTTCCGGGTAAGGGAGCCATTCGAGCATGGCATACCCTTGACCTCGGTTTCGTCCTTGATGCCTACCGGCAGTCCTTCCAGCGCACGTGTGCGTTTCCCACGGGCGTATTTTTCCTGCGCCTTTTTTGCCTGATCCATCGCCGTATCGAAAAATCGATGACTGAGCGCGTTCACCACCGGCTCGGTTGATTCAGCGCGATCAATAATCGCCTGCATCACCTCAAGCGGTGAAATCTTCCTGGCTTTGAATTGCCGGATCATCTCCGTTGCCGGCATATAACATAATTCAAGGTTACTCATGGTGGAATATTCGTGATTTTTATCCCGGATGCCGAGATAACCATGCATGATCAGGGTGATCAATACAATCGAGCCGCCCGCAAGGGTGAGGTTGCCGGGATGTTCCTTGAGTGCAAACCAGACCCAGAGCGGTCCGAAGATGGATTCGAGCAGCATCATCAAACTGACTTCGGACGCGCTGATGTATTTTGGTCCGATAAACATCAAACTGGCCGCTACCGGCAGCATTACGAAGCCCATCAGGAACAGATATTTCAAATCACTGGCGGAAGTCTGTGTCGGGGATACGAAAGGGAATAAAACCAGAGCGGATAAAAGACCGCCGAATACAAACGAAGGCAACAAATCCATGCTCCGATGCTTTGAAACCACGGTGAAGCTGGTCGCCAGGGTGAGCGCTGCAAACAGGCCCGCAATATTGCCCAGATACGCGTCCGGCATGATACTTTTGCCGGAACAAATGACGGCAATCCCGGCCGCGGCAAAAAATATCACGATCCATGTCCGACGCATCACCTTTTCCTTGAATACTAACCAGGCAATCAGCGCGGCGAACAGGGGCGTGGTGCTGATAATGAACAGGGTATTGGCTACTGAAGTGTTGGTTATCGAGTAAATGAAACTGAGGTTGCCGACGAAATACAGCATCGCCAGCCATATTCCCGGCCACCCTATGCCAAACAGCGCGGTTATTATCCTGGTTCGATAGTGCATCGTCAGTACCAGCAACATGCCGAAACTGTAGAACAATCCTCTGAAGAACGTGATCGTCAGCACATCGGCAGTGATCAGTCTGTTCAACAATCCATCGGGGCTGATTGCAAGCACACCGAGGGTGGTGATGAGCAATCCCTTTCTGTGTGTTGACAGGGAATTGAGCACAGAGGCTGTTTCAGTTCCGAACCGCTGATTCGAAAGAGAAATCAAGCACGCTTCGCAGTCCAGGGTCAGGCAATTTTTCTACAAGCAGGCAATCACAATAGTTGAACGTCATGAACAATTTCAACGCCTTGGCAAAACCCGGGTGGAAGGCATCGATCCGTTTGATACGGGGTTCAAGCGCGATATTCCTGACAATCAGGGTTCGCGATGGCCGGTCGGCTTTGCAGTCCATTCGCGCCACCAGATCCCCATCCCACAGAACAGGAAGACAAAAATAGCCGTACTTTCGTTTTGCCTGCGGAACGTAGCATTCGATCTGGTAATCATAGTCAAACAGGGCGCTTATTCTCTTTCTCTGGATAACCAGGTTATCGAACGGGGATAATATCCGCACCCTGGATCTTGCCAGCGGTTTGTTGATGAGATCAGGATAATCCGGCAAGGCAAAGAAAGTCGAGTCCGGGTTTTTGACCGGGATTTGCACCGGTATGACTTCACCATTCTCTGCCAGAGCCGTTAATTCAGTCTGGACGGCCGGCTTCAGGCCGTCTCTGAGATAGGTTATTTCCAATGCACTTCCATAGCCATGGGCTTTCAGATAACGCAGTATCAGATGGCGTAAAAAATCTCTGCAATCAGGCATTGTAGTGTCAGCTGAGCTTGGCAACACCCGTTCCGCAAGATCGTATACCTTCTGGAATCCTTGCCGTCGAACTACCATCAGCCGGCCTTCCATGAACAACTGTTCCAACGCGATCTTGGCAGGCTTCCACTGCCACATCGGCAATCGGCTTTGGCCTTGGTTCTGAAAATCCCTTGACTGCAAGGGCCCTTCCATACTGATACGATCCAGCACCTGACACTTGACCTTCGGGTCGCACTCATACCACCACTTTTTGCCATTGGCGAAATCGCGTTTTGCCGGCAATGTAAACCGGTAATCCCCGATCGGCAAATATGCTGCTGCATGAGACCAGTATTCAAATATTTTCCCCTGTTGCACCAATTGATTGAGATGTTCCTGCTGATAACGTGGATTGCGCACCCACAAGGTATGGTGATGGGCCCGCTGTACAACCGAAATGGTGTCGATCTGGACATAACCCAAGTGATCTATTGCCTCACAGGTGGCATCAATCGCCTTTCCGTGCCTGTTAGCAGTCAATACCTTTTGCGAATGAAGCGCGAGTTTCCTGGCTTCCTGAATTGACAGGGGGCAGGGTTGCATCAGATACAACAATGATTTTATAGTGAATGCGCCGCCTCACTCAGATTTTTTAGCTTGGCCATTGCCAAATCCCTCCCAAGCAAACCCAATCCGCAATCCGGAGCGGCAATCAGGCGGTCTGAATCAATGTGATTCAATGCTTGGCTGAGGCGCCCCCTGATTTCCTCAACCGATTCGATTTTACTTTTGGCAATCGCGACAACGCCAAGGATGATCGATGTTGTTTTGAAATGCTCAAGAAACCTTAAATCATTGGGGCGGTGAGCATCTTCGAATGAAACCGCATTGAGCGTGGACATCTCCACTGTGTCGGCAATTTGATGATAGGCCTCCCTGTCTGCCTTGGGATAGTCCGGATTATCAAGCCGGTCCGGGTAACCACAGCACATATGCGCTGTTCTGACAACGTGGTCGGGACATCCATGAAAGGCCTTCTCCAGATTTTCGAATCCATAATCCAGCGCCTGCCGGGGTCGTCTGGCAAAAACAGGCTCATCAATTTGTATATGACGGCAACCCGCATTGGCTAATGCCAGCACTTCTGCATTCAGCGTTTCCGCTATATCTGACCCTAACTTTTTCGGATCGTTATAATATATATCGGCATTGGTATCCGCCACCGTCATTGGGCCTGGTAAAGTGATCTTTAACGGTTTATTCGTAAACGACTGTGCTATCTTCCAGTCATTCACAATATAGGTCTTTTTCAGTGAAACCGGCCCGGTTATTGAAGGTAAATTCGCGCAGTAGGTTCCTCCACGCACCTCTTTGCTGGTGAGATATTTAAAATCAAATCCATTCAAGTGGCGACAGTGGTAATGGATATAGTTCTCTCGCACAATCTCGCCGTCAGTGGGAATATCGATCCCGCAATCAACCTGATCAGTAACCACTTCCTGAATGCCCTGTTGAATAATCCGGGGTGCGTCTGGACCCAGCTTTTTCAAGGCATCCGCCCACATTTTTGTTGGATCGGCCATGTCGGGGCCATCCGGGCTGTTAAACCAGTCGGGCAATCTGACGTATCCGGGTTTCGGATACGCTCCAATACAGGTTGTTAATATACTCATAGTGTCTCCGTGTTTTGAGGGTCTTGCAGGTGTCTTCTATCCATTACGCTGATACATTTTTTCTCTTGATACGTTGATATTTGTTAACGTCCGTTCGTCATTGCGCATTCGCCATGAAATCATCCGCTGCATCAATCGCATTACTTCGCTGGCGCAAGCAGGATCATCAATCAAATTGTTCATTTCTCCGGGATCATTTTTCAGATCAAAGAACAATGCCGGTAACCGGGTGAAGTGAACATATTTATAACGCTGATCGCGTATTACATTCATTTGGCATTCGTCCATGGTAATGCCGAGAATGTTTTCAGGTGTGGCGTTTTCAACATCGCGGAAATCATATTCCCAATGAACTTCTCCGCGCACATCACCGGTTCCTTTACCACGTAGATGTGGCATTAACGAGTGGCCATCACACTGACGCGGTATGGGTAGCTCCAGCGCATCCAGGATAGTTGGCATCACATCCACTGACTCCGTAAATGGTGAGTGAATGCGTCCGCGGGCGCTTTCAGGTTGTGATGGGGCCCGAAAAATCAACGGAATGTGATAGGCAGAGTCGAAAAATCCACCTTTGCCAAACAGCCAGCGGTCGCCAAGCAGTTCGCCGTGGTCGGCGGTTAGCACGATTAATGTATTATTGTATTGATTGATATTTTTGAGATGATCAATCAATTTGCCAATATAGTGATCTACCTTGCTGACCAGACCATAATAAGTCGCCTGAATCTGTCGCATTTCCTTATCATAGCGGTCGCTGTCGAAATCCTGTTGAATCCAGGGTCCGAACCAGTTACACGTCCGGGACAATGCCGCTTTGATCCAGGGGTGTAATTTTTCGTATTGTCGGGGATTCGGCGCACGAACAGGAGCGGGCATGTGGTCCGGGGAGTACATCGTATTCCACGGTTCAGTGGCTACATACGGCGGGTGCGGGCGCAAATAGGATAAATGTATGCACCAGTCTGCATCTGCCGATTCAATGTGGTTGATGACCTGGTCAGTCAGGAATGCCGTCTGGGAATGCTCGTCCCGATACAGCGGTGTTGCAACACCCTTGTCGCAATCAGTTTTAACCCCCTGATGCGCTTCGAGTGCGGTATTGACAGAATAACCGTTGTCTCGTAAATGCTGCAACCAGGGAACAGGGTTGCCATAAGTCAGCAGCAGACCTTCTTCGAAACCCGGCATCATATTTTCGCCGCCGTGTTTGATCACCTCACTTTCACTGTGGTATCTCGGATCGGGGCTGGTGTCAGTATATCCGAACAACAAGGGACGATAACCCGCAGCACGAAGTTCGCGGGCCAGATTGGTGTGACGGTCGTCCAGAGGTGTGCCATTGCATACCACTCTGTGGTTTTGCTGATACATGCCGGTAAGCAGACTGGCCCGCGACGGTGCACAAGGCGCCGTTACTGAATAGTGGTTGCTGAATAAAATACCGTCATTAATCAACTGATCAAAACTGGGAGTTTTTACACATGGATGACCGGCAGCGGAAATACAATCGCCGCGCCATTGATCTGCTGTTATAAAAAGTATATTCATAAGAATACTTGTTCCCAAAAGCGGTGGTGCATGGCGCTGCAGTGCCTGATCCAGATGAGATAATCAGACAGGTATTCAAGCATCCCGGTTAATTCTCCGATTATGCTAGAATCCAGTTGGTTTTCCAAGCATGGATTCACACAGACTCACGGATTCAGGCCCATGACCCGGGACATCGAAAACGCATACTGAAAAGAGGAAAGATTGACTGTAAATGAGAAGCCGCAGGGGCTGACATTTCCCTGCATTATTGGCGTAAAGATTTTTTTGTCTGCCAGGGAAAACAACCTGGAACTGGTTCGCGATGTATTGCTTCAATCCATATCTTCCGACGAACTTGAAAGCATTGATCGAAAGCAAAGCAAACACGGAAAATATCATTCATTCAGTTGCCGGATTAATGCATCAAGCAGGCAGCAGATGGATCAGTTGTTTGTACATCTGTCTTCCCATCCTGAAGTACTGATCGCTCTTTAATCAGCCCCATGGACCTGGTCATTCTACATAAAGGGGTGTGTGATTACCACCAAGTCTGGCAGGAAATGATTGAATTTACTCGCACCAGAGATGCCGGGACCAGGGATCAAATCTGGTTTCTGCAGCACCATCCGGTGTATACTCAGGGCACTCGTTGCCACCAGTTACCTGAACCTGCCGGTCGTCATATTCCCGTTGTTCGTACTGATCGGGGTGGACTGATTACCTATCATGGACCCGGACAACTGATCGTCTATCTTTTGCTGAATGTAAGGAAAATGAATATTGGCCCGAGAGCGCTTGTGAATGCTCTGGAGCAGGTGACCATCAACTTCCTGGAGTCCTATGGCATAGAAGGAGTGCGAAGACCGGGCGCTCCCGGCGTGTATGTTGCAGGTAAAAAGATCGCGGCGCTGGGATTACGGATTTCACGAGGATATTGTTACCATGGTCTTGGTGTTAATATCGATATGGACTTAACGCCGTATAGCTGGATCAACCCCTGTGGTTTTGAAGATTTATCTGTGACCCACTTAAAAGATTATATCAAGAATATAGAATTTTCTGAATCCGGTTTTCGTTTTGAAAAGCTGCTTCTCACCAGACTGAAAGGGCGCGTTCACGAAGCCAGTGAAAGCCTGATGGAGAGGGTTTCTGTTTAACAGCGCGACAGGCCTGCCTTCGATGATGATTTTTATCTGGAAGCCTGGACTGCCAGCTCTTGCCAGCGGTGACAAGCTACATCATGCTCAGAACCCGTTTTTTCGAGTCGGGGTTCTTCTACTCGACAGCGGTCTATGGCAAACGGACAACGCGTTTGAAATTTACAGCCAGGCGGCGGATTGGTTGACGAGGGGATTTCGCCTTCAAGTTTTTGCGCCTGTCCTCTTTGGTCCGGGTTCAGAGACGGGATTGCGGAAAGCAGGGCTTTGGTATAGGGATGTCGTGGCGCTGCAAACAGCTCGCGTGTCGGCGCGGTTTCAACCAGTCGTCCCAGGTACATCACAGCGATATGATCGCAGATATGCGCCACCACGCTTAAATCGTGGCTAATGAACAGGAAAGTCAGGCCCCTCTCTTTTTGAATCGAGTTCAACAGGTTAAGTACATCGGCCTGAATTGAGACATCCAAAGCCGCGACACTTTCATCGGCAACGATGAATGAAGGATTACAGACCAGCGCACGCGCAATAGAAATACGTTGTCGCTGTCCACCCGAAAAAGCGTGTGGATAACGGCGTAAATGTTCCAGATTAAGACGGCATTTAGACGCAATTTCACGCACCCGATCATCGGTTTCCCTGCGCGAGGATGTCAACCTCATCACTTCCAGTGGTTCCGCAATAATATCCCGCACGGTCATGCGTGGGCTGAGAGCGGCGTAAGGATCCTGGAAAATGACCTGTGCGCGTTTGCGATAATCTTTTAATTCCTGATCACTGATGTTTTTTATATCGTATTCTACCTCGCCATCAGAATAGATGACCTGGCCTCGCGAGATCGGTGCGGCGTTCAGTAATGCCATGCCCAGAGTGGTTTTGCCCGAGCCCGATTCGCCAACCAGGCCGTAAAAACTGCCGTAAGGGATATCAATGTTAACGCCTTCAACCGCGCGCACGACATAACTCGACCCGCCGCGGCCATAGTGTACGGATAAATCACGCGCGGATATGAGAGGTTTCTTATTCTTGCCCATCAAATTTTGCCCTCCACAATGTGACAGGCAGCTTTGTGCCGGGGATTCAACTGCCTGAAGTCAGGCACTTTCGCCGTGCAAGCCGCAACCTGTGTTTCCGGGCATCGCGTATGAAATACACAACCTGAGGGCCGCTCCAGCGGTGAGGGAATATCACCCAGTACTGGCATCAGGGGAGAATCCAGATCATCCAGCTTGGGCAAGGCATTGATTAATCCACAGGTATAGGGGTGCGAAGGATTACGCAGAATATCGCGTACCGGGCCCTGCTCAATAATTTTACCCAGATACATGACTGCAACGGAATCTGCGGTTTGCGCTATCACACCCAGATCATGGGTGATGAAGATGATGCCCATGCCAAATTCACTCACCAAATCTTTCATTAAATCAATTACCTGGGCCTGGATGGTCACATCCAGGGCGGTAGTGGGTTCGTCAGCGATCAACAATTTTGGCTTGGTGGAAAGAGCCATCGCGATCATCGCGCGTTGTCGCATGCCGCCGGACAATTCAAAGGCATATTGACGGAAACGCTGGCCGGGGTCTGAGATACCCACTCGATCAAGCATTTCAATTGAAAGATTCCTGGCCTCGTTAGCGGTTAGTTCAGTATGAATCAACAGTTGTTCGACCATCTGTTTGCCAATCGTGATGGCAGGCGCGAAACTGGCCATAGGTTCCTGAAATATCATTGAGATTGCGGCGCCCCGCACTATCTTCATGCCCTTGCCACGATTCAGTTTCATCACTTCAACGGGGCCTTCTGGCAGTGAAAGGGTGATTTTGGTTGATTCAGTGTAAACCGCGTTTTCGGCATTGAGGCGCATCAGGGATTTCGCCAGTACCGATTTTCCAGAGCCACTTTCCCCCACCAAACCCACTATTTCACCGGCTTCTACACTAAACGATACATCGTCTATGGCGGTTATTCTGCCCTCATCGGTGTCGAACTGGAGCGTCAGGTTTTCTACTTCAAGGAGCTTTGACATGATTATTTACTCTGCTGCGAATAAGGATCAGCAGCGTCACGTAAACCGTCGCCAACGAAAACGAAGGCAAGGACCAGTACCATAAAGAAAATTACCGGGATGAAATACCACTGGTAATTCAGCAAAACATCTGCGCTGGTCACGTTCTGAAGCATGACGCCGAGGGAATTAACCGGGTCCTTCAAGCCCAGACCAATGAAACTCAACGCGGTTTCAGACAAAACCATGTAAGGAAAGGAAATGATTAAATCAACAATAATGTAAGAAGTGAAACTCGGCAGCAGATGTCGGCGAATAATATGGCCGGGAGATGCGCCGCAGAGCTTCGCCGCCAAAACATACTGTTGACTGCGCTCGGTCAATAAATGGGTTCTGACCCGCCGCGCCAGAGTCGGCCAGCCGATGAACCCCAATATTAACGAGATAAAAAAGAACCGTGCTTCGGCGCTCCAGGTATCGGGTATAAAAGCCGCCAGCGCCATGAACAGTGGAATGGCGGGCACCGTCCGTACCGCGTCGGTGATCATTTGTAGAACGGAATCCAGCATGCCGCCGTAATATCCCGATATGCCGCCAATAATGAGCGCTAAAACAAAGGCAATAAGTACACCGATGGTGCCGACCGCAAGTGAAGTATTGATAGCATGAAAGGTCCGCGAGAAAATATCCTTGCCGGTGGAATCGGTGCCAAAAAGATGTAATTGTCCCGAATCAACTCCAAACAGATGTGTGTTGAAGCTCATACCGAACAGTTTGTATTTGTCACCTTGAGTGAACAATTGTACGTAGCGGCGTTTATCCTTGTTGATCTCGGTGACCCAGCGAAAGTTGGTCTCAATTGAACGCGTACGCTTGTAGGTATAAATGAAAGGCCGGAAAGAACAGCCATTGTCATCACAGAATTTCGGAAATTGCGGGGCGCCATTTTGATATTCCTTGTCCCGACCGGCGATGGTAGGATCATACGGTGTCAGAAAAGGCGCGAAAATTCCGGACACAACCAGCCAGACTAAAATTGCGGCGCCGACCAACGCCGAGCGGTTTTTTTTGAACCTGGCCCAAATCAACTGCCGTTGTGAAGCGGTGAAATAGTCTTCCTTCAGCTTCTGGTCGAGTGTGCTATCCAATGTAGTGGATTCAGTCATTATTTAACTCCCCATGATGCCGTGTCGGACTCTGGGGTCCGTAATCGCCAGAATGATGTCTGTTATAAAATTAATGGCCACAATACTCGCGGTTAACATAAATATTATCGCACCCGCAAGTTGTTGATCATTTGATCGCGCCAGGGATTCTATTAACAGGGCGCCCGCGTCCGTCAATGTCAGAATCAAGGCTACAATCGGAAGTTCATTGAATATTCTGTTTAAATCAAAACCCAGAGAATTGATAATAGGGCCGAGGGCGTGACGCGCCGGGTATCCCCACAGTAATTTACGCTCAGATACGCCGCGCGCTTTCGCCGCGGTCACGTATAGTTTGCCGATCTCGTCGGACATCAGTGCGCGGACTGTCTGCAGGGCGAATGCCGTGGCGGACCAGCCAAGGATAAAAACGGGCAACCAGGCGTGGGAGAGAAAATCAAGTACCCGATCAGTTGACCAGGCGGCATCCCGATACTCTTTGGAGAATAGTCCGGTCATGCTGTCTCCAAACATGACGGTGGAAAATAACATGATCATCAACGCCAACAGAAAGTTCGGCATGGCAAGACCGAGGTAGCTCAGGAAACGGAGCGAGTTTTTAACCGCAGTGCTATTCGATGTCGCCGCCAGGATGCCGACGGGAACCGCAATCAGATACGCCAGAAAAAGTGAAGCCAGACATATCCCCAGACTCAGCATGAACTTGTCACCGAGCAGTTGGGAGATATTTAGACGTAGAATACAGCTATCGCCAAATTCTCCGCGAAAGGCGTTAACTATCCATTTGGCCCAACGGACGACATAAGGTTTATCCAGACCTAAACGAGCCCGCTCAACATCTATATCGGCAACCGTGATCTGACTCCCCTGGGTACTTTTAAATGCCAGATAACGCTCAGCGCAATCTCCCGGCACCAGTTCCATCAACGAGAAAACGATAAATGAAACCAGGATGAGGGTTAATATTGCCAGCCCTGCCCGTATAGCGAAGAAACGTCCGAATTCACGCATGGAAATTTAATACTCCTCCTGACCTGGGGTGAGCGATAATTATAGCCGAGTCATTTGGTTCTGATATGTGATGGGCGAATTAATCAATATCGCCCATCACACCCAATACTTTCCGATTACTCCCCAGTCAAATACCACTGTTGTGGGCGGTACGGAAAGGAACGGTAATACTCATACGAAGATGTTTTGAAGGTTGGAAAATTCTTCAACACATTTCGATGATAGATCGGCGCTGGCGCCAGTACTGTACCGATAAAGAGCAGGTTTCCAGTCATATTCTCAACCAGCCGATTACCCAGTTTATTCGACTCTTCGGTACCCACCGGGGTTGACTGGAACGCAACGATGTCTGCCATCATTTGATAAACATATTCGGGTGGCTTGACACCGTTAGCCCCTTCTGAAGCGATATATTCGGCCCACAACATACCGGTACGGTGATCGAAATAGTTGTTGAAAGGCGGAACCCACATCTCGTCATTGCCCAGCACGATTGCCAAAGGCTGAGCCTTGTGCCACAGGCCAACATCCAACAGGTTAGCGGATTGCGCTGAGCGATATTCGTCAGGTGTCACTTCTTTAACGGTGGTTTGTACGCCTGCTTCTGACCAAAACTGCCCGACCAGTTCAACCAGTTTCCCACCAATACCCTGGGTTGCAAACTGCAGATTCAACACAATTTTTTCGCCGTTTGGTAATTCGCGAAAACCATCGCCATCCTGGTCGATCATGCCGATCTCGTCGAGTAATGTTTTGGCCATTTCAGGGTCGTATTGTGCGTAATGCTGTGCCCATTTTGGATCAATAAAATCAGGGGTGGGCGAGAAACCGATAAACTGGGTCGTTGTGCCCAGACCGAAAAAAGCGAGCTCGTTTATCTCATCCCGGTTGATCGCGACAGACATTGCCTGTCTGAAACGCAGGTCGCCAAAAACCTTGCGTTTTTCCAAATTTTCAGAGGTCACATTGAACGACATCACGTCCAGTGCGATAGTCGGCTTCAGGTCAATCGTATAATCGCCTTTCTCCTGATTATCCAGTAACAGCGGCGCGGTAGCCAAATGTAATGACTGCGCCTTGTAGTCGACTTCAGCATTGACCAGCTTCAGCAAACGAACTTCATCTTCGTTGATGAAGACCTCATCCTGTTCACTGATATAGGGTAGTTGGTTGCCCGCGGTATCGACCATGAAAAAGTAAGGATTGGCCACCAGGTGACGACTTTCAGTGGTTTCCTTGATAACGATATGGCTTTCCAGCGTTGGCATCACATCCGCTGGCATTTGAGCCACTTTATCCGGAAGCGCAAGCAATGGCGAAGGGGTATCAGTCCAGTCAGAATTACCGAAATAAGCAGAAACGACGGCCAGGCCGTTCTCAAACCCCAATTCGACTGCCAGGGCATCCGCGTCAGGGTTGATGTCCGGGTGAAATTTCCCCAAAAAATGCTTGGGCTGAAATCCTTGTGCATACGTGGTTGCAAAATGTGCAAGCAAACCAGGTTTTGGTAGAGGCAGATTAAAACGAATTGTTTGCGGGTCTAACACTTCTGTTGTCATGCGTTCGCCGCCGACCAAAACATAATCTTTGGGTTTTGCGATGACTTTTGGATCCAACGACAGATTGTCATACCAGAACTGTACATCTTCTGCGGTGAATGGGGCGCCATCTGACCATTTGTGGCCCTTACGTAAAGTGAAAGTCAGTTGGGTGAAATCATCGTTCCACTTCCAGGATTTTGCAACATTCGGAACGATTGTAGCCAAATCATCGGAGTAACGAACCAGATTGACGTGACGCACTGCCAAGAAATCAGATGTGCCCGCTTCGGTTGCATTTGATATCATATCAAAGGTGCCGCCATAAGTTCCAATTGCATCATAAGGCGCGACGACCAGAGGTTCTTCCGGAAGGCGGTCTGCAAGCGGAGGCAGGGCAGGGTTACCGCGGATGCGGCCGTTCAGTTCAGATATTGCAGGGTTTTCAGAAAAGGTTAAAGTACAATTTGCCAGAGATTGAAATTCTGCCAGGTCATACTGCTGGGCCCAGACCCCGGCAGCAACTCCTTTGGAATCAGCGACGGTAACCGCCGGGCAATCTGCTGCCTGTGCGGTTCCGATCAGCAATAGCAGGCTGAGCGCCGTGCCGGATAGAATCATTTGTTTCACTGTATATTCTCCTATTTGTCAAACGAATAAATCGGTAATTTTTTATGATAGATGTTACATAATTATTGCAGCTCAAAATTTTAATAACGGGGCAGTGTACTACACTTCATTATTATGGGGGAAATGATTTAACTGTGACCAGGCCATCCACCGCACAGGCTCCCGCCTGATTGACTATGACCGGATTCATGTCTATTTCAAGAATATACTCTCTCAATTTGTATGCCATATCTGATAACAGAACAATAGTCTGAACCAGGGAGGAGCGGTCTGCCGGAGGTCTGCCCCGTATGCCTGCAATCATTTTTTCTATCTTCAGGGATGAAATCATTTGCTCTGCCCTGATGGCCGTAACCGGTGCGAGCGCCACCGCAGAGTCCGCGATCAACTCGATCAGAATTCCTCCAGCCGCCACCATAATTAATGGACCAAACTGGAGGTCGTTCACCACACCCAGACCGATTTCGGTTCCCTGCGCCACCATTTCACATAACAGCACATTCCGGCCCAAGGTTTCTGAAAGTGTTGCATAAGCCCGTTTAAGTTCTTGTACATTGTTGATATTGACAATCACGCCAGATTGATCACTCTTGTGGATGATGCCGTTTTCAGCAGTTTTCAAAACCAGTGGAAATCCAAGTTCTGACGCAGCCTGCAACGCTTCAGTCTGATTTTGCGCGTTGCGACATTGCGGCGTGCTGATTCCAAAATCGGCAAACAGTTCCATCGCCTGGCGCTCACTCAGGATAGTCCCTGCATGATCGAGCAGGATTATTTTCCATTTATTCACTTTTCCGGTATCGGAAAGATCGGCTGGCGCAGGGGCGCCCCGGTCTTTTTGTCTGTTTCGGTACGTCAGTAGATGTCTGACCGCCAGCAACGATGGCCTGGTGCCATCCAGAAAGGGCATGCCGGCCTCGCCGGCTCTTTTACACAGATCAGTATTGTCAATATCGGTGTGACAGTTTGCCATCGCGACCGGCTTGTCGGTTTCCCCGGCGACCCGGGCCATCAATCTGTAGAAAGCCTCGGACAGGTAGTAGTTATCGCGAAAATTGGAAAAGAACAGGCCGACACTGACGGCCGGATCACGCATCATAGCCGACAGGCACCGATAAAACCGGTTCTCGAAATCATGGTTGGAACCCCAGGCATCCAGTGGATTGTCGGCGATCAGTCCCGGCTCAAGATTTTCCCGGAGTGTCGTTTTCGTGTCATCGCCAATCGCGGCAAATTTGATTCCAAGGTCACAGGCAATATCCGCCACCAGTTCCATCAACCCGCCCGACTCCTGGATCGTAGCCAGTTCGCCGGAGCCAGCCCGACGACCGGATTGAAACAGCATCAGCGTGGCTCCCATTTCACTAAAGTCACCGACCTCGATGACATTGTATCGATCAAATACGGCTTCATAGGCGGCATGATTGCCGGTAATCGCACCGGTATGCGTTTTTGCCATGCGGGCGCCAAGAGGAGACTTCCCGGCCTTCATCACAACTACTGGTATATCCTGTTGCATGGCCCGTTCCAGCGCATCGGTAAACGCCTTCGGGTCGCGCACGGTTTCCAGAAACAGGGCAATCACCCGGGTGTCATGGCGGGATAACGACCAATCCATGTAATCGGCCACCGTGGTCACCATTTCATTGCCGCAGGAAACACAAAGGTTGAATTTCAGGCGACAGCCATTGTGTGCCAGGGCAGCGAAAGCCGAACCGGATTGAGCGATAAAACTGATACCGCCGGGCAATTCGTGGAAGCGATCCCTGTTCATCGGATAAAGACCCGCATACAAGGCATCGGAGATGTTGTAAAAGCCCATGCCATTGCCTCCGCAGATGGCAACCCCCGCCTGTTTCGCCAACTCTGAAATCCTTTGTTGCAACTGTGGTTCGGTATCATTTCCCAGAATGCAACTGGAAAAAATCGTCGCCGCACGAACTCCGTGTCTGATCGCGTCAAGCAGAGCCTGCTCCAGTTTTTCATTGGAGACGGCGAGTACCGCATGCCCCACCGTTTCGGGTAGCGATTCGAGATCCGGATAGCAACGGATACCGAAAATCGACTCATATCGCGGATTAACCGGATAAACCGCTCCGCGATAACCAGAATTGATCACCATGTCTGCGAGAGCCCGGCCGGGACTGTCTGGTCGGCCAGACGCGCCTACCAGTGCAATCGACCCGGGCCTTAAAAGTGGATCAAGGCGGTGAGCCATTATGATTTCAGTCTCTCTTCTCTCCAGCTTAGCGCTGCCTTTAATCCTTCGCTGCGCAGGATCCGGTTGAATTCCCGCCTCACCTCAGTTTCTGTCGTTTCGATTTTTATCGAAGTCTCCACGCCCATCTGCAGGGCCTGATTCATCCCCATGATTTCGTAGCTGCGGTTCAATGCCTGTTTGGTCAGCCTGACCGAATTCACGTCCATCATCGCGATTTCCCTTGCCAAGGCCAGACCACGAGCCAGCGCCTCTCCGGATTCGGTAATTTCATTGACAATGCCCAGCTGCAATGCTTCAGCCGAGGTCATCCGGTCCTGGCCGGTCAGCAATACCTTTTTGGCCCGCTTTGGATTGGTATACCAGGGTAGCAGCAACGCCACTATGCTGCTGCCGAAACGCAATTCCGGCTCCCCGAAAACACTGTCCACGTCGCAAACCGTGAGGTCACAGGCCAGGGCCAGTTCGAATCCGGCGGCAAGCACATAACCATGTACCGCAGCGATGGTCGGTTTCGACAGACTCCAGAAGCGCATTATCACATCGAGGTCATATTGCAGCGCCTCGCGCCATTGCCGTTCGCCCTGACGATTTGCCTCAATGCCTGCCTGCAAGTCAAAACCCGAACAAAATGCCCTGCCGTTGCCATTCAGGACTACCGAATAAACATTTTCGTCCTGTTCAATCTGATCGAGCGCCGCATTCAACTCATCCAGCATGGTCTTGTTGATTGCGTTGAGTTTGTCCGGCCGGTCCAGAGTGATCACGGCAACCGGCCCATGGCGGGCAACTTCAATTGATTGAAATTTCATTCGAAATGATTCAAATCAAAATTGAAACGCGGTCTCCGGTACGGACCAGGCCTGTGGTTTCGGGAACCAGGTTGATGCCGAAATAAACTTCACCATCTCCCCTTTGACGGTAGCTTGACAAGGTATGTATCGGCTCCGGCCCCGACAATACGCCGGTCTGCTGGTTCACTGTCGGTACTGAACATCGGGCACAGGCCTGTGTTACCCGTAAGCGAACATCACCGACCATGATATTTTTCCAGTTGTCTTCAGCCAGCGGCTCACATCCACTTACCACAATATTGGGTCGAAATCGATCCATTCCTACCGGATTTTCCAACCGCGCGTTCAGGTCGTCCAGTGAACCCTGGGAAAGCAGTAACAGGGGAAATGCGTCCGCGAACAGGGTGTGTTCTCCGACCTTCGATAGTGCCAGGTCGCACTGTCTGATCTCATCGTCGGGGAAAGAGACCAGTTTACAATCAACGCCAATCGCCTGGCTCAGCCATTCATTGGTTTGTACGTCGTGTTCCAGGGCCTGTACCGGATCTCCCCATACCTGTGTGCTTATCCTGTTGCAGTTGTCTTTTTCAACCGGAGCGACAATGTGCGGCTCCATGCCGAATGAAGACAGCGTCAGCGCGTCATTATCGACTTTGGTCTCAACCAGCGCCATTTGTGGATAATTGCGTTGAGTCATGAACTCGCCATCGGGTTTTGTCACCATCCACTGGCGATCAAACTCGAACCCCGTTGCATTCAATTGCGCTGAATCGAGTGAAACCCCGGCAAGGGATTTGACCGGATAGATATGAATTTCGGATATGTGCATGGTTGCGCGGAGTGGAGTCTGCCTTATAATTTGCGGTGTGATTACCAACACCTCTACAAGGGATATATTGTCGCAGTTAATGGCCTTCGATACTATCGCAAACCTGCGCCAATGACGATCTATATCGGGCTGGGTTCCAACCTGGGGAATCGACGGGATAATCTCGAAGAGGCGATTCGTCACCTGCAGTTACGGGGTTTCGAATTGTCGGAAATCTCCGTACTGGTGGAAACCCCGGCATTGTTGCCGGATAATGCCGAGCCGTCCTGGAACAAGCCTTATCTGAATTGCGTCATAACCGGCGAGGCGAAGTGGAGCCCCGGGCAGGGCTTCAACATTGCCAGGGAAATCGAGCATCGGCTCGGCCGACGGCCTGCGGGGCGCTGGGCGCCGCGACCGATCGATATCGACATCCTGTTGTGGCACGACCTGATCATGCAAACACCGGAGTTGACCATTCCCCATTGCGCCATATCTGAACGACCTTTCGTTTTGACACCGCTACTGCATCTGCAACCGGATTTGATCATACCGGGTCAGCGGGAGACGGTATTCGAATTGTGCAAGAACGTCGGACCTGTACCGCTATGGATGGGAATTTTAAATATCACCCCAGATTCATTTTCTGATGGCGGTAAATGGGCGGACACAGAGGCGCTCGATAACCAGATTGAAGCATTTATCGAGAACCATGTTCAGATTATCGATATAGGCGCCGAGTCCACCCGGCCCGGCGCTGCCTCCGTATCTGCGGACGAAGAATGGCGGCGGCTGGAACCGGTGCTGACTACACTTGATCGCCGATTGCGTGGTTCGCAGATCCGACCGGTAATTTCCATTGATAGCAAGCATTGGCAGACTCTGGAGAAAGCCATCTGTCACGGAGCGCAAATCATCAACGATGTGACTGGTCTCCAGGATCCGGAAATATTGGCGCTGGTAAAACAAAGTCAGTGTCAAGTGGTGGCGATGCACAGTGTTACCATCCCCGCCGACCCAGCAGTATTTCTGCCTGCCGATGTATGCGCAATCAGTCAATTACAGGATTGGATTGATCGTAAAATCGATCAGTGGCTGGACGCAGGGATCGATTTGAACAAGGTGATATTCGATCCGGGAATCGGCTTCGGCAAAAACGCCCTCCAGTCGGTCGGATTGTTGCAGGGTTGCATGAGCTTCAAACAGACTGGGCTGCGACTGCTGATCGGCCATTCGCGCAAATCATTTATCAGCTGCTTTTCAGATCAACCTTCCGCCAACCGTGATCCCGAATCCCTGGGAATCTCGCTGGCGTTATGTCAAAAGGGCGTCGATATCATTCGCGTCCACGACCCTGTCCTCCATGTCCGTGCCTACCGGGCATGGTCTCACATATCAATCTGATGGACACCAGATGGACGAAAAAGCACGACAAGTCCCACTTCGGCGACAAGAACCCGGCATCGCCGGCCGACTGATACGGACCACGGGCGCCTGCGCCACGCTGCCCTGAGGCGCCATGTCGCCCGGCCTGATTGCACTGGTCCTGTTCGCAGCAATGCTGCACGCGGGCTGGAACGCCCTGGCGAAATCCGGCGGCTCGCCGCTCTACAGTATCGCGGCCTACACCCTGGTTTCCGCCATCGCAAGCCTGTGCCTGGTCTGGTGGGTGCCCCTGCCGCCTGCCGGTACCTGGCCTTTTCTCGCCGCATCCGTACTGATACACACGGTATATTTTTTCACCCTGGCCCAGGCATATCGAAGCGGCGACCTGTCGCTGGTGTATCCACTCTTCCGGGGCATGGCGCCGATGCTGGTGGCCGGGGGTGCGGCCTGGTTCGTCGGGGAGTTCCTGTCCCCGGGAGCCCTCGGCGGCGTCCTCTTAATCAGCGCCGGCCTTATGGCCCTTGCCCTGTTCGGCGGACGTCACTTGCGAAGCTCGCTTCCAGCTCTCGGCTGGGGAGTGGCCACCGCGGTCCTGATCGCAGCCTATACCATTGCCGACGGTGCAGGGGTGAGAACGGTGGAAAACAGCCTGTCCTACATACTCTGGCTATTCGTCTGTCAGGGGCTGCCGGTCTGCCTGTGGCTCTTCGCGACAAAGCGGCGCGCGTGGCTTGGGTATGTCATTCAGAACCGCGGCGGGGTACTGGCTGGTGGACTGGCCTCTGCCGCCGCCTACGGCCTCGTCATTCACGCGATGAGCATCGGGGCCATGGCGCTGGTGTCATCGTTGCGGGAAACCAGCGTGATCTTTGCCGCATTGATCGGGACGCTGCTGCTGAAAGAGCCCTTCGGCCGCCGGCGTATCGCCGCGGCCTGCCTGGTGGCACTCGGCGTCATCGTCATCCGTTACCATGCTTGATTCAAGAAAAATTCCGCGATTACCAAGGAAGTCCGGTCGATAAACAATCACAATAAAGCACTGCAGATTAAAGTAGATAATTCTCTTTCTGTTGGTCGGCAATGACGCAGGCCGTATTTCGGTTTTACGCCTGGTCTCACGTATCAACCTGAGGGACGGAACTGCGTGTTTTCGGGTAGAGAATCACTCGCTATCGAGGACAGGGGTCGGTACCTGGCGTGCGGCTTTGAAAGCGTCCACGATAGCCTGGCCTTCAGCGCCTGCGACATCCAGCCACTCGGCAGTTATGGTTTCACCGATGCCGAGCAGATCAGTGCGCAACTGATCGCTGGGCTTTTCAACTTTCATACCGCTGGCGCGCAATCCGTTAAGTGTAAAGGTGGTATATTCAACCGCTCGCCAGTAACCGGCGTAAGCGGCCATCTCGCCACAGCCGCGCAATACGTTTCGGGTTGTTTCATCCAGGCCATTCCAGGCATCCTGGTTCACGATGACCGAGTTGCGAGGCAGCCAGGCATCAACCGGATAAAAATGAGTCAGATGTTCCCAGACCTTGCGGTCATAACCGGTGGCGGCTGAGGAAACAAAGCTTTCGGCAACCCCGGTGGCCAAAGCCTGGTTCAACTCGGCCGCTTCAATCTGTACCGGCAACATACCGGCAAGTTCAGCCAAACGGGCGGTAGTGGCATTGTAAGAACGGAATTTCATTCCCTGGGAATCGGCAATCGAATTAACTGCTTTATTGAAATACAGCCCTTGCGGCGGCCATGGTACCGAGTACAGCAGCATCAGGTTTTGCTGGGCCAGCAGATTTTCCAGAGCGGGCCGGGAGGCAGCCCAGAGCTTTTCACCCTGCTCGAAAGAGGTGGAGAGAAACGGAATCGAGTCCACGCCAAAAATCGGATTTTCATTCTGATGGGCGGATAACAGCCGTTCGCCAATAGGTATCTGGCCGGTTTGAACCGCACGCTTGATTTCATTGCCTTTGAACAATGAACCCGAGGGATGGGTTACGACTTCCAGTGCACCACCGGTACCAGTGGTAACGCATCTGGCGAATTGGGCCCCGGTCTGGGAATGAAAGTTGGTCGCTGAATAAGCCATCGGCATATCCCATTTTTCAGCGGCGGCGCTGGATACCATCCCGATTGCAAGCGCAAAAGATGATATCACTTGCTTTAAATTCACCTGATCCCTCGTGTTTGCAGGCTTTGTTGACCGTTAATGAAATACCACTTCCGCAGACAGAGTGAAAACCGGAATCATTGCGTCAAACAGATCGCCGTTATCATCCCGCATCCGGTAACTGCCGGTCATGGTGCCGACCGGGGTTTTCAGGATAGCGCCACTGGTATACTGGTAGCTTTCACCGGGTTTCAGGCTTGGATGTTCGCCTACAACCCCCGGTCCTCTGACCTCTTCGGTTCCTCCCTCCGAGTCCGTGATTATCCAGTGGCGACTCAGCAATTGCGCACCAATCTGCCCGGTATTTTCCATATTTACTGTATAGGCGAACACGTACTGGTTGTTTTCCGGGTGAGACTGATCCCAAAGATATTGCGGGATAACGGTGATATGAATTTGTTGATTATCTGACATGGCTGTCCGGCAAGGCTGGTTAACAAGGTTATCTGAAAGTGGGTTCGATTTACGGCGATTTACTTTCGATAGTATCCGGTCGGGTGACCTGTTGATTCCGTCCGACTATACACCCAATCAGCCTTCGAAAACAGTGCTGGCCCGGATTGCTCGTGCAAGCCAGTTGCTGCACGCGGGCTTTGTTTCATTTCGGCTGCTGAAACGCCCGCACAATGTCCTTGTGCACGTTGACATAACCGTCGGATACGACATGAATATCGGGTCCGATAACAGCATGCGCCGCTGGCAGGTGATGAAACGGAATTGCGGGGTAGGCATGGTGTTCAGCATGAAATGACATGTTCCAGCAAAGCCACCGCATCGCTCGGCTGGTCAATGTCGTACGAGTGTTGTGCAACATGTTGGCGACGTAAGGACACAGCGCGTGTTCAGCGAGCAGAAACGCTCTCAGGAATGGCTGCCCGATCAACATCGGCAAAATCCAGTACTGCCACAGGATGACAGAGTCGAACAGCAGGCTGAGCGAAAACAATAAAATGTAGATGCCTGTAAATGTCCGCGCTTCGTTGACAATTCCAGGTCGTTTGGCATCACTCACAAAGTGCGTATGATGATGGCCAATGGCAAACAGGACCAGCGCTTTTACCTGCCCCAGCCAGTAGCCTGCGCCGGTGAGGTATCGAATGTATTGCAATACTGTTTGCGGCTTGTCAAAGTCCAGCTCCGGGTCGTTGCCTGCAATTTGCGTATAACGGTGGTGCGCCATGTGGAATGCCTGAAAATATTTTGGTGGCAGTACCAGCGCCATTCCGCTGACCCAGCCCACGATTTCATTCAACTGCGGGGTATCGAAGGCGGTCTTGTGTATGGTCTCATGCAACGGAGCAAATAAAAAATTCAGTAAAATGCCGAGGGCCAGGGTCAGCAGCCCCGTCATTATCCAGCCATCGGAAATCGCCAGCGCTATAATGGTGATCATAATCGCGATTGCGTGCTGAAATATCCTGACCAGCCCGGCCGCATCATTTCTTTGCATCAGCGGTCGCAACGAGTCTCTGGCTAACGGTGAGGCGGATTCTGATGCGGACATTTGTGATCGGACCGAGGCTTCGGGAATACTGTTTTTGGCTGCATTGAGGTACGCTTGAGGCAGTGTATATCAACTGAACCAACCAGACCAGTAATTGAAATATGTTTACTTACCTTGATCCTGATATCCGCCGACAACTCATTGACAGCGGAAAACTCCTGTGCATCAACCGTAATGGCAACCCCGTTCCGGGTGAAAATACCACGCCAGCGGATGAGCCGGTCATCAATCTGCTCGGTCCGATTGCATTACCGCTCAAAATCGGCGGGGTGAATTGTCAGCCCAATTGGTATGCGGCGGTTCGCAGTACTGAACTTGGCAAGGTCGAGGAACTCGCGTCCACGCTCCGGGAAAGTGGAAAGCAAAACCTGTTTGCCAGGCTGGCCACTTCGATGGCTGTGAACAGTGTGCTTATGATTGGTGATCCGCAAAACACTGAAAACCCGCTTGTTCGCGTTCATTCGAATTGTCTGACGGGTGATGTGTTTGGTTCTAAACGGTGCGAATGCGGTCCCCAGCTTGAATCCGCAGTGGCACGGATCTCAAACGATGCCAGTGGCGGCATGATTGTTTACATGGCAGGGCACGAAGGGCGCGGTATTGGTTTGTGGGCTAAAGCCGCGACCTATCTGTTACAGGACGCCGGAGAAAATACCTATCAGGCAAACCAGTCGCTTGGCCTGCCAACTGATTCCAGGGACTTTAGCGATGCAGCAGCGCTGATCCTGTATTTTCTCGGCAACAGGCCTTTACGGCTGTTGACAAATAATCCAAAGAAAATAGAGGATCTGACTGGCTGCGGTCTGACTCAAATGATGCCCGAGAAGCACATCGCCGGTATCAGCAAATGGAACAAACGGTACCTGTCTGCCAAACAGACCTGGGGGCACACGATTGATAAATCCGATCTCTCGCCGGGTTAGCTTTAGCGCTCGCCTTGCTCTGGGTGTCTCCCGCCAGGCTTGGCAGGTGAACCCGACAAATTTCCGGGCAACATCGGACTTGTTGAAACGCTTCCTTAGTGGTATCTTTCCTTCATACAGTAATGAAATCAAGAGGCGCCGCGAAGTAATGACGAGATAATGCACAGGGCGAATGACAATTTCGTCGGGTATGTGCATAGATAACAAGATGAATATTATCCGGGAGAAGCAAAATGCTACGATCACTGAATATAGACCCTGAAAAATGTACTGGCTGTTTGCAGTGCGAATTGGCCTGTTCCTACGAGAACGAAGGAGTGTTTAATCCAGCCAAATCCAGAATAAAGGTGTTTACCTTCCATGACGAAGGTCGGTTTGTGCCCTACACCTGCACCCAGTGCAGTGAGGCCTGGTGCCTGCACGCCTGCCCGGTTGAGGCGATTACGATGAACCGGGAAACCGGGGCGATGGAAGTCAGCGATTCGGTTTGCGTGGGGTGCAAAGTCTGCACTATAGCGTGTCCGTTCGGAACGGTTAATTACAATCAGGATACCGGCAAGGTCATCAAATGTGATCTTTGCGGTGGCGATCCTCAGTGCGTCAGCGCCTGCCCGACCAGCGCGATTACTTATGTTGACGCAGATACCACCGGGCTCGAAAAAATGAGAGCGTGGGCGGCAAAGACTGACACATCAGCTGTGAACTAGGGGGACAATACAATGAGTTGGACCAGAAAAATTTTAAGGGTCAATTTGACCAAAGGTGAAGTTACTGAAGAAGCGCTCAATATGGATTGGGCGGCAGACTATATCGGACAGCGTGGACTGGGCACCCGGTACCTGGTTGAGGAGACGGATCCACAGTGTGATCCTCTCGGTCCCGATAATAAACTGATATTTGCCACCGGCCCCCTGACCGGGACACCGGTTTCTACCGGCGGGCGCTATTCCATTATCACCAAAAGCCCGTTGACCGGTGTAGTGGCCTGTTCAAATTCCGGTGGATTCATCGGCGCGGAGTTGAAAATGGCCGGGTGGGATATGATTATCTTTGAAGGCAAGGCCGAATCTCCTGTCACCCTGAATATCGTCAATGAAAAAGCGGAAATTCTGCCTGCCGACGATCTTTGGGGTAAATCTGTCTGGGAGACGGACAAGTTGCTTCATGCAAAACACGGGGACCCGCAAATGCGGGTCGCAGCAGTAGGGCGCGCGGCAGAAACCGGATGTCTGTATGCTGCGGTGATCAATGATTTGCACCGTGCTGCGGGTCGTTCCGGTGTGGGCACAGTGATGGCCTCGAAAAACCTCAAGGCAGTTACCGTGCGTGGCACCCGGGGTGTCGGCAATATCAAGGACCCGGCACGATTCATGAAAAGTGTTGCCGAACAAAAGCAGGTACTGGTTGATAATGCGGTGACGGGACAGGGTCTACCGGCAATGGGTACCCAGGTCTTGATGAATGTGATCAATGAAATAGGTGCGCTGCCTGCGCACAATATGCGAGACGTCCAGTTTGAACAGGCTAATGATATTTCAGCAGAAGCGATGCTGAAGCCGCGTGAAAGCGATGGCAAGCCGAATCTGACGACCAACGCCGCCTGCTTTGGATGCACTATAGCGTGCGGACGGATTTCGACCATAGACAAGGGCCATTTCTCAGTCGAAAACAAACCCGAATACTGGGGAAACTCCGGCGGACTGGAGTATGAAGCGGCCTGGGCAATGGGTGCTGACACAGGCGTTGGCGACCTCGACGCGTTGACCTACACCAACTTTATATGCAACGAAGACGGCCTGGATCCGATTTCCTTTGGCGCCACTGTGGCTGCTGCCATGGAACTTTACGATACAGGCGTCATTACGACCGAGCACACCGGTGGTATGGAACTCAACTTCGGGTCGGCGGAAGCGCTGACCTGGTGTGTTGAAAAGGTTGCAGCCGGTGAAGGTTTTGGCAGGGACCTGGCAATGGGATCAAAGAGAATGTGCGAAAAGTATGGTCATCCGGAGTTGTCGATGACGGTCAAAGGTCAGGAGTTTCCGGCCTATGACCCGCGTGGTATTCAGGGCATGGGGCTTACTTATGCGACTTCCAATCGCGGCGCCTGTCACTTGCGTAGTTATACCGTTGCTTCTGAGGTACTGGGTATTCCCGTGAAAACCGATCCGTTGGTCACCGAAGGCAAGCCGGGTTTGGTCAAGGCATTTCAGGATGCAACTGCGGCGGTCGATTCGATGGGGTTATGCGTATTCACTACCTTTGCCTGGACACTGGATAACATGGCGCCACAAATTGATGCCGCCTGCCAGGGAGACTGGTCTGTGGAGCGCCTGCTTGAAGCCGGTGAACGTATATGGAATCTGGAACGGGACTACAACAACAAGGCCGGGATGACCGGCGCGGATGATACATTGCCAGCCAGATTGCTCAAGGAAGCGGCCAAAACCGGGCCTGCGACCGGCAAGGTTTGTGGTCTCGATGAAATGCTGCCGGAATATTATTCGTTGCGTGGCTGGAGCAAAGATGGCGAGTTGACTGACGAAGTGCGTGAGAAGTTCGCGTTGCCTGCATGAATCACGTCATCATAGGTGCTGGCCCTGCGGGGGTGGTCGCGGCTGAGACGCTGCACAAACTGGACCCGTCTGCCAGTATAACCATCATCGGCAACGAGTCTGAGCCGCCCTATTCGAGAATGGCGATTCCCTATCTGCTGATTGAAAAAATCAATGAGTTCGGTACATATCTGAGAAAACAGGAGGGACATTTCAGTGGTAGGGGAATCGAGGTACTGGTTGACACTGTCGAATCCGTAGACCCCACCGGAAAAACAGTCTCACTCGCGAGTGGTGGGTCCCGGGATTACGACAGGCTGCTGGTTGCATCCGGATCACGACCGATTACTCCACCGATTCCGGGTATTGATCATGAAAGGGTCACCAGTTGCTGGACCCTGGAAGATGCCAGAAAGATATCAGGCGGAATCAGGCCGGGATCATCAGTTGTATTGATTGGTGCGGGTTTCATCGGTTGTATCATTCTGGAAGCGCTGGTTTCATCCGGCGCGAAGCTTGCGGTGATAGAGATGGGAAACCGTATGGTGCCCAGAATGCTGGACCAGACCTGTGGCACGCTGCTTGAAAAATGGTGTGTCAATAAAGGAGTCGACGTGATGACCGGCTCGCAGGTTGAGGCCATCGAATCATTCGGTGACAATGTGAAAGTCAAGGTCAGCGGAGGCCGGGAGGTGGAGGCCGAACTGGTGATTTCTGCTACAGGCGTACAGAGCAATGCCGATTTTCTGGCGGGGTCAGGCATCGAAATGTCTAACGGAGCCGTTGTCATAGATGACTGCATGCGATCATCCAACGAAAATATTTACGCAGCCGGTGATGTCGCATGCGGACTGGATTTTTCTACCGGCGACTACAGCGTTCAGGCGATACAGCCGACCGCGGTTGAACATGGCTATGTGGCTGCTGCCAACATGATCAGGTATGGCTCTATACATCATCAGGGCAGCGTATTGATGAATGTACTGGATACCATCGGATTGATATCCGTTTCCTACGGACAATGGGAGGGTGTCGATGGGGGTGACACTGCGAGAGTGGTCGACGAAGAAAATTTTCGCTATATCCAGCTTCAATTTGAAGAAGACCGCCTGATCGGAGCAAATACGCTCGGGCTGACTCAGCATATCGGAGTGATTCGGGGGTTGGTTCAGGGTCGGTTTCCTCTGGGAAAATGGAAAAATCGCCTGATCGATAACCCGTTGATGATCATGGAAGCCTATCTGGCCGTGACCCAGGGGTAAGTCAGGATACTTCAAGGGTATCTGATTCCCCTGGGGTCATATCGTGAGGCGTTGCTGATGCAGGTTACTTTCAAGCTGTTCGCAACCTTGTCGGGTTATTTGCCAGCAAATGCGGTAAAGAATGTGGTTGTTCTGGAAGTGGACGATAACACGACACCGAATCAACTGATCGATCAACATTTCGTACCTCGCTGCGAAGTTCACCTGGTATTGTTGAATGGGGTGTATCTGAATGAGGTTGACAGGGATATTCCACTGAAACCGGATGACACCGTTGCTATATGGCCTCCGGTTGCCGGAGGATGAGTAAAACAGAAGGGTTTGATTACTCGGCGCAGATGGGCTTTACTCATCTCGAATTGATTAAAAGCCTGGGCTCCGCAGTCGTGCCCTACAGAGTTTCAAAGGATAAGGCTGCAAGGCAAGGTGAGTGCAGATTCAGCATTACGCGGGACAAAAGAACGGCACGCCTGACCCTGGGTGAGGAAAAAATTCGCCGCATTGCTTCACTGAAACTACCGGTTGTGGATGTTAGAATAGAGTTCGATAATTTTTCGCGAACCGAGCGTAATGAATTTCTCGAAAGATTTAATAAATACCTGCATCGCGGCGGCGGATAGAGGGGGCCCCGGGCAAGATAAAATGAAAATCACGGTAAAATTATTCTCCAGTCTGATGGAGTATCTGCCAAAAAACATTGAAGGAAATGCCATACAACTGGACGAATCCGGTTCAATCACACCGAATCAGGTCCTGCAGCGGTTTAATGTGCCTGATGCAGAGGTTCGAACGATGATCCGAAATGGCGTGTTTCTGCCCGGAGAGGACAGGGATAAAAGCCTTGAAGAAGGTGATGTATTAACGGTTTGGCCCGCGATTCAGGGGGGTTGACCGCTGTGCCCAAAGACAAGCTCCATCGACCGCTGCATGATTTACGCATTTCGGTTACAGACCGGTGCAATTTTCGCTGTGGTTACTGCATGCCGAAAGATGTTTTTGGCAAAGGCTACCAATTTTTGAAAAAGAGCACACTGTTGAGCTACGAGGAAATCGAAAGACTGGTCAGGGTATTTGCCAGTCTGGGTGTCGAAAAAATCCGGCTGACCGGTGGAGAGCCTCTATTGAGAAAGGATCTGGAGGCGCTGGTTGAAAAGATTCACAGGGTGGATGGAATCAGGGATATCGCGATTACTACAAATGCTTCGCTGTTGAGCGCATCGCGAGCGCAATCACTCAGGCAGGCTGGAGTTAAACGTATCAACGTCAGTCTGGACGCACTCACGCCGGAAATTTATCAGCGCATCAACCAGATTCCCTACCCGATGGAAGATGTTCTGCGGGGAGTGGATAGTGCAATAAATGCCGGTTTTGATACGGTGAAGGTGAATATGGTGGTGCAAAAGGATATCAACGTCCCTGACATATTACCCATGGTTGATCGTTTCAAGGGAACAGGCGTGATTTTACGTTTTATCGAATTCATGGATGTGGGGAATCATAATCAATGGCGGCTTGACAACGTTTATGGCGCCAATCAAATTATTGATCTGATTCAATCCAGATATCCGATCGAACCGATAGATCTGAATTCCAGATCTGAAGTTGCAAAGAGGTGGCGATTTACCGATGGCTCAGGTGAGATCGGTGTTATTTCTTCAATCACCCAACCTTTCTGCAATCACTGTGTCAGAGCAAGGCTTTCTGCCATTGGAGAGTTGTTTACCTGTCTGTTTGCAACATCCGGTTACGATTTGAAAGGGCTGCTCGCCACCGAAGATTCAGATTCCGGAATCAGGCAGCGAATCGAAGCAATATGGCTGAATCGGGAAGATCAGTATTCGATGCTCAGAAGCCAGTTGACATCAACTGATCTTGAACATAGTCATTCCCGGAAAGTGGAAATGTCCTATATCGGGGGTTGAAGAACAGGTTCTGTCTGGCTTATTGTGGTTTCTCTGCCCGGTCTGGGGTTGACTGGAATCATCAATGCCAGCAGCAGTGAGATGACGGCCATGGCGGAGCCGATGTAAAACACCAGACCGGGGTCGTCAATCCAGATCAAACCGAATAGTGCAGGAATGGCGACTGCTGCAATATGGTTGATGGTGAAGCTGACCCCTGCGGTGGAGGCAATGTCCCTCGGGTCGGCAATTTTCTGGAAGTAGGTTTTGATGGCGATGGCAAAAGCGAAAAACAAGTGATCCAGCACATATAACCCGGCCGCAATTCTGTGGTCACTGACAATGGCGTAGCCTGCAAAAATGGCAATCAGGCCAACATATTCAATAATCAGCGCCCTTCTTTCTCCCAGTCTCTGGATGAACCGACCGACATAGGGGGCGATCCAGATATTTGCGAGCAGGTTTACCAGATAAAGCAGGGTAATGGATGTCACGTTATAGCCAAACTTCTCGACCATGAGGAATGCGGCGAACACCATGAATATCTGCCGACGTGCCCCGCCCATGAAAGTGAGGGCATAGTAAAGCCAGTAGCGTTGCCGCAGGAAAAGAGATTTGTGTTGTACTTCACGGGATTCGTAGTGGGGATAATAGAGTTTGCAAAAGACGGCCACTGCAAAAGTAAAAGTTCCGGCGATCAGGTAAATCGGGGCAAAGCCGAGGGTAAATCCCTGGAATGCTGTTTCGATTCCAAATACCCGCAGAATTGCCATGAACGCTTTGTGATCAAAACACAGGATAATGACAATGAATATGGCAAGCGTCCCAATGGATGACGATTTTAATTGTCTGGCCAGATGAACCGGTGTCTCTGACTTGTCTACCATTTGCAGTGTCAGCGATTGATTCATCGTTTCATAGTAGTGAAACCCCATGGACATCAAAAACGTGGTGGCGTAGAGCGCAAGTTCAGTGGGAAAAAATCCGGTGATTGCCGTGCCGATGCCGAGCATGGCCAAAGAGGCGTATGCCAGGTTCTGTTCGCGCATGAAGGGAAGTAAAAATATGGCCAGAAAAGACAGGAACCCCGGTACTTCCCGAATGGATTGCAGGAATCCGATTTCCCTGCCGGTAAAAGCCGCACGCTCTACGACAAAGTTATTCAATAACGTAAACCAGCCGTACAAACTGACCGCCATGGCGCAGGCCATCAGTACCAGCATGCCTTCGACTCCTTGTAGAAAGCGGGGTACAAATCGACTCAACAGGGCTCTCCAGGAAATTCCGATGGCTAATGTGGTCTTGACCTTCCTTTTGTTGACAGTATTTCCATATAATGATGAATCATATCGAAATGTTACCAATCATACCAGCCAGGTCGACCCACAATCCCCGCAGCCTGTCTACCCGCAGGGGCCAGGTGAGACCGGGGGCCGGGTGGCACAAAAGATATCAATGACAAAATGAAAGCAATATTACTGAAAGGTTTCGGTGGTCCGGAAATGATGGAGTTCGGTGATACCGATATGCCAACACCGGAGGATAGCCGGATTTTGATCAAGGTCGTGGCCACATCGGTCAATCGACCGGATGTGATTCAGCGCCAGGGTAATTACGCACCACCAGAAGGGGATTCGGAAATCCTCGGCCTCGAAGTTGCCGGAACCGTGGCGGCAACGGGTAAGGATGTATCCCGATGGAAGGTTGGAGATCGGGTAATGGCGTTGATCGGCGGCGGCGGGTATGCGGAGTTCGCCACAGCCCATGCCGACCATGCTATGGCGATACCTGAAAATATGGACTTCGTTCAGGCTGCCTGTATTTGCGAAACCTATTTGACCGCTTACCTCAATATATTCATGATCGGCGGACTCGGCAATAATCAGTCGGTGTTGCTGCATGGAGGGGGTGGAGGAGTGAATACTGCTGCAATTCAACTCTGCCAGGCATTGACACCTGATACTGATATTATTGTGACTGCATCTACGGGTAAGGTTGAAAGAGTGAAAGAGCTCGGCGCCCACTTTGTTATCGACTATAAAACCGAATCATTTGCCGACAAGGTAAGGGAGCGAACTGAAAAACGGGGGGTCAATGTAATTCTGGATCATATTGGAGGGCCGTATCTGTCGGCCAATCTGAAATCCTTAGGCGTCGGCGGAACGCTGATGGTGATCGGCATTCTCGGCGGCAGATCAGCCGAACTCAATATGGCATTGGTGATGGTAAAGCGACAGAGAATCATCGGTTCTGTGCTGCGCTCCCGGCCATTAGCTGAAAAAGCCGCGATCATTGCTGAATTTGCAAACACGGTCCTGCCGATGATGGCCGAAGAGAAAATCACGCCTCTTGTGTCTGATGTTTATCCATTGCAGAGGGCTGCCGAGGCACATCGGGCCATGGAAGCGAGCAGTCATTTTGGAAAAATTGTTCTTTTGGTTTAGTATTGGCGGATGATATCGACTGTGACTCGACTTAGCGTTTATCTGTACCGGGAATTTTCTTGAACTTATACGAATACCACGGCAAGCGCCTCCTGGCAGAGGCTGGAATCCTGATTCCCCCGGGAGAAATTGCGACTACTCCCGAACAGGCCGAAGAAGTCGCGACACGCCTCGGCGGCGAACGCTGGATGATCAAGGCGCAGGTCCTCTCCAGCGGCCGCGCTCGAGGGTCTTTTGTAAATACAGACTGGCCTCAGGATTTGAATCTCGCAGGTGGCGTGCATCAGGTGAATAATCATCTGGAGGTTCACCCGTATGTCAATGCGATGCTGGGAAATACATTGAAGACAGTACAAACCGGCGAAGAAGGCGCAGTCGTTGAGCGGGTTTATCTGGAAAAGGTGCTGGACTTCGAGCGCGAGCTTTCGATGGCGATGCTGGTAGATGCGAAACTTGGGAAAGTGGTCCTGCTGTATTCAAACCACGGCGGATCTGATATTGAATCGGTTGCAGCACAGGTACCGGAATCGATTTACAAGCTGGTCATTGAAGATGATGCCGGTGCGACACAAGCGCAACTGGAAACACTTGCCGGGAATCTCAACCTGACAGACAAACTGGCTGATCAGGCAAAACAGATTGTGCATAAAATCCACAGCCTGTTTATTGGCCGGGATGCGAGTTTGATCGAGATCAATCCCCTGGCTGTCGCGGGTGGGGAGTTGATCGCCTTGGATGCAAAGATTGTGCTGGATGACAATGCGATGTTCCGGCAACTGGGAAACCGATATCTGGCGCAGGATGAATATCGGCCGGATGATCGATTGCAGGCCAGCAAGCATGGTTTCAACTATTTCAGGATGGATGGAAATATCGGTTGTCTGGCAGTCGGAGCGGGGTTGTCGATGGCGACGATTGATGCCATCAAATATCTTGATGGCAAGTCAGCAAACTTTCTCGATTTGCCGCCGGATTCAAAGATTGCACGCAGTCGCAGTGCGATTGAACAGATTCTGGGCAACCCGTCTGCTGACTGTCTGCTGATAAATGTGTTTGGTGGCGGAATAATGCGATGCGATACGATCGCCGATGCACTTTTACTGATTAATCGGTCAACACCCATCAGGATTCCTGTGGTCGTTCGGTTTTCGGGCACCAATGCGGATTTGGCCAGACGACGGTTAAAGGAAACCATGCCGCAGGTATTTCTTGCCGAAAACATGGCCCAGGCTGCGCAAAAAGCGGTTGATATTGCGGCAGCCGCAGGTTCAAAAAACAAACGGCTGCAGCAAACAAAAAGCATTTTCTTTGCCAAGCGACTTAAAATGCTGCTGACCGGCAAGAAATACGGTTAACCCATGTCAATTCTGGTCGATTCTTCTACATGTGTCATCTGTCAGGGAATAACCGGCAACCAGGCCACCTTCTATGTTGAGCGTGCGATTTCATCCGGCACCAGAATGGTGGGGGGTGTCAGGCCGGGCAAGGGAGGAGGCCGTCATCTGGGTTTACCGGTATTCGACAGCGTAAAACAGGCGAAAGCCGAAACGAAAGCAGATACAACCGTCATTTTCGTGCCAAGGGAATCCGCCGCATCGGCCATGATAGAGGCAATTGAAGCCGAAATGGCGCTGATCGTCTGTATCAGTGAGCATATCCCGGTACTCGATATGGTCAATGTGGTCCGCGTATTGAAGCAAGGCAAATCCACATTGATTGGCCCGAACAGCCCCGGCATAATTACCCCGGATGGTTGTCGAATTGGCATCATGCCAGCCGAGATTTTCAAGACCGGGCGTGTCGGCGTGGTTTCCCGCTCAAGCACGCTTACCTACGAAGCGGTATCGCAAACTACTGCGATGGGGCTGGGTCAGTCAACTTGTGTGGGTATTGGTGGCGACCCGGTTCATGGCATAAATTTTGTCGATTGTCTGAAGTTGTTCAATGATGATGCGCAAACCGACGGCATAGTTCTGATTGGCGAGATCGGAGGAACAGAGGAAGAGCAGGCAGCACGGTATCTGTCGGAAAATTCATGTTCGAAGCCGGTGGTTGCGTACATAGCCGGGCAACATGCCCCGAGTGAACGTCGTATGGGACATGCCAGTGCGATCATTGAGCATAATGCAGGTTCGGCCGCAGGAAAAATGGCGTTGCTTGCCCAGGCCGGAGTTACCGTTGTTGAATCTCCGGTCAATATCGGCGCAACCATTTTTGACATACTGAAATCAAAAAACACAGATTGAAATCCACAGGTTCAATGGATTGACGAAATCGTTCCTTTTGCCAGAGGCCGGACTGCCGGTCTGGACAATGGAAGTCCTGCGGATTTGGATTTGTCAGTCTCGATAGAGTAGTATTGACATGCCATTGGCAAACTGCGATGGTGATGTCGCCTGACCGTCTCGGCATGTAATTTTGTACCTGAAAAGGCTTTACAACGAGGATCGGGTTGGTTATTCTTGGGGTTGGTGTGTGGTATACCAGATACCAAACAATATTACTTCCGTCAGGTTGTATGCAGATTCCTAGGCTTGCGATCGTGTTCGGGACAACAAATTTTGGAGATTATAATGATTAAACAAGCAAAAGCCTTACTGCTGGCAGCCATTCTTGTAGTGGTTGGGGCAGGTACCGGCTATTCCCAATCAGCATCGGCCTGGGAACCGAAAAAACCCATTGAGCTGATCATCATGGCAGGCACAGGTGGGGGTGCAGATCAGATTGCACGACTGCTACAGGGGTTGATTGAAACAAAAGACCTTTCACCTCGTCCGTTTATTCCAATAAACAAGGCTGGTGGTTCCGGTGGTGAAGCCCTGCGCTATCTGCAGGATAAAGCAGGCGACGATCATACCGTACTGGTTACGCTCAACAGTTTTTATACGACGCCTATCCTCCAGCAGGAGCTTGGCGTTGATGTCAGCGACTTTACCCCGATCGGGCGCATGGCAGTGGATAACTTCCTGTTGTGGGTTCACTCCGATATGTCCGATATAACAGATCTGGACAGCTATATTGCGGCAGTAAAAGCGGCAGATGGCAAATGGAAAGTAGGGGGTACAGGTACGGGTCAGGAAGATTCCATTCTGACAGCGATGATGGAACAGGTATTTGGTTATGAAGTGACTTATATCCCCTTCCCTGGCGGCGGAACGGTCGCTAAAAACCTGGTAGGTAAGCACATTGACTCAACCGTCAACAATCCGGCTGAGCAAAGTGAATTCTATCGTGCGGGGAATACCAAACCTCTGGTTCAATTCACGGCAGAACGACTTCCGGCATACCCGGATATCCCCACCGCGAAAGAGTTGGGCGTGGACATGCAATACTACATGCAGCGTTCGATCAATGGACCTCCCGGAATGTCGGCTGAAGCTCAGTCCTTCTATATCGATCTTTTCAAGCAACTGTTCGATTCTGCAGAATGGCAACAATTTTGCCTGGCCGATGGTCTGGCCTGCGATACCTGGTTATCGGGTAGCGATCTTGGCAACTACCATCAAGATCAGATTGCGCTCCACAAAAATCTGATTGAAGCAGTGGGTTCATCTGCAATTACCGGCGAGTAATTACTGGTCACCCAATGTGTCGTCCAGACTTAAGGGCTGACACATTCGGGACATTGTTGGGGTTGTCTGACGAGGCGATGTGCGCCTCGTCAGGTATCCCATCAGGTCTGTCTATCCAATTGCGGCAGATTTCGTATTTACAGACCTGTCATCGGATTTTCTGAAGTCCGGGGTCGGTCAGAAAAACCAGAGGTTGAATCATGACAGTACGGGCTGCTGAGTTGTCGATGGCGCTCATTTGTGCGCTGTGTTCAATCGCGCTGATGTTGAAAAGCGCAGAACTGAATATTGGCTGGATTGAGGACCGCGGTCCTGGCTCTGGAGCCTGGCCTTTCTGGTTGTCTACCGGAATGCTGCTGGCCTCCCTGGCTACGGTATTTCGCTGGTTTCGTAGACTCACACCTGAATCCCGCTCGCTTGAGCCCTATATCAGCCGTGATGCATTGCAGATTGTTGGAATTTCTGCCGGTGCGATTCTGTTTTTGCTGGCAGGGATTCATCTGGTCGGGATTTACGCATCATTGTTGATCTTCCTGCTGTTTTACCTGCGTTTCATTGGCCGTCATACCTGGTTGCTGACCATTGTGTTGATGATTGCGGTTCCGGTATTCATCTTCTGCCTGTTTGAGTGGGCGCTGAAAATACCTCTGCCCAAAGCATGGACTGAGCCGTTGTTTTATCCAATCTATGAACTGATGTATTCCTGATGAGAGTCTACGTTAATACACATGACACCGGACGGATGAAATAATGCTGGATTCAGTACTGCCATTGTTGATGGCAGGGTTGCTTGAAGCGCTGCAACCCACCAACTTTATGATGATTATAATCGGCTGCACTATCGGATTGCTGGTAGGCGCAATGCCCGGGCTGGGGTCGGTGAACGGGGTTGCCATTTTGTTGCCCGTCACTTTTCTGGTGCCTCCGACCGCGGCAATCATATTTCTCGCCGCGATTTACTATGGCGCAATGTATGGCGGCGCCATCAGTTCCATAACATTGGGCATACCCGGCGCATCGACTGCGGTAGCCACAGTTTTCGATGGTCGTCCACTGGCACAATCCGGCCAATCGGACAAGGCCTTGACCGCTGCGGCGGTCGCTTCATTTATTGGAGGCACTGTATCGGTTGTACTGTTCACACTGTTCGCTCCGCCGCTTGCCGTTTTCGCGCTTAAATTCGGACCAACAGAAGAATTCGCCTTGATGGTGCTGGCTTTCGCAACCTTTATTGGCCTCGGTGGAGACGACATACCAAAGACCATTTTTTCTATTTTGATTGGACTGGTTCTGGCATCGGTGGGTCTCGACATTATCTCTGGCAAGCCACGACTGATTTTTGGCAATATTTCCGGCTTCCTTCATGGCATCAACTTTCTGGTTCTCGCGATAGGGATCTATGGCATTGGCGAGATGTTGTGGACGCTCGAAACCACCAAGGGCAAGGTCATCGTGCACAATGTAAAGATGTCGGTAAAATCCCTGCTGTCGAATTTACCGGATGTCAGGAAATATATTGGTACGACAACATTGGGTTCATTTCTGGGGTTTTTCGTCGGTACGCTTCCTGCAGCGGGTGCGACCCCCGCTTCACTAATGTCTTATGGGCTGGCGAAAACCTTTTCAAAGGACCCGGATTCCTTCGGCAAAGGCAACATCGCCGGAGTTGCTGCTCCGGAAGCCGCCAACAATGCCGCATCAACGGGTTCCATGTTACCCATGATTACACTGGGCATTCCCGGTTCTCCGACCACCGCCATTCTGCTCGGTGGAATGATTATCTGGGGTCTGCGTCCGGGGCCTTTGCTGTTTTCTGAGCACCCTGATTTTGTCTGGGGTCTGATCGGCTCGTTATATATCGCCAACATAGTTACGTTATTGATTAACCTGGCTTTTATCCCGCTGTTTGTCCGTGTCCTGACTGTGCCATTCACCATACTGGCGCCGATTATCTATATTCTGTGTGTTGTCGGCGGCTATGCACCGACCCAGACCATGCACGATGTATGGCTGATGTTCCTGTTCGGCATCGTCGGCTATTTGTTGAGAAAGCTGGATTACCCGGTGGCGCCGGCAGTGTTGGCAATCGTCCTCGGACCGCTTGCAGAGCGGTCTCTCAGACAGACCCTGATCGGTTCTCACGGCGATGTCGCCATCTTTTTCGAACGTCCCATCTCCGCGGTTTGTATCGCCATTGCCATCGCGTTGGTCCTCTATCCTGTTATACGCAATCGAAGACGCAAGAAGGATCAGGCTGCAACAGGTGGCGATACCAGTTAGGAAAATGCCGAGAGTGATACGAGTGATATCAGGGGTTGTTTCTTCTGGTATACAAAATACAAAGGAGAGTTAGAGGCACAAAGATGGCTACTGCAAAAGTAAACCTGAAACCATTGGAGACGAATCCAATGCTCAAGGAAAAAGTTTATGCCGCGTTGAAGGAAGAAATCTCCAGGATGGAAATTTACAGCGGCGCAGAAGCCCCTATCCTGGACGAAAGAAAGCTGGCTAGTGATCTGGGTGTCAGTCGAACCCCGGTGCGCGAGGCGATTACACGTCTGGAGCAGGAGGGACTGGTAGAGACGGTTTCAAGGTCGGGAATATTTGTAATCAGGAAAACCAAGAAACAGATACTGGAGATGATTCAGGTGTGGGCTGTACTCGAAGGCGTCGCGGCAAGGATGGCGACAGAAAATGCCACCGATGATGAGTTGGCATCAATGCGCAAACTGTTTGCTACCTTTGATGATGCAAACAAGGCACGTGCCAATATAGATGAATACTCTGAAACCAATATCACTTTTCATCAACGCCTGATCCAGTTGAGCAAGTGTGAATTGTTGATCGACATAACCGAAGGATTGTTCATCCACATGCGCGCAATACGAAGGAAAACCATCAGCGAGCGAAATAGAGCGAGTGAATCGATTGTTGACCACATGAGGATTATCGAAACCCTTGAAGCCCGCGACGCGCGCGAGGCGAAACGATTGGTCGAAGACCATGCGATGTGTCTGGCTGACCACGTCAGTAAATATGTTGATTACCTTGAATAAGAAAGCTGAACAATTCCTGGAGAAGCTGAATAACCGAGAATTAATCGTGAGGAATATATCATGAACAAAGAACTGGACAAAAAAATACAAGCCGATACCGCAACCGACACCCTTGCGAAAAAAAGCAGGGACCGCAATGTCATCTCCGGGGGCCATCTTGTCGCACGCGCCTTGCGCAATGAAGGGGTGGATACGATTTTTACACTGTGCGGCGGTCACATTATCGACATCTATGATGGTTGTATAGATGAAGGTATCCGAATAGTCGATGTTCGCCATGAGCAGACCGCAGCCCATGCAGCAGATGGTTATGCCCGTCAGACCGGGAAGCTCGGTTGTGTGGTGACAACCGCCGGGCCGGGTTGCACCAATGCGGTTACCGGAATTGCAACCGCATTTCGTTCTGAAAGCCCGGTGCTCCATATTGGTGGCCAGAGTTCACTGACCCAGCATAAAATGGGATCGTTGCAGGATTTGCCTCATGTCGACATGATGACGCCGATAACCAAATTTGCTTCAGGCGTGTTTTCCACCGAAAGGGTAGCTGACATGGTTTCGATGGCTGCCCGGGAATGTTTCAACGGCGCCTATGGCCCGTCCTATCTCGAAATCCCAAGGGATATACTGGACCGCGAAATCCCGCTGGAAAGTGCCGTGATACCTGAGCCTGGCAGTTATCGTGCCTCGGTACGCTCAATCGGCGACCCTGCGGATATCGAGAAATTGGCCGACATTCTGGTCAAATCGGAAAAGCCCGCCGTCCTCTTCGGTCAGCAGGTCTGGAGTAGCGGCGGACATCAGGATGCAATCAATTTCGTTCGCTCGCTGGATATTCCGGCCTACATGAATGGCGCCAGCAGAGGTATGCTGCCGAATGACGATCCTCATCATTTCGACCGTACCCGCCGGGATGCTTTTTCAAATTCCGATGTGATTCTGATTGTAGGCACTCCTTTTGATTTCAGAATGGGATACGGCAAGCGGATTTCAAACAAGGCGACATTGATTCAAATTGATCAAAGCTATGCAACAGTCGGCAAAAACCGGGATATCAGCATGGGGTTGGTGGGAGACCCGGGTGCGATACTGGCGGCAACAGAACAGGCGGCATCGGCTCGGATGGACAAGGGCGCCACTCAGGCAAGGCAAAAATGGATGGCTGAATTACGCGAAATCGAAGCCACCAAACTGGTAAAACTGATGCCGATGTTCACAACTGATCAAAATCCGATTCATCCTTATCGACTGGCTTGGGAAATCAATGAATTTCTGGGTGAAGATACGATTTATATCGGCGATGGCGGAGATATCGTGACCATATCGGCGCAGGCCGTTCGCCCGAGGAATCCGGGGCAATGGATGGATCCGGGGGCATTGGGTTCGCTCGGTGTCGGCACCGGCTTTTCGATGGCGGCAAAGCTGGCAAATCCGGATAAGGAGGTCATATGTCTGTATGGCGATGGTTCGTTTGGCATGACATCCTTTGATATGGAAACGGCTCAGCGGTTCGGTGCGCCTTATCTCGCTGTTGTCGGGAACAATTCAGCGATGAATCAAATCAGATACGGGCAAATAACGAAATATGGTGCAGAACGAGGCAATGTCGGCAACAAGCTGGGCGACATTCCATTTGGCAAATTCGGGGAAATGATCGGTGGCTATGGTGAAGAAGTCCATGAAGCCCGTGAAATTCAGCCCGCACTGCAACGGGCGCGTGAAGCCATCGCAAAAACCGGCAAATGTGCGGTCGTCAATGTCTGGGTTGATCCAGATGAATATGCGCCAGGCACCAAAGCCCAGACAATGTATAAATAGACATCAGGGACAAACATTAATTTACATGATAAAAATATGAAAGCTCTCGAAGGAATCAGGATTCTTGACTTCACCCATGTGCAGTCGGGTCCGACTTGCACCCAGTTGCTGGCATGGCTCGGCGCGGATGTGATCAAGGTGGAACGCCCCGGAGTCGGGGATGCAACACGCAAACAACTGGTTGATGTTGAAGGTGCGGATTCACTGTATTTCACCATGTTGAATCATAACAAGCGTTCGCTCACCCTTAACTCCAAAAATGAAACAGGCAAAAAGGTGCTTGAGCGCCTGATCAGGGAATGCGATATGATGGTCGAGAATTTTGCCCCCGGCGCCCTGGACCGGATGGGCTTCCCATGGGAACGGATTCAGCAATTGAATCCCCGGATGATCATGGGGTCGATCAAGGGCTTCGGCCCGGGACCTTATCAGGATTGCAAAGTCTATGAGAACGTGGCGCAATGTGCGGGCGGCTCCGCTTCGACTACTGGCTTTCTTGATGGCCCTCCATTGGTGACTGCCGCACAAATCGGCGATTCGGGTACCGGACTGAATCTGGCTCTGGGACTGGTGTCAGCGCTTTACCAGCGCGAAAAGACAGGACGCGGTCAAAGGATACTGGCGCCGATGCAGGACGGCGTGCTCAACCTTTGCCGGGTAAAACTGCGCGATCAACAGCGTCTGCAACGCGGGCCGCTTACCGAATATTCACAACACGGCGAGGGCATCGGGTTTCCCGACGCTACGCCGCGTGCCGGCAATGATTCCGGTGGCGGTCAGCCCGGGCGAATATTGAAATGCAAGGGCTGGGAGAACGACCCCAATGCCTATACCTACTTCGTTACCCAGGCGGCGGCGTGGGGAAATGTATGCGATGTTATCGGCAAGGAGGAGTGGAAAACCGATCCCGACTATGCCGCCCCGAAAGCGCGCTTGTTCCGACTGAACGAAATATTTGAAACAATTGAACAATGGACTATGACCAAAACCAAGTTCGAGGTCATGGATATCTGTAATCCACTGGATATACCGGTCGGCCCGATACTTTCGATGAAAGAGCTGTCGGAAGAACCTTCCTTGAGGGAAACCGGGACTATTGTCGAAGTTGATCATCCGGAGCGTGGTAAGTATCTCACGGTAGGTTGCCCGATCAAAATGTCGGACTCCCCGGTCGAAGTCGAACGTTCTCCATTACTCGGTGAGCATACCGAAGAAATCCTGATGGGCGTACTCGGTTATTGTGCAGAAGAAGTGGCAGCCATAAAACAATCCGGCGCGGTGTAGCGCTGGCGGCACGGCAGAGAACAGGAGACTGAAATGAGAATTGTAGTGCATGGTCAGCAGGTATTCGGTGAGGCCGTATTGAAAAGGTTGCTTGAACGCAATGAAAATGTCGTTGCGGTGTGCACCGCCCCCGACAAGGAAGGCCGGCCGGTTGATCCTCTCAAGGCACTGGCGCTGCAATATAATATTCCGGTACATCAACCTGCTTCCTGGAAAACAGATGAATCACTGTCCCTGATGAAATCATTTGAAGCCGATGTCTGCATGATGGCTTATGTCCTGTTGTTTGTGCCTGAGGCGGTTTTGAATGCCCCGAAATATGGAACTTTTCAATACCATCCGTCACTGCTGCCCATGCATCGTGGACCGTCTTCGATCAACTGGCCGATTGCAACCGGTGCGACCCGCACAGGATTGAGTATTTTCTGGCCGGATGATGGTCTCGATGAAGGCCCGATCCTGCTGCAAAAGGAATGCCGGATAGACCCGGATGAAACACTGGGCGAGGTCTATTTCAGGAAACTGTTTCCGATGGGGGTGGAGGCGATGATTGAGTCGCTGGATCTGGTAAAGGCAGGTACTGCACCGAAAATCGTCCAGAATTTGTCGGAGGGGACGTATGAATCATGGTTCGGTAAGGAGCAATCGAAAATCCACTGGCAGGAATCGGCTCAACAATGCTACAACATCATTCGCGCCTCCAATCCACAACCCGGCGCATGGACAACATACAATGGCAATACACTGAAGATTTATGATGCCGGGCTTTCGACTGAAACAGGGATTCCGGGTACGGTTCTGTCAATATCTGACAGGGGAATCCTGGTCGCTGCCAGCGAAGATTCTGTATTAATCAAGCGGGTACGGGCAGATGCAGGCAAGGTGGCTGCATCAGAGTATGTCGCATCAAGCGCACTGGCCGTTGGCGAACTATTCAGCTAGAATCGCCGCAATTTTATCCTGTAATCAAATATCAAAATGAAAGTATGTGTTGTTGGCGCTGGCGCTATCGGTGGCCTTTTGGGCGTCCGTCTGGCAAATTCCGGACAACAGGTTTCGCTGGTCGCTCGTGGCCCTCATTTGAATGCAATCAAGGCCAACGGCCTGAAATTGATTCAGGGTGATGAGACGCTGGTTGCCAAAGACTTGATCGCAACCGATGACATCGCTGAACTGCCGGAGCAGGATATCGTCCTGATGGCGTTAAAGTCCCACCAGATTGCAGCGGTAGTAGACAAGCTTCCCCATTTGTATGGCGAAGACACCGTAATGGTGACGTTACAAAATGGCATCCCCTGGTGGTATTTTCAAAATTTGCCCGGACAGCACGCCGGTCAAATCGTGAAGGCGGTAGACCCGGGTGGGATGTTGGCCAGTGCAATCGACCCGAAAACCCTTCTCGGTTGCGTCGCTTATCCGGCGGCTATCATTTCCGAACCCGGTGTAATCAAACATGTCGAAGGCATTCGTTTCCCGCTCGGCGAACTGGATGGTTCGGATTCGGAGCGCGCCAACCGGGTTTCAAACATGTTGATCGAGGCCGGTTTCAAATCGCCGGTACTGACCGATATCCGTTCAGAGATCTGGCTCAAGTTATGGGGCAATCTTTCATTTAATCCGATCAGCGCACTGACCCATGGCACGCTCGAAGGTATCTGCCAGTTTCCGTTGACCCGTGAACTGGCGGCAACCATGATGCTGGAAGCAAAAGACATTGCCGAAAAACTCGGAGCCAGTTTCAGGGTAACGCTGGAAAAGCGGATTGAAGGCACTGAGAAAGTTGGTAAGCACAATACCTCAATGCTACAGGATGTCGAAGCTGGCAAGCCACTTGAAATTGATGGCATGCTCGGAGCCGTGATCGAACTGGCGGAAATCACCGGAACTCATGTCCCCGCCCTCAGATCAATCTATGCCTGCGTCTGCCTGTTGAACAAAACCATTCAGGATGGCAACGCAACCGGTAAATAGCCGAAACGCCATCCGAAAAACATGCAAAGGCACAGCCCTTTCAACAGGCGGATCATCATGAGAATCGAATTGTTTGGTTGACGATGTCCTGACCGTGGACAGTGCGCGTGTGCAAGCAGTGGCCCGACTGCTGCGCAAGGCGTTTGACCGGTTTTACAGTACCTTTTTGAGCGTGCCAGGTCAGTCAAAACAGGCTTTCGTGCAAAGAAATCATTCCGAGTCACTAAAATTAAGCATGCAGCGACTACAGTTGTATCGCGACAGCATGAATAAACTGGCTGCTGACTTCAAGGTCAACCTGCCGGACATATCGAGCGAAGAAAAATACTGGGACCTGGTCGAATCAGCCTATCGTGATCTGATAAAGGATCGTTACACCGAAGATCTGGCGCTGGCTTATTGCCATTCGGTCCGCAGAAAAATTTATCTTGGTGAGTGGCGGGCGGAGGATTATTCCGGTCATCAACGCAATCGATCCCTCGACGATATGCGCGGAAAATATATCATCAGATATCTGGTTGACCGGATTCCGGGCATTGACACAATCAGGAAAATACTGAATCTCGAAGCGTTCCCGATTCAGTATGAAGACCTGGAACGCGATGCCACGATGATTTTTGATCGAATGGCCCGGAATTATCGCCTTTTTGAGACGGGCGCCCGCATGATCCACAGAATTGAGATGTTCAACGCCGGGTTCTACAGAAACCGCGGTGCGTATCTGGTCGGAAGAGTGGAATTCGGTGATGGCAAGTATGCCCCGTTCATTATCGCCCTGCTTAATGATGATGCAGGAATTTATGTCGATGCGCTGATTACCAGTTCAACTTATGCACATAACATGTTCAGTTCGACGCTGGCGAATTTTCATGTAACCAATGCCTATTACCATGAGTTGTGCCTGTTTTTGCAGAGCATCATGCCAATGCGTCCGTTGGGAATGCAGTACACGACTATTGGCTACAACCATCTTGGCAAGGTGGTGGTCATGAAGGAACTGGAATATGAAATCAGATCAAGCAACCAGAAATTGGATAATGCCGTAGGAGCCGAGGGTACCGTGGCGATTGCATTCACTGCGCCCGATTCGGCTTATATCCTCAAGGTGATTCGTGACACCCCGACAAAAGATTACAAATGGGGTGATTTCGAGGGCGTTGAATCGGTACTGAAAAAGTATTCTCGGGTTCATGACATCAATCGTACCGACAGCATGATGGATGCCATCATCTACTATAACCTCCGCATTGACAAACTCTGGTTTGAGCCGTCGATGCTGTCCAAACTGCTGGAGTTTGCCGGCAACAGTGTGACCATGCAAGAAGATGCGGTGGTCTTCAAATATCTGATTGTGCAGATGAAGCTGACACCGCTGCCGGTGTTTCTGAAAAATGCCACCCGTCGACAGGCTGAAACCGTGGTCAGAAACCTCGGCTATTGCATCAAGAACAACGCTGCGGCCAATATTTTCAACAAGGACCTTGATGCCAGAAATTATGGCGTTTCGCGCTATTCAAAAGTGTATCTGTTCGATTATGATGCGCTGGAAATCCTGATTGATGTCAAGATTCGCACCAACCTTGGTCGCGAGGATGGAGAGGAAGATATCCCGGACTGGTATTTCGAAGACGGTTTTATCTTCCTGCCGGAAGAAATACTGGTCGGCTTGTGTCTGCCATACCGGGACTTGAGAAGGGTTTTTGCAGATCAGCATCCCCAACTTTTTACTGTCGAATACTGGCAGGGAATCCAGCAGGAATTAAAGGAAGGGACGGTGCCAGGTGTCAGTGTATATCCCGACAGTGAGAAACTGAATCAGGATTCACGCAGCCGAATACCCGTTCAGGCTGCTGCTCCGACAACCTGATCCGCGAAAACACGAAACCATGGCCCCGAATGGCAATCCGACATGACAGCGCATCAGCAGCTTTTCTACTGTACATATTCACAAAAAAATGGTGAAGTAAGGCCCGGTCGGCGATCTTCGCCATGTTAATTCTTGCCTGCAGGAGACCCTGAGGTGAACCTGATCGGCAGTGATTACACAAAGTTCGCGGGATTGTTCTTCGTTCAGACATTGTCACGAGGCATTCTGCTTTCGGTCATTCCCCTGCAGGCGCTGGTCATTATGGAGAATGCCCAGCGTACCAGCACCTTGTTATTCGTGGTCAGCATCGCGAGCATCCTTACTGCACTGGGGATGCCAAAAGTAATTTCGAAAATCGGAATTTATCGATCTTTCCTTTGTGGCAGCGCAGCGATGTTTGCATCCGCGTTATTATTATCGTTTGAAGAGCCGTATCTGTTTGTCGCGGGTCTGTTCCTCCATGTGTCCTCGGTTGTTTCGATAGAAATCTCGTTTACATTATATGTGCTGGCACGGATTCCCCGTCGTGAACTGACCCGGTTTGAGCCATTGCGGATGTTTGCCAGTGTTTTCGCATTGACCATCGGACCGGTTCTCGGGGTCTTTATGGAACAGCGCCTGTCACACAACTCGCCTTTTATTTTCAGCGCAGCGTTTGTGATTCTCGCGATTATCTATTTTCGGATGCTTGGTCTGCATCTGGTCGAAATAAGGAAATCAGGCTCCCACGATCTCGGTCCGGTTCAGTTTCTGAAGCGATTCATCCGTCAACCCCGATTAAGACTGGCTTACGGCCTGGTCATGGCGCGATCCTGCTGGTGGGCCATGTTTGTAATTTACGTGCCGATCTATGCGGTTGAATCGGGTCTGGGAGAGCTGGCGGGCGCCGCAATCGTATCGCTCGGCACAGCCTGGACACTGTCTGTCCCTTTCTGGGGATGGGTGGGCCGGAAATATGGTGTCAGGCAACTGATGGCCGCAGGTTTCGTCACCACCAGTATGCTGACCCTGCTGGTATATGGTTTCACTTCGACTCCTGCGTTCGCTTCGGTGTTACTGGTGATCAGCGCCCTCGGCGCGACCATGCTTGACGGCATGGGTAATATCCTGTTCTTTCGTGCAGTGCACGGTTGGGAACAATCTGAAATGGCGGCAGTCTTTGCGACTTACCGGGATTTTTCCCAACTGGCAACGCCAGGCATCTATGCTGTTTTGCTGAATGTGTTTGCGCTGCCTGTCGTGTTTTTGGGCGCCTCTGTATGGATGCTTGTTGCGGCCTGGTATTGTCGATACATTCCAGTATGGATGCTTGTTGCGGCCTGGTATTGTCGATACATTCCAGGGCGTATGCGCTAATCCGTACACCTGATCTTTTTCTGCAGAGCGAGTTTCTCTTTCAGATCCTTGAGTCGCGCAGTCAGACTCTGTCCGAGGTATCCTTCAGTACCGGATTCCTTCAAGGCCAGTTCAATTGAAGTGATGGCTTTTTTGTAATTCCCCAGTATTGCAAAATATTCCGCGTTTGCCTGATGAGCCTCTGCAACATTACCGAGACCGCCATTGGCTTTGGACAATAGCTGATACAACTTGTAGTCATCGCTATGTCTTCTGATCTGATAGCGCAAAACCTTTTTCGCAAGAGAGGGCTGGTTGTTGAACAGGTACGCTTCTGCCAGCCGATAACTGAGATAGCGCTGGTCGGGGTGGCGCCCAATGGTGTCGAGGTATCCCTCAATGCCTTCCTCTACCTGATTATCCAAAATATTGAGTTCGGCCCAGGCAGATTGAATCCAGGGGTGCTCCGGGTACTTGAAGAGTAACCCGGCCAGAAATTCCCGGGCTTTATCAAATTTACGGTTTTGTGTATATGCAATCGCGATACCGTATTTTGCTACGTCTTTAATCTCATCCGAACCTGATTCGATTTGAGCCAGAAAATAAGGTATGGAATCTTTTTGACGTTCTACATAAAGCGCCCGGATACGGGCCTTTGCCAGAAAATACTCAAAACTGCTGGCATGTTTTTGTTCGGGATAGCTCTGTGCGCGCACTTCAGATTCAGCGATCCGGGCGAAAGACAGCGGGTGGGTGCGCAGGAACTCCGGTACGCCGGTACTGTTATGGCTGGTATGTTGTTCCAGTTTCCCAAAAAATGTGGCCATGGAATTCGGGTCATAACCGGATTCAGCCAACAGACTGATACCAATCGAGTCAGCCTCTCTCTCAAAATCCCGGGTAAAGGCAAGTCTGTCGGACGCTAGCGCGGCGCCGGTCAGGGTGACTCCCGTTGCACCTGCCTGCCCGCCGATCAGTATTGAGCCGATAATCGCTGCCAATGCTGGAAGTTTGTTCTGGTTGGCTCTGGCAATAAGTTTGGGCAAATGTCGTTGGGTCAGGTGAGCGATTTCGTGTGCCAGCACTGAGGCCAGCTCACTTTCGTTGTCGGTCGACAAAACCAGTCCAGTATTGAAGGTAATGTAGCCACCTGGCACAGCAAATGCGTTCAGATCATTGTTCTTGACCAGATTGAAGGTGAGTCTGGTCCCGAGAAGGTCAGCGTGTTGTCCAATGCTGTCCCCCAGGGCTTGCAGATAATGTTGTAATTCATAATCAGCGAGAAACGAGGGGCTATTGATCAGACGACGCAGGAACGCCTGTCCGATCTGCTTCTCCTGACGGGGATTAAGATATTGTGTCGCGCTGTCGCCCAATTCAGGCAGGTCATCTGCCTGGGTTATCGGCCCTGTCAACGCAACTGAAATCGCCAGCAGGCCAGCCAGCAATGCACGGTTTGCAAACTTCAGCAGGGAATTAAAAAAATTCATTCGAACTTCCGAATGCCCGAATCGGTTCCCAATAACAACACATCGGCGCCACGCAGTGCGAACAGGCCGACGGTGACCACGCCTGGAATCTGATTCATTCTCCTTTCCATGTCCACCGGGTTTTCGATATCCAGATTTCTTATATCCAGAATGATGTTGCCATTGTCAGTGATGAAGCCGGTGCGCAACACTGGCTGTCCACCAAAACTGACCATCTTGCGGGCGACCATGCTTTGCGCCATCGGTATTACTTCGACTGGTAATGGAAACGCACCCAGTCTGTCAACCAGCTTGTTTTGGTCTGCAATGCAAACAAACTTTTCCGATGCCTGGGCAACAATCTTTTCCCGGGTAAGCGCCCCGCCACCACCTTTTATCAGATGCAGATGCCGGGTTGCTTCATCGGCCCCGTCCACATAGACCGGCAATGTGCCGACCTGACCCAGATCCAGTACCGGAATGCGGTGAGTGCGCAATCTGTCGGCGGTCGCTTCAGAGCTTGCTACAGCTCCATCGACTTTGCTCTTGATCAACGCCAGGGCATCGATAAAGTAGTTCACGGTGGAGCCTGTGCCGACACCGACGACATCTCCCATCTGAATGTATTCAAGTGCGGCGCTGGCGGACAGTTGTTTCTGACTATCTATCGACATGGTTGTTATTCTGTGCGGTGGGTCAGGTGATTTCGTTCAGAATCAGCATTAAAACAGCGAGGCACTGAGTTCACTCACAGCCTTTAGCATGTCCGGATCGTCACTGAGGGTTTCCGATATCGCACCGCGACAGGCATCTTTCGGACTGATACCACTAACCATCAACTTCGCCGCATGTACCAGTAATCGAGTACTTGCCCCTTCTTCCAGGCCACTGCCCTTGAGGTTTCGGGTCATTCCTGCATACTTCACCAGACGGGCTGACATTTCTCTGTCGAGGCCGGATTCCTGTACGATAATATCGGTTTCAAGTCTGGCCGGGGGGTAATTGAATTCAATCGAAATAAAACGTTGTCGGGTGCTTTGTTTCAGATCTTTGAGTACGCTCTGGTAGCCAGGGTTATACGATATCGACAGACAAAACTGATCGGAGGCGACCAGAAGTTCGCCGGTTTTTTCTATCGGCAGAATTCTGCGATCATCCGCCAGCGGATGGATGACGACGGTGGTATCCTTGCGCGCTTCAACGATTTCATCAAGATAACAGATCCCGCCACCGCGGACTGCCCGGGTCAGGGGGCCGTCTGACCATCGCGTCTCACCGCCTACGATCAGATATCGACCGACCAGGTCCGAAGCGGTCAGATCATCATGACATGAAACGGTAATCAAGGGACGTTTCAATTTCCATGCCATGTGTTCCATGAATCGGGTCTTGCCGCATCCTGTCGGGCCTTTCAGTAATACCGGGATACCATTTTTACAGGCAGCTTCAAACAATTCAACTTCGTTTCTCTGGGGAGCGTAGAATGGCTCATCCGGAATCTGATATTCCTTGAGATCAGGATCAGGAGTCATATATCACAGGGGTCTGGTTTGTTGATTGCGGATCTTCCAGGAAGGACGCACCCGGCTTGTTTTCGGCCATGTTTGCAGGAGTCTGGCAAGTGTATCAGGTTCCCGTCTTTGAATGAAGGAGTCGGTAGAGCGATTGCCAAAATCGGAGCAACTGCTGGCAGATACACAGAACATTCTGGCCGACGTGGGCCTCAAGGTGGATATCACCAAAGACACCGCCAAAGGGAGTTCGTCATATGGTGGAAGTGTTGATTGAGGATTTCGGTTACGATGAGCTTGAGGCCCCCGTTAAAAAGCCACTGGATGGGTTGAAAATCGCAGGCTATGTCGGATGTCAGACCAACCGTCCGTTCGGTATCGATGGCGAGTCATTCGAGAATCCCAAGTATCTGGATAAAATGGTCGAGACCATGGGCGCCGAAGCAGCAGACAAATATGAGCAAAAGGTCACCTGTTGTGGCGGTGCGCTGGCCTTCTCGGAGCCCGAGAAGAGTCAGGTCCAGATAAAGGAAATTGTTGAATCGGCCTACGATCATGACGCCGATATGATCGTTACCACCTGCCCGGTCTGCCAGATGAATGTCGAGGTTTATCAGGAACAGATCAACAAGACCTACAACACAAAATTCAACATGCCAGTGGTTTATTACAGTCAGTTGATGACTGTAGCTTACGGTGGTACTGCCAAAGAAGCCGGTCTGAATGGTCAGGTGATCAGAGCGAAAAAGCTGGAAGAAATCGCAGCCAGGTAGCTCGTCAGCCCTTCAACCATTGAGCCAGCGCCTTGTCGGGATCGGCGATCTGGTCAACCGAACTGTACCAGGCATTCTCCCAGCCGTGTTCCGGCAGACCGGTAAACAGCATCAGATTGAGCGGGTAGCTCTCGCTGTCGGTGCATCGGCGGAAATCATCACGGAACAGGAACACCGGTTTTTGCCAGGCGATCGCCATACCAAGTTCCACCATCACCCCTTCGTCCGGGGGACAGCCGTTGACTATCGCGAATATTCCATCTGAATCGCGTACATCACACAGATCGGCTTGACCGATCTGGTAGTAAGCCCCTGCGCTCGTCAGGTCGAGTTGGTTGTTGCGCTCAAACGGTTCCCAAACTTCGGCGCCGACCGACTCCAGAGCTGCGATCAGTTCTTGCAGCGGCCCCGCGCGCTGCTGTGCTGAGAAGCCATACGGGTTTGCCAGATACAGGGTTTTTTTGGATGCCATGTCGGTTAAAGTTCCTTTGATCACAGTCAGGATGTCAGCACTGCTGACAGCCTGGATTGTATTATAGTTTGATGAAATTATATTTATCAGGAAAACTTTATCTGGAGTCAACGCCAGAATTTACTCCCGGCCAGCATGGATTAACCGGTATATCGATAATGAGGATTTGGACAGCCTGAGGCTTTAACCGGGTATACTCCAGTGGCTTGTATTTCTCCTGGCTTGAAAAAGTGAATCTCCTGGTTTTTCAACATATAGATTGTGAACATCCCGGCATATTGAGAGATTTTCTCAAAGAGGATGGTGTCGAGTGGCATGCCGTTGAATTGGATGCGGGTGATTCAATACCTGCACTGGAGCGATATGATGCGCTATGGGTGATGGGCGGCCCGATGGATGTATGGGATGTAGATCAGAATCCCTGGATGATTGTCGAGAAACAGGCAATTCGAAAATGGGTTAACGAATTAAAGCGACCTTATCTCGGACTGTGTCTGGGGCATCAGCTTCTCGCGGATGCGCTCGGGGGCACCTGTGGGCCACAAACTCCACCTGAGATTGGCGTGATGGAGGTGGAATTGACTGAAGAAGGTGAGTCAGACCCGATTTTCGCGAAAATGCCGGTCACCCAGAAATGTTTGCAATGGCATTCGGTTTGTGTTGCCCAGCCACCGGAAAACTCGACCGTTCTGGCTTCTTCCGATATTTGCCGTGTGCAGGCGATGCGGGTAGGCGATAAAGCCTGGTCAATGCAGTATCATGTCGAAATCGAGCCGGACACGGTCAGCAACTGGGGCGCGATTCCGACTTACAGGCAGGCGCTGGAAACTGCCATGGGGCCGACCGGTCTGGACATGATCAAGGCGGAGAGTGATGCCAGTATGGATTCATTTGCCCGCAATGCCAGGCAGCTTTACGACAACTTCATGGATCTGTGCCGGGCCTGAGGAGAGTTGGCGCCACAATAATTGCCGACATCCGGTGGCCGGGCGGGGTTAACTCAGGGTAAGGGTCGCGCTCATCGCCAGATTTCCATTCGGGTTGGTGGCCCAGATTTCGCAGTGGTCCTTGTGCTCCTTCAGGTGAATGGAGAAATCATGGTCACTGAACAGCGGGCTGAGTGCCTTGAAATTGAATTCACCCAGGTTTTGGTCGATTCTGTAATTGTCGCGGGTCTGTGCCTCTTTCAACATCAGGGTGGCGACCAGTGGCCCATGCACCACCAGAGCAGGGTAATTTTCGACCCGCTGACAATAATCCAGGTCATAATGGATTCGATGGCTGTTAAAGGTGAGCGCAGAATAACGGAACAACAAGGTGCTGGTGGTCTGGATGGTGGCTGAGTAATCAGCATCCTGCGGGGCAGGGATTGGAGGTTTTCCCGGTGCGCCGGGGGGCGCATTCCTGCGATAAACAATATTCTGTCCTTCCTCAAGTTTTAATGTTGATCCTGAAAAAAACCGATGCTGTATGACGACAAAACACAGGTCGCCCGTGCTGCCGGATTTTCTGGTGATACTGTTGATCGTGGAAGTTTTAATGATTTTTTCGCCAATAATCAGCGGGCTGTGAAACTTCAGCCGCGACCCTGCCCACATCCTTTGTGGCAGCGCCACCGGCGGCATGAAATCGTCGAGTGAAGTATGGCCATCTTCACCGAGTTGATCAATTCGCTGCGTTTCCAGAAAATACATCCAGTGCCAGCCTGGTGGGAGAATGTCACCTTCCAGAAATTCCCTTCTCTCCTGATTCAGGGTTGCGCGCAAGAAATTCGCAGGCCTGGCATCGATATGATCTCTGGTTTCCTTGTATCGACCGACACATCGGTTGAGAACCTCCTGGTCCAGGGTCAACGCTGGCGTCTGGTTCTCCATCGATCAGGCAAACTCCCTGCGGATGGCCTGACTGTGCTGCCCGATGCGTGGCGCCTGTGGTTGATCTGTGTCCTGTTGGTTTGACATGTTGTTTTTTTGATGAATCGGCCGGGTCGGGAAGTGGATGACTTCTCCCTGGCTGGAGATGCCGGACCGTCTGGTCAAAGCAGGATGGGAAGACAGCCCGGCAATGTCGTTAACCGCGCCATACGCGATATCAGCGTTCGCCAGCTTTTCGACCAGTTCGTTGCGTGTAAGTGTTTCGGTTATCGAAAGAATGATTTTGTCCATCTCATTGCGGTTATCCACTCGATGGTTATTATCCATGAAACGCGGGTCTTCTGCCAGTTCTGCCTGATCCAGTACCTGATCGCAGAATCCTGCCCATTCCCGCTGGTTCTGGACTGCAACAATCACCGTTTGTCCATCGGCAGTTCGATAGCCGCCATAAGGTGCGATCGAGGGATGGTTAAGCCCTGCACGGGCAGGGGCTTTGCCGCCATAGTCATAGTGTAAAAGTGGAACTGTCATCCAGTCTGCAGCCGTGCCGAACAATGAAACCTCGATACCCGAACCCTTGCCGGTTTTCATCTTCCGGATCAGGGCTTCGAGAATGCCTGCATGGGCATTCATTCCTGCATTGATATCACAAATCGACACACCAACTCGCCCAAATTCATTTTTACCCCCACTGATACTGATCAGTCCGCTCTCGGCCTGAACCAGAAAATCATAAGCCTTCATGTTTTGTACTGCTGGATTGCTGCCATATCCTGTAATATCGCAGGTGATCAGGTGAGGGTAACGGCCGCGAAGTGCATCACTGCCAAATCCCGCCCGTTGTAATGCACCCGGCGCCAGATTCTGTACAAAGACATCGGCTCTGGCGATCATTTTATGCAGCAACTTCTGATCTTCGCGATTCTTGAAATCCAGGGTCAGGGACTCCTTGCCCAGATTTGTCCAGATAAAATAAGAGCTGTCGCCACCCGCCACGTTATCGTAACCCCTCGCAAAATCTCCCGTTTCCCGTTCGATTTTTATCACCCGGGCGCCTGCTTCGGATAATCTTGCGGTACAAACCGGCGCCGCTACCGCCTGTTCAATGGAAACCACCAAAATGTCTTCGAGGGGGAGCATCAGTAACTGCGCGGGAGCCCGAGGACATGTTCTGCAACAAAGCCAAGAATAAAGTTGGTGGATATGGGCGCCGTTCGATACAGGCGTGTTTCCCTGAATTTTCGCTCGATGTGGTATTCCCTGGCGAATGCAAATCCACCGTGAACTTCCATGCACATATCTGCGGCCTTCCAGCTTGCTTCGGAAGCCAGAAGCTTGGCCATGTTGGCTTCCGCCCCGCATTTTTCCTGCCTGTCAAAAAGCCGGGCGCCTTTTTGTACCATCAAAGCGGCGGCTTCCACGTTGATGCTGCAGCGCGCTATCGGGAATTGAACCCCTTGATTCTGACCAATTGGTCGGTTGAATACCTTCCGGTCATTGGCATAACTGACCGCTTTGTCGATGAAATATCGGCCATCGCCGATGCACTCTGCTGCGATCAGAATGCGTTCCGCATTCATACTGTCGAGGATAATGCGAAAACCATTATTCTCTTTCCCCAGCAGGTTTTCCGCCGGAACCTCAAGGTTGTCGAAGAATAATTCACAGCTATGGTGATTGATCATCGAATCGATCGGTTTAACGGTCAGACCCTGTTCTACCGCCTGGTTTATATCGACAATGAAAGTCGAAAGGCCATCGGTTTTGCGCTTGACCTTGTCAGCGGGCGTGGTGCGGGCGAGTAACAACATCAGATCAGAATGCTGTACCCGGCTGATCCAGACTTTCTGTCCATTTATCACATATCGGTCGCCTTTTCTGACTGCAACCGTTTTCAGGCTGGTTGTGTCCGTACCCGTATCGGGTTCGGTTACACCAAAACTCTGCAATCGGAGGGAACCGTCTGCTATTGCAGGCAGGTATTTCTCTTTTTGGGCCTGAGATCCATGGCGAAGAACCGAACCCATAATATACATTTGAGCATGACAGGCACCGGGATGGCCTCCCGAAAAGCTGATTTCCTCAAGAATGGCACAAGCTTCTTCGATGCCAAGCCCGGCTCCGCCAAATTCCTCGGGTATCAGCGCGGACAAGTATCCTGCAGTAGTCAGGGCAGCAACGAATTCAACAGGATAACCCCGCTCACAGTCCAGTTCCAGCCAGTAGGTTGGATCGAAATTTCTGCATAAATCGCGTACTCCTTGCCGTATCGCGTCAATGTGGCCGGATTCCCGATTCATTTTATTCGCCAGACCTGATTGAACGAATCCTCGTGATTGAACCGACTTGCAATAACCTGAGGGCAATCAGTCCGGAACAGGGACAAAGTAGTTGAGCCCTTGTCTTCCGCCATCGACATAAATGGTTTCGCCGGTGATATAACTGGAATAGTCGCTGGCCAGAAAGACCGCGAGCTTGGCCACTTCATCGGGTTCCCCCGGGCGCAGCATTGGCGTCCGGGACATGATCTGGCGATATTTTTCGGGGTTTTCCGATATGGTATTGAACATTTCCGTGGCAATCGAGCCCGGGCCGATTCCGTTTACCCTGACACCTTCACTGGCCATGCGGATCCCTAAGCATTTGGTCCATTGATTGACGCCTCCCTTGGCAACCACGTAAGGTGCGATAGTCGGAATCGCCAACACCGCATTCAACGAGGACATATTGATGATGGTTCCCTTCGAACCATTACTGTCAGGGGTCTGTTCCACCATCCGCCGGGCTGCGGCCTGACCGGTCAGGAACACCCCCTTCAGGTTGATTGAGATGACCCGATCAAAATCAGCCTCTTCCAGTTCCAGGATATCGGCCATGTGCACGATGCCGGCATTGGCTATGGCCGTATCCACCCGGCCATATTGCTCAATGGCGAAATCAAACAAGGCTTCCACCCCGGATTTTTGACTGACATCGCAGTGCGTGTAAACCGCATCGCCGCCCTGCTCGCGGAGTTGTTGTGCCGCCTGCTGGCCAGCATCGTCAGCTATATCAGACAGCACTACCTTGGCGCCCTCTTTTACGAATCGGACGGCACATGCACGACCGATGCCCTGAGCTGCCCCTGTTATAACTGCAACCTTGCCTTCAATCATGATAACCTCATTTTTCAATAGTCAGTCTGAACCTCGATCACGGCAGGGGTAGCTGCCCTGAGCGCCTGTTCAAACGCTTCTTCGAATTCTTTCGCTTTTGTCACCGTTGCTCCGAAGGCGCCGTAGGCCCTGGCCAGAGCGGCAAAATCCGGATTTCTCAGGTATGTAGCTGACGGTCGTCCGGGATAGCGCCGTTCCTGATGAGTTCGGATTGTACCGTAACAATTATTGTTGACCACCAGGAAAATAACATTCACACCAAATTGAACCGCAGTGGCCAGTTCCTGTCCGTTCATCAAAAAACAGCCATCTCCTGAAAACGAGACGACGATGGAGTTCGGTTTTTCCAGCTTTGCAGCAATCGCCGAAGGTACGCCATAACCCATTGTGCCGTTGGTTGAGCCAAGCTGGGTGCGGGGTTGCCGGTATTGGTAGTGGCGTTGCCCCCAGACGGTGAAATTTCCAGCGCCAAGGGTAATGATCGAATCGGCAGGCAATCGTTTGCGCAAAAACCGGCAAATCCTGTCCATGCGCATTGTTGCTCCCGTATTTCGGGGTTCATGGACAAAATCGAGATAATGCAGATGGCCCTTTTCTACAAGTTGTTGATCGCCCCTTTCCCTGATATCCAACTGACAGGCCGCTCTGAAAAACTGTTCGGGCTGACTGACGATACCAAGGTCGGCACGGAACACAGAATTGATTTCGTCCCCGCTGATATGGACATGAACCAGTTTTTGCTGCGGATTACAATTTGCCCGGGCGGGTGCATCCAGATTGGTATAGCCGGCGGTTGTGATATCGCCAATTCGGGGACCCACCGCGATAATCAGGTCTGCACCCTGGATCAGTTTGACCAGTCCGGGATTTGCCGCCAGGCCCAGTTCGCCGATGTAGTTTGGATGGCAATTATCGAAACTGTCCGAGCGTCTGAATGCGGTGGCAACCGGGAAGTGATGTCTTTCGACAAATCGGGTCAGATATGTGGTGGCGGCGGGTGTCCAGCCAGCGCCGCCGACCATCAGTACAGGCTGTGTTGCCTGTGCAAGCATCGCACTGATCCGCTCCATTGAGGCTGGGTCCGGGGCTGGTATTGCGGTTGTGACCGGGGCCAGGTCATCAACTTCAACCGACTGCCTGAGCATGTCCTCCGGGAGCTCGATGACGACCGGGCCAGGGCGGCCACTCATGGCGCAATGCCAACTCTGGCCGAGTTGTTCCGGGATCCGCGCGGCATCGTGGAATTTCGTCACTTTTTTGGCGACACCGCCGTAGACCTGCCTGTAATCCAGTTCCTGAAAAGCTTCACGGCCGGTATGGGCGCGCGGGACCTGCCCGATAAACATCAGCAATGGAGTGGAGTCCTGAAAGGCGGTGTGAATCCCGGTCATCGCATTCGATGCCCCGGGTCCCCGGGAGACAAAGCATAAGCCGGGTTTTCCGGTCATTTTCCCATGCGCCTCGGCCATAAAAGCGGCCCCGCCTTCCTGGCGGCAGGTAATCACCTGAATATCATTCTGGTGGTCGTGAAGGGCATCCAGCACAGCCAGATAACTTTCTCCGGGTACGCAAAAAAGGCGACTGGCGCCGTGACCAATCAAGCCATCAATCAGAACTTCACCGCCGCTTCGTTTAATCGTTCTCAAGGAAGTGTGCGCGGTCAATGTAACTCATGGCGTGTGTCAAACTGCAATCCGGCTGATAAGACAGGGTGATTATGTGTTGTATAATTGTTGTCAGCGGGACCGGCAAGTAAAAAAATCCGGTGCCTTTGAGCAACTGAAATATGCTTGTAAATGATAAATAAATCCATCATAGTGACTGGCTCCTCATCCGGAATCGGTGCGGCAACGTGTCGGCGCCTGGCCAGACCCGGTCATGGAATTATAGTTCATGCCAGACATAATCAGGAAGGATGTGACCGGGTCGTGGAGGAAATTGCCGCCGCAGGCGGGCAGGCGGTTTCGATGCTGGGAGACCTGTCGGAACAGGGCGTGCCCGAAAAGTTGATTGAGCGGGCGAAGCAAACCTATGGCAGGGTTGACTGGGTTGTTGCCAACGCCGGTTTTCCAACCTTGAAATCGCTGGACCAGGGTCAGCGCGCTGATCTTGAATTTGCCTTTCGGGGAAACCTGTTCAGCTTTTTCGATCTGGTTCAGGCCGCGCGCCCGCACCTGCTGGATTCGGATCAACCCAGGATCATTGCGCTCGGCAGTTTTACCGCACATACGTTCAGGACCGACATGCGCAGCTTTCCGATATCCAGCGCCTCAAAGGGCGGTCTGGAAACCATGGTGAAAGCATTAGCGCTGGAGTTGGGTAGTGACGGGATTACGGTTAATTGCGTGGTGCCCGGTTATATCAAAAAGGATCAGGGCACCCGCGATGGCGTCCCGCTTGACGAATTCGAGGAAATCATCAAACGGATTCCGTTGGGCAGGGTCGGGCTGCCCGATGATGTGGCGGGGGCGATAGAATACCTTTTGTCCAGGGACGCGGCTTACATTACCGGACAGATGCTGCACGTCAACGGCGGCCTGGTACTGGGCGGCTAGAGATTATCTGACACGGATATTCTGCCTGCTGGAGGCCATTTATGGTACATTAGCACGGGCATACTTGAGCAATAACCAGCACAGGACAGATCTACCAAAGTGGACAATCAACAACCATCCAGACCTTTTGATGTTGAGCGGATTCGAGAGGATTTTCCGGTGCTCGCCCGTGAAGTGAATGGCCATCCATTGGTTTATCTGGATAACGGAGCTTCCTCGCAAAAGCCGAATCAGGTGATCGACCGTCTGGACCGATATTATCGTCTGGAGCATGCCAATATCCATCGCGGGGTACATCATTTAAGCCAGCAGGCGACCGAAGCGTATGAACAGGCAAGGGAAACCGTTCGTTCCTTTATCAACGCGAAAAACCGACACGAAGTATTGTTCACCAAAGGTACCACCGACGGTATCAACCTGGTGGCTTCATCGTTTGGCAGGGAATTCCTCAAGCCGGGTGACGAAGTGATTATTTCCACCATGGAACATCATTCCAATATTGTTCCATGGCAAATCATTTGTGAACAGAAAGGAGCAAAGATTCGGGTGATTCCGATCAATCAGCATGGAGAATTGATGATTGAGGAATTTGAGTCGATGCTGAACCAGCGCACCCGCCTGGTTGCGGTTGTCCATGTTTCAAACACGCTGGGCACCATCAACCCGGTACAGGACATTATTCATCTTGCCCACAGTCACGGCGTACCGGTGTTGCTTGACGGCGCCCAGGCCGTGCCGCACATGCATATCGATGTTCAGGCGCTTGATGTTGACTTTTATGCATTTTCAGGCCACAAGGTTTTCGGCCCCACCGGGGTCGGTATCCTGTACGGCAAGGAATCGATTCTCAATGACATGCCGCCCTATCAGGGTGGGGGCGACATGATTGAGCGAGTGACGTTTGAGAAAACCACTTACAATGTTCTGCCCCACAAGTTTGAAGCAGGCACGCCAAACATCGCAGACGGCATCGGCTTTGCCTCGGCAATCGATTACTATTCACAATTCGAAGAGTCCGAAGTAGCCGCTCACGAACAGGATCTTCTGGATTATGCGACCGAACGGTTGCTTGGCATTGACGGATTACGCATTATCGGTACTGCCGCAAACAAAGCCAGTGTGATTTCCTTCCTGCTCGCTGATACCCATCCTTTTGATGTCGGCACGATCCTCGATCAATTGGGTATCGCAGTGCGAACCGGGCATCACTGTACCCAGCCGTTGATGGATTTTTACGGTATCCAGGGAACAGCGCGCGCCTCTTTTGCCATGTACAACAATCGTGATGATGTCGATCATCTGGTTGCCGGGATTGACAAGGCCGCCTCGCTGTTATTATGAACCGGTTAATGGTGACTGGACAGAGAAATGGCGACCATCGACCAGATACAGCACGATATAATCGAAGAGTTCGGTATTTTTGACCAATGGATGGACAAGTATGAATACATTATCGACCTGGGCAAGAAACTGCCACTCATAGAGGAGCAATACCGGCACGAAGGCAATCTGGTTCCGGGCTGTCAAAGCCGGGTCTGGCTGCATGCCGAACTCGATCAGGGTAAGATCAGATTCACCGCAGACAGCGACGCCATTATTACCAAAGGAATAATTGCGCTATTGATTCGCGTTCTGTCCAACCAGCCGGTCAAGCAAGTAAGCGGCGCGGAACTCTATTTCATTGATCAGATAGGATTAAGGGAACATCTGTCCTCAACCCGTTCCAATGGCCTGGTCAACATGGTGGCAAAAATCAAATCCACAGCGAACGCACTGGCAGTGATGCACTAGTTCGGATTTACCTTATCCGGGTGGAGGTCTCTTCCTGGAGTCGCTGGATTTCTTCGGACTACTTTTTTACAAACATTTTGCGGGGAACATTAGCGAGAGTTTCGGCGCCCTGATCGGTGATGACAAAACTTTCGGTAATCTCCATACCCCAGTCTTCCAGCCAGACGGCAGGGATAAAATGAAATGTCATTCCACTTTCGAGGACGGTTTCATCTTTCGGTCGCAGGCTCATGGTGCGCTCACCCCAGTCCGGAGGATAGGAAATTCCGATCGGGTAGCCGCACCGGCTTGCTTTTCTGATACCGGTGCGTTTTTCCAGAACACTGCAAAATGCTTCTGCGACCTGCTGGCATTGATTGCCGGGTCGAGCCATTTCCAGTCCTGCGTCGATGCCCTCCACCACCGCTTTTTCCATATCCAGATACTTATTCGGGGGAGTGCCGAGGAACACGGTGCGCGAGGTCGGGCAATGGTAGCGCCGGTAGCAGCCCGCTATCTCGAAAAACGTCGCTTCTCCGCTTTTGAAAGGGACATCATTCCAGGTTAAATGCGGCGCTGAGGCGTCCGCACCTGAAGATACCAGCGGCACAATCGCAGGGTAGTCTCCGCCGTGGTTATCCACACCCATGCAACCCGTGTGAAAAATCTCGGCGATGATCTCGTTTTTACGCAATCCTGGCTCCACACGCTCAAGAATATGTCCATGCATCCGGGTCGCAATTCGGCCAGCAATTTTCATATATGCGATTTCCCTCTCACTCTTTATTGCACGTTGCCAGTTAACCAGGCCGGTACTGTCTATCAGGCTTGCTGCGGGCAATCCACTGACTAATTCAGCGTGGGCGCGTGCCGAATACCAGTAATTATCCATTTCCACCCCCAGGCGACCTGATCCGAGGTCGCGCTCTTTGAGGACTTCTACCAGTTCCTGCATCGGATGAAGAGGTAAATTCTGTACCAGTATTTCGTCGTAGCCGTGGACATCTTCATCGGGCATCCAGACCGTGCGTACTGCGCCGTTGGCATCCTGCGCGCGAACAAAACAAATCGGATTTCCCTGCATCGGCAGAATCACGCATTGATGGACATAGAATGACCAACCGTCGTAACCGGTCAGCCAGTTCATGTTGGACGGGTCGCTGACGATCAGGGTATCCAAAGCCAAATCAGCCATCCGCGCACGGGTTCTGGCGATACGGGCATCGTATTCTGATTGCTCAAAAGGAAGATTGACTGCACTCATTAGTATTCTCTATTTCTTATGTTCAATATGATTCCACATCCCCGGCATCGGTATTTCGAGATTTCGAGCGACTTCATTTGCAACCTGACGGTTATTGCAGATCAGTGCTATGTCACATCCGGCCTGCAATGCACGTTGTGTCCGCTGCAGGGGTGTGCCGGCGCCCTCGGCTCCCTTCATGCTCAGGTCATCGCTGAAAACCAGACCTTTGAATCCCAGATATTTCCGCAGTATCGACTGTATCCAGAATGGTGAATAAGTCGGTAACTCCTGATCAATGTTCGGAAAATGCACGTGGGCGGTCATGATCCCCCCCAGTCTGTCAACCAGATTTTTATAGGGTATCAGATCACAGCCCTCCAGCTCTTGCATGGTGCGGTTGTCGACCGGTAACTCTGCGTGCGAGTCTTCATTGACTCCACCGTGTCCGGGAAAGTGCTTGCCGATGGCCGCCATTCCCGCGGTGTTCATACCGTTGATAAAGGCGCCGGCCAGTTCCGAGATCACTTCCGGGTGATGATGAAAACCTCGATCACCGATCACGCTGCTATTGATGTTTGCGCAGTCAAGTACCGGTGCGAAACTGAAATCGACACCAACTTCAATCAGTTCCCGGGCCATCAACTTACCTGTATCCAGACACATCGCCAGTGCCTGGTTCGGGTCGTGGTCGTAAATCCTGCCGAAATCGAGGGCAGCGGGCAGGGCTGAAAAGCCCTTTCTGAATCTCTGCACCCTGCCACCTTCCTGATCCACCGCGATCAGTAAAGCGGGGTTGCGAATCGATTTGATCCGATTGATCATCGCTGAAACCTGCGGCCGGGATTCAAAGTTTCGGCTGAACAGAATCACCGCACCGACAGCAGGCAGTGCAAGTAAGTCGATGTCATCGTCGGTAAGGTCAAGTCCGCCTACATCCACCATCAGCGGTCCCAAAGGCAGATCAATCGGCTTGCGCATCCGGTTCAGGCACGGATAGTGACAATGGTCCCTACTGAAACCATGTCAAACAGTTCAAGCAGGTCATGATTACGAACCCGGATACAACCGTGAGAACCAGGAATACCCATTTCAACCTCATCAGGTGTGCCATGCAGGTAAATATATCGACGCATGCTGTCAACATTTCCGAGACGATTAAATCCAGGCTCGCATCCGCTTAACCAGAGGATCCGGGTCAGAATCCAGTCCTTTCCGGGTTCGGCATCCCGCATGCCTGCCCGGTATATTTCACCGCTCGGTCTGCGGCCACGAAAAACAGTATTCAGCGGTTGGCCTGCTCCAATCTTCGCACGGATGATGTGTTTGCCGGTGGGCGTACATTCGCTATCCATTTGTTGACCCGCGCCACGCGCGGCAGTCGAAATCAGACAGGTTTTGCAAACGCAGTCGTTTTCATCGATCACTTCCAGCGTCTGATCGCTGATCGATATGTCAAGAGCAATACTACTGGTCATTGTCGATCTGACAACAGCTTGTCCAGCAATTCCCGGCAGGATGCTTCAATCAGGTCAAGTACCAGGTCGAATCCGTGGTCCCCTCCGTAGTAGGGATCGGGTACCTCCCGATTTTCAGAATTCCCGTACTGTAAAAGGAGCCGAACCTTATATTGTTGATCAGCCGGCGCCAGTGATTTCAATCTGGCAAGATTCTGATTGTCCATCGCAATGATGGTGTCATAATAGAGCATATCTCTGGCGGTGATCTGTCGCGCGCGCAGGGGTGACAAGTCGAAACCCCGGGCCAGAGCGGCCTCAATGGCGCGTTTGTCAGGAGGATGTCCCAGATGCCAGTCACCTGTTCCTGCTGAATCGATTTCAAACAGATTCTCCAACCCTCTTTCGGATACCTGTTTCCTGAGCACTCCTTCCGCTGTGGGGGATCTGCATATATTACCCAGACAGACAAAGATAATTTTATGTAGCGACATGTTCGGTCAGGCCCTCGCCAGTTTGACCACACTGGATTCGTTACGCAGTCGCCGCATGATACTGGCCAGGTGTTGCCGGTCCGAGACTTCAATAGTGAATGTCATGAAGGAAATATGGTGATGTCGTTGATCCACTGAGGCATTGTTTATATTGGAATTGAATTGGGCAATGATATTGCTCACCTTGGCAAGTACACCGGGCGTATCTTTCACTTCTATGTTTATCTGCACCTGGAATTTGCCTATGGTGTCATCCGACCAGTTGAGATGAAACAGGTTGTCGGGATGGCGGAAGATAATTTTACTGTTCTTGCAAGTGGAGCGGTGGACGACCAGTCCCCTGCCACTGGTTGTGGTTCCGATGATTTTGTCCCCAGGGACCGGATTGCAACAATTGGCATAAGTGATCAACAATCGTTCGGTTCCCCTTATGGTCAAGGCAGGGCGCTTGTGCGCAGGTAATTCGGGGTGATGTTGTGCCGCAGACTCCGATATCAATTGTTTCGCTACCAGTCGGGGCAATCGCCTGCCAAAACCGATGTCTATCATAAGTTGCTCCCAATCATCCAGTCCGAGATGCTTTAACAGGTTGACCTTGTCGGAACTCGAAATCCTGGGCCGGCGATAACCCTGGTTGGTAAGCGCAGAACGAAGCAGTTTTCGACCGAGCCTCAGGGATTCCTTCTTTTTTTGCTGGTTCAGATAATGGTGAATCGAAGCCCTGGACTTGGAAGTGACCGCATAGTCAAGCCACGAAGGGATCGGTCGTGAAGATTGCGATGTTTTAACTTCGACATGATCCCCATTCGAGAGAATTTCGTGCAGAGGCACCATCGTCTGATTGATCAGTGCACCCACACAATGATCCCCGATATCAGAGTGTACGGCATAAGCAAAATCCAGCGCCGTCGAACCCCGGGGCAGCCTTTTGATATCTCCTTTTGGTGTAAACACATAGACCTCATCCGGAAACAGGTCCGCTTTGAGATGTTCAAGATATTCTCCCGAATCACTCGACATGGATTGGGACTCGAGAAAACTGCTCAGCCACTGCTGTGCCAGTTGCTGTGGTGCGTGCTCCCCGGTGGTTGCTGTTTTGTAAAGCCAGTGGGATGCCACCCCTTTTTCCGCAGTTCGATGCATCGACCGACTTCGAATCTGGATTTCCACCGGTTGTCCAAACGGTCCGACAACCACTGTATGCAGCGACTGGTAGCCGTTTATCTTGGGAATCGCAACATAGTCCTTGAAGCTTTCGGGTCTCGGTTTATAGAGCTGATGAATGATCCCCAATGCCTGATAACAATGCGGTCGGCGTTCAGTAATGACTCGAATCGCATTGATATCCTTGACATCCTTGAGTGACAGTTTTTTCTGTTGCATCTTGCGATAGACATTGTAGATATTTTTTTCGCGGCCGTAGACATCTGCAACAAGGCCGTTCATTTCCAGCTTTTTCAGTATGATTTTACAGACTTCTTTGACCACGGATTTCCTACCGCGTCTGGAACTCCTGATCTTCTTCTCGATTGCGTTGAAACGCTTCGGGTACAGGTTGAACAGGCTCAAATCTTCGAGTTTCTGTGCCAGTTCACGCATCCCCAGACGATTGGCCATGGGCGCATAAATCTCCAGGGTCTGGCGCGCGATTCTGCGTTTGCGGATGTCGTCCAATGGCGCCAGGGTGTGCATGTTATGCAGGCGGTCGACGAGTTTGATAATAATCACCCTGATGTCCTGGGCCATGGCCATGAACATCTTGCGAAATGAGGCGGCTTCAGCGTGTTCCCTGGATTCGAGTTCCAGTTGACTGACCTTGCTGACTCCGTCAACCAGAATTGCTATGTCTTCTCCGAATTCCTGCGATAACTGTTGCAAGGTGATGTCGGTGTCTTCGACCACATCGTGCAGGATCGCAGCGATGATGGTGCGACTGTCCATGCGCATCTCTCCCAGAATTCGCGCAACCGCAATAGGATGATGAATATAGTCTTCGCCGCTTTTTCTCTTCTGTCCCTTATGGGCTTCGGCGCCATAAATGGTCGCCCGATATATCTCAAGGACGACGGACTCGTCAAGATAGCTTTCCAGTACCCCGTTCAGGTCATTGAACAGATTGTCCTTCTGTGGGGAGGCGGCGGAACTGTGCCTCTCCAGAAGGTCACTTAGTCTTTTCTTCCACCTCTGGGCCAGTACCATCTGCATCTCCACCGGTGTGCCCAAACATGGCCTGACGTATGGCTTCTTCCATTGCTTCATCATCCATTTTGATCATTTCTCCGTCATCATCAAATTGAAGCCCCGGGATAGTGGTCTCCTCTTCCAGGATCGATGAGGTCACCAGGCCTTCCGCTATTTCCCGCAAGGCAATCACCGTCGGCTTGTCATTTTCCGGATCGACCAAGGGCTCGGCGCCCAGGGTCAATTGTCTTGTCCTTTTGGATGCGATCAAAACGAGATCAAATCGATTGTCTACATGCTCCAGACAATCGGTTACTGTAACACGTGCCATTATAAAACCTCTTGAATCAAATTAATCGTTCATTATCTGTCATGACCTGATTATTCATGACTTGAGAATCCCCGGCCATCCCGGATGTGTTCAGGTCTGCGAGTCGACCAAGAATATCTGCCAGTTCCGTCAGTGCATTTTCAAAATTGTCATTCACAATTATTATATCAAATTCGTCTTTGTGGCTGATCTGGTCAGCCGCATCTTCCATTCTTCTCGCTATCACACCCTCGCCATCCTGTCCTCGTTCCAACAAGCGTCGCTCAAGCGCCTCAAGCGAAGGTGGCATCACGAACACAGACACGGCGCCGGGAAACTTTTCCCGAACCGTTCTGGCGCCCTGCCAGTCAATGTCCAGAATAGCATGCCTGCCGTTTGAAATCTGGTGTTTGATCGTTTTTACCGAAGTTCCGTAATAATGATCAAAAACGGTGGCATATTCTATGAAATCACCCTGTTCCATCATTTTTTCGAAAGTCTGTTTGTCGACGAAATAGTAGTGAACACCGTCTTCCTCTCCCGGACGCCGTTTGCGGGTAGTATGGGATACCGTGATACCTGCATCGTTGCGCGATGCCACCAGTGCTTTGGCCAGACTGGTTTTCCCGCCACCGGATGGCGCGGAAAGAATCAATATGCCGGGCATGACTTGGCTAAAATCCAGGTTTCCTGTTCAAAATGCTGTGTTTCCTCCGAACGGGCCGTTACCGGGTTTTGACAAAACAGATCACCCCGTTCCAGCCAGCAACCAGCAGCAAAACCGACGTAAACTCAAGTTGCCCATGATACCACTGTTACTGCCAGTATGGTACAGACTGTGCCGAATCAGTCCCTGCGCGGCTGATCGCACCCTTATGACTTGATGCCAGGCGGTTAAGGCGTTATAACGTCAACACGGATCGGGGTGTAGCTCAGCCTGGTAGAGCACTGCCTTCGGGAGGCAGGGGCCGGAGGTTCAAATCCTCTCACCCCGACCAATTTGTACTCAATCAACTTCTTTTTCCCGTTGAGCTATTTTCCACTTTATCGCTTACTCGGAGCCTTGCCTCTTTGTTCGTGCAGGATCCGGGTTAAATCCAGTAGGCGGTGCGGGTCATGATTCTGGATGCCAGTGTCATTAATCCCTTGATTGCAGTGGGTAGCTCGGCGGCTCCGGCATCGACAGCCTGCTCTGCATGGCTGGCTTCATCCGACCGCATCTGTGATATGACCTGCCGACTTCGCTCATCCTTGTCCGGCAGTCTGCCGAGATGATCGTCCAGATGGGCAACCACCTGTTTTTCGGTTTCCGCAACGAAACCGAGGTTCCATTTGTCGCCCGCCATTCCGGCTACGGCTCCAATCGTGAATGAAGCCCCATACCAGAGCGGATTCAAAACACTTTTACGGCTGCCAAGTTCGTCGAGGCGCTGCTCGCACCATGACAGATGATCGGTTTCCTCTACAGCAGCCTGTTGCATCTGTTTGCGGGTAGTATCGTTTCGGGCCGTGAAAGCCTGGCTTTGATACAGCGCCTGGGCACAGATTTCACCAACATGGTTGACTCGCATGTATCGACCCGCCAGGGTCCGGTCCCGGGCACTCATACTGTTGTCTTCAACAGCGGTGGCGGGGTATTCCCGGCTTGATCGGGCTTTGACACACAGCGTATCAAGTGTCCGGGCGGCACCGATGACAAGATGATCGAGACGGCTGTACAGACGTTGATTTTCCATCATGTTTTCCAGAATGAATTTTTATAAGCCAGTCATTACAATACTATACCACAACCATAACAAACCAGAGTGGTCTGATATATTTTTGTGTTATATGATGGATTGAAATCCGGTCAATTCAAGCGTCGCCTGGTGTAGACTCTCCTGTTATATCCTGCAAACACATACCAAATGAGTCTTGATTTTCAACCAAACCAGAAACTGTCTCTTTTTTTATTACAAAAACAACTAGCCGAGTTTGTCAATGATTCGGTTAATCTGGAGGGTATCAGTTGTACTGTGCCGGAAGTTCAGACCTTGATGGAGGGCATTTCCATTGGAGGCAGAAAGCTTGAGGAGGAGTTGATTATTCACAACCAGATAAGTGCCTGGCGGTTCCTGATAAAAAGCGTTAGAGAGAATACCTTTGATTTCAGTAAGCTATTTGTCTGTCAATTACATGCTATTGCAGCCAGGGATGAATCGTTGACCTGGGGTGCGTTCAGAGATGGCAGTGTGAGTATTTCGGGAACTTCATACATTCCCCCTGATTATCAGGAATTGGATCACCACTGGAATAAACTGGAAAATTTGATATGCTCTGTCGCCAATGAACTAAAAGCGATCAACATAGGTAAAATTTATGCACAGGCTATCAGTGTATTTCTACAGATAGCCAGAAACCAGTTTTTCTTCGATGTCAATAAACGGACGGGCAGACTGATGATGAATGGAATACTGCTTGCCAAAGGATTACCTGCGATTAACCTGCCCGCCAGCAAGAAATTGGAATTTAACCAGTTAATGATTGATTTTTATTCGAGCAACAATGAAAAGTCGATGTGTAATTTCATGTTATCCTGTTTGGACAAGCAGCATATTAAGATCATGAAAGAATGCCCTGAATCGTTAAAAAGTCCTGATCAAGAGAAAATAGCTGAACCAGGACAAGCATCAGCCGATCTATCATTGGATATAGAGATATGATCCAATCAAGACAAGGGGGATGCAAACATCCTTGCCTGCTTCAATGAACACAAGTGAAATCAGGGCGCTGTTCGAAAATATCCTGCCTGCGCAGTCCATCGTTTCAGACAAGGCCGAGTTGCGGGTTTATGAGTGCGATGGATTGAGCGCCTACAGGCAAATACCAAAGCTTGTGGTATTACCCGATAACGTTGAGCAGATTCAACGGACCATGGCGGTCTGCAGGGAACACTCTATTCCAATAGTCAGCAGGGGGGGTGGAACCAGTCTGTCGGGTGGTGCACTGCCTCACAGGGAGGGCATTGTTCTGAGTCTGGCAAAAATGAATCGGATGCTGGAACTGGATCTGGCCAACCGCACTGCAAGGGTTCAACCAGGGATGCCAAACCTTGCAATCTCCGATGCGGTCAAAAAACACGGGCTCTATTATGCGCCGGACCCTTCATCCCAGATCGCGTGCACTATCGGTGGAAATGTCGCAGAAAATGCGGGTGGGGTACACTGCTTGAAATATGGATTAACACTACACAACATTACCGGTTTGAAGATAGCGACCATGGAAGGCGAACTTGTTGAGATCGGTGGCGGCAGCCTGGATTATCCGGGATTCAATCTGCTTTCACTGATGATAGGGTCCGAGGGAATGCTGGGTGTTGTGGTTGAAGTGGGCGTCAAATTATTGCCGATACCGGACACGGCGAAAGTCATCATGGGGGTGTTCGATTCGGTTAAGAATGCCGGGGACAGCGTGGCTGACATTATCGGTAATGGCATCATTCCAGCGGGCATTGAAATGATGGATAACCTGGCGATCTGCGCTGCCGAAGACTTTGTCAAGGCAGGTTATCCAACCGAAGCCAGTGCGATATTGTTGTGTGAACTCGATGGCACGCCGACTGAAGTGGATGATCAAATTGAGCGTGTCAAACAAATGTTTGATCAAAATGGCGCTGTCGAGAGTCGGGTTGCCAGGGATGAGCACGAGAGAGCGTTGTTCTGGTCAGGCAGAAAGGCCGCATTTCCAGCGGTCGGTCGGATTTCACCGGATTATTATTGTATCGATGGCACTATTCCGCGCAGATCGTTGGGCCAGGTGCTGACTGAAATTAACAGTCTCTCCGAGCAGTATCAGTTACCGGTTGCCAATGTGTTTCATGCGGGGGACGGCAATTTGCATCCGCTGATTCTTTATGATGCGAACAAACCCGGAGAATTGGAGAAAACCGAAAAACTGGGCAGTGATATTCTTCAGTTGTGTATTGCAGTGGGCGGCACCATCACCGGCGAGCATGGCGTGGGTGTAGAGAAAATAGGAGAAATGTGCATCCAGTTCAACGATCAGGAGCGTGGGCAATTCCATGCAGTACGCGAATGCTTCGATCAGGCCAGATTACTCAATCCCGGGAAAGCCATACCCACCCTTGCCAGATGTGCAGAGCACAATGCCATGCATGTCCATGCAGGAGAATTACCTTTCCCCGAACTGGATCGTTTTTAGTGGGAGGGGATCTGGAAAAGGAATTGCAGGAGTGTGTTTTCCGTGCGCACAGGGAATCCACACCTCTGGCAATTCGCGGTGGCGGGAGCAAGGATTTCTATGGCCGGGAAATAACAGGAGAGACGCTTTCGACCAAACAGCATGGCGGGGTCCTTGATTATCATCCAACGGAACTGGTGATCACTGCACGGGCGGGAACATCACTGGAAGAAATTCAAACAACCCTGGCCAGTCAGAATCAGATGCTGGGTTTCGAACCACCCCTGTTTTCACCATTCGCGACTCTGGGCGGAGCCATTGCTACCGGTCTGGCCGGACCCCGCCGTCCCTACGCCGGGTCGGTAAGTGATTTTGTTCTGGGTATGAAGGTGTTGACAGGGAAAGGGGAGATACTTCGATTCGGAGGCCAGGTAATCAAAAACGTGGCCGGTTTTGATGTTTCCCGATTGATGGTCGGCGCCATGGGATGTCTGGGTGTCATTCTGGAAGTATCCCTCAAGGTGTTGCCGGGTCCGCTGCGTGAAACCACAGTCAGACTGGAACATGAGCGGCCCGATGAGTCGCTGGAACTGATCAATTCACTGGCGCGCAAACCTTTACCGGTTTCTGCGGCCTGCTGGATCGGGGGGGCGACCCGATTGCGGTTATCAGGCTCGGATGCCGGGGTTGACTCGGCGACAAGGCAGATTGGAGGAGAGGTGGATGATCAGGGGGCCTCGTTCTGGGACAGTGTCCGGCAACACAGTCATGAATTTTTTCAAAACAGCGAGCAGGTCGTGCGCGGTTCGGTTGCACCTGCAACGCCAGTGAATTGTCCGCAAACGCCACAACTGATTGATTGGGGAGGGGCGGTACGATGGGTTTGCGGCGATCAGGATAAAAGCGGATTCAATCAACACATCCGTTCACACAGGGGCCATGTTACCCGGTTCAGGAATGCTGACAGAGCAAGGGAAGTGTTCGATCCAATTGATCCAGCAATGATGAAATACCATCAACGCCTGAAGAATGCCTTTGACCCGGACAGGATCCTGAATCCCGGGAGAATGTACGCAGATTTATAACCATGCAAACGTCATTGACAAGCGAAATTGCGGCTACCCCCAAAGGTAAAATCGCGAACCGGATTCTCCGCAAATGCGTGCATTGCGGTTTTTGTAATGCAACCTGCCCCACCTACCAGTTATTGGGGGACGAGAGAGATGGTCCGCGGGGAAGAATCTATCTGATCAAGCAAATACTTGAAGGTGAGCAGGTAAACAAGTCATCGAGGGTACATCTTGATCGTTGTCTGACCTGTCGGGCGTGTGAGACGACTTGTCCATCGGGGGTGGAATATGGGAAGTTACTGGAAGCAGGGCGGTATTTTTTCGACGAGCGCGTGCCGAGAAAGCGGTCGGAAACATTATTGAGAGCCGTGCTCGCTGCAATAATTACGCGTCCGGGACTGTTTTCGTTTTTGCTTCAGGCAGGACAATTTGCAAGGCCGGTTTTGCCCGGTGCACTCAAAGACAAGATACCCGAACCCCTGACCGAAGATCGAATTCGATGGCCAAAGCCGGTGCATTCCAGAAAAATGGTCGTTCTGGCCGGGTGTGTGCAGGGAACCCTGTCACCAGATACCAATGCCGCAGCCGCAGTGATACTGGAAAGGTCAGGAATTTCATTGATTGAAGCGAAGGCTGCCGGGTGTTGTGGTTCCCTGGATTTGCATACGACCAATGAGCACAAGGCCAGACAACATGCACGCAAACTGATTGATGCATGGTGGCCTTATCTCGATCAGGGAGTGGATGGTTTTATTGTGACTGCCAGTGGATGTGCTGCCACGATCAAGGAATACGATCATTTGTTCTCGGAGGATGAAGAATATTATGAAAAGGCCCAGCTCATATCCGGGAAAACCCTTGATCTTTCAGAGGTGGTCGAGAGAGAACCCGACTCGACCTGTCGGGTGAAGACTGCCGGATCAAAGGTAGCCTTTCATTCCCCCTGTACACTTCAGCATGGCCAGAGGATCCGGGGCAAGGTAGAACGAATTCTGGAGCGCGCAGGGTATCAGATCTGTGCAGTGGAGGATGCCCACTTATGCTGTGGTTCGGCTGGCGCTTACTCTCTTTTGCAACCGGGACTGTCAAGACAAATGCAAACCAGTAAAATCGCTGCGTTACAGGAGAACAATCCCGATATCATATGCACGGCAAATGTCGGTTGCCAGGTTCACTTGAACAGTGTCAGTTCTGTGCCTGTCAAGCACTGGATTGAGTTATTGATATAGCCTGTACGGCGTATTTCGGCCCGTTGGTCAAGGAAATAAGGAGAATAATGGCGGTCACCGTTCAGATATCCTGACTTTTGAATATATTTACCTGAAAACAGTTACGGGATACTTGTATCAGGCTTCTGTCTTTAGTATGATTCGCGCTCCGTTTTTTACCTGAATTTCGTTTATAAAAAATGAAAACGTTCTCAGCAAATCCTCAAACAGTAAAACGCGACTGGTTCGTGATTGATGCCAATAACAAGGTTTTGGGTAGATTGGCTTCTGAAATCGCACATCGCTTGAGAGGCAAGCACAAGGCTGAATATACCCCCCATGTCGATACCGGGGATTATATTATCGTGGTGAATGCAGGGAAGGTTGCGCTGACAGGTGATAAGGCCAATGCGAAGAAGTATTATCGCCACACAGGCTATCCAGGAGGAATCAAGGAGACTTCATTTCGTGAGATGATCGGAAAGCATCCTGCCCGTGTGATCGAAAGCGCAGTTAAAGGCATGTTGCCACGCAACAAGCTTGGCAGGGCCATGTTTTCGAAACTCAAGGTTTATGCAGGAGAGCAGCATCGACATCAGGCCCAGCAACCCAGGGTTCTGGAAATCTGACAGAATAAAGATACAGAATTAAATAAAACGTTATCGTATTTGATATGGCACAGACTCAAGAAACCTATCGGGGAACCGGACGTCGTAAATCTTCAACAGCTCGAGTTTATCTTGAACGCGGTACCGGCAGCATTGTTGTCAACAAGATTTCTCTGGAAGATTACTTTGGACGCGAGACCTCGCGAATGATTGTTCGCCAGCCTCTGGAACTGGTTGAAATGCTCGACAAGGTAGATGTCAGGGTAAATGTAAGTGGTGGCGGCAACAGTGGTCAGGCTGGCGCTATTCGACACGGCATCACCCGTGCACTCATCACTTACGATGAGGAGCTTCGCAGTTCCTTGCGACAGGCAGGATTTGTTACCCGCGATTCGAGGGAAGTTGAACGCAAAAAGGTGGGCTTGCACAAGGCCAGAAAGCGTCCACAGTACTCCAAACGTTAAATCCGGGCCCGTCTGCCCGCCCCCTCTTCCCGTCTGCCCTCTACCGCAGAACGCTGCATCGGCAACTGCGGGATTCCGGACGGAACTTGCACCAGCTCTCTTCGATCCTCAACAGAAAAATGCCGCATCGGTAACTTCCAGTGTAGGGACGACCAGCGCACGGTCCAGGTAACGGTTTCCGCGTTCGCAAGAGGTTTCCGAAACGAAAGAGCATGCGTGGCAGGACGCAGCATGGAGTGATCGGTCTTTGTCCGGCTCGTGTTCCGCGCAGAGCGGATCTGACGAGCAAACTCCGGCCCGCGACAGGGCTTGCATGAGAAGTCGGCCGAGATTCTCGGGTTTGCCGAGGTCTACCAGCCCGCCAAGCGTGCCGTCGGAGTCGGCGGCAGCGGTGTAAACCAGAATGCCGGCCTGCGGTTGTTCGCCACCGGTATCAGCGTATATGCGTTCCCGAATGCTGGCGGAGTTATAGCCGCATTCGAGAGCGAGTTCACGAACCAGCAGGTGCGCGACCGTGTGCAACAGCGTGTAGCGGACGCCTGGATAGTCCTTGTCAGGATCAAGTTTGCGCGAGTTCCGCCAGTTCTTGTGTCCGGAAACCAGTTTCATCTCCCTCGCCTGGACGCTGTCCCGTTGTTCCCATTTCCGAAGTTCGTCTTCATCGAAACGGATGAATATTCCTTCACCGTGCACTTGGCCGGAGGGAACCCATGTCGGCGCTCCACTACAAAGTTTGGCCATGGGCGGACGCTCGTCCGGATCGCTCGACACTTCTGGCGCCTCGACCCGTGTGAAGCCGAGCAGCGCATTCACTTCTCTCAACCGTTCGAGCAACAGGATGCCGGAAATCCGGTTCTCGAATCCGTTCGGCACGGGCGCCGGTTTGCTCAGGAAATGTGGCCCGTCCCTGGGCGGGCCGGGATCGGTCAGCACTTCCCATTCGGGTCTCTTGATATCTGCTTCGAAATAATCCCCACAATCGCGGACAAGCTGGTAGACCGGATCCCGCGAGAGCGGAATCGCCAGCGCGGAAAGTGTGATCGGGAACCAACTGTTGGTTGCGCCCAGCAGCACGGTCCGCGCCTGTTCCCTGCAATCATCGTCGTAGCGGTCGAGATGCGGGTGGCGTCCGCGGCATCGTGGCAGGTTTTCCTTACCGGATTTGCCGAAAGCAAGGGCCATGTTGCGCCACGTACTACATTGGTCGCATTTGACCCACAGATTTTCGGTTTGCAGAGATGCGCCGCTCTCGAAGAATCGCAGCGTACCCATACAGGCTGATGGTCCACTGTGCACGAAGTAGTGCCACGGAAAATCGTCGAGATGACCGTTTCTACAGGCGAACAGGAAACGCGCTGGCACAGCATCCGCGTCTCTGGCGGGCAGGTTACCATTTGATCCCCTGCAGTCCCCGTGAACAAACCGCGTGTTCTCCGGGCGCAAACGATTCTCCCTGATCTTGAAGAGACCGAGATCAAACTCGGATAACAGACCGCATTTGACGCAGCGCAGCCAGCGCGGAAATGGTCTGACCGGGACACCAACCAGTTCCTCGTCGTATGGATGATCGCCTTCGCTTCTCTTGGACGGAGGCATGCGCAGGCTTTCGACCTGGTGACCGAGCACATTTTGAACCGCCGACAATAGTCGGGCTTCCTCGATTTGTATGCACCGGTCCTTTTGCCATCGATCGGTCCCCATCGTGACCACGGACAGGTTGGGCAGATCGACCAACGCTCCCGGACCGTAGCTCCAGAGTATTTGACTTGAGCGGATTTCGCCGACGGGGACCGTTTCGTTTACGATGTGTCCTCCCCCTCATCACCGGCTGCTGGTGGCGGCATCCAGGTGGGACCGTGATTATCGAACTTCGTCGTGTTCATGACCAACCGTACACCGGGTTCGACTTCGCGCATCGATATCGGGATCGTGAAATTCTTCCACGGCTTTATACCGGGCCGGTGCAGCAGCGGCACTATCATGTCCTTGCTCCTGCCTTTCTTTTCATAGGCCAGGGTTCGGCCGCCCTTGCCCGCTTCCGTGACCCATTCGTCGATACGTTCCTTGATCTCGGCATAAGTGCGTTCCTTCACGGCGGATTGCCCAGATATGAACCACGCGCGCCTGACCATTATGTCGATGACGTGAACGACTTCGTCCATGTCGGCGCGATTGAGTGCGCCCGCTCCTGTGTTGGGATTGAATCGGGTATTCCCGAGTCTAAGGGCGCTCAGCATCGCGCCGGTCAGGCCGCGGTCCATGGCACGGGGCGAGAACGGTGTTACCGACTGGGCTTCGACATGCTTGTAGAAAGTTGAGTGGTAGTGCTCGAAGGTTTCGTAATGGGACAGGTCTCGCGGCCGTGCCCAGGCAAGCACCGTGCAGACCAACCCCGGAAAGAATCGGCCGACGCGGCTGGTAGCCTGGATATATTCCGCCGTTCCTTTCGGCTGCCCATTGACGACCATAAGGCTGAGGCGATTCACGTCTATACCGACCGAAAGCATGTTCGTGGCCAGGACAATGTCGATGGAGCGAGTCTCACCTTCATCCCATTGTGTGATGAACTTCCTTTTCTCGTCGTCGAAATCAGCTTTGAACTTTACTTCCAATTGGTCGAGATATCCGGGAATGTCCCGGTTCGAAACACGGGATGTCAGTTCCCGGATATGGCGTACACTACGCTGGGCGAGACCGGGGCGATCAACCAGACTCATTTGGATCCGGAAACAGCGTGTCTGCACGTCGTCTTCCGCGAGGCGTTTCATGCCCCCGAGTTCGCGCAGCGAATTGAAGTAGCCAACCGTCGTCAGGTAGGGATCAGCTATCTGGCCGAACCTGTCGAACAGCGCCTGTGCAGCGGTCAGATAAGCCGTGTAAATTCGGATAAGAATCGCCGGGCGCGAGCTTCCGGGAGAACAGAGGCCGACATATCGGCGCCCCGGATTCTGGCTGATGGGTCTTTGTACGGAGAAAAAATTATCCGCAACGTCGAGCCCACTCGGTGGAAAGATCGAGCCCCGCCGCATAAAGACGTTGTTAACCTGCTCTTTCGCTTTTCGGACTGTCGCGGTTGAAGCGATGATCTTGGGCTTTACGATCTTATCACCGACATTCCAGGTGCAAAGTTCGTCTACAGCCGTCTCGTAGAGGCCAACCATGGTACCGAGCGGTCCGCTGATAAGATGGAATTCGTCCTGTATGATCAGATCCGGCGGACGGATCGACCGAATGTCCTTGACCCTGGTCGCTGGCAGGCCGCCCTGTTTGTGGTGGTTCCCGGTGCAATTCGCATCCGGCCAGAGCAGGCCGTGCCGTGGACACTCCGTTGTCGCGCGCCCGAACAGGGTACGTGTTTCGCCACGCCAGGCCATCATGGCAAACTTGTCGACGGTGGCGATCATCATGGTCGGCGGACGGAGGTAAATCTCCTCGTCGACGACGAGAATCGGCAGGCCGGGATGAGCTTCGGTGCTCGACTGCCCCTTGGAGAAGGCACAGAGCCCCTTCTCGTCGCCGCAGTAGATTTTCGTGCGCAGGGCAATTTTGTCAACTTCAATATCACGCCTGTCCGATACTTCCGTGCCGCACCATGGGCAGCTCGTCAATTGTGCCGTCGACGCTCGGCTTGCATCGAATTTGCCTGAATCGCGAATGCGTCTGATTGCCGAGTGGATGTCGGCTGTCGTGCCCGGCGTGACCCTGTTTCCGACCCATAAGCCGACCGTGAAGGGTTCGGCGCCAAGTCTGTCGTCACCGGAGGCGAGCGCTCTTTGCCGAACGACTTCCATGGCACAGATCAGCGTCGCCGCACGCTGGAACTGCTGTAATGTCAGCAGGCGGAGCGTATAACGCATGATGACTGTCAGACCACGACTGCCGTCGTATCCCCCGGTTACGCCCTGCATGCGGCGAATCGCCATCGCGAAGGCAGCGACACCAAGGTAGGCCTCGGTCTTGCCACCACCCGTAGGGAACCAGAGCAAATCGGCCAACGCCTCGTCCGGCTGGGTTCGGTCGGCATGCGCCGGATCGGCCAGACACGGCAGGCAGAGCAGGATGAAGGCAAGCTGGAACGGACGCCACGACCGGTTGCCGGGCTCGTCGAAGTCCTTGAGTTCGACTGTTTCCCGGCGTCGCCGTGCAAGTGAATAGATACTGTGTATGCGTTGTTTGGCCATCACGCGGTTGGCAAATCTGAACGCTTCGAGGGCCGTTCCATCTCCCTCGGCGTCCAGTACGCTAATGCCTTTTTTGAGGCGTTGGTGAATGTCAGAGCAGCGTTCCAGGGCTGCATCCGCGTGTTCGTCAAAACCAAAGGCGTCCGTTCCGATGCGATCGCGCTGCTCTTCTATCCATGCCCTGTAGTCGTCGGCAAGAATGGTCAGGGCCTTGATCAGTCGCGGCCTGTCCATCTCAGCGAGTTGCGCCATATCGAGAAATCCGTTCTCGACCATCTCCCGCATCGCGGCGCGGTCCCCGGGACGAAGTCCTGGCGTTTCGGTCACCGGAACTTCGTATTGGGGTATCACGACGGTGCGCACCTCGACCACGCGATCAGTTTCCCCGGATGCGGTTTGGGCATGTACGGCGACGCCGTGACCGACCGCGAATTCGACATGTTTGCGGTAAATCATTTCGAGTGCATCATGTTCCGGGTCGTCGGAATTCCTGTGAACCGACACTCTGCGGCAGAATGCGTTTTTCCGGCGCGCATCGGCGGGCGTACGAACGATCAGTTCCGGTTGGAATACCCAGGCTATGTCCTTGTTTTCATCAGGCTCTTTTTGTGCGTTGACGAGAAATAACGTAACCAGACGATCGCCGTTTACGTTGTTACTGCGCACTGTGCCCTGGATGCGAACTTTCGGGTTGTCGGCGTCTGGCGCCAGATGCTGGACCGGCCCTTCCCGCAAGTCGATACGGATGGCGCCTCCGCAGGGGACGCGCTGCCATACCTTCGCTCTCCGACCATGTATTTTCTCTTTGGTGTCGGCATCTGTTTTTGTCTTGTAAACTTCGATTTCGTAGTCGCGGCGGTAACGTCCCCATCGCGCCTCGACTTCAATGATGTCGACTTTGCTGTCGACGCAAATGGTCATCCCGAAACTGGACGGGACGAGAGATTGGTTGCCCTTATGCACATCAAGATCACCGGGCTCTCCCTCGTCGGCTTCGATGGACAATGGCTCTTCTCCTGCAATGCCTGATTTCATTGGCGAGAGCCTGCCGACCAGATACCGGTCGCGCACATTCATATCGACGATTTGTTCAATTGACCCGTTGGCCGGTCCAAGCAGCTCGTCCATCACTGCCAGTTGCAGCAACTCCCTGATATAGGCCTGATTTTCAATCAGGAGGGCATCGTCAACGGTCCGGCCGGCAAGCATCTCCACAGCCCTTGCAAAAGTTTCCCATTGCAGACGACTGACTGCAACCTCAGGCAATATGAGACCGGCGGTCTCGACTGCAACCTGGTTGCTTGCAGTCAGCAGGCGATCGAAATAAATGGTTGCCTTATCGGTGTCGGTACGAACACGAAGGACCTGCCCGGTGCGTACGAATTCACCATCCGGCGTAACCACGAGTATCCAGTCGTGTTCCGTGATCGCGGAAAACAGAGTCGGCGAACCGTTCAGTTCGAGTGTGCAGCCGGAAAAGGCAGGGTTGTCGCTTGAGGGTTGATGCTCGAGAGCGATCCAGGCGGTATTCACCACCGGCTGTCAGCCCCCCAAAAAAAGCCAGAACACTCAATTAATGCGCCGGTTTTACGTGGTGTGTTCTGGTTGTCCTGCAGATATTTCTTCGACATTCGAGTCTCTTGCAAACCGTTGAGAGGGTAGTAACAAGGGTCTTGATATTCACTTCCGTGTAAACGTCGTGTCCAGCAACACCTGACTGATATATGTCATACATTGAGTCGAACTTCAAGAACATTAAGATCGGTAATGTTGTCATCATCCGAATTGTCCGGATTTGGAACCGCGGGGGACCTTTCTCTGGAATCTCGTGTAGAATTTGTTGATGGTCGCATCGGTTAGCAATATCACATCTGCCTCCTCGGCCTTGATGGCAACGTCGGCAGCGGCTACGATCTCTTCCCATGTCTCGGTGTCGCCCGCGTGTTGGTAGCGCACGAGGGCGCGCTCTACCATGAAGCGTGAGATCGACATCCGGGCCGTCTTCGCCCGCTCGCCGATGATCTGCCATTCGCTGTCTGTCGCCATCACGATGTGCGCCTTGCGCATGTCGTTTGTCATGATGAAAAAAAGGATATTGTTGCGAACCTGAAGGGTATCATACCGCACGAATGTTTAATAATTTGCGAATCGGTTAGAATATTCTCTGAGCCTTAGGATATGACAGGGTGATGCCTGTAATGCAATTGCGCACCGGTTTGACTATTTGATGACGACAATAAATGGCTGCGGATTTTGAGAAAATCTGACTTAACTGATTTAAGAAACGCTTTTGGCACATTCCTGACCGGAGTGACCGTCGTGACGACCCGGGAAAAAGGAGGTATTCCCCGTGGATTTACCGCCAATTCCTTTACTTCAGTTTCGCTGGACCCGCCCATATTGTTGATGTGCGTGGACAAAACCGCCGAAAGTTTTGGGGTGTTTACGGAATCCCCGGGGTTTGCTGTCAACATACTGGCCGAGGAACAGTTCGAGACATCGGGACTGTTTGCCTCGAAACGGCCGGATAAATTCGATATTACAAACTGGACTGAAAGCTTAACTGGTTACCCTCTGTTGGAAGGGTCCTGTGCCTGGTTCGATTGCAGGCGTAATCAGGTAATCGATGCCGGGGACCATGTCATAATTCTGGGTGAGATTTTGAGTTATGATTATAACGATAAGATCGGCCTGGGTTATGTGCGGGGTGGTTACCTCAGGCTGGGTCTGGAGCAATCCGCGTTAAAGGCGGCTTCTGCAACTGCAGATGTGATTGTCGGGGCAATCGTCGAGTATGAAGGCAAATTACTATTGATCAACGATGCCGGGACGGGAGAATTAATAGTTCCGGCAAGCGGGGTGAGTGGGGAACCCGGGTCTTTGAGCAAGCTGCACAAAATCCTGTCGAACCTGGGTATCGAGATCAGTATCAGTTCGTTGTTTGCGGTCTTTGAGCACGAACAATCCGGGCAGCAGTTCATTTACTATCGCGCCAAGGCAAGCACTGATTTATCAGGGAGTGATTTCTGGTCTCCCGAAGAAATTCCGTGGCGCCGTATCAAATCCACTGCTACCCATACCATGCTTCAACGATATATTTCAGAATCGGAATGTGGTAGATATGGTGTATATTTCGGTGGTCACCGTGATGGTGCGGTTAAGACGCTTACGGAATAGGCAGTAATTGATAGCTTGATATTGGAGCAATGACACGATGAAAATATCCTTGTTTGCCCACATGGAAAGAACAGATGAGTTTGCATCCCATCAGAAGTTGTACTCGAATTTCGTCGAGTTATGCCAGGTGGCGGACCAGAATGGATTCAGTACAATCTGGATTGGTGAGCACCATGGTATGGATTTCACGATTGCGCCAAACCCGTTTGCCCAGATTTGCGATCTGGCGAATAAAACCCGTAATGTACGTCTGGGCACAGCCACTGTGGTCGCCCCATTCTGGCATCCAATCAAGCTGGTGGGCGAAAGTTCCATGGTAGACATCATTACACATGGCCGCCTCGATATCTGTCTATCCCGAGGCGCTTACGAGTTTGAATACGAACGACTGCATCCGGGACTTGATGCCTGGACCGCTGGCGAGAAATTGCGGGAAATGATCCCGACATTGCAGGCAATGTGGGCGGGAGATTATGCTCATAACGGCAAGCATTGGCAGTTTCCTGCCACGACTTCGATCCCGAAACCCGTACAGACCCCCCATCCGCCGCTTTGGATTGCGGCGCGCGACCCGGATACGCACAATTTTGCAGTGGCCAATGGTTGTAGTCTGCAAGTTACGCCGTTATGGCAGGGCGATCATGAAGTAGAGAGTCTGATAGCAACGTTCAACACGGCGCTGGCACACAATCCGGATGTTCCAAGACCTCGAATCATGGTATTACGACATGTCTATGTGGGTGAAACTGAGGCTGACCTGACCCTGGCCTCTGAACAATTGAGTAAATGGTATTGCACGTTCGGAGGCTGGTTCAAGAATAATCGTGAAGTCAATAATGGCTCAATGGCGCCAGTGAGCGCTGAGGAGTGTGCCCAAATCGAAATGTTTTCACCTGAATACCTGCGTAGGAATCTCATCATCGGAACCCCTGAAGAAGTGATTGAACGATTAAAGTTTTATGAATCCCTCGGCTATGATGAATTTTCGATGTGGCTGGACAATGGCATGGATCACGCACATAAAAAGAAAACATTGCAATTATTCATTGATCAGGTCATGCCCGCGTTTGCAACCTGATCGAAGGCTCAGGTTATATGAGCGTCGAGGTACAGTTTCACCGGGGAACCTGCTACAGACTGACCGGACAAGACAGGCAAAAACCGGTTATGGTTCTGATACATGGTGTAGGATTGAATCAGGACATGTGGCAGACATGGATTCCGTTCTTGTCGCAAAGCCATGATGTGCTGACTTTTGACCTGTTCGGACATGGTCATTCAGTCAATCCAGACGGGCCTCGCTCTGCCGGGGATTTTGTCGATCAGCTCATGGATCTGGTCGATTATCTTGAAATGGACCGATTTGCGCTGATCGGGTTTTCGCTCGGTGCGGTGGTTACCCAGGCAGTGGCATCGTTGCATGGTTCCAGATTGACCCATGCGGTGTTTTTGCATAGTGTCTATCAGAGAACCGAGGCGCAATGCGAGGCGGTCAGACGCCGTTATCTGATTACCCGGGATCAGGGTCCGATGGCGACGGTCGAGTTGGCGATCAGGCGCTGGTTCAGCGAAGAATACAGTAACCACAATCCGGATAAAATGGATGACATCCGTCGAATATTTTCGCAACACAATGACGATGGCTACCTGAAAGCCTATTATTTCTTTTGTTACGCGGAAGCTGAAATGAAGCGCTATGCGTTGAATCATTTTGAACGACCTGCCCTGGTGATCACAGGCTCGGCCGAGACCGGGGCCACTCCCGAGATGTCGCAGGCGCTGGCTTTTGACCTGTCCCACCCGGAGTTGATTATCAATCCCGGGCATTATCATATGGCGCCGGTAGAGCACGCCGATTTACTGGCCACTCAAGTGTTATCATTCCTCAACAAACATCAAACAGGCAAAAATTGACCATGCAAAAGTATCAGCATTATATTAATGGCGAATGGAGTGATGCTTCAGACGGAGGGACTCTGATCTCGATAAATCCGTCCAATGAAGAACCTTGGGCACAGGCCCCCGCCGCTACGCAAGACGATGTGAATCGGGCGGTCGATGCTGCTAAACACGCGCTCTTTGACGGCCCCTGGTCAAACATGACACCGACTGCCCGCGGGAGAATCCTGCACAGGCTGGGTGACCTGATTGCGGGTGAGGCGGATCATCTCGGCGATATTGAAACTATGGACAGCGGCAAATTGCTCAAGGAAACCAGAGGTCAAACAGGGTATGTCTGTGACTATTATCACTATTTCGCTGGCATGGCCGACAAGATCGAAGGCGCCACGCTGCCGATTGACAAGCCCGATATGCATGTTTTTACTACGCGTGAACCGGTCGGTGTGGTCGCTGCCGTGGTACCGTGGAATGCACAGATGTTTTTGACCGCAACCAAACTCGGTCCTGCGCTGGCGGCGGGTAATACGGTTGTTTTGAAGGCTTCCGAAGATGCGCCCGCTCCGATGTTCGAGTTCGCAAAAATTGTCGATCAAGCGGGTTTCCCACCTGGGGTGATCAACATCATTACCGGCTATGGCGAACCCTGTGGACGGGCCCTGACCAGCCACCCCGATGTGGCCAAGGTAGCCTTCACCGGCGGACCGGAGACGGCTTCGAGGGTGATCGAAAATACCAGTCGCAACTATGCCCTGGTTTCGTTGGAATTGGGCGGGAAATCCCCTATCGTAGTGTTTGACGACGCGGATCCGGAAGGCGCGGTGAATGGCATTATCGCCGGCAATTTCGGTGCATCCGGGCAAAGCTGTGTGGCCGGGTCGCGGGTGTTCATACAGGAAGGAATCTACGACGATATCATTGCGCGTGTTGTAGAGAGGGCGAAACAGATTCGGATCGGCGACCCGTTGGCGGACGATACCCAGATGGGTCCACTGGCGACAAAGGCACAGATAGACCGTATTGTTACGGCGGTAGGGAAATCCTGCGAGCAAGGCGCCGAGTTATATTATGGGGGTAGACGACCTGACTCATTTGACAAGGGGTTTTACTACGAACCCACTATCCTGGGTTGTCCTGATCAGAAAATTGAAACCGTCGAACATGAAATGTTCGGTCCTGTAATGAGCGCACTCAGGTTCAAGGATGAAGATGAAGGGGTAGCCATGGCCAACAATACAAAATTTGGACTGGGGGCGGGTGTCTTCACAGAAAATCTGGCGCGGGCCCATCGGGTGAGTTCGAAAATCCGCGCGGGAATCCTGTGGGTGAATACCTATCGCGCAATTTCGCCTATTGCGCCTTTCGGAGGATTTGGCCACAGTGGATTTGGCCGCGAAGCAGGCATCGAGGCGGTGCTGGACTATACCCGAACAAAAACAGTCTGGATCAATACATCGAGGCAGCCGATGGCAAATCCTTTCGTGATGCGCTAACCATTCAGTCCGTGGTCAGGCAGGCCATTCGTGCAATCGTCAGTCATCAGGTTATACGCATTCCGGGTATGGCGCCTTCGTCGGGACTGAGCAGAAACAGGTCTTTACCGCCGGGACCGGCGCAGAGCACCATGCCTTCCGATGTCCCGAATTTCATTTTTCTCGGCGCCAGATTGGCTACCACTACGGTTAATCTTCCCTTGATGTCTTCGGGCTGGTAGGCGGACTTGATCCCTGCAAAGATATTCCGGTCATCGAAGCCGAGGTCGAGCGTCAGCTGGAGCAGTTTGTCCGCCCCCTCGACATGGCTCGCGTCCACAATTCTCGCGATCCGCAGATCTACTCTGGAAAAATCATCGATGCTGATTTGATCGACTACAGGCATGTCAGCGAGCGGTCCGGAAAGCTTTGGCTCTGCCCTGGTTTCTTCGACCATGGCTTCAATCTGTTTGTCTTCGATCCGGGTCAACAAGGGTTTGAATCTGTTAATTCGATGGTTCAACAGCGGCTGTCCGGCATCTTCCCATTTTAATGGCGGAATATTCAGGAACAACTCTACATTACCGGCAGTTTTCGGCAATACGGGCTTCAGATAAATCATCAATAATCTGAAAAGATTCAGACCCTGAGTGCAGATCACCCGTACCTGGTCGCGGGTATCGTCATTTTTCACCAATACCCAGGGTTTTGCAGCGTCAATGTACTGGTTGGCCCGATCAGCCAGAGCCATGACATCGCGTATTGCACGGCTGTAACGGCGGCTTTCATAAGATGCCGCGATTTTTCCTCCAGCTTCGGCAAATTCTTCAAACATGGTCACATCGGCAAGGACATCACTCAGCTTTCCATCGAATGTTTTTGTGATGAAACCGGCGCAACGGCTGGCGATATTGACCAGCTTTCCGACCAGGTCCGAGTTCACCCGCGTCTGGAAATCGGTCAGATTGAGATCAATGTCATCAATCGTATTATCCAGCTTGCCGGCAAAGTAGTACCGAAGATATTCGGGGTTCAGGTGGTTGATATAGGTCTCAGCCATGATGAACGTTCCCCTGGACTTCGACATCTTCTGACCATTGACGGTCAAAAAGCCATGCACCCATACCCCGCTGGGGGTGCGAAACCCGGCGCCATGGAGCTCGGCCGGCCAGAACAGGGCATGAAAGCGTGCAACATCCTTGCCAACGTAATGATACAGTTCACATTCACTGTCCTTGCGGAAGAACTCATCAAAATCCAGGTTTTCCCGATCACACAGGTTCCTGAAACTCGCCAGATAGCCAATAGGCGCATCCAGCCAGACATAGAAATACTTGTCTTTCTCGCCCGGTATTTCGAAACCCCAATACGGGGCATTGCGCGAAATATCCCATTCGAGCAATTCCTGCGTGAACAATTCCATTTGTTTATTGGCGATCTCTTTTTGAGTATGCCCCTGTCCAAACCATTCGATCATGAAGTCCTTGAAATCACCCAGTTTGAAAAACAGTTGCTCGGATTCCCGCATCTCTGGTGTGGCGCCGGATACGGCAGAGACAGGATTGATCAACTCCGAGGAAGAATAGGTACTGCCGCATGCTTCGCAATTATCACCATATTGATCTTCCGCACGGCATACAGGGCAGGTTCCCTTGACGAATCGGTCGGGCAGGAACATTTGCCTTTCAGGGTCATAAAGCTGCTTGATGGTTCTTCGATTGATATGTCCGTTTTCATTCAATCGGTTGTAAATCAATTCAGCGTAATACCGGTTTTCCGGGGAATGGGTGGTGTAGTAGTTATCAAATGAAATCAGAAAATCATCGAAATCACGCTTGTGTTCGACCCAGACCCGATCAATCAGTTGCATCGGAGATATCCCCTCCTCTTCCGCTTTCAACATGATCGGTGTGCCATGGGCATCATCTGCGCAAATAAAGTAGCAGCAATGGCCACGCATGCGCTGGAATCGGGCCTGGATATCCGCCTGAACATGTTCCAGAAGGTGACCCAGATGGACCTGCCCATTGGCATACGGTAATGCACAGGTGATCATTATCTTTCTTGTGCGATGATTCTCTTGGGATGTCATGGGGAACCTTAAGGATCAGAAAAAATTGCGCCAGGCGATGATCGTATTGAGCTACAATATATTATATTTGATGTTACCCTTGAACGGTTGGGTTTAAACACCATCTTTGTACTGTTCTGTGCCAGCCCCCGCACCACCATGTCGGCAAAACTGATCGGACAGGCATTTACCAAACAGGTTACAGCGCTATGACAGCAATGAGTAAGGAGTCGGTTGAAATACTTCTCGAAGGAGTGATTGACCCTCACACCGGCAAGGGTCTGGTTTCCAGCAAGTCGGTCAATCGAGTCGAGATCAACGGGGATTCTCTGGAAATTCACATCGTATTAGGCTATCCGGCAAAAAGCTGGGAGCCGGAACTGCAAAAACTCATCGAAGCGGTGGCGCCCGAAGCGACAGTGACAGTCCGTTCGAACATGGTGTCCCACGAGGTGCAGGAAGGGGTCAAGCCGCTCAAGAATGTGAAAAATATCATTGCAGTGGCTTCCGGTAAGGGGGGGGTCGGAAAATCCACCATATCGGTCAATCTTGCCCTCGCATTGTCTGCCGAAGGGGCAAGGGTGGGCATTCTGGATGCGGATATTTATGGCCCGAGCCAGCCCAGAATGCTGGGTGTGAGCGGGCAGCCGACTTCCAAGGATGGCAAGTCTCTGGAACCCATGAACAGCTACCATTTGCAGGCGATGTCGATTGGTTTTCTGGTCGATGAGGAATCACCGATGATCTGGCGGGGGCCGATGGTCACCCAGGCGCTGGAACAGCTCCTTAACGATACTCAATGGGATGATCTTGATTATCTGATCGTGGACATGCCGCCGGGAACGGGTGATACACAACTTACCCTGGCACAGAAAGTGCCGGTATCCGGTTCGGTCATTGTTACCACCCCCCAGGATATTGCATTACTGGATGCCCGCAAGGCCTACAAAATGTTCGAGAAAGTCGATATCCCGGTTTTGGGTGTGATAGAAAACATGAGCACGCATATCTGCTCCAACTGTGGGTACGAAGAACATATATTTGGAAGCGGTGGCGGTAAAAGCATAGCAGAGCAGTACGGCACGGATTTTCTGGGCGATGTACCATTGGAACGGAAAATTCGGGAGGATGCGGATGGAGGCAAGCCCACTGTGGTTGCAGATCCGGATGGCGTGATTACCCGGAACTACAAGAAGATCGCACGCAATGTTGCCGCAAAACTGGCAATGCGCAAAAAGGATTTCAGTTCGAAATTTCCGAATATCATTATTCAGCAAAACTAGAGGTGTCCATAAAATCGGACAAATGGATTCGACGTATGGCCCGGAGCCATCGAATGATCGAACCATTTGAGCCAGATCAGGTACGCCAATCAAAAGGCGAGAGACGGATATCCTACGGCACGTCCAGTTATGGCTACGATATCCGGTGCTCTGACGAGTTCAAGATATTCACCAATATCAATTCTGTAATTGTGGATCCAAAGCAATTTGACAAAAACAGCTTTGTAGACTTTACCGGGGATGTCTGCATTATTCCTCCGAATTCATTCGTGCTTGCCAGAACGGTGGAATACTTCCGCATCCCCAGGAATGTGCTGACTGTCTGCCTGGGCAAGAGCACATACGCACGCTGTGGAATTATCGTCAATGTGACCCCGTTTGAGCCGGAATGGGAAGGTTATGTGACGCTGGAGTGCTCGAATACCACTCCCCTGCCAGCCATGATTTATGCCAACGAAGGCATCGCCCAGGTTTTATTCTTCGAATCCGATGAACCCTGTGAAACATCTTACGCAGACCGGGGAGGGAAATATCAGGGCCAGACAGGAGTGACGCTGCCGAAAGCCTGACCTGTAAATGCGGATTACTGTCGGTCACCCATTGTCATCCAGTACCTGCTGGACGATATTCATATAATGACTGATGGCAGGCGTGGTTGTTCCGGGGATCTTGCCGCCGTCGTCATAGCGTCTGACCCGGATGATAGCCTGCAAATGCGGATTTTTTTCAAATTCCCTGATTCCTTCCGGATTCATGGGCCCGCCCTGGAGTTCGAGGGTTTTCACGGAAGCTTCGGATAGCCCGGAAAAATAATCGGGTTCCACTGCACACAGATACCTTTTCGCTTCAACGTGCCATCTGACCGGTTGCGTGACTTCCTCGGGGAAAAATTTCTCCAGAATTGCCGCCCCCATTGATTCGTGGCGATTATTGAGGCCGAGGTCAATATAATTTTCCGGGAATTCTCCGGTGTAATGCCCGATATCATGAAGCAGGGCCGCAGCAATGATGGCATTTGATTCACCGGCGCATTCTGCGTTTTGAGCGGCCTGAAGCATATGCCCGGACATCGTGACTTCTTCTCCGAGGTAGGAATCAGCGCCTGTACGATTAAAAATATCGGCGAGAAACGCCACTATATTTCCACGGTTCAATTGGTCTTGTTGCATGATCGTGACCTGCTGGTTTTCAGTTGTTTTTTCAACACGCGAATCTTGCTTTGCAGGCTGTCCCTGTCGGCATACGCGCCTTGCATCCATCTGTTCCCTGCCCCGGAAAATCCTGTTCTGCCGTGTAATACCCGGGCGTTGTCGGTGACAAACAATTGGCCGGGGGCCAGTTTGAATTTGACCTGAAGATATGATGCGCCGGCCAACTCGCTGAATCGCCGGTAGGCCTGGTAATAGGTTTCCATCGAAGCAAATGGAATGTCGGTCAAGGCATTACATGATCGATTGTTGAAGTGAATGGCGCAGAGTTGACCATTGACATCGGTTTCAATCATCGGCCGGTCCGCAAGCAAGTGTACGTTATCGCTGCCTCGATATTCGAATCGGGCATTGTATCTGCAAAGCGACTCAAACCAGGCAGGATTCTCCCGCCTTAGAATTTCGGCGATTTCGAATCCGTCGATAACCACGGACTCACCGCCATCCGCATTGTTTTCAAGACATCCGAAAAACTGCAAGCCAGGTGTTGGATTCCGATAGGGATTGTCGGTATGGGCCTCAAGACCCTTGCAGGTATAGGCCAGATTGACCGGGTTGATTTCGGACCGTATTTCGAAGAAAGGCCCGTAATTGGTCTCGCGTACATAGCCGAATAATCCGATCACATCAAGTACCGCGGCATTTTTCCTGGGAAGATCATTCATGATGGCAACGCCATAACGATCCACTCCAGATAACCAGTCAAGCAGCGCTTCGGGGCTGGATTTGGCATCCGCCCAGGACACGGTGGGAATACGGGTGGAAAAAGTCGTATCCCAGGTAGAGTTGTTCGGCGGCAAGAGACGACCGGAACCACCCGACTCACGGTCGGGTTGACGGTCATAGCGATTCTTCCATAGCCAGTCGATATCAATTACCGTGCGCCATTGAACCGGTTTAAACTGCAACTCCAACTGGTTGTCCGGATTGATTGAAGCAGATTCCAGCGCGGTATTTTCAGGAATATCCTGCAGGGTAATCAGTTTTTGATGGTTGGACGGGTCTCGTGTGTTGGCGCTCTGTCCGTTGTCCCGCAGCCATACCGCATGAAAACGACTGCAACTGTCCAACCAGCAAACTTCAAGTATGCGGCCCTGATCGAGCAGGCTCAGTCTCGGGAAATTTGATTTCGAGGCGCCCGCCTGCTGTCTTTCCTGCTGTCTGGTACAGGACATGTCTTGTTCAAAACTCCAGGTGTTTTTACGGTCGATTTTCTGGTAATGTGTTGTACAACCATGATTTCTCAGGAAGCAATCCGATACTAACATCAAGCTTGCCATGATGCTCGATAAAATTTTAAATTGCGCCAGCCAATACGGGCTGGTTGCGCGCGGCGGTTTTGCCGTCGCTGTCGAGGACAAAGTGCCTGACATCGGAGTCGATGCCGCACAATCGCTGATTTTGTTTGGCAATGCGGGATCCTCTTTGTGGGAATGTTTCTCTGCTTCTGATGAGTACCTTGACGGAAACCCGGAACCGTTGAATCGCTGGAGCGAGAGAATCGGTAATCAAATCGCAGACTTGTTCGGCGGTCTGGCATTGTTTCCGTTTGGTGAGCCGCCGTACCAGCCGTTTTTGCAATGGGCGAAGAAATCGGAATCGCTTCGCTCTTCAAGACTTGGAATGCTGATTCATCCGCAATACGGTCTTTGGCATGCCTATCGATTTGCGGTCGCTTTCCCGACCGTGCCAGATGGCATGGTCAAGGTCGAAGCGGATCAGGATATATGTGCAAGGTGTCCGGATCAACCGTGTTTAAGCAGTTGTCCGGTCGATGCGTTTACCGGACAGTATTATGACGTCGAACGATGTTACGGCTACCTCAGGGGGGATCCGCGAAATTCATGTTTAACCCAGGGCTGTGCAGCCAGACTGGCCTGCCCTGAAGGATTGCGATTTCGGTATCAGCCTGATCATGCCAGGTTTCATATGGCGGCTTTTTATTCCAGTATTGCGGCTCGGTTTGGCGACTGAATTCATCGTTTTCAGACATCAAAACTGGATACGTTGCAGTATCCTGTTGGTGGCGCCGCTGATCGCGTTCACGGCAGTGGGCGCATGGGGCGCAGATGCAAAGCACGGGGCTGAACTCTACCAGCAATGCAAACGTTGCCATCAGGCAGGTCAAGGCGCCGAGCACCGGGTCGGACCGCATTTGAACGGAATCTTCGGCCGCCGGGCTGGTTCGGTCAAGGATTTTCAATATTCCCGCGCGCTCAAGGATGCGGGATCGAATGGTCTGGTCTGGACCGAGCAGACACTGGATGCCTTTCTGGCAAGTCCGGCAACCACGGTGCCGCGGACACGAATGAGTTTCGATGGTATGCAGGCAGCCGATGATCGGTCGGATCTGCTGTCCTGGCTGCGCACCTTCTCTGGTTCTCTGGCCGATGTTCCCGCGGCACAACCAACCACGACACCGGCCCAATACGGCCTCGACCCGAAGATTCTGTTAGCCCAGGGAGATCCGCAATACGGCGCCTACCTGGCGAGTGAGTGCACAACCTGCCACCGAAGCGACGGAGTGGATGCAGGGATTCCCTCCATCACAAGTTGGCCGGTGGATGATTTCGTGATAACCTTGCAGGCATACAAAAACGGGAAACGTGTCCATCCGACCATGCAGATGATCGCTACCCGATTGTCTGACGAAGAGATTGCCTCATTAGCCGCGTATTTCCGGAATCTGAATAACCAACCGTAATTCCGAAGGAGGAAAACATGAAATTGAACAGAAGACAACTTCTTACCACGGCCGTCACTGTTTCGGCAGCGCTATCGGCGCCAGCGGTACTGGGTCAGAGTCGACCGCGTGTAGTCGTGATCGGCGGCGGCGCTGGTGGTGCGACGGCGGCACGCTATATCGCCAGGGATTCCAAGGGTTCGATCGACGTGACCCTGATCGATTCCTCCAAAGCTTATTATTCCTGTTTTTTCTCGAATCTCTATATCGGGGGCTTTCGTGACTTTGATTCGATCGGGCACAGCTATGGCGCCCTGGCGAGCGCTTATGGAATCAACGTCGTGCATGACTGGGCCGTGGGTGTCGACCCCAATGCCCGCACCGTTGCACTCGCCGGCGGCGGCAGCCTTTCCTACGACCGGCTGGTGCTGTCTCCGGGGATAGATTTCAAACCCGGATCCGTGTCGGGCTGGGACCAGTCTCGACAGAATCTGATGCCGCATGCCTACAAAGCCGGGTCGCAGACACAACTCCTGAAAGCGCAGGTCGAAGCGATGCCAGCGGGTGGTACCTACTGCATGGTAGCGCCGCCGAACCCGTTTCGCTGCCCGCCGGGACCCTATGAACGGATCTCAATGGTAGCCCATGTGTTGAAGCAAAAGAATCCAACGGCAAAAATTCTGATCGTTGATCCGAAGCAGAAGTTTTCCAAACAAGCCCTTTTCGAGGATGGATGGGAACGCCATTATCCAGGCATGGTCGAACGAATCTGGCCGGAATTCGGCGCCCAACAGATTGAGGTGCGGCCTGACTCAATGGAAGTCGTGATCGACGGTGAGGCCACCAAAGTGGACGTGTGCAACGTTATTCCGGCCCAAAAGGCGGGGCGTATCGCCGAAGTTGCGGGGATTACCAACGATGCTGGCTGGGCACCCGTTGTCCCACACACGATGCAGAGTCGGATGGATGAAAATATCCACGTGCTGGGTGACGCCGCGCAGCAGGGTGATATGCCCAAATCCGGCTTTTCGGCCAACAGTCAGGCCAAGGTCTGCGCCATGGTGGTGCGGGGCGCCCTGAGCGGGTCGGATGTCTTTCCGGCCCGGTTTTCCAATACCTGTTGGTCGCTTATCGAGACCGACGACGGCATCAAGGTCGGCGCCACCTATAATGCGACTGATGAGAAAATCGCGAAGATAGAAGGGTTTATCTCACAGGTGGGTGAGACCGCCGAGTTGCGCAAGGCGACTTACGAGGAGTCCCTTGGCTGGTATGAAGGTATTTCTGCTGACATGTTCGGCTGATCCGGTATAAAATCGGGCGCGGTCATCGGTCCCGCGCCCTTTTGCTCCAGGCTGACCGTGACCCGGGCTGCTGCATCGCGCAGCGGGACAGGTCGGGCATGGCCAATTTCACAGCGGCATTGCCCGGCCCGATTTATTTCTCATTGTAACTGTTATGGCATATCAACTCGGGATTGATACCGGAGGCACCTATACTGACGCGGTGATCGTGGATGAAAATCAGGCTGTAATTGCATGGAACAAAAGCCTGACGACCAGTTTCGATCTGACCATCGGTATCGGCAACGCGATTTCGAATTTGCCGCCATCCTGTATTGCAGAAGTCAATCTCGTTGCGCTTTCCACCACTTTATCCACGAACTCGGTCGTTGAGGGGCGCGGGGCGCCGGTTGGAGTCTTGTTGCCGGGCTACAACCAGGCCCAGGTAGACAAAAGCGGACTGACAGAAATAATCGACCGGGATCTGATTTCCCTGATTGATGGTGGCCATGGCGCAATCGGTGAGGAGTTGAAACCACTGGATATCGAATTTGCCAGAAACAGGATTCTGGAACAGAATGACAGGGTGTCCGCGTTCGCGATATCAGGCATGTTCGGGATTCGCAACTCCGCCCATGAAAAACAGCTTCGTGACCTGGTTCATGAACTGACCGATAAACCCGCCGTCTGCGGCCATGAACTGGCTTCAAATCTGGGCGCACCGAGAAGGGCACTGACCGCTGCCCTCAATGCCCGGATGATTCTGTATATTCAATTGTTGATTGATTCGGTGGAAACCATACTGAATGAAAAGTGTATTGACGCACCATTGATGATTGTGAAAGGAGATGGCTCACTGGTCAACGCACAGACTGCCCGCTTGCAACCGGTTGCCACTGTCCTTTCCGGACCTGCAGCCAGCGTGATTGGAGCCTGCGCCCTGAGCGGGCAGAAAAATGCCATTGTCGTCGATATGGGCGGAACCACAACCGATATAGCCATCGTCACTGATGGTCAACCGGAGCTATGTGAAGATGGCGCAAGAATCGGCGCCTGGCAGCCGATGGTCGAAGCCATCCGGGTGTTTTCGATTGGCCTGGGTGGGGATAGCGAACTCGGATTCAAATCCGGATTGAATATTTCCGGACGAAGAGTTGTCCCGATGAGTCTGTTGGCTTACCAGTTCCCGGATGTAATGTCAGCCATCGAGCGACAGGCAAGCGGTTCGCCAAGTCCAAGAAACAACAAATTTGCCCTGCCACTGCAAAAAAACGAAGTACTGCTGCGTCAGTTAAGTGAACTCGAGCAACAAACCTGGGAGATGTTGCAGCAAGGGCCGATAGAACTTGAAATGCTGGCCGACAGTAATCGGGGGATGCTCCGGGCGATTGCCAGAATGGAGCGCATGGGGCTGGTTATTTACAGTGGATTTACCCCATCAGATGCAACCCATGTGCTCGGAATGAGCGATCACTGGGATAATCGGGCAGCTCAGCTCGGGGCGAAGATATGGGCCAGACAGATGCGCCACCTGTATGGTTATGGCAACTGGCAGGACGGTGATGCGATTTCGCCCTGTCAGGAAGTGTTCCATCTGGTGACCAGTAAAATCAGCCAGAAACTGATCGAGGCAGGTCTCAACCAGCATGGCAAACTGGCGGATTCGCAATCACAAAATCTGACCCGGCTGCTGGCCGATATCGTACTTGGGCAGGGCCGGTCAGGAAAAGTGAGGCCACTGTTCAAACTTGAGTTTGCAAAGGAATATCCGATTGTCGCCGTGGGCGGGCCAGCGGCGGATTATTTCCCTGACGTGGCGAGACAGCTCAATGTTCCCCTGCATTTACCTGAAAATGCCGAGACAGCCAATGCCATTGGTGCGGTGCTCGGCGCCGTCGTGCAGATCTCTCATGTGACCGTTGCCCAGCCTCAATTTGGCGTGTTTTACCTGTTCCACAAGGATCAACCGATCCGGTTCGAGAATCTCGAACTGGCTATCGAGGAAGCCACAAAAATCGCCAAGCTGGAAGCATACAGCATGGCCGTAGCAGCAGGGGCGACCTCAATTGAAACCAGAATCCGGCAGGACGCAAATCATATCAGGCACGACATTGATGGCGAGCTGTTTGTCAGCACCAGGATCACAGCCATCGCCTCCGGACGCCCGAATTGCCTGATGCAGTAATTCCCGGTGCGGATCAGGTATTATACTTGTACTACATACCCTGTAAACAATTGGAGTTTTAACCATGACAAAGCAAGTCGGTACCCCCGTAAATACCCCGGTGAATATTACCGTGTTTCGTTGGGCGGGCGCCTGGGGGCCATTCAAGGTCAGTATTCCCTGCGGAGAATGTTCACTGACCAAAGACATCATACAGGACTGTATTGATTCCGATTTGAGTGAGATCAATGTGGAGCTTGAAATGCGCGACTGGCTCAGTGAATGGTGGAAACCCCTGCCCAAAGGTGGCTGGCATGCCCCGATTGTACTGGTAGATGGCAAACTGGTTTCCCAGGGCGCCGCACTCAACCGGGGAGTATTGACCCAGGCCGTGATCGAGCAAGCCGTCGGCGGGACGAAGATGCAGGGCAATCACATCTTTGGCAAGGCATCCTGCCCCCATTGTGTTCGCGCCAAGGAATACCTGGAACAGGCGCAGCTTGATTACCAGTACCATGACGTCGTGAAAGAGCCTCGCTCACTGTATGAAATGCTGGCAAGGGTAAAACCGATCATCGGCCCCAAAACCCCGGTCACCGTGCCACAGATTTGGATCGACGGTCAGTACACAGGGGGCGCCAGTCAATTGAAACAGATCCTCAAACTGACCGAAGTCGAACCGAACCCGGACCGTGGGCAATGCTCCCTTTCCCCCGATCGCTGAATTTGCCTTCACGCAAAACCGGCGATCAGACCTGAATATATTCCCTTTTATAAGAAACTTCGTCGATATCCACGTCCTGGTCAAATTCCCGGGCATAGCGATGGCCTTCGAATACCGCTGCCGCAATGGTTGAGGGGGCTAGACAGTCGCCGATTCGCGTTACTGATTTTATACCTGCCGACTCCAGACCATCGGGATCGCGATCAAGATCAAAAAACAAACCGTTCCGGGGGCATCTTGCGGTCACCATAACCAGTGCCTCGATATCGAGGCGCTGACTTTGACCGCTGACAACATGTTCGATGACCGCGGCTCCCCGCTGTATTGAACTGAGCTGGAACTTCTCCTTGATGGTCACGCCCAGATTATGCAGTCGGGATTCGATGCGGCCCTGCTCCAGGGTATTATGCGTCCACGCAGCAACATCTGCAGCGGGGGTTATGAAAGTCACTTTTGCGTTGGTCATGGTCAGCACTTCGGCGATTGCGCTGCCCATGTAATAGTGATCATCATCATAAACTGCGACATGCCCCGCTGTCGGTGTGTTCGCCATGATGTCATCAGGAGTCAGTACGACCGCATCTTCATCCCGGGGAATCGGATGATAGTGGTTGCGCCCCACGCCCTGATCATCCCATTTCGAACCGGTGGCGATGACGATGCGCTGAATATCGAGTTCTTTTGCGAAAGACAGTACCTGTTCCTTGTCCAGACTGCTTTGCAGGAAGATATCAACCTGATCCAGTTTCTCTATCTGGCCCAGCCGGTAATCAACCACCCGTTTCCATGCAGACAGCCCAGGCAACCTGCTTTCCATTATCACCCGGCCACCCGGAGAGTCGGCCGCATCGGCAACCACAACCCGGCAACCCCGTCTGCCCAGTGACATCGCCGCTTCCAGACCGGCTGGTCCGGCGCCGACAATCAATACAGCATCAGAAGAGGAATTTGCGCTGATTGTTTCCGGGTGCCAGTTACGACGATATTCTTCGCCCGAGGTCGGATTCTGGGTACAACGGATCGGAATCATGGTGTTGTCACTGGCAATGCAGATATTGCATCCGATGCATTCCCTTATGTCATCAATTCTGCCCTGTTCGATCTTTTTCGGCAAAAACGGGTCTGCAATTGACGGACGGGCGGCGCCAATCATATCGAGCACCCCCCGTTTTATCTGTGAGACCATGGCATCCGGCGAGGTGAATCTACCCACGCCCACGACCGGTTTACTGGTCATTTGTTTAACGAATCGAATATATTCCTCCTGGAACCCTTCTTCAGAAAATCGCGAGGATTGCGAGTCATTCGCCCATCTGCTGATGTTGACATCCCATATATCTGGAATCTCAGCCAGCATTTCCACCACTTCCCGCCCTTCGGCGCCGGATACCAGCCCGGTATCGCCAAGCAGTTCATCGACCGCAAAGCGCAAGGCGACTCCACAGCTGTCGCCGACCGCATCCTTGGTATCTTCGAGCAACTCACGCAGGAATCGAACCCTGTTTTCAAGGCTGCCTCCGTATTCATCGCTGCGCCGATTGTATTTTGGAGAGATAAAATGAAAGGGGAGGGCGATGTCGTGGGCGGCATAAACATAAACGATGTCGTAGCCGATCTGTTTGCAACGCAGTGCGGCTCTTTTATGCCAGCGACGCACGTTGGCGATGTCTTTTTTGCCCATGCAGTAAGGTTGCATCGGGTCCATTGAGCCAATAATCATTTCCGATGCAGACATCACCGGCAGGCGGCTTTGCCCATTGTGTGCCGCGTGTCCATAGAAACCGAGTTCGACTGCCGCCAGTGCATCATGCTGATGAATCGCATCGACACTCAAGCGCAGTCGCTTCATGTCCTCCCTGTCCCACAGCTTTGCTTCGACATATGGAGAAGAATCAGAGGCCGGGTGGATATCGGTTTCCTGATTGGATACCACTGCCCAGCCGCCCTCGGCCTTGATGCCACGAAAGGCGGCTTCACCTTTCGGAGACAGATACCCCAATCCATTGCAATGGGGCACCTGATAGAAGCGATTTTTCGCCGTAACCGGACCTATCTGAACCGGCTCAAAAAGGATGTCATATCTCGGATCACGCATTTTACGACTCGATGTTTACAGACAGCAATAATGTTTACAAATACCATCTGCTTTGAGCGTCTCCGGATTCGATGAATCCGCGATACTCATTCAACTTGCAACTGGTATAGGCACGAATATATTCTTCCCCGAAACAGGCTGACAAAACCCGGCTTTGGCGGCTGCGAGTCTGGGCTCCAATCAAATCGAAAGGGATGTCGGGGTCAATCCTCTCCCCGGCATTGCCTGCGCGGGGTAGTCCGGGGTCGATCTGCCGGGTGATGCCATGGTAAATGCCGGCCAGTATTGCGGCAAGGGTTAAATAAGGGTTGGCATCTGCGCCTGCAACACGATGTTCGATACGCCGGGCGGTACCCGGACTTTTCGGGATTCGTATCGCTACGCTGCGGTTTTCATAGCCCCAGCTTGCAGTAACCGGGGTGTAGGTATTCGGCACGAATCGATCATAGGAATTGATGTTCGGGGCGAAGATCCCCATCGATTCCGACATGATGTCCTTTAAACCGCCGATACTGTGCATCAGCGTCTTACTGGCGCACTCCGGGGTTCCATATTCCCCTTCCCCATCGAACACGTTGTTGCCCTTTTCATCCAGCAGACTGACATGCAGATGCAGTCCGCTGCCGGAGTTATCAGCGCAGGGCTTGGCCATGAAGGTCGCCTGGCAACCCCGTTTTCGTGCGATTCCCTTTACTGCCCGCCTGAACATGACACAGTGGTCTGCCGCTTCCATCGGATTGTTACTGTGCTTGAGGTTGATTTCAAATTGTCCTGGCGAGTACTCTGCCGAAATCGCACCGGTGGTCACGCCCTGCAGTGCACAGGACGAGATCACCTCGTCGAGATACAAGGCAAAATCCTCCACATCCTCCAGACTGTAAACCTGGGTGGACTCGTTGCGTTGCCCGGTCAGCGGGCTTCGCGGCGGTTTCAATCCGTCCGACCTGTCCGGTTCGAGCAGATAAAATTCCAGTTCGAATGCAACCACCGGACGAAGTCCGAGTTCGGCAAAACGGTCCAGCACTCTGGCCAGCACGTTGCGAGGCTCAAAATAGTATGGAATGCCATCCAGTCCCTGCATGGTGAGCATCACCTGGGCTGTGGGAACCTGTGTCCACGGGGCGGGTACCAGAGTCCCCGGAACGGGGATCGCCAGTTCGTCGGGGTCGCCATCGGAAAATCCCATTCCTTCCGGATCCATCGACTCACCGGTTACCGCAAGCAGGAAAGTCGAGCCTGGACTCATCATGCCCGACTCGAATACCTTGCCAGCCTCGGCTACAGGATAGCGCTTGCCGCGAATGACGCAAGACAGGTCGCAATAAAACGCATCGAGGTATTTCGTTTGCGGATGGGTTTTGAGGAATTGCTCGAATTCGTGGACGGTGCTCAAATATCAAATCCTGTTCTTCAGATAATTTAAAATGTGCGTTTTAATGATCGTTTCGACTCGAAATGTGCAATAGCGAGTTCGATCAGCTTGTCAATCAGATCTTCGTAAGCGATACCGGAGGCGGCCCATAGCTTCGGGTACATACTGATTGGGGTGAATCCCGGCATGGTATTGACTTCGTTCAGTATGACCGCATTCGTGCTCTTGTTGACGAAAAAGTCCACCCGCGCCAGCCCGCGCCCGTCAATCGCCCTGAAAGCCTCAATCGCAAGCGACTGAACCCTCCGGGTTGTTTCATCATCCAACGGCGCCGGAATAACCAATTGGCATTTGTCGTCGATATACTTGGTATGATAGTCGTAGAACTCCGCGCCCGGAATAATCTCACCCGGAACGGATGCCTGTGGGTTTTCGTTGCCCAGCACCGAGCATTCGATTTCCCTGCAGTTCTCCATGGCTTTCTCGATCACGACCTTGTTGTCGAATTGAAATGCCAGACTGGCGGCATCTATCAACCCATGACGATCACCGGCCTTGCTTATTCCCACGCTTGAGCCCATGTTGGCTGGTTTCACAAACATCGGATATTCCAGTTTTTGCTCGACCAGATCAATAATCCGGTTTTGATTCTGCTGCCATTCAACCGTCTCTGCAATCATATACGGCGCCTGGGGAATGCCGCTGGCTGCAAATACCATTTTCGCCAGGACCTTGTCCATGGCCAGAGCAGAAGCGGCAACACCACACCCCACATAAGGCAGCCCGGCCGTTTCCAACACGCCCTGCATGGTCCCATCTTCACCAAAAGGGCCGTGCAGAATCGGGAAAACGACATCAAGCACGGGGGGTCGGGCAGGAGCATGAGATTGCATTGTCGAACCGGTTTGTGCAACCAGATTGCCGCTACTGTGCAGTTCCAGTGATACTGCGGTGTCGGGATGGTTCTGACCCTGCTGCAGTTGAGTGACCGTCCCCGATGACGTCAGGGCCTCGACATCATCTCCCAGATGCCAGTAGCCGGATTTATCAATTCCGATCAGGTGGACATGATATTTTTCCCGGTTGATGGCTTTCTCGATTGACCTGGCAGATGTGACCGAGACTTCGTGCTCGCAGGATTGCCCACCGAACAGGATGCCGAGATTAATTATTTTCTTCATCGTTCCGGCAGGATGTTGAATACGTGATTAAAGCTACTTTATGCTGCCTTCGAATGGAAATGGTCAGTGGACGAATTTAAGGACGACCTGATTACATAGTGAGATGAGTGATCCGATCCAGGGCAATATAGCGACAATGATGATGACATTGAATGCCAATACCGCCTGGCTGTCCTTTCTCCGGGATATCACCCGGTCAGATTGCGGCGTGTCAAAATAAACCAGTTTGATAATTCTCAGGTAATAATAGGCTCCTATCACTGCCAGTATCACCGCTACGATGGCTACCCAGACCAGGTCGGCATTGACCAAAGCCTGTATGACCGACAGTTTTGCGAAGAAACCGGCAGCAGGCGGCACACCGGCCATCGAAAACATCAGGATCAGAATAAACAGCGCCAGCAATGGACTTCTTTTGCTCAAGCCTTTCAGGTCATTCAACTGATCAGACTCGAAGTTTTTATCCGACAGATATAGTACCAGTCCAAATGCAGCACAACTCATGGTGGCGTAAACCAGAACATAAAACAATGATGCACCATACCCCTCGTCTGTTCCACTCAGTATGCCCAACAGGAAAAACCCCATGTGCGAGATAGTGGAATAGGCCAGCATTCTTTTCAGGTTGTCCTGGGCGATAGCGACAATATTACCGACCATGATTGACAATAATGCCAGGATGATCAGCATCTGCTGCCACATTCCCTGGAGATCTTCCAGACCTCCCACCAGCAGTCTCATTATGATTGCAAAGGCAGCAATCTTGGGTGCTGCGCTAATGAATGCGGTGGTTGAAGTAGGAGATCCATGATAGACATCCGGAACCCACATATGAAACGGTACGGCGCCAAGTTTGAATCCAAGGGCAACCACTACGAATACGGTGGCGAGGATCAGCGCCAGATTATTCTGCGGCACAGAGGCTACTGCGACACTCATTTCGTTCAGATTCAGTTTGCCGGTCAAACCATAAAGCAGAGACATGCCGTAAAGCAGGATACTGGATGCCAATGCACCCAGCACGAAGTATTTCATTGCCGATTCAACGGCCAGAGCGTCATCCCGGTAAAATGCAATCATCGAGTAAAGACACAGCGACATCAGTTCCAGGCCGAGATACAGCGTCAGCAAATGATTCGCCGAAGCCATTACCATCATCCCGCAAACTGAAAAAAGTCCGAGCACGTAATATTCATTTTGGAAAATACCCCGATGCTCGTTATATTGCCGACTGTAAATAAAAATGACGGCAGACAGGATACAGATTGCGATCTTGAGCAAATCAGACATCGGGTCGTCGACAAAGAGCCCGTTGTATGCAGTGGCTGACCGAGTTGAAAAATCTCCGATGATCAGGGCAGCGACCACCAGTAAGGAGCCGATACTCAACCAGAAACAGACATTCTGACTCCTGGCATGTTTGATAAACACGCCAAGCATCAGAATAACCGATGCCATGGATGCGATTATAATCTCGGGCAGCGCCAGTGCAAAATTGAGGGTTTGAAGATTCATAATGGTTGGCAAATTAACGACACTCTATCAGGCATTTCGAGACTTCGACATGTTGTAGCAGGTTTTCAATAGAGACATGCATCACATCAAGAATTGGATTCGGCCAGATGCCCACTGCCAGCACCATCAGTGCAAGAATGCCCAGCATCAGAATTTCACGTGGGTCAATATCATCCAGCGCAGCGACCTCATCGTTCAGTACTTTTCCGTATACCACCCGTTTTACCACCCACAGGGTATAGGCCGCACCAAACACCAGGGTTAGCGCAGCGATGATGGCGAACCAGGGATTGGCCTTGAAAGAGCCGAGGATGACCAGAAATTCCCCGACGAATCCGGAGGTGCCCGGCAGTCCGGTATTAGCCATCGCAAACAATACCATGAATGCGGCAAAAACAGGCATTGGAGTCGCAATGCCCCGATATCTGTCAATCATGCGTGAATGCAACCGGTCATAAAGTACGCCAACGCACAGAAACAAGGCGCCGGAAATGAATCCATGGGAAATCATTTGCATCATTGCGCCTTCTACTCCCTGCGCGTTGAAAACAAAGAACCCCAGGGTAACGAAACCCATGTGGGAGACCGACGAATAGGCGATCAGTTTTTTCATGTCCTGCTGCACCAGTGCGACCAGTGCGATATAAACCACTGCGATCAGTGAGAGTCCGATCATCAGCCACGACAGTTCATGGCTGGCGTCGGGCGCAATCGGCATACTGAATCGAATGAATCCATAGCCGCCCATCTTCAACATGACCGCGGCCAGGATGACGGAACCCCCGGTCGGCGCTTCGACGTGGGCATCGGGTAACCAGGTATGAACCGGAAACATCGGTACCTTGACAGCAAAGGCGGCGAAAAAGGCCAGGAAAATCAATATCTGGGCCTTCAGTGACAGTGGCAACCAGTGAAAATCGAGAATCCTGAAACTTCCGCCGCTGGCATTGTACAAATAGATCAGCGCCACCAGCATCAGCAGTGAACCAAGCAAGGTGTAAAGAAAAAACTTTATCGTCGCATAGATTCGATTGGGACCGCCCCAGATTCCGATTATCAGAAACATCGGAATAAGCGTGGCCTCCCAGAAAACATAGAATAAAACCGCATCAAGAGCAGAAAACACGCCAATCATGAAGCCTTCCATAATCAGGAATGCAGCCATGTATTGCGCAACCCGTTGCTGAATGACTCGCCAGCCAGCAATCACGACAACCACGGTTAACAGTGTGGTCAACAGTATCAATGGCAACGAAATGCCATCAACCCCGATTGAGTAGAAAATATTGAATGTATCTATCCACCGGTGATGCTCGAAAAACTGCATCTCGGCAGTGGTCCTGTCGAACCCGGTATACAGCGAAATGCTGAGCAGAAATATCGCAATCGAAAATCCAAGGGTGAGTATACGCGCCATATCCGCACGCCGATCATCCCCGGTCGCCAGCACCAGCACGCCAGCAAGGACAGGGAACCAGATCAGTATGCTGAGCAGATTATTTTCCATACGGGACTTCGCTATTCGGCGCCATCAGTCAAGCGTCATGCTCAAAACCAGATAAACAGCGTGATCAGGCTGAATAATCCGATAATCATCACGAAGGCATAGTGATAGGTATAACCGGTCTGGATTTTTCTCAAGGCAACTGAAATGGCAGCCACGGTATTGGCGGTTCCATTCACCAGCGCCCCATCAATCAATCCTGCATCGACATATTTGTACAGCAGTTTCCCCGACATCACCGAGCCCTTTGCGAACAGAGCCTGATAGAAATTGTCAAAGCCGTACTTGTTCTGCAAAATACGGTAGACCGGACCCGCAGTTGTTGCAATTCTTGCCGGAAGTGCGGGATTGCGACAATAACAATACCAGGCACTGGTAATTCCACCGACTGCCAGCCAGAAAGGGAGAGTCAGCATGCCATGCAAAATAGCACTTAATATCAGTATGATTCCGGTCCTGCCATTATACCCCTCGGCTATTTCCTGCGTGACATCATGGCTGCCCAGGGTGAACAGGGAGTTGCCGAAGTGTTCCCCGCTGATCACCGGGCCAAAGAAAATCAGACCGGCCAGGATCGAAGGAATGGCCAGCGCAACCAGGGGCAGCGTCACCACTGCAGGTGATTCATGCAGATTCAGTCTGGTGTGCGCGTCTGATCTGTTTCTGCCATGAAAAGTCATGAACAACAATCTGAAAGAATAAAACGCAGTGATGAATACACCGGTCAGCACCGCGATATAGGCATATTGTGCGCCTGCGGTTTGGCTGTGATGTACCGCTTCGATAATCGCATCCTTGGAGAAAAATCCGGCGAATGGCGGGATTCCGGCCAGTGCCAGCGAGCCGGCCAGACAGGTCAGATAGGTTATCGGCATGATCGCCCTCAATCCACCCATTTTTCTCATGTCCTGCTCGTGATGCATGGCGATAATGACCGAGCCTGCAGCGAGAAACAGCAGCGCCTTGAAAAACGCATGCGTGCCAAGATGAAAGATCGCGATCTCGTAGGCCGACGCACCCAGCGCCACCGTCATATAACCGAGTTGCGACAGGGTCGAGTATGCAACCACTCTTTTGATGTCATTTTGAACCAGGCCAATCAGAGCCATAAAGATTGCAGTGGTGGCGCCGACGATTAATACTACCGACAATGCGGTCTCGCTCAGTTCGAACAAGGGCGACATGCGGGCAACCATGAAAATCCCCGCCGTTACCATGGTGGCTGCATGGATCAATGCCGAAATCGGGGTCGGGCCCTCCATGGAATCCGGTAACCAGACATGCAAAGGCATCTGGGCGGATTTGCCCATAGCCCCGACAAACAGCAGGATGCAAATCACCGTGATCCATTTCCATTCACCAAAGGGCGAGGTTACGGTGGCTTCCCCGGTTCCTTCAGCGCTGCTGAATACGGTCGCATAATCCAACGAGCCAAAAACAGCCATAACCGCAGCGATTCCGAGCAGAAATCCGAAGTCACCGATACGATTCACCAGGAATGCTTTCATATTGGCGAATATTGCGGTGTCCCGATCAAACCAGAACCCAATCAACAGATAAGACACCAGTCCCACCGCCTCCCAGCCGAAAAAAAGCTGCAGGAAATTGTTCGACATGACCAGCATCAACATGGAGAAAGTAAACAGCGATATGTAGCAGAAAAATCGCTGGTAACCCGGGTCCTCCGCCATATAGCCAATGGTATAGATATGAACCATTAGCGAAACAAAGGTGACAATCACCATCATCGTCGCGCTCAACTGATCGATCAAAAATCCGACCTGAAAAGGAATGCCGCCACTGATCGCCCAGGTATACACTGCCTGGTTGGCGATGTGGCCGCTTCGAACATCGGCATAGACCCACACAGACAATACAAAGGCGATGGTCACACCGGCAATGGTGATCGAATGGGCGCCTCGACGCCCGATGAATTTGCCAAACAGTCCGGTTATGATCGAGGCGGCCAGACAAACCAGGGGAATGGCAAGGTAGATATTCTTCATCCCTTTAATGAATCCAGTTCGTCAACATTGATGGTTTGTCTGCTCCTGAACAATACGATCAGGATTGCAAGTCCGATCGCGGCCTCTGCTGCGGCCACGGTCAGGATGAAGAACACGAACACCTGACCCGCAATATCATTCAGATAGTGTGAGAAGGCAACGAAATTGATATTGACCGCAAGCAGCAACAGTTCAATCGCCATCAACAGGATCACCACATTCTTGCGATTCAGAAAAATTCCGACAACGCTGATGGCAAACAGGATCGCACCTAAAATGAGATAGTGGGATAGTGGAATCATGGTTGGTGACGGTCGGCCGAGGGGGGGGGCTCTGATTTCATTTTTACGATTCGCAGCCGGTCTTCACGTTTCACCAGTACCTGCTCTCCAGGGTTGGTATATTTTGTTTCAGGTCGCCTCCTCATGGTCAGGGCAATCGCTGCAATAATCGCAACCAGCAAAATCAGCGCAGCGATTTCAAATGCGAAGACATAGTGGGTATATAACTGCCCGCCCAGTGCCTTGGAGTTGCTGTAGTTGGCTCCGAATTCGGCCGGATTGTTGTATTCGCCTGCGCCAAAGGAGCCATGTAATACCAGTGCAATTTCAACAACAAGCAACACTGCGATCAGTGAGCCAATCGGTAGATAACGGGTGAAGCCTGCACGCAGTCTGGCGAGATCGATATCCAGCATCATCACCACGAACAGGAATAATACCATCACTGCCCCGACATAGACCAGCACCAGGACAATGGCCAGGAACTCGGCCTGCAATGTAATCCAGATACAGGCCGCGCTGAAAAACGCCAGTACCAGGAACAATGCGGATTTGACCGGATTGCGAATAGTCACCACCATCATGGCCGCAAGTACCAGGATCACACTGAATACATAAAAGGCTGTTTGCAGAAACGTCATCGCTCGATTTATCTGTATGCTGAATCCTGTTTGCGTGCGGCGGCGATCTCGGCTTCGTACCTGTCACCTATTTCCAGCAGGCCCTGCTTGTCGATTATGCGCTCTGCGTTCTCTTCCATGTGGAATTCAAGAATATCGGTCATCACGATCGAATCCACCGGGCAGGCTTCTTCGCAAAACCCGCAGTAAACGCACTTGAACAAGTCAATTTCAAAAAGAGTGGTACGACGGGTACCATCTTCACGTTCTTCGGAATCAATGGTAATGGCCACTGCCGGGCACACTGCTTCACACAGTTTGCATGCAATGCAGCGTTCCTCACCATTAGGGTAGCGTCGCAGCGCATGAAGGCCTCGAAACCGCGGTGATTTCGGTGTTTTTTCTTCCGGATACATGATCGTCGTTTTCTTGCGGAATAACTGACGACCGGTCACACCTAATCCTTTTCTCAGTTCTTGCAGGGAAAAGGTTTTATATAGTTGTTTAAAGTCCAGTCTCATGTTGTATACCTGTAATTATGTTGTCGTGCCGTTATTCAAAAACAGACCTGAACGGCGTATAAAACTTCCCCAGACCGATCACAACAATCCATACCAGGGTTACCGGTATCAGAACTTTCCAGCCAAGACGCATGATCTGATCGTAGCGATAACGAGGAAAGGTTGCACGAAGCCACAAAAACATGAATGCTACTGCGGAAGTTTTCAATCCAAACCAGAACAGACCCGGAATCCAGGTGAAGGGCGCCACCTCAATCGGCGGCAGCCATCCTCCCAGAAACAGCAATACAGTGAGTGCGGCAATCAGAATTATGTTGGCATATTCCGCCAGGAAAAACACCGCAAAAGCCATGCCGGAGTATTCCACATGGAATCCGGCGACAATTTCCGATTCGCCTTCTGCCACATCAAACGGCGCCCGATTGGTTTCTGCCACACCGGAAATGAAATACACTACGAACAGCGGCAGCAGGGGTAGCCAGTACCACTGCCAGAAGCCGCCGGATTGATGAACCACGATTTCTCTTAAATTCAGGCTGCCTGCAACCATCAGCACCCCTACCAGGGCAAACCCCATGGCAATTTCGTAGGCAACGATCTGCGCGGCAGAGCGCATTGCACCCAGAAAAGCGTATTTGGAATTCGATGCCCAGCCAGCGACAATCACGCCATAGACCCCCATCGAAGTCAGGGCGAGTACATATAACAGGCTGGCATCAATGTCGGCCAGTACCAGCGAGTCGGTGAACGGGATTACGGCCCAGGCCGCAAGTGCGGGCGTCAGGGAAAGAACAGGGGCGATCAGGAACAGGTACCGGTTCGATTTCGTCGGTATGATGATCTCCTTGAACATCAGTTTGACGGAATCCGCAATCGGTTGTCCCCAGCCCTTGATTCCGACCCGGTTTGGCCCGACCCGAGTCTGCATGTACCCGATCGCCTTGCGTTCTGCAAAAGTAAACCAGGCCACGCATACCATCAGCGGCAGTATGATGGTGATGATCTTCAGCATGATCCAGACAAAATACTGCAAGCTGTCCGGCAGCCAGCCTGTCATCGAGAAATAGAAATCATACATCAGGCTTTGCCACCTTAATGTACCTTCATTATGTTGACCATGGCATGGCCTCCCAGGTTCGCCGTTTCGTGAAACCCCGCAGGAACATGGACACAATCATCTACCATGCGATGGTTCAATCTGAGCGGTAATCGGGCCTGGCCCGATCCATTTTTTTCGAGCGCCTGTACAACCACTTCGTCACCTTCGTCCAAATCCAGTTTTTGTGCAGTGGCGGGATTGATCGATGCTGCCGGTGCGGGATTATCTGCGGTGCGCAGGAGTGCGTCTGTATTACGCAATGTGACATCACCGCGATACATTGGCATATCTACGATTCGCAGCAGTCCGTCTGCATCGGTGGCAGACAACAACGGACTGACTCTGCACTGACTTGAACGCGCGTTCGGCCGTATATCGTCAATCCTGATCGACGATCTGATTTCTGTCATCACATCGTCGAGTGTGATGAATTCGAATCCATCACAGTGCATGAAATTTCCCAGCACACGCAGTACCTTCCAGGCAGGCCGGGCCTGACCCGCGGGGTTGGCTGCGATTTCGGCTTTTTGAACCCGACCTTCGCAGTTGATAAAAGTGCCGGCAGACTCGGTAAAGGCGGCGACCGGTAACAGCACATCTGCGTATATTTTGACGGATTCACTTTGAAATGCGCTCATTTGAACCACGAAGCGCGCCTTGTTCATCGCTGATACCGCTGTTTTTCCGTCGATACTGTCGAGTTCCGGTTCACAGCCGAGCAGTACAAATCCCTGTAGTCCTCCAGCCAGCATGTCATGGAGATTTTTGCCATTCCCATGCGGCAGACAATGTGCAATATGCCCGGCCACACTGTTGGCTGGAGCCAGGATTGCCAGTTTGCAGTCTGCTGTATCAGCAATCCAGTTTGCGATGGCCTTGATCACACTGGCGTCCGGATGCTGCTGGGCCAGTGCCCCCAGAATGATCAGTCCGTCGCCACCCGCATCAACCAGGTTCTGTGCTGAACGCTGCATGCCAGAATTTTCCAGAGCAAGCGCCCGGATTTCTTCGGGCAGGTCAACCGATTTGATTGTGGCAATGCTCATTGCAAGTCCTGCAACCCGGGATATCATCGCCCTGCCGACACAGGAACTGGATTCAACCAAACCAAAATTCAAATCATAATCCACAGGATTGATAGCGCTGACCCGGGTTATGCCATTTTTCCATCCCTGTCGGATTTTCAGGGAAAGCAAGGGCTGTTCCTTGCGAATATTGGAACCGATCAGCAATATGGCCCTTTGTTTGTCATAGTCGCTGACCGCTGCTTCCGATGCAGGGAAAGCCGGACTGATATCATCGTCCCTGAAATCACACTGTTGCAACCGGTGGTCAACATTTTCACTGCCCAACCCCCTCAGCAACTTCTGCAACAGGTAAAACTCTTCCAATGTCGATGTGGTACCTGCAATTCCTCCGATGTTATTGGCCGACCCGGCATTGATAATGGTCCGCAGTCCCTCGGCGGCAAAGGTCAGGGCGGTTTTCCAGTCGGTTGTCCGCCAACTGCCGTTTTCCCTGATCATCGGTTCGCTCAGGCGCTGCTCGCTGTTGACCGCCTCATAAGAAAAGCGATCCCGGTCTGCCAGCCAGGATTCGTTGACCTCGGGGTTTTCGATCGGCAGGACCCTTTCAACCTGGCCCCGAAGTGTTTGAATATTGATATTGGTTCCGAGACAATCGTGTGGACTGATAGCCGAATGGTTTTCCAGTTCCCATGGGCGCGCTGCGAATCGATAGGGTTTGGATGTGAGCGCTCCAACAGGACACAGATCAATAATATTGCCCGAAATTTCAGAATCAACCGGGCGACTCAGGAAGGTGCTGATTTTTACATGCTCACCTCGACCCGGCATGCCCAATTCAACCACCCCGGCGATTTCTTCTCCGAAGCGTACACAGCGTGTACAGTGAATACAGCGTGTCATTTCAGTGGCGACCAGAGGTCCGATGTCGTAATTCGGAACTACCCTTTTGGCTTCCATGAAACGCGAATCGTCATTGCCATACCCCATCGCCTGGTCCTGTAAGGGGCATTCTCCACCCTGATCACAAACCGGGCAATCCAGTGGATGATTGATCAACAGGAACTCCATGGTGTCCTTCTGGGCTTCGCGGGCAAGTTCTGATCGGGTAAAGACCTTCATGCCAGCGTTAACCGGAGTCGCGCAGGCCGGCATCGGCTTTGGCGCCCTTTCTACTTCCACCAGACACATTCGACAATTTGCTGCGACCGACAGTTTGTCGTGGTAACAGAATCGGGGAATATAAATATCATTGCGGTCGGTGACACGAATCAGCATCTCCCCTGCCTGGGCTTCGAGTTCCTTGCCGTCAACTTCTATTTTTATGGTACTCATGATCGCTTGCCGTTACCTGATCTTTGCTTCGAACTCGTGGCGAAAATGCTTCAGAAAACTTTGCACAGGCCAGGCCGCCGCATCACCCAATGCACAGATGGTGCGGCCTTCTATCCGGTTGGCGACATCAAGCAGGATATCCAGATCCTCAGCCCTGCCATGACCCGCACCGATTCGTTTTAAAATGCGATACAACCATCCTGTGCCTTCCCGGCACGGCGTGCACTGACCGCAGGATTCTTCGTAGTAAAAATATGCAATGCGCTCAAGAATTTTCACCATGTCGGTGGTTTCATCCATAATAATCACGGAGCCTGCGCCTACCGCGGATCCGCATTTTTGCAGTGAATCGTAATCCATGTTTGCTTTCATGATATTTTCTGCAGGCATCACCGGTACCGACGACCCGCCGGGGATCACTGCCTTCAGTTTGCGGCCCTTCCATACCCCGCCCGCCATTTCAAGCAATTCACGAAAAGGCGTGCCCATCCTGATCTCATAATTTCCGGGTCGTTCCACATGACCCGTCACCGAAAACACCTTCACCCCTCCGGAATTTTCAACGCCCAGTTGCCTGAACCAGGCGCCATCCATCCAGTTGCCATCGGCTCTCAGGATTGCTGGCACAGAGGAAAAGGATTCGGTATTGTTTATCGTGGTCGGCTTGCCGTATAAACCAAATGCAGCGGGGAACGGGGGCTTGAAGCGTGGCTCACCCTTTTTGCCTTCCAGTGAGTTGAGCAATGCGGTTTCCTCGCCGCAGATATAGGCGCCTGCGCCAAGATGATTGTACAGATCAAAATCGAAGCCCGAGCCGAACAGGTTGTGACCCAGCAAGCCGGCCTGATAAGCCTCTTTAATCGCCTCCTCCATGACTTCGTAGGGTTCCCAAAACTCGCCACGTATATAGTTGTATCCCACCGTGGCGCCCATTACATAACCGCCAATGGTTATTCCCTCAATCAGGGCATGCGGGTTCAGTCGCATGATATCCCGGTCCTTGCAGGTGCCGGGTTCGCCTTCGTCAGAATTACAGACTACATATTTCTGGTCAGCCGAGCTCCTCGGCATGAAACTCCATTTCACACCCACTGGAAATCCGGCGCCGCCTCGACCCCGAATGTTCGATTGCTTGATGGTATCGATAATCCCGGTATGCGGTATCTGGCCTGAAAGTACTTTTTCCAATGCCAGATAACCACCGTTCGCACGGTAGCTTTGCAGCGTCCATGGTTTTTCGATAGAAGGGTCGGGCAGGCTTACATTGCACGCCATGCGCAAAGAACTGAACCGGTCGGCAACCAATGGCATGTTCATCTCAGCGCCTCAAGAATCCGGTCGACCTTGTCAGGGGTCAGATCTTCGTAGTAATCATGACCTATCTGCATCATCGGCGCCCCGGCACAGGCCGCCAGACATTCCACTTCCTTTAAGGTGAACTGACCATCCGCAGTGGTTTCGCCAAATTTGATTCCGAGTTTTTGCTGCAGGTGAGAGACAATTTCATCCGAGCCGCGTAACATGCAGGAAATATTTGTACACAGGCACACTTTATGTCTGCCTGTCGGGCTCAGGTCATACATTGAATAGAAAGTCGCGACCTCATAAGCCTTGATCGGCGGCGCCCCGATGACACCGGCAACGAATTCAATCAGCTCCCCGCTCAGCCAGCCATGCTCGTCCTGGGCGATTCGAAGGGCTGCCATGAGCGCAGACTGGCGGCGGTCCGCCGGATATTTACTCAGTTCATGGTTGATCTGTTGGAGCGATGCATCGCAAAGCAGGGAGTTGTTTGTACAATCTGATGCCATGGCTTACCTGTCTATCTCTCCGAACACGATATCCTGGGAGCCAATGATCGCGACCATGTCCGCCAGCATGTGACCATTGGACATTTCATGCAAGGCAGCAAGGTGGGCGAACCCGGGTGCACGGATTTTTATCCGGTAGGGCTTGTTGGCGCCATCCGAAACCAGATAAATACCGAATTCACCCTTCGGATGTTCGATAGCCGCGTATGCTTCTCCGGCAGGTACGCAATAACCCTCGGTGAATAACTTGAAATGATGAATCAGGGATTCCATGTCGCTCTTCATGCTTTCCCGCGAAGGCGGGGTCAGCTTGTGATCGTCGAGAATGACCGGCCCCGGATGAATACGCAACCAGTCAATACATTGTTTGATGATGCGATTGGACTGACGCATTTCCTCGACCCGCACCAGATAGCGATCATAACAGTCACCATTGGCGCCCACCGGAATATCAAAATCCATTCTGTCATAAACTTCATAGGGCTGTTTCTTACGTAAGTCCCATTCCACTCCCGAGCCTCTCAGCATCGCGCCGGTAAAGCCCAGTGCCTTTGCCCGTTCAGGGTCAACGATTCCGATGTCCACAGTCCTCTGTTTCCAGATGCGGTTATCGCTCAACAGGGTTTCATATTCGTCTACACAGGCTGGAAACTTCCGGGTAAAGGCTTCGATGAAATCAAGCAGTGAGCCTTCGCGGTCCTCGTTGCGTACCTGGGTCTCGGCTTCAGAATGCCGTTCGGTAGGGGCGTATTTTGGCATCTGGTCGGGTAAATCCCGATAAACTCCACCAGGTCGATAGTAAGTGGCATGCATCCGCGCACCCGATACCGCCTCGTAACAATCCATCAGGTCTTCCCTTTCGCGAAAACAGTACAGGAACACGGTCATCGCACCGACATCCAGCGCGTGGGCGCCCAGCCACAGGCAATGATTCAGGATGCGGGTGATCTCATCGAACAGCACCCTGATATATTGTGCGCGGATCGGGATATGGATGCCGATCATTTTCTCGATTGCCATGACATAGGCATGCTCGTTACACATCATCGAGACATAATCAAGGCGATCCATGTAACCGATGTTCTGGTTGTAGGGTTTGGTCTCTGCCAGTTTTTCCGTGCCCCGATGCAGCAAGCCGATATGCGGGTCGCAGCGTTCAATCACTTCACCATCCATTTCCATGATGATTCTGAGCACGCCATGCGCCGCGGGATGTTGCGGCCCGAAATTCATCGTATAATTTCGGATCTCCGCCATCAGTCCGGCGCCTCACCCTGGTCAGATTCAGCGAATGAATCCTTGCGAATGGTCCGTGGTACGAGGATACGATCCTCGACAGTGACAGGCTGGTAGATGACCCGTCCCTGTTCTTCATCGAAACGCATTTCCACGTGACCTGACAGCGGGAAATCCTTGCGGAACGGATGGCCGATAAAGCCGTAATCAGTCAACAGGCGGCGCAGGTCGGGGTGCCCTTTGAAAATAATCCCATACAGGTCAAAGGCTTCGCGTTCGTACCAGTTTGCCGCACTCCAGATATCAATCACCGAGTCAATAACCGGTTGCTGGTCATCCAGGTTGCAGCGCAGTCGAATACGCTGGTTGTTGTCAAGTGACATCAAATGATAAACCACTGCATAACGAGTTCCCGGCCAGGGGTCGCCGCCTTCCTTGCCATAGGTCGAATAATCCATGCCGCAAAGGTCAATCAACTGGTCGAACCGGGTTTCCGGGTCATCTTTCAAGCGTCGGCAGACGTCGGTAATCGCCTGACACCGGATTTCACAGGTCAGTTCGCGCAGGCGGATTTCGCTGGCGACCAGATCCTCACCGAACAATCCGGTCAGGTACTCGGATAAAGCGGACAGGCTCATCATGTTTAAACTATTCCCGGCGAACTGATTCCGGCAATTTGACTCATTGGCAGGCGGCTCTTGATAATCAGGTCACTGATACCACTGCGGGGCGTGCAATGGTGTTGGTTTTCCTGATCTTTTTCTGTAACTGCAGGATACCGTAAATCAATGCTTCGGCGGTAGGCGGGCAACCGGGGACATACACATCCACAGGCACGATACGGTCGCAGCCTCGAACCACGGAATAGGAATAATGGTAATAACCACCGCCATTGGCGCAAGACCCCATCGAGATGACCCACCGCGGCTCGGCCATCTGGTCGTATACCTTGCGCAGTGCGGGCGCCATCTTGTTGGTCAATGTGCCCGCCACGATCATCACATCAGATTGTCTCGGGCTCGGTCTGAATATAATACCGAAACGGTCAAGGTCGTAGCGGGCAGCCCCCGCCTGCATCATTTCGACCGCACAACAGGCGAGGCCAAAAGTCATCGGCCACAACGAACCGGTTCGTGCCCAGTTAATCAATTCGTCCAGTCTGGCTGTCGCAAATCCTTCCTGCAAGGTACCTTCGAGGGCCATCTAATTTACTCCCATTCCAGCGCGCCTCTTTTCCATTCGTAGACGAACCCGACTACCAGAACTCCAAGAAACAACATCATCGCCCAGAATCCGAACACGCCGATTTCATCGAGCACAATTGCCCACGGAAACAGGAACGCAATTTCAAGATCAAATATAATAAACAGGATGGCAACCAGATAATATCTGACATCAAATTTCATCCTGGAATCTTCGAACGCTTCGAATCCGCACTCGTAGGGCGAATTCTTTCGTTCATCAGGTTTGCTCGGGGCCAGTACTTTTCCTGCCGCAATGGCAATCACACCGACGGTGATGCTGACGATGATAAATATCAGGATGGGTAAATATTCGGTTAACAAATAAACCTCTGGTCGGTTCACTGGCCTGATCAGACCTGTACTGGCACAAAGCTGCTATTTTAAATCATTTAACCTGAAATAACCTAGTATCGACAGGATATATTGAATAATGTAATCAAATCATAAATTCCCGCAGGGTTATGCCCATGCCCTTTGTTCCAATTTCCGATCAGGTCCGTTTATTCAGATAGTCGAGTAAAACGCCGTAGGCGGGGAGAAACAACACGACGGATACGACAATCTTGAAACACAGGTCCACGGTGGCAACCTCTAACCAGTTGACTGCCATGAATTCATCGGCAGACCGGTGGAAGGCAACACCGAAAAAAGTATAAGTGTCAATAACATTGGCGATCAGTGTTGAGATCAAGGGTGCGGGCCACCATGTCTTTGCCCTTTCACGTATTTTCTGGAAAACAGTAATATCCAGTAATTGACCCACCAGATAGGCGGTACCACTGGCCATTCCGATTCGCCAATCCGCCATCAGGGCGCTGATCATGATCGCCGGGACATAAGCCAGACCAACCACAATCCGGGCATTGTATTTGTTGGATAATCGAACGGTCAGGTCGGTAGCCAGTATGACCGCAGGAAATACAAACATGGCCCAGGTGAAAGTGTATCCCATGAATGTGCCGGTGAACTGAACCGTGTAGTTCGACAGCGCGATGATAACGACGTGAAACAGGACAAGCCTGATGATCAGACTTCGATTGATGTCTGTTAGCATGGGTTTTTTCAGGGTTGACTGCCTGACTGTCTATCCCAGTAACAACTCAAGCGTCGGCTTTGCATCTTTCACAAAGGGATTGATAATCTCGACACCCCCCAGCCTTCGGCCATGCTGCATGTCTTCAGACAGCATATAGGCGCAGCCTGCCTGTTTTGCTGTCACCCATAACATGGCATCCCAAAATGAAATCCTGTGATCACGGACATATTCAACGGCTTCATTGAATGTCTCCTGATCAGCGGGGACAATGGTAAAAATCTGCTGCCAGACCCGTGTAATGGCAATGACCTCATCCATGGAAGCCAGCCCCTTGCGTTGGGATGCATTAAAAAACTCACCAATCAGGAACGATCATGCAGTGTGTCCCTGTCAAAGTCTTTGGCGCCAAGCCTCAATCCCTTGTTGAGAAGCTGTTTCATCTGCGCGATTGCCGCCGCCCGTTCCTTATGCCACTTAATATCTGCTCGTTCAGGCATAAGCACAGCAACAGGTCGGTCCCGACGTAAAATACAATATGTGGGAGTTAATCAAGTATAATATCCATGTTGTGTCAATGGCCTGACGGGCCGCTGTTAGCGCAATTCTGTGATCATGACCACACAACTGGTGCCGAAGGAGGGACTCGAACCCTCACGCCGTGAAGCACAGCCCCCTCAAGACTGCGTGTCTACCAATTCCACCACTTCGGCTGTTTGAGTTTTATTGTTCCGGTATTGCGGGGATATCAGACTCCCCGGTTTGCGTTGCCGTGTCTTCTGGCGACACTCCAGGGATAGCTGTTTCCATCGCCTCCTCAACTTGCCCGTCAGTCTGGTAGATGACGGATTCGGTCAGTATGCTGGTGTCTTCACCCTGTCGCGTGTACAGGTACGCCAACACCAGACTGGTAATGAAAAATGCGGCTACCAGGGCAGAAGTAATGCGACTCAGGAAGTTGGCTGAGCCTCTTGCGCCAAACAGTGATTGCGAAGAACCACCCCCAAACGCTGCACCCATTTCCGAGCCTTTACCCTGTTGCAGCAGTACCAGAACGATGATGGTAACTGCGATTATCAAATGAACGACCAGTAAGAGATTTGAAACCATGATTGTATAATTGTGTTTGACTTTTCGTTTTGGTCAGGCTGCCCTGCAAATGCCAAGGAAGTCTTCTGCTATCAATGCGGCGCCGCCAATCAGGCCGCCATCAATATCCGATTTGGAGAGCAACTCGCCTGCGTTGCCCGGCTTCATGCTGCCGCCATAAAGAATCTGGCAGCCTTCAGCGATACCGGCATCATGCCGGGCAAGTTGTCGGCGAATCAACTGATGAACCTGCCGGGCCTGTTCCGGCGTTGCACTCAGCCCGGTACCAATCGCCCAGACTGGTTCATAAGCAACCACGATATCCTTGAATTGTTGGATGCCCACTGTGTCAATCACTGCCTGGACCTGCCGCTGCACCACTTGTTCAGTGGCGCCTGATTCCCGTTCTGCCCGGGTTTCACCGACGCATAATATCGCGATCAGCCCATCGGCAACCGCCCGCCCCACTTTGTCCGCCACTGCCTGATCCGATTCGCCACACAGGGTACGACGCTCAGAATGCCCCAGGATGACATGACTGCATCCGCAATCCAGCAGCATGGTCGAGGAAATCTGACCGGTAAAAGCGCCATTTGCATTCGATTCCATATCCTGGGCGCCCAGTTGGCAGACACTGTCCTGAATGATCGAATCAACCGTCGATAGCAGTGTAAAGGGAGGGCAGATCAGAATATCGGGATTGCTTGTGTTATTGGCGCCATTATCCCCCCCATTCCGGGCGCCCGAGACAATCCTTTCACATAAAGTCCTGGCCATGGCCTTGTCGCCATTCATTTTCCAGTTTCCAGCGATTAGGGTTGTACGCACAGTGCTTACCTGTCTCGGTCAGATTTCGACCGGGATACCTGATTTTTCGGGGGCTGGATATTACCGTCCATGGCGGTATAAAGCAATCATATCTGTCTTTGGATATGGAGCGGTGTGGCAGGCTGGCTGTTCATGGTTCCTTGCAAGTGGCATTAAATGGGGAATGTGCAGCCACCGCCTCCATGTAGTGTTGCACTCCGACCTGTTCGTGTTGGACAAATTGCTGAATGGCCAGGTTGAACGGGCTCTTAGACATCCAGTGCAGGGAATGGGTCCGGGTCGGCTCAAAGCCACGGGCGATTTTATGTTCGCCCTGGGCGCCAGGGTCGAATCGTTCCAGCCCGTGTCGAATACAATAGTCAATGCCCTGATAATAACATACCTCGAAGTGGAGACTATCGACATAGCGATCACATCCCCAATGACGACCATACAAAGTGGTATCGTCACTATACATCAGCGCCGCCGCAATGCTTTGCCCATTCACTTTCGCCGATACCAGATGAATCTGGTCGGGCATGGCCTCGGTGACCGCGGTGAAGAAGGCCAGGTTGAATGCAGGCATGCCGTATTTCCGGGCATAGATGTTTTGATATAGCCGGGTAAATGCGAGCCAGTCTGCCTGCGTTGCAGAATGACCATCAAGCCATTCTATCTGTACATCTGCATCGACAATTTTCCGTCTTTCATGGAGGATGTTTTTTCTCTTTTTGGATTTGAGCGTTTTCAGAAAATCCTCAAAGCAGGTATAGCCCCGGTTGTGCCAGTGGAACTGACAATCATAGCGGGAGACAGCATCCAGCCGATTAAGCAAATGGTAGTCGCTGGTTTCCGGAAACAGACAATGAACCCCGCTGTATCCATATTCCTGGGCCAGGGTTTTGGCTGCTCTGACCAATGCCTGCGTCCATTTTTCCCGGTGTTGCCCATCGGTCAGAATGCGCTGACCTGAAGCCGGTGTAAACGGCACCGCATTGATCAGTTTCGGATAGTATTTGATTCCGTATCTGTGGAAGGCGTCGGCCCAGGCATGGTCAAACACGAACTCGCCCCAGGAGTTATGCTTTTCGTAGACCGGCATCGCGGCAACCAGAGTCTGGTTTTGCTGGCAGGTCAGGTGCCGGGGGATCCATCCGACCTGTTCACCGACACAGTCAAAGCGCTCCACTGCGGATAAAAACCCATGATTCAGAAAGGGGTAATTCCCCCGAACGAGCCTGTTCCACTGTTGACCGGGGATCTCATCAATAGAGGCGCAAACGCGAATTTCCAGGGGTTTTTCAGTTTCCATCACCGATATATTATAAACTGGTGTTGCCGATTATCGCCTCTTGACAGAGACATCATTTATAGGCCATATTCGACCTTCCATGTACGTATTTGTGCTATAAACGGTCACAGTTTGCCGCTTGAGGTCCATATGAAGACATCCCGACAAATCGAAACCGAGATCGGATCCCGTCTGGCACGATTGCGACTGTCCCGCAACGTGACACAATCCATGCTCGCAGAAGACGCCGGAATCGGTGTACGAACGTTGCGGCGTCTCGAGGCCGGCGAACCATCGACTCTCGACACCTTCCTGCGTGTCGCCTTGGCGCTGGACCTGGGCGATTTGATCCTCGGCTCGATACCGACGGGTCAAATCCGCCCAATCGAACGCGTCTCGCGGATCCGTTCCGAGCGCCGGCGAGCACGTCCACAACCAAAGGAAGACCGGGGCCCGACCTGGACATGGGGTGACGACTCGGATGACTGACGCGAAGGTTATCCTCTGGGGCACACGCATCGGTGCGGTGTCCTGGGACGAGACGCGCTCCATTGGGGTTTTCCAGTACGATCCGGCTTTCGTCGGCGCCAGCATCGAGGTTGCGCCTCTGACGATGCCCGTCAGAGAAACACCCTATGAGTTCCCGGCTCTTAACAGGGAAACATTCAAGGGACTACCGGGAATGCTGGCAGACGCACTGCCGGACAGGTTTGGCAACCGGCTGATCGACGCATGGCTGGCGGAAACCGGCAAGAGCCCAGAGGCCTTCAACCCGGTCGACCGGCTCTGCTACATCGGCCGCTGCGGCATCGGCGCCCTCGAGTTTGAGCCAGCGCTTCGGAAACAGACGAGAGCGAAGAAACTGGAAGTCGCCCGGCTCCTCGGCCTGGCGAATCGGGTGCTCGATGAACGCGCAAACCTTGCCGGGCGACTCGACGGAGAATACGATGCAGAGCCTCTCGAGGACATTCTGAGCGTTGGCACGTCGGCAGGTGGCGCGCGGGCGAAAGCCGTCCTCGCCTGGAACCCGAAAACCGGTGAATTCCGATCCGGACAACTTGATGCCGATGCGGGATTCGAGCACTGGCTCCTGAAGTTCGACGGCGTTTCGAACAACAGGGACAAGGAACTGGCCGATCCCGAAGGTTTCGGCAAGATCGAATACGCATACGCAAGCATGGCGCGTGCAGCCGGCATCACGATGTCGGAGTGCCGGCTCCACCACGAGGGCGGCCGCAGTCACTTCATGACGAAACGATTCGACCGGGACGATACCGGCCGCAAGATCCACATGCAGTCGCTTGGGGCGATGCAGCACTTCGACTTCAACGATCCATCGGCCTATTCCTACGAGCAGGCCGTCATGACGATCCGGGATCTGGATCTCGGGATGGTTGCAGTCGAGGAGCAATTTCGTCGGGCGGTCTTCAACGTCATAGCGCGCAACCAGGATGACCATGTGAAGAACATCTCGTTCCTGATGGACCGGTCCGGGAAATGGTCCCTGTCTCCGGCTTACGATGTCGCCTACGCCTACAATCCAAGTGGTACATGGACCCGCGACCACCAGATGAGCCTGGCTGGGCGTCGGAACGGCTTTGAGCGTGACGATATCCTCCAGTTCGCCGCCTTCATTGGCGTGAAGAAGCGCAGAGCACTGGAAATATTGGACAAAGTGAGCGCTTCCGTTCGGGACTGGAGGAAACACGCTGAAGCAGCGGAGGTCACGCCGCGCGATGTGGCACAGATCAAGAAGGTCTTCAGATTGATATAGCCATTGGCCGCCGCAAGGTCGGTGATGCCAGCGGCGGCCAGTAGAGCAGCGCACCTTTTCATCGCCCGGCCGACCCGGAATTTGTATATTTTGCTTGACAACATTCCTGATGGACTGTCTAATATGAATCGCCTTTATTTTATTAACATATCCATATATAGTGGTTCAAATCAATTAATTCCACTATATATGGGATTTCCGAGGATACAAAAAGATAGTCCCAGATGGTTAGCGCAGCCAGCAAAAAGAGCCATAATACCGAGTGTGTTTCGCTGGACGAGATTGTTCTTCAACCCGCAGCGCTTGATATCTGGGATAAAAAGTATCGGCTGAAAACCATGCAGGGCGAGCCGGTTGACCAGGATATTATGGCGACCTTTGATCGGGTGGCCAGGGCTCTGGCCGAGGTTGAACGTACCCGCGAGAAGCAAAAGGAATGGCATGAAAAATTTCTCTGGGCCCTGCAGCATGGCGCCATCCCGGCAGGCCGAATTACATCCAACGCAGGTGCGCTGGAACACAAGTCCGCAACCAGCACGATCAACTGTACAGTTTCAGGCACCATCCCGGATTCGATGGATGGTGTGCTGGCCTGTGTTCACGAAGCAGGATTAACCCTGAAGGCTGGATGCGGGATTGGATACGAATTCTCCACCTTGCGCCCCAAGGGCGCCTTTGTGAGTGGCGCCGGAGCTTATACCTCCGGCCCGCTTTCTTTTATGGACATATTCGATTCGATGTGTTTTACGGTATCGTCTGCCGGTGGACGCCGTGGTGCACAAATGGGTACCTTCGACATTTCTCACCCTGATATTCTGGAGTTTATCCGCGCCAAGCGCGAAAACGCACGGCTTCGTCAATTCAACCTGTCATGCCTGATTACCGATGAATTCATGCAGGCGGTCCAGGAGGACGCACAGTGGCCTTTGTCATTTCCTGCAACCCGGCATGAAGTCGAGTGCGGGGAACTTCGGATTATCTGGCGTCAGTGGCCTCATACCGAGAATTACGTGACCAACGAAGTCGGCGATGTCGCCTGCCGTGTCTACCGCACCATTCGTGCGAAAAAACTGTGGGATGCGATCATGAGTTCGACTTATGACTATGCTGAGCCTGGATTTATCCTGGTGGACCGCATCAATGAGATGAACAACAACTGGTTCTGTGAAAATATTCGTGCAACCAATCCCTGTGGAGAACAGCCGCTTTCGCCTTATGGCGCATGCCTGCTCGGGTCGGTAAATCTGACCCGGTTTGTCCGGAATCCGTTTACCGATGAAGCCAGGTTTGACTGGGACGAGTACAAGGAAGTGGTCGCCGTCTTTTCACGCTTGCTGGACAACGTGGTTGAAATCAGTGGTTTGCCGCTCCCCAATCAAATCAAAGAGCTTACGTCGAAGCGTCGTCACGGCATGGGTTTTCTCGGGTTGGGCTCCACCCTGACCATGTTGCAGATGAGATACGGCGATGAGCAATCACTGGCTTTTACAGAGCGGGTTGCCAGGGAAATGGCCGTGGTTGGTTGGGAAGTGGGTGTGGCCCTGGCAAAGGAAAAAGGAATTGCACCCGTACTTGCGCAGGAATACTCGGTGACCAGGGAGATGCTGGCCAAACGCCCGGAAATGATAGAGGATGGATTCCGTGAAGGCGATCTTGTCAAAGGTTCGGTATTGATGGCCAGATACAGTCGTTACATGCAGCAGTTTCCTGAGGAAATTCGAAAAGAGATTGAAGTCAACGGCTGTCGCTATACTCACCATACCTCGATCGCACCCACCGGTACGATCAGCTTGTCTCTGGCGAATAATGCCAGCAACGGAATCGAACCTAGCTTTGCCCACAGATACAGCAGAAACGTCATTCGTGAAGGCAAGAAATCCAAGGAAAAAGTAGATGTCTATTCCTACGAGTTGCTGGCCTACCGCCACCTGGTGAACCCGGCCGCAGTACCTTTCGGGGAAAATGAAAATGAAAGGCTGCCCGACTACTTCATCACCAGTGAGGATGTTACACCGAAACAGCATGTTGACATACAATCGGCTGCCCAGAAATGGATCGATTCCTCAATTTCAAAAACCGCTAATGTGCCGACGGATTTTCCATTTGAGGAATTTCAGGACATTTATCGGTATGCCTGGGAAAAAGGACTGAAAGGCTGTACGACATTCAGATTCAATCCTGAAGTGTTTCAGGGCGTACTGGTGAAGGAAAAAGATCTGCAGAACACAAAGTATCAGTTTACCCTCGAAAATGGCGATGTGGTTGAGGTCAGGGGTAATGAAGAAATCGAGTACGATGGAGAATTGCACACCGCAGCGAATTTGTTTGATGCCTTGAAAGAAGGATATTACGGACGATTCTAGCGACTTTTGAATCCGGCAATATATCCAGTATCCAGTCTGACAACTTGAAAAGTCCAGGTAAAAAACCCCAGAACCGGTATCAGGAGAGAAACCGGAGAGTCCAGTTCAGCTTGCAGATTGGTCGCATTGCATCAACGCCCCATTATCGCCGCCAGCAATCATTGCCAATGAAACAACAAACCCTGTCGAGATTTTGATGAGTATAAAAATAGACCAGAAAATCGTTGACTACAACGTGATAAAACCGGAGGAAAAAGGCGCCGGGATTGCCAATCGGACAGAGCCGATTCCCGGTCCACCGGCTACTCTTGATCCGGTACAGGCCAGAGTTGTTCAGATGCATGAAAAGGTCATTCGGCCTGATATGCTGGTTGGCAATACCTACAAGATCAAGACACCGGTCTCTGAACATGCGTTTTACATTACCATTAACGACATCCTGTTAAACCCGGGCACCCCTTACGAAAAGCGCCGGCCTTTCGAGATTTTTATCAATTCGAAAAACATGGATCACTACCAATGGATATCGGGGTTGACACTGATTATCTCTGCGGTTTTCAGAAAAGGAGGCGATATTGCTTTTCTGGTCAATGAGTTGCGCAGCGTATTCGACCCCAAAGGCGGCTACTTTAAACGAGGCGGCAGGTTCATGCCCTCGCTGGTTGCCGAAATCGGTGATGTTATCGAATCCCATCTGAAAATGATCGGCGTGATTGTTGATCAGGGACTGGACGAGCATCAGCAGGCTCTGGTCGACCAGAAGCGCAGAGAGTATGAACAAAGGCATACCCAGCCTTTTAAAGCCTCACAAGACTACGAATTTCCTGACGGCGCAATACTTTGCAACAAATGCAACACCGAAGCCATGGTATTGATGGATGGCTGCATGACCTGCCTGAGTTGTGGCGAAAGCAAATGCGAGTAGCACCCTGAAAATCCAGGGTCTTCTGATTGCCTGCCTGGTTTAACCGGGAGTTCTTGCGTTATCGTTGTGCATTGTCGTTTTCAAGCTGGGCTATCAGGGTTTTCATATCTTCGGGCAGTTCACTTTGCCAGCTTGTCTCGGTGTGATTTCGGGGATGGATCAAGGTGAGTTTTTCGGCGTGCAGCGCCTGTCGTTGAAACGTCTGTAGACAATGTTTGAATTGTTCGGAGGCCCCCGGCGGTAATCGGGTTCGTTTCCCATACAGCCTGTCACCGATTATCGGGAAGCCCCTCCAACTCAAATGTACGCGGATCTGGTGGGTACGCCCGGATTCCAGATTGGCCCGCACCAGGCAATGGTGGCGATATTTTTTTATTACACGTAAATGGGTGATTGCGGCCTTGCCCTGCGAGGTTACAGACATGCGTAACCTGTCCTGACGGCGCCTGCCGATTGGCTGGTTGATGGTTTCTCCCGAGATCATGACACCGTTGACTATGGCGAGATATTGGCGACTCATTTTTCGACTGTCGAGTTGAGCGATCAGATGCTGCCTGGCCTGTTCTGTTTTTGCCACCACCATTAATCCGGTCGTATCCTTGTCGAGCCGATGAACAATTCCCGCCCTGGGCAGTTTTGCCAGATCGGGATTATGATGCAACAGGCCGTTGAGCAATGTACCGTCGAGGTTGCCTGCACCCGGGTGGACGACGAGATCACAGGGTTTGTTAATGATCATGATCTGATCGTCCTCATCCAGGATTTCCAGGTCGATCTGTTCAGGAAGATATTCCAGAGTGGCGGCGTATGGAACATGAATTTCCAACGTTTCTCCCCCCGACAATCTGAATTTCTGCTTTGCCGACTTCCCGTTTACCAGCACCCGGCCCTGCCTGATCCATTGTTGAATTGCATTTCTGGTATATTCAGGCAGTAATCCCGAAAGTGCCTTGTCCACACGTTCTCCCTGCATTTGCACAGTGGAATGGAAAAATAGATGCGATTCGGTTTCCGACATTTCGAATTAGTTATGGCACAATGAGTACTTGAATTATTATAATTGCGGCCCCAATCAAGCAAATCCAATTCTACGCCATAAAAAATTAATTCCATGCTAATTTCAATCAAAGCTGTTGGAAACCGGTTTTTCAGTGACTATCAGTGGAGCAGGCAAGTGGCTGTCCGGCTGTTTGTCATTATTTTATCCTGCCTGTTGGCGACCGGATGTGCAATTTTCAACAAGGATAAAGAGGATCAAGAGGATCAAGAGGATAAAACTGCTGAGGAGCTGTACAGCGAAGCCAGAGAAAGCATGGAAAAAAGAAATTGGGAAACGGCCCTCGGACAGTTGCGGACGCTGGAAGCGAGATATCCCTACGGCAATTACGCAATACAGGCTCAGATCGACACGGTCTATATTTATTATCGAAGCGATCAGACCGGGCTGGCTCTGGCGGCCGCAGACCGGTTCATCAAGCTTAACCCAACCCATGACTCTGTGGACTATGTCTATTATTTGAAAGGCCTGACAGGTTTTGAGGAAGACCCGTCGTTCTTTGGCAGGCTCCTTGGGTATGATGACTTGAGTGACCGGGATGCGTCGCCCATGTATGATGCATTGATTGCGTTCGAGGAGGTGTATACACGTTTCCCTGACAGTCGGTATGCCCCTGATGCCCGAGTGAGAGCCCAGCACTTGCTTGAATCGATGGCGAAAAATGAAATTGCGGTGGCGAAATACTATTACTCCAGGGATGCCCATGTGGCAGTGGTCAACCGGGCCAAAGGGGTCGTCCAGAATTATGCCTCAACTCCTTCCGTCGAAGAGGCGCTTGCCCTGATGATGTCGAGTTACCAGAAGATGGGAATAAGTGATCTGTCAGGCGATGCCCGCAGAGTGCTCGAACTCAATTTCCCGGACAGCGAACACCTCAAGCAGTATGCCGACATCGGGGCAGATATCAAAAAACCGAAAACAGGCTGGTTTTCCAGGCTCAAGAGCCGTTTCAGGAAATCCGATTCTTCTGAAGAATAAATGTCCTGATCCTGTATTTCAGGAACAACAGTAGTACAGTTGCGGATACCGGCTCACCAAAGCGCCAGTGAATATGGAGAAACTTGCACATCGCATAATCAAGACATTACTAGCGAAACCACTATGGTAGCCTCCCGATATGCCGATATCGGGGTTGTTTTCCATGAATTCTGTCTGTAACTGAAGACGTTCCGATGCACAAATATCATCCGCATTCATTCTTGCAAGATATTTCCCTAACGAAGCGACACACGGCCGCCTTATGGTCCTCGGTCCGCCAGGAAAATATCCAGGTCCGACACCATCGCAGTCAGCCCTCCTGATACGGTGATCCCTCCTCTCCGGGCCGCCGAGTGCTGCGAAGCCGTAGCCGAAACTAGCCTCCAGACGGCGGGTCTCAAGGTCGCCGTTTCCGTCCCCCGGTACCGGCACCGCTGTCGTTCGTGGCGAGCCCGACCAGCGTGCCACCCGCCGGAAGCGCGTCGGTGCCCGAATCATGGATCAGTGACGGATTCAGGCCCGTTCGTGGAAAAATTGGCCATTGTGATTTTTGGTTGTGCTGCCTTCGGGTCGTGGGCCACTTCAGCCGCCCTGCGAATGATGACCTTCACACAGTCCTCCAGGAACTGTTTTTCTTTCTTTGTCAATTCCTGCCGAATCCCTTCTGCCTTTCTGGCCCCAAGGCCGCCCTTGGTTGAGCTCAACCGGGACAGTTTATTCAGGACTGGCAATGTTATGCCATATTTCTTCGCCGCCATTCTTCTGCCCGCAGATGCTTCAAACGACAGTAATACAAAAATAGGCCATGCTCGACAACGGCTCCCGGCGTTGCCGATAACCGAGATAGCGCCCGAGCATGCGTTGGACGTCGGGGTCGAGCGCATTAACAGGGCTGGTTGGCGGCTGAGGAAAATTGTTTTTCACAGTTTTCAATTGGACGTTGAGCCTCACGCGTCCATGCGCCCGAAAGGACACGGACAATGTGTTCGGTGACGGGGCAGTTTCGGCTGCCGGGTCACAATCCTCGATGTCCGCCCGGTCGAAGCGGAGCTTGAATCCGAAAGGACCGTGTCGCAAAGCGGCTTCAAACTCCAATGCATCAATGTACTTTTGAATTTCTTCACGAGCCTCTCCCACGGCCGCGTAGTGATCCTTCATGGTAAAGCAAGCACTCCCTTTCTCGACCTGAACATCGAAAGCACCTTCTCGAAGAGAAAGTGGCTTAGCCTTCGAGTAATCAATGGAATCACCGTGCTCGACAATGAAATGAAGAGCATTCACGCGAGGCCATTGATTTGTTCGCGCTGATTTGACCATGCTACCGGTTCCGGGATGGGGTTGTTGCTGGGTATTATATTGATAATAGCTTGAGGAATGGAGCCGTTTTCCGTGTGGTGAGGGAGATCGGGAAGCGGCACTACTTAGGCAAGTAGCTGTGATCTGAGCCGGGTTAATTGCCTGTGTCCTCCGTACCAGTTGCCGGAGATCGTCCCAATCGAAGGCCCCGGCTTCGGCAGAGTAGCGTTGGACTTGCGGGTGGGTCAGCATGGCTCAGCGCTCCCGGTCGACAGAGTGTCGCCGCGCGATACCGGCGCTGTCGCGCAATTCGTGGCTGGCAATGTTGACAGTGAGTTGCCAACTGTCCTGATAGCCAATTGCGCCAGGTTTGGGGATTCTGGGTCCGAGAAATGATTTGCCGCTTCCCTTCGCAAGATCGCGAAGATGCGAGTGCACGTCGTCGGGCATCGTGGCGCCAGAATGATCTGCCAACCATCCGAAGCGTCGCGTGAGTGTCCGCGAGGTCATCCGCTCCAGATAGGCGATCGCCCTGTGCCAGTTGATGCGTCGGCATGCCGTTGCCAGGATGGCGGCCGCTTCTCCCTCACCGCCAGCGAGGCTGGGACGATCAATGCAATCAATGACCGTCTTTTCCCGATCGGACATCATGACGGTGTAGCCCAGGACGTCAACCGGGCCGAATCCGAAAAACTTGCGTTGGACCGGATTGACGATGCGGACTTCCGTATCGAGTACGCAGCGGTTGCGGGTACGGACCGGCGTGACCAGTCGGATCACCTGGCGATGCTGGGTCGTGAGCCCGTAGTACATCGCAGCCGTGTCGTAGCCGAAGTAGTAGGGGTTGGCAACCCGGCTGGTGAGTGCCAGGACGTTGCTTTCTCCGAGGGCGTCCGGTCCCATTTCGGGAGGTATGAGCAGGTAGCGGCCCCAACTCGCGCGCTGCAGCCAACCTTTGCGACGCAGCCTGCGGATCACATGATCGGCGGCTTGGGGGCTAACGCCGAGCATGTCGATGATTTGCTGGCGCTCCACTTCCTTGGTGCCGTGCTCCGCCATACTGAGGACAACGCGGCTTTCCAGCGATACAGGGTTCTTCGGCTGACCGGAAAGGCATCGCAAGTCGCGGCGAGCCCGTGTTGGTCAAAGAAATCGAGGACTTTGAGTCGGTGTTGGGCATGCGTATTCATGCCCGGTAGATTGCCTAAACGGGCCGCTCGATAGAATCCCCTGATGCCGTGTCCGATGTGTTGATATTGCATGGCGTTCCTCCGGGTGCGGAGTGCCAAAGGTTTCTGAACTTATACATAGACCTGAACCTGAACCTCCAGGTCTCCCATTTTTTCACCCGGGATTCATCTTAAGCTCGTCTCATCCACACACACTATATAGACTATGTTATAGTTTCAGAGGCAGGATCATATATCCGCACAAGCCCAGCATCCTGAACTTCAAATGGATCAAGTATTCACCTAGCGGGAATACGCAATGAGCCAGATACCAATTTATGTTATTAACCTGGATGAAGACCGCGACCGGCTCAATGCTATAACGCACCAGCTGGATGATCAGGGTCTTGCATTTACCAGGTTCCCGGCATTTTGGGGTGCGAATATCCCTGAACAATGGAAACCGCAATTTAAGGACAGCCCCATTGGTGATGGGGAAATTGGTTGCTATGCGAGCCACCTGCAATGTATGGCGGATATGCTGGACACCGATGAATCAGCCAGAGTGATCCTTGAAGACGACGCCGTTCTCTCGAATAATTTTCCCGAGTTGCTGGAAATCCTTCCCGGTTGCCTCCCTGATGACTGGAATATCGTTCGTTTGTACATGAATAAACGAAGACCATTCTTTATCAAGGAAAGTCTGCCAAAAGGCTTTGATTTAATTATCTACAAGCGCATCCCCAGCAGCATGACTGGCTATATGATAGACAGGAAATTTGCGCAAATGTTCACAAACTTTTATCCAAGATACATGGCCATTGATCTGGATATGAAATATCCATACCTGTTTGGCTCATTTCAAACCTATGGCATATCCCCTCCCCCTATTTCCAAATCATCCAGCCAATCGAAAGTTGACAGTATAGGAAGAAATCAGAGCAAGGCATTCTTGAGGAAAAGATGGTTCAAATTACAAATTTATCAAATTCAAACTATCGGTTTCTGGTTTCCCCTTCGCTATCTTCTCCGTAAGATATGGCTGAAAGTGAGCACAATGTAGTCCGGGTCACTACCGGTTCACACCTGAGCCCTCACTCAGGCTTTGTGTTCCGACTCATCGTTATCGGAATCATCCGGGTGAAGTAGCGATTGAAAACATAGTAGATACGCATGATTGATACTGACTATACAGTTATGGGACCAATAGGCGCCCTCCATCCGGGAGAGGTGCTTTTAGAGTATTTGGAAAGTAATGTTTGGAATCAACGAGATTTGTCAAGACGTTCTGGAATTACCCCAAAAACCATTAGTGAAATCTGTAATGGAAAAGCACCAATTACCCCATCAACTTCTCTGGTACTGGAAAAAGTATTCAGTAGACCGGCACATTTTTGGCTTAATTTGCAGCGGCAGTTTGATGAAATTGCTGCGAGAGAGGAGTTTGTCGAAAAAGCTCAACATTGGATAGATTGGAGTAAGAAATTTCCAATTAAAGAGCTCAAATTATTGGGGTTGATTCCTGAAACCAGAGGTGCATCCGATAATCTGGAAGCAATTTTGTCGTTTTTGGGTGTGTCTTCTCCTGAGAGTTGGAATGAAGTGTGGATAGCGTCCAGAGTCTCTTTCAGGCAGACCAGAAAAATTGATATAAGCGTTGAGTATATATCTGCCTGGGTGCGTGCCACAGAACACTTCGCGAATGAGTTTGAAATTTCGGATTTTGACACCACAGCAGTTGTTAGTTCGATTGAGAAGCTCAGAGGCTGTACTACATATAACGTAGAAAAAGGCATTCCATTAGCACAATCAATTTGTGCATCAATTGGCATTGCTTTTGTATTGGTGCCAGGATTCAAGAACACTGGAATAAGTGGATGTGCAAGATGGTTATCTTCTCGAAAAGCACTGATTGCTTTGTCAAACAGATATAAAACTGACGATAGATTGTGGTTTACTTTTTTCCACGAGTTAGCGCATTTACTTCTCCACAGAAAAACACATGCATTTGTGTTAGACAATGCGGTTGATGATCTGTCAGACAAGATTGTAGATCCAACAATACAGAAACAGGAAGATGAGGCTAATAGATTTGCAGCGGACACACTCATTCCACCAGATCTTTTTGCTGAGTTTGTGAAATATGATGAGTACTCTAACCAAAGCATCTTGAAATTTTCAGAGGCTGTCGGTGTAAGTCCAGGGATAGTTGTTGGTAGGCTCCAACATGAAGAATTTCTGGAGCCCTACCAAGGAAACAAGTTAAAACAGATTGTGAATATTGGTATCCACTAAAAATGGACGATGCCGGTCCGGGACTGGAAGGCTGCGCTGAATCAGTTTATTATTCTATTCGGAGATAGAGCGCCTGTCAGACATGTTCCAAACACCTCCGACAATCCGTTCAAAAGCGATCATGCCTTGTCAGGAGCAAACGCAAGATCGTCCTCAGGACACTCGTATAAAGTCGCGCTCACGACCCGCTTGAAGTCTTGCGCGACCTGTACTTTATTTCAAATCGGGGCTATATCCAGGCGCAAGTCATAAGCAGCCAAAACCCTGGCCAGTGCATCCACTCTCGGTGACACTTCACCGGATAGTGACCGATAAAGACTCTCGCGGCCAATTCCTGTTTTAGCAGCAAGCTCCGTCATGCCGTTCGCTTTCGCTACATGCCCAATGGCTCTGGTCAGTTCGACCATATCGCCATTTGCGATCACCTGCTGTAGATACTCTCTGATCATCTCCGGACTATCCAGGCTTTCTGATATATCAAAATTTCTTAATTTCATTATTCAATCTCCAGTTCCAACTCGCCGTCTTTGCTCTGAACCTTCTTCGCGGAGTAGCCGTTGCGGGAATTGCCGGTGCCATGGCCGACTGGATCATGGGGCGCGTATCCCAGATGGCTGGTCAACTCCCCATCCAACATGGCTTCAACCACGCGCTTTAGTAACTTGTTCATCAGGCCATGCTGGCCCAGGACGGCTTCGGTATTGCCCTTGAAATCTTCCAGCAACTCGTTGAGCAGGGATACTTGTTTTTTTAGTTAGCTTGGTCATCTTTTCCTCATAATGGGAATTATAGTGGATGACCATTTACACAGTTTTATTTACACCCTCGTGAGTTCTGAGAAATCGCACTCCGAAAGTATCTGAATATTCACACCTTGCTCAATCAGATCTTCAGCCTTCCGGTGTTTGCTGCTCTTCACATACCCATTGAGTTTGCTCTTGTCCTGAATACCCACCACAAGCATCGTAACTTTTTTGCTGACACTGCGGACAACTTCACATCCTGCTTCCACCGCCATATCGGCCGCTTCCTTTCGAGGAATGGCAAGCTCGCCGGTGAATACGATTGTTTCACCAGACAGCGCTCCATCCACGTTCCGTTCACGTTTTGTCGACAGTGTTGAACTTGACGAACTCCCTGTAATGGGACGCCCAACTCGGAGCAACCAACCCTCTATGTCTGTATTCGTGGCAGCGCATGCGCTGAGCACAATCTCTGCGGCGGCTCTGGCGTCTTCAAGCGCGTCATGATGCCTGAATGAAATATCAAGGTCTCTCGCGATATTCTTGAGATCGTAGCCCCTTTGTCCATAGCGTTCCGGCCATGCCCGTCTTGCGATTCTTGCGCTGTCGAGCCATGTGACCTGAAGCTGTTCGAGATCATAGCGCGTCATTGCACGTTCAAATGCAACACGGTCGAACGAAGTATGGCTGACGAGAACAGAACTCCGTAATCGAGCGTGCAACTCAGCACGAACCTTCGGGAGTGTAGGGCTATTTATAACGTCCGGTTCATCTATCCCGTGGATTGATACATTCCACGTATCGAACCCAGCCTCCGGGTTGATCAGGGTCTGCCATTGATCCTCGATTTTACCTTCTCGAACGTGAACGATTCCAATCTGGCAGATACTAGCACGGTCAGCATTTGCGGTTTCCACATCTATTGAGTTGAACGTCAACATTTATTATTGCCCCCTTCAGACGTATGAATCAGCGGACGCCGCACTGACCATGATGTTATTCGACTCGTCCGCGGTCACGCTGTGTGCTATTCCAGACAGGCGCCCGCTGTCCGCAACCCACCAAAGAAACGCATGGGTATCCAGCAGTGTTCGCGCCGCTACTTACCTTCCCATGCCGTCAGTTCCTCCTCCGACAACGGGTCGAAGAAGCTCTCTGGAATGACGACTTTCCCCTTGAGTACATCGGGTTGCCGCTTGCTTCGAAGCTTGCAGCCAACAAGCCGCGCGACAGGTTCGCCTCGTCGGGATATCACGACATCCTCGCCAGCCTCGACTTGTGCCAGTAGTCGGGAGAGCTGGGTCTTGGCTTGATGAACATTGACGATGAACATAACCTTTCCTTCCTGGTTGAGTTGATCTCGCTAACAGTATAGCCAGATCATTTGCATGGTCAACATCCAGCCTTGTCCATTGAAAAGAACAAGTAGACTGTCCCAGAAATGTAGCACGTAATCTGTTCCGATTTATGCTTGCAATATTAGCAATCATAGAATATCTTACGTTAGTGAACAACAAACACCGCAGGACCCTTGCCGCAGTCTTCAGGAAACCGGTCTCGGCCAGTATCGAATGGGCTGCGGTCGAAAGCCTGCTGCTGGCCGCAGGGGCAAATTTGATTGAGGGGCGAGGGTCACGAGTGCGATTTGAGAAAGAGGGGAAGGTTGCGACGTTTCATCGCCCACACCCCACCAGGGAAGCGAAACGCTACCAGGTGACAGATGCCCGGGATTTCCTGGAACGCATCGGAGTGAAACCATGACGAACACCATGACTTACAAAAGCTATACCGCCCGTATCGACTATGACGACGATGATCATCTTTTTACAGGACGAATCGCTGGCATCCGCGATATCGTGGGCTTTCACGCCGACACAGTGGACGGATTGCAGGAAGCCTTCCATGAGGCGGTGGAAGATTACCTTGAAGCCTGCGGCAGGATCGGAAAGGAGCCCCATAAGGCTTATTCCGGGCAGGTCATGTTCCGGATCAGCCCCGAGGTTCATCGCAAGGCCGCGTTGAGAGCCGCACTTGAAAAAAAGAGTCTGAACCAGTGGGCCGAGGAGGTGCTCAGTCGTGCGACAACAGAGGCATAATCCGAATCGGCAGAACCTTGCCCAATGGAAGATGAGCCTGAACGATGAGGTGTATTTCCAACGGGAAATGATTCACATCCTGACGCGCCGAGACGCTGTCAATATTCTTTCGCCTATTTGCCAGTGGAAATCATGCGCTCAGTCACCCTTTCCTCAATCAGGTCGCTGATCGTTTCCGGCATTCGGTAAAGATCCGGATTTTCCCCATACTCAATTCCGTTTTTACGCCATCTGGCGCGTTCGTTGGTGGTCAGGGCGTATTGCAATTTTTGATTGAGATTCTGCTGTACAAATGGCGACCCTAAAACGACACCTGCGTCTGCGCTCGTTATGTGGTGTGCGTAGCCGCATACATCTGTAACCAGAACCGGCAGTCCGGCCACCACGGCTTCGATCAGCACTGTGCCCGTGGTTTCCTGATAGGCTGGATGGATCAACAAGTCACCCGCAGCCATGAGTTCCACAAGGTCATCCCTGCCACCGAGGAAGCGAACTTTTCCGGCCTGACCTGAGTTGGCCGCCAGACGCAGGTAGCGGGCTGCCTTATCCTGTCCGACGACCAGCATCGTGGTATTGTGACGAAGCGTTTCGGGCAACGCGGCCATTGCCTTGATGGCGCGATCAAGACCTTTCCTCTTGAAACCGGAGCCAACAAACAAAAGCAGGGATTCGTTATCCTTTATCATAAGCTCTTCGCGCTTTTTGCGGCGCACGGCTTCCGGTCGATGATATGGTTTGCGCTCGAAATCAAGATTCGGCGGTGTCGGCTGAAATCGACTTTCCAGAGTGCCATAGTATTCCTGATACACGCCCTTTTCACGCTCCGAAAGCGACAGGATAGTGGTGGTTGAACCCACATCGAATACGGCTCGTTCAAATGACTGGAAATGACGGAAACGAGGACTGATCAACTGATACAACCTGCCATGACGTTTGGCCCGGCTGACATAACAAATGTCTGCACAATAATACATATCCAGCCCGGGCATTTTATTGAAGCCAATAATCACATCAAAATGCTGATTGGCGGTTATTTCCCTGAACTGCTGATAAAACGACTTATTCCGGGTATGGTTGGCAAGGGGCAATACGTTCAGCACATTGATTGGAATTCCAGCTGGCCGCGCTCCCTGCCATTCCTGGGCATAAACGTGCAGATCATGACCACGCCTGTGGCATTCCAGCGCTATTTTCAGAAAATCCCGCGCCAACCCGGACCAGGGAAAATACTTGAACAAACAGAATGCCAGCTTCATACGTTTGAAATATTCCGGTCAATCATGTTGTGTAATCGTCAGCAGCCGGCGCCGAACCTTGTCCCATTTCCCACTCATAGGCAGACCGACAGATAATCTCGAGGTCATTGTATTGTGGTTGCCAGTTGAGCAGCCGTCTGATTTTATCGCTGTCTGCAACCAGTTGCGGCGGGTCGCCTGGCCGTCGTTGTCGGACATCCACTTCAAAGTCCGTATTGCTGACCGATTTAACGCATTCGATGACTTCCCTGACACTGAATCCATTGCCATATCCACAATTCAGAATCCGGGTTTTGCCCCCGTCCTGAAGGTAACGCCAGGCATCAAGATGGGCGGCAGCCAGGTCATCGACATGGATATAATCCCGGATACAAGTCCCGTCAGGGGTATCGTAATCATCACCGAATATAGATATCCCGGGACGAATACCACAGGCGGTCTGGCAGGCCACTTTTATCAGATGGGTGGCTTCCGGTGTCGCCTGCCCCAGTTTGCCGCCCATATTGGCTCCTGCGACATTGAAATACCGCAGCGCAATGTAGTTGAAATCCCCCCCTGTCGACTCTGCGAAGTCGTGCAGCATCCATTCGGTGATCAATTTGGTTGTTCCATAAGGATTGATCGGGCTGGTCCTGTCGCTTTCATTGACTGTCCTTTTCCCGGTAGCGCCGTAAACCGCTGCACTTGAGGAAAATATGAATTGGGCTACCCCCTGTTCAATGCAGGCTTCGATCAGATTGAGCGACCCGAGTACATTGTTGTGATAATATTTTGATGGATTTTGAACCGACTCGGAGACCACAGTGTGGGCTGCAAAGTGCATGACTGCTTCGATCTCGTGCTGTTTCAGAATATTCCTGATCAGCTTCCTGTCGTGGATGTCTCCCTGATAAAACGTGGCCTGCCGGGCAACCGCCCATTCATGGCCCGAGTAGAGATTGTCCACAACTACCACCGAATTTCCTGCCTCTACCAACTGCAGAACTGTGTGGGAACCAATATAACCAGCGCCCCCTGTGACCAGAATTCTACCGGGCAACGGTTTTTCCGGAAATACGGTCCAGTTCCATCATACGGGGCAATTTTGGCAGTGGTCTATACGGGACCCAATTATACCAGCAGTCCGGCAGATTGCCATGCCCGGACGGGTCGGATGATGCCCCGGACAACCACGGGGGGTTGCCCCTACACCCGGTGCAATTCGTAGGGACAGGCCCCTGTGCCTGTCCGGTGAGCGTTCGTGGATTCCCGTTTTCACGGGAAAGACGAGCGGTATATCAAGCGGGGTGGGTATCGGTATTTTTTCGGCAGCAACACGAAGAGGTGATCGCGAAATCGGAATTTGCCATCGCCGCATCGAGTTTGGTTGTCACTGTGCGCAGTTCGTTCGTTTCATTCCTTTGGCGCAGACATTCTGCCAATCCGTGTAACGCCCACACATTGTCCGGGTGATGGTGACAACGATCCAGTTTATTGTTCAATCCGAGGTCGGTTCTGTACACCTCTTCAGCCTCTGCATAATGTCCCTGCTGGATAAGTAAAGCGCCGAGTGCATGCCTCGGCGGGTGCATCCAGGGCCAGGGTTCAGAGTAGGCAAGATTATCGCATAGCTGTACGCTCTTTCGTATAAATTCGAACCCTTGATGGTGGTTTCCGCTGTGATACTCAAGTTCACCATTCAACATGTTTTCGGCAACAGCCAGAATGTCGAGCGCTGGATTGTTGAAGAATTTGCGGCCTTTGGGAATCATCTCCAGCGATTGGTTGAATTTGTCCCGTTCCGAGTTGGCCTGCTCGATTTGTCCGAGCGCAGCCAGACTGATGCCCCTGGCGTAATGCTGCATAGCGGTTGAAACACAGTAAAGCGCCGGGTTTTGTGGCATCGGCATATCAATGATTTCCTGCCACTTCCCGAATCTGACCAGGACATGCGTTTTTGTCGAATAATATCCTTCAAGAAGCATGGCAAGAAATGGGCGTTCTTCTACCTCCAACACATCCTGCGGCAGTGTTTCACACAATTCTTCCGCAGCCTGGATGGCAGCTTGAAACCTGCCCAGAAACATACAGGCGAGCATCATCATGTGCAGGTCGTGACAACGCGCAGATGTGTAAAAGTTGTAAGGCCCGGCATACTTCAGATATTTGCGGTCTACTCGAATTGCCCCTTCACTGACGACTATGGCCCGTTCATACAGTCCGCACAGGACGTAGATATGGCTTGGCATGTGTACCAAATGCCCGGCATCAGGACACAGGGTTTCCAGGGCGTCTGCCGATTCCAGCGCTTTTTCCGGCATGGGCGACATTTCGAGGCAATGAATATGAAGATGCAATATAGCCGGATGCGGTGCACTACCTGACTCGCGCATCCGGGAGATGGCTTTGTCAAGCACGGACAGGCACTCCATTGTATCGGCGCCATCAGGAGGTTGACCGGTGTTTACATTCCACAGCTTCCACGGCGTTCGTGTCATCATGGCATCGACGAACAACGCCGCGACATCGAGGTCTTCAGGGTATTTGTGATAAACCGCCCGCATGGCATCGGCATAGTCGTCATCCCAGGCATCGAACTGTTCCGACGATACGCTGTGGTTGGAATGATATCTTGTGGATAACGCATTGATCAGATCAATTTCCACATCAGATTTTCCAGCGCACAGCGAGCGGGCGGTCCGGATGCTGTCGAAACAGACCCGGATGCACTGGTTTTTTTCCTGCTGGCCCAGGTCACGCCACGGCAGGTTATAAAAAGGTCCCGACCCATACGCGATTCCCCAATATGCCATCGCGCAGCGGGCATCATGTTCCAGCGCCTTGTAAAAACACTTTACCCCTTCCTCAGGATTAAACCCGTAGCACCAGTTGAGACCCCGGTCAAACCAAATCTGTGCCTCAGGGGATGATGTCGAGATCGGGCGGCTGTGTCCACCTAAATCAAAGTAATTGTTCATCTGCGTTATCGGAATTCGGGGTTGAAACGTATCTACCAGATTCGTGAGCGTACCAGAAACCGCAATGAAAAAGACGCCATCAAGGCGCCTTTCCCAGTCTATAAAAGGAGGAACTTACATCATTCCGCCCATACCACCCATACCACCCATGTCAGGCATTGCAGGTGCACTCTTATCTTCAGGTGATTCTGCAATCATCACTTCGGTTGTGATCAACAATCCGGCAATGGAAGCCGCGTTTTGTAATGCGGTACGAGTTACCTTGGTTGGGTCGAGAATACCCATATCGATCATGTCGCCATATACACCTGTGCTGGCGTTGTAACCATAATTACCCTCGTGTTTGGCCACTTCATTGAGCACGACAGAAGCATCACCACCGGAGTTGGTGACGATTTGACGAAGGGGTTCTTCCAGCGAACGCAGCACGATCTTGACACCCAGGTCCTGATCCTGATTCTCGCCTTTGACCTTGGAGACAGTGTCGACACAGCGAATCAGCGCCGAACCGCCGCCAGGAACCACGCCCTCTTCAACTGCGGCGCGAGTTGCGTGCAATGCGTCTTCGACCCTGGCTTTCTTTTCCTTCATTTCAATTTCAGTAGCGGCGCCCACTTTGATCACTGCAACACCGCCGGCCAGTTTGGCTACGCGCTCTTGCATTTTTTCGCGATCATAGTCAGAGGTTGCCTCCTCAATTTGAGCCCTGATTTGATTTACACGACCTTCAATGTCATCAGAGCTGCCGGCGCCATCGATTACCGTGGTGTTTTCCTTGGTAATCTGGATACGCTTGGCTTGACCGAGTTCATCCAGAGATACTGCATCGAGATTCATACCGATTTCCTCACTGACCACCTGACCACCGGTCAGGACGGCAATATCCTGTAGCATCGCTTTACGGCGGTCGCCGAAGCCCGGCGCCTTGACCGCGCAGACCTTGACAATGCCGCGGATATTGTTGACAACCAGTGTAGCCAGCGCCTCTCCGTCCACATCTTCTGCAATCACCAGTAGCGGGCGACTGGACTTGGCAACGCCTTCGAGAGTGGGCAGCATGTCACGGATGTTGGAGATTTTCTTGTCGTGAATCAGGATGAAGGGGTTTTCGAGGTCGACCGACATGTTGTCCTGATTGTTGATGAAGTAAGGAGACAGGTATCCTCGATCAAACTGCATACCTTCCACTACTTCCATATCGTTTTCCAACGTATTTCCTTCTTCTACGGTAATCACGCCTTCTTTGCCGACTTTCGCCATGGCTTCGGCGATGATGTCGCCTATATTACTGTCGGCGTTTGCTGATACGGTTCCAACCTGGGCAATTTCCTTGTGATCGGTACAGGGTCGGGAAAGATTCTGCAGATCTTCAACACATACAATAACCGCCTTGTCAATTCCGCGTTTGATATCCATTGGGTTCATGCCGGCAGCAACGGCTTTCATGCCTTCATGTACTATACACTGGGCTAATACGGTTGCAGTGGTTGTACCATCACCAGCAACATCGGAAGTTTTGGATGCAACTTCCTTGACCATCTGTACACCCATGTTTTCGAGCTTGTCTTTCAACTCGATTTCCTTGGCAACCGAAACACCGTCTTTAGTTACAGTGGGTGCGCCAAATGATTTATCCAGCACGACATTTCTGCCCTTGGGCCCAAGGGTAATCTTTACAGCGTCTGCCAGGGTATTCACTCCCCTGAGCATGCGAGCACGTGCGTTCTCGCCAAATACGACTTCTTTAGTAGCCATTTCTACATTTCCTCAAATTTTTGTTCTTTAGTTAAGATAATGAATTAACCTTCGACAATACCCATGATGTCGTCTTCACGCATCACGAGCAGGTCTTCGCCATCAACCTTGACTTCAGTGCCTGAATACTTTCCAAAAAGCACTTTGTCGCCAACTTTGACATCAAGACCTCGTTGGTCACCATTTTCAAGTACTTTGCCATTTCCTACAGCCAGAACTTCGCCTTGCATTGGTTTTTCGGTAGCAGAATCAGGAATGACAATTCCACCTGGGCTGGTTCGTTCGTCTTCGACTCGTCGAATAACGACACGATCATGAAGCGGACGGATTTTCATACGTTCATATCTCCTGTTGTTTTGTTTAAAAAGTTGAATTCGGTGAGTGACAGACAGTGGAAACTGTTTTTATTAGCACTCGCCTAGAGTGAGTGCTAATATAGTCACGAAGATTTAAAAGTCAAGAGTCGAAACGGAATAATTTTCAGCTGTCCGGGGCAAGGCCCCATCTTCAGGGAAAGATTCTTTGTACCAGATCACGGATACGTAAAGACAGCCATCGGGCAACCGTCTCGATTCGGCCCGGGTTTGCGTATCGATGATGTTCTTCGGGTGTGATCAGTTGCGGGGTATATTTCTTCTTCAATTTGAACACGGCTCCGTGATCGATCGGCAGGCACAGTTTGAACAGAATCAGGGAGAAGATATTGAAACGATGGCCGCAATGGACCGCCGAAACAAAATCGACAAAAACCGGGCGCTGCTGCGGGGCCACCAGAATGTTGGTTACATTTCGAAGATCGCCATGAACCACCCCTTTTTTGTGAAGTTCGTTGACCAGCGCCTCGACCCTTGGAATAAATTGCACCCAGTTGATCCCCTCTTTTACTACACACATTCGCTTCGCAGGAATAAACTCGATCAGAAAAGTCTGGCCGGACAGTTTTCGGATGAATCCGGGCACACCTCGTACTTCATCAAGAATGCGAAGCGCCCTGATTTCACGGTAAACCAGTAAAGGTGCGATAAATAGCCTGAAACCCTTGTTCGAACCGGAGTAATCCTTGAGGATCGCCTGGTCGCCGTAGGACTCGATCAGCAGCACATCCGCCCGCGTGCTTTCTGCTTTTTTCAGCACTTCAATGGTGCATTCCCGCAATTCCTGATAGCTGAGAGATTGAAATGCAGACAAATTATCGATACCGCATTGTTTGTTCTGAACCTTAATGACCTGAACCTGGCTGGTCAGGATTTAATCAGTCCAGGTCCTTGTATTCGCCTTCTATCACCCGCTTCGAACGTGGGGCATTGGTCGATTCGGTTCCGGGCCGGGCTTGTCTGGCCACAGAATCAAAACCACGCACCATTCCCCTTTTCAGTATGGCCTTGATGATCCGTCGACGCAGGGGCGGGGTCAGGAAGATAAAACCCACGGTATCGGTGAAAAACCCGGGTGTCAGTAATAATGCACCCGCAACAAACAGGAACACCCCTTCTATCACCGCAAGCGCAGGTATTTGACCCTTCGCCAGCTGCACCTGCACCCTGACAAGGGTCGAAAACCCTTGCACTCTGACCAGAAATGCGCCTAGTATCGCAGTGAACACCACCAGAAATATCGTCGTCGCCGCACCAATCTCGGAGCCAATTTCGATGAGCAGGTAGATTTCAACCAGCGGGACAACGAGGAAAATCAAAAAAATTGCTTTCATCTGTTTTATTTTACAATACTACGGGTTGAAATCGGGCAGATCGGATATACATATTTGAACATGAATAAAAACCTGCTGATTGCCGGATCATTCAGAATTTTGAGGTTACTGGTTCCGCTCGTCCTGATTCTACAATTCTGGGGTGGTTTCGCATCCCATGCGCAGAATTTACAGGATAATCTTTCGACTCTGACCCCGGCAAAGGATGTACGTGCATTGCTGGGGTCCAGCTTTGTGCAACAGGAATTTCTGCCAGTCGATGAAGCCTTCAGGCTGACAATACAAGCCGTCTCGCAAAACAGCGTGAACGCGGTATTCCAGGTTGCCGAGGGTTATTATCTTTACCGGGATAAAATTCAATTTACCACGCAAGCCGGAGATTCGATCGACTCGATTCAACTGCCAGGGGCTAAAACAAAGCAGGACAAATATTTTGGTGTGGTGGAGATATATGATACCGACTTACTGGCGCCGATCGAATTTGGGCAGAACATTGCAGGTGTGACACTCCATGCCAGCTATCAGGGATGCGCCAATGATGGGATTTGCTACTCCCCCGTCAATCAGACGTTTGTCCTTTCCAGCCTGGTGGATGATCTTGCGGCCAACCTGGAATCCGCAGACAGCTTCGATAAGGACAAAACGCAAAACCGGTCCATGCTGACTCTGTTGCTGGCGGCTTTTACCGCAGGACTTTTGCTCACATTTACCCCCTGTGTACTACCGATGATTCCTGTCTTATCCAGCATTCTGGCAGGGCAGGGCCAATCCCTGACCCGAACAAAAGGCGGGTTGATTGCTTTTTCCTACGTTCTTGGAACCTCGGTGACCTATGCCGCCATAGGTGCGCTTGCGGGCGCCACAGGAGACCAGCTTCAGGCATACTTTCAAAATATCTGGGCGATTGGCTTGTTGAGTACATTACTTGTCATCATGGCCATCGCCATGTTTGGCGCGTTCCAATTCCAGATGCCGGGCGCCGTCCAGGAAAGGATTCAGCGCCGAACTAAAACTCTGGTTGGGTCAGTCCCGCTGGTTTTCATGCTGGGCCTGATTTCGGCGCTGATTATCGGCGCCTGTGTCTCCCCTGTACTGATTTCCGTGCTCGGTATTGCAATAACCAGCGGCAGCGCATTGCTGGGGGCTGAACTGATGTTTACCATGTCGATCGGAATGGGTCTGCCATTGATTGCGCTTGGTGTGGGAGCGGGACATCTTGTCCCACGCGCCGGCCCATGGATGGAAAAAATCAAGCACGGCTTCGGGGTCATGTTGATCGCGCTGGCGATCTACATTCTGGGAACGCTCCCGCAAATCCCGGTTCTGTTACTGTGGGGGATCTTTTTCATAATGCTCAGCGTATTTGCGGGCACGACCCGGCGAAATGACAGCCTGGTTTCAAACTGGCAGCGGCTCGAAAAGGGTGCAGGAATCATATTGCTGGTATGGGGCATCATGCTGATCGCAGGCGGACTGACCGGTCAAAGGGACATTTTCAGGCCATTACCACCCTCACTGTTCAACAATACTTCCGGAGTGGATGTCTCTACGGATATGACTCAGTCTGACCGAATCAGTGGTGATTCGTTTATCCGGATATCTGACCTGGCAGAATTGCAGCAGCAACTATTGGTCGCGGGATCGAATAACAGGAAAGTACTGATAGATTATTATGCTGACTGGTGTGTTGATTGTGCCAGGATGGAGAAAACCACTTTTGCCGATCTACGGGTCAAGGAAAAACTGAAGGCCGATTTTGTCGCCCTGCAAATTGACGTGACCGACCCGCTGGACGAATCGAAGAAACAGTTGAAGCAAAAATTCGGGGTTTTTGGTCCTCCCGCGACATTATTCCTGGATGAGAACGGGCAATTACTGACTGAAAAGGGATTTTACGGCTACATGGACAGTGAAGCATTCCTGGTCCTGCTGTCGGAACTGTAGCTACAATGCAATTCCGGTTGGGAGAAATCTGTTGAAAAAAAACTGGCTGATCGGCATTTTCAGTCTTTTCTTCATGCTGGCTGGGGGTTATCTCGGTGTAAAGCAATTTTCCTCGACTGACAACCGGCCAGTACTTGCCGTACTACAGCAACTGGAATTACCGGATACCCGCAAGAATATCCGCACGGGCGAGGAATGGCTCGGGCAGGTTGTTGTCGTCAACCATTGGGCAACATGGTGTCCGCCTTGCCTGGAAGAAATTCCGATGCTGATTGATTTCAATGCCGCCATGTCTGCAAAGGGCGTACAGGTTATCGGTGTTGCCCATGATTTACTCGATTCGGCCCGCGCCTTCGGTGACCAGATCGGTATCAATTACCCGTCGCTGGTGTCGATTGTCGACAGCAGTGAATTGCTGGCCTCCCATGGCAACCGCAATGCCGGCGCACTCCCGTTTACTGCCATCTTTGATCGCGATGGCCAACTCGTGAGTAACAGGCTCGGCAAGCTTTCCCATACAGAGCTTGCCAGCATGGTGGAGCCGTTTTTATAATGCTCGTCGATTGCCTGGAGAATCCTGCGCTAACCGGAAACATTATCGACCCAGCGCTGCCTGGCAGACTCAGCCGAATCAATCAGGGTTTCCTTTTTCCAGAATGTGGCTTGGGATTTCAGGTACTCCATCATTTCGCGGCAGGCATCCAATGCTGCCCCCCGGTGTGCAGACCACGCCGCCACCAGAACGATTGAATCATTCGGCAGAATTCTGCCGACACGGTGCAAAATCAGGAGTTCCAGCAAGTCATGGCGCAGCGCCAGCGCCTCGGCATGGTCGATCAGCAGTTTTTCCGTCATGCCGGAATAATGTTCGAGAACCATCTCCCTGACATTTTCTCCCTGATTGAAATCCCGCATTGTGCCGACGAAAGCAGCACAGGCGCCGTAACTTCCCGGCAACAGGCCGCTCTCGTTCTGATAACGGGCAAGCTCCTGCCAGGGATCAAATCGCTGTTGCCGAATTTCAATCTGCACTTCAGCCCCCATTGACCGGTGGGAAAAAGGCAATCTCATCGCCATCAGCGACCATTTGGTCGAGCAGGGCGTACTCCTGATTTACCGCGCAAAGCAGATTTACCGGGATGTCGGATTCACTGATGACCTCCCACACCCCTTCCACAGTGATCGGTTTGGGCAGGTATATTGATTTTCTGTCAAAGCCAAGCTCTTCACGGAAGCCGGCAAAGGTTCTTACTGTAACAACCATTTTATTCAGGTAAAATCAACAGACGTGAAGTGTTCCGATACTATAGCATTTAACCAGTCTTTCGCAGAGATAAACCATGTCAAATACAGCAAAACGTGAGTTCATTGCAACCACGATATCGGTTTTGACGATATCCGACAGCCGAACCGATAGTAATGACAAATCGGGAGACACACTGGTAAGTCGGTTGACTGACGCAGGTCATCAATTGCATGAGAAGCGAATCGTTGCAGATGATATTTATCAAATCCGGGCGATGGTTTCGAAATGGATTGCAAATCCGGTAGTACAAGTCGTGATCATGACCGGGGGGACCGGCGTGAGTGGCAGGGACGGCTCCCCGGAAGCAATCACGCCGTTGCTCGACAAGACGCTTGATGGATTCGGAGAAATGTTCCGGTTCCTGTCCTACGATGACATCGGAACTTCGACACTGCAATCGCGTACTTTGGCCGGGGTCGCAAACGGAACTTATGTTTTTGTTCTTCCGGGTTCACCTGGAGCGGTCAGGCTGGCTTGGGATAAACTGATTTGCCACCAGCTGGATTACCGCACCCGTCCTTGCAACCTGGTCGAAATGATGCCGAGGCTTCTGGAAGTCTAAATCCCGAATATGGCGAGAAAGCCCTCATCTAAACAACTGGAGACAGAAACACCCGTCAAAATCGGAATCGTGCCGATGGCCGAGTTTGCCGAGAAAGCGTATTTGCACTATTCGATGTACGTGATTCTCGACCGGGCTCTGCCCAGTATTACAGACGGGCTGAAGCCGGTCCAGCGCCGCATTGTCTACGCCATGTCCGACCTCGGTCTTCATGCCACCGCTAAATTCAAGAAGTCCGCCCGCACTGTGGGTGATGTATTGGGAAAATTCCACCCTCACGGCGACACTTCCTGCTATGAAGCAATGGTTTTGATGGCGCAACCATTCAGTTACCGCTATCCGCTGATTGATGGCCAGGGAAACTGGGGCAGTCAGGATGACCCCAAATCGTTTGCTGCAATGCGGTACACCGAATCCCGTTTGACCAGATATGCCCAGTTGCTGCTGGAAGAAGTGGATCAGGGCACCACCGACTGGGTACCCAATTTTGATGGCACCCTGGACGAACCCCGGCAGCTTCCGGCACGCTTGCCGAATGTGCTGTTGAATGGTGGTTCAGGCATTGCTGTCGGTATGGCAACCGACATTCCCCCCCACAATTTGCGCGAAGTGGTGACCGCCTGCGTACGACTGCTGGATGATCCGGCAACCACACTGACCCGGATTTGCCAGCACATAAAAGGTCCGGATTTCCCTACCGAGGCTGAAATTATTTCCAGCCGAACTGAAATACTCGAAATTTACAAGTCTGGCCTTGGCGGAATCAAACAACGGGCAGCCTGGCAAGCCGAAGACGGCAACATTGTTGTCACCGCTTTGCCCTATCACGTTTCCGGTTCGAAAATCCAGGAACAGATCGCAGCGCAAATGCTGGCAAAAAAATTACCGATGGTGCTGGACCTGAGAGATGAGTCCGATCATGAAAACCCAACCAGGCTGGTTATCGAATTGCGCTCGAATCGGGTTGATCAGGAGGCTTTGATGCAGCACCTGTTTGCCATTACCGATCTTGAAAGAAGTTTTCGCGTCAACATGAACATGATTGGCCTGGACGGTCGTCCAAAGGTATTTGATCTCAAAGGACTGCTCTCGGAGTGGCTTGATTTTCGCATTGCCACGGTCAAACGTCGTTTGCAGTTTCGATATGACACGGTACTTGCCCGGCTTCATGTGTTGCAGGGACTGCTGGTTGTCTTTCTGAATCTGGATGAGGTTATTCAAATTATTCGATATGAAGACGACCCCAGGGCCAGGTTGACCGAGCGATTCGACCTGAGCAGTCTACAGGCGGATGCGATTCTGGATACCCGTCTGCGCAATCTCGCCAAACTCGAGGAAATGAAAATTCGTACGCAGCAGGACGAACTGGAAAAGGAAGCGCAGGCTCTGGGTAACCTGCTTGAATCCAGGGCTCGACTCAAAGCCGTTGTCCGGGATGAATTGCTGGCTGATGCCGAGAAGTATGGTGACTACAGAAGATCCCCGATTGTCCAACGTACTGCGGCAAAGGCATTGGATTATAACGAGTTAGTTCCGGCAAAAGCCGTGACCGTGATGTTGTCCGCCAAAGGCTGGATTCGGGCTGCAACCGGTCATGATGTCGATATCGATAAGCTGAATTTCAAAACCGGAGACCGGCACCTGTGCTCGGTCAAGGGAAAAACCAGCGATATTCTGGTTGCGATCGATTCCGATGGCAGGACTTATTCGATAGCCGCTCATGATCTGCCCTCTGCCCGCAGCTTTGGCGAGCCGTTGAGCAGCAGTTGCACTCCCCGACCCGGGGCGACTTTCCAGGGAATGATGATGGGTAACGAAATATCGGAATACCTGCTCGCCACCGATGCGGGATACGGGTTTGTTGCGACACTTTCGAACCTCAATGCCCGAATCAAGGCAGGCAAGTCGGTTTTGCGGGTGACCGACGGGGCCAGTGTGCTGATGCCCCGGCCGATCGCTGATTTTGACGATGACTGGGTCGCAGTGGTGACCAGCGTTGGCAGGTTGTTGATTTTTACCGTGGGTGAACTGGTCCGGTTGAACAAGGGCAAGGGCATACGATTGATCAGTATTTCTGCAGCAAAGTTTAAATCGGGCGAAGAGTTCGTGGTTGACGTAACTGTTTTCCAGGAAGGTCATAACCTGCGTATCGACAGTGGAAAACGCTACCTGAACATGAGACCTGCGGATTTTGACAACTATGTTGATAGCCGGGCGAAACGAGGGAAGTTTTTACCGAAAGGATTTCGTCGGGTTCAGTCCATTGCGCCAATTCCAAAATGACGTTCCTGTAAAATTCAACAATCCTTTAGTGAATCACCTTATCCTATCCTGTATACAATGAATATGAGCCAGACCCTGTTTAAATCCGACCTTGTTGACCTTGAGCTGTTGCACCGGGGAAAGGTAAGAGATATTTACGCTGTAGATGATGATCATTTATTGATCGTCACCAGTGACCGTCTTTCTGCCTTTGATGTCGTTCTTCCCCAACCGATCCCGGGTAAGGGCGAAATACTGACCCGGGTTGCGCATTTCTGGTTTGAGCGGACCTCGCATTTGACCCCGAATCATTTAAGTGACAAGACGCTGGATCAGGTTGTGACCCACTCCGGGGACAGGCTTGCACTTGCCGGGCGCAGCATAGTCGTCAAGAAACTGAAACCGCTGCCGATTGAGGCCATTGTCAGAGGATATCTGATCGGATCGGGCTGGAAAGACTATCAAAAAACCGGAGCAGTATGCGGAATCGCCCTGCCTGAGAACCTGAGGCAGGCAGACCGGCTGCCAGAAGCTGTTTTCACCCCTTCCACTAAAGCGGAAGCGGGTGACCACGATGAAAACATCAGCTACCAGCAAACCGTCGAACTTCTTGGGGAAAGTCTGGCTGAGCGGGTTCGGGATTTGAGTCTGGAGATTTATACTCTCGCAGCAGAATTTGCAGGGACTCGCGGCATCATCATTGCCGATACCAAATTTGAGTTTGGCCTTGATGAGAACAACACATTGCATTTGATAGACGAAGTTCTGACCCCTGACTCATCCCGTTTCTGGCCGATGGATCAATATCAACCGGGGACAAGCCCACCGAGCTTTGACAAACAATTTGTCAGGGATTATCTCGAATCTCTGGATTGGAACAAAACCCCCCCGGCCCCGCAACTGCCGCAAGAGATCATAACCAGAACAGCACAGAAATACGCAGATGTGGAGCGGGCGCTTACATCCTGATCTGATCGTTGACAGTGGGAATCGGTTGCACCGATGAAGTTGAAGATCCGGTTTCAAAGCGCCGAAGCCCGCACGGCCGGTGTCGATCTGGAAAAACTCTTGGGGGAACTGGAGGGGGGTTGTCGAAAAGGGGACATGCTGACAGGCGCAATCACGCTCAAGGATGATCAGACCACGACACTGTACCGGGTGCAATCAGAAATTGGTGACCTGATAGTCAAACGATATAACACTAAAAACCTTTGGCATCTGCTGCGGAGAAACTTTCAAATCAGCCGTGCCAGAATCTGTCTTGAGATGGCGGATAAATTCAGCAGTGCAGGTATCAGGGTGGCGCAGCCGGTTGCGATGATTGAGAGCCGGTTCGGCCCTTTTGCCGGACGCTCCTGGTATGTCAGCCGATTCGTGGATAGCATCGTGCTGGCAGACTATCTCGGCATCGAAGACCGGGCAGCGCCGCTTCGATCCATTCAGGGAAAATTGCGGGCATTATTTGAGGTTTTTCTGAACCATGATTTCTCTCACGGTGATATGAAAGCAACCAACCTGCTGGTACACGATGATGATCTGGTTGTGATTGACCTTGATAGCGCGAAACAACACCGCTGTAAGCTCTTTCATCTAAGAGCGTTGCGGCGCGACAAGGCGCGGTTCCTTAAAAACTGGAATGATCGCCCGCTGTTGTACCGCCATTTCGAACGGGAACTCGAGCATTTCGGATTGTAGATAATGACATGAGCACGTTTCCGAGCCAGCCGGAAAACCCCGGAAAAATGATTGACAGATTGTGGCAAAAAGACACGACCCTGTGGAAATCACCATTGACGCACGGAGATGACCCGGGAAATTGGCTGGGATGGCTGGATGCGGTTGAGTGGATGGGCGAGCATGTCGATTCACTGTCTGCCTGGGCAGAGGAGGTCTGCAAGTCCGGCAGGTACGATCATGTCGTCCTGCTGGGCATGGGTGGGTCGAGTCTGGCTGCTGAAGTATTTTCCGGCGTATTTGGAAGTCGGGCAGGGTTTTTGCAACTGACCGTAGTCGATACCACTTCCCCTGCGCAAATCAATGCTCTGGATCTCGACATCGAAAGGGCATTGTTCGTTGTCTCCAGCAAATCCGGCACCACGCTGGAGACTATGGATTTGTTGGCCTGGTTTTATCAGAAAGCAGGTTCAAAACCAAAGCATCCGGGTGATCGGTTTATTGCGATTACAGATGCAGGGTCCCCACTTGCTCAAGAGGCCGGGAAGTCGGGTTTTTGCCGTGTATTCCTGAATCCCGAGGATATAGGAGGACGGTACTCCGCGCTGAGTTTCTTTGGCCTGGTTCCGGCAGCGCTGATTGGCGTTGATCTGGGTTTATTGCTTGAAAACCTCAGGCAGTTCTGTGAACAGGTGAAATCAGGTGACGACACAACGGTCACCGAGTTGGCTGAATTGTTAGGCAGCAGCGTGTTGGCGGGGAAGAATCAGATGCGGCTGAACATCGCAAAACCGATTCAGGTTCTGGCGATCTGGATCGAACAACTGATTGCTGAAAGTACCGGAAAAAATGGTACTGGACTGATTCCGATTTATGGCGAAACACATACAGAGCGTAAACTGAAGCCACCAGCGCGCTGCCTGACAATAAACATCGGATTCGGTTGCGGGTCAGGTAATCGGTCAGCCCCGGATGCAGATATGAGCTGGACGTTAAAGGGACCTTATGATATTGCCAGCGAATTTTTCCGCTGGCAAATGGCGACTGCCCTGGCTTCGGCGATGATGGATGTTAATCCCTTTGACCAGCCGGACGTTGAACAGGCAAAAAGCCAAACCCGGACATTCATCGAAAATAATCGATCTGTTGAGCTCAGGGTTTTACTGGAAAATGATTATTGTATTTTTTATGCCAGTGATGTCATTGTGGGCGAATCATGCTGTAGTCAGCTTGCGGATGTATTAGACCGGTTTCAATCCAGCATGTCAGCGGTTGAATATCTTGGCATTCTGGCCTGGTTGCCGGTTTTTGATCAGGTAGAGGAAAAACTTCAGCAAATCAGGGCGCAGTTGTCCCGCCGGTTTGATTTGCCCACAACGCTGGGATTTGGCCCGCGTTACCTGCATTCCACAGGGCAATTACACAAGGGCGGGCCTGCGAGCGGTTGCTTTATTCAGATTATCAGCCCTGGACTTGAGTCCTTGCCGGTGCCGGGTCGGAAATACGGCTTTGATGATCTTCATCGTGCGCAGGCTGATGGCGACTATCTGGTTCTTGAAAACAAGGCGCGTCCGATAATGCGCATCGAACTAAAAGGCGATAGACTCGGAGCTCTGGATCGTCTGCGCCTGGATCTGGCAGAAATCACTGAATTGAATTCGCCAATTTGACAATGCGGACTGATCCGTTCACCTAAAGTATCCGGATTCCGAACAGTATGCTCACATTTCAGCAGTTGATCATGACCCTGCAGCAATACTGGGCTGAGCAGGGCTGCGTAATCATGCAACCCTATGACATGGAGGTGGGGGCGGGTACATTTCATCCGGCAACCTTCCTGGCAGCAGTGGGTCCGGAGCCGATTCGTGCGGCCTATGTTCAGCCATCCCGTCGGCCTGCGGATGGCCGCTATGGTGACAACCCCAACCGATTGCAGCATTATTTCCAGTTTCAGGTAATCCTGAAACCTTCGCCGGATAATTTTCAGGACTTGTATCTGGGTTCGTTGACCCGCTTAGGGCTGGATATGCAGAAAGACGATATTCGTTTTGTTGAAGATGATTGGGAGTCACCTACGCTGGGGGCCTGGGGTCTGGGCTGGGAGATCTGGCTGAACGGCATGGAAGTCTCCCAGTTTACTTATTTTCAACAGGTCGGAGGCCGCGATTGCAGGCCCGTGAGCGGAGAAATCACCTATGGATTGGAGCGTATTGCGATGTTTCTGCAAGGGGTGGATTCCGTATTCGATCTTGTCTGGAATCAAGTCAGCAAATCCGATACTGCAGGTCAATACAAATACGGAGATTTGTACCTGCAAAACGAACGAGAGCAGTCTGCCTACAATTTTGATCATGCTGATGTAGGGATCTTGAAGGAACAATTCGACAGTGCGGAAACCACCGCCCGTCAACTATTGGAAAAAAATCTGTCCCTGCCGGCTTATGAGCAGGTTCTGAAAGCTTCCCATACGTTCAATTTGCTGGATGCCCGCCGCGCAATCGGTGTTACTGAAAGGGCGAGATACATTGGTCGGGTGCGAAATCTGGCCAGGGGCGTGGCCGATAAATACTACGACAGCAGGGAAATACTCGGTTTCCCGAGGGGGATAGCCGGGCGGGGCAGTTTGAAATCAAGGATCAACCCGGAGAACGGATAGTGTCGAGTGGGAAAAACTCCTCTGCCGCAAGAAAGTGGCTGCTGATCGAGCTCGGTACCGAAGAGTTACCGCCGAAGGCGCTGAAAGGTCTTGCCCAATCGTTTTCCGCGACCTTTTATCAGGGATTGATCGCCGAAGGGTTGGTTGAAGACAATCCGGATAATATGAAATGGTATGCGACCCCTCGACGTCTGGCGGTCGCGGTCAGGAATGTGCTGGAGAGGCAACCCGACCGGGTAGATACGATTCGAGGCCCTGCGTTGCAGGCTGCCTACGATGAACATGGGGCGGCGACTCGTGCTGCACAAGGTTTCGCCAGATCCTGTGGTGTTCCGCTGTCTGCACTTAAGACCAGGCAAACCGAAAAGGGCGCATGGCTGGTATTTGAAAAAAGGCTGGCAGGGAGCAGGCTGGATGAGGTTGTGACCCGGTGTCTGAATCAGAGCATCCAGTCCTTACCCATTCCGAAAAGAATGAGGTGGGGCGAAAATGAAGCGGAATTTGTCAGGCCTGTTCACTGGCTGCTTGCATTGCATGGCAGCGACCTGGTGCGGGTTGAAGCGCTGGGACTTGAATCCGGTCGGACGACAAGAGGGCATCGCTTTCACAGCGCTGGCCATCTTGAGATACCTTCTGCCGATCAATATCTCAAATTGCTGAAAACCGATGGCCGGGTTATTGCAGACTACGATGAACGTCAAGCCATCATCAAAAGGCAGGCGACACGGCTCGCCAGCAAGGCCGGTGCGAGGATCGTGATCCAGCAGGGTCTGCTGGATGAAGTGACCAGTCTGGTGGAATGGCCGGTTGCCTTGGCTGGGGAGTTTGACAGGCAGTTCCTGGAATTGCCCGAAGAAGTTTTGATCTCCACCATGGCGGGTCATCAGAAATATTTTCATTTGGTTGATGACCGCAACAAGCTGGTACCCGTGTTCGTTACGATAAGCAACATAAATAGCAAATCCCCGAAACGGGTACGACAGGGTAATGAACGGGTATTGCGGGCGAGACTGTCCGATGCCCGGTTTTTCTGGCAGACTGATCAGAAAATCCCATTGAAAAACAGAGTCAAGGATTTAAACGGGGTGTTGTTTCACAATCAGGTCGGTTCAATTTATGACAAAGTCAGGCGTATCAAGTCAATAAGCGAATTTATTGCAGGGCAACTCAATGTTGATCCAGAAGACGTGAAATTGGTTGCCGAACTTTGCAAGGCGGATCTGGTTACCGATCTGGTCGGCGAGTTCCCGGAATTACAGGGCACGGTCGGCAGATACTATGCCGACAATCAAGGCTACGGGAAATCCATTGCCGATGCGATCGAAGCACATTACAAGCCGCGAACTGCCGCAGACACGGTGCCGTCTGATCCGGTCGCGATATGCGTCGCCCTGGCTGACCGGGTTGACACTCTGGTTGCACTGTTCGGTTGTGGTGAAGCGCCGAGTGGGGACAAGGACCCGTTTGCACTGCGCAGGGCGGCACTCGGGGTGTTCAGGATCATTGTCGAAAATCAGCTCAATCTTGATCTGCGTGCACTCTATGAGGAAACATCGAAACACCATCCGCGCAGGCCGGATGACCCACCTCCAAAGCAGGGCTCCAGGGAGTCCCGTATCTTCAGGAAGTTGAAGGGTGCAGGATTGACCGACGAAGTGTATGATTTCACCATGGAGCGTTCCAAAGGTTATTTCGAATTACAGGGCTACAGCGCCGATGAGTACGCGGCCGTATCCGCCGCCAGACCTGCGCCGACCCAACCTATGGATTTCGCGCGGCGTATCGAAGCAATCCATACTTTTTTCAACGACAACACAAGTGCTGCACAATCTCTGGCTTCGGCCAACAAGCGGATCACCAGAATACTGTCGAAGAGCGATGTGAAGATTGAAGCACAGGATTTCGACCGGCGCCCTGTTTACGATCAGGCGGAGAAAAATCTGGCAGTCATGTTCAATCAGGTCGGTGACCGGGTGCACTCGTGTTTCCAGTCAAACGACTATGCAGGTGGCCTTGCCCAACTGGCTGAATTGAAAGATCCGGTGGATCAGTTTTTCGACAACGTTATGGTCATGCACCCGGATAAAACCATTCGCAATAACAGATTATTGCTGCTGGCCAGGATTCGTCAGTGTTTTCTGGGAGTGGCGGATATTTCGAAAATCAGGATCAAAGCATGAAAAGGGATTCATTTACCCAAATGATGGACGAGGTACGTGGATTCCATCGGAAACACCGGTTTAACGAAACCGGTGGCGAAGAGATGGTATATCGGATCGCGCTGATGGCAGAGGAACTCGGAGAAATTTCTGCTTGTGTCAGCAAGGGAAAATCGAAGGAAGAACTGGCCGAGGAATGTGCGGACCTGTTGATACTGTTGCTGGGCAATGCGATCGCTGCGGATTTTGATCTGAATCATGCGTTCTGGCAGAAAATGCAGAAAGTCAATCAAAGGAAAAGCAAAATAATCGATGGCCGGATTCGGGTGTCTGATTTTTCACAAGCCAGTGATGATTCCGTACCGGATACAGTCGATTGATGGGGAAGGAAGTTTGAAAGACGTGGAAAACCGCAAACTGATCGTGCTGGACCGTGATGGCGTGATTAACCAGGATTCAGATGTTCACATCCGATCACCTGAACAGTGGGTTGCGATTCCCGGCAGCCTTGAAGCGATTGCCCGGTTATGCAGGCAGGATTATCAGATTGTGATTGTAACCAACCAGTCAGGAATCTCGCGAGGATATTATTCGGTCAATACCCTGAACCGGATCCATCAGAAAATGCTGGATGAACTGAGTCGTTTTGGTGGAGAGATCAGCGCATTGTTTTTCTGTCCGCATAGCGATGAACATGGTTGCGAATGCAGGAAACCAAAACCGGGAATGCTGCTAGAGCTGGCACAACGCCTGAAATGTAATTTGAATGGCGTTTACGCAGTAGGAGATTCATTGCGTGACTTACAGGCGGCGCAATCCGCAGGAGCCAGGCCGGTTCTGGTCGAGACCGGTAAAGGCCTCGGCACACTGAAGAAACTTGAATCCAGCGAGTGGCAGGAAAAATTTGGCCGGGTGCCACGATTCAGTGATCTGGCTTCTTTCGTTGATCACATACTGACTCCGATTTCCGCTTGAGTGACTAAAATCAACGCCCGGCGCCAGGGCGCCAGTGAGAAATGAAAACAGGTTTGTTGTTCTTCAGATCCCTGTTCTACTTTGCAGGTCAGATACTGAGTTCGGTCGTCGTTTGTTTGCTCGCATTGATGTGTTTTGCATTGCCTCCACTGACTCGCGCCAAAGTGATTGGACTATGGGCCAGGTTCAATATCTGGACACTTGGAATACTTTGCGGTACTCACTATCGCGTATCAGGGGCGGAGAATATCCCCACAACCCCCGCCATTGTCATATCGAACCACCAGTCCGCATGGGAAACGCTGGGTTTTCAGTTGATTTTCCCGGCACAATCCTATTTATTGAAAAAGGAATTGCTGTGGATCCCGATTTTTGGATGGGGTTTGGCCCTGAACCGGCCGATTGCGATTGATCGTTCGAAGAAAATCCGGGCACTCGATACCCTGGTAAAAGAGGGCGTGATCAGGCTGAAGGAAGGTCGCTGGCTGGTTATCTTTCCCGAAGGGACACGCGGAAACCCAGGTGAGATGGGAAAATTTCAGGTCGGGGGTGCGATGATTGCTGCAAAATCAGGCTATCCGGTGGTGCCGGTTGCCCACAATGCGGGACTGTTCTGGCCCAAAAATAGTTTCCTGAAATATCCAGGGACGATTGATGTCGTGATCGGTCCGGTGATTTTAAGCAGTGGCAAGAAAGCGCGCCAGATCAACCGGGAAGTGGAGGAATGGATCGTATCGAAGCAGAAGAATCTGGTGGGGAGAAACCGATCATCACTCCCCCCCCGAGGGGGAGTCACAGAAGTCGAGCCGTCAGGCGACGGCTGATGTGGTGGGGGGTACGGTGGGGGGAGCCATTCATTCACGCATTTGAGAGAGCAATAAACTGCTCAACGCTTAATTTTTCGGCTCTCAGGGATGAATCGATGTCTGCATTTAAAAACTGGGGTTCGGAAACCAGATTTTTCAATGAATTTTTCAGGGTTTTGCGACGTTGAGAAAAGGCCTGTCTGACAATGTTGTTCAGTCTGCGGCTATCGTCAATGCGATGGGATATCGACTCCGGATAAAGTCTTAACACAGTCGAATTGACTTGCGGAGGGGGGGTAAAGGATTCGGGGCCGACATCGAACAGACATTCGCATTGCAACGCCAGACCGGACATGACCGACAGGCGACCGTAGTGTTTATTATCAGGACCGGCAGACAATCTCATAGCCACTTCCTTTTGCAGCATGAACATCATGTCATTGATGAATCCTGCGTGATCGATCAGGTGAAATAACAGCGGGGTCGATATGTTGTAGGGAAGATTGCCTATGATTCTGATTTTCTGCCGGTTTGCGTATCCGGAAAACAGCGATTCGATGTCCAGCGTCAGCACATCCTGCTGGATCACGGTCAATTTCCCCGGGTCAAACTTCTGGTTGAGCAACGCAGCCAGATCGCGGTCCAGTTCAACCGCAACAAGATGATCGACATGCTCCAGCAGCATTTCGGTCAACACGCCCGTGCCGGGGCCAATTTCCAGGATCACCTGATTGCTTTGGGGCGAAAACGCCCGGATTATTCTGTCCAGAACCTGTGAATCGGTCAGAAAATGCTGACCGAATCGTTTGCGTGGAACGGGTTTGCTCAAGGCATCACCTGCTGGCCGTTCGCGCCTGACCGACGAAATTCAGTGCAAGGTTTATCGCGCACAGCAAGCTGGTTTCACTGGCACTGCCGAGTCCTGCAAGATCAAGAGCGGTACCATGGTCTACCGATGTGCGGATAATCGGCAGACCCAGTGTCACATTGACCACTGTGCCGAACCCACTGTGCTTGATCACTGGCAGCCCCTGGTCATGATACATCGCAAGCACTCCATCAAGAGTGCTTAAAACATGTTGGGTGAAAGCCGTATCTGCGGGCAAGGGGCCGACCAGGTTCAGCCCTTTATGCCGTAATCTGTTCAGGACTGGCTCGATAATCGTGGTTTCCTCTGTTCCAAGGTGACCACCTTCCCCTGCATGGGGATTTAATCCACACACGCCAATCACCGGAGCGGGAATGCCATACAATGTTGAAATACCGGAGTTCATCACTTCAATAACCGCTTCGATACCGTGACGGGTAATGTTCTGCGGTACTTGATGCAAAGGCAAATGCGTTGTTGCAAGGCAGACTCGCAGCGAATCGCTGGCCAGCATCATGACCGGCTGAGCGGATCGGGTTCGTTCTGCAATCCATTCCGTGTGACCGGAAAACCGGATTCCCCCATCATTGATAACGCCTTTATGCACAGGGGCGGTGACCATTGCCTGATAGCGCTTATCCAGACACATGTCTACCGCCTTGTCGATGCAATCAATTACATACTGGCTGTTATCCGGATTCAGTTCTCCGGCTGTCACCGGCGCCGATAATGATACCGGTATCACCTGGATACGACCGGGTTCATGGGAATCGATCGATGATTTGTCATTGATCAGGGATATTTCCATATCGATCCCCAGTTGACTTGCCCGCTTACGAATCAGGTCCGGGTCGCCGGTTACGGCAAGACGACCGGATATCGGGTGTTGCAGCGCCTGGATGACGATATCAGGTCCGATACCCGCCGGTTCGCCACTACTGATTACAATTTGTCGATCAGACATGGTTGAATGTTACCGTTGCATGCCGGCGGGTCAGGAATGATCGGTGTCTTGCACAAGCATCCATTCTTCGTCTGCCAATGGAAATTCCGCTTCAATCCAGCCGAACCGCTCAAAATCAATTCGATCATTTTTGTCAAACACGACTCCTTCATCGATCAGCATTATTCTTTGCTGGTGGTCACCATCCCCTTGCTTGCGTGCGCTTATCTCTCCCTTGCCGTTGATCACTCTGTGCCAGGGGATATCTTCATGTGCCGGGGTGGCAGCCATGGCATAGCCGACCTGACGAGCGGAACACCCCACCATCCTGGCGATTCGCCCATAGCTGGTCACATTGCCAGCCGGTATTCTTTTCACCACGTCATATATTCTATTGTACAGGGTCATCGGATCAAATTTGCCTTTCTATTGGGTAGAGTCAGTCAGAGGGAGAAAGGTGAAACCCAGGGTAGCAGAATTGTCTTGACTGCCCGGTCATGAAAATAGTCCTGTTTCTGTATATCCTCCAGCAAAGCGGGATTTCTGAATGAGTTTTCGAAAGACCATGTATGGTAAACGGTTTGTGGGCGCAGTTCCGGCTCAAGGTAATCTTTGACAAATCCGTACAATTGCAGATCAAATGAAACTGCGCTGGCATCCTGCTTTTCGGCAATACCGGCGAGTTTTGTCGCCAGCTTCCGCCTGGCTTCGTGGTCCTCACCCATAGCAACCAGGGTTTCTTTGGTGGGTAGATAATAAGACAGATGAAAACCGCTTTCAGACAATAGCGAAGGCGACGCTGATTTGTTACTGGTCTCAATTATGACCCTGTTTTTCAATCCGGTATTTTCATCAAGTTCAAGTAGTCGTTTGTTTATTTCCGGAATTGTGGCTGTAGTGGCATTCTTTATATCCAGCCAGATTTTCTCGAAGTCCTGAGGTATTTGTTCCAGATAGCTTTCCAGAGACATACCGGTCATCACTTCCTGATCGTGTCCGACCTCAAAGTATCCACCCCCGTCCGTGCGACGGAAGAGGGCATCAATCTCAAATGAGCGTATTCCGGCCCTGTGTATCTCAAGCATCTTGCCGAGAGTATTGACCCGGTGGGGCAACAGGCGGGTTCCAAGATTGTTTTCCTTTACAAGGTCAGCATTGGTTCGTTGCCACAGGAGGTAATTTCTTTTGTCCTTCAGATTTACTTTTCCATGCAGGGTTTCAGGGGCAAAAACGCCCTCATAATCTTCAGATCCCAGGTCATTTTTTGTGTCAATACCGATGCTTTCCAGTCCCATCAATCCCAGCACGGTTTCGAAAACCAGGTCATTGGTAAATATTTTCTTTCTGTTATTGACCAACTGCTCCCACTGGCCGGAGAATTTCTTTTTCCATGAATCCGAAGCCGCAAAAACTACGGGGATATCGGACATGGCAAAATCAAAATTACCCGAGTTATGCGCTTTGCCCTCGAAAATCTCCTCGGAATGATCCGCAAAATAAAACACAGATGCCGGGATGTCAGATTTATTCAGGCTGTTGAATATCCGGTCCAGTATATGATCGTTATATCGGATACTGCTATCGTAGCAATTCACTGCCTCAAGGCGGGTGGTTGCGTTCGCTTGTCCAAATGTGGATATCTTGAGTTTTCCAGTATAAGCTTCCCATGATTCCGGGTATCGTAAACAGTAATTCCCATGATTACCGTATAAATGAACGACTATCAGCTTTTCGCCGGGCTGCCCCAGCGCATCCTGCAAGTAGGGAATCAGGACTTCGTCCTGTTTGTCCGGGTTGGTGGTGCGTGTACCAATCCTGTTGTTGATGAAAACAACGTTATCGGATTCCCTGGAAAGTAGCGCCACATGGCTATCGAAGGCGCCGGATTTTTGTTGGTTGCTTATCCAATAAGTTGCAATACCTGCCCGACGGGTGACGGCAAACAGCGACGGCGCGGCAGTCCATCTTCTCCCGTTGTACTGGTTCGCTTCAGTCAGCGCAAGGGTAAGAGTGGGGTTTGTATGGGTATGGTTGGACCAGGCGTTTTCAAACACAATCAGATTCTCATCCCTGGTCCGCCGGCCCAGTGCAGGTGTTGTATCGCGTGGATATCCATACAGGGACATGTGCTGTTTGTTATGGGATTCTCCAATCACCAGAACGGTCACCCGGTCCCCGCCCGGGGTACGACCTAATTCATAACCCGTGACCATCGCCTCTCTTTTTGTTTCGAGATCCCGCCAGGCCCTGTGTACTTTGTCGTTTTCGATTGAAGCGTCTTTCCAGTAACCAAATGTATACAGGTAATCGGGAACCTTGGATACATTTACAACAGTCGGCAGCAAGAGCAGAAGACCCAGCCCAGCTGCAAAAGGGGCGGCAACGACGGTTGTCAGTTTCCAGGAAATTAACCCGATACACAACGCGATAGAACCAAAAACAACTATTAACCGAACAGTGGAGTAGCTGTCACCAAGAAACTGCAGGAGTTCGGATAAATTGGTCTGAAGGATTGCATGAATTGACTCGGAATCAATTGATGTTCCGGTCAACCAGAAGTTTCCTATGTTCACCAGAGGGAAGCTGACCAGCACGATGGTGACAACCATGAACAGCGGCAGTGCAAGAAATCGGGTAAAACGTGATGCCAGCGGCAGCAATACGATGCCAATCCCTGCCAGGCTCACCAGAACGGCAGGACTCAGTGAAAGGCTTAATGTTTGCTGGTACAGCATTTCACTGTAAATGTACAAAGCATGAATGGCTGCCCCCCAGAGACCCAGATATCTCAGGCGGAAATGTGCAAGCAATCGACCGACTGCCATCCAGATCAGCAACCAGGTGACAACCAGTGTGTTGAATACCAGGCTTCCGTGGTCGTCAATATCTTCCAGGGAAACTATATTCCTGGCCGACTGGAAAATCAGGACCAGACCAACCAGACACAGGAAATACAAGAACGCAAGGAGAAAATTCTTGCGGTTCAACTTGCTTTCAGAGTCAATGACATCAGTACTGCAGCGCTCCCCGTATCCTTGGCTTTTTTCGCATCAACAGCGGTATTCAACAACTCGGCAACCAGGACCAGGACATGGCTGAACAAAATGACGGTCTGGAAAAATCGGATGCCATGGCTTTTGATTATAGCACGCTCGAAAACCAGCCCGGCATCGTCATCTTAAGCATCACCCCCGGGGGAGTCTGTTTTCAGGGTCGTAAGCGGGTTCATTCACCAGAAGCGCAGTACACATCCGGCCCAGCACCTCGACCACAAGGGGGCCTCCCCGTTTCGCCGTATCGGCCGGGAGCAGCAGGAATGAAAGACTCCTGCCGACCCGGTGCCCGTAGGAACCGGACACTATCACACCGACTTGTTCGCCTTCCCGGAACACGGCTTCGCCGCCGATGGGGTCGGCGTCGATGGTGTCCACTTCCGCGTAAAATAGTTGGCGCCCGATACCGTCTCTTCGCTGTTTTACCAATGCATTGCGGCCGATGAAACCACGGTTCTCGAGAACCACAAAACGATCCAGGCCCAATTCCCAGGCGGTGTTCTCCACCGTGAGTTCGCTGCCCCAGGCCTTGTAGGCCTTTTCCATGCGCATACTGTTCATGGCGTAATAACCGAAGTCCGTGGGCGGCGCGATGCCAGCCACCCCTTTCAGGGCTTCGTACAGTGCGACTTGGTCGTCGATATCGTGATGCAATTCCCAGCCGAGCTCGCCGGTATAGCTGACGCGCATGGCCATCACGTCTTTTCCGGCCACCCTGATGGTTTTAGCAGTCAGCCATGGAAAAGCCTCGTTACCGAGGTCGGTGTCGGTCAACCTCGACAGGAGATCCCGTGAGGCGGGGCCTGCGAGCCCGAGAACGCCCCGGGCCCGAGTGATGTTCCCGATCTCGACGTCGGCATCATCGGGCAAAAGCCCCTGGAGCCAGTCCAGGTGATGCTTCTCCGCGGCAGCCGCGTAGACCAGGTAATACGCACCGTCTTCCAACCGCGTGATGGTGAACTCGCACTCCACCGTGCCCTTCGAATTGAGGCAATGGCAAAGGCGGATTTCGCCTGTCCTGCCCGGCAACCGGTTGGCGGACAGACGATCAAGAAACGAGACGGCATCCGCGCCGCTCATCAGCAGCTTGCTGAAACCGGAAGCATCGATCACGCCGGCATGTTCTGATACCGCCTTCACTTCCCGCGCCACGGCGTCGAACCATTCGGTGCGATGGAAGCTGAGGGTAAACTGCTCATCGCCAGCAGCAAACCAGTTCGCCCGCTCCCAGCCGTAAATACAGCCAAATTGGGCACCCGCCTGTTTCAGGCGGTCATAGATCGGTGTGGTCTTCCTCGGGCGGCCGGCAGGCCGTTCCTCCAGTGGGTAATGGGTGGCGAACTGCAGAGCGAATACCTCCACCGCCTTCTCAGCACGATAGTCGCGATCGGCGTAGTCACCGAAGCGCCGCGGGTCGAAGAGGCCCATGTGCATGGGCGGTTGCCCCTCGACCATCCATTCCGCGAGCAACCTGCCCGCACCCGCGCCTTCACCGATACCGAAGCCGCTGCCACAGGCAAGCCAGGCATTTCGCAGCCCCGGTGCAGGGCCGATCAGCGGCTGGCCATCGGCGCAATAGCTCACAGGGCCGTGCACCGTGGTCCGGATCCCCGCCTCGTTCAGCACCGGAATCCGTTCCATGGCATCTGCCATCAGGTTAGCCACCCGCTCTAGTTCGGGGTCGAGTAGTTCCATGCCGAAATCCTTCGGCACCCCGTCAACCGACCAGGTCTGGGGCGTCCCCTCGTAGGCCCCGAGTATCAGGCCATCGCGCTCGCGGCGGGTGTACCACTGGTAGTCATGGTGACGTACCAGGGGAATACTGTCCGGTGGGCAGGCCGCGATATCAGGATGGTCTTCGGTGACGATATACTGGTGCAGCATGGGGGTGACCGGCAAATCAAGGCCGAGCAGCCTGCCCACCTCGTTGGCCCAGAATCCGGCGGCGATCACCACGTGCTCGGCGATCACCTCGTGTTTCGGTGTCTGCAGGCGCCATTCCCCGGTGGGTGTCCGGTCGATGGCGTTCACCGGGTTCTGCCGGAGAATGCGCGCACCGCCCGCCCGCGCCAGACGGGCCATGGCCTGGGTAGTCTGGGCCGGGTCGACGTAACCGTCGGTGGGCTCGAACAGTGCGCCGAGCAATCCCTTGACTCCCATGAGCGGGAAGATCCCGGCGACCTCGGACGGGCCGATCAGTTCGAAGTCGATGCCCATCTGCCGGCCCACGGAAATCCCGTGACGGAATTCATCCATGCGATCCGGATCGTGGGTCAAGCGCAGGCCCGCGCAGCGATGGTAGCCCGTGGGCTCGATTCCCTCCTCCTCCAGCCGACGATAGAGCTCGGTGCTGAACTGACGCATGAAAAGATGCGTCGGGCTGAAGCTGTAGTGGGTGCAGAAGCCCGCCGCGTGCCAGGTGGAGCCAGCGGTCAGCTCGGACTTCTCGATCAGGGTCACGTCGCGCCAGCCCTTTTCCACCAGTTGCAGGAGCAGGCCGCAGCCGTAGATGCCGCCGCCGACAATGGCGACCCGGGTATGACTCGTCATGTTCTCATTGATCCGACCGTCAGCCATCCGGCCTCGATTCCAAGGAACCCGGCGACCACGACGACGGGCTGGTCCCCGGACATGGACGCGGGCTGCCAATCATCATCGGTTCAATACCACTGATCCGGCATTCCGGCCTTGCGCCGGGCCACGTAATCTTCCAGGCCATCCAGGATGGCAGGATCCAGGGTGGGCTCACGGTAATCCTCGAGGGCCTGCTTCCAGAGCTGGTTGGCACGGGCTGCCGCGTCCAGGGCGCCATCCGCCTGCCACTGCTCAAAAGAATTGTTGTCCGCCACGCTGGAACGGTAGAAAGCGCTGTCGAAGTTGCGGAGGGTATGGGGACTCGAGAGGAAATGGGACCCGGGCCCGGTGTCATAGATCGCCTCCAGAGCCTGGGCCTCGTCGGAGAGATCGACTCCCTTGCAAAAATTGATGAGCTTGCCGCAGAGGTCGGCATCGATCATGGTTTTCTCGTATCCGGTCACCAGTCCACCCTCCAGCCAGCCGGTGGCGTGGTTGATGAAGTTCGCCCCGGCAAGCACTGCCATGGTGAGGCCCATCACCGCCTCCTGCTCCGCCTGGGCATCGGGCAGCTTGGAGGCCGACAGCGCTCCCACAGTATGCAGGGGCAGGCCCAGTCGGCGGGCGAGTTGCCCCGACGCCAGCACCAGCTTGGCGGCTTCCGGGGTACCGAAGGTGGGTGCACCGGACTGCATGGAGATGGCAGTGGCGAAACTGCCCATGAGACAGGGCGCACCGGGCCGCACGAGCTGGGTCAGCGCACAGACCGCCAGAGCCTCCGCCAGGATCTGGGCCAGGGTGCCCGCCACGGTGCAGGGACTCATGGCCCCGGCCAGGGTCCAGGGGGTGCAGGCCACCGCCTGGTTGTGGGCGGCATAGGTCCGAAGGGCGCCGGACATGGCCGAATCCAGAACCAGCGGTGCATTGGTATTGGCCACGGAATAGAGCACGCAATGCTGCTCGACGAATTCTTCTCCAAACACCAACTTCGCCATGGCCACCGAGTCCCCCGCCCGCTCCTCGCCGATCAGCGCGCCGAAACAGGCCCGGTCCGAGTACCGGAAATGCCCGAACAGCATGTCGAGATGACGCTTGTTGGTGGGAATATCGACCGGCTCGCAGACGATACCGCCTGAATGATGCAGCCAGGGAATGGTCTGGTGGATCTTCACCAGTTCGTGAAAATCGTCGAGCTTGGCATAGCGTCGGCCGCGGTCGAGGTCATGCACGAACGGGGGCCCCCATGACGGCGCCAGCACGGTGTTGTCCCCCCCGATGACCACGTTGTTGTCCGGGTTGCGTGCATGCTGGATGAATTCACGTGGCGCCGAATTCGTGATGATCTGACGGCAGAAACCGGGCTCGAAACGAACCCGGCTGCCCCGTACATCCGCCCCCGCCTCGCGGTAATAACGAAGCGCCTCCGGGTCGTTTCGCACCTCCATGCCGACATCGCGCAGGATGGCGTCGGCGTTTTGCTCAATGAGGCTTAGGCCCTCCTCGGAGAGGACATCGTAGGTCGCGATCCGGCGTTGGATATAGGGGGCCCGTTGCGGGCGGGCGTCCCTGCGTGCCGCCAACCGCTGCTGGCGTCCTGCCCTGCGACCCGGGCTGGCAGCATCTCCTGCAGGCGGGGTTGAACCCTCTGAAGTCGTACGGGTTGGCTTCGCGGAATCGGGCACCATGAAAACAGGATTGTGGTGGACAGTGTTTTATTGAATAATAGCCATAATTATGATGACCGTCCAATATATTTTGCAACCGGATCTACCGTGCGAATCCCGTTGCCGATGAATCCGAATCCTCGTAGACCCACCAGTGGACCGGGACGCCGAACCCAGGCGGAAAACCGCGTGTACCGCCGGCGCAGCCTGCTGGATGCCGCCATCCGAACCGTGCGACCGGCAAGGACCGACTGACCCAAAAATCCGCCCAGGCGATGTGCGATCGGTACACCGACGGTTGCCTGGGCCATCAAACCCTGGACCCGACCCGACCATGAAGACCACTACGCGAATCTCCGACCGGATCAACGGTGATCCGGATCATTTCACCCTGCCCGTGGACTGGAACACCGACGCCATTGTCGGGCGCCGTGAACGGTATTACGCCGCCTCACAGCGTGCCTTCGTCCCTTACAAGACCCCGCTCATTTTCCAGCGCGGGCAGGACCAGTATCTCTGGGATGAACAGGGCAACCAGTATCTCGACTGCCTCAGCCAGAACCTCTGCGTCAGTATCGGCTACAACAACCCGGCCGTGACCCGGGCCGTGCAGGCGCAGGCGGCTCAGATCCAGCACTGCACCACCATGTTCTTTCACCCGGTACCCGCCCATCTCGCCGAGGAACTGGCCGCCAAGTTCCCGGAGGGGGAGGAATGGGTGGTTCATTTCACCAACTCCGGCGCCGAGTCAATCGATTTTGCGCTCCTGCTTGCCCGCTCCCACACACGGACAAACGATGTCCTTTCGCTGACCAACGCCTATCACGGCCCCACCTTGGGCGCCCAGTCAGTAACCGGGATCAGCAATTTCCGCCACCCGGTCTCGCTGCTGGGAGGCATCCAGTTCGTCCCCAACCCAGACCAGTACCGGGGTATTCATGGAGAAGGTGTCGAGCCCTATCTCGACGCCATCGACCAGGCCGTTCACTATGGCACCAGCGGCTGTATTGCCGGCATGTTTTTCGAACCGATTCAGGGTTACGGCGGTATCGTTCCCGCGCCTGACGGATATCTCCAGGGCGCCTTCGAGCGGGTACGCGCCGCCGGAGGCCTTTGCATCGTGGACGAGGTCCAATCGGGCTTCGGTCGCACCGGGGAGGGATACTGGGCATTCGAGCATGACGGCGTCGTTCCCGATATCGTGGTCCTGGCCAAGGGCATCGGCAATGGATTCCCGCTGGGTGCAGTGGTGGCAAAGCGCGACATCGCCGAGGCCATGGCGGGCAAGTTCTACTTCAACACCTACGGCGCCAACCCGGTATCCTGCTCGGCAGGGCGGGCGGTGCTGCACGTAATCGACGAATGCGGACTTATCGACAATGCCAGGGTAGTGGGCGCGGCCATGCTGAAGGTGCTAAAGGACATGGAACAGAAGTACGACCTCATAGGCAATGTCCGGGGCCGGGGCCTCATGATGGCAGCGGAACTGGTGAAGGACCGCGCAACGAAGGAACCGGCCACTGGGGAGATGGACCAACTCTTCCAGCTTACCCGCAAGCACGGACTGGTGGCATCCAAGTCCGGCGCCTACAGGAACGTGCTGCGAATCTGCCCGCCACTTTGCATCCAGATGGAGGACGTGGTCTTTTTCGAGCAGGCCATCGACGCCAGCTTTGCCGATCTCTATGCCGGAGTGACAGCCTGAATCCCCTGGCACATTGCCATGAGCGGACCCTGCGGTGAACCGTGGGTTTCAAACGATGCGGGAACAACCCACGAATACCTCTGACGTATGCGAACCTGCAGGAGTCTCATGATGAGCAATAATAAAGTGTTATCTAGCTGGTTGTAGCAAAGCCTCTAATGTATTGGTTAATCGAATCAATGTGGGATTGTTTCTCTTTGTCCTTTAGAAAGGAACCAATGAAACTATTTTTCGCCAGTATTTCCAAACTAACCAAGTCAAGTCCAAGCGCATCAGAAACGGCGAGATAATTATCATTAATGTAACCTCCGAAATAAGCAGGGTCATCAGAATTGATTGTAGCGCGAATATTAGCTTGCAACATTTTTCCAATCGGGTGTTGTTTCATGTCCTGTACAACACACAGCTTTTTATTGGATAGAGGGCAAACGGTTAATGTAATTTTTTCTTCTCCAAGCCTCTTTATTAAAATCGGATCTTCCATTGCACGATTACCGTGATCAATACGATCAATTTTTAAAATATCAAGTGCCTGAAAAATATAATCTGGCGGGCCTTCTTCGCCGGCATGAGCGACACGTTTAAGGCCTAGTTTACCAGCTTGATCAAATACTCTTTCGAATTTAGATGGCGGATTGCCAACCTCTGATGAATCCAGGCCAACACCACAGATATGATCCAAATAGGGGCCGGCGCCTTCTAATGTTTTAAAGGCATCATCTTCATTTAAATGCCTCAAGAAACACATAATTAACTTCGAAGATATATTCAATTTTGATTTCGCCTCTTTAAAAGCAGTGAGAATACCCTCGATAACTACAGAAAAAGGAATATCACGAACAGTATGCCCTTGTGGATCAAAAAATACTTCGACATGTTTTACATTATCAAGATGTACACGCTGAAGATAAGCTAAAGTCAACTCATGGAAATCTTCTTCTGTCCTGAGAACGTTCATTCCCTGGTAGTAGATATCCAGAAAATCCTGCAAGCTATTGAAATTATAGGCTGCCCGGATCTCATCCACCGTTTTAAAAGGAATATCGACATTATTTCGTTTTGCAAATTTGAACATTTGTGGAGGTTCGAGACTCCCTTCCAAGTGCATGTGTAGTTCAGCTTTTGGCAAACCTGAAATAAAATTATTCAACGCAGGCATTGTTCTTTGTTTTTATTTTACGGAATCTATTCCACGGTAACCGACTTGGCCAGGTTTCTGGGTTTGTCCACGTCGGTACCCTTGATCAACGCAACGTGGTAGGCGAGAAGCTGGAGGGGAATAGTGAAAATGACAGGTGCAATGGAACTGTCGACAGGGGCTACATTGGTGACCTGGAGATTTTCCTGATCGGTCATTCTGGCGCTTGAGTCGGCGAAAACGATCAGTTTTCCGCCTCGCGCACGCACTTCTTCGATGTTGCCCTTGAGCTTGTTCAACAGTCGATCATTGGGTGCGACCGATATGACGGGCATTTCTTTGTCCACCAGCGCCAACGGGCCATGCTTCAGTTCTCCGGCCGGGTAGGCTTCCGCATGAATGTATGAAATTTCCTTCAGTTTCAACGCTCCTTCCAGAGCAATCGGGTAGTGTGCGCCACGCCCCAGAAACAGGGCATGATGCTTGTTTGCAAACTGTTCTGCAATGGTCTGGATTTCAGGTTCGAGTTCCAGCGAACTTTCTACCTTGCCGGGTAGTTCCCGCAGTTCCCTGACCAGTTTGGCTTCATCCTCTCCGGTCAGATTGAATCTGCGGCCGACAGCGATGGTCAGCAAGCGCAGTGCAGCCAACTGAGTGGTGAATGCCTTGGTCGAGGCGACCCCGATTTCCGGTCCGGCATGGGTCATCAGGACCAGGTCGGTTTCCCTGACCAGACTGCTTTCCGCAACGTTGCAGATAGCCAGGGTATGTTTATAGCCCACTGCTTTAGCCAGGGCGAGGGCAGTAAGCGTATCGGCGGTCTCGCCGGACTGAGACAGGGCGACCACCAGACAATCGTCAGGCACAGCATGAATACGGGAATGAAATTCACTGGCGATCTCGACCTGGCAGGGCACACCGATCTCCTCAAACCAGTGACGGGCCACCATGCCTGCATGGTAACTGGTTCCGCAGGCAATAATCTGAACCGACCGGGTACGATCGAAGACAGCGCCGGCGTCGTTGCCGAAACAGGCCTCAAGGATGCGGGTTCCGGTGAGCCGTCCTTCCAGGGTATTGGCAATCGCAACCCCTTGTTCATGAATTTCCTTCGCCATGTAGTGACGATATTCTCCAAGTTCGGTGGCGTCTGTCGATAATGCACTGACTTTTATATCCCTGTGTTGAGGTTGGCCTGATTGATCGGTGATCGTGATATTACCGCCTTTGATATCGACGATATCGCCATTTTCGAGAATGAAGAAATCCTGCGTAACCGGAATCAGCGCGGACATATCTGAAGCAATGAATGATTCATCCTGGCCGATCCCCACCACCAGCGGCGAGCCTCTTCGTGCTCCGACCAGGCGGTCTGGATCATCTGCGCTGATAACGCCAATGGCAAAGGCGCCTTCCAGTACCGCTATCGCCGCCTTGACCGATTCCAGAAGATCAAGGCCGTCCTGGATATGTCGATATATTTCGTTGACGATGACTTCAGTATCGGTGTCGGAGTGAAATACCGTTCCATTTGCGATTTGCGTTTGTCTGAGGCTGTCGTGGTTCTCGATAATGCCATTGCAGACCAGCGCAATCCGATTACCGCTCATGTGGGGGTGGGCGTTGATTTCCGTGGGAGGGCCATGGGTTGCCCAGCGAGTATGGGCGATCCCGGTTGTGCCATGCATGATGTCGGACCTGGAAAGCGCCTTTTCCAGTTCGATGATTTTACCGACGGTGCGGGTACGTGAAATATTCCTGTCCGGGCCGATCACCGCAATACCGGCAGAATCGTATCCACGGTATTCAAGACGTTTCAGTCCATCCAGCAGGATCGGAAGGACATCAGACTTTGCGACTGCACCGACTATCCCGCACATGATCCGTTTCCAATGTTTATTGTCAATACCATTTATCGGCTGGTTTCTATTTCTTTTCAGGCCGTTTCCAGTTCCTGACCGAACGCTGTCGTACACGAGCGACTGCCAGCGAATCGCGGGTCACATCATGGGTAATGGTCGAGCCTGCGCCAATGGTCGCCCCGTCGGCAATCGTGAGCGGCGCCACCAGTTGACTGGCTGATCCGACGAACACATCATCGCCAATTACCGTTTTGTGTTTGTTGGCTCCGTCGTAATTGCAGGTAATGACGCCGGCGCCAAAATTCACGTGTTTGCCGACCTCGCTGTCTCCCACATAGGATAGGTGATTGACTTTGCTCTGATCCTTTATCAGGCTGTTTTTCACTTCGACGAAATTCCCGATTCGTACCCCGTCTTCAAGCACAGTCCCGGGGCGAATTCGTGCAAATGGTCCGATCCGGCAATTTCTCCCGAGCACGGCATGATCGATCAAACTGTTGGCCTCGATCATGCAGTTTCCGCCAATGGTCGAGTTCCGTATGATTGTATTCGGCCCGATCATCACACCATCGCCAAGCTTGACCCGCCCTTCCAGTATCACGTTGATGTCAACCACGCAATCCTTGCCAAAATCACAGGTTCCGCGCAGGTCAAAGCGTGAATGATCCAACAGTGTGATACCCTGCTTCATCATTTTTTCAGCAACTTGCAACTGGTAGATTCTCTCCAGTCGACCGAGGTCGGCCTTGCTGTTTACGCCAAGGATTTCGGTATATGAGTCAGGAGAAATGCTTTGTATGCTTACTCCGTCCCTGACCGCATATTCGATTGCATCGGTCAGGTAGAATTCATTTTGTGCGTTTGTGGAATTGATCGAAGTCAGCCACCTGTTCAACTGGTGCGCCCTGGCGCACAGACAGTTTGTATTGACTTCCTTGATATTTTTTTGTGCTTTGGTGGCATCCGTTTCCTCAATTATGCCGATGATCGCATTCTGGTCGTTTCGAATAATCCGACCCATTGCGTGAGGATCATCGAGGGCTACGGTGAGCAGGTTCAGATTCTCACCGTGTGCAACGACTCGTTTGAGCGTTTCCAGAGAAATTAACGGGACATCACCGTTAAGGATCAATACCGATGAATTTCCCGCAATTTCCGGCAATGCCTGCATCACGGCATGACCTGTTCCCTGCTGCCTGGTCTGCTCGACCCATCTTGGCTGTTTGTCTGAAATCAGGGAGGGACATTGTTCTTCGATTACAGATATGACTTGTGCCTTGCCATACCCGACGACAACATGGATCCGCTCCGGCTTCAGCCCGGTTGCCGTTTCGAGTAGATGTTGCAGCATCGGCTTACCGCCTACCCGATGAAGCGCCTTTGGTAAATCAGAGTGCATTCTTGTGCCCTGTCCGGCTGCGAGAATAATTATTTCAAGTGGCATATTGTTGGCATATCAGCGTGGGTCGTTCGACGCGTGGACAGGATAATGTTCGAACACTGGGCAAATTCAGATGAAATTTCAGATTCAGCGTGGATTGTGACAAATATTACGGCATATCAGCCAAGTTAAATTGCCTGAACACGGTGCAGGCGTTATTATCAGGTGTTGTTGATTTTACATCTGTTTCTACGGAGTTGCCCAATAAATGTCGCTGGAAGATCTTGAAAAAATCAAAGATGAAATTCCCCATGAAAGCCCTGTCAATCCGGTTGAATTGACCCTGGACAGCGAAATTCAATTTCATTGCCATAAAAACATTTCCTGTTTTAATGAATGTTGCAAGAATATCGACATCACCTTGATGCCATATGATATCCAACGACTGAAGCGGCGGGAAAATATCTCGTCTTCTGAGTGGGTTGCGAAATATACCGTGCCATTTCCAATGGATGCCCACGATATGCCCGGTTTGAAACTGGCCACCCGGCCTGGGTCTACTGCCTGTGTGTACCTGACGGAGGAGGGTTGCAGCGTTTATGAAGACAGACCTACGGCCTGCCGCTATTATGCCTTAGGCTCCATGGGAGTTAGAAAACAGGGTGCGGCCGAGGTCGAGGATCTTTATTTTCTGGTCGCGGAAAATAAGCTGTAATATGTGTCAAAGTCACCGCGTAGCGGCTGGTTGATCATGGCGGCAGGGTTGCCGGGCAAGGTCGGTTTCGTCAGTCTCGGTTGCGCCAAGGCGACAGTGGATTCGGAACGGATTCTGACTGAGTTGCGCGTCCAGGGTTATCAATTGTCGTCGCAATACGATGATGCGGACCTGGTCATCGTCAACACCTGCGGTTTCATTGATGATGCGATCGAGGAATCACTGGCAGCCATTGGTGAGGCGCTGGCTGAAAATGGCAGGGTGATCGTTACCGGATGCCTGGGCGCGAAAGGCGATATCGTCAAACAGGCCCATCCCGAGGTGCTTGCGGTAACCGGCCCTGATGCAACGCAGGAAGTCATGCAGGCAGTGCATCAGCACTTGCCCCCGGTCCATGACCCTTTCCAGGATCTGGTTCCACCCGGCGGTTTGAAGCTGACCCCCAGACACTATGCGTATCTGAAGATATCGGAGGGTTGCAACCATCGTTGTTCGTTTTGCATTATTCCGCAAATGCGGGGGAAGCTCAATAGTCGGCCAGCCTGTGATGTGATAGCTGAAGCCGAAGCGCTGATCAGCGCCGGGGTGCGGGAGTTGCTGATCGTTTCCCAGGACACCAGCGCTTATGGCCTGGACTTGAAATACCGGACGTCATTTCACGGCGCCAGGCCGATCAGGTCGCACATCCAGGATTTAACGGAAGCACTGGGTCGATTGGGGGTCTGGGTGCGATTGCACTATATCTACCCGTACCCTCATGTCGATCATCTGATACCACTGATGGCCGATGGTTTGCTGCTGCCTTATCTCGATATTCCGTTTCAGCACGCAAGCCAATCAGTGCTTAAAGCGATGAAGCGACCGGCGCATAGTGAAAAGGTGTTGAATCGAATCGCAACCTGGCGCCGGATTTGCCCGGAACTGACTATTCGCAGCACTTTTATTGTTGGTTTTCCCGGGGAGACAGATCAGGACTTTGAAACATTACTGGATTTTCTGGATGATGCACAGATCGACCGGGCGGGCTGCTTCAAATATTCTGACGTGCAGGGCGCAGCGGCAAATGCAATTGAAGACCGCGTGCCTGAATCGGTCAAGCAAGAGCGACATGCTGCCTTCATGCAGCATCAGGCAGCGATATCAGCCCATCGGCTGCAACAAAAAGTGGGAAAGGAGATTGAAGTCATGATCGATACCGTGGACGGCGAACAGGCCCTGGGTCGAAGCAAGGGAGATGCCCCTGAAGTCGATGGCGTGGTTGAAGTCGAGGGTTGTGATATGGAATTGTTGCCCGGCGACATTGTCAGGGTCGAGGTGACCGGCTCGACGGACTACGATTTGCTGGGTCAATATGTCTCACTAAACCCTGCTTGACTATCAGCCACTTATCCCCATTTAAGGATCACAGGAGCACTGCTTGACGACAGTCAAGCGGTATCGAACGCGAGGCTTTTCAAGAGCCGCGCAAAATGAGATTACTGTGTGATGGTGAGGTCAAGTGATGAGATTTGATAAGCTGACAACAAAATTCAGATTGGCCCTGGGCGAGGCCGAAAGTCTGGCGATCGGGCGCAGCCATCAAATTATAGAACCCCTGCATTTGATGCTGGCGCTGCTCGACCAGGACGGCGGTAATGCAAGGCATCTGCTCGCCCGCAGCAATGTCAATGTCAGCCAGTTGAGATCTTCATTGGGTGATGCGCTGGATAAACTTGCCCAGGTCGAAGGCAACCAGGGGGAAGTTCATTTATCTGCCAGTCTCGCAAAATTGCTCAATGTCTGCGACGGACTTGCTCAGAAACGCAAGGATCAATTTATTACCAGTGAACTATTTCTTCTTGCTGCAGTGGATGGCAAGGGCACGCTCGGAAAGCTGATGCGCAATGCAGGGGCTTCCTCAACACCTTTGGAAAAGGCGATTGACACGATGCGCGGAGGTCAGTCTGTTGACAGCGAGAACTCGGAAGATAACCGACAGGCATTGGAAAAATATACCATCGATGTGACCGAGCGTGCCGAGCAGGGCAAATTGGATCCGGTGATTGGCCGGGATGATGAGATTCGGCGGGCGATTCAGGTTCTCCAGAGAAGGACCAAAAACAACCCGGTGTTGATCGGCGAGCCGGGGGTAGGTAAAACTGCCATCATCGAAGGGTTGGCCCAGAGGATCGTAGATGGAGAAGTGCCGGATGGCGTCAGAAACAAAAGGGTGCTTTCGCTTGATTTCGGATCACTTCTTGCTGGCGCCAAATATCGGGGTGAGTTCGAAGAACGCCTGAAAGCGGTGCTCAACGATTTGTCGAAACAGGAAGGGCAGATCATCCTGTTCATTGATGAACTGCATACCATGGTGGGTGCGGGCAAAGCTGAAGGCGCAATCGACGCGGGCAATATGTTGAAGCCTGCGCTGGCGCGTGGCGAGTTGCATTGTGTCGGTGCGACCACCCTGAATGAATATCGACAATATATCGAGAAAGATGCGGCGCTGGAACGTCGATTCCAGAAAGTACTGATAGACGAACCGGGTGTTGAAGACACTATCGCCATTCTGCGAGGCCTGAAAGAGCGCTACGAAGTGCATCATGGCGTGGATATTACGGACCCGGCGATTGTTGCGGCAGCAACGCTTTCCCATCGATATATCACCGACCGCAATTTGCCGGACAAGGCGATTGATCTTATTGATGAGGCGGCGAGTCGGATTCGTATGGAAATTGATTCCAAGCCGGAATCCATGGACAAGCTGGAGCGCAGGCTGATTCAATTGAAAATCGAGCGCGAAGCGTTGAAGAATGAAAACGATGAAGCCTCCTTGAAGCGGCTTGATGTTCTTGAGACCGAAATCAGCAGGCAGACTCGGGAATACGCCGATCTGGAGGAAATCTGGAATGCAGAGAAGTCGGCCGTTCAGGGCAGTCAGCACGTCAAGGAGGAACTCGACCGCGTTCGTATTGAGCTTGAGGCTGCACGACGGGCCGGAGATCTGACTCGAATGTCCGAATTGCAGTACGGGCGAATACCCGAACTGGAAAAACAGATCCAGGCCGCAGATTCGGCCGACAAACAGAAAACGACTCTGCTGCGCAGTCATGTGAGTGAAGACGAGATTGCAGAAGTGGTGGCCATGTGGACCGGTATTCCGGTTTCCAGAATGCTGGAAGGTGAACGCGAGAAACTGTTGCAGATGGAAAACAACCTGCATGAGCGTGTGGTCGGTCAGGACGAGGCGATTACTGCAGTATCCAATACGATTCGCCGTTCAAGGGCAGGGTTGTCCGATCCGGGCAGGCCTTATGGTTCATTTTTATTTCTGGGTCCGACCGGGGTGGGGAAAACTGAACTGACCAAGGCATTGGCTGAATTCCTGTTTGACAGCGAAGAGGCCATGGTGCGAGTGGATATGTCGGAGTTCATGGAAAGACATTCTGTGGCACGGTTGATTGGTGCGCCACCGGGATATGTAGGATATGAAGAAGGCGGATATCTGACCGAAGCGGTCCGACGCCGCCCCTATGCGGTGATCCTGCTTGACGAGATCGAGAAAGCGCATCGGGATGTGTTCAATGTTCTTCTTCAGGTTCTGGATGATGGCCGGTTGACCGACGGACACGGCCGGACTGTTGATTTCAAGAATACTGTAATCGTGATGACCTCAAACCTGGGGTCTCAAATGATTCAGGAAATCAGTCATGGCAGCTCCGCAAAGGATAATTATGATGAGATGAAAGAAGCCGTGATGGGCGTGGTTGGGACACACTTTCGCCCGGAATTCATCAACCGTGTCGATGAAATGGTGGTCTTTCATCCGTTACAAATAGATCAGCTTCGGGAAATAGCGCGAATTCAGATTCAGTATCTTGAAAATCGCCTCGCTGAGCGGGACATGACGATGGAAATCTCTGACCAGGCGCTGGACAAGCTGGTTGAAACCGGCTTCGACCCGGTATATGGGGCACGACCGTTGAGACGGGCGATACAAACGCGCATAGAGAATCAACTGGCGCAGGAGATATTGGCTGGCAAATTCAAACCTGGAGACAATGTTTCGGTTTCGCTGACAGGTGATGAGATAAGATTCAACCTGTGATTGGGTGGTGCGGGTGGTTGTATCAGGAATTCACCGCTTCGGACATCAAGATCAACATTGTCCAAGGCAAAAATACTGCCGTAGGTTTTTGTTACAGAATGGATATGAATAGGCAGTGCCCGGGCGGATCCGGTGTCAGTCATCGGCTTCACCTTTCAATTGGTTGGAGACCGGATAAGCAGGCAAAAGGCAGCACTTTTCAATGCTGCCTTTTGCACTACGGGGTTGTGCTTGATGATCTTCCTTATTCAGTCATCATGTCGAGATACATCTCGGATCCGATTTTCTCCCATTTCGCATACCACTCCTGATTGATCGGGAGCAGACTACCGGCGTTGTCAGGATGAGATGGCAGCATACGAGCCAACCCATCATCTATCTTGCCGGTTTCGTATGCTTTGGAGTTGGTGGGCCCGTAAGTAATGTATTGCGGAATGTTTGCCTGATATTCCGCTTCGCTCATTTTGGCGATCACTTTCATGGCCAGATCCTGGTTGGGTGCACCTTTGGGAATACCGAAGCAATCGTAATCCTGCAGACCCTGGTTGTAGCTGTATGCCGCTTTCGCACCGTCAGCGATGGCAACGTCAAATCGATCATTCCAACCGGTAGTCATGTCCACCTCACCGTCTTTCATCAATTGCGCATGTTGTGCGCTTGTTCCCCACCATACTGCGATATGGGGCTTGAGTTCACGAATTTTATTCAGCGCACGCTCAATTCCTTCTTCGCTGTCCAAAACAGAATAAACCTGATCCATTGGCACTCCATCAGCCATCAGCGCAGGCTCCAGCATGCCATGCATTTTTCCACGAACCGAACGGGTACCCGGGAATTTTTTCACGTCCCAGAAATCAGCCCAGCTTTTTGGACCATCCATACCGTAGGTATCGGTATTCCAGGCCGCCACAGTAGCAAATACGATTGTTCCGACACAACAGGACAACGTGGTATCGGCCACGAAGTTCGATACGTCTATCATGTCGTAGTCCAGTGGCACCAGAATTCCTTCCGCGCACCCCCGTGCACCACCGCCTGAACCCGTATCGATGATATCCCAGGGGACAGCGCCTGCTGCGACCTTGGTGCGTACCTGACCGATGCCCTTGTAGGATTCTTCGTTAATGGTAATGCCCATCGCTTCAGCTACGGGCATGAACAGCGCCTTGCTCTGCGCATCCTGATAGGAGCCACCCCATGAAGCAATCGTTACTTCATCCGCGCTTGCAGTGAGTGTCATCGGAGTTGACAGGCTCAGTACTATTATGCTGGTCGTCAGTGCGGCTTGATTAATCTTCAAATTAATTATGTTTCTCTCCAAAGTCAGCAATTTTTTATTAATGACATCAAATAATTCGCTATCCCGGCCAATTTGGACATCCATCCTATACTAGTTAAAAGCGGATTACCAACGAGGATCTACCGCCCCTTATGTTCTTGTGGCAAGCGCTTGTCCCTGCAATTTCCTTGTTTTAATTAAAACCGTAGTCGTATTTCACTTCAGAATCCGAATTTACCTGGGCATGGAACGACACGATAATCCGGTCCTTTTCACCATTGTAGGGAAATGCCATATGTTTAAGGTATGAAGGAAAAATGATCAGGTTACCGTCCTTGGGATAGCTGGTCCAATTGTAGTCCTGAAGATAGTAGTTGCCCCAATCACCATGCCCTGCGGCGCTTTCTTCCAGATGTTGACCGTAAAACCGGGTTACACCGTTCAACATTCCATTTGGCATCCGGTCGTCGTTCGACTTGCTGGCTGAACCTGCCTGGACATAATACACACCGGACCACGAACAATTCCCGTGAACATGGGTTTCATGGAATGTGAATCCATTACTCATCTGAAACCACATGCCGGTCATATCGACCCTCAGGGATTTCAGCGCAAAATGTTTCCAGTGCTTTTCGTTCAGGGTTCTGGAAATTTCATAGACCCCATCGGTAATGAATGACTTGAGAATATTCAGTGCCCGATTATCAATATCATTCGCGAAATTATCCGGGCTGATAAAACCTGAATCCTGGCCCGTCGAATTATCCTTCTGATACTGGCGGAACAGTCTTATCAGCTCGGTATTGACCGCCTGATAATTTTCCAGCCTGCTCTTAAGAATAGTGACTGGCCAAAGTTCGATGAACGAGTTTTGATCTTTACTGGACAATTTGAATGACTGGTATTAAAAAATATTCTCGTAAACCTATTCTCGTAAACCCTGAGTCGCAGATATAATATCATATCAGGCACGTCAAAGCCGACCCTTCTGCTTGCTGCCAATGCCCCACTGTTACTAGTTAAGGAATCGCTGTACATTGAAACTCGATCTGGAAAAATTCACAATTGCGAGGAGAAAATTTTCCGGGAACCATGCAGGTATGGCGTATTTGATACAACCCATCCGCAGGGAACTGGAAGAGCGCGCAAGGTTATCACGGCCATCGCTGGAGTCCATTCTGGTGATTGATTTTGAAGACGGCTGTTTTGAATTTCCGCAAGTTGGATATGTTGAGTATTCAAGTCTGTTTGATTCCGGTTTGTCCAACAGCGAGTCAGTCACCCCAATCGTCGATCTGCCCTGCTCTGGAGCCCTGTTTGATTGTGTGGTGAGTAATTTGCAGGGGACATGGTTTGAGTTCGAAACATTCCTCAGGCAAGTGAAACGGGTTTTGAAACCGGGAGGGGCATTCTGTTTTTCTGCATTTGGTCCCGACACACTGGCTGAAATTCATCGTGCCTGGAAACGGGTGGATTCCTGTCCTCATGTGCACCCGTTTATCGACATGCACCACCTGGGGGACACGCTGCTGAAAAACGGTTTCGAGAAACCAATTGTAGATGCTGACTGGATACAGGTCGAGTACCCTGATTGTATGACTGTGATTGCAGATTTGCGAAGCGAAGGATTTGTCAACCTGCACACCGAGCGCAGAAAATCATTGACTGGCAAGCATCGATTCAAACAATTTGAAAGTCATCTGATGAATCAAATGAAAAACGGGAAGAAGTTGATTATCACGTTTGAAATCATTTACGGTTATGCACAAAAGCCCCTGCATCCGGAAGGACAGGTTCTGGTCAGTCCACCATCGGCCACCTACGATTGACCCGGGTCCGGTGCGCGATCAGTCGGATCAGGCAGGCATTGGCGTATTGTGGTTTCAACTCAGCCCCGACCCACGAAAGGCATTTGATTGGCCATCACGGTCATGAACAATACGTTTTCAGTCAGTGGAAGGCTGTCCATATAGACCACGGCCCTGGCCACATTGTCTGCATTCATGGTGGGTTCCGCTGCAATTGACCCGTTTGCCTGGGGGACTCCTCTGGTCATGGCTCTGGTCATCGCGGTAGCGGCATTACCGATGTCGATTTGACCGCAGACGATAGAGTGCTCCCGTCCATCCAGGGAGATGGACTTCGTCAATCCGCTGACAGCGTGTTTTGTCGCTGTGTAGGGCGCCGATAACGGTCGCGGCACATGGGCGGAGATGGAGCCGTTGTTGATGATTCGTCCGCCTTTGGGTATCTGGTTTTTCATGATTCTGATTGCAGCCTGAGTACACAGAAATGTACCCGTCAGATTGACATCCACCACGGCTTTCCATTCTTCGATGGATAGTTCCTCCATCGGCGCCCCGCGTGCGCTGCGCCCTGCATTATTGAAAAGCAGGTCCAGTCTGCCAAAGGTTTCTTCTGTTGCGCTGAAAATACGCTGCACGTCATCGGCATCCGAGACATCTCCAGGAGCTACGAGGACTTGATGATCAGACAGCCCGGTCATCCTGGCAGTTTCTTCCAGTGGCTGAAGACGACGGCCGTTCAATGTCAACCGGTATCCTGCATTTGCCAGAGCGACCGCTACTGCCTGACCGATTCCGCTGCCAGCCCCGGTGACCAGGGCGGTTTTTGGATCAATATTTTTCACTATATGTGCCTTTAAATGTGGGGTTGTATGGAATTATGCCGGTATATAAGTATACTGTCGCGAGTGTCAGCCCGACAGTCCGAATCCTGACTATGCCTGTAACGGAACTCGAAAATGTTTTTATCCCGCTTGACGACGGGCGTAACCTGTCTGCCCGCATCTGGCTCCCCGATGGCGCCTCAGGCTCCCCGGTTCCGGCGATTCTCGAATATCTGCCTTACCGCAAGCGGGATGGAACCGCGTACAGGGATGAAGGCAATTATCCGGTATTTGCTGAGGCTGGATACGCCGGTGTGAGGGTCGATATTTCCGGAACGGGTGAATCCGATGGTGATTTTGATGATGAATATTCGCCCCGCGAACTCGCCGATGCGCTTGAGGTCATTGACTGGATCGCAAATCAACCCTGGTGCGATGGCAACCTCGGCATGATGGGTATTTCCTGGGGCGGATTCAACAGCCTCCAGGTTGCCGCGCTTCAACCCGCACCCTTAAAGGCGGTGATCGCAGTGGGTACTACTGTAGATCGCTATAATGATGATATTCATTACAAAAACGGGTGTCATCTTTATTCTAATTTCATGTGGTCCAGCACGATGCTGTGTTATACCTCCCGTCCGCCGGATCCTTTGCTGGTGGGCGACAGGTGGAAGGAAATGTGGAAGCATCGACTGGATACCCAGCCATATCCGATGGAAATCTGGCTGGCTCACCAGCGCCGGGATGAATACTGGAAACAGGGTTCGGTAGGGGAAGATTACGAGGATATCAAGATTCCTTCTCTGGTTATCAGCGGGTGGGCGGATTTGTATATCAACGCCCCTCCTGCGATGGCGGCGAACAACCGGTTGTCACGGGCGATCAATGGTCCGTGGACACATAAATATCCGCATATTGCATGGCCAAAGCCGAGAATGGATTTTCTTGCACTGGCCATTCGATGGTGGAATCAGTGGTTACAAGGGCAGGATAGTCAGGCCATGCAGACCCCGGCCTATATTGCCTATATCTCAGAAGGCGTGCGCCCTGGAGGATACCGTGATTTCGAACCGGGCCGCTGGGTAGCCGAAGACAATTGGCCGTCAGCAAACATTTCAACAACCACACTTTACCTGACAGCCGATCATGCCCTGAAAAGCCAGCCGCAAAACGCTGGCGTGATGTCGATATGCTCTCCCCAGGATTGCGGGGTTGCCTGTGGGGAGGCGTTCCCGCTCAAGCCCGATTCAGAACTGTCGGGAGACCAGCGTATCGACGATGCGGGATCCCTGGTTTTTGAAACCGAAGTATTGGATCAATCCGTCGATATTCTGGGTCGTCCCAGGATATTTCTGAGGCTGTCGATTGATAAACCGATTGGCAATATCGCGGTCAGGCTGAGTGATGTGCACCCTGATGGACTCAGTCACCGGGTAAGCTGGGGTGTGCTGAATCTTGCGCATCGCTCGGGAAATGAAAATCCGGTTGCCATGCATCCCGGAGAATATGAAGATGTGGAACTGCTTCTCGACGAATGCGGCTATCGTTTCCCGGAGAATCACAAACTGCGAATATCGATCTCGACTGCATACTGGCCGATGGTGATGCCGCCGTCTGCGGTGGTTACCGCGAGTATCAAACCGGGTCAGGCTTCTTTTCTGGAACTGCCGGTTCGACAGGGAAACGACTGCATCAAGCCTGCCGAGCCGGATGCTGACCCAAGACCGGATTACAAGTATTACCGCCAGCCCGATTACGCGCGCTCGGTGGAAAAGGATTTACAGCGGAATATGACCCATTTCCAGGTTTACGATGATTCCGGCGATTATCAGGTGGCAGGCCATGGTATGAGGACACGATATACCCACGAGGACATCTGGAGTATTTGTCCTGACGACCCATTGACTTCAAAGGCAACCAGCGCTTTCATCTGTTATATGCAAAGGGATGACTGGCAGATTCGGACGGTTTGCGAAAGCAGTTACCAGTGCGATGCAGAAAACTATTATCTGCAGGCAACGGTGACCGCTTATGCAGGCGATGTTGAATTCAACCGGCGAAGCTGGGAGAAAGTGATTCCGCGGGATTTTACCTGACTGACCAGTAGCGAACGCCCCCTGGGGAGAGACGTTCGCGGGGTATGGATTTGATCTCTCAGGCTCCTGCCTTTTCCAGCTCAAGCCACTCTTTAAGGGAACTTCCGAATGGAATCATGACATGGGTCCGGTAAGCGTTCCGCTGTTGCAGCCGGCTGTACCAGGCTCCAATGTTGGGTAGGGACGGGTGCTCCATATTCAGGTGGTAATAGCGATACAGGATGGCCCCAAGCGGGATGTCCGCCATGGTGAAATCATCGCCCAGGACGAATTGCCTGTTTTCGAGGTGGTGGTCAAGAATTCCCAGTTTTTCCCCCGTGAGCCGGGCGCTTGCACTGATCTGCTCATGGTTCTGTTCTTTTTTCGGCGTTCGAATCAAGCCCCAGAATGCGGGAAAAATGCTCGGCATTACAGTCGATTTTAACCACTCCATCCATTGGTCTGCCAGCGCACACTGCTGTGGGTCCCCGGGATACAGGAAGCCGTTGCCGTATTGCTTGCACAGGTATCGAATAATGGAATTGGACTCCCACAGGATAAAGCCGTTATCGTTCATGGCAGGAACCAGACGGTTAGGATTGATTGCACCGTATTCATTCGAATCCAGCCCGCCAAATGTGCCGCCAATGTTGTGTCGGACGTGTTCAAGTTGCAACTCACCGACAGTCCACATGACCGGGATAACGTTACTGGAATTTTTCCTGCCCAAGATTTCCAACATATAGGATCTCCAAAATGGTGTGGCTGACAAGGCGTATATCAGCGCAAACAGCCAACGTGTTAATGTTAAATGTAAATCTGAAACGGTTAATCCGGGAGCCTGATCTCAAAGCTATCCTGATCCATCGAAGCGGGGAAGAATTGACGAAATTTCTTCAATGCCGTGATCGAAAGTTCTGCACTTGCGGTTTGTAGCCGATCCTCGCAATCTACAATCGGTTGTCCGAGATAATCAAGAATCGCACTGCCCCCGGAAAAGGTATCTCCGAGTGGATTGGCGCCCAATCTGTTTACACCGAGTACATAGACCTGATTTTCAATGGCGCGTGCTCGCAGCAGTGTATCCCAGGCATATTGTCTGGCATCCGGCCAGTTGGCAACATAAAGCGCCACATCATAGTCTCCGGTATTTCGACTCCATACAGGGAACCTCAAGTCGTAACAGACGAACAGCGCTACGCGCCAGTCATTCAATTCAAAAATCGTGCGTACATGGCCGCCGGAATAGTTGTGATGTTCGCCACCGAAGCGAAACAGGTGGCGTTTGTCGTACCAGTCCAGGCTGCCATCGGGGCGTGCCCAGATCATCCTGTTGACAAACTTATCCTCCAGCCTGATCACCAGACTGCCCGTGATCACTGCCCCCATCGACTTCGCCGATTCGATCATCCAGGCCACCGTTTTTCCGCACATGGTTTCATACTTTTCGGCCGGGTCGAGATAGAACCCGGTGCTGAAAAATTCAGGCAACACCACCAGATCGGTATTTCCCAGGGTATTGAAATGCTGCTGGTAACGAACCCGATTCGCCGCCGGGTCCTGCCAGCTTATCTCGTCCTGAACAATGGAAACCTTGAGAGCAGCAGTCACTTTTCTAAAAGCCTGTTATTTTCAAAGCGCAGTCAGCAATCTTACAGGGTATTGATAATGTCTGCGGCCTGTTTCAGGGTCTCGTCCTGCTTGGCAAAACAGAATCGAACTATCCTGTTGTCCGGTGGCTCCTCGTAGAACGGTGACAACGGAATCACCGCCACCCCTTTTTTCTGAGTCATCCAGTTGGCGAAATCGGTATCTGTCTGATCCGAAATCCGGCTGTAATCAGCAAGTTGAAAGTAAGTACCGGCCGAAGGCAGCAGCTTGAACCTCGAGTCTTCGATCAACCGACAGAACAAGTCCCGTTTTTGTTGATAAAACGCACTGAGTTGCTGATAGTTCTGCGGGTTGGATTCGAGAAAATCCGCTATCGCCCACTGCATCGGCGTCGACGTGGTGAAAACATTGAACTGATGAATCTTTCGAAACTCCACGGTCAGTTCAGCAGGGGCGATGCAATACCCGATCTTCCAGCCGGTCACGTGATAGGTTTTACCGAAGGAAAAGACCGCCATTGATCTCTCCCGGAGCTCATCATGAGTCAGTACGCTGACATGCGCCCTGCCATCAAAAATAATGTGCTCATACACTTCATCGCTGAGCACAAAACAATTCAATGGGCGTATTGCCGCGGCCAGATTATCGAGATCTTCCCGTTTCAATATGCTGCTGCTCGGATTATGCGGCGAGTTGATAATAATCAGGCGCGTGTTACTGTTGAGTTTTTGTTGCACTGCCTGCCAATCAATACCGTAGTCTGGCAGGGTCATCGGGATGTGGATGGTTTTGCCTCCGGCCAGGGAAACTGCGGGTTCGTAGGAATCGTAAGCCGGGTCAAAGACGATGACTTCATCGCCGGGTCGCACGATGCACTGGATCGCACAATACAGAGCTTCGGTTGCGCCACTGGTTACGGTGATCTCCGATTCACTGTCAACATCAATCTGACTGTTGATTTTCAGCTTGCCGGAAATGCCCGCACGTAACTCGGGTATGCCAATCATCGGCGGATATTGATTCTTGCCGTTGCGCAGATGATGTTCGACGCGATTGATCAGACCTTCATCGGGTTCAAAATCCGGAAACCCCTGGGACAGATTGATCGCTCCATGATCCTGCGCCATATTCGACATGATTGTGAAAATGGTTGTTCCTGCGTCAGGCAACTTGCTATTTATCTTTAACGACATACTCTTGATTGTGTGCTTTCTCATCCGAAGGCGGTTTGACTCGGTCCGGATTTCCCCCGGCGTGTTGAAGATAGCATATTATCCGGCTTTCTACTATTCGGGTATATCCGTTGTCGCATTCGCTGTGTACAATCTGCGTTTTCAACAGCGTGCCTGGAAAATTGAAGATTATTACCTGGAATGTGAATGGCATCCGTGCAGTCGAACGCAAGGGGGAAATCCAGAACTTTATCACAAACCATGATCCTGATATATTCATGATTCAGGAGATCAAGGGGTCTAGAGATCAATTCAGCCCGTTTTTGACCACGCACGACGACTATCACCAGCACTACAGCAGTGCACAGAAAAAGGGTTATGCAGGTACATCGTTGTGGGTGAAGAAATCCCTGCATGAACAGCTTGAAGGAGCCGAGTTCACGACTGCGGCGCCGGGAGCGCCGAATGCAGACGAAGGCCGGATTTGTCACTTTTCCTTTACTTTGCGCGAAGATCACTGGGACCTGTTTTCGATCTATTTTCCGAACGGCGGCAAGAGCGAGCAAGCCTGGCAGGAAAAGCTGGTGTTTTATGACCGCATTCACGCCTGTATGTCCGGACTGCGTAAACAGGGTCGGGTGGTGCTGGTTGGCGGAGACATGAATGTGGCCCACAAGGAAATCGATCTCGCGCGCCCAAAAGAGAACGATGGTAAAATCGGCTTTCATCCGAGAGAACGCGCCTGGATGGATGGTCTGGTCGAAGACGGCTGGGTGGATGTCTGGAGAGAGAGAAACCCCGGTGTTGCCAACGTGTATTCCTGGTGGCACATGATTTCCCGCGGGCGGATGCGCAATGTCGGCTGGCGCATTGATTATTTCCTGATGGATCAATCCGATATGAAACGGGTGAATCAGGTTGAGTATCTGAATGACCAGATGGGGTCGGACCACTGCCCGCTTTCGATCACCCTGGATTGACATTCACTTTCTGACCAGAGCAACCGACCCTGTCCAGTACCTGTCGAACAAGCCATGAACATGAACATAAACATAAACTGGAACTACCCTACCGCCATGCGAGTCGGCGCCGGACGTGTCAATGAAATAGCCGAAGTCTGCAAAACATACGATATGGCTGCGCCGCTGCTGGTCACCGACCCGGGTGTCGCCGCATTACCGATGGTCCGGGAAATCGTCGATATCTGCCATCACGCCGGGTTGAGAATTCGGATTTTCAGTGATGTCAAACCCAACCCTTCCGGGGAGAATGTCAGCGATGGTGTTGCCGCATACAAGGCCGGGAAGCATGACAGTGTTATTGCCCTGGGGGGTGGCAGCGGACTGGATGCCGGAAAGGCAATTGCCGTTATCGCCGGGCAGGAATGCAGTTTGTGGGATCTGGAAGACACAGGCGATAACTGGACTCGTGCAGATGCCAGCAGGATTGCTCCGGTCGTGGCCATTCCCACTACCGCAGGTACCGGCTCGGAAGTAGGTCGTGCCGCGGTCATTGTCAAACAGGACGAGCATCGTAAAGTCATCGTATTTCATCCCGACATGTGCCCGGATTGTGTGATACTGGATCCCGAACTGACCGTCGGTCTGCCGCCGATGCTGACCGCAGCGACAGGCATGGACGCACTGTCCCATAACCTTGAGGCATTTTGTTCTCCACTGTTTCATCCGATGGCCGAAGGGATTGCGGTGGAAGGCATTCGTCTTATCAAGGAATATCTGCCTGTTGCGGTTGCCCATGGTGATGATATCGAAGCGAGAACCCGGATGCTGGTGGCATCTTCAATGGGGGCGACCGCATTTCAGCGTGGTCTCGGCGCCATGCATGCGCTTGCCCATCCATTGGGGGCGATTTATGACGCACATCATGGAACGCTTAATGCCATCCTGATGCCCTATGTGCTGATAGCCAATAGATCCGCCATTCTGGAACCGGTTGCGAGGCTTTCCCGCTATCTTGGACTTAAACCGGGATTTGATCCATTTCTCGATTGGGTCATGGAATTGCGCGGCAGCATTGGTATTCCGAACACCTTGCAGGAGATCAATATTGGCGATGATCGAATCGATGAAATTGGTGAAATGGCGGTTGCTGACCCTTCAGCTGGCACCAATCCTATCGCTTTCGATGCTAAATCGTATAGCGAAGTGGCCGCCAACGCAGTTCACGGCAGATTTTGACCCTGGACGACCCGACGAGGTCTACTGGCTGTAGCGCCGCATTCCGTAAATCAGGTAAATCAGCGCAAAGACGGTGGATATCCAGTAAATCGGAGTCAATGACCAGGCGCCGGGTTCGATACTGTGCAACCAGTAACCCATCAGGCCAAAAATGACGACAATCGCCGCTTGGGAATAGTAGCTTTTCAAGACAAGATAATCGTGCGAGCAGGTCAGTTTTGCCAGATCATAGAATCGCTTGTTCATGGTGAGTCTGAAAAAGACGGTACAAAAAGTAATAACCACCAGGAACAGATAGAGCACTTCCAGGCTCAGAGTGTCGTCGGTCAACGCCCTGAACGCCCAGGACAACGCATATAAAATAACCGCGAACCGATATACTCGATTACGCCCCAGTCGATCAATGGTGTTTTTCAGCAAATAGAAGATAATGCCGAAAATAATGGCCAGTGAAAGCACCATGATGCCGAGTCGGGAGAAACTTTCGTGGACCAGCAAAAACAGTGTGATTACCCAGTAGAAACTCTCTGCAAAAAGAAAAAAGCCGTCCAGCAGGAATATCAGCCGTGAGTTTTCATTATCCTTGAACCGGACTACATCTTTCAGACTCAAACAGTCATGCTGGGACAGGATGATCGGATAGCCCGGTCGATTCCAGGTGACAACGAAATATCCGATCACTGCAACCACTGCGGACACGATCAGCATATAGATGAGACTGGTTGTTTCCAGCAGAAAGCCGCCAATCAGAATACCGACCTGCAACGAAAAGCCAACGAGAATTTGCAGGTTTCCATATTTTCGACCGGATGATTCAACATCAATCAAATCAAAAAACAGTGCACGCAGGGTAGTCCAGTAAAAACTATTGTAGATCCCGTAAGTTACGCCCAGTACCAGTAATGTCGGCCGGTTCATTTCCAGCAGATGCACATTAAAAAGCAGGATGATTTCCAGAATCAATGACAGCGCAATCAATTGGCCCAGGCTTATTTTCAATCTGAGCCGGTCCCACACCCACAAGCCACAACAAAACCCGATTCCGGCCAACGAGATAAACACCGAAATATCCCCCAGGACAAACTTCTGATTCCACAGGTAAACTGGAATATAGAAAGGGAATATGCCAATCAGCAGGGAGTGCAGCCCCAGATACTGATTGAAGGTACGGCTGTCGGGCGACATTTTCAGAAAATGTCCTGGTCAGTGATGTCCAGTTTTGCCAGTTTTGCCAGAGCGTGATTGAAGTTTTCGACCTTGCCGTATCGCGGATAATGGTGCATCTTGATATAAGGCCGGGAATTGACCTCGATAAAAATGCATTTTTGTTCTGAATGAGGGATTTCGATCCCTTTTTCAAATATCACATCAATACCGAGTACATTGGCGCCGAACATTTTGACGACATCCATGAATAGTATCTTGTTTTCTTCGGCGATGGTGTTCTGATCTATAGTTTCGACCACACCTCCGGGCGCCAGTGCAACCCGGTGAAAAATTTCGACTTGCTGACCTTCCCAGGGAATGGATGACAGGCCGAGATTCTGTTTTCGCAGATGCCGGATTGCATTCCGGTTTTTCGATACTGGGAAAATGGTCGGATGCAGATTCATTTCCCTGCGAATCGCGTTCTCCTTATCGATCAGTACTTCTATGGTGTCCTGCCCGTTGCCTGTGACAAACGGTGGATATCGACGAATCACGGAAATCAGCCCGTTGCCTTCAGTCAAAACCCGATAGTTGGCTCCCTTGAGGTACTGTTCTATCATCGTCATTGGCCACCAGATCTTTGCCCGGAAAATCGCCTGATAGAGTTCCCGGTAATTTCGTATCGGGAAATAACTGCCGCGTGAGTAGCCGCTCACATTCGGTTTGATCACCAGTGGAAAGCCGTGCCGACGGGCAAACCGGTGCGCGGACCAAGGCCAGAAGAAAACCATGCCGCGCGCATGTGGAACGTTGTTATTTTCGAAAATCGCCCGCCCCTGGGCTTTCGATCTACAGCCTTTGCGTACAGCCAGCGTATTGAAATTACTACAATCATGCATGTATCGCTCACTGATCCATGCGTAGATCATTGCTTTCAACTTCCTCATATTTTTCCCCTTGTAAATTTGGCGAAAGCGCTTTTCCGGTTGTAGGACATGATTCGGGTATAAACCGGTTTTTCCACAAGATGCATTTCCCGAACCCGGGTCAGGCGCGCAAGAAACATCATGTATCGACGAATCATTTTCCACAGATCCCGGATTTTATACCTTGGGTCCAGCATATGAATCGGCATCGGCGTAAACAAATTCAGCTCAATCACCTGGAAGTTCCCGGCCACCAGTTGTTCCGGCGAATCAGCGCGAACGCTCAGTCGTGATATCGCGAACGAGCCAATCTGATTCAGTATGCTATACACGGCCTTTTTCTGCTCTTCGGTGAATTGATCTGTCAGATCCCGATAGTGCGTATCCGGGTTATTGATACTGTTTATCGGGTTTAGTTCCCTGCGATTGATTGTTTCAGTAATCGAAAAAACCGAAAACCGGTTCTTGTTCCGGTAATCCCGCAAACAGAATATCTCGAACTCCCGCTTGCGGCTGGCTCCTTGTTGCAGCAGATAGGGCGCCGTCGATGTGGAGATTATCTGACGAATCAACCGTAGTTCTTCCGGGTTGTCTGCTCGATAGACTCCTTTCGCGTTTTCGCTCCATTCGGGTTTCAGAAATACCGGAAACGATACGGGGTTCGACACGCCATCGTCATAATTCTGCTCCAGCCTCCAGTGTTCGGGAATCAGTCTGTCCATATCCGTTTTCGAAAACACTCCCTTGTTCTCGTTAAACCAGGGAGAGTTAAGCTGAAAATATTTGCAGGGTTTTGTCCCTATAAGACAGCAGTCGATAATGTAGGTTGCCACCATTACGGCGGTAATCTTCACAAGCGTGTACCGAAGTTAATGCCAGAAAATGAATATCCGGTTTTCTGCAGGCATTACCGGGCTGGCTTTCCGTTTATGAAGAACATCACAATACCCATTACCAGAATCGAAAGCGCTGCGTAGAACAGGGATCCGCCATCGGATTTACCTTCATGCAGCACTACAATGCCCAGCGGCGTGACCAAGTGAAAGAATACCGCGCCTGCCATGACGAAAGCGGCCATCGCACCGCCAATGAGGTGAATTTTTGCCCTGACTGGATCTCCCCCGACGTTACCAACACCGACTATTGCAAGCAGCCAGATCAATCCAGGGAGCAGCAATACCAGCGATGTCAACAACTCGAAACTGCCCACGGCATAAGGGCCGAAACTGGCAAACAGCGAGCCCAGGCTTTCACCCAGAATCCCTGACATCCAGCCGCCTATGGTGCTAAATATATGCTGGGTGTCGGGGTGCCCGGTAAATTTGTAGGGAATTGAGAACAAGAACACCTTGCACATCCAGATTGCCATGGCCCAGCTTGCTATTGCAATTATATGTTTCTTCATTTTACTCGCTATTTCATCTTGTTCATTACACTGTCAATCTTGTCCTGCATCGATTGCTCACGATCAACCCGGGTTCCCAATCGTATGGTCGTACTGATCCGGGGTGCACCCATTGCGTGAACCTTTTCATGGCATCGTTTCAATGCCGCCATCACATCATCCCATTCGCCTTCAACATTGGTTCCGTATGCGTGTAAACGGGTATCCAGACCGGTTTCGTCAAAAATCTCCTGACAAGCCACCACGTGCCCGGAAACCGATACCCCGACTCCGATCGGAATAATACAAATATCTGCCAGTGCTTTCAAAACCCTTATCCTCAATCTGATTCTGGAAACACCAATCATACTACTTAACGGGAAATTCACCAATTCTTGCAGTGTCATAATCGCATTTCGTAAAGTAATGAAAGCCGGGCATCAAAATGGTAATATTTCCAGATGACGAAAGAGTTTGAATACAATGGCAAAACACGTACCTATCCTGATATCCATATTGTTTACTGGGCCGGATGCAGACCGCCTTCGAGCCCCCTGAAATAATCAGCAGGTAATCAGAATATGGATACCTGGGAAAGAGTGGTAATTGGTATTTTTATGGTACTGCTGCTGTTCTGGTTTCTGCCGCGGATCAAACCTCGACTGGAACAGGACAGGGACGCACCCAAAGACTGGATCGGGGTGCTGATACCGATCGGGCTGGTCGTACTATTTGTGGTTTTTCTGATTTCTTCCGTGTAGCTCTTTTCGATCCCGGATCAGCGTCCCTGGGTAGACCGGCGATAATGCCCCTGGATGATGCGATCAATCACCATGGCGACAAACAGAATCGCCAGACCCGCCAGCATTCCCTGTCCCTTGGCCGCATATTGCAGTGCAACCAGCACATCCTGACCAAGGCCCTTGGCGCCAATCAATGACGCGATCACCACCATCGACAAACACATCAATATGGTCTGGTTGATTCCGGTCATGATTGATGGCATCGCCAGGGGAATTTCAACATTCCTCATCAGTTCCCACTTTGTCGCGCCGAATGCGATTGCTGCTTCCTTGGTATTTTCCGGGACACCGCGCATTCCGAGAGCGGTCAGCCTGACCACGGGCGGCATACCAAAAATCAGGGTTGCCAGCACACCTGGTGGCTTGCCGGTGCCGAAGAAAGCGATAATCGGAATCAGGTACACGAATGCCGGCATGGTCTGCATGAAATCCAGAACCGGAAGGGCGGCATTGTAGACACGCTTGCTTTTGCCAAACCAGATTCCGAGAGGAATACCCATCAGCAGGCATAAAAAGGCGGCTGCCCCCAATAGCGCTACCGTTATCATACTGGTTTCCCATAAACCACACAGGCCGAGATAAGCCAGCGCAGCTGCAGAAAATATTGCAACCCGGGGGCCGGCCAATCGCCATGCAGTAACTACAATGACGGTCATTACAACCGGCCAGGGGGTATCGACAAATACCGTCTCAAGTCCATCCAGCACGGTTCTTATAGCCACGACTACGCCGTCGAAAACGTCACCAAATTTAAGGGAAATGTGGTCAAAACCCTCATCCATCCAGACGGAGATCGGCGAAAAGTATTGCTTTTTCTCTACTGGAAATTGCCCCACGTAAGGCGACAAGGCAGGTGCGATTTTTCCTACCGTAAATTTGTACAGGGTCAGGGGAACGATCGCCAGCCAAAGCAATCCGCCAAACCCTGCCCAGGACCAATGGAATCCGGACAGGGTGGTTTGCGGTTCTGCCCGCCAAGCCAGATATTGTTGCTCGTATTTGAGATTCGCGTAAAAACCCTGCACTGCCCTGAAAACAATAAATAGCACGATGCCGGCAAGCAGATAGCCAGGCGCCCCTGAGGAGGCCGAAGCGGCCTCGTCAATCAGACGGTCGATCACTTTATTCAGATTTTCAGCGCGCGTATAAATGGCATCTGCGCCGGATTCTCCTGCCGCCCTTGCCACATCCGCCTGGGCTATTGTTTCGGTATATCTTGCCGTCAGTTTTTCAGCCCTGGCAAGTTTATCTGCCCCAAGCTGACCCCACAGTCCTTTGCCTATTTGCACAAGCGCGAGAATTTCGAGTACCATGAAGGTCCAGAAATACCCCCACAGTCCTCTCGCTGCGCCCCAGAAAGGACCGGCCAAAGCAGCCATCATATTCCAACTCCAGGGAAATTTCGTCGCAGACTGGATTTTGTCAAATTCCTTTTCATAGTAGGAATGGTTGGACCCGATAAAATCCCTTACCGAACTCCCCAATGTGTTTGCCTCCGGCACAATTCCGGTTTCTTTCATCAGTTGTCACCCCCTTTTATGCCTTTTAGAAGTGTTGTTTTATTGATCACTCCAACGTCTTTGCCATCATCTGTAATGATGATGGGTTGATCGGTAGTTGTGGACAAGTCTATCAATCCGGAGAGGTCGGTATCATGGGATGTTCTCAGAGACTTCGACAGATCATCACCCCGCTGCGGTTGATACTCATCTGTTTTTACCATGATTGTGTGGGCAAAAATCAATTTCAGAGTGGAAATGCCCTCGACGAAATCGGCCACATAGTCATCAATCGGATTGGTTACTATTTCTTCCGGAGTTCCAATCTGGACTATCACGCCATCCTTCATGATTGCGATCCGGTTGCCTATTCTGATGGCTTCATCCAGATCATGGGTAATAAAGACCGTTGTTTTGCCGAGTTCGGCCGACAACGTCATGAACTGCTCCTGTAACTGGCGCCGAATCAGTGGGTCCAGCGCCGAAAATGGCTCGTCCATCAACAACACTTCCGGATCAGAAGCCAATGCCCGGGCCAGACCGACGCGTTGTTGCATTCCACCTGACAGTTCTCTCGGGTAACGGTCTTCATATCCATCCAGGTTGACCATACTGAGACAACGCTGCGATTCTTCCCAGCGCCTTGACTTCGGCTCTCCCTGCACTTGCAGCGGAAACGCAACGTTATCGCGTACCGTACGGTGCGGGAACAGCGCCATGTGCTGAAACACCATACCGATATGCGCCGCCCTCATTTTGCGCAACTCGGTTGCATTCAATGACATCATGTCCTTGCCGAGCACATAGATCTGACCGGCGGTAGGTTCGAGCAGTCGGTTGAGATGTCGGACCATGGTTGATTTACCTGACCCCGACAACCCCATTACACAGAATATCTCACCGTAAGTGACTTCAAATGTACACTTTGCGACACCGATCACACAGCCGTACCTCGCAAGCACTTCGGGTTTTGATAACCCTTCATTCTTCACGGCCTGCATGGCCTCATCGGCACGATCACCGAATATCTTCCATACATCATCAAGACGTATGACTGGTTCGTTCACGTCTTTCACGGTATGTCCCTCACTGATAAGTCTGGCTGTCCTGAAAGAAAAACGGGCGACACATATAATTGTGTCACCCGTCGATTCAAAACAACCTTTTGTGGTTGACTATAACCATGAATTTACAAGGTCGGCGTTATCCATCACCCACTGTTTTGCATACTCGGCGTTATCAACCTTGTCGACAACGACAGCGTAAGTCATACGGGATACCAGATCCGTATCGAGTTTGACGGACGACAGAAATGCAGCCACTTCAGGATGAGTGTCATTCAGGCTGGTCGCATAGTGAATGTGCAGCCAGGCAAGATCCCAGGCTACCGGCGCACTGGATTTTTCCAGCCAGTCAGGATCATCGGTTGGCTGAACGATAGTCCACTGTGAACTGTCGAATGGAGTTTCTTCAAGAATCACCAGATCATGCAGTGCGAACATATGATGTGGCGTATAGCAGAAAAATACGATGTTCTCGCCTTTTGCGACCGCCGCATCCACCTCAGCCAAAGCCAGGGTTTCATCCAGTTCAAGCAGATCCATGGTCGTATCGTAGCCGTAACTTTTTGCGCGAATTTTTTCAATAGTGGTTGAAGCCCAGCCGGGAGCGCCAATCCAGACATCTCCCATGCCGTTGCTGTCCCTGTCAAAATTTGCAGCCATATCCGGGTCACCCAACTCGGACAGTGCCTTGATACCGGTATTTTCTGCCGTTGCCTTGGTTACACACATCCCCTGAAATGCCCCCACACCATTCGGATTCATCGATACAGTGCCTTTTTCCTTGACGAAGGTATTGTTGAGATTGGTCTGATTAGGCAACCATACTTCCGGATGCACATGCATGCTTCCGCCGTCCATTGCTTCGAATATAACCGGGTTGGTGCCGTTCTGCAATTCTACTTCGAGTCCATAGTTGTCTTCGATAATCACCTTAAGGATATCCGCAGTCATTGCGACAGAAGGCCAGTTTGGCACACCGATAACAATTTCTGCCGCCTGAACTGAACCGCCCACTCCCATTGCACTGGCAATCAGCGCTCCGACGAGCTTTGAGCTTTGTTTAAATTTCTCATTTCTGCACTCCCGTTTGTAATATTGGGTAAATAGTTTTGATTTAAAAAATCCAGATCGGTAATGGAAATATCAGAGCCACCTGTCCGATTATCATCTTTTTATTGTGACCAGCAGAATCATTGCTCGTTGTTTCAGATGTTGCGATAGTTACCATAAATCAATCTGATGGTTTTAAAAATCTTATGTATCGAATTGACACGTTATCGTATCGCTACATGCTGTTCTATATTTAATATGCCATGCTTACATGGCGTATTAAACAGGTTAAAGTGGTTGAATTTTACTCTCGGCTCTAACAACCCTTTAACAGCATCAATACAAGAGAAAACAAGCTACTCGAATAACACGTTATTCCATTACTTTAACCGGTAGCCTGAGTTTAATAGAAATTAGTACAGTTTGGCAAGGTCATTTTATCGTTCTCCAATGTGAAATCACGGGTTCTGTTCGGGTTTCGTGATCACTCGATTCTGTCAGCGAATGACTGAACATTTACAATTCCCGTGAAAGCGGGAATCCACAACCGGCATCCAGAGCCCGAACCGTACCCCCTTGACAAAGGGCGAGGGGTTCAGAGGCATGAATTTCCGGCCCCGACCGGGGGCGAGGCCAGGCTCTGCGCGGGACAATTCGACAGCGGTCGAAACGAAACTCATTGAATGAAAATCTTTAAACCAGCGATTAGATCCCGAGCATTAAAAAGAGAGGGTGAGAAAAATACAATGGATAGGAGCTTTATTTTGTGGCATTGGCGCTTGTATTGTGGTCTACGGATCCAACGAAGGAGTTTTGTTCGAAAACTTGGGCATAGGCCTGTGGTTAGCTTTGGTCGGTGTACATCTCCCAAGAGCCACACAGCGCAGGCGCGATGTTAAGGAGATCCACATCAATCTGGCGCGTATGCTGAGTGTTTGTAATGAATCCAGCGCTGATACCAATTTTGCTTATTGTGGTGGTCGCCGTTTGCAGAGGCGCATCCTTTTTGTTTATCAAATTTGGTGTGGAATCGATTCCTGTTTTCACCTTGGTCTTCTTAAGGGTCGGCATTGCCGCGCTGGTCTTGATTGCATACATATTAATTCGTCATATCAAACCAGGTGGCGACTTTAAATCCTGGTGCATTGTTGTAGCAATGGGAGTCGTAGGAAATGTTATTCCATTTTCCCTTGTGTCGTATGCGGAGAAATCAATTGATAGTGGGCTCACGGGCCTGTTAATCGGAATGGTGCCGATGTTTGTCTTCATATTGGCCTTCTTTTTTGCAAAAGATGAGGTCATCGACAAATCCAGAATACTGGGTGTTGTCTCCGGTTTAATTGGACTGGCGTTCATTTACTACCCGGAAATATCGGTACAAAACATAGACAATATTACGGCTGCTTTTGCGGTGTTGCTTGCTGCGGCAGCTTACGCAGCATCTACGATTCTTGCGAAAAAGGTAAAAGATATAGAGCCGGAAGTCGTTGCGGCGGCAGTAACCACAGTGGCTGCCATAGTTCTGCTACCCGCTGTTATTTTTGAAAACCCGGATTATTCTGGATTTAGCCCCCAATCCTGGTACGCAACGATTGCACTTGGGATTGTAAGCACAGCTATTCCGTTTGTAATTATGTACGGTTTAATAGCCACCAAAGGAGCTACTTACTTCACGATGAACAATTACCTTATTCCTTTAGTCGCCCTGATATTCGGCGCTGTTTTTGCCAACGAGGTTTTGTCGGCTGAGTTGGTAGTCGCATCAATATTTATTTTTGTGGGAATATATCTTTGCGTATCCAGACGATTCCGCAAAAAGAATCCGAATGACAACCTCTACTGATTCCTTGACCCTATCGCAGATATCGAAAATTGACTATGATTTGGCGAGAAAATGGGGATGATATATTATCCAGGAGATGAACCACGACAAGATGTTTCTAACTAATATAGTGATTGAAAAGGATGGAGAAAGTGGGGCCAGGTTGATGGTCGAGGTGATGGTGGGTATTTCAGGCAGTGGGAGCTTGCAGCTTTCCAGGGTTGGCGGACAGGAACCTGGATGAACCTAATTCTCGTCATCGTCGTTGCACTGTCCGTGTTCTTCTCTATCGGTCTTCTCGCCAATGAAATCCCTCCCGGATTTGACCCAGGCAGTTCCAAAGCAAAGGGATTGATCCTCACGTTCGAAGACTGGCCGCCGGATGGTGTTGACACGGACCCTCTTCTCCGGAAACTTCATTCCGCCGGGCTCAGGTTGACGAGCAAGTTGCCTCGGTTCAGGGTTTGGGTGTTCGAGTGGGATAATTTGCAAGAGAGCAGCAGGGCGGAGAACCTGTGTATTGAACTGCTGCTGGACGATCGAACCTCGTCCCTGTTCGCGAGCTGTGAACCCGATTACTTGCTGCATCCCGCTCAGCCGGCGGCCAGCAGTGTCAATACCAAAGTAAAAGTTACCAGAAGTGCCGAAGTAAAAGTTACCAGTGTATGTTATGGAATGACTCGCTGATGCCGATGGAGTATTATCAGCGACTCACTCATCCCTCCTGATGAGTTTCATTTGTACTGAATCCGAAAATACAGGTTTTGAAGAATAATGACAAATAAACAGCATTCTCTGGAATATTGGGGTATCGACAATGACTATGGCGTTCTGACCGATGTGTTGCTGGGCAAACCCGATTATTTCAAGTGGGTCGAAGCCGGGCCGCTGATCGGGCGGACGCTCAGGAACATGCATAAAACCGGTGTCAAATTTGATTTTGAACTTGCTCTCCGCCAGCATCGGGAAATGGTGAGGATCTATGAGGAAGAAGCGGGCGTTACCTGTCACTATCTGGAGGCAGACCCGGTTTTACATCGGAATTTTTTCGCCCGGGATTCCAGCGCAATGACGCCGTGGGGCGCGTTGATTTGCCACATGCAATTGAAATGCCGCCGTGCGGATTACGTCACCGCAATCCGGTTTTATCAGCAGAACCATATTCCGATCTGGAAATTTGTCACGGCCGGACATTTTGAAGGCGGAGACTTCGTTATCCTCGAACCCGGTACGGTTTTGATTGGTCACTGCGAAGAGCGTTCGGAACAGGCAGGCTCCGAACAGGTTGCCGGTTTTGTCCGTGCGCAGGGGTGGGATTGTGAAGTGGCGCCGATTCCCGCGCTATTTGTTCATATGGATGGTTTGGTCGTTCCACTCGACGAGAAACTCGTGGTGACCTGTCTGGATGCCCTCGAAGGATGGGTGATTGACTGGCTGAAAAAGAAAGGCTTTGATTTTGTCGATGTGGGATTCAATGAAGCCAGAGACCTCGGTGTTAACCTTGTCTCCCTTGGCAATAAAAAGGTATTGTCGATGTCGGGCAGTGTCGGGCTGAATGAAAAAATGCGTGCGCTGGGTTATCAGGTATTTGCTCCCGACATGTCGATGTACACCCTCGGCGGAGGGGGAGTGCACTGCCTGTGTCAGGCATTGCGGCGGGAACCCGTCTGACTGAAGCTACAGGAATATGACACCCACACAAAAACTGAGGGTCGACGGTCAGCGCTTGTGGGGCAGTATTATGGCCATGGCGCAGATCGGGCCAGGGGAAAAAGGCGGTTCTCGGCGGCTTGCGCTGACCGATGAAGACAGGCAGGGTCGGGACCTGTTCGTAAAATGGTGTGAAGCAGAAAACTGCAGCATCACGATAGATGACATGGGCAATATATTTGCCCGTCGAGCGGGAACCAATAGCGAACTGCCCCCTGTTTGTGCCGGAAGTCACCTCGATACCCAGCCACATGGCGGCAAATTCGATGGGGTTTATGGTGTCCTTGCTGGCCTCGAAGTGGTACGTACCCTGAATCAAAACAACATCGCAACCACGGCGCCGGTGGAAATTGTGATGTGGACCAATGAAGAAGGATCGAGGTTTGCCCCTGCGATGGTGGCATCGGGAGTTTTTGCAGGTTTGTTCGAAAAGGAATATGCCTGGTCGCGCAGTGATGCGAATGGCAGGACCATCAAACAGGAGCTGGAAAGAATCGGTTACATGGGTCTGGAGGAATGCGGCAACCACCCGATGGCTGCGCTGTTCGAAGCGCACATAGAACAGGGGCCGATACTGGAGCGCGATGGAGATCAGGTCGGCGTGGTTACCGGGGGGCAGGGCCAGCGCTGGTTCGACATTTCACTGCGCGGGCAGGATGCTCATGCGGGGCCGACACCCATGGTCGGGCGTAGAGATGCGCTGACCGGGGCAGCCGTTCTGATTCAGGCTGTTCAAAGCATTGCACTCGAACATGCGCCTGACGCGGTGGGCACAGTGGGAGAAATCTCGGTTTCACCAAACTCGCGCAATACCATTGCCGGCGAAGTAACGCTCACGGTCGATATTCGTAACCCCGATGAGGGTGTGCTGAAACAAATGGCGGAGTCGTTGGCGATTCAGGTCGAGGCCGTCGCCAGAAATCATGACCTTGAAATCAAAAGCGAAGAAATCTGGTACAAGCCTCCTGTCAGGTTTGATCAAGGCTGTATAGAAGTGGTATCAAAAGCAGTTAAAATGCTCGGCTACGATCATCAGAAAATCGTTTCCGGCGCGGGCCATGATGCCTGCCAGGTATGCCAGAGCATTCCAACCTCAATGATTTTTGTGCCTTGCGAGGGCGGATTAAGCCACAACGAAGAGGAATCTGCGACACCGGAAGATCTGGAAGCCGGCTGCAATGTCTTGCTGCATGCGATGATTGATATGGCAGGGCCGGTAAACTAAAATAGCACCCCCGTTGAATCTTCTTCAAAACAAACCATACCATACCAGAATGAGCGACTACCCGGAATATGCAGACCCCATTACCCGACCGCGTTATACCGGAATTCCGACATTTTTTCGTTGTCCGTACAGTGAGGATCTGAATCAGGTCGATATCGGTGTGATTGGCGTTCCCTTTGATGGCGGCGTAACCAATCGACCGGGAGCCCGTCATGGCCCCAGGGAAATCCGCAACCAGTCCAGTCTGATCAGAAAAATGAATCAGGCGACCGGTGTCAGCCCTCATGAGATTTGCAGAATATGCGACATTGGTGATGCCTGGGTACAAAAACCCTTTACCCTTGAAGGTAGTCACAACGAAATCGAGGCTTTTTATCATCGCGTGGTCGAGGCCGGTGTCATTCCCCTTTCAGCCGGGGGGGATCATTCCATTACCCTGCCAATTTTCCGGGCGTTGGCGAAGGACCGGTCGGTCGGTATGGTCCATTTCGATGCACACTGTGATACCGGAGATGATTACCTCGGATCGAAGTTCCACCACGGCGCGCCCTTCAAGATTGCTGTCGATGAGGGGTTGCTTGACCCGAAACGAACCATACAGATCGGTATTCGCGGATCATTGAACGATCCCGATGTCTGGAAATTCAGCCATGATTCCGGCATGCGGGTGATTTATATGGAAGAGTATCTCGAGATGGGCTACAAGGCGGTGATTGAAGAAGCGCGAAAAGTGGTGGGTGATGGCCCGACCTATATCAGCTTCGATGTCGATGCTCTCGATCCGGTATTCGCACCGGGCACCGGCACCCCGGAAGTCGGCGGCTACTCGACCGCAGAGGCGCTGATGATGATCAGAGGACTCGACGGATTGAATCTGGTCGGTGGCGATGTCGTTGAAGTGGCGCCACCATTTGATCCCAGCGGTAATACCGCGCTGGTCGGTGCAACCATGATGTTTGAAATTCTTTGTGTCATCGCGAAAGCGCGGGCTGGCACGGCCAGCACGATTTCAACCTGACCGCCATGCCACAATCCAGGTCGCCCGATGCCGTGTGGCATCAGTCGACAATAACCCGAAGTCGGCGACAGCAGCTCAATGGTCACCGCAGTGCGATCATCTGGTTTACAGGACTGTCAGGCAGCGGCAAGTCCACCCTCGCGCACGCAGTTGAGGAGGTGCTTTATCAAAGAGGGCACAGGACTTTCGTGTTTGACGGTGACAATGTGCGCCATGGTTTGTGCGGTGATCTCGGTTTTTCCGACAGTGATCGAACCGAGAATATTCGCCGGATCGGTCAGATGGCAAAACTGTTTATCGAATCAGGGGTGATTGCGTTGACCGCATTCATTTCTCCTTTCAGGATTGATCGTCAACGGGTCAGAATGATGGTCGACCATGATCAGGATTTTATCGAAATCTATTGTCAATGCCCACTGGAAGTTTGTGAAAACAGGGATGTGAAAGGCTTGTATCAAAGAGCGCGCAAAGGTGAAATTCCGGATTTTACCGGTATCTCATCTCCCTACGAGGAACCGGAAAATGCCGAACTGGTGGTTAACACCTCGGAAAATGATGTCCACCGATGCGTTGAAATGATTTTGCAAATACTCGAATCGAGGGAAGTCATACCCGCGAAATAACGGTTACTCCGACACCCGGCGCTCAGTCTGGTCACACCGTGAGCGGACCCTGGCAATCAGTCCGTCAAGTCAGGCTGTTCGGGGCCGCCCGCAAGCCGGGCAGTCCGGGTTTTTGGGCAGTTGCATTTTTTGCCATTCCATCGTGTAAGCGTCGAACAACCAGACTACTCCGTGAAGTTGACCCTGCCCGAGCAGGACATTGACCGCTTCCATCGCCTGCATCGTGCCAATCACCCCGGTGATCGGTGCGATCACACCTTCCATGGCACAGGTTGCACTTTCAATTCCGGTGTTTGGGTATAGACACCGGTAACATGGGCTGTGTTCGTTACGCGGGTCGAAAGTCGTGACCTGACCTTCCCATCGAATCGCCGCACCGGAGACCAGAGGTATCCTGGTTGCAAGCGAGACATCATTGAGAATAAACCGGGTCGGGAAGTTGTCGGTACAATCCACGATAAGATCGACATTGTCGCAGTGCTCGATAAAATCCTCATGACCGAGCGAATAATCAAGGGTTTCGATATGAATGGACGGATTGATTGCCCGCAATGAAGCAGCCGCGGATTCGGTTTTCAGTTGACCGATATCATTATGCTGATGGATAATCTGTCGTTGCAGATTGGATTCATCCACCACATCAAAATCCGCGATCTTAAGGTGGCCTGTTCCCGCTGCAGCCAGATACAATGCGACGGGTGAGCCAAGACCGCCCATACCGACAATCAACACTTTGGCATTGATCAATATGTCCTGCCCCGCTTCGCCGACCTGTGGAAGGCGGGTCTGCCTGCTATAGCGTTGTTTCAAATCCGGTCTGGTCATGATGGTTGGAAACCAGTGAGTCGAAGGGGATTTTACATCAAGGCCGATTGCCGGGACGCAGGAATTTCGGTTTGACAGAAAATCATTGCGTATCGCAATGGCATGTTAAAAAAGTGCAATAGGTCTGAAATCGGAGTGGTCAAGTGTAATTGCTTTGGTATACTTGTGGTTATACTGCCCGGTAATTTGATAATAATCATTCCACATCATGAAATCCCTTGACGATAAAGGTAGCGCAAACAACGTAGATTTGAGTTTTCTGAGCGGAGGTAACGCCGGTTATCTGGAATCCCTGTACCGGGAAATATCGGAGCAGGGCACGAATGATTCATTGTCCGACCAGCAAAAGCAGTGGCAGACCGTGTTTTCATCGTTACCGGGAATGATCTTCAGCTTCGATCCTTCCGAGGAAACCGGGTATCAGACCTGGTTCGAGGGTCTGGAACATAAACAGGCCCAGGTTTCCAAGCTGATCATGGCCTATCGCTCACTGGGTCATTTGCGGGCAGATGTTGACCCGATTGGTGTGATGCCGAGAGGCAGCGCTGAAGAAATTGAACTCGAACGCTTTGATCTCAGTGCGCAGGATCTTGATACCGAGTTTGACATCGGAGATCTGGCCGAGGGCGGACGAATGACCTTGCGCGAGATTCTCAATTTTCTGCAGGAGACCTATTGTGGTTCCATTGGTTACGAAATCAGGTATCTGCATTCCCTGGAAAAACGGATGTGGCTACAGCGACAGGTGGAGATTGAATCCCGAGGACCGCGCTATCCGGATGATCTCCGCATAGGGATATTGGAGCGCCTGACCGCGGCAGAAGGATTGGAAAAGTATCTGCATACCAGATACGTGGGCCAGAAACGCTTTTCGCTCGAAGGCGGTGACTCGCTGATTCCGATGTTGTCGGATTTGATCCAGCAATTTGGCGCCAATGGCGTAAAGGAAGTGGTGATTGGAATGGCTCATCGTGGACGATTGAATGTACTGGTCAATATTCTGGGCAAGGCTCCCAGCGAATTGTTCAGCGAATTCGACGGTGAGTATGAAACTGACTGTGCGGATACCCGGACCGGCGATGTGAAATATCATCAGGGAGCATCTTCGGATATCATGACCGCGGGTGGCAATGTACATCTCGCACTATCCTTTAATCCATCCCACCTGGAGATCATCAGTCCTGTTGTAGAGGGTTCGGTCCGAGCCCGTCAGGAACGACGCAAGGATACTGCACGCAAGCAGGTGATCCCAATTCTGATTCATGGGGATGCCGCATTTGCCGGACAGGGGGTGGTCATGGAAACCTTGAACATGGCTGCTACACGAGGATTCTCCACCGGCGGTACGATTCATATAATCGTCAACAATCAAATTGGTTTCACCACCAATACCCTGGATGCACGTTCTACGCTTTATTGCACGGAAATCGCAAAACTGGTACAGGCGCCGATACTTCATGTCAACGGTGATGATCCTGATGCGATTATTTTTGCTGCCCGGGTGGCGATGGAATATCGCATGAAATTTGGCGGTGATTTCGTACTGGACATGGTTTGCTATCGAAGGCATGGCCACAATGAAGCCGATGAACCGGCGGTTACCCAGCCGATCATGTACGGAGAAATCAAGCGTCACAAAACCCCGCGACAATTGTACGCGCAAAGACTGGTAGATGAGAGCGTGATAGAACCATCTAAAGCCGATCAGATGGTGCAGCAATACCGGGACAGGCTGGATGAAGGTCATGTGGTCGCAGGTCAGGTGATTGACCCGAACAAGTCCCTGTTGACGCTGGATTGGAAACCCTATATGGGGGAGGACTGGCGGGAAGAAGTGGATACCGGTGTCGACCCTGAGCGATTGGTTGAACTGGCAGAAATCCTGACCTGGTCTCCGGATGATTTCGTCGTACACAAACGGGTTCAAGGTATTCTTGATGACCGGGTCGCGATGACCAGAGGAGAAAAACCAATGGATTGGGGTTGTGCGGAATTATTGACCTATGCCACGCTGATTGATCAGAATTACCGGGTTCGGTTGTCCGGGCAGGATGCAGGTCGGGGGACATTTTCCCATCGACATGCCACACTGCATGATCAATCCCAGCCCCGTACCCATATCCCGCTGCAATATGTCGGCAAAAGCAGTAGCGAATTTCTGGTCATAAACTCGCTGCTTTCCGAAGAGGCAGTGCTTGGCTTCGAGTTTGGCTATTCAACGACAGAACCCAGAACACTGGTTATCTGGGAAGCCCAGTTTGGTGATTTTGTGAATGGTGCACAGGTTGTCATTGACCAGTTCATCAGCAGTGGTCAGGCAAAATGGTCAAGGATATGCAGTCTGGTTTTGTTTTTACCCCATGGAATGGAAGGGCAGGGACCGGAACATTCTTCAGCCAGGCTGGAACGGTTTCTGCAACTCTGTGCAGAACACAATATGCAGGTCTGCGTACCTACGACTCCCGCGCAGACTTTTCATATGTTGCGTCGTCAGATGATGCGTTCGTTTCGGCGGCCATTGATCGTGATGACGCCAAAGAGTCTGCTGCGACACAAACTGGCCGTATGCGGACCTGATGATCTGGCTCAAGGCAGGTTTTATCCGGTATTGCCTGAGATTGATCCACTGCTCCCGGATTCGGTAAAAAAGATCATTATCTGCTGCGGAAAGGTTTACTACGATATACTGGAAGAACGCCGAAACAGGAACCAGCAGAATGTTGCGATCATTCGCCTGGAGCAGATTCATCCTTTCCCGGGCCAGGAATTGCAGGCAGAAATCGGAAAATATTCTCACGCCGAAGATATTGTCTGGTGTCAGGAAGAACCAAAGAATCAGGGTTGCTGGTATCAGATTTTCTACTACCTGAGAAATGTATTGAATCAGAACCAGACATTGAGTTACGTGGGACGGGAAGGATCTCCATCTCCTGCGGTTGGGTTCTTCAAGCTCCATCGGAAACAGCAGCAGAAAGTGGTTCAGGATGCGCTCGCTGTAAACGTTTAGTATATGAATCTGGCAACGATTTTCGGATAGACATCTATCATGACCATTGAAATAAAAGTGCCGGTACTCCCTGAGTCCGTAGCCGATGCGTTACTGCTCGAATGGAGCAAGCAGCCAGGTGACCGTGTATACAGGGATGAAATACTGGTTGAGGTGGAAACCGATAAAGTAGTGCTTGAAGTACCGGCGCCTGTGGACGGAATCTTGAGCGAAATCGTCGAACAAACGGGCGCCACAGTATTGGGTGAGCAGGTGCTCGCCCGTATCGAAACGGGTTCGAACGTGGACGATCTTGCAGCTTTAACGGATATGGCTGAGCAGGCTCTCACTGATATCGACGCTGCAATAGCCGATACCCCGGTTTCTGACAGTCCGCCGCAGGGCGGCAGGGAAAACGAAAGTCTTCCATCCGATGATGACCAGAAACTCAGCCCGGCCGTGCGCAGGTTGATCGATGAAAACAGATTGGACCCGGCACGGATCAACGGTTCAGGTCGCGGTGGACGAATAATCAAGGAAGATGTGCTCAATTATATGGCCACTGCCGACAGGTCAGTGTCTGACAAGGGAAGTGTTACGGATGCAGCAGGCGATGCCAGTCAGGGCAAGTCTTCAGAACTCATTGCTGCGCCCGCCAAGACCGCGTCCCCTGTCCCGGATTCTGCAGGCGGCCTGCGTCAACAGAACCGTGTGCCGATGAGCCGCCTGCGGCAGACCATTGCCAGTCGGTTGCTGCATTCCCAGCAAAATGCAGCCCTGCTGACTACCTTCAACGAAGTAAACATGCAGGCAGTGATGGAGTTGCGATCAAAATACAAGGAAGCTTTCGTGGAAAAACATGGCGCCCGCCTCGGGTTCATGTCCTTTTTCGTCAAGGCAAGTGTGGCCGGATTACAAAAATTTCCTCTGGTCAATTCCTATATAGAGGGTACTGACATTGTTCAACATAACTACTGTGACATCGGTATTGCCGTAGCTTCTCCAAGGGGGCTTGTTGTTCCGGTGCTGCGAAACTGCGAATCAATGAATTATGCCCAGATCGAGCAACAGATACAGGAATTCGGTTCCCGCGCAAAACAGGGGAAGATCGCCATGGATGAACTGACCGGTGGTACCTTTACCATCACCAATGGCGGTGTGTTCGGCTCTTTGCTTTCCACTCCGATTGTCAATCCACCGCAAAGCGCCATACTGGGTATGCACAAGATACAACAACGTCCGATGGTGGAAAATGGTGAGGTGGTGATCCGACCCATGATGTATCTGGCGCTCTCCTATGACCATCGGATTGTTGATGGCAAGGAAGCGGTTCAGTTTCTGGTTACCATCAAAGACATGCTGGAAGACCCTGCCAGATTGTTGCTCGATTGTTAAACTCGCTTGACATGCCCGGAGGGCGAATTCATGTCGGATGATTTTGATGTTATTGTGATCGGCGCAGGACCGGGGGGGTATGTCGCGGCTATCCGGTGTGCCCAGCTTGGATTGAATACCGCCTGCATTGATAACCAGATCAACTACGAGATCAATCCCGCGGGTGGAGCCAGTCTGGGGGGCGCCTGTTTGAATGTCGGCTGTATCCCTTCCAAGGCATTGCTGGATTCGTCCGAACAAGTCCATAAAATTATTCATCAGTTTCCCGCCCATGGCATTACCGCCGAAAACGTGTCCATCGATATTGCCAGAATGCAGGCCCGAAAACGGGACATCGTGAAACAACTGACGGGCGGCATTGCACAATTATTCAAGGCCAACAAGGTCACTTCGATTCATGGATTCGGGCAGGTGATGACCAACGGCAGGGTCAATGTTCTCGACCGTGACGGGGTCCTGACCGATAAGCTGACCGCCCGTGAAATTATCCTCGCACCAGGCTCTGTCCCGATTGAATTACCGAATCTCCCTTTCGACAATGAGTTCGTGGTGGACTCGACTGGGGCGTTGAGCTTTGATCACGTGCCCGCCCGACTGGGAATCATTGGCGCCGGCGTAATCGGACTTGAACTCGGCAGTGTATGGAATCGCCTCGGGTCGCAGGTCATAATCATGGAAGCGCTGGAAGATTTTCTCCCGGTAGCGGATCATCAGATCGTGCGCGAAGCAAAAAAACAACTGACCCGGCAAGGTCTGGATATCCGTCTGGGGGCCATGGTTGAAACGGTTGACGGGGCGAATGCAGGAACCGACGGCCTGCAGGTGAGCTACCGCCAGCAGGATCAGGCATTTCAGATTGAAGTCGATCGACTGATTGTTGCGGTCGGACGAAAGCCGGCAACCAATGGCCTGATCGCGCCGGACTGTGGCGTTGCCATCGACAGCCGGGGGTTCATTGAGGTGGACGATCAATGCAGAACCAGTGAGCCTCATATATGGGCTGTTGGTGATGCGGTCCGTGGTCCGATGCTGGCCCATAAAAGTTCGGAAGAAGGGGTGGCTGTAGCCGAGCGCATTGCCGGTGCAAAGGGCCATGTCGATTTCAATTGCGTACCGTGGGTGATCTATACCGCACCTGAAATTGCCTGGGTGGGACAGACCGAGAAGCAGTTGAAGGAGCAGGGAATCCAGGTCAAAACAGGTTTGTTTCCGTTTGCTGCCAATGGCCGTGCACGAGCCATGGAAGAGCCCGACGGCTTTGTCAAAATGGTTGCCGACAAAAGCACAGACCGACTGCTGGGCGTGCACATGATCGGCCCGCATGTTTCCGAGCTGATTAATGAGTGTGTACTGGCCATGGAATATCAGGCCAGTTCGGAAGATCTGGCGAGAACCATTCACGCCCACCCTACATTATCTGAAGCTGTTCACGAAGCAGCGCTCGCAGTAGACAGGCGAGCGATACATAAAGCGGGATAAGACAGGTTGGCCGACTGGCTGGCCCCACTGACTTTCCAGATGGTATTGTAGTGATACTGGCGGAAGAGATTTTCAAAGCCTATGACATTCGCGGTGTGGTTGCCACTTCGCTAACCGCGGATGTGGTCGAATTGATTGGCAAGGCGCTCGGCAGCCAGATGCTCGACCAGGGCGTCAACACTTCGGTGACAGGCCGGGATGGCCGGTTGACCGGGCCGGAGTTGGTGGAAGCCCTGAATCGGGGCATTTTGTCGACCGGCTGCAATGTGATTGAAATCGGACAGGCGCCGACCCCGGCGCTGTATTTTGCCACCACTGAATTGAATACCGGAACAGGGGTGCAGGTCACCGGCAGCCACAATCCGCCCGAATACAACGGCCTGAAAATGATGATTGATGGTACTACTCTGGCCGGGGAGGCGATTCAACATATCAGGCGGCGAATCCTGAACAACGATTTCAGGGCCGGTCAGGGGGTGTTGACCCGTCAGGAAATATTGCCGCAGTACTGCAATGCAATCATCCAGGATATTTCCCTGTCTCGTTCGCTCAAACTGGTCCTGGATTGTGGTAATGGCGTAGCCGGTGACAGTGCGCCCGGGATATTTCGCGCGCTCGGCTGCGAAGTGATTGAACTGTTCTGTGAAGTGGATGGAACCTTTCCGAATCATCATCCTGATCCGGGGCAGCCTGAAAACCTGCAGGATCTGATCGGGAAGGTGAAAGAACACGATGCCGATTTTGGCATAGCCTTTGATGGCGATGGTGACCGGCTTGGGGTTGTCTCAGCGACAGGAGAGGTGATCTGGCCTGATCGGCTAATGGTGTTGTTCGCACAGGAACTGCTGCAACTTCACCGGGGCGCGGAAATCATTTTCGATGTCAAGTGTTCCCGCATACTGCCGGAAGTCATCGAACGCAATGGAGGCAAGGCCACCATGTGGAAAACCGGTCATTCGCTGATAAAAAGCAAGCTGAAGGAAACCGGGGCAATTCTGGCCGGGGAAATGAGTGGCCATATCTTTTTCAATGATCGCTGGGGCGGTTTCGATGATGGAATTTATGCAGGCGCCCGGTTATGCGAACTGTTGACCCGGAGCGAAACCCATCCCAGTGAGATATTCGATTCGATTCCCAATACCATCAATACACCTGAATTGCGTTTGGAGATGGACGAAGGCGAACATCATCGACTGGTTGAAGAACTGGTCAGGGTCGCACACTTCGACGATGCAACAGTAAATACGATTGACGGCCTGCGCGTTGATTTCGATGATGGCTTCGGTTTACTAAGGGCCTCGAATACGACCCCGTCCATCATCATGCGATTCGAAGCCGACAATGAAAACCAGCTTGCATTGATACAACAGAAATTCAGGGATCTGTTTACCTCGGTAAGGCCCGGACTTGAGTTGCCGTTCTGACTTGCGCACGAGGTACGCCGGATGTGAGATTCCGACACCCGCGTCTCCTGTTGTCATTTCCGTGTAGGGGCAATCCCCCTGTGGTTGTCCGGTCACCGGTCATTCCTGTCTCCATTCCGTCATTCCCGCGGAAGCGGGAATCCACAACCGACAGCCAAAGCCCGAACCGCAATGCCTCTATTCTCCTGTGCGTTTCGGTTGCAGAAAACCGGATCGAAGGTCTTCTATTTATTGAGAATGGTGCATATAGTGAGCGTATGCGCGGTAAGCTTTTCCTTCGTGATTTAAAAAAATATTTCTGCTGACAATCCTTTAGATCCCTTAGGGAAGACCATGAAGTATGAAAGAACAGGCTTGATACTCTGTACAGAGAAGTATGATGAATGTGTAGCATTTTATTCAGATGTGTTATACCTTCCAATATCAGGAGTCCTTGACGATGAACATTCAAAACTTACGGTGTTGAGTCTGGGTGTGAATACCTATCTCATGATCGAAACTGGCGGCAAAGCGATTTCGTCTGGCAAAAATGCAACACAAAATCCAGTATGGTTGAGATTTAATGTGAAAAGTGTAGATGACTCGGCACGGGCGCTTCTCGAAAAAGGCGTAGATGTAAAAATCAGGAGAGAGATATGGGGGACAGTGGGTGATTTCATGGACCCGGATGGGAATATGTGCTCGTTACGGGAAGAATCGTCAGGCGAGCTATTTAAGATGACCACCGAGTAATGATCCAATACGTTGATAAACAAGAGGAAGGGGAAAATGACTGATACCGGAGTAACCGTTAAGCCGATGACCGTCCATATAGGTGCGGAAGTTGGCGGTGTTGATTTATCCAGACCTCTGACAGAGGAGCAAATCTCAGTAATCAGGGAAGCCCTGAATACCTGGAAGGTAATATTTTTTCGCAATCAGACGTTAAGTCATGAACAGCATATTGCTTTTGGCAGACAGTTCGGCGAGCTGACTTCAGGTCATATCGTGTTTGGGAATGATGCAGAATATCCCGAAATTTATCCAGTAACGAAACATCGCACAGCATCCGCCAACCGTCCCGCGACCACGCGAGTGTGGACAGATTGGCATACCGATGTCACAGCGGCAATAAACCCGCCTTTCGGTTCTATCCTTCGAGCGGTGGTCGTACCACCCTATGGTGGTGACACCCAATGGACAAATATGGTCGCAGCTTACCGGGCGTTGTCACCTAAGATGCAGGCGTTTCTTGCCACGCTTCGTGCCGTACATCAATTCAAGAGGGCGGGTGGTGGAGAAAATGCCGAATCCTACAACCGTAAAGTTGATGATAAATCTCTAATGACCGAACACCCTATAGTAACAGTGCATCCAGAGACAGGAGAGCATGCTTTGTTTGCTAATCAGCAATTCGTTAAGGAAATTGCAGGGTTAACAATGACAGAAAGCGATATGTTGTTAGAGTATCTATGGGAACACTGTATACGAGCGGAGTTTATCGTTCGCTTTCGTTGGGAAGAAGGCAGTATCGCCTTTTGGGATAACAGATCAACACAACACCTGGCTGTCCGCGATGTTTACGATACGGATTTCGATAGAGAATTTTACCGAGTCACATTGAATGGTTCCGTACCTGTTGGTATTGATGGGAAGCCTTCTAATCGCATTTCAGGGGATGCGATAGAATCGGTTTGACAGTGTTGTCAGTACCGGATAATAGACCGGATAGCCCATCCCTTCATCAGAACAACGAGGGATTTAATGGAGAAGCGGCAGTCAATCCTCCGTCCACTACATAACATTGTCCAGTGACGAATTCGGATTCGTTCGAAGCCAGCCATACGGCCATACTGGCGATATCAGTTGGCAGCCCCATTCGTCCGGCTGGATGACGCTGCAAAGCATCTTTTCTGGCATTGGAGGGGTTGTCTGCAATGTCGAATGCGGCATCCGCCATTTCAGTCATAATCCAGCCAGGGGAGATCGCATTGCAACGAATGGCGGGCCCATGATCCACGGCGATGGATCGGGTCAAACTATGAACAAAGCCTTTCGATGCATTGTAGAGGGCCAAACCGGGGTCTGCCAAATTTGCGGAGATGGATCCGATATTGATAATCGAGCCGCCCGCTTCCATGTCCGGTATCATTTCCCGGCAAGTTAAAAACGTACCCTTCGCGTTGACACCCATCACAGACTCCCAGTCTTCGTCTGTTGTATCGAGTATGTTTTTTTCAAGCTGTATACCAGCGTTGTTGACAAGCACACACATCGGCCCAAGAATTTCCTTGAAACGCTGATTCAGGGCGATCACTTCAGTGGTTTGAGAAACATCGGCGGTCATCCAGAATACCGGATCAGGAAGATCTTCTGGACGTTCTCCTCTCCCACAGGTCATCACCACTGCACCTTCTGCTACGAATCGGTCGACAATCGCGCGGCCTATCCCTCTTTTACCACCAGTAACCAGAGCGGTTTTGCCAAGTAAGCGAGTAGAACCTGATGCATTCATTTTCTAACCGCCCCGGCGTACGTATAATAAAATTGGGAAATAACAGGATGACGGCAAATTCACACGGCCTGCATGGCGCTTGATAAATAGTCCCAGACATATTCGGTGTAGCTCCATCGCACCTGAATGTCGAATGCGGGGGAGTCACTTGTTTTGTGCAGAAGTATGCTGGCATGACCAAATCTGGTTTGTGTGCAGTGGCCGACGGCGAATTCTTGAGGATGCAAATCCAGCGGGCAGGCTTTCGAGAGCAATGCTATGGAATCGGGTCCTTCCAGGTGCAGGACTGTGTAGTAATCTGTGACCTCTGTCACTGCGAAATGAGTGTCCCGGAGTTTCGCTTTCAGGGCTTTGACAATCGACCCGGTTGAACTCAACCGGCAATGCAATAACCATTCATTCGGGCCTGTCCAGTAACAGACCTGCTCCGCTGATGCGTGTTGTGTGTTGGGTGTCAGCGGGAGTTGGATATCCAGTACGGACTCTGCATGTGTCAGAAACTGTGGGTTTTCGGGGTCGCCGCGCAAATTTATCTTGCCGCACCAGGGCTCCTCCTTGAGACTGTTTCTGCCTTCAATTGGAATCAGTTTGCACGCGGGTGAGCTGACCTGCAATCCGGTTTTGTCGATTGGCCTGGCCGACGCAGAACTGTCTGGCGAGACATCGACAGCAAGCTGTGCGGTTGCGGGCAAAAATACCGGGTCGGTCACGGTGACTTTGTGAGCGCTGCCATCGAGCATCGGCACATTGAGAGTCTGTCCCTTGCGATTAAAACCATCCTTGATCAATGCAAGGGCAATAGACCGGCCCACATTCGGACTCATATAGCTGGAACTGATGTGACCCAGCATATCCATCGGTGGGGCGCTCTTTAATTTTTCAACCACGTGGGCGCCTTCAGGCAGTACCAGATCAGGGTCTTCGGTCAACAGGCCGACCAGTAGTTTCCTGCCCGGTCGGGCGGTGTCCGAACGATCAAGTGAACGTTTCCCCAGGAAGTCGGCCTTGGTTTTCGATACGATCCAGTTCATGCCCAGATCCATTGGCGTAACTGTGCCATCGGTGTCCTGTCCTGCGATAATGAATCCCTTTTCAGCTCGCAGAACATGCATTGCCTCTGTGCCGTAGGGACAGATTCCGTATTTTTCTCCGGCGTCCATCAGCGCTGTCCACACGGCGAGACCGTATCTGGCCGGGACATTGATCTCGAATGACAATTCACCGGTAAAGCTGATACGGAATATCCGGGCAGGAATACCAGCAATCATGGTTTCCCTTACCGACATGAACGGGAACGACTGATCGTCCAGCGGCAGGTCAACCAGTTCGCCAAGCACCCTGGCGGAATCAGGGCCATTCAACGCAACCACAGCCGGTTGTTCGGTCACACTGGTCGCATACACTTCCAGTTCCGGCCATTCGGTTTGCAGCCATTCCTCGATCCAGTTCATGACCCGTGCAGCGCCCCCGGTTGTGGTGGTCATGTGGTAATGATACTCGCCGAGGCAACTGGTCACGCCATCATCAAATACCATGCCGTGTTCATCCAGCATCAAACCATAGCGACATCGACCGGGCGCCAGTTTGCTCCAGTCGTTGGTATAGAGCATATTCAACAACCTGACGCAATCCCGACCCGCCAGATCAATCTTGCCAAGCGTTGAAGCGTCCAGTATTCCACAACTTTTTCGCACTGCGATACATTCACGCTGAACTGCGTCATGCATGGTTTCTCCTGCCTTCGGGAAGTAGCGGGGTCGCTTCCAGTCTCCGACATCTTCAAAAACTGCGCCATGCTGGTAGTGCCAGTCGTGCATCGGGGTTTTTCTGGTTTGCAGAAACAACTGCCGTCGATCATGCCCTACGATACTGCCAAAAGTCAGTGGCGTGAAGGGTGGGCGATATGTGGTCGTGCCGACTTCGGGAACCGGGATGCCGCGAATTTCAGACATTACGGTCAATGCGTTCAGATTCGAAGTCTTGCCCTGGTCGGTTCCCATGCCGGTTGTGGTGTAGCGTTTAAGGTGTTCCACTGATTCGTATCCTTCGCGAGCCGCCAGAAGAATGTCGGCCACGGTCGAATCATTGTGGAGTTCATGAAAATGCTTTTTCTTTCCCTGACCGATCGGGTGATCAGACGGCAGTATCCACAATGGGCGCAATCCCCCGGATGATTCAGACAGGTTCGCTTCCATGGCACTGACTTCGGGTATCGGAGATTGCGAAGACTTAGTCTCGAATCCTGCGCCCATGGCTGCCCTGCACCCTGCCTTGAATCCCTCGCTGAGGCAGTCCTCCAGGAGATAGTCGGCATTGCAGGCGCCAGCCATGATGGCTGAGTTACTGGCAGACATTCGATCGGCAACAAAGCAGTGCAGATCGTCCAGATATTTGAGTTTTCCCTTCGCTTGACTGTATAAATGAACAGTCGGTGTCCATCCTCCTGCAACTCCGATCAAATCGCAGGATAAACGTTGTTTGTGGCCAGTCACCGATGCCCCATCCTCGCTGAGCGCCATGATTTCGATCCCCCTGATTTTGCCCCTGGCATAGTTGACTCCGACAATGGTTTTGCCAGGGTGGATGGTGATCCCCTTGTTTTTTACCCGTTCCGCAAGTTCACCTGTGGGATTTTCCCTGATGTCGATTATGCATACCCTTGCGCCCGCAGCCTGTGCATCAAGCGCTGTCTGCCAGGCGTTGTCGTTGTTGGTCAGCAATGCAATATTTCTTCCCGGCAATACGGCATAGCGATTGATGTAACTGCGAATTGCGCTCGACAGCATCACTCCGGGCCGGTCGTTATCGGCGAACACCAATGGACGTTCAATCGCACCGGTTGCGATGACAACCTGTTTCGCACGGATTTTCCACAGTCTTTCGCGGGGAGATTTGCCGACGCTGGCCGGGCCGAGATGCTTGCCCACCTTTTGATTGGCCACCAGAAAGTTATAGTCGTAGTAACCGGTCAGCGTCGTTCGCGGCAGCAGGGTTACATTGTTCAGCGCTTCAAGCCGGGCGATGCGGTCGGCGACCCATTCAATAGCGCCGCCACCACCGATGGTTGCCGTGTTTTCGCTCAACAGCGACCCGCCGAATTCATTTTTCTCGTCCAGCAGAATGACTTTCGCGCTTGTCTGTGCTGCCGCCGAGGCAGCCTGAATACCGGCCGGACCGCCTCCTGTTACCAGCACATCGCAATGTGCATAGGTCTTGTCATAAAAATCAGGGTCGATTGCCAGCGGAGATTTTCCCAGCCCGGCAGCCTTGCGGATGTATTTCTCATAGGTCATCCACATTGATGCCGGCCACATGAACGTTTTGTAGTAGAAACCGGCTGGAAGCAACCGGGACAGTCGTGAGCTGATCGCCCCCAGATCAAATTTTACCGATGGCCAGCAATTTTGCGAGGCGGCGCTGAGTCCTTCGTACAGCTCCACCTCGGTGGCACGCATGTTGGGGATGGTATGCGCCCCTGATTCGAGTTGCACCAGTGCATTCGGCTCTTCGGAGCCAGCGCTGTAAATTCCCCGTGGCCGATGATATTTGAAACTGCGGCCCACCAGATGAATGCCATTCGCCAGCAGGGCTGACGCCAGAGTGTCACCAGGATATCCCAACAGGGGTTTGCCGTCATAGTAAAAACGGATAGTTTTGCTGCGGTCAATGCGACCGCCGACAGCCAGTCGATTTTCCCCGGTTCTGCCTGAAGCGGTCATTCCTTCACCCTGGGGCGCGGTTCGCCGGGCTTGTAGGTGGCGTGAATCTGATCGGTAATGGTATTCCTGACGACATTGAACCAGCGTCTGCATCCATGGCTGTGCACCCATCTTTCGTAATGAACGCCTTTGGTGTTTTTACGGAAGAAGACATAGTCCCCCCATTCTTCTTCGGATAATTGTTCAGGTTGCACGGGCCGCGAAATATGCGCCTCGCCATGGGCGGTAAATTCGCTTTGATCGCGTTTGCCGCACCAGGGGCAGTCAAGAATGAACATCAGTGTGCCACCGCTGCCGCAGCGCCTTCGTCAATCAGCGCACCGGTATTGAACCGGTTGATCGAGAACGGCGCTGCAATCGGGTGCATTTCACCGTGGGCAATCGAATGGGCAAAGACATGTCCTGACCCCGGGGTTGCCTTGAATCCACCTGTTCCCCAACCGCAATTGAAAAACAGGTTTTCAACCGGGGTTTTCGAAATCAACGGGGAGCGGTCAATCGTCACATCGACGATACCCCCCCACTGGCGCAGCATTTTCATTCTCGAAAATACAGGATAAAGCTCAATCACAGGACCAACCGTTTCCTCGATGACATCAAATCCACCGCGTTGAGAGTAGGAGTTGTAGGCGTCCGAGCCGGCGCCGATCACAAGTTCGCCCTTGTCGGACTGGCTGATGTAGGCATGAATACTGCCTGACATGACCACGCAATCGAGGATCGGTTTGACCGGTTCGGATACCAGCGCCTGGAGCGGGAAGGATTCGACTGGCAACCGGAAGCCTGCCATTTCGGCAAGCACGCTGCAATGTCCCGCCACCACGCAACCGACCTTTCTGGCAGCAATGAAACCATGACTGGTTTCCACCCCCTGAATGATGTTACCGTGTTGCCGGAATCCGGTTACTTCACAGTTTTGGATAATGTCGACACCGGCAGCGTCCGCTGCCCTGGCATAACCCCAGGCTACTGCGTCATGCCGGGCCGTTCCTCCGCGTTTTTGCAACAGGGCGCCCATCACAGGGTAGCGGCAATTCAGATTGATGAATGGCACCATCTGTTTTACCTGGGCCGGGGTCAGGAACTCCGAATCGATTCCGTTCAGGAAAATGGCATGTCCCCGGCGACCGATTTCCTGCATGTCATGGACATTGTGCGCCAGATGAAGCAGTCCACGCTGGGAAAACATCACGTTGTAGTTCAAGGTCCGGCTCAGACCCTCCCACAGCTTCATTGCATGTTCGTATATCCCTGCGGATTCATCCCAAAGATAATTGGAGCGCACGATGGTCGTGTTGCGGCCCGTATTGCCGCCTCCAAGCCATCCTTTTTCGATCACCGCAACATTGCTGATTCCACATTCCGTGGCCAGATAATAGGCGGTTGCCAGACCATGACCACCGCCGCCGACGATCACCACGTCATATTCCTTTTTAGGCGTTGGGCTGCGCCATGCCCGTTGCCAGTCCTGGTGATAGTTTACCGCATTGCGGATCAGGCTGAATATCGAGTAGCGATTCATTGGGTGGATTGTGGATACAGGAGGTAGCGAAGTCTAGAATTCCACACCCTGGGCTGCCATGATGCCCTGGTCAAAAGCGTGTTTGATTTTGCTCATTTCAGTCACGGTATCGGCTGCTTCGATGACTTGCGGCGCGGCATCCCTGCCAGTCAGGACGAGGTAAAGCCAGCCCGGTTTCTGGTGGGTGATGAATTCTGCAATTTCTTCACCGGTGATCCAGCCAAAACCGCAACAGTAGTTAATTTCATCCAGTACGACAAGATCAAACTCTTCGGAGAGGATTTTTTCCTTGCTGAATTCCCAAATTTCCCTGCTGGTCTGAATATCCTGTTCAGGGTTATTGGTATCCCAGGTAAATCCATCCCCCATCACATGCCATTCAATGTTATCAAATTTTTCTGCGGCGAGCTGTTCGCCGGTTTTCCATTTGCCTTTTATAAATTGAATCACGCAGACTTTCAGTCCCCAGCCGGCGGCCCGGAATACAACGCCAAATGCGCTGGAGGATTTTCCCTTTCCGCTACCGGTATGGACCAGTGTGATGCCTTCTCGTCGTTCTCTTGATTTCATGAACGGCCTGAACAGTATCGTGAATGACGGCGAATTATAACCATAAATCCGCATGTCCAGTCCATTCTATTGATATCACAGACAGGGGTTCGGCAGCTTGTTTTCACAACCACCCGGACCAAATGAAACGGCGTGCTATGCAGGCGGTCCGGTTGATTGGTCATCCTCCCTGGATGATGCCTCTGTTACTCAACGATACGAATTCCCCGTCGCCAACAATAATGTGATCCAGCAGCCTGACATCGATCAGTTGTAACGCCTTTTGAATCTTGACGGTGATGTCGGCATCACTTTGGCTGGGTTCGGCAACACCTGACGGGTGGTTGTGGGCAATGATGATCGCGGCTGCGTTGTGGTGCAGGACCTGTTTGATTACCTCCCGTGGATGGACGGAAGCACTGCTCAGTGTGCCATAAAATAATTCTTCGTATTTGATTACCTGATGCCGGCTGTCGAGAAACAGAATCGCAAATATTTCCCGGCCCCGGTCGCGCAGATGAAAACTGAGAAAATCGTTGACCGACTCAGGGTTGGTCATCACGCTCTGGCGTTGAATTTTTTCGCCAAGAAAGCGCCGCCCCAATTCCAATGCTGCCTGCATGTATGAAAATTTTACCGGGCCCAGCCCCGGCATCAGGCATATCCGCTCCTGGCTTGCGGTCAGCACCCCTCTCAAATTTCCGAACTGGCCGATCAGATCCCGGCTGATATCCACTGCGGATTTTCCGGGCACGCCGGTGCGAAGAAATATGGCGAGCAATTCGGCGTCGCTGAGTGAACTCGCGCCTTGATGTAAAAGTTTCTCTCTCGGCCGTTCCAACTCTGGCCACTCCTTTATTGTCATGATTAATTTCCATATAAATACGTTAAACTCCACACTTGAACTACGACACAGGAACTATACAAAAATAGTGTGTTGCTGGCAGGCAGAAGTCCCCGCTTAGGAGGCTTCTTTTTTCACCCTGGACTCTACATTATGAACGCTGCTGCGGCAATACGCAGAAACAAAAGAATTCTGGTTGGTGTGACAGGCGGGGTTGCGGCTTACAAATCACCGGACCTGGTCAGAAGACTGCTGGAACGGGGTGCGGATGTGCGCGTCGTGATGACTGAGGCGGCGAAGGAGTTTATTACTCCACTCACTCTTCAAGCGGTCAGCGGGCATCCTGTTTTCCAGCATTTGCTGGACACTGATGCCGAGTCGGGTATGGGGCATATCGAACTGGCGCGATGGGCTGAAACCATTGTCGTTGCCCCGGCGACAGCAAACTTCATCTCGAAAGTGGTACATGGAGAAGCCAACGACCTGTTGTCTGCGCTGATTCTTGCTTCTGAAGCAGAATTGATCATCGCCCCTGCCATGAATCAGCAAATGTGGCAGAATCGGGCGACCCGGGAAAATCTGAAAATGCTGGAAACACGGGGAATTCGCACAATAGGGCCGGCACAGGGCAATCAGGCCTGTGGAGAAAATGGTCCGGGGCGGATGACTGAACCGGAACAGATCGCTCAACAGATACTCGGTGATGGCATCCCGCAGTTGCTGGAGGGGAAATCGGTTCTGATTACGGCAGGCCCAACCTGGGAGGCGATTGACCCGGTACGGGGAATTACCAATCGCAGCTCCGGAAAAATGGGGTTCTCCGTCGCCCAGGCAGCCATCGACTTCGGCGCTGAAGTGACCCTGATATCCGGCCCGGTCAATCTGGAAACACCGTCCAGACTCAGGCGAATAAATGTGATTTCGGCAGAACAGATGCGTGATCAGGTCATGCAACATGTTGATACAGCAGATATATTTATCTCTGTGGCTGCGGTAGCAGATTATCGTCCGGTGCAGGCGGCATCGCAGAAAATTAAAAAGAACGACGAGCAGACAACCATCACCCTGATCAGGAATCCGGATATCCTGACGCAGGTGGCGGCATCGGCAAACAGGCCCTTTACGGTCGGATTCGCCGCTGAAACCGAGAATCTGGTGGATAATGCATACAACAAGTTGAAGGCAAAGAATGTCGATATGATCGTTGCCAATGATGTTGCTGGCAATGAGAGTGTATTCGACAGCGAGGACAATGCAGTCACGTTGTTGTATTTCAGGAACGAAGCGAACAGGAACAGGGATAAAGTGGATAAGTCCACCATTGCCCGAACCGACAAGTATCGACTGGCGGTCCGGATTATCGAAGAAATCTCGGGGCTGCTTGACAATGTGATGAACAACCCGGCTGATGAGCTAGTCAGCGGGACTGTGAAACCAGGAAAATACCTTGCCGGAGTAAAACCATAATTACTATGAGGAATCAATCGCCACTCAATGTCGGGCTGCTGCTGTGTGATGACGTGGAAGACGCTGACCGTGAGCAATTTGGCAGTTATGCCGGAATGTTTCAGAACGCCCTTGATCCGGGTTCGGAAAAAATCCGGCTGACTGAGATTCGATGTTTTGAAGGTGAAGTACTGCCACAGCCCGGGAAATTTGACGGGTATGTAATTTCCGGGTCCCGGTACAGCGTGTATGAAGACCTGCCATGGATAAAATCCCTGCAACGGTTTATTGTTGATTGCTGGGATGAAAATGTTCGCGTGGTGGGAATCTGTTTCGGACATCAACTGATTGCCCATACCCTCGGTGGCAGAGCGGAAAAGGCCGAATCCGGCTGGGGTTTTGGTATCCAGACAGCAAAAATTACGGGCAGAAAATCATGGATGAACGATTCCGACGCATCGTCGGAGCCCTTGGTTGGTGACCTGTACAATTTGATTGTCATCCATCAGGATCAGGTGGTGGATGTGCCGCCGGGATTTGAAACCATCGCGGAAAATGAATTTTGCCCCAACAGCATGATTGTTGCGGACAACAAAATGCTCGGCATCCAGGGACATCCGGAATTCAACAAGGAATTCTGTGCCTTCAGGGCAGAATTCAGAAAGGAACTGATCGGGCAGGAGGTCTACCAGCGCACAATACGTTCCCTTGAACAACACAATACCGATTCAGCTACAATCATGAAATGGGTTGGTAATTTTCTCCGCCAGGGATGAAACCCGGCGAAACACTGACATCCACCCAAAAATCTGATTGTGACGAAAAAATGAGAGACGAATATGATTATCAAACAAATCTGGACTGGTAACGCTTACCGGAATTTCAATTATCTGATAGCCTGTCCGGAAACGGGCGAAGCGCTGGCAATTGATCCGCTGGATCACAAAAAGTGCCTGGGGTATGCGAAAGATCAGGGATGGGATATTACCGGTATTGTCAATACCCACGAACATGGTGACCACACCGGAGGAAACCGGAAAATGGTGGCCGCCACCGGCGCACAGGTATTGGCTCATCATCGTGCCCGGTCAGCGATTCCTGAAATGTCCCGTGGTCTCAAGGCCGGAGACGTCATCAAGGCAGGCAAAACCGTAGAACTGGAAGTGCTGGACACGCCGGGACACACGATGAGCCATGTCTGCCTGCTGAGCCATACCCAGACCCCGGCGCTGTTCAGTGGCGATACGCTGTTCAATGCAGGCGCCGGAAACTGTCATAACGGCGGTCACCCGAATGAGCTTTATGAAACCTTCGTACAACAGTTGGTGCAGTTAACCGATAGCACGTTGATCTATCCGGGCCATGACTACCTTCATACTAACCTCGAATTCACCCTTGATCGGGAACCGGACAATCAGGCCGCGAAATCGCTGTTGGCTGAAACAGAAAAGCAGAACCCTGAAAAGGCGCTGGTGACCAGCCTGGCGCAGGAAAAGGAAATAAATACGTTTTTCAGATTACAAAGTCCGCAGGTGATTGAACAGTTGCAGTTGAAATTTCCTGAAATCGGCGACGCGCCCGACCCACAAACCGTATTTCTCAAACTGCGCGAGTTGAGAAACAACTGGTAGGGGCATCGGCCTGGGCGAGCTGGCCGAAGCGATGAATTGAATTGAGGTCAGAGCAGATATACGGCTTGTTTAACAACACTGAAAACAGTAAGATGATCGTTCCTGAAACTTCAATCCGCTTGAGGAAGAAATGCTGAAAGGTAGCATGGTGGCGTTGATTACGCCGATGCTGGATGATGGTTCGGTTGATTACCCCAGCCTTCAGAAACTGGTGGATTTCCACGTCGAAAATGGCACCGACGGGATTATTTCTGTGGGCACCACAGGGGAATCAGCGACCCTGACCATTGATGAGCAGATTGAGGTTATCTCCAGGACTGTCGATTTTGCCAATGACAGGTTACCGGTCATCGCCGGTACCGGCGGAAACTCGACCTCGGAGGCCGTGGAGTTGACCAGCAGAGCCGCAACACTGGGTGTTCACGCCTGTCTGCTGGTTGTTCCCTACTACAACAAGCCGACTCAACATGGTTTGTATCAGCATTTCAAGTTTATCGCTGAGGCGGTCGACATTCCGCAAATCCTTTACAATGTTCCGTCACGAACCTCTCTCGACATGCTGAACGATACGGTCGTTGAACTGGCGGCAATCCCCAATATTGTGGGTATCAAGGATGCCACTTCGGATATTCCCCGGGTGGCGGATTTCAATCAGCGCTGTGGCCCGGACTTTGCTGTTTATGCAGGTAATGACGACACTGCCCTGGAGTTGGTCAAGGCCGGTGGTCATGGTTGTATTTCGGTGACGGCCAATGTTGCGCCAAAGTTGATGCATGAAATGCTGACTGCGGCATTGCAGGGTGATTTCGGCGCTGCTGAGGACCTCAATCGGAGGCTGGACCCTTTACACGAGGCGCTTTTCCTTGAATCCAATCCGATTCCGGCTAAATGGGGTTTGTATGAAATGGGTTATGTCGGCAAAGGAATTCGCTTGCCGCTGACCGAGTTCTCTGAACAGTATCATGATCAGCTGAGAGAGGCGATGACAACTGCAGGTGTTGGACGATCGTCAGGCGGTTGAACCCTGAACAGCCGATGTCAGGCATTGCAGGACCCGGGAATTTCTTTATCAAGGATTTAATTGTGTGCTGATTTATCCAGGCGCTGATGCGCTATCTGAATTTCGCAATCAAAAAGTTCTCGTACGGATTCAGCAATTCGCGCCCTCGTGTACCCGCATCGACGCACATTTTTATTACTTTGTTGATAACAGTAAAACGCTTCGATCCGGGCAGGTTGACATTGTTGCACAGTTGCTCAATGTCGATACTGCGGGTGACCGGCTGACCACTTCAACCCGGCCAGAAGGGAGCGAACAACTGACGCGGTATGTCGTCCCGCGACTGGGGACGATTTCTCCGTGGTCGAGCAAAGCGACCGATATATTTCATCTTTGCGGTCTGGGTTCGATCAGGCGGGTTGAGCGCGGTATTCAATGGCAGTTTACCGGACTCGATAATCTGGCCCCGGAATCCGCCGTTGGAGTGATTTATGATCCAATGACTGAATCTCTGCTCGACAGTGAGCGGGATACCTGTGCACTGTTCGTCCAATCTGCCCCCGCACCCCTGGTGGTGATCGATTTGCTGGCAGGGGGCGCACAGGCTCTTGAGTCAGCCAATCGGGAATTTGGTTTCGCACTGAGCGACGAAGAGCAGGTCTACCTGTTGAAGCGGTTTGCTGAATTGGGCAGGAATCCCACCGATGTGGAGTTGATGATGTTTGCCCAGGTCAATTCCGAGCATTGCAGGCACAAGATTTTTAATGCGCAGTGGAATATTGACGGTATCGACCAGGACAGGTCCCTGTTTTCGATGATTCGCAATACTCATAATCAAAACAGCAGCGGGACGCTGTCGGCCTACAGAGATAACTCGGCCGTACTTGAAGGCACTGAAACTGAACGGTTTGCCCCGGATCCCGTATCGCGTCGATATTCGTTTGTTGAAGAGCCGGTACACTTCGTTGCGAAAGTGGAAACGCATAACCATCCTACCGCCATCTCCCCATTTGCCGGCGCCGCCACAGGTTCAGGAGGAGAAATCAGGGACGAGGGCGCCACCGGCCGGGGAGGAAAACCGAAAGCGGGGCTGGTCGGTTATTCGGTATCCCATCTGCGGCTTCCTGAACTCGCACAGCCCTGGGAGTTGCCGCAGCAAAAACCACGGCGCATCGCCGGGCCACTGCAAATCATGATTGAGGCTCCGCTCGGGGCAGCGGCATTCAACAATGAGTTTGGTCGCCCCAATACATGCGGCTACTTTCGTACTTTTGAACAGGCGACAGACAAGCCGGGGCAGCGTTACGGTTACCACAAGCCGATCATGCTCGCAGGAGGGCTGGGCAATATACGCCCCGGGCATGTTGTCAAAAAACCGATACCTGACCGCACGCCCATCGTAGTCCTTGGCGGGCCAGCCATGTTGATTGGTCTCGGTGGTGGAGCGGCATCCAGTATTGCTTCCGGGGACAGCTCCGAATCCCTGGATTTTGCTTCTGTGCAGCGCGGCAACCCGGAAATGCAACGACGTTGCCAGGAAGTGATTGATGCCTGCTGCTCAATGGGCGAAAACAATCCGATAATTTCTATCCATGATGTCGGAGCGGGCGGTTTGTGCAATGCACTACCCGAACTGGTACACGATTGTGAATCTGGCGGAAGATTCGAGTTGCGCGATGTATTGAATGCCGAGCCTGGCATGTCGCCGATGCAGATCTGGTGCAACGAATCCCAGGAGCGTTATGTGCTTGCAATCGACCGGAACAGATACCAGGAGTTCGAACAGATTTGCCATCGGGAGCGGTGTCTGTATGCCAGGGTGGGCATGGCAACGACCGAATCCACGCTCAGGCTGACGGATTCGTACTTCGAGGGACAAGATGCAGACGCTTCCGGGGATATGGTTTCCCCAGTTGACTTGCCGATGGAAGTGCTTTTCGGGTTACCGCCGAAAATGTTTCGAAACGCGGTCACCGAAATCAAATCATTTGGCGAATTTGATATCTCCGGCTTCACCATCGACGAGGCCGTGGACAGGGTGTTGGCCTTCCCTGCGGTGGCGGACAAAACCTTTCTGGTTACCATTGGTGACCGCAGTGTCACCGGACTGGTTGCCAGGGATCAGATGGTAGGTCCATGGCAGGTGCCGGTGTCGGATGTCGCGGTCAGTTGTGCAGGTTATCGAAGTAATGCCGGTGAAGCTTTCGCCATTGGCGAACGAACCCCTCTCGCGGTGATCAATGGGCCAGCCAGTGGCCGTATGGCGATTGGAGAATCGATTACCAACCTTGCCGCCGCCTGTATTGACGACATCGGGCAAATCAGGTTGTCAGCAAACTGGATGGTGGCTGCTGGCGAAGAAGGTCATGATGCCCGGCTTTATCACACCGTTCGCGCCATTGGCATGGAATTGTGCCCGCAGTTGGGGATTTCAATTCCAGTGGGCAAGGATTCGATGTCAATGAAAACGGTATGGCAGGATGAGCACGGCTGTCAACAAAAAGTGGTCTCTCCGCTGTCCTTGATAGTCAGCGCATTTGCTGCTGTATCCGATGTTCGCAAAACATTGACTCCTGTTCTTCAGACAGGCGATCAACCGACCGATTTATGGTTAATTGATTTGGGCGCCGGAAAAGATCGGTTGGGAGGGAGTGTACTCGCGCAGACTTTTAATCAGATCGGGTCCGAGGCGCCTGATCTCGATGATGCCGTCAGGATGAAGCGCTTCTTTGCCCTGATCCAGAGACTCAATCGTGATTCCTGTCTGTTGTCGTATCATGATCGATCAGATGGCGGGTTGCTGGCGACTTTGTGTGAAATGGCATTTGCTTCACGTTGCGGGTTGTTGATTGATCTCGGCGCCCTGACAGGAGAGCCACTGGCGATCCTGTTCAATGAAGAACTGGGCGCAGTGATTCAAACGCGTCAGGCGCAGCGTGACGAAATTCTGGATTGCGCCAGATCCCTGGCAATGGCGGATTGTCTGCATCGGCTCGGACAACCCGCTGCCGATGGCAGGATACGGATTGTCAGACAGGGTGAAGTATTATTCTCCCGCAGTCGAATCCAGTGTCATCAGATCTGGTCGCAGACTTCCTGGCATATACAGCGCATCAGAGACAATCCGCAATGCGCCGATCAGGAATATCAACGCCTGCAGGATGACACAGACCCCGGAATGTTTTGTAACTTGAGTTTTTCCTGTGACGAGAACATCCCGGACCCGACTCCTGCCGTGGCGGATATGGCGCCGAATATCAGTCTGACCCGGCCAAAAGTGGCAATACTGCGGGAGCAGGGGGTCAATGGACAACTGGAAATGGCCGCAGCATTTCACAGTGCCGGGTTTGATGCGATCGACATTACCACCACGGACCTGATTAATGGAGCGACACTCGACGATTGCAAGGGGCTGGCCGCCTGTGGCGGCTTTTCATTCGGTGACGTGCTGGGTGCAGGTGAAGGGTGGGCAAAATCGATTTTGTTCAACCCGCAACTGAAGGAGCGCTTCGAGCGTTTTTTCGAGCGGTCGGATAGTTTTGCCCTGGGCGTGTGCAATGGCTGTCAAATGATGTCGTCAATCAAGAGCATTATTCCCGGCGCTTCCGATTGGCCCGGATTCATCCGCAACCATTCCGAGCAGTTCGAAGCCCGTTTTGTGATGGTGGAGGTGTGCTCGGAAAAATCGATTCTGTTTCGCGGCATGGCAGGGTCGAAAATACCCGTATCTTCAGCCCATGGAGAAGGCAGGGCGAGATTTGCAGAGCCGTTTGACGAGATCAGGATAAAGCTCAACGGTCAGGTCTGTTTAGGGTATATCGACAATCATGGCAATCCGACCACCGTCTATCCTTACAACCCCAACGGCTCTGAAAATGGATGGACCGGATTCACCAACGCCGATGGCCGATTCACAATCATGATGCCGCACCCGGAACGTGTCTTGCGAACCGTTTCAAATTCCTGGCGCCCAGACGACTGGGGCGAATACAGCCCGTGGATCAAAATGTTCCTGAACGCCCGCGATTGGGTGGCATAACCCGCTCTACATTGCAGCGTAATTGGGGCCGCCTGCTCCTTCGGGTGTCACCCAGTTGATGTTTTTGGTCGGATCCTTGATGTCGCAGGTTTTGCAGTGTACGCAATTCTGGGCGTTGATTTGTAATTCAGGCTGCGATTCAGTGTTAATGAATTCATACACGCCTGCGGGACAAAAGCGTTGTTCCGGCCCGGCATAAATCCTGTAATTTGTCTCTACGGCGAGGTTGTGTTCACTTAGCTGCAGATGGACCGGTTGGTCTTCTTCATGGTTGGTGTTGGACAGATAGACCGATGAAGTCTTGTCAAAGCTCAATACGCCATCCGGTTTTGGATATTCGATGGGTGCGCAGTCGCTGGCTGGTTTCAATGTCTCGTGGTCGGCGACAGGGTCGGTGATCCGAAATGGCAATCTACCGGCGAAGAGGTTCTGGTCGATAAAATTATAGGCCCCTCCGAGCCAGTTACCCAGCTTGTGTATCGCCGCGCCGAAGTTCCTCGATTGATAAAGCTCCTGATAAAGCCAGGAATCCCTGAAGCGGGTTTGATAATCTTCGAGACTGCCATCACCATGCAGGCTGTGGTAAACCGCCTCGGCCGCAATCATGCCGGATTTCATTGCGGTGTGGGAACCCTTGATTTTTGAAAAATTCAGTGTGCCGGCATCGCAGCCGACCAGCAAGGCGTTTGGCATGTGCATTCTGGGTAGTGCATTGAAGCCTCCTTTTGTGATCGCTCTGGCGCCATAGGCGATGCGCTCGCCGCCTTCCAGATATTGCCTGATTTCGGGGTGGTGCTTGAAGCGTTGCAACTCATCAAACGGACTGAGCCAGGGATTGTCGTATGACAGATCAGTAATTAATCCCATCGAAACCAGATTGTCTCCGAGGTGATATAGAAAGGAGCCGCCGGATGCTCCGTGCTCGGCCAATGGCCAGCCCGCTCCGTGTACAACCAGCCCCGGCTGGTGTTTGTCGGAATTGATTTTCCACAGTTCCTTGATGCCGATGCCGTAGTGCTGGGTCTGCGCATTGGCTGCCAGATCAAATCGTTCAATCAGTTGTTTGCCCAGATGACCTCGACATCCCTCTGCAAACAGGGTGACCCTTGCGTGCAGTTCCATGCCGGGTTCCCAGGAGGACTTGGTTTCGCCGGTTGAACTTCTGCCCATTTCTCCGGTGGCTACCCCCTTGACGCTGCCATCTTCATGGAACAGGATTTCCGAAGCAGGAAATCCCGGGAATATCTCAACCCCCATGCCCTCGGCCTGCTCTGCCAGCCAGCGACACAATTCCCCAAGGCTGATAATGTAGTTGCCGTCATTGTGCATCGGGGCGGGTACCATCCAGAGCGGCAGATTCAATGCTTTGTTACTGTTTCTGAACATCAGTACCCGATCTTTCTTCACTTCAGTGTGCAGCGGCGCCTCGCGCTCTTTCCAGTCCGGAAACAATTCGTTCAGAGCCCGTGGTTCGAACAGCGCACCAGACAAGATGTGTGCACCGACTTCGGAACCTTTTTCAAGAACAACGACGGACAACTCCTTTTCCTGTTGTTCGGCCAGTTGCATTAATCTGCATGCGGCTGACAAGCCAGCAGGGCCAGCGCCCACAATAACCACATCCACTTCCATTGATTCACGTTCAATTAACTGTTCAGTCATGCCTGCATTCTCGATACGGGTTAATAGTCAAAAAATAATCTGATATTCTGTTATCGGCAGGGTTAAAATTCCAGCCCTGTAGAAGATAATGTGAAATAACCGATCAATCAGGAATTATGGCTACGATACAACCAAAAACCAAAACTGTAAATGACGCACCTGAAGGGAAGTCATCGGTGCGCGATGCCTTCGATGCGGTGATGACGCCGAACTATGCGCCCATGGAAATCATGCCGGCCTATGGTAAGGGCTCGCGACTGTGGGATAACGAGGGTAATGAATATGTTGACTTTGCCGGGGGCATTGCGGTCTCTGCGCTCGGACATGCACACCCTGAATTGATCGATACCCTGATGGATCAGGCTCGTAAATTCTGGCATGTCAGTAATGTCCTGACCAATCAGCCTGCCCTGGATCTGGCCAATGCGCTTTGTGCTGCAACCTTTGCCGAACGTGTTTTTCTGGCAAATTCCGGAGCCGAAGTGAATGAGGCTGCATTGAAACTGGCGCGACGTTATGCAGTGGACAATTTCGACCAGGAAAAATACCAGATCCTGGCTTTCGACAATGCCTTCCACGGGCGAACGCTGTTTACTGTGTGCGCAGGTGGCCAGCCACAGTACAGCAGTGGTTTCGGTCCAAAGCCTGCAGGTATTTCGCATTGCGGGTTTAATGATGTCGAAGCTGTCAGGGAATATTTTGCAGAGAAACAGGGCCGTGTCTGTGCGGTTATTGTCGAGCCGTGCCAGGGTGAAGGCGGGGTCAGACCAGCTACCGTGGAATTTCTGAAGACACTGAGGTCATGCTGTGACCGGTACGACGCGCTTTTGATTTTCGATGAGATACAGTGTGGTATGGGCAGGTCCGGAAGTCTGTATGTCTATCAGAAACTGGGAGTGGCGCCGGACATATTGACTACGGCCAAGGCGTTGGGATGCGGTTTTCCGGTCAGTGCCATGCTGACCACAGCCGGGATTGCAAAAAGCCTGGGCGTGGGTACCCACGGCAGTACTTTTGGCGGGAACCCGATGGCCTGCGCCGTCGCCTGCAAAGTTCTCGAATTGATCAATACACCGGAAATGCTGCAAAATGTGGAGATAACCAGTCAGCATTTAATAACCGGTCTGGAGGAAATAAACAGGGAATTCAGTGTCTTCAAGGAAATCCGGGGTCTCGGACTTCTGCTCGGCTGCGAACTTGATCAACGCTATGCAGGCAAGGCGCGGGACGTGATGGCGACCTGTACGCAAATGGGATTGCTGATACTGAATGCAGGGCCGGACGTGATTCGGCTTGCACCCCCCCTTAACATAAACAGGCCCGACCTTGATCAGGGCCTGTATATCATGCAAAGGGCAATTGAAAGGATGGTTGCAAATACCGAGTAGGGACAACCCCCTGTGGTTGTCCTGAAGCCGTCATCCTCGTCCCCCCACCGGCTCACCGGCGGGCTTCGCTCCCCGGTCAAGCCGGGGACAGGCTCTGGTATCGCCGACTTGTATGATTGATTTTCCCTTGTATTGAGGCCAGATTACGAGGGAGGCGTGAGGGGCGGGAATGTCCTGCAAATCTAATGGACATTTTTCAATAATGCCCTGACCGACGAAGAATAGTGTATTTCCCCCTGTCCAACATAGGCTTCATGATTATTTTCAATACTGGGCAGCTTGTACAGATAGTTCACCATCAGCCCGAAAGATCGTTGCATACCCTGTTCTGACTGATCTCCCAGCCAGTTGATCCGTTCAATCCTGGCGCCATTGTTCAGGTGAAAGTGTGCAACCGAATCACTTGCCCCGATGCCGCGCTTCTGATTGACCAGATAATGTGCACAGGTTCTCATCAACAAGGGTTTTACCGTGTTTGCGATTTTCTCATTTTTATACCAATCGATCTGGTTATCGATAAACAGCGAGTTCAGCATGGTTATTTCGTTGTCGTCGAAAATCGAAGTCCGGACGCTTTCCAGTTGCTGTCTGACGAATTTCTGAAAGCCCGGTATCGGCGATAATGTCGAAAAGGTTTTCAGGTTCGGGAAGCTCTTGATCAGGTCATTGACCACTCGCTTGATCAGGAAATCTCCCAGGCTGACACCTTTCAATCCAGGCTGCGTATTGCTGATCGAATAAAAGATTGCGGTATCGGCGTTTTCAGGGTCTTCTACCGGTGCGGCATTGTCGAGCAATTCACCCACATTTGTGGATAACCCGTTTACCAGCGCAACCTGTACAAAAATCAGGGGTTCATCGGGCATTCCCGGATGAAAAAAAGCATGACAGCAGCGATCAATATCCAACCTGTTCTTCAGATCATCCCAAGATTGAATTTCATGAACGGCTTCATATTCGATCAGTTTTTCCAGTAAAGAAGCCGGTTCATTCCAGGTGATCCTTCTCAGTTCAAGGAAACCGATATCAAACCAGGATATCAACAGGTTTCTCAGGTCCTGGCTCAAGGCTTCGAGCCCGCTCTGCTGCTTTGAGAGGCGCAGCATGTCGGCACGCATGTCAACCAGAAACCTGATGCCACTTGGCAGGGCATTGAATTGTGTGAACAGTTTGATCCAGGTCGGCCGTAATACGGCTCTCATTTTTTCCGGCATCCCCGGGTCATCGAGATTTTCGAGGCAGTCCCTGGCAATGGCTTCCAACGCAATCCGGTTAATCCCGAATTCTTCGACCAGCAGCCTGAAAAACCGATATCGTCCCTGATCATTGAGTTTGAGATAGGCTCGTCCCAGACCGGCGGCGCGGGCGCGGGCCGACACTTCGCCTCCCTTACTCTCCAGGCAGTCCTGCAATTGTATTCTTAACTGTTTCAGGTCACTGTCGGGCAGGTTCGGATGCAGCCTGAAAACACCTGCATTGCCGGATTGCGAAATACGTTTCCAACCTGACACAAGATTGTCCAGTGTCAGGTCAAGCACTGATCGTGGGGTGCGCGACGTTTTTTGCATTTGCTTGTTTATGGCATGATCGGGGTGTTTTGCCGGGTTCGGATTATATATGGAACCAATCACTTGTTGCGGGTCGGATTGACAGTAGTGATGACGGGTTTGATGATAATTACAATATATCCATGATTCCGTGCAGTAAACTGCAAAAACTATGGTGGAAATCTGTAATTATCCCAAATATGTCAGTGCGCGTGTACCTGGCAGGCGAAAGCAGCAGTCCTGAGCCGTTTTCCGAGATGTGAAATGATCTGGAAACGGCGTGTTTGGTCTGTTTCCCTGTCGGGTGATGGCAGAAGCAACAATTTTGTGTATAATGGTTTCGTTTAAAGCCCTTACATCCATTCTGTTGAGACTGCAGGGCTGTGATGGTGCAGCGCAGCTAGCGTGCCATCAGTAAAAATAAAAATGCTAACAACCGGAGTATTAAAACATGATAAAGACGATAGACCCTGTAAACATCCCGGGAGAAGTCAGTTATTCTGATCTATCAACTCATGACAAGGAACTGGTCGAGAAGGCGGTAAAAAGCCGCTATTCCCGACGCGACGTACTGAAACTGATGGCAGTAACCGGTGTTTCAATGGCTACGGCGCAGAACCTGCTTAAGTCAGGTGGGGCGGCCATGGCTGCAACCCCGAAAAAAGGCGGCAGCATTCGATTTGCTTCCAACCTCCATAGCCCGGGTGATACACTTGATCCAACACAGTTTACCTCAACCATTGACTACACCCGTGGACGTGCGACCTATAACAGCCTGACCCAGCATTCCAATGAACTGGTTCCTCAACCTGAGTTGGCTGAAACATTCGAACCGAACAGTGATGCGACCGAGTGGAACTTCAAAATTCGCAAGGGTGTCGAATTCCATGATGGTACGCCATTGACCGCGGATGACGTGGTTTACAGTATGAACCGCCATTTGGGCGACGACTCCACTTCAGTTATAAAAGTCGTTCTGGATTCAGTAGGAGAATGGAAAAAAATGGGTTCCCATGAAGTCCGGGCAGTGATGAATTCACCGAACGCCGATTTGCCTACCTTGCTCGGAATGTTCCAGACCAAAATTGTCAAGAATGGCACCACTGGTGACGGTAACGGTACCGGTCCATTTACCCTGGAATCGTTTGAACCTGGCGTGAAATCAATCCACAAGCGTAACGAAAACTACTGGCGCGAAGGCGCCAATCTGGACGGTTGTGAAATGACCGCGATAACCGACCCGGTCGCTCGTGTGAATGCACTGCTTGCTGGCGATATGCAGATGGCTTCATCGATTGAACCGCAAGCGTTTCGTCAGATTGAAGAGGGCGAAGGCGTCACTTTGCTGTCGACACCCGCGGCGCAACAGTTGGGTATCTGTGTCCTGAAAAGTACCGCGCCGGGTGAAAACGATGATTTCGTCAAGGGAATGCAATATATTATGGACCGTGAGCGAATCGTGAATAGAATCCTCAAGGGCAAGGGTTCGCTCGGAAACGATACGCCGGTCATGAGCGCGCACGGACCGGATTTTTGTTCGGAACTGCCACAACGTGAGTTCGATCCGGACAGAGCCAAGGCCCACTTCGAAAAGTCGGGAGTCAGCGGCGCTGAACTGTATGTTGCTCCTGTCGGATCCGGCATAGAGGACATCAGTCTGCTTGCCCAGGCGAACTGTGCAAAGATCGGATTCGACCTGCAGATCAAGAAAGTGCCTACTGACGGATATTGGGGCGCCGTGTGGATGGTCGAACCACTGAATGTGGTGTCCTGGAACATGCGCCCGACGGCCAATTCACAAATGGCGATTCAGTTCGGACCCGGTGCGAAATGGAACGATACTTACTGGAACAACGAACGCATGGGTGAGTTGCTTACGCTCTCACTGGCGGAAACCGATCCGGTCAAACGCCATGCGATGTATTGCGAAATGCAAACCCTGATCCACGGGGGCAGTGGCATGGTGATTCCTGCTTTCACCAATATCAATGATGGTGTCGCCAATAACATCATGGGAATACCGACCGTTCCACTGGGACAATTAGGCGCAAGTGAATGGCCTGAATTCTGCTGGTTGACATAAGTCAGGGGATAGATTTATCGAGATTCAGATTCTCGGTTTGATGCTTAAAGGCCTGCATAAGGAACTCTATTATGCAGGCTGTTTTTTAAGCCTGTCTATCAGAACAGTAACTACGGAGGGACATAGCTTATGATGACGCAAATGGTTTTGCGCCGAATTGTAATCGGTTTTGGCACCTTGCTGGTGGTATCTATAATCATTTTTCTTGCAACCAGTATCCTGCCCGGCGATGTTGCGCAGATTCTGCTCGGACAGAGCGCAACCCCTGATACCCTGGCGGCCCTGCGTAAAGAACTGGGTCTGGATCAACCGGGGTACATCCGGTATTTCTCCTGGCTGGGAAACATGGCATCCGGTGACCTGGGTACATCCAAGGCAGGAGGAGCGACGATCACGAGCCTGATTGGCGGCCGCCTCGGTAATACCATGATGATGTCGGGTCTGGTTGCGGTGATTTCAATACCGGTGTCGATAACGCTCGGGCTGTGGGCTGCGATGCATCCGGGTACCTGGCTGGACCGTATGGTCACCTTTGGTACCTTGAGCACTATTTCAGTACCCGAATTTTTTATCGCCACCGTTCTGGTCCTGATTCTGGCGGTCGAGTTACATTGGTTGCCTTCGACCGCGTACATGACTGGTGATGAAACCTTTTTTGAATTACTGGGGGCGTTGGCCATGCCGCTGATTACCCTGGTAATCGTGGTTTCGGCGCAGATGATCAGGATGACCCGGGCGGGTATCCTGAATGTGATGAGTTCACCCTACATTGAGATGGCGATTTTAAAAGGGGTGCCAAGAAGACGGATCATACTCCGGCATGCCTTTTATAATGCGATTGGCCCGATTGTCAATGTTATTGCCCTGAACCTGGCCTATCTGGTCAGCGGCGTGGTCATTGTAGAGACCATATTCGCTTATCCCGGACTGGCTAAACTGATGGTGGACGGGGTACAGACTCGTGACCTGCCTCTGGTGCAGGCGTGTGCGATGATTTTTTGTGCTACCTACGTTGCGCTGATACTGGTTGCAGACGTGGCATCCATTCTTTCCAATCCTCGTCTCAGAAATCCTAAATAGTGGGAGATAACCGTGATTGATAAAATAGATACAAAAACAAAAGAAGAAGAGGTTATCGCCAAACTGGATACTTTTGATGAGCTGCCCGATGCTCCGCCGAAAAGACGGATCAAACTGTCATGGGTGGGCAAAGCCTCTGTTGCAGTGGTCGCTTTCTGGCTGGTGATCTGTATCATCGGTCCATCCATCGCGCCCTACCATGAAATGGATATGGAAGGCGACGACAGTTTCCTTGATGCCTACGATAATTTCTATATGGGCACGGACTATCTGGGAAGGGACACCCTGTCCAGGGTAATTTACGGCGCCAGAAATACTATCGGGATTTCACTTGCATCCACATTGCTTGCCTATGCGATGGGTATCACGCTTGGCATACTGGCCGCAGTCAAGGGAGGGTGGGTTGACATGATTATCAGCAGGATCAACGATGCGATATTATCGTTACCGACCATCATGCTCGGGCTGATCGTGATTGCCGCGCTGGGGTCCTCGATTCCGATACTGGTCGGGACTGCGTCGGTGATCTATGCCACCAGTGTATTTCGAATAGCGCGGGCTCTCGGTCAGGACATTATGGTGCAGGATTTCGTGGAAGCAGCGAAAGCAAGAGGGGAAGGAGTCTGGTGGATTATAAGGGCGGAAGTGCTGCCCAATGCGGCCATGCCGTTAGCGACCGACTTTGGTTTGCGGTTGGTGTTCATCGTGTTGTTTATTTCCAGTCTGAGCTTCCTCGGATTGGGTATTCAACCTCCGGCATCCGATTGGGGAAGTATGGTGCGTGAAAACCTGGGTGGCTTGACCTACGGTTCTTATGCCGCCATCTGGCCGGCTTTTGCAATCGCATCATTCACCATCGCTATCAACTTGATTGTCGATGATTTTTCCGCCAAATCCGGCGGCAGCCTCGCAAAGAAAATGGTGTAGAACGATGGAAAAAGAAATACTGCTTGCAGTGAAAGACCTCAGAATCAGTGCAACCGATGATGACGGGGTGATAATACCGATTGTTAAAGGGGTTGATTTCGATATCCACAAAGGTGAAGTGGTCGCCCTGATCGGCGAGTCGGGTTCGGGAAAAACCACGATATCACTGGCTTCCCTGGGTTACACAAAGCCCGGGTTACATTTTGCTGGCGGTGAAGTCCTGTTAAATGGCGAGGATGTGCTGACCATGACGCCGTTGCGCACCCGCGAAATTCGCGGCGCCAGTGTTGCTTACCTTGCACAAAGTGCAGCGGCCACATTTAATCCTGCGATTACCATCGGTGAGCAGGTTACAGAGTCCGCTGTTCTTCACGGCATATTCAAACAGAAAGATGCAACCCGGCGCGCAGTCGAGTTGTACCATGCATTGGAGTTGCCGGATGCGGACCGTATTGGCTTCAGGTATCCCCATCAGGTCTCCGGTGGTCAGTTACAGCGGCTGATGGCGGCCATGGCGCTGTGTGGCAGACCGGATCTGATGGTTCTCGACGAACCGACCACTGCGCTCGATGTAACCACCCAGATCGAAGTCCTGAAAGCGTTCAAGAAAGTTATCCAGGAGGAAAACTCCGCCGCAATTTATGTCACTCACGACCTCGCGGTGGTTGCTCAGGTGGCCGATCATATCGTGGTTCTGTATAGTGGTGAAGTGATGGAGCAGGGATCGGCCGACCAGATAATCAATAACTCGCAGCATGCATATACCCAACGTCTGATGGCAGCGGTGCGCCCGATTCCTGTAGCAGGAATGGGCGTCGAAGTGGGAAGTGAACATGATCGCGGACATGCGGCAATGGAAGTAAAAGACATGACCGCAGGGTATGGCGGAATCGTCAACGGTGAGCCCAAGGTGACGGTCTTGAGAGATGTGAATATGGAAGTCAAAAATGGTCATGTCGTCGGTGTTATCGGTGAATCGGGTTGTGGTAAATCGACCCTGGCCCGGGTCATGGCCGGATTATTGCCGCAGGCAAAAGGCGAAATAAATCTTGAAGGCAAAAAACTCGAAGGCGCCTTGATTGACCGCAAACTGGAAGAATTGCAAAAAGTCCAGTTTGTGTTTCAGATGGCCGATACCGCATTGAATCCGAAGCAGGTGATTGGTGACATTATTGGCCGGCCATTGGAGTTTTATCATGGTCTTAAGTCTAAGGAGAAGCATGCCAAAGTGGCAGAAATCCTGGATATGGTCGAGCTACCGGCGGAGTTTGCCAGCCGTTATCCGATGGAATTGTCAGGCGGCCAGAAACAACGGGTCAACTTGGCACGTTCACTGGCGGCGAATCCCGAAGTCATGTTATGCGATGAAGTCACATCAGCGCTGGATTCGATAGTCGGCGCCAATGTGATCAAATTACTCACTGCGTTGCGTGACAGGACCGGCGTATCATTCGTATTTATCAGCCACGATTTGTCTACTGTCGCCTCGTTCGCCGATGAAATTGTGGTACTTTATGCTGGCAGGGTGGTTGAACAGGGTCCGACCGATGAAGTGCTGACACCTCCTTTCCATCCTTATACGCGATTGTTGATCAGTTCAGTCCCGGAAATGAGACTGGGCTGGCTCGAAGAAACGATGAAGAAACGCGAAATGGCTGTGGGTATTGCCAAGGGAGTCGAAATTACCGCCGTGGGATGCCCATTTTATAATCGCTGCCCATGTGGAATTGAGGGCACCTGTGACGTGAAAAACCCTCCAGTGCTTGTATTGGAAGGCGGCCACCAGATTTCCTGCCATCTCAGCGTGGCGCAGCTTCAGGCCGAGGAAGCTGAGACACAGAAAATTTTGAGAGGTTTTGAGAAACTGGGCCAGGGCAAACCCGCTGAACCTGCAGCAGCCAGACTGTAGACCACCAGTGCAGACCATTTGATAGAAAATACGGAGAAAAACATCATGAGCAAGTTTCCCGCCCTTGATGCGATGGGGATTCGCAACCCGGAGCAAATTGAACGGTTTGCGACTTTTATGACTGATAAAACAGACATTCTGCGTGTAACCTACAATCGCAAGAAGGGGTCAATTCTGCCGGTGAGTCGGAAATATCGGTTTCCGCAGCTAAAGAAATCGACCATGGTTGACAGTGGTACCCGCAAAACGGAAGTTATTTTTGAGAGCTCAGCGGAATTCCGCAATGCGGTTGCAGAACTGGATCATTTGATGGATGCTCATGAAAGTGTGGGAGAATTGCGCAAACTGATTCTGGCAGAGGTGGCAGTTCTGGAAGAAGAGGTCGCATCTCATACCAGTTATATAAGGTCACTGATCAATAAGATCTGACAAAACGGATTGCCGCTACAGGTGCGTACCTTACCTGATTTCATTTTTATCTGTACCGACCAGCAGCGCTCTGACAGCCTGGGCTGCTATGGCAATACCATAGCGAATACGCCGAATATTGATGCGATTGCCGCCACAGGAATACGCTTTGATCGGCATATAACACCGATGCAGATCTGCTCACCGAGCAGGGCCACCATGATTACCGGTTTATATCCGAGGCATCACAAGCTGGCGGTCAATGGTATGGCCCTGCCCCACGATGTGCCTTTACTGACAGAATTCCTGGCGAATGCCGGTTATAAAACCCATAGTGTTGGTAAGCAGCACCTGCAGCCTTTGCTTGCCCCTGCGGACAGGAACATGCCGGATTCAAGGGCATTCTGGAAAAAGCCGGAGTCTGTCGGCTGGCATGGCCCATATTATGGTTATCAAACAATTGACCTGCTGCTGGGTGAGTCGGATACCGCTCACCTGGCGGGGCATTATGCCGACTGGTTGAATAAAAACCATCCAGAGGCGGCAAAATGGCTGATGCCGGAAAGCGCCGATGAACCGCCACCCGCAGACCTGGATGAGATATGGGTGAGCAAAATTCCTGCCGAACTGCATTACAATACCTGGATTACGGATTGTGCCGTCCGGTTCCTGAATCAATCCCGCTCTCGGGACGCCCCGTTTTTTCTGTTTGTTTCCTACCCGGATCCTCACCACCCGTTTGATCCGGTGCAGCCTTATGCGAGCAAATATCCCCCGGATGATATGCCGTTGCCGCGGGTTGAGGGCGATGAATTGTCAACCATGCCGCCTTATTATGATCAGCTTTATCCCGAGGGACAGGGGTTTCGTGAACTGTACTGGGCGGCGCGCGAGGATATGGAAGCCGGTTCGATGATCACTACCAGGGATATCAGCGATCAATCTATGCGCAAGGCAGCTGCATACACTCACGCCATGACAGAAATGATTGATGATGGGGTCGGCGCAATCCTGTCTGCGCTTGAGGATAGTGGCAGATCCGGCAATACCTTTATCGTGTTTACTTCAGACCATGGCGAGCTTCTCGGTGATCATGGCCTTCTGCATAAGGGTCCACCGCCATATCGCCAGTTGACCGAGGTATCGTTGATTATGAACGGACCGGGTATCAGGCCAGGGCAGACTACCCGCGCCCTGACCAACCATATTGATCTTGCGCCAACGCTGCTGGACATTTCCGGCGTGCAATTCGACAGTAATCAATTCGATGGTAAAAGTCTGGCGCCGTTGTTTTCAGATTCTTGCCATCATCTCCGCACGTACAATTTCGGTGAATATCACCCGACGGCGAAGCCTGAACTGTATAACCAGACCGTCTCTACTGATCAATGGCGATTTACGGTCTATCCACATCGTCCACAATGGGGCGAGTTGTTCGATCTTGACAACGACCCGGGAGAACACTTTAATCTGTTCAACCAGGCGGGCTGCGAGGATATTCAATCCGAATTGTCCGCAGTTCTCGCCAGCCGCTTTCCTCCGCAACCCACGGTAGACAACCCGGTGCTCTGCAAGTGGTAACGAACGATCTGTCGATGAGAGGCAGCAGCAACTACTTTATTTTCGCTATTGAAACGAAAATATTCGCACACTACTCTATTGTTGAGATTAAAATTAGGCATTAAAAATAGTACCATCCATTGCCGTGACCCCCTGACCAAATCCTGTTACAAAACCATGTCCCAGTCTGAATTCTCGACAGTAGTTGATTTTCACCGTTATCCGGTTGATCAGCTTGATACTGGGATCGGGGTTGAATTTGCCAGACAATGTCGCGATCAATATCAGAAAACCGGTCTTTGTGTACTGCCGGATTTTGTGTTGCCGGATGCTCAGGATCACCTTGTCAGGGAAGCCGGGGGATATATTGATGATACCTACTTCTGTGACAGTACCCACAATGTATATTTAACTGAAAATCATGATGGGACAGACCGGAATTCCGTGATCAATCGACAGGAGCAAACCTTTGTGGGTTCGATAGCCTATGATCTTATACCGCAGGATTCATTGCTCAAACGCCTGTACCAATGGGACCCGCTGAAGAATTTTGTCGGATACGTGCTGGACAAAAACCCGTTTTATCGATTTTCGGATCCGTTTGGGGCCTGTTCAGTAAATGTTTTTGTCGAGGGGGGAAGGCATGGCTGGCATTTTGACGAATCCGAATATACAGTCACGCTGATGCTTCAGGCGCCGGAATCCGGAGGGGAATTTGAGTATGTGCCTCAGATAAGAGGGCTGGAGAATGAATCCGGTATCGTCAGTGATGTACTCAACGGAGACCGCCGGAAGGTAGTGAAACTGCCATTTACTCCAGGTGCATTGTTGATTTTCGGTGGACGGCAGACACTGCATCGCGTCACGCAAGTTAGCGGCAGGCGGCCAAGACTGGTCCCTGTGATCTGTTATTCCGAATCTCCCGACATGCAAAACAGTGAGGCGGTTCGCAAGCTGTTCTGGGGGCGCGCCAATCCTGGAGACCCCCTGGTCTGTGGGTTGCCTGAAGCTCATCTCTGAAATAAATCAAATGTCTACCATACCCATTTCACAATGCCAGATTGAAACATTCCAACGCGATGGAGCAATTTGCCTGCGCAAGGCATTCCCCTCCAAATGGTTGGAGTCGCTGGCTCAAGGGGTGGAGAAAAATTTTGATAACCCCGGACCAAACAGCACGCAATATACCGCGGAAGGAATGCCTGGAGGCTTCTACGATGATTATTGTAACTGGCATGAAATCGACGAATACCGGGATTTTGTGATGAGTTCGCCAGCGGCGGAAATTGCAGCCCGACTGACTGGTTCAGATTCCATCCGCATCTATCACGAGCATGTACTTGTCAAGGAACCTGACACCAGGGAGGTGACACCCTGGCACCATGATTTGCCATATTGGGGTGTCGAGGGAAATCAGTTATGTTCGATCTGGCTGCCACTCGACCCGGTTCCAAAAACAGCCTGCCCGGAGTTTGTTGCGCAATCCCACAATTCCGGGGTGATGTACTATCCAAGACTCTTCATCAACCATGAAAACTATGCGGGTGGGTATGATGGGTTCGAAACGATTCCCGATATTGATGGTAATCGAAGCCAGTACAATATCCTGTCATGGGATCTTGAGCCCGGTGACTGTATCGTTTTTCACATGAGAACCATCCATGGCGCTCCGGCCACGACCGGTCTGAAAACCCGACGGCGCGGATTTTCGACACGCTGGCTGGGCAATGATGCTGTCTATGCTGTTCGTCCATGGACCACATCTCCGCCATTTGAAGAGGTGACATTGGCCGCAGGCGAACCGATGGCGCATCCAAGTTTTCCGGTTGTCTGGACTGGTTGAGCATCATCCCCTTGCAGCATCCTTGCTTGCTTCGAAGGAGTGAGTTTCAATCGGAAAGTTCCTTGACCTTGCCATTTGGCATAATAATGTCAGTAATTGCGTTGACCCTGATTATCAGATTGGTATAGTTCGGCCTTTATATTCACTCTCTCGGAGTTGGGATTTACATCATGGGCAAACCAGTCAATATTCAGGAATTAACCGTAGATAAAGGACTATACAATCTGGTGGAAGATGAAATTCTGCCAGGAACAGGAGTGGATTCTGATAGATTCTGGGGTGGGCTCGCACAAATAGTTGAAGAACTCGACGGGAAAAACAAGGCGCTGCTCGACAAGCGCGATGATCTGCAGCGTCAGATCGATGAATATTACAGAAACAGCAAAGACCCGCTCAATGTGACTGCGCATGAAGCCTTTTTGCGGGATATTCACTATCTCGTCCCAGAAGGCGAGCCATTTGGAATCTCCACCGAAAATGTGGATGAAGAGATCAGTGAAATTGCAGGGCCACAACTCGTCGTGCCTGTAGACAACGCCCGTTATGCATTGAATGCGGCAAACGCAAGATGGAACAGTCTTTATGATGCTCTGTATGGAACAGATATCATTCTCGAAGTAGAAGGCTGTAAAAAAACCGCCAAGTACAACCCGGTACGAGGCGCCCAGGTGATTCGTTATGCACGGGAGTTTCTCGACGACGCGGTCCCTCTGGCGGTGGGCAGCCATGGCTATGCGGTCAAGTACAAGGTTAAATCCGGGAAACTCATTGTCGTGATGGGAGACGGGAGTGAAACAGGTCTGGGCTGGCGCGAATGCTTTGCAGGCTATCGTGGTGATTCCGAATCGCCTGAGAGCATACTGTTCAAACACAATGATCTGTATATCGATGTCTGTATCGGCGAGGGCTATTTTATCGGCAGAGGGGATCTGGCGAATATATATGATGTCAGGATTGAGTCAGCATTGACTACAATAATTGACTGTGAGGATTCTGTCGCTGCGGTTGATGCCGAAGATAAAGTCCGGGTTTATCGTAACTGGACCGGCCTGATGAAAGGAACCCTTAAAGCGAAAATCCGGAAAGAAGGCAAGCAGGTAGAAAGGTCACTCAATCCCGATCTGGAGTACATTGCCCCGGATGGCAGACCCTTTAGTGTGCACGGTAGGAGCATGATGCTGGTGCGTAATGTGGGGACGCACATGTATACCGATGCGGTCACTTATCGGGGAGAAGAAATCCCGGAGACGTTCCTCGATGCGATGGTTACGGCACTCGGTGCAATGCACGACCTGGGTGGAACAGGCGAGTTGAAAAACAGCCGCAAGGGAAACGTCTATATCGTCAAACCAAAGATGCATGGTCCCGAGGAAGTTGCAGCAGCGGTCGAGTTGTTCGAACATGTGGAACAGGCGCTTGGATTGGAAGCAAATACCTTGAAGATCGGTATCATGGACGAAGAACGTCGTACTACGGTTAATCTGAAGGAATGTATCCGCGCAGCCAGGGAACGGGTGATCTTCATCAATACCGGCTTCCTTGACCGAACCGGCGATGAAATTCATACCTGTATGGAGGCTGGGGCGGTCATTCCGAAGAATGACATGAAATTGTCAGCATGGCTGTTGGCTTATGAAGACTGGAATGTTGATGTCGGGCTTGAGTGTGGTATGCCCGGTCATGGTCAGATTGGCAAGGGAATGTGGGCCGCACCAGAAAACATGATGGCAATGATGGAGCAGAAAATTGCACATCCAAGAGCAGGCGCGAATACGGCCTGGGTGCCATCGCCGACAGCGGCCACTCTGCACGCGATGCATTATCATTATGTCAATGTCAATAACCGCCAGCATCATTTGAAATCCTGTTTGCGGTCGAACCTGGAAGATATCCTTACCATCCCCATTCTGGGAAATCGAACAGTCAATCACAGTGAAATAATCAAGGAACTGGAGAACAATGCCCAGGGTATATTGGGATATGTTGTACGCTGGATTGATCAGGGGATAGGCTGTTCCAAGGTTCCGGATATCAATGATGTTGCGTTGATGGAGGACCGGGCGACATTGAGAATTTCCAGTCAGCATATCGCCAACTGGCTGTATTACGGCATAACCACTGAAAAACAGGTGCGCAAGGTATTCGAAAAAATGGCCGGGGTGGTGGATCGGCAAAACTCACATGACCCGGTCTATTCTGCGATGTCGGGTAATTTTGATAATAGCATCGCGTTTCAGGCGGCGTTGGATCTTGTTTTCAAAGGCAGGGAAACGCCCAATGGTTATACTGAATCCGTGCTTCATTCCCGTCGCAGACAACTGAAATCCTCGTTGAGCGCAAGTCAAGGCTGAATTGTCTGACAATATAAAAGGAATCCTGTGTTTAACAGGTGCGCTTGTCTTTCTGACATTAAGCGATTCCATCATCAAATGGCTTAGTCCTCATTATGCACTGCATCAGATTATGCTGTTTCGTGCTGTTTTTGCGCTTTTTGTCGTGCTTGTTTTCGTCTTTTTCGGTGGCGGGATTGAATCACTGAAAACCCGTCGGCCTGGGATGCATCTCCTGCGTGGAATGTTTCTGGTTTTTGCCAATATGTTCTTTTTCCTGGGACTGGCAACGATGCCGATCGCGGAGACCGTGGCACTGTTTTTTGTTGCGCCAATGTTTATCTGTCTGTTGGCCCAGCCAATTCTGGGAGAAAAGGTCGGGTTTACCACCTGGATTGCAATCATGATCGGGTTGATCGGGGTATTGATCATGGTGAGACCGGGTGCGGACATATTTCGGATTAACGCATTGTTACCCATCCTTGCGGCATTGATGTATGCGGGGATGCAGATGGTCACCAGAAAACTGGGCCTGCAGGATCGGGCCAGTACCATGACATTTTATATTCAGGTCTGTTTCATTCTGGTAAGCTCCGTGATCGGATTGTTTTTCGGTGATGGGCGGTTCGATGACAGCGACGACCCGACTGTCGGGTTTTTGTTGCGAGTCTGGAGAATGCCGGATTTTGTCGATTTGCAGTTGCTGGCGCTATGCGGATGCATCATAGCCTGCGGTGGCTATCTTATGTCACAGGCTTACCGGATCGGCCAGGCTTCCATCATCGCGCCTTTCGAATACACGTCATTGCCCGTTGCCTTGATTGTTGGTTATCTGATTTGGGGGGACTGGCCGGATGTCATTTCATTAATCGGATGTGCATTTATCGTTGGCGGAGGATTGATTGTCGCTCTTTTCGACAAACGACTTGCGGTAGAGATTGGTATCCGGAAAAAATCATGAAAGGGAAAAGGTTTTGATCTTCTTTCGCTATGCCAGCAGTCGGTCAAATCAATCGTCTGCCGAGTTTTTCTGGCCCGAAACGAACAACATCGGTGACCGGCAAGCCGGTTTCGTCCTCAAGTCTGGCGATTTCTGATAATGCCTCGCGTTCACTGACCGTCGAGGTATTGAGTGCGATGCCGATGGTTGAGGCCTTGGTGAGGGATCCGCAAACTGAAGTCAACTCTTCATTAAGATGAATAAATTCTTTCAGTGGCGGTATTTTGACCGACTCCGGGTGGCGTAACCGACTCTTGTGCGCTCCATGACACATGATCAGATGGGTCGCACAGCTACCCCTCATCAGCGGCAAGGTGGCCGTGCTGCCGGGGTGAAGAATCGAACCTTGGCCTTCGATCAGGACGATATCGGATTTTCCTGCTTCCAGCACCATGGCTTCTACCGCCCCGCAGGCATGGTCAACCTTATAGGCATCCAATGGAATACCTTTCCCGGTAATGGTTATCCCTACCTGTCCGGTAGCGAGGAACTCGGTTTTCAGTTCAGCATGGTTGTTGCAAATCCATTTGTGAATTTCCAGCCCGGCAGTCATTTTGCCAATGGCCATGTCTGTACCAACCAGTAATACGCGCTTGTTGTCGAGTGATGCACAGCGGGCGCTGGCAATATCCGGAATGGTTGCAGGCTGTCTTACATCCCATATCCATTGCTGCCTCAAGAGACGGCTGCCATAGCGGTCATTCAGACTGTCATGCAATCCATTGATGATACACAGGCCATTTTCAATCGATTGCGATAGTGGCTCGTCCCATTCCCGGGGTACCCATCCGCCCGAAGGAGCTGTGCCCAGAACAAGCACTTCAGCGCCCATCCGGACCGCTTCTTCAATCGAACCCGTCACCGGATAGTCAAAAGGCAATCCACAAACCTCGCTGATCTTTTTGCCCTTGTGTATCGAGTCAATTACACAGACGATAGGGTTGGGACTGTATCGCATTACAGCAAATCCCATTTTCCCGTAATTCGAGTCCAGGTTTTCTTCCATGTAGATCGCCAGTTTCTGATGATTCTCAAGCATGATATTGTGGATTGAGAGTGGCGCCATGGCCAGGCAGGTCGTTTGGCATGACAATGCCATCTACCAGGGTTGCCCCAGTGCAGGGGTCCGGTTCGAGATTTAAATGTGAATCAAGGTCAACATGATCCAGCAGCCCGGAGATGGCGGCGCCTGCCGAAATCGACATCGACGATTCACCCATGCATCCAATCATTGTTTTCAGGCCGTATGATCTGGCCACTGCGATAATTCGAAGCGCTTCAGTAATGCCACCGCATTTCATTAGTTTCAGGTTTACTCCGTCTACATGCTGCCACCATGATTTTATATCGCTGGAAACCCGGCAGGATTCATCCAGGTAAACAGGCAAGGGTCTGTTCCTGAAAATCCTGGACAGATATTCCTCCTGCCCTTCCTTTAATGGTTGCTCTACATAATCTGTGTTGCGCGTTGCCAGCCATTTCATCATGAACAGGGCGTCGTCTGTGCACCATCCCCCATTCGCATCTACCCGCAAACCGACTCGATACTTTTTGGTACTCTCGAGTACCTGGTTAAACATCGCCTGATCTGCTTCGATGCCCTCGGGCGATCCAAGCTTGATCTTTAAAAACCGGATGCTGGTGTTTTCGAGTAGCAAGGGAACCCGGTCCCTGACAACATCCGGGGGGTTGATGCCTATGGTCACTGAAGTCGGCACAATGGGTCTACCCAGTCCCAACAACTGATAAAGGGGAAGCCCGGCCTTTTTTCCCAGCCAGTCCCAGAGGGCCATATCGAGCCCCGCCAATACACATAGGGGCAGGCCCTGTTGAATTCCCCGATCATGGACCTGATGGATGGACAACGGTTGCAGAACGGATGGTTCCAGATCATGCCGGAGAAAATATTCCAGTCTGGCCTGGGCGGATTCCACACTGCCTTCACCTTTACCCGGGCAAATCTCACCCCAGCCGGTAATATCCTGCCAGGTAACTGAAACAAAAAGATTATCCGAACCGGCGTGAACGCCACGACTTATTGCCAACGGGAAGCGTTTTTCAAGATGAATCGTTTTAAAATCGGAATTCATGATGTCCACCCGTGACCTGTTGCTACGCTCGTCTTGAATCGATTACTGAGTCGCCTGAGCGCTGGCTTGTACAGAAGTAACACAAACCAGTTGTACGATATCATCAACGCTGCATCCTCTCGACAAATCATTCACCGGACGGTTGAGTCCTTGCAGGACAGGTCCAATCGCATTAACCCCGCCGATTCGCTGCGCTATCTTGTAGCCGATATTTGCCGACTGCAAATCGGGAAAAATAAAAACATTGGCTGGCGCCTGTACCTTTATGCCGGGCGCTTTTCGTTCGAGGATTTCAGGTATTACCGCCGCATCAAATTGTACTTCACTCATCAGCGCGATGTCTGGCCGTTTTTCGCTAATGATCCGGCCTGCCCGAATAACCTTGTCCACATTCGGGTGGCTCGCACTTCCGGCGGTCGAGAATGAGAGCAGGCAGACTGTCGGGTCAAGTCCAAGCAAGGAAATGGCGCTATCTGCCGAGGCGACCGCGATCTCGGCAAGTTGGGTTGGGTCGGGGTCGACTACCAAAGCACAATCTGCATACAGCGTTGTGCCCTGAACAGCCTGATGGGGCAGGTCGTGCTGCATGATGAAAAAACTTGAAACCAGCTTGATCCCCGGTTTGGTACCAATGATTTGCAGTGCGGCTCGAACCACATCCGAGGTGCGATTGACTGCGCCTGCCACGCATCCATCGGCATCACCGGATGCAACCATCAACATGCCGAACACCAGCGGGTCTTTGATCCGGGCCTCAGCTTCTGCCCGGATCATTCCCCGGCGCTGATTGAGGTCCAGCAATTTCTTTATATAGTCACTTTTCCGGGCAGAGGTTTGCGGGTCGATTACTTCAACATGGTCGGTATTCGAGGGGAGCCTGTGGTTTCCGAGCAGGATTATCCCGGCAAGCTGCTGGCGGGAAATTTCCATTGTTGCCTCAATAATCCTGGGATCGTCAGATTCAGGCAAGATGATTCGTCTGCGAGAATTTCTGGCTCGATCAAACAGGATTTCAAAAGTTCTCATGGTCAGAAATTCGCATCAACCCTGCGGCATTGGACAACCACAGGGGGTTGTCCCTACACGAAATCCCTGTATTTGGCCAGATGCCTGACCGGTTTTGACAATGCATCCCGGCGAAACGGGTCTCCGAGTTCGCGTGTACACATGATTTCAATGACCGTGGACTTGCCATCATTCATCTGCATGTCCACTGCCCGGGTCAAGGCCGGGCCAACGTCTTCCAGTTGATCGACGACGATGCCTTCCGTACCCATGGCCTTGCCAATTTCCGCAAAACTTTCGTTGTCCAGTTCTCCGGCCACAAACCGGCGATTGTAGAAATCTACCTGGTTCTTCTTCTCGGCGCCCCATTGTCGATTATGGAATACGACACCGGTAACCGGAATATTATGACGCACTGATGTCATAATTTCAGACATGCTCATCGCCCAGGCGCCATCACCCGAGTAAGCGATAGCCGGTCGATTCTGTGCGGCACACTTGGCGCCAATCATGGTGGGTAGCGCATAGCCGCAGTTACCCCAGCTCATTGGTGCAAGAAAACTGCGCGGGCGTTCAAAACGCAGATAGCTGTTGGCGATTGCATTGATGTTGCCGATGTCGGTCGAGACCATGGCATCTTCCGGCATGGCCAGTTCCAGTTGACGAAGAACCTGTCTGGGATGCAGCCAGTTTCCTTCTTCTTCGCCTTGTTCCTTGATCATGTCCAGACTGTAGTCATCCTTTTCATGAATCCATTCATCGAGTTCTGTTTCCCATGCCGCTTTTTCGGCAGCGATGGTATCGGCTCGTTCCTGGCGGGTCGTGTCGCAGGCGAGCGCCTGATTTTCGAGGCGTGATGACAATGCTTTTGCCGATGCCCCGGCATCTCCACAGATGCCGACGGAAATTTTCTTGACCAGCCCCAGCATTTTATGATCCGCATCAATCTGGATGATTTTTGCATCCGTCGGCCAATAATCAATGCCATATTGCGGTAAAGTGCCGAAAGGGCCAAGCCGGGTGCCAAGTGCAATCACCACATCTGCTTTGCTGATCAGCGACATCGCAGCTTTTGAACCATGGTAACCCAGTGGTCCGCACCACAACGGGTGGCTGGCCGGGAACGAGTCGTTGTGCAGGTAGCTGTTTACCACGGCTGCGCCCAACCGTTCTGCCAGTGCCCTGCATTCATCCACGGCATCTGCCATCACGACACCGCCGCCTGAAATGATGACCGGGAATTCAGCGGTCTTCAGCATTTCTGCCGCTTCATTCAAGGTCTTTTCTCCACCAGGCCCGCGATCGACTCTCATCGGCTCGGGAACATCGATATCGATCTCACCGTAGAAATAATCCCGTGGAATATTTAACTGGGTAGGGCCGATTTCCGACATGGCGCGGTCAAAACAGCGCGCCGTATATTCCGCCATTCGGGCAGAGTTGTTTACATGGCCCTGATATTTCACGAATTCCTGGAACATCGGCAACTGATTGGCTTCCTGGAACCCGCCCAGTCCCTGGCCCATGGTGCCTGTTTCCGGGGTAATCATGACAACAGGAGAATGTGCCCAATAAGCAGCGGCAATCGCCGTAACGCAGTTACTGATGCCTGGACCATTCTGACCAATGACGACACCATGGCGACCACTTACACGGGCATAGCCATCGGCCATGTGTCCTGCCCCCTGTTCGTGGATCACCGGAATTAAACGGATGCCCGCGGGTGCAAAAATATCCATCGCATCCATGAATGCAGACCCCATGATCCCAAAGATGTCGGTTACACCATTGGCTGCCATTGTTTCCACAAAGGCTTCCGATGTTGTCATTCTAGTCATTAATCTGTTCCTCTGGAAATACAGTCAAAATTTGATTAAAGAAAATGATCGGAGACGTCAACTGCCAAGCGCACTGGCGGCATCGACATATTCATACCCCAGATCCTTTGCCACTTCACGGCAGGTGACCTTGCCCGCATGCACATTCAGACCATTGCGCAAATGCTGATCATCCAGTAATGCCTGCTTCGCCCCTTTGTTCGCCAGACTGATTGCAAATGGCAGAGTGACATTGTTAAGTGCATAAGTCGAAGTACGTGGAACGCCACCGGGCATATTGGCAACGCAGTAATGCACTACATCATCGACTACAAAGGTAGGTTCTGCATGGGTCGTCGTTTTCGAAGTTTCACAACAGCCTCCCTGGTCAATGGCAACATCTACGATCACCGACCCCGGTTTCATGTTTTTAACCATCTCAGCGGTAACCAGTTTCGGCGCTTCGGCGCCGGGTATCAATACGCCGCCGATAACGAGGTCCGCATCCGTTACATGTTTCTCGAGGGCATCCGAGGTGGAGAAAACAGAGTTGGTTGAACGGCCAAACTGTTGCCAGTGTCTTTGTATCGAATCCGAATTGTTGTCCAGTACCCAGACGTCAGCGCCCATGCCGACAGCAATGTGACAGGCATGGGCGCCGACAACACCGGCGCCGAGAACAACCACCTTGCACGGATCGACCCCGGGGACTCCTCCAAGCAGCATCCCCAGCCCGCCATGGGGTTGTTCGAGGCAGTAAGCGCCTGCCTGAATTGACATGCGTCCGGCCACTTTTGACATCGGCGCCAGCAAGGGTAATCCGCCGTGTGGAGAGGTCACGGTTTCGTATGCAATGCAGGTCGCACCACTGTCCACCAGATCCCGGGTTTGTTCCAGATCAGGAGCCAGATGCAGATAGGTATAAAGGATTTGTCCTTCCCTGAGCATTTTTCGCTCCACTGGCTGGGGTTCCTTGACCTTGATCACCATATTGGCTTTGGAAAATACTTCTGCAGCACTGTCAACGATGGTCGCGCCTGCGTTCCGATATTCCTGGTCCGAGGCACTGATGCCGATCCCTGCATTGGTTTCTACGATGACTTGATGCCCGTGTCTGGTCATTTCGCGTACACTGGTTGGCGTCAGGCCGACACGGTATTCATGATTTTTGATTTCTTTCGGAACGCCTACAAACATAGGATTACCTCACTGATTGTCAGCGGCTGATTAAGTCCGCATAATTCATACCGAGGTGGCAAAATAGTAATTCCTGAGTTCTTGTTGTAGTACCAGAAGAAGACATTGCGATGCGCCAGATTTCTGACCGGTCAATGGCATGCCTTACCCCACTTTTTCAATCGCCAGTAGTTATAGGGCCACGGGGCGACAAATCCCGCAGCCAGCATGATCGGAATGACCCACCAGGTGAGCAGCGCACCGCCCGTCATGGACCAGTCCACCAGATTCATTGTGGCTTCCATTGCCACCATAGACACCATACTCATACCTGCTGCCGTATGAAGCGCGGTCGCTGGTGACATCCCTCTTCGCCAGAGAATGACGGTTTCCAATGCAATACTGGTGAGCAATCCATTGACGATAGCCAATATCATGATCATCAGCGTAGGCCAGGGAATACCGGTTATCTGGAAGAAGGCGATGGTTCCAAAGTCACCAATCGAACACCCCACCAGGCACCAATAGGTATTTTTGGAGCTGGCATACCAGGTTGGTTTACAAAGCCAGAAATTATTCGGCGGCAGTATATCGGCTATCATGGCTATCATTAATCGTCGGTTGATAATCTGTGTCACAGTATACCAATCATTCACCCCGTATCATATACAGTCAGGTATCCGATAGTGTATCGGTCCGCTATACTCTGATACCGTTGAGGGTACAGTCGGTATAATACGCATTGCGGGAAATCCATCATGACAGTTCAAAAATCCAACCTCTCTGCCGAGTCAGTGTGTATCGTTGATGCTAAGGATCGGATGGTAAAGACGGTGGGCCGGGATGAAATGCGAAAATACGGACTGCTCCACAGGGTTACTTTTGTGTTGGTTTTCAACGCCCATGGCGAGATTCTGGTACAGACCCGAACGATGTACAAGGACTGGTATCCGGGGCGCATTGATCTTGCTGCCGGCGGTGTGATGACAGCAGGGGAAAGCTATGATGAATCTGCAGGTCGGGAATTGCAGGAAGAACTCGGTATTCAGCCAACCCTTGATTTTGAATTCAAAATTTATTTCGAGGATAATAATTCCATCCCGTCAGCAAAGAGTTGGGGTTCGGTATATTCATGTTTGTCCGAAGGTCCGTTTGTGTTGCAACAGGAAGAAGTGGATCAGGTTAGTTTCATGAGCATCAGCGATGCATTGAAGATTCCTGCAAACAGAACTACCCCGGATACCCGACTGGTACTGATTGCCTATGCCGTCGGGCACCGTCAGGCAACTTCGAATAAACCGCATGGAACAACGGTTGCGAAGTATGATTTGTAAAAAATCATTAGAGTTTAACGACAATCAGGGTATACTGGGTTGCGCCTTATGGTTGCGGTATGTGCAGTGCGTACCCGGAGGTGTTTTCAATGTTTGTAATATGTAAGTTAAGATTATCGCTAGAGTTGTCCGAGGCGGAAGATATACCGCCGAGGTATTGCCGGTTGGCAGTGCCAAACAACCTGAAATCCACCCAGGAGAATACAATATGAAAAATAACAGATTCAATTTGCTTACAAGCATTGCAGTGGCATGGCTGATCTCGGTCAATGCGTTTGCTGCAACCGATTTAACCGTATATACCGCAGTTGAAGCGGAAGATCTGAAAAAATATGCCGAACGCTTCAATCAGGATCATCCGGATATTACGATCAACTGGGTGCGGGATTCGACCGGGATTGTCACCGCAAAATTGCTGGCAGAAAAGGAAAACCCCCAGGCCGATGTTATCTGGGGGCTGGCTGCAACCAGTTTGTTGCTGATGAAAGGTGAGGGCATGCTCGAACCCTATGCACCGGCAGGCCTTGAAGGACTTGACGACAAGTTTTCTGACAAGTCATCCCCGCCTTCATGGGTAGGTATGGATGCCTGGGTTGCCGCAATATGTGTCAATACCGTAGAGGCCGATGCCAATGGCTTGCCGATGCCTTCTTCATGGAAGGATCTGACCGACCCGGTGTACAAAGGTCATGTCGCGATGCCGAACCCCAACTCTTCCGGTACCGGATTTCTCGACGTTTCCAGTTGGTTGCAGATTTTCGGTGAAGAAGGTGGCTGGGCTTTTATGGATGCACTGCATGCAAATATCCACCATTATACGCATTCCGGTTCCAAACCCTGCAAACAGGCTGCATCGGGTGAAGTCGCGATTGGCGTCTCCTTTGCTTTTCGCGGCGCCAAGTCAAAGGCCAAGGGTGCACCACTGGAAATCATTATTCCATCAGAGGGTATTGGCTGGGATATGGAGGCGACAGCAATTGTCAAGGGAACAGATAATCTGGAAGCAGCCAGAACCCTGGTCGACTGGTCAATTACTGACAAGGCGAACATGATGTATAACGAAGGTTATGCGGTAATTGGCAAACAGGCGCTGGCGAAACCGGTAGAATACTTCCCTGACAACATTCCCGAAGCAATGATCGACAATGATTTTGAGTGGGCTGCAAGCAATCGCAAACGCATACTGTCCGAGTGGCAGGCCCGTTTTGACTCCAAATCAGAACCCGATAGCTAAAATGACAACAATATTAACTTAGCTTAGTTCCTGCCCGATTTCCGGCACTCCGGGGTCCCGGGGTCGGGCGGTTTTTTTGGTTCACAAATTCCGCGTCTTGCCAGCCAGCCGGGCCAGACAACCGAATTGACCAACATGCAAAACAGAATTTCTGCCATGCCTGAAAATACTCATTGTGAACCTTACCTGAGAATTTCCCGGTTAACCAAGAAATTTGGTGATTTTACCGCGCTTGCGGAAATTTCCCTGGTGGTTAATGAGGGGGAGTTCGTCTGTTTTCTGGGGCCATCCGGATGTGGCAAGACAACCTTGTTGCGCGCAATTGCCGGGCTCGATATCCAGACCTGGGGTCAGGTAGAACAGGCAGGGAAGGATGTATCAGCGTTACCTCCATCGATGCGGGATTATGGAATCGTATTCCAATCCTATGCACTGTTTCCAAATTTGACCATAGAGAAAAATATCGGCTATGGTCTGGAGAGTCAGAAGCTTTCAAGAAGTGAGATAAACAGCCGTGTCGGTGCGCTTCTGGATCTGGTCGGCATGCCCGATCAGGGGAGGAAGTATCCAGCACAACTTTCCGGAGGCCAGCAACAACGGGTTGCCCTGGCCAGAGCGATTGCGATATCACCGGGGTTGCTGTTGCTCGATGAACCGCTTTCTGCGCTGGACGCAAAGGTAAGGGTAAAATTACGCCATGAGATAAAGGAATTACAGGCAAAACTGGGGGTCACAACGATCATGGTGACGCATGATCAGGAAGAGGCGCTGACCATGGCAGATCGCATTGTAGTGATGAACGATGGCGTGATCGAGCAGATTGGTACGCCCCAGGAGATTTATAATTGGCCACAAACCCGATTCGTCGCAAATTTCATTGGCACGATGAATTTTTTCCCGGCCACAGTGACCGGTCAGGACCAGATCAGCGCTGGGCAGGTATCCTTAAGTTGTGCTGTCGGCGAAAATAAGGTCGGCGATGCGATTACTGCATCCATTCGCCCGGAGGACATTGAGGTTGGCCGACAAGATCAAAACAGAGTCGATGCCAAAATCGAGGTGATTGAGTTCCTGGGCGCATTTGTGCGTGCGGAGTTATCGATCAATGGAATGGAGTCGAGCCGGCTGCTCGCTGACTTTTCGGCCAATCTGGTTCGCCGTGAACAGCTTGCTGAAGGCATGATCATCTCGATTGCGCTTCCTGCCGAAAGTATACGCATTTATCCTGCATAGCAGGCCATAGCCGTGAATGCAGGCAATCAGGTGATCAAGGCAAAGTCGAGTCGTGATGACCGGCAAATGCTTTTGTTCATGGCAGTCATTGCCTGCTACCTGATACTGGCGCTGGCCCTTCCACTTTACGTCATCCTCTCCAAGAGTTTTAAAAACCATGATGGAGATTTTATCGGGCTGGCAAACTATATTGAGTATTTCAATACGCCATCGCTGACTTATTCAATAGAGAACAGCCTAACCGTTTCGTTCATCACGACACTGATCTCGGTCACGATTGCATTTCTGCTTGCCTACGGCTTGAACAGAAGTTGCATGCCATTCAAGGGAGTGTTCAAAATGATCTCTGTGGTGCCGATACTGGTGCCATCGTTGTTACCGGGTATTGCGCTGATCTACCTGTTCGGAAAACAGGGGATGATTCGCTGGATGTTGTTTGGCAACGAAATTTACGGACCGATAGGCATTGTCATATCAGAGGTATTTTTTACTCTGCCTCATGCATTGATTATCATCACGACTGCGTTGTCGATCGCAGATGCCAGACTCTATGAGGCAGCTGATTCCCTGCAGGCCAGCAAGACAAGGATTTTCTTTACCGTGACATTGCCCGGGGCTCGATACGGATTGATCAGCGCAGCGTTTGTGGTATTTACATTGACGATCACCGATTTCGGTGCACCCAAGGTGATTGGTGGAGATTTTAACGTTCTGGCAACCGATATCTACAAACAGGTCATCGGGCAACAGAATTTTGAAATGGGTGCAGTGGTGAGTCTGGTACTGCTTTTACCTGCTGCCCTGGCATTTGGCGTGGACCGGATAGTTCAGAGAAAACAGGTGGCGTTGCTTTCCTCACGGGCTGTTGCACTCGAACCCAAGCCTGACAAGGTGTTTGATCGGATCATGCTCTGCTATGCCATTGTCGTGAGTATATTTATTCTCGGAATGCTGGCGACCTGTCAATACGCTGCCTTGATCGAATTCTACCCCTATAATCTGACCTTCGGGCTGACTAACTATCAGTTTGATTTGATGGATGGAGGTGGCTGGGATTCTTATTATAATTCCCTTGAACTGGCGATATGGACTGCAGTTATCGGCACGGTCGTGGTTTTCCTCGGCGCCTTCATGGTGGAAAAGGGAAGGAAATTCAGATTCGGGAGAAACCTGTTTCAATTTCTTGCCATGTTGCCGATGGCTGTGCCGGGAATGGTGCTGGGGCTTGCCTATATTTTCTTTTTTAATTCGCCTGACAACCCATTAAATTTTCTGTATCACACCATGGCGATTCTGGTGATCAGCACGATTACCCATTTTTATACCGTGTCCCACCTGACAGCAGTCACTGCCCTCAAGCAGATGGACCGGGAATTTGAATCGGTTGCGGCATCGTTGAAAGCTCCTTTCTACAAAACTTTAAGTAAGGTCACCGTGCCGGTGTGCCTGCCTGCCATACTGGATATCAGTATTTATCTTTTTGTGAATGCAATGACGACGGTTTCCGCAGTGGTGTTTTTGTATGGCCCACACACGGCTCTGGCTTCGGTGGCGGTGCTGAACATGGATGATGCAGGAGATATTGCCCCTGCCGCTGCGATGGGGATGATGATTTTTTATACCAATGCCGGGGTCAGGTTACTGCACGGCCTGTTATCAAGAGGAGTGTTGCAAAAAACCCAATCCTGGCGCAATCGCACCTGACCTCGTGACTGGCTTTAGCCGACGCCCCGCTGGTTCTTTACCCAGTCGTGAAACCCTTTTACGTAATGTTCTTCGGGCATCAATACCCCTCGTTCAAACCGACTCGAACGCAATCCCCGCTGATTCAATTCTGAAGCCTCGGCATCCTGCATCATCACCAGTTTGCCAAATTCAGTGATGTTTTTGATATCGGACTTCGCCTGTTCGAGGGTTTCGGCCTCGAACAGCCACTCTACCGAAAGCTCTGTCTGCTCCGGGCCAAGCGGCAGGATTCGAACGGTTCTCATATAATCGACATGGGCTGCAATATAAACCGAGGGCAGGCAGACAAAATAGCTTTGCCCACGCTCGACTTCCTCTTCGGTCAGACTACTGATCGTCCTGTCAAGCGCTGCGCCAGTGAATGACCAGGATTTCGCCCCTTCACGCAGTCCCCCTTTATACTTCGGGTCCGGATTGTCCTGGTTGGCCTTCCAGTCCGGATGGTCGCGGGGTTGACTGATCCGCCGCCCGAAAATCGGCACGATTTCACACAGCTCGGGGTGTATGTTCGGGCAATGAAGGCACTCATTGAAATTTTCCCAGAATACTTTCCAATTGCATTGCATTATCTTTTCCCATCTATGGCCGACAACCAACTGATCCATTGGCCAGTTTTCGGTTCGGTCGCTCCCTCTGCTGAATCCCTCGAACAAGTCGGGAGGGTCATCTGACAGTGATACAAACACACCACCGCGCCATACCTTTACCAAAACCGGAAATAATGGGTAATCTTCCCTTTTGAAGTCGGGGGCTTGTGAATGGGAACTGGTGGCCATCAGTCGGCCATCAAGACTGTATGCCCATTGATGGTAGGGACATCGAATCAGCCGGGACGCAAATCTGCCCTCAGGCTCTGTGCACAACTGTGAACCTCGATGGCGACAGGTGTTGTGATAGCCGCGTATTTCATTATTTTCATCGCGAACCAGTAAGATACCCTGACTGCCAATGTTGAAAGACCGATAACACCGTGGGGCTTTAAAAGTACTTTGATGGCAGAGATAAATCCAGTTGCGATGAAATATACGATCAAGCTCATGCTGATACTGTTGCGGGTCGAAATACCAACTCGAGGGCAGGGTGGGTACCGACTGTTTCAATCCATTAAAATCCTCATTGCCAGACAACTTTATTCCGGATTGTGTCAAATCAAGAGATGGCATGTCAGTATTCAGGTCGGGTTCGGGCGCATTGTCATGGTTGGTTGAAAGGCTTGTCAAGCCATATTCGTCGTTTCATGCCTGTCATTTCAGGGCAGTGCCGTAATGCCACCATCTACGATCAGGGTAGTCGCTGTTATGTAAGAGGCATTATCAGACAACAGGAACAGACAGGCGTTGGCCATGTCCCGGGGTTGCCCCAGACGGCCAAGTGGGATATTTTCAGCGATTTTCTGCTGCAACTCGGGTTTGCTCTGCCATCTTTCCTGCATCGGTGTCAGAGCTGGGCCAGGAAGAATCACATTCGAACGAATCTGTTCGCTTGCATACTGTATTGCGAGGGATTTTGAGAGGCGAATCAACGCTGCTTTCGAAGCGCCATAGGCATCCTGGGGCATCGGATCGCCACTTAATGCATCAATTGAGGAAAAATGAACCATCGCGCCCCCTCCCGATTTTCTGATAAAAGGGATCACACTTTTGACCAGTAAAACAGTGGAACGCAAATTGATGTTCATGACCTGGTCCCAGATTTCCATGTCGATCGCTTCTGCAGATTTGTCCTTGCCAAACCATAGTACACCGACGCTGTTGACCAGGTAATCAATACCTGAAAAGCGGTCGTGAAATTGTTGTACTGCGGATGCTATGGCCTGCTGATCAGTCAGGTCTACTGCAAGGTAGACCGACTCCCCGGGACCTGATTCGATCAACTCCGGTTCGGGCTTGATATCCATCATACCGACATTAATGCCCCGACCGATAAGCTGGTTGGCTATTTCCAGCCCCATACCGCCACCTGCCCCTGCAACCAATGCTGTCTTGCCTGAAAATTTCATAATGTGAACTCTGGGAAAACCCGTTATGGCGGGATCTGATCTATTTCAAACATTTTTATTATTGACCTGGGAGCCTGTCCGCGAATAGACTAACCTGCTGCCAACCAGTCTGGCTCTCGCTACGGTCGCTATTCTCGGACAGGCTCCTGGCAAATACTATTTGAAGCAGGTATAAATATCAATCAGGTCGTTTAATATCCTGAACAACATCGTTATCCGGTAACTTATGAATTCAAAAACCAGCGCAGCATCGCCTGCAGGTGATCCGTTTCTTTTGACTCCTGGGCCACTGACAACCTCAGAATCAGTAAAAGAGGCAATGCTTCACGATTATGGATCCAGAGATTCTTACTTCATCGATTTAAATCAACGTATGCTGACCCGGTTAGTGGAAATCGTAAATGGCCAGGGGACTCATGTGGCTGTGCCCCTGCAAGGCAGCGGGACATTTGTTGTCGAAGCCATGGTGGGCAATTTTGTGCCTGAAGATGGCAAGTTGTTAATTTGTGTCAATGGCGGCTATGGGCATCGCATTGCCAGAATATGCGAATATTACACCAGGGAGCACCGAATTCAGGAATCCGCAGAAGATGTGCCTGTAGATACTGATAAACTGGATCAAACCTTAAGGACTGATCCTTCGATTACCCATGTTGCTGTGGTATATTGTGAGACAACATCAGGGATTCTCAATCCTTTGGAAAAAATCGCCCGGATAGTTGAGGAACATGGCAGGGGATTACTTGTCGACGCAATGAGTGCTTTTGGGGCATTACCTGTGGATAGCAGGACGCTTAAATTTGATGCGGTAGTAGCGTCAAGTAACAAGTGTCTGGAAGGAGTGCCAGGCATGGGGTTTTGTATCGCCAGAAAGGAAGCGTTACAACAGAGCAAAGGGAATTCGCCTTCACTTAGTCTTGATCTGTATGATCAATGGGTGTCGATGAATATTACAAAGCAATGGCGATTTACCCCGCCTACACATGTCTTATTAGCGTTTGATCAGGCATTGAGTGAATTTGATGAAGAAGGAGGTGTTCAGGGGAGAGGGGATCGCTATCAGAAAAATTGTGATATTTTGATAAACGGTATGCGGGAGATGGGGTTCAAAACGCTCCTGCCAGATGATCTCCAGGCACCCATCATCATCACATTTGGTATGCCTGAACATGATAAATTCATTTTCAATGATTTTTATGATCGATTAAGAGAGCAGGGTTATGTTATTTATCCAGGCAAACTCACGGTTGCGGAAAGTTTCAGGATTGGCTGTATTGGCAGATTGGGCGAAAATGAAATTCGAGGCGCATTAGCCGCCATTCGCAATACATTAGATGATTTTGGCATAAGTGGAAAAATCCATTAATTCAATATTTTTGCTTCAGGCAGGCAAACATAATGCTCCCGGCAAAACTTGAATTTTTTATTAGTCTGGCAGGTAGTATCAGTCTTTTGCTGTGGGGAAGCTATATGCTGCGTGCGGCGGTGGAAAAAGCCTATTCAGATAAAATAGGTTCCTTTATTTGTAGTGTAGCGGGGTCTCGTCTTAAATCATTTTTATGTGGTCTGGCCTCTGCATTTGCGTTGCAAAGCGCAACCGCCGCGGTGTTATTGACTGCGTCTTTCATTACTGCAGGATTACTATCGCTGACAATTGCAGTTGTCGTAATCATTGGCGCAGACGTGGGTTCTGCGCTGGTGATACGGGTTCTTTTTCTGGATTGGCCTTTTCTTGCCCCTTTATTGTTATTCACAGGCCTTTGTTTTCACCGCTTCGCGAGAACCTGGCGACATCAACAGTTGGGAAGAATCCTAATTGGATTGGGTTTGATGTTGCTCTCCATCCAGTTAATCAAGCAGGTTGTGTCCCCGGTCGCATCCGAACCAATTTCAGAGAACATCCTTGCTCTTCTGGAGTCTGCAAGCTGGATTGCGTTAATTTTAGCAATGCTGGCCACCTGGGTGTCTCATTCCAGTGTAGCCATTGTGCTGATCATCGCTTCGATGGCAGATGTCGGATTGCTGCAGCCCCCATTATTTGTTGCCGCAGTGGTTGGCGCGAACATCGGCTCGGGATTGATTGCCTTGTTTCTTGTGAGCAGACGACATATTGAGACTTACAGCGCAGTTTTAGCCAATTTCATCATGCGCCTTGCTCTAGGGATTCTGGTTTGGGCATTATCGTTCCTGATTATTCGTTATGTTAATAATTTTGGTGATAGTGGAGGAATCCAGGTTATCAATATCCACATCGCATTTAATCTCGTATTGGCGATATTTTTCGTTCCTCTTAATAATCTGGTCGCAGGGTTTTCCAAAGGTTTACTTGCTTCTGGTCAATCTCGGGATATCTCGCGCACGCTCCAGGCTCCGGGGAGCAGTCTTGACCCTGTTCTGATTTCAAATCCGGCATTGGCCATTTCTTGCGCCAGGAGAGAAGCCTTTCGTCTTGCCGACAACACTGAAACATTGTTCAGTCAGGCTCTGGAAATGTTCGAAGTGTCTGATCGTCTGGTCATCGACAATTTCACTGCCAGTGATAAAGAGATCAATGCAAGGAATAAGGCAATCCAGCGATATTTATCAGAAGTGCGACGACATATTCATAAAAAGGAGGCTCACAACTCAGTTGATGAGCAAAATCTGGATGAGATCCTGCGGTTCGCTGCAACACTTGAAAACATCGGAGATGTTGTCTCGTATAATTTAGCCCGACTTGCCATTAAGCGATTGGACAGAGGCATAGGATTCACCCCGGAAGGACATGAAGAGTTGACTCTGATTCACGGTGAAGTGCTGAAACTGATACAAATCGAGATTACCAACTTTGCTTCTGAAGCTAAAATGCAAGAAAAAGCCCGAATAAAATTCATTGATTCAATCATTAAACTGGGACAGGAAAGTATCAACAATCACCGGCTAAGATTAAGCCAGCGTAAATCGAAAAGCATTGGCACCAGTTCAATACACCAGGATGCAGTGCGGGATTTATTGCAGGTGGTCAGTTATATTTCCAATATCAGACACAGTTAGGCATGGTTTTTCTGGAGCTATTCAAAACGCACACAAACGCAGGTAAATAACATGAAAGGCAAGATTGGTGACATTATGAAACAGGCGCAGGCCATGCAGGAAAACATGCAAAAGGCTCAGCAGGAACTGGCCAGTATTGAGATAAAAGGTCAATCCGGCGCAGGTCTGGTGGAAGTAATCATGACTTGCCGATACGACGTCAAAAGAATCATCATCGATCCCGAGCTGATGAATGACGACAAGGAAGTGCTGGAAGACCTGCTCGCCGCCGGATTCAATGACGCGGTTCGCAAAGTTGAAAAAACCACTGAAGAGAAGATGGGCAGTCTTGCGTCGGGGTTGAATATTCCCGGATTGAAACTACCGTTTTAATGGCGGATCCGCGTTCAGTCGGAGGGTTGAAACAGGCCCTGCAGCGCTTGCCGGGTGTTGGCCCCAAATCCGCCCAGAGAATGGCGTTTCACCTTCTGGAAAGAGACCGGGAAGGGGCACGGCAGATCAGCGAAGCAATTTGTCACGCATTGTCAAGTGTCAACCACTGCATGCGATGTAACAATTTCAGTGAGTCAGATCTTTGCCCGATCTGTGCATCAGGTAAACGGGATCCAAAAACAGTATGTGTGGTTGAAACCCCAGCCGACCTTGAGGCCATTGAGCAGGCCGGGGTCTATCAGGGTATGTATTTCGTTCTGATGGGGCACTTGTCACCATTGGATGATGTCGGTCCGGATCAACTGGGTATTGATCAGCTTTGCACGTTGCTTGACAAGGAGCCGGTTGACGAAGTTATCCTGGCTACGAACCTGACCCTGGAGGGTCAGGCTACCGCTGGATTTTTGCTGGATTTGTTACAACCACGATCAACCAGAGTCACGCGGCTTGCGCGTGGGATACCGATAGGGGGAGAACTTGAGTACATGGATCCGGGTACGCTGGTTCAGGCATTTTCAGATCGGGGTCCGTTTTAGACGACTTCCCTGTTTCCGGTAATCCACCCATTGAGCGCCATTAAAACGGCATGATACGAATTGCAGCCTGTCTTGAATATTGTGGCGTCGGCTACCATGGCTGGCAACGACAAAACCATGCTCCGTCGGTGCAGCAGGCCGTCGAGTCGGCGGTCAGCAGGGTCGCCAACCAAAGCATCGATGTGGTTGTCGCGGGTCGAACCGATACCGGGGTTCATGCCATCGGCCAGATTGTTCACTTTGACACATCGAGTAATCGAATCGAAAAACAGTGGGTCAGGGGTGTAAATACTTATCTGCCCGACGACATATCCATGATCTGGGCCCGTCCGGTCAGTCAGGATTTTCATGCCCGATTCAGCGCCCGGCAACGCTCATACCGGTATGTTCTGCTGAACAGGCCGGTCAGGCCCAGCTATCTTCACGGCAGGGTGACTTGGTATCGTGCGCCGCTGGAACTGGAACCAATGCAGGATGCGGCGAGGCAACTCGTTGGCAGACATGATTTCAGTGCATTTCGTGCCGCAGGGTGTCAGAACAAGAATCCGGTCAAACAGGTGAGTTTGATTTCCCTTGATCAGGTCGGACCCTGGATATGGCTTGATATTGCCTCAGATGGATTTTTACATCACATGATCAGGAATATCATGGGTGTGCTGACTCGAATTGGTGAAGGACTCGAACCTGTTCAGTGGGCCAGGGAGGTGTTGAACAGTCAGGATCGTAAAACCGGGGGGATAACGGCGCCTGCAGACGGTTTGTATTTTGTCTCGGCACAATACGATAAGATATACAATCTGCCCGCTCCGCCTGAAGTATGCCGATTTTGGTAGAATACGCCATATCCTGAACCAACGACCTGCCATTGCCAGTAAAAATCAAAATATGCGGTGTGACCACAGCCGAAACAGCGATTCATGTAATCAATGCGGGTGCAGATGCGATCGGCCTGATGTTTTACTCGCCAAGCAAAAGGAACCTGACGATTGAACAGGCAATTTCAATCAACCGGGTGATCAAACCTTTTGTTTCCCAGGTGGGCGTTGTGGTCAATCCCGAAAGATCGTTTCTGACCACGATACTGAATTCGGTTCATCTTGATTTCATCCAGTTTCACGGTGATGAATCTGCAGAATTCTGTCGCAGTTTCGGGGTGCCCTATATCAAGGCAGTACGGGTCGGTGAAACTCTGGATTTACCTTTGATCGAAGACAAGTACCCCGATGCCCAGGCTATTTTGCTGGATAGTCAGGCAGTTGGCGTTTATGGCGGCAGCGGGCAGACATTCGACTGGGGATCAGTAAAATATCAGGGCCGTAAACCGGTTATTCTGGCGGGGGGGTTGAACCCCAGGAACGTCAAACAGGCGATTTCGGTGGTCCGCCCCTATGCGGTGGATGTCAGTAGTGGGGTGGAAACCGATGGCCGCAAGGATCTGCAAAAGATCACCCGCTTTTGCACCCATGTTTTGAATAGTCACCCGCAATAGTCACTGAATCGGAATAACCCGATGAACTGGTTCGATAAGATACTTCCGCCGAAAATCAAAACGGTTGGCAGGATTCGCAGGAAAGGTGTTCCCGAAGGTTTATGGAACAAGTGTACCGGATGTCAGGCGGTGCTCTATGGTGTGGAATTGCAACTGGGTTTACAGGTCTGTCCGAAATGCAATTTCCACATGCGTATTGATGCCAGAGCGCGTCTCGAATCATTTCTCGATGAAGGTTCGATCCAGTGGATCGGCGAGTCGGTGCGTCCGGTCGATGTCCTGAAATTCAAGGACAGTAAGAGATACAAGGACCGTCTTGTCGATTCAGGCAAATCAAGTCAATCGTCCGAAGCGCTGGTTTGTGCCATTGGCCGACTCAATCGGGCGAACATCACAGCCGTAGCTTTTGAATTCAAATTCATGGGCGGGTCGATGGGTTCAGTGGTTGGTGAGCGCTTTGTTCAGGCCGTCCACGCCAGCATTGAACATCATCAGCCACTGGTCTGTTTTTCTGCTTCCGGTGGCGCCAGGATGCAGGAAGCCTTGTTTTCGTTAATGCAGATGTCGAAAACCACAGCGGCAATATCAAATTTGAAAGAACAGGGTATTCCTTATATATCGGTATTGACAGACCCTACCATGGGGGGTGTGTCTGCCAGTCTGGCGATGCTTGGTGACATTATCATTGCAGAACCCAATGCACTGGTCGGATTTGCCGGCCCTCGGGTGATCGAGCAAACCGTCCGTGAAACCCTGCCTGATGGTTTCCAACGGTCGGAATTCCTGCTTGAGCATGGTGCTATTGACATGATTATTGATCGTCGCAACATGGGCAATCAGATCGTGTCCCTGCTCGACAAACTGGGATTTGGCAGCGTTGACAATGCCGAACAGATCCTGGATGGCGCGGTTGATTCCTGAGATTACGGGCATCGGCTTGCGAGCGGGTTGAATGAGGTGGAATTTGAATCATATACCCTGAAAGACTGGCTGGTACATATCCAGAAGCAACACTTCAGAACAATTGATCTCACGCTTGGTCGAATCACTCAGGTCTGGGGTAACCTGGCAGGCAAATGTACCGGATACACGATTGTCGTGGCCGGCACAAATGGCAAAGGATCTTCAATCAGTATGCTCGATGCGGTTTTTCAACAAGGTGGCAAGCGCACCGGAGCTTATACTTCTCCACATCTTGTTCGCTATAACGAAAGGATCAGAATTTGCGGACAAGAAGTTTCCGATCATGAAATCTGTGATGCGTTTTGTCACATTGAACAATTTCGCAACGACATTTCGCTGACCTACTTCGAATACAGCACTTTGTGCGCACTGGTAATTTTCCAGAAGCGCCAGGTCGAGGTAGCGTTGCTTGAGGTGGGTATGGGGGGGCGACTTGATGCGGTCAATATGGTGGATAGTGACCTGGTTTTAATCACCTCGATAGGGATTGATCACGAGTACTGGCTAGGCGCGGATCGGGAGAAAATTGCAGCAGAAAAAGCAGGTGTGATCAAGCAAAACGGGATGGTTGTCTGTGCCGAGAGCGATATACCGGCCAGTCTGATTAATATCGCTGATCAGAAACAGGCCTGTCTGATCGCAGCGCACAGGGATTATTTTATCGAAGCACAATCAAAAACCATCAACTGGAGCAGTGATCATGCCGCCATTCCTGTCCTCTGGCAGCGGGTTGAACAGTTGTCCACACCCTTGCAGGGAGAGCATCAGAAAGCCAATCTCGGAGGCGTAGTGGCCGCATTGGCAATCAGCAGCGCGCATACTGGTCTGGAAATTTCAGATCTGCAGCCGGGGCTCGATAACAGTAGTCTGGCAGCACGCTGTCAAGTCATCCGGCAATCACCCGCCGTAATCGTCGATGTTGCGCACAATGAAGACTCAGCCCGGCAATTGGCCGGTTATCTGAAACATCACCCCTGCCCGGGGCGAACCATTGCCGTGTTCGGTATGCTGAAAGACAAGGCAGCGGATAAAATCATTGCTGCGATGGCCGCTGTGATAGATCAATGGATATTGGCTACTTTAACCGGAGAGCGGGGCCAGTCTTCGCAGACGCTTGCCGGGATAATAACCTCAGTCCTGGAGAACATTGTGCCGGTATGCCATGACAGCCCTGTAAGCGCTTATTGTGATGCAGTAAGCCGGGCAGACACAAAAGACAGAGTGGTAATATTTGGCTCATTTTACATGGTCGGTGATATACTCGGTTTTCTGGAAGGCGATATATGGCGATAAAACAACCAAAACCGCAACCCGAGTATAAACTCAGCCATCGGCTCACAGGTACAGTCATTATCGTCACATTAGCGGTAGTGATTATTCCGATCCTGTTGCATCTGCCTTCGACTGAAAGTGGCTCCCAAAGCAGTGATGACAGCGACACGATAACCGAACAGGACAGCCTGACAGAAAGCCAGGCGGCCATTTTAAAAATCGAACCTCTGGTTACCGGGTTCGACAAAGCGCAATCACAGCCAGATGATTCAGCCAGTTCCGCCACATCGTCGGCTACCAGTGAAAGTGACCAGCCGAAACAAAACGACAGCAGTTCCGGGCAACAGGCAACAGTGGCCATGACCGCAGATACCGGTCGGAAAACCGGTCAACCCTGGATTGTACGAGTGGGTACCTATGCCAAAATCGAGAATGTCAATTCGATATCAAAGCTGCTTGCAGATAATGGTTTCGAAGCGCAGCACACTGAAGTGCAGACATCTCTTGGCAAAGCGGTTCGCGTATGGACCGGACCCTACTACGGCAGGGAATTGGCCGAGAAAGCCAGTCTTCAGCTAAAAACACTGACCAATGAGAAGGTGTATGTCACTCGACAGACACCCTGATCAATCCGGCCTGATCTTCCCGGATTAATAAATTCATGATCATCGTCGACATTTCCATTCTCGCGATTGTTGCCGTCTCATTGTCGATAGGTCTGGTGCGGGGATTCATCCGGGAAATCCTGTCGCTGTTTTCATGGTTGGGTGCATTATGGATTGCATATACCAATGCGAACGCAGGGGCTGGTTACCTGGGAAACTACATAACCCAGCTGCCGTTTCGCGTGGTCGTCGCTTTTGCCGGTATTTTTGTTGTTTCCCTGATAATATTTTCCATTGTCAGTCACTTGTTGTATCGTTTGCTGGCGGTAGCGGGAATATCTGGAATTGATCGCTCCTTAGGGCTGTTATTCGGTTTGCTCAGAGGGGTCGTGATAGTGGCTCTGCTGATTGTTGTGGCCGCCTTCATGGATTTCACTTCGCAGCCCTGGTGGAAGGAATCACTGCTGGTGGATTATTTTACTCCGGTGATTGAATTGATACGCATTATATTACCGGCCGATATTGCCGAATATATGGCAGCAATTACAAACTGATTACGATTATGTGCGGACTTATTGGTATACAGGGCAACACGTCTGTCAACCAGGAGCTATACGATGGCTTGACTGTTGTACAGCATCGCGGTCAGAATTCAGCGGGTATCATAACCAGTGACGGGAACCGGGTTTATCTGCGCAAGGATAACGGACTGGTTCGCGATGTTTTTCATACCCGACACATGGTCCAACTGCGAGGCACCATGGGCATTGGTCATGTCCGTTACCCGACTGCGGGAAACGACTCGCGGGCTGAAGCACAACCGTTCTACGTCAACTCGCCATTTGGTATTGCACTCGCCCACAATGGTAATTTGACCAATGCCGATGTGCTTCGAAATGAACTGTTCAAACAGGACCTGCGCCAGTTGAATACCTCTTCCGACTCCGAGGTGCTGCTTAATATCTTTGCCCACGAACTTAAAAAAGCGATAGGGGAGTCCAGTTTACGTGCCGCCCCTGACGATGTGTTCAATGCCATCAGAGCTGTATTTCGCCGCTGCCAGGGAGCTTATGCAGTCGCCGCAATGATCGTCGGAGTAGGCATCGTCGCATTTCGGGATCCCTGTGGAATCCGTCCGCTGGCATACGGAATCCGGCAAGACAAAGGTAAGACCTCTCACATTTTCGCTTCAGAGAGTGTAGCCATGGATGTGCTTGGTTACAGTCTGGTCAGGGATATTTCTCCCGGGGAGGTCATGCTGGTTGATTTGCAGGGTCAGGTACATTCTTTAGTCTGTGTTGAAAAACAAAAACATGCGCCTTGTATTTTCGAGTATGTGTATCTGGCAAGACCCGATTCGATTCTTGATAATGTCTCGGTCTATCAGTCAAGAATCAATATGGGACAGCGTCTCGGCCAGAAACTCAAACGGGACTGGCCGCAGCATGACATTGATGTGATTATTCCAGTCCCTGATACCAGCCGCACCGCTGCACTGGAGATGGCGAAGATGCTGAATATTCCATATAGTGAAGGATTCGTCAAGAATCGATACATCGGTCGTACCTTCATCATGTCGGGCCAGGGACAGCGGCGAAAATCCGTGAGACAAAAACTTAACGCCATCGCTTCAGAATTCAACGGAAAGAATGTCCTGCTGGTTGATGATTCGATTGTTCGCGGGACCACTTCCCAGAAGATAATTGAACTGGCCCGTGAAGCAGGCGCGAAAAAGGTATATTTTGCATCCGCAGCCCCTCCTGTACAGTATGCCAATGTTTATGGAATTGACATGCCTTCCCGGTCAGAACTGGTGGCGTGTAACCGGACCAGGGAAGAAGTGTGTGATGTAATTGGTGCAGACAATCTGATCTATCAGGATCTCGATGGTCTGATCGGCGCTGTTCAGGAATGCAACCCGGAACTCAGGGAATTCGACACCTCCTGTTTTGATGGCAGATATATCACTGGCGATGTGTCGGCAGAGTACCTGAGTCTGGTAAACCAGATGCGTAACGATGGCGCCAGAACAATGAGTAAAAACGAACTGGACATTTCTGATGTCATGGACATCAATGAAAGGGACAGTTGACTGCCTGTATGTTTACCCGGCTGCTTCAGCCAAGCATTATTTCATCGCCGAAGTTTTCCTTGTAGCGTGCTTCGAGATCACTTTTTGTCGGTGCATGGTTCTGCGTACCGGACTGTTCAATCTTGACCCCTCCCATCAATGAGGCGAGTCGCCCTGTTGATAACCAGTCCCATTGATTGGCGACACCAAACAGTAACCCTGCCCGGAATGCATCACCACAACCTGTGGGGTCCTTGATTTGTGAAACTGCAACCGGGTTAATGTGCAACTGCTGGCCATTGGTATAAATATCGGAGCCATTGCCGCCCCGGGTGACAATCAACGCCTTGACCTCGTGCGCCACCTGTTCCAGGGATTTGCCTGTTTTTTCCATCAGCATTTCAGATTCATAATCGTTCACGCACACATAGGTTGCCTGGCCGATGAATGTGTCGAGTTCTTCACCACTGAACATCGGCAAACCCTGCCCGGGGTCAAAGAAGAAAGGAATACCCGCCTCTGCAAATTGTGCAGAGTGCTCAATCATCGCATCTCTTCCATCTGGAGCAACTATGCCAAGACTGATCTCACCTGCATCCGAAACCCTGTTATGGTGGGCAAAACTCATTGCGCCGGGATGAAATGCAATAATTTGATTGTTGTCGGTATCTGTCGTCAGGAAGGCTTGTGCGGTGTAGGTATCCGGGATATCGGTTACATGTTCGTGATTCAGGCCTGTTTGGATCAGGTGATTTCGATAGGGGGCAAAGTCCTCTCCCGTGGTGCCCATTGGTACTGCATCCCCTCCCAGTAAATGCAGGTTATAGGAGATGTTGCCGGCACAACCACCAAATTCCCTGCGCATTTCGGGGACGAAAAAACAAACATTAAGAATATGTACCTGGTCGGGCAGAATATGGTTTTTGAACTGGTCTTCAAAAACCATAATTGTGTCGTAGGCAAATGAGCCGGTAACCAATGTTCTCACTAATACTGGTCCTGTCAGTCTGGATTATGGGTTTTTACAGCACTTACAGGTGCCGAAAAGCGTAAGCGAGTGATCCTGGATTGTGAAACCATGATCGTGGGCTACTTTTTCCTGCTGATCTTCTATTCTTCTGTCGAAAAATTCAGTCACACTGCCGCACTTTACACATATCATGTGATCATGATGGTCAGCATCGTTAAGTTCGAATACGGAGTGTCCGCCTTCAAAATTGTGTCGAATGACAAGACCGGCATCTTCGAACTGGGTCAACACCCGATACACCGTAGCCAGACCAATGGATTCGTCATCCTCCAGCAGGTTTCTGTAGACTTCGTCCGCAGAAAGGTGGCGTACTTCACTTTTTTCAAGAACGGACAGTACCCGCAAGCGGGGTAGCGTGGTTTTAAGGCCTGCCTGTTTTAAGTCGGTGCTGTCCACTTGGCGGATTATAGCATAATGTGTTGATCAAATGACGGCCAGCCAAAGCAGGAGCCGCATATTGAAAACATCGCGGTTATCTACAGATTTTGGGGAGATCTCCGGATAGCCCCATGGCAAATCCGGCAAACAGATTTTTAAGTGGAGCGATGCCATCGACCAGACTCAGTCCGGTCCGACGGGCAGCCCTGAAGACTTCCTGTTCTTTCGCAAAAAGTGTCTTGAAGCCTTTCATGGTTTCGAGTACCAGTGTGTTTTCCCCTTTTCTCCAGCGCTCGTAGCGGCGCAGTACGGAATGATTGCCTATATCGATATTCCGGTCTCTGGCAGCGCTTACTACTTCAGCGATAGATGCGGCGTCCATAAAACCGATGTTTGCACCCAGCCCGGCAAGTGGATGAGTGGTGTGCGCAGCATCACCGCATAACGCTGTGCGTTTTGCGATGTATGTGTCGGCATGAAGTTGTACAAGGGGAAACTTCAGGCGACTTTCACAGCTTGTTACCGCCCCGACATGAAGAGCAAAACATGAGCCAAGCGCTTCACAGAATTGCGCGTCATTCATTGTCATTATGCTGTCTGCGAATGTGTTGTCGCAAGACCAGACGATAGAGCTCGTTCCATCCTGCAAAGGCAGTAATGCGACCGGCCCTGTGGGCAGGAAATTCTGCCACGCTGTGGTCTGATGGGACTTTTCAGTCACAACCCGGGTGACGATGGCATTTTGCTGATAGTCGAAAACCGAAGAACTGATTCCACTGACTTCTCTGACATTTGATTCTGCGCCATCTGCCCCCAGCAATAATCTGCATTGCAGGATCTGATTGTTTTCGGTGAACAACGTCAATTTGTCTGCTTCGACATCACGTCCGCTGAGCCGGGTGTTTTCAAACATCGTGACGTTGTAATTCTGTTTCATTTTTTCGATCAGTGACGAAATGATGACGCTGTTTTCAATAATAAACCCCAGTTGTTGCTGGCCCATCGCCTGTGCATTGAAGGAAATTTCGATTTCACTGTCATTCTCCCATACCCGCATGGAATGGTAGGGGCTGGCTCGTTTGCCTGTGATACTGGGCCAGACATCAAGTGCGACGAATAGATTTCTGGATGCGATGTTGACAGCGCTGACCCGCCCATATTGAGTTTGATCAGAGCATTGGGTCATTGGACTGATCGAATTTTCATCAAGCAGGGCGACCTTCAATCCCAATCGGGCGAACAGACAGGCGGCAGTGGCGCCCACCATGCCAGCGCCCGAGATCGCTATATCGTAGATCTGGTCGGATCTTGTCATGGTGTCTGCGGGCCAGGTGGCTGACTGGCGAGTGGCAGGCCGAGAGTGAGTCGTGATTGCCTTGTCGCCATGCCCATGCTTCGTCTGAGCAAAAATCGTTTGGCCAGGGGCAGGTTCTCGATCACTGCGAGTCCCAGATTTCGGGCCAGACAAACGCCGGCAGAGTGATGGGTGAACAATGCAACCAGGCCATGGGTGAAATATTTGACCATTCGTATATCGCGGGTTCTTGATTCTGTATATTTTTTGATCATGGCCTGACTGCCGAGTTCCTGATCCGGGCAATGGTGTATGGTTTCTGCCAGAACGGCCACATCCCTCAGTCCCAGATTGAATCCCTGTCCGGCGACAGGATGAACGGTATGAGCCGCATTACCAATTATCAGAGTGCGACCTGAAAACGGTTCGGGCAGGTGCACGCGCTTGAGCGGGTAGACACTCCTTTTGGCAGGGCAGCTGAAGTGACCGGCACGGTCGCCAAATGTTTTTTGCAGTTGATCTGCAAAACCCGGATCATCCAGGCTCAACCTTGTTGACACATTTGCTTTTTCGGTGGTCCACACTACCGCGTATTTGTGCTGGTCGCTGCCCTGGACTCCGAGGGTCGAGTGAGGCAACAGCGCAAGCGGTCCTTCGTCGGTAAAACGCTCGTAGGCGCGTCCATGATGAGGTCGGTCAACATTGACAATACTGAGAATCGCCGATTGGGGATACTCACGCGATTGTGGTTTGTGACTCAACTGATCAATAATACCGGACCGGCCGCCATCTGCGAGTACCACCAGTCTTGCAGTGACGTGTCTGGTGGTTTCAGGCAGGGCCAGGGTTACCGTGCAGTGGGTTGGGCCCTGAACGATTTCAGATGCGTTGCCAGGGCAACACAGCGTCAGATTGGAGATCGATTGCAGCTCCTGCCAGAGTGTTTGACTCAGTACACCGGCGGGTACGACATAACCCAATGCATCTGTCCCCACATGGTAATGAGAAAGATGGGTTTGTCCGAGGTGGCCCCGATTGGAGACGTGTATATCCTTTATGGTTTCTGCCTTTTGGGATGCAATACCCTCCCACACCCCCATTGCGCTGAAAACAAGTTTTGAACCGTGGGTCAGGGCAATGGTGCGCTGGTCAGAATCAGGCTGGTCATGGCAACCGGATAATCCTGACTCAACCAGCAGTATCCTTTTCCCGGAAGATTTCAGAGCCACGGCCAGACTTGCCCCGACCAGTCCTCCGCCAATGATAATGACATCGAAGAGGTCAGTTGTGTCAGCAGTCGATATCGAAACCAGATTCTTCATCGTGATGGCAGATGCCGTCATTTATCTGCCATCACCGCTTCGATTTCATCGACATCCTTCGGCACACCCCCGGTCAGAATCTCACATTCGTGATATGTCACGTGAACATCGTCCTCGATCCTGATACCGATATTGTGCCATCGTGAATCCACATCCTCGGCAGGAGTTATATAAATGCCGGGCTCGACAGTCAATACCATGCCGGGCTCCAGTAATCGCCACTGACCGTCAACCTTGTAGTCGCCGACATCATGCACATCCATACCCAACCAGTGCCCGGTACGATGCATATAGAATCTATTGTAAGCCCGGGTTTCAATCAACTCACCGGTTTCGCCTTTCAGCAAACCGACATCAACCATGCCTTCGGTCAGCACCTTTACCGCAGCCTGATGATAATCATCCACACTGCAATCAGGCCGGACCTGTTCCATGGCCGCTTTTTGGGAGGCGAGTACAATTTCATATAATGCTTTTTGTTCGCCGGAGAATTTGCCATTGACCGGAAATGTCCGGGTAATGTCTGAGGCGTAACAATCCAGTTCAGCGCCAGCATCAATCAGTAGCAGGTCGCCATCACGCAGTTCACAATTATTGTCGATGTAGTGGAGGATGCAGGCATTTTCCCCTCCTGCAACTATTGAAGGATAGGCTGGATATTCGCTACCCCCCAGTCGAAATTCACATTCCAGTTCAGCCTGCACCTGAAATTCCTTTTTGCCCGGGGTGGTATATTGCATCGCACGAACATGTCCCGCTGCCGCGAGCTTCGCGGCAGCACGCATCATTTTTATTTCTTCCCTTTTTTTGATCAACCGCATTTCATGAAGAATATTCCGCAAGTCAATATACCCACCGGGTGTATGGGCGCCTGACCGGCGTTTGCCCCTGACGGTATTGGTTCCGGTCAACAGCTTGTGGTCCAATTCAGGATATCGACCGATCAAGGCATATATCTTTTCACGATTATCCAGCAATTCGGGCAGTTGATCATCGAACTGGTTAATCGGAAAAGCCTGATCTGCCCCATAGTGCCTGACCGCGCCTTCAGTGCCTGCCCGTGGCCCGTCCCATTGCTCTTTGCCTGTATCACGTTCCCGGCAAAAAAGCAGAAATTCTCCTTCGGCCCGCCCGGGTGCAAATACAGCGATGGCTTCCGGTTCGGGGAAATGGGTAAGATAATAAAAATCACTATCCGGTCTGAACGAGAACAGAACGTCGCTATTACGGGATTGATGGTGTGCTGTGGCCAGTATGGCAATGCCATCCCCCAGCATGTTGAGCAGATCCTGTCGCCGGTCAGTGAAAATTTTTTCGTTCATTTTGTTTTTGTCCTGTTCTTTTATTTACCACCAGGATTGCATCAATGCATCTCATCGCTGTCAGGGACCCCGTCAAACCTGGATTTGTCGATGCCTGTAATTCCATCATATATCAGCTGCACACCAACCCGCAGATATTCTTCAATTTCCATTATTGCCTTTTCGGCTTCTTCCATGCTGGTTTCTTCCAGATACAGGCCACCCATATTCATGATGTCCTGTAGCATTTCGCGAATCGTCTCATTGCTGTCAGAAAATGCAGTGTCACCATCGTGGCAAAAGCCCTGCATGTATCCTCCGCACCAATTGGCAATTTCATCTGTCCTGACTACAGGGCTGGTGTCATCACCAGGCAGTAAAAGATGGTATTTCAGCGTGGATGACTGCAAATCCCTGAGTATCAACTCGAATAATCCCTGAAGCAGAATTAATTCCTGATCACTATTGAGCTGAAATAAATAGAGTTTATTCTGAAGTTCTTGCACAGAAACCCCTCTGCAAGCCAGGCCAGTCAACAGCCCATGCGCTTCCGGGGCGCCACTGTTGAAGGCGGTTGACCTCAGCTTTTGATCGAGTTCCCGATAGATTTTCTGTTGAAATGACATTTAAGTCATTGGATAATATCATCAGTGCGATATTATCAAGAGCGATCAGTCAAGAATATATAAAATGTTGTTACGGAACCCATAAGTGGAAGGTCCCATTCAGAAACTCGAGCAGCGCATTGAGAAAATGATCGAACTGTGTGAGAAGATGAGTCGCGAAAATGAGATATTGAGAATGGACCAGCAAATGATGCGCACCGAATTTGCTGCATTACAGGAAAAAAACAAAATAGCGCGCAGTCGAATGGAACACATTATCGCTCGTCTGAAATCCATCCAGCCATGATTCTGACACCCCGGTCACCTGAAAACCAATGAAAGATTCACCTGACCAGGAAAAGCTGAACGTCAAGGTCAGCGTCATGCGGCGTGAATTTACGATTGCATGCGCTGATGAGGCTGAAGCTCAAGGGTTGGTAGAGGCCGCCGCTTACCTGGACAAGCAAATTCGCTCCATTGCCAAAGGAGGCCGGATTCTGGGTCAGGATCGTTGCGCTGTGATGGCGGGGTTGAACATCAGCTACGATTTGTTGCAACTGCAAAAGTCTGTCGATACTCAGGATACTGTCAATACGCGACTGGATTCCCTGCGCGAGCGTATCGACAAGGCGGTCAGCAGAATCGAGGAAATCAACCCCCGATGACCTGCTGCCAGACAGCACTGCCATATTGATCGGACAATTAATCCGGTAATTAGTCAGTCTGTGGCTGTGTTTTTTTATTTTCTCTGTTAAACTTGGCACTGGCGTTACCTGCGGTGTTCGACGTGTTCTCCGGATCCCTTAGAACCTAACATAACACCCCGGGCGCTATTATGAACGATGGGTGAGTATGACCACAGCCAACGCTGGCGCGATTCCCGAAGTTGTTCTTTGCGCCCACTTGAATCTCTCGGTTCAAGGTAAAGTGAGCATCGGCACACGCGGGTAATGCTGATTAAATGCTTATGCTACCTTCCGAATCACAAGGTTCACCAAGCTTGGTGAAACCCTTGGTATCCTGTGACAATGTTCAGTCTGAATCGACAATAATGCGCCCGGTGCAGCTAAAGTCATCCTTACGAAAAGAAATTCGAAAACAACGCAGTACCCTGGGCCCGGCTCGGCAAAGTGCCGCGTCTGCCGGGTTGCTGGATCAGTTGTTATCCATTATTTCTTTCCGCACTGCTCAAACTATTGCCATGTATCTGGTAAATGACGGCGAAATTGATCCCGTCAAGGTGATGCAATGGTGTTGGGAAAATTCGAAAATTCCCTATGTGCCGGTCGTTGAAAGAGAAAGGAACAAACTGGTTTTCGCAGAAGTGACACCGCAAACCCGGTTCAGGGAAAACAGATTCGGAATCAGGGAACCGGAGAATGCAGAAACCCGGATTGTCACAGCACAGCAGCTCGACCTGGTGCTGGTGCCGCTGGTCGCTTTTGATCAGACCGGTAATCGACTTGGCATGGGAGGGGGTTTTTATGACAGGACCTTCGAATTTCTCACGAATACCGATACAGCCGAACCCGAACTGATCGGAATAGCCCACGAAATTCAAAAAGTACATCGAATCGATGTCGAGCCCTGGGATATACCATTGACTACCGTGGTTACAGATAGACAGGTCCATTACTTTCGTCACTTACAATAAACTGAAACATGAAATACTGGTTGATGAAAAACGAACCTCAGGCGTTCTCGATCGACGACCTTGAGCGGGTCGATGTTGAACCGTGGGATGGAATCCGAAATTATCAGGTCCGGAACTATATCCGGGACCAAATGTCAGTCGGAGATCAGGCTTTTTTTTACCATTCGAGTTGCAAGATTCCCGGTATTGTCGGCACCATGGGAATCGTGAGTGAAGCCTATCCCGACCACACTGCCTTCGACCCGGATGAACACTATTTTGATCCAAAAAGTAATCCGGGAAAGCCGACCTGGCTGATGGTCGATGTAAAATTCGGCTCAAAACTGAATGAGCCGATACCATTGCAGCAACTCAGGCAATACGCTGAATTGTCTGACATGCGAATTTTGCAAAAAGGCAATCGATTGTCGATTACACCTCTGGATAAAAAGCACTGGGACTTTATCCATCAATTGATCAAGCGCTGCTGACTAACCGGACCATGACATCCCGCACCACCACTATCACGCTGCCGCGTTTCAGAAAATCCCACTTTGGGTTAACGATATGTCTGATGTTACTGACATTCATCGCAGGCTTTACCAGTCTGCATTCTTATTCATCCGAGACAGGAAACAAAACCATGGTAAAAATGACTACGAATATGGGTGAAATTGAAATTGAGCTTTATCCTGATGAGGCGCCAGTCACGGTCAGGAATTTCGTTGAATATGTAGAAAGCGGTTTCTTCGATGGCGCCATATTTCATCGAATCATCCCAGGGTTTGTTTTGCAGGGTGGCGGATTTACGCCCGATATGAATCAGAAAAAGACCCGTCCGACGATTGTCAATGAAGCAGACAATGGCTTGAAAAACACCGCAGGCGCCCTGTCCATGGCAAGAACGTCTGCCCCCGATTCCGCCACTTCCCAATTTTTCATCAATCTGGTTGATAATTCCTTCCTGGATTTTACCGCAAAGACCCAAAAGGGATGGGGTTATGCCGTTTTTGCCGGGGTGACCAGTGGTATGGATGTGGTAGAACGCATGGCCGGGGTATCCACAGGCAAGGTCAGGGGTCACAGTGATGTGCCGCTTGAGCCTGTGATCATTGAAAAGGCAGAATTGATGTCCACTGACACGCAGGACTGACCGACAATTCCAGCTGGCAGAACCGACTAATCCGACCTGTACACATGGGCAAGAAACTTTTCATTAAAACATTTGGCTGCCAGATGAATGAATATGATTCATCGCGTATGGCAGATCTGCTGGCATCCAGCCATGATTATGAGCGGGTGGATGATCCTGTGCAGGCCAACATGCTGTTGTTGAATACCTGTTCGGTGCGTGAAAAGGCGCAGGAGAAAGTGTTTTCATTACTCGGTCGCTGGAAGGAAATTAAGGAAATGAACCAGGACCTGGTGATCGGTGTCGGTGGTTGTGTCGCCAGTCAGGAAGGTGAGATGATCATGAAACGCGCACCTTGTGTGGACATAGTGTTTGGCCCACAAACCCTGCACCGGCTTCCTTCGATGCTCGATCAGGTAATCGGTGAGCGTCGTCGGCATGCCGTCGATATTTCCTTCCCTGAAATAGAAAAATTTGACTGTCTGCCACCGCCCAGGGTTGAAGGGGTCAAGGCCTATGTGTCGATCATGGAAGGATGCAGCAAGTATTGTTCGTTTTGTGTCGTGCCCTATACCCGTGGCACCGAGTTCAGCCGCCCCTTTGATGATGTCATTACCGAAGTGGTTGGACTGGCCTCTCAGGGCGTACGCGAGGTGTGTCTGCTCGGTCAGAATGTGAATGGGTATCGCGGCATCACCCACGATGGCAGTATAATGGAATTCGCTGAATTGTTGCATTATGTTGCGGCGGTGGAAGGTATCGACCGGCTTCGCTATACCACTTCCCATCCAATCGAGTTTACCGATGAACTGGTCGAAGCCCATGGCCAGATCCCGGAACTTGTCAGCCATCTTCATTTGCCTGTGCAAAGTGGATCGGACCGAATTCTGAAACTGATGAAGCGGGGTTATACCACGGAGCAGTACCTTGAATGGATCGGGAAACTGAAGGCGGCCCGTCCGGGAATATCGCTTTCCTCTGATTTCATTATCGGATTTCCAGGTGAATCGGAGCAGGATTTCAAGGACACGATGGACCTGATCAAGCAGGTGCGGTTCGACCACAGTTTCAGCTTTATTTATAGCCAGCGACCTGGAACCCCTGCAGCCCAACTGGCCGATGATGTCAGCATCCAGACCAAGAAAAACAGACTCGCGGCCTTGCAGAAAAGAATCAACGGATATGCTGCCGGGTACAGCCAGGCAATGGTCGGGACGGGTCAGCAGGTCATTCTTGTCGAAGGCCCGTCGAAAAAAGACCCCGAACAATTGTGCGGGCGCACAGAAAACAACCGGGTAGTCAATTTCCCCGGTGACCTGTCATTGTCCGGCAGTTTTGTTCGAGTGGAGGTCACCGAAGCCTTGCCCAATTCGCTCCGGGGTGTATTGTCGCCTTCGGTTAATCAATCGGCTGTTTTATAATCCGCAGACTGATCCGATTTGACGACTCAATCCATCAATTTCCAACTCCTGCCCGCGGAAAATGATCGCTTGTCGGCGGTTTGTGGTCAACTCAACTGCCACTTGAGACAAATTGAAAATCATCTCGATGTCAAGATCACCAATCGCAGCAACAACTTCAATGTCGAAGGAATGTGTTCTGATTCCCTGCGCGCCGTGTCCGTGGTCAAGAAACTGTTCGCCATGACCGAAGACAAGGAAGAATCGATTTCATCCATTGACGTGCGTCTGGCACTGGTTAATGCCAATGATTACGAAACAAATACCACTAATCCTGACCTGCCTGTGATCTCAAAGAACCAAACCGATCGGAGTGAAACTGACCCGGATGTTGCTGATGATGCTGATGAGGTCATCATTCGATTAAGAAAGAATTTGATCAGAGGGCACAACTTCAGGCAAAAAGCCTACCTGCGCAGTATTCGCGATAATGATATCAGTTTTGGTATCGGGCCGGCTGGCACAGGTAAAACCTATCTGGCGGTAGCATGTGCCGTATATGCGTTGGCGGAAAATGAGATTGAAAGAATCCTGCTGGTTCGCCCCGCCGTCGAAGCGGGTGAAAAACTCGGTTTCCTGCCTGGAGATATCGGACAGAAAATCGATCCCTATCTGCGCCCGCTGTTTGATGCGCTTTACGAAATGCTGGGTTTTGATCGCGTCGGAAAATTGATTGCCCGGGGTACTATTGAACTGGCTCCTCTTGCCTATATGCGCGGTAGAACACTGAATGATTCGTTCGTCATTCTTGATGAGGCACAAAATTCGACTGTGGAACAAATGAAGATGTTCCTGACACGAATCGGGTTCGGTTCCAAAGCCATTATCACCGGTGACATCACCCAGGTTGATTTGCCCAGAGGCCAGCTTTCCGGACTTAGACACTCGCAAAATGTACTGGTCGGCATCAAGGGAATCAGTTTCACTCATTTCAAACCCCAGGACGTGGTTCGACACCCGCTGGTCCAGAGAATCGTGGAAGCCTACGAAAACAGCAGTAACCAGGCATAATCAGTATGGCTGTGGATTTGCAACTGGCTGTCAGTGATTCACAGGCGCTGTTATCGCTCGGTCAGATTGATCACCGTATTGAATCCTGGGTAGCTGCTACACTTGCGGCAGCGGCCCGTGGTGATCTGGACCTGACTGTTCGCGTCGTTGATGCACAGGAAATGACCCGACTCAACCAAAAATATCGTGGCAGGAACAGTCCGACCAACGTGCTGGCATTCCCGTTTGAAAATGTGGCTGGAGTTGAGTATTCCTATCTCGGCGACATTGTTATCTGTCTCGATATTGTGAAAATTGAGTCAAATCAACTAGATATATCCATACAAAACCATTTTGCCCACATGGTCGTACATGGTACGCTCCACCTGTGTGGATTCGATCATCAAGATCAGGGAGAAGCCGAGGAGATGGAGATTCGGGAACAACAGGTGCTTGGAGAATTCGGATTGACTTGAGCACATCATATCCGGCTGGTTGACGGGTATGGTCAAAATCGGTTAATTTTTCCTGGAATATGATTAAAATTCTGCTTGCTCTGGTTGCAGGCATCCTCAACACCTTATCTTTCGCCCCATTTAATTGGTGGCCTTTAGGCATGGTCAGTTTTGCCATCCTGTTTGGCATATGGCTGGTGAGCAGTACCCGGGTCGCCGTGTGGTCCGGTTTCGCCTTCGGCGTCTCCATGTTCGGAGTCGGCATTTCATGGGTGTATGTCAGTATTCATACCTACGGCGGTATGCCTGAAATCATTGCTGGCCTGTGTGTGTTTGCGGTTATCTGCTACATATCAATTTTCCCGATGCTGTGCGGCTGGGTGCAGTCATTTTTCTCGAAATGGAATGCAACGCTTCGGTTATCGATAGTCATGCCGGTATCCTGGATTTTGTTTGAATGGCTCAGGAGCTGGATGTTTACCGGATTCCCGTGGCTGTCAACCGGCTACGCCTGGCTCGATACCCCGTTATCAAACTATGCGCCGATTGGAGGTGTCTACCTGGTCGGATTGATCGTGTTGCTGAGTACAGGGCTATTGGCCTCGATATTGAGGTATGTGTCGATATCGAACGGCATTGCCGGAGTGTTATTGATTGCGGTCTGGGCAGGAGGGTGGTTACTCAATCAAACTGCATGGACCCGGGCTGAGGGAGAACCGGTTTCAGTGGCGCTTGTCCAGAACAATGTGCCGATTGCACAAAAATGGGATGATGCGCTGACAAACCGTACTATTGCAGACTACATGTCAAAGAGTCAGCAACACAAGGATGTGGATCTGATTGTCTGGCCCGAAGCTGCGGTACCGGATTATACCAGTCGGCTTTCAGACGGGTTCTGGGCAGAGCTTCAGGCGCATCCTGCGGATTTTATTTTCGGCATCCTGTATCGCGATGAAACTGATGGGCAGACCCGTGACTATAACAGTGTGGTTGCGGTCACTGCCGACCAGATAATGATCTACAAAAAGCAGCACCTTGTTCCGTTTGGTGAGTATCTGCCACTGCGCAGTGTATTGGGTGGATTGGCGGAAATGGTGAGTATCCCGATGTCTGATTTCAGTCCCTGGAAGGAACCGCAATCACCATTGATGGCAGCCGGAATCAGATTTGCAGTATCAATCTGTTTTGAAGATATATTTCCCGATGTGTCGAAAGACCAGGTTGCCATTGCCGGAGCTCTGGTCAATGTCAGCGAGGATATCTGGTTTGGTGATTCATTTGCTCCGCACCAGAGACTGCAAATGGCCCGCTTTCGCTCCCGTGAAAGTGAGCGCCCGATGCTTCGTTCCTCCAATAACGGGTTGTCAGCGTTGATCAACTGGAAAGGGGGGATCGACGGCTATGCGCCACAATTTGTCCAACAGGTGCTCAAGGGATCGATACAACCGCGAACCGGTACTACCCCCTATACTGTATTTGGGGAAAAACCGGTGTTTATTCTTATGGCTCTGCTGTTGTTCGGTGCAATTTTTGCCAGAGGGCGTTAGCTGATTTCCCGGCCCTGTTCAGGCCTGATAAATGGTATAATATCGACTCGCCGAATATCCGGTAAGTGGCATTTTCAAGATTCGTATCCCTTTAATTCTGATTCCATTACGAGGTCAACCATGACGACGCAATCAATTCAATTTCCTACTCTGGCGGACACATTATGGGAAAATCCAGGCTGGATGCGCCAGTTGATCCTGGCCATTGCTGGCGCCGGCTTACTGACCTTGTCAGCAAAACTGAAAATCCCGTTTTATCCAGTGCCGATGACCATGCAGACCTTTATCGTTTTGGGGCTTGGCATGATATATGGATGGAGACTCGGCGCCTCTACAGTCATCCTTTATATGGCGCTGGGAGCGTTTGGCTTGCCCGTGTTTGCCGGCACACCGGAAAAAGGCCTGGGACTTGCTTACATGATGGGGCCGACAGGGGGATATCTGATCGGTTTTGTGTTGGCTGCCGCTGCGACTGGCTACCTCGCCGAAAAAGGCTGGGACCGAAAATTTGTCAGCACTTTCCTGGCAATGCTGGCCGGTAATATCATTATCTATATCCCCGGGTTGATCTGGTTGGGACAGGTTTTCGGCTGGGACAAGCCGATTCTGGCATGGGGAATAACGCCTTTCCTGCTGGGTGATCTGGCGAAGATCATACTTGCCATGATCATATTGCCGATGGCATGGAAACGGCTGACCGCTGGCATGAAATATCAGTAAGATTCAACTTGTTCCGATTCAACTTCTTCCGATTCAACTCGCCACGATTTCTCTTGAGGCCAGTTGAATACGACGCCTTTGACCTGGGGTTTGATCGATCCCGGGTCAGTGTCAATGCCCTGGCGGTCATCGACAGACTTCAGGGTGCAGGCTTTGACGGTTATCTGGTAGGCGGCTGTGTCAGGGATTTATTGCTGAATCGTCAGCCCAAGGATTTCGATGTCACCACCAATGCAAGCCCGGAACAAGTAAGAAAACTGTTTGATCGCGCCAGAATCATCGGCCGGCGATTCAAACTGATACATGTTACTTATGGCAGGGGCTGGCAAAGGGAAGTGATTGAGGTTGCGACTTATCGCGCTTCGCCCAAAAGCGGGACGAAATCCGCTGGCCGCAGAAACAGAACCATCCGCACCGGCAGGATTCTTGACGACAATGTCTATGGTTCGATAGATGCAGATGCGACCCGCAGGGACTTTACAATCAATGCGCTATATTATGATCCGGGTGAGGAAATCGTACTTGATTTTGTCCGGGGAATTGAAGATATAAGGGCGCGGAAACTCAGCGTAATCGGTGATGCCGAAACCCGGTTTGCCGAAGACCCGGTACGTATGCTCAGGGTTGTAAGGTTTCAGGCGAAACTCGACCTGGTGGTAGGGTCTGACGTGATAAGCGCGATAAATAAATACGCATCCCTCATCGAAGATGTACCTGCTGCACGAATGTTTGAAGAAATATTGAAGTTGTTTCATTACCAGAGTGGCTGGAAAACCTGGCAGGCGCTTCGTCAGACTCCCCTCACACAGGTTCTTTTTCCACAGACCTTCCGAACTATTCAGGACAAGGACGGACACCGACTGGAAGCACTGATCAATGCCGCGTTAAAAAACACCGACGCTCGTGTTTCCAGCGATCAACCTGTCATTGCCGGATTTATTTTCGCCGTTCTGTTATGGGGTCCGTTCAAGCAGGAACTGGGAAAGCAGCACGAGTCCGGAATAAGAGGTGATCCGGCGTGTCTGCTTGCCGGCGAAAAGGTTTTAAAGGTTCAGGACCGAACGGTTTCGGTACCCTGGAGAGCCAAAAGCTCGGCCATCGGAATCTGGGAATTGCAGGCAGCGCTCGAACTCAGAAGGCCTGCGGCAACAGGCCAAATAATGCAACGAAGGTGGTTTCGGGCAGCGTATGATTTCCTGTCTCTGCGCAGCCAAGTCGGGGAGATAGACCCCGAAATCGTCAATTGGTGGACCCACAGGCAGGAAGATGACGAGTTCGTCCGATATGTTGATTCTGTTGACCCTGTGCATCCCCGTGTCAATTCCGAAACCTACCGCAAACAGCATCAACCGATGAACAAAGCCCGAAGCGGTCAGCCCGGGCCGGGGAATAAAACCAGGTCCCGAAGGCGCAGAAGAAACGGTAACAGCCTGCAGCAAAATTGATCAAGTAAAACGATCAAATAAAACATGGCACAGTATTTTTCGATTCATCCTGTCAACCCTCAGGGCAGGTTGATCCATCAGGCAGTGGAAATCATCAAACAAGGTGGTGTGATCGCTTATCCGACAGACTCAAGCTATGCCCTCGGATGCGCCATTGGCAGCAAGAAAGCGATGGACAGGGTAATCAAGATCAGAAAGGTCAGCAGCGAACACAACTTCTCTCTGGTCTGTCAGGATTTGTCGGAATTGAGTTTATATGCCACAGTGGACAACGACATGTATCGGCTGTTAAAACGCTTTACTCCAGGACCATATACATTTATTCTCGCTGCCACCCGGGAAGTTCCAAGGCGCCTGCAAAACCCGAAACGACGATCAATCGGCTTGCGAGTGCCCGATTTCCCTATCGTGAAAATGTTGCTGGATACGTTAAAGGAACCGATTATGAGTTCAACATTGATATTGCCGGGGGAGGCTCTGCCGCTGAACGATGCGGAAGAAATTCGCAATATTCTGGAGCACGATATTGATCTGGTGATTGATGGCGGGCCTTGTGACAATAAACCTACATCGGTCGTCAATCTGGTCAGTGGCATCCCTGAAGTCCTCCGGGCAGGCAAAGGTGATATCGACCTCTTCATCCAGCGAAAAATTCAGCGCATGAAATGACTTCAGACGAACCAATAAACGACAGCCTGAATGGTAATAATAACCGGGTGCTGTCTGGTATGCGCCCAACCGGTCGACTGCATCTGGGGCATCTTCACGGGGTGTTGAAGAACTGGGTGAGGATGCAGCGCGATTACGAGTGCTATTATTTCGTTGCAGACTGGCATGCACTGACCACCCACTATGACACGCCGCAAACCATGAAGGAGCATGTTTGGGATATGGTGATCGACTGGCTGGCAGCGGGAGTGGACCCCGAGCAGGCCACCCTGTTTATTCAAAGCGAAGTGCCCGAACATGCAGAACTTCATTTGATGTTGTCGATGGTCACACCACTGAGTTGGCTGGAGCGGGTGCCGAGCTTTAAGGACCAGCAACAAAAACTGAAGGACAGGGACCTGGCAACCTACGGCTTTTTGGGTTATCCACTGCTGCAGTCCGCAGATATTCTGATTTATCGTGCGGCTTATGTTCCTGTGGGAGAAGATCAGGTTCCCCATGTTGAACTGACTCGGGAAGTTGCACGTCGATTCAATTACTTTTTCGGGCGTGGCCCTGATTTCAAGACCAGTGTTGATCAGGCGATCAAGCAAATGGGCAAAAAATCCGCCAAAGTTTTTTTCCGCTTGCAACGGGCATATTCGGAGCAGGGCGATAAACAGGCTCATCAGGAAGCGCTAAGCCTGATTCGAGAGCAAGCTAATCTCAGTCAGGATCAGAAAGACCGGCTGACCGGATTTTTCGAGGGAAAGGGCAGGGCCATTCTACCCGAGCCTGAAGTATTACTGACCGAGGCGGCCAGAATGCCTGGGCTTGACGGTCAGAAAATGTCAAAGTCCTACGGAAATATTATCGCCCTGAGAGATGACCCGAAGCGAGTCGAACAATCAATCAATGTTATGCCGACGGACCCTGCCAGGGTTCGACTGACAGATCCTGGTGACCCTGAAAAGTGCCCGGTATGGCAATTGCATCTGGTGTACAGTGATACGGAAATACGGGAATGGGTTAATTCCGGCTGTCGTGCGGCATCTTTCGGCTGTCTTGCATGCAAAAAACCATTGATCAGAAAGATCCTTGAAGAACAGGAAGAAATACAGCAGCGTGCCCGGACCTACGAATCGAATCCGGCCCTGGTGAAGGAAATAATTCATCAAGGCAATCAGAAGGCTCGTGAGAAGGCTCGCGAGACCATGCAGATTGTCAGGGATGCGGTCGGAACCAGATACAGGTAGTCGATGACCAGTATCAGCAACAGTAAGCTGCCTGCACCTGTACTGATCAATGGCGAAGCGCTGGAAAAGTGGCCTCAGAATCTGTTTATTCCTCCGGATGCACTGGAAGTATTTCTGGAAACCTTTCAGGGCCCATTGGATTTGTTGCTCTATCTGATCCGAAAACAGAATCTCGACATACTGGACATTCCGGTTGCACTGATTATCAGGCAGTATATGGAGTATGTCGAACTGATGCGTAAATTTCGCCTGGACCTGGCGGCAGAATATCTGGTGATGGCGGCCATGCTGGCTGAAATTAAATCCCGCATGCTGTTACCTCAACTGTATCCCGAAGAAGAATCCGAAGAAGATGACCCCAGAGTCGCGCTGGTTCGCCGATTGCAGGTATATGAGAGATTCAGGCAGGCTGCGCAGGATATCGACAGTCAACCTCGACTGGAAAGGGAGCTTTACCTGGTCAGTGTCGGTTTCCAGGACCCTGAACCTGTCAAGGTTGAATCAAGGGCGTCGCTCAATGATCTGGTGGTTGCATTCAGAAATTTGATTGAGCGTTCCAGGCTGAATCGAAAATTTTCAATAGACAGGGAAGGTCTGACGATGCGGGAGAAAATGGCATACATTCTGCATAAAATCCACAACACTTCACGTTTTGTGCGTTTCGAAGAGTTTTTCAACCTTGAGCAGGGGAGGACCGGACTGGTCGTCAGCTTTATGGCGATACTCGAGTTGGTGCGCGATGATATGCTGGTCGTTGTGCAGAATGAGTCGTTCGGGTCCATTTATGTGAAAAGAAATGAGCAGTGAAGTAACCAACTCCGAGCTGAAAAATATAATCGAGTCCCTGCTCATTGTGTCTGAGACCCCATTGAGTGTGTCGGTGATTCAATCCGTTTTTGACAAGGAGGCTGCGCCCGGATCGGATGAGGTGAAATCGACGATCAGGGAATTGCAGCGTGATTATGAATCTCGCAGTATCGAGGTCAAAAAAACAGGCAACGGCTATCGACTGCAAACCAGGGTTCAGTATGCCCAATGGATCAGAAAACTGTACGCCGGGCGCCCCCCGAAATTGTCCAGGGCGCAGCTTGAGACGCTGGCCGTTATCGCCTACCGTCAACCTGTGACACGCGGTGATATCGAGGAGATCAGGGGAGTATCAGTGAGTTCGGAGATCATGCAGCGATTAATGGAAAGGGAGTGGATCAGGCAGGCAGGAGTGAGGGATGTTCCAGGTCGCCCTGAGCTTTTCGTGACAACGCCGCAATTTCTGGCATATTTCAATCTTGAATCTCTGAGTGATCTGCCTCCCTTGATGGAGCAGCGCGAATTTTCTGAGGTCGCAAACGACCTGGCAAAAGATTCGGGTGTCTCACTGCCTGTGGAAGCGCTGTCGGATTTGCAGGCCAGTGATGCCAGCAACGGTTGAACAACAGCGACTGCAGAAATATCTTTCGGCGCTCGGGATAGGCTCAAGGAGAAAAATCGATCAATGGATTGTTCAGGGAAGAATTTCAGTAGATGGAAAAATAGCCCGGCCCGGTGATCGGGTGGCAGCGGGTTGCCGGATCAGTATTGATGGCAGACCGTTGAAAACGCACTATGACAGGAATCAGCAAAACCCGCAGCAACTGCTGCTCTATAACAAGCCTGAAGGTGAAATTTGCACCCGCTCCGACCCCGAAAATCGCCCGACAGTTTTTCAAAATCTGCCTGCGATTAAAGGACAGAGATGGGTGGCGGTAGGGCGGCTGGATATCAACACTCGTGGCATCATGCTGTTCACCAATGATGGCGGGCTTGCCAATCATCTGATGCATCCCAGGCTTGGACTTGAGCGCGAATACCTGTGCCGCGTCTTTGGTGAAGTGACCGGAAGCGGTATCGAAAAACTGGAATCGGGAATAAAAATCGATGGCGCGCTGACTCGCTTCGATCGGGTTCACGCATTAAACAGACAGGCAGGAGAACAGTCCAACAGTTGGTATTCGGTAACGATAACCGAAGGCAAGTATCGTGCAGTGCGCAGAATGTGGGAGGCCATCGGCTGCAGGGTGAACAGATTGAACAGAATCAGATATGGCGCTGTGGCGCTGCCTCGCGGGCTAAAGCCAGGGAACTGGATCAAGCTCCCGCCGGAAACCATCGCCCTCGTTTCCGGCAATCAGGATAAAAACAGGATATTCACGCCGAAGGTTCCGAAAAAGCGAAAATTCAGGGTACGGTAGGGATCAGGCGGTTGCCTTACTGATTTACCCGGCCAGGGGCGGGACAGACAATTGACTGCCGGTGATGTGTTCAGAGTGTTCTGACAGCAGATAAAGATAATGCCGAATGATTTCGCAGTCATCCGGGTCGCGCAACTGCCCGATATTCTCGCCCGGATAGAATTGTTTTCGAAGTGCGGTTTTCACTTTCCCGCAATCCAGCGTGTTGACACGGATTTTCCGGTTTTCCCATTCCTGGGACAGGGTTTGAGACAGGTTTTCGATACCTGCGAAGGCTGTGCCGGTTGCTCCCCAGTAGGCCGAGCCGCTGCGTCCGCTTGCCAGTACTGAAAATATGATTGAAACCGGATTACTGTGTTTTAACAGCGGATACAGGGAGCGGGTCAGATACATCGGGCGTATCAATTGTTGATCCAGAATCTTCTGCCAGGCAGGCATATCACTGTGTGCGACCGGGGTCAGCGGTGAACCCCACATCGCACAATGCACAAGACCATGGATTTCGGCGCAGGTCTGGCTCAAGGAATCTGCCAGTACCATGAACCCTTCAGGCTGTGCACGGCGAAGATCAATTTCAACCATCATCGGTTCCGGGTATCCCAACTCGCAGATCTGATCGTAAACCGGAATTAAATCTCTTTGTTTGCGATCAAGCAGCATGACTGATGCGCCCGACCGGGCAGCGGCGACACAGACCGCGCTGCCGGTTTCAGATGCCGCGCCAGTAACGACAATATTCCGGCCGGCCAGAGAGATTATGTCTACGCTGAAACTGTTGGCAGTGTCAATCGAAACCGGCATCAGGAAAAGGAGTGCGGCCTGTGATTTCCAAAATTTCTGATCATTCAGCCAGCAACGATTTAAAGGCATGGTAAGAAGGCATCTTTCGCAAGCCTCCCTGGCGGTGATCTACCAGCCCGTAGCCAGGATTGATCAATTGCCACCAGTAAACACGTTCGACCCAGCCCGTGCTGAGTGAAACCCTGAAATACTGTTTCAGGTAGTCGGCCTGGGTGGCTTCATCCACTGTCGTTCCTGGATGTCCGGAATTGGGTGTATAGGGTGCGGTATCCAGAAGTGGCCAGTTTGTCTCCGTGATCCATAAATTGTCCCGGGTATTATTGGACAGTTTGAGCATTGCCTTGTTAAGACGAATTTTACGTTCAAGGTTGAAGTAACGATATTGCTTGCCATAAGCAGAGCCGCGGCGATTGACATAAAGCAATGCAGCACAACCGTCCATGTTGTATCCATAGGAATTGAACAATGTTCTTTGCATCGGCAGAGGCTCGAAATCAATGATGGATGAACCCAGCAACTTGATATGCGGATAATCCGTACGGACATCATCTGCAATTCTGAACAGTCGAAGTGCGTCACTGGTATTGCGGCACCCCCATTTTGACCGATTCACGGCATTGCCAATCTTGAATATGTTACAGCGGTTGGAAAATGCACTAAAAATATCGTGCAGCCGACTTTGCCATAAATCGGCATTGTTTACGCTCTCCCTGTCCTGCAGGATATTTATCACAAATCTGTTGGCCTCAAATCTTTCCAGAAATTTCAGGTCACGGTCCCACTGGTCGGGTTGCCATACCGGGATTCGTAATAACAGATGCCTGACGCCCAGTTCCTCAACCATTTCAACGTGTGCATTCTGCCATTTTTCCTCTGAATTGATGCCGAGCCCGGCGAAATCATCCATCGCTTTATTCTGGTGTTTCCTTAATTGACTGTATTGCCAGGCCACGCCACCCGCCAATCCGATTGCGGTGAACAGAATCTTGGCGTATTCGCGAAGATTAGCCGCGGTAACTCTGGCTTTGTCCGATTCTGGAATTGTATAGGGCTGGCAAGACCAGGGGTCCCACCAATCAGGGTGTTGATTCATTATTTTCTTTAACTTTCAATAAAATTCAGTCAATCTCGCCGAACTGGACTCTAAAATATATTTTTGCGATAATCTGAACCCGTAGTTCACCGTCAGTTTGCCATGATCAAAATTCTTGTACTGCATGGACCTAATCTAAATTTGCTTGGGCTCAGGGAGCCCGAGCATTATGGGCTTATCAGTTTGGCTGAGATCAATAACCGGCTGATACAATTGGCAAACACCGATGGTGTTGAACTCGAATGTCGGCAGAGTAACGCTGAAAATGAACTCGTCAACTGGATTCAGCAGGCACCTGATGAAAGTGTGGATTTTATCATCATCAATCCCGCTGCGTTCACTCATACCAGTATTGCGATGCGAGATGCCTTCAGTGCGGTCAAGATACCTTTCCTGGAAGTGCATCTGTCCAACGTCCACGCCAGAGAACCTTTTCGTAAAATCTCATATTTTTCTGATATCGCAAGGGGGGTGATCGCCGGACTCGGTCCTGCGGGCTATGAATCTGCATATCACTTTGCCGTGTCGGCGCTTGAGGTGTCAGATCAGGATAAATAAGATTATTACCGGATGATCCGGAGAAACTGATGGATTTGAGAAAAATAAAAAAACTGATCGAACTGCTGGAAGACTCCACGCTGCTTGAAATGGAGATTACCGAAGGTGACAGCACGATCAGACTGAGTCGTGCTGGTACTGCTCCGGCTGCAACCCAGCAGTATGTTCCGGCGCCCCCTGTTGACTCTCAAACACCAGCGCCGGTCACCCAGACTGTTTCTCCAGGGGCAGGCGAGGCAGCCGGAATTGTGGTCAATTCACCGCTGGTCGGGACTTTTTATAATGCATCATCCCCGGATGCCGGCCCCTATGTTTCTGTCGGAACGGTGGTTGAAACAGGAGATGTCCTGTGCATTATCGAGGCAATGAAAACCTACAACCACCTGGAAGCAGAAGTGGCAGGGACGGTTAAAGCGATCTACAAGAAGAACAGAGACCCGGTTGAATATGGCGAACCATTATTTCTCATTGTCTGATCTGTTTTATTGTTTTATATGATGAATCAGATCAAAAAACTGGTTATTGCCAATCGTGGTGAGATCGCACTGCGAATTCTTCGTGCTTGCCGGCAACTGGATATATTGACGGTGGCACTTCATTCCGAGGCAGACAGGAATGCCAAGTATGTGCGCCTGGCAGATGAGTCAGTATGCATAGGGCCTGCATCTGCTGCTGAGAGTTACCTTAATATCGCATCGGTAATTTCGGCAGCGGAAGTGACAGAGGCGAATGCGATCCATCCCGGTTATGGTTTTCTTTCTGAAAATCCGAATTTCGCAGAACAGGTTGAGCAAAGCGGATTTGTATTCGTTGGACCGACTGCCGACACTATCAGAACAATGGGGGACAAGATTTCCGCCATTGAAGCGATGCGTTCGGCAAACATGCCTTGTGTCTCAGGGTCTGATGGGCCATTACCCGACGACATGGGTGAAGTGCAAGTCCTGGCAAAGCGAATTGGATACCCGCTGATGCTCAAGGCTACCGGCGGCGGCGGCGGTAAGGGAATGCGGGTAGTGAGGGATGAATCCAGGCTGCTCGATTCAATCAATACCACCAGACAGGAAGCAGCCGCCGCTTTTGGCAATGATGTTTTGTATATGGAACAGTTTCTGGAGGCGCCCAGGCATATCGAAATCCAGGTGCTGGCAGACACCCATGGCAATGCGGTTCATCTTGGTGAGCGTGATTGTTCAATGCAAAGACATCATCAAAAAGTGATAGAGGAAGCGCCTGCCCCCGGCATCAGTGAGCGAAAAAGGGATGAAATCTGCAGAATCTGTGTTGATGCCTGCAAGCAGATCGGATATCGCGGTGTCGGTACCTTCGAGTTTCTTTATCAGGATGGGAAATTTTTCTTTATCGAGATGAATACACGGATTCAGGTCGAGCACCCGGTAACGGAAATGATCACAGGCATCGACTTGTTGCAGGAGCAGATTCGTGTTGCGGATGGGCAGAAACTGAGGTTTACGCAGGATGAGATTCAGTTTAACGGACATGCATTCGAATGTCGCATCAATGCGGAAGACCCAAAAACATTCATGCCTTCTCCGGGACAGATTACCCAGTACCACATGGCTGGAGGCCCGGGGGTTCGGGTTGATTCCCATGTTTACAGTTTCTATGTAGTCCCCCCCTATTATGACTCCATGATCGGAAAAGTGATTACCCATGGCATGAATCGTACCGAAGCGTTGACGAGAATGAGTGGTGCACTGCAGGAAATGGTGGTTGAAGGAATAAAAACCAATATCCCATTGCACAGGGAACTGGTTCAGGACCCCGGGTTTATCAAAGGGGGATGTAATATTCACTATTTGGAGAAGATGTTTTCCATTGTCTAGTTTTGTTCAGATGTTGGTAGATGCAGCACAACCCGGAGCCGGGCAGACTTGTATTTCCCTGCTTCCCCGATGGATACTGCTGGTTTGGGTCGCCACTCAGCGGCATTGCAAGTCAAGTACATGAGTGCGAACCGTTATTGCTATTGCCCGCATTGCAATGCCATTTTCCGTTTGTCAGAGGAAAATCTGAACCGTCAGTCTGCTCTCTTTCGTTGTGGCGTCTGCCGTGAAGTTTTTGATTCAAGTATAAATTCGGTTGAAATAACCGAAACGGGATTTACCTTCATGCCTGTTGAATCCCCGGATTTGCAGGATAAGGAGGATAAGGACATGACCCATCCTCCGAGGGACAGCCGTGACCCGCCGGAGGACGGCGCCCGGATAATTGATGGTGTGACTGAACCCTTGATGTTCAGCGATTCAATCGACATTGACGCTGATAATTTCAGAGGCCCTGTTGAGGACAGATCAGACTTTTTGAAGGAAACCCCTTTCGTCAGAAAAAGTCTCAGGCAGCCTGTTCATTTAGATGAAGAAAAGACTCTGGAGAAATTGCCGGTACAGCCCGTATTGGAAGAGGTGCCGTTGGACTGGAGGAGCAAAAATACAGCGCACGAGTACATAAAGGATCGAAGTAAACCCCTTGCTACACTGGTCTGGTTTATGGCTTCTGTCGGTCTTATGTTTCTGTTGTCGTTGCAGATAAAATATTTTTACGTGGATAAGTTTGCCCAGGATCAGTCCCTTCGCAAGTATCTGGCTGGATTTTGCAAGATCGCAAGCTGTGAACTTCCGCCACTAAAATCTCCTGACCTGTTTGCCCTTACCTCTACAAAAATTGATCCGCATCCCAATCAACCCGATGCACTTCGTGTCACCGTGAAACTGTTTAACAAGGCCGCATATTCTCAGCCTTATCCTGATTTGCGGATTACCTTGTCAGATCGGGCAGGACGGATAGTCGGACGCAGGTCTTTTCCCCCGGATTCCTATTTGGCGGCAGGTAGTGAAAACATGGTTGGTGAAGGTGAACTGACATCCCTGTTGTTTGATCTTGCCAGACCCCACGAAAAAGCAGTCGGGTTTGCCGTTGATATCGTTACAGATTGATCGCCATCAAGGTGAGGGTGATGTCTAGGGTGTGTACAATGCGAGGAAACAGATAAGATGGTATCTGAAGTATGACTAAAGTCGTCCGTAGAGCACTGATCAGTGTTTCTGAGAAACAGGATATTGTTAAATTGGCCAGGGACCTGTCCAGACGGAACATAGAGATATTATCGACCGGTGGAACAGCGAGCCTGCTCGCACAGGAAGGTATTCCTGTTGTCGAGGTAGGCGAATATACCGGATTCCCGGAAATGATGGATGGCAGGGTAAAGACCTTGCATCCGGCCATCCATGGAGGAATTCTGGGTCGACGCGGGATAGATGAAGAGATCATGGCAGCGAACAATATCAAGCCGATTGATCTGGTGGTGGTCAATCTGTATCCATTCCGGCAAACCATTTCCGAACCCGATTGCAGCTTGGCGCAGGCGATTGAAAAGATTGACATTGGAGGTCCTGCGTTGCTGCGTGCAGCGGCGAAAAATTATGCCGATGTGGTTGTGGTCGTGGATGTGGATGATTACATTCGGGTCATGCAGGACCTGGATAACAATGATGGCGCTGTTTCAGACCGGTTACGGTTTGATCTGGCAGCAAAGGCATTTGAACATACTGCAAACTATGACGGTACAGTCGCCAACTATCTGGGGACGTTGTCGAATCAGGGCGCCAGTCGGTTTCCTCGAACACTCAATCATCAATATATCAAGAAACAGGATATGCGGTACGGCGAAAACCCTCATCAATCGGGTGCGTTTTATATTAACCGCAACCCCGATTCGGCAAGCATCTCGGCTGCCATGCAAATTCAGGGAAAGGAATTATCCTACAATAATATTGCAGATACCGATGCGGCGCTCGAATGTGTCAAGCAGTTTTCAGATGGAGATGGTTTCGCCTGTACCATTGTAAAACACGCAAACCCGTGCGGTGTCGCGGTCAGCGATTCGCAGGAGGCGGCTTACCGGAATGCTTACCGTACTGATCCTGAATCCGCATTTGGCGGCATTGTGGCCTTTAACACCGAATTGGAAATTGAAACCGCCAGGGCCATTGTCGAGCAGCAATTTGTTGAGGTGATCATTGCTCCACAAATAGCGGATGGGGCCAAACAGGCGCTGAGTGGCAAGCAGGATGTTCGAGTGCTGGCGTGTGCAACCGGGAGCGGGACGGCATCCGTGTCCGGTGCGGGAACCCTGGATTTCAAGAAAGTCAATGGAGGGTTACTGGTACAGCAGATTGATTCCGTTCTTTATCAAATTCTTGATGTGGTAACGAAACGCAATCCCGACGAAGACGAAATGCGGGATTTGCTGTTTTCCTGGAAAGTGGCGAAGTATGTAAAATCAAATGCCATTGTCTATGCTTCGGACAATGCAACCATAGGGATTGGTGCAGGACAGATGAGTCGTGTCAATTCGGCCAGGATTGCAACTATAAAAGCACAACATGCGGGATTGAAAGTCGATGGAGCCGTGATGGCTTCGGATGCGTTTTTCCCGTTTCGCGATGGTCTCGACAATGCAGCTCGTGCGGGTATCAGGGCGGTGATTCAGCCAGGCGGCTCAAGGCGCGATACCGAGGTGATTGCGGCAGCAGATGAGCATGACATTGCGATGATATTTACCGGGATACGTCATTTCCGGCACTGAATCTGAATTTTCCAGGAAAAAAAGTGAAGGAACCCAAATACAAGGTCATTTTAAGCGGGAACGTGATTCCTGAACGGAGTCGTGAAGAAGTACTGAAAGGGTTGGCAGATTTGTTCAACTCGACCACGACTGCGATGGAGCGTGTCTTGCAGGGACATCAAACACCCCTCAAAAAAGAGTACAGCGAAAGTCAGGCGACAGAACTCTGCCAGAAAATCCGAATGATCGGGGCGCAATGCCAGATTGAAGAAATCAGGATTGATAAAACAGTCGAGGAAATAGTCGAAGAAGCAACCGAAGAAACAATCGGACGGAAGCATGAAGCTGCCCATGGATATGACCCCGAGAGGATTGGGGAAGAAAAAATGCAGAGTCTTCTGATGGGATTTGTCGGTGTAAATACGGATTACTACCGGCGCCAGTTTGCCCGTTTTGGGAGTCCTTATATCCCGTCATTCAGATTGACATGGCATTGGCCGGCTTTTTTCTTCTTTTTCTTTTGGGCGTTGTACCGAAAAATGTGGGGGCTGGCTGGATTTTACATGATTGTTGGGACGAGCCTCACGACAATAACCAGTAGTCCGGGATTTTCCCTGGTCTGGCTGATTGTCTGGCCTTGTACGGCTAACTATCTTTACTATAGAAAAGCCGCTGCCGGATTACATCGGGTAGTTGAAAATCCCGGGATGGAAGTTGACTACTTGCGCAGGGGAGGGGTCAGCAAGGGCGCCGTCTGGGTGGGTGTTGTTATCATGATGATACTGTTTTGGTGGGTAGGTAATCATGTCGCCCGCCAGTTAGTGGAAGAATACGGGGAGGACATAAAAGGTGTGTTGCCCGGTTCGGGTTCACAGATGAACAGGGACGGGTCTGTCATGGAAGTGACCCCGAACAGCGAGGCCGAGTTGGTGGAATCATCGTTGACATTGAGCTATCTGGCGGCATCCCTGAAGCTACTCATCGTCGCACAAGGCCGTGCTGACAACAATACAGCAGTGACTGAATTTATCGAAAGGTTAAATCAGGGCAAATACTACGATGGCTGGGGAAATGAAATTCTTTTAACAGAGGAAGTTGATCGTTATGTTCTGTTTTCAGCAGGCCCTGATCAGACCTATGGTACAGGTGATGACATTCTCCAGGCAGTGAATCTCAGATAATGCAATTGCATGGTCAAAATGGTTAATCAAACAGCATGAAAGTACTGATAACAGGTGGGGGAGGCAGAGAGCATGCGCTGGCATGGAAAGCAGCTCAATCGCCTTTGGTGACCGAGGTATTCGTTGCACCAGGTAATGCAGGAACTGCCATGGAAGATCGCATCAATAATGTCGATCTGCCTGCCACAGATATTGACGGGTTGATTCGATTTGCCATGGATACCGAAATCGAACTGACCATCATCGGGCCAGAAGCCCCTCTGGTGCTCGGTATCGTCGATGCGTTCAAATCAGTCGGATTAAAATGTTTCGGGCCCAGTAAGTCAGCGTCACGACTGGAAGGATCGAAAACCTTTTCCAAACAGTTTCTCGCTCGGCATTCGATTCCTACTGCGGCTTTTGAGAGCTTTGTCGAGGTGGGTCCGGCGCTTGATTATCTGGAGACAACTTCTTGTCCGTTAGTGATCAAGGCGGATGGTCTGGCAGCAGGTAAAGGGGTGATTATTGCCGAAAACAGGCAACAGGCCGAACAGGCGATCAAGGACATGCTGACTGGAAATCAGTTTGGCGAGGCCGGGCGCCGGATTGTGATCGAACAATTCCTGCACGGAGAGGAAGCCAGTTTCATCTGTATGGTAGACGGAAAAAATATCTTGCCGATGGCCTCGAGTCAGGATTACAAGAAAGCCGGCAACGGGGATATCGGTCCAAATACAGGAGGAATGGGAGCCTGTTCTCCTGCCCCCGGGTTAACCGATGAAATCCATAATCGTGTGATAAACTGTATCATACGGCCGACCATAGACGGTTTGAGAGCCGAAGGCGTTTCTTATACCGGATTTCTGTATGCAGGCTTGATGATAGGGAATGATTCAATTCCCAGAGTTCTGGAGTTCAATTGCCGGTTTGGAGACCCGGAAACCCAACCTGTGATGATGCGAATGCAATCAGATATTGTGGCGCATTGTCTAGCTGCACTCGATCAAAAACTGGACCAGGAAGTGGCAATCTGGGATCGCAGACCGGCATTGGGTGTGGTAATGGCGGCCAGCGGCTACCCCGGCGACTATAAAAAAAGCGAGGTGGTCAGAGGTCTGGATGGGCCGGATTCGGAGGACCTGAAAATCTTTCATGCAGGAACCCGGTTACACAATAACCAGGTATTGACCAATGGCGGCAGGGTGTTATGCGTAACTGCGCTAGGTGAAACCGTGAGAGAGTGTCAGGGTCGGGTTTATCAGGCAACGGACAGAATCGGTTGGTCAGGAAGCTGGTTTCGCGGCGATATCGGTCACCTTGCGATTAATTAAATCCTGAACCATTGATTGTTTCCCAAATTGCGCCTGACAACAGTTAAGATACTTTGGCTCAGATCAGTTTAACGACATTAACTCAATTTTCCTGATATCAGATGAACAAACCGTTTGTGGCAATTTTAATGGGGTCTGATTCAGACCTGCCAGTGATGCGCTCTACATTTGATGTGCTGGATAATCTTGGTGTGCCCTGGGAGGTCAGGATAACTTCAGCGCATCGTACTCCATCTGCCACCCACAATTATGTGAAAGATGCAGAGCGCCGTGGTTGTGCGGTATTTATTGCAGCAGCGGGTCTTGCCGCGCACCTCGCAGGTGCGGTTGCGAGTCTGACCATCAAACCGGTGATCGGAGTACCAATGGATGGGGGACCACTTAATGGTCAGGACGCACTGTTGTCGACCGTGCAGATGCCGGGCGGCATCCCCGTTGCCAGTGTTGCAATTGGCAAGACGGGAGCAAAAAATGCCGGCTATCTGGCTGCCCAGATATTGGGAATCTCGAATTCTGATATTGAGACCAGGGTCAGGAATGAGCGGGAGGCGAATGCACAGGGTATTATGGAGAAAAACCGGACTCTTCAAGAATCATTGGATAAAAGGCCCAAAAATTTATAAAGCATTGGAAATAAATTGAATCTGGCATCAATACACGATGCGGCATCCATAATCAGACAGGGAGGCGTTGTCGCCTATCCGACAGAATCCTGTTATGGACTCGGGTGCGACCCGGGTAATTCCTGGGCGGTTCGTCGAATCCTTAATATCAAGCGAAGAAATGAAGGACAGGGTATGATTGTTGTTGCAGACCATCTTGCCAGGGTCATGAGATATGTCGAATTTTTCCCCGTGGCCACACGTCAGGAGATTTTAGCCAGTTGGCCAGGTCCTCACACCTGGCTGTTGCCCGCAAGAAAAAGCGTTTCAAACTGGATCGTGGGAAATCATGCATCGATTGCAATCAGAATCTCCCGACATCACGGGGTTCGTATGCTCTGCAGGAATGCAGGGATGGCGATTATTTCCACCAGTGCAAATCGTGCCCGTCGAAAAGCCCTGAGAACCGCCGAGTCTGTCCACCTGGAGTTGGGCGGTGAAGTGGATTGTATAGTGGAAGGGGAGATTGGCGCAGACACAACGCCTTCTGTCATCCGTGATGCAATCAGCGGTGCAATAATCAGGGGCTAGAAGTATCGACTCGTGAACAGCGGTCTCGTCAACAAGGGAGATGGATTTCCGAACATGGGTGAAGTTGTGGCCTGGTTCAAAATCCTGCAAAACGATTTTTGCACCGCATTTGAGAGTTTGGAACCGGGTCATTCATTTCGCCAGGACAATTGGCGCCATGAAGATGGCGGAGGTGGTATTACCCGGATAATCGAAGAGGGTGATGTGTTTGAAAAAGGCGGGGTCAATTTTTCCCATGTAACAGGGAAGCAACTCCCTGCGGCATCAACATTGTCAAGAAACGGGATTGCAGGCAAGCCGTTCGAGGCAGCCGGCGTATCTGTTGTAATGCATCCGGTAAACCCCTACGTTCCTGCAAGTCACATGAATGTGCGGTTTTTCATTGCAGATCCGGAGTCAGATAATCCGACCTGGTGGTTTGGCGGAGGTTATGATCTGACGCCCTGTTACGGGTTTGAAGAGGATTGTGCGCACTGGCATAAAACAGCCCGCAACGCCTGTCAGAAATTCGGGGATAATTACTACAAGTCTTTCAAGCAACGCTGCGATGAATATTTTTTCATCAAACATCGCAATGAGCCAAGAGGTATCGGAGGGTTGTTTTTTGATGATTTCAATGAGCTCGGCTTCGAAGAATCCTTTGCTTTTGTGCAAAGCATCGGCAACAGTTTCACGGATGCCTACCTGCCCATTGTGGAGAAACGCAAGGATTATGCCTTCACTCGAGAACAACAGGAATTTCAGCGATATCGAAGAGGACGGTATGTTGAGTTCAATCTTGTCTATGACCGTGGTACATTGTTCGGCCTGCAGTCCAACGGTCGAACAGAATCAATTCTGATGTCGTTACCACCCAGGGTAGAATGGAGATATGACTTCAAGGCTGAGCCAGACAGTGAAGAGGCGAGACTATCAAATTATTTCCTGATGCCCAGGGACTGGGCCAATCAGTAAGAATGGAGCTTGCGTACCCATTTTCAGCGATAAGAATACCGTGCTGACACTTTATCGGATTGCCTTGTATATCGCGTTCCCTGTTGTGTTGGTCCGTTTGATCATCAGGTTTTCCAGGAATCGTCAGTACATCAATCGACTGCCGCAGCGATTCGGGTTCAGATTGCAGTCTGGCAATTCCTCTAATTGCGACAACCGGATATGGATTCATGCGGTTTCTGTAGGCGAGGTGAATGCGGCGATTCCGTTGATTAACGCATTGCAAAAGGATTACCCCGATCAGCAAATTACCATAACGACCATGACACCAACCGGGTCAGACAGAGTGATAAAGAATTTCAGCCATACGGTTGACCACTGCTACCTTCCCTATGATTACCCTGGCGCAGTAAAACGATTTCTGAATCGACTGAATCCGAGTATGGTGATAATCATGGAGACGGAAATCTGGCCAAATTATATCGTTGAATGTCGATACAGGAATATTCCGGTGGTTTATGCCAATGTAAGAATCTCGAAGAAATCCTACCAGGGATATCTGAGGTTCAAAAGGCTGATTTCCCCGACACTGAGGAAGGTTGATTATTTCGCGGTTCAATCTCGTACAGATTCAGAAAGGCTGGTCAGTCTGGGCGCGGATCAGAATTGTGTCGAGGTAACCGGGAGCATCAAGTTTGAGCTTGATGTCCCAGCAAGCATCATGGAAGCCGCTCAATCCGTGCGTCGCGACCTGGGCTGTGATCGACCCGTACTGGTCGCAGGGAGTACCCGGGATGGCGAGGAAGTGCAGGTGCTCAGTGCTTTTTTCGAAGCGAAATGCGCTATTCCTGATTTGCTGCTGGTGTTGGTTCCAAGACACCCGGAACGTTTTCGAAAGGTGTACAGATTATGTGTGCGGTCGAAATACAAAACCGTGTTAAGGACCCAATCAAGCGGGGTTATTGATAAAGATGTCGATATTTATCTTGGAGATACCATGGGCGAATTATCACTGCTGATCGCAGCGGGTGACATCGCGTACATCGGTGGCAGCCTGGTTCCAGCCGGAGGTCATAACCTGCTGGAAGCATGTGCAGCGAGTGTGGCTGTGATTTTTGGTCCCCACATGTTCAACTTCCAGGAAATCTCTGACATGGTACTTGAGAAGGGAGCGGGGGTTCAGGTAATGAATACACAGGAACTGACCGAAGTGATCATCAGGCTTGTGAATGATCCTGTGCTGAGGGATCAATATGGGTCTCATGGCAAGGAGTTTGTTGATGAAAACAAGGGTGCATTATCCAGAATTCTGAAAATTGTTGATCGCTCGATAAACACAGCCAAATCCGTGACTTGATGTCCACCGGGTTGGCCTTTTTATTCCTCGGTTCACTACTGGCATCGACTCTTGTTCCAGGAGGAGTAGAGGTATTACTCTATTCCATGTACCATTCAGATCAACATGATGTGATGTCCCTGCTGCTGATCGCGACGATTGGCAATACCCTTGGCGGCATCATTACCTACTGGGTCGGAGAGTTTCTGCATCGCGGACTTTCGCGTACCAGTTGGCACGAAAGGATTGGTTCAGTTTTCAAGCTGAAAGATGAATCCTTGAAGCGTGTGAAAAAGTGGGGGGTTCCGGTTTTGTTTTTCAGTTGGATGCCGATTGTCGGAGATCCATTGTGTCTGGCGGCGGGTTATTTACGGCTTTCCTTCTGGCCCAGCGCAACCATGATTCTTCTGGGGAAACTGGCTCGGTATGCGGCGCTGCTCTGGATATTTGCCCAGTCCTGAGCGCATCGACTGTTCAGTCGAGTGCGCCTCCACAACTGCTTCCGGCTCCGGCAGTACAGCCATAACAATGGCTGCCAACAGTAATTGGTTCGTTGCCTAATTGCTGCATATCGATGTCCCATAGCAACTTTCTACCCGTTGCTGCCAACGGCAGTTTGAGCATTTGATTAAAATCACAATCATATACATAGCCCTGCCAGTCAACACTGATCAGATAGCGACACATCAGCGATGACACTGTGGAAGGGTTGAAATTGTTCACCAGAAGTTGTTCGTAGCTTTCGAGTTGCCCGGTTCTTTTCAAAAAATGCCTGAACCGGTTGATCGGCAGATTGGTCATCGTCAGCAGATTATTGAAATCAATACCGAAGTCCTCTTTCAGCCGGGTTTTATAATCCGATTGCAATCCGACTTGATCCGGCGGCAGATTCGGTCCAATCGGGTTGTAGGCCAGATCTATTACAAGATCCTTGTCCCGACCATAACCGAGCTGGTTAAAAACCTGTAATCCGGCAATGCTTTTACCAAAAACCCCTTTGCCTCTTTGTTGGTCAACATTTTCCGGGGTATAGCAGGGAAGGGAGCAGACCAGCCGAATTTTGCGTTCAGCGTACCATGCCGCCAGGTCTTCCTGACCGACTTCAAACTGCACAGTGATATTGCAACGCGACGTGATCCGGATACCGTTTTCGATTAATCCATCACACAGTGTCCTGAAGCCGGGAATCATTTCCGGCGCCCCGCCGGTAATATCGGCGGAACGAACGGGATTGCGTTTTACCCAGTCGAGCACCTTTTCCATGGTTTCCCGGGTCATCATTTCGGTACGTTTGGGACCCGCCTGGACATGGCAATGCTCACACGCCTGATTGCACAGGTAACCGATATTCAATTGTAATTCGGATAGGGCCGCACGCCTCAAAGGAAAGCAGCCATTCGCTTTCAGGGTGTCATTGAAATTGTGTTGTACTGCCATATCCATGTGAATTTTCCGGACCAGGTGTCGCCATCGGGAGTTCTGATTGGTTTTATGCTCGCAGTTTACCCGATATTAGGTGTTTGTGTCGCCTTTAAGTTCCCTAAAATTCAAAAGCGGAATCACATAAATCATTGAGCGGACATTCGTTACATTTCGGCTTTCGTGCAATACAGGTATATCGGCCATGCAGAATCAACCAGTGATGGGCGTTCAGTCTGAATCGTTCAGGTACTCTTTCCAGCAATGCTTTTTCTACCGCCAGCGCATCCTTGCCCGATGCAATACCTGTACGGTTGGATACCCTGAATATGTGGGTATCGACGGCAATGGCAGGCTGACCAAAAGCCGTATTCAGAATTACATTTGCGGTTTTTCTGCCCACCCCCGGCAGCGCTTCGAGTTCTTCCCGGGTCCGGGGAACCTGACCACCATGCCGGTCGATCAATTGCTTGCAGGTTTTGATGATATTTTGCGCCTTGACATTAAACAGGCCTATAGTCTTGATATATCCTTTCAAGCCGGATTCGCCAAGTTTATAAATGCCAACCGGGGTATTGGCCACTTTATAGAGCTTGCCGGTGGCCAGATTGACCGATGTATCGGTGGCTTGAGCGGACAGTATCACCGAGATCAACAACTCGAAATCACTCCGATAGTTCAATTCTGTCGTCGGCGCAGGGTTCTGTTTTTGCAGCCGGGTAAATGCTGTGGTTATTTGTCCGGGGGTCATGATGGTTGGTTTTGCATGGATTTTCTTTTCACGGCAGCGCGAATTTCCTGCTGCATTTGCTCGCGTGCCAGGGTTAGTTTCTGTTTCCTGCGAGCGTTATCGAATTTTTCAATTCTGATCAGTTTCTGACCGGTTTGAATTCTTGCCAGATCAATTTGGCGGGCAGAAAAACCAGGCCAGGGACTGGGTGTGTCATTGACATTGTCATTTTCCGTACAATCAGGCCGAACCAGATCAATGCAGTCTGTCGGGCAGACCGGGACACATAATTTACACCCGGTGCATTCATCGGCAATCACTGTATGCATCAGTTTTCCTGCGCCGACAATGCAATCCACCGGGCAGGCCCTGATGCATAATTTGCAGCCGATACATTCATCTTCCCTGATCAATGCAATCACTTTGGGCTCGTGTTCTCCATAATCGGGGTTCAGTTCGACAACCGGTTTATCGAGCAGTTTTGCGAGTGCAATGATGGTGATTTCCCCTCCGGGTGGGCATTGATTGATTTCTGCTTCGTTGCGCTCAATGGCCCTGGCGTACTCCTTGCAGCGAGGATAGCTGCACAATGTGCATTGTGTCTGCGGTAGACACTGGTCGATCCGATCAACCAATGGTTTGTTCGAAGTGTCAGTCATTTATAAAGCAAGCCTGTTGACGATTGCTCCGACACAGGCTTTGAGGTCACGACTGAGCGCTCGACTGCTGAAGCGTATGACCGTCCAGCCTTCGGATTCGACGGCACGGTCACGCGCAGCATCTTTCTCGTAATCAGTCTGAAACGCGACACCATCGCATTCGATGTCAAGGCGCATGCCTTCACGTTCAATTGCGAGGTTGAGGCGGTGTTTTCCCACAACGACATCTGTTCTGGCTGTAATGTCTTCATCTGTGAGGGCATTATACAGATTGTGCTCCAGCGGATTGTCGAAACCGGCGTCATCAAGGCGAAGGGAGTAGGTGGCCAACTTCTTGAGAGCGTTGTCGTGGGCAAGGCATGCGTCGCGGTCTCCTACGATGATGAAGCGCCTGCGCGCCCGCGTGGTGGTGACATTGATGAGATTCGGGTCGGCCGCGAAACGGATCTGGTCTGCTCCCATTGATCTGTCGACGACTGGTGAGAAATAGATGATATCTCTCTCGTCGCCCTGGAACCTGTGGGTCGTGGCGACTTTCAGTGCCTCAAGCTCTTCGGGCTCCACCTCTTTTGACAGAAGTTCTGAAATCAGTTCCACCTGTGCGGCATAGGGTGTCACGACTCCGACGCTGCACTCCAGGCTCTTGTATGTGGGAAGTCCGCGGACAATGGCCTGGACGACTCTTTGCGCTTCTGTCGTGTTCACCCGGCTTCGCCCCCTGGTTTCCCTTTCGCACTTTCCGGTAGTGTGTATCCACTGGACGGGCCGCAAGCCTTTCGGCGGAGTCGCGGTACTGCATAGTTCAAGTTTTCCCCTGTAGAACTGTTCATTCGAGAAGCTGACGATTGCGGGATGGGAACGAAAGTGAAGATCAAGATATATTGGCGCATCAAGGACACGGGACGAGGACAGTTCGAAGCAACTCCGGGAGCGGTAGCTGAACTCGTATGCCTGATCGTCCGTCAGGCCCTGTTTCTGTGCGATGATCTTCTCACGGGCGCGGCCGAGAGAAGTGATGTGGACGAGTTGATTCTGGTCACCAATAATCAAGGCGCGTTTCCCTCGAACGATGATCGGGAGCGCTGAGGCAATGTCGCACTGCGATGCCTCGTCGATGACGACGAGGTCAAACAACCCGGGATTCAGGGGCAGATTTGTCCGCACAGACAGGTTGGTGACCGCCCAGACCGGCAAGGCCGGCAATGCGTCGGGAATCAACCGGAAGGCTTTTACCCGTGCTCTGTGGTCAGAGTCCGTGCGCTCAAGGAGTTCGGCCAACTGTATTGCCACGGCACGCGCAGAACGATTATCGTCCCTGAGTTCTTCCCACCGTGCATCCAGTAGCCTGGTTCCGGTTGCAAGTCGTTCCTTCCGGAGCGCATAGAGGCGATCGTCGAGATCGTGCTTGCGTGGCATCTCTGCGAGCCGTGCCCGAAATTCGTTGATCCGGACGCGGTACTTGGCGATTGCCAGTATATCGTTAGCGATTTCCTCGACTGCCTGGAAGGCTTTTCGCGGGGTAAGTGTACGTTTCGGCCTGTCGGCAACGGAGGACAGGCATTTCTCCAGGCTCGAACGACTTATTTCCAGAATATCGCTGACGCAGCCGAGGGCATGTCGGGCATTCTCGAGACGCTCTCGATGGCGTCGCCAACGGCCGAAAAACCATAGAGGATCGCTGAACGCATCAAGTGCCTTGCAGGCGCCCGTCAGTGCGTTGTCAAGTTCGGGAAGCGCAATCTCTATCCTGGCGCCGGGTGGCAGACGATCAAGGGCAGCTTCCCGCTTGGCCTTCAGGTCTTTGAGTTCAGTCTGGATTTGGCTTCTTTCATGTAGAACCCCGTATATACTCTGAAGGGATTTCTCGATAGCTGCCCATGCTTGGCTTGCGCTGGCGGAATCTGCATCCTGGGGGTTCGCGGACAGAGTTTCCACGATGTATTCGGCGACTTCATTGCGCTGACCTGCATTACCGGCGCGGACGATGACGGCATTGGGTGAGGCAGAACGCAATCGGTCTACCACCAAATCAATGGCCCTGTTGTTCTTGGATGCAAACAGTACGGTCTCTCGCCTGGCTACGGCTGCAGCCACGACGTTGACAATAACCTGGGACTTGCCGGTTCCGGGCGGGCCGGTAACCACGGTGAAGTCGTTGACCATCGCGGAATGGATAACTTTGTCCTGTTGCAAAGAAGAGAGTGCAATTACGGGATGAGGGGCGGGTAGAGGGACTTCGGGTACCGGTGACTGTCCGAGAAGAACGGCAGCCGGCCCTTTGGAGAGCAGGTCGGGGTAGTTGGCAAGTTCCTCGAGATCTTTGACCAGGTTGCGAATGGCTCGAGCGTTTCCCGTGGCAGTCATGACGGTGCCGGCGTTGTGGATGCCCTTGCCGGTTGGGGTGCAGGAGAGTGCGGCAGGATCAAGGTCAACCAGCCCATCGATCCCTTCTTGCTGAAGCGCCTGGAGAATGGCGTGTGAACGGGCTGCCGACGTGGTGGATTCCACGGCTTCCACTCTGGCTTTGATAACGACCAATAGCTCGTCCCTTTGTTCCCGGCTCAGGCCAAGGAGATCAAGGGCAAAGGGATTAAGGTCAACGCCAGCACCCAATTGCCGGATCCACCACTTACCGTCGGAGGACACGAGTTCGACTTCGGCTACAAGGAGAGGAGTCGCGACGAGGCCGCTCTCTCCGGCGTCAGTACCGACCACGAGAGGCCAACCGGAGAGAAGCGTTTCGCCGACTGCTACCTGGCGCGCCCGGAACCACGGCTGGTGCGGAGAATCTGCATCAAACTGGAGAGTGCCGTGCAAGGGGCTTGCAGTATTGTGCAGCAGGATGTGCCCCTTGCCAGCCGACTGGAGCGTGAACTGAAGCGAACTGGCGGTCTCCGCTTCAACGCAACCGAGGTAAAATGCCGCGATGGGGGCCAGAGGGCCATTTTCGATGCCGGTCCGGTCCACGGAGGTTTCGCGTGCGTGGATTTCAGCCGTTCCGTTCCGCACATTGCCCCGGCCTTTGACTCGAACGCGCGCGCCAACAGGCGGTGCCTGACCCAGTTCCCACCAGATGACCGGAAAGTGTTCGCCACCGTCATCCGACACCAATGTTGCCTTGGCCATAACCTGTCCGCTGGCAAAATAATGAACCTCCCGGTTGCTGATCGTCCCGATCTTGTCGATAAGTTCTCCATGGGTCAATCGCATTGCCGTCAAGCTCCTTTTAACTCTTCCGAAAGTGTACTCGTTGTAAACACATTTGTGTACCCGTATTTGTCCACTCCATACGTACTTGGGTATCCCGGGATGTCCGAGGAACCCAAGTAATTACAGTCGGGGCAGAAAAAGTGTTCGCCATCTAAGTATATAATGTCGGCAAATCAAAGGCGTTTTGAGTATTGAATTAAATGAAACCCAATCAGGGTTTGACCGGAGTGGGTTTACTCCTTAGTCCTGCCCATAATAAATCGACGGCATTTACGCAAGAAGAGCGGGACCGGCTTAAATTGCGGGGCTTGCTGCCAGCCGCGATTGGTTCTATGGAAACCCAGATCGAGCGGGCATTGGCAAGTTTACGTCGCAAGCACAGTGACCTGGAGAAATATATTTATCTGTCTGCCCTGCAGGACCGCAACGAACGGTTGTTTTATCGTCTGATTCTCGAAAACATTGAAGAGATCATGCCGCTGATTTATACCCCTACGGTGGGGCAGGCATGCAAGGAGTTTGCGAATATATTCAGAAGGGAAAAGGGTTTTTATATTACCGCCAGGGACCGTGGCAGAATTCGTGAAATTCTGGATAACTGGCCGCACAGGGATGTGCGGATCATTGTGATCACAGATGGAGAAAGAATCCTCGGCCTGGGGGATCTGGGGGCCAACGGTATGGGTATCCCGATCGGAAAACTGAGCCTGTATTGCGCCTGTGCAGGGATTCCTCCAGAGCAGACTCTGCCGGTCATGTTCGACATTGGAACCGATAATGAGGAACTGCTCAATGATCCCATTTATCTCGGCATGAGACAGAAAAGGTGTCGGGGTGAAGACTATTTTGATTTGATGGATGAGTTCATCACCGCTGCCAGGGATGCTTATCCCGGCGTGCTGATTCAGTTTGAGGATTTTGTCGCACAAAATGCGTTTACATTGCTTGACAGATACCGTGACAACACACTGTGTTTTAATGATGACATACAGGGCACAGCGGCGGTCGTTCTGGCCGGGGCGTACTCCTCTACCCGGATATCGGGTGTGCCATTCAAGGAGTTGAAGTTCACTTTTCTGGGTGCGGGTTCTGCAGCATCAGGAATAGGATCAATGATTGTAAAGGCGCTCATGGCAGAAGGTCTCACCCATGAACAGGCTCATCAGCGTCTATGGTACTTCAACAGCAGGGGACTGGTCACCAGGGCCAGAGAAAATCTGGCGAATCACATTCAGTGCTTTGCCCATGACCTGCCCGATTATGAATTTATCGAAGCGCTGGATGTTCATCAACCCGATATACTGATTGGCGCTACCGGACGGCCCGGTATGTTTTCCGGGAAAATCATCCGAAAACTGGCCAGTATTAAATCCCGGCCGGGAATATTTGCGTTATCAAATCCGACCAGTCGTGCGGAGTGTACCGCCGAACAGGCTTATCAATGGACGGATGGGAGAGGAATTTTCGCAAGTGGCAGTCCATTTGGCAAGGTCGTCCACGGCGGCAAGACATTTCGCCCCGGGCAGGGAAATAATTCTTATATCTTTCCGGGTGTCGGGCTGGGAATGATTGCATGCAGGGCCAGGACGATACCGGACTCGATCTTTCTGGAATCTGCAAAAGCATTGGCCGGTGCGGTGACTGAAGAAGATCTCAAGGCTGGCTCGATTTATCCTGAAATCAATCAAATTCGTGAGGTTTCCCTCACTATTGCCAGATCAATTGCCGACTATGCATATCAACATGGAATTGCACAGGGAGCGCCCCCGGAAAACCTGACCGAACACATTCAATCATTAATGTACGATCCGGTTTATTGAGACGGGGGCATCATCCGCAGGCAGATGACTTGAGTCTATCAAGCGCCGAACTGCCGTTTTACAACATTTTCAAGGCGGAACTGACAAAGGTCGGATTTAAATGATGGGCAGGTTTGAGTTTCCAGTTGAAATCGTCAGGACAGACCGAAAGCGGTCGGTGTCCATCCAGCTTGAAGGCACTGGCATAAAAGTTCGTGTTCCAAAAGGTCTTTCAGATAATCGTATCCACGACCTGATAGTTAAGCGGTCTCCCTGGATCAGAAAGAAACTAAAAGAGGCGGAACTGTCTCAACCCACCAAATCGAAGGAATATGTGAGTGGAGAGACTTTTCCCTATCTCGGTAAGAACTATCGATTGAAGGTTGTGTCTGGCGAGACGCCCTCTCTCAAACTGAAGGGCGGTTATCTTGAAGCCACCGTCCCGGATTGTGGTTTAGAGCGCGAGCAGGAAATTCGATTTCTTCTACTGGAATGGTATCAACAACGCGCACTAAAGAGACTGGAAGAGAAAACCAGGCGATACGAAAAGATTATCGGCGTAAATCCTCAGTCAGTGACCATTAAAAGCTACAAGTCTCGTTGGGGATCATGTTCGGTTAAGGGCGATGTCTCGTATAACTGGCGAATTATCCTCGCACCGCACCGCATCGTTGACTATGTGGTGGTGCATGAACTGTGTCACCTGTTGGAACACAATCATTCTTCCAGGTATTGGAAACATGTTGAACGGCACGTTCCTGACTACAAAGAAAGGCGTGAGTGGTTGCGGACTGCTGGAGCGGGTAGTCTTGTTTTCTGATACGGTCGGGCAGTAGTTCCACGATTCTTTTCCAGGCAACTCAAATATTTGCAGTAACCCGAGCAACGCAACTGCGCATCACATGACGTTTAACTACGGTATCTGAAACCAAATAGTGGTGTCAACAGTTGAGTCTTCACCCTCAACCGTTCTACCGATTCGGCCGCGCGCAAGCTTGACACCAGGCATGATATTAGGCATATTATTGTTCATCATACAAATCATGCCTCATCCTGGAGGATGGTCACATGCCCGAAGCCCTGTCACTGATCGATTTGGCGCCCAACGAAATTGCAAAACTGCCCGCCAGGCTGCGCAAGAGGATCGACGCTTCCCCCCGCTCAACAGATACCGGATCCAGAGTTTGGCTCCTTGTGGGCGGCCCAACGGAGGAACTCGCGCAACTGATCGAGCGCGCGGTTGAAACACTGCCTCTGCTCGCCGCCGAACGCAGGTCTCAATTGACCGAGGCCAATACAGCGAAGCTACTCGATGTCATCCTTTCGGGCATCCCCCGCGCTCGGGTCGAGACTGAACTCGAAATCGACAATGCCAGGCTGCGGTCCGAGTATCTGCAGGAAACGCCCCTTCTGACCGCAGCCGAGGTCCGCGCCGCCTCCGCTCTCCAACCGCGGAACAAGAGCGAACCAGCCTCCCGCTGGAAACGGGAGGGCAAGCTGTTTGCCCTGCGCCTGGGAGGCAATGACCTCTATCCGGTCTTTCAGTTTGCGGACGGCGCTCCGCGTGCGCTCATAAAGGATACCCTCGCTGTACTTCCGAAAGACATGACCGGCTGGCAAATCGCCATGTGGTTCGCATCCGGCAACAGCTGGTTGGACGGCGCCGAGCCCCAGAGCTGTCTTTCCGACCCAAAAGCCGTGATCTATGCCGCCAGCAGGCTCTCCGATCCCGCAATCGGGTAAGAACTTTTCGTTCAATGTCCATTCGAACGCCGCCCGCGACGCTCGCCAATCCCAACATCGTCACACTTGGTTCCGGCACGCTTCTGCACCGGGTGCATGACCGGAACTTCGCCGCCTACGACTTCAATCCTTGCAAGGGCGCTCCCACCCGCTTTGCGCCCATTGCCGACCAGAAAGGAAATTGCGTTCCGTCATTCTATGCCGCCAGCACACTGGAAGCGGCGATCTATGAAACGATTTTCCACGATATCCCCGTCCAGGCCAAACGCAAGACCGTTCCCAGGACGTTAGTACAAACACGCGCCCACGGGCAACTCGAAGTCCTGTGCGATCTACGCCTCGTCTCCTTGCGTGGCCCCGATCTCAAGCAATGGCGCATCAGCCGAAACTCGTTGATCGCCACATCGCCGAAGCTCTATCCGGGAACTACCCGATGGGCGAGCGCCATCCATCACCAGTTCCCGAACGTCCATGGCCTGATGTGGACCTCGAACCAATGCGATCCAGATACGGCCTACCTGTTTTTTGGTGACCGGGTCGCATCACAGGATTTTCGGATTATGCATGCTCGCGACGGGCTGGGCGATCCGACATTCCTGTCCGATGTGCGCCAAGCAGGTCTAAGAAGCGAAATCATTATCGCGGTATAATCGAAATTCCTGCTTTACTCCCGCCGAGCAAGCCCCAAGAAGAAATAACCAATGAAACCAAGTTCTTCCTGGACAAAAGTGTATTTCACACACCGGTCCCCAGAGGGTATTCTGTCACCAAATGCCTGATACTGTAACAGACCAGCCTCAACTCAGCGCATCCTTCAGGCCCATTCCCGCCTTGAAGGATACCGCGGTCGCCAGCTAACGGTCGCGCCCTCCGCCTCAGAACGCGTAGCGCAGGGAGAGGCGGAGCCCGTGGCTCGCGAGCTTCGCCCGCGTCGCGGCGAGATCGAGCGGCAGCGGCTTGCGGCTTCCGTCGCGCCACACCACGCGGCCCGCCCCCCGACCGGTGCGAACCTCGCCGATGTCGGTGTAGCGCCAGGCGAGATCGAGCGTCATCCGCTTATTCAGAGCCACCGCGACTCCGGCCGTCAGCATCCAGGCGAAGTCGGTACGGCTCGCGCCCGGCACGACGGTCGTCGTCTTCGGAAAGGTCATGCGGGTTTCGCCGATCCGGGTGCGGGCAGCGCCGACGCCCGCCCCGAGAAAGGGTACGAGCGGGCCGAGCCTCGGCAGACTCAGCCCGGGCAGGTCGACATAGGCCGCCAACATGGCGGACAGCGCCGACAGCTCCGCGGCCACCGATTGCTGGCGCCCGGGTTCGAGGAAATTGGCGCGACCCTCGAAGGCGAGGCGCGGGCGGTATTCGGCCAGCAACTCGAGCCGCAGCCCGGGCGCGGCGGTATAGCCGAGCCCGAGTTCGAGCGCGTGAACCGTCCCGAAATCGCCGACCGAACGCAGCCGCGCACCGTCGCCGCCCCGACCGCAGCCGTAGAGCGCCGCCGGTGAGGCGCTCGAACAGTCCCGGTCCGCGAACACGGTCTCGGACGGACGGTCGAGACCCATCCCGGCCCGCAGGTAGACATCGCCAGCGCCGGCGTCCACGCCGTGCATAGCCGCCCCGCCGACGATCGCGGCTGCCGCGAGGCGGCGCCATTTCGTCCAGACCGCCGCGATTCGCGCCGGCCCATCGCCACGGTCCCCCGGCGCGCCGTGCTCCACCGCCTCGCCGGGCACGGTGTCGCGGAATCTGTCGTCGAAGCTTGCCATGGGGGCGAATGTACGAAGAACCGGAATCGATTACAACCGATATCTACGCATTCATGCGGGGACTTCTTCATTGGGGACAGAATTGATCACATTCAGTACATCGTAAAGGACGCGGGCTTCGGACAGGCACAGTGGCCTGTCCCTACGCATAGATCCCGGTCAGCTTCGAGCAGTACATCGTAATAAACGCGGGTTAACGATCAAAATAAATCAGGTGGTTGATGTCCAGCTTGATTCCCAGACTTTCTCCGACATCGTGGTCATGGTGGGATGGAACGAGAGTGAGTACCCGGGTGCCACTCGGTAATGCCAGCGTGTAAAGATAACTTTCTCCTCGAAATGCTTTCTTTATGATCATGGCTGTGGTGGGGCTGTCGTCATCGTGAATGATGTCATCGGGCCGGATCAATACCTGGACTTCTTTCCCTGAGCCGGGTTTGATTTGTTGCAGGTCATGTTGAATCCTGTCATCGGATACGTCCCCGGTCAGGTCCTGTTCACCGTACTGTGAAAGTTCACATTGAATTTTACCATCAGATACTAAAGTACCATTCAGAAACACGCCATCACCGACAAAGTTGGCGACAAACCGGGTTTCAGGCTGATGGTAAATATTGTAGGGAGTAGCCCATTGTTCTATTCGACCCTCATTCATGACCCCGACCACATCGCCGAAGGTGAATGCGTCCTGCTGGTCATGGGTAACCAGAATACAGGTTGTGCCGATTTCCTTCAATAATTCCCGGACTTCGTGTCCCAGTTTTTCACGCAGTTCAAAATCCAGATTGGAAAAGGGTTCATCCATCAACAGCAGTCCCGGTTTGGGGGCAAGCGCCCGGGCAAGCGCCACCCGCTGTTGCTGACCTCCTGACAGTTCATGGGGGTAACGGTTGCTGTAGTCGGATAATCGGACATATCCCAGTATTTCTTCAACGGCTGCTTTTCTGGATGACGGATCTTTCCCAAATAGCCCCGCCTCGATATTCTTTTCTACAGTGAGATGTGGAAAGAGGGCATAATCCTGGAACACCATGCTGATATTTCTTTTCTCAGGGGGAATATTGATCCGGGCGCTGGAAATACAGATATCGTTGAGGGTGATTGAGCCGCCGGCCAGTTTCTGAAATCCTGTAATCGCTCTTAATACGGTGGTTTTTCCACAACCACTCGGGCCGAGAAGACAGGCCAGTGTGCCTTCTTCCAGATCAAAGGACGTATGATTGACTGCGCTCTCGCTTCCGTACCGACAGCTAATGTCATCCACTTTCAGGATAGGGGGCATGGATCAGGATGCGGTGTCAGGTTGATTGGGAACAAGAATCAGTCGGCTTTTTGTTTCAGTAACTGAGAATACGAAATTGTTTTGCTCAAGACAACAACCGGAATCAATCCCGCCAGGACGATCATCAACGCAGACAATGCACTGCGTTCGATCATTTCATCCGAAGCAAACAGATACACATGGGTAGCCAGAGTTTCAAAATTGAAAGGGCGCAGCAGCAGGGTTGCGGGCAATTCCTTCATGCAATCGACAAATACGATCAGCATGGCAGTAAAAATACCGCTTTTGATCAATGGAATATGAAACAGGCGAAGAGCTCTGAATGGGGGATGACCCAGGGTCCGGGCAGCCATGTCAATAGACCCTGGAACCTTGGAAAAACTGGAGTCGATGCTGCCTGTGGAAATCGCAAGGAAGCGAATAATGTAGGTAAGGATCAACGCAAAGATGGTGCCGGTCAATAGCAAGCCGGTCGAGAATCCAAAATGCGATCTGGAATAACCGTCAATCCAGTTTTCAACTGTGGTCAGGGAAATGACGATACCCACTGCCAGAACCGAGCCGGGAACGGCATATCCAATTGATGAGACTTTCGACAATGAAGTGAACCAGGGTGGGGTGACGATTCTCCGGGAATAAGCAATCAAAATGGAAATGGCGGCACAACTTACCGCAGCGATGATGGAAACGGTAAGGCTGTTGAATACGTACTGACGAAATTCTCCGGACCAGGATTGATCGAAATACCGCACTCCATAACTGATCAGCATGGCGAACGGGATCAGGAATCCGGCAAGGATCGGCAGAAAACAAATGGTGAAGGCAATCCATTTCGAGACACCACGTAACGGGATATTTTCCCGGTGAGCGAATCTACCTGTGCTCTGATAAAAACGGATTTTGCTTCGCCCGGCATGTTCGAGAGCCAGCAGGATCAGTACGAAAGTAAGCATAACCAGTGCAATCTGGGCAGCTCCACCCAGGTTATTCATGTTCAACCAGACATCAAACAAGCCCGCAGTCAGGGCATGTACGGCAAAATAATCCACCGTACCGAAGTCGTTCAGTGTTTCCATCAGTGCAAGAGCGGTGCCAATGGCGATTCCTGGTCTGGCGATGGGCAGGGACACAAACAGAAATGTATTGAAACGGGATCGGCCCATCAGGCGGCAGGCATCGAGTAAATGGGGAGATTGTTCGAGAAATGAAGACCGCGCCATCAGATAAACGTAAGGGTACAGCACCAGACCCATCAGCATGATCGCTCCCCCCATGCTGCGCACGTTCGGGAACCAGTAATCCCTGGCCAGTTCCCAGCCGAAGATTCCTCTAAGCGTGCCTTGAACCGGTCCTGCAAATTCGAGCAGGTCAGTATAAAGATAAGCGACTACATAGGCAGGTACGGCCAATGGCAGCAATAACATCCATTCGAAATACTTGTCACCGGGAAATGAATAAGTACTGATCAGGTAAGCGGTAGAGACCCCTGTCAGAAAAACCGATACCCCGACACCGGCCATCAATACAAAGGTATTCAAAAGATAGCTGGGCAGGGATGTGCTGATCAGATGGGGCCATATATTTTCCGTTGGAAAAAAGGCCACCCAAATGATGGCCATGAGTGGTAACAGGGCGACAAACACCACGCAAAGAGTGCCTGTCCCCCAAAAACTGACACCATAGCCAGATCTTGTATTATCAGGGTTTGCGTCGGCTGTGAGTTCCAATTGTGTCGATGACGAAGCCATAGACTATCGAAACCCTGTCGACACAATACTCAATTGTCGTATCCGACACGGTCGGCAATTTTTGAGGCTTCTGTGCGATTGGCCGCTACCGCCGTCAGACTGACATTGTCCTGTTTGAATGTGCCCCATGCCTCGACTGCATTCACCAACTCAGTCCCGGGTTTGATAGCATATTCTCCATTGAGCCTTGCATACATCGACTGTGCCGTGCCACTTGCCAGAAATCTCATGAGTTTCAGTGCATTGTCTCTGTTTGGCGCATGTCTGGTCATCGCCATACCGCTTACATTCATGTGTGTGCCGCGATCATCCTGATTTGGAAACACGACATTGACCGCATCTGCCCACGGCTTTTGTTCCGGGTCTGTAATCATTTTGTACATGTAGTAATGGTTGATTACAGCGATATCACATACCCCTTCCCTGATCGCTTTTACCTGCCCCCGGTCATTGCCTTCCGGTTTGCGCGCCAGATTGGATTTTACATTCCCCAGCCACTGTTCCGCGCCTTCTATACCATGGTGCACGATCATCGAAGCTGTCAACGCGACCATATAGGGGTGTTTCCCGGACCGGGTACAGATCAGGCCCTTGAATTCGGGTTTGGCGAGGTCTTCATAAGTCGAGATGGCGCCATCAGCGACCCGGTTCCTGGAAGTGACAATAAACCGGGCTCTGGAAGTAAGACCAAACCAGTGATTTTCAGCATCTCTCAGGTTTTCCGGAATATTGTCGAACAGGCTTTGATCCATGACTGCCTGGGTCAGGCCCGCGTTCCTGATGTCAGACAGGCGACCGATATCTACTGTAAATACCAGGTCGGCCGGGCTATTTTCACCTTCATTTTTCAATTTTTCCAGCATGCCCTTCCTGGCGAAAACCACATTGACTGCAATACCCGTATCCTCGGTAAACCGATCAAACATGGGTTGAATCAATTCCGGGTTTCGGTAGGAGTATACGTTGACCTCTTCTCTGGCATAAACTGTTCCCACAAGCCCGATAAAAAGCAGGGATGCGATAACAGAATATCTTGATTGCATGATAATTACAGGTAATATAGTCAGTGGGATGCGTACCATATTCTAAATGCAAATAATTATCAATAGCATTTAGAATATTTTACATTCCAGTCTTTTTCTTCTGTTTGTTCTGGTCAAAAGGTACAATCGCTCCTCATTTCAAAAGCTCCACCGACGTCCCGTAACATGAAAAACACGGTCATACGACTTCTCTGTCAGGCAGTCAGCGCATTGAAAATTCCGGCTGCCATGGATAAGTCAGTGATTGATTTGATCAGTGTTGAGCGCACCAGGGATTCCAGCCATGGTGATTTTGCCTGCAATCTTGCATTGAAACTCGCCAAACCGCTCAAACAGAACCCCCGTGTTCTGGCACAAGAAATAGTTGCGGCCATACCGGCGTCAAAATTGGCCCTGGAATTGATCGGGAAAGTCGAAATTGCCGGGCCCGGCTTTATCAATTTCTATTTCAGGCGTGAGGCTTATCACAATCTGATTACTCTTATACGGGATCACGCCAATGACTATGGCAAGAGTGATTCAGGTCATGGTCAGCGTATCATGGTGGAGTTTGTTTCCACCAATCCTACGGGCCCGTTACACGTTGGTCATGGCCGGGGGGCTGCCTTTGGTGATGCACTGGTTCGTGTTTTGAATGCGGCAGGCTATGATACGCATAGCGAATACTACATCAATGATGCTGGCAGGCAGATGGACATTCTGGCATTGAGTGTGTGGATACGCTATCTTGAGTTGTGTCACTTCGAAACCGTTTTCCCATCCAATGCCTACCTGGGTGAATATGTAAAGGATATTGCCGGTAAATTAAAGCAGATGAAAGGGGATGCCTTAAGTGTGGATACCGGGACGCTTTTCCTCAACCTGCCGGAAGATGTCGAGCAGTCGATCGATATTCTGATCGAGCGTTGCAAGCAGAACCTGGGGCCAACAGATTACAAAACGGTATTTAATCTTGCCTGTGATGCGATGGTGGAAGATATTCGTCAGGATCTCGAAGAATTTGGTGTGGTATTTCAGGAGTGGTTTTCGGAACGAAGCCTGTTGGACAGGGGTGACATCAGTCAAGCTATTGCAACACTTGAGAATAACGGCCATATTTTTGAGAAAGAGGGCGCAAAATGGTTCAGGGCAACCGATTTTGGTGACGAAAAGTCTCGTGTCGTTGTCAGAGCCAACGGCGCTCATACCTATTTTGCCTCTGATATTGCCTATCACTACAACAAAGCAGAGCGCGGTTTTGATCGCATTATCAATATCTTTGGCTCGGACCACCATGGTTATATAAAAAGGATCGAGGCTTCTTTCGAAGCGTTGGGCAATGACCCTGAGCGCCTGAAATTCTTACTGGTGCAATTTGCGGCGCTTTATCGTGGCAATCAAAAAGTTTCAATGTCTACACGAGGCGGTGAGTTTGTTACGTTGAGGGAATTGAGGAATGAAGTTGGCAACGATGCGGCCCGTTTTTTTTATGTGTTGCGAAAACCCGATCAGCACATGGATTTCGATCTTGATCTTGCCAAATCCCAGTCATCGGATAATCCGGTATACTACATCCAGTACGCGCATGCGAGAATTTGCAGCGTATTCAGGCAACTCGAGGAAAAAAATATGCCTGGATTGACCGATGCCGCCGCTGACTACAGCCTGCTGGTAGAATCTCAGGAAATGGGCCTTCTGGTTGCTGTGTCGCGTTTTCCGGAAGTGGTTGAACTTGCGGCCAGCAGTTATGAGCCTCATCTACTGGCATATTACCTGCGTGATCTTGCCCATGTGTTCCACACCTATTACAACGCCCACCCGTTTCTTTCCAGTGGAGATGAATTAAGGCAGGCGCGTCTGGGGTTGATTGACGTTGCGCGGATCGTGATTGCGAATGGTCTGGCAATGCTTGGCGTAACAGCGCCGGACAGAATGTAGTCAGTACCCGGGATAAAAGATCATGCCTCAGGCAAAACGAAAGACCCGCAAGCGTTCAGCGCCCCCCAGGCGTGGATTACCTCGTGGTTTCGGGATGTTGATCATCGGTATGATGATCGGGTCACTGGCAACCATTCTCTGGCAGGGGATGCGGCTCGCTGATAGTGGAGTTGGAACCGGTATCCGCAAGGTGGTCGAACAATCCTTGCAGCAATCCAGACAGGATGAGCAGGAAACCTCCGGTCAGAAGAATGGCAAGGAGGGTAAACCAGTAGAGCAACAGACCAGTTTCGATTTCTTTACGGTATTGCCCGAGATTGAGATGGTGGTGCCGGATAGTCAGCCGCCAATACCTTCGCCACCACCATCAACGACCTCGTCGGCTGAATCCGGGAATGTCAAATCCGATCCTTCCGCGGCTGTTCAGGTGGCATCGAAGAAAAGCGTGTATATGCTGCAGGCAGGCTCTTATCAGAAAATAAATGATGCCAATCGACTGAAAGCCGAATTGGCGCTTTGGGGGAATGCGTCGCAGATACAAAAAGTTACCATCCAGGGGAGGGGCGACTTTTTCCGTGTGCGGCTTGGCCCCTATTCAAGTTATGACGAGATGGTGGAAGTGGACAAGAGTCTGGCGTCTTTCGGCATTAAAGCATTAAGACTCAAGATATCCGGGGGCGGGTGATGGTATTATTGGTGACACCATGGAAACTGTTCGCATAGGGACACGTACAAGCCAACTCGCAATTTGGCAGGCAAACCATGTTCGGGACGCACTGCTGTCCGCTCGTCAGGGTCTGCAGGTTGAGTTGGTTGAAATCATCTCTGAGGGTGACAGAACCCTGGATATTCCGTTATCTCAGGTGGGCGGAAAAGGTTTATTTCTGAAGGAACTGGAAATTGCGTTGCTTGACCGGGAAATTGATCTGGCCGTTCATTCGATAAAGGATGTCACAGTCGATCTTCCCGAAGGGCTGCACATACCGGTTTATTGTTCCAGGGAGAATCCCGGAGATGCTCTGGTCTCGAAAAAATTCAGTTCCCTGGAGGAACTGCCGGAAGGTGCAGTGGTTGGAACCTGTAGTTTGAGACGGCAGTGCCAGATAAAAGCAAGCTATCCTCATTTGCAATTGAAAAACCTGAGAGGGAATGTCAATACCCGTTTGCAGAAACTCGATTCAGGCCAGTACGATGCCATTATCCTGGCCGTGGCAGGTCTGAAGCGGCTGGGAATGGACGACCGGATAGCCCAGGTCATTCCAACTTCAATCTGCCTTCCTGCGGTCGGTCAGGGCGTAGTCGGGATTGAATGCCGTATCGATGACCCGGATATTCATCCATTGATTCTGCCGTTGAATGATCAACAATCAGCGACCGAAACACTGGCAGAGCGTACCGCGAATGGGCATATTGGAGGGGGTTGCCATGTGCCCGTCGCTTTTCATTGTGAGCGATCAGGCCAGCGGTTGACCCTGCGCGGCCTGGTCGGGGAACCGGATGGTTCGATAATATTGAGGTCTGAAAAGCAGGGTTCCGCCTCAGACCCTGCACAATTGGGCATTGCAGTGGCAGAGGACCTGATCGATCAGGGAGCGAAGGACATTCTCGACCGCGCCTATAGCCATGCGGGATAAATCCCTGGGCGGACTTAAAGTACTGATTACCAGACCCTGTCCTTCAGGTGATGCCATTGCCAGGGCAATTGAAGAACACGGCGGGACAGCGGTAAAGTTCCCGGTCATCGAGATTTCAGCCCCGGACAGCCTTGTTGCCCTGGATGCCCTGTTGCACGGCATTGGGGATATTGATCTACTGGTTTTTGTCAGTGCGGCTACGATAGAAGGATTTGTTGCCAGGAAGAAACAGCAAAATATCGTACTCCCCGAAGGTCTGAAGATCGCAGCGATGGGGCCTGAAACCGCCAGACTTGGTCGAGACGAGGGGCTGAATATTGATTTCACCCCCTGGCAGAGCGCCGACAGTGAGGGATTGCTGGTTTCATTAAGAGACAGTGAGAGTGGCATTGATCTGAAAAAGTCCAGAGTTGCCATATTGAGAGGGCAATCCGGTCGTGATCTGTTAAAAGTTGAACTGGAAAAGCTCGGCGCCGAGGTCACTTTTGTTCAATGTTATACGAGGAGAACCACGAGCAGGTCGATACAACCGATCATCGATATATGGTCCGCCGGAGAAATTGATGTGGTGTTGATTACCAGTGTTTCGATACTCGATGGACTGCTCAAATTGCTTGGTCCGCAAAATTCAGCATTGTTAACTGATTCGCCAGTGATCACGATCAGTGAACGTATCAAAGATCAATGCATAAGGCGCGGCATCACCTGTGTCAGGGTTGCACGGGGAGTTTCGAATCATTGCCTGATTGATACCATGTCGGATTTTGCTCAAGATGACAATCGCAGTGCGTTGCGGTAGGATTAATCCACGGGCAGAGGTGCAAAGATACAGGCAGCAGAACAGATAGAACAGGCAGAAAAGAAAATGTCAGAAGACGAAATCAATTATACTTCGGCAACCGGAACTCCGCCGAAGAAGAAAACCACAAAGGTAAAAAAAAGCCCGGTCAGGAAAAAAATACCTGCGACCCGGGCTACTCGCATGACATCGGCCGATAACGCGCCATCAAGCCTGAAATCCGAGCCGGCATCGGTCGACCGGGACACCGGTAACAACCCTGCGCCCGAACGGCCTGTCACTCGCCCCGGTTCGAGGGGCCAGGCTGTTGTTTCATGGATTGCATTGATCTTGAGCGTTGTCGCGGTGTGCGCAGGGGGATATGCCTGGTATCTGGGCACAGTGGACTCGAAATCGAATGCCGTACAACAGGAAACCAGGCTGAATCTGATTGAGCGGCGTATCGGCGGGGTCGAGCAGACACAAACCGGACTGAGTACCGGGATTAGTGAGTTGGGAGATTCACTTGCCCGGTTTGACGCTGATAGCGGTGAACTGATACAGGACGTTCGAAACGAAATATCGAATCAGGATGATTCGGTAAGGGAACTGATTCAAAATGAAATCGATGCGCTCTCGAACCAGGTTGATACACTGCGTTCGCAACTCAGCAGCAACGCCGACGGATGGGTTCTTGAAGAAGTGGAGCAACTTATCCTCATCGCTGATAAACGCCTGCGGTTCTCTGGTGAGGCGGTTCTGGCAAAGCAGGCCTTGCAACTTGCAGACCAGCAATTGGCACAACTTTCCGGCTCCGGTGTGAATGAGGTTCGTCGACTGCTGTCTAAAGATATTGCCGCACTCGACAATGTGCCGTTGATCGACATGCCTGGCATATTGAACGAACTGTCTGTGCTGTCTGATCAAGTCGATAAGCTACCGCTTGCAGGCGACATCGTAATGGGCAATACGTCTACCGGTTCAGATGCAGACCGGGGTCAGGGGGGCGAGTCGCAAGGGGTTGAGGCACAAGGGTCTGATTCGCAAGGGGATGTCGCCAAAAGCGCGACGCTGGAACGCTTCCTGAAACCGGTGATGAATGCGGGCGCAGCGCTGCTGACGAATCTGGGTGACCTTGTCCAGATTGAAAAAAATGATAACCCTGTGAAACCGTTGATTTCTGCGCAAGAGCGCAGAATGACCTATGAAAAAACCAGACTGATCCTGGAATCGGCCCAGATCGCACTTGTTCGGGAAAAACCCGAGTTGTTTACCAATAGAATCAATGCCGCTGGCGAGTGGGTCAAGCAAAATTTCAATCGTGATGTCGCCCGGACCGGAGACTGGATCGAGAGGCTGGACCGGGTTGGATCATCGCTTCCCGATACTGAGATTCCCGATATTTCAGCAACATTGTCCGCTATTCGCGCTCTGGGCGGGAGCGAGTCTGACGGTCAGCAATAATAACGGACACTCTGTTACCAAACTGCGATCATGAAACTGTTGATCACCATTATTATCGCATTGATCGTTTCAGTTGGCCTGGGTGTGCTGGCCGTCGACGATCCGGGCTATGTTGTCCTGACCCGGGCGCCCTGGGTGATTCGACTGCCCTTGCTGTTGTTCATTTGTATCATTTTCCTGACTTTCGTATTGTTGTATCTGTTGCTCAACTTTGTCGCAAGCCTGTTTCGAGCGCCAGAGAAATATCGGAAATGGAGAATCCAGAACAAGGAAAACAGTGCACAGCAACACAGCATGCAGGGCTATGCGTACCTGATCGAAGGAAACTGGCCGAAGGCCGAATCGGCGCTGCTGAATGAACTCGAATACAATAAAACCCCATTGATGAATTACCTTGGCGCAGCCTATGCGGCGCAACAACAAGGCTCGATGGACCGAAGGAACCGATATCTCAATCAAGCGCTTGCCAGGCATCCCTCCAGTGCGCTGGCGATCAATCTTACTCGTGCGAGGCTTCTGTATCATGCTGGAGAAGTGGCTGAATCCAGAGATTATCTTGAGAAACTGCGAACTACTTCTTCCAGGAATGTGGCTGTGGCAAGGTTGCTGGCGGATGTTTACAAGGAACTGGAGGATTGGGATTCATTGACCAAACTGGTTACCTCGTTGAAGAAACTCGAAGCGTTTCCCCAGGAGGAAACGAAAATCCGGGAACAGTATGCCTTCGAGCAATTGATTTCATCACCGGCGCTGCTGCAAGGGGAATCGAAGCGATCGGCTACGATCTGGAAATCGTTACCTGCGGAAAAGAAAAAAGATCTGGATATGATTATCAGTTACGTCAATCAATTGATAAAAGCCGATAAATTGAAAGAGGCGGAAAAAGAGCTTCGAACAGCGCTTAACAGAAGGTTTGATACAAAACTGATCAATCTGTATGGCAAGGTGAATAGCCCTTTTGTTAAATATCAGATTGAACTTGTTGAATCGTTCAGTGAAAAGCACGATAACGACCCTGAGTTGTTGCTCGCACTTGCACGACTGTATCGTTATGAAAAGAATTATACAAAAGCAAAAGATCTGTATAAAAAATCAATCCAGGCCGGTGCACGGGATGAAGCCTGTATCGATCTTGCATCGCTGCTGGAGCAAATGGGGGAAACCGATGCGGCATTATACTATTTCAAGAAAGGGGCTACCGGTCTGCTGGTCGATCCTGACACACGGATCAAGACGGCAAAAGGCGACATAGTGCTGGTCGGTGACAAATCCAGAGCGGTCAGCAATGAATCAAATAGCAGTGCAATGCCAGTCGTGCGCTAAGTCGGTAGCCGGAGCGGATCGATCCAGACTAAACTAAACCAGGCAGGGTTATTTATGGCTGGATGGCAAAGTCAAAGGAATCAAAATAGAAGCGACCCGGATCCATGCCTTTTTCCAACAGACTGTTGCGTACGCAATCAATCATGATTGGCGGGCCGCTGGCGTAGATGTCAAATTTCTCGAACCGGTCATAGGTTCTGCAGACGGCTTCATGAACAAAGCCTTTCTCGCCGTTCCATGATTCAGACTTGCTTTCTGATAGCACAGGGGTGTATTTCAGATTCGGGTAGGAACCCAGCCACTGCCTTACCAGACTATCCATGTAGAGATCCTGCTCATCGCGAGCGCCCCAGAACAGGTGAATACTCTGGTTGGGATTGCGTTCCATTGCATTTTCAAGGAGCCCCTTGATGGGAGAAAATCCGGTACCACCTGCAATCATGATGATCGGGATGTCTGCCTCAGACTGAAGAATATAGGCGCCGAACGGGCCTTCAAACCGTAGCAGATCGCGTTCCTTCATCGAATCGAATACCCTGGGCGTGAAGTGTCCATCCGGCACGTTACGGATATGCAGCTCCAAACCATGCTCCATCGCATGCTGCGGTAAATTTGACATGGAAAAACTTCGTCTTTGGCCATCCTTCAAAAGGATATCGATATATTGTCCCGGAATGAAATTGAATTCCTGGGTTTTTGGAAGAGTAAGGAAAAGCCGGATTACATCCTCTGCCAGTGGTTCGATTTTTCCAACCCGACAGGGCAATACCTTGATTTGAATATTGGCGCCGGTCATGATCTCCTCGACATCAATCACCACGTCTTCGAGTGGTTTCGCCTGGCAGAGCAAGACTTTTCCCTGTTCCTTTTCTGTATCCGGTAGTGCAAAATCTTCATAGTCACCGTAATCAACACTGCCGCTGACCAGACTGCATTTACAGGCGCCGCAGACGCCACTGCGGCATCCATAAGGATAGATCCGATTATCTCTCAGTGCAGCATCAAGAATGGTTTCATTGTTATTGACAACGAAAGTTGTATCATTCCGTTTGTTGGTAACAGCAAAAGGCATGTTGTGAGTGGCCTGAAATAGACGGTAGCCTTATATATAGAGTAACCCTCAAGTTGTCAACAACATGCCTGAACTCCCTGAAGTAGAAACCACCCTGAATGGTATTCGTCCTTATCTGCAGGGGCTGAAGATTGCCCGGCTTGAGGTAAGACAACGAAAATTGAGGTGGCCGATTGCCGAAAACCTGGAGAGAAAAGTAAGCGGAGTCGATGTCGTCGAGCTGCAACGAAGAGGTAAATACATTCTGATCCACTTTGACCGGGGCGGGCTGATTGTTCACCTCGGAATGTCAGGCTCCATGCGTGTATTACTGAATGATGAATTACCGGGCAAGCATGACCATTTCGATATCATTAACCAGCATGGACAGATCATTCGATACCGTGATCCCAGGAGATTCGGCTGCTTGCTCTACACATCGGACAGCCTGCTGCAACATCCCAGATTGATAAATCTGGGTATCGAGCCGTTAAGCAATGCTTTTACCGGGCATGGTTTGTATCAGTTGTCCAGAAAACGCACTACACCGATAAAATCATTCGTGATGGATGGCAGGATCGTCGTTGGAGTGGGTAATATCTACGTTAGTGAGGCGTTGTTCCTGGCCGGAATCAGTCCGTTTCGACAATGCGGGAAGATATCCCTGGCGCGTTACCAGGTATTGGCAGATGCCATCCGTACCATCTTGATGCAGGCGCTCAGGCAGGGAGGTACGACCCTGCAGGATTTTGTCGGAGCGGACGGGGAATCGGGATACTTCGCGCAATCATTATCCGTCTATGGACGAGAGGGAGACAGATGCCTGAAATGTTCAACCGGGATCAAAAGGAAGGTAATTTCCCAACGGTCCACATTTTACTGCCCCAAATGTCAGACCTAGCAGCCAGGCCCACCCGATTCAGTCATTCCCGCGCAGGCGGGAATCCACATTACAATCATCAACCGTAATCGTAGGGGCAAGCCCCCTGTGGTTGTCCGGATCGTTGCCCGGCGCCGTATCTGCCGGAATCATTCGGGTTTTGACGGGAAATCCAGAAAAGACTATAATCCGACATCTTTCTTCATGCGGTTGCTTATCAACGCACGCATAACCTGACTTTCAGATAATTTTATATTTTATTCTCAGTAACGAGGACATCATGGCTGTACAAAAAAATCGTAAAACACCATCAAAGCGAGGTATGCACCGCTCTCACGATGGACTCAAAAAACCGACAGTGTCGATTGATCCCGTTACTGGGGAAGAGCACAGACGTCACCACATTACTGCCGATGGCTATTACCGCGGTAAGAAAGTGGTTGAAATCAGAGCCGGAAGTTGACATTCTGCTTGCAGAACATTTTCCCAGGGTGGCTTGTATCGTTACTCTGTCGCTTATAGCTTCGAGTAAATGACAACTCTCTCCATTGATGCCATGGGAGGCGATAATGGTCTGGGTGTTACAGTTCCTGCGGCGTTCGAAATCCTGAAAACGCATAAGGAGGTGAAGTTGATTCTGGTAGGGAATCAGGATCAGATCGCCGCAGAGATAAAAAACCATCGTTACCATCGTGATTACATCGGTGATCGAATTACGATACAGCATGCTACTCAAGTGGTGGCAATGGACGAGCATCCAACCTCTGCCCTGCGCAAGAAAAAAGACTCCTCAATGCGTGTGGCAATCAATCTGGTCAAGGAAGGTATATCGGACGGATGTATAAGCTCTGGCAATACGGGCGCGTTACTGGCAGTCGCAAGGCTCGTGTTGAGAACCATTCCAGGTATCAACCGTCCTGCAATTTGTGCGCCGCTGCCTCGTCGTGACGGTCAAACCTATATGCTCGACCTGGGAGCGAATGTCGATACACTACCGGAAATTCTATTGCAGTTTGGCATAATGGGATCGCAATTGGTAAGCTGTCTGAGTGGAATTACGAATCCGAGTGTGGGCTTGCTGAATATCGGGGTAGAAGAAATGAAAGGCTCCGACTTGATAAAGACGACTGCGGAGTTGTTCAAGAAAAGCAAACTGAACTATTCGGGATTTGTAGAGGCGGATGAGATTTACCTGGGGAAAACCGACTTGGTAGTATGCGATGGCGTTCTCGGAAATGTCGCAGTAAAGGCATCTGAAGGGGTTGCGCAAATGATCATGAGTGTGATTAAAGAGGAGTTCACCCGCAATATCCTTACCAGGGGAGCAGGACTACTGGCGACCCCTGGATTGAAAGCGATTAAAACACGACTGGATCATCGTCGATTCAACGGCGCGAGTTTATTGGGATTACGGGGCACGGTGGTTAAATCCCATGGCGGAACCGATAGTTTCGGTTTTCGTCATGCGATTGAGGTTGCCATCGAAGAAGTCGAAAATAATCTGGTAGAAAAAATTCAATTTGCGTTGGCAGAAACCTTGCATTGATGCAGTTTTCCAACCATTAGCTATCGCACTCACGGAGAGATGATTTACTCGCGAATCATAGGTACGGGCAGCTATCTGCCTGAAAAGGTATTGACCAATGCCGAGCTTGAGAAAATGGTTGATACCAATGATACCTGGATTCAATCAAGGACTGGCATTCGGGAGCGAAGAATCGCAGGAGAAAATGAATTTACCTGTGATCTGGCCGAACGCGCAGCGTTGGCTGCGATTGAATCTGCGGGCATATCAAACCAGGAAATTGACCTGATCGTGGTTGCTACGACCACTGCTGATCAAGTATTTCCAAGCACGGCCTGTTTATTACAGCACCGGCTCGGAATCGAAGGCCCGCCTGCATTTGATGTGCAGGCAGTGTGTGCCGGATTCATATTTGCGATCGATATTGCAGACAAGTTCATCCGTACAGGAAGCGCTAAAACCGCGTTGGTAACTGGAGCTGAGACTTTCTCCAGGATTATCGACTGGACAGACCGAAGAACCTGTGTGTTGTTTGGAGATGGGGCAGGCGCCGTTGTATTGCGCCGGGACAATCAGCCCGGAATTTTATCCACTCATCTGCATAGTGACGGCAAGTACAAGGATCTGCTATGTGTTCCGGTGGGTGTGTCCAGGAATTACCAGGCGGTCAGGTCCGGTAATGCATTTACAACCATGGAAGGGGGTGAGGTATTTCGCTGGGCAGTGAAGGCAATGAGCGATATTGTCGGGGAAACACTGGCGGCCAATGATATGGAGATCGAACAACTGGATTGGCTGGTTCCTCATCAGGCTAATATCAGAATCATCAACGCAGTCGGCAAGCGTGCCAGGATTCCGCCTGAGAAGGTGGTCGTGACAGTCGAGCGACATGGCAACACCTCTGCTGCATCGATCCCCCTGGCGCTGGATGAGGCGGTACGGGACGGCAGAATCCAGTCAGGTCATCATGTTTTGATCGAGGGATTTGGTGGCGGGTTTACCTGGGGTTCTGCCCTGATTAAAATTTAAATGAATAATCTCTTAAAGGATAAGGTATGTCTGGTGACAGGCGCTACCCGGGGAATCGGAAAGGCGATTGCCTGTGCATTCGTCGAGCAGGGCGCCATCGTCTACGGGACTGCAACGACAGAACAAGGCGCTGAATCAATTACCGGATACTTGCAGAGTCCAGGTAGTCAGGGCTGCAAACTTGATGTCAGAAATGATCAACAGGTCAACGAATTGCTGACAATGATTACACAGAAATCAGGCAACCCTGAGATACTGGTCAACAATGCAGGTATCACCCGCGACAATCTTTTATTGAGAATGAAGGAGTCAGAGTGGGATGACATTATGGATGTCAATCTGAAATCGGTTTATACCTTGTGCAAAGCCTGTGTGCGAGGCATGGTCAAGGCTCGCTGTGGAAGGATAATCAATATTACCTCTGTAACCGGACTGACAGGGAACGCAGGTCAATCAAATTATGCGGCCGCCAAGGCGGGGTTGATCGGCTTTACAAAATCTCTTGCCCGGGAGGTCGCCTCTCGAGACGTAACGGTGAATTGCCTTGCGCCCGGGTTCATCGAAACCGATATGACCAAGGTATTGAACGACGATCAACGAAATTCAATCATACAAAATATTCCGTTAGCCAGATTGGGGTCGCCAGCGGATATTGCTTCTGCCGCTCTTTTCCTCGCCTCGAACATGGGGAGGTATATCACAGGAGAAACCCTTCACGTCAATGGTGGTTTGTATATGAATTGATAAGTCAATAATCATTGGACTTGTTTCGGTCGATTGTTTACTATCCCCTGTCCAGAAAGATCAAACTTCTGATTCTTTCATACATTGATATCCATGGTTCAGGTCAGGTATGTCTGTGACGTCAGGTTATAACTCATAATTCATTATTTGGAGGCTGAAACTCGAATGAGCACAATTGAAGAACGTGTAAAGAAAGTTGTTGTTGACCAGCTTGGTGTCAGTGAAGACCAGGTCACTCCAGAGGCATCATTTGTTGATGACCTCGGCGCCGATTCATTGGACACCGTCGAACTGGTAATGGCGTTGGAAGAAGAATTTGATGCTGAAATTCCTGATGACAAGGCTGAAAGTATTGTCAGGGTCAAAGACGCTGTAGATTTTATCAAAGCCACCACTTCCGAATCCTGATTTTGTCTTTATTGTCTGCCGATCATCATAAGTTGCTCAATATTTACAGCAGTTCCTGATCAGTTCGGGCTACTAATCAAACTGCTGCTCGTCCCGGGGCGGGACTTCTTGTTTTTCGAGAATATCTGATCTCGTGTTATGCAGGTTACCCTGATCTTGGGAATGAATGAACAATAGACGTGTCGTAATTACGGGAATGGGGGCAATTACTCCAGTTGGAACAGGATTGAAAGCCTCTTGGCAGGCCATGCTGAATGGAGAAAACGGAATTGCGCATGTCACGCATTTTGATGCTTCATCCTACCCCTGTAGTTTTGCAGGCGAGGTCAAGAGTTTTGATCCCACAGGGTTTATTTCAGAAAAGGATGCCAGAAAGATGGACCGATTCATGCAACTCGGGGTAGCTTGCGGCGTGGAGGCATTCACAGATTCCGGAATCCAGGTTGGTGAGACCAATGCGGACCGTATCGGTGTTTACATAGGCTCGGGGATAGGGGGGATCAGTACGATTGAATCGACTACTGACCTTTATCGGGCAAAAGGAATTCGTCGGATTTCGCCTTTTTATATTCCGATGACCATCATCAACATGATCTCTGGAAATCTGTCAATCAGGTTTGGTCTGAGAGGGCCGAATCTTTCCATGGTCACAGCATGCAGTACCGGAACCCATGCGATTGGTGAAGCGAGCCGTCTGATTGAATATGGTGATGCCGATGTGATGGTAGCTGGCGGAGCCGAAGCGCCTATCTCCCCTACTTCCCTTGCCGGATTTTCTTCAGCCAGGGCTTTGAGTCGAAGAAATGATGACCCCGCTACCGCAAGTCGTCCCTGGGATACCGGTCGCGACGGATTTGTGATGGGCGAAGGGGCAGGGGTGCTTGTACTCGAAGAATACCGGCATGCCAAACAAAGGGGCGCCCGGATTTATGCGGAACTGTCCGGGTTTGGTATGAGTGGAGATGCCTATCATATGACCAGCCCCTCTCCCGGAGGAGAGGGCGCGGCGCGTTGCATGGTCAATGCGTTGAAAAATTCCGGCAAAAACCCGGATCAAGTGCACTATTTGAATGCTCATGGAACATCCACTCCCCAGGGCGATATCGCTGAAACCCTGGCTGTCAAATCTACTTTTGGTGATCATGCCGGAAACCTGATGATCAGTTCCAATAAGTCGATGATTGGTCATTTGCTCGGCGCTGCGGGCGGAGTGGAAGCCATAATGACCGTCATGTCGATTTACGAAGGAGCTATCCCACCCACCATTAATTTGAATGATCAGGACCCGGAATGTAATCTTGATTTTGTGCCGAATGAAGCCAGACAAAAGAATATCGACGTTGCCCTCAGTAATTCTTTCGGGTTTGGGGGAACCAACGGAACGCTGGTTTTTAGCAGAATCTGATAATTCCAGCGGTCACCGAAACAGTATTCACAGGCTGGCGAGAGAAATAACAGGCCAATGACGGGACAAAAATCAAGGAGGATGCGCCGGGCAGCTCTGGGCGTTATTCTGGTGGCAGGGCTGGCGGTAGCATGGTTTTATTTATTTTCAATTGTGAGACCCCTTCAGTTTGGTGACGACGTATACCCGATTGAACGAGGGCAATCGGTATCGGATATCGCGCAGAACCTGGTTGACAAAGGCATTCTCTATGAACCTTATACATTCAAACTGTATGTCCGGTTTAAAAAGGTCGGTCACTTGATCCAGGCTGGCGAGTACAAGTTTCCTGACGGCATCCGTCTCCCCGAATTCGTTGACAGACTGGTCACAGGACAAGGCCAGACCGTAGTCAGGATCACCATAATAGAAGGGTGGACATTCGGGCAGATGCGAAAGGCAATCAACAACGCGCCAAAGCTGAAAAAAATAACAACCGACTGGACCGATCATCAAATAATGGAAAATCTGGGTCATCCCGGGTTACATCCCGAGGGGCAGTTCTATCCTGATACCTATGAATATCGCAGTGGCGACATCGACCTGTCGATTTATAAAAAATCTTTCCAACTGATGCGCGAGAAACTTGACCACGCCTGGCAACTGCGTGGCGATGATATTCAGGTCAAAAATCGTGACGAAGTTCTGGTTCTCGCTTCGATTATTGAAAAAGAAAGCCAGGCACTGGATGAGCAACCGCTGATTTCGGCTGTATTTAACAATCGAATACGGTTGGGCATGCGTCTTCAGGCAGACCCCACGGTCATTTATGGAATGGGTGATGAGTACAAAGGCAGAATCAGGAGAAAACATTTAAAGGCCGATACGCCATATAATACCTATACCAGATACGGCCTGACACCAACTCCAATCAGTTTGCCCGGGCAGAGCGCTATCATGGCTGCGGCCAATCCCGCGAAGACAAAATTACTGTACTTTGTGGCTTCCGGAGGGGGAAGGCATCACTTCTCGAATACCCTGAAAGAGCACAATGCAGCAGTGAAAAAGTATATTCTGAAAAAATAAAACATGTATAAGGGAATGTTCATCACTGTAGAAGGAGTGGATGGCGCCGGAAAGACGACCCATATACCTTTCCTCGCACGGTTTTTGAACGATACCGGACTGGAAGTCATTATTACCCGGGAACCCGGTGGAACCAGATCTGGTGAGGCGCTGAGAGAGATTTTACTGCATCAGCCGGACACCCCGATTTGTGGTGATACGGAGCTATTGCTGATGTTCGCCGCCAGGATGGAGCATCTCAAGCAAGTCATTCTTCCAGCAGTACAATCAGGAAAATGTGTTTTATGTGATCGATTTACCGATGCGACCTATGCCTATCAGGGGGGTGGCCGGGGAATTGACGAGAACAGGATAGCGAAGCTTGAAGAGTGGGTGCAAAACGGATTTCAACCCGATCTGACTCTGGTATTCGATGTGTCAGTGGAAGTGGGTTTGAGCAGAACCCAGGGTCGGGGAGATCAATCCGATCGATTTGAACAAGAGAAAGCCGCATTCAAGGAGCGGGTTCGCCGAGCCTATCATGATCGTGCACAACGATATCCCGATCGCATAAAACTTGTTGATGCAAGTCACAGTATCGAAGAGACTCAACAAATGTTGATTGAGCACATGGAGTCATTTCTCGTGTCCCGTTCACCCCGAGGGCTATCTTAAGTTTTGAGCATGATTTATCCGTGGCAGGAAACAGACTGGCGCCGAATAACCCGCAACCTCGAACAAACCCATCATGGGCTGTTGCTAACCGGTCAGTCAGGCATAGGCAAGCGTGAGTTTGCCTTGAAGTACTGCCAGCATCTGCTTTGTCATGAACCTTCGCCGGAATCAGGCGAGCCGTGTGGTGATTGCCAGAATTGCCGTCTATTTGGAGCCGGGACGCATCCTGATTTTCATGTCCTGACGACTGAAACCGAAGCTGTAAATGGTCGGCTATCGCTGATTTCCCAATACAGTGATCGATATCAGGATAGCAAGGAAAGGGACAGGAAAGCGAAACCCGGACAAATCATTTCAATAGATCAGATACGCATCCTGATTGATCGTTTTTCTACCTATGCGCATATCTCTGCGATCCGGGTCGCATTGATCCTGCCCGCAGACGCGATGAATATAAACGCAGCCAATGCGCTGTTGAAATTGCTTGAAGAGCCACCCTCAGGAACCGTGTTAATTCTGGTCAGCGCCGAGCCCGAGAGATTGCCTGCGACCATACGGAGTCGCTGCATTGGTCACACCATGGCGACCCCAAAACAGGAAACGGCGCTGAACTGGCTTGAGCGGAATCTGACCAGGGAGTCTAGCCGCATTGCCCTGAAGCTGGCCGCGGGCGGCCCGGTGGATGCAAAAATACTGGCGGATGAAGGTTTGCTTGAAATACAGAAAAATGTCCTTGAAGGATTAATCGGTTTGCTGTCAGGGCGTATTCCTGCATTGGAACTTGCGGATAAAATTTCAAAAATGGATCTTGATCAGGCGCTCATCTGGTTACAGCAATTTGTCATTGATCTGGTGAAATGGCGGCAAACTGAATCGAAGCCTGACTGGATCAATGGTTTCGAGAAGGACTTACAGACCGCTTCGATCGAGAGACTGTACAGGCTTTATGATAGAATCAGCCGTTACCGTCGCATTTCACGTGATCCGCTGAACGTACAACTTGTGATCGAAGATCTGTTACTGACCCTGCAAAGAACGGTGGCCTGATTCAATTTTCATGCAATTCGTAGACTCCCACTGCCACATTAACTTTGATCCTCTTTGTCAGGATATCGAGAGTCTGATCTCTCGAGCAAAAAATAATCAGGTCGATTATATGTTGTGCGTATCCGTCAACCTTGAGGATTACCCTCAAATCGAGAAGCTGGCTGCACAATACGGGAATGTATTTTCATCGGTGGGGGTGCATCCCAACAATACGGATTGTCATGACCCGGAGTGTGCCGAGCTGGTCGACCTGGCCCAAAATCCTGATGTGGTTGCGATTGGAGAGACGGGCCTTGATTATTTCAGAACCCAGGAAGGTGCGCCCTGGCAGAAAAGGCGGTTTGAAAATCACATCAATGCAGCAAGGGAGTCCCGAAAACCACTGATTATCCACACTCGTTCAGCCGCCAATGACACTATGGATATGCTGGAAACCCTGGAGGCCGGGGACTGTGGTGGTGTAATGCATTGTTTTTCTGAAGACTGGGCGACGGCGAGGAGGGCATTGGATATCGGATTTTATATTTCATTCTCCGGTATAGTGACTTTCAGGAATGCTGAATCGCTCAGGGAGGTTGCCAGGAAAACACCGATGGATCGAATGTTGATTGAAACTGACTGTCCGTATCTTGCACCCGTACCCCATCGCGGAAAAGTCAATGAGCCGAGTTTCGTACGCCATACGGCAGAATATCTGTCGGATTTTTTATCGGTTCCGCTGGCGGATCTGGCAGAGTTGACGACGGATAACTTCTTCCGGCTTTTTTCTCACGCCAGACGTTGACAATTCTGTTATGACCATAACCCGTATCATGCACCCGGATCGGATGTGATGATCAGGCCGGATGGAAGCCTTCCGGCCTTTGCCCGTGCTCACCTTCATTGAACAGGAAACCGACCAGATGTTTTTCAATCAGATCCTGATTCGAAGGGTCGGAAGAATTAAGTTGATTTTCGTTGATGATCAACAACGACCTTTCCAGCCATTGCTGCCAGGCGTCGCGGGAAATATTGTGATAAATCCGTTGACCCAGCTCCCCGGGATAGGGCGGTTTATCAAGGCCTTCGGCTTGTTTGTCGAAAAATGTGCAGTGAACTGTATGAGTCATGGTCGGGCCCGGTATGGATAGAGTCCGCAATCAGTTGTGTTAGAGTGGTCCCAAGAGTAATTTCAGGGTTGTCGATTGCTTGATATCGTATACAATATCACTATATAGATAATACCGCCTGATTAATTTTCAATAGTGGAAATTCATTCTGCGGTCTACAGCAATTGATGAAGTACAAACAGGTCAATTGATCAGGCGCCGACAATCATCAGAGGAATATAGTATGAGTGAATATAGTCAGATTCTAACGGAGTCAGATCTGGTTGTTACGGACGCGGCAAAAGATAAAATATCCAGACTGATCAACGATACCAATGGTGATGCATCCGCGGTAAGGATTTATGTTTCCGGAGGCGGCTGTTCAGGGATGAATTATGGTATGACCTTCACTGAAAATGCAGAAGCCAAGGATAGCATGATGAACGATGGCAATGGTTTCAAACTGGTGGTGGACCCCTTCGCGTTGAGCTTTCTTGGTGGTGCGGAAGTGGATTATGTGGATGATGGTGTAAACGCAACATTTGTTTTCAATAATGTCTTTCAAGCCGTTGGTGGCAGCGGCACCTGTGGAGGATGTGGTGGTGGCGCTGTTTGAGTCAATCCCGGATACATCTTCGAGAACCTCGACCAGATACCCACAGGCTCTGCCAGCGAACTCGGGCGGAGATGTTGGCCGTACACCACCGAATCAACATGATAATCAAGATCCGGGTTCCAGAACCGGACTGGTTGTAGAAAAATCAGAGGTAAAACCTAAAAAGCCCCCGTTATACAAGGTTTTATTGCTCAACGATGATTACACCCCGATGGAGTTTGTGGTCTATCTGCTGAAGCGTTATTTTTCAATGAATCAGGAGCAGGCAGAACAGATCATGTTGCATGTGCATACAAAAGGCATTGGAGTCTGTGGTGTCTTTCCACGGGAGATCGCCGAAACCAAGGTTCGTTTGGTCTTGAAATTTGCCAATCAGAATCAGCAACCTTTACAATGTACTCTGGAACGGGCGTGACTGATAATATCCGATGCTCTCAGAACAACTTGAAATCGCATTAGGCCACGCCGTATCTCTGGCTCGTAAAGAGCGCCATGAAGTAATCACGGTCGAACACCTGTTGCTCACTTTGCTTGATGACAGGGAAACCAGACATACCCTGATATCCTGCGGGGGCAATATCGAACAGCTTCGCAAATCTCTGGCCGGATATCTGAAAACCGAAGTTTCTGTTGTTTCCGAAGATTCCGAGCCTCTACCCGGTACGGGATTCCAAAGAGTCCTTCAGCGGGCCATCATGCATGTGCAGAGCTCGGGAAACAAGGAAGTAAAAGGCAATAATGTACTGGTTGCCGTATTCGGCGAGAAAGAGTCCTTTGCCGTTTACTTCCTGAGTCAACAGGAAATTACCCGATATGATGTGGTCAATTTTATTTCTCACGGGATAAAAAAAATTTCGGAGACAGGCCGTCTTCCTTCGCCTGAACAAAGCGATGAATATAGTGTTGAAGAACCGGAAGAAGAGTCAGAAGGCCCATTGGAGGCCTATACGGTCAATTTTAATAAACTGGCCATGGATGGGAAAATTGATCCGTTGATAGGCAGGCAAAAAGAACTCGACCGTACGGTTCAGATTCTTTGCAGGCGCAGAAAAAACAACCCTTTGTTTGTCGGTGAAGCAGGTGTTGGCAAGACCGCCATCGCAGAGGGCCTGGCCAGAAAAATTGTATTGAAGGAAGCTCCTTCTGTGCTCAGCGAATGCACAATATACTGCCTGGATATGGGTGCTCTACTGGCAGGTGCGAAGTATCGGGGTGACTTTGAACAAAGATTCAAGGCAGTTCTGAAAGCTCTTGACAAGGAACAGGGATCAATTCTGTTTATCGACGAAATTCATACCATAATTGGTGCAGGTGCAGTCTCTGGCGGAGTCATGGATGCATCAAATTTGCTCAAACCCGTGTTGGCATCTGGAGAACTGAAATGCATTGGTTCGACAACCTACAAGGAGTACAGGGGCATTTTTGAAAAAGACCGGGCACTATCCAGACGATTCCAGAAAATCGACATAGTTGAGCCCAGTGTGGATGAGGCAGTGGATATATTACGAGGATTGAAATCGCGTTTTGAAAAGCACCACGATGTGAAGTATACCAATCCGGCGCTGCGGTCCGCGGTAGAACTTTCGGCAAGATATTTGTCTGACCGTCAACTTCCGGACACCGCAATTGATGTGATTGATGAAGCAGGAGCAAAAACCCGCCTGGCTGAGGGTAAATCCCGAAAGAGAACCGTCGGGGTCAAGGAAATAGAAAACATGATTTCCGACATCGCCCGAATCCCTCCCAAACATGTGTCCACATCGGATTTGAAGTCGCTGAAAACCCTTGAGCGTGATTTGAAAATGATGGTTTTTGGGCAGGATTCCGCTATTACCGCCCTGGCTTCTTCAGTAAAGATGGCACGAGCCGGAATGGGTAATACCGAAAAGCCGATCGCATCATTTTTGTTCTCTGGACCGACCGGCGTCGGAAAAACCGAAATCACCAAACAGCTTGCCAGTACACTGGGTATCGAATTTATCCGGTTCGACATGTCCGAGTATATGGAAAGGCATACCGTGTCGCGCCTGATTGGCGCGCCACCGGGTTATGTTGGATTTGATCAGGGTGGATTGCTTACCGATGCGATCAATAAACACCCACATTCGGTTCTGTTATTTGATGAAATCGAAAAGGCCCACCCGGATATCTTTAATATTCTGCTGCAGGTGATGGACTATGGAAGCCTGACAGACAACAATGGCCGAAAATCCGATTTCAGAAATGTGATCATTGTCATGACAACCAACGCCGGGTCGCAACAATCACTGAGGGAATCCATGGGATTTGTGCAACAGGACAACAGTTCTGATGATATGACGGCCATCAAAAAAATCTTCACCCCGGAGTTCAGGAACCGACTGGACAACATTATTCGATTTGATGGATTGGACAGCAAGACCATTACCCATGTTGTGAATAAATTCTTACTCGAGCTTGAGCAACAACTGGCAGAAAAACAGGTCAGCCTGGAAGTCATGGAGCCAGCCATAAAATGGCTTGCCAGCAAGGGCTATGATGCCACCATGGGCGCCAGGCCAATGGCCCGGGTTATTCAACAACAAATAAAGCAACCGCTGGCAGAAGAATTGTTGTTCGGGAAATTAAGGAAAGGAGGACAGGTGATCGTCACTTGCAAAGACGACCAACTTGAGTTCGAAATAAGTGAGCACTGATTGCAGGCGCCCGCCCGCCCCTCCCGCCATTTCCGCGTAGGTACAACCTCCCGTGGTTGTCCAATCCATTGGACTATCCCCACCCCTCCTGTCTTTCCCGCGCAGGGATTGCCGAGGCGCAGAAGCTGTCACGCGAATACTTGAAAGCCTACGTCTCCAACACCGAGAAATAATGGCGGGCAACTTTCGGATTAGCGCTGACGAGCTTTGTATTTCCCATCCTTTATACATTAAGTCGTGTCGCAGATTTGGTTCTTGATATGTAGTTCGAATCGCACTACAATGTGTTGTATATAGTTTTCTCCAGAGGCAACCATGCTCAACTTCGAAACCTCAAGGACTCCGGCGAAACAGACCAGGACAACCCAAGTGCGTCACGATGATCGTCTGGCGGTCTTGATTGAACGTGCCGCGCTTGCGCTTGCCGTAGACAAGTCGGTCTTCCTGCGCACGGCGATTGAGCGCGAGGCTACGCGTGTTCTTGAATTGCAGTCCCGGCATATTCTGACACCGGAGGATGCCGAGATGTTCATCGCGGCTCTGGATGCCCCACCGGCGCCAACCACGCGCGCTCTTGAGGCGGCCAGAAACTACCGTGCACGCGTGGTTCATGCCGACTGAATCACCGGCTCTGCGAATTGAACACTTCGATGTAACGCGGCACGACCGAGCCGAATTCGATTGCGGTGTCGCCCGTCTGAACAACTACCTCAAGCTAAGTGCGAGGAAACAGCAGAAGGATGACATGACTCGCGTCTATGTAGTTGTCACGGAGGGGAGCGCACGAATTCTGGGCTACCATTCGGTCAATCTGGGTATGATGAATGTGGACGAACTCAAGCGTCGACCACGAGGAGCGCCGGACCACGGAGAGGTTCCTGTGTTGTTCCTGGGGCAGGTCGCTGTAGACAAGACGGCACAGGGTATAGGTATAGGTGGTATCCTTATGCACCATGTCTTCGAAAAGGCGTGCATGGTTTCCGACATGGCTGGCTGCCATGCAATCATTCTTGACGTTATCCCGGACGGTGGCGAAGAGTCGTTTGCACGTCGCAAGGCGTGGTACGAAAGCTTCGGTTTCGCTACCTTCTCGAGTAACCCTGCTCGTATGTTCCTTGTAATGAAGCAGGTGCGCACAGCGGTTCAGACATAATACTCCGATGCTGATTTTCGATGGCTCAAATTTATAAAGGATGTGTTGGTAAAATCGGAATCAATAGAGCTATTCTCTATTGCTGTGTGCTGTACAATCGGCGTATACTTTTGTATTCGCAATGCTTATGAATATCATAAAAGCATCGCAGAATGGAGAACAAGTGGCCTATGGCCTACTCATAGGTCCATGTCAATTGTCGAGGAAAGAAGATATGAGACGAATGCAAGTGCTGGTTAGCCTGGTCGCTGGCTGATCAAGAAATGCGACGCTTTATTGAGCAACACACCTTTTGGTCGATAGTTATCCTGCTATTCGCGGTGATATTGATGTGGCTGATGTTTGCTGTCTGGCCACAGTGGGTCACTGAACTTTTGGGACGAAAAAAGACTTTCGTCAAAACATTGCTCAACGGTCTCACGCTGGGCGGTTTGTACTTTCTCGTAGCCAGCGGATTTACCCTGATTTTTGGTTTGATGCGCAATGTCAATCTAGCGCATGGATCAATGTATTTGCTCGGCGCCTATATCGGATACGAGGTTGCAGAGGCAAGCGGGAGTTGGTTTCTAGGGCTGGCCGTTGCGTTTTTGGCAGTCGCCGCCAGCGGTATGTTGATGCAGGTGCTCGTGTTCCGACGCATGGAAGGCGACGATCTTCGCCAAACCCTGGTGACAATCGCGATCTCCATTATCGCCGCAGACCTCATGATTGCAATATGGACTGGAACAACCTATCAGTTCGCTCCCCCCGAGTGGTTGTTCGGTGCAATCCAGTTGCCAATCGTTTCCGTAATCCATTCCTCCGGCGAACCGGTTTACATCAAATATCCAATCTACCGGCTCGCGGTTCTTTTTGTGGCCGTGGCAGTTGGGATCGCACTGTGGCTTTTCCTTAATCGTACCCGCATCGGCATGATGATCCGTGCTGGAGTCAATGACCGCGACATGTTGTCTGCATCGGGAGTGAATGTCCAATTAGTGTTTGTATTGGTATTTGGCATCGGAGCAGGCCTTGCCGGCTTTGCTGGCGTCATCGGAGGCACTGCACTATCCATTGCACCCGGTGAGGATGTACGTTATTTACTTGCTTCTTTGATCGTGGTGATTGTCGGAGGGCTAGGTTCAGTCCCGGGAGCGGCGATCGGAGCGTTGCTCATCGGTCTTGCAGAGCAGTTCGGATTGGCTTACTTCCCCACCTATGGCGTGGTGCTGACTTTTCTGATCATGGTGCTGGTGCTTGCAGTGAGACCACAAGGGCTGATGGGGGAACACTGGTCGAGAAAATGAAATCGCGGCGATGGTTTTTTGGCACTATGTCCGATGTTGCTTTACATCCGGCATTTCTCGTTGTCGCCGTGTTTCTAATCGCCTATCCTTGGTTCACCAGTAACTTTTTCACGTTCCAAATCGGAGCCTATTCGTTAATTCTTGGCACGATTGCGCTTTCTTTGATGATGCTTGCCGGATATGGCGGTATGATCAGCCTTGCGCAAATGACAGTGGCGGGGTCAGCGGGTTACTTCATGGCAATTTTTGGTGACAACAGCGTTGGCGTTATGGGGCTGGGCTGGCCCTGGTGGCTGACAGCATCAATCGCAATAGGTTTGGCAGCGCTGTTCAGTGCTTTTATCGGCGCCATCTCGGTTCGCACCGAAGGCATTTATACCATCATGATCACGCTGGCGATTGCAGTGGCTTTTTTTTACTTCGTACGCCAGAACTATACGATCTTCAATGGTTTCTCCGGTTTTTCCGGGGTTGAGCCACCAACCATATTCAGCATTTACTGGCGCAATCCTGCACCCTTTTATTATCTTTGCCTGACCATCGCGGCACTTTCGCTATGGGCGGTATTCTATATTTCACGCTCCACCTTTGGCTTGAGTTTGCAGGCGATTCGAGACAATCCTCGCAGGATGCGCTCACTCGGTTTCAACGTCACCTTCCATCGAATCTTTGCCTGGTTTTTGTCCGGAATCATCGCGGCTACGGCCGGGGTATTGCTGGTCTGGTTTAACGGACGCATCTCCCCCGGTTCCATAGGAGTTGGTGTTGTTATCGATATTTTGGTGATTGCTGTCGTGGGCGGTCTTCGTCACCCGATAGGACCGTTTCTTGGCGCCATAGTATTTGTCTTACTGGATAACTTTGCGATTGATCTGATTGACCGCGAACGTTTCAACACGGTGATTGGACTGGCCTTTTTACTGGTGGTTCTGTTTTCGCCGGATGGACTACTCGGTGTATGGAGTCGACTGCGTGAGAAGCTCACAACGGCAAGACAGGCGCGTCTCGCAATCGGTAGCGTTGAGCAAATCGACTCGCATTCATATAAATCATTTAATGATCCTTAACACTTCTATCAGGAGAATAATATGTTGAACTTTATTAACAAAGCGTTACTGGCAATTGCGTTGACTTTGCTTTCCATCGGTGCAATGGCACAGGACACGATCAAAATGGGAGCACTAGCCACCCTGGAAGGTGCGTTTACTGTGCTTGGTGAAGACAGTATGCGCGGTGTCCAAATGGCTCTTGCAGAGTTTGAAAACATGGCGGGAGGGAAAAAGATAGACCTCATTACGGGGTCGTCGGACGCTTCACCGGATAGCGCTATTCGTGCAGCACGAAAACTCGTCGAACAGGACGGGGTTCAAGTTCTGGTGGGACCGTTATCCGGTTCCGAGGGACTTGCAATTAAAGACTATGCCAAAACGCAACCTGAAGTGACGTTTTTGAATGGTTCATCCGCGGCACAAGACACAACACTGCGTGAACCCGCGGAAAACTTCTTTCGCTTTAGCACCGACGGCGCCCAGTGGATGGCTGGGCTCGGCGAATACGTCTACAACGAAAAAGGCTACCGCAATGTGGCGGTCCTCGCCGAAGACTACTCTTTTCCGTACACCCAGGTTTTTGGTTTCCTTGAGCCATTTTGCCGCCTCGGTGGCAAATCACCAATCGAATCCCGTTTCTGGGTGCCGATCGGCAACAAGGATTATTCGTCGGTGATCGCCGCACTACCCGATGATGTCGATGCAATCTATGTTGCTCTCGGTGGTGCTGACGCGGTTAATTTTCTGACCCAGTATGAGCAAACCGGCGGAGAATTGCCTCTAATCGGCGGTTCGATCACGGTGGATCAAACAGTACTTGGTTCCAAGGGTCGCACACGCAGTTTCGTGATCGGCACACCTTCTGCAGGTCCGATTTCCGATACCTGGGACGACCCACGCTGGAATGCGTTTGTTGTTGCATACCAGCAGCAGTTTCCTGATGGTTTTCCGTCACCGTCTCTGTTCGCTCACGCCTACTACATTAATACGAAGGCAGCTTTGCTGGCACTTGACCAGGTTGGGGGTGACTTATCCGACGGCGGTGTGAATTATCGTGCAGCGTTATCGTCACTGGAGTTTGAAACACCGACCGGAATGGTTAAACTCGATGAGCGACGCAATGCGATCGCGGATTTGTTTTTAACCGAAGTTATCGAAGGTCCTGAGGGGAATTTGTTAAACAAAACCATCAAGGTCTCTAAACAGGTAAGCCAGACCTCCGGATTGCCGTATGATCAATTCCTTGAATACGGGGCAGTTGGTCGGGAAAATCCCAGCTGCGAGTAGGTTTTCTGTGACGAAAACCCGTTCAACTGCCTTAGAGCATCTGAAAAGTTCCGGGCGCAATGCCTTGGAGCTTGAAGCCATCAGCTGCCATTTTGGTGCGCTGGTGGCTCTGGCGGATATAAACATGACCGTTAAGGCGGGCGAACGACGCGCGGTCCTGGGGTCCAATGGCGCAGGTAAGACAACGCTGTTCAACACCGTTACGGGAGATATACCCCCGACGACCGGCCGCGTGCGGCTATTCGGCGAGGACGTGGCGGACATGCCGAGTTTCGAGCGTGCCCGCCGTGGACTCAGAAGGACATACCAGATTTCGCTGTTGTTCGATGGTCTTACCGTTATCGATAACGTTTTTTTGGCCTGTAGCGGCGTAAAACGCGGCCGCTACTCGCTGATAAGGCCACGACGAGAAGACCACACCATGGAGTCGGCCGAGACCTTGATACGTGCAGTTTACCTCGATGCCGAACGAGATACACCGGTCGCAACACTCAGCCACGGACAGCAGCGGCAACTGGAAATCGCCTTGGCGTTGGCCGGTGCGCCGCGGCTGATTCTGTTCGACGAACCGGCCGCAGGACTTTCTCCGACCGAACGTTCTGAGCTAGTCGAAATCCTGCAGTCGCTGCCGGATCACATCAGTTACATCATCATCGAGCACGATATGGATGTTGCACTGCGAGTTGCTGAGACCGTGACTATGATGCATAACGGACGTATTTTTAAAGAAGGAACACCGACCGAGATCGAAAACGACCCGCAAGTGCAGGAACTCTATCTGGGAAATGCGAATGCCTAAGTATTCTCGCGGTCGTCGAAGGTCCGCTGCAAATAACGTGCTGCAGGTTCGGAATTTACATGTGTACTATGGTCGGTCGCATGCATTGCAGGGCGTTGATCTCACGCTGCACAAGGGAGTCCATGCGGTGGTTGGTCGCAACGGCATGGGTAAAACTACGCTATGCAATACGATTATGGGCTTGATTCCCGCACAACGCGGATCAATTAAGTTTGACGGACAAGAAATTAGCAACATGCCAGCTTACCGGATTGCATCGCTCGGAATCGGCTATACACCCCAGGGTAGGCGCCTGTGGCCGTCACTCTCCGTCGACGAGCACCTTCGACTCGTAGAGTCCGGTGGTTCTTGGTCAGTTCAGCGAATTTACGAAACCTTCCCCCGGTTGGCAGAACGCCGTCGAAATGGCGCTGGCCAACTTTCCGGAGGCGAGCAGCAGATGCTGGCGATATCACGCGCCCTGCTCCAGGACCCGGAATTGCTGATTCTCGATGAACCTACGGAAGGCCTTGCCCCGGTTATCGTCGAGCAGGTTGTACAACTGCTCACCGAGCTTGCGTCAGAGCAGGATGTGTCGATCCTTCTGATTGAGCAGAACATTTCTGTAGCGACTGCGATGGGGCAAGACGTGGCCATCATGGCAAACGGACGCATCGGTCGGATCATTCCCGCGGTTGAGCTTGCGGGTGATCGAATATTGCAGGAGAGTTTGCTCGGAGTGGGTCGCCACTCCCACGAAGACGTTGGCATCCCGGAATCGCCAAAATCAGAACAGGAATTTATGGACACGCAGTCCGAAGTATTTCCGATCGATTCTCCACCGGCAGAACAAGTGCAAAACTTGGCGGATAAGGAAGACACGACCAATCTGGTGTATGCTCCGCCAACGCGTTGGTCGGATGCCGCCTGGCACAAACACCCAAATAGCCAAATTTCGCCTGCCGTTTCGACGGTCCGGCAGACACCGTCGCGACCCTTCGACATCAGGCCTAAGCCTCTATATAAGGAATCTCCGCATATTTCGGCAGGGGCGGCACAAACATCCATTTATGTCGCAGGCACATTCGATACCAAAGGTGAAGAACTCAACTTCATACGTAAATGTATTGTCGATCATGGCCTATCCGTAAAATCGATCGACCTTTCAACCTCAGGCAAGGCTTCATCCGCTGACATACCGCCACACGTTATCGCCGCCCATCACCCAAGCGGTTCAGGTTCGGTTGTCCGTGCGGATCGAGGCGCCTCAGTGCGTGCAATGGCGTTGGCGTTCGAACGTTACATCCAGCAACGTCAGGATGTCGCCGGGATAATCTCAGCGGCCGGTTCTGGAGGCACCGCTCTTGCTACGCCCGCAATGCGAGCGCTGCCTATTGGCGTTCCAAAAGTGATGATTTCAACCATCGCCTCTGGCGACGTGGCTGCTTATGTGGGCGCATCGGACATTATGATGATGTACTCGGTCGTGGATATTCAAGGACTTAACCGTATCTCAAAACAAGTGCTGGCCAACGGGGCCAATGCCATGGTCGGCATGGTAACGGATAAGCGGCTCAAGAGCTTAAGGCGCAGCGCCGAACCGGACAAACCAGGGATTGCCTTGACCATGTTTGGCGTGACCACTGCTGCTGTACAACAGGTTATCAAACTGATCCAGAATCAGTATGACTGCCTTGTAATGCATGCCACGGGGACAGGCGGGCGGTCAATGGAGAAGCTTGCTGACAGTGGAATGCTCGTCGCAGCCCTGGATCTAACCACCACGGAGATCTGCGATATGATGATGGGCGGGGTTTTCGCTGCAGACGAGGACCGTTTCGGCGCTTTTATTCGAACTGAAATTCCCTGGGTCGGATCTGTAGGCGCATTGGATATGGTTAATTTCGGTCCACCTGACACGGTGCCGGATCATTACAAGAACCGAACATTTGTCGAACACAACCCTCAAGTCACTCTGATGCGAACTACCGCTTCGGAAAACCGCCGTATGGGGGAATGGATTGCGGATCGCATCAATCTTATGCAGGGTCCGGTCCGTTTCCTGATTCCAGAAGGCGGCGTTTCGGCACTGGATGCGCCTGGCCAGCCATTTCACGATCCAGAAGCAGATCAGGCGCTGTTCGACACCATCACCGAACGGATTCGCGAAACAGGGAAGCGGCGTTTGATCCGTACCCCTCAACACATCAATGATCCGGCCTTCGCTGAGGTCGTAGTCAACGCACTGAAACAAATCAACCCCACCCTTACCGAGCGAGCGCTAAATTATGGCACGATTTGAACGACATGAACTGCTTGAGAAATTTCATGGCATGAAGCGCCGTGGCGAACCGATTATCGGTGGCGGAGCAGGTACCGGCCTGTCAGCAAAATGCGAGGAATCAGGCGGCATTGACCTCATCGTTATCTATAACTCAGGCCGCTACCGCATGGCCGGTCGTGGATCCCTGTCAGGTCTATTGGCCTATGGCAATGCGAATGATGTTGTGATGGAGATGGCCCACGAGGTTCTGCCGGTGGTAAAAGATACGCCGGTGCTGGCCGGGGTTAATGGCACGGATCCATTTTGCGTCTTTGACTATTATCTCGATCGGATCAAGGCTGTGGGCTTCTCAGGGGTGCAGAATTTTCCGACGGTCGGACTCATCGACGGCACGTTCCGTACTAACCTGGAGGCGACCGGGATGTCGTATGGTCAAGAAGTTGATATGATTCGGTTAGCGCATAACAAAGATCATTTCACCACGCCATATGTGTTTAGCGAAGTAGAAGCACAGGCCATGGCTGAGGCCGGGGCCGATATCATCGTTTGCCATATGGGCCTAACCACAGGTGGTTCCATCGGGGCTGCCGCTGCCCTGAAGCTCGAAGATTGTCCTGCTCTTGTTGACGCTTGGGCTGAAGCGGCGATGGAGGTGAACCCCGAAGTGCTGGTGCTTGTCCACGGCGGTCCGGTATCCATGCCGGAGGATGCTGAATACGTGTTGCAGCATACCGATAATTGTCACGGCTTTTACGGTGCCTCTTCAATGGAGAGGCTGCCGACCGAAATCGCTCTCACGGAACAAACCAAAGCCTTTAAAGCGATAAAAACTGACTAACGAGGAATCACACCATGACCGTTGGACTTATTGGTTCTTTAATTTTGTGGCTTATAGTCGCAATCGTTGTCATCGCGGTGGCAGTGTATATGTTGCACTGGCTGTACCACCGTTCAACCAAGGAATTAGCCTTTGTGCGCACTGGTCTTGGAGGGGAGAAGGTAGTGATCAACGGCGGCGCGCTGGTTCTACCGATTGTCCACGAAGTAACACCAGTGAATCTGAACGTAGTCCGAATCCCGGTGTCTCGGACTGAGGAGAAAGCGGTCATTACTCTGGATCGAATGCGAGTGGATGTGGAGACCGAGTTTTTTGTTCGCGTTATACAGGAACAACAAGCAGTATCGGCTGCGGCATCCACACTGGGACGAAAAACGCTGGAAGCCGGAAGGTTGGCGGAACTGTTGTCAGGGAAATTTGTCAGTGCGTTGCGTTCAGTAGCCGCTGAGATGACTCTGGATGCGATGCATGAGAACCGAAGTGACATGGTGGCGAAGGTGGAGGAGCGAGCGAAAGTAGCACTTGCACAAAACGGACTTGAGTTGGAATCGGTTGCAGTCACGGATCTGGATCAAACCAGCCTGGAGCATTTCAATCCAGCGAACCGGTTTGACGCGGAGGGCATGACGCAGCTGATCGAGGTCATCGAAACGCGTCGCAAGCTACGCAACGATGTTGAGCAGTCTTCGATGGTGGCGATCCGCAGTCGTAATCTGGAGGCGGAGAAGGAAACTTTGAAATTGGAACAGGAAAGTGAGAACTCCCGTATAGACCAAACACTGGCGTTGGAATCAATGCGTGCGGAGCAGCATGCGGCAATCCAACGCACACGGGCAACCAAGGAAGCGGAAGCCGAACAATCGCGAATTGAAAACGAGCAAAGCACACGCGAGAGGGAGATTATCCGTCAGCAGGTGTTGGAGTCGGCGGAAATTGAGGCGAGAGAACAGGTGGAAAAGGTTCGTATTGTGCATGAACAGGTCCTGGAGCAGGCACGGATTGACCGCGAACACAAGGTACGCATCCATGAAATCAAGCAGCGTCATGAAATTGAGCATGCGGATATCTTGGCAAAAGAAGACCTTGAGCGTTCGAAGATCGTTTCCGGGCGACAGTTGCGAGAGGCGCAGATAATTGCGGAACAGGAGACGGAATCGCACGACATAGCCCGTGGTCAAGAAATTGAAATAGCAAAACTGGCGGCAGGCCAATTGGTGGAACAGGCTCGCATCAAACAGGACCAGGCCCTGGACACATCGCGGATTGAACGCGACCGTTTGGTGCGAGCTGAGCAGATTGCCCTGCGCCAGACGGTAGAGGAAGCAGAGATTAACGCGAGAGAAGAGGTGGAGCGTGCACGTATTACTTCTGATCGCGGGTTGGACGAAGTGCGTATCCTCAAGGACCGCGATCTCAAACGATTGGAGGTCGAACGGGAAATGGCGCTTGAGCTGGCGAATATCGAGCGGCAGATCAACGTTTTGAGAAAGCAGTCAGAAGAGGCGTCAGTGCGCGCCGAAACTGAGACTTCGCGAGCCCGGGCAGTGGAAGCGGAGGAAAAAGTTAAGTCAGTCCGAGAGAAGGAAATTGCTGAGCGCGTTGCAACCGTGGACCGCTTGCTGGCACAAAAGGATGCGGATACCGTGAAAATCGCTGCCGAAGCGGAGAAAATTGCGGCGGCTGTTGCTGCCGAAGCTCAGAGACTGCGAAACGAGACGGAGAACATTCTGTCAGAGGACGCACGCAACGGGCTGTTGCGAGCAAAGTTGATCGAACGTCTGGAAGGTATTGTGCGTGAGAGTGTGAAGCCGATGGAGAAAATCGATGGAATCAAGATTCTGCATGTGGAGGGACTTGGCGGCGGAGATGGTCGTCGGTCACCAACCGACGAAGTTATCGAAAGCGCACTGCGTTATCGTGTGCAGGCGCCTTTAATTGACGAGATGATGAAAGATATCGGAGTAACAGGTTCTAATATTACCGGTATGGGAGATATTTTCCGATCCGCCAAAGATGTGCAGGCCCTGCAGAAGAATTACAAGGAGAGCGCAAAAGACGATAAGGACTCGGACGGCTGACACCATGTCGACGGCTTACACCTCTACCATTATCGATGCGCCCGCGGCCCGCGTGTGGGACACGGTACGAGATTTTAATGCGCTGCCAGCATGGCATCCATTGATCGCTGACAGTCGCATCGAAGGCGGATCTGCATCGGATCAGGTGGGGTGTGTGCGCGCTTTCAGTCTGAAAGATGGGGGCTTCATCCGTGAACGGTTACTGGCGCTATCTGATTATGACTTCTGCTGTGTCTACTCCATTCTCGAAAGCCCGATGGGTGTTAAGGACTATGTTGCTACGCTGAAGCTGACGCCCATCACCGACGGTGATCGAACCTTTGCTGAGTGGTCCGCCGAGTTTGAATGTGATGCGGCACTCGAATCGTCACTGATTGAGCAAATCGAGCAAGGAGTGTTCCAGGCAGGGTTTGACGCACTAAAACAGCGTTTTAGATTCTGACATGATCAAGGTGACCCGCAGCACAGTCATAAATGCACCGATATCAGTGGTTTGGAATGTATTGCGTAACTTCAACGATCATGACCGTTGGCATCCGGCGGTACGTCACAGTCACATTGAAAATACCCTTTACGCCGATCAGGTGGGCGCCATACGTAATTTTCAACTCATGGGCGGAGAACGAGTACGGGAACAGTTGTTGACGCTGTCCGACCAAAAACATAGCTTTCGCTACAGGATAATTGAAAGCGACGTTCCCCTTCAGAACTACACCGCTGAGGTTTCGCTTCACTCGGTAACCGATCAGGATCGTACGTTCTGGTCGTGGAGTTCGCGTTTCCAAACACCATCGGGTCTTGAGCAGGATATGACACAATTGGTAGCAGAAGGTGTGTATGAGGCTGGATTCGAAGCGGTTCGATCACTGGTTGAATCGCGTGATCCTATAATGGAATCCGTATCCACACAGGCGCCAGCCTCGGGGACGGTGAGCGGTTCTGCGATGGTCGTCGGGAGATACGGTGGACCGGAAGTATTCCGAATGGAATCAATATCTGTACCACCTCCCGGCGCTGGCCAGATACGGATCCGCCAGCATGCGATTGGAGTCAACTACATTGATGTGTATTGCCGCACCGGCTATTTCCGGCTCTTGGATCCTCCCGGTGTTCTTGGCTTGGAAGCCGCCGGGGAAGTGATTGATGTAGGTGAAGGGGTAACTCATCTGGCGCCGGGACAGCGTGTCGCGTACGCATGTCTCCCGATTGGTGCATACACAACCGTGCGCACCATGGATATTGGACTGGTGGTCCCGTTGCCTGACATTATTGACGATGTAACTGCTGCCGGGGGCTTACTGAAGGGTATGACAGCGGAGTTCCTATTGCATCGGGTTCATCCGGTCAGTGCCGGTGAGACTGTTCTGGTTTATGCCCCGGCAGGTGGTGTGGGAAGTCTTTTGTGCCAGTGGGCCAGTCATCTTGGAGCAACTGTAATCGGGGCAACCTCTAGTCCAGAGAAGATCCAAGCGGCACTCGACGCAGGCGCCCACCATGTCATCACACCAAGTGAATCCAGCCTTGTGGAACAGGTTCAAGAACTGACAGGCGGTCGGGGCGCAGACGTTATTTATGACGCTGTCGGACATGACAGCTTTGCACATTCGGTCGCTGCTCTCGCCGATTGTGGACACCTGATAAGTTTTGGCCAAGCGTCAGGAGATATCGGTAACTGGGACATCGGCTCGCTTGCTTTGAAGTCGGCAACAGTATCACGACCGAATTACGCTCATTACACCGATTCCCGTGAAAAAGTCACTTCGATCACGCACCGTCTGTTCGACGCAATTGAACGAGGTATTGTGCGGGTGAATATTCATCACAGATACGATTTCCAACAAGTGGCGGAGGCTCACCGTGCACTGCAGGAGCGTCGAACCACAGGTTCCATTGTGCTGTTACCCGAACATTCAACCTAGATCATGATATGAAACTCGCCGTATTTAGTCGGAACAGTAACCGTTATTGGGGGCATGTCGACGATATTATCGGCTTCAAGCCACCGAAATACCTCGTTCCAGGCGACATCGTTCGGTTGGAATTCGATGGAATTGGGGTGCTCGAGAATCCGGTGGACAGCCAGTGATGGTCGACCTTCGTTTCGGCAGTATGGTCATCGATGATCAAGGCAATGGTCCTGCGGTTGTCATGGTTCATGGTCTCGGTGGAACCTCGAACAGCTTCCAAACGTTAATGCCATCCCTGGGCAATTATCGTGTTCTGCGCCCGGATTTACCCGGTGCAGGGCGGTCGAACTACCGGCCAGGTGCATCAGGCATGGCGGGACTGGTCGCGGCGGTGAAAATCGCGATGCGTGCCGCGGATATCGAACGTGCACACTTCGTCGGGCATTCGATGGGAACCTTGATTTGTCAATATCTTGCTGTCGAGTCACCAAGGCTGGTTGCAAGTCTGACTTTATTTGGCGCCATCGTTGAACCCCCGCAGGCGGCGCGCCACGGGCTTAGGGAACGAGCGGCCACTGCACGCGAGCACGGCATGACGGGGATTGCAGAGGCAATTTCGACCAATAGCGTAGCCGAAACATCACTGCGCCGCAATCCAGTAGTCAAGGCATTCGTTCGCGAAAGTCTAATGCGGCAGGACCCAATGGGTTACGCTAAGCATTGTGAAGCATTAAGTGAAGCCACCGCGGCGTCTCACGCCAGGATAGAATGTTCGACAATGCTGATTGCAGGAGAGTGCGATAATATTGCACCGATCGCGATGAGCCAGGACCTCGCAGAAAATATTCGCAATGCCCGGCTGGAGATTATTGCGGGTGTCGGACACTGGATGATGGTGGAAGCCGCCGAGCGCTCCGCCGAAATTATGAGTAATCACCTTAACGAACTAGCGGCGTAAAACAATTCAAATTGGAGGAGTTTTAAAACAATGGCAGACAATAATTTTAACTGGAGCGGTGGCAATAACGCTCTAAACCGACAGGATATTGTGTTCAGTAACGTTCGAATCCTGGATGCCAGCGGTGAATTACCATACAGTGGTGAAGTTACGGTGTCAGGCAATCGTATAAAGTCCGTTAATCGAACCGAATCGAATGGCTACTCATGGGGTAGTGGCAACGGTCTTCGCATTGACGGTCACGGTATGACGTTGATGCCGGGGCTAATTGACGCGCACCTGCATCTGTCCTGGAACAATGCCCCGGGCATTGCTCCGATCCAGATGATGCCGGTTGAGGAGCACGTTATCAACTGTATCGAAATGGCGAAAATATTGATCGACGCCGGATTCACTGCTGGTTGTGGTGCAGCGGCCGCCAAGGCGAGGTTGGACGTGGTGATTCGTGATGCGATTAACGCAGGAAAGTGTCCCGGTCCGCGTTATACCGCGGCGGGTCCGGAGATCACTTCGGTGGGAGGGCTTGGTGACATGAGCCTGCCGCATATCCCTCATGAAGGTCTTAATCTCGGCATCGTAGTATCCGGACCGGAGGAGATTCGTCGCACCGTGCGTGAGATGATCAAATGGGGTGTGGATACAATCAAGATCAATCTGTCGGGAGAAGAGATTACCAGCATGCCAGCGAAAGACAATCAGTTTTCGGACGATGAGATTGCCATGGCGGTGAACGAAGCCAAACGACGCGGCAAGAAGTTGGCAGCGCATGCCCGTTCAAAGGAATCCGTTATGAAATGTGTGGAATACGGTATTGATTTTATCTTCCACGCGTCTTTCACCGACGATGAGGCGCTCGATAAGCTTGAAGCAGCCAAGGATAAACATTTCGTAGCGCCTGGTCTTGCCTGGCTGATCAATACTGCGCGTAATGCTGCTGAATACGGAATCAAGCCGGGCACGCCGATAACGGAAGCCTATGAACGCGAACTGGAGGCGGCGGTAGAAAGCATGCAAAAAATGCACCGTCGCGGAATTCGAGTCCTGATCGGTGGTGACTACGGATTCGCATGGACACCCCATGGCACCAATGCGAAGGACATTGAGTATTTTGTGGATATGGTGGGAATGTCTCCGATGGAGGCAATTCAGGCCGCGACACGCTATGGTGGCGAAATCATGGGGATGGGGCATGAACTGGGGATGATCCGGGAAGGTTATTTAGCCGACCTGTTGCTAGTCAATGGTGACCCGGTGTCAAACGTGCGTGTGCTTCAGGACCACAAGCGGTTGGTGATGATCATGAAGGACGGCAAGTTCCATAAAAAACCTGACTCACCTGAGCTAGGCGTATCACGCGACTTGCGATACAGTGGTATGGCAGTCTCCAACAGCATGTAGTGTTCAGCACCAAAATTTCGTTGTCATTCTGGGAGAGTGTAACGGATTTTGACGATGCAGAAAAAGTAAAAGAAAGGATCGCCAAAGAAATGACATCCGCCGGGATTGCCGAGGCGCAGAAGCTGTCACGCGAATACTGGGAAGCTTACGTCTCCAGCGCCGAGAAATAATGGCGATTGACTTGCCTTCGTCATAAATCCTCTGACAAGAACCTGCCCTTGGGGTAGGGGTCTCTCAACAAAGAAACATTCGATTCATAAGATATTGACAAGGAAACGATCGTTTCTTAAACTTCAGGGTCAGGAAACGAGCGCTTCCCAATCATGATTCGCCAGACCGGTCAATACCGTATCACCAGCACCTCCGGAGAGAAGGTTCGCGCCTTCGTTCCATATCCGTTGCCTCCATCCGGTCCGCCGCTGGAACTGGATGGCCCGATGATGGAACTGCTTGCGAGCGCACAGATCGAACTGGCTCGTCTTGCCGTGGCGGGTTCAATAGTGCCGAGTACGGATTGGTTTCTCTTCGGCTTCGTTCACAAGGAGGCGGTGGCCACATCGCAGATCGAAGGAACCCAGGCCACGTTGCGAGATGTTCTCACCTTCGAAGCCACGGATAAAAGCGACCGCCCGGACGATGTTGAGGAGGTCTGCAACTATTTGGGCGCCCTCGTGTACGCCCGGAAGCAACTTGCACACCCGAAAGGCCTGCCGCTGAGTATCCGCCTGTTGTGCAACACGCATCGCATCCTGATGGATGGTGTTCGCGGTATGAACAAACTGCCCGGTGAAATCCGACGGTCACAGAACTGGATTGGCGGCAGTCGGCCCGGCAATGCCCATTTCATCCCGCCTCCTCCTGAGGACGTTGCTGGCGCTCTCGAAGCGCTGGAGAATTGGTTGCATGTCGATAATGGCCTCCCGCCACTGGTTCGGATTGGACTCGCGCATGTGCAATTCGAGACGATCCACCCGTTCCTTGATGGCAATGGTCGCATCGGCCGGTTGCTGATCACGCTGCTGACCGAGCATTGGGGTCTGCTTGAGCAGCCGCTACTGTACCTGAGTCTGGCGTTCAAGCGTCAGCAGCAAGAGTACTACGCGCGGTTGGCGGATGTGCGCAGCGCTGGTGATTGGGAGGGCTGGACCCGGTTTTTCCTTGAGTGCGTTTGCGAGGCCGCCGCCGACGGTGTCCGTGTGGCGCAGGCGCTCCATGCCGTTGTTGGGCGTGACCGTAGCCGCATCACCGCCCACGACCGATCAACCCTTACCGCCGTCCAGTTGCTCGACTGCCTGCCGTCCAACCCGGTCGTCACCGTTTCCAAAGCATCGGAACTGCTCGGCGTGACGGCGCCGCCGACACGCAAGGCGATTGAACTACTGGAAAGTATCGGCGTGCTTGGCGAGATCACCGGCGGGCGGCGCAATCGTGCGTATGCCTACCAGGAATACTTGCAAATCCTGACAGGCGACGAGGAGTGATCAGTAAATGTCCTTATTTTGGCCGTTGATAGGCTTGCCAACCATGATTCGCCAGGTCGGTTAATTTACAAATAAAGGAATTGCACTGTGTCAATATCGGGCTGTTTTGATATGATATGCCCGATATGTATAACCCAAGGGGGCGGATATGAGCAGAATTTCTGAGATTTTGAATCAAAGAAGCAAAGAAATCTGGAGTGTACGTTCTGATCAGCCGGTACTGGATGCGATCAGGCTAATGGCTGAAAAAGGAATAGGCGCATTACTGGTCATGGATGGCAGTCGTCTGGTCGGGGTCCTGAGCGAGCGGGATTATGCGCGAAAAGTGATCCTGGAGAACCGTTCGTCTAAAAATACTCTGGTCCGAGAAATCATGACCAGTGATGTAGTTACCGTCTCACCCGAAAGCGAGATCTCCGAATGCATGTCGATCATGACCGATAATGATTTTCGACATCTGCCTGTTGTTCAGGGAGACGAAGTGGTCAGCATGATATCGATCGGAGATCTGGTCAAGGTGGTGATCAAGGAACAACAGTTCACGATTGATCAACTCGAGCACTACATCACAGGCTGACGGGTCTGGTTTGGCAACGGGTCGGTAAATTCGGCATCTCCAGCACGCCCCGGTATCGTCGCTTCCGACAGGCTCCAAATCAGACATTGGTGATGGCATTGAATAAATTGACCAGTTTAAGCTGGTCAACTTGATTAACGGGTGTTTTGCCGATATTTGGATTACCTGTGACAATTGCCAACGACTGGGCCCTTGATATAGCGACATTGATACGGTTTTTATTGAACAGAAAATTGAGTCCTCTGGGAGATTCACTGGCATCGCTGCTACACATGCTTAAAAACACGATCGGCGCCTCCTGTCCCTGAAATTTGTCGACACTACCTACATTGGCCTTATCACCAAGCGCAATACTCAACTTGTTGACCTGTTGATTGTATGGTGCAACAAACAGCATATCGTTCCAGCCGATTGGGCGAGTCGGCAGGTCATCATCTCCTGTATGGAACATTCGGCCAATCAAGTCGTTTGCCAATCGTTTTATTTCAGCAACTTCCTCATCGGACGCCTGTGCATTGCCTTCGTGCTGGACCGGAACAAATACAATCCCGGAATCAACATCAAGAGGACCACTGTAACCAGCAGGTACCTCTATGATTCGCTTGTCATTATCCCGGTGTGGTTTCAGTTTCCCTTCGTAGATGTGTTTGCTGATGAATCGATTCACCTTCGAATGCATACGATAGGTCGAGCCAAGGAAGACGCCCATATCCTCAGCGATTGTGGGGGTTTCGTGTAACAGGTAGTCCAGTACCGAAAGGCCACTGTCTGCCGGATGTACACCCTGTGAAGGCTGCCCCAACTGCATTTGGTCGCCCAGCAGAATGAGGTTGTGAGCAGAACGACTCATCGCGATCAGATTGGCGACAGCGACTTGTCCCGCTTCATCAATGAACAGGTAATCGAATCGTTTGACCATGTCGTCCCGGGAAAACCCCCATGCGGTAGTGCCGATCACACATCCTGGTTTGACGTGTCCAGTGAGTTCGTTATTTTTCATGATTTTGACACCGAATTCTGCAAGTCCTGGTTCTGTGTCTTTGGTGCAGGCAAATGTGGCGGGAATGCCTTCCTCCTTGCAGTGTCTGGCGGTACTCAATAACAGATTATTGATGGCTTTGTGGCTGTTGCTGGATATCCCCACGCGAGCGCCGGACTGGACCAGTTCCGCAATGGCGTGTTTGCCAGTATACGTTTTACCTGCACCGGGAGGCCCCTGAATTGCCAGATAACTGTTGTCCAGGCGGCGGATCGCATGGATGGTTTGCCTCAAGCGTTCTTCAGGGTTGTGACTGGCAGCGATCGGACCTCCAGGATGCTCCTTGATTCCGGGCTTTGACCGCATCAGGAAATCCAGAATAGCAGACTGCCCAACGTTCGATATGCCATTTTCATAGTCACTTACGAATTGGAATATGGATTGTGGAATGGGGTTCGGATTAACATATTCATCTGGAATCAGAGAAATAATCGCTGGCGGCTCAGTCTTCGATTGAAGCGCAATAAGACCCTTTCCCAGGTTGCTTTGATCCTTGACAAAAGTCGCTTTTGCTGTATTGCCGTCTTCTGTTTCGACACCTAACAAGTAGAAACTCTGTTGTACTCCCCTGAATTCCTGATCCGTATCAAAGCGATACTCATAAGCCAGATTGCGAGCGCGTAGTTTTGGCTTGAATGCCTCCCGCTTCGTTCGTTCACAGCAAGCGAGACAATCCGGGTCGTCCATTAATTCTTCAGGGCTTAATCCCAAGCGGTCGAACAAACGCCAGAATAACGGTTTGGCTTCGCGTCGGTGAAATTCCAGTGTCCAGGCCAGGTTTTCTGTCAGCGCCGCTCGTTCAGGGTTCGATGCCATTTCAGTCTGCGCTCTGGTCAAAAGACGGTCGCGGAGTTGTGTGCGTGCGGTAATTTCCTCTTTGATTTCCGGCTCAGTTACATCGGTTTTACCAAGAAACGGGATGCCGTGGGATTTTTGCTGTTGGCGTAACCACTTAGCTAACTCCTGTGTTGAGTTACAGTCGTCGATATTGTAGTCGCGGATGTTTTTGAGAATTTCGGATGTCCGCCAGGTATTGCCCTGTGCACCTTTTTGATTCAGTTCTCTCCACTGCTCGTAAACCACCATGGAGTCGCCGCCGCTGCCAACCTCGGATTTACGTTTGTCTCGATAAAGGTGTTCGACGTTTTTAAGGGAATAGCCTGGTTCCCCCAAAAGCAAACTGCCCTTGATGATCTTGTACAGATCGACAAATACCTCATTACGAAGTAGTTGATCCACTTCATATTCACAGACACCATAGCGCCCCATGAGCTTCCGGCAAGCCGTAATTTCATAATGCGCGTAGTGGTAAATATGCATGGATGGGTCTTGTTGCCATCGGTCATTCACCCATTCAATGAATGATTGAAATGCGGTTTTTTCCTGCTCATGATTATGTGCCCAGAAGTCGGTAAATTTCCGGTTGCCCTGTTCATTGAACCAGGTGACTCCCCACAAATATTCCAGGCCACCCTGATCAAACGGGTAGCCTTCAATATCAAAAAAGACATCAAGGGATGAATGCGGAGGCAACAACGCCAATCCAGATTTCTCACCCTCTGCGGGGACAATTATTTCGAACCGGGGTTTATCCCTGCCCACACTTTTCTTTTGAAGGGCCGCTTGTGATTTTAGCCTCCCGGATACCACAGGGTTGATGCCGGGAATATGTCCAGACGTGGTATCTGCCAGCTCTTGCATGGTCATTATGCTGACTTGATTGAACTTTTTGATCTGCCCTCTGGTGATGGTTGCAACCTGAAACAAATGGTCTTTTTCCAATAGCAACTGTTCGGCATAAGAGCTCCAGTCGAGCCAGCTTTTGGAGTCGGCGGGGTCGGGTTTAACGATTGGGTTAAAGCATTTCTGCTCATTTAAGAAGGATGATTTCAGGGTTTGGTAGTAATAGTAGAAATCGTTGGTTCGCAGCCGTTCTTTGTTGCCATTGCCCAATGCGATGGTGATGAATTCCGGTCTGTATCCCTGTGCCGCCTCCAACATTTCAGCATAGCAACAGAGCTGGATAACAAAGGTTGGTTTGGGCGTACTGGAAAGCTTGGCATCCCAGACCTCATAGTAGTATTCACGCGAATGATCGGTCGAGACCCTATCACAATGAGATTCCTTTACCAGAAAATCGGCATATCCGCCGAATGGTTCGAGTTCCAGCCGTGCCTGGGCAATCACATCCACACCCTTTTCTATTGTTGCCAGTGTATTTTCATATTTTTCTTTGTTTGATCTGCCATTGATTATCTCCAGGGACAGCCCCTTCTCAACAAAAGCGGCCTGCACAGCATTCTCATGGGCAAAACCCTTTTGCGAGAGAGAAGCCATCAGTGGATCATCCGGGTCTTTTTCGGGAGCATGCTCCGGGCATTCGATGGCAAACCGGTCCATCCACGACGCAAATGGGCTTTCCATATAGCGCGTCAGGTCTGAGGGAGAGAAGTAGAGCCGTCCGTGTTTTTTATACATCCCGATTCATTCAGTAATTATTGTTTTGATTCATTATCACATAAGTGGCGGACAATAATGATCTGCTGAAATACGCTGGCGAATATGAAGGAAGCCCTGGGGCCGTGCCCAACGATGAACAAGGACGCACCAGCGTTTCCCCGGGCGAACAGGTTGCACGAACACTGGAAATGCCTGGGCGAACGCCAGGCACAAATTGCATGGATGGTGGAGGTGGCGGGAATTGAACCCGCGTCCGCAGACCCTACACTCACCGGCTACTACATGTTTAGTCTACGCTTCGATTTTGACCGATCTGCCAGGAGGTAGACGTACTTGCAGATCAGCGAGCCCGATTGGTTTTAACCGACAGCTAACGGACCGAACTGTCTGGCGAGCCTCTATGATTTGACCTTTCCAACCTCAGCCTAAAGGCGAGCCAAGTGAAAGGACCAGCCGACTTAAGCGGCTAGTGCGTAGTTGTCGTCGTTGGCAACTATTGTTGTGTAGCTGGATTTACGAGGAACTCTACACCTCGACATGCTCCGATGGCTTCGTGACCGACGTCGAAACCAGTCACCCCCAGTTGACCAAGGATTATATCACAGGCGCAGATACGCAACAGAATTATTTATTTGCAGTGTTTTACGCTAATTGTATTAATGCACCATATATAATATTAAATCGCTGACACAATATGAAAAGGTGAACAGATAATGTCATGGTGGGGAACTCTCGCCGGCGGCGCATTCGGTTTTATGCTGGCCGGTCCGCTCGGTGCGGTATTAGGCGCGGCAATCGGTCGTAAATTTGACCGGGGATTAGAAACTAACCTGGAACAGCCAGGCGGGCTCCCACGGGGACATCAGTTTCGCGTGCAGGCAGCATTTTTTACCGCAACTTTCTCCGTGATGGGACATATCAGCAAGGCTGATGGCAAAGTCACGGATGATGAAATCCGGTTGGCCAGGCGCATTATGGCGGAAATGAATCTGTCTCCCAGTCAGCGTGAGACAGCCAGGAGCCTGTTTAATCAAGGCAAGGCAGACGACTTCGACCTGTCCGCCGTCCTCGTGCAATTCCAGCAGGAAACCGGCCGACGCTCAACCCTGCAACGGATGTTCATTGAAATACTTTGTTTTGCCGTTTATGCCGATGGAGTACTGCACCCCGAGGAAAACCGGTTGCTGCGTCAGATTTGTGACGAAATCGGGTTTCCCCAGTATGAAATGGAGTCCATCTTGGCGTCAGTCTCCGCCGAGCTACATCATAGTCGTCAGAAGGGTGCCTCGATTTCATTAAACGACGCCTATTCGGTGCTGCACGTAGATGAAAATGCCAGCGACGCCGAGGTAAAAAAATCCTACCGGCGGTTGATCAGCCAGCACCACCCTGACAAACTGGTGGCGAAAGGACTGCCGGACGAAATGATGAAAATTGCCACCCGGAGGACCCACGAAATCCGCCAGGCCTACGAGTGCATCAAGAAGCACAGGGGTTTTTAGCCCCGTTTGACTGACCGGGACGGCGCTCTTTACTAACCGGTGCGCCAGAGGTGGATTCAGGAAATAATGAATGCCCGGGCGTCAGCGGAAATATGTTAATCAGAGTTCTTGAACAGACGCTGTTTTTGTCTGTCCCAGTCCCGCTGTTTTATTGCCTGGCGTTTGTCGTATTGTTTTTTCCCTTTTGCCAGTGCAATTTTAAGCTTCACCTTTCCGCGCAGCCAGTACAGATTCAATGGGACAATGGTAAAACCTGCCCGTTCTGTGGCGCCAATCAATTTGCCGATTTCCTTGTTGTGCAGTAACAGTTTTCTGTGGCGTGTTGGATCCGCCTTGACATGGGTTGATGTACTGGTAAGCGGGGAAAAGTGTGCGCCTGTCAGAAACACTTCACCCCGATGGATTGATACATAGCTTTCCTTGAGTTGAGCACGTCCATCCCGAAGACTTTTTACTTCCCACCCTTCAAGGACTATACCCGCTTCAAATTGTTCCCCGATGTCGTAATCGTGCCTTGCCTTCCTATTGACGGCAATGGTATTGGATTGCATTTTCTTCTTGGACTTGGCCATTTGGATGGATTGGAAGTGCGTGAAACAGGGCGACCTGGACTTCGTGCAGTATAATCTACCGCTTGGAATTTGTCTGGAATCGACATAAGGTCTAATGTACACAGTAACGAAATCAGCATTGGTCAGGCACAGTGCCCGGAAGATGTTCATACTGGTTGATGATGTCGATCAGTATCAGGAATTTCTGCCCTGGTGTGGTGGGTCGGAGGTAATCAGTCGCACAGGTGAAGAAGTCATTGCTTCGATTAAAATTGCTTACAAGGGAGTCGAAAAATCATTTACCACTCGTAATCAACTGGTTGGAACTCAGAAAATCATATTGACATTGGTTGATGGGCCATTCAGCAAACTCAATGGAATCTGGGAATTCATCCAGTTGGAAGAAAATGCTTCAAAGGTTGAATTGAATCTGCAATTCGATTTTTCCAACCGCTTGCTGGGGATTTTGGTGGGTCCTGTATTCAGAATTATTGCGGACTCGATGGTTGATTCATTTGTCAAGCGCGCCGAAGAAAAATATGCGTCCGACATGGCATGAAAGAGATATCAGTTTCAGTGGTCTATGCGCTGCCTGGTCATCAGGAAAAAATAGAGCTGTCCTGCCCCGAGGGGACGACGATCATCCAGGCCATAGCGATGTCAGGCATCGAGCAGAAAATTACGGACCTGGATTTAGATAAGGTCGAGGTAGGCGTTTATGGATTCAGGAGGGATTACGAACATCGACTGGAAGAAAATGATCGTGTTGAAATTTATCGCCCGCTTGTGCTTACTCCCACCGAAGCCAGACGATTGCGCGCAGCAACCAGGATAAGAAAAACCGGAAAAACCGGAAAAACCGGGAAAGTCCGAACGGGCTGAAATCCGGGCAACCCGTCTTTTCGAAAGCCCTGCAAATCGAAATGATATTCTGATTAATCAGGTTTTGATTTCCCGATTTTTACTCTGGCCCTGAATTTTAATTGCATTGTCTTGCGGCATTTGGTATAACGCCGTCCCGGATTTTTTCAGATCAAGTCAGAAACATTTTAATTTATGTTTAACATATTGATTATTAATAAATATTTTATCTATGACTGCAAAAAGAAAACCTGAATTACTGATTCATGGTATCAACCCCTATAAATCAGGGAGATCTGAAAAATATATGGGTCCACGGCAACTCAAGCATTTCGAGGCAATCCTGAGGGCATGGCGAGCCGAACTGACTGATGAAACTTCCCGTACCGTGCACAATATCCAGGATGAAACTGCGAATCATCCCGACCCTACGGACCGTGCCAGTCAGGAGACCGATATGGCACTGGAATTAAGAGGACGGGACCGGGATCGGAAACTGATCAAGAAAATCGAAAGCTCAATCTCCTGTCTGGCTGGCGGGGACTTTGGATATTGCGAAAACTGTGGAGAAGAAATAGGTTTGAAAAGGCTCGAAGCACGGCCCACTGCCAATTTGTGTATCGACTGCAAGACTCTGGACGAGATTCGTGAAAAGCAGCTTTCGTAGAAATCAATCCCGGAATTTGTAACTGGAAATATACGATCAGGCGGGGACTCGCAATTGTGTTGAGCTGACAATGATTCCATCTTCGTCAGCATAGACATACTCCCCCGAGGTAAAGGTAACCCCGGCAAATTTTACCGGTACATCCTGTTTGCCCAATCCTTCCTTGACACTTCGAATGGGGGTGGTTCCGAGTGCCTTTACCCCGAACGGCATCTTGTCAATTTCTGCACTATCCCTGATCATTCCATAAAAAATTGCACCGGCCCAGCCATTATCAGCGCCCATCCGGGCCATCATGTCGCCCAGCATAGCGCATCTTTGCGACCCTCCTGCATCGACTACCAATACCGCGCCCTCGACTTTTTCTGAAAGACTCCGGCGTACACAGGTATTGTCTTCAAAGCATTTTACTGTGCGAATTTCACCATAAAATTGTGAATTCCCCCCAAAAGACCGGAATACGGGATCACAAATCCGTACTCCCGGATATTCATCTGATAAGTCCGCTGTTTTCATTGTTGAAGGTCTGGATAAATGTCAATCTGCCGGTGGCAGAGCGTAACGGTCCGGATACCGGACACAAAATCGCTTCATTTGATGATATGGAAATACGTCATGACGTTTCTTCGCAATAATATCATTTTGAATTGTCTTCCAATAGGACGGATTCAGAAGCTCTGGATGATGAATCAGGAACCGTTCCCGCACTTTGGGAAGGTTGATTACGAAATGCTCAAATTGTTCAGGGAAGAAATCATTATCTGCCACTTGAAACCAGGGTTCAGATGAAAACTCTTCTTCTTCGGTCCTTGCCTTTGGTACTGACCGGATTTTTATCTCTGTCATATGGCAGATTTCATCATAGTCATAGAATATTACCCGGTTATGGCGGGTAACACCAAAGTTCTTCAGCAGCATATCGCCGGGAAATATATTTGCCGCGATCATTTCCTTTATCGCATCACCATAGCTTTTGACCCCTGTTTCTATCATTTCATTGTCATCGGTATCCAGATAGATGTTCAATGGCACCATTCTTCTTTCTATGTACAGGTGCCGGATAATAACAAAGTCATTTTCCATGCTCATGTTGCCCGGAATGGACGTTTCCAATTCCGCCAGAAGTTCATCGGAAAAGCGCTCGATTGGAAATGCAACGTGGGAGAATTCGAGTGTGTCTGCCATCCTGCCAACACGATCATGCATTTTTACCATTTGATATTTTCTTTTGACGGTAGAGCGATCAATGTTTTTGGGCGGCGCAAAATGATCCTTGATGACTTTGAACACGAATGGGAAGGAGGGTAATGTAAATACGCTCATCACCATTCCTTTTATACCTGGCGCAATAATCAGCTTGTCGCTTGAATGTTGCAGATGATGGAGAAACTGTCTGTAAAAAAGTGTTTTGCCCTGTTTCTGGAAGCCGATGGAAGTGTAGATATCCGCTTTGCTTCGTGTGGGTAGAATTTCGTGCAGAAAGCCAACCATGCCAGCCGGTACAGAGGTATTGACCATGAAGTAGGCACGAGTGAAACTGAAAATGAGCGCAACATCATTCTGGTCGGTGATGATGGTGTCAATGTACAGCTCCAGGTCTTGCGATAACAGCAGCGGTATTACAAATGATTGGCGATCATGTCCGATTAGTGCCCGACCAACAATATAGGCGGCCTTGTTCCGGTAAAACAGGGAGGATATCACCTGAAGTTGTCGGTGGGGCAGGGGTTTGATCGTGGATTCGAGGCAAGGCCCGAAGTTCTCGACCAATAAATCCAGATCTCTTTGTATATCCTGCCAACTGTTTTTAAGATCGAAACTATTGAGAATCTGATTGAATGTCGGCTTCAGACCGGTCTCATCAGGGTAGTAACTGGTATAGACAGGATCATCTATGTCGAGGAAATCAATTGCACTGCCGGGTTTTACAAATATGTGTCGATTGTTGAAATAACTGCGATCAAACAGGCGGCAAAATACCGAATTGTAGAAACTTTCGGCGAGTTCGGGTTGTTTGTGTTCGTAAAGCAACCACATGTACCGGCGCTTGATATCCTGCCAAAGCGATTGGTCGAGATGCTCCAGATCAAGATCGAGATTATGGTTGATGTAGTCAACGGTTTCATCGACCCGCCGGTCATAAAACCAGATTCTGTCCTTGCGGGCCTGAACCTCACCTTCCCAGTCCGCCGTTTCGAAACGATGTTTTGCCTCGACGGTGATTTCCCTGAATCGGGTGTAATGTCGATTGAAGCCATATAAAATGGTTTCGGCAACCTGCTTGTCCAGATCACGATTAATACGTTCAGAGCACATGACGATTCAGCGTCCGTACACTGTGTACAAGCGCTGGTTGTAATGGTAACGGTGCAATCAGAATTGGTCTTCTTCGGTGGAACCGGTTAATGAAGTCACTGAGGATGAGCCTCCCTGAATAGTGGTAGTCACATCATCGAAGTAACCGGCGCCGACTTCCTGCTGGTGGGCAATAAAAGTATATCCCCTGGATGCAGCAGAGAACTCCGGCTCCTGTACTTTCTCAACATAATGGCGCATACCCTCTCCCCTGGCATACTCATAAGCCAGATCGTACATGTGATACCACATGTTATGGATGCCCGCCAGAGTGATGAACTGGTATTTGTAACCCATGGCTGCAATTTCTTCCTGAAAACCAGCGATATCCTTGTCACTCAGGTTTTTCTTCCAGTTGAATGATGGCGAACAGTTGTAGGCCAGAAGCTGATCAGGATATTTCTCATGTATTGCATCGGCGTATTCCCGTGCAAACCCCAGGTCAGGGGTTGCGGTCTCACACCAGATCAAATCTGAGTAGGGAGCATAGGAAACACCTCTGGAAATTGCTTGCTCCGAACCGTTTTTTACACGATAGAAGCCTTCAGAAGTACGTTCACCTGTGAGAAAGGGCTTGTCCCTGTCATCAAAGTCTGAAGTGAGCAGATTCGCTGCCTCAGCATCGGTGCGCGCAAGGATCAGGGTCGGAACGCCAAGCACATCTGCAGCGAGTCGGGCGGCAATCAGCTTCTGGACCGCTTCTGCGGTCGGAACCAGTACCTTTCCACCCATGTGCCCGCATTTTTTAACCGCAGCGAGCTGATCTTCAAAATGCACCCCGGCAGCGCCATTGATGATCATGTTCTTGGCCAGTTCGAATGCGTTCAGAACACCACCGAATCCGGCTTCAGCATCCGCGACAATGGGTAGGAAGTAATCAATATATTCATCGCTTGATTCATCAATGCCACGTGACCATTGAATCTGATCTGCACGGGCGAAGGAATTATTGATTCTGCGAATTACAGTAGGCACCGAATCATAGGCATATAGTGATTGATCCGGATACATGTTTTCGGAACTGTTATTGTCTGCGGCCACCTGCCAGCCAGACAGATAAATGGCTTCAACCCCTGCTTTGGCTTGTTGTACCGCCTGACCTGCTGTCAGCGCTCCCAGGCAATTCACATAACCCTTGTTGGCGCCTCCATTAATCAGATTCCAGAGTCTATCGGCGCCACGTTGGGCATATGTCAACTCAGGCTGAACAGATCCACGCAGACGAACCACATCTTCTGCGCCGTAACCTCGTGTTACATTTGTCCATCGCGGGTTGGTCGTCCATTCATTTTCCACCGCCTTGATTTGTTCCACTCTCGTCATGTTCGTTATCAAAAATAAAAGTTAAAATACGGGAAAATCAGGAAGGCGATCATCACCTAACCCGGAGTTGATTTCAATCGAATTTTACTGTCTTGTCCAGTTTGTATCATTACTTAAATCCAATGACAATAAAAACTGCCCCAGGCAATACCAACCTGGCGGATTTATGCTGTGAATACATTTGAATCACTCCGGTTTGATAATGTTTATGGCGCTTTGCCCCCGATATTTTATTCGAGACATAAGCCTGAGCCTCTGGAAAATCAATATCTGATCCATTTCAATGCTCAAGTGGCCAATTTGCTGGAACTGGAACCTGAGGAATTATCAAGACCGGATTGTGTCAATCTGGTTAGCGGGATTTCTGATTGGCAGGGTACTGACCCGCTGGCGATGTGTTATTCCGGCCATCAGTTTGGTCAGTATGTACCCAGACTCGGAGACGGAAGAGCGCTTTTGCTGGGACAGATCAGAACCTGCGACAACCGGTTATGGGACCTGCAACTGAAAGGCAGTGGACGGACGCTGTATTCAAGGCAGGGCGATGGCAAGGCGGTGTTGCGTTCGACCATCAGGGAATATCTTTGCAGCGCTGCGATGACCGGCCTGGGCATTCCGACAACCCAGGCGCTGGCTTTGTTCGGCAGTGACGAACACGTATATCGAGAACGGATTGAAACGGGGGCAATGTTGATCAGGGTTGCACCCGGTCACTTACGCTTCGGCAGCTTTGAATTCCTTTTTTATCAGAATCGCTATGACGATCTGAAGATTCTTGCAGACTTTGTGCTTGATCATTACTACCCTGAATTGAAGGATGACAGAGAATCGTATCTGTCATTGTTTGCAACCGTCGTGGGTCGTACAGCCCGGTTGATTGCACGTTGGCAGTCTGTAGGGTTTTGTCATGGTGTGATGAATTCTGACAACATGTCCATTCATGGAATAACCATTGACTACGGGCCTTTCGGGTTCATGGATCGTTATCAGGCGGGTCATGTATGCAACCATTCAGATCATACGGGGCGATACGCATTCAATCGACAAGGGCCGGTCGGATTGTTCAATCTGAGTTGTCTTGCCCAGGCAATGCTGCCCCTGTTCGATCAGACCCCCGACCAGGCTGTAGAAAAAGCGACCTGTGAGTTGATGAAGTATGAAGAGATATTTGACAATGCCTGCCTGAAATTGAAGACTGCAAAACTCGGTTTGCTAAAGGAAACAGATGGAGACGGCAGGCTGTATGATGACCTGTTGACAGTGATGGAGCGTGATAAACTGGATTTTACCAATACCTTCCGGATGTTGTGCAGCCCTGATGCCGGCATGAATGGCGCTGCTGTCAGCACTGGTTTGATGGACTGGTTGGCCAGATACCGGAAGCGCATTGAGATCGAGGAAACGAATGACCGGGACCGAAGGCGGGCGATGGAAAATGTCAATCCGAAGTATGTGTTGAGGAACTACCTGGCAGAAAATGCGATTCAAAAAGCCAGGGATGAGATGGATTATTCCGAAATAGATAAATTGATTGGATTGCTCGGCAGACCATTTGATGAGCAACCGGAATTTCAGGCCTACACCAACCCGCCGCCGGAATGGGCTGCTCGACTTTCGGTCAGTTGTTCATCCTGATCCGTTTGTTGACTTTGACGTGCTCTGTTATCAGGTCTGCCATACCCGTTGATTTTCCTATGTGGGGAAGTAGACGAATTTCAATATCAGGATGCTGGCATTGCACCCCGGAGATTTCATCAGGCACATCCCGGATGACATGATTGCCTTTGGCCAGAAAGTAAGGGAGCGCCACAATTTCCTTTGCGCCTTTTTTGATCAGACCGGTCAAACCGGTAGCAATATCCGGTTCGGCCATTTCAAGGAAGGCGCATTCAACCAGGTCGAATTGTTCGGTTGCGTTCTTCAGGCGGCGGGTCAAATCCTGGATTTCCCTGATCGATTCGGCATTTCTGCTGCCATGGGCGATGATTAACAGTGCGTTCATTGAATATGATTTTTTATCAGGTGACCAATCATTTCTATATGTTGTTGTCTGTCATTCAGGCAGGGGATATAACTATAGGCCTTGCCTCCCGAATCGAGAAACAGTTGTTTATCCCTGATCGCGATTTCCTCCAGTGTTTCCAGACAGTCAACACTGAATCCAGGGCAAATCACATCGATCGATTCTACACCCTGTCTGGCCATTTCCCGTAATGTGTGATCAGTATAGGGCCCCAGCCATTTTTTCGGACCCAGCCTTGATTGAAAGGAAAGTTTCCACTGCTCTGGATCAAGCCCCAGTTTTTCCGCCAGCAATTTTGCGGTTGATTCGCATTGTCCCCCATACGGGTCGCCCTGCCGCGAATACTGCTCCGGAATGCCATGAAAAGACATCAGCAGCCTGCCCGACCGTCCATTCTTTTGCCAGTGTTCTTCGACAGAACTGTTCAATGCTTCGATGTATTGCGGCTCATCAAAATATTGACAGACAAACTTGAACTCAGGAATTGACTGCCATGATTCAAACACCCTCAGCACCTCGTCTTTTGTTGAGGCCGTGGTAGTCGTGGAATATTGTGGATACATCGGCATGATCAGATATCGTGTAGCGCCTGCCTGGCGCAGTCTGTTCAAGCCTTGTTCAATCGACGGTGTGCCATAACGCATTCCAGGTTCAATTCTGACATACGGAAAACCGGATTGTGTCCAGGATTGAAGTCGATCGACCTGGCTTTGACTGATGGCAAGCAGCGGCGAGCCCTGATCGGTCCAGATTTCATGATAGGCCTCAGCAGAGCGCTTCGGGCGGGTATTCAATATGATGACATTGAGTATCAGCCACCATATCGGCCGGGGAACCCTGATCACTCTGGGGTCACTCAGGAATTGCTTCAGGAATGCCCGAACATCACGCACCCCGGGGGATGCCGGGGTGCCAAGGTTGTTTATCAAAACTCCGGTTATCGTGTGGTTTTCAGCCATTGGCCGTAAAAATCAGTGAAAATGGAAGTGAAAGTCATAAAATTGTGGTTGGTGAATTTAACTCGCATTTAATCTGCATGAGATTTACAAAAGTCGTTAAAATTCGAAATCCGGGAAAAATTCCCGAAAATTTAATCAGGAGATCCCGACCTTATGCCAGAACCGAATAACCTGGAGCAAACCCCGGATTGCATGATTTCTGCAAGAGCCGCATTTGGACTGGATACCGACCTTGATGTCCCGGGTTTCAGTCAGCGCGATGAACATGTGCCTGAAATTGATCCCAGCTATTGTTTTAATCATGATGTCACGCTGGCGCTATTGGCAGGATTTGCGAAAAATCGTCGGGTGCTGGTGCAAGGTTACCATGGAACGGGCAAGTCAACCCACATAGAACAGGTCGCCGCTCGACTGAACTGGCCCTGTGTCCGGGTTAATCTGGATGGACATATCAGCCGACTGGATCTGGTCGGTCGGGATGCGATTGTGATCAGACAGGGCAAGCAGACTACCGAGTTTCAGGAGGGGATTGTCCCCTGGTCCCTGCAACGCCCGGTAGCTTTGGTTTTCGACGAGTTTGATGCAGGTCGCCCGGATGTGATGTTTGTGATTCATCGTATTCTTGAGCGCGATGGGAAATTCACGTTGCTGGATCAAAACAGGGTGATCAGTCCCCATCAGGGGTTCAGATTGTTTGCCACCTCCAATACGGTCGGCCTCGGCAATCTGAACGGGTTGTATCACGGCACTCAGGTATTGAATCAGGCACAGATAGACCGATGGAATATCGTTACCACCCTGAATTATCTATCAGTAGATGAGGAAGTGGCTATTGTACTGGCTCAGGTGCCGACATTTTCTGATCGTATTGAAACCGTGAGGTCAATGGTCGGATTGGCAGGTCTGACCCGTAACGGCTTCTCTGCCGGAGATATTTCTACTGTAATGTCCCCGCGAACAGTGATTACCTGGGCAGAGAATATCGAAATTTTTGCCGATGTTGGCAAGTCATTTCTTCTGTCATTTTTGAACAAGTGCGACCAGGCTGAGTATTCGATTATCGCAGAATACTATCAGCGTGCTTTTGGTGAAGACCTGAAATACGCGATCACGCAAGCCGAATGTTCAAAAATAGCATCAGACTTGTAAAAGGATCATGGCAGAAGAAGTACGGCGTCGATTGATTGAGCGCCATTGTGCCGCCACCATCCGAGCGTTATCGGCAAATCCTGGGGCAGAATACAAGAGACAGACACTTTTCCTGAACGGCCGTACCCTGTCGTTCCACGTACCACATCTGCTGGCTGATGCGCTCAAGGACTCCTTCTCCCGCAATCGTGGAGTAGCCGATTGCATTGCGCTTCGACTGATTCACAGCGACCTTTTGCTGCACCAGTCATTGTTACCCCAAGAGCCTGTTGCGAGGCTCGCATTCGATATTCTGGAACAGTTGAGATGCGAAGCGCTCCTCTGGCAAAATCTGGTCGGCATTCAGCGTAATGTCGATGAAGCGTTCGATCAATGGTGCCGCCAAAGCCGGGGAAACGGGCTTGTGGAAAACGAACTCGGACTGTTGATTTACAGCCTGACCCAGGTCGTCCGTTCCCGACTGACCAACCGAATTCAGGATGAAGAGGTTGAAGGATTGATCGAGTCGGTACGATTCAGACTCGCGCCGGTCATTGGTGATGATCTGGTGATGCTGAAAAAACGGGTCAATGACCAGCAGGAATATGCACGGCATGCATTGAATATCGCACAGGCGGTCAATGTAATCGCACTATCTATTGGTGGCGACATGATTGGCAGGCACCTGGCTGCACTCAGAGACAAGACTCTGCTTCCGTCTGCTGATGAAGCCGATGACCGCTATGTGGAATCTGAAATCTGCGCCGGCGGTCGAATGGAAAAGGGGGCAGACCAGGAGGACCAATATCATGTTTTTTGTACGGATTTTGACAGGCTGGTGGCAGCGAAGGACCTTTATCGTGTAGAACAGAGGCGAAAACTGCGAGCAGAGCTGGATCGAATGATCACCGCCCAGGCAGTCAGCATATCGAGATTAGCTCAGTGTTTGCAGCATCTGTTTGCGTTACCGCACCGGTCGGGATGGCATGATGGCGAAGAAGAGGGCTATCTGGATGGTCGCAGATTAAGCCAACTGGTTACCAAGCCCGGTTATTACCGGATTTTCAAGCAGGAAAAACAGATGCCGCATTGCGATACCGTGGTCAGTTTTCTGATTGACAACTCAGGGTCAATGAAACGACAGCGGTTTCAGGCGGTCGCCATTATGGTGGATATTTACTGCCGGGCGCTGGAGTTTGCCGGGGTGTCTACGGAGATACTGGGATTCACTACCGCAGGATGGGCCGGAGGCGAGTCGATCAAGGTATGGCGCAAATCGGGGTCTCCTGAATATCCGGGCCGCCTTAATGACCGTTTGCATATTGTTTACAAGGATGCCGAAACCAGTTGGCGGCGTTCCCGATATTCGATTTCATCCCTGATGAATCCGATTCACTTCAAGGAGGGGCTGGATGGTGAAGCGTTACAATGGGCAGAGAATCGTCTGCTCAATCGGATTGAAGGCAGAAAGTGTCTGGTCATGATCTCTGATGGCGCTCCCATGGAAAGTGCGACCAGCAATCATAACGATCCATTCTATCTGGAACGGCACCTGAAACAGGTTGCAAGCCGAATTGAGCGTACCGGTCAGATTGAATTGAAGGCGATCAGCGCCGCTCTGGACATGGATGAGTTTTTCAGCGAATCAATTTCACTGGACCTGTCCGGGACCCTGGGTTACCGGGTTTTCAGTTCACTCGAACTGCTGTTTTCCGCTCGTCAGACATAACCCCCCCAACCCCCTTAACAGGGGCTTTACGGTTCGTGGACAGGCACAGGGACCTGTCCCTACGGGTATTGGGGAGTGATTGTTGCGGGGTGGGGCGAAATCAACCGCCGAAACCCAGGACAGCCACGGAGGGTTGTCGCTACGGTTTCGATTCGTGGATTCCCGCTTCCGCGGGAATGACGGGGTGTAGGGGCAACCCCCTGTGGTTGTCCGATTACCGGATTGATTCGAGGAATCGGTCTACGCCTGCCTGGGCCACGATTTCATCCTGGTCCGGTGTGCCTGAACTGCATCCGACTCCGCCCACAATGTTGTCTCCTGCAAAAATCGGCAGTCCTCCTGCGACGATCATGAAGCGACCCTGGTGGCTGGTGTTGATTCCGAAGGTGGGTTGCCCCGGACCACTGACCTTGCCGTAATCGCGTGTGGACTTTCGGGCCGCCGATGCGGTGAATGATTTACTGATCGAGATTTCGATGCTGGTTATCCTGGCATTGTCCATGCGCTGGAATGCGACAAGATGACCACCATCGTCGGTGACGGCTATATCCATGTCCACACCGATTTCCAGCGCTTTTAGATGGCACGCTTCGATAATGAGCCTGGCATCTTCCAGAGTCAGTTTATTGGTCGTTTTCATCGCAATCAGGACATGTCAGGGAGTCAGGGACAGGGGAAGGAACATCTTTTTTACAGTCTAGCAGTCAGCACATGGCGAGCGCAAGTTCGTGCATGTCTGTCTACCGGAGAGGTGTATGCCGTCCAGGTTGTGTATGTTTGCATTGATCAATGATCCAGTCGATCCAGGAAGTCATGCCGATACCCTGTTTCGCTGAAACCTCAAGCGTCTCCACATCCGGATTGACCCGCTTTGCGTATTCGATCGCCTGTGCGACGCTGAAATCAACATAGGGTAGCAGGTCGGTCTTTGAAATCAGTAACAGATCCGCAGCCGCAAACATGTCTGGATATTTGATCGGCTTGTCTTCGCCCTCTGCCACAGACAGAATGACGACCCTGGCGTGTTCTCCGAGATCAAACATCGCCGGACAAACCAGATTGCCCACATTCTCCACAAACACGACCCCTCCCGGCGCCACAGCCAGGTCACCCAGCGCATGCCCGATCATGTGGGCATCCAGATGACAGCCCTTCCCGGTATTGATCTGGACCGCACTGGCGCCCGATTGCAAAATACGGTCGGCGTCGTTCGAGGTTTCCTGATCCCCCTCGATGACTCCGGCTGGCAGCCTTTTCCCAAGTTCGCGAATGGTCTCGACCAGCAGCGTCGTTTTCCCGGCGCCGGGACTGGACAGGAGATTCAGCGCCGTCAAGTCATGCGCGGCAAGCCACTGCCTGTTTGACGCGGCGTAACCATCGTTTTTGGACAGGATGCTTTTCTCGATCTGTATCAATCTTTCCTGGGAAAATCCGGCGACCGTTACTCCAGACTCCGTCTGACCGTAATGATGGGTCTGACCGTGAGTGTGATCGCGAGTGTGGTCGTGGGAATGGTCGTGAGTGTGGTCGTGGGAATGCGGCTGGGAATGGCGCCCGGGACGCCGATTGTTTTCAGTATCACCACATCCGCATACAGTACACATTTATCCTCTCCGATCAACAATGATTATCGGCATCATACCGCCGGGCAGTGAAAGCGACCTGAGGCAGATGCGCTACATAAAACTGACTGATTAATCAGTTTAATAAAAAACTGTCTAGCATCCGGCCTGTCCCATGTCAAGATAAATTTGGGGGAAATCAGGTAGTCAGTTTCCGATATATGTCTGCCACCTTGAGGGGGAGTTTACGGACTTCATCAACCACAACGAAGCTGGCATGGCCATACATGTGGGGCAGGTAATCGCTGGCTTCGGTGTCAATGGTAATGCAAAATGGATGAATGCCGGTATGGCGCGCTTCGAGCAGCGCCTGGCGGGTGTCCTCGATTCCATAGTCTCCACGATATCCATCATAATCATCCGGTTTGCCATCTGACAATGTGATCAGAATCCGGGTACGTGCTTCCACATTATTGAGGATGCGGGTGAGATGGCGAATCACTACTCCCATTCGAGTGTAATCCTGAGGCCTCAAGCCACTGATCCGGGCACGTACTTCCCTGTCATAGTTCTGCTCGAAGGTCTTGATTTCATAGACTTCACAGCGATTGCGAGTCATCCCGGAGAATCCATAAATAGCGTATTGATCTCCCAGAATTTCCAGTGCCTGGCAAAGCAGGATCAGACTTTCTCTTTCTGCATCGTTGATCCATCCCTTGGTTGATCCGCTGACATCCACCATGAATATTACAGCCAGATCCCTTTCCTGTTTTCTCATCTGAACGTATACCCGGTCAGTCATTTCAACGCCTGTGAGCCTGTCTGCGTGTGCGGTAACCAGAGCATCCAGATCGATATCATCTCCAGCGGATTGCGCTTTGAGAATCCTGTCTTCACCACGCAGGGCTTCAAAATGTTTTCTTATGTCCGCAACCAGATGAATGTGGCGCTCCAGGGTTCTTTCTGCGAAATCATCGTAGTGTGGATGGGTTTTCAATTCGCGCAGCACACACCAGTTTTTGCGATAGGTCTGCCGACGGAAATCCCATTCGTCGTACAGAAAGGCGCCCTCTTTATGATAGGTGCCTTTCCAGACGTCTTCGGCGCTTTTAGTCGGCTTGTTCCTGTCGTCATAGTCACCGTCTCCGGCTGGCGCCAGCCAGTCATCCGGAATGTCATCAAAATCCTGGAACATGGAGGTCAACAGGTTCTCGAGGTCCGGTGGTGTATCGAGCGGTTCTCCGTCAAGTGTGACTTGAGGTTCGCCCTGCTCATCGACTTCAACATCGAACTGCGAGCCTTCGGCCTGGAGCGGGTCTGAATCGGAGTTTTGTTCATTGAGAATTGATTCCAACAGTTCATTCAGACTCAATTGCAATTTGGCTCTGTCTGCTTTCATGCGCTGTTCGATAGTCAGTTCCGCAGCATCGGGATTCACCCCGCCCTGATATACAAACGGCTCCGGCCAGGGGAGTTGCAGTTTATAAAGCTGAGCAGTGGCTTCCAGGGTTTGATACACGGTGGCATCGGGTTGCGACAGCCTGGAGATAATCTTTTTCCAGGTGGCATCCCTGGGAACGGCTACCGGATGTAGTTGAACCATTTCCCTGGCAAGTCCGGGCAGCTCCCGTTCCAAATAGGCATTGAGCCGCCAGGATTCGAGTATATTGAATAATTTCAGGGCGCGTCCGCTGTCAGGAAACTCACTCAGTATCTTGCCGAGATGGGGCGAGTCGGGGGCAGGGCGTCTGAATGTGCCGAACCATGTCTGCGCCCACAAGTGAACCGCCATGATTTTATATAACCGGTAATTTTCCTCACGCTGGTTGAAGTGATTGAGCGCTGCCGGAAGATAGAGTGTTTCTGTGTCGGTAAAGACGCTGTTACCGGACTCAATCTTGAGTGTTCGTCCAGAAAGGCCGCATACGATCGTTTCAAGAATTCCCCGTATCTGCTCCAGGTTGACGGTGATATGGTTGAGGCGAAACTCCTGCGCGAAAGATTCAATTTTATCAAGTACCGCACTGCCGGGATACAAGCCTTCCTTGTCATAAATATCCATGGCGTGCAGAAGCCATTGGCGTGTTCCCTCGGTATCCATCAATTTCAGCGCCATTGGAACCCGACTGACGAACTGATAGGCCATTTCGGCATTGGATTTTCGGATTACATCTGTCCAGTGCAGTGCGAAATCCTGGTGAGGTCGGGAAAGCGGGAGCAGGCCCAGTACCGGTTCTTCAGAGGTCCGGCGGGATGAAAGTACCGGGTCAAGATACTCATCCAGCAGGGTTTCGAGTTTTTCGTAGCCAAGCTGACTCATACGTTAAAACGAAAATTTATGACGTCACCATCCCGAACGACATAATTTCTTCCCTCAAGTCTGAGTCTGCCCGCTTCTTTCGCCCCCTGCATTCCATCGTATCTGATATAGTCATCCCAGGCGACCGTTTCCGCACAAATAAAGCCCCGTTCGAAGTCGCTGTGGATGATGCCTGCCGACTGTGCGGCAGTGGCGCCGGTTGCAGTGGTCCATGCCCGCACTTCCTTGGGGCCTGCGGTAAAGAAAGTCTGTAAACCCAACAAGGCGTAAGTGGAGCGAATGACGCGATTCAGTCCGGGTTCCTGCAGCCCCATCTCTTCGAGAAATGGCGCTATTTCCTCTTCGACCAATTCGGTCAGTTCCTGTTCAAGCGAAGCGGATATCGCGACCACTTGCGCCGATTCACTTTCTGCCAACTGCCTGATGGCAGGCACATGGGGATTGCAGTCGTAACCGATGTCCTCGACATTGGCTATGTAAAGGACCGGTTTGCCAGTCAGGAAACAGCACGGTTTCAGGGTTTGTTGCGCTGAAGGGGTCAGGTTGATTGAACTGATTCTGGCGCCGTCATCCAGATGTCCCCTTACCGTGTTCAGCAACTTCGCAAATGCAATTTGCTCCTTGTTACCGGATTTTCCGGCTTTTTCAGCACGCCAAATGGCCTTGTCGGCGGTTTGGATATCAGCCAGTATCAGTTCTGTATTGATCGTCTCGATATCTGATTGTGGATCAATCTGATTCGACACATGCGTGATATTGTCGTCTTCAAAGGCGCGTACGACATGAACGATCGCATCTACTTCCCGAATATGGGCAAGAAAGCGATTGCCCAGACCTTCTCCCTGTGAAGCGCCCGCTACCAGTCCGGCGATATCTACAAATTCCACAGTCGTCGGAATGACCTTGTGAGGTTGAATGATTTCTGCCAGTTTGCCCAGTCTGGCATCGGGTACTCCAACTATGCCGACATTGGGGTCAATCGTACAAAAGGCATAATTTTCAGTCTGGGCCTGGCTGGAACCTGTCAGCGCATTGAATAATGTGGATTTGCCTACATTTGGCAACCCCACAATGCCGCATTTAATGCCCATTTTATTGTTCGGGGCCTGACGAATCCCGGTGGAGCGTATTCATCGCCTGCTGGTAATTCCCGGCCAGTATATCCGGCATGACTGCGACCGCCTTGTCGATGGCATCTTCAATTTTACGGACTTCAGCCAATGAAGGTTTGGTCAGCACAAAATTTGATACGTCGCGATGAATGCCCGGATGACCTATGCCAATGCGAATTCTCGGGAAGTTACCGGAACCGAGCCTGTCGACAATATTGCGAAGGCCGTTGTGGCAACCATGTCCTCCCCCTGCTTTGAATCGCACCACGCCCGGGTCAAAATCGAGATCATCGTGGATAACCAGAATCTGTTCCGGTTCGATTCGATAAAACGATGCCATAGGCGCAATTGACTCACCACTCAGGTTCATGAATGTGTTGGGTGCAACCGCACGAACCACTTCGTTCTGATGTCTGAACTCGCCTGTCTTCGCCTTGAATTTCTTATCTGACGAAAAGTTTATCGGATATCTCAGTTGCAGACGATCCATAAACCAAAACCCGACATTATGTCGGGTTGAGGCGTACTGGCTTCCCGGGTTTCCCAGCCCCGCTATCAGAGCTATTCCAGTGGATTTCACATTAATCGGGTTACATTTACCCGGAACCGGGCAGATTTACAGGATCAGTCGCTCTAATTGTCAGGAGCGTTTTCTTCTTCATCTGTCGTAGTCTCAGCAGCCATGTCCCCTTCGGTTGATTCGACTCCAACCCGTCGTGCTGTCACAGATACCACCGCATGGTCATGCTCGTGACTTTCGTCGTGCATCAGGGTAGTAATATTGACCCCTTCCGGCAGTTTGATATCCGAAAGGTGCAGCGATTCGTGCAAACCAAGGTTGGTCAGATCCAGTTCAATATTTCCGGGCAAATCCTTTGGCAGACATGAAACTTCAACGTCGTTCATCAAGTGACTGATTACGCCACCGGTTTTGACGCCCAGACACTCTTCTTCACCGATAAAGTGAATCGGTAATGACATGGTCAGCGCCTTGTCTTCGTCGACACGCTGGAAATCCGCGTGCAGGACATTGATTTTGTGAGGATGACGTTGCACATCACGAAGAATCACCTGCTCCTTCTTGCCATCCGTGTTGATGATGATGACAGCAGAGTGAAACTCTTCTTTTTCCAGACTGTGGTACAGTACATCGTGGTTGACTGCAATACTGAGGTTAGGTTTTCCACCACCATAAAGTACTGCGGGAACATCTCCTTCACGACGCAATCGCCGTACCAGGTTTGTGCCTGAACGTGCGCGAATTCTTGCAGTAAGTTCAAATTGATCTGCCATTTTTCTACTCTTGATTTAATTGATTAATCTATAAACAGGTTGCTGATCGAGTCACCCGTGGCAATGCGACGAATCGACTCGGCCAGTAGTTTGGCCACACTCAGTTGAGTAATTTTTGAGCATTCCTGTGCCTGCTTGCTCAGCGGTATCGAATTTGTCACCAACAGTTCATTGATTTCAGAATCCATGATTCGATCAATTGCCTGACCTGACAACACTGGATGGGTACAACTCGCGAGCACCTTGGTCGCACCATCTTCCTTCAATGCACGGGCTGCTTCACAAAGGGTAATCGCGGTATCGACCATATCATCAATCAGAATGCAGGAGTGGCCCGATACATCACCGATGATATGCATGACCTTGGCTTCGTTGGCTTTGGGTCGTCGTTTGTCAATAATGGCGAGACCGGTGCCAAGTTGCTTGGCCATTGCCCGGGCGCGTACAACGCCCCCGACATCCGGAGAAACAACAACCGGATTGGGCAGTCGTTTGCGCCACAGTTCACCCAGCAAAACCGGCGAACCATAAATATTGTCCGTAGGGATATCGAAATACCCTTGAATCTGGTCAGCATGCAGGTCCATGGTAAGTATCCGGTCCGCTCCCGCAACACCGATCATTTCAGCCACCAGCTTGGCAGAAATGGCGACCCGGGCAGTGCGTGGCCTGCGGTCTTGCCGGGCATAGCCGAAATAGGGGATCACAGCGGTAATCCTGCCGGCGGAAGAACGTTTTATCGCATCCATCATCACCAGCAATTCCATCAGATTGTCATTGCCCGGCGCACAGGTTGGTTGAACGATAAATACATCTCTGCCACGGACATTCTCCATTACTTCGACATTGATTTCTCCATCGCTGAATCGTCCGACCATGACATTGCCTAGCGGCACGCCGAGTATCTCGGCAATCTGAGTCGCCAACCCGGGATTGGCGTTGCCAGAGAAGAGCGTCAAATTTTCTGGTGATACCATAGTTTTATTTACTGATTTTTACTGTTCTGGCTGGGGTGGGAGGATTCGAACCTCCGAATGCCAGGATCAAAACCTGGTGCCTTGGGCCACTTGGCTACACCCCAATTTCAGTGAATCGTTGAATCTTCAGGTTTGGGAATTACACTCATTTCCATTCGGCGTGATTATAACCGGGTTCTCCTTGAAAAGTTGCCCTCGAAAAAATCGCTGTATTGTGATTGCCAAGTCAATGAGTGTCAATCAGAAAGTAGCGAACAAGCACAATAAATCAAACAATACTGTCAAACCAATTTTAAGATGTCCCCTTTGTCATGAATCCCCCCAAAATGAAAAGGGGGACATTTTAAAATTGCTCAAAGGGGACATTACTACTTTGCGCTAACAGCATAGTTCCGGGTCTTGACAACATCTATACAAAACTGCAAACTTGAATGAGTTAGTCAATAATAGTTAAGAATAAGTCAATAATAATCAAGAATAAGTCAATAATAATTAAGAATAATGTCATCAGAGTCCATCGAAAGACTTCGCGGGGCAGTTTGTCACGCTCTTAACGAAGAAGCGATCCTTTTCCCTGGCGCAGGAGCGTCACTGTCGGCCAGCGGGGTTCTCGCCAGTAGCGCCAGCGCCACCAATCCTGCGACGAACGTCACCATTTCGACGGGCGGTAATAGAGCCGGTGGCGCCTGGGGCTTATACACCGAACCTGAAGGCGATCCCGAAATCAATGTCCGGGGCGCCGCGATCACCACGGTCGGCAACGACAGCTTGGCTTTCGGCAAAACAGATTTTACGGCATCCCTGTGTCCCCTTATTCGAAACCAAGCGAGTTCTACATGTCGGCGAACTAAATCTGCGAGTAGACATGACGGAGGGGCCATGAGCCAAAGGCATTGTCGGCGCTCTTCCCCACACCGGCGGCATCGACATCAACGTATCGAACACGAGCATCACGAGGAAATTGTATGACTACCAGTCTTAGACTTATACCCATCGCTGTACTGATCCTGGTCACTTTAGGGGCAGATCAAGTGCAGGCTGAGGCTGTCTGCAGTGACACGCTGACAGCAGGACAGTGGATTGAATGTAGGGAAGCTTCCACTTCCAGGATACCCATCGATATTGACCTTTCTAGCGGGGTCAACATCACTACTACCGGTGACACTGACCCCGGCATTCTTGGTCATCATCAGGGTGAAGGAGACATCACTATTATTGTTACTGGAACCGAGGATAACAAAACGATCACCACGAGTGGCAGCCAAGCCAACGGCATTTCTGCTCTCAGTCACGGCAAGGGCAGTATTGATTTAACCATTACCAACGTTGACATCACTACGGCCCATTCAACTGTAAATATTGCCCATGGAATCTCGGCCAGTCAATATTTTTTAGACGACACACTTGCTCCCTATGACGGCACCTACAATGTCGAAATCAGGGTTAGCGATAGTCAGATCACCACGGCGGGTAGGAATAACGCTGGTATAAGAGGCTATCACGATGGAGACATCTCCCTCGGTTCGGCAATAAACACGGGAAACCTTGAAATTACTGTAGACAATACGGATATCATGACGACGGGTGACTTCGGTTTTGGTATTAATGGGCATGCTGAGAGGACCGAAGGAGACGTCATCATCACCGTAACAGGCGGTGTGACCACGACAGCAGGTTCCCGTGCCCGCGGCATTAATGGCATTCACGGCTCAGGTACTGGGACAGGAGAGTCGGGCGATGTCGTTATTCATGCCACAAATGCAGACATCAGGACGACATATGATGGTTCAGTTGGTACTGATCCTCCTATCGGCCTTTTTGCATTTAACCAAACCGATGGGGAAGGCAATGTCATGGTCACCCTGACAAACACCAATATATCGACGGGGGGCCCCGGTGCCGATGCTGTCTTCGCCCAACGCTTGCGTGGCAACGGTGATGTCACCATAACTATCCAGCGGGTCAAATAACGACGAACCATTACCGGGCGGAAGGCATTCTTGGCTGGCATGGTGGTTCGGAGGGTGCCACGGGCGATGTCAGGATTAATCTTAAGGATGTCACAATCGAAACGAATGGCGAACAGTTGGTGCCAAGCCAAAGCTATACTCTTAGCCACGGCGCCTTTGGCTACCACACCGGTGACGGAGACATCATCATTGACGCTCGTTCGGGCACTGCTATCAGTACAAATGGTGCATTCTCGTATGGCCTGCGTGCATTCTCAGCCGGAACAGGCAACATCCAGGTTACCACCCATAAGGGCAGTTCCATTACGAATACGGGTCTTAGCGGACATGGTATTGATGCACGAAATACAAAGGCAGATGTCATGGATGATACCCGGTCCATCACGATCACAGTGGGAGGTGACATCACCGCCAGTGGGGAGAACGCCCATGGGGTCAGGATAGGCACGGGCAGTAGCGGATTTGTGGGACTGGACGAAGACGGCTATCGCCGCCAGACGGTCACAGTGAACGGGCGGGTGACCGGGGGCTCGGGCTCCGGTGCGGGGATCTATCTTTCGAACGGCGGCAAGGTAATTATCGGCCCACGTGGAAGTATTGGTGCTGATTCAGGGATTGCGATTCTCGCGACAGGCGACACGCCGGGCGCCGATCCACTGGTGGACCCGGTCATCAAACCCAAGCTCCGGGTCGACATGAATCTCGGCGGACGCAAGGTTGAGCAGGCCATCGGCAACAACTGGATCATCAACGACGGGGGCGAGACCACCATCGCGGTCAACGATATCGTGCTGCATGAGGGTGAGACGGGCGTCGTCCCCGACGCGGTAGCTCGCAACGGCGTCTGGAACGTCACTATGGCCGGGCCGGGCGTCAGGGTGACGGATCGTACAGACCCGGATCCCGCGAACTGGATTACGGAGGCGTCTGACACCCCCCCCCCCCCCCCCCCCCCCCCCGCTCCCGCTGCTGACCGGGACTTCTCAGCTGAGGACTTCACCGAGACCCGAAGACCCAGGCCGCCTCCGCCTCCGATGTGCCCCGCCGGACAAATTGGCACGCCACCGGACTGTTCTGCTCCGGTGGAGCCAGAGATGCCTGTGGAGCCAGAGATGCCTGTGGAGCCAGAGATGCCTGTGGAGCCAGAGATGCCTGTGGAACCTGAGATGCCCATGTTCATGGAGGAATATGCACCGCGCGCGGCCCTGTATGAGGTATTACCCGATTTCATGCTCCGCATGCAAAAATGGGAGCCAACCAGGCAGCGTCTTTTCTTACCCGAATCGCCTGTATACATCAGGCTCCTGGGGAGCACAGGATCGCAAGAGTTTAAACGCTCGACTGTGAATGCGAACTATGATGCGGATCGGTTTGCTGTGGAGGCGGGTGTGAATATTCCCCTGTTCGAGAATTTGGACATTTGGGCCTCAATGCATCACGTCACCGGTTCTGCGGAGGTTTATTCGCCGGTAAATGGCGGGGATATCCGCGTGACAGGAACGGGCCTGTCGGTGGATGCTTATTGGAGCAGTGAGAACGACTACTACGCAACCGGCCGTTTATCGCTGACCGACTACGACATTGACCTTTCATCCAACACAATAGGGCGGCTCAAATCGAATGGAGATGCAAATGGGCAATCCGTGCACGTTGAGGCAGGTCGACGCATGACTCTGAGTGAGAACCTGCATTGGACCCCCCGAGCCTGGCTGGGCCACACGAGGATTTCGGTAGACAAATTCACGGATGCTGTGGACTCACGGGTTTCGTTTTCCAATACGGATCGATTCACAGGTGGCTTGGGCGTGATGGCTGAGACGGTGCGGACAGAGTATGGCGGGGAGCTTTTACTGCGTGGCTCGCTGGACTTTGAACAGAAGTTCGGTGATTCGGAAACGGTAACTCTGGTATCCGGTGAGAGGTTAAGCGCTGAACCTGAGAAAAGCAGCGCTCTTTTGAGCCTGAGTGGTACCTGGAATAAAGGACCCTTCAAGTTCAGCGCAGAGCTTTCAGCACGCCAGGATTTCAACTCAGGTGGTGAAGATTATTCAGGTGTCATCAATGTGGGAATGAATTTTTAGATCACTTGTGTCAAGTCCCCTGGGGATGTACCAGGGTTTGAGGGGGTTTATGTGGTCAAAGGCGACTGGGAGCTGGCGAAGCGCATGGCCGGGACCTGACCGGGATTTCACACAGTCTGGGACATATTAAAATTGCTCAAAGGGGACATTACTACTTTGCGCTAACAATCAAACAATAAAACTCGAATTGACAAACTTGTCCTGATAGACTCCCGGACTCAATTTACTGTATACAATCAGGATGGCGAATTATATCGATCAGGCAATTACCGCTGATTCCCTGAGTGGTGTCAACCCGGAACCGAATTATTCCGGGGTATTGAGCTTTGCCCGACGCAAATACTCCAAAGATCTTCGCAATGCAGAACTTGCGATAACAGGGATTCCGTTTGATACTTCGACGACCCATCGTCCCGGTACGCGTTTCGGCCCTCGGGGGATTCGGTCGGCATCTACGGAAGTCGCCTGGCAACGGAACTGGCCCTGGGAATTTGATGCGATGGAGTTGCTGAAAATAGTGGATTATGGAGATTGCCTGTTTGATCATGGCCGCCCTGAAGCCGTGCCCGATCAGATTCAGGCTCATATTGAATCGATACTGGATGCGGATACGGCGGCGCTGTCTCTGGGCGGTGATCATTTCATTACTTTGCCGATATTGCGTGCACACGTTAAGAAGCATGGTCCGGTTTCGTTATTGCATTTTGATGCCCATACCGATACCTGGAATGATGAAGACGGCCGGATAGACCATGGCACGATGTTCTTCCACGCTGTAAAGGAGGGCCTGGTCATCCCTGAAGAGTCTGTCCAGGTAGGAATAAGAACGACCAACGATGAGCCTCTCGGCTTCAATATTTTTGATGCCGGCTGGATTCATGCCAATGGTGTCGAGGTTCTGGTCAAACAGATCAGGAAAATCCTCAACAACAGGAAAACCTACCTGACTTTTGATATTGATTGTGTTGACCCGGCCTTTGCTCCGGGTACGGGCACGCCGGTCTGTGGGGGGTTGAGTTCAGCCCAGGCATTACAGATTCTTCGCAGTTTGAGAGGACTGAACCTGGTGGGAATGGACCTGGTGGAAGTTTCTCCTCCTTACGACCACGCAGAGATTACCTCGTTGCTCGGTGCGTTTATCGCCTATGACTTCATAGCGCTGTATGCAGCCAGGCATAAACTCGGAGAAAGATTCTGATCCATTCAGTAGTCACGGATATTGTTCAGGCTACGGGCCACTATGCAATGAAGGTGGTCAGGCATCTTGTCCCGGATTTGTCTTGCGATGACCTCGGATTCGCATTGAAGAAAAACTGAAGCGCCACTGCCGTTCATTCTGGCCTGGCCGTACTGATTGAGCAATTCAAGGGATTCTTCTATTTCGGGGTACAGGCTTCTGGATACGGCTTCCAGGTCATTGCAGACCTTGCCCTGGCGAAATTCGAGCTTTGAAACAGGCGGGTGATTGCGGCAAAGGTCGGGGTGATGAAAAACCACTTCAGTGGAGGCAAACACTTCAGGAACACAAATACAGTACCAATGTTGCTCAGGGTCGAATCTTTCAAACTCATCGCCGATTCCTGTGGCCCAGCATGAATGTCCGCAAATGAAAACTGGCACGTCGGCGCCCAACTGTTTCGCCAACGACTGAAGTTCAGGCCGGGTCAGATGCAGATTCCACAATCTGTTCAATGCAAGCAATGTGGTTGCCGCATTTGAGCTGCCTCCTCCCATGCCTGAACCGGGTGGTATCACCTTGGTCAGAGTCACTTTAACCCCGGCAGGGTTTTTCAAACCCAGGGTCGAAGTCAACAGCTCGGCTGAACGGATAATCAGGTCGGATTGAGGCAGGAGATAAGGATGATCGTCAATGCGGACTATTCCTGACTCGCCGGTTAACTCGAATCGCAATAAATCCCGGTAATCCAGGAACTGGAATACGGTTTCCAGTTCATGGTAACCATCGTCGCGTTTCCCGGTTACATGTAAAAACAGGTTTATTTTTGCGGGTGACCGTAAAACCAGAGAATCGGGAATGTTTCCGGGCATCGCTATTGATTCGACTTGATATCCCACCAGCGCTTCAGAATAACCTTGACCTTTAACTCATCCCCAAGGTAATTTCCATTATCGTCAAAAAATTCGACTTCTCCGGGCAGCGAAGAGACCGTAAATCTCCACGGTAATGTGAACTTCAGAACTGAGCGATATTGATCGTATTCAACATGCCAGATTCCCTGATTGAAACTCAGCAAGCGCCCGGAACCATTGATTTTTAAATTGCTCGCACCCTCACCCGGTAGCCCGCGGGACCACATCTCCAATTCATCAAAAGGGACATGCCAGCCCAGCCGTTCATAGAGAACCTGTTCAGCGGATTCGCCATTTATCACATGTCCTCCGGCATCCCTCAGCGTGGCCGAGGTCGCGGACGCTTCAATGAGAATCCGGCCGCCGCCAAATGGGCCGTATAATTCGATGTTCTGGTCAGCGGGCGCATACGACCAGTTTAATGTCGCAGAGCCGCCCTTCGTTCCGGTCTTGACACCTATTTTGCCCTTCAACGACCAACTCGATATTTGAGCATTGATTGACTGATGTTGATGCCAGAGCTGCTGAAGCTGGTCTTCCGATACCGGTTTGTGTTCTGGTATTGTCGTACAACCAGCCAGGATGACAATCAAAACGATTGCGAATATTCCGGGAATTTGGGTGTTAGTGCGAGAGTCGTTCAATGGTTTGTTTCAGAACTCCGTTCTCGGGTTCCCATTCAGTCCCTTTGTCCCAGATTTTACGCGCTTCCTCTCTGTTTCCGGTGACCCACAATACTTCACCGAGGTGCGCGGCGATTTCTGCGTCCTGACGTGCACCCAGAGCGAGCAGAAGATAATCGATTGCCTTGCTGTTATTGCCCAGTCGAAAATGAACCCAGCCCATACTGTCGAGAATGAATGGATTGTCCGGCAGCAGGGCATTTGCCTTTTTAATCAGGGCCATCGCCTCTTCAAGCCGGTCGGTCTTGTCAGCAAGGGTATAACCATAAGCGTTATAGGCGTGGGCGTTGTCCGGTTCGATTTCAATCAACTTGCGCATGTCCTGCTCGTGTAATTCAAGCAGGTCCAATTTTGCGGTCACCAGACCACGGTTGTAGAGCAGGTCAGGATGATCGGGGAATCGTTTCAACCCCCTGTCCAGTACTTGTTTTGATCGATCATACCGATCATATTCCCTTAGTAGTAAATCCTGTTGCAATATCAAGTGGATTCTGTCTTCATCAGACACTACATCAATTTGTTGCAGGTGCCTGACCCCCGATTCCACTTCATATCGTTTCGCCACAATGATTGCCAGTCTGATCTGTGCGTCCAGATAAAATTGCTGTGAGGTGACGCCATACAGGTAGTTCGACGCGGCAACATAATTACCTTGTCTGTATTCGATGTCAGAAAGATATATTCGTGCTTGACTGTTACCCGGGTCCAGTTTCAGGCAGCGGACGAATAAATCCCTTGAGTTGACCAGATCATCCTTTTCAAAATAGACGACTCCTGCTGCATAAAGTGCGTCCAATGAATCCGGGTTTTTATCGAGCGTGATGTTTAACTGATCAAGAGCGGAATTGAGGTCGCCATTGCGGATCAGGTGGCGTGCAAACTGTAGGCGGAACTTTATTTGTTCAGGATGAGCTTCCAGGTGTTCAATTGCATACTTGCTGGCATATCTGTCTGCTGCATTTTCATTTTCTCCGGCAACATCATCGCTGCTGCCATAGCTGAGTTGCATCAAGATCAAGATAGCAGGAAATTCCCAGTCAGGTTCGAGTGCGAGTACCTTGTTCAGTTGTTCGACATACCGGTCCGGCTGATTCTGCCTGGAGGCGACGAAAGCAGCCGTCATCTGTAATGCCGGGTTGTCAGACCGGGTTTCGACCAACCTCTGGAATGGGGCGAACAAGGCAACATTCTCTTCGGAGGTGAGCAATGAGGCAATAGCCTGGAAAATATAACCATGATTCTGGTTGCATCTTCTGGTCAGGTCAGCAAGCAGATCAAGGCCGGATTCAATTTCACCAAGACGAAATTTTGCTTTGGCGACAGAGAGAGTGATCAGATAATCATCGGGTTCAAGTGTCTCCAGTAATTGAGCAAGGTCGACCGCCTGTTGATATTCCTGGTTGGCCATGGCAATCCCGATTGACTCGGCGATCAGACGGCGCTCCGGCCATTGCCAGGCTGCCCGGGAGAGGTATTCCAGCGCGATTTCAGGTTGATTTCTTTGCGCCGCAATGAACGCCACGATTACGTTATAGAGCAGTTCAGTATCAGGTTGCGGCTGACCATGAATCCGGGCCTGCTGATCTGCAGATGGATAAATCGGGTATGGATTAATAGGGGTATCAGTCGTTCCGATTTTGTCTTCCTGTATGTCTTGCCGGGTCGTCTGGCAGCCCCAGAGCGCTACGAGCAGTCCGGCAAGGATAATGGTTCTCATTGTTCTGATTGAAAGGGATGCTGGAGTATAAGGCGCCATTAATATTTGATGGATCGTAAGATTATGGACTTGAGCCTGACAGCAGTTCGCATACAGGTTCGCAGGGATTTATTTATCGAACCGGAATATAATATGCGACTGTGCCGATTGAATTGCAACATCTATTACACCCTGATTTTACCGGAATCTGACAAAACTTCACCATTTAGCTCAATCTGAACCATGCACCTGCTGGCATTAGGCCTGAATCATAATACTGCCCCCATCGAAGTGAGGGAGAGGGCCGCGTTCAGTTCAGACCTGATCCAGCAGGCGCTCACTGAACTGACCGAAACAGTGGGCGCCAGTGAAGCTACCATTTTGTCCACCTGTAATCGCACTGAAATCTACTGCAGGCAGGAGCGGGATAACCGAGGGGAGATTCTTGCCTGGTTATCGGGCTACAGCGGGCTTGAGCCTTCAATCCTGAAGGAGATCGTCTATCAGTTCCCCAACGAAGAAGCCGTCAAGCATGCCTTCAGGGTGGCATCCGGTCTTGATTCGATGGTGCTGGGTGAACCCCAGATCCTCGGCCAGATGAAAGATGCGTTTCAGACGGCAGCCAGGGTCGGCGCCACCGGCAAGATTCTGAATCGACTGTTCCAGCACACCTTCAATGTGGCCAAACTGGTCAGGACAGATACCAATATCGGCGCCAATGCGGTTTCCGTAGCCTATTCGGGGGTCAGTCTGGCGAAACGGGTATTTACTCGACTCGAAGATCAAACGGTGTTGTTGATTGGGGCCGGAGAAATGATCGAACTGGTTGCCCGTCATCTTAAACAGAACCAGGTCCGGCACATTATTATTGCCAATCGTTCGGTAAAAAAAGCACAGGCACTGGTCAGGGAAGTGGGTAGTGAGGCGATCTCCCTGGCACAAATTCCAGATCGATTGCCAGAAGCCGATATAGTGGTGACCTCGACTGCCAGTACTTTGCCGATTCTCGGGAAAGGCGCAATTGAAGCCGCCTTGAGGAAAAGGAAACATGCTCCGATGTTCATTCTTGACCTTGCTGTGCCACGTGACGTCGAGGCAGAGGTGGCCCGGTTGAAAGATGCGTACCTGTATACTGTTGATGACTTGAAATCGATTGTCGATGAGAACCGGACGATGCGCTTGCAGGCCTCAAAAGAAGCCGAAAATATTATCGACTTCCAGGTCGTCAAATTCATGCGCTGGATGCGTTCCCTGCATTCGGTTCCGGCCATTAAATCTTTCAGGGAAGGGCTTGACGAGTTGAAGCAGGCAGAACTTGAGCGCGCACTTAAGAGATTGGAAAATGGTACGGTTCCTGCCCAGGTGGTTGAGCAGCTTGCACGTGACCTGATCAACAAGGTAGCCCATCATCCCAGCCAGGTCATCAATCAGGCCGAAATTGAAGGGGATGCAAGTGTGATTGCAGCAGCCAGGAAGCTGTTCAATCTATAATCATTTTCCTGTCGCAGTCTTGCAATGCATTCTTCCACCAAACACAAGTTACTTCAGGTTGTTGATCGTCATGAAGAGATCAATGTACTTTTGTCTGATCCCGATATTATTTCCGACCAGAGCCAGTTTCGCAAATTGTCGATCGAATTGTCGGAAATACTGCCTATTGTCAAAGCGTTTGAAACCTGGCGGAAGCTGGATGATGAAATGACTGAAACTCGAACAATGCTGGAAGATTCAGACAGCCAGATCCGGGGCATGGCGAGAGAGGAATTACCCACCCTGGAGCAATCGATGGGGGCATGCGAAAGCAGCTTGCAGCAGCTTTTGCTGACCAGAAACCCGAATGATTCCAGAAATATTTTTCTTGAGATCAGGGCAGGAACCGGCGGAGATGAGGCCGCGCTGTTCGCTGGCGACCTTTATAAAATGTATTATTCCTATGCAGAATGTCGTAAGTGGAAAGTAGAGGTGATGAGCAGTAGTGAAGGAGAACATGGGGGATACAAGGAAATTATCGCCAGAATAGAGGGGTTGGGCGCTTATTCAAGACTGAAATTTGAATCGGGCGCCCACCGGGTACAGCGTGTACCGGAAACCGAGTCTCAGGGTCGTATACACACTTCCGCGTGTACGGTTGCAGTCATGCCGGAAGCGGATGAAATGGATGAAATCGAGATTGACCCATCGGATATTCGTGTCGATACGTTCAGGGCTTCCGGGGCAGGGGGACAGCATGTCAATAAAACCGATTCTGCTATACGCATCACCCATTTGTCTACCGGGGTTGTGGTCGAATGTCAGGATGAACGGTCTCAACACAAGAATCGGGCGCGTGCAATGGCCGTGTTGAAATCCCGCTTGCTGGAAGCGCAAATTCAACAGCAGCAGCGTGAACAGGCCAGTACCCGAAAGTCATTGGTGGGCAGTGGTGATCGATCTGAACGTATCCGGACCTATAATTTCCCACAAGGGAGAATCACAGACCATCGCATCAACCTGACATTGTACAAGCTGGATGAAGTGCTCAAGGGACGTGTTGATCTGGTTATTGTGCCGTTGATATCCGAACATCAGGCACACCTTTTGGCAGATTTGAATCAGGCCTGAGAGCCTGTCTGTCTCTCGTCGGATTTGACACAATGACAGTCGATGAGTGGTTGCGCTGGTCTGACAGGCAATTGCCATCGGTTGAGAGCGGCGCCCCGGATTCGAAGATAATCCTGTGTTATCTGCTCGGTATTGATTTGGCATCCCTGATCGCGAACAGCGACCGACAACTATCCGGGAAAGAAGAAAAAGAATTCAAATCACTGGTATTGATGCGCATGAGAGGCGCCCCGATTGCGTATATTACGAATTCCCGGGAATTCTGGTCGCTGGATCTGAAAGTGGATGACAGGGTATTGATTCCCAGACACGAAACGGAACTACTGGTCGAAAGATCCCTGTCCGCCCTAGCCGGGATCGACAAGCCGAGAATTCTCGAACCGGGTACGGGCAGCGGCGCAGTGGCGCTGGCATTGGCTTCGGAATTGCCCGGGGCCAAGATCGTTGCAACAGATATGAACGAGTCTCCGCTTGAGGTCGCAAAATCCAATCAGCAGAACCTCGGGTTGAAAAATATTCAGTGGATAAAGAGCAACTGGTTCGATTGTATCGAAGAAGGCCGGTTTGACCTGATTTGCTCCAATCCGCCTTATATTGCGCCTGATGATATTCACCTGACCCAGGGTGACTTGCGTTTTGAGCCGACCAGCGCATTGGTCGCAAAGAACCAGGGATTCGCCTCGTTAAGAGAAATTGTTGAAGCCGCCCCCGGATTTCTTGAATGCCGGGGCTGGCTGATACTTGAACACGGCTGCCGGCAGGCCAGCCAAGTGAGAGAGAAAATGATCGACAGGGGGTTTTCCAGGGTGGTCACACACAAGGATCTGGATGGCAATGATCGGGTTACGGAAGGATGCTGGTCTAATGATGTTGAGACTCGCCAGGTGGTCGATTCATAGATGGTTTCGCAAATGAATTTACGCAATTTGATTGCAGCATGTTCTGCCATTTGTGTGTTCGGTCTGGCATTCGGCATGACTTATCCTCTGTTGTCACTGATCCTGGAGTCGAGAGGGGTTTCTACCAGAATGATAGGCATAAATTCGGCAATGATGCCAATCGGAATACTGTTGTCTTCGCCGGTGATTCCGATAGTAGCCAGAAAATTCGGGTCGCGAAACGTCGCCATTGCAGCGGCCCTGGCAACCAGTATCCTGCTGATCAGTTACAAGATTTTCGACACTCTGGAATCCTGGTTCATCCTGCGCACACTCCAGGGAATGTCGATTTCCACGCTGTTTGTTCTGAGCGAAATGTGGATAGTCAAGTTTGCAGGCAATGCTCATCGAGGGAAAATTGTTGCAATCTACAGCAGTGTTCTATCAGCGAGCTTTGGTGCAGGCCCCGCCATAATAAGCTGGATAGGCATACAAGGCTGGATGCCGTTCGTTATTGGTGGGTTTGTGGTTTTGCTTGGTGTGTTGCCGCTTTGTTTGCTGCGGGAAGGGAAGCTCACGACCCAGGAAAAATCCAGAAAGACAGGCATTATGGATTTCGCCCCCATGGCTCCTATGTTACTGGCCTGTGTTTTTGTGTTTGCCATTTTTGATGCGGCAACGCTGTCACTGTTACCCGTCTATGGGATTCAATCCGGTCTGACGTTGACTGCTTCAGCTTTGCTGCTCGCGGCGCTGATCGTCGGTAATACGGTTTTACAGTTCCCTGTTGGCTGGTTGGCGGATAAATTTCCCCATCGACTGGTAATGGCGGGTTGTGCGCTGGTTACTTCACTGATGTTGTTGATTCTGCCAACGGTGATGGCAACCCCGTTGATGTGGCCTGTGGTAATTTTGGCGGGGGCTGCCGGTTATGGAGTCTATACCGTAACGCTGACTTCACTGGGAGATCGATTTGAAGGGATTGACTTGATAAACGGCTCTGCTTCATTCGCGCTGATGTGGGGTATAGGCGCTCTTTTAGGCTCGGTGTCCGGTGGGCTGGTAATGGAGGAATTCGGTCACCATGGACTGCCCTTGCATCTGGTAGTGGTCTATCTGATGCTGGCGGCAGGTTTGGTGTGGCGGGGCATCTATCTGGCCAAACGTCGGGAATAGATGTATAGAATGGATGTATTCAGGCAGGCCGCTCTTTGCGGGGCCTCACTGTAATCTGACACAATCGGTGCAACCTAAGTGAAAGCCTCAATGAAAAGAAACATGAAAGAAATGAAAGAATTGCTGGAAAGTCGCAAGTTTGAGATTTTTATTCTTGTACTGATTGTGATTAACGGGATTATCCTGGGGCTGGAAACCGATGCTGGTTTGATGAGCCGGGTGGGGCCGGTTCTGATCATTCTGGATAAAGTCATCCTGGGGATATTCACCGTCGAAGTTTCGGCCAAACTGATTATCTATCGATCAAGCTTCATTCGCGATCCATGGAGGATTTTTGATTTCCTGGTGGTTGCCATTTCATTGATTCCAGCGGGTGGAAATCTTTCTGTATTGAGAGCGCTGAGGATTTTAAGAGTACTTCGTTTGATCAGTGTTGTGCCGTCTCTTAAACGGGTTGTGGGAGGGCTCATTGCAGCCTTGCCTGGAATGGGTTCAATAACCGCTTTGCTGTTGCTGGTTTTTTACGTATTTTCTGTAATGGCGACGAAGTTGTATGGAGGTGATTTCCCGGACTGGTTTGGTTCAATTGGCTTGTCAGCTTACTCACTGTTTCAAATCATGACCCTTGAGAGTTGGTCGATGGGCATTGTGCGACCGGTGATGGAAGTGTTCCCGATGGCCTGGTTCTTTTTTGTAGTATTTATATTGTGCACATCATTTACGGTGCTTAATCTGTTTATCGGGATTATTGTGTCTGCGATGCAAGCCGAACATGAAGGCGATCAAAAAGCCGAATTGGCGGATCTCAGGGCCCGACAGAATGAGATAGTGGCAAAACTGAATGTGATAAGCAAACAACTGGAAAACATTTCCAGATGATGCTTTCACCATAAGTCGTCATTCCTGTCTCCACCCCGTCATTCCTGTCTCCATCCCGTCATTCCCGCCTCCACCCCGTCATTCCCGCGCAAGCGGGAATCCACAAACCGTTATTTCCGTTTCCCCACCGTCGTCAGGGTTCCCCCAAAGTCGGGGGGGTGTCAAACATGGATTCCCGCTTGCGCGGGAATGACGATGGTTGGGGCGGCATTGCCGCAGCACAAGGCGGTGGCGATGCAAAAAATCAAAAGAACAATCGCCAATTCGGCTTAGCGCCGACGAGCCTTGTATTTTCCATCCTTCAAAAGATGCCATGCCTTCTTGTAGGGCATCACATCTTCATGCTTTGACCGCCAATGGGCATCTATTCCATCCCAACCATGGCCCTGGAATACGTGGCCGCACTCCGGGCAAACCCTGGGTTCCGTTGGCCTCTTGTTGGTGTTGCTACTCATGGTATGAGTTTCCCTAGTATCGGATGCGATTGTACATTTAATGATGAAGAATCGGAGGTGGTTTGTATGCCTGCACATTACACCGATTGGTGAAAGAGATATAATCCAACCATGTTCAGGTCGCTGCTAATCTGTTTGCTGTTATTTACATGTTCTGTACATGCTGCAGGTGAGTTGGAGGCTTTGAAAACGGCCGCAGAGCAGGGAGATGCTGAGGCACAGTATGATCTCGGTTCCATGTACGCCTATGGTCATGGGGTTCCCACGGATGGCGCCAAGGCCGTACACTGGTTACGCAAGGCTGCCGAGCAGGGGAATGTTTGGGCGCAGTACGAGCTCGGCACCATGTACTACACTGGCAAGGCGTACTTCTACGCCAAGGGGATTCCCGCAGATGATGCAAAGGCGGTGCACTGGTACCGCAAGGCCGCCGAACAGGGGAACGCTTCAGCGCAGTACAAGCTTGGTGTCATGTACGCCAATGGCAAAGGGGTTCCCGAAGATGATACCAAGGCGGTGCACTGGTTTCGCAAGGCGGCCGAACAGGGATACGTCTCGGCACAGAACTATCTCGGTATTATGTATGTCAATGGTGAAGGGGTTCCCGCAGATGATGCCGAGGCCGTGCATTGGTTCCGCAAGGCCGCCGAGCAGGGACACGTCTCGGCACAGAACTATCTCGGTATTATGTATGCCAATGGCAAAGGGGTTCCCGCAGATGATGCCAAGGCCGTGTACTGGTACCGCAAGGCTGCCGAGCGGGGAGACGTCGCGGCGCAGAACAATCTCGGTCTCATGTATGCCAATGGCGAAGGGGTTCCCGAAGATGATGCCAAGGCCGTGCATTGGTACCACAAGGCTGCCGAGCAGGGAGAGGCTTGGATGCAGTACATTCTTGGTGTCAAATATGCCGACGGTGAAGAGATTCCCGAGAATGATGCCAAAGCCGTGCATTGGTTCCGCAAGGCAGCCGAGCAGGGACACGCCCAGGCGCAGAACTATCTCGGTTTTATGTATAACAGTGGGCAAGGCGTTCCCGAGGATGATGCCAGGGCCGTGTATTGGTACCGCAAGGCTGCCGTGCAGGGAGATACCGGGGCGCAGTACAATCTCGGTTCCATGTATAGTCGTGGCGAAGGGATTCCCGAGGATGATGCCAAGGCCGTGTACTGGTACCGCAAGGCTGCCGAGCAGGGAAGTGTCGCGGGGCAGCACTATCTCGGTTTGATGTATGCTAAGGGCGAAGGGATTCCCGAAGATCATGTGCAAGCCTATGCCTGGTTCAGTGTTGCTGCTGCACAAGGCTATGACGACGCACAAAAAGCAAAAGAAAGGATTGCCAAAGACATGACATCCACCGGGATTGCCGAGGCGCAGAAACTGTCACGCGAATACTGGGAAGCCTACGTCTCCAACGTCGAAAAATAATGGCGGTCAACTTGCCGTCCTGTTGCAGATCAGCAAGAGTTTCGGGGAGGGGGTCAGCGAGCCAATTCTGTCATTCCTGTATGTGTTCAGTAATTCGTTGACAGATTGGTTCATTTGTTTGGGTGTTTTGACCTTCAGCGTCTCATCCCGTCATTCCCTCGCAAAGCCTGCCCTCGACCTGATCGGGGGCGGGAATCCATGCGTCTGATATTTTGAAAACACCCTGCGTCTATATCCTGGCAAGCAAGCCGAATGGCACTTTATACATCGGCGTGACAGCCAATCTCGTCCAGCGTGTCTGGTGGCACAGAAATGACTTTGTGGAGGGATTTACCAAGCGCTATCGTATTCACAGTCTGGTCTGGTATGAGGTCCACGACACAATGGGAAGCGCCATCGGCAGGGAGAAGGCGATGAAGAAATGGAAGCGAATGTGGAAGGTTGAGTTAATAGAAAAGGCCAATCCGATGTGGCTGGATTTGTATGACGGAATTGTCTGAAACGTGGATTCCCGCTCCCTGATCGGGGTTGAGGACAAGCTTCGCGGGAATGACGGAATGAGGGGCGGGAATGACGGGATGATGGTGGGGAAACGGAAATAACGGTTTGTGGATTCCCGCCTGTGCGGGAATGACGGGGGTAGAGGCGGAATTGACGAGGGTTGGAGCGGAATGCATGTTTCAGAAAACCCTCCAACCCTTCCCCTGATCAAGCCGAGGACAGGCTCTTTTCAGGGGGACTCCAGGCCATCCCCCGATCGAGTCGAGGACAGGCTCTTGTCGGGGGTTTTATGGATTCCTGTCTCTGTGTGAATGACGAAATAAAGTGGTGTTTGCGGAGATATACCGTGGTAATTCCATCTGATAGAATGTCCGCTTTACATACGGGCAATCATCGATATGAATAGCGAAGTGATCATAACCTGTGCGGTGACCGGGGCAGGCGATACCACAGGGCGAAGTGACAAGGTGCCGGTGACTCCGGAGCAAATCGCCGACGCAGCCATTAAGGCTGCCAGAGCCGGTGCGGCGATTGCACATATTCATGTGCGCGACCCGAAAACCGGTCAGGGGTCGAGAGATGTGGGTCTGTTCAGGGAAACGGTGGAGCGTGTGAGGGAAAGTAATGTTGATGTCATCATTAATCTGACCGCGGGAATGGGGGGAGACTGGGTGCCGAGTGAGGAAGACCCCTCAATGCCGGGACCAGGTACGGACATGGTTGGGCCGGAGGAGCGACTCGCCCATGTGGTTGAATGTATGCCGGAAATATGCAGTCTGGACTGTGGCGCCATGATTTTCGGAAATGCAAATGACCTGTATTTGAATACGCCCGCTTATTTGAGGAAGATGGCGAAAATGACCCAGCAACTTGGGGTCAAACCCGAACTGGAGGTATTCGACCTCGGCCAGATTCGGTTGGCCAGATCATTGGTCGATGAAGGATTGATCGATGCTCCACCGATGTTTCAGATTTGTCTCGGCATCCCATGGGGCGCCGGAGCCGATACCGAAACCATGGTGGCGATGAAACAGGCGTTGCCGGATAATGCAGTGTGGGCCGGATTCGGTATTTCCAGAATGCAGATGCCGATGGTCGCCCAGGCCATGGTACTGGGCGGTAATGTCCGGGTCGGTCTCGAAGACAACATTTACCTTGACCGTGGCGTATTGGCTACCAATGGTCAATTGGTACAAAGAGCGGTTGAGATCATAAACAGACTGGGTGGGCGCGCATTGTCTGCCGATGAAGCCAGGGCGAAAATCGGCCTGAAAAAGAACCAGGGAAATTAAATCCCTGTTCCTTGAGATCCTGCGAAATTGCACCCTATGAATCCGGGGTTTATTGGCCTGGGACAGCTTGGCGCCCGGCTTGCATCGGTAGCGTTGAAAGCGGATCAATCAATCGTGGTATTTGACCTCGACTCCTCCAGGGTGAGCGGATTGAGCCGGCAAGGCGCTGTTGCAGCCACTTCTGTTGTGGACCTGGGCGCCGGTTATCCTGAATGGATCATTGAACACCGGGTTTACCACTGATCTCGGATTGAAGGACCTGGGTTTTGTTGTCGATCTGGGGGAGAAATATCAAGTTCCACTCAAGCTGACCCATCTGGTCAAATCACTGTTCGAGGCATCAAGGGATAAGTATGGCGGTGATGCCTGGACACCGCATGTGGTTAAAATGCTGGAAGAAGAAGTCGGTGATGAGTTGCGAGCCGAGGGCTTCCCTGACGTGATCCAGATCTGAATCGAGTAGTGTGAAACCGGACAGATAATTTATTCCTGACAAATCCCTGACAACTCTCTTGGAAGTCAACTATAAATGGGCTACAATGTGGCCCACAGATTCTGCAGAGGATGAAGCCATGCCCGCAAATGCCGTCGTTCGCGCTCGTATCGATGAGGACATCAAAAATGAAGCTACTGTCGTGCTTGCCAGCATGGGTCTAACCGTGTCCGACGCTTTTCGAATGATGTTGATGCGCGTGGCAACCGAAAAAGCGCTGCCGTTCGATCCCCTGGTTCCAAATGCCAAAACCATCGCCGCCATGCGCGATGCCCGAAGCGGAAAAGTACGTTCTTTTGAAACTGTCGATGCGCTTATGGAAGATCTGAATGCGCCGGATTGAGCGAACCGGACAATTCAAGCGAGACTACAAGCGAGAACAAAAGGGCCGAAACCATATCGCGCACACCGCCATCCGATGTGGTCTCATCGCCTGAGAATTGGGCTTCAACTTTATGTCGTTTCAAGGACTGGAAATGAAATCGTTATCCGGGTACAATGTATCATCGGAAAAATCTCCGTTTAAATCAATTTAACTCATTGTATTATAACGGATTATACAGGTTTCTCCGGCACTCTTTATGAGTTATTCAGGCTAATGTCCAATGGAGGAATATTGATGGTCAGCATCACGATACGCAATCTCGATGACGGAGTGAAAAAGGAACTCCGCGTACGTGCTGCAGAGCAAGGCACCTCAATGGAAGAAGAGGCACGCCGAATTCTGCGCTCTGTGGTCAATCGTCGGCGGGTGGACCCAGCAACCCCAACCGACCCGATGGAAGCGCGGTTGGACGAGCTCGAAAAGCGCGGTGAATTGATAAGATCGGGTGTGTCTCCAAAGGTGTTCCCGTCCGGCCAGCATGTACCTGGCGCTCTTGAACGATTCCTCACCGAACGGCACGGTGAATGACTACCGCCTATGTTGATTCGTCGGTATTGGTTTCAATTGAATTCAGACAACATAACACCGATGCTCTGATAAGAAGGCTTGAGCAGTATCAGGTGGTGACTTCATCCAATTTGTTGGGAGCAGAATACCGCTCTGCATGTTGGCGCGAAAGTTGCACGCCCTCGAATCTTCTGCTTTCAGCGATTGACTGGATCATTCCCAGCCGCCCACTGGAAGCTGAATTCAATATGGCCTTGGCGGCTGGCTATTTGCGGGGCGGCGATCTTTGGCATGTCGCAACGGCTCTGTATGCTGCAACTGCACCGCAGGAGATTTCGTTCATCACTACGGATACGCAACAAGGGCGAGTCGCTGCCGCACTTGGTTTCGATGTTTGGCCCGGGCCCGAAAGCAATCGACAATAACTACCCGAATTGGGATTGTCGTTCTACCCTTTGGACCCTCCCTGGTCTTGATTCGAAGGACGAATCACGCTGCTCGTGTCCTTCTGGCTAACCCCGCTGTGGTGCCAATGCGAATACTGCTCACCTTCACTGCCGTGGCAACCGGTCGTTCGGGACAATCCCCCTTCGTGCCCTTGTGTTGGAACAGCCAAGGCGATCAAAATAAACAGGGTTATGGCGCGTTTCATAATTTTCTCCCCCAGGGCAAATAACCGGATCAGGTGATCAGGTGCCCGATCACCGACAGCGCAATCAGCAGCATCAATTGCCCGATCCGATTCAGGTAAAAATGTAGCGTGTTATCGGTCATGCGCCGGTCAATTATCGCAATCGTGCCAATTTCAATCACCTTGTGTCCTCGTCGGGGGTTATTTGCTTGGTAATTTCAAAAGCTGATCGAATAATTATAAATTATTCGATCCAGGTCAGGTGACGGTCTGGTTACCGTTGCCTGAGAGTGTCGGCGGTTGGGGCTTCGCCGCGCAATCGTCGTTGAACCAGATCATCGAGCCAGTCGGGGTCCATTTCCGGGACAGATGACAATAACAACTCCGTGTAGTCTTCCCAGGGAGGTTCCAGGATTTGCTTCTTCGGACCCTGCTCCACAATTTTGCCCTGATACATCACCACTATCTCATCTGCAATCGCCTTGACCGTTGCCAGATCATGAGTGATAAACAGGTAGGAAACGTTGAGATCATTCTGCAGGTTTTGCAGCAGGTCCAGAATTCCTTCGGCAACCAATTGATCCAGAGCGGAAGTAACCTCATCGCAGATGATCAGTTCCGGGTCAGCAGCCAGCGCACGGGCAATGCAGATACGCTGTTTTTCCCCGCCGGAAAGCTGGGCCGGATATCTGTCCATATAGCTACCGGGAATTTCAATTTTCTCCAGTAATTCGAGCACCTTCGATTCGTTGGCTTTGCCTGAAATATCATGATAGAACTCCAGCGGGCGGCCAATAATCTCCCTGATTCGTTGACGTGGATTCATGGCCACATCGGCCATCTGGTAAATCATCTGGATGGAACGGAGATTTTCCTTGCTTTTTTCCTTCAGGTCTGGAGGCAATACTTCACCCCGGTAGGTTATCGATCCTGCGGACGGCGGCAATAGCCCGGTAATCACTCTGGCAAGTGTGCTTTTGCCGCTTCCTGATTCTCCAACGACTGCAACTGTCTTGCCTTTTTGCAGTTTGATATTGATGTTTTCCAGAACATCTGTCGTTGTTCCCGGGTAGCGTGCGGTAATGTTCTTCACTTCCAGTATGATATCTTCACTCTCATCGGCCGCTCTTTGGTCACGCAAGGATCGGACTGCCAAAAGCTTGCGCGTATAATCTTCTTGCGGGTTTGCCAGCATTTCACGGGCATCGCCTTCCTCGATCAGATCGCCGTAACGAAGTACCATGATACGGTCAGCCATTTGTGCAACAACGGCCAGATCATGGGTAATGTAGATAGCGGCGACATTGCGTGCTTTCACCGACTCCTTGATTGCCGACAGCACTTCAATCTGGGTCGTGACATCAAGTGCCGTTGTCGGTTCATCAAAAATGATAATATCCGGATTGCAGCCGAGCGCCATGGCGGTCATCGCTCTTTGCAACTGTCCCCCGGAAACCTGATGCGGGTATCTTTCACCGATGGTATCAGGTTCAGGTAAATTAAGCTGTTTGTAAAGTTTCCGCCCGCGAATGCCTGCCTCGGTGGTTTTCATCTTGCCGTGTTGCACCGGCGCTTCGGAAAATTGTTCAAGAAGCGTATGAGCCGGGTTGAATGAAGCGGCGGCGCTTTGCGCTACATAGGCAACCTTGTTGCCGCGAATTTTCCGCAGGACAGATTCCGGTTGACCGGTCAGTTCCATCCCGTCCAGTTTGATTGAGCCTGAAACGATACGGCATCCGGGCTTGGTATAGCCTAGGGCGCAGAGGCCGAAAGTGGATTTTCCGGCGCCGGATTCGCCAATCAAACCCACGATTTCTCCGCGTTCCAGGGTCATGGAGAGACTGTTTACGATCGGCGTCCATTGTCCATCGATCTCTGCTTCGATCAGAATATCCTTTATTTCCAGTAGTTGATCAGTCATGGATATAATTTTTGATGGTCGCCTCAGTGGTCATCGCGCAAACCGCTGGCTTTATGCACCAGAGAATCGACCAGCAGGTTAGTACCGATCGTGAGCAGGGCGATACACGAAGCGGGTATCAGGGGATGCAGGAAACCCCAGGCAATCCCTTCGGAATTGGAGCGAACCATCGCGCCCCAGTCGGCAAGGGGAGGTTGTAATCCCAGTCCGAGGAAGCTCAAACCACTGATCAGCAGGAACACAAAGCAGAATCGCAAGCCAAATTCGGCAGCCAGCGGGGTCATCGCATTGGGCAGGATTTCCCGCTTCATGATCCACCACAGACCTTCGCCGCGCAGTCTGGCGACTTCGACATAGTCCATCACCTCGATGTCCATTGCGACTGCTCTGGCAATACGGTATACCGGCATTGCATAGATGATGCCGATCACGGTGGCCAGAATGAGAAAGGAGGTGCCGACAGCGGATACCACAATCAACGCACAGATCAGCGTCGGTACCGAGATGACGATATCAACGATTCGACTCAGCAACTGATCAATCATTCCGCCCTTTGTCGCGGCGATGAACCCCATTATACCGCCGAGAGTGAATGAACACATCGTGGTCAACAGCGCGAGTACGATCGTGTTACGTGCGCCAAAAATCAGCCGGGACAGCATATCCCTGCCGATGACATCCGTGCCGAACATAAATTCTCCGCCAATCGGTTCCCACACGTCACCTACTATCTGGCTCTCTCCATAAGGTGCGATCCAGGGCGCGAATATGGCGCAGAATGCGAAAAAAAGAATAATGAACAACCCGGCCCGTGCGCTCCAGTTGAGGTCCTTGACGTATTCCAGAAATTTCAACCCTATCTCCTGTGCCGCAGTCTTGGGTTGGCGATGATGGAGAGCACATCCGCTAACAGATTCAGCAGGATATAGGCTGCCGCGAAGATCATTGCGGTGGCTCGAACCACAGGCATGTTTCGAAGTTGTACTGAATCAACCATCAGCGCCCCCAGGCCGGGATAAACGAATACCACTTCTATGATCACAACGCCGACCACCATGAATGCGATATTGAGGACGACGACCTGGATAATCGGCGCCCAGGCATTGGGCAGGGCATGTTTTACGATCACTCTGGCAGGCTTGATGCCTTTCAGTTTCGCCATTTCGATATACGGGCTTGCCAGCAGGTTAACGATGGAAGCACGTGTCATTCGCATCAGGTGCGCGACAGAGATCAGTGTCAAGGTGAATACCGGCAGCCCTGACACATAAAACCGTTGCCAGAATCCCATGTCTGGCGAGACGTTTGAAATAGCCGGGAACAGGTTGAACTTGACCGCGAACAGGGCCATCAGGATATAGGCCACGAAAAAATCAGGGACCGAAATTGTGCTCAGGGTTGTGACTGAAATACCGCGATCAAATCCGGTGTTTCGATAAAGCGCAGCCACAATACCCAACATTATGCCCAGAGGGATGGCCACCAGGGATGATAGCGCGGCGAGATAAAGTGTGTTACCGATTCTGGCGCTGATCAACTCCTGGACGGTTCTATCATTGGCCAGGGAACTACCCATATCTCCCTGCAGGAAATTGAATAACCATTCCAGATAGCGCACCATCATGGGCCGATCCAGATTCAGTTTCGCATGACAGGCAGCGACCGTTTCCGGAGTAGCCATCTGCCCCATGATCGCGGTACAGACATCGCCGGAAAGCAATTCCACGCCGACGGTAATCAGCAATGAAATCGCCAGCAGGGTGAACAGGCCGAGGCCGACCCGGTTGGCGATCATACGAAATAAAGGGTTTTTCATCCGGGCAGACAGCTGGAACTCAAGGTGTGACAGAAAATAAAAAGGCGATCAGGGATTCCTGACCGCCTTTTCGTTTTACAACACTACTAAACCGTAAAACCAGGCTGTAAACACAATCGGTGGAGATTATGCGAACCACCAGCGCGCAGCGCTTCGGGCGCCATCAAGCTCCCAGTTAGCTGCGAGCTTGGCCGGTTTGCCAATTGCGGTGGAAGCGGCATCGACATTGTTGGTGAAACAGGGCACAACCACACCGCCTTCGTTACTGAGGATAGTCTGCATTTCAATATATATGTCGCTTCGCTTTGCTTCGTCGAGTTCAGCGCGGCCCATGACCAGCAACTCTTCAAAACGGGCATGATTCCAGAAGGTGTCAGTCCAGTTACCGCCGGCCTTGTAGCCAAGGGTGAACATCCAGTCGGCAGTCGGGCGACCGCTCCAGTAGCATGCTGACCACGGCACATTCATCCAGACATTATCCCAATAGCCGTCCGGCGATACCCGTTTGACAGTCAGATTGATCCCGGCCGGACGAAGCGCTTCGGCGTACAACTCCGAGGCTTCCACGGCGCCGCCAAATGCGGCATCGGCTGCAGACAGTTCCAGATCCAGGCTATCGTAACCAGCCTGTTTCAGATGCCATTTGGCTTTATCAATATCGTATTGACGTTGAGGCAGGTCGGACGCATGGTAATTCTGGGTCGAGGCGATGGGGTGATCGTTGCCTACTGAGCCGTATCCGCGAAGCACAGTATTGACGAAGCCCTCACGGTCCATGCCGTATTTCAGCGCCAAGCGTACGTCATTATTGTCGAACGGCGCAACCCGCACATCCATCGGGTAAGTGTAGTGCTTGGTGGCGGAAACCTGAAGCACATCGACATCGGGCTTTTTCTCAAGCAGGTCAGCAGTCTTGAGGTCACAACGCGCAATCGCATCAACCTGCCCGGTCACCATGGAATTCATCCGGGCAGCGGTATCGTTGATTGCGGTGATGTGCACTTCATCAAAATTGCCTTCGTTTTCCTTGAAGTAGTTCGGATTACGTTTGGCCGTTGCCCGCACGCCAGGTTCAAATTCGATCAGACTGTATGGGCCGGTACCGTCGCCGGATGCCCAGTCAATTTTACCCATGCCATCAGCCGCGCCAATCAGAATATGATAGTCGCTGAGCAGGTAGGCGAAGTCGGCATTACCGCTTTCCAGGGTAAATACCAAATTGTCGCCATCCTTTGAAAGGGCGCCCATCGATTCAGCCACCGATTTGGCGGCGGACGTGGAATTTTCGCCGCGATGATGTTCGATTGAAGCGATGACATCATCCAGGGTCACGGATTTCCCGCTATGGAATTCAACACCCTTTTTCAGTTTGACTCGCCAGACGGAAGCGTCGGCAGAAGGTTCGAGCGTTTCCGCGAGTTCCGGAACGGGCTGCCCGTGTGCATTGACTTCAATCAGAGGGTTGCGCACCGTGCCCTGGTTCAGGTTGATCATGAAGGTGTCGCTGTTGTTGTCCGGGTTCATGGAATCCCCGGTGTTGGCGCCGCCCAGCCCCATTCGATAAATACCTCCCATTTTTGGGGCGGCTTTGGCGGCCTCACTGTAAAGCGACGTTGCGATTGCGCCTACGCCAAGCGCCATTGCACCCTGCATAAAGCGACGTCGGCTCATTTGGTTATCCGAGACCTGCTTTTGCAGTCTCTTGATTTCGTTTTCTACACTCATGTACATTACCTCGGGGAATTTGCATTTATATACCTCTGAGAGCGTAACCCTGATAGTGGCATTATCTGATAGAGATACTTCGACTACTATTATAGACCTGCAATCTTTAACTAATCAATCACCTGTCAGGTTGAATATTTACGTTTTATCCTGGCAATTTCCACCAATCCCTGATTCATTTTCTGACTCAGTGTCGAGAAATCCGCCCCCTCGCACATTTCTTCACAGCCGTTGACCATCCGGCTTCTGAGATCCCCGGTCAGTTCCGGGGCGGCCAGACGGCTCCACGGCAGCTTCAATGCAGGGCCGAATTGATCCAGACAGTAGGCCATGCCGCCTTCACCTCCGCCCACATGAAATATCTCGCAAGGCCCCATTAGGGCCCACCTCGGTCCGGGCCCGTTGACGACCGCCTGATCGATTTGTTCGACAGTAGCTTCACCGTTGGCTACCATGTGAAGCGCTTCGCGCCAGATTGCTTCCTGCAGTCGGGTGGCGATAAAGCCGGGCACTTCCTTTTTCATCACCAAAGGGGCCTTCCCGGCCGCTTTATAAAACTGTTCGCTCCAGGTGACCGTTCGAGGGCTGGTTTTTTCCCACCGATCATTTCGACCAATGGCAGCAAGTAAGGCGGATTGAACGGGTGAGCGACAATGGTGCGTTCCGGGGTGGCGCATCTGGCCTGGATATCGGTCATTGGCAATCCCGATGTGCTTGATGCAATGACAACATCAGGGTCAACCATATTACCCAGGGTGCAGTAGAGATCCTGTTTCAACTCAAGCGCTCCAGGTATGCTTTCCTGGATGAATTCTGCCTCGGCGACGGCATCTTCCAGCGAAGTCGTCGATTTGAAATTATCCATGCTTGCCCCGGACTCAAGCCGAGATCAGTCAAACTGCTCCATGCGGTCTGAAGCAAACGGTCAAGTGCATCAATCTCCGATTCGTCATGAAGCCAGGTTGTCACCCTGTAACCACGGGAAAGGAACCAGGCGGTCCAACCGCCACCGATCGGACCGGCGCCAATACAGGTGATGTTTTTAACTTCGTCCGGGTTTTGATTCAGCATGGCCTTGCCAGTCGGTAATTTTATTTGCCCCTGAAGTCAGGTTTGCGCTTTTCGACAAAAGCCTTGACCCCTTCTCCAGCGTCGTTTGAGCGCAGCATTTCCCGATAGACAGGCAAGTCATCGTTGTGCATCCTGTCAAATGAATTACGGATACTTTCGCCGTCGATGGCACGCAGCACTTCCTTGACCGACTGCAACGCGAGAGGGGCGAAATCAGTCAATTGGTTTGCCCATTCGCGAGCAGCAGACATCAACTGATCAACCGGGACAATCTTGTTGATCAATCCATAACCCGCCGCTTCGCGAGCCGACATTCTTCTGCCAAGATACAGCATTTCAAGGGCGATATTATATGGAATCCTGCGCGGCAGGCGCTGGATTGCACCGGCATCGGGAATAATGCCAAGCGGTAATTCGGGCAATGCAAATTCGACATGTTCGGCAGCAATGATCAAATCACATGCCAGCGCAATTTCAAAACCTCCGCCAATGGTCAATCCATTCAAGGCTGCGATCACGGGTTTGTTCAAATCCCAAATCTCGGTGATACCGGCAAAGCCACCAAGATCGGCATCTTCCTCTTCCCACCAGTTCGACAGACTGATGTCGCCGCTGTCGAGCGCCTTCAGGTCCCAGCCGGCAGAGAAGATTTTGTCACCGGTTGCAGTGATGATGCATACTTTCAATTCCGGGTTATCCCGAAAATAGACAAACGCTTCCCCCATCCTTCGGCTGGTCGGTGTGTCTATCGCGTTCACCTTCGGGCGGTTGATGGTGATTTCAAAAATCTGCCCGTTTTCGACAGTGATGATATCCTGATTATTTCCGGTCATTTTCGATTTCTGGATTTCCTGAATGGGTTGTGTGAGAGTGCTTGAACTTCATGTCTGGCAAGGTATTATAGTCTACGCGGAATTGGGCAGCTCCGGCAACTTGTGTTCCTATCACAATTAAAATCCGGTATAAGAGACAACAGGATGATTTTGAATCTGTTCTCGGGCGAATTCCGGGCGAAACCGGCGCCTTGCCCACTTGATGATATTCCGAAAAACATTAAGAAATTCAGGCCATGACCATGGACTATCCTCTGACAGAAGAACAACTGCTGCTGGTAGACTCGGTTCGTGCTTTCCGGGAAAAGGAGCTCGAACCCCATGAAGCAGAGGTTGACCGGACCGGTGAAGTCCCCGAAGCGCTGGGTTCCCATATAAAACAAAAGGCGATCGAGATGGGCTTTTATGCCCCGAATCTGCCGGAATCAATTGGCGGAGGGGGGCTGGATTACAAATCTCTGGCGCTGTTTGAAAGAGAACTGGGAAAGACAATTTACGGGTTGCATGGCTACATGCATCGTCCGTCCGAGATATTGATGTGTTGCCGGGACGAACAGATCGACGAATATCTCAAGCCCTGTGTGACCGGGGAGAAGAAAGAGGTTTTTGCGCTGACTGAACCCGGCGCCGGTTCTGATATCATGTCGATGCAAACCAGGGCGAAGCGGGTTGGCAGTGAATTTGTGATCAACGGCAGCAAGCACTTCATCAGCAGCCCGGTGAAACCGGATTTCGCCATTCTGTTTGCACAAACCGGCGTGACCCGGAGCGCTCGCGGAGAACGCAAACTGGTGACCGGATTTCTGGTCGACGCAGGCATACCGGGATTTGCCATCGAACGGGGGCCGCGATGTGCGGCACAACGCGCTTATCATACCTGGCAGTTGACATTTGACCATTGCCGGGTAGATGAAAGCAAGATTCTGGGTGAGGAGCACAAGGGGCTGGAACTGGCAGATGAGTGGTTAAGGATGGGGCGGGTATGGGTCGCTGCGGCCGCCTGCGGCAAAATGGAGCGTTTGATTGACCTTGCGGCAAGCTGGGCGGTCCAGAGGAAACAGTTCGGTCAATCAATCGGAAAATTTCAGGGGACATCATTCAAACTTGCGGACATGATGGTTGATCTGAAAGCCGCCGACCTGTTGGTGATGGATGCTGCGGACAAGTCTGACCGGGGTGTGATGCGTAATGTGGATGCTGCGATGGCAAAGCTGTTTGCCTCGGAAGCGGTAGGGCGAGCCGCAGACAATACCATTCAGATTTATGGAGGTATGGGGCTGATGGAAGAACTCCCGATCGAGAGGATATGGCGTGATGCACGTCTGGATCGCATCTGGGATGGCACTTCAGAAATCCAGAGACATATTATTTCCCGTACGTTGTTAAGGGAGTACGGCGGGTAGTCAGGTTTTATGTCAAACAGCGAATTGCAGCGTATCGAAAACCTGAAACGATTGCTGGCGCCCAGACATATTGCCTTTATCGGTGGCCAGGATGCGGATTATGCGGCCCGGCAGTGTGCCAGACGATTCAAGGGGACGGTATCGGGAGTGAATCCGAAACGCAGTGAAATGGGGGGACAGCCCTGCTACCCGACGGTGCAGGACTTGCCGCAGGTACCCGATGCGGTTTTTCTGGCCACGCCGAGAGAAGCTGCCTTGCAGACTGTGGCGGATTTGAATGGAATCGGTGCAGGTGGTGTGGTTTGCTTTACAGCAGGCTATGGGGAAACCGGATCAGTCGGCAGGAAATCCGAGCAGGAACTGATACAGGCCGCGGGAAATATGGCGCTGGTTGGGTCGAACTGTACAAGGATTCGCAAACCGTATTATTGCCGACCGATGCTGGCACTGTGATACAGGCCCTGTCCCGGCTCAAGTGCCATCCGCTATTATGCGGATACCGGGGGCGTGCGCATTGTGACATCGACAAACTGGTAGACACGATCATAAAAATAGCGGAATTTGCAGAATCGAACTCTGGCGATCTGGTCGAAATGGATGTGAATCCCCTGATGGTTCTGCCCGAGGGTGCGATCGTTGCAGATGCCCTGATCAGGATGAAGCGGTGAACTATGAGAAATAACGCTCGTGTGGTGGTTATTGGCGGTGGCATTGCGGGCTGTTCAACGCTGTATCATCTGACCAGGGAGGGCTGGGCAGATGTCATCCTGGTTGAGCGGGATGAACTGACTTCCGGTTCGACCTGGCATGCTGCGGCCCAGGTTACCCAGTTTGGCGTCAACCAGACCATGTTCGCGCTGAAGCGATACAGCATCAATCTGTATCGGCAATTGTCGGCGGACAAGGACTTTCCGATCAACTACCATATTACCGGAGGCATGCGGCTTGCCCACCAACCGGATCATGTCGATATCTACAGACATTACGTTTCGGTTGCACGCGGCGTGGGGGTGGAAATGGAATTTATCGATGCCATCGAGGCGGGCAGAAGACATCCATTACTGAACACGCAAGGATTGCTCGGGGCATGGTGGGACCCGCTCGACGGAGATATCGACCCTGCACAGCTTTGCTCTGCATTAACCCGTCAGGCACGCAAGGCAGGCGCCGAAGTGCAGCGTTTCAATCCGGTCGAACAGGTCAACCGCAAGCCGGGAGGCGAGTTTATTGTCCATACCCGAAATGGTGATATCACATGTGAGATGATCGTAAACGCCACCGGCTACCGGGTGAATGAAGTCGGGCGCATGCTTGGCGTGAGTCATCCGGTGACTTCAATGGAACACATGTATTTGCTGACTGAACCCATCCATGAAATCGAGCAACTGGATTTTCGTGTCCCCATCATTCGTGACCCCGGTGATGATTTCTATTCGCGTCAGGAAAAGACAGGCCTGCTGGTGGGTGTTTATGAACAGGATTGCAAAACCTTTGGTATGGAAGGTATCAGCCCCGATTTTACCATGTCGCTGTGCCCGTCTGATCTGGACCGCTGTCTTGATAATATGGAAGGTATCTTTGCGCGTCTGCCCTGTCTTCTCCAAACAGGAATACATACTGTGGTCAACGGTCCGATCACCTATACGATTGATGGCGCACCGCTGGTCGGACCGATTCCCGGCATACCGAATGCCTTTGCCTGTCTCGGATTGCGGGCAGGAATCGGAGAAGGAGGAGGGCATGGCAAGATTCTGGCAGAGTTGATGGTGCATGGAGAGTGTGAATGGGATGCATGGTATCTTGATCCTCGCAGATTCACCCGGTACGCCAATACCGAGCATACCTGTCTGAAGGCGGTCGAGGATTACAGAAATGAGTTTCACTACCATCTTCCGCATGAACACCGCCCGGCAGCACGGCTGGCCCGTACCACCCCGCTGTATCCGGTTCTCAATGCAATGCATTGCGAGTGGGGTGTAGTAGCAGGCTGGGAGCGTGCATTGTTTTTCAAGCCGGATGATGATTTTGTCAATCAACACAGTTTTCGTTTTACGCCTACCATGGATATTGTCGCAAGGGAAGTGAAGGGCATCGTTGAAGGCGTTGGCATAATGGAGGTGTCAGGATTCAATCGGTATGAGATCAAGGGTCATGGCGCCGGAGATTTTCTTGATACCATGATTTGCGGCGCCATGCCGAAAACCACCGGCCAGATCAGACTTTGTTATCTGCTGACCGAAAAAGGCAACGTACTTGGCGAGGCGACCATAACCAGACTGGGCCAGGATCACTACTGGTATGGTTCCGCAGCCGCCTCTGAATGGCACGACCGGGATTGGTTGAACAGGTACAAGCCTGATTCTGTCAGTATCTGTGAAATGGCGGGCAGCCATACGACCCTGGTGATTGCAGGGCCAGGGTCACGCGAGTTGCTGCAATCGGTTTCGCCTCGGTCTGACTGGTCAGAACAGGCTTTTCCGTGGATGCGGGCAAAACAGATGTTTATCGGCCACGCGCAAGTGCTGGCAATGAGTGTCAGCTTCTCCGGGGAGTTGTCTTATGAACTGCATGTTCCGAATGAACAGCTCTATCTGGTCTGGAAAATACTGGATCAGGCGGGTAAGGATTTCAATCTGGTCTACTTCGGTCTGTACGCTACAGAATCGATGAGGGTCGAAAAAGGCTATCTCCACTGGAAAGCGGATCTGATTTATGAACACAATCCGATGGAAACCGGGCTGGACAGATTTGTGAGACTGGACAAACCATATTTTGTCGGCAAGAAATCGCTGTTAAGGCAAATTGACCGTGGTCTCCGTAAACGGATGGTCTCAATGGCGGTGGACTGCAATTTTGCCTGTGCGCACAGCGGTGCTGCGGTATTTGCACAGGGACAACAGGTTGGATCCGTGACTTCATCGGGATTTGGCCATCGGATAAACAGGAACATTGCCTTTGCCTTTATCGATCCGGACGAGGCAAAAACAGGGGCGGAGCTGCAAATCGGAATTCTCGGGGAGAATTACCCTGCACGCGTGATTGATCCAGTTCAGTACGACCCTGACAATTTACGGGTGCAGGGTTGATTGTGGCTGAAAAGCGATCAAGAACGAGGAGGGGAGGGATCCGCAGCCGTGAAGCGATGCATGCGCTGCGCAGCAAGCCGCCGGAGTTTGACCCCTGTCCTCCAGGGCAGATTGGCGGACAGTACCGTCCATTGTCCGAAGAGGATATCAGGGCAATCCTGGGTACCGCTCTTCGAATTCTCGAGGAAATCGGAATGGGGCGCTCTCCGGATACTCTGACAGATCAGGCATTGCGCTGCGGCGCTTTCATCAACGATCTGGGGCGACTGTGTTTCCCGCAGGCTATGGTCGAGGATATTATCGATGGCGCCGCCAAATCCTTTGTGTTTTATGGCAGGGAGTCAAAGTATGACTTCGAAGTAGGGGGAGACAGGGTCTATTTCGGAACAGGCGGTGCAGCAGTGCAGACCCTTGACATGGAATCGGGAGTATACAGGCCCTCGACCCTGCGTGATCTGTATGACTTCACACGCCTGGTGGATTGCCTTAAAAACGTGGCCTGGTTTACCCGTTGTTGTGTAGCAACCGATGTGCCGGATAACTTTGATCTGGATATCAATACCGCTTATGCGCTGTTACGCGGAACGAGAAAACCATTGGGCACAAGTTTTTTCCTGGCAGAGCATGTCGACCCGATTGTTGACATGTTTGACTGGGCTTTGGGCGGGGAAGGTAAATTCAGGCAACGGCCTTTTTGCAAAGCCCATATCAGCCCGGTTATCTCGCCATTGCGTTATGGCGCTGATGCCTTTGATGTGGCCATGGTTGCGATGAAACTGGGTATGCCTCTGAACAACATCATTGCCGCACAATCCGGGGCGACTTCCCCTGCAACCATTGCCGGCATGCTGGCATCCACATTGGCAGAGACTCTGGCTGCGCTGTTGATGGTGAATATTTTTAAACCCGGTTATCCGATGATATTCTCCAACTGGCCTTTCGTGATTGATTTGCGTACAGGTTCATTTGCGGGCGGTGGTGGAGAGATCACATTACTCAATGCGGCTTCGGCGCAATTGTCAAATTGGTTGGGGCTGCCATCAGGGGTGGCTGCAAGTATGGCGGATGCAAAGGCAGTGGATGCACAGATGGGGATCGAAAAAGCCCTTTCCTCGCTGGCGACCGGACTTGCAGGCGCGAATATGGTGTATGAGTCTTCAGGCATGATGGCCAGCTTGCTGGGTGTTTCCCACGCCGCGTTTGTTGTCGATGACGAAATGCTATCCCATGTCTACCGGATTATTCGTGGAGTGGAAGTCAACGAAGAAACTTTGGGATTTGAAGCGATCAGGGAAGCGGTTACCGGTGATGGCCATTTCCTCGGAGGCAGCCACACTATGGATGCGATGCAAAAGGAGCACTATTATCCGAAACTTGCGAACCGGGATGATCCCCGTACCTGGCAAGAGGGCGGGGCAAGGGATATGTGGCAACAGGCGCATGGCAAGGCCAGTCAGATTCTTGCCAGTCATTACCCTGTCTATATTGATAGTGCGACTGATAATAAGATCCGCAGCCATTTCAATATCCTGCTTGACCAGTCTGTCCGATAAAAAAATAAAATCATCGTATGACAGACGGGTTTGGTTGTATGATCGGATCGTCCAATCTGAATATTTAATGCCAACGGGAGCCGGAAAATGAATGATTTGATGAAAGACCTGCTTCACAGTTGTCGGTCTATGCCGGTGGTGAATATTGAAGCAAATCAAACCATACTGGCAGAAGGTGACCGCACCGGCCTTATATTTATTTTGATCAAGGGCGAAGTCCGGATATCCAAACGCGAACTGGAAATCATCAGGCTGACTGAACCCGGGTCCATCCTCGGTGAAATGTCCGCATTGCTGGATTTGCCCCATACGGCGACCGTGACGACCCTGGTTCCATCCCGGTTTTACAGAGTGGATCAACCCGATTTTCTCAGGAACAATACCGACATTTGCTATCCTCTTGCAGTATTGCTGGCGCGTCGTGTAAATGGTGTGACCAACTATCTGGTGGACATCAAGGAGCAATTCAGTGATCAGAGCAATCACCTTGGAATGATGGACGAAATACTCGCGACGATTGTCAACCAGCAGGGTGAAGACCCACAACCCGGCTCTGATCGTGACCCTGCTTAAGCCAGGCTTCGTATTCAGCCGCGCCTGTTGAATCACGCCACATTCGATCACGGTCCGATTAGCTGGTTCCCTGTAGCCAGGAAGGGATTATGGTTGTGTTTCTGTGGTGGTCGTTGCAAGGGTTGATCCAGCGCTACCCATTCGGCAGCCACAATCGAATGCCAGTGTGCAGTTTGTTGCTGGATATCAAACACGACGTGAGGCGGGAAGTCCCCTCTTACCCTGCCGGAGTTGAATACCCAGGTAGACTTGATCCGATCAACCCAGGAGCCATTTTCGATAAAGGGCGCTTCGTGGATATGCCCGGTCAGGACGATATCCGGTTGGTACTGTTCGATCCACTTGACCAGATCCGGGTCACCATAGTGACGTTTCCCGGTCCAACTGGTAGGGGAGTTGTCTGGTGGACCGTGGTATACCCAGACCCAGTTCTGTTTTGGTTTTTCAGCATCTGCGGCCAGTTGTTCCGAAACGATCTCTCTGGTTTTTGGCCCATCCCACCATGGACATACGGTAAATAGTGTGTCATTGATCACTATACTGTCTCCATCGGTAACAATTCCCGACTCACGAACCGGTTCCAGCCATCGGGCAATCCGCTCTCCATGGTCTCCGCGAACATCAAGGTCATGATTCCCGGAGCTCACCAGAAGCCGGGTATTGGCCTGTAATCGTTGCAGATACTTGAGGATAACCGGGATCTGGATTCGCATATAGACGTGTGACCTGGCATCAATTTGATCGCCAGCCATAACAACAACATCGAATTGGCTGGCGATATTCAAAACCCAGTCAAAGTGCTTCAGCACATAATGCAAATCAGAAACCAGCAAGCATTTCATAGTATGGAAGATATTTTATAAATATAGGGTAGTCTACAACAATTCCTGTAAAATGCAGGTGTTTGGAGTCGCCGAATCGGGTGATTGACTCTGCAAAATTATTTGATTAGACTTTGCCGCAAGTAAACTCAAGGAACATTTATCTGATGTGCAGAATATTGGTAATACCGCTTGGTCTGTTCAAGGCCGTATTGCTTTTTGCAGGGTCGGTTGCAGGTGTCTGTATCCGGATTGAAACGGGATAGAAGAAATTGAATCGGGATCAAATCAAATGGCCATTGTTTCCCTGACACCGGATTTAACTTCGATCGGCCAGTTGGAATTGGTTCTGGAAGAGTTTGCGAGCAACCACGGGCTGGCCATGCCGTTACAGTTGCGCCTGAATCTAATGCTTGAAGAACTGGTCACCAATAGCGTAGACTTTTCGCTGCAAGCTGTGAAAGCGCCCAAGTTGGATGTAAACCTATCTGTAGAAGATGATTCCGTTGTCGCTATTCTGGAAGACAACGGTAGTGAATTCAACCCGTTCGAGGAAGTGCCCGCGGCAGATACGACTTCAGGATTGGCGGACCGGCCGATTGGCGGTTTGGGTGTATTACTAACCAAAAAACTAGCTGACGAGTACGCTTACAGAAGAGTTGATGAACGTAACTGTATTACGCTGCGATGCAAAATTACGGGAGAGACCGAATGGTAGAACAAACTAAGCAAGGGCAGCCCAAGTTAACGGTGAGAGTTGAGTTGGCGCCTGTTGAGTCTGGAGAGGCGGTTATTCTCTGTCCGAGTGGTCGAGTGGATGGTAGCACGGTAGGGATACTGGACGGTGCGGTCCAGGAGCGGATAAATGCGGGGGCGGGGGTATTGATATTTGATTTTGAGGAGACGAGTTATATCAGCAGTGCGGGATTGCGGGTATTATTGATGAGTGCCCGGAAGATGCAGTCTGGGGGAGGCAAGGCGGTATTTTGTGGGTTGATTCCGCACATTGCGGAGGTATTTGAGATTAGTGGATTCAGTGCCATACTTGATATACGGGCAAGTCGAGCGCAAGCGCTTGAGTCGGTTTGAATGTTCACTGCGAACAGTTGTCGTGAATGTCGGTTACGAATATTTACCTTGAGTATTCATTGTGCACAAACGATCCAGGGTAGGACAGAGTAACCGAAGAGACTGGTCATGAGTGCACCTTTAGTTCGGGTGTTAGTCGTAGACGACGAAGAAGACCTTGAATTGCTGGTGCGCCAGAAGTTTCGACGTCGCATTCGCAACAGGGAACTGGAATTTTTGTTTGCCTATAACGGCAAGGAAGCATTGATGGCGCTGGAGGAGAATCCTGACGTGCATCTGGTGTTATCCGACATCAACATGCCAGTCATGGACGGACTTACGCTGTTGAACCAGTTGGCTGCCGCCAACCCGGATGTGCAGGCGGTGATCATCTCTGCGTATGGAGACATGGCGAACATTCGTACCGCCATGAACCGTGGAGCTTTTGACTTCCTGACCAAGCCGATTGATTTCAATGATCTTGAGATCACGATTGAAAAGACCATCAAACACGTGCAGGCAATGCAAGTTGCGTTGGAGTCGCGTGACCGACTGGTCGCAATCAAGCAGGAACTGGAAGTGGCGCGTCAGGTGCAGATGTCAGTACGACCGCAGGCACTGCCGGAAAGCGCGACCCATGAAGTCAGTGCCCTGATTATTCCGGCGCGTGAGATTGGTGGTGATTTTTACGATTATTTTCATCTTGACGACAGCCATCTGGGTGTCGTGATTGCCGATGTTGCCGGCAAGGGAGTTCCGGCGGCGCTGTTTACCATGGTCACCCGGGCATTGTTGAAGGCCGTCTCGAAGGATTATCAATCGCCCTCTGAGTGTCTGAATCTGGTCAACGATCTATTGTGTGAAGATAACGACTCGTGTATTTTTATCACATTATTTTTCGGAGTGCTGGATGTTGGCGCCGGAGAGTTCAAGTATTCCAATGCAGGTCACAACCCGCCCCGTCTGATACGCCAGGGTCCGGTTGTTGAGGTACTGCCCCAGACCGGGAATCTGGTGTTGGGTATAGAGTCGGGACATGTATATCATGATTGGCAGATTCAGATGAATCCGGGAGACACATTATTCTTGTACACCGACGGGGTCACAGAAGCTGAAGACGTCATCCCCGAGGAATTTGGAGAAGATCGTCTTGACCGAAAACTGTCGGAGATGTCGGCAATGACAGTGAAGGAGATGGCCGATGGAATAGTACATGCGGTGCGGGAATTTGTTGGAGATGCACAGCAATCGGATGACATCACCTGCCTGGTGGTGCGATTGCGTACCACACTTGACGCTTTATCGGGTAAATAGTTTCAGGGTCGGTTGAGGTATTGGCGTAGTGAAGAAGCCTGCCCAGGAACTGAATCCCAGCAATGTAGTGCTCGAACAGGCTATGGAAGAGCTGAAATTGCGCGAAATGTGGGCCAGGCAACGGCTTAATCTGGTGAATAATCTTGCCAAACAACTGGATGCTAAAAATGCGTCCCTGGAGCAGGCCATGGAAGAACTGCAATTACGTGAAATATCAGCAAAGCAACGACTCAAACTGGTGGAGAGGCTTGCCCGGGAACTGGATGCTAAAAATGCGACCCTCGAACATACCATGCAAGACCTGAGAGAGGAAAAAGACCGATCGGAAAATCTATTGCTGAACATCCTGCCAAAGAAGATTGCGGCCAGATTGCGAGGAGGAGAGTCTGAAATAGCAGACATATTCCCATCCATTACGGTTTTATTTGCCGATATTGTCGGTTTTACCGAACTGACCGAGCGTCTTGGAGCCAAGGAAATTGTGCGTGTACTGGGAGAAGTATTTGCAATATTTGATTCCCATCTCGAAGACTATAACATTGAAAAAATCAAGACAATCGGGGACGGTTACATGGCGGCAGGGGGGCTTTCCGAGGCATCGCTTGACCATAATCGACAAACTGCGAATTTTGCGCTAAGGATCAGGGATGAGTTTATTTTCTGGTCCAGTCGGAATGATCTGGAGCTGCAACTGAGAATTGGCATGCATAGCGGAATGGCTGTGGCTGGAATTGTGGGCAAACAACGATTTTGTTACGATATCTGGGGTGATGTGGTGAATGTGGCCAGCCGCATGGAAACCACCGGTCAACCCGACAGAATTCATGTTTCTGAATACATTCACACTCTGTTGCAGGATTCCTTTGTTTTCGAAGAGGTTGGAGATGTACAAGTCAAAGGCAAGGGTCTGATGCACACATGGTTGCTACAGTCGGCGCTGCCCGATATTCAGAGCCGGTTATAATATAGCGGTTGGAGTCCATGTTGATTTGAATATCAAGGTGCTTGCTTTCGATGTTTTCGGAACGGTGGTGGATTGGCATGGTTCGGTGGCCCGCGAAGTAGAGCAGGTTGTGCCGGGAGTGAATGGTGATGAGTTTGCCCTTGCCTGGCGGGCGGGATATGCCCCGGCGATGCAAAGAGTCATGTCAGGAGAACTTGGCTGGACACTGATCGATGACCTGCACCGACTTATTCTTGATGAAATTCTTTCCGGGCTGGGGATTGACCACCTGAGTGAACAGCAAAAACAGGAGATGAACCGTGCCTGGCATCGCCTGGAGCCCTGGCCGGATTCTGTTTTGGGTCTGGGCAGGCTGAAGTCGCAATATATGATCTGTACGCTTTCAAATGGTAATTTGGGGCTGCTCGCAAATATGGCAAAAAAAAAGGCATTGCCCTGGGATTGTATCTTGTGTGCGGAGGTATTCAGGAAATACAAACCCCATCCTGATACGTATCTGGGTGTCGCCAGGGTATTTGATGTTGCCCCGCAGGAAGTCATGCTCGTGGCCGCCCATCACGGTGACCTGGCAGCGGCTCGCGAATGTGGATTGAAAACGGCGTATATTGAAAGACCCGAGGAGTATGGCGTATTGAATATCAAGGATGTATCGCCTGACCCCGCCAATACCCTCCATGCGAAGAGTATTGTTGATCTTGCAATGTTACTCGGCTGTTGATTCCCGTATGATAGAACTGATCGTTGGAGGGGCCCGTAGCGGCAAGAGTCGCTATGCTCTGGAAAATGCGAAACAGACCCATGCAAACTTAAGTTTTGTCGCTACGGCACAATCCACGGCTGCGGCAGATGATGAAGAGATGGCGGTTCGTATACTAAGGCATCAGCAGGAGCGAGGTCCTGAATGGCAATTGATCGAGGAACCATTCAGGCTTTCTGCATTGATCAGAAGATTCTCTGAAAGAGATGCGGTGGTAGTCGATTGCCTGACGCTTTGGTTGAGCAACTGGCTTTGCCAGAAACAGCTTGCAGGGTGGAAACAGGAAAAGGAAGCATTCATATCAGGTATAAAGAACTCGAAGGCAAATTGGTTTCTGGTATCCAACGAGACAGGGTTGGGCATCGTACCGATGGAGAAGCTGGGTAGGCAGTTTGTTGACGAAAGTGGCTGGCTTCATCAGGAGCTGGCTAATATAGCTGATCAGGTAGTGATGGTTTTATTTGGATTGCCACAAATCCTGAAACAGCGAGATTGGACGGTGCGGAACAATCAATGAAATGAACCCCTGGTATCTGGGAAAAAGCAGGCAACTTGATGAGGATATGCGCTACCAGGCTACCCAACGGCAGTTGACCTTGACCAAGCCCCCTGGTTCTTTGGGTCGGCTTGAATCGCTGGCGGTCCAACTTTCGGCCATGCAGGGCAGGATTACGCCGTCTGCGGATAAGATTGAGTTTGCGGTTTTTGCCGGAGATCATGGTGTTGCCGATGAAGGGGTGAGTGCCTTTCCCCAAGTGGTCACCATGGAAATGGTAAAGAATTTTATTCGCGGCGGGGCCGCAATCAGTGTCATGGTCAGGCAGTTGAATGCAGGTTTGACGGTGGTCAATGCAGGCACAATCAGCGAACAGAAATTTGATTCTCCAGTAGTGGACCGACCGATTGGAAAGGGAACCGGAAACATTGCCATTGAACCTGCAATGAATCGGCAGCAGTGCCTGGCGGCGTTGCAGTTGGGAAAAGACATTGTTGCGGGTTTTGATCAGGAGACGACCATTGTAATTGGCGGCGATATGGGGATTGCCAATACCACTTCTGCTGCTGCCCTTGCGGTGGCTTACGGGGTTGGGGATGCTCCGAACCTGGTCGGACCCGGTACCGGCCTGGATGATCAGGGGATTCAGCACAAGTTGACAATCGTTGAAAAGGCAGTCGCCCGGGTGGGTGGCAATAACGATGTCCTGGGCGTGCTTGCGGAACTGGGAGGATTTGAAATTGCGGCTTTAACGGGTTACTTCATTCATGCCGCACAAAGGGGAATGACGATCCTGGTTGATGGATTTATCTCTTCTGCGGCAGCTTTAGCCGCCTGTAAAATCAACCCTTCGGTCAGGAAATGGATGTTGTTTGCCCATGCTTCGGCAGAACCTGGCCACGAATTCATCCTTCAGGCGCTCGCTGGGGACCCGTTATTGTCTCTTGGAATGCGTCTCGGAGAAGGTAGTGGCTCGGCAGTTGCAGTCTCTTTACTGCGCTCGGCGTGTGCATTGCAAAATGAAATGGCGACATTTGCCGAGGCACAGGTTACCGACAGTGAGTAAGGGCATTCAATCAGACTGTACACGGATTGACATCCTGCGCCACGGGGAGCATGTACTGGGTGATGCCATTTGCGGAGTGACCGATCCTGAGCTTTCTGAAGAAGGCTGGCAACAACTCAAGAGGCAGACTTCCCGGCTGAAAAATACAGATTCCGACTGGAATTTGTGTGTGTCATCTCCTCGCAGGAGATGTGTGTCATTTGCCCGGGATTTCAGTGAACGCCATCGGATCGACTGTATTGTTGACGATGATTTTGCCGAGGTGGATTTTGGCGAGTGGGAAACATTGTCATTCGTGCAGATTCTAAGCAGGTATCCTGGCCAGTGGAATGCCTGGATAGGTCAGCCCGACCAACCTGCACCCCATGGCGGGGAGGTCTATGCTGATTTTCTGTGTCGGGTGCACAACGCATTTACCCGATTGATAGAAACACATCGGGGGAAACGAATCGTTTTATTTGCGCATGGTGGTGTGATCAGGGCAATATTTCATAGTATGCTTGATCTGGAAACGGATGCCCTGCATCGATTCAACATCCCTTATGCCTGCCATAGCCGGATCATTGTTTATCATGGGGACAATCAGGAGAACTGGTTTCAGCTCGACAGCCATAATACCCGCTAACACACCAATGTTCATGACATCCTGCACATGCTGAACGAGTTTCTTCAGGCACTTGGGTTCCTGACTCGCATACCGCCGGGTCGAAACTTCTCGCATCAGCCCGAACTTGCTGGCGCTGCGGTAACGTGGTATGGATGTGTAGGTGTACTTGCCGGTTTGATACTGATCATTTTCGGCGTGGTTTTGCAGGGCTTGATGGCAGTCCCTCCTGAACTTGCGGCTGTACTGACACTGCTGTTCTGGGTGGGCATCACCGGCGCATTGCATGTCGATGGTCTGGCAGACTGTGGTGATGCCTGGATGGGAGGGTTTACCCGGCAGCGATTCATGGAAATCATGAAGGATGCACGTTGCGGGGTCGGTGCAATCGTATTTTTATGCCTGGTCCTGATAATCAAGGCAACCGCATTGATCGTCCTGTTCAGGCAGGGCGCGTTACTTGCCGTTCTGTTTCCTCTTGCGATAGCACGAATAACCCTGGCCATTGCCATTGTCAAATTTCCTTATGTCCGGGAGTCCGGATTGGGATCAACTCTGCACCAGAGTCTGGACCGGCGCGCTATCCTGTTTACCGGGGTTGCAGTCTGTTTGATACTTTGCGTCATTTCCCTGCCAGGGTTTGTCGTCTCCATGATTGGGAGTGCGCTCGGGTTTGCTCTGGTATGGTGGGCGCTGGTTAGAAAAGCCGAAGGATTTACCGGGGATATTTATGGTGCGCTGGTGGAAATCTGCGAGGCCGCTGTGCTGGTATCCCTGACAACACTGTAATCAGGTCAATAATGGAGCAAGTCTGGATATGAACAAGGTATTTTCACGATTTCCCGGATCAGACATTCCAATGGCAATGACGGGGCGGGGCTGCTATCTGATCGATAGCGACGGCAAACAATATCTGGATGGGTCCGGAGGCGCTGCGGTATCCTGTCTGGGTCATGGTGACCGGGAAGTGATCACAAGGATAACAGAGCAGATGAAGAAACTGGCCTATGCGCATACCGGGTTCTTCACCAGTGAACCCGCAGAAGAGTTGGCTGACCTGCTGATTCACCATGCCCCCGGCGAACTCGACAGGGTTTACTTTGTGTCGGGCGGTTCCGAAGCAATGGAGGCGGCAGTCAAGCTGGCCCGGCAGTATTTTCTGGAAAAAGGAGAAACGGGAAGATCCAGGGTTATTTCCCGACTGCAAAGTTACCATGGCAGTACTCTGGGTGCATTGGCTTTAGGCGGCAACAATTGGCGACGTCAACCTTTCGAACCGTTGATGTTGGAAACCAGGCAAATCAGCCCGTGTTACCCATATCGGGGGCAGGGAGAAGGGGAGTCTGAGTTTGATTACGGGCAACGGGTGGCGAATCAACTGGAAGTTGAAATTCAGGCAGTCGGAGTTGATCAGGTTATGGCGTTTGTTGCAGAGCCAGTGGTTGGAGCGACCCTGGGCGCCGTACCTGCTGTAGACGGGTATTTCAAACGTATCAGGGAAATATGTGATCAATATGGCATCCTGCTGATTCTGGACGAGGTAATGTGTGGCATGGGGCGCACCGGTTCACTGTATGCCTGTGTGCAGGATGGCATTGTGCCGGATATCATGACCATCGCCAAAGGACTCGGCGCCGGCTATCAACCGATCGGCGCGGCGCTGTGCAGCCGGGAAGTTTATCAGACGATTGAACAGGGTAGCGGATTCTTTGCGCATGGACACACGTATCTCGGACACCCCGTTGCCTGCTCTGCCGGGCTGGCCGTTGTCAATGCCCTGATAGAGCGTAACCTGATTGAGCGTTGCGTGAAACAGGGTGAAAAATTGCACGCTGCACTTGAAGCGCAATTTCAGTCCCACCCATATATTGGCGATATCAGGGGAAGGGGTTTGTTTCGCGGATTGGAGATAGTGCGGGATAAATATACCAAGGAACCCTTTGACCCCTGTCTGGTTGTTAATAAACAGATAAAGAAAGCGGCATTTGAAGCCGGACTGGTCTGTTACCCGATGGGCGGTACCATTGACGGTTACAAAGGTGACCATGTCCTTCTGGCGCCGCCTTTCATCATTGAAGATGATCAGATTGGTGAATTGTGTGAGAAACTGACCATTGCAATTAACACGGCAACAGGATTCTAAATAAACTCTTCTGGTTTTTGTCTTGCTATTTCCCTTGCCTGGCGAAGTCGGTCCGGGTTACCGACATCCATCCACATTGATTGGGTATATTCCCCGGTAATCGCATTTAGTTCTATCAGTCTGTCAATAACGGTTTTGAGTTCAATTTTACTGAATGCAGGCAGGGCTTCGAAAATCTCCCTGCGATAGAGACCGATACCTGAAAATGTATAGTTCGGGTTCGAGTTTTTATCGATTCCTTTAATGCTGCCATCGGATAAACAAAAATCACCCTGCGGATGATGAGATGGGTTATCCACCAGTACCAGATGCGCAGCCGAATTCCGGGGCAAAGTCAATTTTGTGAAGTCAAAGCCGGTGAAGATGTCCCCATTGATCACCAGCAACTCACGGTCAGCGAAAAAATCCAGAGCGTGTACGATTCCCCCGGCAGTTCCCAATGCGCCATCAATTTCGTGGGAATAGCATATTTTGATGCCAAATCGGCTGCCATCACCCAGGCATTCCTTGATTAGTTCAGGCATATGGGCAACATTTATGACGCATTTCTCGAAGTTTGCTTTTGCCAACTTCAGAATATGGTGTTCGATCAGCGGGGTATCACCGACCAGCAGTAGTGGTTTGGGAAGGGTATCCGTAAGGGGGCGCATTCTTTCCCCGCGGCCCGCAGCCAGAATCATCGCATCCACAATGTCCTTCCAGGTAATGACGGATGATTGCAGAGATATATAATCCGTCGCAGCAATGTTCGTGATACAGGGTGTGGGCTCATGGTTGATTGGCGGCTGCTTTCGATATTTGTAGTTGGATTATAAGCGCCTGAAACCCTATAATCACCGGCAAGTCGTTCATCTCCGGCACTTGATTAAATAATGCCCCCCAAAGCGAAGGTCTGGTTGATAACCGCTATGGCTGCTGTCATCGGCAATGACATGGTTGCGCCATCGGCTATCGCGCAAACTGCCCGACAGAACCTGGGGTTTGCAGACTACGGTATTTGTCAGCCGGACACCATAGATGTCCCGCTTGTGTTGAAGGGCTCCCCTGAAGCCGACCAGGGCCAACAACAAACAAATGCTGTAGCGGATCAGGTGCAATCATTGGACAACGATGAAGTGGAATTCAATGGCAATGTCCAGATTGTCCAGGGCAGACAAGGCGTATTCGCTGATCAGGTTGTCTTTAACAGGAAAACCCGGATTTTCGAAGCGGCAGGAAATGTAAAGTATTACACACCCAATGGTGATGAACTCAACGCAGAATCCGCTGAAATTGAAATGGATACCTTTGTTGGGACCGCGCACAATGCAGGCATGAGGTTTGTTGACCATGACCCTGTTTTCGATAAACGTCAACATGCCTATTTCGAAGAAGATTATTCAATGTTCGCGCCATTCACAAAAAGAGACGTTGTGGCACGGCGGGCAGAAGACAGGTTACCCGCCGCGGACCCGGGAACCTATGTCAGGGCGCGGGCCACCGCAGCAAGTGTCGATTTCAAGGGCGGAGATTACCAACTGATGCACGATGTTGTCCTGACCAATTGTGAGGAAGGCAACAGAAGTGTGGAACTGGTCGCAAAGCAGATTGAACTTGACCATGTCAAAGGAATCGGCACAGGGAAGTCGATGACAGTCAAATTCAAAGGGGTCCCGATCCTCTATTTTCCGATCCTTTCATTTCCAATCAACGACCAGCGTAAAACCGGGTTTCTGTCTCCCGGGTATGGCTATGAGGAAAAATCCGGACTCATTCTCGAGGCGCCATACTATATCAATATCGCGCCCCGGTTCGATGCCACGGTAACACCGCGTATTCTCGCAAACAGAGGCAACCAGCTATACGGCGAATTTCGTTATCTGACTGAAAATTCCTATGGCAGTATCCGTGGAGAATTTCTGCCTTCTGACGATGTATTCGATGAGCAGGACCGTTACGCAGCCAGCATTAATCACAAAACCCGGCTTGGAGAAAACTGGGATCTGGATGTTGATTTTCAGGATGTATCCGATAGTCGATACCTGTATGATTTCTCAAGCGATGTCGATCTGACCAGTACAACCTATATTCTGCAAAAAGCCGATTTGCGTTACTACGGAGATGCAATAGACTTCAAGGTTAAAGCTTCAGCCTACAAGCGGGTCAATGACAATGTCAGTATCCGCCGGCAACCTTATGAAAGGTTGCCGCAAGCCGAGTTGGATCTGAAGGAAATGGATCTGGGGCCATTCAGGTTTGATATTGATTCAGAATATACAAAGTATGTTCATGATGACACCACAAGGGTGGATGGCGCCCGGCTGAGAATCAAACCACACTTGAGTCTGCCGCTGGAACGGATCTATGGTCATTTAACGCCCGAATTTTCGATTCAGTCAATCAGTTATAATCTGGAAAACAATCCGACCGGAGACGACTCTCCTTCGGTAGCTGTTCCGATTTTCAGCGTCGATAGTGGATTGGTTTTCGAGCGTTTTTTTAAACGAAGTGATAACGTATTCATGCAGACCCTGGAGCCAAGACTGTATTATGTAAACATCCCGGACAAGCTCGAACAGGAAGATTTTCCTGATTTCGATACCGGCGGAGGAAGTACGAGCAGTTTTTCTCACTTTTTCCGGGAGAATCGCTTCTTCGGTGGCGACCGCGTGGGTGATACTCATCAGATCTCACTGGGTTTGACCAGTCGAATTGTGGATGATGACACTGGAAAAGAGCGATTCAAACTCAGTCTGGGGCAGGTGTTTTTTCTTGATGACAGGGAAGTTGGACTTTCCCCTGACAGTCCTGCTCAAACCGAGAGCCGTTCTGACTTTCTGGCTGAAACCAGCGCCAGCCTGAACAAGGACTGGAGAGTTCGGAGTTTTGCACGATGGAGCGCAGATCAAAATGAACTGGAATACATATCTGTTTCTACCGACTATGACCATAGTCGAAGACGAAATGCATCTGTCGGCTATAGTCAAACTACGGATGTCAGTAAGAATCTGACATTCGATTTTGATCTGCCGGTGAGTGATCGATGGCAACTCGAAGCGGATGTACGATACGCTCTGCGAGAGAGCGAATTAAGATCGGCTACGTTGGGTATTTCCTACGATGGTTGTTGTTGGGCGGTAAAGATAGAGACTCAGCGATATCCTGATGGGCGTGGAGAATTGAAAAATCGTTTCTTGGTCGTTTTCGAACTGGATGACCTGGGTCAAATATCCACTCAGAGCTACAGTCAGTGAATTTGACAAACATGATCAGGGTTTTATTTGTTGCTGCAATCTGCCTGAGTTTCACCGTTCATGCGGCCACAACAGGTCTGGATAAAGTGATCGTTGTCGTTAACGATGAACCGATTATGCTTTCGGAATACCGGATTCGCCATCAACGTGAACAGTTACGGGCTTCGGAAAGGGTGAGATCAGACCTTTCCGGGATCAACCCGGATATTCTTGAAGCCCTGATAGACGAACGTCTGCAGGCCCAGGCAGCATTTGCCCAGGGAATTACGGTAAGCGAACAGGAAGTCGATCAAATTCTCAGTACCATGGCGGCACAGAATCAGTTGTCGTTGCAACAACTGTTCGAAGAACTCGATGAGTCAGGCATATCCCCCGCCGAATTTCGATATAGTCTGGCTGAGCAACAGTTGGTACGCAAGGTCGTCGATATTGCTGTGAATTCACGAGTGACCGTTTCCGAACAGGAGGTCGACTATCATCTTCAGGCCCATAAGGACATATATGCACGAAATGAGGCTTATGAGATATCTCATTTGCTGATATCGGTTGCTGATAAATCGGAAACTGAAGTTAAAGAGATAGAAAACACCGTCAAAGAAATTCGCCGGTCCCTGATTTCAGGCCAGTCCTTTGAGGAGGTGGTCAAAAACTACTCGGATGGTGAAAATATTGAAGAGGGAGGGTATCTTGGATGGCTCAGGGAAGGTCAGTTGCCCGAACTCTTTGTTGATGCGCTGCGCAAATCATCTGCTGGCGGGTATTCGGATGTTTTGAAAAGCGCAAACGGCTTTCACATTCTGAAGCTCCATGCCAAGGATGGCGACCTGGAAATCGTCACCCAGCAATTACTCCGTCATATTCTGATCCAGCCCTTGCGTAGAAATCTTACCGATGAAGAAGCCATTGAGGAACTGACAGATATCAAGCAGGAGCTTATGCAGGGTGCGGACTTTTCCCGGCTTGCCAGATTGAATTCGGATGATCCCACAAGCGCACCGGAAGGTGGTTTGCTTGGCTGGATCAATCCGGGGGAAATAGCGCCCCAGATAGAACAACTCTCCAGTACTCTGGAGTTGAATCAGGTCAGTGACCCGGTCAGATCCCGTTTTGGCTATCATCTGGTCGAAGTGCTGGACAGAAGGGAGAAGGACATCACCCATGATCTGGTCAGAAAAGACGCAGAACTGGAGGTCTTCAAACGAAAGGCTGCGGAACTTTATCAAATCTGGTTTGATCGATTACGCGATGGTGCACATATCGAGTATATTGCAGAGATTGCAGACAGATAGACTGTTGGATGAATTGAAATGATAGATAAATTAAGGGCAGCGATCAAATCCATATTACCTCCTGAACTGGGGGACGATTTAAGGCACAATATAGATGCCGTCATCAAAAGAAATTTCGAAAAGATGAATCTGGTAACCCGGGAGCAATTCGAAATACAGGAAAAGATTTTGATCAGAACAAGGCAAAGATTAACGGAACTGGAAAAGCAGGTTAAAGAGCTGGAAGAAAAAATGTAGTACACTTTGATCTGCAACCTGGGAAATGGAATATGTATTTATTGACGAAAAGGAGCAAAGGAATGGAGAAAAGGAATGTCGCTTGCCGTCGTAAGTAGTCGTGCTCAAGTAGGAACCCAGGCCCCTGAAGTCACCGTCGAAGTTCATTTATCCCGTGGCCTGCCAGCATTTTCCATCGTTGGATTACCGGAAACCGCAGTCAAGGAGAGTCGGGATCGGGTGCGCTGCGCAATCCTGAATTCCAATTTTGAATTTCCCAGCAAACGCATATCGGTAAATCTGGCGCCTGCGGACCTGCCCAAGGAAGGGGGAAGATTTGATTTGCCGATCGCGTTGGGTGTACTCGCTGCGTCTGGTCAACTCGATGCCGGTGCGCTTGAAAATAAAGTGTTTCTGGGTGAGTTGGCGCTCAGTGGCGGATTACGGGATATCAAAGGTGGATTAATTGCGGCGCTGTCGCTTAGAAACACCAATCAATGCCTGGTATTACCCCGGACAAGCGCCAGCCAGGCGGCTTTGGTAAATGGAGTCAGAGTCCATGGGGCGGGAAATTTACTGGAATTGGCCAATGTGTTGAATGGCCTCAATGAATTCCAGTCGGTCACATCGGCGCCAACACAAAGTGATTCGGCATATCCGGATATGAATGAAGTGGTCGGTCAGGCATTTTCCAAATATGGTTTGGAAGTCGCTGCCTCAGGCGCGCACAGCATGTTGATGATGGGGCCTCCCGGAACGGGTAAAACCATGCTGGCCCTTCGCTTGCCGGGAATATTACCCAGGATGACGGAAGATGAGGGCCTGGAAACGGCAGCAATTACTTCGCTGGTGGAAAAAGACTGGCATTCCAGTGATTGGTTAACCAGACCATTTCGCGCACCCCATCATAGCGCATCGGGAGCCGCCTTGATTGGAGGTGGCTCCATTCCGAAGCCAGGAGAAATATCGCGTGCGCACAATGGAGTTCTGTTTCTTGATGAGTTGACCGAATTTAACCAGCATTCCCTGGACTTGTTGAGAGAGCCTCTGGAAGCAGGTTACGTGAATATTTCGCGGGCTGCATTGCAACTCCAATTCAAGTCCCGATTTATTTTTGTGGGCGCCGCGAATCCATGTAGATGTGGATATCTGGGGGATCCCCAGGGTGATTGCAGATGCACCCCGGAACAGGTCAGTCGCTATCTGGCAAAGCTTTCAGGGCCATTACTTGATCGAATCGATATGCAGATAAACGTGTCCAAGATCCCATATAAACAATTACGCGCCAACCGTAAGCCAGAGGAGGATAGTGCGAGGATACGCGAAAGAGTGATCGAAACCCGCACCATACAATATCATCGGCAAGGTAAGTTGAACAGCCAGTTATCCACCGGTGAGATTGACCAATTCTGTATTCTTGACGAGGAAGGATATACCCTGCTCGACAGGGTCTTGACCAAATTCAATATGTCGGCCCGTGCATATCACCGCATCCTCAAGCTTGCTCGAACGGTTGCCGATATGAACAGGTTGAAGGCGATTGAAACTTCCCATTTATTGACCGCAGTCAAGATGCGGTGTCTGGATAAAAAAAGCAGTCTTTAGATCTGTCTTAATAAATTCCTGAATCCAGTCCGACGGCCAGGGTCATCCCCAGGGTCTCGCATTGATCGACAAAATCCGCCCGGTATTTGCCTTTCAGGATCACCGGAGGCTGAATCAGTTTCCACTTCAAACCCATCAGGATCTTTTCTACGCTGGTTTTGGCGCCCTGCCCGTCCAATCCGGCTTTGATATACAGGGCGACCGGCTTGCCTTCGGTGACTTCCAGGCAGGGATAATAGATTCTTTCAAAGAAATCCTTGATCGCCCCGCTCATATAGCCAAAATTTTCTGTAGTTCCGATAATCACACCATCACTCCAGATGACATCCTCGGCATTACTGTCCCAGGGAATGCGAACCCTTAGATCTACCGGGATGTCTTTCTCGCGTTGGCATCCATACGCTGCCGCTGTTTGCAGTTTAAGGGCGTTTTCCGAGGGGCAGTTTGCGACAATTAAAATTTTTGGCATCAGCCCGTTATTGTTTCGTTATCTTCTCCATCGATGAAATTTCTCCAGCAGGCTCAGCGCCCAGGCTGGCGCATGGGCTTTTTTCCAGTTTCCGGCTGCGTACTTGTTGGCTTCCATCCAGGTCGGATAAGCGTGAATCGTTCCGAGAATTTTGTTCAACCCCAGCCCATGTTTCATGGCAAGCACGAACTCTGCGATCAAATCACCAGCGTGCCTGCTGATGATTGTAACCCCAAGGATTTTATCTTTTCCCGGAACAGTCAGTATCTTGATGGCGCCCGTCGCATGTCCATCTGCTTTGGCCCGATCTAATTGTCCGATATCATATTCGGTGACTTCATAGGGTATATTTCGCTCTTTGGCGTCCAGTTCATTCAATCCGACGCGAGCGACTTCCGGGTCGGTATAGGTTGCCCATGGCAATACGCTATAGTCAGCCTTGAACTTTTTAAATGGGCTGAAAAGCGCATTGACGCATGCATACCACGCCTGATGGGCAGCGGCATGGGTAAATTGATAAGGGCCTGCGACATCTCCAACTGCATAAATATCAGGGTGCCCGGCCTGCAAATACTGGTTGGTTTCTATGGTACGACGGGAACTGATCGGAACCTTGATATTTTCCAGTCCATAACCATCCAGTCTGGCTGCCCGCCCCAGCGATAGCAGCATCTGGTCAAATTCAATTTCGACTTCCGAGCCACCGGTTTCGCAGACCAGTTTTTTCGTGTCGCCGTCAACGACGATTCTGGTTGCAAAGTGTCCGGTCAGTACGTTGATGCCTTCCCCGCGAAATGTCTCGGTGAGTTGCCTGGAAAATTCTTCGTCTTCCCGCAGCAGAATCTGATCCTGGCCTTCTACCAGGCTGACTTCGCTGCCGAACCGGGCGAAGCACTGCGCCAGTTCACAACCGATTGGGCCGCCACCCAGGACAATCAGTTTTTTTGGCAGTTCGCGGATATTCCATATTGTGTCAGAGGTATAGTAGTCAACCTGGTCCAGTCCCGGAATGGGCGGGGCAAAGGGTTCTGCGCCGGCTGCAATGACGATGGATTTTGCCGTCCAGGTTCTGCCGTTCACCCGAACGGAATTTCTTGTCAGGATTTCCGCTTCTCCTTTAATGACATCCACCCCCAGAGACGTATATCTTTCCACTGAATCGTGCGGGGCAATGGAAGCAATGATCTCGTGAACGCGCTGCATGATATCGGCAAAATCGAATGACGCTGAAGCTTCCCTGATCCCCCAGTTTTGTGAATGCTTCATGTCATGGAGCAATTTGGCGGAGGCGATGAATGACTTTGAGGGCACACAGCCGGTGTTCAGGCAGTCCCCTCCCATATCTCCCCGCTCAATCAGAATAACTTTGGCTTTTATGGCGGCGGCGATATAGGCGGTTACCAGCCCACCGCTGCCGGCGCCGATAACGATCAGGTTGGCATCGTATTTTTTACCCATCGGTCCGAACCCTGGCTTTGATGATTTTCAGCAGGTACTTTGCAACGTACGGGAAAACGGCGAGTAATACGAATGACGCAATCAGAGCAGGAGATAACAACCCTTTGAGCGAGTCCAGTTTGGCAAGTTGTGTGCCGGCGTTGATGAAAACCATCGTACCGGGCGCCATTCCGATCAATGACGCGAAGAAGAAAGTAGATGTCTTGATCGAAGTCAGCCCCATCAGGAGATTGATTGCAAAGAATGGAATGACGGGAACCAGCCTCATCGAAAACAGGTAGAGAGCGCCTTCCTTGCGGAAGCTTTCACGGATTTTCCCGACACGTTCCCCCATTTTATTCTGAACCAGATCGTCGAACAGATATCTGGCGATGAGAAAAGCGAGAGTCGCGCCGATCGTGGCCGAAACGAGCACGATTGCAGTGCCTGCGACAAACCCGAAAATGGCGCCTCCCAGCAGAGTCAGTACCAATGCTCCTGGAATTGATGCCGCGGTCGCTGCGATGTATATTGCCGAAAACAGCAATGCGGTCGTACCTGGGTTGGCTTCCCTGTAGGCGACCAGTTGATCGAGTTTCGATTTGATGAACTCCAGATTAAGGTACTTTTCCGGTCCCAGATATAGCAGTCCACCTGCAATGATCAGAATCAGGACGACAAGAATTATCTTTCCTTTTGACATGTTATTTACGAGTCCTGCTGATTTTCAGTGGGGTGGGCAGATCAGGATGCCTGTATTTTGGCGATCAGCGCATCTGCAAAAGCGCTGGTAGAAATTGTTTTTGCGTTATCCATCAGTCTCGCGAAATCATAGGTAACAGTTTGATCATCCATCACAGCGGGGAAGGCCTTGTTGATCAGTTCAGCCGCTTCATTCCATCCCATGTATTCGAACATCATTACACCTGAAAACATCAATGATGACGGATTGACCTTGTTTTGATTCGCGTATTTGGGTGCGGTCCCATGGGTCGCCTCAAAAACCGCAATATTATCCGACATATTGGCGCCTGGGGCAATACCGATACCACCAACTTCGGCTGCCAGGGCATCAGAAAGATAATCCCCGTTCAAATTCATCGTCGCGATGACATCGAACTCTGCCGGACGCAGTAGTAATAACTGAAACATGATATCAGCAATTCGATCCTTGACCAGAATCCTGCCCTCGGGCATTTCGCCGTTGTAATCGTCCCACAGTTCCTCTTCGGTCACGACCTGCTCCCTGAACTCCTGTTTGGCGACTTCATAACCCCAGTTGCGAAAAGCGCCTTCCGTGAATTTCATGATGTTGCCCTTATGGACCAGGGTGACGCTTGGTTTGTTGTGATTGATGGCGAACTCGATGGCTTTCCTGACCAGTCGTTTACTACCGAAGGCACTGATTGGTTTGATTCCCAGACCCGCATCTTCGAAAAATTTGGCTCCCATTTCTTCTCTCAGGAACCGAGCGAGCCTTTTGTTCGCTTCAGTGCCACTTTCATATTCGATCCCTGCATACACATCTTCCGTGTTTTCCCTGAAGATGACGACATCGACATTTTCAGGAGATTTAAGTGGGGAGGGCACCCCGCGATAGTAACGAACTGGTCGAACGCAAGCGTAAAGGTCCATCTGTTGTCTCAGCGAAACGTTCAATGATCTGAATCCGCCCCCGATCGGCGTGGTTAACGGCCCTTTTATGGATACGACAAGCTCTTTCATGGCTTCGAGCGTTTCTGCGGGGAAATAGTCTCCTTCATACAACCCGGCCGCTTTTTCTCCCATGTACAGCTCGCACCAGTGAACCTTTCTTTTGCCGAGATAGGCCTTGTCGACGGCAGCATCCCAGATTCTCAATGATGCAGAGGTAATATCCGGCCCGATACCATCGCCTTCAACATATCCGAGAATCGGATTATCCGGCACAACTGGTTTGTCGTCCCTGATTGAAATTTTAACTCCATTTTCGGGAAATCTGATATGCCGATAGGTCATGGCCTGAATTGGTCCGGATGATGAAACGGTTGATTTAAAACTATACTAATTGACATTAAATTTCAATCCGGGTTCCGCAGTGATATCTGGTGTCAAAGTAAATTATGGCGCCTGAACTATGAGTATATACAGCTAAGCAATTCAGATTTTGCGGGTCCCGAGATGGTCCATTCGATCAACACGTCATTCTCGCGAAGGGTGATTTCTGCACGATACGCATCATTTTTACAGATATGGGGTGAGAGACTCTTCCAGGACAGATCGGATTGCAGCATTAATTCAACCAATTCCACCGGATGTAATTCACCATAACGGAGATGTTGCAGGCGGATTACAGTGTCCGATGTTGTCCTGTGCCATCGATAACGATTCGAAAAATCCAGGCTGAGCCCCGAATCAGCGGTCCACGACCCTGATTCGCTGAACGTGATAAGGCTGTCGTCAGGGCATTCGACGACGACCTTTCCGCTGCCGGATACATTCCAGTCATTATCGTCATGTAATGACTGCGATTCGAATTCGATTCTTGATATCGTTTTCAATCTATGCCAAAGCATGACGACGCGAAACCGTGACGATCAGCGGAAAATCATGAACTCAGCGCTGGAGTGCGCTGTCGAGGGCGACCAGAATTTTTTGCACTTCTTCATGGCTCGAGTAGTGTACCAAAGAGATACGAACGACACCATCTTCAGGATCAATGCCAAGGTCAGAAATCAGACGCCAGGCATAGAAATGGCCGCTTTCACAACCAATCCCCCTGTCCTGAATTTTGGCAGATACCGACCGGGCTGACGCACGCAGGGGCTTGAATGCGATGGTGGGCGCCCGGTCTCCGTCATTGGTATGGGCTTTTCCGATCAATCCGGCGTTTTCATTATTGTCCAGATAATCCAGAATGGGTTTTGTCAGTTGATTTTCATGGTTGTAAATCAAAGCCCCGATTCGTTCCATTTTCTGTGCGATTGTTGTGCTCCCGTCCTGCACTTTATTTTGCATTCCATAGTGATGATGATACAGCGCTTCGAAATAATCCAGCACGCCGGCACAGCCCGCGACCTGTGCATGTTGCGGTCCCGTGGGATTGAACAGCTTGCCCGGCGACCCGGTATTGAAAAAATGACATTGCGGCGGCAGGGTATTTATTGTCTCCTGATCGATATACATCAGACTTTGATGAGGACCAAACACCTTGTACAAGCTGAAAACGTAGCCGTTTACACCCAATGACTCCATGTCACAGATCCGGTGGGGCGCATAGCCTACCGCATCTATAAATACCTTGATGCCGGGGTTGTATGCCTTGATCTGCCGGGTGATGGTCTGAACGGGGTTGCTGGTGCCGGTAATATTGGAGCAATGGGTAAAAAACACCCATCTGGTTTTTTCACTCAGCAGGGAACCGAGAGTTTCAGGATTCAATAATCCGTCTTGCGTGTCCACTCGCCACTCCCGCAGGGTGACATTTTTCTGTTGTGCCTTTCTTCTCCATACTCCGTTGTTGGCCTCATGGTCCTGGTTGGTCACAATGATTTCATCGCCCTCATTCCACTGTGAACCGATTGCCTGGGCCATCACATAGGTGTTGATCGAAGTCGACGGCCCGATAGTCAGTTCATCCGTGGAAATGTTAAGCGCAGCAGCCCAGCCGTTGATGGCCCGGTCCATCACTTTGCCCGCGGCTGTTGATCTGGCATATCGCTCGTATGGTTGAACCCGGGTATGGGCATTATACTGATTCAATATCTGATTGACCTGATTGGCAACGTAACTACCCCCTGCATTTGCGCAAAATACAAAATCCGGGTCATCGTTCAATTGATTGAATTGTTGTCTGACAAATTCGATATCGAGTTTCATATATGGGGCTCTTGTTGTATATTTTTCGGGGTATCCATATTATAATTCGGATAAGTCCGGTAACACATATTTTACTCAATAGACGATGGAATCAGATCTTAAAATCACCAATGACGCTGTGACCAGAATTAATCAACTGCTGGAAACCAAAGGGAATCCAGAGTTGATGCTTCGAGTGTATATACAGGGTGGCGGTTGTTCCGGTTTCCAGTATGGATTCCAATTCGATGACGCACAGCAGGAAGATGACATTTCGATAGAACATTCGGGAATCAGGGTATTGGTCGATATGCTCAGCCTGCAATATCTGGACGGAGCGGAAATTGACTACAAGGATGACCTGATGGGGAGTCGTTTCCTGGTCAATAATCCCAATGCGTCGACCACCTGCGGCTGCGGATCATCGTTTTCCATTTGAATCCGAGGTTTCTGAGTTCCCGGGATTCCTGATTTTCTGCCCAAAGCATGGTTTCCTCGCTTCAGCCCTTGAGCTTTTGATGGCAATCCCCATATTGCGCCATATTATGGTCCAACCCCTTATATGTATTGAATTATGAATCAAGATTGCGAGAAAGGTTCGAAACTACAAGACGACACTGGCACTGTCTCAACTGATCAGGTGGAAACAGTAGAATCCGCATCAGAATGCACAGATGCTGAAAAACAGGGTTTGTCGGGGCAGGAAGACGAATTCAGCGAATTTGAAGGTGATTCCAGAGAAGGTCTGATCGAAAAACTCATTTCTGCCCAGAATCAGATCATGGAAATGAAAAACGGCTATATCCGTGCCAAAGCGGATGTTGAAAACATTCGGCGCCGCAGCCAGAATGAAATTATTTCAGCCAGAAAATATGCGATTGAAAAGTTTGCACAGGAATTACTGGGCGTGCTCGACAGTCTTGACCAGGCCAGCAAGGTGGAAATGGGTGATACGAACAGTGAGCCAGTATCGAAAATGAAGGAAGGGCTTGAACTGACTTTGAAACAGTTTGCCACGGCGATGGAGAAATTCGGAATCACGGCAGTGGAAGCCTCGCCAGGCTTGAAATTCAATCCCGAGGTGCATCAGGCAATCAGCATGGCGCCGACCGATGAAGTCGAACCCGGCCATATTATATGTGTGATGCAGAAAGGATTCCTGTTGAAGGATCGTCTTTTGCGGCCCGCCATGGTGGTGATTGCACAAAGTAACGGGGAATAGCCTGCAAATACTTGTTATTAAATAATTAATCCCTATATCCAAAGTCAGAATTCATAGATACAGGTTTTTTGAGGAACCAGAAATGTCAAAAATTATCGGTATAGACCTGGGAACAACCAACTCCTGCGTAGCAGTGATGGAAGGTAATACCCCCAGGGTTATTGAAAACAGTGAAGGTGATCGTACGACACCTTCGATTATTGCTTTTACCAAAGAAGACGAAGTGTTGGTGGGTCAGTCTGCCAAGCGTCAGTCGGTCACCAATCCGGAAAATACAATTTTTGCTGTGAAACGTCTTATTGGACGCCAGTTCAGTGAAGATGTGGTTCAGCGTGATCTGGACTTGATGCCTTACAGGATTGTGAAGGCGAAAAATGGAGATGCCTGGGTTGAAGCAGGCGGCAAGAAAATGGCGGCGCCGGAAATATCTGCACGGATTTTGCAGAAAATGAAACAGACCGCAGAAGATTATCTGGGCGAAGAAGTGACCGAGGCTGTAATCACTGTACCTGCCTACTTCAATGATTCCCAGAGGCAGGCGACCAAGGACGCAGGCAAAATAGCAGGTCTGAATGTCAAAAGAATTATCAATGAGCCTACCGCGGCGGCGCTGGCTTATGGTATGGACAAGGCCAAGGGCGATCACAAGATTGTGGTTTATGATCTGGGCGGCGGCACTTTCGATGTTTCTGTAATTGAAATCGCAGAAATTGATGGGGAGTATCAGTTTGAAGTGCTTTCAACCAATGGCGATACATTCCTTGGCGGAGAAGATTTTGATCGCCGGCTGATTGATTATCTGGCGGATGAATTCCAGAAGGATCAGGGTATGAATCTGCGTGGTGACCCGCTGGCAATGCAACGTCTTAAGGAAGGCGCGGAAAAAGCAAAAATCGAATTGTCTTCGAGCTCTCAAACCGAGGTCAATCTGCCCTATATTACGGCGGATGCAAGTGGTCCCAAGCACTTGAGCATGAAGCTGACCAGGGCAAAACTTGAGTCGTTGGTTGACGAATTGATTAAACGGACACTGGTGCCCTGCAAGACTGCCCTCAAGGATGCGGGTATCAAAAATTCCGAAATCGATGACGTTATTCTGGTTGGCGGCCAGACCAGAATGCCCAAGGTGCATGAGATCGTTGAAAACTTTTTCGGCAGGGAAGCGCGCCGGGACGTCAACCCTGATGAGGCTGTTGCCGTGGGCGCTGCCATCCAGGGCGGAGTCCTCGGTGGTGATGTCAAGGATGTATTGCTGCTTGATGTGACGCCGCTCTCTTTGGGTATTGAAACCCTTGGCGGTGTGATGACAAAGCTGGTGGAAAAGAACACCACCATCCCGACCAATGCCAGCCAGGTATTCTCTACCGCAGAGGACAATCAGAATGCGGTTACGGTGCATGTGCTGCAGGGTGAGCGGGAGATTGCAAGTGGAAATAAATCTCTGGGTCGTTTTGATTTGACCGAAATACCTCCCGCACGTCGTGGGGTGCCCCAGATCGAGGTCTCGTTTGATATCGACTCCAACGGCATATTGCATGTTTCCGCCAAGGACAAGGCAACCGGGAAGCAGAACAAGATCGTGATCAAATCCAGTTCCGGTCTGTCCGATGAAGAGATAGAAAAAATGGTTCGCGATGCTGAGGAGCACGCTGAGGAAGACAGAAAGACCCGGGAACTGGTGGATGCCCGAAATCAGGGTGAAGCACTGGTTCACGGAGTCAGAAAATCACTGGAAGAACTGGGTGACAAGGTCGATGAGAATGAAAAGCAGGGCATTGAATCCGCCATTGGCGAACTTGAAGAAGCCTTGAAGGGAGAAGATCTCGAAGAAATCAAATCCAGGTCTGAATCCCTGTCCCAGGTCAGTTACAAGCTCGCAGAGCAAATGTATGCTCAGGCTGACCAGGCTGATGGCGATGATGCAGGTGATTCGGATCAGGGCGATGCAAGCGATGACATTGTCGATGCCGAATTTGAAGAAGTTGATGATGATAAAAAGAATTCCTGACAGACTTTCAGATCAGTATATAATCTACTGGAATGCGATCAAAGCGGGGCTGTAACCCCGCTTTTGCATGTCAATCAGGCATAGACTAAACAATGTCAAAAAAAGATTATTACGAAGTTCTGGGAATTGATCGCGATGCCAGTGGGCCGGATCTGAAAAAGGCCTATCGCAAACTGGCCATGAAATATCATCCAGACCGCAATCAGAACAGCGAACTATCAGAAGCCAGATTCAAAGAAGTGCAGGAGGCCTATAATGTGCTTTCTGATTCCCAGAAACGGGCCGCTTATGACCAATTCGGACATGCGGGTGTGGATTCTTCCAGTGGCATGGGAGCGGGCGCTGGCGGGGTTGGTGATATCTTCGGTGATATCTTCGGTGATATTTTCGGCGCAGGCGGTAGCAGACGACGCAGTCGCGGCTCGGATTTACGATTTAGCCTGCACCTGACGCTGGAAGAGGCTGTGAACGGGGTCGAAAAACAGATCCGCGTTCCTAAAATGTCAGATTGTGCAACCTGCAGGGGGTCGGGTTCGCGTCCGGGTTCGGAAGCGAAGAGATGCCAAACCTGTAATGGTCAAGGTCAGGTAAGGATGCAACAGGGATTTTTCTCCGTTCAGCAAACCTGTTCGGCATGCAAGGGTCAGGGACATGTTATCACTGATCCATGTTCATCCTGTCATGGCCAGGGTGTTGTCAAGGAAGAAAAGAAACTTTCTGTAAAGATTCCCGCCGGGGTGGACAATGATGATCAGATAAGATTGTCGGGTGAAGGAGAAAGCGCGGGTCCCGGCACCTCACCAGGGGACCTGTATGTTCAGGTTCGACTGAAAAAACACGAAATATTCGAGCGACGTGGTGACGATTTATACTGTGAAGTGCCCGCCAGTTTTTCAGTTATGGCGCTCGGTGGAGAATTGGAAATTCCCACTCTGTCCGGTCGGGGCAATTTGAGAATCCTGCCGGAAAGTCAATCCGGCAAGGTGTTTCGATTGAAGGGCAAAGGAGTACGCAATGTTCGAAATGGGAATCACGGGGACCTGTATTGCAAGGTTGTTGTCGAAACCCCTGTCAAGTTGACCAGGAAGCAGAAATCATTGCTGCAGGATTTTGAGGACAGTCTGATGGAAGGAAGCAACCGGCACTCGCCACGCAGTGAATCGTGGTCAGGCAAGATCAAGTCGTTCTTTGACGAACTGGTCCCCTGAGAATACTCTGGCAGTGCCCGGATTGTCGACTTGAATCAGTCAGCGGCCCGGTTTAATTGATGGTGAGCGCACACAAGTCACTGGGTAAAGGCGGAATATTCCACAAAAATCTTCAAGGATTTACGCCCCGAAGGGCTCAACAGGAAATGGCGGTGGAGGTGGAATCAGCGCTGAAACATGGTGGCAACCTGGTAGTCGAATCAGGTACCGGTACAGGCAAGACATTTGCCTATCTGATTCCTGTGATTGAAAGCGGGAAACGGACCATCATCTCAACCGGGACAAAACACCTCCAGGAACAGATTTTCTTCCGGGACCTTCCCACCGTGCTTGATGTGCTGGATACACAGGTCAATGCCGTCCTCCTGAAAGGACGTTCCAATTATCTGTGCCGATATCGACTGAAGCTGAACAGTCAGCAAAACGACCTGATAGGACGAACTGATCAACTTGCTTACGATGCCATGGATAACTGGGCGAACAGAACCACGATCGGGGATATTTCTGAAGTTTCCGAGATTAGCGAGGACTCCCGGATCTGGTCGAAGGCGACCTCAACTGCCGAAAACTGTCTTGGGGGGAAGTGCCCGGATTTCAGTCGATGTTTTGTCAATCAGGCAAGACAACGGGCGCTCAAGGCAGATATCGTGGTGGTTAATCATCACTTGTTTTTCTCGGACATTACATTGAAGACCGAGGGCTTTGGCGAACTCCTGCCCGACCATGAAGCGGTAATATTTGATGAGGCGCATACCATTGCTGATACGGCTACGCATTTTTTCGGATACTCTGTTTCAAGCTTTCAAATTAAAGAGTTGATCGCGGATATACTGGCAGCAGAACAGAATGAACAAAGCGGGGTGAATCTCGGAGATTGTATCGGCCCGGTCAAAAACCAGATAGAACGATTTCAGGCGCATTGCAAAACACTTGAAAATGATTCCGTAATCCTTGCTGATTTGATAAACAAACAGTTTGATCAATCTTATGCACGATTGTGTTCAGAAATTTCGATGCTTGTTGACGCACTCGAGATTGCGTCACCGGCCGGGGAAGATCTGGGCAAATGTTACAGTCGAGCCACACAAATCTACAGCCAACTGGCAGTCTGGCGAGAGGACCGCGAGAAAGACAGTGTCTGCTGGCTGGAAACAGGCAAGGGCTTTTTTCGATTCAACGTTACCCCACTGAATATCGGAAAACACTTCGACCCATTTTTATCCAATCCGGAAGTATCCTGGATATTCACCTCTGCCACGCTGGCCGTTGGTGACAACTTTTCTTCATTTTGCGGCCAGATTGGACTTCACGATGTCGAGACTCATTGCTGGGAAAGCCCTTATGACTTTCAGGACAATTCCTTGCTGTACCTGCCGAAGAATCTGCCGGATCCCAGGGATGCGACTTTTTATCAGGCGCTCGTCGATGTCATCATGGATGTGACCAATGCCAGTTCCGGTCGTGCCTTTTGCCTTTTTACCAGTCATGCAATGATGCAGCGGGTGTATCGGGAGTTGTCAGAGAAATGCAGGTGGCCGTTGTTTTTACAGGGACAGGCAGCGAAACAGCATTTACTGAAACAGTTTCTGGATACCGAAAATTCAATCCTGCTTGGCACCGCAAGTTTTTGGGGAGGCGTTGATGTCAAGGGTCAGGCATTGAGCTGTGTGATAATAGACAAATTGCCGTTTGAGCCGCCATCGAATCCGGTATTGAAAAGTAGACTACAGATTTGTGAAGAGAACAATGGTGTTCCTTTTATGGATATTCAGGTGCCCAACGCGGTGATTTCCCTGAAACAGGGAGCCGGGCGTTTGATTCGTTCTGAAAAGGATAGAGGTGTCCTGGTAATTTGTGATTCCAGAATTTCAACCAAATCCTATGGCAAGCTGTTTCTGGACAGCCTGCCACCCATGCCTGTTACCCGGAATATCGAAGAGGTATACCGGTTTTTCAGATAGTGCATAAGGGTATGAAGTGCCTCTCGATAGATACGGTTACCGAATCGTGTTCTGTTGCGTTATTTGACGGCTCTGAAATTGTTCAACAAAAGGAGATACAGCCTGGCGGTCATTCCCAACTTGTATTGGGCATGGTACACAGGGCCCTGGCCGATAGCGAGCTTGCCCTGGGCAGGCTTGATGCGATTGTGGTGGACACCGGGCCGGGTTCGTTTACCGGCGTGCGAATAGGTCTGGGTGTGGCTCAGGGGCTGGCCTATGGTGCGAATTTGCCTGTGATTGGGGTGTCTTCATTGGAGACTATGGCACTATCGGTGGACTACGGCATCGTCGCCCCCGCTATTGATGCACGGATGAAGCAGATTTATTGTGCTGTCTATGATGTTCGTGCAAGTGGCAGGCCGACCCGGATGCTCGCTCCCTGTGTGAGCTTTCCCGACAAGATCGGCACTCAACTTGAGCGAGCAGAATATGGTGTCGGAAGTGGCTGGGATATTTATGCAGATGTCATTCTCGGCAGGTCTGAAAACCGATCCATGAATGTCAGACCTGTAAAAATCAGATATCAAGTCTTTCCTGAAGCAATCCAGGGGATCAGGCTGGCGCAGCGTATCGGTATCGAGGAAGCGGTAGACCCCAGGCAACTTGAGGCAACCTATATCCGCAACAAGGTTACCGACTGATCAGGTTCAATCTGACCAATCATTTTTCGTTCAGGTGAGATGAATTCAACTTGTTTTATGGACCTGCCTCACCAGGAAATTCCTTTAATAATTTTCGTTTGGCGGCACAAAGCGCCTGGGAGAATTCGAGGAATTCATCCATGGCCCTTGGTCGGAATTTTTGCCGTTGATAGACAATCAAGAACGGACGACGGATAGGGTTGCTTAATGGAATGGCGCACAATGACTTCAGCATCAGTTCCTTTTCCAGGGTCGCTACCGAAACAATCGAAATGCCCAGTCCTGCCGCTACCGCATTCTTGATCGATTCCGGGCTGCCAAATTCCATGATAATATCCATTTGTTCAATGTCCAGGCTTTGCCCGATCAAATAGTTCTCTATCACTTCGCGTGTACCCGATCCTTCTTCGCGTCCAATAAATGGATATGACCCGATCAGGTCAGCGCCGACCTGTTTGTATTCGTTGAGGGGGTGATCGGGGGGGCATATGACCACCAGTTCGTCATCCCAGATCACATCGGTTATCAAGGTCTTGTTATTGACGGGCCCTTCCACAATGCCAATGTCAATCTGACTATTCTCTACCATATCGATAATAGAGTTGGTATTGGCAACGTTCAGGCGAACTTTGACATCCTGAAATTTTGACTGAAAAGCGCCCACTACCCCTGGGATGAAATATTCCCCGATAGTTGTGCTGGCGCCGACGATTAGTGGGCCTTGCACGTCTTCGGTCAGGGTTCTTACATGGATGTCCATTTCCTTGTACAGGGCGATAATCCTGTCTACATATTCTTTTACGACTTCACCTGTTTCGGTCAGAGTGATTCGATTGTGTGTTCGATCAAACAGGCGTGTATTAAAATATTCTTCCAGTCGGCGAACCTGGAATGTCACAGCGGGTTGGGTCATGTGCAATGTCTCAGCCGCTTTCGTGAAACTGAGCAGTTTTGCTACCGCGCCAAATACCTCGAGTCTTCGATCAGCCAAAGTGGTTGTCCTGCTGGATTGAATGAATGAAACAATAAAGAAACCCTCAAGCGTATAATAACAGCTAACCTACACTTGAATTTTGCAAAATCGGCAATATTTTATTATACTATCACGGGTAGATGAGACGCATGGTTATGTGCTCCATCAAACCAGACATTCCTGATTCTTGAGTTGAGGCATTAAAATGGCAAGATACGAAACTGCGGTTGCACGTCCGGCTGCACGTGGCATCGAAATTAACCGTGTTCTGAAAAACACGTATATATTACTGTCAATGACGTTGCTGTTCAGCGCTTTGACAGCGGGTTTGTCGATGGCAATGAATTTCCCACCACTGGGAACAATCGTCACCCTGGTCGGTTATTTCGGTCTGCTGTTCCTGACCAGCAAATTTAAAAATTCCGTTCTCGGACTGGTGTTTGTCTTTGCATTGACCGGATTCATGGGGCTGACCCTCGGCCCGATCCTGAGTTACTATATCCAGAGTCTTCCTGGCGGCAGTGAAATTGTGATGACGGCCCTGGGAGGCACAGGGGTGATTTTTATTGGATTGTCTGCCTATGTTCTGGTAACCCAAAAGGATTTCAGTTTCATTGGTGGTATGCTGATGGCGGGTATTCTGGTTGCTTTTCTTGCGATGCTGGTAACCCTGTTTTATCCGATGCCTGCACTGAGTCTGGCGATCTCGGCAATATTCATCCTGCTGATGTCGGGTTTGATTCTTTTTCAAACCAGTCAGATTATTCATGGTGGAGAAACCAACTATATTCTCGCTACGGTTTCCCTCTATGTTGCGATCTTCAATATATTCATCAGCCTGCTCCATATTCTGGGAATTTCCAGCGACGACTGAGCGACGTTCCCTGAGAGCACAGCGCGGGAGCGCTTGCTATGGTAGGGCCTGCTGACTTCTATTTTGGAGGAATGAGCACCAGTTTGCCTGGATATTTCTTTGCAATAAAGTCTTTTTGAGCGTCTATGATTTTGTCCAAAGGGTAGGTTTTCAAAAGCGACGGCCGGATTTCCCCGGATTCGATATAGGAAATCAGGTTTTCGAAAACCACATCCTCCTGAAAAGTACAACCGAAGAAACTGAGATCCTTCAGATACAGTGTTCGAACATCCAGTTCAACGATAGGGCCTGCAATGGCTCCTGCTGTGGCGTAGCGTCCGCCGCGACGAAGCGCCTCCAACAACTGATTCCACTGTGCGCCTGCTACCAGATCAACAACCACATCTACCGACTCAGTTCCCAGTCGGTCAATCAGGTTTTCCTCGCGGTCGATCACTAAATCAGCGCCTGATTCCTCAACTGCTTTCATTTTTGCAGCGGAGGCAATGCCTATGACCCTGGCCCCGCGGCGTTTGGCAAGTTGCACCGCAGCAGAGCCAACCCCTCCGGAAGCGCCGGTAACCAGAATCGTTTCTGCGCCTACCGATGCACGATGCAGCAACCCTTCAGCCGTTGACCAGGCGCAAGGCATGGATGCCAATTGTTCATCACTCCAGTTACAATTTATCGCCCAGGTTTCCCGGGAGGGCGCTTTTGTAAATTGTGCAAATCCACCATCGCATTCCGAGCCGATGGTCGTGCACTCCCAGGGACGGGATTCAATTCGCTGCATGCTCCTGACAAGTACGCGCTCTCCGATACGTCTATTTGAAACATTGTCCCCGACAGCTACAATGTAGCCGCAAATATCGGCGCCCTGTATCCTCGGAAAAGACAGGGGGTTGCCAGTCCAGCCCCCGTCATCGCCCAAGGTATCATGACCAACTCTTTCGGATCCTGCGTTGGCTAAATCATTGGTTTGCCCTGTCACTTGCTTGGAATACCAGGCGATACGGGTGTTGATATCCGTATTGTTGATCCCGGCGGCAGCGACCTTGATCAACACTTCATCTTCGCCCGGGACAGGAAGCGGAATATCTTCTCTGTATTCAAGTTTTTCGAAACCGCCGTGTCCGGTCAGGAGCACTGCAGCCATTGTAGATGGAATTGTCATTAGTATCTCTCTGGGTCCTTCAGCATTGTTTTCAACTGGTGTCCCGCAGGATGGTGTCAGCCGCTTTTTCCGCGACCATTATCACCGGGCCATTGGTATTCCCGGAAATGATAGTGGGAAAAACCGATGCGTCCACCACTCTGAGATTCTGAATCTGATGTACTCGTAAACTTTGATCTACAACCGATGACCGGGGGTCAGGTCCCATCATGCAAGTACTGGTTGGATGGAAAACGGTCACGCTGCGATCCTTGATGTCCTCAACAATCTGTGATTCGGATTGAATCGATTCGCCGGGCGATATCTCGCTTTCAATGATTTTTCCAAGCGCAGGCGTTTTCGCCATCCCTCTCAGGAAATCGAATCCTTCAATCATTTCCTGTATGTCGTGCTCGGTAGATAAATAGTTGGGATCGATTTTCGGGTACTCAAGCGGGTCAGGAGAAGCAATGCTGATTGTGCCTCGACTGGTTGGTCGGCATTGGCAAACCCCGTTCTGAAAGGCGGGCCAGGGGTCAGGATGCATCAATGGTCTCTCGCCTTTGGGCGACGTTATATAAGTCAGCGCCGAAAAATAAAGCTGCAGATTCGGCCGCACCCGCCGGTGATGGCTTTTAATGAAGCCGCCCGCCTGATTGACACTGAGCGACAACGGACCTTTTCTGAACAGGACATATTTGAACCCGGCGTAGAGTTTCCCCCACCAGGGATAGAGTTGATTGTTCAGTGTGGGTACTGTCGAACGATAAAAATGAGTCAATGCCAGATGATCCTGGAGGTTCCGGCCGACTTGTGGATTATGTAAAACCACATCAATTTGATGATGGCGCAGGAGTTCCCCCGGCCCTATGCCAGACAGTTGCAATAGCTGAGGTGAGTTGACTGTACCCGCGCAAACAATGACTTCCCTGCTGGCGCGAGCATGTTTGATTTCCCTGTTTTGCAGATACTCTGCACCTGTCGCTTTTTTGTTGTCAAAAAGAATTCGGGTGACTTGCGAGTTCAACTCGATATTGCAGTTTGTTCTTGCAAGCGCCGGGTGGAGGTATGCTTTTGCTGCGGACATGCGTAAACCATTTCTGGTAGTGATCTGATACATGCCTACCCCTTCCTGAGTCGCGCCATTAAAATCAGGATTTGGCTTCAGTCCATATTCTCTGGCCGATTCAATGAAGATTTTACATGTGGGATGATAGGATGCGCTTGGGTCATTGACGTACAAGGGTCCGCTGTCGCCACGAAAGGCATCACCTCCCTGGGAATTGGTCTCCGATTTTATGAAGTAGGGGAGCACATTATCCCAGCCCCATTCTGAGTTTCCCATGTCCCGCCAGTCGTTATAGTCATCGTGCTGACCGCGAATGTATACCATGGCATTTATTGAACTTGAGCCGCCCATGACCTTGCCTCTCGGCCAATAGCTTTTATTGCCATTCAGTTGGGATTGTACCTCGGTGGTATAACACCAGTTAACGGCCGGGTCGTAAAAGGTTTTGCCATAGCCTATAGGTGTCTGGATCCAGAATCTTTTGTCGCTGCCGCCTGCTTCAAGCGCCAGGACTGTGTATCGTCCATTTTCTGAAAGGCGATTGGCGAGAACTGACCCCGCAGAACCGGCGCCGATGATAATAAAGTCAAAGTATTCACAGCCTGAATCATGCCCTCTAAACCGAGACTTCATATCGGCCTATCTGATCGCGACCAAAAACTTTAAGGTAACGTTCGACTTCACTTTGGGGGCCCAATGCCTTCTCCAGATTATCAGAGATTTTTACCGTAGGACGGCCCTTGGCCCGGGTGACCTTGCAAACCACGGAAAACGGGTTGAGTTGATCATTGGGGGTAGGTGAGCAATCCCTGAAATCGTTGGTTAGATTTGTGCCCCAGCCAAAGCCGACCCGCACCCTGCCATCGAAGTGATGATAAACCGTTTCAATTTCATCAATATCGAGGCCGTCTGAAAAAATCAGCAGTTTCTCCTTCGGGTTTTGCCCCATCGAATGCCACCAGTCGATCAATTCCTCACCCCCGGCGACAGGTTGTTTGGAGTCAATCCGAAATCCACTCCATTGCGCAATCCATTGAGGCGCATTTCTCAGAAAAGCGGTGGTACCGAAAGTGTCAGGCAGGACAATCAATAAGTTTCCATCGTAGGTTCGCTGCCAATTGTCCAGCACTTTATAGGGTGCATGCAACAACTCATCGTTATTCTTTGCGATTGCAGCCATTACCATAGGTAATTCATGGGCATTGGTGCCAATCGCTTCGAGGTCGTGGTTCATCGCCAACAGCACATTGCTTGTACCGATGAAATTATCACCAAGCCCTTCTTTCAACGTCTGAACACACCAGTTATGCCATAAAAAGCCATGCCTCCTGCGAGTGCCAAATTCTGCCAGTTGCAGATTGGGTAACTGTTTCAGGCGCATCACTTTTTCCCACAATCTGGTTTTGGCCCGGGCATAAGTGACATCAAGTTCAAATCGTCCTGTATTCTTCAAGGCCGACCTCGATCTCAATTCACTTATGATGGTCAGGACGGGTAGCTCCCACAGTGTTACATCGGACCAGTTGCCATGAAAATCTATCAGATACTGATTGTTCTTAACCTGAAGGTCATACTCCGGCAAACGAAATTCCTGTAACCAGTCGATGAATTCAGAACTGAATAATCGTTCCTTTCCGTAAAACGTGTTACCTGCCAGCCAGATTTTTTCTTTTTTCGAGAGACTGATTGTACGTGCGTGATCCAGTTGTACTACCAGTTCAGCCCTGTCAATTTCCTGTGTCAGCTTGACATGTGCAGAACGATTGATCAGTGAAAAAGTGACCGGTATACTGGAATATTCCTTCCAAATGGTTTGTAGCATCAGCAGCTTGTAGACATCCGTATCCAGCAGACTCCTGACAATCGGGTCCAGTTTGAACGTGTGATCGTAAACACGTTGTGCCAGATTAGCTGTTGTCATGGTCAGAACAGGGAGATATTGCCGGAAATGTTTGTGCTGGATTCTGGCCGCTTTCGGGGTTATCAGCTCTGGTTTTTTTGCGCCCAGAGCAATGATGTTGCCTGATGGCAGGTCGTTTATCTGTCCGCTAGTATAGCCCATTTCCGTCTTGATGACATTTGCCCCGAGTACAGCAAGCTGATAAGTGTCGAAAGGACCTGCGATAACGTGGGTCAGATCAACGACTTTTATAGAGGATAAGCATCGGAGTTTCGCCATGATTGACAGACCTTGCAATATCAAATGATCGATGTCCGTGCTATAAACGCAGATGACTGGTTGATCCTGGTCAAATAAAGAATATGATTCGACAACAACCAAGTTACTGAACCAGGAAAAAATGATGGTACGCACTTCGGGTCGTCGTAGAGGCCGCAGTAAAAACCAGAATACTGAACAGGCCGATAAAGGGATTCCACAAATTCCCCGTGGTCCGCTGATTAATCGACTTTCTCCGATCAAGGTACTGGATGAGGAGCAAATTGAAAGGATTCATGATGCGTCGATGGATATTCTTGAACAGCAGGGGGTCGAGGTGATCGGTGACCGGGCTCTGGATGTTTTCAGAAAGGCTGGGGCGAAGGTAGGTGACGACAGCATCGTGCGCATGGACCGGGAGATGGTAATGGCAGCGATTTCGACTGCGCCTGCAGAGTTCAATGTGGTCCCCCGAAACCCCGAAAATACAATTCGATGTGGCGGTAATGCGATTAATTTCGGGTTAGTGTCGGGGCCTCCCAGTGTGCATGACAACATCAATGGCCGTCGTTCAGGTAATCTTGAAGATTATAATAAGCTGATATGTCTGGGACAATTCTTCAATATTATTTCTTTCTTCGGGAACCAGAGTGTAGCAACCACTGACCTGCCCCCCAATACGCGCCACCTTGATACTGTATTCAGTAATCTGACACTGAGTGACAAACCTTTTTTTACCCTCGGGATTGGCGCCGAACGAGGATTGGATGCGATCAGAATGTGTGCGATAGCGAAAGGACTCAGGTTGGAGGATATGGTGAATCATCCTTCGGTGATGACCAATATCAATATCAACTCCCCGAGAAAACTTGACGATTCCATGGCATACGGCGCGATGCAGCTTTCCATGCTGGGTCAACCGGTTGTGGTCACGCCATTTACCTTGATGGGAGCGATGACCCCGGTCACCATGGCAGGTGCTTTGGCGCAGCAAAATGCCGAAGCATTACTGGGTATCAGTTTGTTACAACTGACTCGACCGGGGTGCCCTGTGGGCTATGGTGGCTTTACATCCAATGTTGATATGCGTTCGGGTTCTCCTGCGTTCGGCACCCCGGAAAATGCATTCGCCAACCTGGCCGGAGGACAACTGGCAAGAAGATATGACCTACCCTATCGAACCAGCGCCTGTAACGCATCCAATGCCGTGGATTGCCAATCTACCTGGGAAACCCAGATGGCGTTGTGGGGCGCCGTCATGGGACACGGTAACTTTATTTACCACGCCGCGGGGTGGCTGGAAGGGGGATTGGTCGCATCGTTTGAAAAATTAATCATCGACTGCGAGATGCTTCAGCATATGGCGGCATTTTTACGCCCCATAAAAGTGGATGACGAAACCCTGGGACTGGATGCGATGGATGAAGTTGGTCCTGGCGGACACTTTTTTGGATGTGACCATACCATGCAGCGTTATAAAAACGCATTTTACGAACCATTCATGAGTGATTGGCAAAACAATCAGAACTGGCAGGCAGCGGGAGCAAAGGATGCGACCATGCGGGCAACCGGAGTCTGGCAACGTGCCCTGAATGAGTTCGAACCACCGGTGATCGATCAGGCAATAAATGAAGAACTCGAAGCCTATGTAACCATACGCAAGCAGGAACTGGGCAGGGAAGAGCCGCGATTGGAACCGATTGGGGTATACTCGTTCTGATTCCAACCAGACATTGTCGATACTCATGCTGGAGCCAAATATAGAATTTCACGAAATGATCGAACGGGCAGATGCGGCGGTGGAAACGCTGACTACGGGGCAGGTCAAAGAGAAAATGAACAATCAGGACGTATTGATCGTCGATGAACGCATTTGAATTTAATGATGCGCTTTGTCGATCTGTTCAGGCAAATATTCGACAATTTCAATGGTCAGAGATTAACGATACCGGGCTGCGCCACGCCGCAGTTGCGATAGTGATCACCGATTATGGAGAAGCCGGGGTACCTGCCATATTCCTGACCCGTCGCCCGCAGCGTCTCGGTCAGCATTCCGGACAATATGCATTGCCTGGCGGCAAGCTGGATAAAGAGGAGACGGTATATCAGGCTGCATTGAGGGAGCTGGATGAAGAGCTTGGATTGACACTCACCCCGGATCAGATTCTTGGCCGACTTGATGATTATCCAACCCGCTCAAAATTCAGAATAACACCGGTTGTCATCTGGGCAGGGGACAATTGTCAGATAAACCCTTCGGCAGATGAAGTGGCGCAGGTTTATTGTATTCCCTTTTCGGAACTCGACAGTGATGCCATTCCTGTATTTGAATGTGGAGTAGAGGAAGGCAGGCCGGTTCTGTGTTCGGAATTTCCTGCGCTGGGTCACCGCATGTACTCTCCTACCGCATCCATCGTCTACCAGTTTCGGGAGGTGGCGATACGTGGCCAAAACACCCGGGTTGACCATTTCGATCAACCCCGCTTTGCATGGCAATGAGCATCGGATAACGCCGGTGAGCTATTTGCGGGGCGGATACCGGTCGTAGCTGGGCAGATTGGGATCAACCTCACTCCAATCTGCTTTGCTGGTAACAAAAATATTGTCGTCAGCCTTGCACTCCGGGTCGTCATCCAGCGCCCCCAACGGGATGACGGCGATGTTTCTGCCGGTATCGATTCCCGGTAATCCTGATCCGCATTTTTTGCAATATACATGAGTGAAATACTTTGCAGAAGGTAACTTGTAACTCGTCAGGTAGTCGCTTCCCTGCGTAATATTGACCGCATCTTCCGCTGTGAACCCATTGGAGGTAAACGCGGCTGAACGCTCCTGTCTGCATCGGGAACAGTAACAGTTATGTACCATTTTGAATGGCAGGGTAACCTCGAACCGGACTTCACCACACAGGCAGCTTCCTCTGGCTATCCCCGGAGTGGGCGCTGATAGCGGCGGATTATCATATTCTGTCAAATCCGCATCGACCGGTGGATGGCCATCATGTTTTGGCAGGTTGTCGGTAATGTCGTGCCATGGCGCTTTGGAGGCTACGAAGATGTTTGCGGTAATTTCAGGGCCATCATCATGAGGTCCGGCCGGGACAAACATGAACTGGCCGGTTTCATCTGCATTGGGCGCCACCGACCCGCAAGTCTGGCAGAAGGAACGAGTCAGTTCAGGAGAGGAGCGGTAGTCCCGGATGGTATCCCGGTCACTGGTCCAGCAGAAATTTTCCTTGTCCAGAAAGTAGTAGGTGCCATACGCCGCGCCATGCGCCTTTCTGCACATCTGGCAGTGGCAATGATAGGCGGATTCGGGTTGCCCGGAAATTTCCCAGGTTACGCTGCCGCACAGGCATTTTCCTTTACTCATGAATTTTACCTAATTTAATTTCCCGATATCCTGACAGTCAATTGATTTTATTTCAAGCTGGTTGTCTGGCAATGAATGATCGGGATACTATCCATATACATAAATCGGGTGATGTCCATGAAAATCGAAATCCTCTGCACTGGAGATGAAATACTGTCAGGCAAGACCGTCAATACTAACTATAGCCATATCGCCAGCCGGCTGACTGAAAATGGATTCAATCCAATCTGGGGAACAGTGGTTGGTGATGATCCCGAGAGTCTGGTCAGGTCGTTTCATCTGGCCGGACAAAGGGCAGATGCCGTGATAGTCAATGGTGGCCTGGGGCCAACGATAGATGATCTGTCCCAACAGGTGGCTGCGCAGGCAGCGGGAGTTGAACTTGAGCTTGCCCGGGAATGGCTGGACAGAATTGAAGCCTGGTATATTTCCAGAGATCGAAAGATGCCTTCCAGCAACATCAAGCAGGCGATGCTGCCAGCTGGCTCGGAATTGATAGATAACCCGGTCGGTACCGCCTGCGGGTTTGCAATGGATATTGGCCGTGCCCGATTTTTCTTTACCCCTGGAGTGCCCGTGGAATTAAAGCGTATGCTTGAAGAGCAGATTCTTCCCCGATTGCATATAATGCGCGGTGAACAGGTCTTTATCCGGGTAAAGCGCTTTCATACATTCGGTATCGGTGAGGCACGAGCTGATCGTATACTGGATGGAGTGGAAACACTGGTCAATGATGGTACGGTAAAACTCGGGTTTCAGTCACACTACCCGCAACTTGAAATCAAGTTGACTCTCCACGGGACTTCACAGGCAGAACTTGATCAGAAAATTTCGCCGGTGGAGAATGAGGTCAGGCGGCGATTGGGGAACTTCATTCTCTGTGAAGATGAACAGTCGGTAGAAAAGGAAATCGTTCGCGCATTGCAGCAGATCGGGGGCAGCATCAGCATTATGGAAATGCACACTGGGGGGAGGGTGACCGCTCGCCTTGTAAGCGCGGCAGACAGCGATGGAAGTATAATCAGCGGAATTGTATCGGTTGATGTTGAACAGTTACTGAAGTACGCACGTATTCCGGTTCCGTCAATACGAGTGCCTACTAAGCAAATGGCGATCTGCCTTGCCGATGCAATTCAGGCGCGTTCCAACTCATCTCATGCTCTGGCGGTATTGATGAAGCCATTGGAAAAACAGGAGGGGGGTAAATATGCCGCAGACTTTATTGTTGCAATATCTGGTGGCAAAGCCAGTGCCTGTCGGATATCACGTTTGCCGGGCAGCCCCGAATGGATCCGGCTGGGGGCTGTTGAACTGGCGCTGGATTGTTTGAGGCGCTACCTGCTTGGTCTGCCGGTGCAGGAGCGAATTGACTTTGAACTACACTGAACGGCTCCGATCAGCGAGTCTGGATACAGGATAATCCCGCACAGGCGTATAGACAGGTCTCTGAGTCTGTCCAGTTACCGACGTGAACTGAAATCGAATTACAGGAGCCTTGCCTCTTTGTTTGTGCAATATCCGGGTTAGTCGGAGTTTTGAAAATCCCGTTTGAATCTGACAAAAATTCCAGAACGGCATTTGGGATCGAAATAGGTGGATTTGGGTGGCATCAATGCGCCAGCATCGGCAACTTCCATCAATTGGTTCATTGAGGTTGCATGGCAGGAAAATACAATTTCCCATCCTTCATCACATTTTTGTTTGAAGTCTTCGTCTGTGCTGATACCGGCAATATAGTCGAGACGCGGATTGCTGCGCATATCCGTGATCCCGAGAATCGGATCAAGGATCAGATTCTGCAAAATTGTTACATCCAGGGAATCGACCGGGTTATCCCGTTCGATATATTCGGGTTTGACGTTCAGTCGATACCAACCATTGTTCAGATACATACCAAATTCACCATGCCGGGTGGCTTCGAAGCTGGTTTGACCGGCGAGTTTGTGGACATCGAAGCAGGCTTTCAATGCGTCGATAATGGCTGCCTCAGTCAAGCCATTTGAATCTTTGACACAACGATGAAATGGCAACAATTTGAGCTGGTTGTCCGGAAACAAAGCTACCAGTAATTGATTCCAGGGTTCTTCTCCAGAGTTGCCATATTTGTCGCGCATGATTTTGGCATAACGGTACCCGGAGGCGGCGCGGTGATGACCATCGGTCAGATAGGTGGTTTTAATATGACCGAACAGTTCGATCAGTTGCGCCTGAAGCTCACGGTCTGCTATACGCCAGATTTTCTGCAGGACACCATCCGTGCCGGGAAACTCCAGATCAGGCTGGTTATTGATTATTGGTTGAACACACCGGTCGATATCCGGGTCCTGACTATAGGTCAGACATATCGGACTCGACGATATACCCACTACGGCCAAATATTGCACAAGCAGGTTCTCCTTGTCACTGCGGGTGTTTTCGTGTTTGCGTATAGCGCCCCGTTCATATTCGTCTACTGCAACTTCACAAACCACACCGGTCTGTACATGCTCGCCGGTATCGAGTTGATAAATAAATAAACAGGGTTGCTCCAATGCATCGAACGACCCATCGGACAACAATTTATCGAGGTTCGCCTTGTTCGACAGCAGGAGTTGCTCGGCGGTCGGGTGGATTTCGTCAGGCAAGTCCTCAAGCAACCGCATGGTATTCAGAAAATTACGTGGGTTGTTTTCTGCGAATATCCGGCGTTGTTGCGGTGAAACTGAATCATAGGCAGGAGAGACTACTTCCCGGGCATGGTCGGCGTTGATCAGAAAGCCATTGAATGGTTTTATTTCTGGCATGGAATGGGTTACCTGTCAGCCGTTGTTTCGCTCAAATTCACGCATGAATTGCGCCAGTGCTTCAACACTGGATTTTGGCATCGCATTATATATACTCGCCCGACAACCTCCTACACTGCGATGTCCTTTGAGGTTCATCAAATCAGCCAGCTCGGCCTGACCAAGGAATTTCTTTTCAAGGTCTTCATCCCCAAGCCGGAATACAACGTTCATATGTGACCGGCTGGCCGTCTCGACCGGACAATTGTAGTATCCGCCACTGGCATCGATGGTGTTGTACAGGATGTCCGATTTTTCTGCCGCAGCAGTTTCCATTGCCTGCAGGCCACCTTGTCTTATCATCCATTTCAGGATTTTGCCAAACATGTAAATCGGAAACATCGGCGGGGTATTAAACATTGAACCTTTCGATTGCTGGATGTCATACCGAAGATAGCGCCCCATGTTCCTGTTACAGGACTCGAGAATCGAATTCCGAATAAAGACAACAGCCATTCCGGCCGGTCCGAGGTTTTTTTGGGTACCCCCGTAAACCAGATCGAACTTTTCCCAGGGTATCGGACGGGCCATATATTCCGAAGACATGTCACCGACCAGTGGAACTTTCACATCCGGCCATTCGGCAAAACGTATTCCGCCAATGGTTTCATTGGTTGTTATATGAAGATATCGGGTATTGTCCTGGAGGGCTTCCAGTTCATCCGACAATGGCATGCGGGTGAAATTGTGCTCAGACCCGTCCCAGGCAATATGGATGTCGCCATATTCCCTGGCATCAGTAATTGCACCTTTGGCCCAACTGCCGGAATTGACGTAGGCCGCTTTTTGACCTGCATTCAACAGATTCATGGGTACCATTGAAAACTGCAGCATGGCTCCGCCCTGCAGGAACAATACACTGAAATCGTCGGGTACTTCGAATGCTTCCATTGCCAGTTTCATGGCTTCTTCCGAGACTTCAACAAAGTGCTTGCCTCGATGACTCATTTCAACCAGCGACATGCCCGCTCCCTGGTAGTCAATGAATTCATTTTGTGCTTCTTCCAATACTTCCAGGGGCAAAGTGCATGGGCCTGCACTGAAATTGTGTTTTCGGTTGGTCATCAGTCTGTTTCCGATTGTGGGTCTTTCGTGTGGTGCAGCCAGTATAATAGGTAGAAATACGCGGTGGTCAGTTGACACAATTTATCAATTTCCCGTTGACGAAAGAATTGATCACGTCAATTACGCCATTGGCAACAGCAGTCTGTGCCTGACCGGTCGAGGCGCCAATGTGATGGGTGCCGCATACCGAATCGTGATTTGCCAGAGCAGATTCAAAACTGCCACTTCCAGAATCAGGTTCGTTCCTGTAAACATCCAGTCCGGCGCGGATACCTTTTGTTTCCATTGCCTCAAGCAGTGCCGCTTCGTCAACCAGATCGCCCCGCGAAGTGTTGATCAAAGTGGCGCCGTCCTTCATTTTATTCAGAAATGATTGATTGACCATATTTCTGGTGTTGTCCGTGGAGGGCATATGCAGGGTGATGATATCGCAGGTCATCAGCATTTCATCCTGGGAATCCAACTGTATGATTCCGGCATCTGAAATCCTCTTTTCTGCGTCAATTGAGCGACCGGGTTTCGCTATTGCGTAGACTTCTATCCCAAATGTCCGCGCCCGCTCGGCTACCGCAAGACCAATTGCACCGAGACCCAGTATCCCGATTTTCTGGCCATACAAACCCCGGCCCCCGGAATATTTCTTTTTGTTCCACACCCTGTTTTTCAGGTCTGTTGCGTTGGCGGCGATATTCCGGTCAATCGCGATGATCAGGCCCATCACCAGTTCAGCAACGGCAATGGAGTTCGCGCCTGGTACATTGCACACCCGGATATCCCTGTCTGCGGCGCCGGATTTGTCTATGGTATTGGTTCCGGCGCCCGCCCGTATCACCAGCTTCAATGATTTCCCTGATGCCAGGGTGTCGGCGGTTACTTGAGTGCTTCTGACGATCAACGCCCAGTGGTCCGCTATCGCCTGTGGCAGGGTACCCGCACCAAGCGCCGGATTTGAGTTAACTTCATGACCCAGGTGAGTTAATTCGTTGATATGGGAATCAGGGAAATTGTCAGCAATAAGAATTTTCATGTAGGAGTCTGATTTAATTACTGTATCAAAGGGTCGCGATAATACCAAAAGTTGCCCTGATGTTGTGTATGTTTTCATACAGGAAAAATCAAATGATGTAAAAAATTATTAGCTATCCTGATTGGATTTCATTCACACTCCCTGTATGATCGCGCTCCGATTTCAAGAGAATCCATTATGTATCAGCCTTTCGTACCGCCAAAAAGATTATTGATGGGCCCAGGTCCCACCATGGTACATGATCGGGTGCTGGAGGCTTCGGCCAGACCGACCATAGGGCATCTTGATCCGGCTTTTGTGGGTCTAATGGATGAGATAAAACATCTTTTGCAGTATGCCTTTCAGACAGAAAATTATATGACCATGCCAGTCAGCGCACCTGGCTCGGCTGGCATGGAGATGTGTTTTGTCAATCTGGTGGAACCGGGTGACAAGGTGATTGTCTGTATAAATGGTGTTTTCGGCGGACGGATGAAAGAGAATGTCGAGCGCTGTGGCGGGACTGCAATTGTGGTGGAAGATGCCTGGGGTCAGCCGGTCAGCGTTGATAAGGTCGAACAGGCGTTGAAACAACACAGGGATGCCAGACTTGTGACATTCGTCCACGCAGAAACATCCACCGGCGCGATGTCAGATGCGCAGGTGATTGCCGGGCTTGCCCATGATTACGATGCTCTGGTGATCGTGGATGCCGTGACCTCGCTTGCCGGTGCGCCGCTCAAGGTGGATGAATGGGAATTGGATGCGGTTTATTCAGGAAGCCAGAAATGTCTTTCCAGCTTCCCGGGGCTCTCACCTGTTACCTTATCGGAAACCGCACTGGATAAGATAAAGGGCAGGTCAAGCAAGGTGCAAAGCTGGTTTTTTGACGTCAATCTGGTAATGGGCTACTGGGGAAGCGATGGTGGGCGCTCCTATCACCATACTGCCCCTGTAAATACTTTGTATGCCCTCCATGAAGCTTTGCTGATGGTCCATGAAGAAGGCCTCGAAAACGCATGGCGACGTCATCAGCGCAACCATCAGTCCCTGGTCTCAGGTCTTGAGGAAATGGGCATGAATTTACTGGTTGATGAATCCTGTCGATTACCGCAGTTGAATGCAGTTGTTATTCCACAAGGAATAGATGATGCCTCATTCAGAAAACAGTTGCTGGATAAACACGGTCTGGAAATCGGTGCGGGACTGGGTGCACTGGCAGGAAGAATCTGGAGAATAGGCCTGATGGGACAAGCCAGCAGAGGGCAATATGTTGAGCAGTGCCTTGGTATATTAAAGCAGACGCTGGCCGATAGCCAGGTGCACACAGGCACTTGATTCATGCAGGTCCCGGCAAGGGGATTCCCCGAATCCGAGTTTGAAGCCCGCACCTCAGGCATGCAGGAAACCATGCATGCCGAGAAGATCGACGCGGTCTTGTTGACCACTGAGCCGAATGTACGCTATTTCTCCGGTTTCCTGACCCAATTCTGGCAAAGTCCGACACGCCCCTGGTTCCTGATTGTGCCTGCACGGGGAAAGCCGGCCGCAGTAATTCCTGAAGTGGGCGTCAGCGGTATGGCAAGGACCTGGGTCGAGGATATTCGCAGTTGGGCCTCCCCTTGCCCCGAGGATGATGGAATATCGTTGCTGATTGACTATTTCAAAAATCTGCCGCGCAAACATGGCCGCATAGGAATGACTCTGGGTGCGGAAAGCACGATTCGCATGCCGATAAACAATTTTGACTGGTTGAGGCATGAATTGCCTGAATATCAGTTTGTCGATATCGCAGAACAAATGCATCGCTTAAGGATGGTCAAGTCGATGCTGGAAATCGAAAAGACCCGTTTTACTTGCCAGATCGTATCCGGGGCGTTCCAGTCCCTGCCGGAATTTGCCAGGACGGGTATGACCGAAGCACAGATTGTGAGCAGGCTGAAGATCGATATTCTGCAACGAGGCGCCGACTCGGTTCCCTATATGGTGGCAGGTTCGGGGCCGGGAGGGTATGACAGTATCATCATGGGCCCCACTGACAGGAGCGTGGCCGAGGGAGACTTGCTGATTATCGACACCGGCTCCACATTTGACGGCTATTTTTGTGACTTTGATCGAAACTGGTCTTTTGGTTATGCGGATGATGCAACCAGGCGTGCGCATGAGGTCGTGTGGGATGCAACCGAGGCGGGTTTCAAGGCTGCAAAACCAGGCTCAACCACAACCGGTATTTACAATGCGATGAATCAGGTCATGGTTGCCGGAGGGTCTCTGGGTAATCAGGTCGGGCGACTTGGTCATGGGCTGGGTATCGAATTGACAGAGAGACCGTCGAACACAGCGACGGATAATACCGTTCTGAAAGCAGGAATGATTATCACCCTGGAACCCGGGATGGCCTTTGCTCCCGGCAGGCAAATGGTTCATGAAGAGAATATCGTAATTACCGAAAACGGGGCTGAGTGGTTAACCCGCCGTGTCGGCCGGGAACTGATGGTGATATAGCGGAACCGGTCGGCTACAGCGCGTCTACCACCCGGTCGCCAAACTCATCAGTGCTGACCATGGTCACGTCCATGCCGGGTCTGGATAAATCAGCAGTCGAATAACCGGCGGCAAATACAGACCCCATCGCCGCCCACACATTGTTGGCTTCTTCGGTCATGTTGAAACTCATATCGAGCATCATGGCTACGGAACCGATCATCGAATACGGATTAGCGATGTTCTTGCCGGCAATATCCGGCGCAGAGCCATGCGAAGGTTCGTAATAGGATTTCTCCGGGCCCATACAGGCAGAAGGCATCAGCCCCAGTGATCCGAGTATGCCGCCAGCCTGATCGCTGAGAATATCGCCAAACATGTTCTCCATCACCATGACATCGAATTGTCTCGGGTTCAGGCATAAATGGGTTGCGGCGGCATCTACCAGCATGTGGACGATTTCAACCTCGGGAAAATCCCGGGCGGTCTCCTCGATTATGTCTGTCCACAGAATACTGGATTTCAAGACATTGCTCTTGTGGATATTGTGCAGCTTCTTTCTGCGCTTCATGGCCGTGGAGAATGCGACATCGACGATTCGTTTGATCAGTCTTTCATCGTATTCGAGCGTTTCCTTGACATAACGTAATCCCTGTTGATTGACACCGGTTTCCTTTTCTCCGAAATAAATACCGCCAACCAGTTCGCGGATGATCATGATATCGATGCCATCACCAATGATTTCAGGTCGAAGTGGTGAGAAATGACTGAGCGATGGGGGCAGATAAACCGGTCTGAAATTGGCAAAGGTATCATATCGGCGGCGCATCGGGAGCAGGGCGCCACGCTCGGGTTGTTCGTCAACCGGAATTTTCTTCGACTCCTCGTGACTCAGCCCGATCGTGCCTTTCAGAATCGCATCCGCCTGATCACAGATGTCAATCGACTCCTGGGGATAGCTGCTGCCGGTTTCAAACCACGCGGATGCACCAAAAGCCGCCGGTATCAAATTGAAGACCACATCGGATCGACGCTCAATCACCTTGAGCGCCTTGACTCCCTGCTGCATGATTTCCGGACCGATGCCATCTCCGGCCATCAGGGCAATATTATATGTGTTCATTGTCAGAACCGGGTTCCAGACAAATAGTCCAGTCGGGTGGGCGTTTTTCGATAAAGGCATCAATACCTTCAATGGTTTCTTCGAGCATCATATTGCCGGAAATGGTTTCAGTTGCACCCTGATAGGCCGACGGAAGATCCTGGTTGAGTTGCCGGTAGAACATTTTTTTCCCCAGACTGACGACGCGTCCGGGGTGGCGGATGATTTTCCCGACCAGTTCATCCGTCGACCTGTCCAGCATATCCGGTTTGACCACTTTATTGACCAGACCATATTCCATCGCCACAGAGGCATCGATAAAGTCTCCGGTCATCAGCATTTCCATGGCGCGCTTAGCCGATACATTACGGCTCAACGCGACTGCAGGGGTCGAACAGAACAGCCCGACCCGGATTCCCGATACGGCAAACTTCGCTGTTTCAGAGGCAATCGCCATGTCGCAGGTAGCGACCAGTTGGCAACCAGCTGCAGTAGCCATTCCCTGGACCCTGGCGATAACCGGCTGGGGCAGGTTGACAATTTTTTGCATCATTTCACTGCATTTGCTGAACAGCTTGTGATGTGCCGCTTTTTCTGCACTTTGGCGCATCTGCTTGAGATCATGTCCGGCGCAAAAGGCATTTCCATTGGCTGCAACAATGACTGCACGTACTGTTTCGTCCTGTGCAATGGTGTCCAGTGTGTCACAAATCGACCCGAGTAAACCTTCAGACAGTGCATTGTATTGCTTCGGGCGATTCAGGGTCATAGTCGCAACCGAATTATCTATTTCGACGATTAAATCCTGGTTTTCAGTCATCCGGGGTTCATTTACAAGGGTGCTTCACTTCTGGATTGGTCATCTGGACTGGTCAACCATGAATTGCACAGCGACAGTGACGGCTTCATCGCTGAGTGTCGGATTGCCTCCCTTCGCCGGCATCAACCCGGTTGATCCGGTGTAACCAACGATCGCATGTTCAACCAGTGTTTCGAAGTCCTGTTCGAGCCGGTCTTCCCAGTCATCGACTTTTCCAACTTTCGGTGAGCCCCCGATACCGGCGCCATGGCAGACTACACAGGTCGTCTGATAGACAGATTCACCATCCACAGGGCCGGTTTCCTGTTGGCTGGATGCGGTAGCGTTTTCGTCCACATTCAATGTGCCTATCGCAGAGACCCGGGTTTTCAGGGATTCCGTGGAATTGTGGTTTGAAACTGCTTCCAGAGAAAATAACAGGGCGAAACCGGACAAAGCGGTGATACTCAAGTATTTCATATTATTAGAGAACTGGTTTTATTAGGTGCTGCTTAATATCAGATTTTAATCGAATCAGGAGTATTTCATTGAAATTCCCATCGCCTGACACCGACATTCCGACTGACACGCCGATTCCGTGACCGCCGAATTATACCGGATTCCAGGCAAGACTAAATACCCTGAGTTAAAAAATCGCAGGGGAAACATTGCCCAACTCGGGCTTCTCAGGCTACCGCAACCGGCAATCTGCCCGTTGCCGGAAACTATTGTTCTTGCAAGTTACTCGCAAGTCTTTATAATCAGGAGTGACTCGGCTAATTTATTGGTCGGAAAAATGCAGATTTGCACCGACTCTGACTGATGTTGCACACGTAAAAGTTGAGTCCACAAAGGTATTGATTCATCTACATTAAAGTATTAATACGAATATATCTTATAATTATTATGCAGAGGATTTGATATGGATAATGAACTTTCATCGCTGGTTATTATATTTACCGAGTTTTACTACTGGCTCACAGTAGTAGTGATGTTTCTGATCCACATAGGGTTCTGTATGTATGAAGTAGGCGCTTCACGATACAAGAACCACATGCACACCTTAATGAAAAACACCATGCTGATTCCATTGGTGACGGTGACATTTTACTTATTCGGGTGGTGGATTTATTTCGCATTCGTCAATGGGCCTGGAATTACAGGCGGGTTGGTATCCGCACCCTGGGCAACCCCGTGGAGTGAATTGATGGGTACGCACATGGGCGGTTCTGCAGTACAGGATACTCTGACTGCTGACGATACCGCGTACTGGGCACGTATCAATGGCGTGTTCTGGGCCGCCTTCCTGCTCTTTTCGTGGACTGCCGCATCAATTGTCTCCGGCGCCGTTATCGAGCGGATTCGTCCCAGTGCATTCTGGATGCTGGCAATCCTGATTGGTTCGTTTGCCTGGGTCATCGACGCTGCCTGGGGATGGTCCTGGAACGGCTGGATGGTACAGATTCTGGGTTATCATGATGCTTATGCATCCGGCGTAATTCATGCAATAGCAGGCGGATTTGCCCTCGGTGTCCTGGTTGTTCTTGGACCTCGAATCGGAAAATTCGCGGCGGATGGCACTCCGAGAAACATCACCCCTCACAATCCCTGGCTGGTAACCCTCGGATTGTTCATGATCTATACCGGATTCTGGGGATTCTACGTCGCCTGCAACATTCCGATTATTGATGTGTACGGGGCTGCCATGCTGGATATTGCCGATAAATCGTACTTCACCGCCACCAATATTTATCTGCAACCGACCACGCTGTCGGCAATAACGCTGAACTTCCTGATGTCATTATCCGGTGGCTTGATGGCAGGATACGCTGTTTCAAAAGGAGATGCTTTCTGGACCTATTCCGGCGGATTGGCTGGTATCATCGGCGCCTCTGCAGGAAATGATCTGTATCATCCGATCCAGGCAATGTTGATTGCGGCTGTCGTGGTCTACATCATCTACAAAATGCATTTCTGGGTCGAACGTCGATTCAAGATTGATGATGCGGTGGGTGCGGTAGCGGTACACGGTTATGCCGGGTTCCTTGGTGTGGTGATTGCGGGCTTCATGTTGTGGGGCTACCCCTCTTCTCCATTTGAGGGCTACGCGGCCATTACACCGTGGGGCCAATTCATTGGCGCCATCATCATGTTCTTCGTGCTTGGATTTATTCCGGCCTGGATTTTATGCAAAATTCTGCAAGCGAGAGGTATGTTACGGATACCGCGGGAAATCGAAATGGCCGGTCTGGATATTAGTTCCATTGTGGAAAATGAAGAAGACGCCCGTGTTGTTCGTGAAGCCATCAGAAGCGAAGCCTGACCTGAGGTTTTTAGTCAATTAACACTAACATTAAAACTTATACCCGGAGATTATTATGGCAACAGGTATGGTAGAAAACTGGGCCAATGTCGATGTGACAGGTCCGATATACCCTTTCGTTGGATCAGAAGTCCTACTGGTCGTGGTTGGACTTGCATTCTGGATAGGCTGGCACATCATACAACTGAAAGAAGAATCCAGTGAACTGGAAAGTGATGTAGACAAGATCAGCCAAAGCGGCGGGATCGGGGAGTATCTGGACAAACATTCCTGACGGGAAACCTCCAGGAAATCCTGCAACACGATCCGTTTCCCGGTGTTATATTGGTTTGATCAATTGAATTGATCGCCGCCGTGAACTGATCCAGGAAGTCGACCCTTCCACAGCGTATGCTGTGGAAGGGTCTTTATCATGGGATTCGACCAGCCCAGTGTCAGACCGGGCATCCAAAACGGGCGATTAGATGATTCACAGAGCGCTCAACTCCATACCAGCCAGACCGGTACTATACATCGCACCGCTGATTATCGTGCTGGTAATGGTTTTTTATTATTCCAGTCTCAAAAATGAATGTGTCGGTCGAGCCAGCCAAAGACAGGCATTCCTGCAACACGTCACGCAAGCGGCAAATTCTGGTTCAACGGTGAAATTGTTGGATATTACGGACTTTCCATGGCGGCAGGTCAAGGGATTTGCAGATTTTAAACCACAACACAAGACCGACAGTTGCCCGTTTGGTTGGGACTGGTCAAGTGACCAGCGTCAGGACTTGATCACTTCGGGATTATTGTCGGTACTGATTTTCTTTGATAAAGGCTCGGTATCAAAATACATCGAGTTTAGAGGCGACCGGATATTAATTGATGACTTCGACAAGGCATTGACCCCCGATTCGGCTGTATTTACCGCAAAACAAACCGGCTATGAAGGCGTTCCGATTCAGTTGAGCGTAATTCCGTGATCTTTCACCGGTTCATCTTCCACCACCGAGCAAATCCCTCTTCGCCTGGGTCAGGTGATGGATCATCAGATTCGAGGCTTCTTCCATATCCCTTCGCATAATGCTTTTGACCAATGCTGAGTGGTGTTCGTTGTATTGTCTGATTTTGCCTGGAGTCAGAATGTTCATTTTTCGGTGGCTCCATTGGGTATGGCTGCGAATATCGTTGATTCTCTGATACATCCAGATAAGCAGCGGGTTTTGTGAGCAATGCGCCAGCATGAGGTGGAATGCCTCATCTGCCGAAGAGAAACTATTGGGATTGTGTGTTGAACGCAAGACATTCTCCAGAGCCTGTTCAAGATTTCGCAGATCCCGGTTATTGGCGTTCGATACCACAAGTTTGACAATATGGGGTTCTATAGCCAGGCGGGTTTCGATCAGTTCCAGCGGGCTGGTCTCTTCGGCGATATCATCCTGTTCGAATTTAGCGTTGTAGATCACATAAGTTCCACTGCCGAATTTCTTCCTGACCAGATTGGCTCTTTCAAGCTGTTCCAGCGCTGCCCTGATTGTGCCCCGTGCGACGGAAAACTGTTCCGACAGACTGCGTTCGGAAGGCAACCGTGCATTATGTGGATAATCGCCATTGATGATCGCGGCCCGGATACGATTAAAAATTCCGGATGCGCCAGTGGTCACCTGCAAGTATTGCTCTGTCATTGTAGTCAGTCCATCCGGGTGCGGTTATCTGAAAAAAGGTCTAATAATGGTATAATTATTTATGCGCTACACAGACCGGACAAAGGTTGCAAACTTTCGCCCCATCATGTTTAATACCTGAATTAATTAATACCTGAATTAATGCGTACAATCATCAAAATGGTATAAATGTATTCTGATATTAGTGAACCGTATTTATACCACCAGCTTAACTGAATTACAACAGGAGATGAAACATGGCTTTTCCCGGACAAAGTGATTATGTCATTATTGGAGCAGGGATTCACGGTCTGAGCACGGCATATCATCTGGCTTTGGAACTGAAAGCCAGAGGCAAGGGTGATGGCAGCGATATACTCGTTGTCGACAAGGCTTCAATCGGCGCCGGCGCCTCAGGCATCGCCTGCGGCGTGGTGCGCAACAACTACTTCCAGCCTGCCATGCGTGAGTTGATGGCGCAATGCGTCGACGTATGGGAAAGCGACGTCAGGACTTATAGCTATCACCCGGTGGGCTACATGCAGATCAGCCCGGATTCGATGTTTGAGGACGTCGCATCCATCGCCGAACATCAAAAGGATATCGGTTACGAATCGGTTTTCATCGAAGGGAAAAAAGCATCGACAAAATACATGAAAGGCCTGTTCGATGACTGGCAGGCACGGGGAATTACCTCGGTTCTGCATGAGAAGAGAGGAGGCTATGCCAACAACACCCGATTATTGTATGGTCTGGCAGGCAGGGTAGAAGCAGAGGGTGTTCGAATCATGACCGGTGTGACGGTTACCGGATTCAATGCGGATCACTCAAGTAGTGCGATAAAGGAAGTCGTCACCGACAAGGGTAATATCGCCTGTGACCAACTGATTGTGGCGCCCGGGCCCTGGGCCAGGCTTCTGTGGAACATGCTTGAACTGCCGGAGACAGTGGATATCAAATCCGGCAATGGTGAAATTCATACCGATGTTCCGATGTGGGTCTACTGGTCGCTGCAGGAGGGAACGCTGGGTGTTGACCCCGAAATGCAAAAAACCAACGATGGCAGGATGCCTCCCGTGATTCATGTTGATTCCGACTCTCCCCTTTATTCCGATGTTGATGGATCGTTGATCACTGACAAGATGTGGGGGATTTATTACAAACCCGATTTTCATTTCAACGGGATACAGGGCGGAGCCGCACCGTTCCCGATTGAAAAGGACCTTGATCAGGTCGCAGTCGACCCGTATGGTGTCGATTCCCCGGATTTTGTGGTCGGAGCGGAATTTGCACAAATGTGGACTTCCGCGCTTGCCCATTGCCAAAAGCGATTTGAAGGTCAGTCGTCGAAATACAATAAAGAGCCTTCTGGCGGGATTGGCTCATTTACCCCGGACAGTTTTCCTGTTTTTGATCGTTTCCGAGACAACTGCTACTTCATCGCCGACTCCAATCATGGATACAAGATGATTGGCGTAGGCAAACTGGTTGCGCAGGAACTTGCAGGGTCAGAGAGTGTATTGCTGGAACCTTTCCGATTCTCAAGATATCATGAAGGCAAGCTTCATCCTGTCTCAAACAGTCCATTTCCATGGAGTTGAGAACACCTAGTATCCCTATTTTAATACCCATTGGAGAATAAAATGGTTAAAGAGAACACATCTTCAGAGCAAAATACGACATCTACACGCTCAACCAGCCGGGTTCAGACTTCTACCGATCTGGAACGCTGCGTCAATGCGCCAGGACGGGCAGAGCTGGTAAAACAGGTTAGTGAAAAAATTCGGGAAACCGGCGTCACTTACATCTATTTCCAGTTCATTTCGGTAACCGGCCGTATTGTAGGCAAGGGTATTCCTGCCGACCACTGGGAAAGGATATCGGAGCGGGGATTTCAACTGGTTTATGGCTCAACCGCCAACCTGTTTGTCGACCGCCATGGGAATTACATTGGTTATGGCCCTGAAGCATCGGAACTGGTCGGTATTCCTGACCCGGAAACTTTTGTCCAGTTTCCCTGGGACAAGCGTATTGGCCGCGTATTCTGCACCTGTTACCGCAACCGCGAGGAGCGCGTCAACCCGGGCGCTCATCTGACCTCAGACTGTCGTGGAAATCTGAAAATCATCCATCAGGAGTTCGAGGAGAAATACAAGATGCACATGCGTGCCGGTACTGAACCGGAGATGATGTGGCTCAAACTGGATGAAAACCGGCAAATCAAGGGTGGCGTAACCAAGCCCAACTGTTACCACATTGATCAGTTCGAAGAATTGCGACCGGCCTTTATGCAGGTTATGGAATACGGCCAGAAAATGGGTTTTGACATGATCCAGGGTGACCACGAAGATGCCCCGGGACAACTGGAATTGAACTGGATGTTCGACGAGGTGCTGAGAAACTCGGATCGACTGACCACCTATCGTCAGATCTGTGCCCAGGTCGCCCGTGAAAAAGGGCTGCATGCCTGTTTTATGTCTAAACCGTTTATGAATGTATCCGCGTCCGGCTGTCACCATAATGTTTCATTGTGGTCCGGTGGTGGTGGAGTCGTCAATAAACTGCATAACGAGTCGATTCCGGGTATGGATGACGTATTTACCTATCTCGAAGGCGGTACAAACCATTTCATGCCTGATCCCGAGATTGACAAAGTGATGCCAGGTCCAGTCGGGTTGAAGTCGATTGGTGGCGTGATTGAGCATCTCGATGCGTTGACTTCGATCGGATCGTCCACGGTCAACTCTTACAGAAGATTGTGGGATACCGGTTTCTGGGCCCCGGTTTTTGCTGATTGGGGTTTTCAGAACAGAACCTGTGCACTGCGGGTGTCAGCGCCGGGTCGGTTTGAATACCGTTCGGTTGACTCGATGGTCAATCCATACCTTATGGGTGGTGCGCTATTGAAGGCGTTCGATGACGGTATCACCCGTGACCTGGATCCGGGAGAACCCGAAGAACGTAACATTTACGAAGCGATTGATGCGGGCAAGATAGTCAAAAAGCTGCCGATGACCCTGGGAGATGCCCTGGACGCGCTGGCAAAGGATGACGTGATACGCTCGTCCATGCCGGATGAAATGTACCGGGTCTACCATCATTATAAAAATGACGAATGGGAGCGTTTCAATCATTCGGTATCTGACTGGGATATTGCGAACTATCTCGATTGCTTGCCCTAGATTGCTTGGCTCCGGGAACAAAATCAAATCCAAATTCAACCAATCAGGAGGAATTGCATTATGTGCGGTATCGCAGGACTTATCCATAGAGGTAAAAGCTCCGATGTCGGATCAGAAATGACCTCGATGCTTCAATCACTGAAACATCGGGGTCCTGATTCCACCGGATTCGCGCTCTACGGTAACCCCACGAAGAATCAGTATGTGATGCGCTTTAACGTCGCCGAACAGGAAGACATGAAAAGCGGATTCGATATACATCAAGAGGTTATCGAGCGTCAGCAAGAGGTGGACGTGCGATTGGAAAAATCAGATGTCAGGGTAAACAGCCGTGATCAGGTCACCGCCTATTCCCATCGCTATACTTTTGCTTTCGATGGTGACATGCGTCGGTTGGCCGATTATATCGAAGACATCAAGGGGGTGGAAATTCTGTCGATCGGTGAAAGTCTGGAATTGATAAAAGATCTGGGTGATGCCGAACGGGTGTCACAGCAGTATGATCTGTCGGGCTTTGAAGGCACTCATGCGATTGGTCATACCCGAATGGCAACCGAGTCGGATGTGGATATTCGTTCAGCGCATCCCTACTGGGCTTATCCATTCAACGATGTGTCGGTCGTACATAATGGACAACTGACCAATTACTGGAGCTTCCGCCGGGAAATGGAACGTCGCGGACATCGCTTTATGTCAAATTGTGACTCCGAACTGATTGCGGTGTACATCGCAGACCGCATGGGTGAAGGTGATGACCTGGAAGCAGCAATGAAACGTTCGGTGGAAGAACTTGATGGCGTATTCACTTATCTGGTTGCGACCAGTGATCAACTCGGCATGGCAAAAGATGTCATGGCTGCCAAGCCGATGGTGCTGTATGAGAGCGAAGACTTTGTCGGGCTGGCTTCTGAGGAAGTTTCGATCCGTAGTATTTTCCCTGATGAAATTTACACATTTGATCCTTATGAAGGGGAGGTAAGGGTATGGCAGGCGTAGATCACAAGTCCCATGATATGGGACTGCATGCGGAGCAGTTGAAAGGGCGCACCCAGCAGCGGTTTTTCAGTGCCACCGAAGAAGAAAATTATACTTATCCATGGGCGTATGAAGTCGATACTGCCAGATCAGCCGAGTTTGATGCGCTGGAAATGGAATCGACCGATATCAATCTGGAAATCAGGAAATTGATGCAGCAGGGGTATGGCACGATTACGGTCAGGAATCCACGTGCGCGTCATGGTGTCGGAGTTGGCATATTGAATCGTGTCAACATCAACTTCGAAGGTTCTCTCGGCTATTTTGGCTGTGGTCTGATCGATGGACCGAATATCAGAATCAGCGGGCGGGTTGGCTGGTCCTGTGCCGAGAACATGATGGCCGGAACGGTCGTCATCGAAAGTAATGCGGGTTCAACTTTCGGGGCGGCAATACGAGGTGGCGACCTGATATGCAAGGGCGATGTCGGCTCCAGAACCGGAATCAACCAGAAGGGCGGCACCATCATAGTAGGCGGCAGAACCGGCGCTTTTTCCGGATTCATGATGCAGCGCGGGCGCATGGTGATATGTGGCAATGCAGGCAAAAATCTCGGTGATTCGATGTACGACGGCACCATTTACGTGGGTGGTGAAGTGGAAGACCTCGGTGTCGATTGCGTTCCGGGTGAAATGAACGAAATAGAGTTGAAGTGGCTCACCCAAAAGCTGGCAATGTATGACGTTTCGCCAGCGTGCGGGGTGGAAAATATTAAGAAATTCGTCTCCGGAAAACGTCTGTGGAACTACGATAACCTTGAGCCCGCCGAGAAAAAACTGATCCTCTAAAACTCCAAAACACCAAATCAGTGATAACAAAAATGTCAAAACCAAAAAGAGATACCAATCATCTGGGGCAGAGTTTTATATTCCCACCTGAGGTAATGGATGATATCCATATAAAGTCAGAACTCGGACGATACCGCATGCGCGGTTTTTCCCTGTTCAAAAAAATACCGACCTGGGATGACCTGACCTTCATGCCCGGCACGCTAACCCGATTTGTCATTGAGGGCTACCGCGAGAAATGCCTGACTAAAACCATTATTGGTCCGAAAGCCAAGCGCCCGCTGGAGCTCGATATCCCTGTCTATATTACCGGCATGAGTTTTGGCGCCTTGTCCTATGAAGCAAAAACCGCATTGGCACGGGGTGCAACCATGGCTGGAACGGCCACCTGTTCGGGTGAAGGGGGTATGATCCCGGATGAAAGGCGATACTCGGAAAAATGGATGTATCAATGCATTCAGTCGCGCTACGGTTTCAACCCGAATCATCTGCGACTTGCAGACTGTGTCGAGTTTTTCATTGGTCAGGGTTGCAAGGTTGGATTAGGGGGTCATCTGATGGGTCAGAAAGTAACCGATCAGGTGGCCGAAATGCGATCCCTGCCTGCGGGAATCGACCAGCGTTCGCCTGCCCGTCATCCGGACTGGCTGGGGCCCGACGATCTCGCATTGAAAATCAACGAGGTTCGTGAAGCCACCAACGGTGAAATTCCGATTCAATTGAAACTCGGCGCAGCGCGGGTGTATGACGACGTTCGCATGGCAGCCAAAACCGGACCCGACTCGATTTATATCGACGGCATGGAAGGTGGCACTGGCGCAGGTCCTCATCTGGCGACTGAAGAAACCGGCGTGCCAGGCATTGCCGCGATTCGCCAGGCGCGTCGTGCAATTGAAGACGTCGGTAAATCGGGAGAAATCTCGCTGGTTTATGCAGGTGGAATACGAAATGGCGGCGACGTGGCAAAAGCGCTGGCACTGGGCGCCGATGCGGTCGCAATCGGTCATTCCGCATTGATGGCCCTGAACTGTAACAAGGATATTCCGGAAGCGGATTTTGAAAATGAAATGGGTGTCGAAGCTGGTCACTGTTATCATTGCCACACCGGTCGTTGCCCGGTCGGCGTAGCTACTCAGGACCCGGTTCTGCGCAAACGCCTGGATCCGGATGCGGCCGCAGAGCGGGTATACAATTTCCTGCATACGCTGACCATTGAAGCGCAGCTTCTGGCGCGTGCCTGTGGTAAAACCAATATCCACTCCCTTGAACCCGAAGATCTGGCGGCGCTTACCATGGAGGCCTCTGCATTGGCGCAGGTTCCCCTTGCCGGCACCCAATACACGGTTGGTCGTCCTGACATGAACCGTTTCTGAAGATCAAGCAGATCAGATTAGGAGAAGAAAACATGAAAAATGATGTAGACAAGTTTATCGAATCCGACGGTCTGGATACCGACCGCGAAAAAGACATCGGTCAGCATATCGGCTACCGTTACGATGTCAATCTGGTGCCGGACATGGATCGCTGCAGAGATTTTCTGAAAGCCTACATGCAAATCATGGGCTGGCAGGATCTGAACTGGCTGGAAGATGTACATATGGGGTACGAAGAAGGCAAACCGGCCGTATTTGACCGCAATATCAACGGTTGGGTGCAAATCCCCGAGACCATAGGACTACCGGATAACCAGCAGGATCGGGACATGATCGCGCGTGAACTGCTGGTTAAGTTTCAGATGTCGCAATCCCACCCGATGGTTGCCCTGATGGACGCCTACAGAAAATTCTGAGTATATTCATTCTGCCTCATTATCCAGAAAACCCGGGAGCGAACAAGCTGCAGCAGGAACAGTTACCGGAACAATTACGCGAACAGTTTATCGGCTGGCAATGCCGTATACGGCAATTCTCGGTACGCAAGCATGGCGGCCGTCCTTCGACTGCCATGCAACCGGCGCTTGAACTTGCAAACCAGGTTGCAGGGCCGGTCAATGTCCAGATTGTGAAACGGCACAGCGAAGAAGTTACCCGGGAATTTCGTTTCATGGTTCAGAAAACCGAGGACTGTCAGGCGCGATATGAAAATGCCATCCAGTTCCTGGCCGAATACTATTACCAGATTCCTGACGAATTCGACGAGGAACTGACTGCAGTTTATGCCGTTGACAGCAATATTGCGCAGCAGATCGTCGATATCGGTCAATGTATCCTGCGTTTTGATCAGGGCAATCAACTGTATGACCTGCAATGTACTGCCAGATTTCTCGATCAGCAGGATGCAAAGTATCAAGCCACCTATTGGCACAATCACCTGTTTAACCCCACTATGCCGGGGCTGGTCAGAATCGTTGGCTTTACACCCGACTGGGCGTTATCATCATTCAGAACATCCAGGTAGCTGACAACATGACAAAACTCAGTGTCAATCTGAACAAGATCGCGCTTTTAAGAAACTCCCGCGGTCGGGATTATCCGAACGTGGTTGACTATGCACAAAAATGCATTGATCTCGGGGTTCATGGCATTACCGTACATCCCCGCCCGGATGAACGCCACGCCAAAAAACAGGATGCTTATGACCTTGGAGTACTATGCGAACAGTATCCGCATATCGAATTCAATATCGAAGGGTATCCCACGCAAGACTTCATGACGATGGTCGAGACAATTAAGCCGGATCAATGCACCCTTGTCCCGGATAATGAAAACCAGTTGACCTCGGACCATGGCTGGGACATTGCCAATTCAACGGCAACCCTGGTACCTGTCCTGAAACGACTGGCAGATGCAGGAATCCGTAGCTCGTTATTCGTTGATCCCGACCCGACTGAGGTTGTGGCAGCGGCCAATGTCGGAGCGGATAGAATCGAGTTGTATACCGAAGCCTATGCAAATGCATTCGGCCGACCTGACGAACAATCGACTTTCGATCAATATCACAAATCGGCCATGAAAGCGGACGAACTGAATATTGGAATCAACGCGGGCCATGATCTTGATTTAAACAACCTTCCACGGTTTTTACAGATTCCTGACATACTCGAAGTGTCAATTGGACATGCACTGACCATCGAGTGTCTCTTCCATGGTATCGAAAGCGTAATACCGCGTTATCTTGAGGTGTGTGCGCAATAAGTTTGGGTACAAGGCACGCGTTCACTGCTTGAATCAGAGGCTCCTTAACGAACAATCAGGCAGTTGATATCACATATCTCCAGGACTTTCCTGGATACGCTGCCCAGCATTAGCGCTTTAAGCTGGCTCAGCCCCCGTGTGCCGATCACAACCAGATCAATTTCCTGTTTTTTCGCGTATTCAGTAATGGATGTCGCCGGGTCGCCGTGTCCGATGTATTTATTCGTAAGCGCCCCCCCTTTGGAAATAATTCGGTGCTCTGCAGCATTCAGAATCTGATTTGCAATGTGTTCCAGCACGCCGAGTCTGGTCTCGCCCAAGCTTTCGATGCGCGCCATATTCTGCATTTCGGGCGGAATCTGGATCTGTCGAATGGCATTAATTACATGCAGTGATGCCTGATGGGTGGAGGCCAGATCAATCGCCAGATCGATGGCGCGGTTAGCAGAGGCGGAACCGTCGGTGGCGATCAGTATTTTATTAATCATTTCTCGAATTTCTGGTTCTGTAAATTATTAAATTATTCCAGACCAAGTTTCTCTTTTCTGCGTTTGGTCCATTGGCTGATGATCCGGTCAGCGATGATCCCAAGGAAAGCAATGCTAAATCCCGCCACCAGTGCCCGACCCGTCTTATTTCCTGTACGAGCACGATTAATTTCTGAACCCAGATCCTGAGTCCCGATCAATGAAGTGATCGCAACCATGAAAAGCGCCATAAAGATTACCTGGTTGACGCCGAGCATGATCTCCGGTGTTGCAATCGGAAGTTCTACTTTTATCAATCTTTGCCAGGGTGTTGCACCCTGCTGAACGGCCGCTTCCCGGGTCTGGAATGGTACGTTGCGAAAACCCAGATTGGTATAACGAATCATCGGCACCAAAGCAAAGGCGAGTACCGCAATTATTGCTGAAATGTCGCTTACCTTGAACAGCATGATGACCGGGATCAGATAAATGAATGATGGAAAAGTCTGAAAGAAATCGCACATCAGAATGATCACCTTGGACAAGCGTTCATTCTTGGACGCAGCCAGGCCAATTGGGAAACCGATGATGATGCAGACCAGAGCAGCGGTTCCGATCATGTAGATGGTTATCATGGTTTGTATCCATAGCCCCATGACCAATGGAAATGACATCAATAAGCCCACTAGTAAGGCCAATCGCCAACCCCCCATTCGGTATCCCAATAGAGCAATTAAACCTATAAATGTGGGCCAGGGGATGGCCAGACAAAATTTCTTTATTGGAATTAAAAGGTCGATCAAAACAAAATTTCTGAATCCCTGGACCGAGTCATAAAAATTTAACAGCACCCATTCGATTCCGGCATCCCACATCGGCGCTGTGGTAATGGTCAATTCTTTCGGTAAAACCCGTAATGCAGGAAATATCCAGGCAAGAATGATCGTGACAATGGTAAAGACAATAGCAAATGCCAGATGTTTGTGTTTCTTTATCCAAGGCAGTGATTTATCGATATAGATGGGTGGTTTGTGTGCATAAGCGCTACTCAACCGATCCAGTGCAACGGCGATGATTACGATTGCCACACCCTGCTCCAGCGCCTGCCCCAGTTTTAGTGTTTGTAATGATGTTAATAACTTGCTTCCCAGGCCAGAGGCGCCAATCAGAGAAGCTAATACTATCATTGCCAGTGTCTGCATGATGCCCTGATTCAAGCCGACCAGGACGGTCTGTCTGGAAGTCGGTACCTTGACCTTCCATAGCATCTGTCGATTGGTGCAGCCCATCATCTGTCCCGCTTCGATCACCTCCTTCGGGACTGTTTTAAGACCCAGCGCCACACATCGGGCGACTGGCGGGATGGCAAAAACGGCGACTGCCAGCATCGCAGGCACATCGCCGATACCGAACAGCACGACGATTGGCACCATATAGGCAAACGGAGGCATGGCCTGCATCAGGTCGAACACAGGTGTAATAATATTCTCCGCCCGTTGACTTTTTGCAACCCAGATACCGAGTACAATACCGATCGAGAAAACAAACGGCACAGACACCAGAACCAGTGAAAAAGTATCCATTGAAGGTTGCCAGACGCTGAATAGCGAAAGATACAGAAAGGCTCCTCCGGCCAACAGTGAAATACGCCATCGGGCAACCCAGTGACCGAGAATGAACATCAGACCGACCACTGTTATCCACGGCAGAGGATCGATACCCACCCTGAATCCATTGAAAAACAGGCTTTCGGTAAAGGATACCTGGTATTCTAATATCTTGATCATGCCCCGGGTTACATCGGTCGGGACAAATTCATAACTAGTGCCTTCGAAGAATTTTACCTCGTAGACAATCCATTCGAAAAAAATCGGTAATCCAGTTCTTTAATGGGATCACCCATTTTCGGGGATATTTAACGATCCAGTCAAACTGGCCTTTAGCGAACAGGCCGCCAACAATTATGATTGTTGCAATAACAATTTGAATGTAGGTACGGTTCCGTTCTTCCGAGAGCTTGATTTCTTTGCTATTTGAAATCATACCTTTATCTCCCCCGGTCCATGCATCAGCATCAGTTCGAAAACAGGATTCTCACCAGTGCCTCCTTGTTGATTGAGCCAATAATCTCTCCTTGTTTATTGGAGACCGGCAGGTTTTTTTCTGACAACATGATTCTTTGCGCAACATCTTCCAGCACACTGCGACTTTGCACTGGTTCTTCTGTGGTATCGGCCTGGCCCGCTGCTCCCATGATTTTCGCCACCGAAATCAACTTGGCTTTGGGTGCGTTTTTAACAAATGCTTCTACGTAGTCATCAGCGGGTTCAGTAACCAGTTCCTCCGGCGTTCCGATCTGGATCAACAGGCCATCCTTCATGATTGCGATGCGGTCACCAAGCCGGACCGCTTCGTCAAAATCATGGGTAACAAAAACAATGGATTTATTGAGCTGCGATTGCAATCGCATGAACTCATCCTGCATTTCCTTTCGTATCAGCGGGTCCAGTGCGGAAAAAGGCTCGTCCAGAAACCAGACATCCGGCTCCACAGAAAGACTGCGGCCTATGCCAACCCTTTGCTGTTGACCACCTGACAGTTCTCTCGGAAAATAGCTTTCCCTGCCGCCGAGTCCGACAATTTCAACCAGTTCACGGGCCCTGGCAATACGCGTATCCTTGTCGATGTTCTGGATTTCAAGCGGAAAGGCGATATTCTCAAGCACCGTTCTGTGCGGCAGTAATCCAAAATGCTGGAACACCATACCCATTTTATGACGCCGGGTTTCTGTCAGTTCCTTTGAAGAAACCTTGGTCAAGTCCGTTCCGTCGAACAGGACTTCCCCCGAAGTCGGGCGGAGCAGTTGGGTGATGCATCTGAGCATGGTGGACTTACCCGACCCGCTCAACCCCATGATCATCAGAATCTCACTCTCATGGACATCAAAACTGACATCCCGCACCGCTCCGATAATATTGGCCTCGGCAATTTGTTCGAAAGTCGGGCTATAGTCGTGTTTTGCCAGAAAACTTCCGGCGCCTTTGCCAAATAATTGCCAGACATTTCGGCACGAAATCTTTACAGAGTCAGTGTTTGCCATATCATTTACCGTCAGGAATTCGAATTGTTTTGTGGCCCGCGATCTCCAACCGGCAATCTTAACAGGAATTCGGGTTAAGAGGAAAAAAAGCGCCAAAGCAGTAAAAGCAGTTCTGGACCATGGATTTAACAATAAAAAACTCCGCAGCGCTTGTGCAGCTGCGGAGTTTTTTGTAGTGATAAAAGGTGTATCGTCAGAATTGAAATTATCCGGAACAGGCAGGAATCCAACTGGCAACCGCATCGGAATTAGCGTCAATCCAGGCCGCCGCCGCCGCATCGTGATCCAGTCCGTCCACATCGACCAGAGCCGCCGCCGCATCAATCATCGGGCCGGTGAAGTCGATGTTGCTCATCAGATCATTGGCACAGGGATATTTATCCGCAAAACCGGACCACAGGCCTTTTTTCAGATAACCGCCTTTGGCCGCACCACAGTCATTAACCATATCTGGATTGATTCCCCAGCCTGGGTCGGTCACACATTTGCCTTCCTTGTCCCTTTCCGGGAATTCAACAAATTTGCCGGGATAGGCCGCACCCACCCAGTTTGGCGCCCAGTTGAACAGGATGATTGGTTCGTTGCGGGACGCGGCAGACTTGAGTTCACCAAACAGCGCATCAGCAGAGCCCGCGTTCACGATAATGACGTTCAATCCGAGAGCTTCAACTCGTTCATAATCTTCCGGATGCCATTCAGCAGGACCGGAAAGGTAACGTGCATTGGGTGCAGTTTCAGGCGTGCTGAGCGCTTCTGCACAGCTATTGAGCGCTTCCCAACTGGGCAAGCCGGGGCAAACTTCTTCCACATAATTCGGATACCACCATTCTTCGCGGGTGGTTGCAGCATGACTGCCACCGTCTGTCATTCGGCCCGCTTCGACTTCTTTCATGAAGCTTGCGTTCATTGAGCCTTCCCAGACTTCCATCTGAATGTGTGCATCACCTGTTCCCATTGCCGCAAACTGGCTTTGGGTGTCAAGGGTAACCAGTTCGGCACTGTATCCGACCTGCTCCAAAAGCTGCTTGGCGACCCGCGCCAGCACTTTTTAGCTTGACCAGTTGTTATCAATCACCTGAATCGGATCCGATGATTCCGGGACAGCATGCAGATGCGACACTGACTGTCATCATGGCACCTGCTGCGATGGACGCAGTGATACCGAGCTTCTTGGCAAGTTTCATTTTTGTGTATTTCCTCATTAGTTTAACATCAATAGTATATCATCATTGGTTACAATCTGTGGATCATAAAAAATATGAATGCTAACCCAATTAAACTCGCAATGGAAGAACCATATTTGTACCATAAGAAAGATTTCATTATTTATTGCCAATAAAATAAACCCTTGCAAGCCTTTGATTTGAAAATCAAATTGAGATATATGGTCTATTATTGGTATAATCCGGATGTATTAAAATATCCTGCGCCAGAAATTTATCGGGTATAATTCCTTGTAGCAGACTCTTCAAGGAAGCACGATTGGCTCTAACGATAAAATGACGATAGACATTAATTCCGTAATTCGACTGAGAGAACCCGGGCTTGGTGAGCAATGGCTTGGCAGGGAGCGTTACCTGATTCGCGGTGGTGCGGTCATCGCGGCGCCGATGCTGCCGGGCGATGAACTGGAGATTATCGATCCTGAAGGTCGCCAGCCAGCGCATGTTTTTGCATTTGATGCAACAGGTAACAATGCGACAGCATCTCTCGGTGTCAAACCCAATACCAGCGCAGCGTTAATTGCCAGGATGCTTGATGCTGGCAACCCGGGCGCCGCGAAAATTCGCCGCAGGCTGAACTCCTTCTCTGTTGACCTGCCAGACTGTCAAGCCGTCGAGTTATTAGTCGGGGATACCCCGGCCGGTTCTGGTGTGAAACTGACCTCAGAGCGCGAACTGATCTGTCTGATCTGCGCTCCGGGTGAGTCGATGGCCGTTGATGGCGCTGACCCGCCAACAGATCTGGTTGGATATATTTCCCGCGCAACCCCCGGATACCTGAGAGAAAACGATCTGCCTGACCCGCTCGGTGATGAGTTGCAGAGTTTTCGTATTGATGCAGCCACTGCGCAAAACTACGAAGTCAAGGCGGGGGAGTACATTCAGATTATCGATGTCGATGGCCGCCAGTGCTCTGATTTTCAGTGCTTCGACAAAGCCGCAATGGACAAGGGCAAGACCCGAAACCTGAGTGCAACTACGACCCGTTCGCTGATGGGCAGCGCCTATCCCGGCCCAGGGCTTTTTTCAAAGTTTTATGATATTGATTTCAAACCTCTGGTAGAAGTCGTGCAGGACACCTGCGGTCGTCACGACAGTTTTGGTGTGGCCTGCACCAGAAAGTACTACGATGAAGCCGGTTATCCCGGACATGTCAACTGTTCGGAAAATTTCAATCAGGCACTTGCCTCCTATCCGATAGAACCCAGATCAGGATGGCAGGCAATGAATTTGTTCTTCAATACATTTTTTGATGATTCATACCTGTACATGTTTGATGATCCCTGGTCCAGACCGGGTGATTACATATTGATGCAGGCATTGACGGATCTGGTCTGCGTCTCGTCTGCCTGTCCGTGTGACATTGACCCCGCGAACGGGTGGGTGCCAACGGATATCCATGTGCGAACGTATGACAGGGAAAACCTGTTCAAACGTGCCATTGCCTTCAGAAAAACCACCGACGCTGAACCCGAAATGACACAAGAAACCGGATTTCACAATAAAACCTCTCAACTGACCCGCAATTTCTCGGAATACAATGGTTACTGGCTGGCCGACAGTTTCAATAATTTCGGCGCAATCGCAGAGTACTGGGCATGCCGGGAAAGAGTAATCGTGACCGACCTGTCACCATTGAGAAAATATGAAGTGACCGGCCCCGATGCTGAAATACTGATGCAAACCTGCGTTACCCGGGATGTCAGAAAAATGGCAATCGGGCATGTTGTCTATACCGCGATGTGTTACCAGTCGGGCGGTATGATAGATGACGGCACGGTGTTCAAGCTCGGCAAGCAGAACTTCCGATGGGTAGGAGGAAATGATACTTCAGGATTGTGGATTCGCGAGCAGGCAGAAAAACTGAAACTTCGGGCCTGGGTGAAGAGTTCAACTTCACAGCTTCATAATCTGCAGCTGCAGGGCCCGAAAAGTATGGAAGTGCTCAGGAAATGTGTCTGGACCCGTCCTGATCAGGCCAGTGTCGAAGAACTCGACTGGTTCCGGTTTTCGATTGCCAGGATCGGTGACGCTGATGGAGTACCCATCATTTGCTCGAGAACAGGTTACACGGGTGAGCGGGGATATGAAATATTCTGCCATCCCCATGATGCCGAAGCCGTTTGGGATGCGGTCTGGGATGCCGGTCAGGAATTCAGGATTGCACCGCTGGGTCTGGAGGCGCTGGATCTGCTGCGGATTGAGGCAGGCCTGGTTTTCGCCGGTAATGAGTTCTGCGATCAAACAGACCCGTTTGAAGCAGGCATCGGGTTTACTGTTCCATTGAAATCCAAACAGGATGATTTTATCGGACGCGAACAACTTCTGGAACGCAAGCAAAACCCCCGGCAAAAACTGGTCGGACTTGACCTGAGCGGAGAAGAATCCGCTGCCAATGGTGACCGGGTGTTTATCGGACGCGAACAGGTTGGCATTGTTACCAGTGGTATGATTTCTCCAATCCTGAGGAAAAACATTGCCTTGTGCAGAATGAAAATAATCCATACCGAACCCGGGTCAATAGTGGAGGTCGGAAAGCTTGACGGACATCAGAAGCGGATCCCGGCAACGGTAGTACCATTCCCTCATTTTGACCCGAAAAAAGAGCGGGTCAGGGGTAATTACCAGTAGTACTCAGACATCATAACGTGCGGAATTGCATTTGTTTGAAGACCTGACAGAGATTGAAAATGAATAAACCGATTGACAGAAGACTGGCCGTGACTGCAAAACAGACCGGGGATCAGAGTTTTTGCAGTGACCCTGGACGCTCATTCACGATGCCAGCCCGGTTTTACATGGATCCCGAGATTTATGAGATGGAAAAGGAAGCCATTTTCTACAACAGCTGGCAGTACGCAGGACACATTAGCCAACTGGAAGACACAGGGCAGTACATAACGACAAGAATTCACGAACAGAATATTTTCATTATCCGCGACAGTTCGGGAAACCTGAAGGCTTTTTACAATGTCTGCCAGCACCGAGGGCATGAATTGCTCACCGGGCAGGGCAAAACCAACCTGATCGTCTGTCCTTATCACGCATGGACTTATGACCTTGATGGCTCATTGCAAAAAGCGCGAAATTCACAGAATGTGACAAATTTCAACAAGTGCGATTACACACTGAAACAAGTCCAGGTCGAGGAATTCTGTGCTATGGTGTTCATCAATCTGGACCTTGAGGCCGCTTCGCTGAAGGAACAAACCGGCGGTCTCGAAGATGAAATACGCAAATATTGTCCAAAGGTGGATACCCTGACACTTGCCCAGCGCGACACCTATACAGCTGCATGCAACTGGAAAGTGTTGGCAGACAACTTCCTTGAATGTTATCACTGTGACCCGGCGCATCGTGATTTTGTCAATCTGGTTGATATGGACAGCTATCGAACGACCACCCATGGAATCTATTCCAGTCAAATTGCATTGTCACCCAGGTCTATGGATAGCAGTGCATTCAAATTCGAAAAAGGTGATGTGGATCTGGGTTATACAGGCTGGTTCGTATGGCCAAATTTCGCAATCTCGGTATACCCGGGAGAGCCAAATCTGTCGGTAATACAAATCAATCCCGATGGACCGGAGAATGCTGTTGAATATCTCGACTGGTTTTTACCTTCCTCAACTCCGAGCAGGCAGCATCAGGATGCAATGACGTATCTGAAGGAGGTTCTTCAGCCGGAAGACGTAGCGCTGTGCGAAAGCGTCCAGCGTGGATTGAGGTCAAAAGGCTACAATCAGGGCCGTTTCATGGTAGACCGGCAACTGACCGAGTTGTCTGAACATGCCGTCCACCATTTTCAGAAGATGGTGGTTGAGTCGATTGGCGCTGACCTCGAAAACTGAACAGGGGAATTAATCCGGATAACTCAACTCAGATATCCAGATAACTTTCCATAGAATCGTCCAACGCCTCTTCCCACGGGGTATGATGGGCCGGGGCCATCGTTCCGGTCAATGCGGATTTGTGGCCGAAGTCACGGAATGTCATGATATTCTGCTTTTTGTGCTTCTTCCATTCGTAAAAAGCCTGATCTGATTCTGCCGTATCAAAATCCGGGTAATCAGTCATTGCCATTAAATGCAGTGTATAGTCCCCCTGGAATTTGATCGCGTCGTAATCATCAGGTATGTTGTCTTCAGCTTCACGCCATTTTTCAATATCCGCATGAATTTCGGGTTGTGTCGGGACTTCGAGTCGACCCATGATCAGATCCCGTGCATACCATGCCTGGGCATCAAACATATTGAAGGTATACCATTGATCCTGCATCCCCAGGTACATCAGTTTCGGGTTGTGCTCCCAGACAACACCATTGTATAAATTTACCGGATATAGACGGTTATTTGTTTTCAGTTTCATTTCTTCCGCCATGAATGGAAAATGGTGGAGATAGCCTGTACACAGAATAATCGCATCCACATCCCGGGTGCTGCCATCCTTGAAGGTAGCCGTATTGCCTTCGACCTTTTGCAGCAGGGGAACCTCCTTCCAGTTGTCCGGCCAGTGAAACCCCATCGGCGCGGTACGATGAGATACGGTGATGAATTTTGCGCCATACTTCCAGCATTGCGAGCCGATATCTTCCGCCGAATAGGAGGTGCCAATAATCAAAATATCCTTGCCCTTGAATTCCATTGCATCACGGAAATCGTGTGCATGCAGGATCCGGCCTGGAAAGGAATCAAAACCATCAAAGTGGGGTACATTGGGCGTTGAGAAATGGCCGCTGGCGACGATCACATAATCAAATTCTTCACTGTATTCTCTGTCTTTCGCGTGCTCCTGTACGACCACGGTAAACATCCCGCTTGCATCATCATAAGTGACATGCCTGACCAGTGAACTGAAGCGTATCATATCGCGAACCCCCGCTTTCTCGACACGACCTACGATGTAGTCGAACAAAACAGCGCGTGGCGGGTACGAAGCAATGGGCCGACCAAAATGTTCTTCAAAAGAATAATCGGCAAACTCAAGACCTTCCTTGGGCCCATTCGACCACAGATAGCGGTACATACTGCCATGCACGGGTTCTCCGTGCTCATCCAGCCCGGTACGCCAGGTATAGTTCCACAATCCTCCCCAGTCAGATTGCTTTTCGAAACAGACAATTTCCGGAATGTCTGCTCCTTTTTCTTTGGCTGACTTGAAAGCCCTGAGCTGAGCCAGTCCGCATGGGCCTGCTCCGATGATTGCAACGCGCTTGGTCATCATTATTTTTCCAGATTTGTTTCCGGGATACGGGTTTTAATTATGCCAATAATAATGATATCTGCAATAGACCGGATATATACCAATGATTCGCCCAACCCCCCAACCCCCTCATCAGGGGGCTTTAAAGCGCGAACCATACTCTTCAGCTTTCGACGGCCGGTTTCAGGTTCAGCCTGGTTACGGGTTGCTCATTGATCGGCAGGTGAATCAGTCCGGCCAGAATGCCAAGAACGATCCCTGCCCACCACATACCATCGTATGATCCGGTTTTATCATAAATCAGTCCGCCCAGCCATACACCCATGAAACTGCCGACCTGGTGACTTAAAAACACGAAACCAAACAGCGTCGACAGATACTTGATCCCGAAAAGCTGGGCGACGATACCCGTGGTCAATGGCACAGTGGAAAGCCAGAGCACGCCCATGGTTGCGGCAAAGGAAAGTACCACAAACGGAGTTTTCGGCAGCAGAAGCAAAATCAATATGACCACAGCGCGCGAAAAATAAATAAAGCTCAATCCGAACTTCTTGCTCCATCGCTGACCCGCCAGCCCGGCGGCAAAGGAGCCGAGAATATTCAATAATCCGATCAGGGCAATCGAGTAGGCGCCAATCGCAGGGTCCAGACCGAGGTCTCTTACATAGGCAGGGAAATGTACGGAAATGAAGGCGACATGGAATCCGCAGACGAAGAATCCAGTGGTCAGCAAAACGAATCCGCCGTGTTGAAATGCCTCAGTAACCGCGTCTTTCAAAGACTGATCTCTATCAACTGTCGGCTCATTACTGCCTGCATCGCCAGCTGAATCCGGCAGACATAACGCCATTGGAATCAATATTAATATGATACAGGCCAGCAGCAACAACGCAGTGTACCACCCGTAAACGGATATAAAACCCTGACTGATCGGAGAGAATATGACCATTCCGAAAGACCCTGCCGCAGTTCCGAGACCCAGAACAAAAGAACGTTTTTCCGGACCCACCACCCGCACCATGGCAGTCATGACCAGAAAGAATGCGCTGAATGCGATCCCCAGTCCGGTCAGTATGCCGCAGGTTAATTGAAACGCAAATCCGGATTCAGAATGAGCCATCCCCAATATGCCGGCGCAATACATGATCGCGCCTGCGATAATGACCTTTACCGCGCCATTTTTATCGGCCAGCGCACCAGCGACGGGTAACCCGATCCCCCATAGCAGGTTCTGTAATGCCATAGCCAGACCAAAGGTCTCTCTGGACCAGCCATTAGCACTGGTCATCGGTTCGAGGAACAGACCAAAGCCCGAGCGTATGCCAAATCCCGTCATCGAGATCAGACATCCGGCAATCAATACGATCAGAGGCGTGCGCCAGTTTTTCATGTTGGGCCTCTCCCCGGTCGAAGGTTGGCTGGTTTATTTGTGTTTCCAGTTGGCTGGACGTTTCTCTACAAATGCAGCCATCCCTTCCTTCTGATCTTCGGTCGCGAATACCGATTGGAATTGTCGTCGCTCGAATTGCAGTCCCGCCTGAAGATGGGTCTCCAGCGACTGGTTTACACATTCCTTGACCATCACCGTCAAGGGCCGGGAACGGGATGCAATCTGTTTAGCGGTTTTTCGAACTTCCTGCATGAAGCTGTCCCGGGGGAAAATGCGCGCAACCAGCCCCGAGCGTTCGGCCTCGTTCGCATCCATCATTCTGCCGGTCAGGCACATATCCATGGCTTTTGATTTGCCGACCAGTCGGGTCAGCCGCTGGCTCCCTCCCCATCCGGGTATGGCGCCAATCAGGATCTCCGGCTGCCCGAATTGTGCCGATTCGGAAGCCAGGATAAAGTCACACATCATCGCAATTTCGCAGCCACCGCCCAAGGCATAGCCACTGACTGCGGCGATAATCGGTTTTTCGCACTGATTGATGATATTTTGCAGTCGTGACGCATTGTCACCCATATACATGTCCATAAAAGTCCGGTTCTGCATTTCCTTAATGTCCGCACCCGCTGCAAATGCCTTTTCGTTACCGGTCAGAATTATGGCCCCGATCTGATTGTCAAGGGACATTTCTGAGAAGGCCCTGGCCAGCTCATCGCGCACCTCAGTCGAAAGCGCATTCAGAACTTTCGGCCGGTTAAAGGTGATGACGCCGATGTTGTCATCTGTTTCAGTCGCAATCGTGTTGTAAGTCATTGTTATTCTCTGCCAGGCTGGCTGTGCGTGATATTCGGATTGATCGGGATTGTGCAATTATAGTCCAGAGCCTGTTCGATTTGTGCCGCAGCAGATATTATCAGCGCTTCGGCATGGCATTTTGCCGCAATCTGAAGGCCAACAGGGAGCCCCTGCCGGGTAACCCCGCAGGGCATTGACAAGGCGGGGCAAAGCGCTGTTGTGAAAGCGTATGCGATCGACAGCCATTGATAGTAATTGTCAAACCGGTGTCCGTCACATTCCGCCACATGATCCAGAGAGACCGGATACGGGGGGACGATGGTGGCCGGTGTCAGCAGAACCGGGTATTCAATCAAAAACTGTTGAACCCGATTGACCAGCGCCAACCGATTTTCTTGTGCCCGATTGATTTCCGTTATCGAAAGTCTCAAACCCTGCTCGATATTCCAGACGACATTCGGATTCAGGTCGTCACCATGAGTTTCCAGGAGATGCCCCAATCCGGTGGCGTAGCTGTGTGCCCTCAAGGTATCGAATATTTCATTCAGCCCTTTGAAGTCCGGCGCCGCCTGAATGGTCCGTATTCCACTGTCTTCGATCTGTCTGATCGCATCGAGGAAAACCCGCCTGACTTCGGGATGCACGGGCGTGATTCCAAGATCGACCGACCAGGCGATGGTTTCCGGCAGGCGAGGTGACCTTGCCGCTTGTACGAAGGGGACAGGGGGGGAGGGCAGGGAAAACGGGTCACGGTCTTCATGTCCGCACATCGCGTCCAGCATCAGCGCGAGGTCAAGTACATTACGGGCCATCGGCCCGTTGGTGGCAAGCGTGTCGATAATACTTGTTGAAAGCGTTGATGCAATTCTGCCAATACTTGGCCGTAACCCGACAACCCCGCAAAAACTTGCAGGATTGCGTAACGATCCACCCATATCCGAACCCTGGGCCAACCAGGCCATGCCGGTCGCGAGGGCTGCTGCTGCGCCACCGGAAGAGCCAGCAACGCTTAATTCAGTATTCCAGGGATTTCGGGTAGCGCCAAATACCCGATTGCAGGTGTTACCGCCGGTACCAAATTCGGGCGTGTTGGATTTGGCATAAACGATACCGCCTGCCTTTTCGATATGCTCGACCATCAGGTCAGAACGGGTCGGGATGTTGTTTTGATGGACCAGTGATCCGAACGTTGTTCTGACCCCACTGACTTCGTTCAAGTCCTTGATTGCCACAGGCAATCCGGCAAGGAGGCTGTTTGACCGGTTAATCTTTTGCAGATGCCTGGCATGGTTACGGGCACGATCAAAACACAGCACAGGCAATGCATTGATGACTGAATCGACAGCCTGAATCCTGGATTCGAGCGCATCCAGCAGTTCCAGCGCAGAGACTTCGCCCGCTTTCAATAACCCCACAATCCGGGTGGCTGTCATACCCGGCAATTCGGGGATACGGTTATCTGAACTCAAATCAATCCCTGGCCATACGGTTGACTATATGTTGCGGGAAGTGGCGAAAGTGATCAGTTTTTCAGCCTCAAGCAGTTTACGTGCGCTCCTGCGAATCTCCTGCCAGCGAAAACGAACGGAGTTTTTGACGATAACCCTGTCTCTGTTTTTCAGTTCATCTGCGATCGGCGCCCATCTGAATAAGGCATCCGGGCTTTCAGAAAATGCGAATTCGTCATCGGAAACCGAGGAATAGTCGATATTGGCCACCCTTATTTTCAATCTCTCGACCGTATCCGGGAATTCTTCCGGCGCATCCGGAGGTAGTCCGGTTTCATTGATGATCGAATCTATCGCCGTGCCGAGCAACAGGCTTATCTGTTCATCCCCTGTTTGTGTCCTATGGCGGATCAACCCGCCCACATAGACGGTCAGATCAGACAAACAGGCCAACCAGATCTGCCATTTGGCCATATTCATCGACAGCAACAGATTCGGGTCTTCGAACATTTCCGGGAATCGGGTTCCCGCCCGGGTCTTGAGATATCCGTACAATGACGTCTGCGCCACATGACTGGCCCTGGATTTGAGAAACGCTGCCAGCGCCTCAGGGTTTGCTATCGGTTGAGCGCTGCGGCTTCTGCCAAGTCCGGTGTAATCCGCCAGCGTCTTCCAGGCATCCTTCGAAAACACGGTACTGGAAAGGGTATCTATATATTTGTGTAAGGAAGGCACGTCAATTTTCCCGATTGCGCAGGGTTATCTGATTAAAGCGATGCTACCATAGACAGATAACTTAAGTCAGAACTTCCCCTGTATAGGACCCGGGACAATAATTTGCTATAGTCGAGTCTATTATTGAGGCTGTTCGTGTGATGACTGTTCTCCAGAATTGGGCCGTATGGAATCAGGGCTATATATCATTCAAAGGTTGCGCTATTATCCAGCGTCTTTCGCCCTGAATAATAACACTATAATTTCTGATGCGCCTTTGTCGAAAAGCATATCGAAAGGGCATCAAATCCAATGAAATGAGATAAAGCATGACTCGTTATTCCGCATGGGCGGTGTTTAAAAATGGATTAAACGGTCAAAAGGGATGGAGTCGTCAATGGCGTGACCCTGAACCCAAGAAAGAATACGATGTTGTGATCATTGGCGCCGGTTTGCATGGTCTTGCTACTGCCTATTATCTTGCGGAAAATCATGGCATCCGGAATGTCGCGGTACTCGACAAGGGATGGCTTGGAGGAGGGAATGCGGGTCGAAATACGACGATTGTCCGTTCCAACTACATGATGCCGGGCAACCGGGCATTCTACGAACACTCGCTCAAATTATGGGAGAACCTGAGCCATCAATTGAACTACAACGTGATGTTCTCGCAAAGACATCATGTCTCCCTGTTACACACTCCCGCTGCACGTGACGGGGCCGCACGACGATACAACACCATGCGATTGACCGACTCGGATGGCGAGCTTTGGGATCTGGCGAAACTGAAAAAGGAAATCCCTCATCTGAACTATGACAATGCCCGTTTCCCAATAATCGGCGCTGCGGTACAAAAACGTGCGGGTAACGCCCGTCATGATGCGGTTGCCTGGGGCTACGCCCGGGCAGCGGATATGCTAGGGGTCGATATTATTCAGAACTGTGAAGTCACAGGCGTGACCCGGATTGATGGAAAAGTCGCTGCGCTGGAAACATCCAGAGGCAGCATAGCGGCGAAAAAAGCGGGGTTTGCGGTAGCCGGGAATACTTCCCGACTCTGGCAGATGGCCGAGCTTGGCAAATTGCCCGTCGAAACCCACTTGCTTCAGGCCTTCATATCCGAACCGATAAAACCCTTGCTCGATCATGTGGTGGTGTTCGGTGTTGGTGGCGCACATTTTTACATATCACAATCGGATAAGGGTGGAATGATATACGGCGGTGATCTTGACTGGTACAAATCCTATGCCCAGCGGGGTAACCTGCCGATTGTGCAGGATGTGTCAGAGTGCGCCACTTCAATACTGCCCTGTCTCGGACGGATTCGCTTGCTCAGACACTGGGCAGGGGTAATGGATATGTCGATGGATGGTTCGCCATTCATCTGCAAAACCCCGATCAGCAACCTCTATCTCAATGCAGGTTGGAACTATGGTGGATTCAAGGCCAGCCCCGCATCCGGCTGGTTTTTTGCCGATCTGATTGCCAACGACAGACCTGACCCGGTGATTCAGCACTTTGATCTCGGTCGGTTCAGACGCGGCGTGATTATTGATGAACGTGGCGCCGGACCCGACCCTAAACTTCACGGTTGAGGGTAAAAATATGATCAGAATCAATTGCCCGTATTGTGGAGAGCGTGATCACTCTGAATTTGGTTATGGGGGTGATGCTTCGATCGTCTGGCCTGAACTCGATGCCGGGGCGGATGAGTGGTACGAAGCCGTCTTTCTGCGCGACAATATTCGTGGTGTGCAGTCTGAAACCTGGCACCATGTCAATGGCTGTCGTATGTGGTTGATCGTCGAGCGCGATACCATGACTCATCAAATTCACTCGGTACGTCCTGCCCATGACGGCATCGCCGGGGTGCTTGCGAAGCAGGTCGAATCGACCCGGGAAACTGAATAATGACTGCACAAAGACTGTCTGAAGGAGGTCGCATCGATCGCACGAAAGAAATCAGTTTCACCTGGGATGGAAAAAGCATGACCGGATTTCACGGTGATACCCTGGCTTCTGCATTACTGGCCAACAACCAGCAAGTATTGGGCCGGAGTTTTAAATATCACCGTCCCCGCGGCATTATGTCTGCCGGTGTCGAGGAATCCGGCGCTATGGTGACCGTCGGAACAGGCGCCCGGCAGGAACCGAATGGTAAGGCAACCACGCAGGAGTTGTACCAGGGACTGGTTGCAACAGGTCAGAACGCATGGCCGAATGTCAGATACGATATCGGATCGATCAACAATCTGTTTAGCCGGTTTTTATCCGCCGGGTTCTACTACAAGACGTTCATGGGTCCGCAAATCAGAGGTTTGCCAAAAGGTTGGAGTGGCGGCACCGGCTTCTGGATGCAATGTGAAAAATTTATCCGCAAGGCCGCGGGTATGGGTACGGCATCGAGGCAACCTGACCCGGACAGTTATGACCATGCGCACGGCTTTTGTGATGTTCTGGTAGCAGGCGCAGGTCCTGCCGGCATGTCTGCTGCGCTGGTTTGCGCCAAAGCCGGGCTTGATGTTCTGCTGGTCGAACAGGATTGCGAATTGGGTGGTGATTTGTTAAACCAACCCGAAATCGAATCTGAAAACCAGCGCACCGGACTGATCGGCAAACTGGAAGAGGCAGGTGTGCGGGTGATGACCCGTACTACAGTTTTTGGTCTGTATGACTATGGTACTGCGGGATTGCTGGAAAGGGTAACCGACCATATTGCGACACCGGACCCGCACAGCCCACGCCAGCGATTCTGGACAATCCGCGCCAGGCAAACCATTCTGGCAACCGGTGCGATAGAGAGGCAGATTGCATTTGGCAACAATGATCTGCCGGGCGTGATGACGGTAAGTGCAGGCAGTGCCTACCTGCATCGATATGGGGTTTTGCCAGGACAGAAAATTGTAGTTGCGACCAACAACGATTCTGCTTATCAATCCGCAGCGGCGCTTTCACGGGCCGGTGCATCGGTTACCCTGCATGATGTTCGCACTGTGGTTTCCGAGTCAATAATGGCGATGTTGGGTGACAGCGGCGTGGGAGTGAATACACGATCCGCTCCGCTCAAGGCACGCGGTTTCAGTTGTGTCAAGTCATTGGATATCGCAGCGGCGGCCGACCATGGCTGGGTCATGAAGGGGTCTGAATCATGCGATCTGGCGCTGATATCAGGCGGCTGGTCGCCGGTGGTAAACCTGATTTCGCATCGGAGTGTGAAGCCGGTATGGAATCAGGAACAAGCCTGCTTCGTCGCACCCGAATGCAGTGAACCGATATACATGGCAGGGGCTGCAGCCGGCGTGTGGAATACTGACGCATGCCTCATTTCCGGTCACTCGGCAGGCGCCAGAGCAGCCCGGCAACTCGGCTGTTCGACGCGCCGGAAAACACCACCAAAAACCGGTGGGTGGGAGAACCCGATTCAGCCACTGTATGAAGTCAGGGCGCCGGGCATGAAGCAAAAAAGTCTGGTCGACCCGCAGCATGATGTGACCACCGATGATATCCGGCTTGCACACAGGGAAGGCTTTGTTTCAGTTGAGCACCTGAAACGATATACCACATTGGGGATGGCGACCGATGGCGGCAAGGTCGGCAATATCATCGGTCTTGCATTGATGGCCGAGGCTCTTGGCAAGGATATTCCCGAAGTCGGCACGACCACTTTCAGGCCGCCCTATACCCCGGTTGCGATCGGTGCGCTTTCCGGGAGGAATGTCGCAGAACACTTCAGACCGCTACGCCGCACACCGATGCACAACTGGAATCTTGAGCATGGCGCGACGATGACGATGGCAGGACTGTGGCATCGTCCCTGGTATTTTGCGCGGGCAGGAGAAGGGATCAGCGAAGCCTATATCCGGGAGACTGAAACCACCCGCAACAGTGTCGGCCTGTGCGATGTGACCTCTTTGGGCAAGATTGCCGTTCAAGGCCCGGACGCAACCGAATTTCTTAATCGCATCTACACCAATCCGTTTGCCAAACTGCCGGTTGGCAAGGCGAGATACGGCATCATGCTGAGGGATGATGGACTGGTCATGGATGATGGCACTACCTGGCGCCTTGCCGAGACCGATTATTTCATGACCACGACGACGGCCCATGCGGCAAAGGTGATGGTGTTTCTGGAAGAGTTATTGCAAACCCGCTGGCAGAGCCTGCGGGTTCATGTGACTTCTGCATCCGAGCAATGGGCGGGTTGTGCTGTGGCAGGGCCACGCTCGCGTGACGTGCTGAACAGTTGTGTTACGGAGCCCGAAGCAGTGTCCAACGATAGCCTGCCGTTCATGGGGGTAATTGAGACGACCCTGGAGGGAGGTATTCCCTGCCGGATTGCCCGAATCAGTTTCTCCGGTGAGATGGCGTTCGAGGTCTATGTGCCTGCGGATTATGCTCCGGCATTGATGGATCTGCTGTGGGCCGCCGCTGAACCACTCGGCGGCTGTCTATACGGAACAGAAGCGCTTGGTGCAATGCGGGTCGAAAAGGGTCATGTTACCGGTGTCGAGCTTGATGGACGAATATCCATCGACGATGCCGGTCTTGGCAGAATGGCGTCGTCGAACAAGTCATTTATCGGCAGCGCACTTCGAACACGCCCCGAACTGATGCGTGAAGACCGCCCGAAACTGGTCGGCATCAAACCCAAAGACACCAGTCAGACCTTCAATGCAGGTGCGATCCTGTGTGCCCGGGACAAGGTTTCAGGATTAGGGGAAGGCTGGATCACTGCCGTCACCCATTCCCCGTCAATGGGTCACTGGATAGGGCTGGGATTCATTACAGGGGGGGTTGCGGCATGGCAGGGTAAAACCGTGATTGCTGCCGACCCGGTGCGCAAGGGTAATGTCGAGGTGGAAATTATCTCACCCCATATGTATGACCCGGGTGGGGAGAGAATGTATGGTTGATCAGGTTAAAGTGATACGCGCATCGGCGTTGGCCGGGCACTATGGTATTGGCAAATTCGGCACATTGGGCGCCGACGATACGCCTGGAGTCATTCTTCAGGAACTGGCTGACCTGGTGTTGTACCAGGTCGCAGCGTGGCCGGATACGGTGGATCAGGTCGGCAAGCAGGTCGCAGATGCGATCGGCGCTGATCAGGCGCCGGCGCCGTGCCGGTCTGTGTCGTCAGCCACGGGGTCAGCGCTGCGTGTCGAACCTTTGAAGTGGTGGTTATGTGGCATCCGGGCGCCAGACATTGATGTCGAGCGGGGAACCGTCCTCGATATTTCTCACTCCAGAACCCGGCTTCTGATTACAGGGCCGGATGCGGCAGAATTTCTCAATCGGTTTCTGCCGCTTGACCTGCGGGAATCCGTATTTCCCGTCGGGTCTGTGGCTTCTTCGGTGATACACCATGTCGGAGTGACTCTGTGTATGTCAGAAGCGGGATATGAAATTTTCATCCCAAGAGGATTTGCATTGTCCCTCTGGCACTTATTTGTCGATGTTGCCAAACAGTTTGGTTTAGAGGTGTGTTGAGTTGAGCGGATTTTCCTGATGAAATAGTCCTGGTGGGTCAAAAGGCAGTCATCGCAGGATTATAATGTGTTATCCTCAATGCAGGTTCAGCTTGGTGGTGGCCGGAACATGTGCTTGCCTGACTTGCCAAAAAACTGAAACGAAACCCCCTGAATTTTATTAAACCTAACGTAAAACAGCTCAAATCAAACTAAAAATGACTGATCCGAAATCCAAAGACAAGCTTGAACTTCCTGTTTTGCCGTTAAGGGACGTGGTTGTTTTCCCCCATATGGTCATACCCTTGTTTGTTGGACGGGTAAAATCCATCAGAGCCCTGGAAATTGCAATGCAGGGAGGCAAGAATATTCTGCTGGTCGCACAAAAAGCCGCAGATCGGGATGATCCGGAGGTTCAGGATATTTATGGTACCGGTACGGTGGCTTCGATACTGCAGATGCTGAAAATGCCGGATGGAGCTGTAAAGGTTTTGGTGGAAGGCGAGCGACGCGCTCAAATTGTTCGATATATCAGAGGCGAAGCCCCCGATGATGATTGCTTTCTGGTTGAAGCAGAGCTGATCGAGGACAAGATGATCGCAACCAGGGAATCAGATGTGTTATTGCGAACCGTGACGGCCGAGTTCGAGAAATATGTCAAGCTGAATTCCAAAATCCCTCCCGAGATTCTGACTTCATTGAGCGGTATCGATAATCTGGGCCGGGTTGCTGATACCATTGCAGCACATCTGAATCTGAAAAACGAGGAGAAACAAGAGATCCTGGAGTTGATCGGTCCCTGGGAACGACTGGAGCATATTTTTGGCGTGATGGATTCCGAGATCGATTTGCTGCAAATCGAGAAACGGATTCGGACCCGGGTCAAGAAGCAAATGGAAAAAAGCCAGCGCGAATATTATTTGAATGAACAGATCAAGGCCATTCAAAAAGAACTCGGAGATATGGATGAAAGCGGCGGTACCGGCGAGAGTGATGAACTGGCGATGAGAATTGCGCAATCAGGGATGTCCGGGGAGGCGATGGAGAAAGCCGAGGGAGAGTTGAAAAAGTTAAAAATGATGTCGCCGATGTCGGCTGAAGCGACCGTAGTCAGAAACTATATTGACTGGTTGCTGGCTGTACCCTGGAAGGCGAGTTCAAGGATTTCCAGGGATCTGATGAAATCGCAAAAAGTGCTGGATGACGATCATTATGGCCTGGAGAAGGTGAAAGACCGCATCCTTGAGTATCTGGCAGTACAAAAACGGGTGAAGAAATCCAAGGCTGCAATCCTGTGTCTGGTCGGCCCACCCGGTGTCGGGAAAACTTCGCTCGGTGAGTCGATTGCCAGAGCGACCAATCGGAAATTCATCCGGATGTCTCTCGGTGGCGTGCGCGACGAAGCGGAAATTCGTGGCCACAGGAGAACCTATATCGGGTCGATGCCAGGCAAGATAATCCAGAATCTGGCTAAAGTGAAAGCCAGGAATCCATTGTTCATGCTGGATGAGGTCGACAAGATGTCGATGGACTTCAGAGGTGACCCGTCTTCGGCATTGCTCGAAGTGCTCGACCCTGAACAAAATCACAAGTTCGGGGATCATTATCTCGAGGTCGATTATGACCTTTCTGACGTGATGTTCATTGCAACAGCCAACACCCTGAATATCCCCAGCCCATTGCTGGATCGGATGGAAGTCATCCGGATTTCCGGCTACACGGATGAGGAAAAACTCGAAATCGCCAATCTCTACCTTCTACCAAAACAGCGAAAGAACAATGGACTGAAGGAAAATGAAGTGCTGATTACCACCAATTCGGTGAAAGAGATCATAAAATCGTATACCCGTGAGGCGGGGGTGCGAAACCTGGAGCGTGAGATATCAAAAATCTATCGCAAGGCAGTGAAAGAAATGCTACTGAAGAAATCCACCAGGAAGGTCCATGTTGCCCCTGGCGGCCTCGAAAAGTATCTGGGCGTGAAGCGATTCCGAAGAAATCAAGTCGAGAAACACAACAAGGTCGGTCAGATCACCGGTCTGGCATGGACCGAAGTGGGTGGCGAGTTGCTGACTATCGAAGCCGCCGTAATGCCGGGTAAGGGCAAGCATTTATATACGGGAAAACTGGGCGATGTAATGCAGGAATCGATCAAGGCAGCGATCAGCGTCGTACGCAGTCGCTCCAGTCAATGGGGAATAGACTCATCGTTTTACGAAAAAAAGGATATTCATGTGCATGTCCCGGAAGGTGCGACACCGAAGGATGGTCCGAGCGCGGGAATAGGTATGTGTACTTCCATTGTATCTGCGTTAACCGGTATTCCCGCGTTATCTGCGGTTGCCATGACGGGGGAGATTACCTTGCGCGGAGAGGTATTGCCGATTGGCGGATTGAAGGAAAAACTGCTGGCCGCTCATCGTGCCGGTATCAAGATTGCTATTATTCCACATGAAAATGTTCGGGATTTGCAAGAAATTCCAGTAAAAGTCAGGCAGAATCTTGATATAAAACCGGTTAACTGGATTGATGAAGTGATTGGGCTTGCGCTTGAGCATATGCCAAAAACACTTCCTGATGATGAAATCGAGGGCAAACCGGAACCGGAAAAGGAAAAACGGTTGAAGTCAGAAGAAGCACAATCGGGCGTCACTGCGCATTGATGGTTTCGGCGGTCAAGGAATTTCTTTTTTATTAGCTTGCGGGGGAAGTTGGGTTTTTATTGCTTTTCAGGTGAATTATTTTGTGATTTAATTGCGGCACGGTCACGGGCAGCCAGGAAAACCGATTACGATTTTCCATCTATGGCGCTTGGGGTAGGAATTAAAATAATGATAATCAATCGGGATTCCTGGAGTTTCAACGCGGTTACAGTCCCGGGAAAATGAACATTTTTGAAGAGGATACGAGTAACATGAATAAATCAGAATTAACAGATGCAGTAGCAGCACGTGCGAATTTGTCCAAATCAGATTCAGGAAACTCAGTAGATGCCGTTTTCCAGTCAATTGAATCAGCATTGGCAGATGGTGAATCTGTTTCGTTAATTGGTTTCGGCGCTTTTTCCGTCTCTGATCGCGCCGCTCGAACGGGTCGCAACCCGCGAACCGGAGAAACCATACAGATAGCGGCGGCAAAAGTAGTTAAATTCAAGGCTGGTAAAGCACTCAGGGATGCCGTAGACTAGCGCATCTTTCCCCGGGCGCTTAGCTCAGCCGGGAGAGCATCGCCCTTACAAGGCGAGGGTCGCAGGTTCGATCCCTGCAGCGCCCACCAAGTCTCCTGGAGCGGTAGTTCAGTTTGGTTAGAATACCGGCCTGTCACGCCGGGGGTCGCGGGTTCGAGTCCCGTCCGCTCCGCCATTCCTTATGGAAAACACGAGATTCTGGTCCTTGTGTTATTCAGGGTCTGGAACCCAGGATTAATCTGAAGACAAAGAACAAGGTGATTTTCCAATGCTAGTGGCAATTCGTGAGCGTGCAACCGGCTGGTTGGCATGGGTGATCGTCATCCTGATCACCATACCATTCGCGCTCTGGGGGATTAATTCCTATTTCGAAGGAGGTAGTGAAATTCCAGCCGCCAGGGTGAATGGGGATGAAATTTCGGTCATTGCCTATCAGCAGGACCTGGATCAACGACGCCAGCAACTGGCAGAGCAGTTCAATAGCCGTATTTCCCCGGAATTGCTTGATGGCCTCGGAATCAAACAACAGGTCATCGACAATTTGATCGACAACCGGTTGTTACTCGAATACACCTTCGAGAACAATTTTCGTTTTGATGATGGTCATCTGAAAGAAGTAATCCAGAATTACCCTTCATTTCAGAATGAAGGCCAATTTGATGCAGAACTCTACCAGCAGGTACTTAGCGCGAATCGTTATACCCCCCAACAGTTCGAGCAGTTCCAGCGCACCAACAGCATCGTCAACCAACTGATAGACGGCATCAGTCAATCCTCGTTTTATACTGAATCAGAACTGAACCGGATATTGCGACTACAGGGACAAACACGCAGTGCCCGATATGCGATTATCGAGACGGGACAATACATTGACCAAATCAAAGTGAGTGACAATCAGATTACAGCTTACTACGATAGAAATATTGAACGTTTCCGCTCCGAAGCAGAGGTTAAAGTGGATTTCATCGAGCTGAGTATTGAGTTGCTGTCTGCTTCATTTCAGCCATCTGAAGATGAAATAAACGCTTTGTACGAAGAAACCAAAGGCAGATACACATCCCCGGAAAACCGAGAGGCAAGCCATATCCTGGTCAGTGTCGGTGAATCTTCAACAACTGAAGAAAAACAGGAGAAACTGGCGAGGGCAATCGAAATATTGGAGCAGACCAGACGGGGCGCCGATTTTACTGAACTGGCGTCAGAACATTCCGATGACACAGGATCGGCGCAAAATGGGGGAGACTTAGGCACGATTGCACGGGGTCAAATGGTCAAGCCGTTTGAGGATGCGGTCTACGGGATGGTTGCGGGCGAGATTGCAGGCCCGATTGAAACCCGTTTCGGATACCATATCATCAGACTGGACCGGTTGCAGGAAAGTGCACAGAAACCGTTGGCTGATGTTCGCGACGAAGTCGAAGTAGAAGCCAGGGAAATTCAGGCAGAGAATCTGTTTGGAGAGCTCGCTGAATCATTCAAGAATCTGGTGTTCGAAAACCCTGATGACATTGCGATTGTAGCCGAGGAACTTGATCTTGAGATCATGTCCAGTGACTGGTTCAGCGCCGACTCTGGCGCCGGCATTGCCTCGGAAGCTGCGGTTCGACGGGCCGCATTCTCCGAAGATGTGTTGAATGAGGACCTGCTCAGTCCTGCCATCGAAATCGGCTTTGACAAACTGGTGGCCGTGCACAAAACGGGCTACAGGCCTGCTGCCCTGCTGCCCCTGGAAACGGTAAAACAGGAAGTGATCAATGCGATTCGTTTCGAGGAATCCCGGGAACAGGTGTTGACGCTCGGTTCGGATTTGTTGATCAGACTGGAATCGGGTGGCAGGTATCTGGAAGTATGGGATCAAACAGTTGCCGCCCATAATCTTGACAGCTGGCAACTGGCGGAACACAGGTCAGACATATCTGACGAATTACGGTTGCTGGGTGATGCGATTTTCTCCCACTCAAAGCCTGCCATAGGCAGTGTCAATTTTGGTGGTGTCGTACTCAACAATGGCGACTATGCCCTGTACGTCCTGGAAGAGGTGCGGCAGGGTAACCCGGAAGATGCTGATGAAGCGCTAAAGGCCGAGTTGCAGCAGCGTTTGCTGATTCGTGATGGGCTGGGCGCCTTCAGTACTTTTCAGCAGTCGTTACGCGATAGCGCCGAGATAGAAATATTCGAAGACCGGCTTTGAAAACCCGGATTTGAAAGCCGGGTGAAAATCTGATCTGGAATGCTGATCAGCCTTCGGTCGTTTCTGTCAGTTTCCAGTGAATCATTGAGCCGCCAAGCAACGGCACCAGATCATCGGGTTTATCCTGACTTTCATCCGGGATTCTTTCGGGGATTTGATGTGCTTGTCTGGTGAGGGTGATTTTTCTGAAATTTCTGGGCACGTTATAAAAATCAGCACCGAAATGGCTGGCAAAACCTTCGAGCCTGTCGATGCAGCCTGCCTGGTCAAAAACCTCTGCGTACAGTTCGATGGCTGCATAGGCTGAAAATATTCCGGCACAGCCGCAATCACTTTGCTTCGAGGAACGGCTGTGCGGCGCACTGTCAGTACCCAAAAAGAATGAAGGATTTCCACTGGTCGCAGCGTCAAGAAGTGCCTGTCGATGGGGTTCCCGTTTCAAAACAGGCAGGCAATACAAGTGGGGGCGGATTCCGCCTTCGAACATCCGGTTACGGTTAAACATCAGATGATGGGGGGTAATGGTGCCTGCGACACAGGCGCTGCTGTCCTTGACAAATTCAACACCCTGGCTTGTCGTGATATGCTCAAGTACGAATTTAAGATCGGGTAGCTCGTGGTGCAGTGGACAAAGTATCTGATCAATAAATTCCGATTCCCGGTCATAAATATCAACATGACTATCGGTTACTTCTCCGTGAACCTGAAGGATAACGTCGTTCTTTGCCATTGCCTCGAGAACATTCATGACGCGGCTGATTTTGGTGACTCCTGAATCTGAATGAGTTGTCGCACCGGCGGGATACAGTTTGAATCCGGCAATATTCGGGTTGCGGGCGGCCGTGTACACCTCTTTCACTGATGTGTGATCCGTCAGATAGAGACTCATTCTGGGATCAAAGGCGCTGTTTGCCGACAATGACTCCAGAATCCTTCTGCGATAATCCATTGCCTGATGCACCGTTGCAACAGGAGGTGTCAGATTGGGCATGATCAGCGCCCGTCCGAATTGTGAAGCGGTATAGGGCGCGACTCTTTTCAGCATTTCCCCATCGCGCAAATGAACATGCCAATCGTCTGGCTGTGTGATACGAAGATGCATTATGGGTCTGCGGTGTGGTGAGAGTGATTGATTGATGCGAGATTAATTGTTTTCCCCGGAATCGTCAAAACATTCGTCAACACATTTCCATTGGGTCGACATCCAGAGACCACCTGACTTTTCTGGTTTGTGGGGAAGCTTCTATTTCACTTAGCCATAATGAGAGCAAATTGTGGAGTGGTTTTCGCTGATTGCTCTGTACCAGCAGTTGCGCCCGATATCGCCCGGCAAGTTTTTCCATCGGTGAACTTACAGGATCCATTATTTCCACTTCCCTGTAACCCCGATTCTTGACGATGTTCTGACCAATTTGACTGATGTACTGCAAGAAATCAATTGCGGCGCCGGGGTGGGCGGATTCGGCTCGCCATAGAGTCATGTATCCAAAAGGCGGGAATCCGGCAGCCTTTCGTTGCTCTGAGCAGATCTGATAAAAACCGGAATAATCATGCGCAAGGGCAAGTTGCAGGTATGGGTTTCCCGGATGGGAGGTCTGGATTATCACCTTGCCGGGAAGTTGGTCACGCCCTGCGCGCCCCGCGACCTGGACCATTTGTTGAAACAGGTATTCTGGTGCACGAAAATCTGTACTGTATAGCCCCTGGTCTGGAGCCACAATACCTACCAGGGTGACTCGCGGAAAATCATGCCCCTTGGAAATCAATTGAGTGCCAACAATAATGTCGATGTCTCCCTGTTTTATCCCCGACAGAATGGACTCCAGCCTTGAACGGGTAGTAATTTCGTCACGATCAAATCGAATAATCCGGGTATCGGGAAATTGTTGTTTCAGGGCTTCCTCCAGTCTTTGGGTACCTGCACCGTGATAGTATAGCGAATGATCACAATCCGGGCATCGGGGCTTCGGGCGGGCAACTTTGCCACAGTGGTGACAACGCAGCGTGTTGGTTTTTTTATGGAATGTCAGATAGGCATCACAACGATTGCATCTCTCCTTCCACTCGCAGTGGGTGCATCCGGCAACGGCTGCAAATCCGCGGCGATTAATATACAGGATGACCTGACGTCCGTTATTGATCTCCGTCCGGATGGCTTCGAGCAATCGGGGAGTCAGACCCTCGTATTGCCGATGTTTTTGCAAGTCGACCCACTCGATTTCGGGCAACATCGCCCTGCCTGTTCTCCGACTCAGCGTGAGCAGGCGATGTTTGCCTGTTTTTACATTATTGACTGACTCCATTGAAGGCGTGGCAGAGCCCAGAAGGACCGGTATGTTTTCCATACTCGCCCGTTTTATCGCCATGTCCCGGGCATGATATCGGAATCCGTCCTGTTGTTTATAGGAATGGTCATGTTCTTCGTCAACGATGATCAATCCGGGTTGCTTCATTGGTGTGAATATCGCAGAACGTGTGCCTAAAATCACGGTGGCCGTGCCTTCACGTGCCCGCCACCAACTGATGTATCGCTGCTGTGGACTCATGCTGGAGTGAATCATGGTGACCCCTCCTCCAAATCTTGATCTGAATCTTTCCAGTAATTGAGGGGTGAGGGCAATTTCGGGGATCAGAACCATGACCTGGTGACCGGTTTTCAGGCATTGCTGTGCGATATGCAGATACACTTCGGTTTTGCCGCTGCCTGTGATGCCATGAAGAACAAATGAACGGTATTGGCCCAATGATTCGATCACGCTATCAACCGCAACCCGCTGTTCATCTGTCAACCTGCTGCCAAAGTTGATGACCGGAAATTCTCTGGGCAGGGCGCCCCTCTCACGGCTCTCAATTAATCCTTTCTCCAGCAGGATCTTCAGGGCCCGATGAACACCGGCTGATGTATCCGCTGCCATTGCATCTGTCAACTGCACCAGGGAGTATTCAGATGTATCGTTGAACAGTCGGAACAACTGCTGTTGCTTCGGCGCCTGGGCCAATAGTTTATCGGTATTGGCAATACTCAGGTGATTGACCCGACGGTAGCAGATTTCCCGGACTGGGTTTTCAATCACGACAGCCGAACGCAACTTGACCGGAATCGCGGTTTGGAATACCTCACCCACGGGGTGATGGTAATAGGCCGTTGCCCAAAGCAATAATCTGATCAGACTGTCGGTGAAAACAGGAACGTCATCCAGTACACGCTCAATCATCTTGAGTTCGATATTTTTATCCGGGCCGGGCATGGAGATGGCTACTCCGACCACGGACCGGTTGGACTTATTGCCAAAAGGAACCAGAACACGGCTGCCCGGAGCCACTGGCGCAGGGCTTAGATAGTCGAATATCTGTCTTAACGGTACGGGAACGGCTATCTGTATCCGGTGGGTTTGTTCGAGGGGAGAGTCTTTATCGGTCACTGGATGATTGTCGCACACGAAATGGTTGGGCGAAGTTGAAGCCGTGCTCATCAATGTATTGACAAGCGGGGGAGATCAGTGGTCGGGTTACTCACAAATTCTGTGGATAACTTTGTGGATAATATGTCTGAAGCCGTACCCGACGAGGTGATCATATATCTTGGATTTGGATCATCTGAATTTGGTTATTTAAAAATACAACATATAAAACAATAAGTTATAGATATTAATTTATAAGTTAAAGAAAATAACGAATCTAAATAACGGCTTTGAAAATGAAGATAAATTTTGTGAACAACTATCCTGGAGTGTCACAAAATCGCTCTGCAATGCTTCTGTAATCAATCACTTATGTCGTTACTGTTAGAATTATAATTGCCTATGCAATCTAAGTCAGGGTCGGCTAAATGGTGTCAATCCGGAATTGAAACTGACCCTGCCCGCGCTCTTTCAAAAACCGTTTCAATGTATTGTGGATGACCTTGAACGCGATCTCATCCCATGGAATCCAGGGTTCTTCCACAAGTTTTACTTCCAGGCTTTCTGAGCCGACTCCAAATTGATCGGGACCGTTAAGTTCTGCCCGGAACAGCATATAGATCTGACTCACTGAAGTCACATTGTAAATCTGGTAGAGGGACAGGTTGATGACTTTTGCACAAGCCTCTTCCCTGGTTTCCCGAATGGCCCCCTGTTCGATGGTTTCACCATTTTCCATAAACCCGGCAGGGATCGTCCAATAGCCCAAGCGAGGCTCTATCGCTCTTTTGCATAGTAGAATCCTGTCTTTCCAGACAGGGATGCAGCCAGTAACAATTTTTGGGTTCTGGTATTGAATCTGACCGCAATGCCTGCACAGATGCCGGGGCCGGTTATCCCCTTCGGGAATCTCGAAGGCCACTTTATTGCCACAGAAAGTGCAGTGATTGATCGGGCGTTCCTTTCTCATGAATAAACCACAGTGAGTATCATTACATGGATCTCTTTATACAGGTCTCATCAGGCCCAGAACCAAACCACAATAGATAGCGGCTCCTATCCAGTTATTATTCAGAAATGCGGTCAGGGACTTCTGAGAATTTCTGTCCTTGCACAAATATTGCTGGTAAACGGCAAACCCGGCCGCAAACCCCAGGAACAGGTAAAAATGCCATGACAGATGATTTTCCCATCCGATCAGGCCAATAATGGTCAGGGCGGAGATATGCAGCAGGCCGACAATCAGATTATCATATTTACCGAACGCAATGGCGGTTGATTTGATGCCAATCATCAGATCGTCATCCCTGTCCACCATCGCATATTGGGTATCATAGGCGACGATCCACAGAAAATTGGCGAGAAACAATACCCAGGCCTGCAAGGGCAGGGAGTCTGTCAATGCAGCATATGCCATCGGGATGCCCATTGAAAAAGCCAGCCCCAGTACGCATTGCGGGAAATGAGTAACTCGTTTGGAAAAGGGATACAGTATGGTGAGGATAACTGCGGCAATTGATAAATAGCGGGTAAGCGAATTCAACAATAGTACAAGACCAAAAGCGATCAGTATCAGGGTCGCAAACAAAACCAGTGATGTCCTGATACTCAGGGCGCCACTGGCGAGGGGTCGATGCTTTGTCCGTTCGACATGGGAGTCCAGATTGCGGTCTGCATAGTCATTGATAATGCATCCTGCCGCTCGCATGATCACAGTACCGAGGATAAAGACAAGGACGATATCAGGGTCGGGAGAGCCTTTTCCGGCAAGCCATAACGCCCATAGTGTGGGCCAGAGCAGTAAAAATGTACCAATCGGCCGGTCAAGGCGCATCAGCTGGATGCAGGCTGAAAAAGTTCCCGGCTTCATTTCAGGTTATACGCTGGCATACTGTTCACTGTTACGAATCCATCTCGATATCAGGGGGTGCACCCGGTGAGGATGTTGTTCACGTAATTTCCGGGAAATATGTTCGATCTTCGGAATCATTGCCTTGTCCCGGGTAATGTTCGCAATTCGCATTTGCTGTACCCCTGTTTGCCGTGTCCCGAGCAATTCTCCCGGGCCTCGCAGCGATAGGTCCTTACGCGCGATTTCAAATCCATCATTGGTACTTCGCAGGATACTCAACCGCTCTTTTGCAAGAACTCCCAGCGGCGCCTGATACATCAACACGCATGATGCCTGATCTGCACTTCGTCCTACCCGGCCACGCAATTGGTGGAGTTGCGCCAACCCCAGTCTTTCCGCGTTTTCAATAATCATCAGATTGGCGTTGGGTACGTCCACGCCCACTTCTATTACTGTAGTCGCCACCAGCAGGTCAATCAAGGCCTGGTCAAATCGGTGCATGATGGATTCTTTCTCTTTGGCCTTCAATCGTCCGTGTATCAGTTCGATACTGAGTTCAGGCAACAAGACCTTCAAGGTTGCACAGGTCTCGGTAGCAGTCTGGATTTGCAGTTTGTCTGATTCTTCGATCAGCGGGCAGACCCAGTATGCCTGCAGCCCGTTCTGGCAGTTGGTCCTTATCCGATCTGCAACTTCATGTCGCCGAGTGTCAGGTAATACCACAGTGGTCACTGGTTTTCTACCTGATGGCAATTCATCGATACTTGATATATCCAGGTCGGCATACATGATCATTGCCAGCGACCGGGGTATCGGAGTTGCGCTCATCACAAGCTGGTGGGGCACGCCATCTTTGAAAGTGCCTTTGCCACGAAGCGCCAGTCTTTGATCCACACCAAAGCGGTGTTGTTCATCAATAATAATCAGGCCGAGTTTGTTGAATTCAACGGATTCCTGAAATAGTGCATGGGTGCCGATAATCATTTTTACTTCACCACAGGCAATCCGCGATAACGTATTTCTGCGACTGGCTGCAGTCAGTTTCCCGGTTAACCACTCAATATTGATGTTCAGAGGGTCAAACCACTGATGAAACGTTTTGCGATGCTGTTCAGCGAGAAGTTCGGTGGGAGCCATCAGTGCCACCTGGTAGCCACTGTCAATGGTTTGGAGGGCGGCGGCGGCTGCGACGATAGTTTTACCCGAGCCTACATCTCCCTGAACCAGACGCATTACCGGATAATTCCTGGTCATGTCATCCTGAATCTCTTTGATTACCCGAATTTGTGCATTGGTCAATTCGAAGTCGAGGTGGTCCTTGAGCGAAATCCATGATTTGCCTGTGCCTGTAATTTGTGGCGCATTTTCCCGTTGTCGTTTCTGTCGAAGCCGATGAAATGCAAGCTGGTGAGCCAGCAGTTCTTCCAGAGCCAGACGTTGACAGGCCGGATGAATACCATCTTTCAGCGCATCGGCATCGGCGTCTGGCGGTGGGTTGTGAACGGTTTGCAGCGCTTTCGTCAATGACATCAGCCCGAACTCGATTTGTAGCTCCGGCGGAATGATATCCGGCACCTGTTGCCGGTATTTTTCAAGACTCAAGGATACAAGTGTTCGAATCTTCTTCTGGGACAACCCTTCTGTCGTGGGATAAACTGGTGTCAGTGTCTCCTCCAGCGCCGGTTGCCCGGGTTGATTGAAAATTTTATATTCAGGATGGACCATTTCCATGCACTGAAAACCCCATCGCGCTTCACCATAGCATTGAATCCAGGAACCTTTGCGGAAACCGGCTTGCTGACTACGGCTGAAATGAAAAAAACGAAGTATAAATGAAGCGGAAGAATCACTCACCTGGACCAACAGGCTTCTGCGTCTCCCGAACTTGATGTCCACCGCATCAACCTGACCGAATACGACCGACTCATTACCGGCTTGAAGACAGGATATCGGGGTAATCCGTGTTTTGTCCTGATAGCGAAGAGGCAGGTGAAAGAGCAGGTCATTCGGCCTGGATATGCCCATTTTTTCCAGCTTGCCGGCGATTTGCGGACCTACGCCGACAAGTGATTGAAGAGGATGGGGTGGTGGAGCAGTGCTGGAAGAATTCAAACCTGATCTGTTATTTAACTTGAACTCATTATTGCAGTACCAGAATGGCCTCGATTTCGATTGGAACACCCTTTGGCAGGGAGGCTACGCCTACAGCTGCCCGGGCCGGGTAAGGTTCATCAACGTATTGTGCCATGACTTCATTGACTGATGCGAAATTTGCAAGATCCGTCATCGAGATATTGAGTTTTACTGCATCAGCCAGGCTACCCCCGGCCGCATTCGCCACCGCTGCCAGATTTCTGAATACCTGATGTGCGGCTGCTTCGAAAGAGGCATTCACGACTTCCATGGTATCGGGATTCAAAGGGATCTGGCCCGAAATATAGACGGTATTACCTGTTTTGACCGCTTGTGAGTAGGCGCCTATCGCATCGGGCGCTTTTTCTGTCTTGATGATCTGTTTCGTGCTCATTTCGGACTCACTCGTGTGTTCATTAGAGGTTTGACAAATCCGATTAAACCATAAATTGCAAATCGTTTCCCTCTCCTTTGATTAATGGCCGAAAAACCGTCTTTTTTCTTGACAGCAACCTACCATCCCTTCTATAGTGGGGAATAGTGGTGAATTGTGGTAGAGAATTATGTTTCGTGGCGCGAACTCGATCAATCTGGACAGCAAAGGCCGGTTCGCCATACCCAGTCGATATCGGGAAAACCTTATCACATGTTGCGACGGAAAGCTGGTTGTGACGGTGAACAATACCAGGGAACACTGTCTTTGGCTATACCCGATGGATGAATGGGAAAAGGTCGAGGAAAAACTGGTTGCGCTGCCCAGTTTTGATCCGGCCCACCAGAAACTGAAACGATTTTTGCTTGGCTATGCCTCTGATGTCGATATGGATGGCAACGGGCGAATTCTGTTGCCCTCCCCGCTTCGTGAATTCTCAATGATGACGAAAGAAATCTACCTGGTGGGTCAGGGCAATAAATTTGAAATCTGGAGCGAAAGCCTGTGGCATGCGCGCAGGAGTGAGTGGCTCAAGGAAGAGTTGGATTCAGACAGAATCTCTGTCGAGATGGAGCGACTTTCGCTGTGAACGACTTGCAGCCATCAACTCACATCCCGGTTTTGTTGAAAGAGGTTGTGCAGGCACTGGATCTGACCGACAGGGAAGTGGTGGTTGATGCAACCTATGGCAGGGGTGGGCATGCCCGTGAGATTCTGAAAACTCTGCCAGTGAAGGCCAGGCTGATCGTGATTGACCGTGATGCGGATGCGGTCACCCACGCCAGGAAATTCTCGCAGGATGACCAGAGAATTGAAGTGGTTCACGGCGCTTTCTCAAAACTTGGGAACATCCTGCAAGAAAAAAGCCTGCTCGGGGAGGTGGATGCGATTCTGTTTGACTTCGGTGTATCGTCTCCCCAGCTTGATCAACCTGAAAGAGGATTCAGTTTCAGCCATGATGGACCATTGGATATGAGAATGGATCAGTCTGAAGGTGTCCCGGCTGCACACTGGATAAAACAGGTAAAGGAAGACGAACTGGTGAAAATTCTGAAACGTTTTGGTGAAGAAAGATTCGCCAGAAGAATAGCACGGAATATCAAGCAGGCATTGCTGCACGGCGAGATTGAGACCACCGCCGAACTAAGTAGACTGGTATCGGATGCCGTGCCAGTCAGGGAGAGGCACAAGCATCCGGCCACACGTACTTTTCAGGCGATTCGAATCGCAGTAAATCAGGAATTGCAGGAAATTGAAAGTACTCTGCCACAAGCTCTTGATGCGCTGGCATCAGGGGGCCGACTGGTTATTATCAGCTTCCATTCCCTGGAGGACAGAATGGTAAAGCGGTTCCTGCGTGAGCAGTCGAGAGGCGACTTCTATCCTGCTGACCTCCCTGTCACCAGTAACATGCTGAAGCCGACCCTGCGCCTGATTGGCAAACCGGTCAGAGCCAAACCCGATGAAGTAGGTAGCAATCCCAGGGCAAGAAGTGCAGTAATGCGTGTTGCCCGGAAGGTGGCCTAGACCATGCTCACAGGTAAAGCGGATCAAATGGGTCAATCTCAATCAATCAACAAACTTTCGATCATTCTGCTGGTTCTGGTGATTTTCAGCGCTTTCGCAGTGATCACAGTTCGGCATGAGAATCGACTGGCATTTGCTCATTTGCATGGTCTCGATCATAACCTCAGCCAGTTGAAAACCGAGTGGGGCAGACTGTTGATCGAGAAAGCGACCTGGAACACCGGACATAACATTGCAGACAGTGTGGGAAGTCGATTGGGAATGCACCCGCCTGCCCCTGAAAAAATTGTGACTGTGTATCTGAAAAATGCCCGGTTAGCAATAAGCAAGCAAGAAGCGAGTAGCCAGTGAGTGATCTTTGCAAACACAGCCGAGTGCGGGCAGATGGTTAGAAACCAGGCGCCCGGGGCACTATTGATATGGCGTCAGCATCTGGTGCTTGCGGGCATGATCAGTGTGTTTGTCGTGCTTGCGTTGCGTGTTGTCTATTTGCAAACCCATGAAAGGGAAAAACTCCAGTCCCAGGGAGAAATGCGCTACTTGCGCGAAGTCAAAATCTTCCCGGAGCGAGGTCGGATACTTGATCGTAACGGTCAGCCGTTGTCTGTCAGTACACCGGTATATTCCCTGGTCTCGAACCCCGGGTTGTTTTGTAATGCAGAGCTGTCCTGGGATAAAATTCTGGAAACCACGGGTACTTCAAGACAAGATCTCAAGGAAAAGTGCGAAAAATATGTCAGTGCCGACTTCATGTATATTAAACGACAGTTGCCGCCATCTGTGGTCGAACAAGCGGTGGAAACTCCGATCCCCGGACTTCAGGTACGAAGAGAATACAAACGATATTTCCCAGGTGGTCCGATCAGTGCCCACCTGATCGGGTTTACCGATATTGACGGCAATGGCCAGGAAGGGCTGGAGATGGCATTCAATGAAGAATTGAAAGGCAGTGAAGGCAGGATGCTTGTGCTCAAGAGTCTGGGTGGTCGTTATGTTGAAAGAGTGGAAAGCGTCCAGCAGGTCCAGCATGGCAGGGATATCATGATCAGCATTGATCAGCGCCTTCAGTCGCTGGCCAGCCAGTATCTGGAGTCAGCGTTGATCGAACATGATGCTGCGGGTGGCAGTGTAGTGGTTTTGTCCATACCCAGTGGAGAAATTCTGGCAATGGTGAATGCACCCCAATTCAATCCCAATGACCGGAATACCCTGAAAGATCGAATATTCAGGAATCGTGCGGTGACAGATTTACTGGAGCCAGGGTCCACGATAAAACCGTTCACCATTGCCATGGCGCTGGACAGTAGAACAGTCGGAGTGGATACAATGGTCGACACCTCCCCGGGCGCCTATCAGATCGGGGGGAGTACGATCAGGGATGTTCATGACTATGGCGAACTGTCGATTTTCGATGTGATCGTTCGTTCAAGCAATGTGGGGTCTGCAAAGATCGCGCTCTCCTTGCCGTTTGATGATCTCTTTGACACTTTGCAGGAGGTTGGATTTGGTTCAACGGCAGGGTTTTTGCCAGGTGAAATTCCGGGTCTTCTCAAACGCCGTTCCCGGAAAATAGAACACGCAACCATGGCATACGGTTATGGTTTCTCGGTAACTCCGTTACAACTGGCGAGAGCCTATACTGTTTTTGCTACAGACGGAGAATTGTTGCCTGTCACCCTGGAGAAAAAGGAACCCGGGTTTCGCGCCAGAGGGAAAAGAGTATTTAGCCTTGAAACCGTACTCAATATCAGAAATATGCTCGAGCAGGCCGCCACCCCGAAAGGCACAGGGCGAAAAGCAAGGATAGCCCGATATCGAATCGGCGGAAAGACCGGGACTACTCACAAGCTGATTGATGGTAAATACGCGAAAAACCGGTATTTGTCGTTGTTCGCCGGTCTCGGTCCGGTATCTGATCCGAAGTTTGTCACTGTCGTTTCAATCGACGATCCCAAAGGAAAGTATTACTACGGTGGCGATGTTGCGGCGCCGGTTTTTTCGAGGTTGATGTCTGACATGATGCGTTTGTATAACGTCAGACCGGATGATGTCGATCAGTCCCGGGTAGTTTCGATTCAAGTCGACAAGACTCGGGTGTGAGCATCAATAATGGGGATAGAGTCTGTGATCGAACATCGGACAATCGGCCAGGCGGGTGCAATCTTAAATGCCTGGTTGAGCGAGATATTGTCCGGGATTACGACATTGAAGCCGGGCGATGACAGGTTGGTTGGCCGGTTGCAGTTGGACAGTCGGCATGTTGAGAGTGGTGATGTGTTTGTTGCCCGGCCTGGCGTACATGCCGATGGCCGGGACTACATCCCCGAGGCAATCGATCATCATGCATCGGCAGTACTTTACGAGAGTCGGGGCATTGAGCCCAAAGAAGAAACCAGGGGAAATACCCCGCTTATAGGGATTGACGATCTCAACGGTAAACTGGGTCGGATTGCGTCAGGATATTTCCGGAATCCATCTTCTTCATTGAAGGTAATCGGGATAACCGGCACCAACGGTAAAACCACCACGGCTTACCTGCTCGGTCAGGCGCTGGAACAGTTGGGTCTTCCCTGCGGCTATTCGGGTACGCTTGGAACAGGAGAAATCGGAAGTTTGCAGATGTCTGATTTAACCACTATGGATGTGATTTCAATGCATCGACAACTGGCTGATTTTCGCTCAATGGGGAAGGCTGCTGTCAGTCTCGAAGTTTCTTCCCATGGTCTTGATCAGGGGCGTGTCAATGGCGTTGAATTTGATATTGCCATCCTCACTAATCTTTCCCGGGATCATCTGGATTATCACCGCTCCCTGGAGGAATACAGTCAGGCGAAGCAAAAATTATTCGAATTTCCTTCACTCAAAATCGCCGTAATCAATACCGATGATGCCTTTGGACAAAACCTGATTCACTATCTCGAAAAACACAGGACCGATTTGACTTGTCTTACCTACGGTTTGGGGAATGCGAATCTATCGCCTTGCCATCTAGAGATCAGTGCCTGTGAAATTCAGTTCGATTTGAGTTATCAGAGCGATTCAGCACGGATAAGAGTCGGCTTGACTGGCGGGATCAATGTACTGAATATCCTGGCAACGGTTGGAGCGTTGGTCGGTCTGGGTTATCGGATCGGAGAAATTGCAGAAGTCATGCCTGAATTGTCGCCGCCACCGGGGAGGATGGAAATGTTCACCAATCATTCCCATCAACCGGGTGTAGTGGTGGATTATGCCCATACCCCGGATGCACTGGAACAGGCATTGAATTCCCTTAAATCACTGTGTTGTGGCGAACTGGTCGTGGTGTTCGGTTGTGGTGGCGACCGGGATCAGGAAAAACGACCACAAATGGGGGCGATTGCCGAGCGTCTGGCCGACCGTGTCATTATCACCGATGATAACCCCCGTTTTGAATCGCCGGAGTTGATTGTCGATCAGATCCTGCAGGGGATGAAAAGCAGGCCGACAGTGATTCATGACAGGAAACTGGCTACCCGGCAGGCGATTCAATCTTCAACCGCCGGAGACATGATTCTGCTGGCTGGAAAAGGTCATGAAACACAGCAGATTACAGGTTATGAAACCAGACAGTTGTGTGATCGTGAACTGGTCCGGGAATTGCTGGAGGAGTTGTCATGATGACATTGTCCGAAGCGGCTCGTATCGTTGATGGAACATTGCTTGGAAAGGATGCTGGATTCACTTCAGTCAGCACGGACTCCAGGGTGGTCGAGCCGGGCGGGTTGTTTGTGGCGATCCCCGGGGAAAAACATGATGGCCATGCATTTATATCCCAGGCCAGCAGGATGGGTGCGGTGGGCGCCGTGGTATCCAATGTGTCATCAACCATGCCGTCTACCATGGGCGAATCGAAGCTGGCCTTGATCGAAGCGCCGGATACCACTGTCGCTTTGGGTCAGCTTGGTAAAGACTGGCGATCACGATTTGACATCCCTGTCATCGCGATAACAGGCAGCAATGGGAAAACCACTGTTACTCGAATGACGGCTTCGATACTTGAACAATGTGGCCGCTGTCTGGCGCCCGAGGAAAGTTTCAACAATCAGTGGGGGGCGCCACTTACCTTGTTGAAGTTGACCGACTGCCATCGGTTTGCGGTGATTGAAATGGGAACCAACCATCCAGGGGAAATTGAATATCTCACTCGACTGACCAGACCCACTATAGCGCTGATCAATAACGTGGCGCCCGCCCATCTGGAGGGACTCGGAGATATCAGGCAAATTGCTTCAGCAAAAGCCGAGATCTTCCTGGGGTTGCCGGATACAGGCGTAGCCATTCTCAATGCCGACGATGAGTTCTGCACCGAGTGGGCGGCAGGGATAAATGCTTCTTGTCCCGATGCAACCATTGTCAGCTTTGCGATAGATGCAAAAGCAGATGTGAGTGCGCACAATGCAGAGCCCGGAAACCGCACGAGTCAGTTCGAACTACAGATAGAGGATCAGGTCACACAGATCAATCTGCCCTTGCCGGGGCGCCACAATATCATGAATGCACTGGCGGCATCCGCTATCTGTTTTGCAGCGGGTGTCGGGCTGACCGAGATAAAGGAAGGACTGGAAAAGGTGTCCGGTGTAACAGGCCGCCTTGATGTCAGACCGGGGTTGAAAGGCTCAACGATTATTGATGACAGCTATAACGCCAATCCGGCATCGATGAAGGCCGCAATCAATGTTTTACAACAATGCAAGGGTATAAAAATTCTGGTGCTTGGAGCAATGGCGGAACTGGGAGAAGCCAGCCCGCAGTTGCATGAAGAAGTGGGTGCGTACGCGAAAACCCAGGGTATAGATCGCCTGTATTGCTATTCCCCGGATCACAATAACCACGCCCGGTTTTATGCAGGACGCTTTGGCGGCAGCGCCAGCGTCTTTGACAGTATGGAAGAGTTGCTGAAAACAGCGAAGCAGGCCCTTGCCCCGGATGTGGCGATGCTGATCAAGGGCTCGCGGTCTTCCCGAATGGAAAGAGTGGTACATCAAATGATTGAGAGAGATTTGAATTCTCAACCGGGAAATGGCTGCGTATGTTGACCTGGCTGTTTAACAACCTCGCTCAGGAGTACAGTTTTTTCAACGTATTCCGATACCTGACGTTCAGAAGTATATGCGGCGTGCTGACCGCGATAGGTATACTTTTTGTTTTTGGCCCGGCCATGATTCGAAAACTCAGTGACTATCAAATCGGGCAGACTGTGCGGGCAGAAGGTCCGCCTACGCATTTCAGCAAAGTCGGTACGCCGACCATGGGCGGGCTACTGATTCTGCTCGCAGTGGTCGTCTCGACACTGCTTTGGGGGGATTTGTTCAATCGATATATCTGGGCCATCCTGTTTACCACCATTGCGTTTGGGGTGATTGGCTGGGTCGATGATTATCGTAAGCTGGTTGACCAGAACCCCAAGGGGATGGGAGCGAGGAACAAGTTTTTTTTCCAGAGCATCTCTGGATTGGCGGTGGCGATTTTCCTGTATCAAACGGCGAAACTGCCCGCAGAAACCGAACTGCTGGTTCCATTATTCAAGGATGTCGCAATTCCGCTGGGGTGGGGCTTCATTGTGTTGACTTGTCTGGTGGTGGTTGGCACCAGTAATGCTGTTAACCTCACCGACGGTCTCGACGGGCTGGCTATCATGCCAGCAGTAATGGTGGCCGGGGCACTGGGTGTATTCGCTTATGTATCTGGCAACCTGAATTTTTCCGCATATCTGGCTATTCCCTATATCCCGGGGGCAGGGGAAGTACTGGTTTTCTGCTCGGCGCTGGTGGGCGCCGGTCTGGGGTTTCTTTGGTACAATACTTATCCGGCCCAGGTTTTCATGGGAGATATCGGTGCACTTTCTGTGGGTGCGGCAATCGGTATTGTTGCGGTCATTGTCCGCCAGGAAATAGTGTTGATCATCATGGGCGGGATTTTTGTTGTGGAAACGGTTTCGGTCATATTGCAGGTTGCCTCTTACAAACTGATTGGCAGGAGGATTTTCAAGATGGCTCCGCTACACCACCATTTTGAATTGAAGGGATGGCCGGAGCCCAGAGTGATCGTTCGATTCTGGATAATCAGCCTGATTCTGGTATTGATCGGGTTGGCGACGTTGAAGATTCGCTGAGGCTATGGCATTGACTGTGACTGAATCCATTCAACGTGTCCGGGAATCCGCGCTGGTAGTTGGCCTGGGTATGACCGGCTTTTCGGTCATCAGGCATCTGGCGAAAACCGATTGCCGGATTACTGTAACCGATTCGCGCGATGTTCCGCCTTATCTGGTTCAGGTGAAACAGGGATTCCCCGATGTCGACCTGGTGATGGGTGGTATTCCCTACGACCGTTTCGATGAGTTTGATCAGATTATTGCCAGTCCGGGTATTGAGGTCACTGGCAAGGACAGGACCAGTGAAAATATACCGATAAGTGACATAGAACTTTTTGCTCGAAGTGCGGATGCACCTGTGATCGCAATTACAGGTTCCAATGGCAAGTCAACGGTAACCATGCTGGTTGCCCATATGCTGTTGGCCGCAGGGTTTAAAGTCAAAACCGGAGGAAATATCGGCATCCCTGCGCTGGATTTGCTTGAGGGTGAGAGGCCTGATTATTATGTCCTCGAGTTGTCCAGCTTTCAATTGGAAAATACCCGCACATTGAAACTGGTTTCTGCGACGGTTCTGAATATCAGTGCAGATCACATGGACCGGTACCAGGGACTGAATGATTATGCCGATGCGAAATTCCGGATTTTCCGCCATGCCCGGTACCGGATTATCAACCGTGATGACCGGATAACCGCGTCCATGGTAACAGACGGGTTTCGTGGTTTGAGCTTCGGTCTGGATGCCCCGGGTAGTGACGAAGAATTTGGTATTGTCGAGTCCGAAGGAGGGCGTCTGATGGCGCGTGGGGACAATGTGCTTGCGCGAGTTGATCAATTGACATTGCAGGGTGAACAGAATATCGCCAATGTGCTGGCGGCGTTTGCTCTTGTGGAATCAGCCGGGGTGAGGTTGAATCCGGATGTTATCCAGGCTGCACTGGACAATCATGGCTTACCCCATCGCTGCGAGATGGTGAGGGAGGTCAATCAGATTAAATGGATAAATGATTCCAAGGGGACAAACCCGGGAGCAACGATTGCAGCGATCAAGGGATTACGCCAACCCATCATCCTGATTCTCGGCGGCCAGGGGAAGGGCGCGGATTTTTCATACATGGCTGATGTGATCGCCGACAAGGTGGCTCATACCTTCATTTTTGGCGAGGATGCCGAAATTATTCTGACCTGTTTCAAGAGCACATCAAATGTGACCCGCGTGGGTACTCTGGATGAAGCCGTAGAACAGTCATTCAGATTGGCACAGCCCGATTATACCGTTTTGTTTTCTCCGGCATGCGCGAGTTACGACATGTTTGACAGTTATGAGCATCGGGGCAACAGGTTCAAACAACGGGTGATGGAACTGGTCGATAGCGGGGGCGATCATGAACCAGCAGTCTAGTCCGGTCTTGAGTGAAAAGGCATCTCTGGTCGGGAATCAAGATCACTGGTTGGTTTTTGTCGTTGTTGCCATGATATCGATCGGTACGGTCATGGTGTTTTCAGCCACCATTGCCGGGGGTGGCAAGACTCAGGATACAAATTTTGACAATTTGACCAGACATTTGATGCACATTGGGGCGGGTGCGATTGTTTTATGGGCCGCGGCATCCATTCGAATAGACTGGTTGGAGAGAATGAACAAAGTATGGCTGCTGTTCGGATTGCTCATATTCCTGTCGTTGGTGTTTACCAATCTCGGTGTAGAAGTCAATGGCAGTTCTCGCTGGATCGATCTGTGGGGCTTAAGGCTGCAACCCTCGGAGTTTGTGAAAATCGCGGCAGTAATTTATTTCGCTGACTATCTGGCAAGAAAAAAGAATGATCTGCATTTGTTCAAGGTCGGTGTCATTAATATTGGATTGGTGGCTGGTACCATTGGATTGTTGTTGCTGCTCCAGCCTGACTATGGCACGACGGTTGTGATCATTGCTACGGTTGCCATCATGATGATACTGGCGGGTGTGCGGCTTTCGCACCTCGTGATCAGCATCAGTGTCGCTACCGGTTTGATGACATTGATCCTGTGGATGGAACCCTATCGGGTAGTACGGTTGCTCAGCTACAGAGACCCCTGGGCAGACCCGAATGGATCAGGCTTTCAACTCGTGCAGTCATTAATCGCGATCGGTCGAGGAGAATGGTTCGGGGCAGGTCTTGGCAGCAGCATACAGAAGCTGTCGTACCTGCCGCATTCAGGCAATGACTTTCTGATTGCAATCATCGGCGAGGAACTCGGGGCAATCGGCATATTCTGCGTGCTGTTATTGTTTGCACTGCTCCTGTTTCGTGCTCTTGTCATTGGACGGCAGGCACTGCAGCACGGACAACGGTTTTCCGGGTTTCTTGCTCAGGGGATAGGGGTTATTCTCGCATTGCAGGCTGCGGTGCATACTGGCGTTAATACCGGGTTGCTGCCCACCAAGGGTCTGACCCTGCCAATGATGAGCTATGGCGGCAGCAGCATGTTGAGCAGTATGGCAGCGATAGGTCTGTTGTTCTCCATCGCCCGCCACGCCCGTCCCCGAATCAAGGCCAGACAATGACCAGGATGATGATCATGGCAGGGGGGACAGGCGGGCATGTAATGCCCGCACTGGCGGTTGCGAAAGCATTGATCGATAAAGGTGTCGATATCAATTGGATTGGCACCTCTCAGGGAATAGAAGCGCGAATGGTTCCCGAATCCGGTATTGCGTTTGATTCGATTGACATCAAGGGTCTGCGAAGCGGTGGGTTATTACGAAAAACAATGGTGCTTTTGTTGTTGATCAAGGCGATGGCACAGACATTCAGATTAATCAGAAAATACAAACCCGAAGCCGTACTGGGCATGGGTGGATTTGTATCGGGTCCAGGCGGGTTGACTGCTGCAGCATTGAGGCTGCCAGTGCTGCTCCACGAACAGAACATGGTGGCAGGGTTGACCAATCGCTGGCTCGCGCGTTTCAGTCAAAGTGTGCTGACCGGGTTTCCTCAGGCACAGGGTATCAAGAATTTTACCTGGGTAGGCAATCCGGTGAGACAGGACATTACTGAAATTCCGGCGCCTGAACAAAGATTGGCTAATCGGACCGGGGCCTTGAGAATACTGGTGACCGGCGGTAGTCAGGGGGCGTATGTCTTCAATCAGGAATTACCGGGGTTACTGAAGTCCGGCCGGTTACCCGAACTCGATATCTGGCACCAAAGCGGGCAGCAGGCAACCGGAGAGGTAAGCAAGGCCTATCTGAAGGCAGGAATCGGCTGCCGGGTTGACCCGTTTATCAATGATATGGCAATGGCTTACGAATGGTGCGACATTATAATTTGCCGCTCGGGGGCGATGACGGTCTCAGAGATTTGTTGTGCCGGCGTGGTGGCGATTTTTGTACCATATCCCCATGCAGTGAGTGATCATCAGGCTGTGAACGCAGATTTTCTGGTCAGAAACAACGCTGCATTCGTGGTCCGGGAGGAGTCATTCGTCGAGGGCGAATGGCTGGAAATTCTGTCTGACCTGGAACGGGACCATAGCAAGCTGGTGGCGATGGGAAATGCGGCAAGGAGATTGTCAAAACCCCGAGCGACACAGGATGTGGCCAGCAGATGCATGGAGGCGCTACATGCGTGAATTCGTAAGGCATATTCATTTTGCCGGAATTGGCGGAATTGGCATGAGCGGAATTGCCGAAGTTTTGCTCGATCTGGGTTTCCAGATTTCAGGCTCGGATATTTCCAGAACGAAGATTATTGATCGACTCGAAAATGCGGGTGCGAAGATATACATCGGTCATGATGCGTCCAATATAGAGGGCGCCGATGCGGTGGTGTACTCAAGTGCACTTGAGAAGACCAATAGCGAGGTTCAGGCAGCGTTAATGAAAAAAGTGCCGCTTGTGCCGCGAGCCGAAATGCTGGGAGAGTTGATGCGATTCAGGAAAGGAATCGCGATTGCCGGCACCCATGGAAAGACCACTACAACCAGTCTGGTCGGGGCTGTTCTGGCAGGAGCCGGGATCGACCCGACTTTGATTGTGGGCGGTGTGGTCAACAGTATGCACAGCAATGCCAGACTGGGCAAGGGAGAGTACATGGTGGCCGAAGCGGATGAAAGCGATGCCTCATTTTTGCATTTGCAACCTCAAATGGCGGTAGTGACCAATATCGACAGGGACCACATGGAGACCTATAACGATGATTTCAATCAACTGAAACAGGCCTATCTGGATTTTCTCCATAATCTGCCGTTCTACGGTCTGGCGATTTTGTGCTTTGACGATCCGGGTGTCAGGGAAATCGCAGGCCGGTTGAGAAAGCCTTTTGAAAGCTACGGACTGACCGATGATGTTGACTATCAGGCAACCGGAATTTCCCAGAATGGTCGACACAGTTCATTCAGCGTAGTGCGTTATGGTGAGTCGATCGGGGAATTCAGGGTTGCAATGCCAGGGGTTCACAATGTTCAAAATGCGCTGGCTGCAATTGCGATAGCATATAAACTCGGACTGTCAACGGAATCGATCAGAGGGTCCTTATCCGGGTTCCAGGGAATCGGGCGTCGCTTCCAGCAGTTGGGTGTCGTCAAACTCGGGTCGCATTTTGTCGAGATGGTGGATGACTATGCCCATCATCCGACGGCAATGGCGGCGACTCTGAAAGCGTGCCAGGATTGCTACCCCGGGCGAAAAATCCTGGCCGTGTTCCAACCTCATCGATTTACCCGTACCCGGGCTTTATTCGACGATTTTGTGCAGTTGCTGGCGAGAGTTGAAAATCTTGTTGTTACAGAAGTCTACCCTGCAGGTGAGCAACCGATTGTCGGGAGCGATGGCCGTTCCCTGTGTCGAGCCATAAGGAAACGGGGCGGTGAGGCTGTTTTCACTGAATCTCTGGAAACCCTGAACGGGATTTTGCCAGGCCTGGTACAAACCAATGACATTCTCCTGACATTGGGGGCCGGAGATATTGGCCGGTTCGCCCATAATCTGGCATTGCAACTGCAAGCGGATCAAATGGAGGTCATCAATGGTAGCTGAGGTTATCAATCTCATACCCCGATGTTTGCAAGACGCAAGAGGGCAATTACGGGTTAATGAGCCAATGTCAAAACACACCAGTTGGCGAACAGGAGGGATCGCCGATTATTTCTATTCTCCGGCAGATAAGCAGGATCTGGTCAGTCTGCTCAAGCGGTTGCCTGAAGAAATGCAGATCCACTGGATTGGACTGGGCAGCAACCTGTTGATTCGCGATGGTGGGGTGGAAGGCATCGTTATATGCACTTCAAAAGGTTTGAACGGGATTGAGATGATGCCATCAGATCGGGTGTACGTTGAATCAGGTGTGTCGTGTGCCAGGGTGGCGAGAACGACTGCACGAAATAATTTGAGCGGTGTTGAATTTCTGGCCGGAATACCGGGGTCCTTTGGTGGTGCACTGGCCATGAATGCAGGCGCTTTCGGTGGGGAAACCTGGGAATGGGTTGAGCAGGTCGAATGCATTGACCGTTGCGGTAACCTGATGTGCGTGGATCGATCCAGGGTCAGGTATGGATATCGTCATGTCGAGCTTCCGGATGACCGCTGGATACTGGGCGCAATACTGAAGCTGCAACAGGCAGGAGTGGAGTTTGACAGTAAGGCTACCATGCGCAATCTGTTGATCAATAGAAACAGGTCCCAGCCTGTTCAAAGCGCCAATGCGGGATCGGTATTCAGAAATCCTGACGGAGATTTCGCAGCAAAATTGATTGAACAGGCGGGATTGAAAGGTTGTGCAATTGGCGGAGCAAGTATTTCTGAACTCCATGCAAACTTCATCATCAATGACGGAAGCGCAAGTTCTACAGACATTGAGCATCTAATCTGCCATGCACGCGACGAAGTAAAGAAAAATTGCGGCATCGAATTACAGCTCGAAGTCCGCATTATGGGCAGGGGAAAATGACGCTCGCACCGACTATTCCTGACAACGCCATTCTCGGCGAAGCGGTGGTTGATGACCAGAATCGGGGTTCATCGGATGTTTCAGGATGGGAAGTTCTGCTTGGCCGTTCGTTACTGGCCTTGTTGTTGATTTTGTTCGTCGCCGACTGGCTGCTTCAGCCTGACAAATTTCAAATCGAAGAAATCGTGGTACATGGTGAATCCGGGGATCTGGGTGATGAGCAGGTGAAAAATGTGGTTCAAAATGCCCTCGATGGGAATTTCTTCTCGATCAGTCTTGAGCGGCTGGAAAGCGAAGTCGAGCAACTGCCCTGGGTATTGTCAGCTTCACTTCGTCGTCAGTGGCCGTCGACCATTATAATCAATGTGGTCGAGGCCAAGCTTGTCGCTCGTTGGGGTACAGACAAATGGCTGAGTTTTGCAGGCGAACCGGTTCTGTTGCAGGCCAATGACAAATCGGATTATAGCGACCTGGTGCAATTGAATGGACACGAAGTTCAAATTGATGTCGTCTGGAAGACTTTTCAACAATGGTCAGAAAAGTTTGCATCAATCGGATTATCACTTGATGAACTGAGTCTGAGTTCAACCGGCCTGCTTGAATTCGGGATAAGTCTGGGCGCCCTTGGATTGCAAAGCGATTTATATAATCCAGATGGTCAAATGGCCGACACTGATTTAAATGTGACCATGATTGTCGAGTTGGAAAACTCCGGCATGCGGGTCCGGAGATTCCTGGATGCCCTTGACCAGCAATTTTTGGCGCGGTTCCTGGAAATGGAATACGTGGATTTGCGTTATCCGAACGGTTTCACCATCAGTTGGCGTGAACCCGGGGCAGAGTCCCGGATTAAATTTGAGCCGGAGACCACGCAGCTATGACGAAAAAAGCAAACAGTCTGGTGGTTGGCCTCGATATCGGAACCTCGAAAGTCTTGATGGTCGTGGCCGAGGTGGGTCAGGGAGGCGAAATGAATGTGATCGGTATTGGTCATCAACCGGCGTCTGGATTACGTAAAGGTGTTGTCGCTGATATTGAATCTACAGTCCATTCAATTCAAGGCGCTGTTGAAGATGCGGAAGCAATGGCGAACTGTCAGATTTATTCTGCCTATGCCGGGATTGCAGGCGCCCATATCAGCAGCATCAATTCCCATGGTGTAGTGGCCATAAGGGACAACGAGGTCACAGGGGGAGATATAGAAAGGGTCATAGATGCTGCCAAGGCGATGGCCATTCCCAATGGTCAACAGATTCTTCATGTTCTGCCCCAGGATTATGTAATCGATGGACAGGATGGCATTCGGAAACCGGTCGGAATGTGTGGCGTTCGGATGGAGGTCAGGGTGCACATAATTACCGGCGCAACCAGCGCAGTGCAGAATATCGAAAAGTGTGTTCGAAGATGTGGCCTTGAAGTGGATGACATCATCCTCGAGCCAGTCGCGTCCGGTGAGACGGTTCTCACTGAAGATGAAAGGGAGTTAGGGGTTTGCATGGTCGATATTGGTGGTGGAACGACGGATATCGCGATTTTTCACGAAGGCGCAATTCATCATACCGCAGTGATTCCGATTGCAGGCAATCAGGTGACAAATGACATTGCGATAGCGTTCCACACCCCGACTCAGGCTGCAGAGGAAATCAAGATGAAATACGGCTGTACCCTTGTACAACTGGTAGAGGAGGATCAGACCATCGACACTCCAAGTATGGGGGGACGACCGCCGAGAACCTTGTCCAGAAGAAGTCTGGCCGACATTATCGAGCAACGAATCGAAGAACTCCTGCTTCTGGTTCAGGCGGAAATTCGCAAAAGCGGGTTCGAAGGCTTGATCGGTTCGGGAATAGTAATCACAGGGGGGACATCGAGGTTGGAAGGCATCGTTCACCTGGCCGAGGAAATCTTTCATCTGCCGGTCCGTCAGGGACTGTCAAACTATGAAGGCAAGCATCATGAAATGATTCGAAACCCAATTTATTCCACAGCAATCGGGCTGGTTCAATTTGGTTATTCGAATAAAGCCGGGATTGGAGAAAAAAGCCCGCAGACCAAGCCGGTTGCTTCCATGTTCGAAAGGTTGAAGAAATGGGCAATGGAGAGTTTTTGACAATAAACAGATAGTAATTCGATGAACAGACAACAATTTCTGGAGTTGAGCACATCAAACAACTCAACTCTTAATTCTTTCACACACGAGGAGGAACCCAATGTTTGAATTGGTAGATACAATGAATCGACAGGCGGTGATCAGGGTCATCGGGGTTGGTGGCGGCGGTGGCAACGCTGTCGAACATATGATTGAGTCCAGGCTCGAAGATGTCCAGTTCATCAGCGCCAACACAGATGAGCAGGTGTTATCGATGTCAAAGGCCGATACAGTGCTTCGGCTGGGAGAAAACCTGACCAAGGGTCTTGGCGCAGGTGCGAACCCGGAGGTGGGGCGGCAGGCAGCGATGGAGGACCGTGATCGTATCAGTGAGGTCATCGAAGGCGCTGATATGATTTTCATTACTGCGGGTATGGGCGGAGGGACAGGAACAGGTGCGGCTCCGGTTATTGCAGAGATTGCTCGCGATAAAAATGTGCTTACCGTAGCAGTAGTGACTCGCCCATTCCCTTTTGAAGGAAACAAGCGGAAAGTCATTGCGGATACAGGTATTGAGGCACTCCAGGATTTTGTGGATTCGCTGATTATCATTCCCAATGAGAAAGTCCTGGCGGTGATGGGACAGGATGCTACGTTAATCGATGCTTTCAAAAACGCCAATGAAATCCTGTTCAATGCAGTCCAGGGTATATCTGAACTGATTACCCGTCCGGGCATGATTAACGTTGACTTTGCAGATGTCAGGGCAGTCATGGCGGAAATGGGTATGGCGATGATGGGTTCATCTACGATGTCCGGTGAAAACCGGGCCTCAGAAGCGGCAAGAAAAGCCATTTCAAGCCCATTGCTTGAAGATGTCAACCTGAAAGGTGCGAAAGGCTTACTGGTGAATATTACTGCCGAACCGAGCCTGACGATTGGTGAGTTTGAAGCGGTGGGCAACGTAATTCATGAGTACGCGGCATCAGACGCAAATGTTGTTATCGGTACGGCATTCGATTCTGAAATGCAGGGTAATTTGAGAGTCACCATGGTGGCGACCGGGCTTGTCGGCAGTCGAGTCAAGGGGACTCCCAAAGTGGAAAAGAGCCCGGTTCAGGTCGTTCCACCGATTCTGCCAGCCAGAGCCGCCACCAATTCCAACCCCCGTGATTTTTTACCGAGAAGGTTTGGCAGAGCCAATGCTGCGGCAGCCGAAGTACAGTTGGATATAGATGATTACGACATTCCTCCATTTCTTAGAAAACAGGCGGATTAGCCGAAAACGATCCAGGTTCTTATGGATACAACTTATTAAAAAACTGACCAATAATAAATTTTAACATACCAAAAAACACGGACGGCCCACTAAAAAAACGGAGGCATAACGACGACAGCGCCGGGCGTCACCCTCTCCGGCGTATCGGTCAGGACGGGCGCGGCCTTCACCGCCACCTGGACGGCGACCATCACGCCCAACGCTGATTACAACGTCTCCGCGACGGCGGATGCGGTGAATATCAAGAGATGGATGACCGATCTTAAATTTGTGTAATGAAGACTATAATTCCCAAAAACAGGTTCAATTTGAATCGGTTATGGTGTAGCATTTGAAACTCTGTTCCGAAAATACTTTACTGATTGGATCTGTGATTACATGATCAGACAACGCACCCTGAAAAACGTTATCCATGCTACCGGCATAGGTCTTCATACCGGCGAGAAAGTCTATCTGACCCTTGAGCCTGCTCCTGCTGACACTGGGATAGTATTCCGACGGGTCGATCTTGATCCAGTTGTCAGTATCGTGGCCCGCCCGGAAAATGTCAGTGATACCCGGCTGTCCACGACTCTGGGAAAACAGGGTGTGAAGATTTCCACGGTAGAACATTTAATGTCCGCATTGTCGGGATTGGGAATTGATAATGCGTATGTGGAGTTGAGCGCACCTGAAGTTCCAATCATGGATGGCAGTGCAGGCCCTTTTGTTTTCCTGTTGCAGTCCGCCGGGATTCTGGAACAGGAAAAGCCGAAGAGGTTCATTCGAATCAAGAAACCAGTGTGTGTCAAGGAGGGTGACAAATGGGCTCGATTAGAACCATTCAACGGATTCAAGGTTTCATTCGCTATTGATTTCAATCATCCGATACTACAGAAATCGATTCAAATGGCGACCGTCGATTTGTCGACAACGTCATTTGTGAAGGAGATCAGTCGAGCCAGAACTTTCGGGTTCATTGATGAACTGGAGGTGTTGAGGGCGGCAGGATTGGTACAGGGGGGAAGTTATGACAACGCCATCGTAATGGACGGATTTCACATCCTCAATGATGACGGATTGCGCTACGAAGATGAATTCGTCAAGCACAAAATCCTTGATGGCATTGGCGACTTGTATCTTCTGGGGGCGCCATTGATTGGCGCATTCAGCGCCTATAAATCCGGGCACAGTCTGAACAACAAACTGCTACGCAAGCTCACGGCAACAATATCAGCATGGGAGATCGTTACCTTCGAAGATGAAGCCGATATCCCGGTTCCTTTCGCCCAGCCTGCAGCCGCTGTTTGATTGATTGACGCCTTGCCTGTAACGCGCTATCGCCTGGTTGACTTGCTGGCAAGCCGGTAAAGCGCCTCCCTCAATCCCTTGTGTGTCAGTTTCCCGGAAACGCTTTTCATCGCTTTGGCATTTTGAGCGGAGACAGGGTTCGCTTTTTTCCCCGGTCTGCCGTTTTGGCCGAAAATGAAACCTGCAGGTTTCATTTTCGGCTCCAGACTTGAAATTTTATAACCCGATTCATTTAACTGCCGAATCAGGGAAGGGGTCTGGTGCCTGATTTGCGTTGTCCAGACCGGGCTGTCGCAAAAAACCACCAAACGGCCGGACCGGTACCACAGAAGTCTGGTATGAGGGGCTGCGATACCCACATGTTCCTGCCAGAATTCGAGCAGGGATTGTTGATCGATTTCATCTGCCGGAGAATCAACGCCTTTTGGCAAAACATGACTTATTATCTGCGAAATCCGTCTGAATTCTTGCATTACTTGAAATTGGTCTTATCTGGATAATATCTGGCATAATTCCGCCGCAATCAATAATAGTACTATTTATATGCTGCAAAGTGTATTGAAAAAAGTATTTGGAGACCGTAACCAGCGCCTGCTTAAAAGTCTGGGGAAAACGGTTATGCAGATCAATGCCATGGAAGAATCATTACAGCAATTGAGCGATACTGAACTTGCGGGTAAGACTGCGGAATTTCGCAAGCGCTCGGCTGATGGCGCCAGTATGGATGATTTGCTGGTAGAGACTTTTGCTGTGATTCGTGAGGTTTCAGTCCGTACCCTCGGATTGCGCCATTTTGACGTGCAACTGATGGGCGGCATGGTCTTGAACGAAGGTAAGATTGCGGAAATGAAAACCGGCGAAGGCAAAACCCTGGTTTCAACACTTCCTGCTTATCTGAATGTAGTCTGTGGCTCACCTGTGCATGTGGTTACAGTGAACAGTTATCTGGCGCAGCGTGATGCTGAATGGATGGGGAAGATATATTCTTTTCTGGGGCTTACTGTTGGCGTGATCCACTCCGGACAGAGCCGGGAAGATAAGAAAAAAGCCTATCAGTGCAATATTGTCTACGGTACCAACAACGAATTTGGATTTGACTATCTTCGGGACAACATGGCGTTCTCCGGTGAAGACCGTTACCAGCAAGGGTTGGGTTTTGCGGTTGTGGATGAAGTGGATTCGATTCTGATCGATGAGGCACGAACCCCCTTGATAATTTCCGGTCCGGCGGAAGAGAGTACGGATTTATATTCGAAAATTGACACTGTGATTCCCGCTCTGACTCGCCAGAAAGACCCGGAAGGACCTGGAGATTTCAGCGTCGATGAAAAATCCAGACAGATTGCATTGACTGAAGATGGGCATGAGCGATCAGAGTCCCTGTTGATAGAAGCGGGATTGCTCGAACAGGGCAGCAGCCTCTATGAAGTTGGCAATATCAGTCTGTTGCATCATCTGCATGCAGCGTTGCGGGCGCATTATCTGTTCACCAGGGATGTGGATTACATTGTCCGGGACAACGCTATCGTGATAATTGATGAGTTTACTGGCCGGATGATGCCGGGCAGACGTTGGTCCGAGGGTTTGCATCAGGCCGTGGAAGCGAAAGAGGGTGTGACAATACAACAGGAAAACCAGACTCTGGCTTCGATCACTTTCCAGAATTATTTCCGTCTGTACGACAAGTTGTCCGGAATGACTGGAACCGCAGATACCGAAGCACCCGAGTTTCTTCAGATATATGGCCTGGAGGTCGTGATTATTCCGACCAACGAGGAGATGTGCAGGGAAGATTTTCCGGATCTGGTTTATCGAACTACGGAAGAGAAATATGTTGCCATTTGTCGGGAGATTGAAAAATGCCGCGCTAAAAATCAACCCGTCCTGGTTGGTACGGCATCAATCGAGTCTTCTGAACATCTCGGAGAAATTCTGACCGGGAAGAAAATAGAACATCGGGTTCTGAATGCCAAGCAACATGGAAAAGAAGCAGAAATTATCGCGGAGGCAGGTCGACCGGGCACGATCACCATCGCTACTAACATGGCGGGTCGCGGTACGGATATTGTCCTTGGGGGTAATCTGGAGATGGAACTGAGCAAGCTGGACACTGATTCCGGGAAAGAAACATCCCGTGCGCAATGGAAGGAGCGCCATCAACAGGTTATTGAAGCAGGTGGGTTGCATTTACTTGGTACTGAACGTAACGAGTCCCGACGAGTGGATAACCAACTGCGGGGACGATGTGGACGACAGGGTGACCCGGGTTCAAGCCGGTTCTTTCTGTCTCTGGAAGATAATCTGATGAGAATATTCGGTTCTCAGAAGGTTGCCGGATTGATGGAGAAGCTGGGAATGGATGAAGGTGAGGCGATCGAGCATCCGTGGGTGAGTCGCGCCATCGAAAATGCCCAGAAAAAAGTTGAAGGCCATAACTTTGATATGCGTAAGCAATTGCTGGAATATGACGATGTCGCCAATGAACAACGCAAAATAATTTACGAACAACGAAATGACCTGATGGAAACTGAAGATATTTCAGATTACATCACTTATTCTCGCGAAGAGGTAGTCAACGAGGTCATTAATCGCAGTATTCCACCACAGACCCTTGAGGAGCAATGGAAAATTGAATCGCTGGAAAAGGATATTCTGTCGGAGTTTGGATTGACACTCGAAGTGCAGAAGTGGCTGAATGAGGACGATGGTCTGCACGAAGAACCACTGCGTGGGAAAATTCTTCAATCCATTGTCGATATGGTCCAATCCAAGGAAGACAGGGTCGGCAGTGGAAATATGCGGCACTTCGAGAAACAGGTGATGCTGAAAGTGCTGGATGAGCAATGGAAAGAGCATTTGGCGAATATGGATTATCTCAGGCAGGGTATTGGGCTTCGAGGCTATGCACAGAAAAACCCTAAACAGGAATACAAGCGTGAAGCGTTTCAAATGTTCAATGCGTTGCTGGAGTCGATCAAATTTGATGTGAACTGTATTCTGGCAAAAGTCCATGTGCCGTCCGAAGAAGAAATGATTGAAATGGAGAATCGACTTCGTCAGCAACAGAATCAGGAAAAATCCGTCAGCTATATTCACGAGCAGGCAGGAGCCGATCTGCCTGTGCAGAACCGTACCCAATCTCCGGAAGCACAAGGCCAACCCCGGGACCTCCGTTCCGACCGACCTTATGTCAGGGTGAACAGAAAAGTGGGGAGAAACGAGCCATGCCCCTGCGGTTCAGGCAAAAAATACAAACAATGCCATGGCAGGATTTGACCGGCTGCCAGATGGAAATTTCCCCTCTTGCACCGGCCCGCTTCCCTGATCTTGAAGCTATATCAGGGGTTCGATTGTCTGTCGCGGCAGCAGGCATAAAGTATCCGGGTAGAGATGATCTGATGCTGGCGCGTTTTGATTCCGGTACGACTGTGGCCGGGGTACTGACCCAATCGACAACCGCCAGCGCACCGGTATTGATATGCCGTGATCATTTGAAAAGAGGCCTTGCAATTGGCTTGATCGTTAATTCGGGAAATGCAAATACCTTCACCGGTCGATTGGGTGGCCAGCATTGTCAGTTGATCTGTGAGGCGGTGGCGGATTCGCTTGCCTGTGATGTCAAGGAAATCTTTGTCGCTTCCACGGGTGTTATTGGAGAGCCGTTGCCGATTCACAGGATTGAAAACGCCCTTTTTGAACTTTGCCGCAACACGCATGCCCGCTTCGAGGATGCGGCCCGTGCCATAATGACGACCGATACGTTTGCAAAGGGCGCGGGTATCAGAAGCAATATTGGTGATACCGAGGTGCGAATCAACGGAATTGCCAAAGGCTCGGGTATGATCGAGCCCGATATGGCGACCATGCTGGCTTTTATTTTTACCGATGCAGATATCCCTGCCAGCCTTCTGCAAACATTGCTGGAAGACGCAAATCAAAATTCCTTCAACGCAATCACTGTGGATAGTGATACCTCAACCAGTGATACCTGTTTATTGTTTGCAACCGGAAAAGCAGGCAATATTCCACTGTCGGGCATTGAAGATGCCTCACTGGGTAATTTCAAACGGGATTTGCAGTCATTGACGCTGGCTCTGGCAAAGCAGGTTGTGCGCGACGGGGAAGGCGCAACCAAACTGATCGAGATCAAGGTAACGGGGGCCGAGAATGACCCTGCTGCCAGGATAATCGGAAAATCAATCGCAAACTCACCGCTGGTAAAAACGGCGATTGCCGGTGAAGACGCGAATTGGGGGCGAATTGTGATGGCGGTGGGCAAGGCAGGAGTACCGCTGGATCGGGACAAGCTTAGTATCAGCATGGGTAATGTTGCCATTGCCCGAAATGGTCATGTGGTTGATGGTTATGACGAAGACCGGGTTACAGCGCATCTGAAAGGACAGTCCATTCAGATAGATGTCGATGTCGGCATCGGCGCAGGCGAGTCTTCGGTCTGGACCTGTGATTTGACCCATGGCTATATCACTATCAATGCCGACTACCGATCCTGACCGAATGAATGTCGCTGTTGGCGTTATGCAAAATGCGGCCGGTGAATACCTGATTCAGCAGCGCCTGCCCGACAGGCCATGTGCCGGACAGTGGGAATTCCCGGGCGGAAAAATGGAACACGGCGAATCAGCGGAAACAGCGTTGATTCGTGAACTCGAGGAAGAACTTGGTATTGCAGTGTCCGATCTTTCCCTGCTACTGCAGCACTGCCACGATTATCAGCATGCCAATGTATTGCTTCATGTTTATCTGGTCAATGATTATCAGGGCAGGGTGGAGGGCAGGGAGGGGCAGAATATCGAGTGGAGAAATACCGATGGAATCCGGCAGATGGATGTGTTGGGAGCGGTACATCCGATATTGTCGGCATTGAATCGTCAATCCCGAATCTGACTACAATTACAGGTCAGTATATTTTTCGTGCAGGTAACGCACCTGATTTTCAAGTTCGGCAAGTGTACCATCATTATTGATGACATCGTCCGCACATTGAATTCTGGTCTGCTCATCGACCTGGGTAGACAGTATCCGGTCAATCGTTGTAACATTCATCCCTCTGTCGGTGTGCAGACGTTCTATTTTTGTTTCACGTTTGCAGGTTACTACGATTACCCTGTCCATTTCCTTGTACTGACCTGTTTCGATGAGTAACGGGATTTCGAGAATACAATAACGATACCCGGATGGTTTGATTTGCCTGTGCATTCTTTCCCTGACAGGCGGGTGCAAAATAGATTCGAGCATACTGCGTTTTTGTGAATCAGAAAAGACAATCCGGCCAAGGCGGGCACGATCGATGTTTCCAGAGGGGTCGATAATCCCGTCACCAAAATATTCGATAATCCGGTCAAATTCCTGGAAACCCGGCTGGGTCAGCTCACGGGCGATTTGATCTGCGTCAATCGTCTGGATACCGATCCTCCTGAATATTCCGGCGACCGTCGATTTACCGCTGCCCATACCACCGGTCAACCCGATTTTGGCGATCTTCACAGGTTAAATATCCATAGAAGGAATTGTCTGGATATTGCGTATTTAATAATAACCTAGTAAAATACTGGGTTATTACACATTAACAACAATCAATTTGCCTTACTGACCTATAACGATATCTGTCACGATGCGCCTTACTACAAAAGGGAGATACGCGGTTACTGCGATGGTTGACCTCTCGGTCAATCAGGGCAGAGGACCCGTCACGCTCAAAAGTATATCATATAACCAGGGAATCTCTCTATCCTATCTTGAGCAGTTGTTTTCCAAATTGCGAAAGTCTTCACTGGTGACCGGATCCCGCGGTCCTGGTGGGGGGTATGTGCTGGCGAAGAATGTGGATGAAATCAATATTGCAGAAATTGTGCTTTCCGTGGATGAAGTGCTGGACATTACAGAATGCGAGGGTAAGCAGGATTGCAAGGACGGCCAGCGATGTTTGACCCATGGGTTGTGGGACGAGTTGAGCGTACAATTGTATGGATTTCTGTCCAGTGTCAAACTGGGGCAACTTATGCGCCAGAGTGGAATCAATCACCCCGGTAGTTTGGGTAATCAGCAATTTGTTGATTTGCCATCACTGGGAAAACAATACAACGAAGTCAACTGATTATGTCCAGAATGGAAAAAGATCTGACGGCGCTCGTTCAACGGGAATACGTAGAAGGTTTCGTCACCGAAATTGAAACCGACACATTGCCCCCTGGTTTGAACGAAGATGTCATTCGAATCATCTCAGCCAAAAAGGAGGAACCTGACTTTTTGCTGGAGTGGAGGCTGCAAGCCTATCGTGGATGGCTGGAAATGGAAGAGCCGAAGTGGCCACATGTTCACTATCCGCCGATTGACTTCCAGAAGATCAGCTTTTTTTCTGCACCAAAACAAAAGAAGCTTCTGGATAGTCTGGATGAAGTTGACCCCAAGTTGCTGGAGACTTATGAGAAACTCGGAATTCCCATAGATGAGCAAAAAGCCCTGGCCGGAGTAAAAGTTGCAGTCGATGCAGTGTTCGACAGCGTTTCTGTGGTCACGACCTTCAAACAGACATTATCTGAAGCGGGTGTCATCTTTTGTCCATTATCTGAGGCGCTCCAGGACCATCCCGACCTGGTCAGGCAGTATTTCGGCTCTGTGGTGCCTGCTGGCGATAATTATTATGCGGCCTTGAATTCCGCCGTGTTCAGCGAAGGTTCATTTGTCTATATTCCAAAAGGTGTACGTTGCCCGATGGAGTTGTCCACCTATTTTCGCATCAATGCGATGAATACGGGTCAATTTGAAAGAACCCTGATTATTGCGGATGAAGACAGCTATGTCAGTTATCTTGAGGGATGTACCGCGCCTCAACGGGATGAAAATCAGCTTCATGCCGCTGTGGTTGAACTGGTTGCGATGAAAGGGGCGGAAATAAAATATTCGACAGTGCAGAACTGGTATCCGGGGGATCAGGATGGCAAGGGTGGGATTTATAATTTTGTAACCAAGCGCGGAGCCTGTCGAGGAGAGAATTCAAAGATTTCCTGGACCCAGGTCGAGACCGGATCCGCCATCACCTGGAAGTATCCAAGTGTATTGCTGGAGGGTGATAATTCGATTGGTGAGTTCTATTCAGTGGCTCTGACCAACAATTATCAACAGGCGGATACCGGCACAAAAATGATACACATCGGGAAAAACTCCAGCAGCACCATTATATCCAAGGGGATTTCAGCCGGTCATGGTCAAAATTCATATCGGGGTCTGGTGAAAGTGTTAAAAACATCCGAGAATGCCCGAAACTACTCGCAGTGTGATTCCCTGTTGATGGGAGATCAATGTGGTGCGCATACCTTTCCCTATATAGAAGTCAAAAATCCTACCGCAGTGGTGGAACATGAAGCAACGACTTCACGAATCGGTGAAGATCAGTTGTTCTATTGCCGTCAGCGGGGAGTATCGGAAGAAGATGCTGTCTCAATGATCGTCAACGGGTTTTGCAAAGAGGTATTCAGGGAATTGCCGATGGAGTTTGCAGTGGAAGCACAAAAACTGCTGGGTATCAGTCTCGAAGGGGCCGTCGGTTAGCGGTCAAACGGTTTAATGGTCAAATCACACCCCGCCGTCAGGCCGATTTGTCCGATCAAATATCCTGAAAAGTCAAACTAATGCTGCAAATTAAAGATCTGAACGCTGCTGCCGAGGATGGCAAGCCGATACTCAAGGGAATCAATCTGCAGGTGGGCGCCGGAGAGGTGCATGTCATCATGGGTCCGAACGGTTCGGGTAAAAGTACGCTGGCCAACGTGTTGGCTGGCAAGAACAATATTGAAGTGACTTCCGGTGAGGTTATATATCGGGATCAGGATCTGCTGGATCTGGAACCGGAAATCCGCGCCCGGGAGGGTGTGTTTCTGGCGTTTCAGTATCCCGTGGAAATTCCCGGTGTGTCAAATTTGTACCTGATGAAAACTGCAATCAATGCCATAAAAAAACATCGTGGAGAGGAAGAACTGGATGCGGTGACTTTTCTCAAGCTGATCAAGGAAAAGGCGGCAATGGTAGGAATGAAACAGGAATTTTTGTATCGATCAGTAAATGAAGGATTTTCCGGAGGGGAAAAGAAGCATAATGAAGTGCTTCAAATGGCAGTGCTGGAACCTCGCCTGTGTATTCTTGATGAGACAGATTCGGGTCTTGATATCGATGCACTGAAAATTGTCGCATCCGGTGTCAACGCATTGCGTAGCAGTCATCGTTCGATGATTGTGGTCACGCATTATCAGCGGCTGCTGAATTATATCGTTCCTGATTATGTCCATGTACTCGCTGGCGGTAAAATTATCCGTTCAGGGGATAAACACCTCGCTCTGGAACTCGATGAAAAGGGCTATGGATGGATTGAAGAACATGCAATCGCAGCTTGATACCCTGATCGCACCCGGCGCTGAAAACTATATTGATCAGTTTAATCAGTTGCGAGACCGGCTGCCCGGAAGCAACATTGACTGGTTAAACGATCAAAGGAAAAAAAGTCTGGCGCGATTTGGACGGATCGGATTCCCAACCTTGAGGGATGAGGATTGGAAGTACACATCAGTCCGGGCCATCACCAGCAAGCGCTTTCTGGCCGAGTCTGATCAAGGCAATGTTGATCGAACAGTCGATATGTCATCGTTTGCAATTGATGGACTGGAAAGCCACAGACTGGTGTTTGTTGATGGGGTTTTCAATCCGGCGATGTCCAGTATCAGTGTATCCGATGGATTTAAAATTGAATCTTTAGTCTCGGCGCTGGACCGGGCTCCGGCTTATGTCGAATCCCTGCTCGGCAGTGTGATACAGGACAACGGCCATGGATTTACCGCCTTGAATAATGCCATGTACAAGGATGGCGTGATCATCACTTTCGCTGCGGACGTAAAAATCTCTTGTCCGATTGAAATAATTCACTACAGTCAAGCACAGCTATCAATTTCCCAGCCCCGAAATCTGATTGTCTGCGGACAACAAAGCCATGGACAGATCATCGAGCGCTATGTATCCGGGAACACCAACAATACATTATCCAACAGTGTTACAGAAGTAGTGCTTGAAGATGGAGCTTCGCTTGATTATTATCTTGTCCAAAACCAATCCAGCGCGGCTTATCAGGTTTGCGGGATCTGGGCGAAGCAGTCACCGAAGAGTCGATTCAGTTGTCACACGATCACGCTTGGAGGTGCGCTTGTCCGCAATGACCTTCAAGTCAATCTGGATGGACCCGAAGCCCATTGCGATATGCTCGGTGTATACAGTCTGACCGGCAGACAACATGTGGATAACCATACCATCATTAACCATGTCGCTGAAAACTGCAGCAGCCGGGAAATTTACAAGGGTGTTCTTAACCAGCGGGCGCGCACGGTTTTTCATGGTCGTGTCAGGGTTGGCGAAGGTGCGCAAAAAACCGACGCAGCGCAATCGAACAATACTCTCCTGCTATCCCGGGATGCAGAAGTCGATACCAAACCGCAGTTGGAGATTTACGCCGACGATGTAAAATGTTCGCATGGCGTGACTGTCGGTCAAATTGATGAGAAATCCCTGTTCTATTTGCGCACCCGAGGTATCGGCGTAGAGGAAGCACGCGCCTTGCTCACCTATGCATTTGTCAATGACGTATTGAATGAAGTGAAGATCGAGCCGCTTCGTCAGTATCTCGAAACGGTTTTGAGGCAGCAACTGATCAATGCAGAGGATGGGGATGGAATCACTCCCGCCACCGGGGAGCAAAGCCCACCGGGGAGCCGGTGGGGGGACATGAGAAAATACGATGAAACGAGTTAACCTAAATCCCGAGCTTGAGTTGAAGAAGATCAAGATCATGAAGGAATTCGATCAGAACAACGGCCCGCAGGCTGGTACGACTCTGGCAAAGGCGGTCGAATCAGATGCATCGGAAGATGAATTGCGGACGAGGGTGATTGACGCACTCAAAACGGTTTATGACCCTGAAATTCCAGTCAATATCTACGATCTTGGTTTAATTTACGATGTTTCCTTCCATGGCGCTTTTGTCCATGTCGATATGACGCTGACTGCTCCGGGCTGTCCTGTGGCGCACACTTTTCCGGGTATGGTGGAGAGGTCTGTTGAACTTGTTCCAGGCATCAGTGGCGCTGCCGTTGAACTGGTTTGGGATCCTCCCTGGACCTCTGACCTGATCAGCGAAGCCGCCCGGCTTGAACTGGGTTTGATTTAACCCGAAGAAAAAAACTCCAGAGGGAACTGATGGGCGATTGGGTTGAAGTGTGTTCAAAGGATGAGGTGGGTTCGGGCCAACACAAGGTAGTCGATGTTGATGGCGCCATGGTTGCGGTATTCAATCTGAACGGCGATTTTTACGCAATAGAGGATGTCTGTACCCATGATGGCAGCGAAATCGCGATCGGTTGTATTATTGGCGATGACATTGAATGTCCTCGTCATGGTGCACGATTCTGTATTAAAACCGGTGCGGTCACGGCGCCGCCCGCATACGAGCCGATTGATATTTTCCCGGTAATGGTTCTGGATCAAGTCGTCTATGTTCAGGACAATCGCTGGGATTAGTCCGGGTCGCTCTCAAGTCCCCCCGAACGTCACCGGAATGACATGAACCTTGAGGTACAATAACCCGATTCCAACCTATTCCAGCGTTCCCTGTAATGGATAAATTAATTGCAACCGGCGGCATTCCCCTGAAAGGGGATGTGCGAGTTTCAGGGGCTAAGAATGCGGCGTTACCCTTGATGATTTCTTCGCTGCTGACAGAGGAGACACTGAGCATCAGTAATATCCCCCATCTGCAAGATATAACTACGACCATGGAACTGCTGGGTCAGTTGGGGGTGAAACTTCGAGTGAACGAAAATATGTCGATCGAAGCTGATGCGTCCGGTGTCAACAGTGTAATTGCCCCCTATGAGCTGGTGAGAACGATGCGCGCATCCATTCTTGTATTGGGACCATTGACCGCACGATTCGGCAAGGCAGAGGTGTCATTACCTGGTGGTTGCTCGATCGGTTCAAGGCCGGTCAATATGCACATCAAGGGACTCGAAGCGCTGGGGGCGAAGATCACAGTCAATGGCGGATATATCAAAGCCAGCGCATCCCGCCTGAAAGGCACAAGAATCTTCATGGATCTGATTTCCGTTACCGGCACGGAAAATCTGATGATGGCGGCCACACTGGCAGAAGGTGTAACCACTATCGAGAACGCTGCAAGAGAACCGGAAGTGATCGACCTGGCAGATTGTCTGAATGCGATGGGTGCAAAGGTTGAAGGTGCGGGTACGGACGAAATTGTCATTGAAGGCGTGGAAAAACTCGGGTCTGCCCACCATCGGGCGATACCGGACCGAATCGAAGCGGGGACATTCCTGGTTGCCGCGACGGTTTCAGGCGGGGAGATAACGGTCAGGGATGTGATTCCGAAGCAGCTTGATGCAATTTTGGAAAAATTACGTGAAGCAGGCGCTGAAATTGAAACAGGGGATACCTGGATTCATTTGAAAGCGCCCGCGGGAAGAATAAAGTCGGTTAATATTCGTACTGCGCCCTATCCCGCGTTTCCAACCGACATGCAGGCTCAATTCGTATTACTCAACACCATTGCAGAGGGCACCGCAACCGTTGTCGAAACGGTGTTTGAAAACCGATTCATGCATGTCCAGGAACTTCAACGAATGGGGGCAAACATTGAGCTCGACGGCAATATTGCGGTAATACGCGGAGTCGATCAACTCCATGCCGCCCCGGTAATGGCAACCGACTTGCGCGCATCAGCCTGTTTGATTCTGGCGGGATTGATCGCCCAGGGGGTTACCGTCATTGATCGTATATATCACATTGACCGGGGCTATCATTTTATTGAGGAGAAGCTCACGCTGCTTGGTGCGAATATTCGCAGGGTACCCGGGCATTATCTGACTTGAACAGCAACCTGATTCCCCGGTTCACCATCATGTTACAACGACTCGACTATTCTGATGCCGACTTCTACGCTGAACTGAACAAGCTGCTGCACCGCGATACCGGGCACGATGATGCGGTTGAGCAGGCAGTCGGATCGATCATTGCCGAGGTCAGAAGCCGTGGCGACCAGGCGGTTATTGAATACACCGGTAAGTTTGATCAACATCCGGTTTCCTGCATGGAGGCTCTCCAACTTGATGCACAAACCATTATCGACAGCCTTGACCGGCTGGATGACGGGTTGAGAACGTGCCTTGAGACGGCAGCCGGGCGTATCAGGACTTTCCATCAGCAGGAAATGCTTCATTCATGGAGCTATACCGAAGCCGATGGCACAAAACTCGGTCAGATTGTCAGCGCTATGGACAGAGTGGGAGTGTATGTGCCGGGTGGCAAGGCTGCGTATCCATCATCGGCGCTGATGACGGCCATTCCTGCCAGAGTGGCCGGGGTGAATGAAATCATCATGACGGCGCCTGCTCCCGGCGGAGAAATCAATGATGCAGTGATAGCGGCTGCGCATATTGCGGGGGTTGACCGGATTTTTACCATTGGCGGCGCCCAGGCGGTAGCAGCCATGGCCTATGGTACTGAAACCATACCTCGTGTCGATAAAATTGTGGGACCAGGTAACACCTGGGTGGCCACTGCGAAGAAAATGGTATTTGGCGATGTCGGAATCGACATGATCGCAGGACCCTCTGAAGTGGTCGTGATTTGTGATGACTCGGCCAACCCTGACTGGGTTGCCATGGACCTGTTTGCCCAGGCAGAACATGATGAACTGGCTCAGTCGATTGCGATCACTCCTTCGAAATCCATGATCGACCGTATCACACAATCCATTGACAAACTTCTTGATCAAATGCTGCGAGCGGAGATTATCAGAAGTTCCCTGACTGCCAACGGTGGTCTTGTCCTGGTAAATAGTCTGGCTCAGGCTATGGAGGTTGCCAACCACATCGCGCCGGAGCATCTTGAGCTGATGGTGGAAAATGCGGATGACCTGATCGGTCAGGTTAAACACGCAGGAGCAATATTCGTCGGAAAATACAGCGCAGAAGTTCTTGGCGATTATTGCGCCGGGCCAAATCACGTCCTGCCGACTTCAGGTACCGCAAGATTCAGTTCCCCTTTGGGTGTATACGACTTTCAAAAGCGCAGCAGTGTGATTCAGATCTCCGAGCAGGGTGCAAATCAAATGGCAAAGACTGCTGCGGCGCTTGCACACAGCGAAGGCCTGACAGCCCATGAACAATCTGCCAGATACAGGCTCAGGTCCTGAGTGTTTCCGTGACACAAAAACACGTTTCCCCGCCCCCCCACCGGCTCGCCGGCGGGCTTTGCTCCCCGGTCAAGCCGGGGACAGGCTCTTGTTTCACCGACTCCCCCTCAAAGCCTGTCCTCGACTTGATCGGGGAGGGGAGTGATTCCCCTCGTCATTCCCGCGGAAGCGGGAATCCACAACCCGACATTCCCGTGCGATAAATACTCATGATTGAGCGGCTGATCGAAAAATGGGTTAAATCATCGGTGCGGAGTCTGAAAGCCTATTCGGTTCCGGATGCCGGAGGACTGATCAAACTCGATGCAATGGAAAGCCCCTGGCCGATGCCCGAACCCATCCGCAAGGAGTGGTTGTCGGTTCTCGCCGGTGTTGAGGTCAATCGCTATCCGGACCCCGGTAGCGCGAAATTGAAATCCATACTGCGCCCGTATCTTCAGATTCCGGATCAGTGCGAGATCATGCTGGGTAATGGTTCTGATGAGTTGATTCAGTTGATTGCGATACTGGTCGGTGGGCCGGGCCGGGTATTCATCTCCCCTGATCCTTCTTTTTCGATGTATGACCAGATTTGTACGGCGACAGGAACGCAGTTTGTCGGAGTACCCTTGAATGATGATTTTTCGCTGGATACCGTTAAACTGCTTGACGCGATAGACCGGTATCAGCCAGCCTGTGTTTTTCTGGCTTACCCGAACAATCCGACTGGAAACTGTTTTGATCAGGTGTCTGTTGAACAGGCGCTGACCCGGGCGCCTGGGCTGGTCGTGCTGGATGAGGCATATTTCGCATTTTGTGGAAAGACCTGGTTGAAGTCGATAGTCGGATACCCGAACCTGGTCGTATTGCGTACCTTGTCCAAGAGCGGGTTTGCCGGGTTGAGACTGGGTGTGCTGGCGGGTCGTCCTGAATGGCTGGGTGAAATGGAGAAACTGAGGTTACCCTATAATATCAATGTGCTGACCCAGGCCAGCGCTCACTATTTCCTGCAACACTATCCGGTGTTGAAACAGCAGACTGCACAAATCCTGCAAAACCGTGCCAGATTGTTCGAACAATTAACAGAAATCCCCGGCATGGAAGTTTTCCCCAGCGAGACCAATTTCCTGTTGTGCCGGATTTCATCGGATGGGGATCAGGTATTCCGGGATCTGATGAAAAAAGGCGTGCTGGTCAAAAATCTGCATGCAAAGGGCGCCCGGCTGGAAAATTGTCTGCGTGTGACAGTGGGTACCGAAGAGGAGAACACTGCATTTGTGGATGCACTGAAATCACTGTTTTGAAATTTCCGTGGTCAGGTTTGTCTGCTGCCCCGGTTGTCGGAATTATTGTCAAGCAGATTATATGCCTGGCGAATCTGATGGGTCTGATCCGGAAAATTCTGAAGAAGGCCTACACGAATAACCGCCCGAAGTCGCGCTGTGCCCTGTTTTTTTCCACGAGGGGGTGCGAGCGACCTGCACTGTTGCCAGGGCCTGGCCTGAAGAACACGCTCAATCAGGAAAGCCGCGTCAATCTCCGGTACTCCGTTGTCTGTATCCAGCAGGTACTGGCAAAACCTGGATAGGGCGCTTGAAATGTTGTCCATGTTCTGGTGGGCAAAACCAAACCCGACGAGGTCGATCAGTTCATCCTGTGTGGGTACGTGATCGTTGCCTCCACGAAACAATGAATGGTAAATTTCGATGATCAGTTTTGGTTCCGTGTCCTGATACAGGGTTTTTAGCTGGATAGGGAGATTTTTCCGAAATTTTTCCTGCGTCCGATGCGCCAGCCGTATCCCTCGTTGGGAAAGAGGCCGCATCAACGCGCAGGACAGCGCACCGGTATTTTTACTCTGGCTGAATCCGATGCGCACAGGCGCAAATGCATTTTTAGCCCAGAATCGGATTAATGGCGCACTCGCGCCAAACGATGTGCTCAATGAATCCAGATCTTTGAATCGATTCGAGATTTCCCTTATCAGAGCGCTGCCGATGCCGCACCGTTGATATTCGGACCTGACAACAATTCGAACAATTCGAGCGGTAATCTGTTGTGCCCCTTCATGAAATCCTGACTGTGCAGCAACCAGTTCAGCAAACAGATGGCCCATCGGTCGTGACCGGTTGGTCCAGATTTTCCTTGCGTCTGTTTCAGACATGCCGCCTTCGATAGATACCAGTGCAACTCCTGATATCTGACCCTGGGAACAGGCGCAAAAAATTTCTAGGTTGGGGGAATCGAGTAAATACTTAAGATCTGCAGGGCGGGTGCGGTAGTGCGCCTGGATCAACAGAGCGAAAATTTCCCGTAATCTGCACTCGCAACCGGCCAGTTCATTTTTGTCAACGGACGCTATGTCAATGTTCGGCGCCGACTGAAGCTCTCCTGCAGAGGGACCGGGGTCGGCATCCAGAAGCAGAATATCGAACAGAAGCTTCTCCAGAGGATCCTGCCTGGCCCATCGAATCGGATGACGTAGTTCGCATTTTTTCCATCCCCTCGTGTATTTATCCAGCAATCTTCCGAAATGAGTCGCGAAACCACGTCCTGTGCCTTCGTAGCCATGCACGGTGCTGGCAAATGCGATTCGCGGGTAGATCTTCAGGATTTGCGTTAAAACAGGAACAGGCAGGGTCGCCGCTTCATCAACCAACAATAATTCGATATCTGCCTTTTTCTTCAAAAGCACATCTGCCGGGATGAATTTCAGGGCAGGGCGCCTGATGCCGGAATCAACCCCCGCGTGTTTGAATACATTTTCGACCGATCTTCTGTTTAAACCACAGACCCCGATGCGGGTTAGGCCACTGTCAAACAAAGCCCTTGCCGCCAGCCCCAGGGCGGCGGATTTACCCCTGCCACGATCAGCGAGCAAGACTACGGGACGCCGTCTTTGTCCGGTGACGACCTTTTTAATCGCATTGACTGCTTCGATTTGATCGCTGTAATCAGGGTGATTATGCCCGGATTGACTCAAGGGTCGGTCTGACGGCAGCGGGAGGCTGCCATCCTGTTCTATCAGGATGCAGTGTTGCGAAGATCGGATCCTGCTTGCCAGGCGATCAAGATAGCGGCTGTATCGGGGCGGTGAGAGGCCATGGGGTATGCGCTTTTCGAAATGACAATCCTGAATTTCCGGCCAGTGCACAAGAACCGGAGCGATCAGAATCAGCAATCCTCCCGCTTTGACAGTTCCTGCGACAATACCGATTGAATCTGGCTCAAATCCACTGTGGCAATCATGGATAACTGCATCGTATTCACGGCCAAGGTGATTGCGGCATTGATTGATCCCAACAGATTGATAGATTTCCTTCGAAGGTAGAGGTGAATGATCCGGATCAGATATCAGAACAATATTCTGATTGTTGAGCGGCTCGCACAAATCCTGTGCCGAACGCCACCCCCAGTCAATATCACCACTCAGGACGATGGCATGTCTATGGTGTTTCCGTTTGCCGGTGTCGTGCAATCTGTGCCCCAGTTCAATGAACCGGTTTTGGTGCAACTGGCGGGTCATTATCTGTTATGTTCTGTCCGCAACCGGATAATTGAGACAACCTAACCGGAAGACTGGACCAGATGCTGGTATTTCAGCCGTAATTGATCGTCGGTTTCGATGTGGTCGGGATCGACCGGGATGCAATCAACCGGACAGACCTCGACGCATTGGGGGGTCTCGAAATGGCCTACGCATTCCGTGCATCGCTTCCAGTCGATCTGGTAGATAATTTCACCCTGATAAATGGCATCATTGGGGCATTCCGGTTCACAAACATCACAATTGATGCAATCGTCTGTTATCAGGAGAGCCATTGAACTGGATAAAATTGAACCGGACGGATGTTAAATCAGACAGGAATTAACTGAATTTGTCGACCAGGGCGTCATAGACACTGGGGTGGACAAACTTACTGATGTCGCCGCCGTAGTGTGCAATTTCCTTTATCAGGCTTGCAGAGACGAAGGTATGATTCTCCGAAGGCGTCAGAAAAACCGTTTCAATGCTGCTATCGAGTTTTCGATTCATCAAGGCAAGCTGGAACTCGTATTCGAAATCCGATACCGCACGCAAGCCACGCAGGATCACGGTTGCGTTACATTTTCTGGCAAAATCTATCAGTAATCCGGAAAATCCAATGACTTCGATATTACCGGTTTTACCCAAAACGCTATTGGCAAGCTCAATCCGTTCTTCCATTGAAAACAGAGGTGATTTTTCAGGGTTGTGTGCAATGGCCAATATGATGCGATCAAACATTTGGGCGCCACGATACACCAAATCGCTGTGACCATTCGTTATCGGATCAAAAGTGCCTGGGTAGACCACGGTTTTTTTCATTTTTCTTCAATTCCGGATGTTGATCAATGTTGACTGTACCAATCCTCGCTCAACTTGACGAATAATATGCCAGGTTGCAGGAATTGGTAAGGGAATATTTGACTTTTTTGATTCGATATAGACCAACGCCTGGCGTTTCAGGCAATCTCCTCCAACCAGCCCCCTGCAAGTCATCTCAATCAGTCCGGATTGAAAAGGGGGATCAATGAATACAAGGTCAAACTTCTCATCGGTGGTTTTGATAAAATTCTCGACCCGATTATGCTGTATTTCAATCCAGTCATCGGCGCCGAGCAGTTGGCTGGTTTTGTGAAGTTGGCGGACGGCGTGTCTATTGCTTTCCACCAGCACTGCTCTACGAGCGCCTCGTGAAATGGCTTCAAAGCCGAATACTCCACTTCCGGCAAAAAGATCAAGACAGGCGCTGTTTCGAATATATCCGGCCAACCAGTTGAACAGCGTCTCCCTGATTGCATCCGGTGAAGGTCGCAAATTGTCGATTTGAGGAAAGTGGATGACTCGACTTCGCCATTGCCCTCCTATGATCCTGAGTTGGCCCGGTTTTTTCAAGAAAACGATCCAGATAACCAATGAAATTTCAGGTGACAATGATACGATACAAAACACATTTTCACATTACGAATGCACAGACGACAGATCGACCTGTGCGTTGACACACTATTTTCAGTAAACCATGGCATTGAATCAGGGATTATTTTCACGGCTTTCTAAAACCCGGCAGGCTTTGTCTTCAGGCTTGATGAGCGTGTTCTCTTCGAAGCCAGAGTTCGACGATCAGTGGTTCGACGAGATCGAGGATCAACTGATCATGGCTGACCTTGGTGTGATCACCAGTCAGTTGATTGTTGACAGATTGCGTACCACGACCAGGTCTTGCCGTCACCATTCATCAGAGCAGGTGGTCAGCAGTCTCAAGCAGATCATCCTGGCAATACTGAACGAGAGTCAGCACGGGCAGCAGAAAATCCCGGTCGCATCACATAAACCTCATGTAATATTGATGGTCGGAGTGAATGGTGTCGGCAAGACCACGACGCTGGCGAAAATGGCAAATCTGTTCAAGCAGAGCGGTCATTCGGTCATGATAGCCGCTTGTGATACTTTTCGTGCTGCCGCGATTGAACAGCTTCAGATCTGGGGAGAGAGACTTGAGATACCTGTCATTTCCCAATCCCACGGTTCTGATGCCGCGGCGGTTGCATTCGATGCGTATAGTGCGGCGAGTGCCAGGGGAGTCGATTATCTGCTGATTGATTCGGCGGGACGACAACATACTCACAATGACCTGATGGCGCAACTATCCAAAATCAAAAGAGTATTGAGTAAAACAGAGGAAACGGCGCCGCATGACGTTTATCTCACTGTCGATGCAGGTAATGGCCAGAACATACTTTCCCAGGTAGAGAATTTCAATCGTTCGATTCCACTGACCGGCTTGTGCGTTACAAAACTCGATGGTACCGCCCGTGGCGGTGTCGTGATTGCACTGGCACACCGGTTTGGCCTGCCTGTCAGGTATATCGGTGTTGGGGAAGGGGTGTCGGATTTGAAACCATTTGAAGCAGATGCGTTTGTTTCGGCTTTGTTGCCGAGCGTTGCGAACCCCTGATCGTTCCGTGTACTAACGCACACGAAAAACGATTCGACCTTTGGTTAGATCATAAGGTGTGAGTTGGACGGTCACTTTGTCTCCGCGTAGTATCCGAATATAGTGTTTACGCATTTTCCCGGAGATATATGCGATGATTTCATGCCCGTTTTCAAGTTCCACTCTAAATAAAGTATTAGGTAAGGCCTCAGTAATAGTGCCTTCCATTTCGATACCTTCTTCTTTTGCCATCAGCTTGCCATATTTTAAACAGGGGCGAAGTGTAAATTAAGACCAGCGCCCAGAGCAAATTAAGTTTCTCAGGAATTTGAACAGGACTCAAGCAGGGCGCAGTGGAATTTCAGACCAGAATCGGTAGCTGTGTCTTTTTCGGGGGAAATCAAAAGTGGTGGATTGCGGCTGATAACTGGTCTATATTCATACCAGAGCAGTCACTCATTCAAAGTAATTTTTTCAAGCGATAACCGAAATGTCAGTTCACTCCGGCACTCGACCTGCGGTCACGATTAATACCCTGAACAGGATCAAACAGGCGGGCAATAAATTTGCCTGCCTGACTGCTTATGATTATTGCAGTGCCTATGCGGCGAGTAATGCGGGTATGGAAGTACTGCTGGTCGGAGATTCCCTGGGGATGGTGATACAGGGCCATGACAGCAGCCTGCCGGTCACTATCGAAGATATGGCTTATCATGTTCGCTGCGTAAAGCAAGGGAATCTGGGTGCTTTGCTGATTGCTGACCTGCCATTCATGAGCTATTACTCGGAATCAAAGAGTCTGGAAAATGCCGCAATACTGATGCGTGAAGGGGCACATGCAGTCAAGCTCGAAGGCGGGAGTTGGCTGGGAGAAACTACGCGATTGTTGACAGAAAGAGGCATTCCTGTTTGTGCGCACATTGGCCTTACACCACAATCAATTAATCATCTGGGTGGATATCGAGTCCAGGGACGGGACCCCGAACACGGCCAGGCGATCATCGAAGAGGCGAAAATTCTGCAACAGGCAGGAGCCAGTATTATTCTGATTGAGTGCGTCCCCAGGACTCTCGGCAAGAAGCTGACCGAATCCGTCAATGTGCCGGTCATTGGTATCGGTGCGGGTGCGGGGACGGATGGACAGATTCTGGTCTGGCATGACCTGCTCGGGCTTTATCCGGGGAAAACCGCAAAATTCGTGAAGAATTTTCTGAAGGGGAATCCTTCTGGTATACAGGGTGCGCTTGAAGATTACGCAACTCAGGTCAAGCAAGGGACATTCCCTTCCGATGCGTACAGCTATGATTGAGGCATCAGAATCAGGCTGCGAAATTATCTGAATTCTGCCTTGGGGTTGCGCTGAAGCAGTTGTTCTACCGCAGTAACCGGGTTGGCATTGTGGTAGATAATGTTGTAAACCTGTTCGGTGATCGGCATTTCAACCTGATGTTTACGGCTGAGTCTGAATAATTCCCTGACCGTATTTATACCCTCGATTTCCTGACCGATTTCTCTGGACACCTCGTCCTGGGACCGGCCTGCACCCAGACCCAGACCAAATCGGCGATTACGGGATTGATTGTCGGTGCAGGTCAGTATCAGGTCACCCACTCCGGTCAATCCCATGAATGTTTCAGGCTTCCCTCCCAGGGCGACACCAAGTCGGGTCAATTCCGACAGTCCACGAGTAATCAATGCGGCTCTGGCATTGGCGCCATAATTCAGTCCATCGCTGATGCCGGCAGCGACCGCCATCACATTTTTAATGGCTCCGCCCAACTGTACACCGGTCGGGTCATCACTGAAATAGACTCGTGTAAAGGGGGTGCGGAACCACATTGCCATGGATTGGGCATGAACGGCTGAATTTGATGCCAGCGTCAATGCAGTCGGAAGCAATCTGGCGGTCTCCATTGCAAAGCTGGGTCCTGATATAACCCCCAGCTTTTCGGAATCGGGAAAAATTTTGGTTACGGTATCACTCAACAGGCCACCGCTGTGTGTGTCAAAGCCTTTGGTTCCCCAAACCAGCGTTACTGCGGCGGGGTCCTTTTCGAGGGCTTCGATTCGGGTTTTCAGGTTGCTCAGCACCGGACGAAAAGCATGGCTTGGCACTGCAACCACAAAACACAGGTTATCATTGATCGCTTTGACAAGGTCGAGTTCCACTTCAAGGTTGTCAGGCAGGCATATACCCGGAAGATATCGATCATTGCGTCTGTCCCGGATGATCGGATACAACTTATCCGGATTGTGTCCCCACAGTGTGATGCGGTTTATATTGTTGCACAGCAAAATGGCCAGAGATGTCCCCCATGAACCTGCTCCAACAACGGTGACATGATCAGGCCGTGACAATGTCAATTCCTGGAATCCGGGCAGGTAGAGGATTAGTTCAGGACCATCAATTCATCGACTCCGAGGCCGGTGCATTGGCCTCCTCTTTCATGATCTTTTCCTTGTTCGCCCGATAAAGTGATTCGAAATTGATCGGGGCGATTAAAAAGTTGCTGAACCCACCCTTGGTGATCAGACTGTTTAACTCCTCGCGGGCAAATGGCAGGAGAATCTGGGGACAGGCCACTTCTATCATAATCCGGTAGGTTTCTATGTCCGGGTGCTCGATTTCAAACACTCCCGCTTGATGGACTTCGGCAAGAAACAGGGTCGCCTCTTCATGTTTGGAGGTGACGGTGACTTTCAGAACTATTTCTGCCAGCCCGATTTTTTCATCAATGGCTCGATAATCAAAGAACACCTGAACATCATATCCGGGCTTGATTCCGGTTTGGGTAAATATGCCGGGCGTAGACGGGGATTCAAATGAAGCGTCTTTAAGGTATATCCTTTTGGTATTAAATTTCATGGTGAACCAGTCAGCTCGGATTGTGCAGGCGGTGCGTTATGCGGTTTAACTTTTTTCGAGAGGCAGATTCTCTTTTTTCCAGGCTCCGAGCCCACCTGAAAGCAAATAGAGATCCGAAAATTCGTTCTTTTTGAGAATCGCCATGGCTTTTTTGGAGTTGTTCCCTGAATCACAGGTTAGCACGATGGTTTTTTTCTGATACTTTTTCAGTTTGCCAAGGGAATTGCCCAGCACGCTGAATGGTATGTTGACGGCCTGGGAAATGTGTCCGCTTTTAAACCTGTCGGTTTCGTTGACATCGACAATTACTGCGTTTTCTCTAGATTGGAGTTGAGGTAATTGCACGGGAGTAATGGTTCTGGAGCCACCCATGCCGTGTCCTGCCGGGTCCATACTCAATAAAAACACGATGACAAGCAACATGGCAAACAAATACCAGTACTCGGTCATGAATTCGATATACATTGTAAGCAGGGTGAAGGTCGGGCTGACGTTGAATTGTACACCAATAATATCCCCTGTAACACTCTACCAGCCAATGGTTAGTGTTAAACTGTCAGCGTAAAACAGAAATGATATGAAGCGTCAGTATATTATTCAGGAATGTCTCAAGACATGATTTCAAAAATTATGCAACTGACAGGGATCCCTCTTTGTCTGCTTCTGGTCACTGGCTTTCCGGGTATACCTTATGCTCAGAATGAGGCCAACGAAGCCCTGCCTTTGGAAGATCTGCGAATTTTTTCGGAAGTATTCGGGAAGATCAAAAGCGAATATGTGGATCAGGTTGACGATTCGACTTTGCTTAGAGGCGCCATTCACGGCATGTTGAGGGAATTGGACCCTCACTCGGCATTTCTGGAGCCGGAAGAACTCAAAGAGATCAGGATTACTACCGATGGGAAATTTGGTGGGCTGGGAATCGAGGTTACTATTGAAGATGGATTGATAAAGGTGATCAGCCCAATGGATAATACTCCCGCATTTCATGCAGGAATTCAGCCGGGAGATCTGATTTTGATGCTGGATGGTGTGCCGGTTCGGGGCATGAGCCTGAAAGAGGCAGTGGATAAAATGCGTGGCCCGCCCGGGTCCGAGATCAAACTGACCATTTCCCGGGAAGGCGAGCCTGATTCCGTGGAGGTGACTCTGGTCAGGGCCATTATCAAGGCAGCAAGTGTAAAAGCGCAACTTCTTCAGACTGATTTCGGATACGCCAGATTATCGAGTTTCCAAAGTGGCAGTGCACAGAGTCTGCGGTCAAAGATCGCCGAACTGAAAAACGATAATGGAGGACCTCTTGAGGGTTTTGTGCTTGATCTTCGAAATAACTCTGGCGGCGTTCTGATCGGCGCTGTGGAAGTCAGCGATATGTTTCTGAGCGGTGGCGAGATCGTTTCCACCAGAGGCAGGACGCAGTTATCCGCACAAAGTTTTACCGCTCTCCCCGATGATGTTATTGATGATGCGCCGATGGTTGTTCTGGTTAATGGCGGTTCTGCTTCGGCATCGGAAATCGTGGCAGGTGCGTTGCAGGATCATCGGCGCGCTATCATTATGGGCACTAAAACCTTCGGCAAGGGTTCGGTACAAACAATTATTCCAATGGAAAATCGCGGGGCGCTGAAAATTACCACTGCGCGCTATTACACACCATCGAACCGTTCAATTCAGGCTATAGGAATTGTCCCGGACATTGTGACCGAACAGACTGAATTTACCAAAGTTGAAAGCAGACGGCCTTCTGTCAGGGAATCCGACCTGGTTGATCATCTGGGAAACGAAACCGGGAATGATGAACCTGACGCGCCTCTGTCGTCAACACCGGGTCTGTTTGACAATGACAATCAACTCAAGGAAGCATTTAATCTGCTTAAGGGAATGGCCTTGATCAAGCAAAGAGCAAAGGCTACGGGTTAGTCTGATTCAAACCCTCTTTAAACCGGGTTATTATTCTGACTTGTTGCGATTACGCCGTTTTCTAAGCCAGATCTGGATCGAAAGATGTCCCTTTCTTGCCCAGTGAAAATCTGCGGAGAGAATCACGAGACCCAGTGGTATCATCCATAACCCCAATACGGGCAGGAACCAGAACATGCCGCCAATGAGCAACAGCACACCGAGTATCTGGCGTGGCAAAGCAGGCATGGTCCGGATTTTTCCGAGAAAAAATCTCAATTGATGTTTCCCGTATGAACTGATTGTGTTGGTTAGCAAATTTACTTATCCTTCAGCAAAACCACATGTTATCAGGAGACATTATTGGCAATTCGAAGGTAAGTGCAGTCATTCGTAATCGCTGAATCGTGCAGATCTAATTTGATGAACATCAATTTCACAAAAATGCATTCAATAGGTAACGATTTCGTCATGTTGAACGGAATTGCGGAGAATATCAGAATTAGCCGGGATATTGCCAGATTCATAGCGGATCGGCAATTCGGTATCGGCTGTGATCAGATCATAGTGGCCGCAAAATCACGAACCAGGAACCGTTTCAGGATGCAGATATTCAACAGCGATGGTAGCGAATCAGGTCAATGTGGAAATGGAGCCCGATGTTTTGCGAAGTTTCTACGCGACCAGGGTCTGACCAGCGACAGGACTATTCATGTTGAAACCCGTACGACCGAAATGGAACTTGGCGTCAATGATGATTGCACGATCACCGCTCAAATGGGGCAACCCGATTTTGGCCTCGAACAAATTCCATTAAGGATGCCGGAAGCAGCTCTCAGGTATCGGGTGAATACAGCACAGGGTGAAATTGAATTCAGCGCCCTGTCGATGGGTAACCCCCACTGCGTGATTGCGGTGGACAACGTTGAAGTTGCCGATGTCACGACATTGGGGCCGCTGATGGAGCGCCATCAGGCTTTTCCCGAGAGAGTGAATGTTGGTTTCTCGCAAACTGTGTCACCGACTCAAATAAAATTGCGGGTACATGAACGTGGCGCAGGGGAGACTCTCGGATGTGGAAGCGGCGCCTGCGCGGCAGTAGTGGCGGGAATCCAAAACGGTGAACTTCAATCCAATGTCACCGTAAGGCTGCCCGGTGGAGGCATTCAGGTTAGCTGGGAGGGTGGTCGAACCCCTGTTTTCCTCCGCGGACCGGTGCATCATGTGTTCAGCGGAAATATCAGGATACCGGAAGAAGTTCGATAATCTCTGGTCTTTTCAGAGAAATCAGGATTGTAGTTTATAATCCGGGGTTAGAGAATGATGACACTCTTTAGACAGATATGCCGAGCACTCAGGAAATAATAGACTATTTGAGAGCAAATCCCTCTTTTTTCGAACGGCATGAAAATTTGCTGGCCGAATTGAGGTTGGGTGACGCGAGTAGTATTACTCCCTTTTATGAAAGGCAGTTGCAGGTGCTGAAGGACAGGATCAAACATCATCAGGCTACAATTGATTTCATTGTCGATAGTGTAAAAAACAACCAGAAACTGGAATCCGACTTTCTTCAGATGGCGGTCGGTTTGCTTGTACAAGAGCAGAACGGTGACAGTCCTTTACAAACAGTAGACAGATTGATGAAGCGACAATTCGATGTCGGGGAAATTGTGATCATGTTGAAGTCCGATGAAACAGATTCGGTACAACCCCGCTATGATGCAGTGTGCCAGCGAGTGATGCATAAGGGGTCGGTTTGTGATGATCGTCTTTCAAGTGACTTGCGCGAATCGATTTTCGGGCAGGGAAATGACTCTGTCCAGTCCTGTGCCTTCATTCCATTGTTGTTCGAGGATGAGTTGCTCGGCGTAATGGCGCTGGGGTCGCATTCCCGGACACGGTTTCAGCCGGATGTCGGAGTGATGTTCCTGGATCGACTCGGTCTGCTGATTGGCGGTTATTTTCACGGTCGACTCAACCAGCCATGACTCCATTACAGGGAAAAATCGAACAATTTCTGGAATGCCAAAAGCGGGAGCGAAGACTCTCTGATAATACCCAAAGGGCATATCGCAGGGATTTACAGAAACTGCACGACTACGCTTGTCAAAAAGCAGTGTCTGACTGGAACAGACTGACCGTTCACGATGCCCGGTTTTTTCCGGCCGTATTGCATCAAAAGGGTTTGTCCGGCCGGAGTATCCAGCGTCTGTTGTCGGCCTGCCGCGCCTTCTATGCATACCTCCTGAAAAACGAATTTGCATCAATCAATCCCTTCGTTGGAGTCAGCGCACCCAAATACTCAAGGAGGCTGCCTGCTACACTGAGCGTTGATGAATTGAGCGGTCTGCTGGACGGTCATGACAACTCCATTCTTGCTGTTCGGGATCATGCGATGCTGGAGCTTTTTTATTCTTCCGGGCTGCGGCTGTCAGAACTGGCATCGCTTGATGCTGATTCTATAGATTTTGATCAGAACCAGATTCTGGTTACCGGCAAGGGTAACAAACAGCGCATTGTCCTGGTTGGGGGCAAGGCGGTAGAAGCCCTTGTGGTCTGGCTTGGAAGGCGACCCCAGCTCGCAAGCGATACCGAGCGGGCCCTGTTCGTCAACGAAAGGGGTAAGCGACTGGGTGTCCGCGGTATCCAGTACCGGCTGAACCAGTGGGCAAAAGCAAAGGGATTGGGACGACGGTTACACCCTCACATGCTGAGGCATTCCTTTGCCAGTCATATGCTCGAATCCAGTGGTGATCTCAGGGCAGTTCAGGAGATGATGGGGCATGCCGACATAGCGACCACCCAAATCTATACGCATCTGGATTTTCAGCATCTTGCCAGGGTTTATGATAAAGCGCATCCCAGAGCCAGGAAAACAGGTAAATGAGCAGGCTCAGGTTTGTTGTGGGCAGCCAAATCAAGATTGATATCCAACACCAGAAGGGATATAGTCCGCACCCGGTTTATCCCCTGTTTTTCATTAATTAAACGGAGTCGATTTCATGATTTACTACTCACCTGTAATCCTGGGTGTTGTCGGATTGCTTGCCGCTCTCATCATATACGCAATGATATTGAGGTATCCGGAGGGAGAAGGAAAAGTGGTGGAAATTGGCGGCCAGATTCACCGTGGCGCGATGGTTTTCATGCACCGTGAGTACACTTATCTATTGATTTTTGTGGCCGTCGTCGGGCTGTTGATTTTTATTTCCGATCTCGGCGCCAGAACCATGATTGCCTTTCTTCTCGGAGCCTTTTGTTCGGGTATCGCAGGCTATATCGGCATGTACGCCGCGACTCATGCAAATACCAGAACAACCACAGCGGCCGCCACCGAAGGGGCACAGAGCGCACTGGCTGTCGCATTTTTTGGCGGTTCGGTGATGGGGTTATGTGTCGCCTCGATGGGATTGCTTGGTATCGGCATACTGTATCTGTTGTTCGGTGGCGATCCGAAAACGGCGCATGTCATTCATGGATTTGGTATGGGTGCGTCCTCTGTTGCCCTTTTTTCCAGGGTGGGAGGCGGTATTTTTACCAAAAGCGCTGATGTGGGCGCAGATCTGGTAGGCAAGATTGAAGCCGGAATTCCTGAAGACGATCCGCGTAATCCTGGCGTGATAGCAGATAACGTGGGCGACAATGTGGGGGACGTCGCTGGCATGGGTTCGGACATTTTCGAATCCTATTGCGGGTCAATCATTGCAACCATTGCGATTGCGTCGACATTGCCTGGGGCAATGCTGAGTCTGCTCGGAGAGCGGCAAACGCTGATGTTTTTACCACTTGCATTGGCATCCGCCGGACTGCTTTGCTCAATTCTGGGGATCATTATCGTCAAGCTCAATACGGCCAGGTCTCCGGAACTGGCGCTTCGGGCCGGTACTATCGGCGCCACCATCATATTCATGGCTGTGGCCTGGGCCGTGGTGAAATATCTGGGTGTGTCTGTAAACGTATGGGGGTCGGTTGTGGTCGGCGCCGCAGGGGGTATTGGCATCGGTCTGATCACCGAGTACTACACCGGCGGCAGCCCGGTCCGCAGAATCGCCAAAAGTGGTGAGACCGGCCCCGCGACGGTGATGATTACCGGTCTGGCTGTGGGTATGGAGTCAGTTGTGGCGCCATTGTTGATAATCAGCACTATCATCCTTGTTTCCACCAACCTGACCGGAATATATGGCGTAGGTATTGCTGCGGTCGGTATGCTGGCCACGGTAGGAATCACCATGGCCATCGATGCTTATGGTCCGGTTGCGGACAATGCGGGAGGGATTGCAGAGATGTCCGGTCTGGGTGAAGAAGTCCGTGAAATTACCGATTCTCTCGACGAACTGGGAAATACGACTGCCGCGATTGGCAAGGGTTTCGCCATTGGCGCCGCCGCATTGGCAGCACTCGCCATCATTTCTGCCTTTATCGAAACCGTGTCCCTGCTCAAACCTGATTTCTCGTTGGAACTCAGTGATCCGTATGTGCTCGCGGGCATGTTCATTGGTGGGATTTTCCCTTTTCTGGTTTCCAGTATTACCATGAATGCCGTCGGCGCCGCCGCGTTTGAGATGATCCATGAGATTCGGCGCCAGTTTCGGGAGATTCCCGGTTTGATGGAAGGGACTGCCAGTCCGGATTCAGATCGATGTATCGATATTGCGACCCGTGCTGCACTCAAGCGAATGATTCTGCCTGGCGTGATTGCGGTCGCTGCACCGCCGCTGGTCGGTTTTAGTCTGGGCGCCACTGCGCTCGGCGGTATGCTTGGTGGGGCATTGCTCGGTTGTGTATTGATGGCGCTGACCATGTCGAATGCCGGAGGGGCCTGGGACAATGCAAAAAAATACGTCGAGAAAGGAAACCTGGGAGGCAAGGGTTCCGACGTTCACGCAGCCGTAGTTGTGGGTGATACCGTGGGTGATCCCTTCAAGGACACATCGGGGCCTTCGATGAATATTCTGATCAATGTGATGGCGATAGTCAGTCTGGTGATAGCTCCCTTGCTGTAGTGGTAAAGATGACTCGGGGATTCAACTTCCCGAATTCAGCCTCTCCAAGGCTGCATTATGCAGATTGATATTCGCAGAAGCCAGCACCTCTCCTTTGGAACTCATGGTCAGTGGGTTGCCCTGCCAGTCACTGATGATGCCCCCAGCACCTGTGACAACCGGGACTAGCGCGAAATAGTCGTAAGGCTTCAGGTCTGCTTCACACATCAGATCGTTGAACCCGGAAGCAATCAGGCCATATCCGTAGCAATCTCCGCCAAATACCCGGAATTTGCAAACCCCGGTCAGGCGAGATGCCTGTATTGCCGTATGATCATCGAACATATCCGTGGTCGTGGTATAAACCGAGGCATTTTCGAGCTTCTGTGTAGTCCGTGTGTGGCAGGTTTCGCCGTTATGCGTTGTAGGCTGCCCGCAAATGCCGACCCATCTTTCGTCAAGTACACAATGGTCAATAATACCAATGACTGGAGACCCTTGATAAAGCACTGAGATGAGCGTGCCGAAGGTCGGCATGCCGGTAGCAAAACTCTTGGTGCCGTCAATGGGGTCGATCACCCATTTCCAGTCAGCATGATCGAGATAAGTTCCCGTTTCCTCACCAAAAAACCCGTGATCAGGGTGACGTTGCAGAATAACGTCCCGAATGACCTGCTCTGTCTGCCCGTCTGCGATTGTGACGGGGCTGCTGTCTATTTTGTTTTGCACGGATATGTCAGTGCGAAACCAGGCTCTGGTAATTTTTCTTGCTTCATCAGCCGCCAGATGCGCAGTATCGAGTAATGCCTGTAGCTGGTCGTCGGGGTTGTGGGTCACAAATTTATCTGCGCAGGTTAAACATAAAAAGAGGATTTTAAACCATATTACGGTAGAATCCGTTTCCAATTTTTGCTATCAACCCTTTTCGAGGAGTATCCACGTAATGAAAATACTGGTTCCAGTAAAACGCGTGATTGATGCCAATATCCGGGTCAGGGTGAAGTCTGACAATACAGGCGTTGAAACCGCTAACGTCAAAATGGCGATGAATCCATTTTGTGAAATCGCAGTGGAAGAAGCGTTGCGGTTAAAAGAAGCAGGCCATGCCGAAGAGGTTATCCTGGTTTCCGCCGGACCCGAAAAATGTAAGGAAACCATACGTGCAGGTCTGGCTATGGGAGCTGACCGTGGTGTTTATATCGGCACAGAATCCAGTCTGGAACCTTTGGCGATAGCGAAAATGATAAAAGCGGTAGCCGAGAGGGAATCCACCGACCTGATTATTCTTGGCAAGCAATCCATTGATGACGATAACAACCAGACCGGGCAGATGGTTGCCGCGCTGATGCAACGTCCACTCGGAAGCTATATCTCAAAAATCGAAAAAAACCAGGAGGGGTTTGCGATAACCCGGGAAATAGACGCAGGATTGGAAAAACTGCAAATCACTTCACCTGCCGTGGTAACCACCGACCTGCGTTTGAATGAGCCAAGATATGCCTCCTTGCCAAACATCATGAGGGCCAGGAAAAAACCGATCGATGTCCTCACGCCAGAAGATTTGGGTGTCGATATCAGTAATCGGGTCATCGTTCTGGAGGTAAATGAACCTCCTGCCCGTCAAGCAGGGGTGTTAGTGGCCGATGCTGCCGAACTGGTTGATAAACTGAGAAACGAAGCGAAGGTGATCAAATGAGAATTTTAGTTTTAGCGGAACACGACAAGTCAGCGCTGGCGCCTGCCACACAAAATACGGTCACGGCCGCAGGTCTGATTGGCGCTAATGTGGATGTTCTGGTTGCGGGCCAGGATTGTGGCGCGGTGGCGGATGCTGTTGCCAGGATCGCAGGGGTAAACAGGGTTCTGGTTTGTGACAACCCGGCCTATGCCCATGACATCACTGAAAATATTGCATTCCTGATCAAGTCAATTGTAGACGGGTATTCCCATGTCATGGCTCCTGCCACGACATTTGGCAAGGCGCTGATCCCTTATGTGGCGGCATTGTGCGACGTTCAGGCTATCTCGGATATCAGTGAAGTGGTGGATAGTGATACCTTCGTCAGACCGATTTATGCGGGTAATGCACTTGCCAGGGTAAGATCAACCGACCCGGTAAAAATGATTACGGTACGGACCACCGCATTTGAATTGGCGGATGGGAATAGTGGTGACGCTGAAGTTCACAGTATCGACGTTGCCAGTGTGACTGACGGTGTCTTGTTCGTGGACCAGATGCTGAGCCCCAGCGAGCGTCCCGAGCTGACCTCTGCCAGGGTTGTCGTATCAGGGGGGCGTGGAATGAAAAACAGTGAGAATTTTGTGATGCTGGAAAAACTTGCAGATCAACTCGGCGGCGCTGTCGGTGCGTCTCGTGCGGCGGTGGATGCGGGGTTTGTGCCCAACGATTATCAAGTGGGCCAGACCGGCAAGGTGGTAGCTCCGGATTTATACATGGCGGTCGGTATTTCCGGCGCGATTCAGCATCTTGCAGGAATGAAAGACTCCAAAGTCATTGTTGCCATCAACAACGATGAAGAGGCTCCGATCTTTCAGGTTGCGGATTATGGCTGGAACCAGGATCTGTTCGATGCTGTGCCAGCGCTGCTGGCAGAATTGGAAAAGTAATCGATAAACCCGAACCTGGTGTGGAGTATTCAACAGTGAAATTCAGGCAGCCTGCGATCAGACAACTCAGTCATCTGCCGCAGATTGAACTCGGTCATTACCCGACACCGATAGAGACGCTTTTGAGGCTATCTGCGAAATATCCAGGCTACCAGATCAGGGTAAAGCGGGATGATTGTACCGGTCTGGGGTTCGGAGGCAACAAGGTTCGACAAATAGAATTTTATCTCGGTGATGCCCTGTCACGGGGTTATGACACGATCTTGAGTACCGGGGCAATTCAGTCGAACTGTATGTGCACGATTGCTGCTGCGACCGGTAAACTGGGTATAGACTGCCATATCCAATTGGAAAACTGTGTCAGTAATACCACCACGGAATATCAGACATCAGGTAATAAATTGCTTACCGATCTGTTTGGCGCCAATATTTATTACTATCCCGAGGGAGAAGACGAGGAAGGCGCTGACCAGTCACTCGGAGATATCGCTAATAAACTGAAAGAGCAAGGCAGGAAGCCCTACATTATTCCCTTGAGAGTGGTCAAGGAGCCGAAAGGCGCTTTCGGTTATATGGTTGCAGCAAAGGAGATGCTTGATCAGTTCAACGAACTGGACTGGAAGCCCGATCTGATTGTGGTCGGGTCTGGCAGTGGATTGACCCACGCCGGACTGCTGATGGGGTTGCGGCTGCTGGAGTGCGACATCCCGGTCCTCGGCGCCTGTGTTCGCAGGGATGCGCAGGCACAATCCATCAGAATCAAAACCCACTGTGAAAATCTGGCGAATATGCTTGATATTCAGCCTCTGATCACGGACCAGGATGTCTGGACTGATGACAATGCCCTGGCTCCGGGTTATGGTCAGATATCCGGGTCCTTGAAAGATACGATTCGTCTTATCGCAACTACGGAGGGGCTGTTGCTTGACCCGGTTTATACCGGAAAGACAATGAAATGCATGTTAAATTTGATTGAAAACAACGATCTCGCCGATTTCAAAAACCTGCTCTTTATTCATACAGGCGGTACTCCAGCGTTATTTGCTTATCGGAACGATTTACAGAACCTGTCGGATTAAGCTGTGAACAGTATTGTCCAGTCGTTGCCTGCCGAGTGGTACCACAAAGAGGAAATATACCAGCTCGAACTGCAGGAAATATTTGCGAAAAACTGGTCTTTTGTCAGTTCCACAGATGAACTGAAGAACCTCGGGGATTACGTCACCTGTGCTGTTGCAAACCAGTCGATTGTGGTTGTGCGCGATCTCCAGGGTGACTTGCGCGGATTCCTGAATTTATGTCGACATCGCGCCTCACCGCTGAGTGTAGATAAAAAGGGATGTATCAGACAGTTTACCTGTCCCTATCATGCCTGGAGTTACCAACTCGATGGCAGGCTGAAACATGCGCCCGGATTTGAATTGCCCGGGGATGTCCTTGAGGATCTTGGTCTGATCCCGGTGCAGGTCAGTGTCTGGAACGACCTTGTATTTGCATGTCTGGATCTGGCCGGCGTATCATTGCAGGACTGGCTCGGGGAAATCATCGCCATTGCCCGCGATTTTCCCGCAGTCGCAGAAATGAAGTTCACCGGGATGCGCTCCGGCCACTGCCATGCAAACTGGAAAAACTACAGCGACAATTCTGCTGAAGGTTACCATCTGGCGACTGTGCATCGTGAATTGAATGCATCGCTGGTCAAGGGCGCAACCCGCATTACGCCCCATGAAAACAACAAATTTGTGGGTTTCGAAGTCACTTATCAAGCAGAAGAATCTGATTCTCCCGGATACTGGATTTACAAGTTTCCCGGAATGCTGATGCACTTCAGCATGAACAGCTTCAATATCGAGAAAGTAACGCCCGTAGACAGGAACCATGCAATGATAGAACGCTGGTTCTGGTTTTTACCGTCGGTAAGCCAGCACGACGCAGAACAGATCATCGGGTTATCCGGCAGGGTGATGGAAGAAGACATCGGGATATGTGGACGGGTGCAGAAGAATCTGGAAGGGGGGTATTATCAAAAAGGCATTCTGTCGACTGTCCGTGAGCCAGGTACCGTCTGTTTTCAGCAATGGGTCAGGACGGCGCTTGACCGGGGGGAATAAAAACCATGCCGCAAACCCGTCGTACCGCGCCGCTTGAAGGCGTTACCGTTATTGATTTGACGCGAGTGTTGGCAGGTCCGTATCTGACCATGATACTGGCGGACCTCGGTGCAAATGTGATCAAGATCGAGTTGCCCGAGCGTGGAGATGATGCCAGACAATTCGGCCCTTTTCTTGATCAGCAATCAATTTATTTCGCCTCGATCAATCGGGGCAAGAGAAGTATTGCGTTGAATCTCAAAGACACTGATGACAGGGCGGTGTTTGAAAAACTGCTTCTAGCCGGCGATGTGCTGGTTGAGAATTTTCGTGGCGGCGCCTTGCAGAAGCTCGGCTATGGGTGGCAGGATTTACACAGCATAAACCCGCGATTGATTTATGCATGTGTTTCCGGTTTCGGTCATACCGGCCCCTACAAGGATCGTCCTGCCTATGATCTGGTTGTCCAGGGTATGGGAGGATTGATGAGTCTGACCGGCAACAAGGACACTGCACCCAATCGGGTGGGCACTTCTGTGGGTGATATCACCGCTGGTTTGTTTGGGGTATCAGGGGTGTTGGCTGCACTTTATGACCGGGAAAAGACAGGTGAGGGGCAGCAGGTGGATGTGGCCATGCTGGACTGCCAGGTTGCGATTCTGGAGAATTCCATAGCGCGATATTTTGCGGAAGACAAAATACCTGAACCGATCGGAATGAGGCACCCGTCAATCACGCCTTTTGCCGGGTTCAGGGTGAAAGGGGGGGAATATATTGTTATCGCGGTCGGAAATGACACTATGTTCGGGAAGTTTTGCGAAGTACTTGGACGCAAGGACCTGTTGCAGGACAATCGCTTCAGATCGAACAATCTGCGAACAGAAAATTATCAGTCGCTCCACGGTGAAATCGAGCGAAGCCTGGTGGGTAAATCGGTCGCTGAATGGTTGACGGTTCTGGAAAAAGGAGGGATTCCGTGTGGCCCAATCAATAATATTGAACAGGTTGTGAACGACCCTCATATACGGTACAGAAACATGATTATATCCGTTGAGGCCGATAATGGGTCTGGCGATAAACGGAGCATTCAGATGCCTGGCAACCCGATCAAATTTTCCGGATACGATGACCCCGAAACCCGGCAAAGGGCGCCCCGGCTTGATGAGCACCGCCAGCAGATACTGCAATTCCTGCAAGAGGAATGATCAGATTCGGGTATTCTTTTCGCCCAGGTTTTTTTCGCTTAACTCAAGCAGTACCGGGCCGGCCTGGGAGAATGCACGTTCAAGTTCCGGCCCAAGTGATGACAGCCCTCGCACCTCCCTTGCATCCCAGTGGCAGGCTTTCGCTATCGCGATAAAATCAGGATTGTTCTGAAATACCCCGGTTCGTATGATATTTGCATTATCCATATCATCGCAGATTTGCTGGAGCGCATCGTTGTTCCAAAGCAGTACAACCAGATTGAGATTCAGTTCTGAAGCCAGGGTCATTTCCTGCATGGTATATTGCAGGCCGGCATCTCCGACAAGCGCCAGAGCCGGGTTGCTCTGATTCGCCAGTACGACACCTATTGCTGCCGGTAATGCGTAGCCGAGTGTCCCGTACCCTGTAGGATGCAGCCACTGACGCGGGCGTGACATGGCCAGATAATCGACTGCTGTATAAGCAATCTGTGTCATATCACTGACAATGGTCGCCTGTTCCGGGATGTGATCGATCATTTCAGTCAGCACCTGCATGTGAATTATTTCCTTGTCAGTCATATCGGACTGATGCGCTGAGCGGGCAGACTGACAAACAGCCTGGGTCTGTTGTACACGCTCAGGTTCGGGATCAGACAGGGCCCGGGACATCCGCTGCGAAAAGTCGACACAGTCGGCCTTGATGGTGATGGCGGATGGTCGGCGATGTTCGAGTGCATGCGGACAAAGATTGACCCATACCTGATTTTCAGGCAATTGCAGGTGATCATTCCAATGATCGGGTTGTGCAAATTCGGTTCCCAGGAACAAGGCCAGATCAGCGTTTTCCAGTATTTTCTGGACACGGGGCGCCCGCAACTGCGCACCCACGGTCAATGGATGTCCGAGAGCCAGGATTCCTCTCCCGGCGACCGTTGTTAATACCGGGCAGTACAATTTTTCCGCCAGTTGAAGAATCGCTTCTGCTCCGTTTGTGCAGCCTCCCCCGGCAACAATGACCGGATTTCCGGCATTTTCAATCAGCGTTGCGGCCTGCGCCAACTCCTCGTCGGAGCAGACTGCCGGTTTGCCAATGTTCCTTGCTTTGAAGTCGGATTTGATCACTCTGGGAATGATCGATAACGGTATATTGATGTGAACCGGTCGCGGACGTTCGCACGAAAATATCTCAAATGCCCGGGCAATCATGACTGGAATCTGATCCGGGTCTGTGACGGTATAACTGTGGGCCGTCAGTGGTGCAGTGACGGCCGCCTGACTCGTGATTTCGTGTAGTCGCCCCCGATTCACCTGCTCCGGGTCAGGGTCGTTGACGGGAGAAATGATCAGCAGGGGCACGGAATCCATGTATGCCTCGCCCAGAGGCGTACAGATATTGGTCACTCCAGGGCCGGTGATCACAAAGCAGACCCCGGGTTTTCCACTTGCCCGGGCATAACCATCCGCCATGAATCCGCCTCCCTGTTCATGTCGGGGGGAGATGTGTCGGATTTTACTTGTACCCAACCCACGGTAAAGCTCAATGCTGTGGGTTCCAGGAATGCCAAAAACAAGATCAACCTGATACTGCTCAAGCAGATCAACCAGAGCCTGACCGACAGTCAGATCGCTCATTTTTCTGGTCTTCGGAGAGAATGACGAGACATTCAGTCGAGCGAGGCGCCGCCCCACAAATGAGCATAGGCTTCGCAGTGGATCAGCATCGAACTGTACTCATCCAGATTGATATCGGCAGGTATGGGGTACTCCTGATGGCCTTTGTTTGATTTCAATGCCGAAATTCTGATCGAGGAGTGAACAACATCATGGTCCTCAATGTCTGAAATGGGCATTCTTGACAGATAGACTTTCAGATCCGGGCCTTTTTTCGTCTTGAAGTCCTCATTGAATACGATAAATCTGGCATCGTCGCGGCTTATGATTTCCCATTCTCCTGCAATGCGATAACTTTTCTTTATCCAGTCTCCCGGGCCGCGCAGCGTTTCATCGGCGAACACTGAAAAAGAGGTCGAAACCAGAACCAGTGCGCAGACTGATCTGAGTAATGTTGTGATAATATTTTTCATGGGTCTGATATTCCTGACTGTTGTAGGGCTGGACGGCTGGGTTGATTTTACAACAACTTCGACCGGGAAAAATTCATTCGACCCGTCATTATCGATTGACAAATGTCCTTGACGACCGGTTCATATCCATCCCGTACACGATTTCACTAACGCATATCACAGCCCCGCCACGCCGCGCTCCAGACCGCATCAGGCTATCCCGTATCATGGGAAAGCAGGTGGACAGGCACTACATCAAACAACCTGCGGACACACCAGTATCCGGTAATCGATATGGCGAGTACTCCGACCAACACGCAGACCAGTACCCACGCCCAGGAAATGTCGAGAGTCAATTCGAACAGATACCGGGCCAGCAGCCAACTTGTCAGCACACCCAGCCCTCCGCCAAGCATGCCTGCCAGGGATCCGAGCAGAATAAACTCTCCCACCACGGCGGAACGCATGAACCTCCTGGACGCTCCAAGGGTTTTGAAAAGCGCTATTTCAAGCCTTCTGGTGGTGCGCTGGCCCTGCAGGATTCCAATCAGCACCAGCACGGCACACAGGAGCGTGAACAGGAAAATCAGGCTGATCACCCTGCTTCCCTGCTCGACCAAGGTGCGGAATCGATAGAGAATCATTTCCAGATTGATCGCCGTAATACCCGGAAAATTCCGGCTCACCTCAAACGACAGCGCATCAGGGACTGGTTGCACATGCAACGCCGTAATGTAGTTTCGCGGCGTATCCTCGAACAGCCCAGGCGTGGCGATAATGTAAAAATTGGACTGCATGTTTTCCCATTTCACCTCCCGGATACTGGTTATCGGCGCCTGGAACGCGCTGCCTGCGACATCCATCTGGAGATGGTCCCCGAGTTCCAGTCCGAGAAGTTCTGCTGTTTCCTGTTCAACAGAGAATCCATGACCCTGCGCAGGCATCCATGTGCCGGCTGCAATACGGTTGTCTTTGGGGAGCACATCGGTTTCGGTCATGTTGAACTCATGACTGACCCGATGGCGGGGCTCCTCGGAATCAGGCACTGCCTCAGATGCCGGCACAGCGTTGATTGCAGCAAGTCTGCCGCGAATAATCGGATACAGCAGCGCCTCCGCGATATCGTGCCGATCAAGCAGCTGAACCAGGGCCTGCCGGTTGGAATCCTGGATATTGATCAGGAAAAGATTCGGCGCATTGTCTGGCAGACTTTGCTCCCATGCCTCGAAGATATCGCTTCGGATAATTCCCAGCAGAATCAGAGCAAACACGATGATACCGAATGTACCGGCAATCCAGGCGCTTCTTCCAGGGTTGGCGGAAATCGTCTTGAACGCAACAAACCAGCAGGAAGAACGCGGCTGAACCAGCAAACCGAGAACCGAGATCATTAGCCTGATACCCGACCAGAGCAGGGCCGTGCACAGGGAAAATCCTGCAAGGACAGCAGCAGCCAGGATCCAGTCTCTGGAAAGAAGGCAAATCAGCAGCACTACGAGAAGAAATACGCTGTAAACGGTCGGACGGTGGTTGTGAAGACGGTCCGCCGCCGCTTCCCGGAGCAGAATAAGAGGTGGAATCCTGCCGACTGAAACCAGTGCTGGCGTCAACACGATGATGTAAGCCAGCAGGCAGATCAGCAGAATCACGGATAGCACCACCGGAGAGGGCGCGGGCAATTCAATGCCACTGGTTTCAAGGATGAACCAGGCTGCCGCTTCCTGGACAGAAAACCCAGCGAAGGCGCCAAGCAGGATGACCGGGATACCCGCCGTCAGATAAGGCCCCAGTACAGATCTGAAGATTTTCAGATCCGATTGGCCCAGGCAACGGAACAGCGCCGCTTCGTTTGCCTGCCGTATCCGGAGCCCATGCGCTGCCAGTGCCATGGCGACAACGGCCAAGATGACAGATAACAGCACGGCGAGCCGTATGTAAGAGATGATGCGCCCGACCGTTGAGCGAACTTCCTGCCGACTGATATCAGCATCATCCCATCGTTCATGGGATTTGAGTTGCGGAACAATTGCAGATTTGAACTGCCTGAGCGCTTCCGGATCTCCTGCAACCATCAGCCGAAAACGCACCCGGCTGGCCGGAGTCAGCAAACCGGTAGCCTCCAGATCCTCAAGATTCATGATAACGCGTGGTGCAAATCGCAATACTCCGACCCCGCCTTCGGGTTCCAGCAGGATCTGTCCCGTGTAGCGCGCTGACAATTCTCCCAGGTCGACCACATCTCCCGGTTTCACCACCAGTTCACCCGATATCTGACCAACCATCCAAATCTCTCCGCTCACCGGTCCCTGCCGATTCTTGCGAATCGCGTCAGAGGCTTCCGAGTAACGGGTAACAACTTCTCCCCGCAGGGGATAATTTCGGGATACGGCCCTGACCCCGGCAAGCAGGCTCCGCTGTTGCGTTCTGACCATGCTCAGGAAACTGACTGATCTCGCCAGTTCAAGACCGTGAGCCCTGGCCAGTTCCTCATACTGTTCATCCAGAGGACGCCTCGAAGCAATCATGGCATCAGCGCCCAGAATGGCGCTGGTACGTACCTGCATAGTCTGTTCCATGCGATCGCTCAGGGCACCGATTGCACTTAGGGCAACCGTAATCAGCAACAGCGCGACCAGCAACAGCCTGAACTCGCTGAGGCGCAACTGGCGCATGATGCGTCTCATGGCCCGGATACGAATTTCCCGGCTTCAATGCGGAAACGGCTACCGCACTGATCGGCGAGGCCCGGATCATGGCTCACCAGTATGAGCGTAGAGCCCGATTTCCGGCACAAGGAAAACATCATCTCGGCCACCATCTCACTTGTTCCGTGGTCCAGATTTCCCGTGGGCTCATCCGCAAAGAGGATTGCCGGATTGATAACCATGGCCCGAGCCAGGGCCACACGCTGCTGCTCACCCCCACTCAGTTGTGAAGGAAGGTGTTCCGCCCTGTCCTCGAGCCCCACCACCGACAGCGCTTGCTGACTCTGCTGGCGGATCTTCCGGCTTCCCGGAACCACTTCAAGTGCCAGTGAGACATTCTCAAGCGCGGTCAGATTAGGCAACAGGTGAAAGGACTGGAACACAAAGCCTACCTTGCCGTTTCGCATCATTGCACGAGCGTTCTCGCCCATTTTCGAGAATGGCTGACCCAGCAGTCTGACGATTCCGGAACTGGGCAGGTCGAGGCCAGCCAGAATGCCCAGCAGCGTGGTTTTACCGGAACCGGAGGGGCCGGTTATGGAAACCGAACTGCCTGCACTGACCGCAAGAGAGATACCACACAGTATCCTGATTGTCCGATCCCCCATCGGAACGGTCTTATGGATATCAACAGCTTCCAGTATCATATTACTATCCATGATCGATTTTCCGGAATGCTACAAATGTCCCAGCCCACACGATTTGAAATATCGTCATTTCTTCGATTGAAGTTTATAGTCCCGGCGATGCTGATAGCAACGCTCACGCAACCCTGCCATGCCTATACGATCCTCGTATGGGGTGACAGCCTGAGCTCGGCTTATGGAATTCCGGCAGAACAAGGCTGGGTATCACTGCTCAATGACCGTCTTGCATATCGCGATGTCCGTATCGCAAATGAAAGCATCCCCGGAGAAACCACCTATGGGGGTCTTGAACGCATGCCCGGGGCCCTGACTGCCCACGACCCCGACCTGGTCATTCTCGGGCTGGGTACCAACGATGGCTTGCGGGGGCTGGATGCCGGCCAGATGCATGACAACCTGGCGCAGATGATTCAGAAATCCCTTGATTCCGGTGCACAGGTTCTGCTGCTCGGCATGCGTATCCCGCCGAATTACGGCAAATTCTATGCTGAAACGTTTCACGAGGCTTTCACCAATCTCGCCGAACAGTTTGAAATCCCATTTGTTCCCTTCTTTCTGGAGCCGGTGGCAGTGAACTTCGATCTGATGCTGGATGATGGCTTGCACCCGAACGCAACCGCCCAGGTGATTCTGCTCGAACATATCTGGCCTGCCATCAGCATGATCCTGCCCTGAGAAGAAAGTACCGACACATCCTGAAGCAGTTTCACTCCTGATCCTGTTCCGACCGCATCCGGACAACCCGACCCCATTGATGCCTGGGTACACTGTAAAGGTTCTGGCATGCTCGCTAATTCAGGATTCTCGCCAATTCTGCCCGATAACGGGTTACAACCTCCCCCTTCCCGCCCAACAGGCTGAATATCTCGATCATGTATTTCCTGGCGACATCGTCTTCGAATTCACGATCCTTTCGTATGATTTCCAGAAGTTGCTCCAACGCATCGGCATGCCGGTGTTCGGCAACCAGCCGCAGGGCCAGAAGATAGCGCGCCTGGTGGTCATTCTCATCCTGCCCGAGCCGCGCATCCAGTTCCTTGGCTGATGGAATCGACTTCAGGGATTCCTGAATCTTCAGGGCTGAGAGCAGTGCCGTATATTCCTTGCTCTCTCTCCCCTTGTCGGAAAGCGATTCAGCAACGACTTTCGCCTCTTCCAGTGCTCCCTCGGCGGTCAACCACTGTATCAGCAGCAGCCTCGGAGCATCATTTTCCGGGGCCTGTATGACAAACTGCCTCAGATGGTGTTTCGCCTCGTCTGTTCTTCCCTGATCATACAACTGGCGTATCGCATCGATATTCGCCTCGTCCGATACACTGTCATCCAGATGGCGATCAATAATCTCGCGGATCACGGATTCCGGTTGTGCGCCCATGAACTGATCCACCGGCTTGCCGTTTTTGAAGAAGAAGACAGTGGGGAGGCTGCGGATTCCGAATTGTGCAGCCAGGTCCTGCTGCTGATCCGTGTTCACTTTCGCCAGCTTCAGTGCACCCTGATACTGGTCGACCAGCCTTTCCAGTATCGGCGACAAGGTGCGACACGGACCACACCAGTCAGCCCAGAAATCCACCATCACCAGTTGCCGTGCAGAGGCATGGATGACATCATCGGCAAAAGAGGCCAGCGTTATGTCTGCGATATGTTTTTCCCCGTTAGCGTTCATTATGTTCGTCACAATTTGAATTTGGATGATGCAGCTATTATCCCGTATCACGCCCACAGTTTCACTCAAGATACTTAGGGAAGTCTAATCAATTGGTGCTGCCAGGGCGATTTCCATGATTCCAGAGGACGTCAGGCTGGAAAGTGGGGTATGAGGAAGAACCATAATAACGGGCAACGCAGTTCCAGCAGTGATTTCTTCCCATATTCCAGACCGCCAGCCCCGATGCCAACTTCGACAAATACAGAAGAAGACGCCCCAGGCAGAGCCCGGCTCGAACAACAACTTCATTTCGGTGGACGGTCTTGACGGCTACGCTACCTCGCAGTCCTTGATAGGCCTGAGGGACGGCCATGCATGGACACCCTCAGAACTGTGCGCCGCACTGCCAATCCTTTCCCATTCGCTGTCGGTTGCCATGACCGCACGCTGTCTCCGGGTGCTGCTCATGGTAGAATCTGCCTCGCAAGAGAGAGCATGGCGCAACACACGGGCACTGCCAATGGTATAACAAATATTAATAATACCTACGTTATTCCTCATATGACATTCCAATTCAAATAGGAGAGGGGAAATTGTCTACACCATCCCGACAGATTGCCGAATTTGCAGCGAAGCTGGATTTTGAAGATATACCTGATTCGGTGCTGGAGCGAGCCAAATGGCTGTTTCTCGACTGGTATGGGTCGGCAGTGGCTGGTTCAACCTCACACAGTACCACTGTCCTCCTCAAATTTGCAAAAGAGATGGGCCCCGGGGCCGGCCCTTGCCAGATCATAGGCCACCCGGATACGACTTCACCCTGGTTCGCGGCATTAATCAATGGCGCATCATCTCACGTCGTGGAGCAGGATGATCTGCATAACTCTTCCATATTGCATCCCGGCACCGTGGTATTTCCCCCTATATTTGCTCTGGCTCAATCAAACCCGGAGATTTCAGGCAGGGATTTTCTGACTGCTGCGGTGGTGGGCTATGAGTGTGGTATTCGAACAGGTGAGTTTCTCGGACGTTCCCACTACAGGATTTTCCACATGACAGCGACTGCCGGCACCGTCGCTGCGGCGATGGCGGCAGGTAGATTGCTCAATCTGGATATCGGGAAAATGCTGCATGCACTGGGTTCGGCAGGCACCCAGGCCGGTGGATTGTGGGAGTTTTTGCGAGATGCTGCGGATTCCAAACAATTGCATACTGCAAAAGCCTCTGCCGATGGATTGTTGGCGGCCTGTTCGGCCAAAGACGGAATGACTGCGGCAGGGCAGATTCTGGAAGGGCAGCAGGGGATGGCGGCAGGGATGAACGGGGAAGGGGATGTTGCAAAGCTGACAGACCGATTGGGTATCAGATGGGCTCTGTCGGAAACATCATTCAAGTATCATGCGTCCTGTCGACATACCCATCCTGCCGCAGATGCGCTGCTCCAAGTCTGTATTGAACACGATATCCGTCACCAGGAAATTGAATCAATCCGGGTTTTTATATATCAGGCTGCTCAGGATGTATTGGGTAAGGTGGATATACCTGACAGTATTCATCAATCGAAATTTTCGATGGGCTTCGTGCTGGCGTTAATTGCCAGATACCGCTCCGCCAGTGTATCGGATTTTTCGGTTGAAGCACTGGCTGACCCTGTGAATTCGGGACTGAGAGAAAAAGTCTACATGATTGTGGATAACAGGATAGATAGTGCCTACCCTGACAAATGGGGTTCCAGAGTGGAAGTGAAAATGAAATCCGGGGCGTTATTTGCAGCATTTACAGACTGCCCGAAGGGAGACCCGGGGAACATGCTGAGCCAACAGGAACTGGAGCAAAAAGTACTGCGACTGGCCGAATTCAGTGGCAGGATGGATGCAGACTCAATCAGAAGAATCATAGCCAAAACGTGGGGACTTTCTGCGATGGAATCATTTGCCGGCGAATTTCATTGACACCGGATTGATTTCAGGATCAGCGACAGATGCCTTGGTGCGTCATGCGGTCTTTCTGTTGTCGCGCCAGCGATAATAGAAAATCGTAGGGGCAAGAAACCAGGGTTTCCGCCGATACCAGAGGCGACCGGGGAATGCCAGGTGATCGATAGCGGTTTTTCCTTCAGGGTCACCAACTGCTTTCAGCCCGGCCTTCATGCCATAATAACTGGCCAGGGAAATGCCGGAACCACAATAGCCCATACTGTAATGAATGTCGTTTCGGGCGCCGATATGGGGCATCGCGTCAAACGTATATCCGACGAGCCCCATCCATGAGTGACTGATTTTCACGGATTCCAGTTCAGGGAAACGCTGTAACATCAATTTCCGCAATTTTGGTGCGCTGGTTTCTGGATTGGTTTCGGTTATGGAAACACGACCGCCAAACAAAATGCGTTGGCGTTGCGGGCAGAGACGGTAGTAGACGATGACTTTCAACGTGTCGGTAATGACCCTCGCTTTCGGGATAAGTCTTTCCGGAAGCCCGTTCGGAAGGGGTTCGGTTGCAATGATATAAGAGCCGATCGGTATGATCCTGCGTCGCTGCCAGGGCGTGAGTCCGGTGGTATAACCGCTGGTGGCGACAATCACCTGTTTGGCCAGGATCGTGCCTTTGGATGTCTTGACCCTGTGACCATCCCGGTCTGATGAAATATGTTTCGCTTCACAATGACTGATGATTTGGGCGCCACGCGCTTTGGCGTTGTCAAGCAGTCCCTGGTGGTATCGGCCAGGGTCTATCGAAGCATGGTAAGGATGCACGATTCCGCCATGATAAAAATCGGATCCTATTTCGCTGTATTGCTGGTCGCGTTCCACAATGTAGGCATCGTGGTTCAGTTGCCTGGGCGTATCCTCGATTTTTTTGCGGAGCATATCCAGTGCGGCTGGTGAGTGAGCGCCATAAAACCGGCCTGTCCGGTGAAAGTCGCAGTCGATCCTGTTTTCATTCACCACCGATTCCACCCAGTTCAGGGCATTATTGCCCTCGGTCAGAATGGCAAGGGCGGCATCAGCCCCGTATTTGCTTTTCAGTTCACCGAAAGTGGGTTTGATGCTGGTACTGACTTGCCCCCCGTTTCTGGAGCTGCAACCCCAGCCCGCATCCTGTGCGTCAATCACCACCGTGTGCCGGTCACGTTTTGTGGTTTCAATCGCAGCAGATAATCCGGTATAACCGGATCCGATAATCAGCACATCTGCATTACCCGGCAATCCGTTTTCACCCGGGTCAGGTCGTGGCGTGCGCTCCCACCAATAAGGTGTGGACTTGAAATCCGGAGTGAATAGATCGTGGTTCATTGCATTATTGATCTACCTGTAGTCCGTGCAGGGTTGTATCCGGTAAGTTGTCTTTCCTGCCATAGGCGGATGGTATAATCAAACAGGTTGATTCGCAAGATGCTGAAAGATGCTCCGCTGTACGTGTAGAATCAAGCCCAAACCGGGTAACAACGGCCCCTGGCATAACACTCAAATTGAGGAAAACAACACATGAATGCCCCACTCACCAACGCAGCCTTACTGGCGAAAGATCATCAACACATGATCCATCCTCTGCACCACACCCCAGGTCATGCAGATGGCAGGGTCTGGGTCAGGGGAGAAGGTTCGTTTCTTTATGACGCCGACGGTAATAAATACATTGATGGTCTGTCCTGTTTATGGAATGTGAGTGCCGGCCATGGCCGTCAGGAGTTGGCTGAGGCTGCCTATAAGCAAATGAGTGAACTGGCATTTTCCTCAAGTTATACGGGCGGCTCCAACAGACCTGCCATTGAACTTGCCGAACGACTGTCCACCATGGTTTATTCAAATATGCATAATTTTTATTTTACCTCTGGTGGAGGGGAGTCTACAGACAGCAACATTAAACTGGCCCGGTTTTACTGGAAAGCGAAAGGACGACCGGAAAAAACCAAAGTAATCAGTCGTGACTGGAGTTATCACGGGACTACTTTCGCGGCCATGTGTGCAACCGGCATCAAAGCTTATTGGCCCATGTTCGAACCAAGAATCCCCGGCTTCAGCCACATCCCTTCTCCAGACCCATATCATTATCCGGTTCCCGAGGATGGCTCCTCCCAGGGTATTGCAGCAGCCAATGAACTCGAACAGGAGATTCTCAAACAGGGCCCGGAAACAGTGGCAATGTTTATTGCCGAACCTGTCCAGGGCGCCGGCGGAGTCATTCCGGCGCAGCCGGATTATTTCAAACGGATTCGCGAAATATGTGATCAGTATGATGTCCTTCTAGTTTCTGACGAAGTCATTACAGGCTTCGGCAGAACCGGAAAAATGTTCGGATTACAGCACTACGGGGTTGAACCTGATTTAGTGCAATTTGCAAAATCGATTACCTCAGGAGCAATTCCTCTGGGCGGAATTGGCATGACTGATGAAATTGCAGAAACCATTACTTCCAGCAAATCCCCGTGGATGCACTCCTATACCTATAGTGGTCATCCTGTCTCCTGCGCGGTGGGATTGGCCACTCTGGATATCATCGAAAATGAAGACCTTCCGGGCCAGGCGGCCACCAAAGGCGAAGCCATGCTGCAAAAACTCCATGATGCCCTCGACGATCATCCCCATGTTGGCAATGTTCGTGGTCAGGGCATGATGCACGGCATCGAAATCGTCAAGGACAAGCAGACCAAAGAATGGATTGATGCGGATTTTGGTCTCGGTGCGAAACTGACCAAAGCGTTATTGGATCGTGGCCTGTACACTCGGGTACGCAACGAAATCATTTGCAATGCGCCGCCACTGATTACCGATGAGTCCGTCCTGGATCAGATGGTGGGTATCTACAAGGATGCGATTGTGGAAGTCCTGGGCCGTTGACCCGCACGTAGAGCGGAATTGACTGAATCCATAAAATCCGGTCAGTATCGTTATTCCCCGGTAGCGGCATTCACTTTGGCAGAGATGGCTGCGGCAAGGTCCTGATACTCGTCGCAGTCTCCACAGTACCTCTTGAGTCTGGCCAGATGCTGTTTCGCTTTCTTCACCTTGTTTAAAATCAGATAAAGCTCGCCAATATATTCGTGAGCGCCCAGGTGCTTTTTGTCGAGTCGGAGTGCCTTTTTGTAAGATACCAGGGATGCATCCAGCATTCCGGTTTTACGCTGGCTGTAGCCCAGCAGGTTCCAGGCATCGGCATTCTCGGTTTCATGGTTTACAAATTCGGTAAGCGCATCCAGGGCGCGGTCAAATTCCTCGTCATCTATCCATGTTTGTATTTCAACAGGAAGAGGTCGCACATTGGCTGGACTGGTCTCACTCCCGCCACCTGCCGCCAGCGCAGCGCTCTGGAAGATCAGCCAGCCTATGGCCAACGCAATGACCTTGTAGGTCAGTCCAAGTCGAGTTGATTTATTCATGGTGATGCCCCTCAATGCCATCGGTTGGAAATCGAACAGGATAACGAGATCAAGTCAGTTGTGCACGCTTATTCTCGATAGTCTGGTCGAACTTTTGTTTGTCAATGATAAATCTTTCGTGGGTACCCTGACAAATCAAATCGAGATCATCGTAGCCCTGCACCTCGAATTTCAGTCGCCGACCATCAACCTCCACAAGCTCCACTTTGGCGGTCACAGTGAATCCGCACGGCGTAGCGGCCAGATGGCTCATATTGACATGAGTCCCGACAGTCTGTTCCCTCGGCCAGTCCAGACAGGGGATGACCGAGTTCAGACAGGCCCACTCCATGAACCCCACCATAAATCCGGTCGCGAAGACTTCAGGCATGAACTGGAACTCAGGAGCTTCCGGATACAACGCAGGCACCATTTTCGCTTCAGTAAGCTTGAAACTGTGCTCGAATTTAATGCCTGGTTCAAGGGTTTTTTTCATTTTGTCTGTACCTTATAAAAATCAGTTGCGGCCTGCTGGTCTTCGACATACACGCCAACGGTTTTTACTGGGTCAAACATGCTTTCTCCATGTGTTAGTTCGTTCAAAAATGCCGTGAGGCAAGCATTCGATCATGCAAAACACGCATAACCTCAATGCCGTAAGAGGTTTCACGGTAATAAACCATGTGGCGCTTTACCGGATATCGCCTGTAGCCTTCACGGATATGGTCGCAGGCTGTACCAGCTCCAAAATTTTCCGCTAGAAACACAAAAGCGTCTATCAGGCTGTCACTATAACGTTCTGTTTGCCGTGCGTCCCATTCGGACAATGAATACAGCCATACGGCCTCCATATCGTCCCATGCTTTCGGTGCAAGACGATATTCAGCCATGTTTTGCTTTCATTTCCTGTTTAAACAGGTCTCCGTCAAAAGGCTGCGGCTCGCCGGATTCCTCGGCATCAATCAACGCAGCGCGGATTGTTTCAATTTCGGCATTGCTGGCTTGATCGCGGCGGATCAAATCACGGATATACTCACTGTCATTGGTGAATTTCCCCGCTGCAATTTGCGCCTTGATCCAGCCGTCTTGCTGGTCGGTCACGGTGATTGTTTTGCGTGTAGTGCTCATAAAATGGCCTCCAAGCGGATATGTAAAAATCATATTATTGATGTAATTCATCATACACCATCCTTTTTGAAAAGTGTTAGTAACAAACAGGAATGTCCGGTTCTGTAGCACGTAATCTGTCCGGTTTCAGTGATAAACAGGTTCCTGTTTGTCAAGTTCGAACACGAGTTCAGGCACCACCACCTCCCAGGAGTCGCATTTGACTCTTTCACGATACTGCAATGCTGTTGCTTCCCGGCTCCACCCGACGACGGCCAATACCTCGGCGGATCGGCATCGTGTTCCGGTGGGCGGTTTGAAGCTCCTGGCGAGACGCCCCACGATTGTGCCCGTTCGGTCCAGCAACTCCCAGTACCCCTGATCCACGATGCGGGTGTCCAGTGGATCACCGGGCGACAGCGCGGCAATGGAGCGATGGATTGGATGGCGGTCACCGCGTCGCCCGGCAAAACCCAGGTCCACATCCTGGAGACGGGTGCGGACGTAACGGTAACCAAGCGCCTCCGGGCCGGGCGGAAGTTCGACCGGTTCGCGCCGCACCACCGAACCATTGTCAGACAACGCTTCCAGCAATCCATGGGGTTCCTGAAAGTGCGCGAGTGTGAGGGTCTGCTGTGCGCGCGTCATCGCCACATAATATAGCCGGCGCGGCGCATCCGGGTCCTCGTCGGCGCCGATGCGGTTCCAACCGCCGTCCAGCACAGCCACATGGTCGAACTCCAGTCCCTTGGCGCGGTGACCGGTCAACAGCAACAGGCCGTGCTGGCGACGGCGTATCTCTCGACCCCACTCTGCCAGCCACTCAATGAAATGATCAACCGGCATTTCTCCTCCGCCGGTTTCCAACACGAGCTCCTCGATTGCCTGCCGCAGCAGGTCGTGCCACGGGTCGGATGGCAGTGCATTTATCCAACCACGCAGAGCCGCACCGTCGACGATGCCGGGGTTCCGTTCACGCAGCCACCCCACCAATGCCCGGGTCTCGCGCAGTCGCCAGAAACTCGGGATTTCCTCGTTTCCCATCTGTGAGGGTATGCCGTGCACCTCGCAGAACGCGCGTACCGGAACCAGATACTCCCAATCGCGCGCGATCACCGCGCAGCCAGACCAGTCCCAGTCCGGGGCAATCCCGGCGAGGCGCTGAAACTCCACCATAACGGATTGCGCTTGCGAGACCGGATCCTGGCCGGCCGGCAGGATTTGTACACGTCCACGCGAAACGGGGTCAAGCTTTTCCCACGACCCACCCCGGGGTTCCTTGAAGCGCGCCCGATTGATTCGGATCGGATGACCGGTCTTCATCCGTTCCCGCGCCGGCTCGATCACCGCGTTGGCGGCTGCTACGATGTTTCCTGTGGAACGGTAGTTTTCAATGAGGTAAGTCGGTTTCGGCCCGTAATCAGCCTCGAATCGCCGAATAAACTCCACTGACGCGCCATTAAAGGCGTAGATATTCTGATCGTCGTCGCCGACCGCGAACAACGTCAGCTTGCCGTCGTCGTCTCCGAGCGTTCGCCCGGCCAGGGCTGATATCAGGTCGTACTGATCCCGGCCAATGTCCTGATACTCGTCCACCAGGATCCAGCGGAACCCTGCCAGCAGACGCGCGCGCTGTTCATCCGCTTCCTCTGGCAGCAGGCCCTCGCCGCGCAGCAACTTGACCGCGTGAAGGATCACCTCCTGGAACATCTCACTGTCGGGGCTTTCCGTACGGCCCGTGAAGCTGGCCCCGGTAAGCCGCATTGCCAGAGCATGGCAGGTGAGCACGGTCACGCCGCGAGCGTCATTACCGATCAATTTCACAAGACGCCGTCGGATATCGACGGCCGCGTGACGATTGTACGCCAGGGCCAGTATTCCACGGGCGTTCTGCCTTCTCACGCGTATCAGCCAGGCGATACGATGCACCAGCACGCGCGTCTTGCCGGAACCGGGGCCAGCGAGCGCCAGCACGTTGGTCCGCTCCCGTTCATCGGCGACGATTCTCTGCTGAACCGGGTTTTTCAGATTCTCGACGATGGCGTGCCAGGATTCGGGCGTAGTCTCCCGGCCGATCTCCTTGTCCCGTCCGGGCAGCCAGCGCGCAAGAAACTCATCCTCATTCAGTGTGAAGTAGTCCATAGCCAGACGCAGCGCCTCGCTCATGGTCTTGAGGCCGCGCTCCGCGAATTCCACCATAACGTGGACTTGCAGGACTTGCCCCTTGTAGTGAAGCGCAAGGGGTTCGAAGTCCGCCTTAGCAAATCCGCGTCGTTCCTGATGTTCCAGACGAATTGTCATGGCCGGACGGAACACCGCCAGCCCCTTGTTGAGGCGAATCACATCCAGCTCGTGCAGCCACAGCAGAGCGCGGTCCAGTAGCCTGGAGGTGTTCCTGACACTGCTTTTCAAAACCAGATCCGACTCAATCGCCTGCAACAGCTTGCCAAGTGTGGTCTCGGACAGCATATCCATCCCCCTGATGCCGGACGGAAGGCAGCCGATGAGATGCTCCAACAGGCACCTGGCCCCCTCTCGACGCAGCCTTGCGGTTTCATCCAGCGCCTGCCATTCCCGTTGCAGCGTCACCCGTACCGTCTCCGCGTCCTGCTTGCGCACAGTCAGGCTGCCTGCGGCGCCGTTTTCGCCGCGGCCGTCATAAGCGATACCACGGATGATGCGCCACAGACGCTCCGGCAGGGGGTCGGACAGGCCCTGGTCTCGCAGGATTTGGGCGGCAATACGCAGATGCAGGGACGAAGTGTCTCCCTTACTCTGATCCGGCGCTGTCTCGCGCATGTGGGCGATCAGGGCAGTCTCCAGCGCCTCCGCTTCCTTCAGGCGCTTGAGGGAGGCGCGCTCCACGCCGACATGGACGAACGCAGTCAGCGCCATGTCATTGCTGGAGATACCGAGTCGTTCGAGATCACATAGCGCCTTGCGCACACCCTCCGAACCCAGTCCCGATGCCCCCATCAGTTCGTCCGTGGTGACGCCTTCGTCCGCGTCTGCCTCAATCAGAGTCTCGGCAATGCGCAGCAATTGATTTCGATAAGAATACTGGATGTCTGCTTTTGCGAGTCGTTTCTCCGCTTCCCCGACCGAACTTACCCGGAGCGAGGACGGAAACAACTGGACAAGGTTCTCCTCCCGGGTCACGAGTTCTGCTTCTTCCAGCCAGGCAACAGCGGTTCGCACGCGGGTATCGTCGGTGGTCACGTCCCGCTTGAACGCATTTTCCTCGTCCTCGCCGAGGATTTCACCCGCTGTAGCGACGACATCGCCGGCGAACCGTTTTTTTCGGTCCAGGTTGCGTAATGCCCGGAGAATGCCGTGAATCTCCTCCCTGGTGAGTCGTGACCGGGCCGACATGCCGAACTGACGCTCCACGTCATCCGGTGTATACAGCAATACGCAACACGCTGTTTCACGGTCTCGTCCGGCTCGACCGGCCTCTTGAAGGTAGTTCTCCAGCGACCCCGGAATGTCGGCGTGTATCACCAGCCGCACGTCCGGCTTGTCGATCCCCATACCGAAAGCGTTGGTCGCCGCGATGGCGCGAATCTCGCCGTCGATGAAGCGGCGTTGCACATCCTTCCTGCTCTCCGGCGGCAGGCCTGCATGGTAATACTCCGCCGAGACTTCCTTCAATTGAAGGTATTCGGAAACCTCCTCGCTTGTTTTCCGCGTCGCGCAGTAGACGATTGCGCCGCCAGGCATTGCTGGTGGCAGGTACGACATCAGGACCTGATGGATGTGGGCGAATTTCTCTCCTTCGGAAATCGGGATCACCTCGAATGTCAGGTTGCTGCGCTCCGCTCCGCCGTCGAAAACGGTCAGATTGATCGCGAGCTTGTCCCGGAAATGCCGTTTGATGTCCTCCACTACGTCCGGCTTGGCGGTCGCGGTCAGGCACAGCACCGGCGGTATCGGCTCCTCGCCCGCCTTCTCCCGGATGAAGCGGCCCACATACCGGTAATCGGGCCTGAAATCGTGCCCCCAACGCGACAGACAGTGTGCTTCGTCCAGCACCCAGGCGCCGACCTCGCGTTGGTCGAGCACCCGGCGCAAAGAGCGGGAGCGAAGCTGCTCCGGAGAGATGATAAGGATGCCTGCATCCCCCAGCCGGACCCGGTCAAGCGCGTCGGCACGCTCGGGCATCGACAACATACCGTTTATGGTCACGCACGAGCCGACTCCACTCTTCTCCATTCCCGCCACCTGATCCGCCATGAGCGCGACCAGAGGCGAGATCACCACCGTCAGCGCCCCGGTCTTGTCGTAGCGCGACAGCGCCGGAATCTGGTAGCACAGCGACTTACCAGTACCTGTGGGCAGAATCCCCAGCACATGCTCCCCTGCCATCGCCGCTTCGACGATAGCCTGCTGCAAGGGATGCCCGTCGTCGTCCGCCGGTTCGGGACGAAAGTCGTCGAAGCCGAACCAGCGCTTTAACTCCTTGCGTGCATCGTGCCGCTCACGGCACCAGTCACACGCGGGGTCGATACATGCAACGTCTCTGAGACGGCGCACCAGATACCCGGCTTTCGGGAACTGGTGGCGCACCCAGGGTGGCATAACCGAGTTGCCGCCGGCAACTGACAGCCAGGCCAGCGCATAGGCCAGCGCCCATCCGTACTTTTCCGCTTGCGCCGTAACCTCTCTGCCCAGGGCTACGCAGACAACGCCTTCCAGTCGCTGGGCTATAGCCGAACGGGCTTCGGCTTCAGAAGGGCGGCGTGAGCGACGTAATCCAGAAAAGAAATCGTCCAGGGCGCGGTCCACTCCTTCAGGCTCCGGCGTAGTCAGCCAGTGCCAGGCTACCAGCAGATCCGGCGAAGCTTCCTGCAACGCTTTCCACTGGTCGCCAAAAACCTGTAACGCAAGGCGGGCGTCCAGTTCCGGGTCGTTCACCTGGACGTGCTTGAGTCTGCCGTCCTGGTAGTGCTTGACCAGATGGTGATAGGGATTGCGGGGAAACGCGAGGGGGCTGAGTCTCAGGGTGTCCACCGCCGGTAGCTTCAAGAGCCGCAGATCAGGCTTTGCCGCAGCCAGATGGGGAAGGTCGAAGGCGATCAGATTGTGACCCAGAACGAAGGATGCCCCCGCTGCCAGATCGTCGAGCCTGGCCAGCGCAGTCGAAAGACCGCTGCCCGAATGAACCAGACGCCTGCCGGTATCCCTGCGGACAGCGCCAAAGGCGTGGATGCGGGCGTCTTTCCTGTTGACCTCAAGGTCGAGCGAGATGCAACAGGGCTGAAAGAGTTTGTCCTCCTCCGATGCCGAAGCATCCGATTCGTCTTCGGTATGTGGCGGAGCGCCGGTTGAGTATTCGATCCCGGCTGATGGGATGCCTTGGATATTGTGTGGGTTATGCAAACGACTACGCCTAATTTTCGTTGAACTGAACTTTCGGCAGAATTTTATTTTAAGTTATTGTATTTGCGTAAGATACCATATTTTCGGTGTCGTTTAGCGGTAATGCTTCAGGGGCCGTGTTCAGGTCTGGAAACAGGTCAGACTTTCCGGTACGATCCAATCACCCGGGTTTGTCAACTGCTGTCTCACCCAGGGTAGCCTCTACCAATCACGAGACAGGCTGCTATGTTTCAATGACTCCGAACCATTAAGACTGAATCACTCTTTGCTCACGATCTGGTTGGCCGTTTGAGCGATGCATCTTGTCGGCTGGCAAAAAACCGGCACAGTTCGGTGTCCGGCGCCTGAGCTTCCGACCAGGTAAATGTGCCGTGCTCATGGATCTCCCTGGCTGCCTGTCGGATGATCCCAAAAGTGGCACGGGCGAGTGATCCGCCGATACTGACTCGCTTTACCCCCAGGTCCTCGAGCTGGTTCACGCTCATTGGACCGCCGGCAAGACCCATGACCACGTTGATCGGTGCGTCGACTTCCTCCACCTCGATTGATCAGACCCACGTGTGTAGGTGAGCGACACAAGGCGGGTGTTTTTCAGTTTCATTGTAATGGTTCAGGACGCCAACGCCTCCTGCTTGAAACGCTCCTTTGCCTTCCCGCGCTCAACATACTCGCGGATCGAAGCGCGGGAATTGACCACAAGGGGTGTGGGATGACTGGGACAACCACAGGGGATTGAGGTGTACTGACTTTGTCGAAAATGACAATATCAGCGCTTTTCTTTTCTCGTCCGAAGCTGACCGAATACTCAAAAGCCAGACGCTTTTTTGGGTAGCCGTATTGTTCAATCAGTCTTGTTGCGTACAACTGGCGGACTATATTTGATGTTTTCCCGTTTAAATTACCCTGGATGATTTTGCACTGCTTCTTGGTGTTTGAATAGTACAGTATGTTTCAGATATACATTGAGAAAAATTATCAGTCGCTGATCTTGCTCCAGAGTTTTTATACCAGCAGGCTGTTTCATACGTCTCCAATTCATTTCGGCAATCGTGCGATTAGTCGGGAGCGAATGTTCTCTATCGCATCTTGGGATTTCCATGAGAATCCTGTGGCTAGAAGCGGGCCGATATCGGCGTTGAACCGAGCATCAAGCAGCTTTCCCCCGATATTCTGCTCGAATGCGTCTCGCGTTACATTGTGCCCTCCATGTGCCATGTATTGCCAAAAGGCGGTAACGACCCGATTCGGGTCGAGTTCCGTTTTCTCCAGCGCTACAGACAGGTCGAATAAATCTCTGCCCTTCCGACGCTGATACAGGGCGCGAAACTTCGTCGCCATGAGTTCGTCGAGCTTATATGTGGTGATCTCTGCTCTTCCCTCAAACCAGCGCGAGGTGACGCTGAATGGCTGTTGAATGAATCCGTACACCGTAAAATGCTCCCTCGAATTGATTTCCACCTTGAGCCTGAGCGTTAGCGGCGGCGTGTCTTCGGACTGAAATCGGTAGACGAATGTCACACGACCTTCTGTCTGCTTCCATCGTGCCGGCCAAGCCAGGGATCAAGAACTTCCCGTATCGCGTCCATCATCGGCCCAGCCGGCTCGGCTCGGACCTGCACAAGGTCGATGTCTTCGGAATAGCGGGCCGGCGGATGAATGTGAAGTTTGTAGAGCGCCGTACCACCTCGGAACGCCAGTGCGTCTGCAAGAACGGGATGGGTGAAAATTGCAATGAGTGCCCGGCTGATGACGAGGTCCTGCTCAACCTGGAAGTCTTGCACCCAGGGCGCATGATCCCGCCACTCCGTGATGTAATCGCGCGGGATCATAAGTCCGGCTCGATATCGGCGTTGACAAGAACCTTCCAGTCCGCGTCGCGTGGCGCTTCCTTGTGAGTTCTCCCCGGGATAAGCGGAACCGATTGCCGGGCTTTATCCTTGACATAGGCTTTGAGGAGGGTGGCCTGTTCGTAGACAGCGACACGCTCGAACAGGTGTCCAAGCCTTTGCGCCCATGTAACAGGAGCGGTCTGCGCAGCCGCCACCAGTTTCTGCGGATCAATCTGCTCTGCAAGCTCGATGAGAACAGTCGCCACTTGATCAAGCCCACCTGCACGGTGACAATAACCTGCGAGATCGACGGCCGTCGCCTCTGGTGTTGAGACGCGGATCGTGCCTCGGGGCGTGTTGAAGTTCTGCACGGGAACCTGCCGAAGGCGCCTGCGGACGATGAACATCGTGCGTACCTGGTTGCAGCAGATAGGCCGGCGCGCCTTTTCGAGCAGCACCTGAAATTCCTGCGGCCGGTGGTGGCCTGCGCCGTGATACTGCGCGGCTGACAGTAGCCCGGCATAGTATGGTTGCCGAAGCCGCTGCATCAACGCCGGGATGAACTGGTCTGCTGGCAGACATCCCAGAGAGCGGTACTCCGGCGGAAGGATCACATAGAAGCCCCGTGCGGGCTGCGCGATCATGTTCTGCCGGCCCAGCCGGTTCAGGGCGAGCTTGGTCGCTTCAGCGGAAACGCCAAGCGCTTCACGAGCGTCACTCGACAGGAAGTGATAGCGCCCGGAGGCGGCAAGGTCGTTGATATAGTCCCGGGCGCGTAGTTGACGTGATTTCGATTTCATGCGCATAAAGTATCATTATCCGATTCTTTATGCAATTACGTATGACAATGACATCGTAGGGACAACCACAGGGGATTGAGGTGTACTGACTTTGGTGGACAGTTGTATTAAGCGACTCTTTGGTTTTCTCATATTCCACGGGTGGGATATAACCCAAAGTCTGATGTAGTCGCTGATCATTGTAAAACAGTTCAATATATTCGTACAGAGCGGCTCTGGCCTGATCCCGATCTGGATAATCCCGCCCATAGGTCCATTCGTTTTTCAGTTGACCAAAGAAACTTATCCGACACGGCATTATCCCAACAATCTCCCTTATCGACTCATGCTGGCGATCATGCCTTCCCGACTCAGCGCCTGGCGATAAGTCTGTGCCGACCAGGTCGCTCAACTGCTCTTTCCACTTGTACAGCGCACTGCGGGGAAGGCCCAGACTGGATGCCACAGCGCGGGCCGACTGACCTCCTTGCTCCCACTGTCGGAGCGCTTCTAACTTGAACTCCTTACTATAGATTTTCCTTTTCTTCATCGGACACTCCCAGGGATCTTGTCCCATTGTATATGTGTCCACCTTTTTCAGTACGCCTCAGATTGTCCCTACGATTACGGTTGATGATTGTAATGTGGATTCCCGCTTCCGCGGGAATGACGAGATGGGGGGCGGGAATGACGAGATGAGGGGCGGGATGTGGGTTGCCGCGGGCGGGCACAGGGACCCGCCCCTACGATTACGGTAGGGGGATGTTCCTGCGATTACGGTTGATGATTGTAATGTGGGTTTCCGCGGGCGGGCACAGGGACCCGCCCCTACGATTACGGTAGGGGGAATGTCCCTGCGATTACGACTGGTCCAGCCGAATCAACAGAACGCCTGAAGTCCGGTTTGTGCGCGGCCGAGAATCAATGCGTGTATATCGTGGGTGCCTTCGTAGGTATTCACCGATTCCAGATTGCACATGTGCCGGATTACATGATATTCATCGGATACGCCATTGCCGCCGTGCATGTCCCGCGCCTGCCTTGCGATATCCAGGGCCTTGCCGCAATTGTTTCGTTTGATCAGGGAAACATTCTCTACCGGGCAGGCGTTTTCATCCATCATTCGACCTACCCGTAAACAGGCCTGAAGTCCCAGTGTGATTTCTGTCTGCATATCTGCAAGCTTTTTCTGGATCAACTGATTTTGCGCCAGCGGTCGACCGAACTGGGTGCGTTCGAGGGTATAGGAACGGGCTGCATGCCAGCAAAACTCGGCGGCGCCCATGACTCCCCACGCAATGCCGTAACGCGCTTTATTCAGACATTCAAAAGGCCCTTTCAGTCCTTTGACTCCAGGCAGTATATTCTGCTCAGGTACAAACACGTCCTTCATCACAATTTCGCCTGTGCTGGATGCCCGCAGGCTCATTTTACCTTCAATTTTCGGCGTGGAGAATCCTTCCATTTCCCGTTCCAGAATAAACCCGCGAATCACTCCGTCGAGTTTACCCCAAACCACGGCGATATCCGCGATCGGGGCGTTACTGATCCACATCTTGCCGCCATTCAATTGATAGCCACCATCCACGGCTGTTGCCCGGGTCTTCATGCTTCCGGGGTCTGACCCATGATCCGGCTCGGTAAGACCAAAGCAACCAATCAATTCGCCCCGCGCCAACCCCGGCAGAAATTTCAGTCTTTGTGTTTCGCTGCCATGACTGTAAATGGGATGCATCACCAGAGAAGACTGGACACTCATCGCTGATCGATAACCGCTGTCCACCCGCTCTACTTCACGAGCAATCAAGCCATAACAGACATGATTCATTCCCGCACATCCGTATGTTTCCGGGATCGTACAACCGAGCATACCCAACGCTCCGAATCGGGTCATTATCTTTGTGTCAAATTTTTCGCTGCGATTCGCCTGTATGATTCCTGGCATCAATTCATTGTCGCAAAAATCCCTGACGCTATCTCTCACCATACGTTCTTCTTCGCTCAGTTGAGCGTCCAGATCAAACGGGTCCTGCCATTGGAATGGGTGTGTCGCCTCCGCCATAAAAATACCTCTACAAAGTTAAAGTCGGTTTGTTACTTCGTCTTGCCAGTGAATGCGGCTGCCAGTGCGAACAACCCCGAAAACAACAATACCCAGCCATGCACTGGCATCAGGCTCAGATTCTGTCGGTCCGGCATGAAGAATACCGAAAGTACCAGAAGCCCTATACCGAGAATGGCGCATATCGTCTTTCTGTTGTTGATAACCAGTTGGTTTTTCAGGATTTCGATTTCCCGGTTCCGGGTTTGTATGGTCAGGTCATCGTTCTTCAATTTATACAGCAGTTGATGCGCCAGCCCAGGTAATTCCGGCGCCAGTGTGTACAGGTTGGGCAGTTCCCGCCGGATCGTTCTGATTGCAGCACGAGGTCCGACCTGCTGATTCATCCATTTCTCCAGAAACGGCTTTGCTGTTTCCCACAAATCCAGTTCCGGGTATAGCTGACGACCCAGACCCTCGATGTTCAGGATGGTTTTTTGTAACAATACCAATTGCGGCTGGACCGGCATATCGAATTTTCGGGCCACCCGGAACAAGTCCGCCAGAAACACACCAAAGGAGATTTCACTGATCGGCCGGGAAAAAATCGGCTCACACACGGTTCTGATGGCCGCTTCAAATTCCTCGACATTGGTGGTTGGCGGTACCCAGCCTGCCCGCACATGCGCTTCCGCCACCCGATGATAGTCCCGATTGAAAAAAGCCAGCAGATTCTCCGCCAGATATCGTTTGTCGGCGTTATTCAAGGTTCCCATGATGCCAAAATCCACTGCCCGGTACTGTCCGGACTCGCTGACAAAGATATTTCCCGGGTGCATGTCTGCATGGAAGAACCCATCCCGAAAAGCCTGAGTGAAAAATATCTCGACTCCGGTATGGGCCAGCTTTCGCATGTCAATACCCGCCTCCTTGAGTCGGTCTATGTCGCGTATCGGGATACCCTTGATTCGCTCCATCACCATGACGTTGCGACAGGTATGATCCCAGTAGACGGTCGGGATGTAGATCAGATCGTAATTTTGGAAATTGCTTTTCAATTGGCTCGCACTTGCCGCTTCACGCATCAGATCCAGTTCGCCATGAATGGTTTTGTCGTAATCCGACACAATTTCCTTAGGTTTTAATCGCTTGGCCTGCGACCAGTACCGGTCTGCCATGCCTGCAAGAGTGTGCAGCAGCGCCATATCCCGGTTAATCATCACTTCGATACCGGGTCTGATTACCTTTACAACGACTTCTGTACCATCATGCAGTTCGGCGTGATGGACCTGCGCTACCGAAGCCGAAGCGGTGGGTTCGATTTCGAACGATCTGAAGTGGTTTTCGAGTTTGTCTCCATAAGCCTGCTCGATAATACTGACCGCCACCTCACCCGGAAACGGTGGCACCTGATCCTGCAGTTTGGTCAGGGATTGTGCAAGATCGTCGGAAATCAAATCCGGTCGGGTCGATAAAATCTGGCCGAATTTGACAAATACCGGCCCCAACTCCTCCAACGCCAGCCGTAAACGTTCCCCGCGGGGTAAATCCCGGTTTCGCGCAACCGGGAAAATTTTGAACAGGAATGTCCAGGGCGAAAACAGGTTGAGCGCAAACAGAAATTCATCCAGCCTGTGCTTGCTCATCACCCAGGCAATTCGAAACAAATGAAACATGTTCCGGCTCATGATTCCTCCGGGTCCTCTCTTCGGTTTTCTGCCGATGATCTGTCTTTCAGTGCCATCAACCTGAGAATCCGTTGTTCGATACGATCGACATCTGCACGCAAGGCATATACATCGTTCCTGAATCGTTCCCGGGCAAGATCTGTTACCAACAGCCGCTTTTCTTCCTGAAGATACCCGGCCGCGTTGGTTCTCGACAGATCGATGGATTCAGTTGCCCAGTCACTCAGGTCCCGCACGACGTTGCCAATTTTCCGGGCGGAGGTATCGCCGACAAATCTCGACAACCCTTCTTCCCAGTCAATATCGAGTTGAGACAGTACTTTGCCAAAGGCTTGCCCTGCCTCTGCATCGCCATGCATGCTGATCTGACTGTTGGCTGACAGATTGCCCTGTGAATCAGGCCTGGACAATCTGATGAATGCTGACAATGGGCCGGTCAATGTAACATCAGGTTCGCCAATACACTCGTTTGCGAACTTCAGTCCGTGGTCGGTCGGAACGAGATACAGGGTGACCTGTGGCACAGTGACTTCTATGCAAAAAGTCCTGCCCTTGAGGCCAGCCAGTTTTTCCCTGCCATCCGGGTCGAGGTCCAGCAGCATTCGGGTGGTTTGGTTAAGAAAGCTTACCAATTCGTCCATGGTAGTGACAACTCACGTCAGTATTTGTATCCGATATGCAATGCCACGATGCCACCGCTTAAATTATGATATCTGACCTCATCAAAACCTGCCGACAGCATCATGTCCCGCAGTGTATCCTGATCAGGGTGACGGCGGATGGATTCAACCAGATAGGTATAGCTGGCTTCGTCGTTGCTGACAACCTTTCCAATCTTCGGGATCACTTTGAAGGAATAGATGTCATAAATCCTGCCGAGCATCGGTATCACCGGTTTTGAGAACTCCAGTACCAGCGCCCGGCCGCCGGGTTTTACAACCCGGAACATCGAACTGAGCGCTTTTTCCTTTCGGGTCATATTGCGCAAGCCGAAAGACAGGGAAACACAATCAAATTGATTTTCTGCAAACGGCAGGTTTTCGGCATCCGCAATAGCGTATTCGATATTACCGACAAATCCCGAATCCACCATTTTCGCCTTGCCCTGATCCAGCATGTCCTGATTGATATCTGTCAGAATCACTTTTCCGGTATTGCCGACCTGCCTGGCCAGTTGCCGACTTACATCCCCGCTGCCTGCCGCCACATCCAGAACCTGGCCTCCGGGCTTCAATCCGCTTTGCATGGCAGCAAAATATTTCCATAAGCGATGGATACCGAACGACATGAAGTCATTCATCAGGTCATAATTGTTGGCAACGGAACTGAATATTTCGCCCACCATGCCTGCTTTTTCTGATTCCCTGACTTTGCGATATCCAAAATCGGTCGTCTGTTCGGTATCATGTGGATTGTTTTCGTCCATTTCCTTTGCGTGTCTTTACCCAGTGCCGGGCGCAATCAGGAATCGAGTTTTCTGGTTATGCCCGCTTCTTCCAGTCGCTGCATATAACGCTCCCAGTTTTCATTATGATTTATGGCTAATTTGTAAAGCGTGTCCCAGGAGAAGATGCCGGTGTCATGACCATCATCAAAGACCGGCTTGATTCCATAGTTCCCGACCGATTCTATCGAATCAATATTGACGTTTTCCTTGCCTGTTTGCAGCACATCCTGGCCCGGACCATGACCCTGAACCTCAGCCGATGGAGAATGCGCACGAAGATACTCACAACTCAGTTCGAAGACCTCTTGCTCGAATGAAACGGTCAATATCCGGGTTCTGCGATTAAGGTAGATTTCTGTAGGAACGTTTTTACTCATGACACTAAGGATCAGGGTGAAGTGTGTATTGTACGCGAAATTTTCAAGACCGGATTGTAAGGGACGGAGAATCCTGTGCAGGTTGCCTGCAGGAGTATCAGTCGTACCGGTGGATCCAGTTGGCAAGTTCTTCAGCATAATAAGTCAGAACCCCGTCGCATCCCGCTCGCTTGAAGCCTGTCATCGCCTCCATTACCACGGCCTTTTCATCAATCCAGCCATTGAGTCCTGCTGCGCGGAACATCGCATATTCACCACTGACCTGATAGGCAAAAGTGGGCATTGCAAATTGTTGTTTCACTCTCCAGATGATATCAAGATAAGGCGTTCCCGGTTTGATCATGATCATATCAGCGCCTTCCTCGATATCTATCGCAACTTCCCTCAGCGCTTCATCGCCATTCGCCGGATCCATCTGATAACTGAATTTGTTGCTACCGGCAAGATTGGAAGCAGACCCCACTGCATCCCGGAACGGCCCGTAGTAGCTCGACGCATACTTTGCTGCGTAGGAAAGAATTCGAGTATTGACAAATCCGTTCTCTTCCAGAATATTACGAATGGCGCCCACCCTGCCATCCATCATGTCCGAAGGCGCAACCACATCCGCGCCTGCCTTTGCATGAGATAATGCCTGTTTGACCAGCGCGTCAACGGTTTTGTCATTGACCACATAACCGGATTCATCGATTAGTCCATCCTGACCATGGCTGGTATAGGGATCCAGCGCTACATCGGTTATCACCCCGAGTTCAGGAACCGCATTCTTGATCGCATCAATCGCCCTTTGAACCAACCCGTCCGGGTTCCATGCCTCTGCCGCATCGTCACTCTTTGCCTGCATCGGGGTAGCCGGGAAAAGCACGACAGCGGGAATGCCGAGGTTATGATATTGCCTGGATTTTTCCACCAGCAGATCAATGGACAAGCGATTCACCCCCGGCATCGACGGCACCGCCTCACTTTCGGCATGACCCTCACGAACAAACACCGGTTGAATCAGGTCAGAAACAGTCAGTGTCGATTCCCTGATCAATCGGCGGCTGAAGTCATCACGGCGCATTCGCCGTAGTCGGGTTCGAGGATAGGTACCCTGTCGCTGTGGCATGTCAGGTTCGCCTGATTGCTGTCAGGATTGTTGCTGCTTTTTGGTGTGCACCTTTTTTGCAGGGACTTTTTTCGCTGCCGGTCGTCTGGACGTCTTTTTCGAGGCGGTCTTTTTCGTCACTGGTTGTCCTGTCGCGGAATTTTTCAACTGCGGTTTTTCTCCAGGGAGTTTCTTTTTGGCGGGCACTTTAATACGATTTACCTTTCCTCCGGCAATAATCGTGGATTCCTCTTCATCGCTGGTATTGGTTGCCACTTCCAGAGTCTTGATTTGCAGAGGTCGGATTTCGAGATCAATAATGTCGCACAGCTTTCGGTGAATCTGATCGATATCACCCGTACCCGTCATGGTCCGCAGCTTGTGTTGGGCACGATAGTAGGTGATCAGGGGAGCTGTTTCCCGATGGTAGACTTCGAGCCGCATTGTTACTGTTTCCACAGTATCATCATCACGCGACTCGAATCTGCCGCCTCCGCATTTGTCGCATTTATTTGCGATTTTCGGGGGGAAGAAGTGTTCATTGTAAATGGCCCCACAATCTGCACAGGAAATTCTCCCGGTTATCCGTTTCACCAGAATGTCACCATCCACATCAATATTAATGGCGATTTGCAGGGGCTTCCCAAGCATGCCGAGCAGGGTATCGAGTGTTTGCGCCTGGGGAATACTTCTGGGATAACCGTCAACGATGAAGCCACGTCTGGTGTCCTTGTTTATGAGACGGTCCTCAAGCAGCTTCGAAACAATACTGTCGCTGACCAATTGCCCGCTGTCCATCAATTCCTTGACCTGCGCACCCAGGCCCTGATCGTTTTTGACGACATCCCGCAACAGGTCTCCGGTGGATATCTGTGGAACACGATAGCGTTCGGACAGCAGTTTGGCCTGTGTACCCTTGCCCGAACCCGGCCCACCTAGAATTGCTATACGCATGACTGAAACTCGCAGTTGCTTTTATCTTGTAGGTATCGGGTGAAAAGCCTACTCGTTGTTGGCTTCGAGGTCAACCACTTGTGGCGCCACAATCAGAATGTGTTCGATTGTCAATTCAACTTTTTCCCAGATATTTTGTCCAATCCACCGATTTGTCTCCGCAGGCCAGAAACCAGGGATTCAAGATATCGGGTTTGTTGTATCGAAGACAGTTTCCATGCAGATCGATCATGCCGCCTCCGGCAACGTCAAGTACACAGTGAGCCGCTGCCGTATCCCATTCAGAGGTGGGGCCGAGCCGGGGATAAATATCTGCCGTGCCTTCAGCGACCAGGCAGATCTTCAATGAACTCCCCATGCTGACAAGATCTACTTCACCAACCTGACTCTCCAGATTCTGAAGAAATTGCCCGGTTTGTGCTCCTGAATGAGAATGGCTTGTCACCATTGTCGTTTTTCCTGTGCCCATTGTACGTGTGCGGATTGCGTTGATGCCCGATTCCTCGTCACTTCGAAAGGCGCCGATTCCGAGCGCGGCGTAATGGCTGATATTTTTTACCGGAGTATGCACCACGCCCAATATTGATGAGCCGTTGTCAATCAACGCAATATTTACCGTGAAGTATTCTCTTCTTGCGACGAATTCCCGGGTGCCATCGAGTGGATCAACCAGCCAGAACCTGTTCCATTGCCTGCGTAATTGAAAAATTTCCGGGTTCGATTCTTCAGACAGAACAGGGATATCCGGGGTCAGCCTGCCAAGCTCTGCCAGTATTAAATCGTGAGCCCTTTGATCGGCTGCTGTCAGAAAAGACCCGTCGTCTTTATATTCAACTTCGAAAGGATTTTGATAAACTTCAAGAATTTCCCGACCTGCAGCCACAGCAATACTCAATACATTGTCCAACATCGCTCTCAACTGCGAATGCCTCCGAAGAAATAAAATTGGGCGGGGGAACCAACGAACCGTGATCTTACATAAATTGAATATCGGTTACCATGATTATGAATTGGTAATGTTCAGGCAATGAAATCGATTTCTTCTCCAATGCGGGTTTATCAGGCCAGGGTGGGCCGGGGTGAGCTCGAAATGGACCCGGCCCAGCAAGCCGCTGTAGGGAAACTCGATGCTCTCTATCATCAATTGATTGCTCAGCCTCCGACTCCAAACCGGGTTTGGGCGCGGTACCGAAACTGGTTTGCACGCTCAGATCAGACGACTGTCAGGGGGCTCTATTTATGGGGAGGGGTAGGGACAGGCAAGACACTGCTGATGGACCTGTTCCATCAATCACTGCCTGCCCGGTCAGCTCAGCGTATTCATTTCCATCGCTTCATGCAATCCGTGCATGACGAAAAAAACAAGGTCAAGGACCAGCCCGACCCGCTTGGCATTGTCGTCGAAAAATGGGCTTCGCAATGGCGTGTACTTTGTCTGGATGAGTTTTCAATCACTGACATTACCGATGCGATGATCATGTCAGGCCTGCTCAGGCATCTGTTTCGGCGTGGCATGGTGTTGGTCACGACCTCGAACACCCGACCACAAAACCTGTATCCGGGCGGGCTGCAACGGGAGCGCTTCCTGCCGGCCATCGCATTACTCGAAAATAACATCGATTCGGTCGAAGTCGATAATGACAATGATTATCGAATGGCCCATTTGCGTGATGAAGCCATTTTTCATATTCACAGTGGTGATGAGACCACATCGAAACTACGCCATTGTTTCAGTGTTCTTACCGGTAACCCGAGCAAAGGTAAGTCGATCACGATCAATGACCGTGTGGTCGAAGTGTGTGCAGTCGAATCCGGGGTAATCTGGTTCGAGTTTGCCGGGTTATGCCAGACCTACCGCTCAAAACAGGATTTCATTCAGATTGCCCGTCAATACCATACGGTGATATTGTCAAATATTCCACAGTTGACCGCTGCCATGGATGATGCAGCAAGACGGTTGATCGAACTGATAGATGAATTATATGACCGCAATGTCAATCTGATCGCTTCTTCGGCCCGGTTGCCCGATAGAATTTATGTTGGCAAAAGACTGGCAGAACCTTTTAAACGTACCGCCAGCCGCTTGATTGAAATGAGTTCTGACGACTATCTTTCCAGACCGCATTTATCCTGAATCAACTGGAATCGCAGGAAAATGGCAGGAAGCTGACGGCAGATTCGGGTCAAATATTGCCCGAAGCGATTAACCCCAGTGGGTCGTCGGGATCTATTCCATCCATGAATACCTTCTTCCTGTCCTTATTTGCGACTTGATAAATCAGGCCCAGCCAGTTATTGACAAGGGCCTTGCCGGTATCCGACCATGTGATATCAACCAGACGGGACAGTTCTTCTTCCGGAAAGGGTCTCAGATTACTTTCGTCCCCCTTGTGCTGCAGTACTTCGCGTTCATAAGCGGTAATCACTTCCATCGCCTCACCGAAGAAATAGTGTTCAGGAGGGAGTGTGTAATCCGGACGCACTCCATTGGCAAATCGAACGACCTCCCTTTTATACTCTTTCAACAGGCTTACTGCGTCATATTCCGGATGCCCCTGGAAGAACACAAATCGCAATCCGTCAGGGCTCACCCCCAGATGCAAATCCGATTCCCGGCTTTCTGCCAGGACGATTAAACCTGCTTGCCGAAACTGGTTTGAATTGACCTCATAGACATGGGAATGCGGGGCATCGAATCGACTGTCAATGTTGATGGTCAGTGGATGATATTGATCAGTGATGCGGTTGGAATAAACACCCCATCGCTTCCGTGGCAGCCGGTAACGCTCAATTCCCCATAATTGCTGGACGATAGCGTGCGTCGCCAGGCAGGAACACATTACCGAGCAAACGTTGGTTTTGGCCCAATCAATCACTTCCTCAAGCGGCTGCCAGAAGGGTTCCTGCGAAATATCACTTAGTATCGGATTGGCGCCTGACAAAATCAATGCATCAAGGCCGGATTCCTTTAATTCTTCAAAGCTGCGGTAATATTTATCAATGTGTTGCTTTGTGGATTCGTCTCTGGGAATCCCGGGAAAGGTAAACAGGTGAACATAAAATTGTGCAATTCGATTACAGGACCCGACCAGTCTCAGAAATTGTCTTTCGGTGGCCTGTAATGCCGCATCGGGCATCATGTTAAGAAAACCGATGTGCATTTCTCTGATATCCTGTTTTTCTGCCCTGCCCGGGAGCAGTACTTCCTGCCCTTCCTGGCGGAGTCGATCAAAACTGGGTAAATCGGAATGGGCAACCAGAGGCATATCAAACGTCAATCAATGCTCTCGTCGTTCATGCTGCTGCAAATCAGGTCAATGATGTCTTTTTCATCGCGCGATTCGAGAATTCTTTCTGCATTGATTGTATAACCGTATTTGTGCGCGATAGCCTGATACTGGGATTTGCGAAAACCCATCAGGCGCGGAAACACCCATTGGAAAAACTCCTCCGGAACGATCTCGCTGACAAGTTTCAAATCATTGTGCTCAAGATACATTTGCAGGTGCTGATCAAGAAATTCATTTTCGTAGAACAGTGGCTTGGGGTTCTGTACGGCTCGCTCCAGCAGCAACTGCTCCATTTCATCGCTTGCCTCAAGATACAGGATTGCGGTGACTTCCGACAAGTGTTGCCAGCATTCTTCGTCGTTGAGACCGCAAACACTGCCGCCAGCGTCATTGACAAAGTGAGGGTATCGATAAATCTGCCGGGCTTTTTTCATGAACAGACTGACATCGGACATGGTCTGCACTTCGGCGTCGCGAAAAAGCGCTTGCCTGCGTTTGAACTCCTGGACATCCAGACCGCCGAGTTCAGGGTTGCCGATCATACCCAGAAACTGCGAAATCGGGTGCAAATGCTCGGTGGTAATGTTGTTACGGATGTGAATTGAATCACTCAACAATAAACCCCGAAGGAAGTCGTTCTGCATCACATGGGCTTTTATGTTGTCAAGGATCGGCTCATCAAGATATTTTGTGCCGATGCGATAATCCCCAGAGTAGTGAAACCAGGTATCGGAAGGCAGCTTCGAACTGAATGTTGTTTTACCCACCCCGGACATGCCCAGCAGGGTGATGGCTTTATTCGGCCATTTGCGAAATTGTCCGGCAGTCATTCTCATTTCAACAATATTTCCGCAGATTCAAAAGGCGTGATTTTACAGGAACAGCGCCAGTAAAATCACTCCTAAAATCAGCCGATATATCACGAAAGGCATCAAGCTGAAACGTTGTACGAATTGCAGGAAATAATGCACGCAGACAAACGCAACAATCGCTGAAACGAGGGCCGCAAAAACCAGAATTTCCCACTGTGTCTGCCATCCGGTTTGAGTCGAATCAACAATGATATTTCTGGTTTGCCAGATTCCGGCCAGTGTAATGATCGGGATGGCCATCAGAAACGAAAATCGAGTGGCAGCCTCCCGGGTCAAACCTAACATCAGTCCGGCGGATATGGTTATCCCGGAACGGGAAGTACCTGGAATCAGCGCCAGCACCTGAGCGGAGCCAATCACAAAAACATCTTTCCAGCCAAGAGTTTCAAGTACTCTGGTTTTCCTTCCCAGCCTGTCAGTCATGCCGAGAACAATTCCGAAAAACAGGGTCGCAATGGCGATTGGAACCGGTTTTCTCGCCACGTTGATAACCACTTCTTCCAATGCCAGACCGGCGATGCCGGTGAGAACCGTTGTAAACACGACAAACCAGGCCAGTTTGCTATGGATTGTTGTCTGTCCTGTATACAGGGATCGGACCCAGTCGCCCAGAATCAGGGCGAGGTCCTTGCGGAAATAGATCACTATCGCTGTCAGGGTACCGACATGTATGGCAACATCAAAAGGCAACCCCTGATCCGGCCAGTCGAACAGTGCCGGAACCAGGGCCAGATGCCCGGAACTTGATATCGGCAGGAATTCTGTTATTCCCTGAAGTAGCGCAAGCCAGAAAGCCTGAAGCCATTCCGTCATAATCTATACCGGTGATTTTGCATCTTGAATCCGCTTAAGGGGGTGTGATGGTTTTTGGTCAGGGCGAGCACTTTGAACAGCTCTCCCATTTCATGCGGCAACGTAAGCTTCCTGATTTCCTGAAGTCTTGCCAGTGATTCCGGGCAGGGCGCATCAAAGGTATATTTATCGATGCCTCCATCCTGTGAAAAATCCAGCAACTCCAGTGAAAGTAGAAACGCAGCCTGATTACAGTAGCCCGCCAGGCCCATCCCCGCATCAAACGCTGCTTCCGTCAGCGCACTGAAATCGACATGAGCGGTAATATCCTGCAACCCCGGATAGAGAAACGGATTGTCATGGGCGATATGTCTATAGTGACACATCAGTGTGCCACCCATCCGGTCCCGGTGATAAAATTCCCTTTGCGGGAAGCCATAATCAATCACGATGATAACGCCCTGGGTCAATTTCTCCCCAACCGTTCGCACCCAGGCTTCGGCTGCAACTCCAATCTCGCTTTGATATCCGGTTGGCAGATCGAACCGGGACAGCCGCTCGGCAAGTCGGGGTTCCAACAGGTCGGATGACAGGCGCAATCTGAATTCGTCATTCTCAAGACTCACCCCAACCTGCAAGGGGACTCCGCTGTGGTCAATTTCGAATCGGGTGACCGGTAACGCATCCAGCAACTCATTAGCGATCACCACCCCGCTCAGGCCGGATTGCGGAATGTCGGTCAACCAGTTTATGGTTTGGATAAATTCCGGACAATGTCTTTCAATGGTCTGTTTTTGTCTTTGTTTTAATTCCGGGCTGGTTTCCATGATCAAATACTGATCGATACTGCACTCACTCTGTCTGAAGCAGGTCAGTATATCCCGAGCGAGTTTCCCGGTACCGGCGCCAAATTCGACAATGGTGCGCAAGGAATTGCCGTCGGCAGACATTTTGTCCTGTTGATCGAAAATTTCCATGCACTGTCGGGCGAGACATCCGGCAAACTGATTGCCGAGCTCCGGCGCGGTGATAAAATCGCCGGTCGCACCCAATTTAACCGACCCCGCACTGTAGTAACCGAGTCCTCGGGAGTATAATGCCAGATCCATGAACCTGTCGAAGCCGATCCACCCCTGATTATCCCTGATCTCTTCCTTGATTCGTTTTGAGAGTGTACTACTGTGTTGCAGTTGAATCTGGTCAGGTGGATTTGGCATAACGCTTGATCTGTCAGTCCCTAACAAGAAAGCGAGTATACAGGCACCGATAATTGTGAACAATAGACCGCCGGTCAGGCAGCCGTTAAAAACATGAGTGATTCATCCAGCAGGGTAATTATGATTACCGGGGGAGCGCGGCGAATTGGCGCCTGTACGGCGCGTTATCTGCACTCACAGGGCATGCACGTCATAATCCATTACAACCAAAGCGCTCAAGCAGCAAAATCATTAAAACATGAGTTGTGCCATGTTCGCCCTGATTCTGCCTCAATAATCCAGGCCGATCTCAGAAATATCTCCAGTCTGGGAGAAATGCTCCGCGAAACTATCGACAGATCAGGACGACTGGATGGTTTGATCAACAATGCCTCGGCTTTCTTCCCAACTCCACTGGCCTCCTGCAGCGAGCGGGAGTGGGATGAATTAATGGATGTCAATCTCAAGGCGCCTTATTTTCTGTCCAGGGCCGCGGCGCCTTTTCTTAAAAAGACAAAAGGCACTATCGTTAATATCACCGATATTTATGCACAGCATCCGCTATTGGATCACTCTGCCTATTGCGCTTCAAAAGCTGGTCTCGTGTCCATCACCCAATCGCTGGCGAGGGAACTCGGCCCTGATGTGCGGGTCAATGCAATAGCGCCGGGGGCGATTCTCTGGCCGAAAAACGATAATGACCAGAACGCCCGTCAGCAACTGATTTCCCGGACTCCGCTCAAACGAATCGGTGACCCGCAGGATATCGCAAGGACAGCACATTTTCTGATCTCCAGTTCGGATTTTATCTCCGGGCAGACAATAACCGTTGACGGTGGCCGCACAGGCGCAATTTGACTTACTTTTTAATATGACCACGTACAGAACCCTTTCCCTGATTGGCTTTTTGGAATGCGCCGGGCTGGTTGCCCTGGCGATATATTTTCAACATGTCGAGGGGCTTGACCCCTGCCCACTTTGTATTTTCCAGCGCATCGCTTTCATCGCGTTGGGTGTTGTGTTTCTGGCGGGTTTTTTGCACAACCCGGATGGGTGGGGCAGAAAGGGTTACAGCGGGCTTGCAATCCTGGTCGGCCTGACCGGCGCCGGCATTGCGGCACGCCATGTCTGGCTGCAAAATCTTCCTGCCGATCAGGTTCCCGAGTGCGGACCCGGACTCGACTTCATGCTGGATGTGATGCCCTTTACAAAAATGCTGGAAACAGTATTCAAAGGTTCAGGGGAATGTGCAGAGGTACTTTGGACATTGCTTGGCATATCGATGCCCGGCTGGAGCCTGATCTGGTTGATCCTGTTAACCCTGCTGGCGTTTTACCTGATGTTCAGGCGTCCGGGTTGACCGGATGAACGGGACGGCACGGGGGCCGTCCCCTACGATTAGGCGGAGGGTTGTTCGGGACGGCACGGGGCCGTCCCCTACGGGGATTGATTGCGGGTCGCTTGTGAGTACCAGCAGGCGAAATTCCCGACACACGGTTCCAGCGCGGAAAATCTTCCCTGAACGGCATAAGGGGATTGCATGCCGGCTTGCTGTCGTTCCAACGCAGGAATATCTTCGTCGATAGCAAAATCGAAGCGTTGGTAGTACATTTCAGATTTTTCGCCGAAGTCATCCCGATGGGTTGTCTCGGGTGGAAAGCAAACGGTTTGCACCACTCGGGTGGATTTCGACGTAATCGGATAGACATGATATATCCACATGCAATCCATACTGGCTGCGAAGGTCAGGTTGGGGTAGATCCAGGTGTAGCGCGTTCCATTTCTCTCCTTTTCGCCGAGAGTCGGGATCACTGGGAAGGATTGAGCCTGGTTTTCGTCCAGCAATGCAGGGTTGCCGGCGGTGGCGCCAAACTGGGTCGTGTATTCCCCGATGACCACATCAGCGGGTTCGGGTTCAGGGTAGTAGTGGTTGAGTGACTGCGGGTGTACCAGAGGCAAGTGATAGTATTCATTGAATATTTCAATAAACAGTTTCCAGTTGCAATTGACATCGAAGGTCCTGCTGCGGCCGGTGACCAGTTCTTCCAGTGACCACGGTGCATGAACCTGTTCGAAATCTCCTGACCACTTCGCCAGTGAAACCGGGCTTTCTTCCAGGCTGAGAAAAACAAACCCGTCCAGACTTTCTACGTTGAACTTTTTCAGGCTGTACTGTTTTTCCGAGAAACAGTCTGCGGTTTCCATTCTGGGAGCGGAGATCAACTGACCCCGTGTGTCATAGCTCCAGCCGTGAAAAGGGCAGACCATCGCCTTGCAACTGCCTGTTCCGGTCATGATCCGGCTACTTCGATGCAGGCATGAATTTGACAATGCCTGCAGTTTGCCGTCCTTGTCCATGATGACAACAATCGGCACTCCTGCAACTTCGATCGCTTGGTAGTCACCCGGAGTGCGCCATTGATCCCGCCTGCCGATACCGAACCATCCCCGTCTGAACAGGCAATTCATCTCATGCTCCAGCCAGCCGTCATCATGGTAACACTCGGGCGGCAGGGTCAAGGAAGATGAAACCGGATATCGTACTGCGGTGAGGGCCTGTTTTATACGGTCTACGGATATTGTCAAGGGCGCCGCCTGATCCCAGGTTAATTAGTCATGCCGGAAATATAGAACAGCAATAATACGATGGTCAGCAGCACCATGACAATCATAACCATTCGTCGCACCGACCATGGCATAAGCAGATCGTATGATTGTTTTCGTGCTACAGGCGTCAATGAAACGGCCACGCCGGAAAGTATCCCCATGAAGCCTCGATGCAAACGATCGGCAGATGCAGCGATGTGACGATATATCCCGGGCCAGAGTTTCCTGTAAAACCAATCACTGTCGAGATTGGTCGACTTCAATTCGGGTGGATACAGACCCTGTAGCTGTAGCCAGATAAAAGCCAGCGCCGAGAAAAACAGCAACTGGGTCTGCTCAACGACATGGGGAATATCGAACGGTATGTAATCCACCGGATACGGCAGATAGTGATACAGCAACCAGGGGTAACAGCCGATGAAAATACACAGTAAAGCGGCTATCGACATCGCGATCAGCATATGTGCCGGGGCTTCGTCCGGCCGTTTTCCAGAGTCATGAGCGAAAAAGGCAAAGTAGGGTATTTTGATTCCGGCATGATGAAAAACCCCGGCAGACGCAAACAACATTGCCAGCCATACAATTTCATGGTTCTCAATCAGCAATGCGGCCATTACCATGGATTTACTGACAAAACCGCTGAACAGCGGGAATGCAGATATCGAGGCCGCGCCGACAATACACAGTCCAGTGGTTTTGGGCATCGACCGTGCCAGACCACCGAGTTCAGAGCCGCGCATTTCACGGGTACGAAACAGCACCGCCCCCATCGACATCATCAGCAACCCCTTGAAAATTACATCATTGAATGCGTGCGCTACCGCCCCGTTGACTGCCAGTTCGGTGCCGATACCGATGCCACAAATCATGAAGCCGATCTGATTGATCATGCTGTATCCGAGCACACGCCGCAGATCATTCTCTATCACCGCGTAGAAAATCGGGAAACAGGCCATGATTGCACCGATATAGACAAGCATGTCGAGCCCGGTGAATGAACGTGCAAGCACATAAACGGCAACCTTGGTGGTGAATGCGCTCAGGAAAACCGTGCCTGAAACAGTTGCTTGTGGATAGGCATCGGTCAGCCAGTTGTGCAGGAGCGGAAATGCTGCCTTGATTCCGAACGCCAGCAACAGAAATTTGGCGCCCGGATGATCAAGGTCCAGCGGCCCCACCGAAATATCACCGGTCTCATGCAGCATCACCAGCGCACCGCTCAACAACAGCACCCCGGATACAATCTGAAAAACCAGGTAGCGCAGAGCCGCTCTGATCGCGGTTGGCGTACGTCTTGCAGTAATAAAGAAAACCGAGCTGATAGCAAGACATTCCCAGAATATAAAAAGGGTCAGCCAGTCACCGGCAAAGACCACCCCGAGTGCGCTGCCAGGATAGAGCAGAGCAACCAATTGCTGAGGCCGGTCGTTCACATGCCAGGCATAAATAATGGCAATGATTGCAGCAATGTGGAAAAGCACGCCGAAAATAAAATTCAGCCTGTCAACCTGAAACAGAACCAGTTCCAGGTCCAGCCACTGCACGGACCAGGACAGGGATTGATCCAATGTGACCAGATTGATCAACCCGACAACCGGTGTCACCAGCATGATGGTCTTGCGCAAATTCCCGCGAACCGTCAGGCTCAAGGCAGCGCCGATGAGGAAAATGAGAAATGGAGCGTTGATCATTTCGACTTCGACTCCGACTTTTTGTCGTAGTGATGCTCATCCCGCATCAGCGGTTTTCTCATCCAGCTTGCAACCAGCACCAGTACTACGCAGGCAACAAAGCCGAACAGAGTGTGAAATCCGAAAAAGTTCCACCAGTAGTCGCCATGTTTATGTAAAAACAGATCAAGAAAAAGCAAGATTCCACACAATCCGAAAAAAACCGCCAGTCCCTTGCGCACTCTCCCTGTCAATTGATTGAATTTTTCGATTATCCTGTTCATTTTTTCACCCGTCATATCGCAACTTGTTGAATAAATGACGCAATTTGATCGGCAATGAAGAACAGCGCAATACTTGCCGACATGGTCACCACAAGCGGGATAATCAGCCCCCGGTTGGTTTCGAGACTCTGCCCCGAACTCTCGCCTTTCAGGAAAAAAGCCCTTAGCGGAATCGCGGTCAGATAGTACACATTCAACAGCGAACTGATCATCAATACCACAAGCAAAGCGATCTGTCCCTGCTCCAGGGCGCCCAGGGCCAGATACCACTTGCTCCACAAGCCGCCCGCCGGTGGCAGCCCGGCTATCGACAGTGATGCCAGAAAGAACGCAGAAAATGTCCACGGCATGGCCGAACCCAGTCCATCCATCTGCGATACCTTGTGCTTACCAGCAAGCACCATGATGGCGCCGGCACAGAAAAACAGGGTGATCTTGCCGAAAGCATGCATGGTGATGTGCAATCCGCTGCCCACCATGGCCATCTGGTTGGCCATCAATGCCCCCAGCACGATATAGGACAATTGACTCACTGTTGAATAGGCAAGCCGGGCCTTCAGATCATCCTGTCGCATGGCGATGACCGATGCCAGCAATATGGTGACTGCGGGAATCCAGAGAATCAGGTTGTGGAATGGCAACGACTGCAGTGTGTCGAAGCCAAAAATATAGACGCTGATCTTGAGGATGGAAAACACGCCAGCCTTGACGACCGCCACAGCATGCAGCAACGCACTGACCGGAGTGGGTGCGATCATGGCTCTGGGCAGCCACCGGTGAAAGGGCATTACCGCAGCCTTACCGATACCAAACAGAAACAGGAATACCAGAATCCCGACCAGAAACGGCGGTGTTTCGGACAATACCCCTCCTGGTACAAACGAAATTCCTTCACCATAATTGCCCACCAATACAATCGCGAGCAGAAACAACAACAGCGAAGTGGTGAGTAACACACCCAGATAAACCCGGCCCGCTGCAACCGCAGACGGGGTACGACTGTGGGTAACCAGGGGCCAGGTGGAAAAAGTAAGTACCTCGTAAAACAGGAACAGGGTAAAAAGGTTTTCTGCAAAAGAGATACCCATGACGCTGCCAATGGCGACACAAAACAGGGCATGGAAACGGGTTTGGTGCTGATCGCCTCCCGCTTTCAGATAGCTGATGGAATAAACCGAGGTGATCGGCCATAACAGGCCGGCGCTGAGTGCAAAGATCAACCCTAAGGGTTCGACATGAAAAGCGATACGTAGATCGGGCAGTATTTCGAACAGAACCTGAACGTGATGATACTGGTCAAGATGCAGAAACAGGGTAACAAGCAAGGCCAGAGTGACCAGTCCGGTTACAATCAGCACGGCATCTCTTGAGGTAGGTGATTTTCTGCTGGCAACGACTGCACAGGCGCCCACAAACGGTGACAGGACGCACAGGCCAGGCAGTATCCCTTCAAACATTATTTCACCACCATGATTCCAGTGTCGACCAGGCTGTGTGCAGCAAGAGTCGCGGCCTCTGTGATCCAGGATGCATTGAGTCCAAACCACAGCGCAAGAGACGTCATGATGACCAGCGGAAACCACTCGACGAAATGGATTTTAGCTGACTGTGCACCAAACTCAAGATGCGCAGGTTTTGCCCACAACGTTTCCACGATCCGCCAGATATAGGAGGCACTGGCCAGTGATCCTGCCAATACTGGAATCGCCAGCCACCACGACCCCTTGTCTATTACCGCGGTCACCAGTACCCATTTGCTGACAAAGCCTGTTGTGCCGGGAAGTCCGATAAGGCTTAAGCCGCCGAACAACAGGATATAGCAGACAAAACGATGATGATGGGCGACACTGCCGAGATGCTTTATCCTTGCCGTACCGGTTCGGGCAATGAGGATCCCGACAGCCATGAAAATCACTGCTTTAATGATCGAATGATTGAACAGGTGCAACAGCGCCGCGGCTACCCCTGCCGTTGTTCCGAGGCCGATCCCGACCACAATATAGGATACCTGTGCCACGCTGGACCAGGCAAACATCCGCTTCAGGCTGGATTCGCGCAGTGCAATCAGGGGCGCCAGAAGCATACCGAGAATGCCACTGACGATCAGGACCCAGTCCAATGGCATGACCAGGATACTGAAGTCGGCGCTGAACAGATCATGCAGGAAACGCAGTAGTACATACAGCGCAACCTTGGTTGCCGTCCCCGACAATAAAACCGTTACCGAATCAGGGGCGTAGGTATAGGCATTCGGCAACCAGTCATGCAATGGAAATATGGCGCACTTGATGCCAATACCAATAACAAAAAACGACATTGCCATTATGATCGTTCGATCAGCGCCCTTTTCAGCAATCCGCACAGCCAGATCAGAAATATTCAATGTGCCTGTCTGCATATATAAAAGTCCAATCGAAAGCAGTACGAATGTGGCGCCGACCGCACCGATAATCAGGTAACGATATGCCGCAAGCAATGCCCTGGGGTCTCGACCGCAACTGATCAGCACATATGTTGCAAGCGAACTGATTTCGAGAAAAACGAACATATTGAAGGCATCATTGGTGACTACCATGCCATTCAATCCGGCGATACACAGTAACCACGCTGCATAAAATGCCGGTCGACCGGTTTCATCGGGATTGTCATGATTTCCGGCGAGACAAAAAACCGATGCCCACAAGTGCACAAGGTTGATAGTCAAAAGCACAAATGCGGTAACGTGATCGACACGATATTCAATGCCCCAGGGCGCTGCCCAGCCGCCCAGTTCATAGATGTATTCGCGACCATCGAGTACGCCGGACATCAGCATCACACTGATCCCGAACATCACTATCGCTGCAGTCAGCATGAAACCACGGGCTACCGCCTTGTTGCCAATCAAGATACACAGTGGCGCCAGCAACATCGGCACGATCACCTGCAATACAGGTAAATGACTATCTGCTATCACACTCATGGAATAATTTCCGGTTCCACTTCCGGGTTGTGCTGGATTTTATTCTCATCGACAGTGCCGTAAACGCGGCGAATTCGTACCACCAGGGCAAGTCCAAGCGCCATGGTAGCCACACCGACGACAATGGCAGTCAGAATCAGTACATGGGGCAGCGGGTTGCTGTAGATTTCAATCGACTGATCAAGAATCGGAGCATGACCGCCTGTCACTTTGCCTGTGGTGATAAACAACAAAAAAACCGCGGACTGAAGCAGGTTCAACCCGATCAGTTTCTTTATCATGTTGTGGCTGTCCAAGACGATAATCAGGCCCAGAACAAACAGGGTGACAGCGACCCAGTAGTTGAACAGCCCCGGCGCCAGATGAGATAAATCCGCGCTCACTTATCAATCCTGATTCTGGCTAAAACAGATGAAAAGGGAAATCATGGTAAACGCAACGGTAACGCCGACACCGAGTTCAATCAGGAGAATGCCGGCATGCTGCCCGGCTGTCGGAGTTTCGGCCAGGACGGAATAATCAAGGAAATTTCCACCACGCCACATAGCCGCTAACCCGGTCCCTGCATAAATCAACATACCGGCTGCCATGCCGATGGTAATCCAGCGCTCGCTCAATACGGCCAGCAACCTTTTCGAGCCGCATAACAGGCCGTAGGTAATAAACCCTGCGCCAAAAATCACACCTGCCTGAAATCCACCGCCAGGACCATAGTCGCCATGAAACTGTACATACAGGGCGAACAACAAAACCAGAGGGATGACGCGTAACAGAGCAGCCTTCAGGATCGGATTGGTTGCAGGCAGCCAGCTCTGGTTTTGTTGATTCTCCAGTTGTCTGCCTGTATCCGTAGTTGCAGGGGAGAGCAACAACAGGACCGCCAGACCCGCGGTGAAAATTACCACCACCTCTCCGAGGGTATCGTAGCCCCTGTAACTGGCAAGTACGGATGTCACCACATTGGGAATACCCGTCTCAGTCCCGGACTGACCGAGAAATCGTGGCGCAAGGTGCAAATGGACCGGCGCCAGCGGGTTGCCATACATCGACATATCCAGTGTTCCGACTATCAACAGTGCGCCCAGACCCAACCCAAGCACAATAGAAATTGCGCTGGGCCAGCGGGGGGCAAGGGATTCATCTTTGTGCTTGATCACTGCCAGGATCAAAACGGTGGAAATCCCGGCGCCTACCGCAGCTTCTGTAAAGGCCACATCCACTGCATCCAAAATCACAAAAAGTGCACAGATCGACAAGCTGTAGACGGTTGAAAACAAAGTAATCGCAAGCAGGTTTCCACTTCGCAGAATCAACACGGCTGAGGCCAGCAAAATCCCGAGCAGACCGATGTCCATCCCAATATTGATAATTTCAATCATTTTACAGTTTCGGTCAGGATGGCTTGTTGGTGAAGGGTCGCAGGCCGGATTTCAGAGCCATTCCCGAAAGTCCGTGGGAATTCACGGGGGAGAGAAAAAATAACAGGATGATCAGCAGGAAGACCTTGAATGCAATCACAATGGAAGTGGATAAAACCATAAGACCGAGTAATACCAGCCATGCACCCAGAGTATCGATCACCCCGGCGGCGTGAAGTCGGCTGAAGCAATCGGGTAACCGCAACAGACCAAAGCCGCCAACCAGTATCACCACTGATCCCAGAAATAAAAACACCCCTCCCAGCAGATCAATCATGGGTTGTTTCCGTGTTCTTTCGGGACCATCTGGCGATTGATGTAACTGATCAATGCCAGTGTTCCGACATAGTTGATCAATCCATAAAGCAATGCAATGTCGATATATTGTGGCTGACCGACAGCAAACAGATAGACAGAAATCGTCAGAATTATCTTGGTTGTAAAGGAGTTTACCGAAAGTGCCCTGTCAAACCAGGTGGGACCCAGACCGGACCGGATCAATGAGCACAACATCGACACAAAGAGTATCAACAGAACAATAAAATACAGTTCCTCCATTCGCTTATGCTAACCCGACACCAGTTTTTGCACCTGAGCCTGCATCCGATTATCGGCCAAACTGTTTTCGGCGCCCGCCAGAAGTCCGTGTACCTGAATTTTACCTTCAGTTATCTCCGTGCTTACGGTGCCCGGCGTCAGGGTTATCGAGTTCGCATAGATAACCTGCCCGAGTTCATTCAGGTTCAATGTTTCCACTTCAAAGATTTTCGGGGATATATCCCTGCCGCTGACAATTGCGCTGATTACCGCAATATTTGACTTGACGATCACGGTCAATAGCCATCCGATGTACTTTGTCAGCAACAAAGGATTCAGTGAAATGCCCGTTAAGCCGGTGTCGGTCCGGATGCGATGATAAACCGCCTGGCAAATAGCGCAGGACAGCAATCCAAGTACGGTCAATAATGCCGTATAGTGCCCGGAGAGCAGAAACCACGTCGCCACCAGAACCATAAGCAGAAGGATATGATGACGAATGGTCATTTCAGGATTTCGGTTTCCCCGTCTGGTCAACCTTGGTTAATAATATTGTTTTCAGGACCGTAAGGGAATCCGGTAATGTTGCGGTTTCCGTCTTCGGTTACCACAATGATATCATGTTCCCGATAGCCTCCCGCCCCTGGCAGTCCATCCGGTAACATGATCATCGGCTCCATTGACACCACCATATTCGGCTCCAATACCGTGTCGATGTATTCGCGCAATTCCAGCCCGGGTTCACGGCCATAATAATGGCAAAGCACACCAAAAGAATGTCCGTAGCCAAATGTGCGATATTTCAATAGATCGTATTCGGCATAAATTTCGTTTAATGCATTCGCGATGTCACAGCATCTGGCTCCCGGCTTTATCATCGCCTTGCCTGCGTCATGAACCTTGCAATTTACCTCCCACAAATGAATATTCTGATCGCTGGCAAACTGGCAAAACAGCGTGCGCTCCAGCGCGGCATAATATCCTGCAACCATCGGAAAGCAGTTCAGACTCAGGATATCCCCACTTTCGATTTTCCTTGAAGTCACCGGGTTATGTGCGCCGTCGGTGTTGATTCCAGATTGAAACCAGGTCCAGGTATCCATTAATTCTCCATCCGGCCAGGTTCTGGCTATTTCCCGCACCATGGTTTGTGTTGAATGCAATGCCACCTCATATTCGGGCACTCCCACATCGATGGCCTCTACACAGGCGGCGCCACCCATGTCAGCAATCGCAGTCATTTTAGTGATGTGGGCGATCTCTTCATCGGATTTGATCATCCTCAAACGCATGGTCTCAGTCGAAATATCCACAATTTTACTCTCAGGCAAAGCCACTTCCAGCTTATCCAGGTTCTGGACACTGATATGATCAAACTCCACGCCGACCGTTTTGGCGCCCGCCACCAGTTTTTTTACCGCTCTGAACCAGTTATCCTGTTTCCAGTCGGTATAAATCAGATTGCCGCCATAGGTTCGGCGCCCGGGTTGACCTCCATCTATATTGGCGGTAATCGTGGTTTGATTCGAGTCGTCCACCACTAACCCATAAAGCCTTCCAAACTGACAATACAGAAAATCACTATAGTAGTTGATATTGTGATACGAAGTAAAAAGAGCAGCATCAACCCCGATATCTGACAGCGCCCGCCGCAGCTTCGAGAGTCGGCTATCCATTTCGTTGCTGCTGAAAGCAGGCAGTGGGCTGTCACCATTGGGAAGGGTGATTAAATCCGGCATGTTCATTGTGATTATTATATTACCTTTGGCTTTTACTTTATACGCTGCTCCATGTGGTGACAACAAAGTAGAAAAAACCGGCATAGATCACTCCGGTAATGAGCACAATGACCCGCAATGTGGACATCGTCATTATCTGCCGCGGCACAGTTCGATTTGCGGTCCATAGAACGACACACCCAATCGCAAAAAACACGATTTCCAGAATACTTATGACACCACCATAATGAGCAGGGTCCCAGTAAGAAACCGGGCTGATAAAACGATAATCTGAAAACGGGAAAAAGTGCCGATGGCTGTCTTCACGATGTACCCAGAAATCCAGCAGACAATGGATAATGCTGCTGATCCATAGAAACATCCATGAATATCGTTTCAGATAAGCACAGATAATGGCGGCGGCGGCGAAAATCGGAATCGAATTTGTCAGATCGAAGATATTTTGCCAAAACGGCTGAGCATAGTGCTGATTCCAGATTATCTGCTCAGGGACCTGCATCCACTTTTCGAAGGCATAGAATACCATCATCATGACATCGGGAAGCAATGCCCCCATCGTTATGGCCACAGCAAACTTCGCCGCTCTGTGCGGGCCGAGCAGCGCCAGGCTGAATATAATATGAGCAGGGGTGTTCAATTAATGATGTTAAAATCCGACAATGTATGTATAAATTGACTGATACAATAATTCCTTGCTCTGTCAGGCAGGGCTGTATCAATAGTCAACACTGATTTTATCCGGCTTTCGGCCGGATTATTAACTATTCTTTCAGGAAAAGGGTAACGAAAATGACCCGACCCATAATAGATTTACGCAGTGATACCGTTACCCAACCCTGTGAGGCCATGAGATTGGCAATGCTAAGGGCTGAAGTTGGAGATGATGTTTATGGCGAAGACCCGACCACCACTGCATTACAGGATCGCATGGCGGAAATAACAGGACATGAGTCGGCGCTGTTCTTTCCCTCGGGAACCCAGAGCAATCTGGTCGCACTGCTGAGCCATTGCCAGCGAGGCGATGAATATATTGTCGGCCAGACCGCGCATACCTATAAATACGAAGGAGGGGGCGCCGCTGTCCTGGGTGGAATTCAGCCGCAACCACTGGAAAGGACCGCTGCCGGAATCATCGACCTGACACGAATTGAAGGCGCCATCAAGGCCGATGATATTCACTTTGCCAAAACCCGATTGCTTGCATTGGAAAATACCACTACTACAGGGATCGCCGTTCCACTGGACTACTTCAGGCAGGCCCGGCAGCTATGTGATCGGTATAATATCGCCATGCACCTGGATGGCGCCAGGGTATTCAATGCGGCTACAGCTCTGGGCGTCGATGTTTCAGAAATCACTTCCCGGTTCGATACGGTCTCGATTTGCCTTTCCAAGGGTTTGGGCGCGCCTGTAGGCTCGGTGTTGACGGGTTCTGCCAGATTAATTGAAATCGCCCTGCGCTGGCGAAAAACGGTCGGCGGTGGTATGAGGCAATCAGGAATACTGGCCGCTGCGGGATTGTTTGCCCTGGAAAACAATATTGGCCGATTGATTGAAGACCATCAACTCGCCAATCATTTGCATGCACAACTGAGCCAGTTTGACGGCATTGAGTTAACCACCGAACAGGCGAATACCAATATGGTTTTCTTCAATCTGAAAGATGGTAATTATGATGGCTTTTATGAATTTGCGAGACGGCAAAACGTGCTGTTTGGTGACCGTCATCCGATCAGAATGGTCACCCACAAGGATCTTTTCAAAGGGCTTGTGGATACCGCGATATCGCGATTGTCAGGATTTTTTGCCTGATCCCCGCCGTTCGTCAATTCCCGCCCCCTCCGTCGTTCCCCGGACAACCACGGGGGGTTGTCCGTACGATGCTCGGACAACCACGGGGGGTTGTCCCTACGGATTAACCACTACTGACAGTTCAGGCGCCCTGAATTTTTTGACCAGAGCGTTTCGGCTGTCCCGAAATTTTTCAATATTCCGGTTTTTAATGTGCCCATAGCCTTTGATCATTTCGGGCAAACCGGCAATTTCTGTCGCGATATGAATATTTCGTTCGGTGAGTGCGTCCAGTATCAGGTTTACATCCTCTTCATATTCTAAAATGAGTCGTCTTTCAAGTTTGCGTTCTGTCGTCCTGCCAAAAACATCCAGGACGCTGCCACGCAGGAATTTCAGGCGGGAAAGGATCGAAAAAATCTTTAATGTGATGCCGGGAAACTCACGCTTGATCAAATGTCCGGTCAAGGGATCCGATTTTGAAATCAGTGGAGGCGCCATGTGGAATGTGAATTTGATATTGCCCTCGAATTGCTTTTTGATGCTTTCAATGAAGTTTCCGCTTGTAAACAGTCGGGCAATCTCATACTCGTCCTTGTAAGCCAGCAGTTTGAAGTAATATTTTGCAATGGCCTCAGTCAGTGAATGGTGATCCGTCGGGGTCACCTCTCTTGCCCGCTGTTTTGCCCGGTTGACCAGATTCAGGTAACGGTCTGCGTACATTTTGTCCTGGTAATCGACCAGATATTGATAACGCCACTCGATGATATCGTCAATCTCAATCAGTGTCTGGTTGTCGGTTTCGGTGAGGCCTGCCCGGCTTTGAACTGCCTCCGGATTGTTCGCCGCATGCCGCCCCCAGAGGAAAGCCAGATGATTGAACTGTACTGCGACATTGTTCATTTCAATCGCTCGGGATATGGATTTTTCGCTCAAGGGCACCAGCCCGCGCTGGTAAGCGTAGCCCAGTAAAAACAGATTGCCGCCAATCGAATTGCCCAGTAAATTGCTGGCGATACCTGTGGCGTTGATGAAGTCGGTTTTGCCTTCGCCGGTTTCCTGCCTGATCAACGACTGCATTTGTTCCGCTGGAAAATGATAGTGCTCATTGTGGATGAAATCAGCGGTCGGATTTTCGTAACTGTTGATGATTGAGTGTGATCTTTCAGGGTCGAGTCTGGACAGCGCTTCACCAGACGCGGATACAACCAGGTCGCAACCCAGGAGCAGGTCGGCATCACCATCTGCAATCCTTACCGTCAGAATATGGTCCTGATGCCGGGCGATTCGGACGTGACTGACTACCGCTCCAAACTTCTGCGCCAGACCTGTCTGGTTCAGCGTCGAGCAACCCTTGCCTTCAATGTGGGCCGCCATTGCCAGCAGCGAGCCGACGGTAATCACGCCGGTTCCGCCAATTCCGGTCACCAGGATATTCCAGGGTTTTTCGAGTGCGGCTGGTACCGGTTCGGGCAGGGCTTCATTCAGATCGACCTCGCCCGCAACCTGTTGGCGTGTAGCCATCCCGGACTTGAATTTTCCACCGCTTACGGTAACGAAACTGGGGCAAAATCCCTGTATGCAGCTCAAATCCATGTTGCAGGCGTTTTGATCGATCTGGCGTTTGACGCCGAGTTCTGTATTCTTCGGCAACACCGACAGACAGTTGGATTGTGTGCTGCAATCGCCGCAACCTTCACATATATCCGGATTGATGAACACACGGACAGGGCTTTCCGGCATCAGTCCGCGCTTTCTGCGGCGCCGTTTTTCGGTAGCGCAGGTCTGGTCATAGATAATGACACTGGTCCCTTTTACTTCCCGTATTTCGAGTTGTAGCTGGTCGAATTCTGATCTCGGGTGCAGACTGATGTCTGCGATTCCGCGAAGTTGGGATCGCGTATTTTCGATATCTTCCGCCACTACCGCCAGACGCTTAACCCCTTCTCCCTGAAGCTGGGTAATCATGTCTTTTACGGTAATCGATCCATCGACCGGTTGACCGCCTGTCATCGCCACCGCATCGTTGTAAAGTATTTTATAGGTGATGTTCACCCCGGAGGCGATTGTAGCCCGGATCGCCAGGATTCCGCTGTGAAAATAAGTACCATCGCCGATATTCTGGAATATGTGCCGGGTATCGGTAAACGGCGCCTGTCCGATCCAGGAAGCGCCTTCGCCACCCATTTGAGTAAAGGTTTCGGTGCGGCGATCCATCCACCTCGCCATGTAGTGGCAGCCGATTCCAGCAAGCCCATGGCTGCCTTCAGGTACTTTTGTTGAAGTATTGTGCGGACAGCCGGAGCAAAAATAAGGGGTTCGGGTGAGCGTATCCCCAAGATTTGACAGACGGTCCTCTTTTGCATCCAGGAATTCGAGGTATCGGCGAATCGTTTTGCTTTCATAAAACCGGGTGATGCGGCTGCCGATGGCACGGGCAACCATGGCAGGAGTGAGTTCACCCAGATTGGTTACCAGATGATTGCCTTTTTCATCAAACTCGCCGACTACAACCGGTCGTTCATCAACCGGCCAGTTATACAGTTGACCGGTAATCTGATCTTCGATCACACTGCGCTTTTCTTCAACTACCAGAATTTCTTTCAGCCCTTTGGCGAATTGATGGGTCGAAATCGGCTCCAGAGGCCAATTCATACCGACTTTCAAAACCCGGATGCCGATTTCACCAGCGACGGTGCGGTCAATACCCAGATTGTCCAGCGCTTCCATCACATCAAGCCAGGCCTTGCCGGAAGTGACAATTCCCAGCCGCGGGCCGGGGGTGTCGAGAGTGACAGTATTAAGCCCATTGGCATAGGCAAATGCCCTGGCCGCGTAAATCCGGTATCGGTTGAGCAATCGTTCCTGCTCAAGCGGTGTGCTTGGCCACTGTGCATTCAACCCCCCTTCCGGTATCTCTACAGCATGGGGAATTACTATATTGACCCGGTCCGGGCTGAGGTCCGCCGAGATGGCGGAGTCCATGTTCTCCGTGATCGCTTTCAGTCCGACCCAGCAGCCGCTGAATCGCGACATGGCCCAGCCGATCAGGCCATAATCAAGCACATCCTGAACATTGGCAGGATTCAGTACCGGTACCGAAGCCCCGATAAACATGTGTTCGCTTTGATGGGGTACGGTAGAGGATTTGCAGGCGTGGTCGTCTCCGGCGATGGCCAATACCCCGCCGTATTTTGTCGTGCCGAACAAATTGGCATGTTTGATCGCATCCATGCTGCGGTCCACTCCGGGGCCCTTGCCATACCACATCGAAAATATGCCATCATACCTGGCTCCGGGCAGAAGATGGGTCTGCTGGGTGCCCCAGACGGAAGTGGCCGCGAGGTCCTCGTTTACACCGGGCTGGAAATGAATGTGATGTTTATCCAGCCACGGCTGCGCCTGCCACAGAGACTGATCCAGCGTTCCAAGCGGAGACCCGCGATACCCGGATATGAAACCGGCCGTATTCAGCCCTTGTTCAAGGTCCCGTTGATGTTGCAGCAGGGGCAGCCGAACCAGCGCTTCAATCCCCGTCATGAATGCACGGGAGTGATTCAGATCGTACTTGTCTTCCAGGGAAACCTGATTTAACATGGCATCGACAGTCTGTTGCTGACATCATTATACTACTTTGAATCCTGAGGCGCCGCTGTCTTTTCGGTAGCCGTTCATCAGCAGGCAACTCAAGAAACCATCAAGGGCCAGTATAATGGGTAACCATCCACAATATCTGTTCGACGCTGCCAGCAAACCTTCGTTGCCTTTGCATCAAGTACCATTAATCGTCGCTGACCGGCATTCAGTCAAAGGCTATGGGAAGCTGGTGTCCGACCCTGACAAACTGGATATTGAAATTGTGCGCTGGCCTGCTCAAGGCTGGCGTCCGATAGATGAAGATACGGGTGATCAGGGGGGAACAGTTGAAGGCGTTTTCTGTGGTGAATGGGACGGGGATGTGCTGATGGGCGCCAATGATGCGGTTGGCGGGCATTATGTACTCGGTTGGAGTTGTGACCCTCAGTGTGCGCAAAGGCAACGGGCAAGTGTGCCGCGGGATCAGATTTTGCTGTGGCATTTCAACTATCATCCGGATGGGGGACAGTTATTTTATCCGCTGGAAAAACACCCTTTTGTAGTTCCGGTGGCATTGTCGGGGGATGATCTGAGTCCGGAAAAGGTGGTCGCATTGTGGTGTGATGGCAGTCAGGGGTTGTATATTCATCCGGGTATCTGGCACGAAGGAATATTCCCTGTCCATGACAAACAGCGTTTTCTTGATCGACAAGGTAAGGTTCATGCCAGGGTAAGCTGCGATTTTGCACAGGAATTCGGTGTATACCTGAAAGTCCCGTTGCGACTTGAGCAGGACTTGCCGGAGCAGGTTACTGCTGGATTGTAAGCACATTTGACCAGAGTATGAATACAGGGACAAGACGGCGAGTTGCGAAAAAGCGATCCGGCCGTGGTCACAAAAGAGAAAGACCCCAGGCTGCAGCGCCAGCCTATATAACCAGAAAAATTCCCTATTTCGAGTTTCTCGATGAAGAGGGGCTGGTTACTCTGGAAGATCAGGCGGACTGGTTGATGCAGGAAATCGGACTGGAGTTTCGGGGTGATCCGGAGGCTCTGAGACTCTGGAAGGAAGCGGGAGCTGATGTCAACCAGACCAGAGTGAAGTTACCCCGGGGCATGGCTCGTGAGCTGTGCAAAACCATCCCTTCACAGTTCATCCAGGTTGCGCGCAATCCTGCCCGCAGTGTTCAAATAGGTGGCCGGGCCCAGGTGTTCGGTTGTGTTTACGGCCCCCCTTTTGTGCGCGACCTCGAACGAGGGCGCCGCTATGGCGCCATACAGGATCTGGAAAATCTGGTGAAGATTGCCTGGCAACTACCCAGCATCCATCACACTGGACTGGTGATCTGTGAACCCTGTGATGTGGCCGTATCCTGGCGCCATCTGGACATGCTTTACAGACATATGCGTTACAGCGATAAACCGTTCCTCGGCGCCATCACCGAAAAATCCAGGGCACAGGATTCGGTGGATATGGCCAAGGTTCTGTTTGGCGAAGAATTCATGCAGAACCATTGTGTCATTATGGGTAACGTCAACACCAATTCGCCGTTACTGGTCGACAAGGTAGTCACCGAAGCAGCACAGGTTTACTGCGGGGCAGGGCAGGGGCTGATTGCAGCTCCCTTCATTCTCGGCGGCGCAATGGGACCGGTGACGACGGCCGCTTCTATTTCCCAGGCTCTGGCGGAAGCCATGATGGTTGGGGCATTCACCCAATTGGTACGACCGGGCGCTCCTTTTGTGTTGGGAAATTTTCTGTCATCCATGAGCCTTAAAAGTGGCGCGCCCACTTTTGGCATGCCCGAACCGGTCATGTCGAATTTCATTATTGGTCAACTTGCCCGAAGATTGGGTGTTCCGTTGAGAAGCGGCGGGTCGTTGACGGCATCAAAACTTCCAGATGCCCAGGCTGCTGCCGAAAGCGCCGATTCGATGATGTCGACGGCGCTTGGCGGGGCTAATTTTGTGTTGCATGCAGCGGGCTGGCTGGAAGGGGGTCTGACAACCGGATACGAAAAGCTGGTCCAGGATGCCGACCGGCTGGGCGCTTATCAGGTGATGTTGTCCGGGTTGCCGATGGATGACAATGCACTGGCCAGAGATGCGTACTATGAGGTCGAACCGTCGGGGCATTTTCTGGGCAGCGCACATACCATGGCGAATTATCAAACCGCCTATTACGATGCCTGCCTGTCAGACAGCGAAAGTGTAGAGCAATGGGAAGACCGGGGCAGCAAGGACTCAGCGAGACGCGCTTTTGAGCGTTGGAACAAATTATTGAACGAATATCAGCCCCCACCGATGGATGAAGGCACGGATGAAGCGTTGAAAGAATTTGTTGACAAGAGAAAAAGGCAAGTCCCCGAAGCCTGGTACTGATTGTTTTTCAGGGTAAATAAGTATTCAAGATAATAAAATGCAGTCTCATGCAAAAGTAGTAATCATTGGCGGTGGTGTTGTCGGCTGCTCGATTTTGTATCATCTGGCCAGGTTCGGTTGGAAGGATTGTGTTTTGCTGGAACGCGCTGAACTCACATCTGGCTCCTCCTGGCATGCTGCCGGTCAGATTCATACGATTTCTTCGGATCCCAATATCTCCCGCCTACAGGGTTACACGATCAATCTTTACAAGGAGATCGAACAAACCTCCGGGCATTCGGTAGGCATGCATAATACCGGCGGGTTTTATCTGGCATCCAACAATGACTGGTACGACTATCTGAAGCGTGAACGATCAAAGGCGCGTTATATGGGACTCGACCAGGAATTTATTTCTGTCGAAGAAGTCGCTCGCCGTCATCCGCTGATTGATCCGAAGCACTATGTCGCTGCGTTGTGGGACCCGCTTGATGGTGACATCGACCCTTCCGGGGTGACCTACGCATACGCCAAATCAGCCCGGGTTCATGGCGCCGCCTGGCATACCCATACGCTGGTTCTTGAAACCAATCAGAAAGCGGACGGCAGTTGGGATGTGGTCACGCAAAAAGGCACGATCAATGCCGAGATGATTGTCAATGCCGGAGGATTGTGGGCCAGGGAAGTCGGGCATCTGGCAGGATTGCATTTGCCGGTTCAACCGATGGAACACCACTATCTGTTGACCGAGGATATTGCCGAGATTGCCGAACATGTTGCCGCGTGCGGTCAGCGTCTGCCCGCCGGGATTGATTATGAAGGCAATATCTATTTCAGGCAGGAACAGCAGGGTATGCTGCTCGGCACCTATGAAGCGATTGCCACTCCGTGGTCGGTAAGTGGTACTCCGCAGGATTTCGGGCACGAACTGCTCGAACCGAAGTTGGAGCATATCGAACAAAAACTGGCCGTTGGCTTCGAGCGTATCCCTGTACTCGGGCGGACGGGTATACGTAAAATCATCAATGGCCCCTTCACTTTTGGCCCCGATGGCAACCCAATGATCGGACCGGTTCCGGGGATGAAAAACTACTGGGTAGCGGTAGGAGTGATGGCAGGATTCTGTCAGGCGGGCGGCGTCGGTCTGTGCATGGCGGAGTGGATGATGGATGGTGAACCGTCGATTGACGTCTGGGCCATGGACATTGCGCGATTCGGGGATTATGCCTCGCCGCATTATGGAACCGTCAAATCCACGGAAAACTACGAGCGGCGGTTCATTCTGACTTTTCCCAATGAAACACTGCCGGCGGCCAGGCGGCAACGTACCACGGGGATTTATGATCGTCTGATCGCCAGGGGCGCAGTGATGGATGCCGGTTTCGGCCTGGAACATGCGCTGTGGTTCGCCGATGGGCCCAGGGATGCCTGGGAAGAACCTTCTTTCAGACGTTCACGCGCGCATGATTATGTCGCGGCTGAAATCAGGGCGGTGCGTGAAGCGGTGGGAGCGGTCGAAATCGCAAACTTTGCCAAACATGAATTCAAGGGTCGTGGTTGCCGCGAATTTCTGGATCATGTCCTGGCCGGTTTCTTGCCTGAGCCGGGTCGAATCACGCTGACTCCGATGTTGACTCCCAAAGGCAAGTTATATGGAGACTTGACGGTAGCTTGTCTGGGTGAGGATCACTTTATGCTGTTTGGTTCAGGCACCGCCCAGCAGATGCATTGCCGCTGGTTCGAAGGGTTGCTTGAAAAACACGAAGGTGGCGGGATGAACCACCGGATAAGCTATCAAAATGTGTCGAGTCACTATCATGGCATCGCGATATCCGGCCCGAATTCGCCGGAGTTGTTGCAACGGGTCTGTCGCGATGATGTCGCGGGGATCCGATTCCGTGACGTACGCAAAACATTTGTTGGCGGCGTGCCTGCTGTTCTGATCCGTATTTCATTCTCGGGAGAATCGGGTTATGAAATTTATGTGGCGCCGGAATATCAGCTCAAGCTGTTTGAAGAAATCGAACAGGCAGGCACTGACCTGGGATTGAAGTGGTACGGTGCACGGGCACTGATGAGCATGCGGCTGGAAAAGGGCTGGGGCGCATGGACGCTCGATTATCGTCCCGACTTTACCGCTGGTCAGTCTGGCCTGGATGTGTTCATCAACTGGAAAAAGGACTTTATCGGCAAAGAGGCAGCGTTGGTGGAAAAGGAAACCGGCCCGGACAGGAAACTGGTGACCATGACCATTGATACCACTGATATCGATGTCTCCGGGGATGAAGCGATTCTGAAAGATGGAGAATGCGTCGGCTATATCACCTCAGGCGGCTATGCCCACCATGTTGGACGATCCATGGCTCTGGGTTACATTCCGGTCGGGCTGGTACAGGATAACATGCTTCTCGAAGTGGAAATCAATGGTGTCCTTTACCCGGCCAAAGTCCAACTCGCCCCGCTCTATGATCCGGCTGGAAAGAAAGCCAGAGGGTAACCCGGATCCGATCTGCCGGGCTTTGACCCGGTTTTGTCCTGTTTGGTTGGCAGCCACTAAAGGTGCTAGAATAGCCCGTAACTAACGGCGTATCAGGGTAGCTGATGGCTGTTATACGCTCCACTCATGAAGTGAGGACAGAACGATGAGACGAATACTTCAACTGGCAGTGCTGATCCTGGTATTCAATTCGATTCCATCCTGGTCGGATCAGAACAACTCCGAAATTGATGAGCTTTTCAGATTATTGCATGAAGCCACCAGTCCGGCAGAAGCATCTGTGCTTACCCGGCAGATCTGGCATAACTGGTATCAATCTGATAACAAGGATATCGAAGTATTGATGCAGCAGGGTGAAATAAGAATGCGTAGTGGGAAACTTGATCAGGCGGTCGAGATCTATTCCAGGATTATTGACATTGACCCCGGGTTTGCCGAAGGCTGGAATCGACGCGCAACCGCATACTACATGATGGGTGAATTACAGAATTCGACGGCAGATGTGGTTGAAACACTGAAGCTTGAGCCTCGCCATTTCGGTGCACTTTCGGGTCAGGGCATGATTTACACCCAGTTACGGCAAGTTGATCTGGCCCTGGAGTATTATCAAAGGGCCCTTGAGGTGAATCCCCACATGACAGGAGTCAGAATTTCAATCGAAGCAATCAAAAAACACCTGAAAAAGGAAGCCATTTAGTTTTCATCACTTATTTGGATTGATTGGATTCCTCTATTCCGGAACCAACTCGAACAGCGTTATTTCATTTAGTGAGCCCAGTCTCATTAGCGGTCCCCAGGTACCGGTTCCGGGTGAAACGTAAAGGTGGTGATGGCGGTTTCGATGCAGCCCGTTAATGTGGTTGAACTGCTGTTTGACGATCAGATTAAACGGAAAAATCTGCCCGCTGTGAGTATGTCCACAAAGCATCAGATCAATGCCATGATCAATCGCCGCTTCCCAACCGTGCGGACGGTGGTATAACAGCAGGCTGAACTGGTCCGGGTTGTTGGCTATCTGCGGCAGATGAATATCCACCTGATCCCTGCGGTCTGCATCGTCTATGCCAATAAAGAGAAGTTCTCCGGCGCTGTGCGAATCCTGTCGCAATGTATACATGCCGAGACGCTTTGCAATATCCAGAATCTTGTCCAGGTCGGCGTAACGTTCATGATTGCCAATCGTGAAAAACGTCATGGCCTTGATCTGATCTATGGATTCCAATGCTTCATAGTCAACCGAACTGCTGTCGATCAAATCACCGGTGACGACGACAAAATCAGGCTCAAGGGTATTGAGCCGATTGACGATGCGTTGCATGAATCCGCTTTGCCGCGAACCGATATGGACATCGCTGATCTGGGCAATGCGATATTTGCGACTGATTTTCGGGCTTCTGATCCATAGTCTTTTGATTGACAGGTGGTGGGAAACCAGGACTGAAAACAGCACCAGTACAACGCCGATGACGATAACCGATTGGACGATAAGCCGGTCATCGAGGTCAGTCAGCATCCTGACCGGCTCCGCAGTCAATGTCAGAACAGCGAACACGAAGCTCACTCCAAGCCAGTGCACAACAAGGTAGCGAATTATCATTTTTGGCCCGCTGAATGAATAGTACATGCCAGCCAGACCCAATAACCAGATTGCGAGCGAATGAAAAACCGTTATTTCGATATCGCTATCATACCAACCTGTCAATCGACTGACCGGATAGGCAAACACGAAGTAGCCAGCGAAGGGAAACAGAAGAATGAATCGGAGGCGGATATTGGATTGCCTGGATGCCATCACCACAGGATATAACAGGATCAGTTGAAATGAAATTGATATGACGAATTTTCACGCGCGGTTCCAGGGTTATAATCCGGCTTTGGAATCCCCGGAGACAACACACTGAAACCTGTGCACAAATTGCGGAAGACCAAGGTCATCGCCACCATCGGCCCTGCCTGCGATAACGTCGATACGTTAAAAGCCATGATTGAAGCAGGCATGAATGTTGCCCGTCTGAATTTGTCCCATGGAAACGTGGAATCCCACTCCCTGACGCTTGAGCGTGTGCGTCAGGCGGCGATGGAAATGGACGTTGCGGTGGCTGTAATGGTGGATACCAGGGGGCGCGAAATCCGCACAGGCAAGCTCAATACCGGCAGCGTGCTACTGGAACGTCACCAGTCATTTTCAATTTATGCAGGGGATGGAATCGGGGATGATACCGGTGTCACTGTTTCCCATCCGAATCTGTACCGGCATACCGGTGCAGGTGACCGCATATTGATTGATGACGGCCAGATGGAGTTGATTGTGACCGCTGTCAAGGGGGACGAAATCCAGTGCAAGGTTGAGTGTGGTGGTTTACTCAGGGGCGCCAGGGGCGTCAACCTGCCGGACAATAAAACCGTATTCAACGATATTCCATCCGATGATACTCTGGAAATCGAGTTTGCAGCGGCAAATGATGTTCAGTACATCGCTGCGTCATTTGTTCGAAATGCCAGCGAAGTCGTGACCATGCGTAATGCGCTCAGGAGTCGGGGTTCAGATATCCCGATCATTGCGAAGATAGAAAACCGCGAGGGTGTTGACAACATGAACAGCATCATCGCAGCGGCCAACGGTATTATGGTTGCGCGTGGCGACCTCGGTGTGGAACTGGAAATGGGTGAAGGTCCGACTATCCAAAAACAGATTATTCGAGCTACCGTATCCCAGGGCAAACCGGTGATTACCGCGACCCAGATGCTGGATTCGATGGAGCGCAATCCCAGACCGACCCGGGCTGAGGTCAGCGATGTCGCCAATGCCATCTTCGATGGCACTTCTGCTGTGATGCTGTCCGGAGAAACCGCAGTCGGCAGGCGTCCTGTCGAAGCAGTGAGAACCATGGTCAGCCTGGCCCGTGAAGCTGAGTCGGGGTTGCGCCAATACGGCTATCTTCAGCAAATTGAACCACATCCTTCACACGAGGTCACAGAAGCGGTGGCGCAGGCTTCGATTACGATGGCAAACCACCTGGATGCGGCTGCCATTATTGCACTGACTGAAACCGGATTCACTTCCCGCCTGATTTCAAAATACCGCCCCGATTGTCCGATTCTCGCTATTACCACCTGTAAATCGGTGGTCAGCCGTCTTGCCATGAACTGGGGCGTATTGGCAATTCACTATGACGGTGATGGCAGCGACGATGAAAAAATTGTTTTCGCCATCAATCGCGCCAAGGAGCTCGGCTACGTCAATAACAATGATCTGCTGATCCTGACCGCAGGGAGTTCGCGACAGGCAGGCAGTACCGATTTGATTCGGGTTTTACGAGTCAGGTAGAACCCGGTCCATACTGATTGAGGCGCCGGAACGTGTGCTACCGGAAGTGAAAGCGTTTTTGCTCAGACAATGATCCGGCAAGGGTCAAAGGCCGAATTCAGGGCGTTGCCAGATATAGGTACATAACATCGCCAGCGACATGATGACGATAGTGGGTCTGATCACTTTGGCGCCGATGTTCAACACCACCAGAGAACCCAGATACGCTCCGGCTGCAGTGCCCGCAATCATCACCCCGCCGACCAGCCAAACGACTTTTCCGCTGACAATGAATGTAGCCAGAGCCGCCAGATTACTGGCGAAATTGAGCACTTTGGCATCGGCGGTGGCCTGTACCAGGTTTTTACCTCTCAAAGCGACACCACTCAAAGCATAAAACGAGCCTGCGCCGGGGCCAAAGGCGCCATCGTAGAATCCTATCCCCGGCGCCACAACATTGCCAAAGGTACTGTGTCTGATCGCGGGTGGACTTGATTGCTGCCTTGACTGATTGCCGGAATGGCCGAAAAACAGGAAATACAGGGCGATCAGGAGCAACACAACCGGGGTTACGAAATCCATTGATACAGCAGGTATAACCTGTATCGCAATCGCCCCGAATACCGCACCCGTCAGCGCGGTGATAAACGGCTTCTTTATGGTTCCTGGCTTAACCTGTCGCTTTGAAATCATGGTCACTGCGGCGGTCAGTGTTCCAAAGCTACCCTGCAGTTTGTTGGTGGCGATAGCCTGGACAGGGGGCACCCCGACCAGCAACAGGGCGGGGATGACCAGCAATCCTCCCCCGCCTGCGAGGGTGTCCAGAAACCCGGCGACGAATGCGACGATGATCAGGGCAAACAGTATCCCAGGCTGGGTGAAAAATTCTATGACGGTTATACCTGATCTTGGTGAACCGGTATCTGGTGGTCGAAATCAGTCAGGTTTGATCTTCGGTTTTCAGATGCAGTGTGGTCGTAGGGAATGCACATTCGGCGTTGTTGTCTTCAATAATCTTCAGGATAGAGAGCAGGACTTCCTGTTTGATTCTGTAATACTCATTCCCGTTTAGCGTTTTGGTGAAGCAATAAATGAAGAAATCCAGTGATGACGGAGCAAATGTGGTAAAGCTGACCATCAGTGATTGATCCTGATCGATACCGTCGTGGCCCTCCAGATAAGCTCTTACCTGTGCAACAATGTTATCCATTGAGACGGCATCATCGTAGCGGATTCCAATGGTTTCGGATATGCGCCGGTATTTCATTCGTGAGATATTCTCAATCGATATCGTCGAAAAACTCGAATTTGGTACATATAGTGGGCGACTTTCCAGAGTTCGGATCAGTGTGATCCGCCATCCTATGTCTTCCACTATGCCCTCGATTTCCTTGTCAGGTGATCGAATCCAGTCGCCGGCGATAAAAGGGCTGTCCAGATACAGCATCAATCCACCAAAGAAATTTGCAAGCATGTCCCTGGCGGCAAACCCGATCGCAATTCCGCCGATACCACCGAATGTCAAAATCCCCGCAATGCTGAGCCCGAGGGTTTGCAATGCCACCAGAGACGCAATGATAAAAGTCACCAGGCGTAATAACTTGCCGATACTGGTGACTGCGAACTCATCAATTTTCCTGCCTTCTCTGGTTTTCCTCCGGATCAGGTTTTGCTGGGCATGGTTGATGAATCGAACCAGAAACCAGGTGATCGCGACAATCGCACCCACATCCCTGATCGAATTGATCGCCTTGGCAATCGGTGTTTCCAGGCCAGATACTGCGGTTTCACAGGCTAAGCCGACGCCAACCACCCAGATCATCAATCGCAAGGGTGGGGCAAGCGCATTCAGGAAGGCGCCATTCCATGACGCTTCAATGTCACCAGAGCGCTGCCGCAAAAACGCCAGGATTCCCCGGGTTGCCAGGCTCAGGGCCAGGGTCACGACCAGGATTACGCCCACTTCCAAAGCCAGCGAATCCCTGCCGAACAGATTTAACAAGCGGTCAAGCATTATTCTATCTGTATTTCAGCCTGTCTCGGGAGATCATTCCTGTTTGGCCCATTCGGAGTAGCCGCCATTCAGACTGTAGCTTTGCCCGAATCCCTGGTTGCCGAAATAATCCGCCGCGCCCTTGCTCATGTTACCGTGATAGCAACAGACAATAAGCGGCCGGGTTTTATCTGCACCTTCGATAAAGGACTGAACGTTGGTGTTGTCGATGTGGATGGCGTTCTCAATATGCCCCAATGACCAGGATGCGGTATCCCGAATATCAACAATAATCGGATCCTGGCTGTCGATCAGCGCCTTGGCGTCTTCAATGTCTATGTTTTCGAATGGCATATCGGTCGCCGGCGAAATCTCTGGTCAGGTTATGAGTTGCGTATCATAACATCTTTAACGATTCTCGAGGGCATGCCAGACCCGCACGATGATGACGTCATCATCAACGACACGGTATCGGACAACATATCCACGTGCGCCGAACCGTACCGGCAGCTCGCGATAGTCCATCTCCAAATCCCAGGGTCGGCCTTTTTCCGGGAATTCAACGAGCGTGCCGGTCGCTTCTATCAGCGTATCAACGGCGCGTTTAGCGGCTTTGGGGCTATTCGGTTCTATAAACGCATGGAGTCGCTTGAAGTCATTCAATGCTCCCGGTAGCCATCGGACGACCGTCATCAACGAGTTTTCGTTCCGGCATTGAGATTGGCCGCCCAGGTTTTTACGTCCTCATGATCAACCGTTTCGCCAGTCAACTCGTATTTTTCCCAACGGGATTTCACCAACTGCCGCTCAGATTCCAGCGCTTCTTCGACATCCAGAAATCGCTCAACAGCCGCTTTCATCAGATAGTGAGGTGTTCTATCTCGCGCTTTACTCAAGGCTTCCAGGCGATGCCGGGTATTCTCATTCAGGCGTACGCCCATCGTTGAATTTGCCATCGTTTTTTATGTTCAGGATTTTCAGTTTCACAAAGTATAACATTGTTGTGCAATTTTCCAACTCAAACCGGTTTTTTTGTTAAGAGCAGGCAGGTTATTTTATGCCGACTACAACCGTATCAGAACTCAAAAGGTCAATCAGCGCCTGTCTTCGTCAGGTCAAGGCCGGTGAAGAACTGTTAATTACCGAGCATGGTCGTCCCGTTGCGCGCCTGTTGCCTGTCAAGGATATTGCGTCTTTGCCCGAGAGCCTGCTGGACATGGAAAAAAAGGGGCTTCTGAAACGCCCTGAAAAAACCCTGACGGCAGATTTTTGGAACCTGCCACGTCCCGCAAACCCAAAGGCGACTGCGCTCGGCAGTCTTGCAGGAGCGGCGGGAAAGCTGGTAAACATCCGGGATACATCGGCTATTGTACCCTTATGTATTGATGAGCCAGACTCTGCCTACTTTACTCTCTCACTGTTTCGGTTTCGACTTTACTCCGGGCAACCACAGAGGGTTGCCCCTACGACTTTACTCTCTCATTGTTTCGGCTTCGAGTTCGGTATCGATATCGTCCATGAATTTGTAGATCAGCGCGATGGTAATCTGCTCGACCTGGCTCTTCGGGTTGGGCACCTTGCCGACGAGAATGTCGCGGGCAGTGTCAATACGGCGTTTCGTGGCGGTGTCTGCATAAATTTACTGGTTTACTTTATGAACTGGGGTTTTTATTCTGTGTATCATAATAATTACGATCCAATCTTCCACACTCCCTTCTCGCGAAAGGCGGGAATGGTCTGGCGACGGGCGGCGTTGGTGAAGGCGGGGGCCGAAAGTCTGTGCTGCCTGATGTAATCCGACAATCTGATAATTTCTTCCCCCTGCAAATAGCTCAGTCTCTTGTGCAGAGATTCCATCAGAGCCAGTGCCACAATTACCTCCATAGCCTTGGTCTTTTTACCGTTCCCATAGTCCCTGAATGCCCGATAATATCGTTCTTTCTCCGAGTTTCGGATGATAAGGCGAGGCAGTCCGAGTTGCAGGAGTTGAAAGTTGATGAGAGTCCGTCCCATGCGGCCGTTACCATCGCAAAAGGGATGGACAGTCTCAAAATCCAGGTGGAAGCGGGCAATCTTGTCGAGGAACCAGGAACCGAGGTCGCTGGAATATTCGACGAGAATGTTATCTATCATGCGTTCCACGTGCTCAGGCGCCGGTGCGATATGAGTGCCCACCCGCACATACTCCCCCTGCTGACGATATCGTCCGGCGATGGTGTCATCAATGCCACCGATAAGCATCTGGTGCAACAGCAGCATCAGGTCTTTGTTCAACTCGCTGTCTTTAGCCCTGGTGCGCTTGTATTCCGTGACGCGGGCCAGGTTTTTCGCCTCGAAGACTTCCCGCACAGATACATTGCGGGACAGCATCTGCTCCAGCAGAATTCTCTCTGTCTCCTCCAGAGTGAGGGTTGAATTCTCGATTGCGTTCGAGTTGTACACGCTCTCGGCCATCTCCACTTCATCAATCATCGACAGCAACGATTCCCGACCCTGACGCAAGGTGTCGTACTCTCGTTTCAGGGTTTGGATACGGTCTCTTATTGGTTGTGAGGTCGGCATATCGTTATTATACGCTATTCACTATATATTATAAAAACCAAGTGAATAGAGCCGTAAATATGGTATCCATTCACTAAATATAAACGATAAACAGTGAATCAAGTGGGCTTGACTACACGATCTCTACATCGAGAACTGGTTCAATGATACGTAATCCTTGACATACTCGGGAATCAGGCCACGGTATTTTTCCGGTACTGCCTTTTGAATGTATAATTTACGGTAACAACCTGTCCGGTATATGTCATGCAATGGATTTTACTGTTAGTCATCGTGGCCTCGCTGTTTTATATGTCCCGATATTTCCCTAAAACCGCCTTCAGCGTTCTCGGCGCTATGGTCATCGGCGCCGGGGTTACGGTTCTGACCACCACGGAAATGGCTCAATTCAACCGGGGGAAAATAGCCAATCAGGATATTCAGGTCGAAAACCCGATACTGACGCCGACTTATGCCGGGGGTTATCGATTCAATGCAAGATTGTTCAATGCCAATCAGACTCATTCGCTCAGAGAGCTGGTCATCAGCATTACCATGCTGGATTGTGTCAGCGATGAGCCGGAAAGCTGTCGCGTTATCGGTCAGGAAGATGAAAGAATCAATGTCGGCATTCCGCCAGGTCAGGCGCGGGACGTTGCCAGGACATTATCATTCGATGACGCTACCGCTACAGGTATCTTGAAATGGGAATTCAAGGTGACTTCAACCCGCAGTTGAAGAGCCATAACCATTTATACCGTATGGGATGAAATCCGCTCGCGTTACTGCTATATTGGGCCTTCATGACTGATCTTCTATATGGCATTTTTGGAGGCACCTTTGATCCCATTCACAACGGCCACCTGAAAGCCATTGCTGCCGTTTCACAGCAATGCCAGCTTGAATGCGTCCACATCATCACATCAGCAAGCCCTCCGCATCGCAATCAGCCACACGCCAACGCACGACAACGACTGGAAATGGTAGCGCTGGCGATTGCAGGCCTTAGTGGATACGAGCTGGATGATCGGGAATTGAAACGCGGTTCTCCTTCCTATACTTACGACACCATAAGATCATTGCAGTCGGATTATCCAGACAGGAAATTCTGTTTTGTTGCTGGAGTGGATGTGTTGCCTGGTCTTGCGGACTGGCATCTCGTGGATGATCTGATCGACCGGATTCACTTTGTGGTGATGCAGCGACCCGGATGGTCTTCTCCTGAACCCCTGCCTGACTGGTGGCAGGCCAGACGAACAACCCGGCTCGACGATCTGAAAGAAAATCGGGCTGGCAAATTATATGAAGCGGAAATAGAGCCTGTTGCGGTTTCAGCCACAGAAATCCGTTCCGCCATTTCCCGTGGAATTGATGTCAGCAATATGCTGCCACCTGCCGTATGGGACTACATTTGCACCCACGATTTATATGACAACTGAACTATACAACCCAATTGGGAGGACATGTGAATGAACCCGTAAAGACAACCACGCCAGTGTCCGATGCAATGTGTGACAGGGTGGTGGCCGCACTTGAAGATGCCAAAGGTTTTGACATCAAAGTGCTTGATGTACGCAAACTTACCGACATTACTGACTATATGGTGGTGGTCACAGGAACCTCAGACCGCCACGTAAAAACCCTTTCGAATCGGGTTCTGGAATTCATGCACGAACTTCACTGGAAACCGATAGGCATCGAAGGAGAGGAGTCCAGGGACTGGATACTGGTGGATTTCGTTGATGTAGTCGTACATGTCATGCGTAATAGTACTCGCAGGCATTATGACCTTGAGAGTTTATGGAGCGAGGTTTTTCTAAACCCCGTTCAATTGGTAGAAGCCGGTTCACAGGGAAAGCAGTCAGGATAAGGAACTATTCCTGTTTTTGGACAGTGACCACGGCACCGGCAACATGCTGAAAATTTATTTGATTGCGGTTGGCGATAAAATGCCAGACTGGGTGGTTCAGGGTTACAGACAGTACCAGCGACGAGTTCATGGTCGGGTTTCCCTTCAACTGATTGAAATCGGGGCCACAAAAAGAGGAAAAAATGCAGATGTCGATCGAATTATCCTGTCGGAAGAAAATAAAATCAAAACCTCCATTCCACCCGATACCAGAATAATCGCTTTGGATCGAAGTGGAAAGAACTGGGCTACGCTTGAATTAGCGGAAAGGATGCGAGGCTGGATCGATCGATCAGAACGACTGGCGCTGATAATCGGGGGCCCGGAAGGGCTGAGCAGATCATTCATCACACAATGCGACGAAATCTGGTCCTTGTCGGCACTGACTTTTGCTCACCCGCTTGCCCGGCTTGTCGTTTCCGAGCAACTATATCGCTGTCTGACCATTATAGAAGGTGGACCTTACCATCGGTGAAAACTGGGTCCATCAGGCGCCCAGGGTATCGTCTTGTTATACTCTTCATGATAATCCGAGCACGAGTGAACATGAAATGAGAAAATTCAAGTCAGTTTTTGAACATAAACAGAAAATTCTGAGCAATCGACCAGACAAATGTGAAGTTATGGTACACGCGCAAAGTCATCTTGTTGAAGATTTTCGCAGCCACGTCAGGACACGCGGATTCGAGATCATCGTGGATCAACCGGAAAACATGGGGAGTACCGACCAGGGCCCCCGCCCGAGCGAATATGTTCTGGTTGCCCTGGCAGCCTGTCATGAAGTGACCTATCGGCTTTATGCTGATGCGCTCGATATCGATCTGCAGGAGATTGCAGTCAGTGTGACCGGAAAGTCCGATGCAAGAGGCTTTTTTGACCTTGATGACGACGTTCCGGCAGGATTCAGCGAAGTGGTCGGCACCATTGAAATTGTCAGTGATGCCAGTGACGAAGACCTCGAAAGATTGCGGCTGGCAGTAAACCGCCATTGTCCGGTACTGGATGATTTGAGAAAACCGATGAGGGTTGACCTCGAATTGAAACGCAAAGTGCAAGACATGCAAAAACAAAGCCCCGACTGAATCGGATCAGTCGGGGCTACAGGGACGAACGCGAAGAGTCGATCAATAGGGACGAGCGGAACGGGGTTGTCCTATTATCTGTCCGATCGGCGCCGTTAATCCCATTTCTTCCAGGGCTGCATTGATCGGCATGTCGTTATAGGCGTTTTCCGGTGCGTCGGGCGATTCCAGTACCTTCAGTTCATGCAGGAAGGCATAGCCATTATTCATCAGGGTGATGACGTCACTATCGAAAATCATTTTGGCTTGATAGGTCACCGGGTCACCACCGATAGCCGCTGGATTTTCTTCATAAATCGCCGACCAGATGGTGGATTTGGGGTAACCGGTCAGTTCCTCAAACAGGATATCGACTGTTTCGGATGGGTTGTCGATGATGAATTGCATGGCTTCAATTTCCGCTTTCATCCAACCAATCGCCGCTTCCGGATTATTTTCAATGAAGTCCTGACGCATCAGTGTAAAGTCGGCATCGGTTTCACCCCATGGCGCACCGGTTGCGACATATTTGGCATGACCTGCTTCCACAACCCGTCGTGCATGAGGCTCCCACATGGCGGCGCCGCCTTTCATCTTGCCGGCCTCGAAATTACTGGTAATGACTTCGATGGTCATGCTCAACCTTTCCGAAGGCTCGAACGCACCCTTGCTGATAATCGAATCAACGAATCGATTGGCGCAGGTGCCACGGTGAACCGCAAAGGGTTTGCCGGACAACCATGCGCTGGCTTCTTCGACACTGGCAAAATCCGGCGCATCCATCGGTACCACTATCTTGTTGCAGTTTTGACCGTTACTGAACATCGGCGTGGAGACCAGTCGTATATCGGCAATCTGCCGTTTTGTTGTGGCCACCAGTGACGGCATATCGCCCATGGTGCCAATTTGCATCTTGTTAGCCAGCAGTGCGTTTACCATCGGTGGGCCGGTGAGATGTGCTTCAAACCTTACCGTGCTGCCCTTGGGCAGGTATTTCTCGTGCAATGCCTTGTGCTTGATGATGACACCATTCCATCCGCCGGTCCAGTACGGGTGGTAACCGTAAGTAATGTCCACTGGTTCCGCTGCATATAGTGAACTGGTGAGCAGAAACATTACGCCAGCCAACAACAATTTCAAATCGGTTTTTTTCATTTTCAATATCTCAGTGTGGTTTAAGGGAAAGTATACTCGATCAAAGAGTTTCCGCAGTCTCTGCATAGAGCCAGTTCATCGCCTCTTGTTTTAGTTCCAGATACCGGTTGGTGGTCAGAACATCAATCGTTCTGGGTCTCGGCAAGTCGATATGAATCACTTTGGTTATATTGTCCGGGGCCTCATCCATAACGTAGATCCGATCTGCCAGAAACAGGGCTTCTTCAAGCTCGGAAGTGATAAACAGGGTAGACAACCCCGTGTCTTCGAACAGTTTCAGGTAATATTCCTGCAGTATTTCGCGGGTCATCACGTCCAGTCCGCGGAACGGCTCATCCAATATCATGATATCCGGACTGTTTATCAATGCCTGGGCAATCTCGGCCCGCCGCTTCATGCCGCCGGACAACTGATCCGGGTATTTATCCTTGAAATCGATCAGGCCAAATCGGTCCAGCAATTCGGCAGCCTTGACTTTTGCCTGCTGTTTTGAAATCTCACTTCGAACCAGCGGACCAAATATGACGTTGTCAGTTACCGTCATCCAGGGCCACAGGGCAGTTTCCTGAAACACCATGATTCGATCTGAATCGGGTCCGGTGATCGGTTTTCCGTCAATCTCCATTGTCCCGCAATCCGCCTTCAGGTAACCTGCGAGCAGGTAAGCCAGCGTTGATTTTCCGCATCCGGAGGTCCCCATGATCACATTGAGCATACCCGGTGCAAATTCAACCGAGCAGTTTTGTATTACATTGATCGGCTTGCCGGACTGATTCACAAAGCCCTTGCCAATATTCCGGATGCTGATGTGGCCTTTGGTCATTCTTAACGGCTCTCCTTCCAGGGCATCATTTTTCTCTCTATCCAATCCACGGTGATGGTGGATATGAATCCGGCCAAACCGATACTGATCATGCCGATCAGGACAACCTCAGGTGTCGAACTGACATAGCCTTCCCAGGTCATCCTCCCCAATCCGCTGTCGCTCGCGATCATTTCCGCCGCAATGACGACATTCCAGGTAATCGCGATACCCAGAGTCATGCCCACGGCGATAGAGGGAATAACCGACGGCAGCATGATACGGCGAAACACATCCAGTTTTGATGCGCCAAGAGACCGCGCCAGCCAGATATGTTCGTTCTGGATTCTGCCTACTCCGTCAAATACATTGATAACGATGACAAAGAAAGCCCCGATAAAGGTAATGAATACGATGCTGGATTCATTGGTTGGCCAGAACAGAATCGAGATCGGAACCCAGGCCAATGGTGGAATTGGGCGCAGTAATTCAAATACGGGGAAAAACAGATTCCTGAACTTCTCACTGGCGCCGAATACCAGGCCCAACGGAATCCCCAGAATCTGTGCAATAATGAACCCGATGGCTACACGCTGGAAACTGATCATCCAGGAATGCCAGTACTCAGAGTCTGTCAGATACTCGGCCAAAAACATGCTCAGCGTCTGAACCGGCGTCGGCAACTCCGCAAAACCGGACACCCCGGTGATTACCAGCAGGTGCCATAGAACAAAAAAGGAAACAACTGAAACCATTCCGCGCCACCTGAACTGCGTCCACCGGTTAAAATTGATTCGGTTGAATTTCATTGCTCAGACACTCACGCCAGCTCTCGCTCGCCCCGCTCAAAAGCCTTTTTGGCTTCTTCGTGCACCGCTGTTACGGCCTGTTGTTTCAATTCAATAAACCGCTGACTGGTCAATAGATCCCGTGTTCGTGGTCGTGGCAGGTCGATATTCAGTCTGAGTTTGATTGTGCCGGGCCGGGTGGTCATAACAACAACGGAATCAGCCAGGAAGATCGCTTCATCGAGATCATGGGTGATAAAGAAAACGGTTTTCCGAAATCGATCATAGATATTGAGCAGATGTTCGTGCATCGCAGTTTTGGAAACCGTATCCATGGCGCGAAACGGTTCATCCAGCAACAATATCTTCGGGTTGTTGATCAAGGCACGAAGTATTTCAACCCTGCGTTGCATTCCCGATGACAGTTGCGTCGGATAAGAGTCCGCGATTCGATCCAGGTTACCGATTCTGGACAGCAAATCCATCGCTTCTTCATGGGCTGCGCTCATCGACATTTTTTTCTGCACGACCAATCCGTAGGCTACATTTTCCAGTACGGTTTTCCAGGGGAACAATGCGCCATTCTGAAAAACCACGACACGGTCTGGTCCAGGGGTGGGCGGGCGACCGACAATCGACAATGGTTCTCCGTCCATCATGACCTGTCCCGAGGTCAGATTATCAAATCCGGCCAGGATATTCAGCAATGTGCTCTTGCCACAACCTGAAGGCCCGACTACGGCAATAAAATCGCCCGCCGGAATCTCCAGGGAGCATTCCTCCAGGGCAACGACATGTACGCCTGACGGGTCATAGATCTTACCTGCCCGGTCAACCGAGAGATACCCGAGTTTCCGGTCATCCCTGTCCAGCTTTGAGTGCCCGTTAGCCATTCCGATAACCCCGTTAATCCGCGCTCAATCCGAAAGACTGTTCTCTCCAGCGCATCAGTCGATTGCCGATCACCCGGATGATTGCGCTGCTCGCATAGCCGACGATACCCAGTGTCACCATCATGATCACAATGGTCGGGTATTGAACCAGATTATAGGATTCCAGAATCATGAACCCCAGACCATACTGTGCGGCAATCATTTCCCCGGCCACCAGGGAAAACCATGCGGCCCCCATCGCAATCTGTAACCCCGTGAAAATCGACGGCAATGCACCGGGAATAATCACGTCCCGCAATATATCCCTGGGTTGGGCGCCAAGGCACTGTGCAGCACGGAAATAATCACTGTCAATCGACCTGACTCCGAGCAGGGTATTCATAGTGGTAGCAAAAAACGCAACCAGAAAAGTAACGAAAATAACCGCAGGTTCATTCGCCGGAAAGATCAGAATGGCGATCGGCACCCATGCCAGGGGAGGTACCGGTCTTAAAATACCAAGCAGCGCCGAAGCGTACTCATGGACCTTGACCCGCCATCCCATCATAATTCCAAGTGGAACCCCCAACAAAACGGCCAACAGAAAAGCAGCCGTTGCACGGTAAGTGCTGTACCAGATATGCAGGTAATAATCCCAGGTAAACAGCGACAGGCCATAGCTCGGGTCAAGACTCAACCACTCGACAATAACGGTTACGGGATCAGGAAGTCGCTGAAAAGCTGCGATCGGCAGCCATTTGACACACACATACCACACTATAAGTGAGATGGCATAACCAGCCCACAAATAGCGAAGCTTTTGATTACCGAACAGATTGCCCACGGAAAACTATTCTATCCTTGTCTGATGTTACGGATAATACTTGGTGTTTTGGATTATTCTTGCTACGTTGGAACCTAATATATCCTGATGCCAAGGTCAATAAAAATATTTGTTCGACCCGAAACCCGGGGTTTTACGATGTGCAGGGCGAAGGGTATAATCCCGCAGACTGTTATATCACTTCATCATCAATAACTTGAAACTGTCCCGAACTGCTGCATTCGTCATACTGGTTACCGCCTGTTTCAACGCATTCGCCATTTCCGAACACACTGAAATATTGTATCGCGGGCAATGGCCGGAATATGTAATCGGAGCCAACGTCATTGCACTCCCGCAAGTCCGTAAAATCCTGTCTTTATACGAAGAAGATGAAAAAACCTATATCGAAATTCGATATCCCGGTGGTGATGCTGGCCGACTCTGGGCCGAGTCAGTGGCTGGTTGGCTGACCTCCTACGGGGCGCCTGCAAGGTACATGGATTTATTTCCCGGTTCCGGCGCTGCTGATCAACTGGTGATTGCCTTTATCGACCGGCGTTAAAATACGACGCTGCGTTTACGACTCAATTTCAGTCACATTGCCCTGATGAAGATATGGAAGCATATAGTGATGTGCCTGCATCTGGTGGCATTTGTACTCACCTTTTCTCCTTGTGTTTTTGCAGATGCAAAGTCTGAATATGAATCGAAATGCAGTGCTTGTCATGGCTTTGGTATTGCCGGAGCTCCCAAGCTCGGTGATACAGCGGATTGGCAGGCCAGAATTGCCAGGGGCATGGAGGCGCTTTACAACAATGCAATCAATGGCTTCACCGGCAATACCGGTATAATGCCGCCCAAGGGTGGTTTTACAGGTTTGAGTGATGATCAGGTCAAGGCCATCGTCGATTACATGGTGGGCGGCCAGCAGTAGAAAATCAGCTCTGGAACGGCCAGGGAGCGAAATCGAAAAATCCCCTCAGGGACTTGACCAGATGAGTCTGATCGGCAACCCCTGCCAGTTCACGAATCGAATGCATACCTAATTGTGGTACGCCAATATCCACCGTGCGGATTCCCAGACGGGTTGCGGTAATCGGTCCTATGGTCGTACCACAGCCCATGTCCGATCTCACTACCACTATTTGACAAGGCGTTCCGGTTTTTGCACACACGGCTTTGAAAACCGCTTCGGTTTCGCTATTGGTTGCATACCGCTGATTGTTGTTGACCTTGATCACTGGCCCATTGTTGATTAATGGTTGATGGTCGGGTTCATGGAGGGTCGCATAGTTCGGGTGAACGCCATGGGCATTGTCTACGGAAATAAACATGGAGTGGTGGATTGCCCGTTGCATGGTTTCACCGCCGCCGCAGATTCGTGACAGTACAGATTGCAGAAACGGTCCCTCGGCGCCGCTGGTTGAACCACTGCCTACTTCTTCGTGGTCATTCAGCACAACCACCTGATTGGAGTTGTTCCCTGACATGATCAGAGCCTGGATGGTGGCGTGGCAACTCAATAGATTATCCAGCCTTGCAGAAGCGATAAACTCCTGATCAAGGCCAACCAGTTGCGGGCTCTGGTGATCATACAGGGACAATTCATGGGAAAGGATCCGGGTGAATGCAAATTCCGGATGCTCCTGCCTGATCCATTTTCTCAACACAGGCTCGAATTCATGTTCATTTTCATCGGTTCGACACAGTACCGCAGGCAGGTGTTCCTGTTTGTTGATGGTGCGTCGTTCATTTACCCCACGATCAAGGTGAATGGCCAGACTCGGGATGAATGCAATCGGTCGCCGGACATTCAATAGTAAATTGTGAATTGAATCGTCCTTGTCCTGTAGCGTGACTCTTCCTGCCAATGCCAGGTCCCGATCAAACCACGGATTGAGCAGGGCGCCCCCATATACCTCCACCCCCAGTTTTGCGTATCCGTTGTTGACTGTAATCGCATTCGGTTTTATTTTCAGGCAGGGACTGTCAGTATGCGCCCCGATCAATCGAAACCCGTATTGGGCCGGATTCTGACAATACCTGAAGGCAATAATCGACGAACCATTCCGGGTGACAAAATAGTTACCGGGGCTCAATTCTGCCCAATCGGAATTTTCCTGCAATAAACTGAATCCGGCTTCTTCAAGGCTGGTCGAGAGATTTGAAACGCAATGATACGGGGTCGGAGAGCGAGCGAGAAAATTCAGTAATTCTTGTATTTGTCTGGACATGGAATTGTACGGGTCAGTCAGAAATCGGGTATCGTATCATCCTTGCGGCGCAGGCCGGTCGAATCGGACAGAAGCGGATTGCTGGATCAGGGATTGTTATTTTCCACATTTTACTTGCCATTTTGGTGCGATATAGTCAGCGTCGAGTTGTACTGCCGTCAGTTGCCCGCCCCACACACAACCGCTGTCGAGGCTGATGATGTTTTGATATTGAAGATAGCCCAATGTTGACCAATGGCCGAAGACGATTCGCCAGGTTCTGATTCTTCGGTGCGGATGCATGTACCAGGGAATCCACATTGGACCCTGGGTGCCCGGGGCTCCCTTTTGTGTGAAATTCAAACTGCCTTGCAGATTGCAGTAACGCATACGTGTAAGGCAGTTGACAATGAACCGGTACCGCTCCCTGCCAGCCAGCTTTTTGTTCCATATATTGGGTTGATTGCCATACATGTATCTGAGGAACTCGTTGTATTTCCTGCCCCGGAGGATGGTTTCTATTTCTTTGGAATAATCCATCAACTGATTCCGTTTCCACCCCGGGTACACTCCGGCATGAACCATTATGGTTTTCAGTTTCCTGTCCCGATAAACCAGGGGCCGCTGGCGCAACCAGGAAACCAGTTCTTCAAAATCCGGTGCTTTCAGGATCGGTTTCAGTGTGTCATCGGTACGATTACGGCGAATTTTTGCTGCAACTGCGAGAAAGTGTAAATCATGATTTCCCAAAACCGTGACCGCGCTGTCACCCAGCTTGCGAACTGTCCTTAGTACCGCCAGCGAATCCGGACCACGATTTACCAGGTCTCCGCACAGCCAGACCTGATCCCGGGAAGGATCAAATCTGATTTTGGCCAAAATCTTCTCAAAAGCGCTCGCGCACCCTTGAATGTCACCCACCGCATAGACCGCCATGGGTTACTGGTCATCTTGCAAGAGCTGATCGATAAGCTCGTCTTCAGAAAGTCCGTCCTCTGGCGGGGGAGGGTTGCCATCATGAATCAAACTCGCTCTCGACTGACGATATACCTCGCGCAGAAAAAGATACTTGTCCGGCTGGGCTTCAAGCAAACTATCCGAAGCAAGCAAACGCGAGCGGGCATCCACTATTCTCACGCCGCCGGCGTAAACACTATCCGGGGAATCAAGATACCTGACCGCATCTCCATAAACAAATTGCGGGACAAGGCCTGTTGCATCGCGTAGATTGCCCGGCCCCAGGAAAGGCGACATCAGATAGGGGCCTGCAGGCACTCCCCAGACCGCCAGGGTTTGTCCGAAATCCTCTTTATGCTTCGGTAAATTGAGTGCGCTGGCAACATCGAATATACCCAGTAAGCCAGCGGTGGAGTTGATCAGAAACCGTAATGCATCATTGGTCGCCTGGCCTACCTTGCCTTGCAGCAAGTCGTTTACAACCGTCATCGGTTCCCACAGATTGGAGAAAATGTTGCCAATTCCCCTGCGTACCGGCGCGGGCACGACTTTGCGGTAGGGTTTGGCAATTGGCTTCAGAATTATCCTGTCAAAGTCCAGATTGAATTCCAGAATCGCCCGGTTCATTTTCTCAAACGGGTCATTCTCTGCCGGCAGTGATGAAGCTGAGGCGTAACCAGTGGTCAGGCCAAAGACAAGGAACAGCAGACCTGTTCTGAACCATTTTTTACAGGTGATATTATTGTTGGACATTTGATCTTTGTTCCGGACACAGATGGCGAAATTCCGGCAGATCGTATCACTAATTCAATGCAGGGTCTAAACAAACAACCACCATTTTCCCTTATGTATTTTTGTTCAGGCGCTGAACCACCATATAACTGATATCTGCATGGAAACCGAGGAATTCCGATGAGCGATTGGGTCCAAGATTACGTTCGATTTCATCGCTTAGAATCAGCGGTCTGGGCTTTGCATCGGCTGTTGCAAAGATCGGTTGAATCCCTTCCAGCAACTCGGAGTGGGCCGGTTTCTGTTCCAGCAGCTTTAAAATCAGGCTGTGGTTTTCCTGATTCTCAGGGGTCATGTCCCTGGCCAGCAACGGCGCGTAACGTCCCAGCAGATATTTCAGTCTTTCCTTCTCGTCCGGAATGAATTTTTCTTCAAAGTTAAGCTTCAGCATGAAAAATTGATCAGGTAATGAATCAATCAGAAAACGGGTCAGTGAACGGACTCTCCGGTAGTCCCGGCGTTGTCCGGTCTCTGTCTGGACAATCTCCTGAGTTCATCCAGGTCCCTGTCATTAAGCTCGCCGGTCAATGCCTTGTACAGCAGTGCCTGAATACGCTCGTGCCTGCGTCTCGTTTCCCTGGCTGTGAAGTCGATTATTTCACCCATATAAATTGTTCAGTTGAGCAGTGGGCCAAGTATCCTCCCGGTGATTATCCACCAGTATGATGACTGAAATATAGCAAATTATGTTGACAAAATACAGGGTCGTATCCGATTACATCCAGTGTTGCAGGTCTGATTCCGGGCACACAAGCGTGAGCCTGTCCAACCGGACTTACTGATGATATCGATTGTCCGAGCGTTTATAATCAACCGTTATGCCTGTAAACGGATTCTTGATAATCCGGATTAATTATCGTCAAACTGCACCGGCATAAAAATCGAAACATACAAGCACCGGGTATGCTGATGCGGCTTTTAAAAAGAGTTTTGATCGCGCTGATTGTCCTGATTATTATCATCCTGATAGTCGTGATCGTTAAATATCGGGAAAAACTGGCGAAATTTCCAGAATTTGTTGATACGCCCCCGGTCAAGGTCGTAGCTCATGATCAACACATTGTGTTGTTCGTTCTGGGTGACTCCGGTTCAGGGTGGATGTCCCAGAGTGATGTTGCCGAGGCGATGGAGGAAAGATGTAAAAAACAGAAACCCGATGCCTTGCTTTTGCTCGGTGACGTGGTCTATCCGGTTGGTACGGAAACGCTCGATGACCCGCGTTGGGATGAGTTGATTTTCGACATGTATGGCAGTGAGTGCCTGCAAGATCTCCCAATCTTTCCGACCCTCGGCAACCATGACTATAACGGTAACCCGTGGATCTGGAAAGAAGCGGACACTATCAATCCTCGCTGGTGGTTTCCGCATCGACATTACCAGGTGCTCTTCGAAGACCTTCTGGCGTTGTATGCCATCGATACACTCAGTCCCATATTCATACACACGGCGGTCCCTGCGCTCAAAGACCGCCTGACGCCCTGGTCAATAGCATTCGGTCACCATCCTCTCATTTCGGAGAGTAAAGGCAGTGGAAGGCATAAGGGCGGAGGCCTGGGTGGAATCTTCCTCAGCCGCGCCATTTGCGATCATGTGGACACATATCTATCAGGCCATGCCCATCATTTGGAACATATAGATATCGATAACTGCCAGGCGGATCAGTTTATTTCAGGGGCGGGCGGGATGGCATTGCATCCGCTTGAGGAAAATCCGGAGCATCATTTCGGGGCGAGCGTGTACGGATTTCTGGAGATAGAAGTGGAACCGGAAACGATGGCGCTCAGATTTATATCCGTCGATAACTCGATCCTTTACGAACACTATAAATGGAAATAAAGTGGCTTTATTGCGGGTCACTCCGCCATCATGATCGCGATCTTTAAAACGGACGCCTGAATGGAAAATCTTGCGATCAAGTGGGGCGGTTGGGTAACCAGTCATCGTGTTGCCACTCTTGTGATCGCCCTGTTTGTGGCGATTTCAGCCGCACTGGGTGGACGGTATCTCGGTTTTACCAATGACTACCGTGTGTTTTTCGCCGGTGATGATCCCCATCTCCTGGCCTTCGAAAATCTGCAGGATACCTACACCAGAAACGACAGTGTGTTATTCGTCATTGCTCCGCAGGAGGGCAGGGTATTTACCAAACAGACGCTTGCATCAATTTCGGATCTGACTGAGCGAGCCTGGCAAACACCTTTTTCAATCAGGGTGGATTCATTATCCAATTATCAGCACACCGAAGCTGATGGTGACGAGTTGACCGTTTCGGATCTGTATGAAGATGCTGCCTCGCTGACTCAGGCCGATCTGGACAGAATCCGGAATATCGCTGTCCACGAACCGCTCCTTGTTGGTCGTTTGATATCCAGTGATTCTCGCGTTACTGCGATCAATGTCACGGTTGAATTGCCGGGCATCGATGAAGCCACTGAAGGGCCACAGGTTGTAGCGCATATTCGGCAAATGCGTGAATACGCTGAAAAAACCTGGCCGGAACTGAAAATTTACCTGACCGGTGTCGTGATGATGAATCAGGCTTTTCCTGAAGCCGCAATTTATGACATAACCCATCTGATCCCTGTTGCCTTTGCCATTATTCTGTTGGTGGTGTATCTCCAGGTCCGTGGCTTGACGGGTACCGTTGCAACCTTCATCACCATTTTTCTCTCGGTCATTTCAGCAATGGGTGTTGCTGGCTGGCTCGGGATAAAACTGACCCCGCCGGCAATGTCTGCCCCGACCATCATATTGACCCTGGCAGTGGCTGACTGTGTTCATATTCTTTCCAACTGGAACTTTGCCTGTCGCAGCACACCCGACAGGAAGGGTGCAATGGTAGAGAGCCTGCGGGTCAATTTCAGCCCTGTATTTCTTACCTCCCTGACCACGGCAATCGGTTTTCTGTCGCTGAACTTCAGTGATGCACCGCCATTTGCGGATCTCGGAAATATCGCAGCGATAGGAGTGATGTTTGCCTGGTTTTACGCGATCACCCTGCTGCCTGCACTGGTCACCCTGCTGCCATCAGCCAACAGGGCAAAGCGGTCGTATGGCGAAGAAATCATGCTCCGGTTTGCTGATTGGGTGATCCGGCATCGGCGGGCGTTAATGCCGACAATGAGCCTGATCATCATCGTGCTGGTGGCCTGCATTCCGAGAAATCAGATAAATGATGTCTTCGTTCATTACTTTGATCAGAAAATTCAATTCAGAACCGACTCCGATTTTGTGGTGGATAACCTGACAGGAGTGTATTTCATTGATTATTCCCTGGACGCGGGGGAATCAGGCGCAATTTCGGAACCCGAATTTCTCGCCCAGGTCGAACAATTTGCCGAATGGCTGAGGACGCAGCCGGAAGTGCTGCACGTCAATACCTTGACCGATGTATTCAAGCGGGTTAACAAAAGCATGCATGACGATGAGCCAACCTGGTATGTCCTGCCTGAAGAGCGGGAAATGGCAGCCCAGTATCTGCTGTTATACGAAATGTCACTGCCTTATGGGCTGGACCTGAATAATCAGATGGATATTGACAAACAACGCACCAGATTGAGTGCGACGCTGGAAACCCTGTCCACCAGGGACACCCTTGCCTTCGAGAATAAAGCCTCACAATGGCTTCAACAAAATACCCCTGCCATTCACACCATTGGCGCCAGTCCGACGATCATGTTTTCCCATATCGGAGTGAATAACATCATCAGCATGCTGGGTGGTACTGTTTTTGCCCTGGTCGCGATCTCACTGCTGCTGATATGGGCTTTCGGATCGGTGCGTTGCGGCCTGCTTACACTTATACCCAATATTGTCCCGGCAGCAATGGCATTCGGATTATGGGGGATTATCGATGGCGAGATCGGTCTCAGCCTGTCTGTGGTTACGGCGATGACACTGGGAATCGTAGTGGATGACACGATTCACTTCATGAGTAAATATCTCCGTGCCAGAAGGGAAGGTCAGCTTGAGGCCATTTATGCTGTACGGTATGCCTTTTCTACCGTCGGTGTCGCATTGTGGACCACATCGGTGGCATTGGCATCAGGCTTTTTAGCGCTTTCCACCTCGTCATTCGCGCTCAATGCGCAGATGGGATTACTGGCGGCCATCATTATCATGGTTGCGATCATTGTGGATTTCCTGCTCCTGCCTGCTTTGTTGATCCGGTTCGATAAGTGGTTGCTGCCCTGTAATTGTCAAACCCGCAACCCGGCCTGCCCGTAAAGGTTCTGATTGAGGTTTACAGACAGACATTTTGCAATTATTCTTGAGTAACCATGAATTTCAATAAATCGAGTTTAATCGGACCCACTGTTTCCACTGTACTTGCGGTACTGCTGGTTTCAACCAGTCCGTCCTTTGCCCAGAGCGCCGAAGAAAAAGGTCTGGAAATTGTGACTGCCGTTGATCGGCGTGACAGCGGATGGAAACATTTGACCAGTGAAATGGAAATGATCCTGCGCAACCGGACTGGCAAGGAGAGCCGTCGTAAAATAACCAGCCGTCAACTTGAAGTAGAAGGTGACGGGGATAAATCCCTTTCCCTGTTCAAAGAGCCCAGGGATGTGTCAGGTACTGCAATGCTGACCTTCTCCCATGGCCTTGACGCCGACGACCAGTGGCTTTACCTGCCTGCGATAAAACGAGTGAAAAGAATTTCCTCAAAGAATAAATCCGGTCCCTTCATGGGCAGTGAATTTGCCTTCGAAGATATTGGTTCACCCGAAATTGAAAAATTTTCCTACAGATTCCTGGGTGAGGAAGCCTGTGGGGAAGGCTATCAATGCCATGTCGTTGAACGCATCCCGAAATATGAAAACTCCGGGTATACCAGACAGGTGGCGTGGTTTGACAAGGAACACTATCGAAATATCAAGGTTGAATATTACGACAGGAAAAATTCCCTGATGAAGACGCTGGAGACTTTCGGATTCAAGGAATACGCGGGGGGTTACTGGCGTGCTGACCGATTTGAAATGACCAATCATCTAACCGGAAAAAGTACAACATTGCTCTGGACCGGGTATGATTTCGAAACCCCGATGGGCGAAAAGGATTTCAGTCAGAACGCACTGAAACGACTGCAATAACCAGGAGCCAACACGGGGAAATACCATGGAGACCTGGTCCATTAGAATTCCCTGTTGCGTAATCATGACGCTTCTGGTCGGAGGTTCGGCGGCAGGGATGGAGATGCGTTCGACCCTGGACTTTGAAACACGGATTCTTTTACAAGATTCGGACCACACAGAGCAATTCGAACGCCATTACGCAATTGGCCTGGAAGCCGGGTTCAATCACAGCGTCAACAATGGAGACACCATTTTCACCTTTGTCCCGTTTGCCAGATGGGATAGCGACGATGAAGAACGCAAACATTTTGACATTCGCGAATTAAACATCAACCATGCCTCTGGGGACTGGGAAACCCTGGTTGGAATCGGCAAGGTATTCTGGGGAGTCGTCGAGTCAAACCATCTGGTAAACATCATCAACCAGACCGATTTTCTCGAAGGCGTCGACGGTGAAGACAAGCTGGGCCAACCGATGCTCCGGTTAAGCCGGTCTTTTGATCAAAGTGTTTTTACTGCATTTATACTGCCCGGTTTCAGGGAGCGCCAATTCCTCTCTGTCGGCACCCCCGGTGCGCTTCCATTCAGAGTGAGCAACAACCCTGTTTACCAATCCGGCAGCGGCGATGACCATACCGACTATGCAATTCGCTATAGTGGCTACCACGAGTTGATCGATTATGGTGTGTCGTGGTTTAACGGTACTTCCCGTGACCCGGACTTCATCGCCAGCGGCACAGGTGGATTGATTCCCTATTACCCGCAGATCAATCAACTGGGTATCGATATCCAGATAACCAGTGATGCCTGGCTATGGAAGCTGGAAGCGCTCAGGCAGAATTTCAACAGCAACAGTCAGGTCCCGGTCGATGATTTTACCGCCTGGGTGGGTGGCTTCGAATACAGTATTTACGGCATGGCAAGCGGACTGTTCGATCTGGGCCTGCTGGCAGAATATCACCATGACAGTAGAGGCGACCGACAGTCAGTACTATTCCAGAACGACTTGTTCACAGGTTTGCGATTCGGGTTCAATGATACAGAAAGTTCCCAGATACTGGTCGGCGGACTCGTTGATCTGGACGATGACACAGTCAATTTCCGGTTGGAAGCCAACCGACGAATCTTTACTGATGCACGAATCAGTCTGGAAGTTCAGGGGGGGAGCAATGCCGCTCCGGGGAATATTGGCTTCAGCCTGAAAGACAGTGATTTTGTATTGCTTTCCCTGGAGTTATATTTTTAAAACAAATAAAGCCGGTATATTTGTCGTACTAGCATCGTGCGACAGGGATATCCCGCCACCTGGTTGTGTATTGGGGAGATGTGAATTGCTGGCGCATATACCACGGCTTGTTGACCCCTTGCGCTCCCAGGAACAATGTGCCTCTGCCTTTACGCTGATTAGCCGCATCAAATACCTTCATCAGCTTATCGGTCTTTTCGGATTGACCCTTATGCAGCAGGTCAAACTGGTGGTACTTCTTATCCTCGATCTCGATCAGGCCGACGCCGGCCTTCAAAAAAGCATGCCCTTCGCTGTAAAGCCGCGCGGCCGTTTCACGTGCCAGCCCTGCAATCAGTCGTGTATCATCGGTGGGGTATGGCAGTTTGACAATATCGCTCACCGAATGGAAGTCAGGTTCAAAGGGTGATGTATGGATAAAGATATGCATGGTACGCACAAGATGCTTCTGCGCACGGAGCTTTTCTGCCGCGCGGGTGGCATAGAGGGATACGGCTTCCAGTACCGGCTGTAACTCTCTGGCCTTTTTCCCGAAACTGCGGGTACAGTAGATTTGCTTCCTGGCAGGTGGTAACTCTTCCAGTTCCAGACACGGCCTGCCATTGAGTTCTTCAATAGTGCGTTCCAGACATACACTGCTGCGCCGCCTGACTATTTTGGGGTTGGCGGTGGCAAGATCCCACGCCGACCTGATATCCAGGGCTTCGAGTCTTGTTGCCATACGTTTAGCCACGCCCCATACGGCGGTAACGGGTACGCGACGCAGCGCCCACTCCCATTTATGCGGCTCATCCAAAACACATATACCTGCAAGTCGGGGGATTTCCTTGCCTGCCCGGCTTGCCATCTTTGCCAGCGTCTTGGTCGGGCCGACCCCCACACCGACAGGTATACGGACATCCTGCCAGATGCGGCGCTTCATATCGTTGGCGTAGTCCTGCATATTGCCCTGAATACCTGACAGGGAAAGGAATATTTCATCAATGCTGTAGATTTCGGTATGAGGACTATAGTGCCTCAATGTGGTCATAACGCGGCCTGACAGATCACCATAGAGGGGATAGTTTGATGAGAAGACAGCGACATTGTTCTTACGCAGTAAGTACTCAACCTTGAAGAATGGTTGCAAGTCACCAATCCCGAGAGCCTTGGCTTCTTTGGAGCGCGCCACCACAAAACCATCATTGTTTGATAACACAACAACGGGCTTGCCCCGAAGGTCGGGACGAAAAACCTGCTCACAACTCGCATAGAAGCTGTTGCAATCAACCAGAGCGAACACGGTGATACCGGATTGAGTTAATGACCACGCCTTCCACTTCGCAACTTGAACCTTCCCCTATCGGAATAGGTGAGTATTGCTTATTGGATGAGAGCAACTGCCGGTGGTGCAAATCGAGTATTTTGCAGGTAAGTTCTCCATCAAGGGCAGCGAGTACCACATCACCATGTTGAGGGGTGAGTGAACGGTCCACGATCAGCAGATCACCGTCAAAGATACCGATACCTTCAAGGGACTGGCCGGACACACAGCAATAGAACGTGGCCGCAGGATGTTTGATCAGATGCTCATTGAGATCGAGCGCCTTGTCCATATAATCGTCAGCAGGACTTGGAAACCCTGCCGGAACACGGCTGATAAAGTATGGGGCGAGAAAAGCTGTCCTGCTTTGATGGCTGGATAGTCGTGTAATAGTCATAACTGAAAACCTGTATTATACCCGGTATTATGTGCACCAATTTCGCATTAATCAACAAGGACGGTACGGCAAGGCTCTCTGATCGCCTGAGGGTGGATAGTGCGGCCTTCATTTACAGTGATGATTTCAGGCCTGGCGCGACCATCAGCATCGTCAATGAGGCGGGTGGACCGCGCCAGGTTCGCCCTGCAATCTGGTGGTTATACCTGCAACAGACACCAGGCGGACTGAAACCCCACAGGGATTATTTCAGTGTGAACACGAACCATGCCAGGCTGCCGAAGAAGGCGGAATACCGGGCTTCACGCTGCATCATCCCTGCCAGTGGGTTTATAGAGAGCGAAGGGGGCAAGAACCCACATCTGCTGGAGCCGAAGGATGGCAGCGCCATTGCCTTTGGCGGATTGTATTGGACGGACAAGGTGACTAGAGAGCGAAGGGGGCAAGAACCCACATCTGCTGGAGCCGAAGGATGGCAGCGCCATTGCCTTTGGCGGATTGTATAAGGAGTGGACGGACAAGGTGACTGGAGAGTATGTGACCTCGGCATCAATTATCACACTGGCGGGGCATCCCAATCTGGCGGGTATTCATCGCAAATCAACCCCGCTATGGCTTCCCGAAGAGACCTATGATCTGTGGCTCTCCCCTGATATTCAGGATACATCCCTGTTCGATGAATTGCTGATTCCTGCTTTAAGAACAGAACTGTTTGCCACGCCTGTCGACAGGGCAGGCAGTAAGCGACCAATCGGGGAACCCGTAACCATTTCAGCATAAGGAGGCAACATGACCAGACTTGATCCGCAACGGGTAACCCTGATCACGCTGGGCGTCGATGATCTGGCGCGCTCGCGGGAATTCTATAAAGACCTTGGCTGGCTGCCCGCCGAGGAACTGCCGGAAGTCACGTTTTTCCGTGGCTGCGTGGCTTCATGCTCGGCCGGTAATGAGAATAGTTTTTTGCATGGTTATTACTCCTTCAGTCAGCGAATATTTCAATATTTCAATAGTTATCGACATATTTATCGTAAATCAGCGCCGTGCGACAGGGATATCCCACCATCGGCCCTGAGACAAGGCATGGCCTCCGCTGTAAAGCCGTGTAGTCGTTTCACGCGCCAGCCCTGCCAAGCATTCGTGTATCATCGGTGGGGCAGGGCAGTTTGACAACATAACTCATCCTGTCGATTGATTGAATACACACGAAGGAGGCAACATAGCCAGACTCAATCCGCAACGGGTAACCCTGATCACGCTTGGTGTCGATGATCTGGCGCGCTCGCGGGAATTCTACAAAACCCTTGGCTGGCTGCCCGCCGAGGAACTGCCGGAAGTCACGTTTTTCCGGCTGCGTGGCTTCATGCTCGGCCTGTACGGACGGGATGCGCTTGCCAGGGAGCAGGGACAGCCGGGCGCCGGACTCGGAACCGGCGCCATGACACTCGCCCAGAATTTTCCATCCGAGGCGGATGTCGATGCAGCGTATGCCGAAGCATTGTCGGCTGGCGCCGAACCGTTGAAGCCGCCGGAAAAAGTATTCTGGGGCGGCTACTCCGGATACTTCGCAGACCCGGACGGCCATGTCTGGGAGGTTGCCCACAACCCGTTCTGGTCACTCGACGAGGAAGGATATCTGGATCAGTGATGTGAAATGATTCTATTTTAATCGGTCACGCGATAACGGGTTGCACGCCCCTGACCAAGCCGTTCCAGTTTTCCCATATCCAGCAGCTTCCGGGTTATATCTTCTACCGTTCTAGGCGCAAAACCCAGTGCATCAATAGCGGTTTTACGTGAGAACTCTCTCTGCTGTTTTGCCCATTGCCAGAACTGTAACTGCTTTTCAGAAAGCAGATATTCAAACTGGTCACTTTCAAGCAGCGTCTGCGCCTCTACCGCCTGCTGATGGAAAATATCAAAAATGAACAGCAACCACGGCGACAGGTCTTCTTTAGCGCGCTTCCAACTCTTCTGCGTCTTGTTCAAGGCAAGATAATACCCGGCCTTGCTCTGCTCCACCAATCTCTCGTGTGAAACCAGTGTGGTGAAGCTATAGCCCTGCCGTAGCAGCATTAAATTGGTGAGCAGGCGGCTTGTCCGCCCGTTGCCATCCTGAAATGGATGGATCGCCAGATACTCAAAAATAAAATTGGCAATCAGGATCAGTGGATGCTTAAACTTCTCCGCCACAGCCCAATCATACCAGCCAGATTTCTTCTTAATCGGAATAACGAAGCCCACCGGATATTTACGATGCTTGTCGGTAATCGAATCCACAATAATTGTCCGAAGTCCAAAAAAATAGCACTTGCGACGATTTTAGCGCCCATCTCACTTGCAATTGATCCCCTAACTGTACGCCCATCAGGTTTTAATCTTCTGTATCGTGGGCTGAAGGGCCACCTGTAAACAGCATAAAAGATGAAGATTTTGACACTTGAAAAACCACTTCCTCTTCACTATTTACCTTCCAATCCTTTGACATGGAAGCAATACTTGTCCTCGGCTTTATCTTGATAACTTTCTTCATATCGCTTCCATTTATAGTTGATCTATCGACATCATCTGACTTTCTGACATAAACAAAAATCTGGAATTTCCGTTGACCACGTTCCACGTTTATTATCCAGAGTACACTCGCCACTGCTTCCATCGCTAAATGAGAGAGCAATTGCAGTCATAGCATCTTCTGTCAGAGTCGCACACCCAAAAGTGCTCGCGGCCAAGACTGCGATAATTATTTTTTTTAAAAGAAACATATTCCCCCCGTTAAGTGGTAGTTGATCAAGTTATTTTCTCACAGGCATGAACCGAAAATACTAACACCTCCGATAAATCCTCCACAAGGGTTAAATATTGTCACCGGGCCGCGGCAGACAGGCAAGGCCACGCTCACCCGGCAGGTGCTGGAGCAGGTAGATTGATTTAAATCCGATTGACTGTCTATATGCACAGCCAACTGGCGCCACCGGCATCAATCTAAATTTCGGCTTTTACGACGGCCGTCTCCGGGTCGCCGGTATTTGGGGTTCCTTAAGTGCAGTTCTGTCAAAATTTATGACATAAAGCGTATTTCCGTATATACTGTTATCTGTATTATCACACTAACAGGAAAGTGTTATGAGTATCAGGACACCTACAAGACTGACCATTAATGTCTCGCCGGATTTTCGTGATGAGTTGAAAATTCAGGCCATTGCCCACGGGAAAACCCTGAAGGACTATGTGATCGATGCGCTGATGGAACGCATTCAACGGGACTTTGTGGAAGAGGATAAGGTTTGGGGTGAGATGTCTGAAGAAGCCAAAAAGGAAGGGCTTCTCAGCACCCAGGACTCCGAGAAGTTGCTAACGCGCATGAAAAATGCGTAAAGTCCAGTTCACTAGCCAGTCGGAAAAATCGCTCGACAAACTCATCAAACGTGCGCCGGAAATTGCCAGAGTACTTGCCGCACAAATTGAAAAACTGCGTGAAGACTCTGCACCACGTAATTTCACCAGGATTGTTGGCTACCCCTGTCACCGCACCCGTGTGGGTAGCTACCGTATCATTTATGAATTTGATGATGATACGTTGCTTGTCACCATCGTTGAAAAGCGTGACAAGGTATATCAAAAACTGAGAAAGCGCTACTCTTGAACGACTGGAGCGGTGGTAGCGGGGGCAGGATTTGAACCTGCGACCTTCGGGTTATGAGCCCGACGAGCTGCCAGACTGCTCCACCCCGCAACGGAGGGGGGATTCTACTCCAACCGCCCCATGGATTTCAATTGATTAAAGTGACTATATCCGGGTTTATTTGTGATCGACTCCCGGTATATTCGCAAATATCATCTTTTGCGGATTCTGGCGCCATCCGGTGAGTCTTCGATTTCGAATCCCAATAACGATATCTGAGCGCGCAAACGATCAGATTGTTCCCAGTCCCTGGATTCCCTTGCGATCTTTCGCTGATCGATCAGAATCTGTATCGCTTCCGGAATCTCGATCTGGTCGGGTGTCCATTGACAGAGATTCAACCCCATAATCTGGTCGCATTGTTGAATCGTTGCCTTCTTGACTCCGTTCGGCAGCGCACTCTTGACCAGTTCCCAGACCACTGCCAATGCTTTTGTGGTATTGAGATCGTTAAACACTTGCCGGTTGAATAGATCAATATAGTTTTGATCTGCATCCGTGGCTTCACCCCAGGAATGCACTGCGGTTCTGAGTCGATTGACGGCGGTCCGGGCACTGTCCAGACTGTCCCAGGTGAATTTCAAATCACTCCGATAATTGGCCGTCAGGCACAGATAGCGATAGCTCAGGGGGTCGTAGTGATTGTCCAGTAGTGTTTGCAGTCGCAGAAACTCCCCCGATGACTTAGCCATTTTCTGTTTGTCAACCTCCAGAAAATAACCATGCAACCAGAAATTCGCCAAATTGGTGCCGTAGCAGACCTCTGACTGAGCAATCTCGTTGGTATGGTGGACCGGTATATGATCTTTTCCACCACAATGAATGTCAAAATTCTCACCCAGATATTTCACTGCCATGGCTGAACATTCAATATGCCAACCCGGGAATCCAGTGCCCCAGGGGCTGTCCCATTCCATCTGACGCTGGTGACCTTCGGGGCTGAATTTCCAGAGTGCGAAATCCGTTGCATTGCGCTTTTCGCCAATATCGACACGTTGCCCCGCATTTAATCCTGCTACATCCAACCGTGCCAGATAACCGTAACTATCCAGTTTTGTGGTGTCAAAATACACTCCATCGGATGTGATATAAGTAAATCCTTTCTCCTCGATGATCCGGATATCGCCAATCTGTTCTTCGATATGGTCAGTGGCGCGACACCAGATCAAGGGCTCAAGAATATTCAATGCAGCAATATCCTGCTGGAATGCTTCGGTGTACTGGTCGGCAATCTCCCATGCTGTTTTGCCTGTGCGTTTTGATCCCTGCTCAATCTTGTCCTCACCGGTATCAGCGTCCGAGGCAAGATGACCCACATCGGTGATGTTTATCACATGGATGACATCATAGCCGTAAGCCTCCAGGGTCCTGCGCAGGACATCCTCGAATATATAAGTACGCAGGTTGCCTATATGTGCGTAGTTATAGACTGTGGGCCCACAGGCATAGATTCTCACTTTATTACCATTCAGTGGCTCGAACTCCCTGAGTGAACGGGTATAGCTATCGTACAGTTTTATTTTCATGGGGAAGACCGTCTGCAGGCCCTGTTTGACGGTGTTCGTCATTTACTTCTCAGATGAAGCGGATGGTACAATAAATGCTACCTGTATCCAACCAAAAAGCAGACACGCCCGGCTTTTCCCAGACCATGATCGCATTTATTTCTGATTTGCATTTAACCCCGGACAGGCCGGATGCAACCGGGTGGTTCGAAAATTTCATGACAAATGCGATTGGCATGATTGATGAGATTTACATACTGGGTGACTTGTTCGAAGTCTGGGTCGGTGATGACGCCAGTGATGTACTGGGGCAGGGCAGGGTAGAAGAAATAATCAGGTCGACCTCAAGCGCTGGCATAAAACTCAATTTCATGCACGGTAACCGGGATTTCCTGGTGGGAGGGGAGTTTGCAAAACGGACAGGTTGTTCTCTCCTGCCGGATCCTTCTGTCATTATCCTGGGCGACGAAAAGGTGTTACTGACCCACGGTGATGCCCTTTGTACCAACGATGTGGGACATCAGCAGGCCAGAGCGCAAATGCTCACGTCAAAGTGGAAAGTCGCTTTCCTGAGTCAACCGATAGAAGATCGAATCGATACCGCATTATTGATGAGAGAAAAAAGCGAAGCGGGTAAACGCAGCAAAAGCGCGGAAATCATGGATGTCAATCAGCAGCATGTGGAAAATGTGATGCGGGAGCACGGTGTATTGAAACTGATCCATGGACATACCCACAAACCTGCGGTACATGAATTCATGCTGGATGATTGCACTGCGAGGCGCTATGTGATGGGAGACTGGTATACCCAGAAAAGCATGTTGTACTACGACAACGGAAATTTCGCGCTTCAGGTCTGATTCGCGGGCAGGCACGGTGACCTGCCCCTACGGTGGTTACGGTGGTGGATTTTCCTGAAGAGAAGCAGTCGGCCTGATTACGCTCTCGACTCCAGCATTTCCACCACCGGCAGTACTTTTCCTTCGAGATATTCCAGAAATGCCCCGCCTCCGGTAGAGATGCAGGAAACTTTTTCGGTCAGGTCAAATGCCTCGATGGCCGCGAGAGTGTCACCGCCGCCACAGATGGAAAACGCATCGGAATCGGCAATGGCTTGTCCCAGGGTTCGAGTGCCATTGGCGAATTGCGGAATTTCAAACACCCCCAGCGGTCCGTTCCAGACAACAGTGCCTGCTTCAAGTATGAGTCTGGACCATCGTTCCGAGGTATCGGGTCCGATATCAAGAATCAGATCATCGTTTTCAATCCGGTCTACCCTCTTGATCCCGGCAGGAGCGTCCATTGAGATGGTTTTCGCGGTCACCACATCCATCGGAATCGGGATCTCGCTGCCATTGTTCCTCGCCATCTCCAGCAGCATGGTTGCCTGACCAATCAATTCAGGTTCACACAGTGATTTGCCGACAGAATAACCCGCCGCAGCGATCAGGGTATTGGCAATACCTCCTCCCGGGAGCAGCAGATCGACCTTGCTGGACAGGGAATTCAGTAAAGTCAGCTTGGTTGAAATCTTGGCGCCGCCAATAATCGCCAGAATCGGGTGTCGGGAATGAGCCCACGCCTTGTCGAGGGCCTCCAGTTCCGTAGTTAACAGCAGCCCCGCGCAGGACTCAGCAGCGTATTGCCCGACACTGTAAGTGGAAGCCTGTGCCCGATGAGCGGCGCCGAATGCATCCATGACGAAGACATCACACAAGCGGGCATATTGTTGGCCAAGAGCAGGTTCATTGGCTGTCTCGCCGATGTTGTAACGAACATTTTCCAGCAATTCGACATCGCTATTGTTCAGAACCGGGGTGACGCTGAGATAATCGGAGTTCAGCTTTACCGTTTGACCCAGACGACGGCTCAGATCATCGGCGACAGGCTGGAGGGAAAAATATTTTTCGGGTCGCCCTTCCGTCGGTCTCCCCAAATGCGACATCAGGAGTACTTTTGCACCGGCGTCGCGGGCATACCGGGTGGTAGCCAATGACGCTTCGATCCTTTTTGTCGATGTTATCCTGCCATCCCTTATCGGTACGTTCAGGTCCTGACGAATCAGAACGACCTTGCCTGCGACATCAATATCCCGCAGCTTTTTGAATTTCATTAACTGTTCGCAGCCATCAGGGCACAGGTCGTATCCAGCATGCGATTTGAAAATCCCCATTCGTTGTCGTACCAGGCACATACCTTTACCAGCGTGCCCCCGGTAACCCGGGTCATGCCCGAATCGACAGTGGAAGAAGCGGGTACGTGATTGAAATCGATCGATACTAATGGCTCTTCGCTGTAGTCCAGAATTTTTCCGTCTGCTGAGGATTTCAGGATAGCGTTGATTTCTTCCACCGAGGTTGCTCTGCTTGCGACAAAAGTCAGATCGACCACCGATACGTTTATGGTCGGCACCCGGATCGAAAAGCCGTCCAGTTTCCCATCCAGCTCAGGCAGAACCAGTCCCACTGCAACCGCAGCCCCTGTTTTGGTGGGGATCATCGAACTGGTCGCAGAACGGGCACGACGCAAGTCGTCATGATAAACATCGGTCAATACCTGATCATTGGTATAGGCATGAATGGTATTCATCAACCCGTGAACGACTCCGACGGAATCATTCAATGCCTTGACCAGCGGCGCCAGACAATTGGTCGTACACGATGCGTTGGAAATCACCGTGTCGCTTGATTTCAGGATGTCATGATTGACGCCATAAACGATGGTTGCATCCACATCCTTGCCACCGGGAGCAGAAATAATGACCTTCTTCGCACCCGCCCTTAAATGTGCGCTGGCTTTTTCCTTGGAGGTAAAAAAACCGGTGCTTTCATGTACAACATCAATTCCAAGTTCTGCCCACGGAAGCTTGCCGGGATCACGCTCGGCATACACCGCAATCCGGTCTCCATTGACAATGATATGATCATCGGCGGCTTCCACCGTCCCTGGAAATCGCCCGTGTGCCGTATCATACCGGGTCAGGTGGGCGTTGGTGTTTGCATCTCCGAGGTCATTGATCGCAACGATTTCTATTTTCTCATTTCCGGATTCGTATTTGGCTCTCAATATATTCCGGCCAATTCGACCATACCCGTTAATTGCAACTTTGATTGTCATTGTTCAGTTCCGGTGATAAATAATGTATCCATAAAATGTACCACTCCAGTTTAAAAGGATTCAGTTCAATAAAAGATTCCGTACCGCATTCACCACATTTGTGGTGGTCATACCCAGATACTCAAACACATCTTTCGCCGGGGCAGACTCCCCGAATGTCTCAATACTGATGATTGCGCCATCCAGTCCGACATATTTCAGCCAGCCAACACCCACCCCCGCTTCGACAGCAACGCGTGCCATTACGGAAGGCGGCAACACCGATTCCCTGTAGCCCTGATCCTGGGAGTCAAACCGGTCAGTTGACGGCATGGATACCACTCTGATGTTATATTCGGACAGTTGCTCTGCCGCAGCCATGGCCAGTTCAATTTCCGACCCTGTGGCAATGATGATGGCATCGGGCTTTTGCCCGCAGTCCCGCAGAATGTATCCACCTTTTCGAATCAGGCTGATCTGATCGCGACTGCGGTATTGATGAGGCAGATTTTGTCGGGAGAAGATCAATGAAAATGGTTGATCCACGGATTCGCAGGCCTGTTGCCAGACCACCGCCGATTCAACCGCATCGCAAGGTCGCCAGACAGACATGTGCGGCATCAATCTCAAGGTGGCAGTCTGCTCCACAGCCTGATGAGTCGGCCCATCTTCACCCAGACCGACAGAATCGTGGGTGAACACGAACAGGCTGGGAATCTTCATTAATGCCGACATCCGTAAGGCGTTTCTGGCGTATTCGGAAAACATCAGGAAAGTGGCGCAATAGGGTTTGAACCCTCCATGCAACACCATGCCATTGATGATCGCTGCCATTGCGAATTCACGCACACCGAAATAGATGTAATTACCCCCTTGCTCGGACTCGATTCCCATGGAACCGGTCCACTGCGTCAGATTCGATGCGGTCAGATCGGCGGAACCCCCGATCAGCTCCGGCAGCAGTGGTCCGAATCCTTCGAGTGCGTTTTGCGAGGCTTTTCTCGATGCAATGGTTTGTTCCTTGCTGTCAACGGCGCTAATGAATTCAGCGCTCTCGTGTTCCCAGTTGTCGGGTAGTGTGCCGCTTGTTCTTCTTTTAAACTCGGTCGCGAGTTGTGGATAGCTGCCCTCGTATTCGGCGAATAATTCATGCCAGCGAGCCTGAGCCCGCATTCCCGTTTCCCCGGCATTCCAGGAATCATAGATATCCACCGGAATCTCGAAAGGCGCATGAGTCCATCCCAGTTGTTTGCGGGTCAATTCAACTTCTGCCTCTCCCAGTGCACTGCCATGACTGGACTCCTTGCCTGCCTTGTTAGGAGAACCGTAGCCAATCACGGTTTTGCAGCAGATTATGCTGGGTCGGCCGGTTTCGTTTCGGGCTTGTTCAATGGCGGCGCGAATTGCTTCAGGGTCGTGACCATCAACGTCCGCAATTACATGCCAGCCATAGCTTTCAAATCGCAAAGGGGTATTGTCGGTAAACCAGCCTTCTACTTTGCCATCGATGGATATTCCGTTATCGTCATAAAAAGCGATCAGCTTGCCGAGCTTCAGTGTCCCGGCCAGTGAGCAGCCTTCATGGGAGATTCCTTCCATAAGACAGCCATCGCCCAGAAAGACATAGGTAAAATGGTCAACCGGATTAAAGCCATCACGGTTGAATTGAGCGGCCAGTGTTTTTTCTGCAATCGCCATACCGACCGCGTTGCAAATTCCCTGACCGAGCGGCCCGGTGGTGGTTTCAACTCCGGGGGTGTAGCCATACTCGGGGTGTCCTGGCGTTTGCGAGTGAAGCTGTCGAAAATTCCTGATTTGATCGATCGGCAGGTCATATCCGGTTAAATGCAACAAGGAATAAATCAGCATCGAGCCATGGCCATTTGACAGGACGAACCGGTCCCGGTCCGGCCACTTCGTGTCCCCTGGATTATGCTTCAGGTAGTCGCACCAGAGCGCTTCGGCAATGTCGGCCATTCCCATGGGGGCGCCGGGATGACCTGATTTGGCTTTTTGCACTGCATCCATGCTGAGCGCACGAATTGCATTCGCTCTTTGTCGTCGGCTTACTGACGCCATCTAACTCCCCTCGGTGGGATCATCAGTTAACAATAAATTTGATTGCAGAAATAAAAATCGCGTTTCTGGATTGGAAATCAATACCGGGAGGATTGCGAAATATAGCTGTTGGAGTCGATCCAGTCAACCCACTGATCCAATAATCCGGCATTGACTGCTGCAACCACAGAGCGCTTTCTCAATTTACCGCAATCAAGGGGTTGTCCGGATAATGAGGTTGCCGCGCCCCCGGCTTCATGCAAAATCAGGCAGCCGGCGGCGAAGTCCCAGAGCTTCTGTCCGCCATGCAGATAAAGCTGGATTCTGCCTGCTGCCAGCCAGCACCATTCGAGAACTGAAGAGCCCAGATTTCGTTGAGACCGATAGGGTGGACATCGAACCAGTTGCGATGACAAGTCCCCCACCAGGCGCTTGTAGTCAATATTCGCGATGCAATCACTCAATACTCCAGTGTCCGGGCAAACCAGGGGCTTGCCGTTGATAAATGCTCCTCGACCCTTCTGCGCTGTGAAACACTCATCCCTGACCGGATCGTATGTGACTGCAAGTACCGGATGCTCTTTAATCACCAAAGCAAGCGAAATGCCGAAAAACAGGAACCCGGAGGTAAAATTGGTGGTTCCATCCAACGGATCAAGCACCCAAAAGCCCCGCTTGCTGTGTTCACAAACCCTGACCTGATCATCGTGCGACATCTCTTCGCCGATAAACCCGAATTGAGGCCATCTGGTATTCAGTTCCTGCATTAGATAGCGCTGGATTCCCTGATCAACCCCGGTGATAAGACTGCCATCCATTTTCAACTCCGGGTGGCGCCCGCTTTGCCTGAAATATTCAATTTTCGATGCGGCCTGTCTGACCAGTTCAGTCAGGCTGCCAAGGTCTGGTGCAGAAGCTGCGCTATCGGGTTCGGGTATTGGATTCAAGGTGATTTCTGGCAAAGCGGTTCAAGCAGATCCCCGAATTATCGAGTGATCCAGAAATTCGGCAGGGTTGAGGACAGGAATAATGCGGGCGTCCGCCAACACCGTGACTCCAGTGATACCCCGGACAGAAGCCAACTGCGTTCCCGGGGAATTGATTGCGACTTCAGTGGTTCCCTCAAACTCATCTACTTCGAAAGCCGTAATTTGATTTTCCGAGCGCATCAACACCAGAGATCGGCGGGATTGTTCGATACCTGATCTGATTTTACTGATTCTCTCAATCAGATCAAAAACCGGTATCTGTTCATCGTTCGCCCGAATAAATCTGTGACCGTCAATATAGCTGAATTCTTCATCTGCAACCCGCATGGCGCACTCAATGGCACTGGCCAGTATCGCAAAACGATAGAGTCCGACCCTGACCAGCAGTACATGGGCAAGGGTCATGGTTTCCCTGACCATCCCGGCTTTTATCAATCCAGCCTGGAGCTGCCCGCCAAATTGTGACTGCCGTATCAGCGTTTCCGAAAAATCAGACAACTTCTTCCGTAACTGTCTTTCCACCCGAGTCAGGGTATCCAATTGTCTATTTACTCTCCGTGCACGAGCCTGCAATTCCTGGTCTCGTTCCTGCTCCATGGTCTGCAAACTACCATGAATCAGTTTGATGCCGTCTTTCAGGGTATTGAGGTCATATTGCATCCAATCCAGTGAGTTCCTTAATCGGCGCCGTGTCAGTCCCAGTTCGCCGGAAATATCCAGCAGATACGAGAATTTCCGATTTTCGCTCCCGCAAGGATCATCCGGCGACGAGATAGCGCTGGGCCCGGTTGCCTCCTGTCGGTCTGACCAATCCGGTGTTTCGCTTTCCTTGCCGGGCAGCAATGATTCCACTATGCCGGTCAGAGACCGCAGATGACCCTCAGCCGCATCTGGAATCAAACCGGCAACCGTGGTCAGGCTGTCGTGCATTTCCTCAAGTAGATTGAGCAGGACAATATCAGTATCATAGTCCGCAGTATTCTCACTGTCATATTGATCCATCAATCTTTCCACGGCATGGCTTAATCTGAAAACATCCTGATAGCCAGTTGTTTTTGCGCTTGCTGTCAAAGTGTTGAAGCTCTGTCGTATGCCATCAATAATTTCTGCATTTTTGCCTGTTGCCCGCCACTCACCAAGGCAGGAATTTATCCTGCACAGTAAATGCTCCAGTTCTTCGGGAAATTTCTTCCGGGCCTCTTCCTCCGTCTGCTCTGCCATTTCCTCACACATGGTCTGACGGAGAGTCCGACAACCTGAATCCCATGGTCGACCGCTCCAGTCGATTTGCAACCGTTTTCATTTTCTCCAATGCTATCGCAACCTGAGATTCGTCGAGATAGGACCCGGCCGTGGAATTCTGCAGTATTTCCATTCTTTTCCCGACGTTTTCAACGAGTTTCGATTGATTTTGTATATCATCCACAAGTTGATCAATGATCCCGGGCAAGTGCTGGCTGATTGTTTCAATTTCATTCAATGTGCGCCGGACCTGGTCAGCGCCGGATGTCCCTGATGCCACCTCCCTGATCGCCGCTCGCACGCAGGTCAATGCATTGTCGGCATCCTGCTGAAGGTCTTCCACAAGCTCGGCAATACCATTCGATGCGTGTGCCGAACGCTCCGTCAGACTCCGGACTTCTTCGGCCGTCCCGGCAAAGCTCCGACCCGATTCACCCGGCGCCGCTTGTATGGAGGCATTTAACGACAACATGTGAATTTGTTCGGTTGCATCCCTGATTGAACTCACTATTTCGTTGATTTCCCGGCATCTCTCAACCAATCGTTGCAGATGATTCCGGGTTTCCTGTATCTCATTACGCGCCGCCTCCATCACCTGTAGAGTATCCCTGGTCGTATTCGCCCCCCGTTGTGCGAATTTTACACACTCCCTGATATGTGACGTTGATCTGGTCGCCGATTCACTGATTCTGTGAATCCCGTCAGACAAATTCGTTACGTCATCGGCGGAATCCGAAATTTCCCCTGATTGAAAGACGCGATGGGTCTTTAACCGGGCAATGAGCGCTTCTGTTTTTTCTGCAGTTTGCGAGACCTCGCCCGCAGCCTGTCTGATTCCGGTAACCAGACCGCGCATCTCACTGATCGCGCGGTTGATCGAATCTGCGAACGGGGCAGTGATATCGCCGGTCACCTGAGCTTTTACAGTCAGGTCACCTTCAGCCAGACCCCTTGTTTCATCCACCAGTCTGGTCACCGCCAGTCTCGTGTTTCTGGAATCACCCAGCACGGACCAAAACAACCCGCCCAGGGACAACAACACAATTCCACCCGATATGAATGACAACACCCGCCCCGCCATTGCAGACCCGGGTTGCAATTGATCCTGCAGATTGCGGGTGAGATCGGTGATGGCATCACTGATGGCGATCACATTATTGACAGAACTGCGAACCGAAGAAGGATCAATCGCATCGGTGTGGGTGAACAGGTTATCCAGGTCCGGGCCCATTTTGCCCAATGCCTGTTCAATTCGCGCCACCCCGGCAGTGACTGACCTCGGAACAGGGCTGTTTTGTTGCCCGTCAACTTTCAGAATGGTCGATATGAATTGCGGGTGAATCCGCCAGTTATCCTCTGATTCAAGTTGGGGAAGACTTGTGTTGATCCGCTCTATCAGGGTATCGGCCAATTCAGACGACCCTGATTTCCCGGTGAACCGTCCGGCCAGCTTTGTGGTCACAGCATGCAACGACTGATGTCCAATCTCACGGATATCCGCGTCCAGTTGTGAACTGACCGCATTCAATCGGGTTCGATTCTCCGACCGGGCCATTTCCAGGCACTCGGAGTAGATCAGCGCCCCGAAAGAAACCAGCATGACCAGCAGATAAATCTTCTTCATTCTTCAATAAAGTCCAATTTGCACAAAGTCGCGGGAGCCGCACAGTGCATCAACATCAACCACTCCCCACTGTTGGCCCTGGTCAACCACCACCGCGCTCAGGTACGGGTTCAGATTCACATGAAATTGCCCACAATCACCCAGGGGTAATGCAGATGAAAATGATCGTGTGCTGATACGGCCGGCGATCAACAATGCACTCTTCAGTCCGGCGTCAGGGAGCGCCAGCAGATTGCATGTCCAGGCAACGGGTGTCGGCGCCAGACCAATAAATGCGGCAAAATCCACCACGGTATAAATTTCCCCATGAATACTTTGCATGCCCCTGATCCAGTCCTGGGCCATCGGTACAGGAGACAGTTCACGAACCGATACAACTTCGAGCCCGTCTGCACAGGGCGCCGCAAGGCTCAACTGCCCGACGTTGAAGACAAACCCTCGCCATGTCCCGGTCTGGCTTTCAGGTTCCCCGGACGTTCGATTGCCCGGACGCTCTTGTTCCGGCGTCTGGAGTACCCCCCGGAGATGATCGGATGCCTGGTTGTCTTCGGTTGCAATAATAATCGGGATGGTCGCAGTGCCAGGGTCATTATTTGGTCTGGAATTATAGCAAATTTTGATTGGAATTGTTTCTAACGCAGGCGGCTTACTGTACAATCCGTAGATGGAACCCATTGACCTTGCACTCACCTTCGACGACATCCTGCTGCTCCCGGCAAAATCCGAAGTACTGCCACGGGATGCGCGTCTCGAAACCCGTTTTACCCGTAATCTGAACATAAATATCCCTCTGGTATCGGCGGCCATGGATACTGTTACCGGGGCGAATATGGCCATCAGCCTTGCCCAGGAAGGCGGTGTCGGCGTCATCCACCGTAATATGACACCGACTGAACAGGCGCTGGAAGTCACCCGGGTCAAGAAATATGAAAGCGGAGTCATCACTGATCCTGTTACGGTTGAAAAGTCCGCCAGCGTGAATCATGTACTGGGCTTGATGACCCGGTATAACATCTCGGGAGTTCCGGTTGTGGATGGACCGAAAGTGATCGGTATTGTGACCAGCCGTGATCTGCGTTTTGAGAAAAACATGGAAACCCCGGTCAGTCAGGTCATGACCCCCGAAGACAGACTGGTCACGGTAGCGGAAGGAGCGACTTCTGATCAGATTCAACAGCTTTTGCATAAACACCGGATTGAAAAGGTATTGGTTGTGGGCGCTGAAAATACCCTGAAAGGACTGGTTACGGTTAAGGATATACAGAAATCCACGGATTTCCCCCGTGCCTGCAAGGATGCCCAGGGACGGCTGCTGGTCGCAGCCGCAGTCGGCGTGGGCGTGGATTCGGATGAAAGAGTGGAGTGTCTGGTCAATGCGGGAGTGGATGCGATTGTGGTCGATACCGCCCATGGTCATTCGAGGGGGGTGATCGAGCGGGTGAAATGGATCAAGCGATTCAGCGGCAGTGTACAGGTCATTGGGGGCAATATTGCAACCGCTGAAGCAGCACGCGATCTGGTTGACGCTGGCGCGGATGCGGTCAAGGTCGGAATCGGGCCGGGCTCAATCTGTACTACCCGGATTGTGGCCGGGGTCGGTGTGCCACAGGTCCATGCGATTCAGGAAGTGACCAAGGCGCTGAAAGACACTGACATTCCGTTTATTGCTGACGGTGGCATTCGATTTTCCGGGGATATCTCCAAATGCATTGCCTGTGGCGCCAACTGTGTCATGGTAGGCAGCATTCTGGCAGGAACCGATGAGGCTCCGGGTGAGATTGAAATCTATCAGGGGCGTTCATACAAGTCTTATCGCGGAATGGGATCATTGGGCGCGATGCAGAAAGGCTCCAGGGATCGGTATTTTCAGGAGGGGGTTGACAGCGCAGACAAGTTTGTCCCTGAGGGCATTGAAGGCCGCGTATCCTACAAGGGGCCGATGGTGAATGTGGTCCACCAACTGATGGGAGGATTGCGTGCCAGTATGGGATACACCGGCAGTGCAACCATCGGTGACCTGAGGGCGAATACCAAACTGATTCGAATCACCAACGCCGGCATGAAGGAAAGTCATGTACATGATGTTTCCATCGTCAAGGAAGCGCCCAACTATCAAACAACCCGGACCAACTGATTTCGCAATATCCGGCAATATTGGCGATTTCCGATTGAATTTGATCCGGTTTGCGAGGATTTGAATCAATGTCCGGTTTCCAGGATCCTCACCGGCAAAAAATTCTCATCCTTGATTTTGGCGCACAGTATACCCAGCTTATCGGTCGGTGTATTCGGGAACTCGGAGTCTATTGCGAGATTATCCCATACCATGTCGATTCCGAAGTAATCAGGCAATTCGCCCCACAGGGGGTTATTCTGTCGGGCAGCCATGCCTCAGTCTATCAGGATTCCGATACCAGGATTCCTGACATCATATTCGAAGCGGGCTGGCCGATACTGGGTATCTGTTACGGCATGCAGACTCTGGTCACCCAGCTTGGTGGTTCGGTGGAAATAGCAGATCATCATGAATATGGACAGGCCCTGGTCAATACCTGCAAGCCAAGCCAATTGTGTGGGCCGGTTGATCAGGAGCTGGCGGTCTGGATGAGTCACGGCGATCAGGTAACCCGATTGCCGGACGGATTCGAAGTCGTCGGCAAGACAGCGACCTGTCCCTTTGCCGTCATTGCAGATGAAAGCAGAAGTTACTATGGCGTGCAATTCCACCCTGAAGTGACCCATACCACTGAGGGTAAGTCGATGCTGTCCCGATTTATCCATCAAATCTGCGGCTGTGGATCTGACTGGGTTCCGGCCAATATTATCGAAAGCCAATTGCAATGGATTCGCGACCAGGTAGGTGATGACAATGTGATTCTCGGGTTGTCAGGCGGGGTCGATTCGTCTGTAGTGGCCGCATTGCTCAATACAGCGATTGGCGACCAACTGACCTGTATATTCATAGATACCGGACTGCTTCGGCTCAATGAAGGCGATCAGGTGATGCAGACGTTTGCCCGACACATGGGGGTCAAGGTGATCAGAGTGGATGCCGGCGACCGGTATTTCGCCAGGCTTGAAGGAGTGGCCGACCCTGAGCGAAAACGAAAGATAATCGGCAACCTGTTTGTGGAAATATTCCAGCGTGAAGCAAGCCGGATCGGCAATGCCAAATGGCTGGCCCAGGGCACCATTTACCCCGATGTGATCGAGTCAGCCGGCAACAGGCACGCAGACAAGTCCGCACAAGCGAAGGTAATCAAATCCCATCACAATGTCGGTGGTCTGCCTGAAGACATGGACTTGAAATTGCTCGAACCGTTGCGCGAACTGTTCAAGGATGAGGTGCGCAGGATCGGTACGGAACTGGGAATCCCGCCGCAAATGATCAACCGCCATCCCTTTCCCGGGCCGGGGCTGGGTGTCAGAATATTGGGTGAGGTCAAGGCGCAATATGCAGAAATCCTGCGTCAGGCCGATGCCATTTTTCTGGATGAACTGCATAAGAACGATCTGTACGACAAAACCAGTCAGGCGTTTGCCGTGTTTCTACCCGTGAAATCGGTCGGTGTGGTTGGCGATAACAGGGCCTATGAATATGTCATCGCACTTCGTGCCGTTGAAACCACCGACTTCATGACTGCGAACTGGGCGCATCTTCCTTACCCTGTGCTGGCAAAGGTTTCCAACAGAATCATCAACGAAGTGCGTGGCATCAGCCGGGTCACCTACGATATTTCCGACAAGCCTCCGGCTACTATTGAGTGGGAGTGATTTTGTAATTCGGTATCCCGTCCGGCAACCCGGCAGTTCCGCCCGAAACGGTCATTCCCGCGAAAGCGGGAATCCACAGATATTCTCCTTGGAAGGGGCAGTAAAAGGGTGAACATCGGGTCTCGTTCGTTAGTGCATTAGAGGAAAACTATCGGTTGACCTCTAAAACCGTGGTCAAAAAACTTGATCACTTAATGTAAAAACCTGGGAGAGTTGAAAATGAAAATGCAAAGCAACGAAGTACCGGAATGGTGCACGATATTTCGAACAGCTGCTGACCATGTCGATTGGCTTTATGGGGAACTGAAAGAAGGCCGCTTAAGGCAGGGGTGGGGCGCCTCTGGATTCGCGCTCTTGACGGACGATCAGCGGGTCGACAAGGAGGAGTGGGCGGCGGCGTACGAATCAGAGTGGGGAGAGAGTCCAAGCCCTCAGCGATTCGCGATTCTGAGCAGAATGCTGGAGATTAAGTGTGGTGATATCGTGATTGTTCCAAAGATGCCAGAATGGAACCAGTTCACGGTCGGGCGCGTCAGTGATAGATATTGGTTCGACCCTGATAATCTCGATGACTTGAGGCACATTGTGCCGGTTGACCCCGGTAGTTTACGTACGTTCGACTATCAAGCGGATGATTATGCATATATGGTATCGGGGCTCTTTTCCAGGGCGAACCATAGGCCTGCGATTTCGTTCTGCTACGGTGCAGAACATGTGGCCGCGGCGAACAAGCTTCTTGAAGGACAGAGCAATCTGGAGGCGGAGGATCCGATCAAGTTATCGCAGTCGCCCTTGGATAACGCTTTCAAGGAGGCGGCGAAGTGCCTACTCGATCAAGTGGTTACATGGGAAGGGCGGCGCTTTGAGGAAGCCGTTCGGCAGGCATTTCGGGACCAAGGCTACAAAGTGAAGGTTCACCCGCACTATGATGGTCAAGGGGGTGATGCCGACATCCTGGTATCACCACCTGCAAGGCACGGGCTGTTCCAGCCGGAGGAAATCGCCGTACAGGTCAAGTGTAAACAGGGAATAGATGTGCACGACAAAGAGGCAGTGGAGCAGATTGTCAAGTGGGCCAGGTCGCAAGCGAGCAGTGCGGTGAAGTACGTGATCAGTTCGGCGTCGGGCTTTACAGATGATGCGAGAGAGAGCGCGGACGAGAATGATGTGGTATTGATTGGCGGCCTTCAGACAATGTGCTTTTTACTCGGTATTCCTGAGCGCTATCGGTCTGATTGGGAGCGACCGGAAACGGCAAGGGATGAATAATGAATTTGACGAAAGATTTTAAGGAAACCATTCAGGTGTGCGCCCAACGGGATCCCGAGTTTTGCAAGGCCTTGCTGCAAGAAGGGATTGAATGCCTGCTTGCTGGTGACGTCGATACCGGTAAGGCTGTGCTGCGCGACTATATCAACGCGACGGAGATGTCCGGCGCCACTTTGTCCTGATTTATTGCTGATGCTGTTACAGGAAGGCTACCATGGTCATTGAGCAAGCAAGAACCATTCGATTGACCCTTGACGGGGCCAACCGGGTTTTTGATGCGCTGAATAATCCACCAGCGCCGAACAGGAAACTTCTGGAGGTTGCCCGAAGAATGAAGGAACAAAAGGGATTTGATTATGCCAATAGATATGGTTCGATTGGACCAGAATATCCATAAATGTATCTCTGACCTGTTTGACTGTAACAGTCAGGCTGTCGATTTGTGGGAGCAGGAATCCAATACAGTTATCTCACACAGAGTGTTAGAACTTACCCCTTTTCGTTCAGCGTTCTTCGGCATTGTTTGGTGACAATCTGTTCTATCCGTTGCAGAGCGGCATAGTTTCCATACAGGCTTTCAAATGTTTCCCGTGTTGACTGTAACTGTTGCAACAATCCGTCAGCGACCACCTGAACTTGATTGTGAAGAAATTGGGGGCGAACACCACAACGTTGGGCCAAGCCTGCCCAATGTTTCGATGAGACGATTCCGGGGGCTCTTTCTTCGCCAACGGAAAACGCCAGATGATGATCGATTCGTTCAATGGCTCGGGTACAGATCAGATCGTAGAAGGGCGCTAACCGGATTTCACCATTGGGTTGGTAAAGGAGCGAAAGGTTTTTGGCATGGCCATCCGAATTGCCTGCAAGGACATTGAAGATTTGCCAGCGTAATAAATGTTGTAGATCGTTGGCCGGGTCACTGGAAACATCCTGAATCAGGCGATAACAATCCGCGAAAGAGGGCCCGCCGTCCTCCTGGTATTTTCGCTCATGCCCAAAGCCCAGCGCCTGACAAAAGTCCTCTTGATGCAATCTTGTAATCTGACCGCGCTCATTTCTGTGACGGTCATAGCGCTCAATCAATGCATAGTATGTTTCTGCAATAGACCGTAACCGGATATTCACGACAGGCAAGCCGATGGCGCTGGCAAGCAGTGTGGTAAAAGTTTCATAGGCCGGGATGTGGCGATAGTCGGCCAGTTCAAACTTGAGGATATGGCTGGAGGGCGATTCTTTCCTGGGCAGCCTATAGGTGTCATTTTCAACCAGGAGAGGACATTTGTCCTGGGCGCCGGCCAGGGAAAGTCGGGGACGTTCATTTATGGCCCAGGTATAGATCTGACCGCGGCGCAGGACGAAGTTGGTTAACTCATCGTCCGAGACCGTATGATATTCGTATTCAGTAGAAGGTTGATATTCAACCTGCAGCATTGAAAGCGCACCCGCGCATTCGCCACCTATAGCCCTGAGCAAGTCAAAATCGGTATTGGCAATTTTCAGGTCGCGAACAACCTGATCCCGAACACCACCCTCTGGAAGCAGGTTAGCGAAGAAGCGATGGGCGAGACCTTCCTCAAGGGCAAAATCCTCGTTTCGCAGAGGCAATGTGTGGGAGACGGCAAACCCGCCTTGCGTCAGCCATTCCTCATCGTAACGGAAACCGATCTGGCCTTGGGTGTTTCGCCACAGGTAGCCAACGAGTCGTTGATCATTCCAGACGTTAAGGCCATCCGGGTCAAGCATGGCTTCCTCCATCTCGCGGTGATGGCGGCTTGGATGCAAGGGTCCTGCGGGGTTGGATAACCACCTCCAGTCCCAGGGTGCGCAATGCTTTCAGCACCTTCCCTACCTCGGCAGTTTCCTTGCCGCGCTCGAATTCGGACAGGAAACGGGTGCTCAAGTTGCCCAGGCCCGAGATGGTCTCTAATGTCAGCTTCCTCTGTTTTCGGTGTGCACGCGCCAGTTTGCCGAGATCCCCGGTAGATTGAATCGCACCGTATTGCATCTGTTGTTTGGTCATGGCAAGTAAATATAATTTTATCGTACGGTACAAAATAGCATGTCAAACACCTAAACACAATGAATTGTTACCGTGCGTGACAAATCCGTGCAACCCAGTCGAGATAATTCTTTTTATATCACGTACGGTACAAAAATATTGCTGCTATCATCGTTGATATCATGGTTACACTGTAACCAGTTCCCGGTTGCGCTATGAGGTTGGTGATATTCGCCTGGCGACGCCGGAAGACCGGGTTTACGGTAGCGGAGCTTCCTGAATCATGGCCGCCTTTTTATTGATTCAGTAAACCTGGTCGTGGTTACCAATTTTAACAAGAATGATCTCCTCATCCCGAATCTCCAAATCCAACACGATGCGATAACTCATATTGATTGATATTGAGGATAAACCTTTTGAACGACCTTTAAGGCTGTGCAGTCGCAATAATGGATGGTAAGGGTTCAGTTCCAGCAATTCGAGTGTTTTTCTATATTGACTGTGTATTTCAGGGTGCTTGCTCAAGAATTTTCTGGCGCGTCTGATATAGCTGTCCGGGTAGATGAGCGTGTAGGGCATCAGCCCAGTACTCGCTTCATATGCTCATCAACGCTTTCAGTGTTATAGTTTCCATCTGCTATGTCTTTACGCGCTTCCTGAAGGGCAATGTCCAATTCGTACTCACGCAGTTTGTTGTAGGTTTTAGAGTCGAGCACGACATACTTGCGTTCACCACGCACAGTAATTATGGCTTCTCCGTCTTGCTGGAGCGCCGACTCGATAACGGATACGCCTTTGGTCTTGAGGTCGTTTGCTTTGATGCTGGTCATGAGTTAAAGCTCGTAGAGTTATTAATAGTGCTGTAAGTAATACTATAAATAGTACTCTATATGGGTGTGGCTTGTCGAGGCTGGTCTGTTACGGTATCAGGCATTTCCTGAACGATGTCGCCATGTTGCGCATGAGTGTGAAGTACGCCTCCGGCCCGCTCTCAATGGTGGCGCCTATGGGGTCGAGGATACCGGTACGCGCCTGTGTGCCTTCGATGATGATGTCAACAAGGCCGGGATTGATTCTGGGTTCGGCGAATACACAGGTGGCCCCGAGGTCGTGTATCTTGTTGCGGAGTTCCAGAATGCGCCGGGCGCCTGGTGACCGTTCTGAACCGATCACTCCCGAACCGGCGGCAGTCAGGTCGAAGCGATCCTCAAAATACCGATAGGCGTCGTGGAACACAATGAAAGGCTTGTTGCGGACCGGTTTCATATCCGCAGCAATCTCTGTGGTCAGATCCTCCAGCCGCTGGAGGAGTGTCACGGTATTTGCCGCATAAGTCGTGGCATTGTCGGGATCAATTTCGGACAGGGCTCCGGCGATCACGCGTGCCATGACCCCGGCATTTACCGGGTCGAGCCAGATGTGCATGTCGAAGGCATCATGGTGTTCATCGTCATCGTGGAGCTCATCCTCATGTCCATCGTCATCGTGGCTGTGAGCCTCGAACGTTCCCCCTTCGCGTAGTGATCTGCGGACCAGGCCCTGAGCCTCGGATAATGTTATCACGCGGGCATTTCCGGCGAGCGTCCTGACCGGGCCAGCCAGAGAAGTCTCCAGACTCTCACCGACCCAAAAGACGATTCGGGCGTCAGCCATTATCTTCGCATCGGAAGGACGCAGGCTGAAGGTGTGTGGTGACACGTTGCCCCGCATGATCAGATGAGGCTTGCCAACTCCTGCCATTAAGGCGCTTACCAGGGAATGTACCGGTTTGATTGAGACAACGACCCAGTCGGCGGCGATTGCCGCTGGAGCTGCGACAATAGAGATGAAAAGGGCCATTGCGGCAAGCGCGAAGCGGAAATGTTGTGGCCGCTGTATTGGCGTTGAGCAGTCCCTGACTGCAGTTCCAGGATCCATGAAGGTTCTCAAGGATATTCTGCATTCAGTATTGCTGTTGGCGTTCACAATGGTTACCACGGGATTAAAGTATCAGAGAGGGGGATTCAGGCTTTTGTGTATTTTAATCTGAATTTTGGATAAGATTGCCAATAGAGACGTAAACAACCCAGTTCATAATACTCTGCCATGGCAAAATTCACACGATGCAGCTACCGGGAAATCAGAGGGAGCTGGCGATGATCGCTGATCACGACAGACACAGCCATGGACAGGTCGGAGGAGGGCATGGCAGCAATTCCCGGCGCATCTTTTGGACTTTGTTGCTGACCGGGAGTTTCATGCTGGTTGAGGTTGTCGGTGGTGTGATCTCGGGGTCGCTGGCGCTGCTGGCGGATGCTGCCCATATGCTTGTTGACACGGTGTCCCTGCTGTTTGCCTGGATTGCCTTCTGGTTGAGTCGCCGTCCTGCTGACAAAGTGCATACCTACGGCTTCCACCGCTTCCCGATCCTTGCCGCCTTCACCAACGGTATCACTCTGATATTCATTATTGGCTGGATCTTTATCGAAGCGGTCGGTCGGCTCTTTAATCCTGCTGAAGTGCTTGCCGGCCCGATGCTGGTAGTGGCGGGAGTGGGTCTTGTCGTCAATCTCGTTGCGTTTGTGCTGCTTCACGGCGCCGACCGTGATAATCTCAATGTCCGTGGTGCGTTGCTACATGTGTTGGGCGACATGCTCGGTTCAGCCGCCGCGGTCGCCGCGGCGTTGATCATCATGGTAACCGGATGGCTGCCGGTTGATCCGCTGCTTTCTGTTCTGGTCGGGTTGCTGGTACTGCGCAGCGCCTGGTTTCTGCTCAAAAATTCGGCACATGTACTGCTGGAAGGAGTTCCCGAACAATTGGATGTTCGCGAAATCGGCCGGGACCTGGTTTCGTATATTCCGGTCGTTGAAGATGTGCATCATGTACACGCATGGTCTTTGTCACAAGAACGTTCCTTGCTGACCTTGCACGCGCGTGTTATCAAGGGCGCCAGCCCGGATCAGGCTATCGCCGAGATTCGGGTCCGCCTGGCGGAACGCTTTGATATCGGTCACGCCACGGTGCAGGTCGAGTTGGAAGGCTGCACCGACGAACCCGTCGCCACGCCTGGCTGAACAGCATTATGGCTCAGGATGGGACTCCTGTTATTAAGGTTAACTTTTCAGAAGTCTCTCTTGGAAATCAGGTCAATTCTGTCTCATATGCTTTGACGGGAAACAGACTCGGGTATCTCGGTTACCTGTCCTGAAGCTGCCGGGGCAGCCGTTCGATCCGTGCGCGATTGACTCCGAAAACAGCGTGAAGATACATGTCGGTGGCCTCTTCCCATAAACCCGGGTGAAAGCGATACAGGCCGGTTCCGACGCTAGTACCCGGACCTTGTCTGCGGTGTTTTCATCCCAAGCACCTTGCCCGCAATAAGGTTTCTCAGCATTTGCGCCGTACCGCCTCCAATGGTGAACATCCGCGCATCACGGACCATGCGTTCAACCGGAAAGTTACGTGAATAGCCCATGGCGCCGTGCAGCTGCAATGCGTCGTTGGTGATCTGCACGGCGGCTTCGGAAATGAAAAGTTTCGCCTGTGCGGCGAGCAGCGGGTCCGGAAACCCCGTTTCGGTGATTTCGGCACTGGCGGCGGCCTTCCACAACATCAGGCGGCAAACTTCGAGCTTGGTTGCCATGTCAGTAATCATCCACTGCAGCCCCTGGAATTCGGCGATCGGGCGGCCGAACTGCTCCCTGTTCCTGACGTACCGTCGCGCTTCATCGAAGGCCCCCTGGGCGATGCCCAGGGCCACCGCCGCCGCACCCACCCTTTGGGCGTTGTAGGCGTGCATCAGTTGGGAAAATCCGATGGGATTGCCGTCATCATCCACCAGCAGCCTCTCTTTCGGCAATCGCAGGCCATCGAACTCGATGACGGTTTCCGGTATCCCCCGCAATCCCATGGCGGGTTCCCTCGGACCGATGATGAGTCCGGGTTCATCCAGAAAGGCGATCAGGCCGGCGATGACGTCGGTGTTGCCGTGGGCGAGCCTTGCGAATATCAGGTGGAGCCTGGAGACACCTCCCCCCGTGATCCAGTGCTTTTTCCCGTTGACGACAAAATGGTCGCCTTCATCAACGGCGCGGGACTCCATCGACGTGGCCGCGCTGCCGGCATTGGGTTCGGTGATGCAGATCGCCGGCTTGTCGCCCTTGAGCACCAGTTCACAGGCCTGCTGTTTCTGCGCGTCGCTGCCGTACCTCAGGATGGCGCTCAGGGCACCCATGTTGCCTTCGACCATGATCCTGCCGGTGACTCCGCAACACCTCGCAAATTCCTCGATCACGAGCACCGTATCCAGGCAAGAGGCTCCTTGGCCCCCCAGTGACCGGGGAATGGTTATGCCCATGTACTTCTCCCGGACCATCTCCCGGACGGTCTCCCAGGGGTATTCCTCGCTCCGGTCGATCATGGCGGCCCTGGGCGCCGCTACGGCTTCGGCAAATGCACGGGCCTTACGGCGCAGGTGCTCCTGTTCCTCGCTCAGAGTGAAACAGGGCCCTCCACGGTCGGTGTTCTCCGGGGACGATGTCGGTTTGATTGCTGCGGTGTTCATGGTTTTCATGGTGTAACGGATCGGGAAGTCGGTTCGCGGGGAAGGCCGGGTTATATTGTCAGGACAACCTCGGGGCTGCCGCACAGTCTTCACAAATGCGTGCGATTATACCAAAAGTTATGTGAAATTGGCCCGCAAGGAACTTTATTAAACGCAAGAAAATATTAATTCTAATAGTGAGTTTGGTCTGTTTTTGTTGCATCAAGGGCTAGAGGATGCGTTAAGATATAGAATCGAATTGACAGAGCCTATTTTGGCGCTGATAATTTAGCAATAACACATAGGCAGATGATTACGCTTACCCATGACCATTGGTTGTTGGAGCTTTCGCTGCTGGTTTCAGTAGCTGGCTGTTACGTAGGACTGAGTCTGGTTAGAGGGCTCTATCAAGTCGAAATCAATCGATTTCGGCTACTGATTTCAACCATCGCATTGATATTCGGTACAACCATGTGGGCGGCGCATTTTATCAGTATGCTAGCGATTGAGTTTCCGTTTCCGGTTACTTATCAGATTCAGATGACACTGGTTTCGGCGCTACTGGCTATCGTTTTAGCCGGAGTCTCGGTATACATTATCGTTGCTGGCAAACAGTCGATTAAGATACTTGTGGTGGGCGGTATGGTGCTAGGGTTGGGAGCAGTATTGATGCATTTTGTTGGCATGACTGCATTCCGCTCAAATCACAGCGTAGTGGTTTTTGACTTCGGCTGGGTGTTTCTGAGCGTTGTATATTCGGTTTCTGTTACAACAGTCTCGGTATGGTTGGCAATGAAATACAACACTGGCAAGAAAGCGATCTTCGCTGCGACCCAGCTCGCTATCGCAATTGTCAGCGTGCACCATTTTTCAATGTTGGCATCAACGTTTATCCCGGAAGTCGCTAGGGACACCCTTGCGGCGCCAGTCTTGGCGAGTCATACGCTTGCTATTTTCGTGTCCTTGGCAGTATTCGCCCTCATCGGTGCAGCTTTACTTGTGGCGGTGCAAAAGTCGCCAAAACCAGTACCTCAAAGCCCCTTGTCTCACGAGCCGTTACTGGTACCTCAGCCACAAATCCAAAATAATGAGAAAATTGGCCCTGAGGTCTTCATACAAAATCAATTGCTACCCGTAGAGCGCTGCAATAGAACAGAGTTTTTAAACCTGAATGAGGTCATGTATATCCAGGCGGACTCGCACTATAGTAAAGTTTACAGTGGTAAGGATAATTACTTTTGCAATCTATCGATCTCCGACCTGGAAAAACGACTGCCTCATGATAGGTTTCTGCGCGTTCATCGCAGTTTTATCGCTAATCTCGCCCATATAAAGGGACTTGAAAAAGACTATGATCGGGCTCGTTTGCTGTTCGACCGAAGCGAGGCACAATTTATACCAATCAGTCGGAGTCGACTAAAAAAAGTGCACAGTGCTTTGGGAGTTTAGCCGACACATTCATCTTACGATTCTCACCTCGGCGCACGATCTTGACGTGATTGCAAATTTTATATTGAAAGACCACCGTTATTCGTGCAACCAAAGAACCCTTCATGCACAAATGGCGTTCACTTGTGAATTCCTCCAAAACTCCACTCAACAATTGGAGTAGTCTACATCCGATGTGTCGTTGTTGGCATGTCTAGTATCAATTACAACGGATGAGGAAATTTGGCTATGGCTACAGAGAAATCAGTAAGAGTTCGATCCTATGAAGACGATGTCAGTATCCGGGTGCGGGCGATTGAGTCGATTCTGTCGGAGAAGGGAATTATCGATAAGGGTGGTGTTGACGAGATAATAGACTTTTTCGAACATAAGATTGGTCCTAGAAATGGCGCCAAAGTAGTTGCCAAGGCATGGACCGATCCCGAATACAGAAAATGGCTGTTAGAAGATAGCACCGCTGCGATCGCAAGCCTGGGTCAGGAATTCGTTGGTCTGCAGGGTGAGCATATGAAGGTTATGGAAAACACACCTGAAGTTCATCATTTGATCACCTGTACCATGTGCTCGTGTTATGCATGGCCAACACTTGGGCTGCCACCGATGTATTTTAAATCCACCTCTTACCGAGCGCGTTGCGTCAAAGAGCCACGTGCTGTGTTGAAAGAATTTGGTGTTGAGTTATCGGATTCCACTGAAGTGAGAGTGTGGGACAGTAATTCTGAACTTCGGTATATGGTACTGCCGATGCGTCCCGAGGATACGGACGGTATGAGTGAAGAACAGTTGGCCGATATCGTGACACGAGATTCGATGCTGGGCACTGAAATACCAAAGGTTTGAGGGTATATATACTTAACTGAATTGAGGGGGTATAAATTATGGATGGTGTACACGAACTAGCGGGTGTTGACAGTAATTTTGGGCCAATACCGATTGATCCCAACGAGCCTTTGTTTTTTGATGAATGGGAGCGCCGTGTGTTTGGGGTTACTTTAGCTGTCGCCTACGCGGGTCTGCTGAACTTTGATGAGTTTCGTTTTGGTATCGAACGAATGCCAGCATGGCAGTATTTTGCTGCACGCTACTACGAAAAGTGGGCTGCGACCCTTGAGACCAATATGGTAGAGAAAGGTGTAATCACACTCGAAGAAATTGAAGCACGCGTGAATGAACTCAAGAAGGAGGGTTGAACCGATGCCAATATTAACTGCAGACAAGGTCGCCGATTTTTTTAAAAATGGTGCACCGGTAATGCTGGATCAAAAAGTCGCCCCCCGCTTCAAGTCAGGGGATCGCATTGTAGGGAAAAACATTCATCCGAAAGGGCATTGCCGACTGCCACGTTACGTGCGTGGCAAGCGAGGTGAGATTGTCGATGATCACGGCGTGTGGATTTTTGCTGACACTAATGCGTCTGGCCGTGACCAAAAACCGCAGCATCTATACACTGTAATATTTACTCATGAGGAACTTTGGGGTGCTGATGCGTCACCACGGGATACGGTGGTCATGACGCTCTACGATGACCATATGGATCACGCATGAGCTCGGGATAAATTCCGACATGTCAACTATCAATAAAGATCAACTGGATAGAAACCTGCCTCAATTTGCCGGTTCGCTCGCTATTCCCAGCGGAGATCAAGGTCCGGTTTTTCGACAACCTTGGGAAGCGAAGGCTTTTGCGATGGTAGTGCAAATGCATTCCATGGGTCTGTTTACATGGAAAGAGTGGGTTTCACACCTCTCCGATGTCATAGCCGAAGCGAGTGAGCATCATATGGACGATGGATCACGTTATTATTATCACTGGCTAGCGGCTTGCGAACGTATACTCGCAGCTAATGATCTTATTTCGAATGATGAAATTACAGAGCGTGAAAAAATTGTGGTAAATGAGATTCATCATGCACACGAACACCAAAAACACCACCACCATAATATAAATTGAATCTCCGCTATTGACTGTAAACTGACATTCGCATTTTCATATCTGTTAATTATTTGAGCGTCCCTGGAAAGGGGCGCTCTACTTTTTTATGCCCCCCTAAACTTGATCCAGATTTGGGTGTAAAACTCTCATCTTCCAAATTGTCTTTGATGCAACTTTGCAAGATGCTGCCTAAATTTCTGAGGAATTCGACCACTCGATCCGTTATATGACGGTTCACATATGGACGGACGGAAGGTGAAAAGCAGGTCATGAATGACCTTGAAAATCGCCACTCGATTGTGCTTGCAATGGCATCCGGACATGGGTAATATGCGCGCGGTTTTCGAGACCGGAAACCGCTGAAATCGATGGCTCCAATAGGTGATCATAGGATGGCTCCAATAGCTGCAAATGGACACTTGGTTAGGCGCCTGTGTGATCGTTGGTAAATCTTAGGAGGGTTTTATGCGGTATCTGGCTGTAGTGACAAGTTTGCTCGGGTTGCTCTTGCTTTTGACAGGCTGCGGGGGTGGGGGCTATCGCTCAAGCGTGCAGCCTCTGGATGAAGTTACGGTTTTGCCCATCCCATTTATAGAAAAAGCCCCTCCCGTGACCAATCCCCCGCCTGAGACAAATCAGTCATCATCCAATCCATCCTCTCCACTGCCCCAGCGTAGCCAATCACTGTTGCCACCTCCTCTCCCGATTCTGGCGCCTCAACCCGGGACCCCGTATTGGGAACTGAGTTTCGATTCTGAAGATTCATTCAGCACGGAGGACTATCACCGCTTTCAGACGTTGAATGGGAACTTCCACAGGTATGATCTCAGTATCATAGGCGGGACGGTGTACTCCATTGGGTGTAGCGATGGCTCCTGTAATGGCTTTGAAGGCTATTATCAAGCCGTCAGAGATCAATGAGTATCGGGCGCCTCGAATAACCCACCTGATCATCCTCCGATGATCCCAAAATCGCCGCCCTTGGTCTCATTAGGAGTCATACGGCATGCTGGGGGCCCTGCGAAATTTCCCCTGTCAAACCAATTTAGAAATTTCCCCTTCCCATGGCGCTCTTTTCCCTGTTGCACTCTATTTAATAAGTATTTATAATTAGGCCAATGATCGGGGGGTACCTGTGTTTTATCTTCACGGTCTCTCAACAAGTATTTAATAATAAGTAGACCAATGATCGGGGGTACCAGTGTTATATCTTCACGCTCTCTCAAGGCAGGGATTTGCCGGCGCCGCGACAGCGCGGTGGGTTCGACGGCTCGCGGGCTGCATAAACGCGCTCCCGCGGGCAAGAGCGGGCCGGACCGCCGCGCATTTCTCCGGGGCGCCGATCGTTCCGTTTGCATTTTGCGCCGGGTTCGTCGTCCTCGCGACCCTGGCGGTGGCCGCGCCCGCCCGGGCCCAGGACACCACTTTGGTCACCAATACCACTATTTCCGCCCCCGACTCTGTTAGCCTTGATACTTTTGAATTCGCCCAAGGCTTTATGACCGGCAGTAATATGACCGGTTTCACCGTGACCGAAATCGATATAAAGGTTGATAGTGGGACCAGCACTGTCCCTCCGACGGTGACGCTCGTCAAGTTGAGCCCGACGGGTGCGAACCCGGTAACGCTCCAGGGCCCCGCCTCCATAACGTCAAGCACGAATAATCTAACAGTTACGTATACGGCGCCGATGGGAACCCCGCTTGGTGCATCGGCGACCTACTTCGTGACGATCACGCACAGTTCAAATGACTCTGGAGCGGCTGTTAACAGGGGTACAGACGATTCCGAAACCGTTGAATCATCGGGGTGGAGCATAGACAATGCCTACAAATGGCGAATCAAGGGGGAGCCGACTTACGCGGACAATGCTCAGGGCAATTCGGCCTTGATTGCCGTCAGGGGCACCGTCAATACCAGTGCCAACACCGCCCCGGCATTCACCGGCACCACGCTGATGCGCAGCATCGCGGAGAACACGGCGGCGGACACGAATATCGGCGATGCCATCCCCGCGGCGACGGACGCGGACGGCGATACGCTGACCTACACCATGGAGGGCACGGACGCGGCCTCGTTCACGTTCGATGCAACGACCCGGCAGATCAAGACCAAGGATGCGCTCGACTACGAGACCAAGTCCAGCTACTCCGTGACGATCAAGGCCGATGACGGCATTGGCGGCGCGGCAACCGTGGGCGTGACCATCAGCGTCACCGACGGGGCCGACCCGCCGGGCCCGCCTGCGAGCCTGATAGCCGAGGCGGGCGACGGGCGGGTGCGGCTGGACTGGACGGCGCCGACGGACACTGGCGGGGCGACGGTCACCGGTTACCAATTCCGCTACGCGCAAGGCGCCTCCGTGCCGGCGAACACGGCCTGGACCGCCATTGGCGGTGGATCTCAAAGCTCAGTCTTGATTACCGGGCTTTCCAGCGCGGCCCATGCCTTCGAGGTGCGGGCGGTCAACAGCGCGGGCGGCGGCGCGGCGGCCACGATGTCGGCGACACCGGCGGCCGTCTGCAGCGCGCCCAATCCCGGCGCCAGACGGGAAGTCTGGTCCGGCACGATGACGGTTGGGGTAGCCTCGAGCCCCGATGGCACGGGGTTCTATGTGGGAAATCATACTGCGGGGTTCTTAGCGGGAACTGGCGGATATGGCGACCTGCCCCCCGGCGCCGGTTTTACGGTCGGCGGCGTCACCTACAATATAGATCGAGTAACGTCGACCATCCGCGCCGATACCAGGATCTTGCACGTCAGGTTCTCCGGGACGCAATTGACGGCTCCGGTGAGAGCCGCGCTCCGGTTCCACTACTGCGGCGAAACAAGGGATTTCGGAGGCACTGGTCATACCTATAATAGCGGTTATCTTTGGCAATCCGCTAACGGCATCGACTTCTCCCTCTACACCACGCGCGAAATCGCGCTGAGCCTGCCGCCGAACAACGACGCGACGGGGGCGCCGGTGATCGTGAGCGACATCGCCGGCATGACGCAGGTCGGGCGGACGCTGACCGCCTCGGCGAGCATGGTGGCGGATGCCGACGGGCGGCCGTCCGCGCTGAACTACCAGTGGTTCCGGGTGGACGGCAGCAACGTCGAAACGGAGATAGATGGGGCCACCGGCACGATCTACACGCCGGTCACGGCCGATCTCGGCCACACGCTCAAGGTGAAGACGAGCTTCTTCGACAATCTCGGCAGCCCGGAAGTGCGCGAGAGCCTGGAGACCCCGACGGTCGAGCAGCCGACCCTGATGACAATCGAGGAGGCGAGCGCGATCGAGGGCAGCGCGCTGACCTTCGACGTGACGCTCTCGCCGGCGACCGACCGGCAGGTGACCGTCGGCTGGGCGGTCTCGACCTCCGGCGGGAACACCGCCTCGACGAACGACCTGACGGGCACGACGAGCGGGAGGCTCACCTTCGCCGCGAACGAGACTTCGCAGACCATCACGCTGAACACCGTCCAGGACGAGGTCTACGAAGGGGACGAGACCGTCACGGTAACGCTGCGCAACCCGAACGCCAACGCGGTACTCGGAACGGAGAGGGCGGCCACCGGGACGATCGTCAACAACGAGGCGTTGCCGACGATGACGCTGGTGCTGGCCGACAGCACGATCCGAGAGTCGGACGACCCGGACCAGACGGGACACCAGCACCGGACCACGGTCACGGCGACCCTGGACATCGCGGTCGAAGGGGAAGTGAGGGTCTCGATCATTAGCGGTCCTGCATTGCGATTCTTAGCCTCCGGTAACGTCCCAACAACCAGACTTAGCATCGCGGCCGGGCAGAAGACGGGCGATTCGATCGTCGTGCGGGCCTTGGACAACGATGTCGACGAGCCGGACCGGACGGCGGTGATAACGTTGAGTGTAGTCCCCTATGTAGCCAATGGCTATTTGGACCAAACTTCAATTCCGGCGGCGCCGGTCCCTTCCCTGACCATCACCGACGACGACGAAGCGCCGACGGTGACGCTGATCCTCTCGCCGGCGTCGGTCCGCGAGTCGGACGACGGCGCGTTGGGACATGTCAGCACGGTGACGGCGAGCCTGTCCCACCCGTCCAGCGAAGCGACGACGGTGACGGTGTCGGCGGCGGCGGTGAGCCCGGCGGTCGCCGGGGATTTTGCGTTGAGCGGAAACAAGGTGCTCACCATCCCGGCCAGGGAGACGCGGAGCACCGGGACGGTGACGGTGACCGCCAACGACAACAATGTCGACGCGGCGGACAAGGCGGTGACGGTTTCGGCGACGGTGGTGAACGGCAAGCTGCCGGCGCCGGGCTACGAGCTGGGGACGCCGGCGGATGAGACGCTGACGATCCGCGACGACGAGGAGACGCCCAAGGTGGCGCTGGTGCTGGGCACGGACACGATCGGCGAGAACGCCGGCACGACGACGGTGAAGGCGACGATCCCCCACCCGTCGAGCCACGAGACCGTCGTGACGATCACGCCCGCGCCCGACGATTTCACCGTGGACGGGACGCTGACGATCCCGGCGGGATCGACCGAGAGCCTGACGGCGACCCTGACCGCGGTGAACAACGAGACCGACGCGGAAGACAAGACGGTGACGGTGCTGGCGACGGCGGCGAACGGGTACGGGATCGTCAATCCGGACGGGGCGGCGCTGACGATTACCGACGACGACCCGGTCCCGGTCGTGACACTGGTCCTGACGCCGGACTCGATCGGCGAGAACAGCGGTTTGACGACGGTGACCGCGATTCTCGACCGCCCGTCCAGCAAGCCGACGATGGTGACGGTTTCGGCGGCGGCGGTGAGCCCGGCGGTGACCGGGGATTTCGCGTTGAGCACGAACCGGACGCTCACCATCGCGGCCGGAGCGCAGACGAGCACGGGGACGGTGACCATTACGGCCAACGGCAACAATGTCGATGCGCCGGACAAGGAGGTGACGGTTTCCGGCACAGCCGTGAACACGAAGGACATTACGCAGCCGGCCGGTGAGACGCTGACCATCGAGGACGACGACCCGCCGCCCACGGTGATGCTGAGTCTTTCGAAGACGGCGACGGACGAGAACGACAGCACGGCGATCACGGTGACGGCATCGCTCTCCCATCCGTCGAGCGAGGAGACGACGATAACGGTCTCGGCGGCGGCGGTCGCTCCGGCGGTCGCCAGCGACTTCGCGCTGACCGGCGACACGCTGACGATTTCGGCCGGGCAGACGGCGAGCACGGGCACGCTGACGATCGTGCCGGTGGACAACGAGACGGATGCGCCGGACAAGACGGTGACGGTCTCGGCGACGGTGGACAATACGCAGGGCTATGAGCAGGGGACGCCGGCGGATATGACGCTGACGATCCGGGACGACGACCCGGCGCCGGTGGCGAGCCTGGTGCTGACGCTGGCGTCGATCGACGAGAACGGCGGTTCGACGACGGTGACCGCGCGTCTCGACCGACTGTCGAGCGAGGATACCCGGATTGAGGTGTCGACGGCTGCGGTAAGCCCGGCGGTGGCCGGGGACTTCACGCAGACGGGGACGATGCTGACGATCGCGGCGGGCTCGCAGGACAGCACCGGGACGGTGACGGTCGCGGCGGTGGACAATCGCACCGATGCGCCGGACAAGGCAGTGACGGTTTCGGCGACGGCGAGCAACAGCCAGGGTGTGCGAAGAGCGTCCAACGCCGCCGCCGGGATGGCGAATGTCGCGCTGGCCGACGCGGCGCTCGACATCCAGGACGACGACCCGGAGCCGACGGTGACCCTGCATCTGGGCGTGGACTCCATCGGCGAGAACGACGGCTATACGACGGTGACGGCGACGCTGTCGCATCCGTCGAGCGAGGCGACCACGGTGACGATTACGCCGGCACCGGGCGACTTCACGCTGAGCGCGAACGGTGTCCTCACGATCCCGGCGGGGGACGAAGCGAGCAGCGGTTCGGTGACGCTGACGGCGATGAACGACAACACCGACGCGCCGGACAAGCTCCGGACGGTGCTCGCGACGGCGGTCAACGGGCAGGGGATCGTTCAGCCGGCCGGCGTGGCGTTGACCATTGAGGACGACGAGCCGCCGCCGACGGTGACCCTGCATCTGGGCGCGAACTCCAACACCATCGGCGAGGACAACAGGTCGACGACGGTGACGGCGAGGCTGTCGCATCCGTCGAGCGAGGCGACCACGGTGACGGTGTCTGCGGCAGCGGTGAGCCCTGCGCTGGCGGCGGATTTCCAGATTACCGGGACGGTGTTGTCGATCCTGGCGGGGGCCACCGTGAGCGGCACGGCGACGATCCGGGCGGTGGACAACGATACCGACGCGCCGGACAAGCAGGTGACGGTCTCGGCGACGGTGGAGAACACTCAGGGCTACGAGCCGGGGACGCCGGCCGACGTGGTGTTGACCATCGCGGACGACGACCCGCCGCCGACGGTGACGCTGAAGCTGTCGCAGAGTTCGATCGGGGAGAACGTCGGCGAGGCGGCGGTGACGGCGGTGCTGTCGCACCCGTCGAGCGAGGCGACGGTCGTGACGGTATCGACGGCGGCGGTGAGCCCGGCGGTGGCCGGCGACTTCACGCCGACCGGCGCGCAGCTCACGGTCCCGGCCGGCCTGACGGCGAGCACCGGCACGGTGACGATCCGCGCCAACGACAACGACATCGATACGGCGAACAAGCGGGTGAGGGTTTCGGCGACGGCGGCAAACGGCAAGCTGCCGGCGCCGGGCGTGGCCGGGAACCCGCAGAATGTAACGCTGACCATCGAGGACGACGACACGCGCGGCATCGCGCTCACGCCCGCGACGCTGGTCCTGGTGGAAGGGTTGACGAGCGTTCCGTCCGACACCGGCTACACGGTCGCGCTGACCTCCGAGCCGACGGGGCCGGTGACCGTGACGGTGTCCGGGGCGGGCGGGCTCACCGTCGCGACTGCCTCGAACCCGCAGGCTGCGGATTTCGCGTCCTCGAAGACGCTGACCTTCACGACGTCGGACTGGCAAACGGCGCAGACAGTGACGCTGCGCGCGGGCGCGGACAGCAACTCGACCGACGATAACCACATGATCGGCCACGCGGCTTCCGGCGGTGACTACGGCAGCGTCAGAAGCAACCTTCCGGTGCAGGTGCTTGATGCCCAGAAGAGCGGCGCGACGCTCGTGCTGACCGTGGACCGCGCGGAAATCCCCGAGGGCGGCGGTGCGGCGGTGGTGACCGTGACAGCGACGCTCGGCGGCAATGAGCCGGGCGGCGTCGAGCCGGAGGAATATTCAGTGGTGCTGTCGGTAACCGCGGGCACGGCTGCGACGACGGATTTCAGCTTCAGCGAGGCTACGTTCCGGATCGGCGGGTCACACGATTACAACGAGACCTTCCAGACCACGGCGCAGATGGCCATCACGCCGGTGGATGACGGGCTCGACGAGAATGACGAGACGGTCTCGGTGACGGCCACGGCGACGCCCGCCCTGCAAGGCACATCGGCCGCGACGGTAGTCGCAGCGACGGTGAAGATCGTGGACGACGACACCCGCGGCGTGACCGTGACGCCGGTGCAGCTCGAACTCGACGAGGGCGGCAGCCGGGGCTACACGGTGGAACTCGATTCGCAGCCGACCGGCCCGGTCACGGTGACGCCCACGAAAACGGGCGACGGCGACATCAGCTTCGTGCCGGCCTTGCTCATCTTCACCGACACGGACTGGCAGACGGCGCAGACGGTGGCGGTCTCCGCGGCGGAGGACGGCGATCCGCTGGACGACCAGGCGACGATCGCCCACGCGGTGTCCGGGGCGGACTATGGCGAGGGCAATGTGCGCGCTGCGTCCGTGCAGGTGACGGCCGCCGACAATGAGCGGCGCGGCGTCATCGTGTCGCCCCTCGACCTGGACCTGGCGGAGGGCGGAACCGGGACCTATACGGTGAGGCTGAACACCCTGCCGACGGGGACCGTAACGGTCCGGCCGGTCGCGACCGGGGATCCGGACGTGTCGGTCGTGCCGACGAGCCTGACCTTCACGACCTTGAACTGGGAAACGGAGAAGACGGTGACGGTGTCGGCGGCCGAGGACGCCGACGTCAATGACGACCGGGCGTCGATCTCCCATACGGTGTCGGGGGCGGATTACGGGTCGAACAATGTGCCGGGACCGGAGGCCCTGGTGACGGTGACCGACAGCGGCCAAACGACGACAACCGGGACGATCTCCGTGTCGCACGATGCGATACGGGAAGCGAGCGGCACCCGATCGTTCAAAGTGACGGTCGCGCTCGTCGGCACGCGCGCCATGGACACGTCGGTGACCGTGCTGATACGCGGCGGCACGGCGTCCGTGAACGACTTCACTGCAAGTCCGGCGGCGTTCTCGCTGGTCATCCCCAGAGGCGAGACCACCGCGCAGCGGACCATCTCACTGTACGCGAGCCCGGATAACGTGGTGGAAGGCGACGAAACCATCCTTGTGGAAGCCTCTGCACGGGAACTGACCTTCCCGAATGCCCAGGTGACGATCACGGACGACGACATGAGGGGCATTATCGTCTCGACGCCAAGCCTGCGGATGACGGAGCAGGGCCGGGAGGCGAGCTACACGGTGAAGCTCGGCTCGCAGCCGACCGGCGCGGTGACGGTAACGGCGACGGTGGCGGACGATGACGATGTGACGGTGGAGCCGCGGACCCTCTTTTTCACGGCGTTGAACTGGAACCGGATGCAGACGGTGACGGTGCGGGCGCTGGCGGACCCGGACGGCGACGACGAGATGGCGATGATTTCGCATGAGGCGGCGGGGGCCGATTACGACGGCCTTGTCGGCCAATCGGTGTCCGTTACGGTGGACGACGATGACCAGGCCTCGCGGAAGGTGACGCTCAGCCTGTCGCCGAACCGGGTGGATGAGGGCGGGGTCTCGCAGAGCGTGACGGTGACGGCGGCGCTGGACGGCGCGGCGCGCGCGGGCGACACCGAGGTGCAGGTGACGGTAACGGGCAATACGGCCCAGGCGGTGACGGACTTCGAGACGGTCCAGCCCTTCACGGTGATGATCCCGGAGGGCGAGACGGGCGCGACGGGGACTTTCAGCTTCACGCCGGTGAACGACAGCATCGACGAGGGGGACGAAACGGTCACTGTCGGCGGGACCGTTACGGGGCTCCCGGTCGATTCGGCGTCGCTGTTGCTGGTCGATGACGACGACCGGGGCGTGACGGCCTCGCCGTTGGCGGTGACAGTGGATGAAGAGGGAAGCCAGACCTACACGCTGGTGCTGGACACGCAGCCGACGGGCGATGTAGCGGTGCGTCTCTCCGTCTCCGGCAACCGCGATGTGACGGTGGAGCCGGCGAGCCTGATCTTCACGCTGGGCAACTGGAATACGGCGCGGACGGTGACGGTCCTGGCGGCGTCGGACGATGACGCGGCCGATGACACGGCGTCGGTGCGCCATGCGGTCAGCGGCGCGGATTACGGCGGGGTGCGGGCCGGGGATATCCCGGTGACGGTGCGGGACAACGACGCGCGGGGGGTGACGATCTCGGCCGAGAGCGTGCAGCTCCGGGAGGGCGGCCGGGTGACCTATACCGTGGTGCTGGACACGCAGCCGACCGGGACGGTGACGGTCCGGCCCTCGCTGGCCGACGGCAGCGACAGCGACGTGCGGGTCTCGCCCTCCGCGCTCAGTTTCTCCACGTCCAGTTGGAAGACGCCGAAGACGGTGACGGTCTCGGCGGTCCAGGACGGCGATTCGGACCTGGACAATGCGACGGTCGTGCATGCGGTCTCGGGCGCGGACTACGGTGAGGCAGCGGTGGAGGCATCGCAGGTTTCGGTCACGGTGACGGACGACGACGTGTTGTCCACGGCGGTCGTGCTGAGGCTTTCGACGGACACGGTGCGCGAGGGCGGGGGCCGGGCGCAGATCACGGTGACGGCGGAGCTGGATGGCTCGCCGAGGGAGGAGGCGACCGCCGTGACGCTGGGCCTGGAAGGTCTTACGGACGGCGCGCAGGAGGGCGCGGACTTCGCGGCGATTCAACCGGTGACGCTGACCATCGCGGCGGGCCGGACGAGCGCGACGGCGCGGGTGCCGGTCGAGCCGGTGAACGACGATATCGACGAGGGCGCAGGCGAGGCGCTGCGTCTGACTGCGCAGACGACGGCTTCCGGCCTCACGCTCCAGCCGTCCTCGTTCGAACTGACCATCGAGGATGACGACGAGAAGGGGATCGTGCTTTCGCGGACGACCCTGACGGTGCGGGAGGAAGGCAGCCAGACCTATACGGTGAGGCTCAAGTCCCAACCGACGGGCGATGTGGCCGTGGCCCTTGCATCTGAGGGAGCGGATGGCGGGGAGGTGACGCCGAGGCCTCAGCAACTCGTATTCACGGAGACGGACTGGAGGACGGTGCAGACGGTGACGGTGGAGGCGGCTGAAGACCCGGACGGCGACGACGGTTTGGCGGAGATTGTTCACACGGCGTCGGGCGGCGACTATGGCGGGGTTGCGGTGACGCTGCCGGTGACGGTAGATGATAACGACCAGACGTCGCGTTCGGTGCAGCTCTCGCTGGCGCCGGACCGGGTGCAGGAGGACGCAGGCCCGGAGACGGTGACAGTGACGGCGGTGCTCGATGGGGCGGCGCGCTCGACGGTTACTGACGTGGCGGTGCAGGCGGCGGGCGGCACGGCGACGGCGGGGACGGACTTTACCGAATTCGGGACGGTGACGGTGAGTATCCCGGTGGGCCTGACGGAGGGAACGCAGACCTTCAGCTTCTCGCCGGTTGACGACTCCGTCGACGAGGGGCTGAGCGAAACGGTGGTGCTGGGCGGGACCGTCCAGGGTCTCACGGTGCGCACGGCGACACTGACCATCGCCGACAATGATGGGCGCGGCATCGAACTGCCGGAAGGCTCGTTGACGCTGGACGAAGGGGGCAATGCGACCTACGACGTGTCGTTGGCGACCGAGCCGACGGGCACCGTGACGGTGCGGGTGACGGTGTCCGGCGACCGTGACGTCTCGGTGGAACCCGGGTCGCTGACCTTCACGGCCTCGAGCTGGAATACGGCGCGGACGGTAACGGTGACGGCGGCGCAGGATGACGACGCGATTGTCGACATCGCGGAGCTTCGCCACTCGGCTTCCGGCGCGGACTATGGCGGCGTGAGGGCCCTGCCGCTGGCGGTGGAGGTGCGGGAGGATGACACGCGCGGGGTTACGATCAATCCCGAAAGCGTGCAGTTCCGCGAGGGCGGCCGGGCGACCTATACCGTCGTGCTCGACACGCGGCCGAGCGGGACGGTGACGGTCCGGTCCTCGCTGGCCGGCGGCAGCGACAGCGACGTGCGGGTCTCGCCCTCCGCGCTCAGTTTCTCCACGTCGAACTGGAGTACGCCGAAGACGGTGACGGTCTCGGCGGGCCAGGACGGCGACTCGAGCCCGGACAGTGCGACGGTCGAGCATGCGGTCTCGGGCGCGGACTACGGCGAGGCGGCGGTGACGGCGGCGCAGGTTACGGTCACGGTGACGGACGACGACGTGCCGTCCACGGTGATCGTGCTGAGGCTTTCGGCGGACACGGTGCGCGAGGGCGGGGGCCGGACGCAGATTACGGTGACGGGGGAGCTGGACGCCGCGCCGAGGGAGGATGACACCGCCGTGACCCTGGACCTGGAAGGCGTTGCGAACGGCGCGCAGGCGGGCGCGGACTTCGCGGCGACCGGGCCGGTGACGCTGACCATCGCGGCGGGCCGGACGAGCGCGACGGCGCTGGTGCCGGTCGAGCCGGTGAACGACGATATCGACGAGGGCGCAGGCGAGGCGCTGCGTCTGACTGCGCAGACGACGGCTTCCGGCCTCACGCTCCAGCCGTCCTCGTTCGAACTGACCATCGAGGATGACGACGAGAAGGGGATCGTGCTTTCGCGGACGACCCTGACGGTGCGGGAGGAAGGCAGCCAGACCTATACGGTGAGGCTCAAGTCCCAACCGACGGGGACGGTGACGGTGTCGCTTGCCGCGTCAGGGGCGGGCGGCGGGGACCTGACATTCATCTCCACGTCACTGGAGTTCACGGCGAACGACTGGAACACGGCGCAGACGGTGACGGTCTCGGCGGGCGGTGATGGGGACAGCAACGATGAGACGGCGACGATCGCGCATGCGGCGTCGGGCGGCGACTATGGCGGCCAGCAGGCGGACTTGCCGACGACGGTGCTCGACAAGACCGGTGGTCCGCGCGCGACGGGAGTCACGATTTCGCCGATACCGACGGAGGCGAGCGAGGATCATGGACCGCGCTACACCAAGGAGGCGTTCCTGGCCCTGCCGGCCGGGGCGGTGCACGGCCCGGGGACCCGGCTCACCTTCACGCTGACCTTCAACCTGGACGTGACGGTGACGCTCGATCCAGATATCCGGGCGCGACCCGAGCTGGTGCTTGACCTCTTCGGGCGCGAGCGCCGGGCGCGCTACACCGGCCCGGTAGGCACGCCGACCGATACCATGGTGTTTACCTGGACGGCGGCGAGGGGCGACAACGATCCGGACGGGCTCACGGTGCGCGGTATCGCGCTCAACGGCTCCACCATCCGCGATTCCCAGGATCGGGACACGGAGGCGGCGACTTTCCGGGCAGTGCGCTACAAGGCCCACCGGGTACGCGGCGGGCTGCACACCATGCGGCTCGTGGTTTCTTCGGGTACGGCGCTTGAGGGCGCGCCCTTCACGGTCAGGGTGCAGCGCAGCGGCGGCTTCGACGAACTGGCCCACGCGATCGTGCAGGTGACCGACAGCGGCGTGGCGGTGAACCAGGGCCTGAGCCTCCTGTCCTTCCCCTTCGACGAAGCGTCGCAAGAGCAGGCGGACCCGAAGTTCTCGGTGGGCGCCGTGACACCGCCGGGCGACGGCGAGGCGAACGCCGAGCGCACGCTCACCTTCGAGCTGATCGCCACCGATGTGGGCGACGGAGAGGGCGGGTACAGTTACTGGTACGAGACGGGGGATCCCGCCGAGGTGACGGTGCCGGTGAAGGACACGGGTCTGGCGGGGGGCACCCCGGACAGCCCTGCGCTCGGCGTGTGGGATGACTGGACGCAGGAGCCGACGCAGGAGCAGTGGGATCGCGGCACGAGGTTCCCGCTGCGCTTCGATGTGACGGTGCCCTGGCCGAACGTCTTGAGGCCCCGCGGCGACGGGACGGTGACGGTGCAGTATGAGACGCGCAACGGCACGGCGGTGGCGGACTCGGACTATGTCGCGACGAGCGGCACGCTGACCTTCGAGGCCGGCGAGACGCGCAAGACGGTCGAGGTCGAGGTGATGGCGGACCGCCACGACGAGGGCGAGGAGACCCTGACGCTGGTGCTGTCCAACGCCACGGGGGCGCTGATCGTCCAGGCCGAGGCGACCGGCACGATCCGCAATAACGGGCTGATCCCGAAGGTGTGGATCGCGCGCTTCGGGCGCACGGTGACCGAGCAGATGCTGGAGGCGGTCGAGGGGCGGATGCGCGCGGCGCCGGCGCCCGGGGTCGAGGTCTCTCTGGCCGGCGAGCAGATCGGGGGAAGTCCCGGGCCCGGCAGCGAGACGGAACGGGAGGCATGGCGGGAAGATGAAACCCTGCGCGATGCGCAGCGGCTGAACGACTGGCTGAACAGCGAGACCGACGACGAGGAGGCTCAGCGCCGGTCCCGCGTGGTGACGTCGCGCGACATGTTGACCGGCTCCGCCTTCACGCTCACGGAGGAGACTTCGGCCAAGGACCTGGTCTCGTTCTGGGGCCGGGGCGCGGTCACGAGCTTCGACGGGCGCGAGGGCGATCTGACGCTGGACGGCGAGGTCGTGACCGGCATGCTCGGCGCCGACTGGAGGCGCGGGCGCTGGACCACCGGGCTGATCCTCTCCCACAGCAGCGCCGAGGGCGGGTATTCCGGGGCGCCGGGCGCAGGGGACGGATCGGGGTCCGGGACCGGGACCGGCGGTAAGGTGGAGGCGACGCTGACCGGCCTGTTCCCCTGGGCGCGCCATGCGCTGTCGGATCGGCTGGAGGCCTGGGGCGTGGCCGGCTACGGCGCGGGCGAGCTCACGGTGATGCCGAAGAAGCCGGGGACCGATGAGGACGGCGCGGTGATCCGCGCCGACCTTGACCTTCGGATGGCGGTGGTGGGCTTGCGCGGCACAATTCTCGATGGCGGCGGTGACGGCCTGACGCTCACGGGCAAGACCGATGCGATGGTGGTGCAGACGGCCTCGGGACGGGGGCGGGGCGCCGACGGCGGCAATCTCGAACCGGCCCGGGCGACGGTGACGCGGCTGCGCCTCGGCGTGGAGGCGAGCCGGCCGGTCGGACTCGACGGCGGGGCGACCCTCACGCCGAGCCTGGAGGTCGGGGTGCGCCATGACGGCGGCGACGCCGAGACCGGTTTCGGCCTTGACCTCGGCATCGGGCTCGCGCTCGGCGACCCGGAGCGCGGCCTCCAAGCCGAGCTGCGCGGGCGCGGACTGCTCGCCCACGAGTCGAAGGGTTTCCGCGACATCGGCCTCTCGGGTTCGCTCGTCTGGGAAGGGAAGCCGTCCTCGGACCTGGGCGCGAAGCTGGGTCTCACCCAGACGGTCGGCGGGTCGTCCTCGGACGGCGCTGATGCGCTCCTGTCGCGCACCACGCTGGACGGGCTGGCGGCGAACGACGACAGCGAGGGCGGCGATGACGATCTGAAGAGCCGGCGGCTGGAGTTGAAGTTCGGCTACGGCCTGCCGGCTTTCGGCGGCCGTTTCACCTGGACGCCGGAGGCCTACATCGGCCGGTCGGACACCGGGCGCGACTACAGCCTCGGCTGGCGTCTGGTGCGCGGCGGATCCGGTAGCGACGGCGGCTCGCTCGAGATCTCCTTCGAGGTGCGTCGGAGCGAGAGCGCGAATGACGACACGCAGCCGGTGCACGAGGTCGGGTTCAGGCTCACGGCGCGATTCTGAGGGCTGGGATGGGCAGGTCGCGGCGGTCGCGCTGCCGGAGCACGGCGGTGTCTGGGCATGGGAGGTCCTGCGCCGCCGGGAAGACTACCGGGCGGCTTCGCATGGGACGCCACAAACGGCTCGAATAACACTGGATTACCGACCGCCTGTGCCGGATACCATCTTTCCAACTCACTCTCAAACCCTGGTACATTCCCAAGGGACTTGACACAAGTGATCTAAAAATGCATTCCCACATGGATGATACCTGAATAATCTTCGCCACCGGAGTGCAAATCCTGGCGTGCTGAAAGCTCTGCGCTGTACGTAAAGGGTCCTTTATGCCATGCACCACCCAGGCTCAAAATAGCGCTGCTTTTCTCAGGTTCAGCACTCAACCTCTCACCGGATACCAGAGTAACCGTTTTCGAATCACCGAACTTCTACAGCAAACCGATTCGCATCATAGTTCGCATTCACAGTCGAGCGTGTAAACTCTTGCGATCCTGTGCTCCCCAGGAGCCTGATGTATACAGGCGATTCCGGTAAGAAAAGACGCGGCCTGGTTGGTTCCCAATTTTGCATGCGGAGCATAAAATCGGGTAATACCTCATACAGGGCAGCTCGAGGAGCATATTCCTCCATGAACATGGGCGCTTCAGGTCCTGGCTCGGTTTCAGGCTCGGTTTCAGGCGTCGGAAGTCTGGGAGGTATGGGTCTTCGGGTCTCCGTAAAGTCCTGAACTGAGAAGTCCCGATCTGTAACGACGCCTGTAGCCGGCTCGCTGATAACCCAATTGGCCGCCGGGTCGGCTCGATTTACCGTGACGCCTTCTTCTCTCATCGTGACGTTCCAGGCTCCGTTCGGCGCCGTGAGGCCCGTGATGCCGGTAGCCTCCTCCCCCTCATGCAGTACAACTTTGTTGACCGCGATGGTGGTCTCGCCCCCGTCGTTCATGATCCAGTTATTTCCGATAACCTGCGCTACCCGGCGGCCGTCGAGGTTCATGTCGACGCGAAGCTTGGGCTTGTCGGCAGCCGGAGTGTCCCCCGTCGCGAGTATTGCAATCCCCGATGCCGCGCCCACACTCCCCTGCGGCCCGATGATAACCCTGCCGCCGCCCGCAAGATACACACCCGCTTGATTGCCGATTACGCGCCCGTTCACCGTGACGGTCTGGCGGCGATAGCCGTCTTCATCCAGGCCACCGGCATTTATGACTTCGCCATCACTGTTGAGACTGCCGACTTTCACACCGCTTGCTCCCGTCCCGATGGCATGTACGTCGCCTCCGACATCAATGGCAATGGAGCGCTCGGCATTGGAACCATAATGACGGGCATAGCTGCCATGACTCCGCTCGCCCCAAGTCGTGATGGGAGTATTCAGCGTCGTGACACGGACCTCGCTGGCGGAATCTGAACTCGTATTCAAATTTCGGGCATCAATACCATAGGAATCGGGCCCCTGCGTCCGTATGCTCCCACCCCGAACATTGACGTCGACGTCGCCCGTGCCCCTATGCACGGCGAGAATCCCACGGCTGATGGCCAAACTGTACGTAGAATCCACCGCCGTGTTTTGCGTTTCGATGGTTACATCCTCAACGTCAATGTCGATCATGCCAGGGCCCCTTAGGTCAGCATAAATTGCATCGCCCCAAAAGCCCCGCGTCGTGATTTCGCCGTTTGAAAGTCGGATGATTAAATCATCGCCCGGGTTGCCGCTTGGCAGGGGTTGCCTATATAAAAGCGCTCGCCCCAGATACCTCTGCCATAGTTGCCTTTCGTATCGATGTTGAACCCCTCTCGTGCGGTGATGGTCAGCTTGCCGGAGTCCCCATTATGGGAGCCCCTTATGCCGAACGCCCCGTTATGGCCGCCGTTCGTGGTGATTGAGCCGCCCCGGACATTGATGGCAATATCGCTTTTGGGTCCGATGTGTAAGCCCCAGATGCCACCGGCTTTATTACCGCCCGTCGAAATGGTGACGTCCGTCGCGTCGATGGTGACATCGCCGGTGCCGCTGGCGGCATATTCGCCGAGAATGCCGTGAGCTCGTTCGCCCGTCGCCGAAATCTTGACACCGTCTATATTGACACTGAGGTCGGTCGTCGAATCGGCCGCCTCCTCGCTCGTGATCGGCGCCTGTGTGGTAAGTGCAGGATCACTGCATTGAGCTTGGGCCTGTGCTTCTTAATTATACCGATGTTATGGTGTCGACTTGAACCCAAAAACGCTTTTTTGGGCAATCATCAGGAAACATATTTTTGCAGGTCACCCCATGTACACCGGCCTTGAGGCATGGAGCGCAAACATGGCCATGGGGGATGCCGGCACCGGCACGACCTGGCTCGATGGCGACTTGAGATATTCAATTGTCGTCGATGGAAACACCTTCCGCGAAGTCAGCGACGCCGACGGTCGGCTAACAGGGGTTATCGTTGGGGCGTCCCATGAGGGTGCAACGGGAACGCTGGAACGAAGCGACCTTACTGCAGCTTTCGGCGCTTCACGGTGACGCGAGAGGCTTTTATGTCCCTGAAGGAGGTATCCCTATGTCCATCCCTGAAACCGATGACTTGAAAGATATTTCATTTGTTCTGGAACCGCCTGGCAAGGAGCCTGGAATCAGGATCCGGGATCTGTCATCAACGAGGTCGGGTTATAGGGAACATGGTAAATAAGCGGCCACAGATGAGCTGGCTGCCTGATGGATATCAATTCGAAACTACGAATGATGGTATGATTTAAACACGTAATTTTGACTATTCAAGAGAGTAAACAATGCCCCGAAAAGGACAACATGTCGTTCCCAGAGACAGTAAATGGGCCGTACGTAAGTCTGGTGCCGATCGCGTAACGCGGAAGTATGAAACCCAGCAAGAAGCCATCGAGGCCGCACGTGAAATTGCTCGGAATCAGAGAACCGAAGTTTATATCCATGGACGAGATGGTCGTATTCGCGAACGTGATTCCTATGGAAATGACCCGTTCCCACCAAAAGGATAACTACAACATTGGTTGATCCCGATTTTGATCGTGTATCCCGTCAGCCCCATGTGGACAAACCTTGGATCATAAATCCCCGAATCCCAATCATGTCCTTCGAAGCTCGCTGGAGCTTCCTTGTGGCGCGATCCTAAAGAATCGACTCGCAAAGTCGGCTATGTCGGATTCGCTTGGAAACGGTGAGGGTGATTCCACCGAGGCGCAAACTCGACTTTACGAAAGATGGTCGGAAGGCGGAGCTGCCGTATCGATCATCGGTGAGGTTCAAGGAGATCCTCGCTATCCGGAGAAACCTGATACGCAAAGAACGCAGGATTTAGCGGCGTTCATGTTCACGCTGGGCACGGGTTCTTACTCAGTCAATTTCTATCTCCATTGTTCAACCGCCGTGACGATGGCTACTGTGGTTCAATCGAAGCACGATGCCGTATAGTGCTCAAGGTGATAGACAAAGTACGGCGCGCCGTTGGTTCATCGTTTCCCGTCGGGATCAAGATCAACTCGACGGACAAACTGGAAGGTGGATTGACAGAGGATGATGCTTTGGAGGTGGTGCGCCTTCTCGATCAAACCTCGGTCGATCTGATTGACATTAGTGGCGGGACCTATTTCCCTGGAGCGAAGGCAAGCTCTGAGGGGTCGTCGGATGGCGGGCCATATTTTCTTGAGTTTGCGCGACGCGCAAAAGGGCATTGCCGACTGCCACGTTACGTGCGTGGCAAGCGAGGTGAGATTGTCGAGGATCACGGCGTGTGGATTTTTGCCGACACTAATGCGTCCGGTCGTGACCAAAAACCGCAGCATCTATACACTGTAATATTTACTCATCAGGAACTTTGGGGTGCTGATGCGTCACCACGGGATACGGTGGTACGGTTATTGGCGATAGAAATAGTCGAACAATTACATACGAATCGGGCGAATGATGCTGGTCAATGACCCGGACAGTTTCGTCTCTGCGGTGAGGGAATTGAAATTTCCTAATACGTTTAATCCATATGTTCAACGGTGCGAGCAATATGACAAGCCAAAGGCGCCAGAGATTCGGACTACAGTTCTTTATGAAATATTGATCGCAGCGAGAGATGTGGATATTGATGCTATTTGGATAGGTCGCGATTTGGGCCATCGCGGTGGACGACGCACAGGTTTAGCGCTAACTGACGATTGCCGGTTTTCGGACCACATTAGGAGATGGGGTGTAGAAATGGACCGGCCGACATTTGGGCCATTGGTTCGGGAGCGAACAGCGAGTGTTGTTTGGGAAATGCTAGAGCAGATCGAGGAACATGTTTTCCTCTGGAATATTTTTCCGCTACATCCATTTCCAGAGGGCAACGTTTATGGAAATCGCCCGCATAGTGCTGTCGAGCGTAATGCGGGAGAAGAGCTACTCGTGAGGTTGGTTTCGATACTCAAACCAAGGAGAATTGTCGCGGTGGGGAACGACTCAGCGAGAGCGTTAATGAAAATTTTTCCGAAACTCGACATTAATCAAGTTCGGCACCCCAGTTACGGGGGAGAAAGAGTGTTTCGTGAGCAAGTGGCGTCCTTATATGGTCTTGAGCATCCTCTTCCCGGTCATTCCTGACTATTTGTATTTACGAGTAAATCTGGAATTCCTCAAAAAGTCTTTGATAACAGGTATGTTGAAGTACTATAAAGTGCGGATCATGCTATAGTCCCGGCATGTTCAGATATCTGCTGATATGCTTGATGCTGTTTACGGGTTCGGCGCATGCGGCGGAGGATGATTTCGATGCGGTAAAGAAAGCCGCGGAACTGGGACATGTCGATGCGCAGTACACTCTTGGTGTCATGTACTCCAGAGGCGAAGGCGTGCCCGAGGATGATGCCGAAGCCGTGCGATGGTTCCGCAAGGCCGCCGAACAGGGGCTTGCCTTGGCGCAGTACAAACTTGGCGCCATGTACTCCAGAGGCGAAGGCGTGCCCGAGGATGATGCCGAGGCCGTGCGCTGGCTCCGCAAGGCCAAGGCCGCCGAATATGGGCTTGCCTTGGGGCAGTACAATCTCGGTGTCATGTACGCCATAGGTGAAGGCGTGCCCGAGGATGATGCCGAGGCCGTGCGCTGGTTCCGCAAGGCCGCCGAACGGGGCCATGCCGGTGCGCAGTACTATCTTGGTGTCATGTACTCCAGAGGCGAAGGCGTGCCCGAGGACGACATACAAGCCTACGCCTGGATCAGTCTTGCCTCCGCACAGGGCATGGAGAATGCCAAAAATGCAAAAGAAAGGCTGACTGGAGAAATGACACGCGCAGAGATTGCAGAGGCGCAGAAACTTTCACGCAAATACTGGGACGCCTTCGGTCCCAGTCTCAATACACAATAGGTTTCATCCGGTTGTCCACGGCGCAATCAGTGTGTCGCAGATCGTCAGCGCCGCCATCCATTCTCCCTCGTTCGGACCAGTTATGACGCGTCGACTCCATTCCGGGCTTCTCGTCAATGGACGGCGCGATGTCCAGATCGCGAGCGAGATTGCGCGGGAGATCCCAAGCGCCGACCCGGCTTCATGCAAAGGCGTGGCTGTTCCACCGCCATACAGGCGGGAAAGGTGGTCGCGGGTTGAGGCATTGATGTGCGGCCGCCTACAATGCCGAATATCTAATGGGCCTCTGGCGGCGGACTTAAGCCACCTAGGCGGGGCGGATTGGAGGTGGGAAGAAAGGCGTTGGACAAGCTTCATTTATGGACTGGTACCCAGGAACGAAATTAACCTTTTCTGACCCCTCGCATGACGATGAAACTGTTGCCATCTAAGATTTATGATTTAACATCTAGGGAAGGTCTGATCAATTGAGTTTTGAACAGTAACTTTTTCAATTCCACGATTTCGGTGAACTTGAGTAGTCGAATTTTCCCGAATCAGCGACCGGATATGAGAAGAAAACGGACTTTACCGCGCCTTTCCCGTTTTTCAGGCGTACGTAGCCTGCAACTCCAGCCGTCTTCGTTTCAACAGCGCCTGCTTTGCCATCACCAGGTTGCTCAAAGCACAGGCCACGATCAAACGATGAGCGTTCTTCGACAACCCGCGGTAACGTACCTTGGTAAAACCGAATTGCCGCTTGATGATGCCGAACTGGTGTTCCACCTTCGCCCGCACCCGGGATTTGTTGCGATTCCTCGAACGCTCCGACTCCGTCAGCTTGCGGTAGCGCGATCCCTTCGCTTGGGTGAAATCCTTCGCATCCGGCGCCACCTCCAAGATCACGGCCTTCTGACCCGCATAGGCCGAATCCCCCCACACCCGCGTCTCGTCGCCATGCAAAAGGTCACGCAGAACCCGCGAATCATGGACATTGGCTGGCGTGGCCACCACCGAATGAATCAGCTTGCTGCGACTGTCCACGCCGATATGCGCTTTCATGCCGAAGTACCACTGTCGGCCCTTGCGCGTCTGGTGCATCTCCGGGTCGCGTTCTTTCTTCCGGTTCTTCGTCGAACTCGGCGCATCAATGATGCTGGCATCCACGATCGTGCCCCGGTTCACCTTCAGCCCGTTCTCGCGCAAATACTCGTTGACCAGCCCGAACAGGCGATCCCCCCGGTTGTGCCTTTCCATCCGATGACGGAACTTGCAGACCGTGGTCTCGTCCGGTGCAGGCTCCCGGCCCAAGTCAATGCCCACAAACCGGCGCATCGCGCGCGAGTCGTACAGCGCCTCCTCGGCAGCCGGATCCGAGAGGTTGAACCAGTGCTGGAGAAAGTGGATGCGCAGCATCCGCTCGACTCCGATCGGCCGGCGCCCCGCTCCTTTCGGTTTCGGATAAAAGGGTTCGATGGCTTCGGCCAACTCCGCCCACGGAATGATCTTCTCCATGTCATCCAGAAAACGCTCCTTGCGAGTCTGTTTTCTGTATAGACAATCTAGGCCACTTCACTCTAGCCCGAATATTGTAATTACAAGACAGCAATGCCTCTGTAATTCGATATAATTCAGTTACTAAGGCTGATATCGAAGGAGACCTTGCCGTGACAGAATGTTACCCCAATTCAATCCGGTTTTCATCCGTGAAACGCTGAAAAGTGGAGGCCGGCTTCAGCGGCGGCGCCATCAGCGGTAACGGCGGCAGCCTCGGCCCAGGACGACTTCGTCCCAGTTGGGCAGGACTCCCCCCCTTACTCATGTGTAGTATGGCTGCCCGACAGAGATCCTGGGCTCTACTGACCGTGCTGGTATCTTCCTCCCGTTTCTTCCTGTTCAGGTTCCTGGCATGTAGGACGCTGGATGCCAATCCGTATGCTTTCCGGAGGATATAAAAGTAGGTTTTTCGCTCGTTATAAGTGTCCCCAAGGAGCCATGCCCCCCTTGTCGCGATGCGAAATTGCATTTCAGAGACGTTCCCCGAGTCTCCGGCCAGCAGGGTTAATTCCAGAGCTATTCGCAGTTCCACAAGTTGTTCTTCGACCGTTACAGCCCGCTTCGATCTCCACCACCTGGTTATGGCGACATCCAACGCCGAAAAATCTTTCAGACGCACTGCCAAATCGGTATAGGTTGCCCTTCGATCCAGCCGCCAAATATAGCCGCGGCACGTTCCGGCCCGATGCGGGCTGATGCCAGCACAAGTATCCTGGCGTAGTCTTCGACAGAGGGTAGCCGAGGAGAAGCCAAGTCCCCCATCAGCCTGTAGAGGCCGTTGCCCACCGCGCCTGTGTTTGACGAACGGTAGCGAGCAAGCATTGGTGCGATCTCTGACACGAGATCGGTGAACTCACTCTCGCGCACGTTGATGGACTTGGTGCCAGAAAGGCGATAGACGTGGTGGCGCTTTCCGGCATAGAGTTCGTGCATCGTGGGCGCGTGCGTCGAAACACTGTTCGAAGACATTGCAGAACCGCGTTTGACGGACGGCCCGTTCGATGTATTTCACCAAGCGTTCAAGTGCCATATTATTCGCCTCCATGCTTTATTCCGGCATTTCGCACTTGAACGTCATCGCGCCGAGCGTAACCCGACTGTCCGAAAATTGTATGTGACATGCAATCCGCCTCGCGGTCACGTATGTGAATTCTTGTGATCGTTGCCCCTACGCTTTTCCTGTCTCGGTTGTAGGTCGTCAAAAGATTTGGGACAAAACAGCTAGAAAGTTAAGAGAGATTTTAATGTATTATAGTTTTGTTTCATTGATTCACACAGTGTCTTGGATTTACCTTCCTCCTCCGTTGTAGTGTTTCGTATTCAAGGAGCTCTACCCCAACGCGCTCACGTTCGAGGGCAACCGTGCAATCATCTTGCACAAGACCGCCGATCTCCCGATTGCCCCGTTGAAACACTGCATTTCGATGGCGCTCACCTATCACCGCCGCAAGAAGCTTCCTCTGCTGGGGACCGCGCCCCATCATTATTCAAGGTCAAAATTTCATCTGTCATAGCTTTACCCATCACAATGCCAGTGAGAGAATATGGGAAAATAGAGGAATCAACAGGACCAAACCATTCCAGGGTTGTATTTCTTTAGATCCAGGCTAATTGCCAATATAGATAGTTACAGAACTTAAGGAGGCCATTTATGCCTATTTACCGGATTAACGGCAATAAGATTCGTAAATTAGACAGAACAACTTTCGAGCAGCAAGGATTGAGAGAGCGACAGGACTTGCAGAATATACTAAAAATCCAAATTGATGTAATTGCTCCTGACACACTTGTTGTTGCGGAAGAGTTTGGCGACTGGGAAGGTAGTCGCCGACGTATTGACCTGCTTGGAATTGACAAAAGCGCCAACCTGGTTGTGATTGAGCTTAAACGCACTGAGGATGGTGGTCATATGGAACTTCAAGCGCTCAGATATGCATCCATGATTTCAACACTCACTTTCAGCAAGCTTGTGGATATATATACTCGCTATTTAACTGAGAACGATATTCTGATGGATGCTACAGAAAGCTTGTTAGAATTTTTAGACTGGAACGAACCGGATGATGATCAATTTGCACAAGAAGTAAAAATCATATTGGCCTCTGCTGAGTTTTCCAAAGAACTTACGACCTCTGTGATGTGGCTGAACGATTTTGGACTGGATATCCATTGTGTGAGAATGCACCCATATAGCAGTAATGGTGAGACCTTGATAGATGTTCAAACGGTTATACCGATTCCTGAGGTGGCCGATTATCAAGTTAGAATACGTGAAAAGAGACAGAAGGAACGAGAAGCAAGAAACAGTTCAAAAGATTTCACTAAATTCGATGTATCTATCGCTGGCCAGATTCACCAAGCACAAAATAAGCGATTGATGATGCTTCAAATTATTTCAGGTATCCTTCAAAATGGAGGAACACCAGAAAAAATAATCGAAGCAATTTCATGGAGAAAAAACCGCCTGTTTGAAGTGTTTGATGGAACTCTAAACTCTGAGCAATTTAAGGAAATAATCATAAAAAAACACTCACTGGATAAAGCTAAGAGATTCTTTCTCAATGATGATGAGCTTTTTCACATTGATGGGAAAACGTATGCTTTCAGCAATCAATGGGGCGACAGAACCATCGAAGCCGCTGAGTCAGTATCCGAAAAGTTTCCTGACCTGAAAATAGAAATAAAACCAACTGAGCAATAAGGTAAAACCCGTATCTCAATTAGCAACAAGCGTGTTGTGGATATCTGACCAATGCATTAAATTGTATAGTCAGGGGGGGTTGGAACTTTATAAAATGACACAACGCGAGCTTGATCTGCATTTTATGGCGCAGGCGCTCGAACTCGCTAAGAAAGCGCAGGCGCTCGGGGAAATTCCTGTCGGTGCGGTGGTGGTTCACGATGAACAGGTGATCGGCCAGGGATTCAATCAGTCGATTTCCGGTCACGACCCTTCTGCCCATGCTGAAATTCAGTCTCTGCGGGATGCTGGCCGTTTCCGGTCAAACTACAGATTAACCGGTTCCACGCTGTATGTCACACTGGAACCTTGTGTGATGTGTGCGGGGGCGATATTGCAAGCAAGAGTGCAACGGGTTGTATTCGGTGCATTTGATGAGAGGTTTGGGGCAGGGGGCAGTCGGCTGAATCTACTGGAGTCCGGATTCCTGAATCACCGGTGCAGCGTTGTTTCAGGCGTAATGAAGGAGTCGTGCCGGCAACTGCTCGATCAGTTTTTTATGGACAGGAGACAAGGCTGCATCCAGCGTCCATCCGGTTAGTTGTTGTTGCGCAGGAATTTCTGTATTTGCATGAATCTGTCGGCAATCTCATCGGCATCGTGCGGAGGTTGATAGATCGAAGCCAAGGTGGCTTCAGGTGAGATCAGAAATATTGCGCCGCTGTGGCTGACCAGATAATCCTGGCCCTCTGCGTGTTTGTCATGATTCTGACCCTCTGCGTGATTGTCGATCGACCAGGGCACACCGAACTGGGTTGTCAGCGACTCTATCTGTGCTTTCGTGCCGGATGCGGCGATAAATCCTTCTCCGAAGAATTCAATGTAATCACGCAGGTGATCCGGGGTGTCGCGCTCACCATCCACCGAGATGAAAACAAAGGCGATTTGATCAAAATCCGGATTGGCATCCTGATGCAACTTTTTCCTGACCTGTCGCAGGGTGTACATCGTGATCGGGCAGATATCCGGGCAATGGGTATAGCCGAAAAATACAAAACTCCAGTGATTGGAAAATCGCCGCACATCAAACTTCTGATTATCATGACCAGTCAGGTCGAATTGACGCAGTTGCATTTGATCAGGCCAGAAAAACCCTTCGATCGGGGAACTGGCAGGTTGGCTTTTGATAACAGGGGGGTTGAGTCCGAAAAGTTGAAAATAAAGCCCGATCAGCAAGGCGCTGATTCCGATAAGGAGAATCCTGAAATTGAAACGCATGTAATTAATTTGGGGTAGGCTTGAATAATCAGTTTTTGTCTGGCACATTAAGCGGGCAGGGTGATTATACTGCGCTGTTAAGTTAATTTAACGCCCGTAGGAGGCAGAAATTATGAAAAATCTATCTGGTTTGCTGAAAGGTGGCATTGTCGGTGTTGCATCTTCGGTACTGGTTTTTGGCATGGCTTCGGTGCATGCCGGGGGTAAGCTCAATGTTACAAACTGGGCAGAGTATATCGCTGAAGATACGATTCAAAACTTCGCGGACGAGTATGATGTCGATGTAATTTACGATAACTATGACTCGGTCGAAGCAATCGATTCAAAATTGCTTGCCGGCAATACCGGATATGACGTGGTCAGTCATGCGGGTAGCATGATTGCACGTTTGATCCCAGCCGGAATCATGCAGCCGCTCGACAAATCCAGGCTCGACAACTTTAAACACATGCGCTCCGATGTGCTCGGTCAGCTTGATGCGCAATGGGATCCAGGCAACCAGTATATTGTTCCGTTTATGTGGGGAACCCATGGTGTGACCTATAATGAGGCACTGGTCCTGGAAACCTACCCTGATGCGCCGATCGGCTCACTGGACCTGATTTTCGACCCGGTGCACATGGAAAAAATTGCCCCCTGCGGTGTTTCCTTTCTGGATTCTCCGACTGATGTAATGCCAATGGCGCTGGCTTATATGGGACTTGACCCGAATACGACCGATCGGAATGACTACAAAGCGGTTGAAGAAATGCTGTTGAAAATCCGTCCATACATCAAGACCTTTGATAACTATGCCTACCAAAGAATGCCTGAAAAGGAATTTTGCCTGGCTGTAACCTGGGGACCGGATGGATTGCTGGCGGTTGCCGGCGCAATTGAAGCGAATACAGGAGTCGAACTGGATTTCTTCCTCCCACCGGGTGATGGGGCGGCCAATTTCTGGGTTGATGGTTGGGTCATTCCCGCAGATGCGAAGAATATCGACAATGCGTATTTGTTCCTGAATTACATGATGCGCCCTGAAGTGGGGGCGAATGACAGTAACTACACCTGGTATGCCACCGCCAATGAAGCTTCGATTGACATGATCAACGAGGAGGTCAAGTCGAGCCCGGCGGCATTCCCATCCGCTGAAGCGGTCGAACAGATGTATACATTAGCTGTTGTTCCGCCAAAAATAGAGCGCGCACGTACCAGAGTGTGGACCAACTTCAAGGCAGGCAATTAATAAAATAACATTCAGACACCTCTGATCAGGTCAATAGATATGTATCCAGACCCTGGATCTGATCAGAGGCGTGATATGGCCGTTTTTGTCACAAACAGGGGAGGAAACAGACCATGTCGGAGCAGGTAGATTATCAGGACAGGCCATGGCTCAATCCTGATGCCGAGCCGTTTATACGTATCGCGGATGTCACCAAGAATTTTGGCGATTTCACTGCGGTAAGCAGCGTCAGTCTGGATATTTACCAGGGAGAACTGTTTTGCCTGCTGGGTGGTTCGGGCTGTGGCAAATCAACACTTCTGCGTATGCTGGCAGGATTTGAAACCCCTTCGTCGGGCAGCATTTATATTGACGGCGTGCAAATGAATGATGTTCCTGCCTGGGAACGTCCGGTCAACATGATGTTTCAGTCATACGCGCTGTTCCCGCATATGGATGTCGAGAAAAATGTCGCTTATGGATTGCAAAGGGATGGCGTGGACAAGGAAGAAATCCGACTGCGCGTAGCCGAAATGCTGGCCATGGTAGAGCTGTCTGAATTCAGCAGACGCAAGCCCCACCAGTTGTCTGGTGGTCAACGCCAGCGAGTCGCATTAGCGAGGGCGCTGGTCAAACGCCCGAAAGTATTGTTGCTCGATGAACCACTGGCCGCGCTGGACAAGCGTCTTCGTGAACAGACCCAGTTTGAACTGATGAACATTCAGGAACAGTTGGGCGTGACCTTTATCGTCGTTACCCATGACCAGGAAGAGGCGATGACGCTTTCAACTCGCATTGCTGTGATGGATGTCGGGAAATTTGTCCAGATCGGTACGCCAACCGAAATTTATGAATACCCTGATTCGAGAATGGTGGCTGATTTTATCGGATCGGCTAATATGTTCGAAGGGCGTGTTACCGAGAGTGGGGACGACCATTTGAAAGTGCATTCCAGTGATGACAATGTCGAGTTTTTCGTAGACCATGGTTTCCCTGTCAATGAAGGCGGCAAGGTCTGGGTGGCGGTTCGCCCGGAGAAAATATGGGTTTCGAAATCTCCACCGGAGCAATCGGGGGCAAATCAGATAGCCGGGGTGGTTCAGGATATTGGTTACCTGGGCAATTTCTCGACTTATCGTATCAAGCTCGACAGCGGCAGGATCATGGATGTGACCGTTCCGAACCAGATACGCCCGAAAGGGGGGCGTCACGTAGTGTATTGGGAGGAACAGGTCTATTTGCACTGGGATGCCTCCAGCCCGGTTGTTCTCACAAAATAGACCCGGTCCTGAAATGAAATCAAGTGTCGACATCGCAGATAAACCGAACAGTCGATCAGCCGTAAACAGTGTTGCAACCCGGCTTGCGAATCTGCTTCAGTCCAGATGGAAGACCGTGGTGGTGATTATTCCTTTCTTCTGGTTGCTGTTGTTTTTTCTGGCGCCCTTTTTCATCATTCTGAAAATAAGTGTCGCTGAATCAATAATCGCCAGCCCGCCTTTCACTCCGTTGTTTCAATGGGCCAACGATGGCGTGATGAACATTCGTCTGATTTTTGACAATTACGCTTATCTTTGGGAGGACGAGTTATATTTGGATACCTATATCAGTTCGGTCAAGATTTCTTCGATTTCAACGCTGTTGTGCCTGCTGATCGGATATCCGATTGCCTATGCCATCGTGCGGTCATCGCATACGGTAAAGCATGTTTTGCTGATGATGGTGATTTTGCCGTTCTGGACCTCTTTTCTGCTTCGGGTTTACGCCTGGATGGGGTTGCTGGCAGACCAGGGTCTGATCAATGATGTGCTGATCTGGCTTGGATTAATAGATACCCCTGTCCGACTGCTGTATTCTCATTTTGCGGTCTATGTGGGCATTGTATACACCTATGTTCCATTCATGATTCTGCCGCTTTATGCGAACATGGAGAAACTGGATATGACACTGCACGAGGCGGCTGCCGACCTCGGCGCAAAACCTTTCACTACATTCCGGACAGTCACACTACCCATGACCATGCCCGGTATTGTGGCAGGTTGTCTGCTGGTGTTCATTCCGGCGACCGGTGAGTTCGTCATCCCTGATTTGCTCGGAGGCGGGAATGTATTGATGATCGGGCGGATTTTGTTTGGTGAATTTCATTCCAATCATGACTGGCCGGTGGCTTCTGCCGTGGCTATCGCATTGCTGCTGATGCTGGTGATACCAATAATGCTCTATCAGAGAGTGCAGGCTCGGGAGAACCAGGGCTGATGCAGAAAAAGCGATCAACATTTCTGTTTTCGATGCTTTGCTTCGGTATGGCATTTTTGTACATACCGATGCTCATGCTGATAGTCTACTCCTTCAATTATTCAAAAATTGTTCCGGTCTGGGGCGGTTTTTCCACCCGATGGTATGTCACACTGTTTGAAAGCGAGGAAGTTTGGGATGCACTGACCCTTAGCGTGCAGATTGCAGTGGTCAATGCTACTTTCGCCACCCTGCTTGGCACCCTGGCGGGCCTTGCCATGGTCCGGTTCGGGAAATTCAAGGGCAGAACCCTGTTTGGCGGCATGATCACCGCGCCCCTGGTCATGCCCGAAGTGATTACCGGGTTATCCCTGTTAATGCTTTTTATTACATTGAATGAATTTTTTGGCTGGCCCTCGAGTCGCGGGTTTACCACGATAACGATCGCACATATCACGTTCTCGCTGGCTTATGTTGCGGTAATCATTCAATCCAGACTGTCCGGTATGGGCCAGGATTATGAAGAAGCGGCGCAGGATCTGGGCGCCAAACCATTCAGGGTGCTGACCGATATTACATTACCGCTGCTGGCCCCCGGCATGATGGCGGGATGGTTGCTGGCTTTTACATTATCGCTTGATGATCTTGTGATAGCGAGTTTTGTTACCGGGCCCGGTTCAAATACCCTGCCGATGTTGATTTATTCCAGGGTAAGGCTGGGACTGCGCCCCGATATCAATGCGCTGGCCACCATCATCATTGTCACGGTGGCTATCGGAGTGGTCATCGCTGGCTGGATCATGTTCCGACAGCAGAAGCAGAAGGAGCGGGACATGCAGCTTGCCGCGGGAGATAATTGAGTTTACGGTATTCGCGGGCAGCCACGGGGGGCAGCCCCTACGGTGTTACGGTATTCGCGGGCAGCCACAGGGGGCAGCCCCTACTGCATTCGCGGGCAGCCACGGGGGGTCAGCCCCTACCGCATCGCGTTATTGACCTCGAACATTTTTTCCGTACCGGGTGACTGTTTCAATCGGGTCACCGGCAGGACCGCCTGAATCCTGTGGTGAAATTCCCTGACACCGGATTCCAGAGATGACAGTTCAGGCTCAGGGAAGGCGCTGGATTTCATGCCTTCGTGCATCCGCATCACGAAGCTTTCATCCTCGTCGCCGGTAATCCGGTTGATTCTACGGTTGAGATAGCGTACTGCGTCCATTCCCCGGCGTGAATCAGGCAATGCGTAGCTTGCTCCTTTAAGGATTGTCTTTTGTGTTGAAACCGGAATGGTCATGTAATACTCAATACTGTCCGGGTAAAGGCCGAGCACCATATTCGGAAAAATGCCGATATAAAACCACAGCCGTTGATTCTCTTCGGGCAAGTGGTCGAACTGTGGCAGCAGTTGCTGATAGTTTCTGACACTCCAGCTTTTTCCCGGCTTGTCATTCAGGCGGGCCGTAGACACGCAATGGCCTTCGATCAGGTGGTCCGAGTAGTGTTTGCCATACAGTTCCTGCAACTGGGGATGGCCCACCGGGACGTGATAACCCTCGTTGTCGATGTCATGGACTATTTTCCAGTTACAGAGCAATACATCCGGGCAGTGTGAATTCTTGAGCGGCAGCATTTCGGGCAGTCTGTAAGGCCGGAGCCGGTCTTCTACCGGCTTCATGGTTTCGGCCAGGGATACTCCACCCGGGACAAACCGGATGAAAATGAAGCCCATCCAGATTTCAAGATCTACAGGAACCAGATTTTTTGTGGTTTTGTCCAGATTCGGGAAGGTGCTTTGCGCGGGAACGCCAATCAACTCTCCATCGAGTTGGTAAGTCCAGCCATGAAAACGACAACTCAAGGTTGGTGCGCACTGCCCTGAATCAGCATCCAGGAGCCTGGAGCCGCGGTGGCGACAGACATTGTGAAATGCTCTGAGCTTATGGTCATGGCCGCGAATCACGATAGCGGATTCGCCTGCCACTTCGAAGGTCAGAAAATCCCTGTTGTCAGGTATATCACTGATATGAGCGACCAGCATCCAGTTTTTCCTGAACAGTTGGTCGCATTCCAGATCAAAAAGCGCATCATCGCGATAGCACCATTTCGCCAGACAATCGCTGAAGTCATCAATCATGTTGGATAGTCCGTATTCCAGGAAGAAGAAGAGGGCATGTCTGCTTCGGGATGTTCTTTGTGGGATGTATTTTCAGATGATGTGATTGTACAATTTATTGAACAGGTTCTCAAGTAATTGCCTTTTACGGTAATGCCCCGATTTCCATTTCATATTATGTGAAATGCTTGTGCCTGACATGGACCTTATGGCAGGATGCTTTACTTTTTGTAAGGTAACATCATGAGCTTCACTCAATATAAATCAGCGCGATTACGGGTACAACGCTGCGAGCTGGCGGTGCCCGGGTCCAACCCAAAAATGATGGAGAAAGCAGTCACTTGTGCAGCGGACTATGTGTTTCTTGACCTGGAAGATGCGGTAGCGCCGGATGACAAAGTACAAGCACGTAAAAATGTCATCCTGGCGTTGCAAAACCATGACTGGGAAGGTAATGGTAAAACAGTATCTGTGCGTATTAACGGATTGGATACCCATTACATGTATCGTGATGTGGTTGATGTTGTAGAGCAGGCCGGTGCGAAACTGGACACTATCCTGATCCCTAAAGCAGGCGCCACAGGTGACGTCTATATGGTAGATGCCATGGTTACGCAAATCGAAGAAGCGATGGGCCTGGAGAATAGAATCGGTTTAGAGGTATTAATTGAAACAGCGCTTGGCATGGCAAATGTTGAAGCTATTGCAACCTCCAGCACACGCCTGGAAGCCATGCATTTTGGTGTGGCGGACTATGCGGCGAGTAATCGTGCCCGCACCGTAAATATCGGCGGTCTGAATCCTGATTACCCCGGTGACCAATGGCACGCAGCAATTTCACGCATGACGGTTGCATGTAGAGCGTATGGTTTGCGGCCTATTGACGGTCCATTTGGTGATTTCAATGATCCCGACGGTTATCTACTGGGTGCACGGCGGGCGGCGGCATTGGGATGTGAAGGTAAATGGGCTATTCACCCGAATCAGATTGAATTAGCCAATGAAGTGTTTTCACCCCCGGAGGCTGAGGTAGCCAGGGCGAAAAAAATTCTTGAGGAACTGGATAAAGCCGCCAGGGAAGGCAGGGGAGCCGCATCTCTTGACGGAAGGATGATCGATGCGGCCTCTGCACGCATGGCTGAAAATGTGGTGAGAGCTGCTGACGCTATCGCTGAAAAATCCTAGTCATACCATCATTTTCCCGGGGAGGAAATTTTAAATGGATATCCATGAATATCAAGCAAAAGAGCTATTGTCTGAATTTGGTGTGGGTATTGCGGCAGGTGGGCTTGCATACAGTCCTGAACAGGCAGTGTACCGCACCAAAGAAATTGGTGGGCATAAATGGATGGTGAAAGCACAAATTCATTCTGGCGCACGCGGCAAGGCCGGTGGAATCAGAGTTTGCTCCAACGATGTGGAAATTTGGGATGCCGCAGATGAATTATTAGGCAAACGTCTGATCACCAACCAAACTGGGCCTGGTGGCAAAGTTGTCTATCGTCTTTACATAGAGCAAGCCACCGAAATTGAAAGAGAAATCTATCTTGCACTTATATTAGACCGTAACAAGCAACGCGTTGTATTTATTACTTCCTCAGAAGGTGGTATGGATATTGAAGAAGTATCCGCCACCAAGCCTGAGTCGATCCACCGTTTAGAAGTCGATCCCGCCGTAGGCTTACGTGACTTCCAAGCTCGTGAACTGGCATTCGCGTTAGGCATTCATCCTGAATTAATCAGTCAAGCGGTACGTACGATCAAAGGCGCCTACCGGGCGTTTAGAGATCTGGATGCCACCATGGTGGAAATTAATCCTTTAGTCGTCACCAAGGATAATCGTGTCCTGGCGTTGGATGCAAAAATGAGCTTCGATGATAACGCGTTATTCCGACGGTCCAATATCTCTGAATTACGCGATAAATCCCAGGAGGACCCGCGCGAAACCTCTGCATCTGACCGCGGCCTTAGCTATGTCGGCCTGGATGGCGATATTGGTTGCATGATTAACGGTGCGGGTTTGGCCATGGCAACCATGGACATGATCAAAGACAAAGGTGGTGAACCGGCAAACTTTTTGGATATTGGTGGTGGCGCCTCACCCGACAGAGTTACCAAGGCATTTAAACTGGTACTGCATGATGCAAACGTAAAAGCCATATTAGCGAATGTTTTTGCTGGCATTAATCGTTGTGACTGGATTGCTGAGGGTGTCGTACAGGCATTCAGTAAATTAGATGTAAAGATCCCTGTGGTTGTGCGCCTGTCTGGAACCAATGAAGAAACAGGCATGCAGATGCTTAAGGATAGCGGATATCCGATTATTACCGCTGATACGCTTGCGGAAGCTGCAGAAAAAGTAGTTGCAGAACGAAACCGCGTTGTCCATGGCGCATGAAGGCTTGGGAGAAACACATGACAATAATGATTGACGAAAATACTAAAGTCCTTATTCAAGGGTTTACGGGTAAAATTGGCGCCTTCCATGCAACAGAAATGTTGGAGTACGGGACTAAAATTGTGGGCGGTGTAACGCCAGGCAAAGGCGGACAAACCCATTTGGACCTGCCTGTTTTTAACACCATGAAAGAGGCGGTAGCAGAGACTGGAGCAGATGCCAGTATTGTGTTTGTGCCGGCAGCTTTTGCCGCAGACAGTATTATGGAAGCTGCCGACGCAGGGATAAAAACGTGCGTATCGATTACTGACGGCATTCCAGCACAGGACATGATGCGGGTTAAGCGTTATATGTATCGCTACAAAAAAGAAGAGCGTATGCGCCTGACCGGTCCTAACTGCGCCGGTACTATCAGTCCTGGTAAATGTTTATTGGGTATCATGCCCGGGCATATTTATAAGCAGGGAAATGTTGGTGTTGTGGCGCGTTCGGGTACCCTGGGGTATGAAGCCGCATCACAAATGAAAGCGGTTGGCATTGGTATCAGCACAAGTGTTGGTATTGGTGGTGACCCCATCAATGGTTTATCACACCGTGATATTCTTGAATTATTCGAGGTTGACCCGGATACCAGAGCCATCATGATGATTGGTGAAATTGGCGGACCACAGGAAGCAGAAGCGGCCGAATATTTTAAAAACCACATGACGAAGCCCCTGGTCGCTTATATTGCAGGGCTTACTGCACCCAAAGGCCGGCGTATGGGCCACGCGGGAGCCATAGTTTCTGGTGTAGGTGAAAGCGCTGCAGAAAAAGTTGAAATGCTGAGAGAGGTCGGTGTAACCGTTGCGCCGAATCCATCTGAACTCGGTTCAACGATGCTGCAAGTCCTGCAGGATACTGTTTAGAAGAAATAATATACAGCATGAGCGACTCAACCCCAATGTCATGGACGCAGCTCAATCGAGTTGCTACCGGGCGCAGCATTATTGATCCGGCAGAAAGTTATGAGGACGATCTTGTTGCACTGCTTTATCAGCAGCTATTGAGTGTTATTCGTACTCGTCAGCCTGATATTGAACCAATTTTAGAAGGCTCCAAAGATATTCGCAGTGGAACGGATACTCAAATATTACCTATTCTGGAAGCGTACGGGATCTGGTTTCAGCTACTCAGCATTGCAGAACAAAATGTAATGATAAAGCAACGCCGTCAAATTGAAACAGAATACAGTCGCGATCGGGTGCCCGGCACGTTTGCTTACACGTTTTCCACCGCTGCACAAAAAAACATCTCTGCAGAAGAAATACAAAAAGTATTGGACAAAAGTCTCATCTGCCCGGTTATTACCGCGCATCCAACCGAAGCGAAACGTGTAACGGTGCTGGAAATCCATCGGCGTATTTACGTGTTGTTAAAACAGCTTGAACTCACTCGCTGGACACCTCGGGAACGCGATGACTTGATCCATGAATTACGCAATGAAATTGATTTACTTTGGCTGACCGGTGAAATTCGTCTGGAGAAACCAACAGTATCGCAAGAAGTGGCATGGGGATTGCATTTCTTTACGGAATCATTGTTTGACGGCGTAATGGAATTGTATGACGAATTAAATCGCGCATTAGCGCAAGCGTATCCGCATTTTGATTTTAATGTTCCGCCATTATTTCGATTCGGCTCCTGGATAGGAGGTGACCGTGATGGAAATCCAAATGTAACAACCGGGGTTACTGCATCTGCGATAGATACAAATGTCAAAGCTTGTCTGAAAAAGTATCAGCAAAATTTATTTGAGCTTGGCGCAAAACTGAGCATCGCAAGTCATTCGGTAAATGTTTCTGATGAATTTATACAGGAACTGCAGAAAAAATTAGCCATGCACGGCGAGGTGGAAGAATTTTCCAAACGGAATCCAGGGGAAGTTTTCCGGCAATACCTGCGTTGCATATCACGTAGCGTCGACGCTACGCTGAACGATATTGGCGACCCTGGAAAATCACCTGTCGCGTACTCGCGTGCAACAGACTTATCGGCAGATTTGAAAATTCTTGAAAAAGGCCTGATTGATGCCAGGTGCGAACATCTCAGTGCAGGCAATGTAAGGCCACTACGCCACATGGTGGATACTTTCGGCTTTCGCACGGTAAGTCTGGATCTGCGTGAAAATACAACCGTCACCAATAGTGCGCTTGCAGAAATATGGCAAATATTAAATAATAAAACTCGTTTGGATTTGCCGGATTTCAGTTCAAATGAGTGGAAGGAATGGATTCACAGGGAATTGGCAGAACCCTTGCGGGTGGTGCCACGAATTAATTTATTATCCGATCAGGCGCAAACTGCATTAACGATGTTAGAGCAGGTTAAACACTACCAGGGCAAATTGGACCCTGAAACGTTTGGTGTTTTCGTCTTGAGCATGACACAAACCTCTACAGATGTATTAGGAGTATATTTATTAGCGAAATATGTGGGTTTGTTCACAGATGACGATGGCCTGGATGCTTGCCGTATTTTGGTCGTACCACTGTTAGAGACCATAAAGGACTTGGGAAATGGACCAATCATATTGAAAGAGTTGCTTGAACATTCATTTGTGCGTCGCACTATTCGCAAACTTGGCGGCTCGCAAGAAGTTATGGTGGGGTATTCTGATTCAAATAAGGATGGAGGGTTTCTAACGTCTAACTGGATTATTAGCAGAGCACAAAAACTTATCCGCGAGACAGGGAAAAAACAAAAGATAAATATTTCATATTTTCATGGTCGCGGAGGTTCCGTAAGCCGTGGCGGCGCACCAAGTGGTCGTGCGATCGCTGCGCAACCGGCCGGTACTATTGATGGGCGTATGCGTGTTACAGAGCAAGGAGAGGTGGTTTCATACAAATACGCCAACCGGGGTTTTGCTGAAGAACAAATGGAGATTCTTGCATCAAGCGTACTCAATCATACACTGATGTCTGGAGTCGATCCTGCATTTCGAACCAACGCTGAGTTAGACGAGGTAATGGAAGCGCTTTCCGGTACAGCCTATGTTACCTATAGAAAATTTATTGAATCCCCTGGCCTGGTAGAGTTTTATCAAGAGGCCAGTCCTGTGGAAGAATTGGCATTCATGAAAATCGGCTCGCGCCCGGCACGAAGATTTGGCGCAGCTTCATTAGAGGACTTGCGTGCAATACCCTGGGTGTTTGCATGGACACAAAATAGAATGTTAGTGCCTGGCTGGTATGGTGTCGGCAGTAGTTTTAAACAACTTATCAAGGTGCGCGGCGAACTGGGTAAAGAACTGCTGCAAAAACTATATAAAAAACATGCTTTATTCAGATTAATCCTGGATAGTGTGGAAAAAACACTATTACTGGTCGATATGAATGTTGCGGAAAATTATTCTGAACTGGTAACGAATAAAGAGTGTGGAGATAGAATATTTGCAGATATCAAGGCTGAATATTCTCTTACTGTAAAGTCAGTCCTGCAAATTACGGGTGAAGAAAACCTGTGTGACCGATTCCCGAATTTCAAGCGGCACCTTTTCAGACGTATTGAACCATTAAATCAGGCTGGTATTGAAGAAGTTGAGCTGGTTAAAAGATTTCGTGGTGGAACGCTAAAAGATAATGAGAAACTTGGCGTCTTGATTCCACTACTATTATCCATTAATTGTGTAGCTGCGGGCATTGGCAGCACTGGCTGAAATTTCAGGTATTGCGTCTTTTACTATCGTTACTATGAAATCCAGAACCGCAGATTATCCACTGATCATTATTGGCGCCGGCGCTGCCGGCCTGGGAGCATCGGAGTATGCGTCCGGGCAGGGCATCGAACATATCGTGCTGGAAGCCTCGCACAGAACCGGTGGCAGGGGACTGACCGAATTGCTTGAAGGGTCGATACCGGTTGACCTGGGCTGTCACTGGATGCACTGTGCGAGTATCAACCCTTATGTCGGCTGGGCAGATCATTTCGGGTTCAGCTATGAAACCCGATCATCTCCATACGCGATGCACTTCAACGGGAACTGGCTGTCAACACAGCAGCAACAGGAGTATGAAAACTTCTGCACAGATAACGATATTGCAATCAGGCAGGCATACCACGACAAGCCAGAATCATCGGCGCTGGAAACGATCACCGACCAGGAGAGTCCCTGGACTCCGTATTATTGTTACTGGATGTCCTTGATGCACTCGAATGATGTGGATCAGATTGGCATCGTTGATGTCATCGATTTCAGGGAAACCGGCGAGGACTGGCCGTTGAAGCAGGGCTATGGTGCGCTCATCGCGAAGCAAGGTGAAGCGGCCCCGGTGCAACTGAATACCCAGGCGCTGTCGATTGCCTGGGGAAGCAGTCCGGTGCGGGTGACCACTAACCGTGGAGCGCTGACTGCTGATCGGGTTGTGGTTACTGTATCCACTGGCGTCCTGGGCGCGTCAGCGATTGAATTTGTGCCGAAACTGCCACAAGCCAGGGTCGATGCCATTCATGCCCTGCCGCTTGGCAACTCCAATTATCAGTTCTTCAGTTTTGATGAGGACACGTTTGATTGTGACGTTCCGCAGAATATTCATTATCATGATGGCGAAGTGTCCATGGCATTGAGGATCAGACCGTTCGGTATGCCATGCCTGTTCACCAGTACCGGCGGCCGGTTTGCATGGTGGCTGGAAAAACAGGGCCCGGCCGCATCCGAGGATTTTCTGACCAGGGCGCTGATCCGGATTTTTGGTTCCGATATCCAATCCGGTTTGAGGGAATTCAAGGTCAGCGCGTGGGGCTATGACCCCTGGATAAGAGGCGCTTATTCTTCAACCGTACCCGGTCATCTGAATGTTCGGCAAACGCTGGCCGAACCGCTGGATGAGAAGCTGTTTTTCGCTGGCGAAGCAACCTCCCTGGATTTCCTGAACACCGCTCATGGCGCCTGGCTGTCAGGCAAGCGGGCAGCAGAGGAATGTCTTGCCTGCCCGTAAGGCAGTATTACTTCTGTCGCCAGATTCCTTCACTTATTACATCCTCCATCGCACTGACAATGCTGCTGTGCAGGATGTCGACCATATCATCGATTTGCGCTTCGGTAATGATCAATGGAGGAGACAGGACGAACATATTGATAATCGGGCGGATCAGTAATCCGGATTGCTGGCAGTATTGGTCTATCCGATTGCCGATTTCATAATCTTTTGCCAACTCATTGTCGCCATCCTGATTGATATTGCATTCGACGCAGGCCATTAATCCGACTCCGCGAACGTCTTTGACGATCGGGATATCTTCCAGGGTTTTTAATCGGGACTGAAAGTAGGGGGCGATTTCCCGTACGTGTTCGAGGATATTTTCCCGCTCGATGATTTCGATGTTTTTAAGCGCCGCCACGCAGGCAACCGGATGTCCCGAGTAGGTGAAGCCATTGGAAAACACGATATCGGAGCCTTTTGCGTCAATCGACCGTAGCAGCGTATCCGAAACCAGAAATGCGCCCAACGGGACATAACCTGAAGTGATGCCCTTGGCGCAGGTGATGATATCCGGGACGATGCCGAAAACCGCCTCTGAAGCGAAATAGTGGCCGAGCCTGCCAAATCCGGTTACCACTTCATCCGATATGTAAATCACATCATGTTTTCGGCATACATCGAAACAGGCTGCATGGTATCCCGCTGGCGCCAGAATCACGCCACCCGAAGCCAGAATCGGTTCGGCAATAAATGCGGCCACCTTGTGTGCACCCACCTCGAGGATTTTTTGCTCCAGCCGGTCAGCCAGCAGTGTGCAATACTCTTTTTCATCCATGCCTGCGGGCATGTTCAACAGATTGGGGTCAGCGATATGATGGAAGCTGTCATCCATGAAGTCGAGAAAGTTCTTGTCTCTGGATTTCCCCGATGCCGATGCCGACAGGTAAGTGCTGCCATGATAGGCGTTGGTTCGCGAAATGAATTGCTTTTTATCAGGTCGGCCCAGCACATTGTTTCTGAACATGACAAATCGCAATGCCGAATCAACAGCAGTAGACCCGCCGGTCGTGTAGAAGACGTGATTCAGATCCCCCGGAGATATTTCAGCCAGCTTCCCGGCCAGCAGCGATGCCGGCGTAGTCGTCAGACTCCATGGGCTGACATAAGTCAGTTGCATCACCTGGTCTGCAATCGCTTTCGCCATTTCTTCCCTGCGGTGCCCGATATTGACACACCACATTCCGGCCGGGCCGTCGAGCATACGGTTACCATCTGAATCCTCGATATATACTCCATCGGCGCCGGATATGACGGTACGCCTGTTTTCTCCGAGCTTCTTGATGTTCTCCCAGGGATGCAGGAATCGGTTGTCCTGTTTTTGTATTGATTCGGTGTTCAGTTTGGGCATCTGCGTTACCTGTCAGTTAAGTCTGGCAAGGGATTATATCCGGGTTTGATCGGCATTATTGAGTCTGTCCGGAAATTCATGCAGGAGTTGAAACGGTTATCCTGGTCCAGTATTTCCTGCTCAAGGCCAGAAACAGGATGGTTGAAAGTCCCGTTGCACCAAACAGCATGCACATCACCATAATCTGATACCGTGATGCGATCAGCGGTGATATTCCTGACAGGATCTGCCCTGTCATCATTCCGGGCAGAGCAACCAGACCCACAGCGAACAGGGAATTGATAATCGGAATGAGTGCGGTATGCAGCGCCGCGCCACGGGCTGTTATGTAGTCGGCATCGGATTTAAGCTCGACAATCATCCTGTCTGCCGCCAGACTGACGCCATTCATACTGTTCGAGAAAATCATCCCTGCCAGTGGGATCAGGGTATCGGCCTGATACCACGGTGATAGATCAAGAACAATCTGGGTGACCAGTGCAAGAGTGATACCGCCACCTGCGAGGATCGAAATGCATACGATCAGATACAGCTTTTTGCGATGACCCGGGACGGTACGCAATGATATCCAGCTTGAAATCAGGACCATGACGCATAACAGGCCAAGTACGATCCAGGCATCGGATGCACCGAATATCCATAGCAGGAAATAGCCGATAAGCAACAATTGGATCAGCATCCGGATGAAAGCATACAGCGTGGTTGTGACCGTCAGTTGCCATCGATAAAATATGAGAATGACCACCAGAGCGGGCAGAAATGCAATCGACAGATTGATTAGCGGGATCGATAAAAGAGTGTCCATTTTGAATCAGACCATTGCATCCGGGGCTGTCATTCAAGCAAGTCGACGGGGTCGATTCTCTGGCGAATTTCCTGCCGGGAAGAATTCAGTTTGCGATACTCGGGATTAATGTCATTTGCTTCGAACCACCGGGCAATGGGCTGCAGCGAAGGCTGGCGCAGTTTTGCCGCCAGCAATGCGGTGACGCGAGACAAGTGTTTCAGGTAAACCGGTTTGTTGTCGCGCAACCATAACCGCATGAAAATCCCTGCTACCTTGCAATGACGTTGTGCGCCCCATACATCGTAATGATGCGCGAAAATCTGCTCATCCGCTGCCCCGTTGCCTTTCAGGTATCGCTCAAGGCTCCGGGCCGCCAGGCGGGGGTCGATATCCCTGCGGGCATCTTCAAGCAGGGACACGACATCATAGGCAGGAGAGCCAATCAAGGCATCCTGATAGTCCAGAACAGCGCAGCGGTGGTTGACCCGCATCAGATTGTCGACGTGATAGTCGCGCAGGGTCAAGGTCGGTTTCAGTGTCGGCAGATCGTCAAAGACAGCACGCCATGCATCAATATAACCTGATTTAAGGGAATCACTTGCAGGCGCATCGAACTTGGCCGGCAGATACCAGCCGGTAAACAGTTTTGCCTCCTTGATAAAGGCGGCCCAGTCATAATTTCCGACATTCAGGCTGGTTGCGTGCGGGTGATTGTGGAGGGCTGTCAGAAGGTCAATCGCCTGGTCATACAATCCGGTTTCATCCGACCCTGAGTCGATAAGCCGGGTAAACGTATCATCGCCGAGATCCTCAAGTAAAACGAAACCGTTATCAAGGTCGGTCCGGTGAATGGTCGGCGCCCTGATTCCAAGGCGTTGCAGATGTTCTGTTATCCTTACAAAAGTGGCTGCGTTTTCAAATTCAGGCGGCGCGTCCATCAGCATCATGGACTGATCAGGCTGGTCAAGTCTGAAATAGTTACGAAACGATGCATCGGGTGGTAGCGCATGGATCTTTGCGGGTTGCCAGCCGTTGTCCTTCAGAAACCGGTTCCTTAAAGTTTCCCGGGTCATTTCGTAAGACATATCCATCAGCCTATCTCAAGTATTTTTGAAGTCGGCTTTGCAGGCACGAGCGTTGTTGACGGGAATCCACCGGTTTGCCATCCCGGTCAGTGATAAAAAACGTATCTTCAGCTTTTTCCCCCACTGTCGAAACCTTTGCGGAGACCAGGCGAACCTTGCACTCGACCAGGGCGACAGACACATGGTAGAGCAACCCCGGACGGTCCTGGGAGATAATCTCCATGATTGTGTAATCAAGATCAATGTTGTCGTTGAAGCTGACTGAGGTCGGTACCTTGAATTGCTGTACGGACCGGGGTGCGGTGCGCCGTGCAGGTACGTACTCTTCAGCGGGAGATAACAGCAATCGACGGATTTCGTCAATCTGGTATGTCTGGTAATGAGCGCCCTGAATTTTCTCATCCAGATTGTTGGTGACAAAAACAAGTATACCCAGACCGGACCGGGTCCGGTGAATTCTCGCATCGAGAATACTCAGTCTCAGCCTGTCGATCGCGGCTGTACTGCGGGAAAGCAGATCATCTGCATCCGGGGTTACCACCAGAATTTGTTGTGCCTTGATTTCGGGGAGGTGGCGTATCGCAACCAAAGGCAGATTGAGCAGGTTTGCGCTGCAAATCTGCCGTGTGTGCCAGGCACAGGATTCGGGTCCGTTGCGCAGGAAATACTCCTGATCCAGTTGTTCCCAGAGTTGATGGATTCTTGTTTCCGATATGGATTTCGTTATTAGTTTTTTTATCGCCTGTTTACGGTCATTGACCCGCTTGGTGATGGCTTGCGGCCCACTGATTCCAGATCGAAGTCGACGTGATGTGGCGGTGTAAAGATTGCTCAACAACCGTCCTTTCCAATCGGTCCACACTGTAGGGCTGGTACCGCGAATATCCGCCACGGTCAGCAGGTACAGATTGTCCAGGTGTTCCTGGTCGCCCACCCGTTCGGCAAACCGGTCGATGACGTGTTGATCAGAGGTATTTTCCTTTTGAGCTGTCCAGGACATGATTAAATGGTTTCTGACCAGCCAGGCGACAAATTTAGTGTCGTATTCCGACAGTTGCAATCGACCGCACAGCTTCAGGGCGATCTCTTCACCGGTTATCGAGTGGTCCTTGCCGCTGCCTTTGCCGATGTCATGGCATAGTGCAGCCAGATACAGTCGCTCACGACGGCTCATTTTGCCAAGAATGGCCCGTAGAACCGGAAACTCGTCCTGGTATTTATCCAACATCAGCCTGCGCAGATTGCCGACTACAAAAAGCGAATGTGCATCTACCGTAAATACGTGAAACAGGTCATGTTGCATTTGCCCGACAATGTTGCCGAATTCGGGAAAAAATTTGCCCAGCACACCGTAGGCATTCATCCGCTGCAGGGCATGGGTGAGCCCTCGCTGAAACCTGAACATGTTCAGGAAAGTGGACTGGTTTTCGGGGTCTTTTCTGAATTGACTGTCGATTCTGTGCAGGTTGCCACGCACCTGCCTGATCGTGCTTGCACGAACGCCGACCAGGTCGGTGCGTCTTTGCATCAGATGAAACAGTTCCAGCAGTGCGTTGGGCCGGGTTTCAAACAAATCTTCCCGGGTTGCTTCCAGATAACCCCCGATTGCATTGAACCTGTCGTTGATTCTTTGTGATCTGGGTTTTCCGGGGCTGAGTATCGCCTCCTCGAAATGCTGCAGCGAAATCTCATTGAGCAACTGTACTTCCTTGGCAGTGCGGTAGTAGCGTTTCATCATCTTCTCGACTGCAAGATGACCGCCCTGCTGCTTGAAGCCCAACTGTTTTGCCAGTTCCCTCTGATAGTCAAACAGGAAGCGGTCCTCACATCTGCCAGCCAGCAGATGCAGACCGTTGCGCAGTTTCCAAAGGAAGTCCCGGCATCTGATCAGACCACGGTATTCCTGTTTCGTCAGAAACTCATGTTCGACCAGCTCGGCAAAGTTGCTGGTTCCGAAATACCGGTTTGCAACCCAACTGATCATGTGCAAATCCCTCAATCCTCCCGGACTTTCCTTGATGTTGGGTTCCAGATTATAGGCCGTGCCGCCAAAATGAAGATGACGGGCCTGTTGTTCTTCAAGTTTTGCCTTGACATATTTCCTTGCCGGCCAGATATTTGCCTGTCTCACTCTGGTTTGCAGGGTTTCAAAGCAAACCGGGTCGCCACAGATCAGCCGGGCCTCCATCATGTTAGTCATGATGGTTACATTCTCCGAGGCCATCCTTATCGATTGTTTAAGGGTGCGTGCACTATGGCCGACTTTAAGCCCCATGTCCCAACAAAACCGGACAAATGCTTCGGTGGTTTCCAACTGCGATTTATCCGTCCGGTCGGGAAGCAGGATCAACAGGTCGATATCGGACCCGAGGTTGAGCTGCGCACGACCATAACCCCCGGTTGCGATCAAGCAGGGCGCATTTTCAATCTCCGGGGAAAAGCGCTGCCATGATCGTCTCAGCAATTGATCAATCAACCAGCTGAACTGACTTCCCAGGGTGGCGGCATGCCCCGTTTCGAGATGGTATTGGGCAAGAACGTTTCTCCCGTGCTCAAGTGCGTCCTGGAAAATCCGGATGGCGTCATCCGTGCCCTGGCAGGCATCGCGAAATTGGTTCGCGTCAAACAGTTCAGCGCGGGCCAGTCGGGTCATGACCGGGTCAGGATTTCATAGCCACTGTCAGTAACCAGAATTGTGTGTTCCCACTGTGCGGACAGGCTCCGGTCCCTGGTCTCTACCGTCCACTTGTCCTTTAACAACCGGGTTTCCTTTTTGCCGGCATTGATCATCGGTTCTATCGTAAAGGTCATGCCTGATCGAATCTTCATTCCGGTTCCCGGCGTACCATAATGCAGAACCTGGGGCTCTTCATGGAATCGACGCCCGATACCATGACCACAATATTCCCTGACCACAGAAAATCCATTGCTTTCGGCATGTCGCTGAATGATGTGCCCTATATCGCCCAACTGCACACCGGGTTTGACCAGTTCGATTCCCTTGAACATGCATTGGCAGGCAATATCACATATTCGTCTGGCTCTGATTGAAGGATTTCCAACACAATACATACGACTGGTGTCGCCATGAAACCCGTCCTTGATCACGGTAATATCAATGTTGATAATGTCGCCATTTTTCAACTTCTTGTCAGAAGGGATGCCGTGACAGACAACATGGTTTATCGAAGTGCAGATTGATTTGGGAAATCCACGATAATTAAGCGGGGCAGGGATCGAATCGAGATCGTTGACGATATACTCGTGACACAGTGTATTCAGCCGGTCGGTCGTGACTCCGGCCTTGACTTCCGGCCCGATCATGTCCAGAACCTGGGAGGCCAGCCTGCCGGCAACCCTCATTTTTTCGATTTCTTCTATAGATTTTATGGTAACGGCCATGATTCAGATGATTTCCAATTGTCTCAGGTGCTATGCTCCCAAATTAAACTTCTTTCTTCAACCGTTTTTAGTTAGAATACGCGCCCTTTACTTAAACGGTACCTCTGGTATCGGTAAAAATTCGCACACGGCGATAATGTTCTTTTGGGTGCCGGTAATGCATTGATCCCGCCTTGCCGGTTAAGGAACAGTACCCGTGGAGGCTTAACCCATTACATCGTTGAACCAATATGACTGACATTACCATGCGCCAGCTTCTCAAAGCGGGTGCACACTTCGGACACCAGACACGGTACTGGTCCCCATCCATGGCGCCCTATCTTTTTGGCGACCGCAAAAAAATCCATATCATCAATCTGGAAAAGACATTGCCCATGCTGAAAGAGGCAATGAACTATCTTGGCGCCGCGACTGCCCAGAACCAAAAGGTACTGTTCGTGGGGACCAAACCCCAGGCCGGAAAATGGATCAGGGAACAGGCCATACGGTGCGGTTCGCCCTATGTCGATCATCGATGGTTGGGCGGGATGCTGACCAATTATAAAACAGTCAGGAATTCGATTGCACGGTTGAAGGAGCTGGAAGGGCGGATCAGTTCCGGAGAAATTGCCATTCTGAGTAAAAAGGAAGCATTATCGCTGACTCGCGAATGTACAAAACTCGACAGGACGTTATCCGGTATCAAGGATATGGACGGACTGCCGGATGTCCTGTTCATTATTGATGTGGAGCATGAATATATTGCGGTCGCAGAGGCGAATAAACTGGGTATCCCGGTGGTCGCTGTGGTCGACTCGAATTGTTCGCCGGCTGGTGTGAATTATATCATTCCCGGCAATGATGATTCTTCACGGGCGATTCAGCTTTATCTGACTGCGGCCGCGGATGCCATTGCAGAATCACGGGTTGCCAGGGCCACCACTGTTCCGGGTGACGATGAGTATGTTGAAGTCAATGATATGGGTGAGGTCATTTCTACGACGGCCGACGGCATAAGCAAAAGGCCTGTGGTGATTGAGCGCAAGACCGGTGACGATTCCGGGCAGGAAAAACAGATAGAAAAAGCGCCGGAAGAAAAGGAGAAAATTGTCGTGAAGAAAAAGGTATTCAGGAAAAAGGCAGCAAAAAAGAAAACCGAAGCAAGTCCTGAAACCGAAGCAAGTCCTGAAACCGGGGCCAGTCCTGAAACCGGGGCCAGTCCTGAAACCGGGGCCAGTCCTGAAACCGGGGCCAGTCCTGAAACCGGGGCCAGTCCTGAAACCGGGGCCAGTGACGAAAGTCAGGGGAAAACCTGAGCAACCGGAACCGATGTCCATAACTGATGCGGTGGTTATTCCGTATCAGGTCAGAATTTGATCCTGGAACAAGACTGTTTTACTGGAGGGTAATGTAAATGGCAATTACAGCGGCGATGATAAAAGAGCTTCGTGAAAGAACCGGCGTGGGTATGATGGATTGTAAAAAGGCTTTGACGCAAGCCGATGGGGATATTGATCTTGCTATCGATACGTTGCGCAAGAAAGGTGCGGCGACGGCAGAGAAAAAAGCCGGTCGGATTGCGGCCGAAGGAATTATCGTATCGGCCCACAATGATAGTGCAAGCGTGCTGGTCGAAGTCAATTGTGAAACCGATTTCGTGGCCAAGGACGATTCTTTCAAACGCTTTTGCAGTGAGGTGGCCGATGCCGTTCTGCGGGATGCGCCGGTCGATGTCGGGTTGATCGCTGCTCTTGAACTCGCTGGCGGCGAAGCAGTCGAAGCCGCACGTCAGGAACTGATCATCAGGATCGGTGAAAATATCAGCATTCGACGGTTTGCACGATTTAAGGCACAAAGTGGTCTGATCAGCCGGTATCTCCACGGCAGCCGAATTGGTGTGATGGTCAAAATGAGCGGTGGTGGTGATGAGTTGGGCCGGGATATTGCGATGCATGTTGCCGCGAGCAGGCCGCTTTGTATTTCAGAAGATGAAATGGATAGTGCGGTACTTGAAAAGGAGAAGGAGATTTTTTCCGCTCAGGCTGCTGCAAGCGGAAAATCAACCGATATCATTGAGAAAATGGTGGCTGGCCGTATCAGGAAATTCCTGAAGGAAAATACGCTTTCGGGGCAGCCTTTCGTCAAGAATACGGAGCAGACGGTTGGTCAATTGCTGACTGCGAAAGGTGTCTCGGCGCTGCAAATGGTTCGCCTTGAGGTTGGAGAAGGACTGGAAAAGCGAAACGAGGATTTCGCTGCCGAAGTCATGGCCCAGGCATCCTCCTGAATACCCACTGTGCTGGCCGCACCAGGCCTGCCGACTGATCTTTTCAGGTTTTGTGACCGGTTTCTGATAATATAGCTGGTTTGAAGGTTGCTGACAAAACCGGAAGGGTTTGGGATAAGGTTTGAATGATAGAAGAAATAGAACAAGATGCCGGATTGCGCATGCGTAAGACCGTTGATTCAACCCGCAGTGACATGGCTAAAATCAGGACCGGTCGGGCAACAGTCTCGTTGCTGGACCACTTGACGGTTCAGTACTACGGAACCGTAACGCCGGTGAATCAGGTGGCTACCGTGTCCGTGTTAGATGCGCGTACGCTGGTGGTACAGCCATGGGAGAAGAACATGCTTTCTGCCATAGAAAAAGCAATCCTTGAATCCGATTTGGGGTTAAACCCGGCGACAGCGGGTGAGACAATGAGAATTCCTTTGCCGCCGATGACCGAAGAGCGCCGGATCGGGCTTGGCAAGGTAGTCAAACACGTCGGTGAGAATGGAAAAATCGCGATACGCAATATCCGCCGGGATGCGATTCAGATGGCACGTGATTTGTTGAAGGAAAAGGAGATTTCCCAGGATGAAGAGAAAGCAGCAGAATCCACAATCCAGGTTCTGACTGACAAATATGTCCAGATTGTCGAGCAAGTGGTTGCTGAAAAGGAAAAAGAGGTAATGGAAGTCTAGATATCAACCCGTCAATTCTACAACTCATTGATTTCAATGAACTTCCCGAAAAATCCTGACAAGGCTCCCCGTCATATTGCTGTGATCATGGATGGTAATGGTCGATGGGCAAGGAGTCGCGGACTGTCAAGGGCGGCAGGCCATAGAAAAGGAGTGGAAGCGATAAGGGAAATGATTCAAATCTGTGGCAAGCGGGCCATCCCTTATCTGACGCTGTTTGCATTCAGTAGCGAAAACTGGAGGAGACCGGGCGTTGAAGTCAAATTCCTGGTCGAGTTGTTGACTCAATCTCTGGAAGACCAGGTTTGTGTCCTGCATGACCAAAGTATCCGGTTACGTCTTATCGGTGACATCAGACGTTTCCCGGATCGGTTGCAAAGGGCTGCCGCCGCCGCAGACGAACTGACCCGCAACAACAAGGCATTGAACCTGACCATTGCAATCAACTATGGCGGGCAATGGGATTTGCAACAGGCCTGTCAATCCATTGCAAGACTGGTTGAGAAAGGTGAACTGTCTTCGGCTTCGATCACTCCGGCACTGATTGAATCCCACTTGTGCACCTGTGAACTGCCAGAACCTGATTTGTTTATCCGCACCGGCGGGGAGAGGCGAATCAGCAATTTTTTGTTGTGGCAGCTTGCCTACACCGAACTTTACTTTACTGACACTTTCTGGCCGGATTTTGATGAAAAGTGCTTCGATCAGGCACTCGAATGGTTTGCTTCGAGACAGCGCAGGTTCGGCAGGGTCGGGGCGCAAATCGAAACGGAGCGAATCAATGAGAAGAAATGGTGTTGATTCGTATTGTCACTGGTTCGTTATTGGCATTGGCCGCTGTATTCGTTACGCTTTACCTCTCTACTCCATGGTTTGCAGTTATACTTATGCTGGTCATGTTGCTCGGACTGTATGAATGGGGTCAGCTCGTCACCCAATCCCGGCTCTGGTTGATCGGCGCTGCGGTGGGGATGGTTGCGGCGGGCTGGCAATTTCTGTTTTGGCCCAGGGTTCTGATAATTGTATGCGCGGGGCTTTGCGTTTTCTGGATTTGCCAGATTTATTCTCTCAGGCAGGGTGGCTTATCCCGGTCATTCTCCGGATTATCGGGCATTTGCGTCGGCGCCCTGGTTCTGTTTGGGGGCTGGAGCGCCCTGGTTTTCATCCATCAACAACCTGAAACCGGAGCGCAGGTGACGCTCTTGATTCTGATGGTTGTCTGGGCTGCGGACAGCTTTGCATATTTGTCCGGAAAAATGATCGGTCAACGAAAACTTGCCCCTAAGATCAGTCCGAATAAAACCGTGGAGGGGCTGCTCGGAGGGTTGTTGGGCTCCTGCCTGGTTGCCCTGATATATGCTTCCCTTGTTTTTGATCTGTCATGGTCCGACTGGCAATTATGGCTGTGGTTGCTTGCCGCGTTTTGCGGCTGCCTGATCAGCGCGGTCGGGGACCTGTACCAGAGTCGATTGAAAAGAATCGCAGGAGTCAAGGACAGTGGCTCACTGCTCCCCGGTCACGGCGGCATACTGGATCGAATTGATGGACTGGTGGCCGCCGCTCCTGTATTTGCCGGTATCTGGTGGTTCGCACTATGACGACCATGGTCATTGTGCTGGGTTCGACCGGGTCAATCGGGGTCAATACCCTTGATGTGATATCCCGGCACCCGGCCAAATACCAGGTTTATGGATTGTCCGCTCATCGCAACGTGGAGAAAATGTTTGCACAGTGTCGTCAATTTCGGCCAGAGCAGGCAGTGATGGTGGATGCGGATGCGGCCAATGAACTGCGTACTCGGCTGGCGCAGGCCCGGATCAGGACTGAAGTCGGCAGTGGCCAGGCAGATGCCTGTACTCTGGCCGGAGAATCAGGTGGTATTGTGGTTTGCGGCATTGTCGGCGCCGCCGGGCTGATGTCTGCGATTGCTGCCATCAAGGCGGGGAAAAAGGTTCTGATCGCCAACAAGGAACCCCTGGTCATGATGGGACGCCATATCGTAGATCTGGCGCAAAAGCATAATGCCTGTCTGTTACCCCTCGATAGCGAACATAATGCAATATTTCAGTGTCTGCCCCAGCACAGTCTGGTCAACCGGAACGGTTACTCACCGGTCAACGGTGATCAAAGCGTCAGAAGAATATTGTTGACCGGCTCCGGAGGGCCACTCAGGTTGCTTCCTCTGGACATGTTGTCTACTGTGACCCCGGAACAGGCCTGCGCTCATCCCAACTGGAAAATGGGACCGAAAATCTCGGTCGATTCTGCCACCATGATGAACAAGGGGCTGGAGCTTATAGAGGCTTGCGTGTTGTTTTGTATCCCCGAGAACAGGGTGCAGATCGTGATTCATCCGCAGAGCATTGTCCATTCCATGGTTGAATACATTGATGGTTCCATTATTGCGCAAATGGGCAGTCCGGATATGCGGATACCGATTGCCAACGCCCTCGCGTGGCCCGACAGAATCTCATCCGGGGCGAAATCCCTGGATTTCATGGATGTCGCACGGTTTGATTTTGAGCCACCGGACCATGATCGTTTCCCGGCCCTTCGATTAGCCCGGTCGGCCGCTATAACCGGGGGCACTATGCCTGCAATCATGAGTACAGCCAATGAGGTTGCAGTTGATGGATTTCTGTCAGGACAGATTTCCTTTGATAAAATAGCTCGAATCGTAGAATGCACAATGGATAAGGTACCAGTGAGCATGAACAGTGATCTCGATCACGTTTTTGAAGCTGATTCGCAGGCGCGCAGGGCAAGTCGGAAACTGATTGCAGATTGAAGGGCAGATATTGGGTTTCGCGTGTTAATATGCACGCTTTCGAAGTCGAAGGCCTGGGACGGGTCATAAAAGGGTAGTTACATAACTATGGGTGGATTCGGTTACAGTCTGTTCGGTTTTCTGGTTGCAATTGCGATTCTGGTTGCAGTCCATGAGTACGGACATTTTTGGGTTGCGCGAAAACTCGGCATCAAGGTACTTATATTCTCGATCGGATTTGGCAAACCCATTTTCAGGTGGCGTTGGAATAATGGTCCTACGGAATACATCATTGGTCTGATTCCCCTGGGCGGTTTCGTTAAAATGCTGGATGAAAGGGAAGGTGATGTTCGGGCAGATGAAGTGGACCAGGCTTTCAACAGAAAATCCCTCGCTGTTCGCAGCGCAGTGGTAGCAGCAGGTCCGGCATTCAATTTCCTTTTTGCGATTCTGGCAATATGGGTGGTTTTTGTCGCCGGTTCGGATGATATCGACCCGCTGATAGGAACGGTGGCCGAGGGGTCATTGGCGGAAACTGCCGGAATTGAGCCCGGCGATGTCCTGACTGAAATAGACGGGAAAGAGGTAAAAACCTGGGGACAACATCAATTCTATCTGCTTGATCAGGCGATGAAGGGAAATCCCATTACCCTGCGGGTATCGAATACGACGTTTGGGGAGCGTGAAATGGATATTGATTTCAGCACTCTTGACCAGGGTAATATCGCCAGTCGGCCGATTACTTCGCAAATCGGTATCTGGCCTCCCGCCCCTCCGGCAGTCGTCAATGAAATTGTGGCGGATTCCCCCGCCGAGCAGTCGGGACTGGTTAGAGGTGATCAGGTAATTGCCATTGATGGGGTCCGGGTCGGGAACTGGATCGAGATGGCAACACAAATTTCCGGGAAACCCGGACAGCCGGTGTTGATATCCGTTCTGCGCGGAGAAGAAACGCTGGAATTGACAATAACACCCGAACCAGTCTCAATTGAAGGCAAGAGCTATGGTCGAATCGGGCTATATCAGCCGGCGCTGGAAAACACGACCTTGCGATTCGGGCCATTGGACGCCATCTGGCAGTCAGTGGACTATAACTGGCGAATGTCCATCATTACCCTGCGCTCCCTGGGACGGATGCTCACTATGCAGATGTCTTCGGACAATTTGTCCGGTCCGATTACCATCGCCAGACTGGCAGGTCGGACTATAGAATCAGGTTATGATGATTTTCTGAAGTTTTTAGCCATCATCAGCATCAGCCTTGGATTGATCAACCTGTTACCGATTCCTGTTCTGGACGGTGGTCATTTGATGTATTTTTTGTTTGAGGCGATTGTTGGCAGGGCGCCTTCGGAAAGAGCAATGGTCCTGGGACAGGTGGTCGGATTGACGATGATCATAATGCTTATGGTTTTCGCATTTTATAATGATATTGCACGTTTGCTATAACCCGATGGGGATGACGGCGAGGCGGCGGCCGAATTACGATGTGACTTTGCTCTGGTCTGATGTATCATCATGACTTAAGTGAGGCAATATAAAAATTGAAGCGTTCATGAAAATAATTTGAAATGAAAAAAATCTCGTTACTGGTTCTATACCTCGCGGTTATTCTCTTCGTACCCCTGCGCACTGTATTAGCGATGGATCCGTTCACGATCACAGATATCCGGGTTGAGGGACTGGAAAGGCTGCAAGAGGGAACGGTGTTCAACTATCTGCCCTTGAAAGTCGGCGATGAAGTCGATGACGAAGAGGTAAGATTAAGTATCAAGGAGCTGTTCGGAACCGGATTTTTCAACCAGATAGAACTTGAGCGGGAAGGGACTACCCTGGTTGTCAAGGTGGTTGAAAGACCTTCAATTGTCAGCGTAACGATAACTGGTAACAGCAAACTGAAAACCGAGGCGATCATGGAGGGGCTGGAGCAGTTAGGGATTGTCGAAGGCAGAATTTTCAATGACGCGGTCCTGGCAAACGTCGAGCAGGAAATCAAGAATACCTACCTGTCGATGGGTCGTTATTCGACGACGATTGATGTGGTCAGTGAGGAACTGGACCAGAATCAGGTCGCGATAAACATTGCGATCAGCGAAGGGCGTGTTGCCCGCATCAAGAAAATAAATATCATTGGGGCTGAACAGGAATCGGTCAAGGATATCAAGAAGGAAATGAAACTCAAGGAAAAGCGCGGTTACCGGCTGTTTTCACGCCAGGACCAGTATTCGAAACAGGGACTCGAGGCAGATCTGGAGAGGATCAGAAGTTATTATCAGAACCAGGGATATCATGAGTTCGAGATCATATCCTCGAACGTGGATATCTCACCCAACAAGCAGAATATCTTTATCGGTATCACGCTCAGAGAGGGCGATCTGTATACCTTTGGTGAAACTACAATTGAAGGGGTGGAGGCCAGCGAACTCGAAGGTTTGCAGAAGCTGATAGACATTGAACCCGGAGACCGGTATTCCCAGGGTGCGGTAAACCGGATCCGTGCCGCAATGTTGGACCGTTTTGCCGATGACGGTCTCGCATTCGTTGAAGTGAACCCGGTATTTGACAGGGATGAATCCACGAAAGCGGTCAACACCATATTCTCGATAATCAAGAATCAGCGGGTTTATGTTCGCAGAATTGTTATTTCCGGCAACCAGTATACCCGGGATGAGGTTATTCGAAGGGAGTTGAGACAATACGAAGGTTCCCTGTATTCAATATCGGCGGTGCGGCGCTCAAAGGACAGATTACAACGGATGGGAATTTTTGAAAGCGTTCAGATCGAAATCCCGGAAGTGGCCGGAACCACTGATCAGGTTGACATGCAAGTGATCGTAATAGAAAGGGATACCGGATCGATATTATTATCTGCCGGTTATTCTGAAGAGGAAGGGGTCTTGCTTGGTGTCGAATTCGGCCAAAAAAATCTGTTGGGAACCGGTAAGGATCTGGCTATCAAATTCAATAATTCCGACACCGCCAAGATCGCGAGCATTTCCTATACCAACCCTTACCATACCATTGACGGAGTAAGCAGGAGTATCAATCTGTCCGTCAGGGAAATCGATTCCCAGGAAGTGGATACTGCGGAATATATTCTGGACAACAGTTCGCTGGGCGTGAGCTATCGTGTTCCTATCGCAGAGACCAATACCATCAATTACGGGTTTTCATACGAACGCATCAAACTCGAAACAACCACGGAAACACCCCCCGAGTTTACGGCTGTGATCGATCAGAATCCTGAATCGGACAATGGCTTGTTCACGATTGGTTTATCCAAGGACACCCGGAATCAGTATTTCTTTCCGACCCGTGGTATAGTCAGTTCAATTTCCCTGGAGTCAACGTTTCCGGGAAGCGATTTCGAGTATTATAAACTCAATCTGCAAGGGTCCTATTATTTTCCTGTTTCCCCTGCATTGACCTTGAAAGGATTTGCCGGAATTGGCTATGGCGATGGCTATGGTGATACGAAAGAAACGGGGCTTCCGTTTTTCAAACATTATTATGCAGGGGGAGCCACATCCGTGCGGGGTTTTCAAAGACGTTCCCTCGGTCCCCGGGACAGTGGTCCGACTCCGGAGCCGGTGGGTGGTGATACGCGATTATTGTTGAACCTTGAAGCATTATTTCCGGCTTTTGGCTCTGATGGCAAAGATAAGCGACTCGGTTTGTTTGTCGATGGCGGGATGGTATATAGTGATACTGAATCTGTTGATCTGGGAGGGCTTCGATATTCTGCAGGATTGTTCTTTAACTGGTTTTCGGCGGTAGGGCCATTCACCATCAGCTATGGAGTGCCATTAAATGAAGAAGCGGGTGATGAAAAGGAAGAGTTGCAGATTTCCATTGGTACTGTATTCAGGTAGGGTTGAAATTCCTGCGTTGGATTTTATTTAATGTATTCAAATGATGATTAAAAAGAGCGGCAGGTTTTTGTTGGGCATGTTTTGCCTGATCGGGGTTGCATTATTGCCAGTCAAGGCGACTGCGGCAAAAATCGCCTATGTGGATGCGCGAGTACTGATTGACGAGGCTCCTCAGGGTAAATATGAAGCCAGGATGCTGGAACAGGAATTCAGTGAGCGAAATCGGGATTTGAAAGCGAAAATTGAGTTATTCAATACCAGGGAGGCAGAATTTCAGAAAAATGCGGTTTTGCTTTCCAGTGAGGAAATCAACGAACGAACCGAAGAGTTGCGCGAACTGCAAAGAACATTGCAAAGAGATCAGCAAAACTATAACGAAGACTATACCCGCAGTCGGAACAAGGGTTTGGCACGGCTGGAAAAACTGATTTCAGAGGTGATAATTGAAATAGCCCAACGGGAAAAGATTGATCTGGTTCTTCAGCAGGCAGTCTACGCAAGTCGGGAGATTGATCTTACTGATAAAATTCTTGAACAACTCAGTAAAATCTACTCGCAGTAAGGTGCTCACGTCATAAAGTGGCAATATCAAGTGATTCTGATCACCAACAAAGCCGGTTACACATGTCTTAAGGGTTAGGGATTGTGGTTGAATTGAGCAGGATTGCTGAGGTGGTGAATGGAGTCGTGATCGGAGATTCAAAACACAGGGTTGATTCGATAAAAAGTCTGGAAAAGGCAACAGACCGATCAATCACCTTCTTTTCAGACCCGAAATTGAAACACCATTTGTCGGCCTGCACAGCGGGAGCCGTGCTGATCTCCCCGGAATATGCAGATCTGTTTTCAGGCAACAGGGTGGTGGTTGCCGACCCTTACCTGGCCTATGCCCGGATTTCGAGGTTATTCAGGCCGGCCCGGAGTCGCAACAGGCAGAATGTTGATCCGTCTGCACGGGTTGCCGACACAGCTTCGCTTGATGAAAACGTAGTAATCGGGAAGTTCAGTACGATCGATGACCAAGTGCAACTGGCAAAGGGAGTGCTGATCGGCAATTGCGTCAACATCGGGCCGGGGGTTGTCGTAGAACAGGATTCAGTGATTGAGGATCAGGTTGTGATTCAGGCCGGTTGCCGGATTGGAAAAAGATGTTACATCTCTTCAGGAGTAGTGATTGGCGCCAGCGGGTTTGGTTATGCACCATCAGCGGGCCGATGGGAAAAAATTGAACAGCTCGGAGCCGTCAGCATTGGTGATGACGTCGATATTGGCGCCAATACGACCATAGACCGGGGCGCCCTGGAAAACACCATCATTGAAAATGGAGTAAAGCTGGATAACCAGATACAGATTGCCCACAATGTGCGTGTCGGGGAAAACACCATCATGGCAGGCTGTTCTGCGGTTGCCGGAAGTACTCGTATCGGCAAGCGATGTAAAATTGGAGGCCGGGTGGCCATCCTGGGTCATTTGGAGATTGTCGATGATGTGACCATTTTGGCGAATAGCATGGTTTCAAACAATATCGGAGAAACCGGGGAATACTCTTCGATGATCACCGTACAGCCAGTAAAACAATGGAGAAAGAATCTGGCAATCATCCGTCAACTTGATAAACTAATGCGTAGAATGAACAGGTTGGAAAAACCGGACCATGATCAATAGTCGAGCATAGATCAGGATCAGGGTTCCGAGCATACAATCAGCTTAAGGCAGCCAGTAGTAATGACAGAAAGAAAGCAGATAGACATACACAGAATTAAAAAAATTCTTCCTCACAGGTATCCGTTTTTGATGGTTGACCGGGTATTGGATTACACTCTTGGGGAGAAGCTGACCGCGATTAAAAATATCACCTTCAACGAACCATTCTTTCAGGGACATTTTCCGGAAAGGCCGGTTTTCCCCGGGGTTCTGATCCTTGAAGCGCTGGCCCAGGCATCGGCGCTTCTGGCCAGTCACAGTGATGAGGCTGAGACCGAAGAGCAGATTATTCTGCTTTTTGCAGGAATAGACAACGCCAGGTTTAAACGACCCGTCGAACCGGGAGATCAACTGATACTCGAAGTCAGGCAGACCAACTACAGAAGAAAAATCTGGAAATATTCAACGAAAGCATCCGTTGAAGGCAAGTTGGTAGCGTCGGCCGATGTCATGTTTACCTATCGGGTACTATAGAATTTAATGTCCGATATCCACCCGACAGCGATTGTCGCTGAATCCGCGAGGTTAGGCAGGGATGTGACTGTTGGTCCATTTTCGATTATCGAAGACAATGTGACAATTGGTGATGGTACATGGGTCGGCCCCCATGTGGTTATCCGTAATTACACCACCATCGGCAGAGATAACAGGATATTTCAATTTTCCTCGATTGGAGAAGACCCTCAGCATCAGGGGTACTGCGGCGAGCCCACCCGATTGGATATCGGTGACCGCAATACCATAAGGGAATATTGCACAATCAATCGTGGTACCGCAGGCGGCCTGGGGGTGACCAGAATAGGAGATGACAATTTCATTATGGCCTATGCACATATCGCCCATGATTGCGTTCTGGGGAATTATATTATCTTTGCTAATGGCGCCAGTCTGGCGGGCCATGTCTACATTGGTGATCATGCCATTCTCGGCGGCTTCAGTCTGGTGCATCAATTTTGCAGGATAGGTCAGCATTGTATTACAGGAATTGGATGTGTCTGTCTTCAGGACGTACCGCCTTACATTGTTGCAGCGGGTAATCCCGCGACACCATTCGGGATCAATAAAAAAGGACTTCGTCGACGGCATTTTACTGAAGAGACAATCAGTGTGTTGGCTACTGCTTATCGTGTGGTTTATCGCCGTAACCTCAATCTTCAGTCGGCTATTGATGAACTCTGTACATTAAATTTTGATAACCCGGATGTGGCATCATTCAGGAAATTTATTTGTCAATCCGAGCGCGGCATTATCCGATAGGTGGTCAGTCGTCAAATACGGATTGGGATGGTTGCGGGTGAACCTTCTGGTGATGCACTCGGCGCCGGATTGATCGACAGTCTGAAATCCAGTATCACCGATGTCGAGTTCTTCGGTGTTGGTGGACCAAAAATGGCATCTGCGGGATGCGATACGATTTATGACATGGACCGTATCGGTGTGATGGGGTTGGACGGATTGGTTGGCAAGTTCATGGATATTGTAAGGATCAGATCGAATCTGTACAGGATGATGGTGATGAATCCTCCCGATTTATTCATTGGTATCGACGTACCCGATTTCAATCTGGCGCTTGAATCCCGGCTCAGGAAGAAAAACATCACTACAGTCCACTACGTCAGTCCTACCGTATGGGCGTGGCGCGGGTATCGTATTCACAAGATTCGAAGGGCTGTGGATCATATGCTGACGTTGTTTCCTTTCGAGGCCGAGTTTTACAGGAAGAATCAAATTCCGGTTACCTGTGTTGGACATCCGATAGCAGATGAAATCAAACCGCCGGACAGGGCTGCAGCCAGACAGAAACTTCGGCTTGAGATCCCTGATCACGGGAAACTGGTCGCCTTGTTACCCGGAAGTCGTCATTCCGAAATTTCAAGACTGGCGCCGATTTTTCTGCAAGTTGCCAGGATCATCAATCAATCCGACCCCGCTGTGCAATTTGTGTTGCCCTTTGCCAACAAAACGGTCGCTCGGGCATTCAGTGAGGTGGCAGGTTCGATCAAGGATTTACCGATTACCCTGTTGCAGGAGCAATCCCGGCTTGCCATGGAAGCTGCGGATGCGGTTGTGCTTGCGTCGGGAACGGCAGCACTGGAAGCAGCGCTGTTACGACGCCCCCATGTAGTTGTCTACAAGGTTGGCGCTCTGACCTGGTGGCTTGTTCAGAGACTGAAGTCCGTGACTCACTATTCAATGCCCAATCAGTTGCTTGGAGAGCCGGTAGTACCGGAGTTTATTCAGGGCCAGGCCAGGCCGGCCAGTATTGCCAATGCGTTAAGACGGTATCTTGACGATGGCGAGGAGGTCGAAAAGCTGGATCAAATGTTCTCTGCAATGCACCGGCAGTTGAAGCTCAATGCCAATCTGCGGGCCAGCAGGGCTGTAATCAGACTGCTTGAACCATTGACTTGAGTCGTTGAATTCGAACAGGTACATTGCCGGGGTAGACGAAGCGGGACGAGGCCCGCTGGCAGGGGCTGTATTTGCCGCTGCTGTGATACTCGATGACAACAGACCTGTCGCTGGACTCGACGACTCGAAAAAACTCAGCCCGCGGCGAAGGGCGGAACTTGAGCGGCAAATCAGGGAAACCGCATTGTCATGGTCTGTGGCTCAGGCCAGCGTGCACGAGATAGACCAGATCAACATATTACAGGCAACACTACTGGCGATGAAACGCGCAGTGGAAAATCTGCATATTCAACCTCACAGCGCACTGATAGACGGCAACAGAATCCCCGTTCTTGACTGCCATTGTACCGCCGTGGTCGGGGGTGACGCGATACATCCATCCATTTCAGCAGCTTCAATACTGGCAAAAGAAGCGCGGGACCGGAAAATGGTCGAGTTGTCACTGGTTTATCCCCAGTATGGTTTTGAAAAACACAAAGGTTATCCGACAAAAATGCACATTGAGGCACTTCGGATTCATGGAGCGACCAGTCAGCATAGAAGAACATTTGCTCACGTAAGGGAAGCGCTCAACGATGGTTGACGCTTTCGTTCACCTGCATCTGCATTCGGAGTTCTCTCTGGCTGATGGCATTGTCAGACTAAAGCCGCTTGCTGACAGTTGCGCTGAATTTCAGCAACCCGCTGTTGCGCTTACCGACCTTTCCAATCTTTACGGCATGGTCAAATTTTATCGTGCATGTCTGGCAAGAGGAGTCAAACCGATTGTTGGGTGTGATGTGTGGATCGAAAATCCGGCCTCCGGGAAATCGACTGATCGCGTTACCTTGCTGTGTGGCGACAACACGGGCTATCAGCACTTGAGCAAATTACTTAGCGATGCCTATCTGCGTGGCAGTGTAAACAACAGGATTGTAATCAGCTGGCCGGAGCTGGCTGGGAAAAATCAGGGGTTGCTGTGTCTGATTGATGAACATCAGGGATTTGTCGCAAATCTCATTTCGCAGGGGTGGGAATCAGAATTGCCCGAATGGACAAATCAATATAGCGGTGTTTTTGGTGACCGGGTATATTTCTCGGTCAGTCGAATCGGATATACGGGTGAGCCGGACTATATAAGCCGGGTGGTAGAGTTATCGACTCAGTGCAACATTGGATTGGTCGCGACAAACAGGGTGGTATTCATCAATCGCGAAGAGTTTGAAGCGCATGAGATCAGAGTGTGCATCAACAATGGCAGGGTATTGGATGACAGTCGCCGACCCAGGGATTTTACCGATCAGCAGTATCTGAAATCGACGCAGGAGATGATCGAATTATTTTCCGACATTCCCTCTGCGATTTCCAATTCCATTCAGATCGCAAAACGCTGCAACCTGTTTCTGGATTTTGATCAGGATCACCTTCCACAGTACCCGGATGCAGGAAGTCGGTCGGAAGCCTCGCTATTACGGGAGTACGCGGAAGATGGGCTGGCGCAGCGATTCAACCTGCCGACGCTGTATCATCCTGATGGTTCCTGTGCGATTGAGCAAAAGTATGCTGATCGGATGAACATGGAACTTGAGGTCATCGAAAATATGGGCTATCCGGGGTATTTTCTGATCGTTGCAGATTTTGTCAAGTGGGCCCGGAACAATGGAATACCAGTGGGTCCGGGAAGGGGTTCCGGGGCGGGTTCGCTGGTTGCCTGGTCTACCGGTATCACTGATCTGGATCCGTTATCCTATGGCCTGCTGTTCGAGCGATTTCTGAATCCTGAGCGGGTCTCCCTGCCGGACTTCGATATCGACTTTTGTGTAGATGGCCGTGATCGTGTGATTGAATATGTGGTTCAGCGCTACGGTCATGACCAGGTTGCCCAGATTATCACTTTTGGTACCCTGGCAGCGAAAGCAGTGGTACGGGATGTCGGTCGAGTGATGGGTTTCCCTTATGGCTTTGTCGATCAAATTGCAAAGTTGATCCCGTTTGAAGTCGGCATGACACTGCAAAAAGCGCTGAAGCGGGAACAGTCGTTGCAGGACAGATATGATAATCAGGAGGATGTACAGGAATTGATTGACGCCGCCCTGCAGCTCGAAGGGATTGCAAAAAATGTAGGCAAGCATGCAGGCGGAGTGGTGATCGCGCCAAAACCCCTGACCGAATACGCCCCGCTTTATGCGGATGCCCATTTGAGCCAGGCTATCACCCAGTTGGACAAGGACGATCTGGAATCGATTGGTCTGATCAAATTCGATTTTCTCGGGGTGCGCACGCTTACTATTCTTGATGCTGCGGTAAAAATGGTGAACCACCGGAAATCCATTAGCGACAAAGACCTGCTTGATCTGAGTCAGGCGCCTCTGGATGACCCCGCAACATTTGAATTCCTGAGGACCGGACGGACTACGGCGATATTCCAGATCGAATCGCGTGGCGCGAGAGAGTTGCTTATTCGAGCTCACCCGGAAATTTTCGAGGATCTGGTCGCATTGGTCGCCCTGTATCGACCAGGGCCCTTGCAATCGGGCATGGTTGATGATTTTGTCAACCGCAAGGCTGGTCGGGACACGGTTACGTATTTCCATCCGGAGTTGGCGCCGATACTCAAATCAACCTATGGCGTGATTATTTACCAGGAACAGGTCATGGAGATTGCACGGTCCATGGCGGGTTACACCTTGGGCGGGGCCGACCTGCTGCGCAAGGCGATGGGTAAAAAACTGCCTGAAGAGATGGCAAAACAGCGTGAGACGTTTGTCAACGGAGCGGTAGAAAGGGGGGTGAACAAGAAGCTTGCAGACAGTATCTTTACCGTGATGGACAAGTTCGCCGGATATGGATTCAACAGGTCTCATTCTGTCGCGTATGCGATGATTGCCTACCACTCAGCATGGATGAAAACCCATTATCCTGCCGCTTTCATGGCAGCGGCGATGTCTGCCGAGATGGACAATACCGACCGGGTGGTTACCTTGCTGGCGGATTCCAAATCCCTGGGTCTGAACATATTGTCACCGGATATCAATTCCAGTTTCCATACTTTCAGAGCGATTGACGATAATATGATCAGCTATGGCCTGGGCGCCTTGAAGGGCATCGGCAAAGGCGTGGTTGAAAATATCGTAAACGAGAGGAACAGGAATGCCGAATACAAGTCCCTGCAGGAATTCTGTCGACGTATGGATATGCGAAAAATCAACAAGCGTGTTCTGGAAGTATTGATCAAAAGTGGCGCGATGGACGTGCTGTGCAGTAATCGGGCTTCATTGATGAATCAAATGGATAATGCGATCAAGGCTGCCGATCAGCATCAGCAGGACCAGCAGGCAGGACAATTTGATATGTTCGGCATCAGGGAGGCGCCATCGAAAAATGAAAAATCGGCCCAAATTCCTGACTGGACAGATGAGCAGCGCCTTGCCGCAGAAAAAGAAACCCTCGGCCTGTATCTGACCGGGCACCCGTATAAACGATATGCCAAAGAGCTCGATTCGTTCAGTGAGCGTGATGCGCCAACCCAGGATTTCAGCTCACCGAGAAATGGAATATTCGCAGGCATCATGGTGTCAATGCGAGTGTCAAGGACACGACGTGGAAAAATGGCGTTTGTAGTCCTTGACAATGAGAGACACAGGGTTGAAGTCATACTGTTCCAGGAAAAATTCAACCAGTGCTCTGCTATCCTGCAAAAGGAAAAAGTATTGATTGCCTTTGGCGAGTTCAGTGCGGACGAGGTTACAGGGGGTTGTCAGATGCGTGTGGAAAATATTTACGATCTTGACGCAATTCGCAGTCAATTTCTTGTCAGTCTGGATTTGAATCTGTCGCAGCAGGAATTGACTACAGACAGAATTGAGAATCTGCAATCAATTCTGGGTCAGTACCGCGGTGGTAATGGCGGAAATCCTATTGCAGTAAGAATCCACTATACCCGGTGTTCCGGCGAGACCGGGTACCTGAACCTCGGCAACGACTGGAAAGTCTATTCTGATCAGAAGCTGTTTATCGAACTTGCGAATCAACTCGGGGCGGACAATATCAGCTATCACCATGATCGGCACAGTCTGGATAAATTATCATCCAGAAAACCGGACTATAAACAAATAGCGAATGCCCAGCCCATTTAACGGAAACAACTGTGTCGTTGCTCAGCAGCCATCCAAAAACAGATGGCTGCTGTTTCGCGATCCGGTCGATGTGATTTCCTCCGGAGATGTCGATCAAGTCACGGCCCTCCTGGATCAAACCGAGCATCAGGTAGAACAGTACCAGAGATTCGCGGCGGGGTTTATCAGCTATGAAGCATCCCCTGCGTTTGACAGACACTTCCCGGTCAGGCGCACCCGGGGCATCCCAAAAATCTGGTTTGGAATATATGACGGGTATGATGTGATCGACTTTCCCGAAAGTGCCGCAGCCAGGGATAACACCGATGGACTGAACTGGGAGCTATCGCTTGAAGAAGAGGACTATCGAAAATCACTGACCAGAATAAAAGACTATATCCGGGAAGGGGATGCCTATCAGGTCAACTATTCCTTTCGATTCAGGGCAAACTGCGATATCGATAGCTGGTCGCTGTTCGTGCAGATGGTGCATACCCAGAATCTGGCAAGTCAGCCAGGCTATTGTATTTACGTAAATACCAATGAATGGGCTGTTTGCTCTGCCTCTCCGGAACTGTTCCTGAGCCTTGATCAAAGGGTCCTGGTATCCAAACCGATGAAGGGAACCGCTGCACGTGGCCAAGGCTATGAAGATGATATGGAAATTGGCAGGCAACTGAAAAATTCAGGCAAGAATTGCGCAGAAAACATCATGATAACGGACATGGTCAGAAACGATATGGGGAAAATTGCCGACTACGGTTCGGTCGAGGCTACCGACATTCTCTCGCTGGAGAAATATCCCACATTCTGGACCATGTCGACCACGATTGAATGCCTGACCGACGCTGGCCTGACTGAGATATTTCGGGCACTGTTTCCTGCTGCTTCAATCACCGGCGCTCCAAAACTGCGTGCGATGGAAATTATTGATGAGCTTGAGAACCTCCCCAGATACATTTATACCGGGGCTGCCGGGTTCGTCTTTCCGGGCAGGTGCGCCCAGTTCAATGTGGCAATACGTACCTTGCTGATTGACAAGAGCAAAGGCAGCGCAGAGTTTGGCGCTGGCGGTGGCATTGTCTGGGATTCGGATATCGGGGACGAATTTCAGGAATGCCATACCAAGGCCGCAGTACTGACCTACTCACAACCCTCATTCGATCTGCTGGAAACCCTGAAATGGACCCGGTGCGGCGGCTTTTTGAATCTTGATGCTCATTTGTCAAGATTAGGCAATTCGGCTTCCTATTTTTCATGGAAAGTGGACATGGATGAAATCAGAAACCAGTTGCTGTCGGCCGCACTCGAGTTTCCTGAAGCAGACCAGCGGATTCGTCTGTGTGTTTCCAGATGCGGCCGGATTTGTGTGCAGCATACCGATTACCAGCCATTGTCTGAACCGTATCGGATAAGGATCGCTAAAAACCCGATAAATTCAAAAAACTATTTCCTCTATCACAAGACTACGCAGCGTACGATCTACGACCGTGCACTGGCCGCCAACCTTGATTGTGATGATGTGTTGTTATGCAATGAAAGGGGAGAGATCACCGAGTCCTGTCGAGCCAATATCATCGTTGAACTCGGCGGTGAGTTTCTTACACCCCCGATTTCATCAGGGCTGTTAAGCGGTGTTGGACGCGCCACCTTGCTGGTTGAGCGGAAAATAACGGAAAAGGTGATTTTGCCGGAACAGATCTACGATGCAGATTCACTTTGGCTGGTGAATTCGCTTCGTGGCTGCTGGCGGGTGCACTTGCAGAAATAATTTTCCTGTCGACTTTCGATGCCGGGCTTAAATGAAACCGAGTGGCTGCTCGCAGGTCTGATATTCGTCTGGTCCGGGTTTGTTCGCAGCGGTCTCGGCTTTGGCGGTGTCGCACTTGGTTTGCCGTTGATGCTTCTGGTTTTCGACAAGCCACTTTTCTGGCTGCCGATTCTGGCAATCCATCTGTTGATCTTTTCTGTAATGACAGTCTATGATCGACTTTACGAAGTAGACTGGCCTTACCTGAAAAAATCGCTGGTGGTCTTGATCATACCGAAGTTGACTGGCGTGTTCGGCTTGCTCAATCTGCCAAATGAGATACTGGTGCCGATCATCTATGGCATTACTTTTTTGTATGGGCTGGCCTACCTGTTCAACTATGTTTTCAAGAGCAGGAACGTATTCTTCGACAATCTGCTGTTGATAATTGGGGGTTATGCCAGCGGAGTATCGTTGATGGGGGCGCCGTTGATATCCGCTGTCTTCGTCAGAAACGTTGCCATACACGAATTGCGTGTCACATTATTCGTCCTCTGGGCAATCCTGGTAATAATCAAGATGTCGACCTTTGTTTTCTTTGAAGTGGACCTGCAGGTCCGCTATGCCCTGTATTCCCTGCCGCTGGTTGCGATTGGCCACTGGTTCGGGCTGAAGATGCACAATAAGCTGGTAGTGGGGGGTGGCGACCATTACAAACGAGCCATGGGGGTCGCTCTGGTCGTGATCTGTGGATTCGGTTTGTTCGCTACTTCAGAATGAATCCCCAAGAATGAGTCGAACAAAGGCATCTGCAGGGGATGGTCTGGTTGTTGCCAAGGGAGCATGGCAGTTCGATGATGCCGTCCCCGGAGTGTTCGATACCCATATATCGAAATCAATTCCCGAATACGAGGAGGGTCATGACCTGATCGTAAAACTGATCCAGTCCAGTATGCAAAACAGCGGACGATGTTATGAACTCGGCTGCTCAACCGGCACGCTGACTGCGAAAATGGCCGCTTGTTCTGATCAGAGCCGGGTGGTCATTGTCGGCATTGATCAGGTTCCCGGAATGATTGCGCGTGCCAGAAGCCGATGCAGCGCATTTGCCAATGTTTCATTCGAGCTTGCTGATATCGTCAACCATGAATTTTTACCCTCTTCGGTGGTCGTCAGCTATTACACTCTGCACTTTACGCCGATTCCAACCCGCGCCGACATTGCCAGACGAATATTCAGGGCGTTGCGGCCCGAGGGCCTGTTTTTACTGTTCGAGAAAATCAGATTTGCCGACCCCCGACTGGACCGGGAAATGACAGAAGAATATCATCGGTTCAAAAAATCCCGGGGATTTTCCGATGAGGAAATACGTTGCAAGGCGCAGGCCCTCGAAGGGGTGCTGGCGCCGCGTACCGAAAGCGAAAATCTGGCGATGCTCAATCAGGCAGGATTCGATCGCGTATCCATTGTATTCAGCGAACTGTGCTGGCAGGGATATCTGGCGATCAAGCAGCCTGTGTCAGGTTAGCCCGGGTTGATTTACGACAGTTGGTCGACGTTGCGCACCGCCCCCTTTGACGCACTGGTAGTCAGTGCGGCATAAGCCTTCAGAGCGGTGCTGACCACGCGCACTCGATCCGGTTTCCAGCCATCACTGCCTCTGGCTTCCATCGCTGTCCTTCTTTGTTCGAGATCGGCATCATCGACTGCCAGATGAATCGACCTTTCAGGAATATTGATCTCGATCAGGTCGTTTTCTTCGACCAGCCCGATTAGTCCGCCTTCTGCCGCTTCGGGTGATATATGGCCGATCGACAGGCCGGAAGTCCCCCCGGAAAATCGACCATCGGTAACCAGTGCACATTCCTTGCCAAGGTTCTTTAACTTCAGATAAGTGGTTGGGTAGAGCATTTCCTGCATTCCAGGCCCGCCCTTCGGACCTTCGTATCGTATGACGACAATATCGCCCGGATGGACCTGATTACCGAGGATGCTGTCGACTGAGGCCTCCTGGCTTTCGAATATTCTGGCTCTTCCAGAAAATCTGAGGATACTTTCATCGACTCCGGCCGTTTTTACAATACAGCCGTCTTGTGCAAGATTCCCGTAAAGCACCGCCAATCCACCATCTTGACTGAAAGCATGTTTCAATTCACGGATACAACCATTTTCCCGGTCGAGATCAAGGGATTTATAACGCTTGCTTTGACTGAAAGCGACCTGGGTAGGGATTCCTCCGGGAGCGGCACGGAAAAAGTCCTTGCGTTTTTGATCTTCGGTCAGCCGGACATCCCATAGCGCGATGGCTTCTTCCATGCAGGTGGCATGTATGGTTCTTGCACTTCGATTAATCAGGCCAGCGCGGTCCAGTTCACCCAGTATCGCTACGATACCGCCTGCGCGATGCACATCCTCTACATGGACATCGGATTTGGCTGGAGCCACCTTGCAAAGGTTGGGCACTCTCCTGCTCAGACGATCAATATCCTTCATAGTGAAATCCACTTCACCTTCCTGGGCAGCGGCGAGCAGATGCAGGACCGTATTGGTAGAACCTCCCATTGCGATATCCAGCGACATCGCATTTTCGAATGCTTCGAAATTTGCGATGCTTCTTGGCAGAACTTCATAGTCGCCCTGTTCATAATGCCGTTTGGCCGTGGCGACGATGAGACGGCCCGCTTCCAGGAACAATCGTTTTCGTTCGCCATGGGTCGCTACGATAGTCCCATTTCCCGGCAAGGCAAGTCCGAGAGCTTCCATCAGGCAATTCATTGAATTTGCGGTAAACATGCCTGAGCAGGAGCCACAGGTTGGGCAGGCTGATCGTTCCATCTCGTCTGATTCGCTGTCGGTGACATCATCGTCAGCCGCCACCATCATCGCATCCACCAGATCGACCGCCTTTTCATGATCACGCCAGGTCACTTTGCCTGCTTCCATCGGCCCACCGGACACAAAAATCGCAGGAATGTTCAGGCGCATTGCCGCCATCAACATACCGGGGGTAATCTTGTCGCAATTCGAAATGCAGACCATGGCATCCGCACAATGGGCATTCACCATATATTCGACCGAATCGGCAATGATTTCGCGCGACGGCAGCGAATACAACATGCCGCCATGCCCCATCGCGATGCCGTCATCCACTGCGATGGTGTTGAACTCCTTGGCAACGCCCCCCGCAGCTTCAATCTCGCGGGCAACCAGTTGTCCCATATCCTTCAAATGAACATGTCCGGGCACGAACTGGGTAAATGAATTGGCAACCGCAATGATCGGTTTGTTGAAATCATCATCTTTCATCCCCGTAGCGCGCCAAAGCGCTCGGGCCCCCGCCATAGTTCTACCGCGGGTCGTAGTCCAGGATCTGTAGTCAGGCATGGTATTTTGTGCCGGGGAAATTTAATTCCCCGGATTCTAACAAATTTACCGAGACCAGAGTATTTTGTGGCACTCCTTCCCAGCAGATCAGCCGCCTCATCCGGCACTTCCAATCAATGCCTCTCGAAACCGGACAGTTGGTTTACTCCTGGCGCCGGAGAGCTGTTAAGTTGACAATACCTGGCCGTACTAATCAGACTACTTTGTTTTCTACAGAATCTTTATCAGGCATTAATTTAACAATCTTGCCATCACGCCAGACAACGGCATATTGTCCAAGCTTGCGTTTCTTTTCCAATACTTCTGCAACAGCTTGCTGCAGAACAGCTAAAGTTTTTTGTGCTTGTTCTGAGGGTGTTTTCATCTTCTTGCTTCCTGGCGTGGACAGGTACGGGGCCTGTCGCTGCAAAACCCTCGGCTAAAGTCCGATCAGGGACTTTAACTCAACGTCGAGTTGATCCAGTATCTCGTCATACTTGAAGGCGCCCACCTTTTCCCCGCGTTTTTTCAGATTGACGTAATTGGGTCCACACCATAGCCCCAGGTCTGCATCGTCGGTTTCTCCGGGGCCATTGACCCGACAGCCCATCACCGCAATAGTGATAGCGTGATCTTCTGCATATCGGGTTCGGACTTTCACTTTCTGGGCGAGGTCTATGAATTTTTCATTTTCGACTCTGGAACAACTGGGGCAACTGATCAGATTGAGTTTGTCTTCATCAAAATACACCACGGTTCGAACCCGTCCGTTGGCGATATCCTCCAGTATCTGGCGTCCTGCGGAAATTTCCTGATGCTTGTCTTCATGCGCAACGGTAAGGGAAACCCGGATCGTGTCGCCGATGCCCTTGCCTATCAGTTGTTCAAAAGCGATTCGGGTTTTTTCGATGCCTTCTGGCGGCAATCCGGCCTCAGTCACACCCAGATGCAAGGGTATTTCGGGTCGTGCCTGTGCGAACCTTAAGTAGGTCTCAACGGTTTTCTTCGGGTCAGAATCCTTCAGCGAAACGCAATATCGGGTAAAACCGATCCGGTCAAGCCACTCGCTGTGTTCCAGCGCACTGTCCACCATCGGCGATACGGAGTCACCGGCAGAGTACTTTCCGAGCTTGTCCGGGTCTACTGAACCCGCATTGACGCCGACCCGAATGGCGCAGTCGTTTTTGGCCGCGATATCGACCAGATATTGCACCTTGTCTTGCCAGGGTTTGTTCCTCTCATGATGATACAAGTGGCCGGGGTTATAGCGAATCTTGTCAACATGAGGCGCCAGAATTTCTGCAAGGCGATAGTTTTCCTGCAAATCCACGCTCAATACCGCATCGCAGTTTTGTCGCAATTCAATCAATGCGCGGGCATCTTTTTTATTATCGGCCGCAATGCGAATGACATCGGCGCCGGCCGCCTCAAGAGACCGGAGTTGTCTGGCCGTGGCCGCGAGGTCCGTGGTCGGAGTTGCGCACATGCTCTGTACTGCGATCGGATTGCCGTTGCCGATTTTTATCCGTCCGATTCGTACTTCCCGGGTTTGATTTCGTTGTATCATGTTACAGCCAGATTAAATCACTTACTCTATCTCTTTCATGGCGCTTAGTCAAAAATATCCGAGGCACGACATAGACACCATACGCAATGCACTGGTGGGTATCGGCAGGTTTTCGGACAAGAAAATCCATTATTTCGACGAGTTGGATTCAACGAATACCTGGTTGCTGGAGCAAAGTGATCCGGATGGTTGCATTTGTCTGGCCGAAAACCAGAGCGCAGGACGGGGTCGCCGGGGGAAATCGTGGCAAAATTCCCGATCCGGGTCGATCCTGCTTTCATTGGGTTGGCTCCTGAACAGGTCTGATACCCAGGGAGTGTCTCTGGTTTCGGGTATTGCCGTGATCAAGAGTCTGCGAGGATTTGGCGTACAACAGGTTGAATTGAAATGGCCGAATGACATTCTGATTGGTGGCAAAAAGGCGGGTGGAATCCTGGTTGAAATTTCTGGACTGAATTGTGTCATAGGAATTGGATTGAATTTAATGGTATCAGCTCCGGTGGCAGGAAAAATTGATCAGCCCTGGGTCGATCTGACATCAGTGGGGTACCAGATTGATCGCGATCAATTGGTGGTGGAACTGGTAAAAAATCATGATAGGGTACTGACCGATTTTACTGCAAGAGGATTTGCCGGTTTCGCACACCAATGGAATCTGGCAAATGCACATCGGGGTCAACCGGTTCAGGTTGTTTCGGGTTCAAGGGTGATAAGCGGGGTCGCGTCCGGTGTAGATGAAACGGGTGCATTGCTGATTGTAAGTGGCGGGTTGGTTCATCGAATCATTACCGGAGAGGTTTCGCTCCAGTTAAGGCGGGCGAAAAATCAGGTAGTCGAATATAATGAAATTATTGATTGATGCCGGAAATCAAAGAATCAAATGGGCAACGTCCCATCAGTTGCGTTCACAGCCAGTACAGTCTGCACAAGAGTGTCCGCAAAACAAATGCCTGCAAAATGAACCCATCGAAACCGGGTCGGCAGATTTGTTTCAGGCCCTGGAACGTGCATTCACCGGCCTGCCTGATCCTGATGGCATCTTGATTTCCAGTGTGGCCAGACCGGAAGTGAATCAGGTCCTGAGTGAAACCTGCACATCGTTTTGGGGAAGCCCGCCGATTTTTATGAAGTCTCGCAAGCACGGAAAGGGCTTGTTCAATCGATATGACAAGCCGGAAGATCTGGGTGTTGACCGGTGGTTGGCCATGATCGGCGCAAGGTTGATGACTGGTAACCGGTCAATGGTTGTGATCGATGCCGGAACGGCAGTGACGATTGACTATGTAAACGCACAAGGCGTATTCGATGGCGGGATTATTTTCCCGGGAATGGCGACCATGATATATTCCCTCCATTCTTCCACCGGACAGATCAGATCAGTTACTGCTAATACCATGAAAGGATGCTTGTCGTATCAGAATTCGAATACCTGGGAGGCAGTCGAAAATGGAGTGATGCTGGCTGTGGTTTCAGCCATGGATTGTGCCATCTGCCATTACAAAAAGATTGCAGGGCTGGAATTGAGACTCATTCTGACAGGGGGAGACGCACACCGATTGGCCACAGTATCGGAACACCCATTCGTGATTGTTCCCGATCTGGTATTGATCGGATTGCTCGCCCTGAGCGAGGAAGATACTCGATGAAGTGGCTGGCGGCGTTCCTGGTTATTACAAATGTGGCAGCTTATCTGTTGGTTGGTGGGCGGGAGAACACGCCGGAGAAAGTGCGCCTTGATTCCGGGTCTGATGTGAACAAAACAGGGATGTTGCTGCTTGGCGAAGTTGATACCTCGCAACCGGTCGGCGCTGTCCTTGATCCGCAATTCAATGAAACCGGCGCCACAGATATCACGGCTGAAAGCCTGCCAGTTGAAAACGACACGCAAAGTCGTGCCGACGAAGTGATTACCGGGGAATTGCCGGGCATGGCAGCGGCTGTTGATGAAGACCCCATTGCCGGAAGCAGTGATCAGCCTGTCGCTAAAACCTGTTATCGACTGGGTCCATTCAAGGAAATGGAAAGCTGGCAGGCAGCGAAGATGTGGATGAACGAGAGCGGAATCAAGTTCCGGAATGTCACCAGTGGCAGTCGGCAACTGCTTGATTACCGCGTCTATCTGGGTCCGTTCAATTCGGAGTCGTCCGCTGATGCAATGGTGAAAAAACTCAAGTCCGAAGGGCTGGAGCATTTTCTATACCGGGCAGGTAATGGCTTGATTCGAATCTCGATGGGAGTGTTCAGTCAGGAGAAATTGGCCGATAGACATTTGAAACGCCTGAGAAGTAACGGGTATGAAGCCAAATTCCAGCCGGAGTATCGACGTTTAGGCCCGTTTAACTGGATGGAATTTCCATTGGCGATTATAGATCAGGCACAGTTGTCAACGCATGACTGGGACGAATCCGGGGTCAGATTGGTCAAACTGAATTGCTGGATTTGACTATCGGTTTTGCGAATCCGCAGACTGATCTCTTCATTTTCGGGTCTTGTTCAGTTAATTCCTGAAATATCTGCAATTTTTTGATTGCATTCAACCCCCTGTTTTGAGTAAAATCGCGCTCCATTTTTCAATTCATACAGCATCATGGTTTTTTGCTGATAGAGTGGGAAAAAGGTAATCATGCCCGCATAGCTCAGTTGGCTAGAGCAGCTGATTTGTAAAAATTGCACCTTCATGGGGAAACCTGTGAAGTGGAGGTGGCTAAAACGGGGAAACCTTAGCTGGATTCTGGATTGATTATCGGCCAGTGGCTGATTCTGTTCGCAGAATTCAAATGGCAATCCCGTGCTACATCCCGGAAATTGATTCGGGACTGGAGTGTAGAGACTTTACACCACCCACCTAAGTATTCCGGTTAACCGGGAATAAGGTGAAGAGAAAGTCCAGACCCCAAACGTGAGTGGCGAATCGCAACAAGCGGCCTCGAAAGCGGTAGTGGGTAAGAATCAGCAGGTCGTGGGTTCGAGTCCCTCTGCGGGCTCCATTCTGAGTGACTGATTGGTGTGAATGGGGTCTGAAATGGTTGGATAAGTCTGGTTCCAAAGAAACTTGAATTGAGAGGTTACAGGTTGACATAAATCAAGTTATGGGCCATAATTGATCGTTTGTGCTAAATTTTAGAAGGAGGGGTTCCCGAGCGGTCAAAGGGGGCAGACTGTAAATCTGTTGGCTCAGCCTTCGGAGGTTCGAATCCTCCCCCCTCCACCATGATTGCCGGTTGTCGAAATGTTGAAGTTGCTGATTTCAGTCTGATGTGTTTTCCAATGCGGGTGTAGTTCAAAGGCTAGAACCTCAGCCTTCCAAGCTGATGATGTGGGTTCGATTCCCATCACCCGCTCCAGTTGGCGCTCCGAAAATTTACAGGAGTCGGGGGTTTATTGAAGTGAAGTCAAAGACGCCCACATAGCTCAGTCGGTAGAGCACTTCCTTGGTAAGGAAGAGGTCACCGGTTCAAATCCGGTTGTGGGCTCCACTGCCGGGGTTGGTACAGTCTTGGTTGGTCTTGAGGTGTGTTTTTTAATGAACAGTTTGTTAGCGGGAGTTAATTGATTCAACAAGTCGGTTCGAAGGCCAGTAGCTCAATTTGGCAGAGCAGCGGTCTCCAAAACCGCAGGTTGGGGGTTCGATTCCCTCCTGGCCTGCCATCGTTCTTACTCGTAATATTTTACTGATGATCCGATACCCAATTCATTGCAAATCCCAGTGATTGATAAAATTAAAAATGTTGCAGCGGTTTTGATGATTCTTGCCTCAGTGGCTGTCTATTATCAATTCAGTGACATCATCCAGTTAGGCCGTATCGGCATAGTTGTCGCTGGGGTGATATTGGCGGCAGGACTGGTATTGACCACGGCAACCGGACAGGATGCCTGGATATTTATCAAGGGAGCAAACATCGAGCGCCAGAAAGTGGTATGGCCGACTCGTCAGGAAGCGTTACAGGTTACGTTGATGGTTATCGTTCTCGTGATTATTCTGGGACTGATGATGTGGGCTTTCGATGCGCTTTCGTTTTATGCCATTTACGACATTATTCTCAGAGTCAGGGGTACATAGCCAGGTAGATAACATGAATGATCAAACAGAAACGACAAATACCAGCGGAGTGTCTGCTGACGCTGCGGATGCGGCCAAGACAGAAGCCGAACAGTATCAGAATCCCAATATGCGATGGTATGTCGTTCAGGCATTTTCAGGTTTTGAAAAAAATGTCAAGAAAGCGTTGAGTGACCATATCGCCCGAATGGGGATGGAGGCGTATTTTGGCAGAATTCTGGTTCCCACTGAAGAAGTGGTCGAGATGAAAGGTGGTCAGAAACGAACCAGTGAAAGAAAATTTTTCCCGGGATACGTTCTGGTGCAAATGGAGTTGACCGACAATACCTGGCATCTGGTTAAAGGCGTGCCCAGGGTAGCGGGCTTTATCGGCGGTACAGACAACCGGCCGGTACCGATCACAAACAAGGAAGCCGAAGAAATTATTCAGCAGGTTTCCGACAGTCAGGACAAGCCAAAAATGAAATTTACATTTGCGCCCGGTGAGATAATAAGAATTGTCGATGGGCCGTTCCAGGATTTCAATGCCACTGTCGAAGATGCGAACTTCGAGAAAGCGAAACTGAAGGTTTCAGTCACGATTTTTGGGCGTTCCACCCCTGTTGAGCTTGATTTTTCTCAAGTCGAAAAAGGCTAGGAAACCGATTGCCCCTTTGTACCCGTCATTAATATTTGGAGTTAGCAGATGGCTAAGAAAATAGATGCTTATATCAAGCTTCAGGTTCCGGCAGGCGATGCCAAACCGAGTCCGCCAGTTGGCCCGGCGTTAGGCCAGCATGGTGTGAATATCATGAATTTTTGCAAGACATTCAATGCAGAAACCCAGGATATGGAAAAAGGTTTGCCAGTGCCGGTGGTGATTACTGTTTATTCGGATAAAAGTTTCACTTTCGTCAAGAAAACACCCCCTGCTTCCGTTCTTTTGAAAAAGGCCGCAGGTGTTGGCAAGGGCAGCAGTGTGCCCAATCGTGACAAGGTCGGAAAAGTGACCCGGGTTCAGCTTGAAGAAATCGCGAAAACCAAACAATCTGATTTGAATGCCTATGATCTGGAGCAGGCAGTGAAGATCATTGCCGGCAGTGCACGCAGCATGGGCATAGAGACGGAGGGAGTGTAACATGCCAAATCAAGGCAAAAGAATTCGAACCGCAACCAGCGGTGTTGACCGGGAAAGGTTGTATCCGCTTGGTGATGCGCTTGCACTGGTCAAGGATCAGGCGCTGGCGAAATTTAACGAATCGATTGATGTGGCCGTTGTTCTTGGAGTCAATGCCAGAAAATCGGACCAGAATGTAAGAGGGGCCACAGTGATGCCAAAAGGCACAGGAAAAACGGTGCGAGTGGCTGTTTTTGCTGACGGAGAAATGGCTGAGGCGGCAAAAGCGGCGGGGGCCGACCTGGTCGGACTCGCAGACCTGGCAGAGCAGGTGAAGAAAGGTGAAATCGGATTTGATCTGTGTATCGCAACGCCTGATACCATGCGTGTGGTCGGGCAACTCGGCCAGATTCTCGGACCGCGAGGCCTTATGCCTAATCCCAAGGTAGGCACGGTGACAACCAACGTAACCAAAGCCGTGCAGGATGCAAAATCCGGGCGGGTACAATTTCGTATTGATAAGGCGGGAGTCATCCATTGCCCGATTGGCAAAGTGTCGTTTAATCAGGCGGACCTTGAAGAAAATTTGAATGCGCTGGTATCTGCCTTGATCAAAGCCAGGCCAGCGTCCACCAAAGGGCAATATATTCGCAGGGTTTCATTGTCCAGCACAATGGGGCCCGGTGTGAAAGTCGACCGTGTGAGTATCGCGGCGATCAAATAGTTTTGGGGCACTGCAACTGATTCCCGGATTTTGAATTGTTGCAGGGCTGTCAAAGACCGCAGGTGAGTGAAATTTCAACTCTTAAACATGTTTTTCATTTGATGTTTGCAAGTGAACGGTATGGCCTGCGCAGACGGTGAGCCAAAATCAGGAATTTGCCTGATGCAGGACACCATTATTTTCGGAGTGTGATTTTATGAGCTTAAGTCTCGATCAGAAAAAAGTAGTGATCAGCGAGGCAACTGAAGCAATTGCTTCAGCCCAGGCTGGTGTATTGGCTGAGTATCGTGGATTCAATGTTCAACAGTTGACCTTACTGCGTACGGAAGCGCGAAATGCCGGGGTCTGGATAAAGGTTGTTAAAAACAATCTGGCCAGACTCGCGGTCAGGGATTCGGATTTTGAATGTCTGGCAGAGCACTTTACAGGCCCGGTCATTTTCTCTGCTTCTGAAGACCCGGTTGCCGTTGCCAGAGTCATGGCGGCGTTTGCCAAAGACAATGAAAATTTCAGGATCACTGTGGGCGCCATGAATGGCAACCTCATGGATCAGGCAATGATTCAGCGTCTTTCGACATTACCTGGTCGGGATGAGTTGATTGCGAACCTGATGGGCGCCATCCGGGCGCCTGTACAGAAATTCGTATCGACACTGAACGAGGTTCCCGGCAAAGCAGTACGCACCCTTGCTGCAATAGCAGAAGCGAAGGAAGTGGCCTGATTGTTGAAATCAATTTCCATCATTTAAAAATTTAATATTGTCTAGCTATCAGGAGTAATTACCATGGCTTTAAGTAAAGAAGAAGTTCTCGACGCGATCGCTGAGATGTCGGTTCTTGACCTGTCTGAATTGATCAAGGATATGGAAGAGAAATTTAGTGTTTCCGCATCTGCCGCAGTCGCTGTAACCGCAGCTCCGGCAGGTAGCGGTGAAGAGGTTGTCGAGGTGGAAGAGAAAGATGAATTTGACGTAGTGTTGACCAGCTTCGGCGACAAGAAAGTGGGCGTGATCAAAGCGGTTCGCAGCATTACCAGTCTTGGCCTCAAAGAGGCAAAGAGTCTGGTAGAGAGCGCACCCACTGCGATCAGGGAAGGGGTTGGCAAGAACGAAGCCGAAGATCTTAAAAACCAGATTGAGGCAGCAGGTGGAACCGTCGAACTCAAGTAATTTTTTTCGATCATGCGAATCGGTGTCACAACCGGCCGCAATTGCGTTTCAAAAAAACGCATCAATGTTTTTATGTTCCACCGGGCATGGACAGGGCTTACAACAAGGCCTGATCCATGCTTTCGGAGCACCGGGCGATCTGTTATCAGAGGATAAACATGGGTTATTCATTTAATGAAAAGAAGCGCATTCGAAAGAACTTCAGTAAACGTTCCGATGACTATCCGGTTCCTTACCTGCTGGCTACACAAAAAGAATCGTACCGCAAATACCTGCAGGCGGACACGCCACCGGAACAACGTATTGACCAGGGTATTCAGGCTGCATTCAAATCTGTATTCCCGATAGAAAGTTACAATGGCACTGTTATTCTGGATTTCGTCAGTTATCGTCTGGGAAAGCCCAAATTTGATGTGAGCGAATGCCAGCAGCGCGGTCTGGTATATTCCTGCCCGCTGCGCGCCATCATGCGTCTGGTCATTTTCAACAAAAGTGGCAGTGGCAAGAAACCAAAGGATATCATCGAACAGGAGGTCTATCTCGGTGACATGCCGTTAATCACCGACAACGGTACTTTTGTGGTAAACGGCACTGAGCGCGTTATCGTATCTCAGTTGCATCGCTCACCCGGTGTTATTTTCGACCATGACGGAGGCAAGACACACGCTTCCAGAAAATTATTGTTTACTGCCCGCATTATTCCGTATCGTGGGTCCTGGCTGGACCTGGAATTTGATCCGAAGGATCTGCTTTACATCCGGATTGACCGGCGTCGAAAGTTACCCGCAACGATCATGCTGCGGGCACTGGGCTATAGTACCGAAGAAATGCTGGCCATGTTCTTCGAAAATGATTCCATTACGTTGACCGAAACCGGAGCGAAACTTGAACTGGTTCCTGAACGATTGCGAGGACAACGCCTGTATTTCGACGTGATTGGAGCCAATGGCAAGGTGCTGGTGAATGCGGATAAAAGAATTGCAACCAGACATATCCGGGAGCTTGAGAATGCGGGTATCAACGAAATTGAAATCCCCATTGAATATGTTCTTGGGCGTACCCTGGCCAGAGATATCGTCAATCTGGAAACCGGAGAGTTGCTGGCAGAGGCAAACACGGAAATTACGCTGAAATTACTTGATGGTCTACGTGAAAATGAAATCACCTATCTGAAAACCATTTACACCAATGATATTGATTGCGGGCCGTTTATTTCAGAAACCCTGCGTATAGACCTGACCCGCACAGAAGAAGAAGCGCATGTTGAAATTTACCGCATGATGCGCCCTGGCGAGCCACCCATAAAAGAGGCCTCAGCGGCATTGTTCGGAAATCTGTTCTTCAACCACGAAAGATATGATCTCTCCGCAGTTGGACGGATGAAACTCAATCGACGCCTTGGTCGGGAATCCGATGAAGGTCCCGGCACATTGAGTAAGCAGGACATCGTTGATGTGATGCGTAAAATCATATATCTGAAGAATGGCAAAGGGGAAATTGACGATATCGACAATCTTGGAAACCGGCGTGTGCGCTCAGTCGGTGAACTGGTAGAGAACCAGTTCCGGATTGGTCTGGTTCGGGTCGAACGTGCGGTCAAGGAACGGTTGAATCTTGTTGAAAATGAAAATCTTACTCCCCAGGATCTGATTAATGCCAAACCTGTGGCGGCGGTAGTGCGGGAGTTTTTTGGTTCCAGCCAGTTGTCTCAATTCATGGATCAAACCAATCCCTTGTCAGAGGTTACTCATAAACGGCGGGTTTCAGCACTCGGTCCTGGTGGGCTTACACGCGACCGGGCCGGATTTGAAGTGCGTGATGTACACCCGACTCATTATGGACGGGTTTGTCCGATTGAGACCCCCGAGGGGCCAAATATCGGATTGATCAACTCACTTGCCTGTTTTGCCAAAACAAATGAATATGGTTTTCTCGAAACCCCGTATCGCAGGGTAAGAAACAGCAAGGTCACCGATGAAGTGGATTATCTGTCAGCGATTGAAGAGCATAAATTTATCATCGCCCAGGCAAATTCCACGCTCGATTCCAATGGCAGGTTTGTCAACGAACTGGTTTCTTGTCGCCATAAAAATGAATCTTCGCTATCCTCTCCCGATCAAATCGATTATATCGACGTGGCGCCCCAGCAGATTGTTTCGGTTGCGGCTTCACTGGTTCCGTTCCTTGAGCATGATGATGCCAACCGAGCGCTGATGGGCGCCAACATGCAGCGACAGGCGGTGCCTGTTGTGCGCAGTGAGAAGCCATTGGTCGGTACCGGTATGGAACGCACAGTCGCAATTGATTCCGGCGTGACCGTGATTGCGCGTCGTGGTGGTATGGTCGACTTCGTGGATGCATCCAGAATTGTGGTGCGAGCCAACGATGATGAGGCCATCGAAGGTGAACCGGGTGTCGATATTTACAACCTGACGAAATACCAGCGTTCGAACCAGAATACAACCATCAATCAGCGTCCTCTGATAAAAGTGGGTGACTCGGTTGATCACGGTGACGTTCTGGCCGATGGGCCGTCTACCGACATGGGTGAGCTTGCTCTTGGCAGAAACGTGCTGATCGCTTTCATGCCCTGGCATGGTTACAACTTTGAAGATTCGATTCTGATCTCTGAACGTCTGGTAAAGGATGATGTCTACACCTCGATACACATCGAAGAATTATCCTGTGCCGCGCGTGATGCCAAACTCGGTTCCGAGGAGATCAGTCGTGATATTCCCAATGTCAATGAGAGTGCGCTGTCAAAACTCGATGAATCTGGAATTGTCTATATCGGCGCTGAAGTGCACTCCGGTGATATCCTGGTCGGCAAAATCACCCCCAAGGCCGAAACCCAGTTGACACCTGAAGAAAAACTGCTTCGCGCCATCTTTGGTGAGAAGGCTTCTGATGTGAAAGATACTTCCCTGCGCATGCCATCAGGAATGAAAGGCACGGTTATTGATGTTCAGGTATTTACCCGGGAAGGTCTTGTAAAAGATGCGCGTGCGATCGCAAATGATGAAGATGAATTGATAACTGTTCGAAAAAACCTGAATGACCAGTTGCGCATCGTCGAGGATGATACCTATGCCCGGATTGCAAAATTGCTGCGCGGTCAGATTGTAGAAGGCGGGCCCGGCAATCTGATGGCGGGGGAGACAGTGACAGAAGACTATCTGCTTGGATTGAGCCGCAAGGAATGGTTCGAGATTCGTCTTCGCAACGAAGAGGTCAACCAGGCGATAGAGAAAATACGTGATCAGATGGATGTCCAGCGTGAAGAGTTTGATCGCCGTTTCGAAGAAAAACGCGGGAAAATCGAAATGGGTGACGACCTTGCCCCGGGCGTTCTGAAGATCGTCAAGGTCTTTGTTGCAGTAAAACGGAGATTGCAACCCGGCGATAAAATGGCAGGGCGCCATGGTAACAAGGGAGTGATTTCCAAAATCATTCCGGTTGAAGACATGCCCTATATGGAAGACGGTACCACAGTGGATATTTGTCTGAATCCTCTGGGTGTGCCTTCGCGGATGAATGTGGGACAGGTTCTGGAAACCCATTTGGGATGGGCAGCGAAAAAGCTTGGCGCCCGAATCGACGAAATGCTCCGCAAGAACAAGCGGACAGACCTGATTCGCAAGTTCCTTGAAAAGGTGTACAACTCCAGTGGCAAGAAAGAATCACTTGGTGATTTATCTGACACTGAATTGATTGAACTGGCAAGAAACCTGTGCGATGGGGTACCCATGGCGACCCCGGTTTTCGATGGCGCCCATGAAAGTGAGATCAAAGGCATGTTGAAGCTTGCCGGGATTCCGGAGAGCGGTCAGACCACACTGTACGATGGTCGTACCGGCGAACCATTTGATCGGCCTGTTACCTGTGGCTATATGTATATCCTCAAGCTCAACCATCTGGTCGACGACAAGATGCATGCCCGCTCAACCGGGCCTTACAGTCTGATCACACAGCAACCACTGGGAGGCAAGGCGCAGTTCGGTGGTCAGAGATTCGGTGAAATGGAAGTCTGGGCACTGGAAGCTTATGGCGCCGCTTATACCTTGCAGGAAATGCTTACCGTCAAATCCGATGATGTGGTCGGTCGATCCAAGATTTACGAGAATATCATTCGTGGTGACCACGGCATGGATACCGGGATGCCGGAATCGTTCAATGTTCTGGTCAAGGAGATTCGCGCATTGGGACTTAACCTGGAATTGAAGCACGATCAACACTGATTTCAAGGTTACCGGAATCAATATGCTGAAGTCATAGTGGAGCGAACCCGGTAACAGCTAACAGAGGCAGCAAATAATGAGAGATATTTTTAATCTATTTAAACAGACTGATACGGTTGAGGATTTTGATTCAATTCGCGTCAGCATAGCATCGCCGGAAAAAATTCGATCATGGTCTTTTGGTGAAGTTAAAAAGCCGGAAACCATCAACTATCGTACCTTCAGACCAGAGCGCGACGGTTTGTTCTGCGCCAAACTGTTTGGCCCGGTGAGTGACTACGAATGTTTGTGTGGAAAGTACAAGCGTCTGAAACATCGTGGTGTGGTTTGCGAAAAATGCGGAGTTGAAGTCACTCTTTCCAAAGTGCGCAGGGAACGCATGGGTCGAATCGAACTGGCCGCGCCCTGTGCCCATATCTGGTTTTTGAAGTCGCTTCCATCACGGCTCGGCCTGTTGCTCGACATGACTGTCCGTGAAATGGAACGTGTGCTTTACTTCGAAGCCTATGTCGTTATTGATCCCGGTATCACTGATTATGAGCGTGGCAATCTGCTGGCCGAAGAACAATATCTGGAAGCCATAGAAACCTACGGCGATGAATTTGAGGTCGGCATGGGGGCTGAAGCGATTCGTACACTGCTGAAGGAAATGGACCTGGCTGAAGAAGCTGAACTCCTGCGGGAAGAACTTTCTGAAACGAAGTCGGATACCAAAGCAAAAAAACTGACTGGCCGCCTCAAGGTTATCGAGGCATTTATCAGTTCCGGTAATAATCCGGCCTGGATGATCATGGACGTATTGCCTGTGCTGCCACCGGACTTGAGACCGCTGGTTCCCCTGGAGGGTGGCCGTTTTGCCACTTCTGATCTGAATGACCTGTATCGCCGGGTGATCAATCGTAACAACCGCCTGAAACGGTTGCTGGATCTGAATGCGCCTGACCTGATTGTTCGAAACGAAAAGCGCATGCTCCAGGAAGCGGTAGATGCAATGCTGGACAATGGCCGTCGAGGCAAGGCGATAACGGGCGCAAACAAACGCCAACTGAAATCCATTTCTGACATGATCAAGGGCAAGCAGGGGCGTTTTCGTCAGAACCTGCTCGGTAAACGGGTAGATTATTCCGGTCGTTCGGTGATCGTGGTTGGCCCTACGCTGAAACTGCATCAATGTGGTTTGCCCAAGAAGATGGCGCTGGAACTATTCAAACCGTTCATATTCAGCAAGCTGGAGTTGAGAGGGCTGGCAGCCACCATCAAGCAGGCCAAGAAAATGGTTGAAATGGAAAGCCCTGAAGTATGGGATATTCTTGAAGAGGTTATCCGGGAGCATCCGGTTTTGCTGAATCGGGCGCCGACCCTGCACAGACTGGGTATCCAGGCGTTCGAACCTGTTTTGATAGAAGGCAAGGCGATTCAACTTCATCCGCTGGTCTGTACTCCTTACAATGCTGACTTCGATGGCGATCAGATGGCGGTTCATGTGCCGTTGTCGATCGAAGCCCAGCTTGAAGCACGCGCATTGATGATGTCGACCAACAATATTCTTTCTCCGGCAAATGGCGAACCGATTATCGTGCCTTCCCAGGATATTGTGCTGGGTCTTTACTACATGACCCGGGAAAGCGCGGACGCCAAAGGTACGGGTAGTTATTTCTCTGATATAAACGAAGTTCGAAGAGCTCATGAAACCCATCAGGTCCATCTTCATGCCAGGGTGAAAGTAAGAATGCCGGTGTATGACGGGGAGGGCAATGCGACCGGTGAACGCAAAATCATGGATACCACAGTCGGTCGTGTGCTGTTATCGGAAATTCTGCCAACCAAACTGGATTTCAGCCTGATTGACCGCCCGATGAAAAAGAAAACGATTTCCGAGTTGATCAATGTTTCCTACCGCGAAGCCGGTCTCAAGGATACCGTCATTTTCGCTGACCAGTTGATGTATACCGGATTCAGGATAGCGGCGCTGTCAGGTTTGTCGATAGGTGTCGATGACATGGTCATTCCTGCGGGCAAGGCAGGGATTCTGAATCAGGCGCAAAAGGAAGTAGTCGAAATTCAAAAGCAATATACTGCCGGGCTGCTTACGGATGGTGAACGATACAACAAGGTGGTGGATATCTGGACGAGAACCAGTGAACAGGTTTCAGATTTCATGATGGCGGAACTTGGCGTTGATACCGTTATCAACAAACAGGGTGAAAAGGTTGAGCAGGAATCATTCAATTCGATCTATATGATGGCCGATTCCGGTGCACGTGGTTCCCATGCCCAGATCCGGCAGCTGGCAGGCATGCGCGGACTGATGGCAAAGCCGGACGGTTCGATAATCGAGACCCCGATTACGGCAAATTTCCGTGAGGGGCTGAATGTATTGCAATACTTCATTTCAACCCATGGTGCGCGAAAAGGGCTGGCCGATACCGCGTTGAAAACCGCAAACTCCGGTTATCTGACGCGACGACTGGTCGATGTATGCCAGGATCTGGTGGTCACTGAAACGGATTGCGGGACCAGAAACGGGATGTTTCGGGAAGCACAGGTACAGGGGGGTGAGGTCGTTGTCCCCCTTAGCGACCGGATTCTCGGGCGCTATGTCAGCGAAGAAATCATCGACCCGGCGACCGGTGAAGTGATTGTTTTCAGAGATCAGATGATCGACGAAAAACTGGTCAAGCTGATCGATCAGAATAATATCCATGGAGTCACTGTGCGTTCTGCGGTGACCTGTGAAACCCGTTACGGGGTGTGCTCCAGATGCTATGGACGTGACCTTGGACGTGGACACACGATTAATTTGGGTGAAGCAGTTGGTGTGATTGCAGCGCAATCCATTGGCGAGCCGGGTACACAGTTGACCATGCGTACTTTCCATATCGGTGGCGCCGCATCAAGCTCTTCGGTGGTGAGTAACGTTGAACTGAAGAACACGGGCAGGATTCACCTGAAGTCGGCCAAACTGGTAGAAAATACAGACGGCAAGCAAGTGGTTGTGACACGATCCAGTGAACTGGTTGTTCAGGATGCGCAGGGCCGTGACCGCGAGCGACATAAACTGCCTTATGGTGCGGTGCTGAACGTCAATGAAGGCTCACAGGTCAATATTGGTGATGTCGTCGCCACCTGGGATCCTCACACCCATCCGATTGTCACCGAAGTGGCGGGCAAAATTGTCTTTACTGACCTCGAAGAGGGGGTGACGGTAAATATGCAAACCGATGATCTGACCGGGAAAAGCACCTATGTCGTACTTGATCCCCAACGACGTCGTGGTAGTGCCCATGATATCAAGCCGACCATCAGTCTGGTCGATCAATCCGGGGAATCTGTCAAGATTCCGGGTACTGATATCGATGCCCGGTATCAACTCCCACCTGAATCCATCGTCATGCTGGAAGATGGACAGAATGTGGATAGTGGCGATGTGATCGCGAAAATTCCGCAGGAATCGTCTAAAACCCGGGATATTACCGGAGGCCTGCCACGGGTTGCGGAACTGTTTGAAGCCCGCAAGCCCAAGGAACCGGCCATTCTTGCCGAGGCATCCGGAATTATTTCGTTCGGCAAGGAAACAAAAAGCAAACACCGTCTGGTGATAACCGGCAAGGACGGCGAGACTCTCAGCTCACTTATTCCAAAGACCCGCCGGATCAATGTGTTCGAAGGTGAAACGGTAGAGCGTGGAGAGATCGTCGCAGATGGTCCTCCGTTGGCGAGCGATATTCTCGAATATCGTGGTATTGTGGCGTTGGCGGACTACATCGTTAACGAAGTACAGGATGTGTATCAATTACAGGGCGTAAAAATCAATGACAAACACATAGAGGTGATCGTTCGCCAGATGCTTAGAAAGGTAAAGGTAATCAATGTCGGCGACAGCCATTATCTGTCCGGGGAGCAAACCGAAAAATCCATATTGCTGAAGGACAATGATAACCTGATTGCACAAGGCAAAGAGCCAGCCACTTTCGATCCTGTTTTATTGGGTATAACCAAGGCGTCACTGACTACTGAGTCTTTCATTTCTGCGGCTTCCTTCCAGGAAACCACCCGCGTGCTGACTAACGCATCGGTTAACGGCAAGGTCGATGAACTCCGTGGTCTGAAGGAAAATGTCATTGTCGGGCGTCTGATACCTGCCGGAACCGGACTGGCCTATCACAAGGACCGAAAGCGTAACAAAATCGAAAGCACCCTGAAAAACAAGGAGCTTGAAGAACTGCTGAGCGTTCCTGAAAACGACGTGGGTACACCACGGAACATCATGCCTGACGGTACGGAAGCCTGGATCGCAACGTGATAAATGAGCGAGGGTTATCAAGTGCTGTTTTGTGGTTATATTACAGTTTAATCGGGCTTCATCTCTTGACAGTTGCTTTCTCCCGACATAAAATCGCGCCCCCTTGGGCATGGATACCTCACACCATCTTCAGAATTTCCGGAAGGTACAGGAATGACTGAAAGTATTTCAGGGGACAGGTAGAAATAACTTGAGAAAAATTTGAAACAGTCGAACGAATGCCAACACTAAACCAACTGGTCAGAAACCCACGACAAAGGCAGGTCAGGAAGTCCAATGTTCCTGCCTTGCAGGCTTGTCCGCAAAAACGTGGTGTTTGCACACGGGTGTATACGACTACACCGAAGAAGCCAAACTCCGCACTGCGTAAGGTGGCCAGGGTGCGGTTGACCAATGGACATGAAGTGACCACTTATATCGGTGGCGAAGGTCATAATCTGCAAGAGCACTCGGTGGTGCTGATAAGAGGTGGACGTGTGAAGGATTTACCCGGTGTCCGGTATCATACTGTACGTGGTGCACTGGATACGTCCGGGGTGTCAGACAGACGCCAGGGTCGTTCGAAATATGGCGCAAAACGCCCCAAGTCTTAATTTTCAGGCATTTAATTTGTAAGTATAAAGAGTGGCTTGAGTTCAAGCCCGGAGCAGCAGGCTGCAGCAATCCTGTCTATTGCTGAACGATGTTGCCAAACCTCAAATCCCGGACTGGCCGGAACGAAATCGAGATATGTCAAGACGAAGAGAAGTCCCGAAGAGGAAAATTTTGCCTGATCCCAAATACAAGGATCAGACGATCGCAAAATTTATCAATATCATGATGCAGGACGGCAAGAAGTCGATTGCCGAGACAATCATGTACGGTGCGCTCGGCATTATAAAGGAGCGCGGCAAGGAAAATGTTGTCGAGGTCTTTAATGTTGCCCTGGAAAAAGTCAGCCCCGGTGTCGAAGTGAAAAGTCGCCGTGTCGGCGGTGCGACCTATCAGGTGCCGGTTGAAGTGCGTCCAAACCGTCAAATGGCATTGGCCATGAGATGGCTGGTGGCCGCGGCGCGCAGGCGATCCGAAAAATCCATGACAGCGCGTCTGGCAGGAGAACTGATGGATGCCTCGGAAGAGCGAGGCAGCGCATTCAAAAAACGTGAAGACACTCACAAGATGGCGGAAGCCAACAAGGCGTTCTCTCATTACAGATTCTAAGGCAGACATTCCAGACACGAACCCGGACCCAGGCAGTGCCACGCAAAACCCCACTCGAACGTTATCGTAATATTGGCATCATGGCTCACATTGATGCCGGCAAGACGACGACCACCGAGCGCATACTTTTCTACACCGGTCTTTCTCACAAGCTCGGTGAGGTGCATGACGGTAATGCGATAATGGACTGGATGGAGCAGGAACAGGAACGGGGGATCACCATTACTTCTGCAGCCACCACCTGTTTCTGGAGTGGCATGGATAAGAGCCTGCAGCAACATCGAATCAATATCATCGATACTCCCGGCCACGTCGATTTCACCATTGAAGTTGAACGTTCGTTGCGTGTACTTGACGGTGCAATCGCTGTATTTTGTGCGGTAGGGGGGGTTGAGCCACAGTCGGAAACAGTGTGGCGTCAAGCGAACAAATACAATGTGCCAAGAATGGCCTTCGTCAATAAAATGGACCGGACCGGCGCCGATTTCGAGCACGTCACGGGACAAATCGAAAATCGTCTCGGCGCTAACCCTGTCGTCATGCAATTGAATATCGGGGCGGAAGAGAATTTCAAGGGTGTGGTTGATCTCGTCAAAATGAAAGCGGTCTCATGGAAAGAAGAAAACATGGGCGCTGAATTTGATTACATCGATATCCCGGAAGAACTCGCTGATATATCCAGTCAGCTCAGAGCCAGACTGGTGGAAGTTGCAGCGGAAGCAGACGAAGTATTGATGGAAAGTTACTTCGAAAACGGAGATCTTTCTGAACAGGAAATCAAAAGAGGGATTCGGATCCGTACTCTGAAAAACGAGATCATCCCGGTATTTTGCGGTTCTGCCTTCAAGAACAAAGGGGTTCAGACGCTGCTCGACGGAGTCATCGATTTCATGCCCAGTCCATTGGATGTAACGGCAATCAATGGCCTGGCTGAAGATGGTAAAACCGGGATAGTCCGCAAGTCTGATGACGGGGAACCGTTTTCCGCCCTCGCATTCAAGATCATGTCGGATTCGTTTTTCGGACAACTGGTTTTCTTTCGCGTGTATTCAGGGACAATGAAAACTGGCGACACAGTAATGAATTCAGTCAAGGGAAAAAAGGAAAGGATTGGCCGGATATTGCAGATGCACTCCAATAACAGGGAAGATATCAAACAGGTGTATGCCGGTGACATAGCGGCGGCGGTAGGTTTGAAAAGCATCACCACCGGCGACACCCTGTGTGCGACAAATTCCGTGGTGGTGCTGGAAAAAATGGAATTTCCGGATCCGGTTATCGCCCAGGCGGTTGAACCAAAAACCAAGTCGGACCAGGAGAAGCTGGGCATTGCCCTTGGCAAACTGGCCCAGGAAGACCCTTCTTTCCGGGTTCGTTCTGACGAAGAGTCAGGGCAGACCATTATTTCCGGTATGGGTGAATTGCATCTCGAAATCATTGTTGACCGGCTGAAGCGGGAATTCAGTGTGGATGCCAATATCGGCAAGCCCCAGGTTGCCTATCGGGAAACGATTACCAAATCGGTTGAAATGGAACACAAGTATGCGAAGCAGACCGGTGGGCGGGGTCAATATGGTCATGTTTACGTGCGCCTTGAACCCCAGGAACTTGGATCGGGATATGAATTTGTTGATGAGATCAAGGGTGGCGTTGTGCCCAAGGAGTACATTCCTGCAGTAGATAAAGGCATTCAGTCTGCGATGCAGTCGGGTGTGGTCGCGGGCTATCCGGTGATTGATGTCAAGGCGACCCTGTTCTATGGTTCCTATCATGATGTTGATTCATCCGAGCATGCGTTCAAGGCGGCCGGTTCCATGGCGTTTCGGGAAGGCGCCAGAATTGCCAATCCGAAATTGCTGGAACCGATGATGGCGGTGGAAGTGGTGACCCCGGAAGAATATATGGGAAGCGTGAACGGGGATTTGAGTTCCCGTCGTGGCCTGATCTACGAAATGGAAGATTCTCCAAGCGGGAAAGTCATAAGGGCTGAAGTGCCCTTGTCGGAGATGTTCGGTTATGCCACCGCATTGCGTTCCGCAACTCAGGGCCGGGCAAATTATACGATGGAGTTCAAGAAATACGCCCCGGTTCCAGAGAATATTACGGCTGCAGTCAAAGTTGCAGCCTGATCTGTTCATGCAGTGAATCGAAAATTCAGCAATTAATTCAAGTAATAGATAAAAGATTTTTAGGAGACCCACCCATGGCGAAAGAGAGATTTAAGAGAACGAAACCGCATGTAAATGTAGGTACGATTGGTCACGTGGACCATGGTAAGACGACGCTGACGGCGGCGATGACGAAAGTGCTGTCAGCCCGATACGGTGGTACCGAATCGAAGGCGTTTGACGAGATAGACAATGCGCCGGAGGAGAAGTTACGCGGGATCACGATTGCGACAGCGCACGTCGAATACGAGACCGGAATGCGACACTATGCGCACGTTGACTGTCCGGGACACGCCGACTATATCAAGAACATGATTACCGGTGCGGCGCAGATGGATGGAGCGATACTGGTATGCAGTGCGGCGGATGGTCCGATGCCGCAGACGCGAGAGCATATTTTGTTGGCTCGTCAGGTTGGAGTGCCGTATATTGTGGTCTATCTGAACAAGGCCGACATGGTTGATGACGAGGAATTGATGGAGTTGGTTGAGATGGAAGTACGGGAATTGCTGGACATGTACGAATTCCCGGGAGATGACACACCGATAGTGATTGGCAGTGCATTGAAAGCGCTGGAAGGGGAAGACTCAGATATTGGAGTAGGTTCGATTCACAAGCTGGCGGAAGCGCTGGACAATTACATACCGGAGCCGCAGCGCAAGGTAGACGGTGATTTTCTGATGCCGGTAGAAGATGTATTTTCGATCTCCGGGAGAGGTACGGTGGTGACCGGCCGAATTGAGCGAGGCGTGATCAAGGTTGGAGAAGAGATTGCCATTGTGGGAATCAAGAATACCATGGTGACGGTTTGTACAGGAGTAGAGATGTTCCGAAAGCTGCTGGATCAAGGCCAGGCGGGAGATAACGTAGGGATACTGCTGCGAGGAACCAAGCGCGAAGAAGTTGAGCGTGGACAGGTACTGGCGAAGCCGAAGAGCATTACACCGCATACCCGGTTTGAGGCGGAAGTGTACATTCTGTCGAAGGGAGAGGGTGGACGTCACACGCCATTTTTCAAGGGATACCGGCCTCAGTTTTACTTTCGGACGACGGATGTGACCGGGTCATGTGAATTGCCGTCGGATATTGAAATGGTGATGCCGGGGGACAATGTGACGATGACGGTGGAACTGATTGCGCCAATTGCGATGGAAGATGGATTGCGATTTGCGATCCGGGAAGGGGGACGTACTGTCGGCGCCGGTGTAGTTACTAAAATTATCGAATGATTTTATAAACAGGCAGCTTCAAGAGAATTTCTGAACAATGGTTGAAAATCAAAAAATCCGTATCAGTTTGAAAGCGTTCGATCATAAGATGATTGATCGCTCGGCGCTGGAGATCGTCGATACGGCCCGACGCACAGGCGCATTGGTCAAGGGTCCTATCCCGCTACCTACCAAGATCGAAAAATACACACTTTTGCGGTCGCCCCATGTCAACAAGAAAGCACGGGACCAGTTTGAAATCAGAACCCACAAGAGAATTCTCGATATAGTGCAACCGACCGATAAAACGGTAGATGCATTGATGAAGCTCGACCTTGCCGCCGGGGTGGATGTGGAAATCAAATTGAACTGAAGACGTAAATATACATTAAAGACATAATCAGGTTAAAAAATGTCATTAGGACTGGTTGGAAAAAAAATCGGCATGACCCGGATCTTCACTGAAGAAGGAAGATCCCAGCCGGTTACTGTGGTTGAAGTTTTACCGAACCGAATCACACAAATCAGAACCCGGGATAACGATGGTTACGACGGGTTGCAGATTACCACAGGTGAACGGCGGGCCAGTCGGGTCAGCAAAGCCATGAAAGGCCATTTTGCCAAGGCAGGGGTACGCCCTGGCAGAGGGGTTTGGGAATTTCGACTTGATGATGCGGTCGAGACCGAACCTGGGACCGAGTTGACGGTAGACCTGTTTTCAGAGGGTCAGAAGGTGGATGTATCCGGGCGAACCATTGGTAAGGGGTTCGCAGGAGTCATCAAACGTCATGGTTATGCTGGTGGTCGTGCTACCCACGGTAACTCGAAAGCACACAGACTGGGTGGTTCTATCGGAAATGCGCAGGACCCGGGCCGTGTCTTCAAGGGCAAGAAAATGGCAGGGCATATGGGCGCCGTAAAAGCCGTTCAGCAAAATCTGGATGTGGTCAGGGTGGATAACGAAAGAAACATTATTTTAATTGCGGGTTCGATTCCAGGCTCCAGGGGCGCCGATGTAATCATTCGCCCGGCAGTTAAGTCTGATGGGTTACTGAATATGCCAACCGGACAGGCAGCCGGGGAAAAACAATGACTATCAAATTAAAAGTAAATTCAGTTGTCGAATCAGGTTCTGCAGAGTCGGGGTGGTCTGAAGTAGAGTTGTCGGAAGGCAATTTTGGTGTGGATTTCAACGAATCACTGGTTCATCAGGTTGTTGTCGCTTATCAGGCGGGTGGACGAAGCGGCACACGTGCTCAAAAGAACCGGGCCGCGGTGAGTGGAGGCGGCGCCAAGCCCTGGAAACAAAAAGGCACGGGCCGGGCTCGGGCAGGAACAATCCGAAGCCCGATTTTTACAGGAGGCGGGCGTGCATTCCCGCTGTCGACCCGGGATTTTTCCCAGAAAGTCAACAAGAAGATGTATCGTGCAGCGATGCGTTCCATTCTGTCTGAATTGAATCGTCAGGAAAGACTGGTTGTGGTTGATTCGATGTCGATGGATACGCCAAAAACCGGTTCTCTTGTCCGGATGTTAAAAGGACTGAATGCCGACCAGGCATTGATCGTGCTCTCGGACGACAATCAGAATGTCGAACTGTCAGCTCGTAATCTGCATTCAGTGAGTGTATGCAATAGCCGCAGTATTGACCCGGTCAGTCTGATCAGCCACCCCAAAGTGGTGATTACCGCAGATGCGGCCCGTAGTATTGACGAGACACTGACAGGGAAACGAAACGAGGCATAGATAATGAATACCAGAACAATCAGCCCTCCGAAGAAGATCAATGAAGAACGTCTGTATCAGATCATCCTGAAACCGGTGATCTCCGAAAAGACAACACTGGTAGCAGACAAATATCGGCAGATCGTATTTCAGGTCAGAACGGATGCTGACAAGAATGAAATACGTCAGGCGGTTGAAAAACTGTTTGAGGTAAAGGTTAAGAATGTCCAGGTAGTGAACGTCCGTGGAAAAGCGAAGCGACATGGCCGCAGCACCGGTGTCAGAAACAACTGGAAGAAGGCATACGTCTGTTTGCAGGAAGGACAGGACATTGATTTCATGGGTATGGCGGGAGCCTGATTACCCGGGACAGGCAAAACAGAAAAGACACTAACGATATGGCATTAGCAAAACAAAAACCAACAACTCCAGGCCGCAGAGGCATGGTTAAGGTAGTGACCCCTGGACTGTACAAGGGCAAACCCTATCAACCATTGCTTGAGCCGAAGACGGTCATCGATGGTCGTAACAACGCGGGGCGAATTACTGTCAGACATCGCGGCGGAGGCCACAAACGCCACTACCGTCTGATTGATTTCAAGCGCGACAAGGATGGAATTGCGGCCACCGTCAAACGTATCGAGTATGACCCGAACCGCAGCGCCCATATCGCATTGCTGGTATACAAGGATGGCGAGCATCGATACATAATTGCACCCAGGGGCATTTCAGTTGGAGATACCGTTGTGTCAGGAGTGGGCAGTGGCTACAACATCGGAAACAGCATGCCGTTGAAAAACATGCCTGTCGGTACCGTAGTGCATTGCCTTGAACTCAAGCCGGGGAAAGGTGCGCAAATCGCCAGATCTGCAGGCGCTGCCGTTCAATTTGTCGGCAAGGAAGGAGCGTATGCCCAGCTTCGATTGCGTTCCGGCGAGATGCGTAAGGTTCATCTTGATTGCCGTGCAACTATCGGTCAGGTGGGTAACTCCGAGAACAGTCTGCGCAAGCTCGGCAAAGCTGGCGCAAAACGCTGGAGAGGGATTCGACCTACTGTGCGCGGGGTGGCAATGAATCCCGTCGATCACCCGCATGGTGGTGGAGAAGGTCGCACATCGGGCGGTCGTGCGCCTTGTTCTCCCTGGGGTGTTCCGACCAAGGGTTACAGGACACGTTCCAACAAACGTACTTCATCGATGATTATTCGCAGGAGGAAGAAATAACCATGCCCCGTTCAATTAGAAAAGGTCCTTTTGTTGACCATCATCTGTGGGCAAAAGTTGAAAAAGCCAGAGCAGAAAACTCACGTAAACCGATCAAGACATGGTCACGGCGGTCCATGATCATGCCGGAATTCGTAGGTCTGACCATTGCAGTGCATAACGGCCGTCAGCATGTTCCGATACTGGTCAACGAAAACATGGTGAGTCACAGGCTCGGCGAATTTGCGCCGACGCGAACTTATCGCGGGCATGCGGCCAACAAGAAATCGTAGCCGAAAACATATAAAAATCATGCAAGTCAGATCAGTAGCAAAATATGTCAGATTGTCAGCGCAGAAATGTCGTCTGGTGGCTGACCAGATTCGGTCTCTTTCTGTTGAACAGGCAGTCGAAGTGCTTTCTTTCAGCAGAAAGAAAGGAGCGGTTCCATTGAAAAAAGCGCTCAATTCAGCGATTGCAAATGCAGAGCACAACGAAGGTGCGGATATTGATGACCTGTGGGTAAATCAGGTTATGATTGATGAAGCGCCTGTAATCAAGCGATTTCGTGCGCGAGCGAAAGGTCGTGGTACCCGAATCCTGAAGAGGAATTGTCATATCACCCTGAGCGTCAGTGACGAATCCCGAAAGTCGTAAAACTGATACAGTAAAACAGAAGCTTACAAAATGGGTCAAAAAGTACAACCAAACGGCATCCGTCTCGGTATCGTAAAGGACTGGAGTGCGAAATGGTACGCGAACAACGCCAATTACGCGAAAACACTGGCAAGTGATCTCAGGATCAGAGAATACCTGACCAAAAAGCTGGCGAATGCAGCGGTGAGTGGAATTAACATTGATCGCCCCGCACAGAACCTGAACGTGACAATTTTCACAGCACGCCCGGGTATTGTTATTGGCAAAAAGGGTGAAGACATCGAGAAACTTCGATTTGCACTGAGCCGATTGAATGGCGGTCCTGTTCAGGTTGCGGTTGAGGAAATTCGCAAACCCGAACTTGATGCAAAACTGGTTGCTGAAAATATATGCCAGCAGTTGGAGAAAAGAATCATGTTCCGCCGGGCGATGAAGCGTGCGGTACAAAACTCTATGAGACTGGGTGCGGAAGGCGTCAAGGTAATGCTTGCAGGGCGTCTCAATGGGGCTGAAATAGCAAGGACAGAGTGGTATCGGGAAGGCCGGGTGCCATTGCACACATTGAGAGCCGATATCGATTATGGTGTCCACGAAGCACTCACCACTTATGGAATCATTGGTGTGAAAGTGTGGATATTCAAGGGCGAGATTCTCAAAGTGGAAAAAGTCAAAACCCCAGCCGCAAAAGCGGTCACTGAACAGAAAACAGAAGTTGTATAAACATGCTCCAGCCAAAAAGAACTAAATTCCGCAAACAGCATAAAGGCCGAAACCGTGGCCTTGCTACTCGTGGCAACCGTATCAGCTTTGGTGAGTTCGGTCTTCAATCGGCTACTCGCGGACGCCTGACCGCACGCCAGATTGAAGCAGGACGCCGCGCCATTACCCGCCACGTCAAACGTGGTGGACGAATCTGGATTCGTATTTTTCCGGACAAACCTGTTTCGAAAAAGCCACTTGAGGTGCGAATGGGCAAGGGTAAGGGCAATCCGGAATTCTGGGTCGCACTGATTCAACCAGGTACCATGTTATATGAAATCGAAGGCGTATCCGAAATGCTGGCGCAGGAAGCATTTCGCCTTGCCAGCGCCAAGTTGCCGCTCCAGACTAATTTTGCACGACGGCAGGTGGGCTGATGAAAGCATCCGAGTTAAGAACTAAATCCGTAGAGGATCTCATGCAGGAGTTGATTGCTTTGCGAAAAGAGCAATTCAATCTGCGAATGCAGCGCGGAGCCGGCCAACTCGCAAATCCATCCCGATTTCGTTTTGTGCAAAAGGATATTGCTCGAATCAAAACCATCCTGAACGAAAATCAGGCAACCACGACCAGATCAAGCAGTAGATAAAGCATAGAAAGATAAATGAACATACAAACAGATCAAGAAGTAACCAAACGGCAAATTGAAGGCAATGTTGTCGGTGCTGCGAATGACAAGAGTATTACTGTACTGGTCGAGAGAAAGGTAAAGCATCCGCTGTACAAGAAATATATCCGCAGATCTACCAGACTGCATGCGCATGACGAAAACAACGAATGCAAAACTGGCGACACGGTTCGAATCGAGGCTTGTCGCCCGGTCTCGAAAACCAAGTGCTGGCGTCTGGTTGCAGTGGTTTCCAGGGCCGCCTGATCAGGATCAGGATATTCAATCAAGGTATCGGAGAGAAAGATAATGATTCAGATGCAGTCAATGATGTCGGTAGCCGACAACAGTGGTGCGAAACGGGTAATGTGCATCAAGGTATTGGGTGGCTCAAAGCGGAGATACGCTGGCATTGGCGACATTGTGAAAATTACCATAAAGGAAGCATTGCCGAACAGCAGGGTGAAGAAAGGAGATGTTTATGACGCAGTTATCGTCAGGACCAGAAGTGGTGTCCGCAGGCCTGATGGATCATTGATCCGGTTCGACAAGAATTCGGCTGTATTGCTGAATGCTGCTCATCAACCCGTTGGCACCCGAATTTTTGGCCCTGTAACCCGGGAACTGAGATCAGAAAAATTCATGCGAATTATTTCTCTGGCGCCGGAAGTCCTGTAATCAGGGTTTCAAGAAATATTCTTAAGGACCTGAACAATGCGAAGAATTAAAAAAGGCGATGATGTCATTGTTATCGCCGGACGTGACAAAGGCAGGCGTGGAAACGTTTTGAAGATGATGGGTAATGGTCGTGCCCTGGTCGACAACGTCAATATTGTTAAACGTCACACCAAAGGCAATCCAAATACTGGAGAAACCGGGGGTATCCTGGAAAAAGAAGCCGCTATCCAGTTGTCAAACATTGCCTTATATAACCCTGTCACCAAAAAGGGTGAAAGAGTTGGATTCAAAACTTTGGAAGATGGTAGAAAAGTCCGTTACTTCAAATCGAACGATGAAGTAGTGGATCTTGCATAATTAAATTACTGATTAAGATATTCATACACAAATGGCCAGACTGCTAGAAAAGTACCGGACTGAAATAGCGCCGAAACTCCAACAGGAGCTTTCGTTCAAGAGTGCAATGGAAGTACCCCGCATCACAAAAATCACCTTGAATATGGGGCTGGGTGAGGCGGTTGCAAATAAGAATGTGCTGCAAAGCGCTGTGGCTGATCTGGAAAAAATCTGCGGACAAAAACCTGTAATTACCAAGGCGAAAAAGTCTGAAGCGGCCTTCAAGATACGTGAGGGCTGGGCCATTGGCGCCAAGGTGACGTTGCGACGCACACGAATGTATGAGTTCCTCGACCGCTTGATTTCTGTCGCTATTCCACGAATCAGGGATTTCCGGGGACTACCCGGAAAATCCTTCGACGGGCGAGGAAATTACGCGTTTGGCTTGAAAGAACAAATCGTTTTCCCTGAAGTCGATTACGACCACATAGATGCCCTGCGCGGCATGGATATATGTATTACTACATCAGCGAAAACCGATCAACATGCAGCTGCGTTGCTGCGTGAATTTAAATTTCCAATCAAGAGTTAAGACATGGCGAAGAAATCAATGATAGCCCGGGAAGTGAAGCGCCAGAAACTGATCAATGCGCATGCTGCAAGGCGTCAGGAACTGGTAAACATTATCAGCAATCGGCAAACCAGCGCCGAAGATCAGTTTCAGGCAATGCTGGATCTACAGAAGCTACCCAGGGATTCGAGCCCGGGACGCAAGCGTAATCGCTGTGAATTAACCGGTCGGTCCAGAGGATATTACAGAAAATTCGGATTATGCCGGAATAAATTACGTGAAGTCATCATGCGTGGCGAAGCGCCGGGCGCCCAGAAGTCGAGCTGGTAATCCCGATACAAGCCAAAGTTATAAATAAAGAGAAATTGAAATGAGTATGTCAGACCCTATAGCCGATATGTTGACCCGGATACGTAACGGCTCTCAGGCGCAAAAAACCAATGTTCAGGTGCCTGCATCAAGAAGCAAGGTTGCGATTGCGGAAGTATTGAAGGATGAAGGCTATATCTCCGGTTTTTCCGTGGATGGAGAAGGCGTTTCCCGAGTACTTGATGTTGAATTGAAGTATTTTCAGGGTGACCCGGTGATCGAAGAGATCAATCGGATCAGCCGACCAAGTTGCCGGATTTATTCCAGAAAGGATGATTTGCCATCGATAAAAAATGGATTGGGTATTGCCCTGGTATCTACCTCAAAAGGTCTGCTGACTGACAAATCCGCCCGTCAGGCTGGAGTTGGCGGTGAAATTATCTGTACCGTTTTCTAGCACGATACGATACTACCGAATAAATATTTAAATATACGCGAACATTAACAATGTCACGAATTGCAAAAATCCCCGTGCCTGTTCCGTCCGGTGTCGATGTCAGGATTGACAATGGCCTGGTTACCGCAAAAGGTCCGAAGGGTGAACTGGCTTTTCAGCTTTCTCCAGGAATCGAAGTGATTCAAAATGAGGGGGCGTTGAATGTCCGGCTGGTCAAGACCGAAGACAGGGTCAGCAAACACAACCTTTCGATGTCCGGTACGACCCGGGCGATGCTGCAAAATATGATATTCGGGGTGACTTCCGGTTTTGAGAAGAGACTAACGATCAAAGGAGTGGGTTACCGCGCCCAGGTCCAGGGCAGGAACCTTAACCTGAATCTCGGATTCTCACACCCGGTTGTTTATGAATTACCTGAAGGTATCACCGCTGCAACACCCACTCAAACTGAAATCGTGCTGAGCGGCACAGACAAGCAGGCAGTGGGCCAGGTGGCCGCTGATATACGGGCCTTTCGTCCTCCGGAACCTTACAAAGGGAAAGGCGTCCGCTACCTGGACGAACACGTGGTAAGAAAACAGGCCAGGAAAAAATAACCCATACAGAATTTAAAAAGTCACCATCATGATCAACAAAAACAAGGCCAGGCTAAGAAGGGCGAGAAAATCCAGGGGCAAGATAGCGCGTCTGGAAGCCACTCGGCTATCGGTGTACCGGACTCCGCGACATTTTTATGCGCAGGTTTTCGACAAGACCGGGCAAAAGGTACTTGCTGCCGCATCGACACTGGATACCGGACTGCGCGCATCTCTTAAAACCGGTGGCAACTGCGAGGCGGCGGTGGCGGTGGGTGAATTATTGGCGAACAACGCCAGATCTGCGGGTGTTGAGACAGTCGCATTTGACCGATCCGGATATAGATACCATGGCAGAGTCAAAGCGTTTGTTGATTCTGCTCGAGAACATGGACTGAAATTTTAACAACGAAAAAGATTAATGGCTAAAGCAAGAGAACGCGACAACGTTCGCAAGGACAATTATCAGGAACAACTGATTAACGTCAGACGTGTTTCGAAGGTTGTCAAGGGGGGTCGGATATTTGGTTTTTCAGCATTGACCGTAGTCGGTGATGGAGAAGGACGAGTGGGTATGGGGCGTGGTAAAGCCAGAGAAGTCCCGATTGCAGTGCAAAAGGCGATGGAAGATGCCCGCCGTAATATGTTCAAGGCTCACATGAACGGCAACACCGTGCAATATCCGATGATCGGCCGCCATGGCGCCGTAAAGGTTGTATTGAGACCGGCAGGAGAGGGTACCGGTATTATTTCAGGGGGTACCATGCGTGCCGTTTTTGAAGTAATGGGAATTCAGAATGTACTGACCAAGGTGATTGGCACCACTAATCCGGTTAATGTAACCCGTGCCACTATTTCCGCCTTGAAAGGAATGCGAAGCACAGCCTATGTCGCAGCAAAGCGCGGCAAGGACCTTGACGAAATAAGGTGATCCGGCAACACTGATTAAGAAAATACTTGAAAAATGATTCAGAAAAAAACCTTGAAAATCACCCAGGTCCGCAGCATCCATGGTCGCCTGAAGAGGCATCAGGCCTGCGTGCGTGGGTTGGGATTACGCAGAATGCACCATACTGTCGAAGTGCTCGATACACCGGAAAACAGAGGCATGATCAATAAAGTGAGCTACATGGTTCGTTGCGAGGAAATCTGACTCACCTTAAAGAATAAACGGGATAGTACGGACCATATTTAAAAATGACAACATTAAGATTAAATAATATCAAACCGGCATCAGGTTCCAGAACCAAGGCAAAAAGGGTGGGTCGAGGACCCGGCTCAGGATTTGGTAAAACCGCGGGGCGTGGTCATAAAGGCCAGAAATCACGTTCCGGTGGTTACCATAAAGTGGGTTTTGAGGGCGGTCAGATGCCATTGCAACGACGATTGCCAAAGCGTGGGTTTCGCTCAAGAGTGAATACCCATACCGCTGAAATCAGATTGACTGAACTTGGCAAGGTCAAGGGTGATACTGTGGATATCGATGCCCTGAAAAGCGCTGGTGTGATCGGCCTTCATATCAATCGGGCGAAAGTGATTTTATCCGGCCAGATCGGGCAGGCCGTGACCCTGAGAGGCATTGGTGTGACCAGGGGCGCCAGAGCGGCGATCGAAGAAGCTGGCGGGAAAATAGAGGAATAGCAAAAGCCGTGGCGAAGATGAAGAATTTACCCACTCCGGGCATGTTCGGGAGTCTGTCAGAACTTAAACAGCGCATCCTGTTTTTACTGGGTGCATTGCTGGTATTTCGGTTGGGAACACATATTCCGGTTCCAGGGGTGGATCCGGTAGCCATTGCGGCGCTGTTTCAGCAAACCAAGGGCTCTATCGTAGATATCTTCAATATGTTCTCAGGAGGGGCATTGAGTCGCCTTTCCATTTTCGCTCTGGGCGTGATGCCTTATATCTCAGCATCAATCATCATGCAAATGATGACCGCAGTAGTACCGAGCCTTGAACAACTGAAAAAGGAAGGAGAATCAGGCAGACGAAAAATCACGCAATATACCCGCTATTTTACTGTTGTGCTGGCACTGTTTCAGGGAGTTGGAATTTCAGTCGCCATCGAAAGCCAGCAGGTATCAGGCAGTCCGGTGATATTAATTCCAGGCCTCGGATTTAAAATAGTCACAGCAGCGACACTTTGTTCAGGCACCATGTTTCTGGTCTGGCTCGGAGAGCAGATTACCGAAAGAGGAATCGGAAATGGTATTTCGCTGATTATTTTTGCATCCATTGTTTCAGGATTACCTTCTGCGGTAGCCGGTACGCTGGAGCTTGCCCGTACCGGTGCGTTATCCGGAGGTATTGTCCTGATCCTGTTCGTTGGAGCGATCGCAGTGACCTACTTTGTCGTATTTGTGGAGCGTGGTCAGCGCAGAATTACGGTGAACTATGCGAAACGCCAGCAAGGTCGAAGAATGATGGCAGGCCAAACCAGCCATCTCCCGTTCAAGTTGAACATGGCCGGGGTTATTCCTCCTATATTTGCATCGAGTCTGATTCTGTTCCCCGCCAGTCTTGGCAGTTGGTTCGGCCAGGTGGATAGTATGGGCTGGATGACCGATATCGCCACCAAATTGCAACCCGGTGAACCTGTATACACCATGTTATATGGTGGGATGATCATATTTTTCTGCTTTTTCTACACGGCATTGGTGTTCAACCCCAATGAGATTGCCGACAATCTCAAAAAATCCGGCGCATTTATTCCCGGCATCCGACCGGGTGTGCAAAGTGCCCGTTATATCGACAACGTTGTTTCAAAGTTGACTATGATTGGGGCAGTCTACATTACCTTCGTTTGTCTGATTCCAGAGTTTCTGATCGTGAAATGGAGTGTTCCATTTTACTTTGGCGGGACTTCTCTGCTGATTATCGTGGTGGTGACCATGGACCTGATTTCCCAGGTTCAGTCGCATTTGATGTCCCGCCAATATGAGAGCATCATGAAAAAATCACCTTTTTCACGGCCCCAGGGCGTTCGCTAGAAATGCGAAGCCGGATTATTCGGAGATATAAAAATGAAAGTAAGGGCATCTGTCAAGAAAATGTGCAGAAATTGCAAAATAATCCGCAGGAATCGCATTGTACGTGTGATTTGCATTAACCAACGACACAAGCAACGTCAAGGTTAGTGCAGGCGAATTGATAATAACAGGCGTTGGTGAATTTGATCGAAGTCGCGAATTTTGATAGAATCTGCGACCCTGAATTTCTCGCCAACCATTTATAGAGATTAAAAATGGCACGTATTGCTGGAATCAATTTACCTAACCATAAACACATCGAGATAGGATTGACCTCGATTTACGGTATTGGTCGTCGTACTGCACAGAAAATCTGTGATGATGCCGCAATTGACCGCCATTGCAAGGTCATCAGCCTGAATGATGAGCAGGCCGAGCGACTTCGTGCCGAAGTCGCTAAATATGAAGTGGAAGGTGATCTCCGGCGTGAGGTTTCGATGAATATCAAGCGATTGATGGATCTGGGTTGCTATCGTGGTCTGCGCCATAGGAAGGGGCTTCCGGTTAATGGTCAAAGAACAAAAACCAATGCCCGGACCCGAAAAGGGCCGCCCCGTGCAGTCAAGAAATAAATGTCATATACCCGAGAATAACTTACGGCAGATAACCTATGGTCAAAGCAAGCGCAACAAGCAGGAAAGTAAAGGCAAAAATCAGAAAGAATGTGACTGAGGGTATCGCGCATATCCATGCGACCTTCAACAACACCATCGTTACCATATCAGACAGGCATGGTGATACTTTGTGTTGGGCCTCAGCAGGTAATTCCGGGTTCAGGGGGTCACGTAAAAGCACTCCTTTTGCAGCACAGACTGCTGCTGAAAGCTGTGGCAGACGTGCTCAGGAAATGGGCGTGAAACAATTGGAAGTAAAAATCAAGGGCCCGGGCCCGGGTCGGGAATCAGCGATTCGTGCGTTGAATGCGCTGGGATTCGAGATTCATTCAATTTCTGACATAACCCCGATTCCACACAATGGTTGCCGTCCCCCCAAGCGACGCCGCGTGTAACACTGTAATTCAGATTAAAAATCCAGGTAAGTTTAATGGCAAGATATATTGGTCCAACATGTAAACTGGCGCGACGGGAAGGGACTGACCTGTTCCTGAAAAGTCCGGTCAGAACGATTGACTCAAAGTGCAAGTTTGATCGTGCACCCGGGGTAAAAATTGCCGGTCGTCGCTCCAGAAGCACGGTATATGGCATCCAGTTGAGGGAAAAGCAGAAACTGCGCCGCATGTATGGTGTACTGGAAAAGCAATTCAGTAACTACTACAAAACTGCGGCACGGATTTCAGGTTCAACGGGTTTGAATCTGTTGCAACTGCTCGAAAGCAGATTGGATAATGTGGTCTATCGGTTGGGATTTGGTGTGACTCGTGCCGAAGCTCGTCAACTGGTCAGCCACAAATGTATCATGGTTAACGGGGTAAAGGTCAATGTGCCCTCCTATCAGGTAAAACCCGGTGATGAAATTGAAGTAGTGGAGAAGAGCAAGAAACAACTGCGGATTACTGCCGCACTGGAGATATCAGAGCAAATTGGTTTGGTACCCTGGGTTGACTCTGACCCGGCTGCGGTAAAGGGGGTATATAAAATGCTCCCCAAAAGATCCGACCTGTCACCGGACATCAATGAAGCACTGGTTGTTGCACTGTATTCCAAGTAAACATTTCTGATTTATTCTTAATTTAAACTTCGTTTTTAATCACGAGGACAACTGATGCAGGATCCTACCGCCGAATTTCTCAGACCACGTCTGATGGAAGCCAAAACCATTGACGCACAACATTCGAGAATTACCATTGAGCCTCTTGAGCGCGGATTCGGCCATACTCTTGGTAATGCACTTCGACGAATCATGCTTTCTTCGATGCCCGGCTGTGCGGTCACCGAGGTTCGAATAGAGGGCGTGTTGCATGAGTATTCCACCCTCGAAGGTGTACAGGAAGACGTGATCGATATTCTGATGAACCTGAAATCTCTGCCTATGATTATGCACACTCGCAACAAGGCCGTGGTTTCTCTGCGAAAAAAAGGCCCCGGAGTGGCGACAGCAGCGGATATTCAACTCGATGACGACATTGAGTTGGTTGACATCAACCATCACATCGCCACGTTGTCGAAGAATGCCGAGCTTGATATGGATATTACCATTCGCCGTGGTCGCGGTTACCAGACTGCTGAAAGCCGGTTAAATGATACGGATGTGTCCCGTGCTGTGGGAGTGATTCAACTTGATGCTTCATTCAGCCCGATAACCAGGATTTCCTACGCGGTGGAAGATGCCAGGGTCAAGCAATTGACCGACCTTGACCGGTTGATACTGGAAATTGAATCCAACGGCTCAATCGATCCGGAGGTTGCAGTAAGAAGGGCCGCTACCATTTTGCATGATCAGATTGCCGTATTTGTAAACCTGGAGGAATCCATGGTTCAAAGTATGGTAGAAGAAGAACCGGAAATCGATGCGGTTCTGCTCAAGCCGGTCGATGATCTTGAGTTGACAGTGCGGTCTGCGAATTGCCTTAAAGCTGAAAACATTTACTATATCGGCGATCTGGTACAACACACGGAAACGGAACTGTTGAAAACACCCAATCTGGGTAAGAAATCCCTCACCGAAATCAAGGATGTACTGGCACAACGGGGTTTTACGCTGGGTTGGAAAATCGAAAACTGGCCGCCGGCGTCTTCGGTTAAAGAAGACGAGGGCACCATAATGGGACGGGACTAGAAAATGCGTCACAGAAAAGCAGGCCGAAGCCTTAATCGAACCTCATCACATCGAAAAGCCATGTTCAGTAACATGGCCAATTCGCTGTTTCTGCATGAGCAGATCAAGACTACGGCGCCGAAAGCAAAAGAGTTGCGAAGATTCGCAGAACCTCTGATCACACTGGCCAAAATCTCCAGTGTAGCTAACCGCCGTCTGGCATTCGCACGATTGCGGGACCGTAAAATGGTGAGCAAGTTATTCGATGATCTCGGTCCTTATTTCAAACAGCGTCCGGGCGGATACCTGAGAGTATTGAAATGCGGATTCAGAGTGGGCGACAACGCGCCGATGGCTTACGTGCAATTGGTCGACCGAACTCATGAAAACGAAAACAGCGACGGATAGCAGACCACAGTAATTCACATTTTCCGGAGTTCAAAAAGCCAGGTTGAGCGCCAGACCGACCTTTTGTCTTTTTATGGGGAACAACAGACAAAATCGGAGGTCTGGCAACTGGTCGAATCGACAGAATCGCGATATTTTCGTCAGACAGGCCCGCACTCAGGGATTACGTGCACGCTCAGTTTTCAAACTTGAGCAGATTGACAGCAAATACCATCTGATAAGGCCCGATACCCTGATTGTCGATCTCGGCTGTGCACCGGGAAGCTGGTCGCAATATGCCGCGAGTCGCATATCCCCGACCAATCAGATCGCCGGGGTTGATCTGTTGCCTATGGAAAAACTGGAGAAGGTGCAATTTATCCAGGGAGATTTTACCGACCCGGCCATCCGGCACAAAGTCAGCCAATGTTTTCCTGAATCCAGGGTTGATCTTGTTTTATCTGATATGGCCCCCAATATTACTGGTATACGTATCACTGATCAGGCCAATGCTGAAAAGTTACAGGTCGCTATCCTGGATTTTTGCAGGAACACCCTGAACCGGGGAGGGAATCTGGTGACCAAGATATTTGAAGGTGAAATCTCGAATTCAATCAGGAAACACTTTAAAGTCTGTTTTAACGATGTGCAGACTGTTAAACCTGTGGCTTCGCGTTCACAATCAAGGGAGGTTTATCTTGTTGCCCGGGGATTTCGACCGCAAATTGTTGACTGATTCTTTAAATGATTTTGCAGCAGATAACGTATAATGAGAACAATATCGACAAAGAGTGAATTTCATCCGGAGAAGACAAGTTGCCCAATATGACAAAAAATATATTGTTGTGGCTGGTGATTGCCATGGTATTGATGTCGGTTTTCAATAACTTCACCAATCCGGGTGGTAGCTCAAGCAGCGAAATCGTCTACTCGGCATTCCTTGATCAGGTCAAACAGGGAAATGTGACAGCAGTCGAAATTGACAACGAGACCATGACCATCCGTGGCACAACCCATCGCGGCGAAACCTTTGTCACTTATGCGCCTGACGATCCCAAGCTGGTAGATGATCTGGTCGCAAACAAGGTTAACATCAAGGCGAAGAAGAAAGAAGAAACCTCACTGCTGATGCATCTGCTGATCAGTTCGTTTCCGATCCTTCTGTTGATCGGTGTGTGGATTTTCTTCATGAAACAAATGCAGGGTGGCGGTCGTGGCGGGGCCTTGAGTTTTGGCAAGAGCAAGGCCAGAATGCTGACCGAGGACAAGAATCGGTTTACTTTTGCAGATGTTGCCGGTGTCGATGAAGCCAAGGAAGAAGTCGGAGAACTTGTCGAGTTCTTAAGAGACCCGTCCCGCTTCAGAAAACTCGGCGGACGGATACCTCGGGGTGTTTTGATGACCGGCAGTCCTGGTACAGGCAAGACCTTGCTGGCCAAGGCCATCGCCGGGGAAGCGAAGGTTCCGTTCTTTACCATTTCCGGCTCGGATTTTGTGGAAATGTTTGTTGGTGTAGGTGCATCAAGGGTGCGCGACATGTTCGATCAAGCCAAAAAACATGCTCCCTGCATCATTTTCATAGATGAAATTGATGCGGTCGGTCGACAAAGGGGCGCTGGTCTCGGTGGAGGTCATGACGAGCGCGAACAGACCCTGAATCAGCTATTGGTGGAAATGGATGGTTTTGATGCGGGTGAAGGGGTGATTGTGATTGCCGCGACCAACCGACCAGATATACTTGACCCGGCATTGTTGCGCCCGGGACGATTTGATCGTCAGGTGACGGTCCCACTTCCAGATATCAGAGGCAGGGAAGCGATTTTGAAAGTGCACATGAAGAAGGTTCCGCTGGATGACGACATTGACCATGCGATCATTGCCCGTGGCACCCCCGGCTTCTCTGGAGCGGATCTTGCCAACCTCATCAATGAAGCCGCCTTGTTCGCCGCCCGCGAAAACATGAAAGTAGTCAACATGGAGCAGTTTGAAAAAGCCAAGGACAAGGTCCTGATGGGAGTTGAGCGACGCTCCATCGTGATGCCTGAACAGGAGCGACAGAATACCGCCTATCATGAATCAGGACATACTGTTGTGGCCAGAGTGTTATCCGAACACACTGACCCGGTTCACAAGGTCACCATCATTCCACGGGGCAGGGCATTGGGGGTGACCATGCAACTGCCGACAGAGGACCGTTACAGCCATAATCGGGAATACCTGTTCGCCAGGATTGCGGTGTTGATGGGTGGACGAATTGCCGAAGAAGTATTCATGAATCAAATGACGACCGGTGCATCGAATGATTTCGAACAGGCCACCCAACTCGCTCAGAACATGGTGTCACGCTGGGGTATGAGTGATACGCTCGGTCCCCGGGTATATGGCGACAATCACAGTGAAGTATTTTTGGGCAGGGAAATGTCTACCCAGCGTAATGTCAGTCCGGATACCGCCGAGAAGGTCGAGAAGGAAGTTTCCCGGATAATTATAGAACAATATGGCCGCGCACGTTCGATTGTCGAAGACAATCGAGCCAAAATTGAAGTGATGGCACATTCCTTGCTGGAATGGGAAACGCTGAACTCCAGTCAGGTGGACGAAATCATGGCGGGTAAGGATCCTACACCACCCCAAGCGGTACCGGATAAGACCCCCCCTTCGGATTCCAAATCCGATGGCAGTCCCATGCTGGATGAATCTGACCTGGACCTGCCGAACCCGGATAGACTGAATTGATAACAGGTCATACTTGGTCTCAAGCCATACCATCCTCCGGTCCATTGAGCCATGAGGTCATCTCTATTCGGCACTGACGGTATAAGGGGCAGGGTCGGAGAAGAACCGATTACCCCCTCCACGATGCTTAAACTGGGCTGGGCAGCAGGACGAATCTTCGTCAATGCTGGCAAAGGTAATGAAGTGTTGATCGGAAAGGATACCCGGGTCTCAGGTTACCTGCTGGAATCTGCCCTCGAAGCAGGGTTCTCATCGGCCGGAGTCAATATTTCCCTGCTCGGTCCCATGCCGACGCCTGGCGTTGCTTATCTTACCCGTACTGTCAGAGCCTGCACCGGTGTAATGATCAGCGCTTCCCATAATCCATTTCACGATAACGGAATAAAATTTTTTTCCTCGGACGGCGCCAAGCTGCATGATGTCCTGGAAACGCAAATTGATGAAATGATGGATCGGCCACAGGTTTGTGTCCCTTCCGCAGAACTGGGCAAGGCCAAAAGATTTTCTGATGCCCATGGAAGATACATCGAACATTGCAAGAGTACATTTGATGAATCCAGGTCATTGGCTGGCCTGCGAATCGTGGTCGATTGTGCGAATGGAGCAGCCTACGACGTGGCGCCAGGGGTATTGGAGGAACTGGGGGCGGATATCGTCGCCATTGCCAATCATCCGGATGGTTTCAACATCAACCACAATTGTGGTTCCACTGATCTGAATCTGATCAAAACCACAGTCAGTGAAACGGGCGCCGATGTCGGTATTGCTCTGGATGGCGATGCAGACCGGGTAATATTGGTGGATAGTGCCGGCAATACAGTTGACGGTGACCAGATTCTTTATATCCTTGCCAAACATCGCAAATCCACACAACGGTTGTCAGGCGGCGTTGCGGGTACGCTGATGACCAATCTTGGACTCGAACATGCTTTTGAAGCAATGTCGATTCCGTTTCTACGAACCCGGGTAGGCGACCGCTATATCCACGAGGCACTGGTCGAACAAAATTGGAATTTGGGCGGGGAGACATCGGGCCATATTATCTGTCGGGATAAATCCAACACCGGTGACGGCATTGTTGCGGCATTGGAAGTGCTTGAGGTGATGCTGGAAACCGGTAAATCTCTGGATCAGTTGACCGACGGCATGCAAATCTACCCACAGCACATGATCAACGTCCCCATCGGCAATGCTGACAGGCATGCACTCGCCTCCCACAAGCATGTGCTCGAAGCAGTCACGGATGCAGAAGGGGAACTGAATCGGACCGGTCGTGTAGTGCTCAGACCATCCGGTACCGAATCCGTATTCAGAGTCATGACGGAAGGAGTGGATGTCAATCAGGTACAATTGTTGACTGAGCAGATAGCCAGAGCCGTAGTCGCCGCAGCCGCAGAATAATCAGCACTCTTGCGTGGCTTCAATGAATTCATCCAATCTCGGCGGGCATCTGGATGTACTTGGCTCGATCCCGGAACAATACCGTGATGCCATATTAAGCGAATGCAGCAAACAGCATTTTCAGCGCGGTGATACGTTGTGGACACAGGGTGACGTTGGTGGATTTGTCGCTTTTCTGACCAAGGGTAAAGCGATGTCCACTTATTATAGTCCCGAAGGCAAAGCTGGTGTCACAGGGTTCTGGTCCGATGGAGATATTCTGGGGGGAGCAGATTTGAGTGGTCTGGAAAACCGTCAGATGACCGTCCGATTTCTCGACCTGTCCACCGTTTACATATTGCCATTGAGCAACTTCTATAACATGCTGGAAGGGTTCCCGGAACTTGCACAACAAGTAGTTCGTGCCCTATCCGTGCGCCTGCACTGGGTTACGCATCTGGCGCTGAGTCTGGCAACCCACTCTACCGAGGACCGGGTACGTGGTGTTCTGCTCGACTTGTCTGCAAGTTTCGGGGTGAAATGTGATCAGGGTGTACTGATTGACCTTAAACTATCTCACGAAGACCTGGCATCCATGGTTGGCGTATCCCGACAATTTGTAAATGGCGCATTAAATAACATCAAGAGTGCGGGGTATATCAAAATTGGCAACCGCAAAATCATCATTACGGATTTGCAGGGCCTGCAGGCAGCGAAATATCCGGTCTGACGAACTCCAGAACGAACTCCAGGTATCCATCCGATCAATTTATCCGTTCGGCCTGAAACCGTTATCCCTGCTCCGCAACCGCCGCTTGAAGAGGGTGCGTCGTGAATACAAATTCATCGACCGGCTTGCCACCGATCAAGTGTTCCTGGATAATTCTCTCCAGCACCTCCGGTGTGCACGAGTGGTACCAGACTCCTTCCGGGTAAACCACTGCAATCGGTCCGTGGGTACAAATCTGCAGACAGTTTGCCTTGGTTCGATAAACCCCACCCTCTTTTATCAGTTCCAGTTCCTTCAGCCGGCTTTTCAGAAAATCCCACGATTCCAGACTCTTGTCCTGTAGAGAACACTTTGGTTTATTCTGGTCGCAGCATAGAAATATATGGCGTTGAATCTGATTTATTTTTAATTCGTCAACCGCCTCTGCGAGATACTTCCGGCGATTTTCGATCCGTCGCATATCGTTGTTCATTTCCCGTGGCCTCAAATTTATATCACTTCAAGAATTGAAATATTCATTATCCGTAAAAAAATTAATGTCACATTATTGACCAGGGACATACATTGAATCGAATAAATCACCATTTGGTCAGATGCCACCAGTAAATCTCGCGCCCGTCAGCGACATAACCCGCAAATAATACGGTTGTAATTATATGGGCAACGATGCCGAAAATGAACAATACAGCAAGCCATAGATGGAAACGTCGCCAGTATCGCTCGATTACCGGTATCGCGCTGTTACCGCTAAGTGGATGGTGTGCCAGCATGCGCCGCTCGGCAACGTTCAGGCGATAATATCCATAAGCAATACGCGGATGCCGGGTCCAGTGATGCCAGCGCAGGATGAATTCACCTTCACCGGCATCAGCGGCCAGACTCTTCAACAGACTTCTCTTGGCGCGTATCAGTTCGCGGGCCTGATTCGATGTCGCATTCGATGTCGCAGCGGACTGCACCGATGTGGCGTATGGAATTGCGCTGCGACCGAATGTCGCCCCCGCTCGCAACGGCGCAATCACCCGACCGTAAAGGCCGGTAGAAAGGAGTCCAATTGTCGCCAGCAATACCAGAGTGGACCATTCCCTCAAGGCAAACCCGCTATGCGCGATGGCTAATGTGATTCCAAACGTCCCGGCCAGACCGTGCCATGTCTGCGCTGCCGGTTTTGACAGCGATGTGTTGTCTGAACGGCGCACAGGAACGTAGTACAGCGTCCCCAGAAGGATCAGGGCGGCGCAGATCCCCAGAGACTGACCGGTCGGTGACCCGGGACGCAAATCCCAGGGCAGCCATTTCACCCCGCCGAGTAAATATACTGCACACAGGAAGAATAAGCAGAGCGTAATAAGGCTAAGGATCCGGTTTTCCGATGCCATCAGATTTTTCCTGTCAGGCTTTTCGTATGCGCACCAGCACAGACTTCATGTTGGTCTGATCAGAAACAGGATCGCGCAAGTGATGATCGATCAGCCAGTTGACGCTGGCGGCAGGATCACGTTTTTGTCGTTCGTCCCAGCCAATCGGCACAAATATCGAAGATTGGCGAATGCCGGTATGTACCCAGGCCACCACTTCTATAGAGCCATGCGGGTTTTCGATGATGACCCGATCCCGGTCCTTTATACCAAGCGGTCCGGCTTTGCCCGGATGGATCATGACAAACTGCTCGGGCCACATTTCCTGTGCCTGCCAGAACCAGTGTGTCCATGAGTGAAAATGCGGCGCAGGCGGTCGACCACTGACCAGCTCTGTATCGTACAGAGGTGACCGCTTTATCGGCGTATTGACGATGCGGACCGGACTGGTCATGGCAGCCCCGTCCCAGACTGGAGACGGTACCCCTTCTTCCTCATCGGACGCCAGATATTGCAGATAGGGCAGGTCAGTGAGTTGATCCGGGTCCGAGTAGAACTCAGGCAGTGGCGATAACCCGTAGGGCAGGAACTTTTGCTCCAGCGCCTCAGTCCAGATTTCAAATTTACCGGTTTCAGTCGGAATCTGTCGTCCTCCGGGATCCCCTGGATATACTGACCCATCCTGAAACAGGGTTTCGACTTCTGCTGCGCCCGGTTCCGCCAGAGGTCCACGAATCCAGCGCGAGGGATTCTTCTTCATGCGTTCGGTGGTCAGTCCTTCCATGCCGCGTGCGCCAATCATCTGTTCGTCCCAGAAACGCGCGGGATCAAGTTTATACTCGTCTTTCAATACGTCTTGAAAGTCAAACCGTTTACCGAGTTCAACCCAGAAGTGCAGGTCAGAACGCGCTTCACCAGGCCCATCGATGGCTTTTTCAATCCAGCCGACCCGTCGATCATCGTTGGATCGATTGACATCACCGACTTCCAGCGCTGACGTGGTCGGAAATACGTAGTCGGCATAATAATATGTCGCGTGGGGAAATAATTCCATGTAAACCACCAGATCAAGTGCTTGCATGGCCTCACGTAATTTAGCCTGACCGGGCCAGGTCGAAAGCGGATTGCCGGTAGAAATAAATGCTTTTATCGGGTACGGACGTCCACTGATCATCGCGTCAATCCAGCCTGTAGGTGATTTGCGCAGCGCAGGCCCTCGTTTCGGAGCACGGCCTTCGGGAGCATGGGCATGCAGCGGCAACCCCCGATTCAGATTCATGAATCCGGCGCCTGGGCGTGCCCAATGGCCAGCAAGCAGGCAAAGCATGTGGAACGCCCGGTTGGACTGAAATCCATTACTGTGCTGGTTAAGACCCTTGCCGCCAAACACCACGGCACGCTTCGCCCGGACCAGTTCATCGGCAAGACGACAAATGGTCGCTTCAGGTATATCGGTAACCGCAGCCGCCCACTTCGGGGTATACTCTTTTTCGCATAGAAATTCACATAAACGTTCCCAGCCCGCAACATGCCTTTGCAGGAAGGGTCGATCTATCAGATTGTGATCCTGCAAATGGAACATCATGCCGAGCGCCAATGCCATGTCGGTTCCAGGTCGGATTTCTATCCATTCGTCCGCCTTGGCAGCGGTAGCCGACTGGCGGGGGTCGACAGCAACCATACGGGCGCCGTTGGCAATCCGGCAATCGTGAATCAGTCCAAAATAAACCGGTCTGGTTTCCGCCATATTGTCTCCGACAAACAGATAATAGTCCGCCGAACCAAGATCGGTTTCGGTGAAACTGTTACCGCCAGGAGCGGCGCCCTGAGTGACCCTGAAGGCCTGAGCCGCAGCGGAGGCACAAAGCGACGCGGTGCCCTCCTGATTTGGTGTGCCATATAACTCGGCGAACAACGCGGCGCCTCCCGCCTTGTTCAGCCAACTGGAACGGGTGCCGGTAAAAATGGCAAGCGCTCTGGCATCCCAGCGTTCGCGAACCGACTTCAGGCGCTCCGCGACCTCGTCGAGTGCGGTGTCCCAATCAATTGGTTCGAAGCGGCCTTCGCCTCGCTTGCCAACGCGCTTGAGGGGCTGCGTGAGTCGATCCGGGGAGTTATACATCTGGATCTGAAATTGCCCTTTTGGACATAGACGCCCCTTGGTCACAGGATCACTCTTGACACCGGTAATCGAAGTCAAACGACTGTCTGTCAGGTGATAGGTAACCGGGCAGCTGTTGAAGCAAACAGGACAGGCGCCAATCACGCTGCGGTCCGGCCTCGGATGTTGACCCGCTTCAGTATACGGATATTGCGCGACATCAGGCCGGGAAGACAAAAGTGCCCGGCTGAGGCGGGCTGCTCCTTCACGAATGCGGTAAAGTGCACTGCGTCGCTGGCGCACCGCATAAGTACCCTGCACAGGCTCCGTGGTGGAATTGCCGCTGGATTTACGGCGCCACCGTTTATTGAGATTATTCATTGGTATCGGTCAAGGTATCCGTCAAGGTATCGGCCGGATATGATGACTGTCCGGTGCGTGGCAAGTGTTCAAGATAAAGCGTTGCCGGCGCCAGCCCGAAATGATCGATGTCACGAATTTCGCGGTCCTCTGCACGAGATTCTGATATCAGGGCAGTGCGCTCGCCAAATTTGATGGCGCGACCAGGGCAAGCCTCCGCACAGGCCGGGTCACCGCGATTGGTTGCCCGACGGTCTGCGCACAGATCGCACTTTTCTGCCTTGTGGCGCCGGAAATCAAAACTTATCGCACCATAAGGGCAGGCCTGTACACATTCCTGGCAACCAGTACACGAATCACTGTCAATCTGCACAACCCCGGTATCGTGACACTTCGAGATTGCGCCCGCACCGCATGCCCGCAAACAGGCCGGACGCGCACATTGCTGGCATACGCTCACAATAAACTCGAATCGCTCATTTTTATCTGTTGGAGCGACCCAGTAAACGCGATTTCGAAAAATGCCTTCTGTCAGTCGATTTTCCAGCTTGCAGGCCGCCTCGCAAGCGCGACAGCCTGTACAGCGTTCGAGATCAATGGACAGTGCGAATTGCATTTAATCAGCAGGGTCGGCTATCGAAGATTATTTTGATCAGCATCAGATCGGGATACTTGTTACGTAAGATAATAACCCCCTACACATATCAGCACAAATGCAACGAACCGTCGCAGATACTGCTCATTAAGGCGTTGATTGATCATCGGGCCGATAACTGAACCGATTACGATTCCCGGTACTTCGACTGCGACCAGGGCCCAGTCGATATCGACGTTCAGCAGCAGATAGGTAAGGATACTCACTGTCAGTGGTAACATCAGCGCCACCAATGCCGTACCGGCTAAAAAGAACATCGGGAATAAAAGTATGCTCGCCATAAAAGGCATTACCAGAAAGCCGCCGCCCACGCCCAGCATGGCGCCGACAAAGGAGATGACAAACCCACCTGCCGCAGCGGACACAGGATTAAAGTCGAACCGGCGGGTACCAAACCCCAGCCGTGTACGCACCAGACCGAACCGGATCAGACGTGGCGCGGTGAATGCTGCACGGCGATTATCAGCACGTTCAGACTGGACATACTCGGATATATCAAATGACTTTTGCAGGCGTTTGCTGCGTTGCGAAGGTTTGATAAATGATTCGTATAGCGTACGTCCCGCTACCAGCATGATCAATACACCGAACACCAGACGGTAGCTTTGCAAATCCGCAAGATAGTTTTTCGAAAACCAGGAACCCGCTATCGCACCGAGTGGTGCACCGACACCAAAGGAAAACACCAACGGCCAGATCAGTCTTTTCTGTTTCAGATAAAGCGGTACCGAAAACAGTCTGCTGGTCAATTCAAGCATCTGATTGACCGCCTTGATCATATTGGGGTCGCCGACTCCCAAAATTGAAATGTGGCCGATCCCGGCCACGATACCGCCACCACCTGCACCCATCGCCATCAGGAATCCGGCGAATATACTCCAGCCAAATGCCACCAGCGGATTAAAGGTGAACTCCATAAGGTCAGCAGATCAAAAACCCGATCTCCAGTATCCGAGCTTGAATTGACTCATGTGCGGCCATTGAATCGTGCCAGCAGTTGTTTGATGTTTGGCCAAAGTGACCAGCAAAGGAATGCAAACGCAATAAAAAGAATTGACCCGCTTAACGGACGAGTAACAAATACTGAGATTTGATTATCATACGAAATCATCGATGTCAGAAAATATCTTTCAGCCAATGGTCCAAGGATGACACCAAGAATCAGCGGTGCAGAAGGCACATTGAAGCGTGATAACAAATAACCGAGAATGCCAAAACCGATACAGATATAAACATCTGCCATGTTGTTTCGAACGCCGAACGCACCCACAAGGCACAGCACCACGATAAATCCGAATAACAGCACCGGCGGAATTTTCATCAACAGCGCAAAGCCGCGCGCCACCAGCATACCTATGGCAATCATCAGAAGATTGGCAACCAGATAGGCTGCAAACACGGTGTAGACCAAATCAATCCCGGTGATGAACAGCATTGGCCCGGGATTGACACCGTGCAACATCAGCGCTGCAAGCATGATGGCTGTGGCAGCGCTGCCCGGAATGCCAAGAGTCAGTAAAGGAATGGTCGCTGTGCCGGTGGTCGCATTTTTTGCAGTTTCGGGTGCGGCCAGTCCCTCTTCAACCCCGGTGCCAAATTCGTCCCCGCGGCTGGAAACCTGTTTTTCCACGCCGTATGCAATAATTGCGCCGATGATCGCGCCCGCACCGGGTATTGCACCGATCGTACAGCCAATACCGGTACTGCGCGCAATCGTCCCTTTCAATTTGTAAAGGTCCATGAAACTCGGTAATCGGGCACGGGTTTGCATGGCGGGGCGAATATTTGCCTTTGAATCGCTGCTGATCCAGCCCAGCACCTCACCAATGGCAAACATGCCTATCAAAACGACAACAAAGCTTACTCCGTTGTCCAGTACATGCCAACCAAACGTTAAACGGGGTATCGCATAGAGCGGGTCCAGACCGATACTGCCGACAGCCAATCCGAGGAACAGGGAAACCATACTCGACATCATATTGCCTTTGGCGATTGCAACCACCGATATCAAGCCCAGGACCGTGGCGGCGAAGAACTCTGGTTGGTCGAATTTCAAAGCGAATCTGGCAAATGGCGGTGACAAAAAAATCATCATCAGCGCACTGGCCACGCCGCCAATGGCAGAACAGGTGATTGCAATCCCCAGGGCCCTGGCCGATTCACCCCGCTGGGTCATCGGATAGCCATCCCAGGTTGCCGGCAATGATCCAGGTGACCCGGGTATGTTGATCAGAATCGAGGATATCGATCCCCCGAAGACTCCTCCACAATACAGGCCGGAAAGAAAAACCATGGCATTGATCGGGTTCATTACATAAGTAAAGGGTAAAGCCAGGGCCATCGCGTTGACAAACGATATGCCAGGTAATGCGCCAGCGATGACGCCGACAAATATTCCAGCGACCAACAATAAAAATGGTGTAATGCCGAACAGATGTGACAGTCCCACCATTAAATTTTGCAGAATATCAATCAAATCAATAAATGCCTAGAAACCGGTAGATGCTTACGGTTACCGTATCCATGATTCCTCTACCACGTGGTAACGGCAGATACGCAACCTTGAGGAATAAATACAGCAGTACCCCTGTGCCGATCGCACTGTTAGCAAGAATTTTCCACGCAGACCGCATGCCCCCTATCACAAACCATGTCACAAGAAACACGAAGGTGGCAATCGCGAAACCGATGTAGATCATGGTGACACCATATAACACCACCACCACAACCCCGGCTACAAGCCCCGGATTATCATGGCGTGTGGCGCTTATCCCCTGTCCGTCAGGGCTTTCAGATCGATCAAGGAAGCGCGATAACCCCCATAGCAAACCCGCGATAACGGTGCCCCACAGCATCACCCGAGGCCAACTCAGGGGGCCATAACCACTGGCATCGATGACTAGTCGGGTATCCCCTGTGTTGAGCGTCAGTAATACAGCCAGTCCGGCACAAACCGCTATTAACGGACCGGTGAATCGAAATCGGGTCATCCGGGCAATTCAACGCAGGTCCGACTTCAAAGTCAGAGCGCCCCGGAGAGTTCAGGTTATCTGACGGAATGGCCTAATTGGTAATCCCGAACTGTTTCATGAATTTCGACAGGTCTATATACTGCTGTTTCACGAACGCCAGACTTTCGGTTGGCGTGGTGGCTTCCTTGCAACTGAATTTGACCGCGCAGTACTCCTTCCAGTCACCGTGAACCACCACTTCCGACATTGCCTCGTTAAGTACCTGAATCCGTTCTGCCGGTACACTTGCCGAAGTCACAATGCCACGCCAGTTTGGAAACGATATCTCATGACCGAATTCGTAAGAGGTTGGCACATCAGGAAATCGGGGGTGACGTTCTTCACGGAACACAACCAGAGGCCGCATCTGCCCGGCTTCCAGAAACTGGACAACATCGCCGGGCTCTTCATACAGGAGTTCGGTATGACCACCCAATGGCGAAATATAACGCTCTGCAGGTTTGGAGTAAGGCACATTTTTCATCTCATGGCCTTTAGTGCCGAGAAACTTCACAGTTAAATCATCGAGCGTACCGAGTCCAGCCGTAGCCACACGGACCTCTCCGGGATTGGCGGCGGTATAATCCAGCAGATCCTGATAATTTTGAAACTGACTGTCAGCCGGCGCGAACAACATCGACGGTGAAGACTGGACAATACCCAGATAGGAAAAATCATCGGGTGTCAGTTCGCCCATACCCGAGGCCCATGACGACACAGTCAAACCCGTCATGGTGCCAATGGTATAACCATCCGCTTCGGCGTTTGCTACTGTGGTTAAACCCGTATTACCTGCGGCGCCTGAGACATTCGACGCCGGTACAGGCACACCGATAATCGGTGAAAGCAGACGCGCCACGGTTCTACCCATGCCGTCAGCGCCGCCTCCGGGTCCGAAATTCACAACCATGTCTACCGGGCGTGACGGAAAATCCTGGGCACTGACTGTGGCGCTGGTGGTTGCAATGGCAAAAACGGCCGCTGACATACTAACAGCGAGAAAATGTGTTTTCATATCGAATTCCTCATTTGATGTTCAGGTAACCGTATGTGACCTGTACAGATTGTTCATATACTGCTCTTTGGTTCAGAGCATCAAACTGCATTACATTAATACACTCTGCTCTTGCATTCATTTTACTTATGTCAATTATTTGACAATTTTCCGAGTTACAGACGTTCCTCGCCGTCTTTACTCTGGATTCACCGGCTTGCCATTTGTCCATTAATTGACAGCTACCTGATTTGATTCAGGTTAGATTGTGCGCCTGAATTTTATACTTGATTGAACAGGAGCAAACTGAATGACCAACACAGTAGCCAAAACAACCACTGAAGAACACTATCAAGCGATCGCTGATTCCTGGCGTTCTGATAGTAAAACAACGGCCAGGGATTTTTTTGTCATCGATGCTGACCGTCACGTTATCGAGCCGCCAGAGGCGCTGACCAAATACCTTGATCCGGAATTCGAAAAAGAAGCACCCAAACTGGTAACCGATAATCAGGGTTCACCACGCATCATGATGGAGGGCCGTCTCTACCAGAAGCCCCGTGGGTATGGCGCCGGACGCCTCGAAGGCTGTGGTGACCAGCGTCCGCGTGGCGAATCATTGAAATACGACGTGGCGCACCAACACTCAATCAGGTATCGGGACGAAGATATGGACATGGGCGGCGTCGATATCGGCATCTGGTTCCCGACCGTAGGATTATTCATTCCCGATATTATCAATCTCGAATTGCAATACGCCATTGGCCGGGCCCATAACGACTGGATGGCGAAAGATTATGCCACCAGCAGACGCCATATCTGGTGCGCTACCATTCCTCTGCAACCCGAATGGGCGGTAGAGGAAATCAAGCGTTGCCATAAAATGGGCGCAAAAGCGGTTTGGATGCGACCCAACATAATGAATGGCGTGCATTACTGGGAAGAAAGCTGGGACCCGGTCTGGAAGACCATGACTGATCTGGGCATGGCCCTGCTGTTCCATGAAGCGACCGGTACCTACAACGCCAGCTACAGCACCGACTACAAATTTGACAAGTACTGGCTCGCTCATGTCGTTTCCCATCCCTGCGAAATGGCCACCGGCATGTGCGGATTGATCGGATATGGCGTGCTCGAACGCCATCCTGCGCTTCAGGTGTTATTTTGCGAAGCCGGAGCAACCTGGGTGCCTTATTTTCTGTTTCGTATGGACGAACACGTTACTGGCCGTCCCAGGAGCGAGACAGCGGAACTGACCATTCTCCCCTCTGAGTACTTCAAGAGACAATGCACAATCTGTTCTTTTGAACCGGCTGAGGCTTTGCTCCAGGAGACGGTACAATGGTTCGGCGGCCGCAACATGGGGCTGACCAGCGATTACCCGCACTGGGATTCAAGTGGCGTCAGTGGTGTGGACATGTACATCGAACTGTATCCCGACATGGAAGAGTGGCAGAGAGAGCGCTTCTTTTCCCGCAATGTGATTGATGCACTGAACCTTCAGCCATAATTGACTTGTGCTGGCGACCTGTCCAGGTCGCCAGATGTGAGTCATTCAATGGGCGGGATTGCTTATGACTAAACACGTGCTCTGTGAAATTTCTGAAATTTCTCCAGGGAATTGCAAAACGGTTATGGTCGAAGGAACGCGCTTTGCGTTGTACAATGTGGGCGGCGAATTTTTCGTGACCCAGAATCACTGTACACATAAAGGCGCCCAATTGGTCAAAGGCGAACTTCAGGGGACGACAATCCAATGCTCGCAGCATGGATGGAAGTTCGACATTAAAACCGGAGAATGCCTGGCCCCGGGTCATGGTAGAAAACTTCGAATCTATCCGGTTTCAATTGAACAGTCTTCGGTTGTTGTCGAACTTGAAGGCACTGAAAAACCACAGTCCGAGGTTAAACATTCGAAATCTGTCGACGAGCCTGCCGGGAAAATACAATTTCATGCTGTGGCAAACATAAATGATCTGGACGACGATGAAGTGATGGCTGTCGTCGTGGGAAAGGAAGAGATCGCGCTCTATCGGGTCGACGGCAAGTTTTACGCGACTCATGGACTGTGCACCCATGAATACGTCAGCCTTTGTGACGGTTTTGTCGAGCAGGGCGAGATCGAATGCCCGTTGCACGGCGCCTGTTTTGATATAAAGACAGGCAAGGCGATGAGTCTCCCCGCTGAAATCGACCTCAAGGTTTTTCCTGTAAAGCTCGAAGGTGACACAATTCACATCGGCATCGAACCAGGCCCGGCCGCTTGAATCTGTCTGTCCATTCGGCGAGACTCTGAAATGACTGACTTGGTTCATACATTGGAGACCCTGGATGCCGACCACTTTGAAAACAATGATCTCACAACACCCCTTTCTGCTGGCGGATGGCGCCACCGGGACCAGCCTGTTTGAAATGGGATTGGAAACCGGGGCTTGCCCGGAACTCTGGAATGAGGACCACCCTGACCGGATAGCGAAACTTCATCAAGGTTTCGTGGATGCCGGCTCTGACATCATTCTGACCAACAGTTTTGGCGGAAATTACTATCGACTGAAACTGCACGCCAGTGAGACGCGGGTCAAGGAACTCAATCTCAAAGCTGCACAAATTGCGAGGTCTGTTGTCGATGCCGGGCAGAGGGACGTCCTTGTGGCAGGTTCGATAGGTCCGACAGGAGAGCTTTTTGAAAATCTGGGCTCGCTGACCATGGCTTCAGCGACTTCTGTATTCACAGAACAGGCTCAGGCGCTTGCACAGGGAGGCGTGGATATCATCTGGGTCGAAACCATGTCTTCGAAGGAAGAAGTGATCGCAGCGCTGGCCGGAGCGAGTACCACAAATCTGCCTATCGTCTGCACTTTAAGTTTTGATACGAATGGCAGTACGATGATGGGGTTGTCTCCGGCAGAATTCGCCGAGATGTCGCGCAGCATGACTGTTCGTCCCCACGCCTTTGGCGCCAATTGTGGTTTGGGTCCGGCTGAAACAGTGTGCGGAATTTTGAACCTTTCCAGCGCTGCCAATGACGGTGATATTCTGGTCGCAAAGGGTAACTGTGGTATTCCTGAGTATGTCGATGGCGTGATCAGCTATGGCGGAGAGCCAGCGCTGATGGCACGGTATGCCTGCCTTGCCTATGATGCGGGTGCACGGATAATCGGAGGCTGCTGTGGTTCTACATTCGAGCATGTCCACGCCATGCGCCATGCGCTTGACCGGCATGTCCGCCAGCCGCGGCTGTCCGAAAACCCTAAGCCGGATGCCCGTCAGGTGGTGACAGATCTCGGCGAGATCAGTAAAGGGGGCAGGGCGATACTCGAAGGCAAGATGAACGCAGATGCCATCGCAGTGAGGCGACGCCCCAATCGCAGGCGCCAGAAGTAGATCCTGCGGTCCTACTCACCCTGGGCTGGGGCCTGACTTTGGCCAAGGGCGTATTTGGTGGGTGTTACGAACCGGTTCTTGTGGAAACGGCTCCGTCACATTAACAACGGTTTGTCCATATCCTGAATTTCCCTGGTATTTTTCTGCCACTTGATCGACATCAGGCTGGTCAGTTTTTCCGACAATGATTTTTTCCTTGAATATTCGACCAGCATCAGTTCCGATTCCCTTCTACGCGCCATCAGATAGTCGTCACTGGTTTGCAACTCATCAACCAGGCCAAGTTCCAGCGCCCGGATGCCTAACCAGTGTTCACCTGTAGCCACCTTGTCGATATCCAGACCGGGCCTCTGGCTTTTCACGAAATCCTTGAACAGTTGATGGGTTTCTTCAAGATCCTGCTGCACCTTGGTACGCCCCTTGGATGTGTTTTCGCCAAACAAGGTGAGAGTTCGCTTGTACTGACCGGCATAAAGTTGTTCGAAGTCAACATCATGTTTTTTCAAAAACCGATGCAGGTTTGGAATCTGGGCAAGTACACCAATCGATCCGATGATGGAAAACGGGGCGGCAATGATCTTGTTGGCAACGCACGCCATCATGTAGCCGCCACTCGCCGCGACCATATCCACTGAAACCGTCAACGGTATTTCCCGCTCCCGGATGCGCTGCAACTGTGAAGCGCCCAGTCCATAACCATGTACCGTACCTCCGCCACTTTCCAGTCTCACCAGCACCTCGTCGTTCGTGGTTGCACAGGTCAGCACCGCACTGATTTCCTGACGCATGTTTTCGACGCTGCTGGCCTTGATGTCACCAATAAAATTGATCACGAAAACCCGTTTTTTCGTTGCCGGGGAATCATTACTTTTTTTGGACGCCTTGTGCGCTTTTTTCTGCGCCCTGGCTTCCTGTTTGAGCCTTTTCTTTTCAGCTTTGTTCCACTGCTTCACTGCATCCGGCGAAAGCGCAGCCGTCGAAATCGTTTTTTCCATCTCCTCGAACTGATCGCCAATATGGGTAACCGCCAGTTGCCTGTCCGAAGATTTTTTCTGGCGCATGGCCACGGAAGCAATGCCTCCGACCACGATCAGGATTGCCAGAACAATGGTAATCGCTTTGGCAAGAAACAAACCATATTCAATCAGGAATTCCATAGTCAGGGTTCAATAGAATTTTTGCTGAAGTTTTGCCCAGGTATCGCGCAGGGTTACGATTCGATTGTAAACCGGTTGCGTTGCGCCATGGTCTTTGTCAGGATAAAAATATCCCAATCTTTCGAACTGAAATCGGATATCACCGGCAGCGTCAGCCAGCATCGGCTCGAACTTGCAGTTTGTCAGAATTTTGATCGAATCAGGATTGATCGTATCCGTGAATTCCCTGGATTTGTCAGCCAGGGGATTTGCTTCAGAAAACAACCGATCATATAACCGTACTTCGCCATCCACACAATGGCTGGCAGATGCCCAGTGAATTATACCTTTCACCTTTCCGCTTTCGGGCTGCCTGCCATGACGTGTATCCGGGTCGTATTCACATACCAGTTGCGTTATTTCCCCGTTCTCGTCGCGTATCAACTCTTTGCAATGAATCACAAATCCGTATCGCAGGCGCACTTTCCGGTCCGGACCGAGTCGATAAAACCTTTTCGGAGGATCTTCCATAAAATCATCCCTTTCGATAAAAATTTCCCTCGACAGCCTGATCTTCCTTTTGCCCATGGCCTGGTTGCCCGGATGGTTGGGCGCCTCTATTTCCTCTGTTTGTCCAGCCGGATAATTTTCGATAATGACCTTGAGAGGATTCAATACGGCCATCGCCCGTGGCGCTACCGGGTCGAGGTCTTCACGAATGCGGTTTTCGAGAACGCCAATCTCTATGATGTTGTCGCGTTTGGTAATTCCGACCGAAGAAATGAAATTACGGATCGCTCCTGGCGTATATCCCCGTCGGCGAAGTCCCGACAGGGTAGGCATTCGCGGATCATCCCATCCGTTGACATGATTATTCTCCACCAGTTGCGTCAGCATGCGTTTGCTCATCACCGTGTAGTCCAGATTCATTCGCGAAAATTCGATCTGTCGGGGGTGGCAGGGTACTTGCAAATTATCCAGAAACCAATTGTACAAGGCCCGGTGGTTCTCGAATTCCAGTGTGCACAGGGAATGCGTGACCCCTTCGATCGCATCCCCCTGCCCGTGGGCAAAATCATACAGCGGATAGATGCACCACTTGTCTCCGGTTCGCTGATGAACGTGATGCAAAATCCGGTAAATTACCGGGTCCCGCAAATTCATATTCGGTGAAGCCATATTAATTTTTGCGCGCAGTACATGTTCACCTTCTGAATATTCACCCTGTCGCATCCGCTCGAACAGGTCCAGGTTTTCCTGCACCGGGCGGCTGCGAAACGGGCTGCCTCTGCCCGGCTCACAAAGCGTTCCCCTGTACTGCTTTATCTGTTCCGCGCTCAGACTGTCGACATAAGCCAGACCTTTGCCGATCAGTTCAATAGCAAACCGGTGAAGTTGATCAAAGTAATCGGAAGCGTGGGTAATTTCACTCCACTCATATCCCAACCAGCGCACGTCCTCTTCGATCGCCTTTACAAACTCATCATCTTCTTTGGCCGGATTGGTATCGTCAAACCGCAGGGTGCACCGGCCGTTATAATCTTCCACAATTCCAAAGTTGAGCCAGATCGACTTTGCATGCCCGATATGCAGATATCCGTTTGGTTCAGGCGGAAATCGTGTGACGATTGTATTGTGCTTGCCACTCGCCAGATCAGCTTCAATTTCCTGACGGATAAAATTGATCGGATTTGCTGATTCGGACATATGTGCGGATGTTGTGAAGTCAGGAGAACGGGCTGTACTTGCGGTCGTGGAGTATAGGTGAATCTGTGAAATCTTTCCATACGAAACCAATCAAGCCGTTAATACCCTCTCCAAAATATTTTCATAACACACTGAAAGCAGATCAAGGTCAGCCACCGATACCTGCTCATTGATTTGATGAATGGTCGCATTGAGCGGGCCGAATTCCACGACCTGGGCTCCTGTGGGCGCAATAAACCGACCATCTGAGGTTCCCCCGGTGGCCGATAATTCAGGGTTCCTGCCGGTAGTCTCGAAAATTCCGGCTGCAACGGCCTCCACCAGCGTACCCTGCCTGGTCTGGTAGGGGAGGCCCGGAGTACCCCATTCGATGTCGAATTCGAGCTCATGTGCGCCGATGATGCCGGTCACTTCACGCTTCAGTTCGACAGCGCTGGTCTGTGTAGAATAGCGGAAATTGAAATCAACTTCGATTTGCCCGGGGATCACATTTAATGCGCCGGTTCCTGCCCTGACATTGGAAATCTGCAAACAGGTAGGCGGAAAAAATTCAGTGCCCTGATCCCATTGCCGGGTAGTCAGATCAGACAACGCAGGCAATGCAAAATGAATCGGGTTGTTGGCAAGATGCGGATAAGCAACATGACCCTGGGCGCCTTTGATGATCAGTTTTCCGTTCAATGAGCCTCGCCGACCGATTTTCACCGTATCACCCAACTCCGACGCGCTGGTCGGTTCTCCGACGATACACAGGTCTATATCGATTCCACGCCTGTCCAGCTCCTGCATCACCGCCAGCGTACCCCAGCGTGCCGTGCCTTCTTCGTCGCTGGTAATCAGCAGTCCGATGGCGCCATGATGTTCAGGATGCTTTTTCACAAAGCGCTCGCAGGCAGTGATAAAGGAAGCGATGCTGCCTTTCATATCCGCGGCGCCGCGACCATGCAGCATGCCGTCCCTGATCTCACCATCGAAAGGGGGAATCCGCCATTGCTCCAATGGACCGGTCGGAACCACATCGGTATGGCCAGCGAAAACCATCAGCGGTTTTGTATCGCCCCGGGTGGCCCATAAATTTGATACGTCTTCAAAATTCATTTGCTCGCATTCAAAGCCGGCCCTGAACAGTCTTTCAGCCAGCAACTGCTGACAACCCGCATCCAGTGGGGTGACTGAGGCTTTTGAGACTAAAGCGCGGGCAAGTTCGATGGTTTCTGAATTCGACATTGTTGCAATGAGAGCGATAAAGTTTTATGGTGGGTTATTGTAACGATAAATCAAAGCCAATGAATGACAACGCCATCGCTTTGGAGATCAGAGATCTGCATAAACAGTTCGGCAGCCTGAAAGTACTCAAAGGTATCTCGCTGGAGGCGAGACAACATAATGTGGTTTCCATCCTGGGCAGCAGTGGGTCGGGTAAGAGCACTTTACTGCGATGTGTGAACCTGCTTGAAACGCCCACCTCCGGGGATGTGCTGGTTCGCGGGGAGCTGATAAAAATGAAACCCCGCAAAAATGGCGAACCGGTTCCACAGGACATGCGTCAGGTAGAGCGTATCCGTTCAAAACTCGGTATGGTGTTCCAGCAGTTCAATTTATGGTCGCACATGACGGTATTGCAAAATGTCGTTGAAGCGCCTTTGTCGGTATTGAAGCTGCCTAAGGCAGAGGCTGTCGAAAGAGCCGAAATGACGTTGCAGCAAGTCGGCATGCTGGACAAAAAAAATGACTATCCCGCACACTTGTCAGGCGGACAGCAACAGCGAGCCGCGATTGCCCGGGCGCTGGCTATGGAACCCGAACTGATGTTGTTTGATGAGCCGACTTCGGCATTGGACCCTGAATTGGTCGGAGAGGTACTCAAGGTTATCCGCAGTCTGGCGGAAGAAGGCAGAACCATGCTGGTGGTAACACACGAAATGACATTCGCCCGCGAAGTGTCGGATCGGGTTCTGTTTCTGCATCAGGGCATGACGGAAGAAGATGGAAAACCCGAGGAAGTGTTTGGTAACCCCAAATCAGAACGCTTCAGGCAATTTTTGGCGGGCAACCTGAAATAGAAAGTGGTTCAAATCAGATTTACATATAATTTACGCTTGATCTTATGATAATTTACATTAACCCCATAATCTGGAGAACGTTATGAAAAGACTACTTACATCTCTGGTTTCACTACTCATGCTGGCTGCTGTTTCGGTGTGCGGTGCGGCTGACTGGAAACAGATTCGAATCGGTGTCGAAGGAGCCTATCCACCATTCAGTTCAATTACCGAAGACGGTGAACTGGTCGGTTTTGACATCGATATTGCAAATGCGCTATGCCAGGAACTCGGCGCCGAATGCACTCTGGTAGCCCAGGACTGGGACGGCATTATCCCTGCGCTTATGGCCAATAAATATGATGCCATTGTCGCTTCAATGTCGGTTACCGAAGAGCGCAAGAAAAAAGTGGCATTTACCAGCAAGTATTATAATTCTCCTGCGAAATTTGTTCGAAAAAAGGGTTCGGGCATTGAAATCAGCAAACAGGGATTGGCTGGAAAAACGGTTGGAGTACAACGTGCGACCACCCACGACAATTTCATCACCGGCGAATTTGGTGATACGGTGACGATTAATCGATATGGAACCCAGGATGATGCATATCTCGATGCCGTCGTCGGGCGGGTTGATTTACTGTTAGCGGATTCCATTGCCATGTCCGACGGATTCCTCTCCACTCCGGAAGGCGCGGATTTTGAGTTTGTGGGTCCAGGCTATTCAGATCCTGCATATTTTGGAGAAGGGGCGGGTATTGCAGTCCGGAAGGAGGATACCGACCTGGTTGAAATGTTGAATAAAGCCATCCAGACGATTCGTGATAACGGCGTTTACAAAGCCATAAACGACAAGTATTTTGACATTGACATCTTTTGATACTTCGCTGCCCGAAGCATCGGAATTTACGTTGGAATTGAATTGTCGCAGGTCATAGACTATCTTCCGTTCATCCTCAGGGGGATGGTATTGACGGTTGAGGTTGCCTTGCTGTCGTTGCTGATAGCGGTTCTGCTGGGCATTACGGCCGCTTCAGCCCGACTGTCGAAGTCAACAATTTCGAGGACCATCTCAGGGGTGTACACGACAATTATTCGTGGAATACCGGATCTGGTCTTGCTCACGCTGATTTTTTTCGGCGGGCAGATCATGATCAATAATCTGGGCAAGTCGATGGGTTGGGGCTATATTGATATTTCCCCATTTATTGCGGGTGTTCTGACCCTCGGGTTTATTTTCGGCGCTTATATGGGGGAGACCTTTCGGGGCGCCATACTGGCGGTGTCCAAGGGGGAAATCGAAGCGGGTTATGCTTATGGCATGCGGCCTGTGCAGGTGTTTGTTCGTATTACATTACCCGCGATGGTTCGCCATGCACTCCCCGGGTTTGGCAACAATTGGCTGGTTCTGGTTAAATCCACCGCGCTGGTCTCGGTCATTGGCTTGCAGGACATGGTTTTTAATGCCGGTGCGGCGGGTGGGTCTACCAGACAGCCGTTTTCGTTTTATCTTCTGGTTGCATTTCTTTTTCTGATTATTACCGCAGTATCGAATTCCGGCCTGAAATGGTTGGACCGCCGATACAGCGTCGGCATTCGGCAAGGGTAGATATGGATTTCGAGGTTATATTCTCAAATCTGCCGCTCTATCTTGAAGGGTTGGGGCTTACTATTGAATTATTGGCGCTTTCGATTATCTTCGGATTACTGCTGGCCATTCCGATCGGGGTCACCGCTGCCGCAAAATCCGGATGGGTGAATTTCCTTCCCAGAGGATTCATTTATTGCATGCGTGGCACCCCTCTGATCGTGCAAATGTTTCTGGTTTATAATGGCCTGGCACAATTCGAAGTCGTGCGGGACAGTTTTTTGTGGGTATTTTTCCGACAGGCTTACTGGTGTGCGTTGTTCGCGTTTTCATTGAATACCGCTGGGTATACCGCGGAGATATTGCGTGGCGCCATCATGCAGACCCCCGCGGGAGAAGTCGAAGCGGCGAAGGCGTGTGGCATGAATCCTATCACCTTGCTCCGCCGAATCGTGTTACCCAGCGCTTTTCGAAGGGGGTTGCCCGCCTACAGTAATGAGGTCATATTCATGCTTCACGGCACGGCTTTGGCTGGTGTGATTACACTCGTTGATTTGTTCGGCGCCGCAAAAATCGTGAACTCACGACATTTCGTTCCATTTGAATCGTTTATAACCGCGGGAGTTTTCTATCTGTGTCTAACTTTTATCATCGTCTATATATTCAAGCGGGCAGAAACAAGATGGCATGCCCATCTCAAGCCCAGGGCCAGTTGAGCCGGATTTGAACGATTCATTCCGGAGATCAACCGGCGATGTCGAACTGGTTTAAATATCCCCTGGGCCAATCCATCGTTCAATCCGAGGTCGAGCAATGTGAAAAGTTGATTCCGTCCGGATACTATGCACATGGTCTGCAGGTTGGCATGCCCTGGGTCAATTATCTTTTCGGGACTGAGGTGGCCATACGATATATTGCCGATACCTCAAATCTGCTTTTTGAAAACTCAGGCGCCCCAGACCCGCTCCCGGAAAACGGCCAACCGATTTTTAATCTGCAGGATTGCCACCGTGTCGTGTCCGCCAGTACCGCATTGCCTTTCCCGGAGAAATCCCAGGACATCATCGTTCTGCCACACACACTCGATTTTTGTACCGCCCCCCATGAAGTGCTCAGACAGGTAAGCCAGTTGCTGGTCCCCGAAGGATGCATTGTTATTGTCGGATTTAACCTGGTCAGTCTGTATGGCGTGATCAATGCGCTGAATGGTCATAATCGCAATCAGCCGTGGGATGGCAGATTCTATCGGGTAGGGCGGGTACAGGATTGGTTGGCGCTATTGGGGTTCGACCTGATCGGAGCAGGCATGGCCCACTATCTGCCGCCCATCCAGTCGGAGGTCTGGCGCGAGAAACTGGCTTTCATCGAAAAGGCGGGAAATCGCTGGTGGCCGAATCTGGGAGGCATTTATGTTATCGTCGCAAGGAAACGCGAGATCGGAATAACCCCGTTGCCGAGCTCTTCCCGCTCCTGGCGCAGACTGATTCCGGGAATGGTTCAACCAGCCTCCCGTGAAGCGGCACGGGTACATTTGAAAGTCGTATCAAAGAACTGAACCGATATTCCTGAATCATTGCAGATGAGCATAGTGACCATATATACGGATGGCGCCTGTCGAGGGAATCCGGGGCCAGGAGGATGGGGTGCGCTCCTGATCTTCTACGATACTGAAAAGGAAATATTCGGTGGTGAAACGGAAACGACCAACAATCGAATGGAGTTGTGCGCCTGTATTGAGGCGCTTGACCAGCTATCGAAGCATTGCCGGGTACGGGTCTTTACCGATTCAACCTATGTCAAGGACGGCATTCAATCCTGGCTCAGGAACTGGAAAAAGAACAACTGGAAAACCGCTGCCAAAAAGCCGGTGAAAAATCGTGATTTATGGGAAAAACTCGACCAAATATCAGCAAGACATGATATCGAGTGGAGATGGGTTAAGGGACATGCCGGTGACCCTGGCAATGAACGGGCTGACCGGCTCGCGAATAGAGGTATTGACGAGATAATCCTGTGCGACAAATAATTCTGGATACCGAAACCACCGGCCTTGAAACAAGTCAGGGGCACAAGGTGATTGAAATTGGCGCTATTGAGATGGTCAGTCGACGCAAGACCGGTAATACACTCCAATTTTACCTCAATCCTGAACGGGAGATTGACGAAGCGGCGGTCGAGGTGCACGGAATCACTTCTGACAAACTGGCGGACAAACCCTGTTTTAACGAAAGGGCAGAGGAATTGCTTCAATTTCTGAAAGGGGCAGAGTTGATCATCCACAATGCCCCCTTCGATGTTGGATTCCTGAATTACGAGTTTGAAGAAGCCGGATATGGAGGCAAGGTGATCGAGGATTACTGTCAGGTATTTGACATGCTGGTACTGGCCAGGCGCATGCATCCGGGTCAGAAGAACAATCTGGATGCGTTATGCAAGCGATATGATGTTGACAACTCACAACGTATCTTTCATGGCGCATTGCTGGATGCCGAAATTCTGGCCGATGTTTATCTGAAAATGACAGGAGGACAAACCACATTGCTGGGTGAGTCGGAAAATCTGAATATTCAATCAGGACAACAGCGCCAGCAGGATATCCGGATAGACCCGGAACAGGCGGCCAGGCTCAGCGTGACCCCGATCAGCGCGGATGAATTGGCCCTCCATAAAAAGTGGCTGGAACTGCTTAGATCAGAAAATTCTGAAGGTGTGGTCTGGGACAAGGTAAAGACATGAAAACACTTATTACAATGGATATGTTCTTTGATTCCGATGCACAAGTTTATATTGCTACCAGTAAAGATGTTCCAGGGCTGGTCCAGGGTTGGTAGTAGAAGCCGAGACCGTGGAAGGGGTGCTGGAAGAAGCGGATTATTGCGTACCGGAATTGCTGGAACTCAATAAACACTTGCTCAAGAAGCAGAAAGAAATTCCTGGAAAGTTTAGTTTTCGCTATCTGGTTAATGGTAATGCAGAACGGGTTACAGCTTGATAATGGCGGCTTTGTCACATCAAGGCAATACCTTCTTCCAGGGTTTGACTTCCACCTTTACATAGACGCCTGCGGTGACATAAGGGTCATCATCGGCCCAGTTGCGGGCATCTTCCAGGGAATCAAACCCGGCGATAATCAAACTGCCGGTAAATCCTGCATTGCCAGGGTCTTCGGTATCGATCGCGGGGTTTGGTCCGGCAACCAGGAGGCGGCCCTGATCGACCAGCGCTTTCAGACGTTCGACATGGGCAGGTCTGGCCTTCTTCCGATTTTCCAGACTGTTTTCGGCATCGGTGGCATAGATAGTGTAATACATGATCTTTATTTCCCGGTTAAATTAATGTGCTTGCTGAGGAAAAACATTTGAGACACGGCAAATACCATGGTTAATCCGAGCAGCCAGAACACCTTGAAATTTACCCAGGCTGCGGTTCGAACTTCGGGGTCAGCATCCGGATTATAATAAAAGGCGACGTATAGATTCAGTCCGCCCAGAACCAGGAAAAAGAGGGCCCAGGCCCAGTTCAGTTTGCGCCATACCGGTTTCGGCAGGTCAATCTGTTTGCCCATAACGAATTCCAATGCCGATTTTCTGGAAAAAATCAGCATGCCGACAATCACCCCGGAGAACAGCCAGTTGACGATGGTTGGTTTCCATTTTATGAATATGTCATCTTTCAGTAATATCGTGAGTCCGCCCAGCAGGGTGATAATGATCAGGGTGATGATATGAATGGTTTCAAATCGGCGATGTTTCGTCCAGAATACTCCCACCTGAATAAATGTGGCGATAATTGCCGCCGCAGTAGCGGTAAAAATATCGTAAAATTTGAATGCGCCAAAAAAGATCAGTAACGGAAACAGATCAAATAATAATTTCATGGATCAAGGAAGAAATAAGTAAGCGCGAAAGTATACGGATTCGGGCACAGTGAAGTAAACAACGACGTTACAAATAGAGGCAGATAAATAAACAAGAAGTACATCGTAGTAGAAGGGCCTATTGGCGTCGGCAAGACCACTCTGGCACAAAGGATAGCGACCTTTCTGGGAGCAACACCCGTACTCGAGAAGCCGGAAGAAAATCCATTCCTTGAGCGGTTTTACAGGAACCCTCAACAATTTGCGCTGCAAACCCAGTTGCATTTCCTTTTTCATCGAGTAAGGCAGTTAAAGAAATTGAGACAGGACGACCTGTTTTCGCCCGTCCGTGTTGCAGATTTCATGCTCGACAAGGATCCTCTGTTTGCCCGCCTCACGCTCGACGATGATGAACTTGACCTTTATGAACAGATTTATCAGAACCTTGCGACCGAAGTGCCCGTTCCCGACCTGGTGATTTATCTGCAGGCGCCTGCAGATGTGTTGATCAGTCGAATTCGACGCAGAGGGGTATTGTTTGAAAGAAATATGGAGAGAGAATACCTTGAGCGGTTGGTGGATTCCTATCTTCGCTATTTTCTCAGTTATCGTGACTCCACATTATTGATGGTCAACGCCGAGAGTCTGAATTTTCCCGATAACGACGAACACTGTGAAATGCTGCTTGAGGAGATCGAAGGATTACCTCCGGGACGCCATTATTTCAACCCGGTAGTCTGAAACCATATCAGGCCATCAATCAAGTGATACCCAGGGATTGATAAAAAATGACTGAAACTCGACCGACCGACAAGCCTCCATCATTGCGTACCGTTGCCATGCCGGCCGATGCCAATCCGAGCGGGGATATTTTTGGCGGATGGATAATGTCACAAATGGACATTGCGGGCGCCATATTCGCAAGCTATATCGTGCATGGTCGTCTGGTGACGGTGGCAGTCGAAGGCATGACCTTTCACCTGCCGGTGTTTGTTGGAGATCAGGTCAGTTGCTACTGCGATGTGGCAAGATTCGGCAACACCTCGATTTCTATCCATATCGAAGTCTGGGTACGAAGAAAGCACGCCCGCCAGGAGCATCTGAAAGTCACGGAAGCGACCTATACCTATGTTTCGGTCAATGAAGACAGGCAGCCAGTACCGCTCGACAGAATCAGATAACCCGGTCGACTGTATTGATTATTGCCGGGATTGGGATTGCTCCAGCGCCTGTTCGATATCCCAGATAATATCGTTCACCGACTCAAGTCCCACGGAAAGCCGAATCATGTCCGGACTGATGCCTGCCTGAATCTGTTCTTCTTCGTTCAGTTGCCGGTGGGTTGTGGAAGCGGGATGGATCACCAGGGTTTTTGCGTCGCCGATATTGGCCAGATGGCTCAGGAATTGAACGCTTTCGATGAATTTTGCGCCTGCCTTCTGACCTCCTTCAATGCCAAAGGTAAGTACTGCCCCGGCGCCTTTTGGCAGGTATTTCTGCGTCAGGGGATAATAGGGGTTATCGACATCTCCGGCATACTTTACCCACTTCACATGCTTGCTTTTCTTCAGGTATTCGACCACCTTTTCGGTGTTTTCAACATGCCGGTCCATACGTATCGGCAGGGTTTCAAGGCCTTGCAGCATCATGAATGAATTAAATGGGCTCAAGGTCGGGCCCAGCGTGCGCAGGGTTTCACATCGAACTTTCATGGTAAAGGCGAAATCTCCGAAGGTCTCCCAGAACTTGACACCATGATAGCCTTCAGATGGTTCGGTCATGTCCGGGAAATTTCCATTGCCCCAGTCGAACTTCCCGGACTCGACGACAATGCCGCCCATAGAGGTGCCATGTCCGCAAATGAATTTGGTTGCAGAGTGAACCACGAGGTCAGCGCCATGTTCGAATGGACGACACAGGTAAGGTGAAGCAAAGGTATTGTCTATTACCAGTGGCAAACCGTGTTTGTGTGCAATCCCGGCAATCGGTTCGATATCCAGCACATTATTGTTCGGGTTTCCGATCGTTTCGCCAAATAGCGCTTTGGTTTTATCCGTAATCGCCCGTTCAAAATTCTGCGGGTCATCCGGATCGACAAAAATGCTCTTTATCCCCATACGCCTGAAGTTGATCGCGAACTGGGACACGGTCCCGCCATACAGCGTACTGGCAGAAACCAGTTCATCGCCCTGTTTCAGAATTGTCAAAAGCGCGGTCATCTGCGCGGCCATCCCGGTGCTCGCAGCGACAGCGGCCCGTCCTCCTTCCAGGGCTGCCATTCGTTCTTCGAACATCGCCGTAGTCGGGTTCGTCAGGCGCGTGTAGATATTGCCGAAAGTTTGCAGATTGAACAGACTGGCGGCATGATCGGTATTATCAAACACATAAGAGGCAGTCTGATAGATCGGTGTCGCCCGCGCACCCGTGGCAGGGTCCGGCTGGGTACCCGCATGCAGGCAGAGAGTATCAAATTCGAATTCGTGGTCACTCATTATTTTTCTGGATATTGTTCCTGGAAAATCCGGATTGCTAGTTGGAGATGTGCTTGATGCGTCGGGAAGAAATGATTTTTGTGTCAACGCCCATGAAATTCAGACCACCGAAGATCCGGCCATGCTCGATCTTGACACATTTGTTCTCGACAAATTCGAGATTCCCGTCTTCAGCAATCCTGCGCGCTTCTTCGCTGGTCACACTCAGTTGGAGCCACAGCACCCTGGCCCCGATTTCGATTGCCTGTCTGGCGTAGTCAGGCGCTGTTTGCGGTCGTTGAAATAAATCGACAATATCAACGGATTGTGGAATCGAGGCCAGATCAGGATAACATTTCTGCCCGAGTACCTCGTCGTAGTTGGGATTGACTGGAACAACAGTGAAGCCATGGTCAAGCAGGTATTTTGCGACAAAAAAGCTCGGGCGATGCCACTTCGCGGAGAGGCCAACAACAGCAACCGTGCTGCTGTCCGTCAGTATTCGACGCAAGGTATTGGTGTCGGTCATGTCACCCTTTATGATAAATTTGAACAAGGCTGAATTTAAACCAGATCGGGTTTTGAATCCAGTCCGATCACAGACTGGGGAGTTAAATGACCACGAATAATCCATATCTGAATGGCCTCGATAAGTGTGCTGCGAACTACCGCGCACTGACTCCATTGAGTTTTCTGAAGCGAGCGGCATCGGTTTATCCGGAGAGTACCGCGGTGATCGACGGACACTGTGTGACATCCTGGCTGGAGACTTTCAATCGTTGCAAAAAACTCGCATCCGCACTGGTCAAACAAGGAGTTGGCAAAAACCGGACGGTCGCGATTCTCGCGCCAAATTCCCAGGCCTGCCTGGAAGCGCATTTTGCGGTGCCGATGGCCGGAGCCGTGCTGAATGCGATCAATACCCGACTCGATGCCGCTACCATCGCTTTCATTCTCGAACACGGACAAGCCGATATCTTCATGGTGGATGCAGAGTATGCGGGATTGGCGAAACAGGTCATGGAGCAGGTCACAAGGAAGCCGTTTCTGGTTGAAATCGAGGCGCCGGGTATTGAGTGTGCCCTGAATGTGATTACCTGGTCTGATTTTATCGAAAGCGGAGACGATGATTTCCAGGGTCGTTGGCCCGACGATGAGTGGGACGCGATATCGCTGAATTATACCTCCGGCACCACCGGTCACCCCAAAGGCGTGGTCTACCATCACCGTGGCGCTTACCTTAATGCGCTCAGCAATGCGATAGGCTGGGAAATGCCGCACTTCCCGGTTTATCTGTGGACGCTGCCGATGTTCCATTGCAATGGCTGGTGTTTTCCCTGGACACTGGCGGCGGTAGCCGGCGCCAGCGTCTGTCTGCGACAGGTTAATTCGAAAACCATCCATGATGCCATCGCAAAATACCGGGTGACGCATTTTTGCGGGGCGCCAATCATCATGAGTATGCTGATCAATGCGGCGGATGAGGAAAGAAGGGAGTTTGACCACCAGGTCAACATGATGACCGCAGCGGCGCCGCCCCCGGCTTCGGTGCTCGAAGCGATGGCATCCCGGGGTTTCAGGGTGACCCATGTATACGGACTGACGGAAACCTATGGCCCGGCAGTCATCTGTGCCAGACAAAAACAATGGGAAGCGCTCGATTCACAAGCCAATGCCGAAAAAAACGCCCGCCAGGGCGTGCCCTATCACGTGCTCGACGGTCTTGATATCATGGAACCTGAAACCATGACGTCAGTCGTCAGGGATGGCTCACAATTGGGAGAAACCCTGTTTCAGGGCAACATTGTGATGAAGGGCTATCTGTCCAACCCTGCTGCTACCGAGCAGGCTTTCAAAGGCGGCTGGTTCCATTCCGGCGACCTCGGCGTGATGCATGAAGACAACTATATCGAACTCAAGGACCGGTCAAAGGACATAATCATTTCTGGTGGAGAGAATATCTCTTCCATCGAAATAGAGAATTGCCTCTACGCCCACCCCGATATTGTCGAGGCCGCAGTGGTCGCCAGGCCGGATCAAAAGTGGGGGGAAAGCCCCTGCGCCTTTGTCAGTCTGGCGTCAGGCAGGACACTCACAGCGCAGCAGGTGATCGACTTCTGCTACCAGAACCTTGCGCACTACAAGGCGCCGAGGCATGTTGTATTCTGCTCGCTGCCAAAAACGTCAACCGGCAAAATCCAGAAATTCAGACTGCGGGAACGGGCGCTGGAACTATAAATAAATTCTCAGATTTTCAGTCCAACCGCCAGATCCATCACATTGGTACCGGTTGGCCCGCAGTGAAAAAGCGCCTCTCGCTGCTTCAGGAATGTCCCTGAATCCGCATTCTCCAATGCCTGTTCCGCGTCCGGTAACCAGGTATCGCCATCCACAATTGCGCCCGCGTATGAAGTGGGTCCATCTGTGCCATCGGTACCTGCCACAATCACCGCAATATTATCCATCCCGCTGATTACCCTAGCCAGCAACAGGGCCAGATGCTGATTCCTGCCTCCGCATCCGGGATGATCAGGCAAACTGATGGTCGGCTCTCCGCCCCAGATATAGATGCCTTGCCGGTTTCGCACAAGCCCATCCGACATCATTTTTGCAACCTGTCCCATTTCCTGGCTTGACTGACCCCGATTCAGATCCTGATTGATGATCACCTGGTAGCCTTGCCGCACTGCCTGCTGCGCTATTGCATTGCGGGCCAGACTGTTGGAAGCGATCACCCGACCCCGATAATCAAAACCGGTAGCAGTCGATGACGGTATTCGAGTCTTCCCGGCCTTGTCAAGAATCGGTCTGATCGATGCAGGAAATTGGGAATCATCCCCGACTATCGCCTGATTGCTGCCGATACCTGAACCGATAACGCGAATATCATCATCCGGCACATCGGAAATGGCATAGGTAAAAACACCCCTGCCCTTGAAGTTCTGCAACAGTCTGCCGCCCTTTATCTGCGACAACTGACAGCGAAGTCGATTTATCCGGTCAATACCGTACCCGTCTGCAATCAGCGTTTGCGTTACTTGCTGCAATTCATCAAGTCCTGTGTTTGCCGGGAGATGCTCCGCCAGCGCCGATGCTCCCCCTGAAATCAGCATAACCAGGGATTCGGTATCCGGTATTGATTCAACAAAGGCCAGGAGTTGCTGGCCCGCATACAAACTGTTTTGATCGGGTACGGGATGCGCGGATTCAATTACCCGTAAATTTTTCGTCAAACGATCAGGTTCTTTGATATGGTTGTATTTGGTAATCAACAATGTCCTGGCCTGATCAGATAAAAACCCGGTTGCACCCTGACACATTGACTCTGCCGCTTTACCCACCGCGATCAAATGATCGACATTTTCAACGCAATCCTCCTGCAGGGCTTTCCTGACTACATATTCACCGTTGACACTGGCCACGCCTGTGCGCCATAAAGTTTCGACAATAGTGTTCAGTCGAGTCTCTTTTTTCATCTCAAATTGGAATCAGAAATCAAGTATACTGTCTGTAGAACCCTGACACATACTAATATGAACCGAATCGTCAACTGGTTTAAACGACAGCTTTCAAATCCCCAGGTCGTATTCCTGGCTCTGGCAGTCATCGGGCTGCTGCTGGTCATATCCTACGCTGGTAGCACCCTGGCTCCGGTGATCGCCGCGGTGATCATCGCTTATCTGCTCGATAGTCTGATCAGTCGATTGACAATACTGAAGATACCACGAATGCTGTCGCTCTGGATCGTGTTTTCCAGCTTCATGATATTTCTGTCCAGCATTACCTTCGGTTTGCTGCCGGTTTTGTACAACCAGTTGACAGATGTGGTTCAGCAAATCCCCAATATGCTGACTCGGGGTCAGGCTGCTCTGATGGCCTTGCCTGAACTCTACCCGGACTTGATTTCGTCTGCGCAAGTCCGGGAACTGAGCATCGGTTTGCGTACCCAGTTGACCGAGTCGGGTCAGGCGTTGATCACCAGCTCGATTTCCGGCGCCGCCAGCGTCATTACATTGATGATCTACATTGTATTGCTGCCCATCCTGGTTTTCTTTTTCCTCAAGGACAAAAAAATAATCCTGCGCTGGGTTGAAGAGTTCATGCCGAAGGATCATGAATTGGCGATTCGAGTATGGGGGGATGTGGACCTGCAGATCGGTAATTATGTTCGCGGCAAATTCTGGGAAATCCTGATTGTCTGGATAGCGACATTCACTTCGTTTGTCTATTTCGATCTGCAATATGCGATGCTGCTCTCGGTAGTAGTCGGACTTTCAGTTCTGATCCCCTATGTCGGTGCAGTCGTAGTCACCCTTCCGGTGGTTCTGATTGCATGGTTTCAATGGGGTTGGTCCAACGAGTTCATCACCCTGGTCGTTGTCTACCTCGTGATTCAGGCGCTTGACGGCAATATTCTGGTACCCATCCTGTTTTCAGAAGTAGTAAACATCCACCCGGTTGCAATCATTGTCGCGGTGCTGTTCTTCGGCGGGTTATGGGGACTGTGGGGAATATTTTTCGCCATCCCTCTGGCCACACTGGTGCAGGCCATTATTCTCGCATGGCCAAAACTGGACAGGGCGGATAACTGAAAAGCCATTTAGCTGGTGCGAAGAGTCTACATAGCGGATTCCCTGGTGGACGGTCAGTTGCTGGTTGACCATCTGGTTCACAATGGCATTGAAGCAGAGATGTTTCATCAAAATTCCCAAGGTGGCCTGGGTGAGCTTGCTGTGACCTGGCCGGAAGTATGGATAAAACGCAATTCAGACAGTAACCGGGCCCTGGCGCTGATAGATCAGTTCGAAAAACGCCCCTCGCCTGTACACAACCTTTATTGCCCTCAGTGCAATGAAACCAATCCGGACAACTTTGACATATGCTGGCAATGCGGCACACCGTTGAATTTCGGCTCGGTGTGAGCGGATGGCGAAAATAAGTTATGCCCGCAAGGACCGAAGAATACCGAAAAGATCCAAAGTAAAACCAGGCAGCAACTTCTGGCTGTTTATTTCCACCCGCCTGCTGGCTGGTCTGATTTTCGCATCACTGATTATATTGCTTTACCTTGACCTTGAGATAAGGCAGCGCTTCGGCGGCAACATTCAATCCGAACCCGCCCACGTTTACGCCCGGCCACTGACCCTGTCTAAAGGCGAAACATACGCTCCCGGGGATATTGTCGGCAGGCTTGAGAGTAAAGGCTATCATCGGACGGGTACCCTTACCGAGCCCGGGGACTTCGTGGTCGCAGCCCATGCCATAGACATTTTCATGCGTCGCTTCGGCTATGACGATGATTTTCGCGAAGCACGCGCTGTGCGAATTGAATTCAACCGCGGCGCGATCTCTGCCGTGATCGATCATGCCACCGGAGATCACATCGATCAGGTGGAATTTGCTCCGCCATTGATTGGCAGTCTGCAACTCGGACCACACAAGGACCGGATTTCGCTCAAGCCACATCAGGTGCCGGGAGAGTTACTGGAAGCGCTGTTCATCATGGAGGATAGAAATTTCCAATATCATTCCGGCATCGACCCGCGAGGGATCATGCGTGCGTTATGGTCAAATCTGCGACATGGCAGAGCGGTCCAGGGAGCCAGTACGTTGACCCAGCAATTGGTGAAGAATCTTTTCCTGAATCCGGAAAAAACCCTGACCCGTAAAATTACCGAAGCCTTGATGGCAATCATGATGGAACTTCGTTTCAGCAAGGCCACTATTCTCGAACTTTATCTTAACGAAATATTCCTGGGGCAATCGGGCAATCGTGCAATTCACGGTTTTGCCCTGGCCAGCGATTACTATTTTGGCCGTCCGGTGAACCAGCTCAAGACCGATGAAGCCGCGCTGCTGGTCGGTATGATCGCTGCACCTTCCACTTATAATCCGCGAAAACACCCCGAACGTGCCCTGAAACGTCGCAATCTCGTCCTTGATACCCTGGCAAAGTCCGGATCAATCAGTACGCACAGGGTTGAACTGCTATCGCAAAAGCCACTTGGGATTGTTGCGCACAAGTCACTGTCAACCAGCGATTCTCCGGCCTGGCTCGATTACCTGCATCGCCAGCTGAGACAATATTATTCGGCAGAAGTGTTAAGGGCAAACGGATTGAAGCTATATACCACCATTGACGTCGAAATTCAGAAGATCGCACAAAAGGGGCTCTCCGACACACTGAGCCGCCTTGAACAGCAAAGGGGGATGGTGGCCGGAGTGTTGCAGGGCGCTGTGATCGTGGCTGACCCCGGACGCGGCGAAATACTGGCATTGGTGGGCGACCGTACCCGGGGTTATGCGGGATTTAACCGTGCGGTCGATGCCGAGCGTCCGGTCGGGTCGCTGGTAAAGCCTGTAGTGTATCTGACTGCGTTGGAGCATCCCCGAAAATATTCCCTGGCTACACTGCTTGACGACAGCCCGCTCACCCTTCGGACGGAGGGCAGCGAATCCTGGTCTCCGCAAAACTATGACAAGACTTTTCGCGGGCCCGTGCCGTTGTATCAGAGTCTGGTCAACTCCTGGAATATTCCCACCATTCGGCTTGGGTTGGAACTTGGCGTGGACAGGGTTGTCGACACCATGCGTCAATTCGGCATCAAGCGCGACATAGCCGACTATCCCTCAACCCTGCTTGGCGCCAGCCAGCATTCCCCGCTGGAAATGGCCCAGATGTACCAGGTTATCGCCAACCAGGGTATCCTGATCCCGTTACGCTCAATACGCAGGATTCAAAATCATCGAGGTCAGACGGTCGCCAAATTCCCTGTTTCGAAAAGCCGGGTGACAGACTACGAGAGCGCCTTTCTGATTGATCATGCGCTGAAAATGGTGGTTCGACAGGGTACTGCCGCAGACTTAAGTCGAAGGTTTGATGCAAAGCTTAATCTGGCAGGAAAAACAGGGACCACCGACGATTTTCGGGATAGCTGGTTTGCCGGTTACAGCGCTAATCTGCTGACCGTGGTCTGGGTCGGGCGGGATGACAATCGACCTGTCAATCTGTCAGGCGCAAGTGGCGCCATGCGGGTCTGGGAGGAAATCATGGCACGGTTGAAAATAGAAGAATCGAGGCCTGCACAAAACAACAATATTGTTATTGTCAGTATCGACCCCGGTAGCGGACTGGTTGCCAACCGGCGTTGCCCGGACCGGTTGAACCTGCCATTCATAAAGGGGTCGGAGCCGGAAGCTTTTGCACCGTGCTCGGGCCTGTCAGGCAAGGTCGGGGGTTGGTTCAAATAAGCGACGATTACAACAGGTTGCGGTGTAAGGGTTGTTTACGCATCATGTCGTCGTCCGAGACCAAAATCAGAATCCATGACGCCAGCCGGCGAACAGGCTGAGGTCCGGGTCGGCCGAGGCGTCGTGGCCCGGCTGCCATGTCCAGCTGCCGCCCAAGCGCAACTCGCTGCCTCCCACCAGGGAACGACTCCACCACGCTGTGAGGTCCATCTGCCGGCCGGTGGGTTCCAGGTCGGCGGAAATGGGGCGGCGCAGCACCCGACCGCCCTTGGTGCGGCCTACGGGAACCGACAGATGGACGCGGCCGGACTCGATGCGGACCGGTTGCGCCAGCGAGAACGACAGAGTGTCGCCGTGCGCCAGTATCCTTTCCGCCCGAAGAGCGAGGGCGCTGGTGATGAGCGGAGAGATGCGATCGAGCATCCCGCCGTGCACGGCTGCGTCAACGGTTCCGATTTCGGCTCCGGCTCCGAGCCGCCACGCCCCGATTCCCGCCGCCCCCTCAATGCCGACAAAGGTGGATCCCCCCGACAGGCGGCCGAAGGCCCCGGCTGAGCGGCTGCCCAACACGGTCTCCCGCTCTGACACGAAGCCGCCCTTGAAGCCGAGCGGCGATTTTGGCAGCCACCACGACAGGGCGGCGCCCGACGTCGGCGACTGTCCGCTCAACCCTTCGGTGGAAAATGCGGCAATGCTCAGCCCGTCCGGTTGTGCCTTGCCAAGCGTCAGCGCTCGTCCCGCAAGCGAGAGGTGTCCGCCGTCGTTTCCGGGGGCCGCGCCTTGCAGCAAGCCCACCTGTAACGATGGCGCGCCAGCGATCACATCTTCCGCCTCGAACACCGCAGAACCGGGCCATAGGGGCCGAAACTTCCGGCCTGTCTTCGAAGGCGCCATGAAAGCCCGCAACCGCGCCGTCATCGAGGGACGGGGAATGTCGCTGGCGAGATCGCCAAGCGGGAACCAGAACGGCGCACCGAGGTTATCGAAAGCCGCGATCTCATGGCTTGCCAGGGCCTGCGCAAACCCGTTACCCAACGCCTCACCGGACTCGAAACGGGTCTTTGACAGGACACTGCCGTGACCGCCCACAGTATCACCGAGAACCACGTTGGTGACGCCCACTGGCGCCGTCGCGGCGCCAAGGTCCATCAGGCCCTGGCCGTAAATGCTGCTGTCCGAATAGATGCCCTGATCGTTGGCAGTAGCCATGAGCCGCGATACCAGGGCCGTGTTCGAGAGTTGGTCCCGGAAGAAGTCCTTCATCACGACGAGCCCGCCGGTGACCATGGGCGCTGCAAAGGATGTTCCATTGCCGGTGTAGGCGCCCCGCGCGCCGGGACTACTGTCGTTTGGGTTCGGGCCGAAATACGCTAACCGGACCCCCTCGCCGGGGGCCGCGATGCACCAGTCGGCGGCAATACCACAGCGGTTGGAGAAGGAGGCGATCTCGTAGTCGCCGTCGTCGTCGCTGTCCGGGGCCACGGCAACGACTGCGATGAGATGTCCGCGTAGCTCGGAGATCCGCGCCGGCAGGCCCGCAAGCACCTCGACCGACTTGGCGTCGACTTGACCATTGCCGTCTATATCCCGGTTGACGCAGAGATCCGGATTGCCCGTGAAGTCCGACCCGGCGCAGGGATCCCTGTGAGCGTTGCCGGCGACCCACACGAAGACGGTCTTGTCAGCCACGCCAGCTTGCGCAAGCGCTCCGATGGCGTCCCCAAAATTGGCACGCAGGTTCTGCTCACTGTATGTTTCGATAATTCCGTGGAACCCCACGCTCATGTTCACGAAATCAATGGTCCGGCTGCTCCAGTTGATCACGTGGCTGAACCTGGAGTCCCATCTATCATCGGCGCCATTCAGACTCGTCAGCGAAATCGGGACATACCGACCACTGCCCGATCCCATAGCAATCGCAAACATCGCGACATCGGCGCCCCGGGCAACTCCGCGCGGGGCAGTCACCTCAGCAGTGAATGCGGCAGACGGGTCGCCGACAATGACGCTGGCGACCGCCGTGCCGTGGGATCTTATGTCTCCAGTCTCGTCGGATGCACCGCTGAAGAGATGTTCGGTCACCGTCTTGCCAGCGAACATGCGGTGCCCGGTATCGATGCCTAAATCAATGAGGCCGACGGTCTGACCGGCGCCGGGCTCCGTACCGGCCCCGTGCTCAAGCTCGAGTTGCGCATAAGCCCGGTCTGCCCGAATCGCGGTTAGTCCCCACTGGTTTTTGAAATCATCCTCGCCGTTGTGGTCAAGCTCAATCGTTTCGCGTTCCTCCCGGTACTTATCCAGTGAAACACAACCTAAATCGGCGATATCGATGCATGGCGGTGGCGGTGGCGGCGGTGGTGGCGGTGGTGGCGGTGGCGGTGGCGGCGGTGGCGGTGGTGGCGGTGGTGGTGGCGGTGGTGGTGGCGGCGGCGGTGGCGGTGGCGATGGTGTCTCTTGCGGCGATGGTGGCGGCGTCTCTTGCGGCGGCGCCTCCTGAGGCTCAGCTGGCGGGGAACCACCTCCGCCGCCTCCACAACCTGCGATCACGGAGAACACGAAAAAAGCAATGATATGGGTTAGAGTTTTCATACGGTATTACAATTGTCTTTATCTCTATAGAAATAGTCAAGCCTGAGTCGTTTGCCGTTATAGTATGGTTTTTCGCAGGACATGACATCAAAATGAACTATTACAACTCTATCATCGAAACGATTGGTGATACGCCCCTGGTCAGACTCAATTCCGTCAATCGTGGTATCAAGGGGACCGTGCTGGCGAAAGTTGAATACTTCAATCCGGGAAACTCGATGAAGGATCGTATAGCGATAAAAATGATCGAAGATGCCGAGGCGAGGGGGGATTTGAAACCGGGTGGCACGATCATCGAAGGGACCTCGGGTAACACGGGGATGGGACTGGCATTGGCGGCAATTTCAAGAGGCTACAAATATATTTTCACCCTGGCCGACAAACAATCCCAGGAGAAGATAGATATATTGAGAGCGGTAGGCGCAGAAGTCTTTGTCTGCCCGACTTCGGTGGCGCCCGAAGACCCGAGGTCATACTACTCGGTGGCGCTGCGGCTTAATCAGGAAATCGAAAACTCGTACTACCCGAATCAGTATGAAAATTTGTCCAATATGGAAGCACACTATGAAACCACCGGCCCGGAAATCTGGCGGGATACCGACGGTAAGATCACCCACTACGCGGCCGGGGTTGGCACAGGCGGTTCGATGTGTGGCGTGGCCAAGTATCTGAAGGAACAAAATCCGGAAGTGGTGACAGTCGGCATAGATACCTACGGTTCGGTTTTCAAGAAATACAAGGAGACCGGAGTGTTCGATGAAACTGAAATCTATCCTTATCTGACGGAAGGTATCGGCGAAGACATTCTCCCTGCCAATGTTGATTTCTCACTGATTGACCATTTCATAAAAGTGACCGACAAGGATGGGGCGATCATGACTCGAAGGCTGTCCCGTGAAGAGGGTCTGTTTGTTGGCTGGTCCTGTGGCTCCGCGGTTTGGGGTGCATTGGAGTGGGCCAGGGAGAACCTGACTGAAGACGATATCATGGTGGTTATTCTGCCGGATCATGGTACACGTTATCTGGGCAAGATATACAATGACGACTGGATGAAGGATCACGGTTTTATCGAAGAACGTCAATACGGCTCGGCCTCGAAAATAATTGCGAAGCAAGGCGGCGCAGATGCACTCACCACGATCAGCCAGGACGCCAGTGTGTCCGAGGCGATTTCATTGCTGACTTCTGTTTCGGTTTCGCAGTTGCCAGTGATGGATGGGGATCAGTTTGTCGGCAGCCTCAGTGATTCCAGGTTGCTCAAGCAACTGATCGAAGATCCTGCGATCAAGGAAAAGGCAGTCCACGAAGTAATGGACGTGCCATTTCAGTTTGTGCCGGCGGATACCACACTCGATGTCCTGTCTTCGATGATCAACCGAAGCAACCCTGCACTGATGGTCAGGGACCCGTGCGGTCTGCCGCGCATCATTACCCAACATGACTTGCTCGAAGCCATTGTAGAGGCTTAGTATCTGTGGAGTGGCGCGGTCCCGACATCGTGTCGGTCGCGTCGCAACAGAAAAACTGCGATCAACAGGTTCATGGCATTGAACGCCACGGCGTTTATAAATGACAGTGTGTAGGAGCCAGTCAGATCGTATAACACCCCCGCCATCCATCCCCCGAGCGCCATGCCGCCTACGGTAGCGACAAACAGCAGGCTGATTCTTCTGCCCGCCTGATCGGGTCGGAAAAACCTGCGAATAATAAGTGTATAGGAGGGCACGATGCCACCCTGAACCAGACCCAAGGCGATGGATATCAGATAAAGGCCGGTCAGGGTATCGACGAATAAATACAGGAATATCACAAATGCCTGTAGCCCTGATCCAAGCAGCAGCGTCCTCAGTCCGCCGATTCGATCAGAAATATAACCTGAAGTAATGCGGCTGACAATGCCAAAACCCAGCAACATCGACAGCATGTAGGCTCCGTCTTTCGCCTCGAAACCCAGATCAATGATATGTGGAATAAGATGTATCTGCGGCATCGACATGGCCACGCAACAACCAATCCCTGCGACACACAGCGTGCCCTGCAACTTCCCTGCCGTCATGCCCAGGGGTCGACTCCAGTTTTCCCGATCAGCAGCCCGATTTATGGCATGGTCATCCTGTTTCTTTTTAAGATAAACAAGGGAAAGTGGGAGCACGCTCAAACTGCACCACGCCAGATAGACAAAACTTTGCCGCCACCCGACTGAATCAATCCAGCCCTGCATGATCGGCGGCCACAGTGCGCCAGCCAGACAGCTTCCGCTGGTCACGATACCGATGGCCAGCCCCCGCCTGCGGGTAAACCAGTGCGAGATGTCTGCCGTCAGCGGGCCAAATGCAAAAGCGCCGCCCAGAAAGCCACAAAGCACGGACAGGGAGATCGTGAATACCCAGAAGTTATCAGAGATGCTGGCCAGATACAATCCGGACGGCAGGCAAATGGCTGCGATAATCGCCAGTACCGAAATGCCAACCCGGTCCACGATTCGCCCGAGTACGACATTGCCCAGGCCAAATCCGATACAATACATTGTATAGGGCAGGGCGGCCACACCATGACCGACCTGGAACTCCCTGGTAACCGGTTCAAGCACCATCACGGAAGCGTACATTCCGCACATCGCAACCATCATCAGAAGCAGGGAATTGATTGCCCTGATAACGGCATAATAGGAAGAGGGCAGATTCAGACTGGCGATCATTTTATTCCGGCTGAAAAACGTCAGATACGTAAGACAGGCAGGTTAGGAGAGTACTGGCAGTACCGGACGCTGTAAAGCAATAATTATTATGATTCCTGCGGCCATAATTCGGTTAGACTCCGCCATTTTCCTGCGCAAGAAAATTTGACCCCGCATTCCTCAAAACCTGAAATTGTCGTGGCCGCGTCTGCTGCAATATGGGGATTGTTCTGGCTGCCACTCAGAGCGTTTGAAACATTGGGGCTTGATCCAGCCTGGGTTACAGTAGGGCAATTCGTTTTGCCGATGGCTTTCCTGTTACCATTTGCATTCATCCGATTGCTACGTAGACAGCCGGTCGGTACAAATCAGGCAATCACCGGGCTGTTGATTGGCGGGGCAATGGCATTGTACTGCGAAAGTTTACTGTTAACGGATGTAGTGCGTGCCCTGATACTGTTTTACGTGATGCCTGCCTGGGGTACGATTGTGGAAATCGGATTCATGGGCCGTCGATTTACACTCTGGCGTGGACTCTCCCTGTTACTCAGTATGGCGGGCTTGTTGGCCCTTCTCAGGGTGAGCGCGGATCTGGAGGTGTCTCTCAATGCCGGTGATGCGATGGCGCTGGTCTCAGGGATTATGTACGCTGTCGGTGCGATGCGTGTACGTCAAGCGCAGGAAATCACGGTGTTTGAACAGGTATTTGCATTTTTCCTTTTTGGCGGTATTTTCGCATTTGCAATGACCTTTCTGCCGATTGCCGACTTTGGGATACTGCCAACGGCATCTGTCCTCATAGCTGTCGTGCCATGGATGATATTGATGGCCGTGGTATTCATGATTCCTGTGGTATGGGGGTTGTATTGGGGAAATCGATCTGTTGACCCGGGCCGACTCGGGGTACTGCTTCAAATTGAAGTGGTGGTCGGAATTGGCAGCGCAGCGATTATTACCGACGAGCCATTTGGCTGGCGTGAAGCAACCGGCGCACTGCTGGTGCTAGGCGCCGGATTGATTGAAGTCATTGCCAATCGGCCAGATCTGGAATAAGCCGCAAATCCGCTTCTGTAAGTATCGCCGGATAAGCGGTGAATTTTGTTTATACTCGCTGTATGTTATCAGCCATGATTTAACCGGAGAGACTTATGACGCATGCTATTCGTATCCACCAGACGGGTGATATTGATCAACTCCGCTGGGAGCAAATTAATGTGGGTGAGCCGGGACCCGGCGAAGTGCGCATTCGTCAAACTGCGGTCGGCCTCAATTTCATTGACGTGTACATGCGCACCGGACTATATCCGCTGCCAAAATTGCCTGCAATTCTGGGAATGGAAGCGGCCGGAGTGGTCGAAGCCGTGGGGCAGAATGTAACCGGGTTGTCGGCAGGTGACCGGGTTGGCTACTGCATAGTACCTGGAGCCTATACCGAAGCCCGCCTGGTGGCGGCGGAAAAACTGTTGAAACTACCCGATGACGTGAGTGATCAAACTGCCGCTGCGATGCTGCTGAAAGGCATGACGGCGCATTACCTGCTGTATCGGTCCTACCCGGTTAAACCCGGCGATACCATTCTTGTCATGGCTGCCGCGGGAGGGGTTGGTCTGATACTTTGCCAGTGGGCAAAGCACCTTGGCGCTACAGTGATCGGTTGTGTGGGTTCCAAAGAAAAAGCGGCTCTGGCCAAAGCCAATGGGGCAGATCATACGATCCTCTACCGCGAAGAAGATATCGCCGGGAAGGTAAGGGAAATTACGGCGGGGGAAGGGGCGGCGGTATCATACGACTCCGTTGGACAGGCTACATTCGAAGCTTCCCTGGACTCCTTACGTCCCTTTGGTGTAATGGTTACCTTCGGCAATGCATCCGGGCCGGTTGAACCGTTCAGCCCATCCATTCTTGCGCCCAAGGGCTCGCTATATCTGACCCGTCCGACCCTGGCGACCCATACTGCGACCAGAGCGCTGCTTGAGGAAGGAGGTGATCGTCTGTTTGACCTGGTAAGCAGGGGAATCGTCAATATCGCAGTCAATCAGACTTATGCCTTGTCCCAAACGGCTGCGGCGCATCGTGATCTGGAAGCAAGAAAAACGACCGGTTCCACAGTGCTGTTGCCGTGAGCATGATTCCTGTACGGACTCTTATTCCCTGGACACAAACTGAAGCGATTGATACGCGGTCCGTCTGACCTGCTTGCGTTTCAAGGGTGAGTTGAAAAATCGATTCAAGGCTGCGCCCAGTATTTTTCCCTGCCTTGCGGGCGACATACTGATTTCCTCACGAACAGCCAATGCAGTCTTGAGCAGATGTACGGAAACAATATACTCATCCTGACCATGGTCGAACAAGCGGTTGACCAGTGCAGCGACGCCCTTTTCGTTATCGTCGAAACTCCAGCGGGATAAATCGAATTCTGTCGTCGTAAAAGCCGAATTCCTGCCAACAAAACAAGCCATCTGCAACAGACCCTGAGGCCAAAGCCCGGGGAAGCGGGTACATTGCTTGCGAACCGCGTTTGCGAAAGTCAATGCATGGGTAAAATCAAGCCAGCCCACATTGCCCGAGACAGTGACATGCGCCTTGTCCTGTAGTCCGATATCAAAACTCAACATGTTCGTCGCGTTGGCTTCAAGTAATGCCGGGTAAATCAATTCAGGGGGTGTGCCACTACAGTTCACTGTGGCGTCTATGGCACTGTTGATCCCTCGGCCAACCCATTGATCCGCTGTCGGAACGGTGGCGCCGAATCTGCTGTCACCCCATCTCTTCAGCGCGGTTCCATAGTGTCTGAATTCAGGAATTGTATCTTCACGGGGGGCATAGACCATTTCCCGTACCAGAGAGAGCAGCAGGGGTTCCGTTACGGAATCACCAAGGCGCTCTGTCAGGAATCCGGCCTTGACCACATAAATCAGGGAATGGCCGAAAGCGTTATAGTGTGCGAGGGCAGCATGAGTCAGGGACTGCTCGAAATCGGAGAAGGTCAGACCGTCTTTCAATCCTCCCCGTATCATTGCAACCGCAGTGTTTTCGTCTTCCCGTTCAATCGAATCCACAAAGCCGGTTTCACTGAACGACATGATGTCCCGCGTGAATGGGTATTCGGATTTCCGCAGGACATCGAACGAGGCATGGCCCACAGATTCCGTCAGGCAGGCCAGTTTGAGTTCGTCATCGCAGTCCGTTTCGTCATACATGATCAGCCAGTCAGCCATGCCCGCATAGACATGGGTCCAACCGAATTCCATACGTTGCCAGGACCAGTCAATGGCACTACGCAATGCACCCAATGGATCACTGCCGAGAAGAGTCAGTCGTGCAATCTCACGGCTGATGCGATCATAGGAGTGATCGTCAAACGCATCACGCAAACTGTCCATGATACTGGCATATTGATCTTCATAGGGCGGTTCGGCCAGATCAACCCAAATTTCATCGCCGCGAATATCGACGGGATAAGTACGCAGCCTGTCACCACCAAACAGATTCTGGCCGGTATTCAGATTGAACTTCCAGTTATGCCAATTGCAGGTGAGGATACAATCATCGGAAAAATTTCCCTGAGACAGGGGATAGCCCTCGTGAGGGCATTGATTGTTGCAGGCGCGAACCCCTTCCGAGGAATGAAATAATGCGATCTGTTTGCCATCAATGCGTACCATTGAGACAGTTTTCTGTCTCAGTTCGAGCATCGACTGTGCATAATGCCAGTAGTTTTTTTCGATGTATCGGGATTCTGCTTTTGTATTCATGTTCTAATCACTGATACTGTCTGTATTCAGGAATCACCCTGGATTTCCATTGTACATCTTTTAAGCGCCGGGCGTATTATCTGATTTTCCGTCTTGATTGTACCTTTTGCGCGTGGTAAACCGGCAGTCACAAATTATTTTTGAAACTTCGCCCTGTGACAGAAAATATCCACACATCTCCCCCAGTAAAATCCGCAGGCGGCAGCCGTCGAAAAATGCGTCGGCGCCGTGCACAACCGGATTCCGGTTCCAACGGTAAATCACCGGTCTGGCCTGGCGTCCATGGTGGTTTGTACCGCCCCCTGTCCGAATCCGACATGGAACGGTTTCATCATGCTGCGCTGGACATTCTTGAACAGGTGGGGATGTCCCACGCCTCACAATCGATCATCGACCTCATAAAGAAAAATGGCGGGAAATTCCGTGATGACGGTCGCCTGCTTTTTCCGCGCCCACTGGTCGAAGATGCGATTGCCGGATTCAGGCGGGACATTGTGTTGCATGGGCAAAAACCGGGCCTGGAACTGGAACTTTCCGGTACCAGGGTCTACCTTGGAACAGGCGGCGCCGCCCCCAGCATGGTGGATCTTGATACGGATGCCTATCGCCCTTCCAATCTTCGGGATCTGTACGATGCCGCACGGCTTGTCGATACCCTGGACAATATTCACTTTTTCAGCCGGTCGGTCACTGCGCGGGACATGAAGACAGACCTGGACCTTGATGTCAACACCGCATTCGCCTGCCTCGCCGGCACTTCCAAACATGTGATGACCAGCGCCACGACCGGTCACCATGTCGAAGCAATAGCAAACATCTGCGAAATGACTGCCGGGAGCAGGGCGGCTTTTGATGAACGACCGTTTCTGTCCCTGAACATCAATCATGTGGTACCGCCGCTGCGCTTTAGTGAGGAAGCCTGTGAAGTGATGCAGCAAGCCGCGAGACTGGGTCTGCCATTCTCGGTCAACTCTATTGACCAGGCGGGGGCATCCAGTCCTTCCTCCCTGGCAGGCTCGGTAGTACAGGCCGTAGCGGAAACGCTGGCGGGGATGGTGATTACCTGGTTGATCAATCCGGATTGCAGAGCCATATTTGGCCCCCGGCCAATGATCACCGACCTGCGTACCGGCGCATTTACGGGCGGTGGGGGTGAGCAGGCAGTGGCGATGGCGGCTGGCGTGCAGATGGGGCAATATTACAGACTCTCCAACTCCTGTATGGCTGGGGCGACAGACAGCAAAATTCCCGATGCACAAAGCGGTTTTGAAAAAGCGCTGAATGTGAGCCTGGCTGCCCATGTCGGTTCGAACATGGTGACCCAGGCTTGTGGTATGCAAGCGGCATTGATGGGATGCAGTCTGGAAAGCTACGTCATAGACAATGACATGTTGGGCAGCATATTGCGCTCCGTGCGTGGTATTGAAACGGATTCGGATGCCATATCTGTTGATGTTTTTGACCAGGCGGTTCGCGGCGACGGTCACTATCTGGGTAGCGCCGATACCATGGCGCGGATGCAATCCGATTTTCTCTACCCTGAAATATCTGATCGCCGGACACCCGACCAATGGACAGAAGCAGGATCACCGACTATCCGGGATTCTGCCCTGGCCAGAACAAAACAAATACTGCGGAATCATTTCCCTGACCATATATCGATCAGTACCGAACAGGCAATCAGAGAACGGTTTGATATTCACTTGACTCCCGCTGCGATGGGGAGGGTATGATTGCGCAAATGACCGAAAAAACCAATCTGATTGAACCCGAAGAGTTACATCAGCAGCTCGACGCCCCGGACCTGATAATCCTGGACTGTTCCTGGTATCTGCCAGGTCAAAATCGCGTGGCTCTTGATGAATATGAAATTGCCCACATACCCGGAGCGCGCTTTTTTGATATCGATGCGATATCCGATCCGGAAACCGATCTTCCGCACATGATTCCAGCATCCTCATTTTATGCGAACAAGGTGGAAGAACTCGGTGTGTCGAATACATCCCGGATCGTGGTTTACGATGGTGCAGGATTGTTTTCAGCCGCCCGCGTGTGGTGGATGTTTCATTTATTTGGTCACAAACAGATATCCATCCTCAATGGTGGCCTGCCTGCATGGGTTGAACGTGGTTATCGAACGACTGCCGGGAATACGCCAGTCATGAAAGGTCATTTCACTGCCAATCTGGACACGTCGATGGTGGCATACATGGAAGATATTCAAGGCAACTGTGATACTCATGAGTTCATGATTCTGGATGCGCGTTCCGAAGCCCGATTCAGCGGGCAGGCTCCGGAGCCACGGCCCGAACTGCCGAGCGGTCACATGCCTGGAGCCATATCCCTGCCGTTTACCGAATTACTGGACGGTAACCGGATAAAATCGGCGGACCGGTTGAATGAAATTTTTACCCGCCTGGGTGTCGACAAAAACAGCCCCGTGGTCACCTCCTGCGGGTCTGGAGTCACTGCCGCCATCATTACATTGGCGCTCACAAACAGCGGATATGGAATGCAAAGACTGTATGACGGCTCGTGGACCGAATGGGCCTCTGACCCGGACAATCCGATTGAGAAGCACGGTTAGTTAAATTGCGCTCTGAATTTCGTTTTTTACGACGGCTGTCCGCGGGTCGCCTGTATTTTGTGTTCCATCCGGTTCAGTCACAGGCAGGTTCAACTCTGTCCCTGAAACGCACGCAGGCATCGTTCGATATCTTCGGTATCATTGTGGATATGGGTGGATATGCGGATACGATCAAATGAGGCATAGGCGCCCCATACCAGCACCCCCTGTTGCTCCATGGCATTGCGAAAAGCCTGAATATCCGGCACCATGAAAGAAACATTGCCAGCGCGGTCCCGGTCCGCTTCGGGAGTCATCAATTCCCAGCCTTGTTGCCTGACGCCATTCAGTATTTCGCCACTCAGGGACAGGGCATGGGATTCGATTCGGTCTATCCCGAGATCAAGAATATGGTCCAGCGCATTGTTGAGTATATAAATGCTGATGTATGCCGGGTTGCCGGGTAAAAAACGATTCGCATTCCCGTGCAGTTCATACTCTGCGGGGTTCTGCCAGCCACCACTGCTCTGTGCACTGTTCCAGCCGAGAAATGGCGGGTCGAATTCTGGCAGGCGTTCCCGATTCCAGTAGAAAACCGCGCAACCGTGGGTACCCATTAACCACTTGTAGCAACTCGATACGAGGATATCAGCATGGCTTGCGTCAACCGGAATCACCCCGGCGGCATGAGTAGCATCCAGTAATAATAATGCATTGGATTCACGTGCCAGTCTGGAAATACGCGCGACGTCCATACGTTGTCCGGTGAACATGCTGACCTGGCTGATTGCCACTACCCGGGTTCGATGATCAATCTGCCGGGCGATATCGTCAATCGACAAGAACCAGTTGACATGACGGACGATCCTCAATTCCACGCCCTGTGCCTGTAATTTTGTCCAGGGGTAAATCCCCGAAGGGAATTCGATATCACAGACAACCACATTATCCCCCGGTTTCCAATCCAGGCCATAGACCACGTTGTTGATGCCTTCCGATGCGCTCGACAAAAAGGTGATCTCGTCAGTTCCCACTGAGAATAACCGGGCGCATTTTTGCCTGGCGCGTTGCACGGCGTCATCTTCTCTGTGCCGTGCATTTTCTCCCGTCGCCTTATCGAGCATGAACTGATCAACAGCCTGACGATGGGATTTCAGCATGGGCGATTCCCCGCCTGTTGCCAGGTTTGCAATACCTTCAAGACCGATAAATTGATCTTTTGAAATCAGTGAGTCAACCATTGCGCTATTCTAATCCTGTCCGTTGCTGAGTAAACCTTTAATTTGACACAGAAGGGCTGCTGTGAAATCGGGATCAGGGGAACATACAGTTTGACAAGGGAGGCTCATGACATGATAATCCCGCCTCTTCCCGGCTATCCATTTTCACTTGCAGATAACCACAAATGGGGCGTTAGCTCAGCTGGTAGAGCATCTGACTTTTAATCAGGTGGTCACAGGTTCGATTCCTGTACGCCCCACCATTTTTTCAATAACTTACAGCTGTTTTAATGCACAGTTCGATTAATACCAAACCCGGTAATCGGAGTGTGATGAAGATATTCGCCAAAATATTTTGGCAGTAATGTCGCAGATACTAATCCATGGAGCGGTCAAGATTTCCAGTTGAAAACGATCAGTGCGAATGAAATAGGATCGAGTGTCAATTGAGAAGGTAGTGACTTCCCGGTGGGAAAGAAGGTCACCTTGAGATTTCCGGCTGGATTAGCATTAGCGAGTCCTGAGCCTATAGCTTTACCGGGTTGATTCGAAATCCGGTGGATGTCGGCCTGCTTTCGAACTCAGCGGTACCGGTAAGGAAAACCCACGTTTTATTAACTTTGAGGACAGATTGTTCGTGTTGCCTCAAATCCTTATCCGGGGACCAAGGCGCCTTGTCATATTCGACCAGACTACATATTGCATGCGATAGAATTTTCTGTTTTACTTAAACAAAAAAACCAGCATTCATGAATGATGAAGTAGATCACACCCAAGACGTAGACGAGAAGCTCGACGATGAAGACATCGTCTATCAAATAAATACCTTCGGTGCTGATTATACAGTAGAAGGTCTCGGGAAGCGTTTTATCGAGGCGATATCTTCAGGCCGGAATTTCAAAAAAATTTTGTTTGGACATGGCCTCAGATCAAAGTTTATAGAGTCAATTCTTCCTGGTCTTCCGATTCCCAGTGTATTTCTATATCGAGAAGAGAAAACACAAAAGCATCTCATCGTAGATGGCCTTCAGCGACTATCCACTCTTCTTGCCTTTCACAAGGGGAGGTTCCCACACAACGATCGCGTTTTTCACCTGAAAGACGTGAAATCACGTTTTGACTTGAGTGACAATCAGGGCATACGCTGATTTCCAATAACATCGATGAACAACCGGGAGAGCCGCACAAACCCAGACAAGGAGATTGAGAATGAACAAGATATTCAAAACCTCGACAGCCATGCTCTTCGCGACGTTCGGCAGCATCAGCACGGTGTATGCGGCTGATGGACCTCCATACAAGGCGGAATGCGCCGAAGCCGAGGCAATGGCGCACGCGGAAGCGCAGGGCCGAACCTGGGTGGGCCACGACGGGGTGACCGCAACGGTGGGCCCCGTGACCGGGGACACCGGAAATTTCGCAACCGTCGGCGAAGACGCCGGTGAGATTGAGGTCGACGTAAAGGTGAGCAACAGGTACGTCTACTCAGTCGGCGGACTGGAGTACAGCGAGGAACTCGGGGCCCCGCGGTGCACGTACGGATCGAACGTGTCGGTGTCCGTGAAGGAAAGTGCAAGCGCAATCTTCCAGACCGGGAACCCGGAAGACCGCCACGGCGGGTACCAGCAGGTGACAGACCTCGTGCGCGACGGACACTACGGCGTGTGGTTTCCACCAGGGACAAAGGTGAAGAGTGTCGCCATCCCGATCACGGACAACGAGCGCCCCCAACGAGGACGTGACCGTGACATTCTCACTGCGACCGTTCACGCGCTGGGAGCACTATGGAATCGACGTGCCCCGGACCGCGTTCACGGTGGAGGTCACAGTCACTGACGACGACCAGACGAACTCCGCGATCGTGCTGTCGTGGTGCGATGGCGGGAGTGGCTCCGTCACCGAGGGAGGGATCGCCAGCATTCCTATCTGCGCCGACCGGCCAGCCGTCGAGGACTACACGATCAAGTTCACCGATCAATTCAGTGGGGGCGGGACGTCACCTACCGGTCTTGAGGTGGCGCGATACGATTACCAGCTCCTCTCCGACGATGTAACGGTGGACACGGCTGTAATGAGAGCAGGGCAGACCCGCGCGGAATTTCCCATATGTACCAAAGAGACACCCGCCGTTGAAGCGTTCTACGTCGACAACTGCGAGGTCTACGACCCAGATGACGGGACTCTCCAGATTGGCAGCTTCGAAAACATCGTAGCGGATGGTTTCACAGGTCAAATCGAGGAAAGTGAAAGAGTCCGGATTCGAGTCGAAAGTGTCGAAGGCATCGCTGCTAATGAAATCGACACGGATCAGGTCGATGCGGATAGTCACTACACCCTCACGATCATCGACGACGACCATTTCAAGCAAGCTTTGGAACTGTACGTGTCGGACGTGAGGAACGGAGGAACATATCGAGCGGATGAATTGGAAGCAGTAGATGCGGGTGCTGGTGTGGGGGAGTTCAAAAGGTTCGACACTGATGGTCACTTGACGTTGCGCTGGACGATACGATGGGTGAACGCCGAAGGAACCTCATGGAGTTCCTTCGGATTACCCTCAGGCGACTCATGTTTCGTACCTTGGATCACCGCCGTTGCCGAAATTGAAGTCGTAGAAGATCTGGCGAATCTGATGTCCCAGGAAGCAGTGAATGCCTCACCCGGTCGCATAATCGAGAGCTTCTCGTGCGGCCACGTTACTAGCTTTAATGGACAGTATACTATCGGCATCCGATACGACGAGATACCGCCCGGCGTGCACAAACTGGTGGTGAGGATCAAGCCCAGGGCCTACCCGAAGTTCGGCGCACATCGGAACCATCAGACGTACACCCTGTACATCGACGGGGGAGGTCAAACCCCACGGGCCAACCCGGTCTCGTTCAGGTTCTCAGAGGGCATTGCGGCCGAGGGGGGTTCGAGCCTGCTGGTCATCGACCGGCCGGTCACGCCGGAGAATCGGCGCACCAGCAAGACCGTGCACTTCGAGGTGACCGAATCCCGGCAAGAGCTGTACCGGTTCAGCAACCAGCACAACTCCGGTGTGCACGCGGACACCTTGAGAGACTGGGGCGCCACCTCGTGCGAGGACTCCTCAGTGGCGTGTGAGAACGGGAAACTGCGCTCCGTCTCCTTCGGTCCAGGCGAAGCGCAGAAGAAGATCCTCTTCATCACGCACTGGAACAACACCTACCAGGGCAGTCCTGGAACGATCACCGTCCGAACGGTGAATACGCGGCAGGTCCCTGTGCTCGATTCCAATGGCGACCCCACCGGGGACACGACGACTGAGCGCATCCCCGGGCAGCACGATCCGGAGCTGACGGGACCGAAAACAGCGAGCTTTCAAGTAAGGGACGGTGAACAATATCTACGCTCGGAATCGGACTTGACCGGTCGATTCAGCGGCGCTCCCACCGGTCACCAGGGGGTCGGAAGCTCGTTCACGATGCAGCTGCGGTTCTCGCCCTCGCTGAAGCACGGCGTCACATACAGGCAGTTCACCACCGAAGTGCCGCTGACCGGAGGTTTCCAAACTTCGGGCCGAATTGTGTTCGGAGACAATGCAATCATCCCCAAGGCGCGTCGGATCAGGGGCGCCTTCTCTTCGCAGGAAGATCGGCGCTACTACCTCAACCGCGAATGGGAGCTGACGGTCAATCCCACGCACGACTACGAGCCGTTGACTGTGGTGGTACCCGGGGTGGGGATATGCAACAAAGCGACAGCAAAGGACGGCTACCTGCACCCCTACGGCGTGCAGCATGAGGAAGGCAAGGTTCCGACCATCCTGCCCAAAGGGGCAGTCGTAGCGCAGATATGCACACCTCACCATGGCAAACCGTTGCGGCAGAACATTGAGGTCACCATCCCCTCACGCGTACCGGTCGTCAGCATGGAGGGCCTGACCGACGGCGTGCTGGAAGTCAACGAGGGCACAACGTCCAACGTCCGGTTCCGGTTGAGCCATTCGGCAACCGTACCGATCATATTCAACTACGTGACGGCGGCACTCACCGCGCAGGCCGGGGTCGATTTCACCGCTATCACCAATGGGACCGTGACGTTCAATCCGGGGCAAACCCGCAAGACGGTCCAGCTTGAGGTCCTGGACAATTCGGTAGATAACTCCGGCCGGCTGCTGTACATACGCACGAGCAATGGCAGCACAGATCTCGCCGCTAACGCGGGGTTCAAGACAGTAAGCTTACACCCGACAACATACGCACCCGGCGACACGGTGTACTCGAAGCGCACGGCCGACTTCCCCGTGCGGATCATCAACACCGATCCGCTGCCGAAGGCATATCTGTCGGGCATGGGCCGCGAGGTGAGCCGCCATGTCGTGGATTCGATGAAGAATCGGATGCAGACCGTCAAACGCGGGGATACGACGCAGATGTCCCCGCGGGGCGAGGACGCACTGCCGACATTCACCGTCATCAGGGACGGCATGGGGTTCTGGTCGTCCGCGTCCAATCGGCACTTCGAAGTCGCGGAGGTCCGAGGCAGCGTCGACAGCTACACCGTGGCCACAGACATGCAGCACGGTGACTGGCTGTTCGGACTCGGCGTGACGCTCTCCGAAGGCGAGGGGAAGTACGAATCCGTCACGCTGAAGTCGGATCTCACGACGGCGCACCCGTATGTCGCGTGGATGAATCGGGACTGGGCGGCATGGGCAACGGTCGGGCAGGGTTCGGGCACGCTGGACATGGACGATGCCAAGACCAACCGTACCTACTCGGATATCGACCTCACATACAGCCTGGTAGCGGCGGGTGTCGATCGGGCACACAACTGGGAGGCCGTCCGGATCAATGTCGGCGCCAATGGCTTCTGGAACAAGACGGAATCCGAACGCACCGTCATGCCGGCGGGCTACCACGTGGGCGCCGCGCGTGCGGACAACATGTCGCTGTCGGGGTATATGGACTGGACCTTCAATCCGAAGGGAATGATCCAGCCCACTGCCGGGATCGCGATGGTGCACGACAGGGACGACTACGAGAGGAGCACGAACCTCAGAGCCAACGCAGGCGTTCGCATGCAACGCGAACCGTTCAGCGGACATGTAAGCGTCGTCCGCGTGCTCGACAACGGGGAGCGATGGGACATATCTGGCAACTTGATGTTCGCGCCGAAGAGGGGCTTCTACGGCGGGCTGACGACGTCGGTGGCGCAGTCGAACATGCTAGAGACCGAACAGGTCCACGCGAGCCTGCAACTGGAGACCGGCTGGAAGCGAACCGGGATGTCCCCGTACATGACGCTCGGTTCCGACGCGTGGAGGATCGGCCAGAAGCTGGCAGTCGCCTCGCACGAGATCGACATGTATCTGCACAATGCGCAGGACGAGGCTCAGGTACGGGTACTGCTGAAGATCAGGTGGTAGAGCTTCGAGTGCGTGCGGGATCGTGTCACAACCCGCACGTAAAGATTCTTTGAGCGTGGCTGCTGCAGAATTTCTTGATAATCCAGCAGTTCCCGATACCGATAGGATTCAACCGGAGGCGGGAACCTCGAGAATGCTTTCAACCAACCTGTAAACAGTGGTGCCGCCAGGTTTACGGGGCCAGTCCTCACAAGGAGGCGTATCATGCCGTTTGGCACGCTGGATTGCATTTCCGATTTGTTCAAAACTGATCTTGCTGGTATCAATCGTTATGTTTAATAGCTGTTATTGAAGCACAAGAATAGCATTAAATAGTTAATTTACTAATACTGTGGATAAGTCTAGTTGTACATTTAGACCTACATGGTTAAAATGTGCTTATTATCAGTAAATTATATAGGTATGTTTATTATGGATACTGTTACAGCGACCGAAATGAAACAACATTTGTCCCGGGTACTTAACAAAGCTATGCGTGCGCCGGTAAAGATCACAAGAAAGGGTTCTGATGATTTTGTGGTTCTTTCTATAGATGAATATGAGCGTCTAGAGGCTTTGGATGATGCTTATTGGTCTGATATTGCCAAGAAGGCTCGCAAGGCCGGCACATTTGGAACAGGAAAGTCCGCTTTGATTATGAGTGAGTTAATGTCGAAGCTGGGAAATGCTTAAGCTAGATATAGCTAATCGAAAGATCGTCAAATTTCTACAAGTCTTACCAGCTAAGCACTTTAAGCAAGTCTTACTCAAAATTGTTCAATTACAAAAAGACCCCTTCCCTAACGACTCACAGAAGTTAAAGGGTGACGATGCGTTTCGTACAGATATTGGTGAATATAGAATTATTTACACCGTTGAAAACGAAGACACATTAACAATCTGGGGAGCTGGTAAAAGGAATGATGGTGAGGTTTATAAGAAATATGGACGTTCTAAAAAATAATTAAATGACAAAAGTAATTGCAATTTCAAATAAAAAGACCTGGATATTCCCCCGAAGTACGGGAACGCGCAATCCGGTTGGTGTTAACCACCGAGCATGAACATTCATCACGAGGGGTTGCCGCGCAGTCGGTTGCCACAAAGCCTGGTGTGACTACGAACCAAGGCCATTTACACAAAATTCTTTATACCCTCGACAGAGCGATCCCTGACAAGTACTGGTCACCCGCTATCAAGGGAAGCAATCTGTCTAATACTTGCTTCATCACTCCTTTTTCCGCTTTGGTGATCAGCGTGACTTTACGGTTCCTGTAATCCATTGTCTGTATCAAACTGCACACAGCGACAGAGGGCTGCTCGAGGTTGGTTATTGCCACTTCGGTCGGCATATTGCGAATGCTGGCGCTGATTGGACAGTAGATTATTAATCCGGACGATTTACTATACTCCTTGCTTGATAACACCAATGCGGGTCTGTATTTGCCAATTTCCTTGCCTTTGGATGGTTCAAAATCGAGCCAGACAATATCGTTTCGGCCGGGAATGAAGGTCACTCACTTATCTCATTGCCAATTGGCTCAGCCAGTAAATCAGAATGAGAGTTGTCCGGTGTCATACCCTTGATCAGGTCGGCTTCTTTGAATGGCCATGGGCTACTTGTTTTTATCGGTTGAATCATCAATACGTTTTTTCGTGTATCCAGATTCAGTGAAACTTTACTGCCCGGCCCCAATTTCAATCCATCTGCTATATCCTGATTGATTCTTAAACCAAGACTGTTGCCCCATTTGGTGATTTTTGCTGTGATTTGCATAATCGGTTCCGGATATGTCTTAAATGAGCCAAGTATATACATGTGTATACCTGAAAGATAGTGATTTTCTGCACTCCGCGCCAAATGTTACGCACCGTCGAGCCGAACCAGTCATCGTGCAGATTATAGCCGTCTGCGGCATGGTTTCCTGCTTCCATGGGAAAGACGGATGGAGGACTGCCTGTATAACTTGTCATGTTATTCCTGTCACTTTATACTTGATTTCATGACACCCAACGATTCCGGCGTACGCTCAAGCGTTCGCTATCAACCCGACGAAAATCCTCCGAAGGCACTCTCTCTGGGTCTCGGTCTTCAACTGGCCGCTGTCACCGTAGCGGGCGTGGTGTTGACGCCAGATATCGTGACCGTCCACGTGGATGCTCCGAAACCCGTTCGTGGTGGGGAAGATTATCAGGTTATTGAGGAGGACAATTAAATATGGCGATACGAGAAATTATTCGGATGGGGCACCCTGTTTTACGACAAAAAGCTCGTTCAGTGGAGGATGATGAAATTAAATCTCCGGATTTATGTCGCCTTGTCGATGACATGATTGAGACACTCGATGATGCGGGAGGGATTGGGCTGGCTGCGCCACAAGTGAACGAAAGTGTGCGAGTCGCTATTTTGAATATGCCCGAAGGAGCCAATCGATACGGCAATTTCGAGGCAATTCCGCTTACGGTGTGCATCAACCCCAAGATGACCATTTCGGCTGAGACACAACTGGAAGGATATTGGGAAGGCTGTCTGTCCGTTCCCGGACTACGCGGTTTCGTGAAACGTCCGCAATCGTTACGGTTAAATTATACCGACATGGACGGAGCCGCCCGGGAGATAGAGTTCAACGGATTCCATGCCACCGTTTGCCAGCATGAACTCGATCATCTTGATGGTTTGCTGTATATTGATCGTATTGCAGACTCCAGATTGCTCATGTTTGAGGAAGAATTTTTGCGATTTATTCAACCGCAAGGGGTTCAGGAGTTGTCGGATTGACGGGGTGTCTTCGGATAGCCACGGGGGGTTGCGGACAACCACGGGGGTTGTCCCTACGGATGGGCATGTTTGATCAGAAATGCGTAGTCTTCGGACAACCACGGGGGGTTGTCCCTACGCAAGCGCCTGATGCCATTTTGCGCATTTTTCCTCGAATTTTAGTTGTGCATTTGCCGGACTGCTGGAGGGCAGCCTCACAAATCGGGTGTCGGCGACACGCGAGCGGTGCAATTCCGGCCGAATATGGCGGTTGAAGGAAGTTTCGGCTTTTATCCCGTTAAACAGTACCGCTTTGATACTGTCATGGTCCCATAAAAATCCGGCAAGGTCATTGGCTTCCTCACTGGCTCTCTTGATGGCGCTATCCAGACTGCCTTGTCTTTCGCAGCGTTTCAGTACATCCCATATCGCGATATGGTGTTGTTTCAGAATCATGGTGCGTTGTTCATAGTCCAGGCTGGCTTTAAAGCCAAGAAATTGACCCATGATTTTCCAGAAAGCGTTATACGGATGTGCATAATATTGTTGTTGACGTAATGATTCGTTGCTGGGCATTGAGCCTAAAATCAGGATGCGTGGCCTGTCCGGCGCTATCGGGGGAAACCCGGTAATTTTCATGATTGATTTCGGTGTTGAACTGTTGTGGAGTATGGTTTTATAGTGTTATAACGTATTCCTCTTGAAAAAGGCTGGGCAATAAACTTTGAGCACATGGCAGTGAGTATCCGGGAAGGATAATGGACGAACAAGTCGAGTTAACCCGGATCGGTCCGGAGCAAACCGGAGATTATCATTATCTGGACAGGTCAGACCGGTGTTATTGTCTCGGTCATTATCACTCAGGAGAGGGCTTTGAGGGTCTCGGCCTGAATCGGATTGTTCTTGATCTGAAAAGGGAACCCGGCACCCGGTACTCGAATCCGGGCGCCTGGCAGGACAAGAGGGAAGTCATAACACGGATATCGTCTATTCTGACGATTTCGTTGCGGAAACTTTTTCCGGACAGGAAGATCACTCTGATACCTGTGCCGCCTTCTAAAAAAACCGGAGATCCGGAGTACGATGACCGGATGGTGCAAATTTGCAATCAAATGGCCGCAGGACTCGCTCCTGTGGATGTGTTTGAGTTATTCGTGATAAAACAGTCGGTGCAGGCTTCGCATTTGTCTCAGATGAGACCAACAAAGGAGCAACTGAAAGAAAATTTCAAGTTGAATATCCAGGATACCGGTTACAGGCCAGGACCCCTGGTGATTCTACTGGATGACGTCCTGACCTCTGGCGCACATTACTCGGCATGCAAGGAACTTCTGGAAGGGTTATTTCCTGCCGTGACGGTGGTGGGAATCTTCGTTGCCAGGGTTGATCATGATCGATAATATCCAGAGCTGATCATTATGCCTGGTCCACTCAACGGGGTTCGTGTTATCGAATTGACCAACATGATATCCGGTCCTCTTGGCGCTATGATCCTGGCCGATCAGGGTGCGGATGTAATCAAGGTGGAATCGCCTCAAGGAGATGACTCAAGAGCGGCAGCCACCCGGCGGGGCGGATTCTCCTCTGCGTTTTTAAACAACAATCGAAACAAGCGTTCGGTGGTCCTGGACCTTAAAAAAGAAGGCGCCAGGGAAGCGCTTTTGCGTTTGTTTGCATACGCAGATGTCATTATGCAAAATTTTCGCCCCGGTGTTGCTGATCGTTTGAAGATTGGTTATGAGCATGCCAGGGCTGTAAAGCCGGATGTTATTTACGCTTCAATTTGTGGTTTTGGGGAATCAGGACCTTACGCGCATAAACCGGTATTCGATCCATTGGTGCAGTCACTTTCTGGCTTGACCACTGTACAGGCCAATGCGCGTGACGGTCGTCCTGCGCTGGTCAGAACAATTTTGCCTGACAAGCTCACAGGTTTTACTGTCGCCCAGGCTATCTGTGCTGCATTGTACTCGCGGGAAAAGACCGGGAAAGGCCAGCATATCCGTCTCAGTATGCTGGACACAGTCATTCATTTTTTGTGGTCTTCGGATATGGGCGGCCATACTTTTGTTGGTGACGAGTTACCGACGGAGACTGCACAGAGTTTCATCGATCTTATTTATGAAACTGCTGATGGCTTTATATCCGTAGCTGCTTTTCGACGGGTTGACTGGGAAAAACTGGCTGATGCATGTGAACGACCAGAGTGGATTACGGATGAGCGATTTATGACTTCTGAAGGTCTGGAAGTGTATAAAACAGAACGTCTGGAGTTGACCCAGGAGGCATTGCGCACCCGTACCAATGCACAATGGGTAAAACGCTTTGATGAGTTTGACGTGCCGTGTGCGCCGGTATTGTCCCGTCGGGAAATGATCAACCACCCCCAGGTGGTGGCCAATGCGCTGATTATCGAAAACGATCACCCCCAGGCAGGCAGGTTGCGTCAGACCCGTGCGCCAGTCAGATTTGAGGGTACCCCTGCGGAACAACGCATGGGCGGTCCAATACTGGGTGGACATACATCGGAAGCGCTGAGGGAAGCGGGAATGTCGGGCGAAGAGGTACGTGTACTGCTTGACCGTGGCGCTGCCATTGGTGCATCTTAGTACAATGAGTCGCGATCCATAAACCCGGGAATTGAATAATGATTGACTTTTATTATTGGCCTACACCTAATGGCTGGAAGGTTTCTATTTTGCTCGAAGAGTTGGGCGTGCCTTACCAGATGATTCCAGTGAACATATCCAAAGGGGAACAGTTCACTCGTGAGTTTCTGGCCATCAGTCCGAATAACCGGATACCGGCGATAGTCGACCATGATGTGGATGGTGACCCCGTATCCGTGTTCGAGTCTGGCGCGATCATGATCTATCTGGCTGAAAAATGCGGACAGTTCATGCCAGTTGATCCAGTCCAAAGGAAGGAAGTCCTGGAGTGGGTGTTCTGGCAGGTCGGTGGCCTGGGTCCCATGGCGGGGCAGCACAGTCATTTTTTTAACTACGCGCCAAAAGACCAGAAGTACAGTTCTGACCGATATAAAAACGAGTACAACCGATGTATAGGGGTTTTGGAGCGCCGTCTCGAAGGGAGGGATTATATTGTTGGTGATGAATATACCATCGCAGACATGATTTGCTGGCCGTGGATATTGATTGCCAATGCGATGGGCGAGTCTCTAGACTCGTTTCCGAACGTAACCTTTTGGCGTACCTTGATAAAAGAGCGGCCCGCTGTGCAAAAGGGTATCGAAATTGGCAAGGAATATCGTCGATCAGAGCCACCCACGGAAGAAGAACGGCGAATCCTGTTCAATCAGACCGCTGATACGGTCAAGCAGTGAAAGCAAACAACCGGGAAAATTCAATGTATATACTTTTGCGCTTGAATGTCTAATGCTGGACAGACAAAATCAATGGCTACAGGAACATTATGCTTCGCACCATGAGCAAAGGTGTTCGGGTGGAGGGTAGCAATAACGGGTTCATTTCAATCTTTTGTATTTGATTCTCTCGGGCTTGACGGTGTCACCAAAACGACGTTTGTAGTCATCTTCATAATCACTGTAGTTCCCGTCAAACCAGGTAACCCGTGAATTTCCTTCGAAGGCCAGGATATGGGTGGTGACTCGGTCCAGAAACCATCGGTCGTGAGAGATTATCGCCGCACATCCCGGAAAATCCAGAATGGCTCCTTCCAGTGCCCGTAGGGTTTCCACATCCAGATCATTGGTCGGTTCATCCAGCAACAACAAATTACCGCCGCTGGCCAACAGTTTCGCAAGATGCACCCGGTTTCTTTCGCCGCCGGACAGTTGACCGACTTTTTTCTGCTGGTCTGCGCCCTTGAAATTGAAGCGGCCTGCATAACGGCGCGAATGCACCTCATGGCCATTGACAAGCATGATGTCCTGGTTTCCGGAAATTTCCTCAAATACCGTTTTATCGTTATCCAGCGAATCCCGTGATTGATCGATATAGCTGATTTTTACCGATTCGCCGACTATGAAGTGGCCGGAAGTGGGAGATTCCTGCTCCGTCATCATTCTGAATAACGTCGTTTTCCCCGCTCCGTTGGGGCCGATGATGCCGACAATTCCGCCTTTGGGAAGACTGAAGCTGACATCCTCATACAGTATATTGTTGCCGTAGGATTTCGAGATGCTGTTTGCTTCGATCACCTGGTCGCCAAGGCGCGGACCAGGGGGAATATAGATTTCATTGGTCTCTGCCCGTGTCTGATATTCAGTCGAGTTCAACTCTTCAAATCGCCTGATTCGAGCCTTAGCTTTAGCGTGACGTCCTTTCGGGTTTGAACGAACCCACTCAAGCTCGTTCCTGATGCTTTTTATGCGTGCGGTTTCAGACTTCTGCTCCTGTTGCAGACGGTTTTCTTTCTGCTTGAGCCAGGATGAATAATTCCCCTGCCAGGGGATGCCCTGGCCCCGGTCCAGTTCCAGAATCCAGCCCGCGACATTATCGAGAAAATAGCGATCATGGGTCACGGCAATAACGGTTCCTTCGAATTCGTGGAGAAAGCGTTCAAGCCACGCTATCGACTCCGCATCCAGATGGTTGGTCGGCTCGTCGAGAATCAACATGTCGGGATTGGAAAGTAACAACCTGCAAAGTGCGACGCGACGTCTTTCACCACCGGAAAGTGTATTTATCCTTGCCTCCCAGGGGGGCAGGCGCAGCGCATCCGCCGAGATTTCAAATTTATGCTCCAGATTGTGACCATCTGCTGCCTGAACGATGTTTTCCAGTCGGGTCTGTTCTTTGGCCAATGCATCGAAATCCGCATCAGGCTCACCGTAAGCGAGATAAACCGCATTGAGTTTCTCCATGGCCTGGTTGATATCCGACATGGCTTCTTCCACGACCCCGCGTACATCCTTCGATTCATCCAGTACCGGCTCCTGGGCCAGGTAACCGATTTTCAGATCAGGTTGAGGACGGGCTTCGCCAATGATATCGGTATCTACCCCGGCCATGATTTTCAACAAGGTGGATTTGCCCGCCCCGTTGTACCCCAGGACACCGATTTTCGCCCCGGGAAAGAAATTCAGATAAATGTCCTTGAGAATCTGTTTTTTGGGTGGGACAATCTTGCCCACTCCATTCATCGTAAAAACGTACTGCGCCACTGAAGTACCCTGTAGTCTGGAAAATTTGACGCAGTATTATATAGGGATGCAGGTGTACTGGTGGACAAAATTGGGCGCGGGCAAGTAAAATTGCAGTATCATAAAAACCCGGAGGATTGCAGATGAAAAAATTTATCAGAATTACGTCTTTGGTTTTGGTGTTTTGTCTCAGTGGCGTTGTTGCAGCCCAGGTAGCACATGGGGCTGGCGATGACCCTTTGCTGAAGGCAGTCAAGGCGCGTCAGGCAGAAATGACTTTGCGCAGCTTCAATGCCGGACCGCTGTTTGGCATGGCGAAGGGTGATATTGAATACGATGCAGAAATGGCGGCAACCCTGGCCAACAATTTGTTGATCATGACCACAGTTAAAAATGGCCGTATGTGGCCGGGGGGTTCCGACAATGAGGCATATCCCGATGATACCCGGGCCTTGCCGGAAATCTGGACAACATTTCCCGATATTGAGGACAAGGGGAAGGCGTTTCTGGATGCGGTCGCCGCTCTTGCTGAAGTTGCGGGAACCGGGCTTGGGGAACTCCGATCGGTAATCGGCGACGTCGGACAGTCCTGTAAGGGATGCCACGACGATTTCCGGGCCGAAGACGACTGATGTTTATTATGGACGCTTGAGTCCCCGTGCAACAGCTTCATCTTTATTGAGGCAGTCGAATCTGCATGAGTCGTTATCAAACCATGCCGGTGTGGGATGCGGTTACCCGGATCTGGCATTGGCTGTTGGCGTTTACCGTAATCAGTGGCTGGTTGCTGGGCGAGTTTCGTACTTTTAACCTTATTCAGTGGCATTTCTATGCAGGTTTCTGTACAGGCGGATTGCTATTGTTCCGGATTTTCTGGGGAATGACCGGGCCACCGCCTGTCCGGTTTGCTGCACTGGTCCCGGAACCCCGGGCGCTGATTGCCTACCTGCGGGTGTTGTTCCGGCGCGAGCCGAGCGGAGTTGCCGGACATTCTCCCCTGGGCGGGCTTTCAGTGTTGGTCATGTTGACCCTGCTGATTGTTCAGGTCTGCACCGGATTGTTTGCAGAGGATGATTCACTTTTCCATGAAGGGCCGCTGTCGGACACGATTTCATCGGCAATGGTCAGGAAAGTGACTTCTATTCATCGCCAGAATTCGAATCTGTTGCTGATCATGTTTGGACTCCATATCAGTGTTATGGTGTTCTACTATGTCTGGAAAAAGGAAAATCTGGTTCGGGCAATGCTCTTCGGCCAGAAACTGGTACGAGTGGACCTAAGTCGCCGTGACGTGAAAGACGGACAGCCACGGGATTGACGAGCCCCCGTTGCGCCCGGTGCAATTCGGAATTGACGATGCGGACAACCACGGGGGGTTGTCCGTACGCCCGGTGCAATTCGTAGGGAAAGGCCCCTGTGCCTGTCCGGTGTGCTATCCGGGCTGACTTCGTGTCTCCAGATAGTCGAGAAACCTCATCCAGCCGATAGCTACCCCTTTGCCCATCATTTGAACCCCGCGAAAGGGGATATTTTCAATCTGCGTGATCGGAAAAGGAAGCGTGTCGGGTAGTGCTCCAAGCACCCTTTCAGCAAGGACGCGCCCCATAACATGGGACATCGCAACCCCGCGGCCATTGTATCCCAGCCCGGCAATCAGCCCCTTTTCGGGTTCATGCAAATGCGGCAGGTGGTCTGTGGTCAAGGCAATCTGTCCGCCCCAGCGAAAACGCCAGTGTACTCCTTTCAAACAGGGAAAAATGCGTGTTGCATCCCGTTCAAGCCATTCGAAGCCGCCGATTTCGCCGTTCGGCCTGTATCGTCCGAGTCCGCCGAAAATCATCCTGTTGTCGGGCTCTCTGCGTGCATACATGATGATTCGCCGTGTATCCGATATGGTGTGGTGGCCAGGCAGGATAGCCGCGATCTGATCATCTGCAAGAGGGTCCGTTGCAATCTGAATCGCTACAAGGGGGATGATGCTGCCGGAAAGACCTTTGAGCAGGCCATCGGTATAGCCGTTGGTCGTCAACACAACCCATTCGCTCGTCACTTTTGCCGTTGCCGTTTCAACGACCCAGCCATTAGCGCTTCGTTGCAACGCGGTGACCTTGCTTTGCCCGTGGATTTGTGCGCCCGCAGCCTTCGCTGCCTGGGCAAGACCGCGCACCAGAGACAAGGGTTGTACGGCGCCGCCGGCAGGGGTTACTACACCGGTCCTGTAGGCAGAAGTCCCGGACATCCGGCGCAGGTCATCCTGCTCGACGACATACATGTCCGCCCCAAGCTCATTCCAGCCCCGTACATTCGCCAGTGACTCCCTGTGTGCTTTTGCGTTGTGGTTTACCCGTAACCAGCCATGTTGCCGAGGCTGACAGTCAATCCGGTATTTTTTGATCAGGGCAAAAAGTTCGTTAGCGGAATTCAGCGAGGCGTCGGTAATACGTTCGAAACAGTTGGTCCCGAGAATTTTGCGGAGTTGGTCAGGCGCATTGAACGGAAGCATCGGGTTGACCTGTCCACCGTTGCGTCCGGAGGCCCCCCAGCCCACATCCGCTGCTTCCAGTACCCGCACCCGGCTGCCGGCTTCGGCCAGTTCAAGCGCCGCACGCAACCCGGTAAAACCGGCTCCTATCACAACCACATCTGCAGATGCATCCCCTTCCAGTGGCGGGTTGGGACTGGTGCGTGCTGCTGTCTCGACCCAAAGCGAATCCGGGAAGGATTGGGTCATTCGGGATGAACCCTTGCTCGTGTTCATTGGTCATTTCCGGGAGTGATTCCGATATGACCGGATATTACCCGTTGATCCGGTTCATGAACAGGTTTTCTGTATGCCGGAATTGACGATGCGGACAACCACGGGGGGTTGTTCGTAGGCCGGAATCTGTAGAGCACGGCACCGGTATCGCACGCAGTTGTCCTGGCCCACAGTCCGTTCATGATGCTCGCACAGAATGTCGTCGATACGCACGGCCGCCAGTTCCTTGCCTGGCAAAACCGGACAGATTACGTGCTACAGAACCGGGACAGTCTATTTGTTCTCTACAGCATATTTCAAGTAACTTTACATATAGCACAGCATATTACAAGTGGATTGACATATAGTCATGTCAAAGGTAAATTTATGCGTCAAACGGCTACAGAGTAACCATTACCGATCCAGAATCCCGGAATCAAAACTATTTACCCAATATTACAAACGGGAGTGATTACAAACGGGAGTGCAGAAATGAGAAAAGTAAACAAAAAGCTCGTCGGAGCGCTGATTGCCAGTTAAATGGGAGTGGGCGGTTCAGTTCAGGCGGCAGATATTGTTATCGGGGCGCCAAACTGGCCTTAGCCTTGTGGTGTCTGAAGTAAAAAAATTAACAAATACCTTCAAACTCTATAACCCGAGGATCTTAAAATGGCTGTCTCGCAGTCCACTCCCCCCCTCTCTCGGAGACATAAGGGGCTTTACTGATGATGGGAGGGTGATCCGGATGTGGTCTTCATGCCTTAGTTCGGGATCACTCGCACCCCGTTCCACTGACTCTCAGGTTGGAATCCCTGGGCCAATCTGGAAACTCCATGACTGCCAAGCGTGCAGACCAGGATGTACCGTACCCGCATGGGATTACGGCTTATTCTGAAACCGATGACAGGTTCGCACACCAAGGCCGATAAAGTTGATCGAAAGCGGCAACATAACAACATTAAGGACTGATGACATGAACAAGATATCCCACAAGCTGCAAGCAGCGATGATGTCCGTCGTCGTCGGGCTGAGCGCAATGGCGACAAGCGCCGAAGCCCAGATCGACTCGATGCAACCGCCGATCGTGACGGCGCATGAAGGCTTCGGAATGGGAGACCACCGCGAGGGAGACCTCGTGACGTTCGAGGTGGTGCGCAGCCAGCATCGCATCGACGCACCGCTCGACGTGCAGGTGAACGTTTCCCAGCGAGGCAACGTGCTGTTGCCTGCAGACGTGGGAAACAAGACGTTGCACTTTGATGCGTGGGCAGATCTGGCTTACATCGATCTCGATACCATCGACGATCAGATCGACGAAGCCGACGGCTCGCTGACGTTCTCAATACGCAGTGGAAGCGGGTACCGGCTGGGCTCGCCCACCCGACTCAGCACCAACGTGCGCGACGACGACGTCCCGAGCGTCAGCATTCAGGCAAGCACAACGAGCGTGCAGGCCGGGCGGCCCGCGGTGTTCCGGCTTTCACGCAACGGAATCACGAGGACGGCCAGCACCGTCAGCCTCGATGTCTCACAAGAGGGCGCAGTGCTGACCGACGCTGCGCGGGCGACCAGCACCGTGCAGTTCAGATCGGGGCAGAGCACGGCAACGCTGTCGCTCGCGACGAAGAGCACCGCGGGCGCGGGCAAGGTCTTCGTCGCCGTGCTGCCGGGCGAGGAGTACGCCTCGGACATCGGCAACGGGTATACGACGGTCAACGTCACGGCCTCGAGCGCGCAGCTCCCGGTCGTGAGCTTCATGGACGCAGACGAGACCATCATCGAAGGGCAGCCCGCTTCATTCGAGGTGCACCGGAACGCGGCCGTGAGCACACCGCTCACGGTCTCGATGCAGCTCAGGGCAAGCCGCTCCGGTGTCATCGGCGCAGGGACGTTTACCGCGATGAACGTGACCATCCCGGCGTGGAGCACACAGGGAACGGCGAGCGTCGACACCCAGGACAACACGACGCCCGGCGAGGACGCCACGGTGAGAGCAACGATCGTCGGGTCGAGCGGATACCGGACCGGAACACCGGCCACGAAGACAGTCACGGTCGAAGACGACGAGGACACCATTGTCCGGCTCACCAAGACCAGCCCCAGTGCGGCCCAGGTGGTGGAGGGGACGACGCTCAACTTCCGGGTGACCCGAACCGGACGCACATCACAAGCGCTGGTCGTTCCGGTCGACGTCAACGAAACGCAAGACATGGTGACGGCCGAAGACCCGCCGCTGACCAGCGTCACGATCCGGGCGAACTCGACGTATGCATCATTCCGCGTCAGGACCCACAACGACACCGTCAATGAGCTTCCGAGCGTCGTCACCGTTGCGATGGGCATGATCGGGGGGCGCACCGTGGGCAGCACCGGGGGCGAGCGAGAGATCCAGGTGCTGGTGACCGACAACGACCCTCCGACCGTGACAATCAGTGGCAGTGACGTCGTAGCCAGAGGAATTCTCGAAGGGCAGACGCACCACTTCTTCCTCACACGCGCTGGAGACGGCGCACTGCCGGAAACAAACGTGAGAGTGCGCATCGACTATGAAGGAGACATGTTCCCAAGGTCGAGCGAGACGAGATCGATCACGATGCTGCTGAACGCACGGTCAACCGTGGTTGACGTGACGGTCCCGCAAAACGCGATCGACCAGGCCAACGGTCGGATGCGGGCCTCGGTACTGTCCGGGTCCGGGTACATCGTCGGAGCGACCAGGACGAATGAAGATGGAAATGTCATTGAGCCAGCGGGCAGGACCAACTACGTCAACGTGTGGGACGACGATGTCCCAGTGGTGGGCATGTACGGACCGACGGGACCAGTGCGCGAAGGACAGACGGTGACGATCACGCTCAGACGCGATTCGACCGCGCCACTCGAATTGCCCGTGTATATCACCCAGGCGCTGCTCACAGGGTGGCCCGGAGAGGCATACCAGGAACGAACGATCACGTTCCCGCGCAACGCCATCAGCACATCGTTCACCATCAGGATAGGCGATGATCCCTACGATCTGGACGATGCAACACTCGAGGTTGACCTTGTGCACAACTACCAGAACAACTACTTGACGGTCCCGACGGCCAATAGAATCAAGCTGACCGTGGAGGACAACGACAGTTCTTCGAGACCTCCCACAGTGTCACTGTCTTCAATCAGTCAGCAGACCATTGAAGGTGGGGAGGCTCTATTCCGAATAACTCGGACGGGAACAACGAGGTATCCTCTGGATGTCACTTTCTACGTCTCCGAAACGGGGAACATGACCAACAACGCCAAAGAGGGCACAGCAGTCATTCCGACGGGAGCACAGTCCGTCACCGCTAGAGTGCCTACATACAACGACCGCGACAAAGAGGACTCAAGTACAATCACCGTCGAGTTGAATGACGGATTGATCCTCAATGAGTTCTATACGATAAACCACTCACGCGATACGGTCGCGATCGTCGTGGCGGACGACACCTCGGAGCATAAACCAACGATAAGCGTCCACCGCGTCGGACCGGCGAGTGTCGGAGAGGGCAGCAACCTTCGATTCCGGATCTCACGGATAGGACGGGTGAGAAACCAGCTGGTGGTCAAACTGAACGTGGGGGAAACCGGCGCAATGCTGGAACCTGCGTCGGACGCGATCGATGAGATAACCCTCGAGCCGGACGTGAGTGAAGTCATCCTTACTCTGGAAACGGTAGATGACGACATTGCAGAATTGCCTAGCATCATTTCGGTAGGGATACGTTGGGATGCGAACTATGATCGAAACGATGCGACAAACCCGGCGACAGTCGAGGTGACGAACGACAACGACGCATACATCGACTTCTCTCCGTATCAAGACATTGAGGTCGTTGAAGGCAACGCGGTCGAAATGGTACTGGTAATGCACCATCGGTTGGGCGGTGTACGTATCATTGAGTGGGGCACCGAACCAATTGTCGGCGGCGCCACTCCCGGCACCGATTACACTGCGGTGGCGTTCCGGCGGCTGAGGTTCGGTCCTGGCGACAACACCAAGACTGTGACCGTGCAAACGACAAGCGATACGATTAACGACAGCAACGAGAAGTTCAAGCTGGTGTTCAGGAACATCGCAGGGGACCCCATCGCTTCGCATACGGAGTTCAGCACGGGCATTCCCGATGTGTTCACTTCGGGGCAGGTTTTCGAAGTCACCATCACCAACGAAGGGGCGCTGCCGAAGGCGTACATCTCCGGGATGGGCCGGGAGGTGAGCCGACATGTGGTCGAGTCGCTGACCGAGCGAATGCGTAGCGTGGAGCGGGGCGATGCATCCCAGATGTCGCCGCGCGGCGACGACGACCTGCCGACGTTCAACATGACGAAGGACGGGATCGGTCTGTGGTCTTCAGCGTCCAGCCGCGGCTTCGAAGTCGCAGAGGCCGAAGGCAACGTCGACAGCTACACCATCGCCGCGGACGTGAAGCGCGGAGACTGGCTCTTCGGCCTGGGCGTCACGCACTCCGAAGGCGACGGCGAGTACGAAGCGACGACGGTGGAATCGGACCTCACGACAGCGCACCCCTACGCTGCATGGATGCACCGCGAATGGCTGGCATGGGCGACGCTGGGGAAAGGGACGGGCACGCTCAAGATGCACGACACCGAAAGCGACGCCCACTACGCCGGCATCGACATCAACCACACGATGCTGGCCGCAGGCGTCGACCGGGAACACCGGGTCGCGCAGTACCTGCAGGTCAATGCCGGCGTGAAGGGATTCTGGAGCGTCACGAAGTCGGGGTACACCAAAGTCCAGTACGGGCATGTGGTGGGCGCGAAGGCGCCGAACCTGTCACTGTCCGGATACAGCGACTGGACGTTCAACCCCGAGGGGCCGGTCCAGCCCACGCTCGGGCTCGCGCTCGCACACGAGCGGGATGACTACGAGACGCAGACGGAGCTTCGTCCATCGGTGGGGCTGCGGGTCCAACACGGCGCGTTCAAAGGGCATGTGAACCTGACCCTCATCGAGGGCGGGTGGGACGCGGCGGGTGATCTGATGTTCGAGCCCCGCAGGGGGTTCTACGCCGGACTGACACGGGCAGCGCCGGAATCGAACCTGCTCGGGACCGAGTCGTCCGAATCGCAGCTCCAGCTGGAAACCGGCTGGAAGCGAAGCGGGATGTCGCCGTACCTCGCACTCGGCTCCGACACATGGAGGGTGGGCCAGAAGGCAGCAGGCGCTTCGCACGAGATCGACATGTCGGTGCGCAACACCGGCGACAGCGCCGAAGTACGGGTCGAGCTGAAAGTCAGCTGGTAGGGGCTGAGGACGCGCGCGGCGCTGCATGTGGCGTGCCGCGCACCGGGCGGGAGCCTGGACGAAACCTCCCCGCCGACTCAAGCGCAAGGCGGGATTTACCTTGAGAACCACCCGCAGGCGCCGGACGTCTACACCGTGCTCGACAGCATGTACTGGCTCCTCACGCTCAGCGGTCGGGATGAGGAGCGCTGGGATGCCCTCACTGAGCGCCTCCGCACACAGCGATACGACAAATGATTCCAATACGGCATTGGGCGGAGAACTTTATTCTGTGAACGGAGGTTGGCAGGGGGAACAGTATTTTGCCAATCTGAATGTACTGCACGGGGATTATCAGGTCGGTTCGGTGGTTGAGAATCCGGTTGTGAACAGCGCGTTGAGCGGCACCCTCAACATGAGCAGCAACCATGCCCAACTGAACGCCGGCGCCCGGTTTGATTTTGCGGGTGCTCGTCTTTCTCCTTCCGTATCGCTTTTCGCAGGCGATCAGAAACAGGATGCCTGTACCGCTTCCGGTGGTGGGTTGGGATCGGTGCGTGCTGCTGTCTCGACCCAAAGTGAATCCGGGAAGGATTGGGTCATTCGGGATGAACCCTCGCTCGTGTTCATTGGTCATTTCCGGGAGTGATACCGATATGACCGGATATTACCCGTTGATCCGGTTCATGAACAGGTTTTCTGTACGCAGGAAATAACGGTGCGGACAACCACGGGGGGTTGTCCCTACGCCGGAAATGGTTGTTCGTACGCGGGAGTTGATTGTCTCTGGAATCTGGAAAGTGATGTTAAAATGTCGGATTTATTGAGAGGCAATGCGGGTTTGCAGAGAATAATTGTAAATGACTCGTACTGAAAGTCTGCTGGATAGTCTGATTGCGTTTCCGACGGTGAGTCGGGACAGTAATCTGGCGATGATCGGGTTCATTCGGTCGTATCTGGATGATCTGGGCATAGAGAGTGTGTTGACGCATAATGATGAATGCACCAAGGCGAACCTGTATGCCGTTTTTGGCCCGGGGAAAGAGGGCGGGGTGATGTTGTCCGGGCATACCGATGTTGTGCCTGTGGACGGGCAGGACTGGACCAGGGAGCCGTTCAGGATGTGCTTTGAGGATGGGCGATTTTATGGTCGTGGCAGCACCGATATGAAAGGCTTTATCGCCTCTGTGCTGGTGATGGTCCCCGAGGCGGTAAAGCGTGACCTGAAACATCCGGTTCACCTTGCTTTTTCTTATGATGAGGAGATTGGTTGCGTCGGGGTTCGGCGTATGATCGATATGCTGGAATCAGCGCCGGAACGTCCCGGATTTTGTATTATCGGGGAGCCGACCTCGTTGCAGGTGGCGGTTGCGCATAAAGGAAAAGTCGGTGCGATATGTCGTTGTCATGGCGTGGAAGCGCATTCGGCGCTGGCCAGCAGTGGATTAAATGCCATCTATCTGGCTGCCGAGATGATCAATGGCATTCGGGATTTGCAGGCTCAGGTGAAATTGGAGCATGAGCATGATGACCAGTTTGGCGTTCCCTGGACGACTTTGCACGTAGGGACCATTAACGGAGGAACTGCGCTTAATATTATTCCGAATATGTGTGAGTTCAGGTTCGAAATCCGAAATCTGAAATCGGACGACCCGATGGAAATCATGGCGAAAATACGCAATCACTCGGATCAGGTAAAAGCCGGATACGCGGACGATTTCCCCCAGGTGGACATTGAGATCGAGATTTTCAATGAGTATCCGGCGCTGGATACCAGTCCGGCAGAGGAAGTGGTCGGTTATGTGCAATCCCTGCTGGAAACGGGAAGCGCGGCACCGATAAAAATTGATTTTGGAACCGAAGGGGGGCTGTTCCGGACACGTCTGGGTATCCCGACTGTGGTGTGTGGTCCCGGGTCAATGCAGCAGGGACACAAACCGGATGAGTTTGTAATGAAATCCGAACTCGAAAGGTGTGACCTGTTTCTGGCAAGGCTGCTTGATGACCTGTCTGGATAACTTCCCGACGGATTTACGAAACCGTTGAACGGGACTCAACAGGCCTGGTGGCCCTGAGCCGGCCGGTGGGCCGAAAATCAGGGCCGTCAGACGATCAGTTCAGAATGTCAGGCCAGTTCATGTCGCCTTCTACGATAAACTTTTCCTTGTCTGCGACCCATTTTTTCTGTACATCGTCGTCATAATTCAGGTAGAGTTTGTCGTTGTGTACGGACCACAGCAACGGGTCTCCGGCGTATAGATTTCCTTCAGCCACGGCCCATGCGCAATAACCACCATACTGTGGCAAATATTTGTCCGGATTATTCTTGAACAAATCGAAATTCCCGGCAGAGTCAAAATACCAATTTACTTTCTTGTATTTGGTTTTATACTGTTTGTCTCCTTTCACCGGTTTTGAGTCGGTGAAGTAGGCAACGACATCGTAGCCGCCAGCGCCGGCTTTGCTCAGAAACGAAGTATAGATTTCGTCCTTGGCGGCATGGGATGCGGCTGAAAACAGAATCAGGGATATGAAAATCAGAATGCGCTTGTATAAAGTGTTCATAAGTAAATGACAGGTGTTTGGGTGAAAGATGAAATTCTGTGTATTTTACGCTGGATAGGACTCGTCTTGACAATAAAAGTTCAGGATGTGCGGTAGAATTTTAACTTTATGCGAGAATTTATGATATTATTCTGTAGTACAATGTATTGTCAGGGGTTATAATGGGTTTTAGCAGTTATCTTTAACCTGTTCATTTTTAATCTGTTTCAGTGAGTTTGCTTTTGTGAATATCGACACATCATCATCACCCACCCGCCTCTGCCAAAAGCTGAAGATGCGGGTCGCGGGTCTTATGTGCTCACTGTTTCTGGTTTCTGTATTCCCGTTAAATGCTTATGCCGAGGCCGCGTCCGACGAACTCTCGTCCAACATGGATGAACCCGGATTTTCTGTAGCCGCCGGCGAAGACCTGTTTTCTCCTGGTTTGAGATTACGCAACCGGTCCGTGCTCAATTATGGTAAGGACAATCAATCCAGCCTGGAAACCAATCTGGAAATAGAGGTGGCGCCGGGTGTATTTGCCGACTCTGACAATCCGGATACTCTGGATGGTCTGATTACAAACTATCAATCTCAAGGTCAAATCAAACGGCTGAATACATCCTGGAATTCCGGGGCAGGCTCATTGACAGTGGGTAGCGATTGGGCAAATTTTCAGGATTTGATCGGCATGGATAAAGGCCTTGATGGATCGATTGACCAGGATGGCCGCAATGTGACCAGCCAGATCAAATGGATATCTCCCAACGGATTTTCAATTGCACTGGAAGAGTCACCACGAACGTCAATTTACTCCACGGATGACGAATCATCCGGCAACCTGTTCGAAAGATCACCGAGTATCATCCTGTCCTGGCGTGGAGGGTCTGTTGACAATGCCAGAGGGGAATATCGAGTGACCGCGATGGGTAACAAGCTGGATGTGAACGCAAGTGGCCAGAAATTCGATGGCAGCGATGTGATGAACTGGGGCTTGAACCTTGAGGGAGGCTGGCAGATCGGAGACCTGTTTTCTGCCCTGTCAGTGACTTTCGGCAAGGGGATAAACAGCTATTTACTGCAAAAATTCGATAACGATATCCTGGTTACACCCAATGATGTCACCCCGGATGAATATGATCAGACCGGCACATCGTATGGAATCCGACCCAGCCTGTATTACAGCCTGAACGATAATTCAACCTTCCACGTTGTTCTGGGTCATTATTCCACTTCGGAGGCTGACAGTGGATCACGCGTTGATACACTGGATACCATCCATATCGGTTATAGCTGGAGTCCCTGGCCAAGTACCCGATTCGGTCTACGACTGCGCGATCAAAGTTCACAAGGCTCCCAGGGTGAAAGTGAAGATACCCAGGTCGAGTTTCAAGCAGCAAGACAATTCTGACCCAGGATTGCGGTACCCGACCAACCCGTACCTCAACCAATCATTGGAATCTCACCAAATCTCCGACTGATCCGATTATTCGGAAGCACAGGTGAAGGATCAGGTTTTTGTGAATCAGGTATTCGTGGTTCCGGATTTGGTAGTTCGGGGATGTCAGGTGAACCCATTTCCAGAGGCTGTTTTTTCGAGGATTTCATTTTCACGGGTTTCGCCGCATTATCTTTTGAGGCTTTGTCCGATTTTCGTTTTGTCGTCGGTTCCCGTTCTCTGGGCTTCCTCACGCTAATTTCCACATCTTCAATCATCCACGGCTCTATCTGTCTTTTCGGGATGCTGTGTCCGATGTAGGATTCGATATCCAGAATTGAATAGGTATATTTTTCGCACAGAAAACTGATCGCCTTGCCACTATTCCCGGCTCGGGCGGTTCGGCCAATTCGATGGACATAGTCATCGGCATCCTGGGGCAAATCATAATTGTACACATGGCTGACTTCGGGGATGTGTAAACCGCGGGCAGCCACATCTGTTGCTACCAGAACCTTGTATTTTCCGGTTTTAAAGCCCTCCAGAAGTTTTTCCCGTTTGAATTGCTGGACATCTCCCGATAATGCGGCAGCGCTTATATTGTTGGCAGTCAGCGTATTCGCTACACGCTCAACACCATGGCGTGTATTTATGAAAACCAGAACACGCTCGGGGTTATCACGATTGAGCAGGTTAACCAGAAGTTTTGGCTTTTCATCATCCGATGGGTAGTAGGAATACTCTTCTATCTTGTTTGCGATTCGCACATCGGCATTGACCTTGATTTCTTCAGGGTCATTCATATGCTCATAAGCCAATTCCATTACCCGAAAGGAGAGGGTTGCTGAAAACAGCATATTGAGTCGATCTTCCGGTTTGGGCATTCGTCGTAGCAGGAATCGGATATCCTTGATAAACCCAAGATCAAACATGCGGTCTGCCTCGTCGAGTACAGCTACCTGGACAGCATTGAGGCCAAACAGCTTCTGCTTGTAGAAATCAATCAGCCGTCCCGGCGTGCCGATCAGAATATCGACACCCTTTGCCAGAACCTGTTTCTGTTCTTCATAACCTGTTCCTCCATATATCAGCCCAAGCGTCAGACCGGAATGTTGTGCCAACGTTTCCGCGTCCTTGTATATCTGGATAGCAAGTTCTCTTGTGGGCGCCAGTATCAGCGCACGTATTTCCCCGGGCTTTTTGTTTTCAGACACGGGCGTGATCAAAAGGTGGTTGCAGCAGGCAAGCAGGAAAGCAATGGTTTTTCCGGTCCCGGTCTGGGCCTGACCTGCGACATCGCGTCCCTCAAGGGCAACTGGCAAGGCGCTCGCCTGTATTGGCGTGCAAAATTCAAACCCGGCATCTGCGACTCCCTTTTTCAGGGTGTCATCCAAATTGAAATCATCAAATTTTTGATCAGTAAGATGTTTTTCGGTCATGTTTTCGAAATTTTGTATAGATAATTTATGGGTCGGTCCGGGAAATTTATTTAGCTGAAGTACTTGATTAACTGCGGGTATCAAAGCATATTTGACTTATTCAAATAATCTGCAAAATAAATTACTATGTCTAAAAATATTGTACATGTGAGCGATGAATCATTCGAACAGGAAGTTCTCAATGCAAGTGAACTGGTTCTGATCGACTATTGGGCCGAGTGGTGCGGACCGTGCAAAATGATTGCTCCAATCATTGATGAACTCGCAGAAGAGTACGGCGATAAAATCAAGATTGCCAAATTCAACATTGATGAAAACCCGGAAACCCCTCCGAAGTACGGAATTCGCGGAATACCTACTCTGATGCTGTTCAAGAACGGAAATGTCGAAGCAACCAAAGTGGGAGCGGTTTCAAAATCCCAACTCGCAGCGTTTATCGACAGTAATCTTGAGTAAACTCAGGATATTCCTTAAGTTTGCGCTTAAGTTTCCGGTTATTACTGAATAATCCCCGGGAAGTTTGGTGGTGCGCGGTATTCTGCTCCTGAAATGGTAAATAGTCAATCAAAACCGCAGCAGATCAGGGCTGACAGTCAATAGCCAAGATCAGGGTTAACCCGATTGTGCAAAGGTTCGCCAGCCAGATATCGTTTCATGTTGTCAAAAAACACCGACAGGGTCATCGCAACATAAGCGCGACCGTCATCTGCGGAAACATGTGGCGTGACGATCAGGTTGGGTACGCTCCAGTAAGGGGAGTCCGGTGGCAGGGGTTCCTGATCGAATACATCGAGAATCGCACCGGAGATTGAGCCGTCTTTCAGTTTCACAACCAGTGCCTGATAATCCACTACCGCAGCGCGACCGATATTGATCAGCCCAGCGCCGGGTTTAAGCAGGTCGAGGCGCCGCCGGTCGAGTAAATTCCGGGTTTCATCTGTCAGCGGGGTGACAATAAACACAAAATCAGCCCTCGGCAATACCTGGTCCAGTTGATCCACCGATACCATTTGATCGACCTGGTCGACAGGACGGCCATGACGGGAGACACCGATCACCTCAATGCCAATGGCTTTGGCATGAGTGGCCACGGATTTTCCGATACTGCCGACACCGATCAGGATCAGGGTTTTACCTGCGATTGGTGTTGAATAAATAGAATCGTAGAGCGCGCTGCGCTGGTTGCAGACAATGGCCGGCATGGCATTATGCAGCATCAATATCGACATCAGCCCGAATTCACCGCCTTTTGCCGCATGTACGCCTTTGTTGTTGGTCAGTTGTACACCGTCGGGCAGCCAGTCCATCGGCGCGAGATGCTCGACCCCCGCGCCAATGATGTGAATCCATTTCAATCCGGGCGCAATGTCAGCGAGATTCTGGACAGGAAGATCCCATGTGACCAGCACTTCTGCATTGGCCATTGACGCTTCGAAATGGTCTGTGTCCCAGTCGATAAAAACATCCAGGCGCCGGGCAATATCGGGGTAGTCTCTGGCAGTGTGCTGGTATCTCGACCGGTTGATGGTGAAAACAGTTTCGCCCTCCCTGGTATTTGGAAAGGTGTTGGCAGAGAAATGATTGTTCTTGATGTGAACCTTGATTTTTCGTGAAGCCGTCATCAGTGAAGTCGTATGGTTTCGAGCCGTTATTCAGGTTTCCGGTCAGGTCGTGTCCGTTCCTGAAGTTTTTTCAGCTCGGCGATAATGAAATCGTCACGCGCCTTGCCGCTGTATTTGTCACCCTGGAAAATAATCCCGACGACCTGATCGTTTATTTGTTGCAGATGCCTGCTGTCGTCGCCCGATTCGTTGGCAGGGGCGTAGACCACGGTATCGCTGCCGTAAGTCGCAATTGGGCCCGGTATGAGATCGGTGAGTTGGGGCGGTAGCTTGCCTTTGGTCAGATCACCGGCGAGTCGCCGAAGCCGTCGCCGGTAAAGAACAACGCCCCGGTCTGCTGCGACCAGATGCTCTTTGGAATGTTCGGAAATCGCTCCCATGCCTTCAACCGCTTCCATGTCACCCGGATTTCGTTGCCTCTCCTCATAAGTGCGATCAATCACCTCGCCCTGTTCAATTCGCTCCATTCCCTCTTTGGTATTGAATTCCAGCGGGTCTCCACGTTCGCCGAAATTGCCCCAGGCATAAGCGATGCAGTGCTCGTCATCGACGGGAACCACCCAGCGCGTGAAAGCGCTTCTGCCGAAAAATTTTGTTGTGGCGCCATCGGTCGAAAAGGCGGCGCCCGACTGGGTGAAGTTCGGCAGGATCAGTTCATTCACCCGTATCCAGGCATTGTCGTTGACACGACGCGTCGCCGTGCCCAGAAACCTGAGTCTGTCGCGCTCATAAAACTGATATTCACCGACTACGCCAAAACCGTCGGTAAACTGGATTTGATGTAAAAATGCGGTATGCACCGGATCCACGATCGCATCGAGCACCTGTATCCAGTTGCATTTGAACGGTGCCGCATAAGGGGTCATGATCATGTCGGGCAGATCATAAACATCGTAGTGGGGAAACGGTGGTTTTTCCTGCGACGGGCCAAGATAGGCAAAGATCAAGCCGCGGAACTCGATCACCGGATAGGCGCCGAGGCGTCTGGATTGTTGAATGTTTCCTGTGCTGTCAGAATTCTCAGGTTGTCCGGGTATTTCGAGTATGGCGCCATCGACATCGAATAACCAGCCGTGATAGCAGCAGCGAATCCCCCTGGTTTGACAACGGCCGAATTCAAGAGAAGCCCGGCGATGAGGGCAGTTTTTATGAACCAGACCGATTCGGCCACTGCCGTCACGAAACAGTACCAGCGCCTCACCCATCACCTTGATCAGTTTCGGGCGGTCCTTCAATTCTGCTGTTATCGCCACCGGATGCCAGTACCGCCGCAGAAATTCACCCATCACGGTGCCTGCACCGGTCTCGGTCAGTTCATGGTCATGGTCACCCAGGAAGCTCTGGTGATAACCACAATAGGGTTCGAAGTTTTCTTTATTACGTGACATATCAGTATTGAATTAAATTGAATTAATATTCCAGTAACATTTCAGGCCATGATTCCCGCTGTTCAATAAACAGGCTCTTTACACACCGACCCAGATCATACCATTCTCGATCTTTACTGGATACACAGCCAGGTCGATGATCGCCGGGGGGGATAATGCCTTGCCGGTTCGTATATCAAATAAAGCCTGATGCAGTGGACATTCGATGCAGTCGTTTTCGATGATTCCATCTGAAAGCCAGGCAAGCTCATGAGTGCAGACATCATCAACGGCAAAAGCCTGATCACCCAGTTTACAAAGAGCAATCAATTTGTCATCAATCCTGACCTGGGTGGGCTCTTCGTCATCGAGTTGCGAAAACGGGATGGTCTGATGCCATTGAAGTCGTATGTTCATGTATGTTAAAAGCCGATACCGCCAAAACTTAGGGACGCTATACTATCTTACATGCAGGGTCAAGCGGTGGCAGGCAGCGCCAGTCAAGACAGCAAACCAGGCAATAAAAATATGAGACGAAACAGAAAGGCAAAAATTGTGGCGACGCTGGGACCGGCAAGTCAGAGCGAACAAGTGATCCGGGAATTGTTCGATTGCGGGGTTGATGTGTTCCGACTCAATTTCAGCCATGGAACCCACCAGGAACATGGGCAACTTGTCGATATCATCAGAAAGATAGAAAATCAGACCGGTCGGCCAGTCGGAATTTTGATCGACATACAGGGACCCAAGCTGAGGCTGGGCGAAATCAGGAAAGGCCGGGCCGTGTTAAAGAAAGGCGGAACCTTTCGGCTCGACATGAATGAGAAACCCGGCAGCAAGCACAGGGCGCCATTACCCCATCCTGAAATTTTTGCAGCCCTTGAACGAGGAAATGAACTGATGATCGACGATGGCCGGATCAGGCTGAAAGTCGTCGATTGCACACCGGACTTTGCGGATACCGAGGTGATTGTGGGAGGTTTGATCAGCAACCACAAGGGGGTGAATGTACCTGATGTGATTTTGCCGTTTTCCGTGCTCACCAGCAAGGATCGGAAAGACCTCGAGTTCGGACTCGGCCTGGATATTGACTGGGTTGCCCAGTCCTTTGTACAACAGCCATCAGACGTAGAAGAGTTGAAATCGATTGTCAAGGATCGGGCGAAAATTATGGTCAAGCTGGAGAAGCCGTCGGCCTTGAAACACCTGGATGAAATCCTTGGAATCTGTGATGGCATCATGGTGGCGCGAGGAGACCTTGGTGTTGAATTGCCTCCGCAGAAAGTGCCGACCGTTCAGAAAAAAATCATCCGACAGTGTCGTCAGGCCGGAAAACCGGTTGTGGTGGCAACCCACATGCTGGATTCCATGGTGACCAATCCGGTACCCACCCGCGCCGAAGCGTCAGATGTGGCAACCGCCATTTACGATGGTGTGGACGCGGTGATGTTGTCGGCAGAATCTGCGGCAGGGGAGTATCCGGTGCGTTCAGTACAAATGATGAACAGTATTATCGAAGAGGTGGAATGCGATCCGTTATACCCTTCGATTATCGAGGCACAGCGCCCGCAGCCGGACAGTACGACAGCGGATGCAATCTGTAATGCATTGCAGACCATTACCGGCATATTGTCATCGGCGGCTACTGTGACCTACACCGATTCGGGCAGCACCAGTTTACGTGCAGCCCGTGAGCGGCCTCAGGCGCCGATTTTGAGCCTGACTCCGTCTGTCAGGTCTGCCCGCCATTTGGCGCTTGCCTGGGGAATTCATGCCGTAACCGTGGATGTGGCAAATGAACAGGCCGATATCAATCAGGTCATCAATACGGCAAAAGCGATTGCCGTACGGGAAAAATTCGCTGTACCCGGAGAGGCAGTGGTTATTGCAGCAGGGTTGCCGTTCGGCAAGTCGGGGACCACCAACCTGTTGCATATAGCCCGGATTGAATGATCTGCCGATCTGCTTTCAGAAGTTGGCGGGAATTGTTGCCGGGGAGGTAACAGGGTATACTTTGGCGTTGTTTTTCCAGAACATCCTCGAATATCAAAATCTATGAATATCCATGAGTATCAGGCCAAGTCTCTGTTGTCTGACTTTGGCGTTGCCGTACCGAAAGGCAGGATTGCATTCACCATTGATCAGGCGATCAGTGGGGCGCAGGAACTCGGCGGGCCGACCTGGGTAGTCAAGGCGCAGATTCATGCCGGAGGTCGGGGCAAAGGCGGCGGTGTCAAGGTGGTTTCTTCGATCGAAGATCTGGAAGCCGCTGCCAATGACATCCTCGGTATGCAGCTGGTCACCCACCAAACCGGTCCCGGTGGGCGATGCGTCAAGCGGATTTACATTGAAGAGGGTTGTGATATTGCACGGGAATTATACCTTGGCATGCTGGTGGACCGGGGGTCGAGCCGCATCACGGTGATTGCTTCTACTGAAGGCGGTATGGATATTGAAGAAGTGGCCGCAAATACCCCGGAAAAAATTATCAGGGTGATGATTGATCCGGCCACCGGTCTGCAACCCTTCCATGCCCGCAAGCTTGCTTATGGCTTGAATCTGTCCGGGGGGCAGGTCAGATCCGCAGTCAAACTCATGCAGGGAATGTATCAGGCATTTATAAAACTCGACGCCAGCATGGTCGAGATCAATCCGCTGGTGGTGACCGCTGGTGGTGACCTGATTGCCCTGGATGCGAAAATGAATTTTGACAGTAATGCATTGTATCGTCAGCCCCGCATCATTGATCTGCGCGATGAAGACGAAGAGAATCCGGCAGAAGCGAAAGCCAGCGAACATGATCTGAACTACATCAAGCTTGATGGCGACATCGGTTGCATGGTGAATGGGGCAGGGCTGGCCATGGCCACTATGGATATCATCCAATTGTATGGCAGTTCACCTGCGAATTTTCTCGACGTGGGTGGGGGCGCCACCACTGAACGGGTTACCGAAGCATTCAAGATCATCCTGTCTGATGACAACGTCAAGGGCATCCTGGTGAATATTTTTGGCGGCATCATGCGTTGTGACGTGATTGCCGAAGGTATTGTCGCTGGCGCAAGGGAAGCGAAACTCGATGTGCCGCTGGTGGTTCGTCTTGAAGGCACCAATGTGGACATGGGCAAGCGGATCCTTGCCGAGTCGCAGCTGCCGATTGTGCTGGCGGACGACCTGGATGACGCTGCCCGAAAAGTTGTTCAAGTTGTCAACGGAGAGGGCTGATGTCAGTACTGATAAACAGAAGCACAAAAGTCATTTGCCAGGGATTTACAGGCTCTCAGGCAACATTCCATAGTGAACAGGCGATCAGCTATGGCGCCAACATGGTCGGCGGTGTGACACCGGGCAAAGGCGGGATGGTGCATCTCGGGTTGCCGGTTTTTGACACCGTCGATGAAGCCGTAGCCACCACAGGCGCCGATGCATCCGTCATCTATGTTCCTCCGGCCTTTGCGGCGGATGCAATCCTCGAAGCGATCGACGCAGGCCTTGCGCTGGTGGTTTGTATTACCGAAGGCATTCCGGTGCTTGACATGATCCGGGTCAAACGTATGCTCGAAAACTCGGCAACAAGACTGGTGGGACCGAACTGTCCCGGCGTGATCACTCCGGATGAATGCAAGATTGGTATCATGCCCGGTCATATTCATAAAAAAGGCAGCGTCGGCATTGTTTCACGATCTGGAACCTTGACCTACGAGGCGGTTGCACAAACCACTGCTGAAGGGCTGGGCCAAAGCACCTGCATAGGAATCGGCGGTGACCCGGTTAACGGCACCAGCTTTGTCGATTGTCTGGAGATGTTTTTGTCAGACCCGGAAACCGAATCGATTGTGATGATCGGAGAAATCGGTGGTACTGCAGAAGAAGAAGCAGCCGACTTCATCCGACGGAGTAAAACCAGAAAACCGGTTTGCGGTTTCATTGCGGGGGTCACTGCACCGCCCGGCAGACGAATGGGACATGCCGGTGCGATCATTGCCGGCGGCAAGGGCGGCGCGGCTGAAAAAATCGAAGCCCTGAAAAGTGCAGGGATTGCGGTATCAGATTCTCCCGCCTCGCTGGGTCGTACCTTGAAACAGGCAATCTAACACGGCTATGGTTTCTGTCAGTAAAACCGCGTTGAAGCGTCGTCATCCAGGTCGTGGCAAAACCAGAACCAGCCCCTATCAGAAAGGCCGGCAGGTTGTTCCCTCGGCGTTGCAGGAAATTCAGTCCTTGCTTCAGGACCTGCCTCAACGGCGGGATTTGCTGATCGAGTATCTGCACCTGATACAGGATAAATATGGTTATCTTTCGAGTGCCCATCTGGCTGCACTGGCATCAATCATGAGTCTGTCACAGACCGAGGTCTATGAGGTCGCTACTTTTTATGCGCATTTTGATGTTGTCAAGGAAGACCAGACGCCACCGCCACCGATAACAATAAGAGTGTGTGACAGCATTGCCTGTCAATTGGCCGGGGCACAGGCGCTGGTCGAGGAACTGGAGCAGCGATCACCACCGGACACGGTGCGTGTTCTTAAAGCTCCGTGCATGGGACGCTGTGAAATGGCGCCGGTTGCAGAAGTCGGTCATAATCATATCGGTCACGCGAATACCGAAGAGTTGCTGACTGCCGCACACGCCGGGCATACCCATCCCGAATTGCCGGATTATGTCGACTATCGGAAATATACCGATGGAGGTGGTTACAGTCTGCTTAAGGATTGTCTTGCCGGGTCTCAGACACCTGAGGACATTATTGATAGTCTGAATGACTCGGAATTGAAAGGTCTGGGTGGAGCCGGGTTTCCAGCCGGGCGAAAGTGGAATATTGTACGCGGCTTCGATGCCCCCAGACTGATGGCAGTCAATGGTGATGAAGGCGAACCGGGTACATTCAAGGACCGGTACTATCTCGAAACGGATCCTCACCGATTTATTGAAGGCATGCTGATTGCAGCCTGGGCGGTGGGTACCGAAACCAGTTACGTTTACATTCGCGATGAATATCCGGCCATCATTGCACTATTGAAAACGGAAATCCGAAAGGTGCGGGATGCCGGACTGGCGGATCATGTCGAGATCGAAATCCGGCGGGGAGCGGGCGCGTATATCTGCGGAGAAGAGTCCGCGATGATCGAGTCGATAGAAGGCAAACGCGGGTTGCCAAGAAACCGCCCACCCTATGTGGCCGAGCTTGGCCTGTTCGGCAGACCCACACTTGAACATAATGTCGAGACCCTGTTCTGGGTGAGGGACATCGTCGAAAAAGGCCCGCAATGGTTTGCCGGAGCCGGGGTGAATGGTTGCAAGGGTTGGAGAAGTTACTCGGTTTCCGGGCGGGTTAACAATCCAGGAGTAAAGCTGGCCCCGGCCGGAGTGACGATACAGCAGTTGATTGATGACTATTGCGGCGGCATGATTGGGGGACACACTTTCAAAGGGTATTTGCCAGGAGGCGCATCCGGAGGCATCCTGCCGGCTTCAGTGAATGATGTTCCGCTCGACTTCGGAACGCTTCAGGAATACGGTTGTTTCATCGGTTCGGCGGCGGTAGTGGTCTTCAGTGATCATGACAACATGAAGGATGTGGCGTTGAACCTGATGCAGTTCTTTCAGGATGAGAGCTGTGGACAGTGTACGCCTTGCAGGGTGGGTACCGAAAAGGCGGTCAAGGTCATGCTCGAGCCCGAATGGGATGTCGGTCTGCTGAAAGATTTGAGTACAGTGATGACCGATGCCTCAATATGTGGTCTCGGCCAGGCTGCGGGTAATCCCATAAACTGTGTATTGAAATATTTTCCGGAGGATCTGTAGTGTCCGAGGCAGTGAATTTCATTTTGAACGAACAAACCGTTCAGGCAAATACCGATGAGACCATCTGGCAGGTGGCAAAACGGCAAGGTGTTGAAATCCCTCATTTATGCTATTCGCCAAAGCCTGATTATCGACCGGACGGGAATTGTCGGGTCTGTATGGTCGAGATCGAAGGTGAACGCGTCCTCGCCGCTTCATGTTTGCGTAAACCGACCGAAGGCATGGTGGTCAGATCAGAAACCGACAAGGCGGTCCGGGCGCAGACCCTGGTCATGGAGTTGCTGGTTGCCGACCAGCCACGACGTGAAGTAGCCCACGAAAAGGATTCGCATCTGTGGCAGTGGGCCGAAAAGCTGAATGTCAGGATGAGCCGTTTTCCGAAAAGGGAGACACCGCAGGCAGATGTCAGCCATCCGGCAATGCATGTCGCACTGGATGCCTGTATTCAATGCAATCTATGCGTGCGCGCCTGTCGTGAAGTGCAGGTAAACGACGTGATTGGAATGGCCTACCGGGGTCATCAGGCGAAGATCGTTTTTGATTTTGATGACCTGATGGGTGAGAGTACCTGCGTGGCTTGCGGAGAATGTGTGCAGGCCTGTCCTACCGGTGCGTTGATGGAAGCGACCATGGTGGATGAAAAGGGTGTCGGCAAAACCGACCCCCTGAGTGAGACCCACAGCGTATGTCCGTATTGTGGCGTCGGATGCCAGATCACTTATCAAACCAGGGATAACGAGATTATCGCTGTCCAGGGCCGCGAGGGACCAGCCAACCGCAACAGATTGTGCGTCAAGGGCCGGTTCGGTTTCGATTATGTCAAACATCCTCATCGTTTGACCCGGCCATTGATCCGACTCGACGGGTGTTCCAAGGCGGGGGATGACGATCTGGATCCGGCCAATCCCCTGACCCACTTCAGGATCGCCACCTGGGAAGAGGCGCTGGATTATGCCGCCAGAGGATTGACCAGGATCAGGGATCGGAAAGGCGGCAATGCACTTGCCGGATTTGGTTCGGCAAAATGCAGTAACGAAGAAGCTTACCTGTTTCAAAAGCTGATACGTGCAGGATTCGGTACCAACAATGTGGATCACTGCACCCGGCTCTGCCATGCTTCTTCGGTGGCAGCGCTGCTCGAAAGTATCGGCTCCGGCGCCGTTTCTGCGCCATTCAACACGGTGAAAGATGCCGATTGTGTGCTTGTTGTCGGCGCCAACCCGGTCAACAACCATCCGGTTGCAGCGACCTTTTTCAAGCAAGCGGCAAAGAATGGAACACTGATTGTGATGGACCCCAGAGGGACTCAGCTCAAGCGTCATGCGACCCATACGCTACAGTTCAATCCGGGTACCGATGTGGCGTTGCTGAACGGGATGTTGCACACCATTATTGAAGAAGGACTGTATGATCCTGAATATGTCGAGCGACACACCGAAGGATTCGAAAATCTGAAGGCGCATATAAAGGATTTCTCCCCGGAAAGAATGGAAGCCATCTGTGGTATTGATGCCAGCCTGTTACGCACTGTGGCCCGAACTTATGCGACTTCAAAGGCTTCCATCATCTTCTGGGGAATGGGAATTTCCCAGCATGTCCACGGTACCGATAATGCACGTTGTCTGATTGCGCTTTCGCTGATTACCGGTCAAGTGGGGAGGCCGGGGACCGGGCTGCATCCATTGCGTGGCCAGAATAACGTTCAGGGGGCTTCTGATGCCGGTTTGATTCCAATGATGTTTCCCGATTATCAGTCAGTCGAAAGTGAGAATGTGCGGGCGCATTTTGAGGATGCATGGGGCACCCCGCTGGACCCCCGAAATGGACTGACTGTGGTTGAAGTGATGAATGCGATCCATGAAGGTGAAATCTCAGGCATGTATATCATGGGCGAGAATCCGGCAATGTCAGACCCTGATGTGCAGCATGTACGCGAAGCGCTGGCCAGACTCGATCACCTGGTGGTGCAGGATCTGTTCCTGACAGAGACTGCGTTTTACGCTGACGTCGTCCTGCCTGCTTCGGCCTGGCCTGAAAAAGACGGCACGGTGACCAACACCAATCGTCAGGTGCAAATGGGCAGAAAGGCATTGACGATGCCCGGAGATACCCGCCAGGACTGGTGGATCATTTATGAACTCGGCAAACTAATCGGTATGGACTGGCACTATGACAACCCTGGCGACGTATATGCTGAAATGTCGGGCATGATGCCGTCACTCGACAATATATCCTGGCAGCGACTCCTGGATGAGAGTGCAGTGACCTATCCGTGTGAAGCGCCGGATAAAGAGGGTGAAGCGATTGCTTTTGTCGATAACTTCCCGACGATGAGCGGGAAAGGCAAACTGGTTCCTGCCAGCATCATCCCGCCCGATGAATTGCCCGATGATGAGTATCCGATGATATTAACCACCGGGCGCCAACTGGAACACTGGCACACCGGCAGCATGACCCGTCGTTCAAGTGTGCTCGATCAGATTGAACCCGAAGCCGTTGCCACGCTATCGCCGGCTGCATTGCAGAAAGTAAAGGTACGTGCCGGCGAAAAAGTGGTGGTTTCCACCCGGCGAGGTATGATTGAATTGAAAGCCCGAGTGGATTCAACCATACCAGATGACATGGTGTTCATTCCGTTTTGCTTTTCAGAAGCGCCGGCAAATGTATTGACCAATCCGGCTTTGGATCCGACAGGTAAGATACCGGAATTCAAGTTTTGCGCGGCCCGGGTAGAAGCTTCCGCTTAAGCCAACCCGCTGTCAGCAAAAACATCTTTCAACACAAGACCAACCAAATTAAATGTATGACATAGAAATAGCCCGTGCGTCAGCGATCAAGCCCATATCGGAAATTGCGGACAAAATAGGTATACCCAACGTCGCACTGGCGCCTTTCGGCCATACCAAGGCGAAAGTCAGCCTGGAGTACATCGATTCACTGAAACACAGGCCGGAAGCAAAATTGATCCTGGTAACGGCGGTTACCCCAACACCCGCCGGTGAAGGCAAGACCACAACATCGGTTGGCTTGACCGACGGTATGAACAGGATCGGCAAGAAAACCATGGTTTGCCTGCGTGAACCCTCGCTCGGACCCTGTTTTGGAATGAAAGGGGGAGCGGCCGGAGGGGGTTACGCACAGGTCATTCCAATGGAGGATATCAATCTTCACTTTACCGGTGATTTTCATGCAATCACTTCTGCCCACAGTCTGCTTTCCGCGCTGATAGATAATCACATTTACTGGGGTAATGAAGCGGGTATCGATACTCGCCGGATCGGATGGCGCCGGGTTGTAGACATGAATGACCGTGCCCTTCGGCAGATCACCAACTCACTTGGCGGTATCGCCAACGGCTATCCACGCGAAGATGGATTTGACATTACTGTTGCATCGGAAGTGATGGCGATATTCTGTTTATCCAAAAACCTTGAAGATCTGCAGGAACGGCTCGGCAGGATTGTGATTGGTTATACGCGTGAGCGTGAGCCGGTACTGTCCTCGGCGGTGATGGGCCCCGGCCCGATGACCGTATTGCTGAAAGATGCGATCGCACCCAATCTGGTCCAGACCCTGGAACACAACCCTGCATTTGTACATGGCGGGCCATTTGCCAATATCGCACATGGTTGCAATTCGGTGATCGCGACCCGTGCTGCGATGAAAATGGCGGACTATGTGGTAACGGAAGCCGGTTTCGGTGCGGATCTGGGTGCGGAAAAGTTCTTCGACATCAAATGTCGCCAGGCGGGACTCGAACCGGATGCCGTGGTCCTGGTCGCGACCGTACGTGCACTCAAGATGCACGGCGGCGTCGGCAAGAATGACCTCGCAACAGAAAACGTCAAAGCGGTCAGGGACGGCTGTGTGAATCTGGCACGGCATATTGAAAATATCAAATCATTTGGTTTGCCGGTGGTGGTTGCGATCAATCAGTTCAGCGCTGATACTCCGGCAGAACTGGCTGCGGTCAGGGAAGTTACGCAAGGTTACGGTGTCAGGGCGATTGATGCGAATCACTGGGCGGAAGGTGGCAATGGAACCATCGAACTTGCTCAGGCCGTGGCGGACATGGCAGACAGTGGCGAAGCAAAATTCACCACTGCCTATCCTGATGAAATGCCATTATGGGAGAAAATTGAAGCCGTTGCGACCAATATTTATCGTGCAGATGGAGTCACGGCAGATCAAAAAACCAAAAATCAGATCGCTGATTTGCAGGCTGGCGGTTATGGCAACCTGCCCGTTTGTATAGCCAAGACACAATACAGCTTCTCGACCGACCCCAATAAAAAGGGCGCACCCACCGGACATACTCTGGCTGTGCGTGAGGTGCGTTTATCTGCCGGCGCCGGTTTTGTTGTTGTAGTATGCGGAGACATCATGACCATGCCCGGGCTGCCCAGGGTGCCTGCGGCCAATCGAATCTGTATCAATGATCAAGGTGTTGTAGAAGGGCTGTTCTAGGTCATACAGACTGCTGGCCGGTGCGACTCTGGTTCCGATGGGCTTAATAAAACTGTAATTGAACCCGGTTATGGTATAATCTCGTTACCAATACAACAATCCCTGGAACATAAGCAAGGCTGTTTTACGCGCTCTTTTGCGAGGTACTTCATGATAATTTATCCAGACATTGAGTTGCACAAAGGACAGTGTGTAACTCTAAAGCATGGCAGCATTGAAGCCCCGCAAGTATTCGACATATCACCTTTGGATGCGGCCAGGAAATTTGAACAGGGAGGGGCGGAATGGTTACATGTCGTCGACCTGGACGGGGTATTCGAACACCAGGACCATACCGACAATTCCGACATCATCAGGCAGATTATCAGCCAATCGAATATACCTGTTCAGGTGGGGGGCGGTATCCGGTCTCTGACCGCGGCCGAGGGTTGGATAACAAGTGGAGCCGAAAGAGTGGTGCTCGGCACAGCGGCTGTGGTGGACCAGAGGCTGGTTGAGACTTTATGTGCGGAATTCCCCGATAAAATTGCGATCAGTATTGATGCGCGCGATGGAAAGGTGGTTTCCCATGGCTGGAAGCATACATCGACATTCACCGCCCTGGAGTTGGCCAGACGATTTGAGCGAAGTGGCGCCTCGGCGATCATTTATACCGATATTGACCGCTATGACGAATTGCCGGAAAGCAGTATGGCAAACACTACCCAGATCGGAACCGCGCTCGACTGCCCGGTGATTTCCAGCGGCACAGTTCGTAATCTGGATGACATTTCAATATTGGCGAATTTGCCGAACATAGCGGGAGTAGTGATCGGTTGGGCACTGTTCAATGAAAAAGTCTCGATTGAGGACGCAGTCCAGGTCGCCCGGCAGAAACCGACCAAAGCCGATTTATTATGATCAATACGGACTGACCCAATCACTCCCCTCCCCGATCAAGTCGGGGACAGGCTTTGAGGGGGAAGTGATTGTTTTTGTGTGCTCGTGTCATGAGTTTCCTTTATGCGTTGCCGTGGCCACCATTTCGCGCAGCTTGAATTTCTGGATTTTCCCGGTGGAGGTTTTCGGCAATTCGAGGAATACGACATGCTTCGGGCGTTTGTAGCCCGCCATATTCTGTTTACAAAATGCAATTACTTCTTCTTCGGTGGATTCCTCGCCGGGTTTCAGTTCGATAAACGCGCAGGGGGTCTCCCCCCATTTCTCATCCGGCATAGCGACCACCGCAGCAGCGGCAACTTTCGGAAATTTGTAAAGCGCTGATTCGACTTCAATGGAAGAAATATTCTCCCCACCCGATATGATGATATCCTTCAATCTGTCCTTGATTTCGATGTAACCATCCGGATGCACTACCGCCAGGTCTCCGCTATGGAACCAGCCATCCCTGAACGCTTCAGCAGTGGCCTCGGGACTTTTGTAATAACCCTTCATGATCGGATTGCCCTGGAGGACAATTTCACCGATCGCCTGCCCATCAGCCGGCACCATTTCACCGGAATTGACGTCAATTACCCTGGCCGCCTGCATCATCGGAAATCGAACACCTTGTCGGGATTTGATTTCAGCCTGTTCTTCAATGGTCAGATCTGACCATTGTGCCCTCCAGTCACAGAAGACAACATGGCCATAGGTTTCAGTCAGGCCATACACATGAATTACATTTAATCCAAGCTGCTGGGTTTTCTCCAGCACCTTGCTCGGCGGGGGAGCGCCTGCGGTCATTACCTGAACAGTATGGTCAGGCGTATACTTGATCTCGTCCGGCGCATTGGCCAGCATGGCGAGGACAATCGGCGCTGCGCCGAAGTGGGTAATCTGATGATCCCGCATTGCTGCGAATATGTTTTCGGCGCTGACTACCCGATTGCAGATCAATGTTGCACCCATCAGGGCCATGCTCCAGACATGCCCCCAGCCATTGCAATGGAACATCGGGACGGTATACAGATATCTGGCAAATTTCGGGATCTGCCAGGCTGCGACTGTACCCATCGACATCAGATAGGAGCCGCGATGATGATAGACCACTCCCTTGGGCCGCCCACTGGTGCCCGAAGTATAGTTCAGCGTCAGTGCGTCCCATTCAGATTCAGGCATGCCCCAGTCGCTGTTTTCGTCTCCTTGAGCGAGTAATTCTTCATAGGTTATGCTGCCGAGGCGTTCGCCGCCTGTCTGTGGGGCGGGCGCCTGACTGTCGACAATATCAATTACCACAGGCGGGCTGTCCAGTGTCGACAAGGCCCTTGAAACCACATTGGAGAAATGGGTGTCGGTGATCAGAATCCTGGCATCACTGTGTGCGAGAATATAGGCAACCGTATCCGCATCAAGCCGGGTATTGATCGCATTCAACACCCCTCCCGACATCGGAACACCGAAATGGGCTTCTGCCAGTTCCGGGGTATTTGCGGCCATTATGGACACGGTGTCGCCCTGCTTTACCTCCAGTTTTTTCAGTCCATCAGCCAGCCTGCGGCATCGTTTCGATACTCCTTTCCAGGTCCAGGTCCGGTTGCCGTAAATTATTCCTGGGTGGTCTGCATAGACTTCGCTCGCGCGTTGCAGAAACGAAATCGGGGTGAGTTCTACATAATTGAGACCTTTTACCTGGTCCAGGATATCGTAATTTTCTTTCATATGATATTTAATACTATTTGTGCCGGTTCTGTTAGCGCAATTCCCCCCACCGGCTTTACCGGCGGGCTTTGCTCCCCGGTCAAGCCGGGGACAGGCTCTGGTTTTGCCGACTTGTATGATTGATTTTCCCTTGTATTCAGGCCAGATTACGAGGGGGAGTGATGTTTGGATTCCCCTCAAGAGCCTGTCCTCGACTTGATCGGGGAGGGGAGTGATGCGCCTCCTGATCTGTTAACCCTTTCAGTTCTTCGTACATTCTGTAATGAGTTTCCACCATGCCGACTTTGCTGTAGGTTGACTGGGCTGCGATATTTTCTTTCTCCACATACAGGCGATATCCACACACATCCCGGTTTGCTTCGGCAAGCTCCTTCACTGTTTGATACAGGCGGCGGTAGATTCCCTTTCGTCGCCATCGGGGCAGAACATAAACACTCTGTATCCACCAGAAGACTCCGTTACGCCAGTCACTCCACTCGGTAGTAATCATTAAAGATGCGACCATTTCCTGTTCGGATTCGGCGACCAGATAAAATCCAAGATTCTGATCCTGTATCAGTCGGCATGTACCCGCCAGAATGATCTCCGGGTTCAATTTCATCCCTTCGGTCTCGAATGCCATTTTCCGATTAAAGTCGGCAATCTGCCCTGCATCAGTTCGCGTGGCTTTTCGGATATTGATCTGTCTGGTCTGGTTCATTGGACACGGATAATTCTTCCGATTTTATACTACAGTGATCTTCTGAAATTGCAGAAACAGGATTTCACCGCCTGGGTTTGCAACATGGGTTTGACGCGGCCAGGATGTAAAGAGCTCGCCTTGTCTAATATTATATCCAACTGACCAGTGATTGCATTACAGTCGGAAGAAACTTTCTCAATCATTCCTTAATTGGTCTTGATTTTCGGGGTTGGGCGAATAAAAAACCCTTGCAAGTCCAGTGCTAAAGACGGAAAATTTTTTACTTCCATAATTTGAACTGAGGGCCTTGTCTTGAACTATAACGCTTTTATCACTTGCGCGGTTACCGGATCGGGTAATACGGTCCGCAAACATCCCGATATCCCCAAGACGCCTGAACAGATAGCGAATGCGGCTATCGATGCGGCCAGGGCGGGGGCAGCGATTGTCCACATTCACGTCAGGGACCCCGAAACCGGCGCTCCATCGAGAAAACCTGAATATTTCGCGGAAGCAGTCGCACGGATCAGGGACAGTGACACCGATGTCGTCATCAACACCACCGCAGGAATGGGTGGTGACATGGTTTTCGGCAAAGGTGAAAATCCATTGCCACTGGTTAGTGGCACCGATATGGCGGGCCCTCTGGAGCGGCTGGCTCATGTTGAACAATGCCTGCCGGAAATCTGCACACTGGACTGCGGTACGATGAATTTTGCAGAAAGCGACTATGTCATGACCAATACACCGGGGATGTTGAGAACCATGGCCAAAAAAGTGCAGGAACTCGGGGTCAGACCGGAACTGGAGGTCTTTGATACCGGTCATCTGGTGTTGGCCAAGGAAATGATACGGCAAGGCCTGATCGATGATCCAGTCATGATTCAATTATGTATGGGTATTCCGTACGGCGCACCGGATGACCCGAGCACCTTGATGTCGATGGTTCATGCCCTGCCCGAAGGAGCCACTTTCTCGGCCTTTTCGATTGGCAGGAAGGAACTGCCGTATGTGGCAATGGCTGTGCTTGCCGGGGGCAATGTGCGAGTCGGACTGGAAGACAATCTTTATCTTGAAAAAGGCGTACTTGCCTCCAATGCCCAACTGGTTGAGAGAGCGGTCACCATTCTTGATGCCATGAATGTCAATATCCTGGGCCCGGATGAAGTCAGGAAAAACCTCAAACTGCGCAAAAGAGGGTAATCATCAATGAGCAAGGCAAATGGCAAGGTCAAAATGGTCGGGCTGATCGGCGGAGGAGTAATAGGCTCTGCCTGGGCTGCCCGCTTGTTGATTAATGGAATCGACGTGAACCTGTATGATCCTGCAGAAGGGGTCGAGCGGCGAATCAATGACGTGCTGGACAATGCGTTGCGGGCTTATCGTACAATGACCCTTGCCCCGATTGAAGCCAGGGGCCGCTTATCATTGGTCGACAGCATTGAGGCGGCCGTGTCCGATGCCGACTTTGTCCAGGAGAGCGGACCCGAGCGAATTGATGTAAAAAAGGCGTTGATGCATGAAATTTGCCGCTTCACAGGTGCGGATGTAATCGTGGCTTCTTCCTCTTCCGGGCTGCTGCCGAGCGAAATGCAGCAGGGTGTGGATCATCCCGAGCGCATTATAGTTGGACACCCGTTCAATCCGGTCTACCTGATCCCGCTGGTTGAAATAGTGGGGGGCGATCAGACCACTCATCAGACCAGGGAAAATGCGCGTGCGTTTTATGCGGGTATTGGTATGCATCCTCTGGTTATCGCTAAGGAAGTCGAAGCATTCATCGCCGACCGGCTGATGGAAGCCCTGTGGCGCGAAGCATTGCATCTGTTGAATGAGGATGTCGCCACTGTCGATGAACTCGACCAGGCGATCACTTATGGCCCGGGCCTTCGCTGGGCATTCATGGGTTCCTTTCAGACCTTTCGCATTGCTGGTGGTGAGGGCGGGATGCGCCATTTCATGTCACAGTTCGGCCCGGCATTGAAATGGCCCTGGACCCGGTTTGACGGACCCGACCTGACCGAAGAATTGCTCGACAGGATATGCGCACAGTCCGATGACCAGGCTCAAGGCCGCAGCATTCTTGAGCTTGAGAGGAAAAGGGATGACTGTATCGTTGCGATACTCCAGGCATTGAAAGCGAACGATAATGCAGCAGGCAAGGTACTGGCCCGCTATGAAGAGTCGCTTTATCAGATCTCTCACCAGGACGACCTGGCTGAAAGTTATGATCTGACTCAACCTCTACGGCTGTATTCAGACACGGTCAAGGCACAGTGGGTTGACTACAATAACCATATGACAGAAAGCAGTTATCTGTATGCTTTTGGCAATGCATCCGATGCCCTGTTTCGATTTACAGGGGTGGATGAAGATTACCATGCCAGGGGAATGAGCTACTTCACGGTAGAAACACACATGATGAATCTGAGCGAAATAACATCGGGCCAGCGGTTTCATGTAACCACTCAGTTACTTGATGTCGATCAAAAGCGAATGCATCTTTATCATGGCATGATTTCCGATGAGGGTGTGCTGATCGCAAGCGCAGAGCAAATGCTGCTGCATGTTGATACCACGGCCTCAAAAGCCTGTCCGGCTGAACCCCATGTTCTCAAGAAACTGGATTCGATTTTCCAAAGTCATGTGAATCTCCCCAGACCCGAATCGGCCGGTCGTTCGATTGGTATAAACCGCCCGCAGTCGACCGGACTCACTGAAGACGACTCCTCGGCGGCAAGGTTATGAGTTTTTCCGGCAGAAGTGTGATTGTCACCGCAGGGGCAAGCGGTATAGGCCATGCCATTGCAACTTCATTTCATCGAAACGGTGACACCGTTCATGTTGTCGATATCGATGCCGAAGCGGCCGCACGGTTTTCCTCGGATTATCCCGGTATTAAAACCACGGTCGCAGATGTTGCCAGTGAATCCGATGTCTCCCGGGTCATGGATACCCATATCGAACAATTTCACGGTGTCGATGTGATGGTGAATTGCGCAGGTATTGCCGGCCCCACCGAATTTGTGGAAAATATTTCGTTCGAACAATGGCAACGCTGTTTTGCTGTCAATATCGATGCTGTCTTCTTGTTCTGCAACCAGGTTGTACCCTTCATGAAGGCAGCGCGGGCTGGCAACATTATCAACATTTCATCGACCGCGGGCTGGCACGGCTACCCGTTACGAACGCCTTATGCCGCATCGAAGTGGGCGGTAATCGGCCTGACCAAGTCGCTTGCGATGGAACTCGGTGGCTTGGGTATACGTGCGAATGTTATCTGTCCGGGGAGTATAAATGGCGAACGGATGGATCGCATAATATCCGCTGAAGCCAGTCTCACGGGAGTCAGCGAACAGGTAGTCAGGGACGGATATACCAGAAGTTGCTCCATGAGAACATTTATTGATGCTCAGGATATTGCCGATATGGCCCTGTTTCTCTGCTCGGACAATGCAGGCAAGGTAACCGGTCAAATCATGAATGTGGATGGTCATCTCGAATCTTTCCAGGGGCTGGAAAACTTAAGTACCCCCAACCAGACAACAGGAGAATCCGGTAATGAACTTTGACTATAGCGAAGAGCAATTGATGCTGATTGATACCGCCAAACGCTTTGTCGAGCAGGAGTTGTATCCTTTTGAACAAGAGGTTGAACAATCCGGCGATGTTCGACCTGAACTTCGTCAACAGATCATTGACCGTTCGGTCAAGGCAGGACTGTACGCTGCAGCGATGCCAGAGGAGATTGGAGGGGGAGGGCTTGATCCGTTGTCAATGTGCATGCTTGACCGGGAACTCGGCAGGGCCAGTTACGCATTGCAGTATACTGTCGGCCGCCCCAGTAATATCCTTCAGGCTTGCGTCGGTGATCAGAGAGAAAAATACCTGTATCCCTGCATACGCGGAGAGAAAATCGATTGTCTGGCAATGACTGAACCGGGTGCAGGCTCCGATGTTCGTTCGATGTCATGCAAGGCAGAACGAGACGGTGATGATTTTGTCATCAATGGCGCCAAGCATTTTATCAGTCATGCGGATGTGTCTGACTTTGTAATCCTGTTTGCTGCAACCGGCGTGGATGATTCGCCGAGAGGTCCGAGAAAGAGAATCACTTCATTTCTCATTGACACCGGCGCCTCTGGTTACACCATACGGCCGGGTTACCAGAGCGTGTCCAATCGTGGATACCATAATTGCATTCTTGAGTTTGATCAGTGCCGCGTTCCTGCAAGCCAGGTACTCGGCGAAGTCGACCAGGGGTTTGAGGTCGCAAATGACTGGTTGGGCAATACCAGGCTGCAAGTGGCCGCGATCTGTCTGGGTCGTTGCGACCGTGCTTATGAACTGGCCTGCAAACACGCCGCCAGCCGGACTCAATTCAATCAGACTATCGGCAAATTTCAGGGGGTGAGCTTCAAACTGGCAGATATGGCGTTGAAGTTGAGGGCGGCTGAACTGATTACCTACCAGGCTGGCGCACGGGCCTTCAAAAATGAAATGACCGATATGGACGCGGCTATGGCGAAGTTGTCAGCGACAGAAACACTGGCGTTTATTGCGGACGAGGCGTTACAGATATTTGGTGGCATGGGGCTGATGTCGGATCTCCCTCTGGAGCGAATCTGGCGCGATGCCAGGGTAGAGCGAATCTGGGAAGGAACCAGCGAAATCCAGCGATTGATTATTTCCAGATCAATATTGCGGCCGCTGGAAAATCAATCGTAAAAAACCACCGGGAGACAGGCACTGTGCGGGTTAACCGGGATCGACTGATCCGATTCCTGAATCCACGCTCGATCGCGGTGATCGGGGGCAGGGAAGCAGAGCAGGTATTGATTCAATGCCACAAGCTCAAGTTCCAGGGAAAGATGTGGGCGATCAACCCGAAAAGACACTCTATGGCCGGTATTTCATGCCTGGCCGGTTACCACCTGCTGCCCGAGTCGCCCGATGCAGTATTCATAGGGGTGCCCGCTGAACCGACCATTGAGACCGTCGCTCAATTGAACCATCTCGGTGCAGGTGGGGCAGTCTGCCTCGCATCAGGATTCAGCGAAGTGGGTGATGAAGGTGGGGGCCGTCAGCACAGATTATTGAAGGCAGCCGGGGACATGCCGGTATTGGGGCCAAATTGCTATGGATATGTCAATACGCTGCTGGGGGCAGCCCTGTTTCCGGACCAGCATGGACTGTGTCGTACGGATCATGGTGTCGCCATCATCACGTCGAGCGGAAATATAGGAATCAATTTCACATTGCAGCAAAGAGGATTGCCGATTTCCTGGCTGGTCACAGTGGGCAATCAAGCTGTAATCGGCATTGAGGAAGTGATGGCGGCGGCGCTAGAAAATGAAAGGATAAAGGCGATCGGTTTACACATCGAGGGCCTGAGGGACCTGCCGTTGTTCGCTGAACTGGCTGCCCGGGCGCGTGACCGGGGGGTACCGGTCATTGTTCTGAAAACAGGAAAATCAGACCTTGGCGCACATATCACATTCAGCCATACCGCTATCCTGGCCGGAGAAAACGGACTCTATGCGGCCCTGTTCGATCGCCTTGGTATCGGCATTACCAGTAACATTGAAACCTTTCTGGAAGCGCTGAAGCTGGGTCTTGTCGTGGGGCCGTTAGCAGGAAACCGGATTGCATCAATGAGTTGCTCCGGTGGAGAAGCCTCGCTGATTGCCGATTTGTCTGTCGGGCGTGAGCTGGTCTTTCCGAAGATCGAACCCGATCACCGGATGCGATTGCGCGAAACATTGAATGACTACGTCGCGATCCATAATCCTCTGGATTACCACACATTTATCTGGGGCGACCGGCAGCGCATGACCGCAACATTTTCTGCCATGATGTCCGCAAACTATGATCTGACCCTGTTGATCATCGACTTTCCCCTGGTCAATGATTGCGTGATCGACGATTGGCTGGAGGCAACCCGGGCATTTGTAACGGCCTGCCAGCAAACCGGTTGCAAAGGTGCAGTGGTCACTTGTCTGTCCGAAAACCTTGACCACGAAATCCGGTCTTATCTGATAGAAAATGGCGTGGCGCCGATGCACGGCATGGAACAGGCCCTGTCGGCGATTGAAACCGTCAGCAAAATCGGCATTAGATGGAATAGCGAATGGTCAATGCCGGTGATCCCGGATTTATCAACGCAGCCACATTCTGACCGAATCAGCAGCCTGAATGAAAATCAGGCAAAGCAATTATTGAAATCGTATGGCATCGAGTCGCCTGATTCAATCACCGCCAGCACCCCCGATGAGGTCAGAGAGGCGGCAGAAATGATCGGTTTTCCACTGGTATTAAAAGCCGTATCTTCGATTATTGCGCACAAGTCTGAAGTGGGCGCCGTGGTGGTCGGAATCGCTGATGAAGAAACATTGAACGCACACAGTACTCGCATGTTTGAATTATCCGATACCCTGCTGATAGAACAAATGGTTACCGATTCGGTTGCCGAATTGTTGATCGGAGTCAGTTATGATCCGCTTTTTGGTCATTATCTGATTCTCGGGTTTGGCGGCACTCTGGTCGAATTGATCGGCGACAGGGAAATTTTGCTGTTTCCGGTTGACCGTGCCGAAAGTATCGCCGCTTTGCAGCGATTGAAGACCTGGCCGCTGTTAAACGGATTCCGCAACAGGGCGCTGGCTGATGTCGAGGCCGTTGTCGATATCGTAATGGCGGTAGCCGGGCTGATTGAAAGCCAACGCGACCGGATCATTGAACTCGAAATCAACCCGTTAATGGTCAAGGCGCAAAACCATGGCGCCGTCGTTGCGGACGCACTGATCCGGGTTCGAAGTTGAAAATGTTGGCAAGTTAAAAATTGAGGTGAAAAAATTATGTCTGATGCGGTAAAAACAGTGATTGACGGAAGTGTGCTTGAAGTCACCCTTGATCGGCCCAAGGCTAATGCGATAGACAGCCCAACCAGTCAGGAACTCGGCAGGGTGTTTGAGAATTTCAGGGATAACCCCGAACTTAAGGTGGCGATTATTACTGGGGGAGGGGAGAAGTTTTTTTGTGCGGGTTGGGATTTGAAAGCCGCCGCCGGGGGAGAAGGCGTAACCAGTGACTTCGGAGTCGGTGGATTCGGTGGCTTGCAGGAATTGCCGGACATGAACAAACCGGTGATTGCAGCAGTCAATGGCATTGCCTGTGGCGGCGGATTCGAATTGATGATTTCTGCGGACATCATAATCGCGGCGGAGCATGCAACATTCGCCTTGCCTGAAATCAATGCTGGCACATTGGCGGATGCGGCAACCCTGAAGCTACCCAAACGTATTCCATACCATGTGGCGATGGAACTGCTGCTGACAGGTCGCTGGATGGATGCCGTGGAAGCTCACAGGTGGGGGTTGGTCAATGAAATCACAGGCGCCGGGAATCTGCTGACCCGGGCGAGGGAAGTCGCTCGGCGATTGGCCAAAGGCCCACCGCTGGTCTTCGCTGCGATCAAAGAGACCGTGCGGGTAACCGAAAACATGAACTTTCAGGAATCCATCGACATGCTGAATGCCGAGGGCATCGCCACTGTCAAGAAACTCTACAATAGTGAGGATATGCACGAAGGCGCATTAGCCTTTTCCGAGAAAAGAGAACCGGTCTGGAAAGGATGCTGAACAGAATAGCAGACGGGATTTCGGGATGAGAATTTCACAGGGTAATATTGCAGCGAGACAACACGGGGCGATGGAATATGCTGAGGCTCCGGTTGACATCGACACAGTCAGACGATACCGCCTGGATCGCATACAACAGCAACTGCGTAGACTCGATTACGCGGGAATACTGTTATTTGATCAGATTAATTGCCGCTATGCCTGCGATGCCACCAACATGCAGGTGTGGTGTTCACATTATGAGACACGCTGCGTCTTCATTGCCACTGACGGTCCGCTGATCCTGTTTGATTATGGTGAATATCCCCATCTGGCAGAAGGCATACCGACGATTGATGAGTATCGGATCAATTCTTCCTTTCATTACTTCACTGCCGGAGAACGGGTTCGTGAAAAAGCGCAGAATTTTGCTGACTCAATCGCTGATCTGATCAAAACCCACGGTGGCGGTAATACCCGGCTGGCGATAGACAGGCTCTCCCATAACGGTTGTGCGCCTTTATTGAAGCACGGCATTTCAATCCACGATGGTCTTGAAGTCATGGAACTGGCCAGGGTAATCAAGTCAAATGAAGAAATAATCCTGATGCAACACGCCATCGATGTCTGCGAGACAGGTATTGGCAAGATGCGCGATGCACTTGAACCGGGTATCACTGAAAATGCACTGTGGGCAAAACTCCATGAGACCAATATCGCTTCGGGGGGAGAATGGATCGAAACCCGGTTATTGTCTTCAGGGCCGAGAACTTTTCCCTGGTTTCGGGAATCCTCGATGCGGGTGATCGAACAGGGCGATATGGTCAGTTTTGATACGGATTTGATCGGGCCTTACGGTTATTGCTCGGATATATCCCGAAGCTGGGTGTGTGGAGATAAACCGAGTGATGAGCAACGCAGGATTTATGCATACGCATGGCAGCAGATTCAGCATAATGTATCGATGTTGAAGCCCGGCATGACCTTCCATGAAGCCTCCCGCGCAGCCTGGAAGATTCCCGCAGAATTCTCAAACAACAAATACAGTTCCCTGATACATGGAGTGGGGCTGGCAGATGAGTATCCGAGCATCAAGCATATTGACAAGCTTGCGATGGCAGGTTACCGGGGCGTTGTCGAGGAAAACATGACCCTGTGCATCGAATCCTACATTGGTTCTGAGCGAGGCGGTGAAGGGGTCAAACTGGAAGAACAGGTCCTCATCACCGAACACGGAGCCGAGGTAATGACCCGCTATCCGATGGAGCTGGATTGGCTGTAAATGGATTATCCGGGAGGATTATGGAAGGAGTGGGCATTACATAACTGCCAGGGGGGGTATAATTCTGTTCTCCAACGACTATAATCCGGTTGTATCAGCAAGCGGAATATTCAGTTATGGCACAGACTACAGACTACAGACAACTCTTTAAATTCAATGGGAGAACTCCATGAACACGATTGACTCCATATACTCAATGTTTGGCGTATCTTTTGTATCAATCATTGTTATATTTCTTGCAATTCTGATTGTTTACAAGGGAATCGTTATTGTTCATCAGGGCTATGAATACACCATCGAAAGATTGGGACGGTATACCAGATCATTGAGGCCAGGCTTTAGTATCATTGTCCCTTTTGTTGATCGAATAGGGGCCAGAGTCAATATGATGGAACGGGTGCTGGAGGTTCCTTCCCAGGATGTCATTACCAAGGATAATGCCGTCGTGAGAGTCGATGGTGTCGTATTTTTCCAGGTACTTGATGCAGCGAAAGCCAGCTACGAAGTGAATCAACTGGAAAATGCGGTTTTAAATTTGACCATGACCAACATTCGGACGGTACTCGGGTCGATGGACCTGGATGAATCATTGTCCAAGCGCGATCAAATCAATGCCTCGCTGTTGATCGTGGTTGACTCGGCGACATCACCCTGGGGAATCAAGGTCACCCGGATCGAGATAAAAGATATTTCACCTCCCGCAGACCTGGTGGAATCAATGGCGCGCCAGATGAAGGCGGAAAGGAATAAGCGGGCATCCATTCTTGAGGCCGAAGGCATGAGACAGGCCGAGATATTGAAAGCGGAAGGAGAAAAACGTGCCATGATTCTGGAAGCTGAGGGCGAAAAGGAAGCGGCTTTCAGGCAGGCAGAAGCGCGCGAGCGACTGGCTCAGGCGGAAGGTGAGGCGACCAGGATGGTATCCGAGGCGATTGCCGCAGGAGATATGCAGGCGGTGAACTATTTCGTTGCGACCAAGTATGTTGAAGCAATCAAGGAACTGGGCAAGTCGAATAACCAGAAAATTCTTTTCCTGCCGATGGAACTCACTAGTATTATAGGATCAATTGGTGGAATTGGCGAATTGGTTAAAGAAACTTTTGACAACAGCAAGAAGAAAACGGATTCAAATAGTTAATAATGTTTGATCTGCCTGGAATGACTCACTGGGGCTGGCTGGCCGTGGGTCTGGTTTTGCTGGCGTTTGAACTGGTTGCTCCGCTCACTTTCTTTTTATGGCTGGGCATCTCCGCTCTGGTGACCGGGTTGGCAGCGCTGGTTTTACCGTGGATGCCATGGCAGGTGCAGTTTCTGGTTTTTTCCATCCTGTCGGTGATCAGTATCGTGATTTCCAGGCGGTATCTGGTGGGACGGCAGATAAAAACGGATTTACCCAATTTGAATCGCAGAGCGCAACAGTATGTCGGCAGGGTGTTTACCTTGAGTGAGGATATTCAGCAAGGCGTAGGAAAGATCAAAGTCGACGATACCTATTGGAATGTAACCGGAGCGCCGTTGAAAAAAGGTACAGAGGTAAAGGTGATCAGCGCTGATGGGGCGGTGTTCGCGGTTGAGGCGGCCGATACCCCGTCCCACGCGCACCTGGAAAGCGAGCGATGACGGCGGCGGCGGACCACGATGACCTGAAGATCACGCTTGGAGTCGAGGAAGAGTGTTTTCTGGTGGACCCACAGACTCGCGATCTCCTCGTCGACCCCGATCCGGGCATCTTCGAAATCTGCGAGAAGGAATGCGGGCCGCACAAGATTGTGCGGGAGTTGCTGCGGTCCCAGATCGAAACCAATACCAGAGTGTGTGCGTCGGTTGCCGAACTGCGCGAGGCTTTGATCGAGACCCGACACATTGTCATCTCAGCGGCCGAGCGCTACGGGGCGGCGGTGATGGCCGCCTCCACCCATCCGTTTGCACGGTGGCAGGCGCAGACAATTACACCGAGAGAACGCTACGAACGATTTGTGACCATTCATCAGGATAATGTGCGCCGTTTCCTGATCGGCGGTATGCACATCCATGCGGGGTTCGGCGATGCGGAAACGCGCATTCGGGTGATGACGGCGATCCGTCAATACCTGCCGTTGCTCCATGCCCTGTCCACGTCCTCGCCGTTCAGCGACGGGCGCGGGACCGGGTTCAAATCCTGGAGGCTGACAGTCGTTGGAGGTCTCCCGCGAACCGGCATGCCCGGCCCGTTTCACTCGTGGGCGGAGTATGACCGGTTGCTTACGGAGTTTCAGCGCTGCAATTATATCAACGATGGCAGCGAATTGTGGTGGGACATCCGCCCCTCCCACGCCTATCCGACGGTGGAGATGCGCATTTGCGATGTCTGCACGCGACTGGAGGACACGGTGAGCATAGCCGCACTTTATGCATCGCTGATCAGGTGGCTGGTACGTCGGGACAGGGACGGCGCCCTGCCTCCCGAGCCGTTGACCGAACTAATCGCGGAGGATCGCTGGATCGCGCAGCGCTATGGCGTGTTCTCTTTCTTCGGCGACCGGCACGGGACAGGCGAGAGAGTCGATATTGACGACTACCTCAAACAGCTCGTCGAGGAGTTGGCCTCCGATGCCCGTGCGCTGGGGTGCGAGTCCGAGATGCGCCACGCACTGACCATCATGAGGGAAGGCGCCAGCGCGGACCGCCAGGTTGATCTCTACCGCCTGCGCCGATTGGAGGGGGACAGCCACGAAGAGGCGTTGCACCGCGTGGTCGACTTGTTGCTTGCGGATACACGGGCAGCAGCAGAGGTTCCCTGACGGGTTATCCAGATCGGGATCAGGCCAGAGCCGCTCTGTACGAATATATTGAACTGTTTTACAATGATCAGCGACTACATCAGACTTTGGGTTATATCCCACCCGTGGAATATGAGAAAAACCAAAGAGTCGCTTAACCCAACGGTCCACCAAAGTCAGTACACCTCATGTGAATCTCTTCTTTAAGTTCATTAAAATAGTCGATATATGAATTAGTGACTTACATATTGGACATTACTCGGTTTAACTGATAAATTCTATCTATTATTTCTTAGCGTCCATTATATTACACTTTATGTTAGTTTATGTCCATTATTATAGGCACTACTATGATTCATCAACAACCCACGCCCATACCGGCCGCCCGTGCATTACGCAAACTCGGCAACGACATCCGGGATGCCCGCCGCCGCCGCCGCATACCAACACAGGTCATGGCGGAGCGCGCCGGTATCAGTCGCACGACCCTGGTGAAGGCAGAAAAAGGTGAGGCTGGGGTCTCGATTGGCACCGTGGCAACGCTGCTCTTTATCCTCGGCCTGCTGGATCGTCTGGCCGACGTTGCCGACGTGCGCCATGATTTGGTCGGGCTGGACATGGCGGATGATCTGCTGCCGCAACGCATTCGCACCACGCGACGAGACTGACACTCGTCATGGAACAAGAGACTTACGTCTACGTGAATCTGGCCGCAGCGCCCCGCCTCGTCGGCCGAATGTGGACCCGCGTCCGGCGTGGGCGCGAGAGCGCATCGTTTCAATACGAAGATGGCTGGCTAGCCGATCCGGAACGATTTGCATTAGAATCAGCACTGACGCTTGGGTCCGGTGCGCACCACACGCCGGGCGGCAAAGCGCTATTTGGCGCGTTGGGCGATTCCGCGCCGGACAGGTGGGGACGCGCCCTGATGGCTCGAGCTGAACGCCGCACCGCGCGCAACGAAGAACGCACGCCAAGAACATTAACGGAGCTTGATTACCTCTTGCGAGTCAGCGACCGTTCTCGTCAAGGCGCGCTGCGATTCGCCGCGACCGAGGGAGGCCCGTTCCTGAGCGATGCGAGCGACGAGCCGGTCCCACCGTTGATTGAATTGTCACGACTGCTTGCAGCGAGTGACAGCATCGCTTTGGACGAGGACAGCGATGAAATGCTCGCCCTGTTGCTCGCACCGGGCTCCTCGCTCGGCGGCGCTCGCCCAAAAGCATCCGTCCTGGATACCGACGGTTCATTGTCAATCGCCAAGTTTCCGAAACGAGACGATGAAATTGACACCGTGCGCTGGGAGGCGCTCGCCCTAACGCTGGCCGAGCATGCAGGTATTGAAGTCAACCCCTGGCGGTTGGAGCGGTTGGATGATCGCTTTGTCTTGGTAGTACGCCGCTTTGATCGCGACGCCGACCGACGCGTGCCGTTCTTGTCGGCCATGAGCATGGTGGGCGCCGATGACGGTGATACGCGCAGCTACTTGGAAATCGCCGATGCGCTGCGTCAATACGGCGCTGAAGCGTCCAACGACCTGCAAGCGTTATGGCGACGCGTTGTTTTCTCGGTGCTGATCTCAAATACCGATGACCACCTTCGAAATCACGGGTTCCTGTACAGCGGGAATGCTGGTTGGCGTCTTTCCCCGGCTTACGACCTCAACCCAGTGCCGATCGATCTTAAACCCCGATACTTATCGACGGCGATCGATCTCGACGACACGCAAGCTTCGATCGATCTGGCACTCACGGTGGCGCCCTACTTTGCCTTGGACGCCGATGACGCGGGAGCCATTGCAAACGACGTTGCGCGCTCAGTTCGTGACTGGCGTGCAGTCGCAGCAGGCTTAGGTTTTGCGCGACAGGCAATTGAGCGAATGTCAAGCGCATTCGAACACGATGATCTGGCGAACGCTCTCGCACTCTGAATCACAAACTCCCTCGGCAACGACGCTCAGAAATCAAACTTCATGATATTTTAATCCGTACTGTAGAGATACCGATCCGTTTGCGGCAGGTTGGTCACCACGAAGCCGGGTTGGCCCCGCGGGCGGTATGCTCGGCCTTCACGATCACCCGCCGCGCCCGGTCCCAGGAGACCGTGAAACTATCGGCTTTTCACAGACGGATTTCCATTCCCCCCGATGGCGGTTTCGATGTCCGGACCGGACAGGTCACCGCCAAGGAAGGGATGATGTGGTGAGTTGGCCACATCTCACCATCTCACACAACATTTCCACCCCGAAGCCGTGCCGGATGACGGGAAAACACGGTTCCCGGGGCAATATCACACGCCAATCGCCCCGGACCGCTGCTTTTGCAGGCAATACTCCGCTGAATGCATCCGCGCCCAGTTCATTCACCACCCGCTTGAAGTTGTACCCCAGCACCATCAGGCTGAACTCGCCGCGGCACCTGTCCAATCGCGCATCTGGAAGTGATCTCCCCGCCCAGCGCTTGAGTGTGCCGAAGGGATGCTGACGAGCGCCGCGGCTCGCGCATCCATGGCGAACCGGCGCTCATCTTCCTGCGATGCCGCTCGATCACGTCCGCATGCTCCCAACGCTCCACTTTGCGGCTTGACTGCCCCTTTGCCAGGCATGCGGCCCGACAGCGGGCACTCCCGGCAAATCGCTGCCGCCGAGCGATACACTGAAATACAGCTTGCCCCTCTTGGGGGTCGATTTGCTTCGACCAGCCGCTGTCCCGCCGGGCAGACATACGTGTCATCCTGCGCATGGTAGCGGAAGTGGTCGCTGCCGAACTGCCCCCCATTGCCCTTGCAGGCCGGCTGCTCCGGTATCGGCACATACACATCCATGCCTTCCTCGCAGCCCTTCAGGCACAAGGCTGTAGAGCCGGAATCCGCCAGACCGGTCGATCCCTCGGTCCCCATGGCTTCGCCGGCTTTCGTCATCATCGGCTCCAGCCGGGCGGTGTCGTTGCCGTCCTGCACCACATCCTCCGCCACAATCAGCTTGTGCTTGTCGTCCACCGCGATCTGGCAGTTGTAGCCGCCCACCGTCTTGCCGTTCTTCTTCAGCAACCGGGCATCGGGATTGACCGGTCTGGCGGATTCCTGGCTCTCTACAGCCTTGTGCATCTGAAGGCGCTGCGAGGACAGGGGCATGGATGTGCTATGTGCTTCGATACCGGACCAGCCGGCCTGCAATCAATGGGGGGCGGTTCCGGATCAGCCCCACCACCGTCCGCTACGATGCGCAGGATGACACGCATGTCTGCCTCGGCCAGCTGCCGGCTCGATACGCCGCGATCCTCTCAAGAGGGGCAGTGTATCTTCAGGTCCTTTTCCAGGTTCGCCCGGGTATGGATGCTGTCCCGGTTCGCATCCGCCTTCAGGAAGGTCCCGTCAATCGCCACCCGACTGCCGCCCAGCAGGGACAACTCACGGCACAACAGAACGAACTCCCGGTTGGCCGATGGCAGCGCAGCCGCATTGTCCTTGCGAAAGTCAGCAATTGTCTTGGCACACTAGCTCGGGGTGGCCCCCTGGCACAGCCAGATCACTTCCAGGTTGCGATGCGTCTCGGCTTCCAGCCGGCGCGAACTTCTTACCCGGTGCTGATAACCGTACAGGTACAGTTTCAGCAGCAGTCCCGTGATCGTACGCCGGATGGCCAGCGCCGCAATACTCTTCCGCATGCCGGAATCCCAACGCCTCCAGATCCAGCGTGCCGACGAACGCATCGATCGCCCGCACCGGATTATGTTCGGACACGTAGTCGTCCATGCAGGGCGGTAGAAGCGTCACCTGGTTTCGGGACTGCACCTCCCGGTAGCGTCGATCTGGCATTGCGGTAAACCTTGTGGTTGCCTGGATTGCCGGCAAGCATACCGCCATCTACAGGAAAGACGAACTCAGGTTCATGGAAATACTTTCACAGTCTCCCAGGTGCGCGCCCCGTACCACACCCTATTACTTAATGACTTAACTGGTAACTTTTACTTCGGCACTTCTGGTAGCTTTTACTTCGGTATTGACACGCGTAGTTGACGTGATTTCGATATCATGCGCATAAAGTATCATTATCCGATTCTTTATGTACTTGTAGTCCGTCTTCAGTCAGGGGATTTCCCAGAGTCCCAAATGAATCTGGATGGTATTATTCAGGTGCGATTTTTGTTGACAGCCTTACCCCTCCGCCCAATTATCGGGATTATCCTTATCCAACGCCCATTTCAACGGATTATTCCGGATATATTCACGAACACGGTTTAAATCCTCGTTGTTGCGGATGACATGGTCATAAAACGACCGTTGCCATAATTTTTTGTCAAAGGGGGGCCATTGATGATGTTTTACGCCATCGATATATCTATTTGTGGTGAATGATTTAAATCGTCCAATTACGTCTGACAATGACGCCGTAGAGACAACCCCCTGTGGTTGTCCTGGACAGGCACGGGGTGGACAGGGCGAAGGCGGACAGGCACGGTGGCCTGTCCCTACGTCTGCCAGAATGATGATGCCATGCAGGTGATTTGGCATGATTTGACAGGAATCAATTTCTACTCCGTCGTAATGATCGGGCAATTGTCGCCAACTGTTTTCTATCATTTTGCCAGCATTATTGAGAATCATGTTGTCGTTGACAATGTCACCCAGAAAACAGGCACGGCCCTGTATGCAGATGGTGACAAAATAATAACCAGCCTGTAAATAATCGTATTGTTTGAGGCGATTTGCTTCACGTACCGGTCTTGCGTTCATTTTTTATTTGATCCTTGAGGTTGAATCTTTCGAATCAGGCACCCAGATTGCTGCTTGTTCATCACCATACGGAACACATTTTTCCTCCAGCCAGGTCATGGATACCCATGCACAGATCAATGCATCCAGGGCATCCTCATAACGCTTCAGGCTTGCAAAGCCAGCAACATCAACCGCTTCTGGAATCTCAAGTGAAATGCCATCAATCTTCTGTGCTAACCCGATAAGAATCTTGTTAAGTGATATAACCAGGTTTGACTTTCTTTTCTGTTTAGTCTCACCCTTCCAGTAACGACTACTCTTTTCAACTTTGTAGCGCAAGCGATAATCAAGACTCAACAATTCAAGCAAGGCTGTGTGCGGATAGACTTCAATAAGTGATGGCTGACTTCCGGCGGGTATGCTCGTAGTTGCTAGTTGGAATCCAAGTTGATGACACGTAATTCTGTACTTATCTGCCAGCGGACCCGGACGCTGCTCATTTGGTGAATGTGTAGAACAACCTTTCGCTCCAAACGTCTTGGAAATTGCAGAATCTGCAATCCTTCGACCTGTGATATTTTGAAGACTTAATGGCATGTCTACTGCGATGACTCCAACCTTTACCGGTGAAATCAGTTGTTGTGCTGCTTGAACCAACATCTCCAAATCTGGCTCACTTCCCTGAGGTCTCTGACTCCAGTCAACTGCTTTTCCCTCAGCCAATGCCATGAATTGCTCATAGCTTGGCGCCAATCCCATACACATCCAACCCGAGTCCGTTTGGGCCAGTAGCGAAATACCACTGGGCTCACGGGTTGTCCATGCAGCATCAATCCCGAGTACGGCACTCTTTTGTGTTATCTTTTTCATCGAGTTTGTCCTATCCGGACAGGCACGGGGGCGGACAGGCACGGTGGCCTGTCCCTACGGATGGTTGTGGCGTGTTTGGACAGGCACAGTGGCCTGTCCCTACGGATGGTTGTGGCGTGTTTGGACAGGCACGGTGGCCTGTCCCTACGATGGTTGTGTCGTGTTTGGACAGGCACGGTGGCCTGTTCCTACGATGGTTGTGTCGTGTTTGGACAGGCACGGCGTATGGCGGAGAGTGAGGGATTCGAACCCCCGGACCTGTTACAGTCAACGGTTTTCAAGACCGCCGCATTCGACCGCTCTGCCAACTCTCCGGATCAGGTCATGTTCGGGGCGGATTATATATGACCCGGATTGGGCAAGCTACCAACTGGCAATGGATTCAGTATGGTTTTGTTGGTAAATTTGTCTTATGACTTCGTTGCCTTTTCTGCAAAGCCCGTTGTTGGGTCATCAATCCGAAATCAATCATGGTTTTTTCACTCGCCAGGGCGGGGTGTCGCAAGGGCAATTCGATTCCCTGAATTGCGGGCAGTTTTCGGGTGATCGTCTGGAACATGTGCTGGAAAACCGCACAAGGGTGGCTGCTGCACTCAACTGCGACAGTGTGGTCAGTCTCAGACAGATTCATAGTACCGTCGTTCATGTGATCGATCAAAATTCGCATCCGGATGAAATCCTGCAGGGGGACGGGATGGTTACCTGTGAAAGAGGGGTGGCTCTGGGTATACTGGGAGCGGATTGTGCTCCGGTATTGTTCGTCGATCCAAAAAACCTGGTGATCGGAGCGGCTCATGCAGGGTGGAAAGGAGCGATTGGTGGGATTACCGACTCAGTCATTGCCGTAATGTGCGGGCGCGGCGCCAAAATCAACAATATCAGCGCAGTGATCGGTCCTGCCATTCAACCTCAATCCTACGAGGTCAGCATCGAATTCCAGGATCAGGTGTTTACTCAATCCGGCGCCGAGTGCAAGGATTGTTTCAGCCCGGCAGAGGCCGATCACAAACGAATGTTCGACCTGCCTTTATATATCGAGAAAAGACTGAAAAAAGCGGGAATTGCAAAAATCCATCGTATGCCCGAAGATACCTACAGCAATGAGGGGCAGTTTTTCAGCTATCGCCGGGCATGTCATAAAGGGAAAAAACACTATGGTCGTCAGGTGGGCGCCATTTGCCTGAAAACATGATCAGGAATCCAGTTCCTCCCAACGTTGATAGCACTGCTCAAGTTGCGTGCTTATTGAATTTATTTCCTCAAGGGCGGCATTGATATCATTCCGTGACCGACTATAGAAGTCCGGTTCCGAGATGGTTCGGGTCAGGCTGTTCTGATGGTTTTCCAGGTGCTCGATTTTTGCCGTCAGCGCCGACAGTTCGCGTTGCTCGTTAAACCCGGGTTTTTTCTGTTTCCCGGCGATTTTCCGGTCCGGTTTCCCGGACACAGGTTTTACAGTCTTTTCAGGCGTTTGTCGGGGTCTGGCTTTACTGCCATGTTGCAGCCAGTCTGAATAGCCGCCCACATTATCGTTGATCCTGCCCATCCCTTCAAAGGACAGGGTGCTGGTAACCACGTTGTCGAGAAACCTGCGATCATGCGAGACCATCAACAACGTGCCCTTGAATTGAAGAAGCTGTTCTTCAAGCAATTCCAGGGTCTCAATATCAAGGTCGTTCGTTGGCTCATCCATGAGCAGAAAATTGACAGGCTTACTGAAAAGCATGGCAAGCAGCACTCTCGCACGCTCACCCCCGGATAACGATTTTATCGGTGAACGGGCCCTGCCGGGCGCGAACAGGAAATCCGCCAGATAACTGATCACATGTTTATCCTTGCCGTTAATGCTGATTTGCTCCCGGCCTTGACCGATCATATCAACAATGGTTTTCTCAATGTCCAGTTGTGCCCGTGATTGATCGAAGCTGGCCACCTTCAGATGGGAGCCGTGTTCGACCGAACCGGTTTGAGGTTCGATTTCTTTCAGCAGGATTTTCAACAATGTCGTTTTTCCAATACCATTCGGCCCGATCAATCCTATTCGGTCACCGCGTATGATGCGGGTCGAAAAATCCCTGACGATAATCTGCTGGTTGATTTTGAAGTTGATATTTTCTGCTTCAATGACGACTTTCCCGCTTTTGGATCCCTTGTTTATTTCCAGACGTGCATTCGATGGCTTGTTCCTTCTGCGGGCCTGCTCTGTGCGCATAATTTGCAGCGCTCTGGCCCTGCCTTCATTACGTGTCCGCCTGGCCTTGATTCCCTGCCGGATCCAGGCTTCTTCCTTGGCAAGTTTCTTGTCAAAGACCGCATTTTGCCTGCGCTCCTGTTCAAGCGCAGCCGCTTTCCGGGACAGATAATCACTATAGCTGCCGGGCCAGTTGACCAGTTTCCCGCGATCAAGTTCGAGGATATCGGTACAGACATTCTGTAAAAATTCACGGTCGTGCGTGACAAACAAAATAGCGCCCTTGAATTTGAGGAGTTGACGCTCCAGCCAGACAATGGCGTCGGTATCGAGATGATTGGTCGGTTCATCCAGTAACAGGAGGTCGGGATTGCAGACCAGCGCCTGGGCCAGAGCGGCTCTGCGTTGCCATCCACCGGATAATGCAGGCACCCTGTCATCCGCATTCAGATTCAGCCGGCTGAGCGTCTTGTTTATCCGGGCATGCGCATTCCAGCCATCACTGTTGTCGAGTTTTTGTTGCAGTTCATCCAGCCGCTTCAGTTGAACATTGTCAATCGCGGCCATGGTCGAAACCTGATGGTGTTCAGCCAACACCTGACCTGTATCGCCGAGTCCCCTGGCAACCAGGTCAAACACGGATTCATTTTCAACCGGATCAGGAGTTTGGTCCAGAAGGGCGATTTTCAGACCGGGCCTTGCTCTCAAATCACCTTCGTCAGCGGTGATTTTCTGGTCCAGGATAGCAAGCAACGTCGATTTACCTTCACCGTTTCTTCCAATCAGCCCGACCCTCTGCTTCTTGTCCAGAGACAGGTTGGCATTATCCAGCAGTTTGTGATGGCCAAAGGCGATGGATAAATTGGATATGGTGAGTAAAGACATCGGCGCTATCTGGAAGGCAGCGTATTTTAACGCGATTTACCCTCAATCAGACTGTACAATACCGCACTTTGTAGGGGCAGGCCACCGTGCCTGCCCGGGACAACCACAGGGGGTTGTCCCTACGATGTTAGCTGATAGGGACCGGTTGCCGTGCCTGTTCTGGACAACCACGGGGGGTTGTCCCTACGATGGGAGCGGTTGCCGTGCCTGTTTGGGATATTTTTGGAGTCGGGGACAAAGACAATGAGCAATGAAAATCTTGCCAATCAAATCAACAGGCGAAGGACATTCGCAATCATCTCGCACCCTGATGCCGGAAAGACGACACTGACTGAACGCTTCCTGCAATACGGAGGAGCAATCCAGCTTGCCGGTACAGTCAAGGCACGCAAAAGCAATCGCTATGCTACGTCGGACTGGATGGAACTGGAAAAGCAGAGGGGCATTTCGGTGACTTCTTCCGTGATGCAGTTTTCCTACAAGGATCGTATCGTGAATTTGCTTGATACCCCCGGTCATGCGGATTTTTCCGAAGATACTTATCGTACCCTGACTGCGGTTGATTCAGCGCTGATGGTGATCGACATCGCCAAAGGAGTGGAAGAGAGGACAGTCAAGCTGATGGAAGTCTGCCGCCTGCGCGATACGCCGATCATGACCTTTGTCAACAAGATGGACCGGGAGGGGCGTGACCCGATCGATGTGATGGATGAAGTTGAACGGATTCTGAAAATCAAATGTGCGCCGTTGACCTGGCCTATCGGCTCTGGAAAGCTGTTTGTCGGGGTTTATCGTTTGTATGATGACGTTGTTCATTTCTTCAAGGGACGTGGAGGCTTCGAACAGGATGAATTCATCCAGGGGCTGGATCATCCGGCGCTGGATGAAAAGATTGGCAGTCTGGCTGAAGCGCTGCGTGAAGAAGTGGATCTGGTCAGGGGCGCAAGTCATGAATTTGACATTTCCGCTTATCGTCGCGGGGAACTCACTCCGGTTTTTTTCGGCTCTGCGTTGAATCGTCAGGGCACAGATGAACTGATGGACAATTTCGTGGATTGTGCGCCTGGCCCCCGGTCGCGGGCAACTGAAACCCGGATGGTCGAGGCAGGGGAAGAAAAATTCACCGGATTTGTTTTCAAGATTCAGGCCAACATGGACCCGGCACACCATGATCGGGTCGCTTTTTTACGTATCACTTCCGGCGAATTCAGAAAGGGCATGAAAATTCGCCATGTGCGGGCAGAAAGATTCATGACTGTGCATAATGCACATACTTTCATGGCGGCCAGACGCGAACAGACAGAAGACGCTTTTGCCGGAGATATTCTGGGGTTGCACAATCACGGCAGAATCCGGATTGGCGACACCTTCACACAGGGGGAAGCCCTGAAATTTACCGGGATCCCCAATTTTGCTCCCGAATTGTTCAGGAGGGTTCGTCTGAAGGACCCATTGCGCGCCAAGGCGTTACAAAAGGGACTGATCCAACTCAGCGAAGAAGGCGCCACCCAGATATTTTCACCATTGGCTAACAATGACCTGATTCTCGGCGCAGTGGGGATTCTGCAGTTTGATGTGGTGGCCCATCGTCTCCAGACAGAATACGGTGTGGACTGCATGTTTGAAGCGGTGCCGGTATCCACTGCGCGCTGGGTCAAATTCACAAACCCTTCGGATGAAGCCGAGTTCATGCGCCGCAACGAGCAGAATCTGGCGCTGGATGGACAGGATACGTTAGCCTATATTGCCCCCAATCGAGCCAATCTGCAACTCGTAATCAAACGCTGGCCTGATGTTGAGTTCCGCACTACAAGAGAGGTATGAATGAGTCCGCTGCAACAAAAAACCGGAATTATTGTGAATTAATTGTATAGTTATGTAAAAAATAGGGTAAACTTATGGTTGAATTAATGGTTTTTAAAGCGAACAGTGGCGGTTATGAACATCAAAAGTATTGCTGGGAAGATTTGCGTGAAAATCGTTGTGGTATCGGGGCTGGTATCCGGCATCCTGTTAACCACCGTCAGCTACGCCAACCACACCAATCCTGGTCAAAATTTCGATTATTCCAACGTGACTCCAGGCCAGGAACTGGGTTGTATGGCATTGAATATCTACCACGAAGGTCGTGGCGAGGGTAGAAAAGGGCAGGTGGCAATCGCTGCAGTAACCATGAACAGGGTAAACAGCGAAGACTATCCTGACACGGTCTGTGAGGTCGTGTGGCAAAGGAAACAATTCAGTTGGACTCATGCCGCTTCAAAATATCACTCTGCCGCTGATCAGGAAGCATGGCAACAGTCACTGACACTGGCCCGGTCATTTCTCGATAGCGAGAAGGTGACAGAGGTCGGTAACGCCACCCATTATCATGCCTCGACAGTGCAGCCCTACTGGGCATCAGAAGATAAACGGGTCGCCAGGGTCGGCAATCATTTATTCTACGTTTTGTGACATCAGGGCCTGACTGCCCGGTCGGATGCGGCAATGGGCACTATAATTGCAATCCAGACCAATTCCGGCGACGACATCGACCGTAATCTGACGGCGCTTACGGAACATATTGTCCGTGCCTGTCATCCTGATGACAGGCAGCAGGATGAAGCAGGAAACCAGGTGGTCGTATTGCCGGAGTGCTTCGGCCTGATGCCGTCCGGCATTCCCCGGTTACTGCAATGTGCCGAGACGGATGGCGAAGGGAAAATACAGGAATTTCTGTCCCGAACCGCGCACGAGAATAATGTCTGGATTCTGGGAGGAAGCGTGCCAATGCGCTCCACTGATCCTGAAAAGATAACCAACTCGCTACTGGTCTACGACAATCATGGAGAACGAGTGGCCCGTTACGACAAGATTTTTCTGTTTGATGTGTCTCTGGCCAGTGGTGAGCGTTATCACGAATCTGATTATACCTTGCCGGGTAGCCGAATCGAGGTGGTCGATACGCCCGCAGGTAAAATCGGTTTGTCGGTTTGTTATGATCTTCGATTTCCGGAGTTATATCGCCAGCTTGTGCAAAGGGGCGCCGAAATTCTGGTGGTGCCTTCCGCCTTCGCCTATACCACCGGAAAGGATCACTGGATGCCATTATTAAGAGCAAGAGCGATAGAAAACAGTTGTTATGTGGTGGCGCCGGCACAATTTGGGCAACACAACAAAAAACGCAAAACCTGGGGCCATACTGTTATCATTGACCCATGGGGAAACATTGCCGCTGAACTGAAAACCGGTTGGGGCAGTGTCCACTGCAAGATTGATCGAGAACAATTGCGTCGCATTCGCCAACAACTGCCTTCGCTTGCGCATTGTCGTTTCGACCTGTTTTAATTTTAATCCAATACTGACCTGAATCAATGTCTGACCAAATTCAAACTGCAATGCAGTTATTGCTCGAACCCACAGGGTTGGGTGACCACGACCTGACCCGAACCATAAATCAGGTGATGGGGCCGAAGATCGACTATGCGGATCTTTATTTCCAGCATTCCCGCCGGGAATCATGGTCGCTGGACGAAGGAACAGTCAAGTCGGGAAGCTACAGCATTGATCAGGGGGTAGGAATTCGTGCGGTCAGTGGGGAGAAAACAGGATTTGCCTACTCCGATGAAATCATCCTGCCAGCGTTAACCAGTGCGGCGGATACGGCAAAGGCCATTGCCAGGAGTGGCAATAACGAGAATGTGATAAAAATCCGGCCCCACGATCCAGCGCTCACCCGGTTGTATCAGCCATTCAATCCGTCCGATTCGATGCGCGATGAAGACAAGGTTGCGTTGTTAAAGGAAGTAGAGCAAACAGCAAGGGCAATCGATAGTCGAATCACACAGGTAATGGTCAGTCTGGCAGGTTTACACGACGTGGTGATGGTAGTCCGCTCTGACGGCCTGCTGGCTGCAGATGTCCGTCCGCTGGTGCGTATGAATGTTCACGTCATTGTTGAGCATAACGGCAGGCTGGAACAGGGCTCCGGCGGCGGCGGCGGACGCTATGACTACGGATATTTCACAGAAAACAATCGTGCGCACGGATATGCAGAAGAGGCGGTTCGTCAGGCGCTGGTCTCCCTGGAGTCGAGGGAAGCCCCGGCAGGAGAAATGGTGGTCGTGCTCGGTCCGGGCTGGCCGGGGATACTGTTGCATGAAGCGATTGGACATGGGCTGGAAGGAGATTTCAATCGCAAGGGGACTTCTGCCTTCAGCGGCAGGATCGGAGAAAAGGTGGCTTCCGAATTGTGTACCGTGGTTGATGACGGCACCATTGAAAATCGTCGCGGGTCGTTGTCGGTTGATGATGAGGGAACGCCTGGCCAGGATACGGTACTGATTGAAAATGGAATTCTGACCGGCTACATGCAGGATAATCTGAACGCACGTCTGATGGGCATGGCGCCAACCGGTAATGGTCGCAGGGAATCCTATGCACATTTGCCGATGCCGAGAATGACCAATACCTATATGCATGCCGGGAATCATGACCCTGAAGAGATTATTGCCTCGGTGGATAAGGGGCTGTACGCCGTAAATTTCGGGGGCGGGCAGGTAGATATTACTTCCGGAAAATTCGTCTTCAGCGCTTCTGAAGCCTACATGATCGAAAAAGGCAAGGTCACTTATCCGGTCAAGGGTGCAACTCTGATCGGCAATGGCCCCGAAGTACTGACCCGGGTGTCCATGGTCGGTAATGATATGGCGCTGGACTCCGGGGTGGGGGTTTGTGGAAAAGAGGGGCAGAGCGTACCCGTCGGTGTGGGCCAGCCTACCATGCGTATTGACCGGCTTACAGTGGGCGGAGTGTCAGTCTGATGGTCCGGTCAAATCAAATATGGCGCCCTGACGTGCAGTCCGACATAGAGCAAAGTCTGATTGGGGTCGCGTCCAGTGCACTGGAGTTGGCAAAACAGCAGGGCACGGACTGGGCCGACGTGTCGATTGCCCAGGAGCAGGGCAGGTCAGTGACCGTGCGGCGCCGTGAAGTCGAAACGGTTGAGCACAACCGCGATAAAAATATTGGGGTGACGGTGTATTTTGGTCATCGCAGCGGAAGCGCCTCGTCCACCGATTTTTCGAGTGAAGCGATCCGGTCCTGTATCAATTCAGCTTGTAATATTGCCAGATATACGGAAGAGGATCCGTTTAACGGATTAGCGGATATTGAATATCTAGCTACGGAATTTCCTGACCTCGACTTGAACCGCCCATGGTCGATCCCGGTTGATCAGATGATCGAAGTTGCGACAAACTGTGAAACCGTTGCCATGGACAGCGATTCCCGGATCACCAATACCGAAGGCGCGACCCTGTCCAGTCACGACGGGGTCAGCATGCTGGCAAATTCTCATGGATTTTTTGGGCTGTCGCGAGGAAGTCGGCACAGCATCGGTTGTTCGATGATTGCCGGAGCGGGTGAAGATATGCATCGGGATTACTGGTATGACTGCAAGCGGCATGCAGATGATCTGATTCCCTCTGACGAAATCGGACTGGAGGCGACCAGAAGAACCGTTCGAAGGCTCGGTGCACGAAAGGTAAAGACTGGAGAATATCCGGTTATTTACGATTCCGGGGTTTCGTCCAGTCTGATTTCTCACCTGGCTTCTGCCATCAGCGGCTCGAGCCTGTATCGAAAGGCAAGCTTTCTGCTGGATCATAAAGGCCAGTGTATTTTTCCGCATGGCACAAATATTTATGAGCAGCCGCGTCTGCCAAGAGCGATGGGCAGTGCAGTATTCGATAACGAAGGGGTGGCAACACGACCGAACCGGATTGTTTGTGATGGTGTACTCGAAAGCTACCTTCTGAACAGTTATTCTGCCAGAAAGCTGGGTATGCAAACCACGGGTAATGCCGGGGGTGTACATAATTTGACACTCGACAGCACTTATGCAGATGACTCCGGCGCCCCCGGTACTCTGGAACAGATGATCAGGGATATGGGCCGGGGGATTGTTATAAGCGAACTCATCGGTTTTGGCGTAAACACCGTAACCGGTGATTATTCACGGGGTGCATTTGGTTTCTGGGTAGAGAATGGGGAAATCCAGTACCCCGTACAGGAGTTCACGATTGCCGGAAACCTGAAAGAGATGTTCAAGGCAATTGCCGCAGTCGGTTCGGATGTCGATCAACGAAAAAACATCAGGGCAGGATCAATCCTGATCGAGAATCTGACGGTAGCAGGTGAGTAACCGATTTGAAGGGGGTTGTCCCTACCGATTTAACAGTGGTTCCAGTTCAGTCAGCGCCTTTTTGTAGACCTGTTTCTTGAATTCGACGATTTGATTCAACGGCTGCCAGTAATCGACCCATTCCCAGCAATCAAACTCCGGCTTTTCAGAGATATCCAGACGAACCCGGGATTCCTGGGCAATCAATTGAAACAGGAACCATCTTTGTTTCTGTCCGCGGAATTGTCGGGGCTGTAAATAACGGCGAGACCTGATTGCATACGGCACATCATACCGCAACCAGCTTCCAGTATTGCCCAACAACTTTACATCCTTTCGGGCAAGACCGATTTCTTCGTAGAGTTCCCGAAATGCCGCTTCACGCGGAGATTCCTCAGGCTCAATCCCTCCCTGTGGAAATTGCCAGCCGTCGTGTCGGGTGCGCCTTGCCCACAAGACCTGCTGGTCGTGATTACAAACGATGATGCCTACATTCTTCCTGTAGCCATCTTTGTCGACCCAGTCCGCCATTTTGCTTCCGTAAAGCTCCAGCCAAACAATGCACTTTACCACAGACGGCAGCAAGCGAGCCAACCAACCCAACAAATAATGTCAGCAACAATATAGAGTGGTCTGGCGCATGGGAAGAAATCACCGTTGGTATTTCGTTGCAGATTATGGCGATTTGTGCGAATTAATCAGAATTCCCCTATAATGCGACGTTATTTCCGACTGGAGAACTAACACACCAGGAGAACTCACGATGAAAAAACCAAGGCGAATGTTCTTGGCAGCGCTTTTACTGGCCCCGGTCGGCGTCTTTTCCGCCGCGCCCGCCGACGCGCAGGATTGTCCGCGCCCGGCGGGCCTTGCGGCCAACCCTGGGGAGACTCCCAGCCCGACGGCCGGCGAGGTAATTGAGAGCGGTGGCAGCTTGCTGGGCGCCTACACGCACCTTCATGCAGGCTTTCCCGACAGATTCGAGTTCCAGAAACCCACGGATGTCTTAAGAGACGAAGTCACCGGAGACCTCATCCTGCCGCAGATCATCGAGGTGGCGCAGACACCGGGTGGCGGATTCGTCACGTATCATTTCGACAATCCGGACGATGACGGCGACAGCGCCGGTGGAGCGCGACCGGGACGAACTCCACTATCAGGCCGACGAGACACTGCTGACGTTGATCGGGGATGATGAGCACGCGCCGCGGTCGAACGCCGTACGCCGTACGCAGACCGACTACTGCGACGATACTGGTTGCGGAGCTACCTTCGATTCGAGGAAACAACCCATGAACGATCTTGCTTATGCCCCGCCATCGTTTGTCGACAAAACCGGTCGGCGAGTGGTGTTCGTTGACTTTACGCGAGCCCGGTATCGACTCGAACTCGATGCCGGAACCGGTGAGGCTACCGCCTTCTCGGATATCACATTACTGTCCGATGCAGAGGGTCACCCCGCGATAAGCATAAGCCAGCGGGTCATCTCTGCCTTTCTCGACGGAGAAAGTGTCGAGCTTGAAGATCCGAAGTGTCGGGACAAGAAGGGATTGTTCAAAATCTTGTCGAAACCCGTATCGCCAGGCACTCACGAGCTTACCATCATTAGCAAGCTTGACAAGAAGGGGCCATACGGCCATCCCATCAGGTGGCGATCTGACTCGGCGGAACTGGAATGTATCTTCGACATGTCGGACAGCAAGCTCGAGAGCGGTGGTTATCTCGAAGCCTTTTTGCCGTCCAACTATAATTTCGATCACTTTCGAATGTCGTTGTCCGTAACTGTCCACAATTCCGGGACACCACATTCGGTATATTCCAATGGTGCGATTCGGAGTCCGGCGGCGGAACATTGGAAGATCGAGTTCCCCAGCTTTTTTACAAGCTCCTGCCCCTGGTTTCATCTTGGCCCTTCGAAGGAGTTCCATTCGCTGGAAGACGATTTCTCGTCTTCGGACGGTCGGACCGTTCCCATTCTCGTCTATACGACGACGGAATGGCAGGATGACGGTATCGATCTTACGCTTTTCATGCTGTCGACCAAGACCATTCTTCGTGATCTCGAGTCCGACTTCGGGCCGTTTCCACATGGGAGTGTGACGGTTTTTGCAAGAGGAACGCGTCCGGCCATGGAATACGCAGGCGCCGCTGCGACTCATATTGACTCACTTCGCCACGAGCTTGACCACAGCTATTTTGCAAGGAGTATCATGCCGGCGGACGGAGATGCTGGATGGATTGACGAGGCTATCGCGAAGTGGGGGGATTCAGGCTATAAGCCGAGGGAAGAGCAGCCAAATGACAGAGTCAATATGGGTGGGCGATCACCGTACATCCGAACCACCTGCAGCGCTGCATACGGAGCAGGGAGAGAGTTTCTGGCGCACCTGGACCATGTTCTCCGCGAACGCGGTGGCCCAAGGCGAGGTCTCAAGTCGTTTCTTGCGGAGTACACGCGAAAGAAACGGCATCAGTCGGTCACAGCCACGGAGTTTCAGGAGTTGTTGGAGGATTTTCACGGTGCGTCACTGCAGGAATTGTTCGACGCCTACGTTTATTCGCGAGGGCCCAAGCCCCAATAGACCGCGTAGAGCGGTGCGGAGGGATGTAGGGACAACCCCCCCGTGGTTGTCCTGGACAGGCACAGGTCGGACAGGCACAGGTCGGACAGGCAGAGGCCCGTCCCTACGCGTTGCACCGGATGTGAGGACTTCAACGTTTTCTGCGCTCCGTGCACTGGTAATCATTCCTTATGGACATGAAAAATGAAGTCTGTTACCATCATGGTAACTTGTCGGGGTGCTGCACAGGCTGAGATAAAACCCGTTGAACCTGAAGAGGCTAGGACCTCCGTAGGGAACAAGCAGCAATACGATTCAATCTGTTGCCTCTGGCCTCCCGACAAACGCGAGTCATGATTTAGATGTGATGCCCAGATAACGCCAGGAAATTCCCGGCATTCTGGGAAGTGTTTATCAATTTCGGAGATACCATGAAAAAACCTGCCCACAAAAGCCTGAATACCGAAGGATTAAGCGGTATTACAACTGATCAACTGCCTGGTTCAAGCAAAATTTACTTTACGGGAAGCCGTGAGGATATTCGCGTACCGATGCGCCGGATCAAACTTGATCCTACTCCGATCAAGGGACTGGACGGCTCTGAGTCGCTTGAAATCAATGAACCGCTTGATGTATACGATACTTCCGGACCCTATACGGACCCGGAAGTGACGATTGATCTCGAAAAAGGTCTTCACCGACTCAGGGAAAACTGGATCAGGGAGCGCGGTGACACTGAGCAGTTGCAGAATTTCAGTTCCGACTTTACCCGCCAAAGGAATGTAAACAGTGAAACGCTGGCGGTGTTCAATAACCGGACGTTACCTAGAAAGGCACATACAGGCCGGTGTGTGACCCAGATGCATTATGCGCGTCAGGGCATAGTGACATCGGAAATGGAATTCATTGCGATCAGGGAAAACATGGGGAGATTGGCAGCGGGTGAGTCTGCCGTGAACGGTTCGTCCCGAATGATTACGCCGGAATTTGTTCGGAGAGAAGTAGCGGAAGGTAGAGCAATTATTCCTGCAAATATCAACCATCCTGAAGCTGAACCGATGATCATCGGGCGAAATTTTCTGGTGAAGATCAACGCCAATATCGGTAATTCCGCTCTGGGCTCTTCGATTGGGGAAGAAGTCGAAAAGATGGTGTGGGGAACCCGCTGGGGAGGTGATACCACCATGGATTTGTCCACGGGTAAAAATATCCATGAGACCCGGGAGTGGATTATCCGCAATTCGCCTGTTCCGATTGGCACCGTGCCGGTTTATCAGGCGTTGGAAAAATGCAAGGGCGTCGCGGAAGACCTGACCTGGGAATTGATGAGAGATACCCTGATCGAGCAGGCCGAACAAGGTGTGGATTATTTTACACTACATGCCGGGGTGCGGCTGCATCATATACCGATGACCGTGGACCGGGTTACCGGTATCGTATCCCGAGGCGGCTCTATCATGGCCAAATGGTGTCTCGCGCACCATCAGGAGAATTTCCTTTATACCCATTTTGAAGAGATGTGTGAAATCATGAAGACCTACGATGTGTCTTTCTCGCTGGGCGATGGATTGCGGCCAGGCAGTATTGCCGATGCGAATGATGCGGCTCAGTTTGCAGAGCTTGAAACAATGGGAGAACTGACGAAAATCGCCTGGAAACACGACGTACAGGTGATGATTGAAGGGCCGGGACATGTGCCGATGCACAAGATCAAGGAAAATATGGACAAGCAACTTGAGGTTTGCCATGAAGCGCCATTTTATACATTGGGACCATTGGTTACTGATATCGCACCGGGTTATGATCATATTACTTCCGGTATCGGCGCAGCCATGATTGGCTGGTTTGGAACCGCCATGCTTTGTTATGTAACACCAAAAGAGCATCTTGGGTTGCCGGCCAAGGATGATGTGAAAACAGGAATTATTACCTACAAGATTGCTGCCCATGCGGCAGATCTGGCGAAAGGACACCCCGGCGCACAGATCCGGGACGATGCTATGTCAAAGGCGCGTTTTGAGTTTCGCTGGATGGATCAGTTCAATATTGGATTCGACCCCGATACGGCAAGGGCCTTTCATGATGAGACATTACCCAAAGCGTCGGCCAAGGTAGCCCATTTTTGCTCGATGTGCGGTCCAAAGTTCTGTTCCATGAAGATATCCCAGGAGGTTCGGGATACTTACGGCAGGCAGCAGAAAATTAAAATAGACCAGGGTATGCAGGAAAAATCCAGAGAATTTCTTGAAGGCGGCGCTAAAATCTACACCTGATTTATAATGCCAGAGCAATCATTCGCTATTGTCGGTGCGGGACTTGCGGGCAGATTGATGGCCTGGCAACTCCTTCAGGAGGGTAATACGGTTACCCTGATCGAAAGCCGCGACCGCCACAGCAGAACCAGTGCAGGATTGACTGCGGCAGCCATGATTGCACCTTATACCGAGGCGGTGTTGAAAGATGAGACCGTGCGTGATTTAGGCGTTGCAAGCATGGCGTTATGGCCAGCGCTGATTGCAGACCTGGAAAAATTCACGGCGACCTCAATTTATTATCAGGCTCTGGGGACTCTGGTGGTCGCGCATGGCTCGGATAGAGAGGATTGGTGTGGATTCAACTCGATGGCAATCTCCAAACTTGGAGAGTCCGGTTTTCAACGACTTGACCGACAGTGTGTTCGTATTTTAGAGCCTGAGCTGGCAGAGCGATTCAGTGAGGCGAGCTATTTCCCTGATGAAGCCGTATTGTCCAATCACCAGCTTTATCAGGCATTGAATGTGGCCCTGGGGAAACACGGTGTCAACTGGCTTGAAAATCATCGTATATCCTGTTTGTCTGAGGTGTATCAATCCGGCAGGTTTGACTGGGTGATTGATTGCCGGGGGTTGGGAGCGCTCAATGCGTCATCCGATACGGACGCGATTTCCCAGACAGACTTGAGAGGGGTACGGGGAGAGCTGATTCGGGTGTGCGCGCCTGAAGTGAATTTCCAAAGATCGATTCGATTGATTCATCCCAGATACCCGCTCTATATTGCGCCCCACGGAAATCATGTATATGTGATTGGCGCCACGGAAATAGAAAGCGATGCGATGCATGATGTGACCGTTCGATCCGCGCTTGAGTTGTTGTCAGCGCTGTATATTGTCCACAGTGGTTTTGCTGAAGCGCAGATTCTGTCGATGGAGGCAAACTGCCGACCGGCTTATCCTGACAATATGCCACGGGTGCGAGTCTGTGGCCGGCTGATTTCCGTGAATGGCCTGTATCGACATGGCTATCTTTTTACGCCTGCGTTATTGGCGGATGTTCAGCGCTACATCAATGGCAGTATGGATTTGATCAGGTTTGGTCAGTTGTTCGAAATTGACAGTCCGGATGGCAAGGATGAATATTACGGTTAGTCTCAATAATCGGATCATGCAGGTCGTGCCAAAGGGCACACTTGCAACATTGCTGGGTTCCTGCGGATACGATGTGGAAGCAGCCTCGTTTGCGGTGGCGGTCAACAGTGAATTCGTACCCCGGGAACAATATGATACCCGATTACTCGAAGACAACGATCTGGTTGATATCGTGCAACCCATTTCCGGCGGTTAGCGGGTTAGTCATGGCGGCCTGATCATGTTGAGTGATGTCAATACTCCAAACCGGGAAAATCCGGATCAGCGCTCCGATGGCTGGGATGTCTATAATGTTCCACTTCAAAGTCGATTTCTGATTGGAAGCGCTCAATACCCATCCCCCCTGATTTTGCAAAAGGCGGTAGAGATGTCCGGCGCACAGGTGATTACCGTGTCCTTGCGGCGTCAATCTCCGGAACAACAGAGCGGGAATCAGTTCTGGAACTGGTTGCGTTCCCTGGGTATTCATATCCTGCCAAATACTGCGGGCTGTCACAGTGTCAAGGAAGCCGTTACCCTGGCGCAGATGAGTCGAGAGCTGTTTTCCACCAACTGGATCAAACTGGAAGTGATCGGAGATGACTACAATCTTCAACCCGATACAGTAAAACTGGTCGAAGCCGCGGAGAGGCTGATTGCTCTGGACTTCGATGTTTTTCCCTATTGTACGGATGACCTTGTTGTATGTAAAACCCTGGCGGAAATGGGTTGTGAGGTCGTGATGCCCTGGGGGTCCCCGATCGGCACCGGTCGGGGTCTGATTAACCCTTATGCATTGAAAACCATACGTGATCGTTTGCCCGAGACAAAACTGATTGTGGATGCCGGGTTGGGGAGGCCCTCTGATGCCTGCCAGGCCATGGAAATGGGTTACGATGGTGTATTGCTGAATACAGCAGTGGCGAAAGCGGTTGATCCGGTCAAAATGGCGGATTCCTTTCGAGGCGCGATAATAGCCGGGCGACTGGCCTGTCAGGCAGGCGCCATTCATAAGCGACAGACTGCTTCGCCGAGCACGCCAACTGCGGGTATGCCTTTCTGGCATCAGACTTCCGGTTAGATTGGTTCCTCATACAAACGTGCAAGCCGTATTGGTGGTTGGCGGGACAGACCCGACATCCGGCGCTGGCATTCATCTTGACAATCAGGTACTGCAAAAACTGGGATTGCACGGGTTTTTCGTGGTCAGCGCCATTACCGCACAAAACAGTCAGGGGGTTTCATTGTGCAGCGCTGTAACCAGCGCCCAATTTGATCGGCAACTGGATTGTATTGAATCCGAATTCATCCCCCGGGTTATCAAGGCAGGTCTGATATGCGATAGTGGTCAGGCGCAGTCTGTCTGTTTGCTGAAAGACCGGTTCGATTGCCCGTTGATATGGGATCCTGTGATGGTGAGTTCCGCGGGTGGGACCATGGCCGAGGCCGAAACGGTTCGTAAAGCCATCAAGCAGGCAGGAAACAGGATTACCCTGTTGACCCCCAATATTTCTGAAGCGCAGATACTTGCCGGCATGGAGATTGGCTGCTGCGATGATATGGCGGCCGCTTCATTACGGATACTTGAATCGGGAATATCAAACCTGTTGATCAAGGGAGGGCATCTTGACGGTATTGCTTTTGGCGACACTGCAAATGAATGTTACGACTATTTCAGCAATGGCAATGAAAGTTTCTGGATAGCAAGCCAGCGAACAAAACAGGGTGTTTCAGTCAGAGGTACGGGCTGTGCCCTGGCTACGGCCATTGCCGGAGCAGTGGCGCTGGGTCATGATCTGAGAGATGCTGTTGTTTTGTCGAGGAGTGTGGTTGGGCGTAACATCCAGCATCATTATCAACTGGGCGGAATGCAGTTTCAGGCCTGCCAGCCCTGGCCAACCGACTATCGGCAACTGCCAAAATTGCGATACGGGAATCCACAGAAAACTGAATTGACGTTTACCAGATGTGATACGGATCGCCTGGGAATCTACCCGGTGGTCGATAGTGCAAATTGGGTACGCCGGTTACTCGAATCAGGGGTGCGAACGATTCAGTTACGCATCAAGGATGCCAGTGAGCGGCGCATCAAGGCAGAAATCATTGATGCAGTCGAAAGCGCTAACCAGGTTGGCGCCAGATTGTTTGTCAATGATCATTGGCAATTGGCCATCAGGCACAATGCCTACGGTGTCCATCTGGGTCAGGCAGATATACAACATGCTGATTTGAACCGAATAGCCAGGTCAGGCCTGCGTCTGGGTGTGTCCACCCATAGTCATTGGGAAATGGCCGCAGCGATTGATCTCGACCCGAGTTACATTGCCATTGGCCCGGTCTATGAGACTACCAGCAAGGTGATGCCATTCGCGCCACAGGGTCCCGAGATGGTGCGTTACTGGGTGAGATTTCTGGATGGGCAGTGGCCGCTGGTCGCCATTGGCGGCATTGATCTTGAGAGAGCACGCACTCTCAAATCCATCGGCGTGGGTTCGGTGGCGATGATTTCGGCGATCACCCAGGCAAAATCCTGTAAACAGGCAACCACTGAATTGCTTGATCTCTGGTCAGAATAAAACCGCAAAATGGCTAATGCTGTCGGATGATGGAGAATTCCGCCAGATTTTCGAGTGCGGTTCTGTATTCATTGTCGGGTAACCCGGAGATGGATGACTGCGCCAGTCGGGCTTGGGTCTGAGCCAGTTTAAAGGTGTAATCCAGCGCGCCGGTGGAGCGGACTATTGCCAGAATTTCGCTCATTTTATTCCTGTCACCTTGTTCAATCGCCTTCGTAATCACCTGTTTTTGTCTGGAATTACCCAGTTTCAGGGCATGGATCAGTGGCAGGGTCGGTTTTCCTTCTGCGAGGTCATCGCCCACATCTTTTCCGATTTTCCTGCTTTGCGCATCATAATCAAGAATGTCGTCAGCCATTTGAAATGCGGTACCCAGATACATGCCGTAGTTCGCCAGCGCCTTGCAGGTCTCGTCATTCTGGTTTGCGATGCTGACGCCGAGCAAGGCGGCAGATTCAAATAGTTTTGCTGTTTTACGGCGTATGGTTACAAAATACTGGGTTTCGGTGATATCAGTAGAATGGGCGTTGATCAGTTGCATTACCTCGCCTTGCGTAATGGCATTAGTGGTTTCGGCCAGAATCCTCATTACTTCCATATTGTTTGTTTCCACCATCATCTGGAATGACCTGGAATATAAAAAATCACCGACCAGTACACTGGCTTCATTGCCCCATGCGATATTGGCGGTAGGTTGCCCCCGGCGAGTGGCGGAAGCGTCAACGACATCATCATGCAACAGGGTTGCGGTATGGATCATCTCGATGATGGCTGACAGCAGGACATGATGGCTGCCCTGATAGTTACAGCAACGCGCACTCAATAAAAGGATGAGTGGCCGAAGTCGTTTTCCACCACTTTCGGTGATGTATTTGCCCATGGTACTGATCAGGGAAATATCAGACTTCAGGCGGTCCTGAATTATGTTATCCACCTTTTCCATTTCTGCCTTGACCAGTGAAATCGCCGAATCCAGGATCAATTTCGGATTCCGGTCGGGACTGTTTTCAGATGATTGCAACTTCAGACGGGACATATCAATTTATTGAATTTATGTGACAGCTTATTTTAGCCGACAATGGATCACTGAATTGTTCGAATGTTACCAACAAATCAATTGACTGTATGTCCAAGGGCGGATAAAATCCGGCGTCCCTGAATACTCAGAGACCGGGTCAGTGTGAACTGACCACATGAAACACACGACCACCTCAAACCAGTCAGATATAAAGCCATGTACGCAGTCATCGAAACCGGCGGTAAACAATACAAGGTTGCCGTAGGGGATAAACTTAAAGTAGAGAAAATTCCTGTAGCTGAAGGTGATTCAGTGAGCATAGACCGGGTTTTGATGATCTTAGACGAAGATAAGGTGACGGTGGGTTCCCCGTTGGTTGACAGCCCGGTCAGCGCGACCGTACTTTCTCATGGCAGAGCGGACAAGATCAAGGTGTTTAAAATGAAGCGGCGAAAAAACTATCGTCGCACCCAGGGTCACCGCCAGTCTTATACGGAACTGGAAATCACCGGGATTGGGAGTGGCGTCGTAAAAGAAACTGGCTGATCAATCAGCATATACATCGGTAAGAGGGTTACCATGGCACATAAAAAAGCAGGCGGCAGTTCCAGAAACGGCCGCGACTCGGTCTCCAAAAGGCTGGGCGTCAAAAAATTTGGTGGGGAACAGGTACTTGCAGGCAACATAATTGTAAGACAAAGAGGGAGTCGGTTTCACCCCGGTAAAAATGCCCGGCTTGGCAAGGATTACACGTTGTTTGCCACCGCTCCGGGCAAGGTATTGTTTGAGGTAAAAGGGCCGAACAAGCGTAAAACAATCAGCATTATCTGAAATTAAGCCGGAACGATATGAAATCATAAACCCCGCTTTGTTACCAGGCGGGGTTTTTTGGTTTTGGGTTGATTGAAATCATGTCTGGTTTCCTTTTATCTGGCAGCAGCTACCATGAAATTTGTAGACGAAGCGACAGTCAGGGTCATTGCAGGCAGAGGCGGTAACGGCTGTTTGAGTTTTCTAAGGGAGAAATATCGACCGAAAGGCGGGCCGGATGGGGGTGATGGAGGTGATGGGGGCAGTATCTTTCTGGCCGCGAAAAATAGTCTTAATACGCTTTCTGATTTCAGATTCATACGACTGTACCGGGCACAGAACGGGCAGGGCGGCGCTGGCCGGGAACGGTTCGGGAAGGCGGGAGAAGATCTGGAGATTGATGTCCCTTTGGGCACGATCGTCAGTGATGCGCAAACCAGTGAACTGATCGGCGAGGTGACCCGGGACGGCGAGCGTTTGCTGATTGCACAAGGTGGTCGACGCGGCCTCGGCAATGCAAATTTCAAATCCAGTACCAATCGTGCGCCACGAAAAATCACCAAAGGGAAAATGGGCGATGAAAGGCAAATCAGGCTGGAGCTCAGGGTGTTGGCGGATGTAGGATTACTGGGAGCGCCCAATGCCGGGAAGTCGACATTCCTGAGTGCAGTATCCCATGCCAGACCAAAGATAGCCGACTACCCCTTTACCACCTTGCACCCGCAACTGGGGGTTGTCGATGTGGGAGATTCCAGCAGCTTCGTGATGGCGGATATTCCCGGATTGATAGAAGGCGCTTCATGTGGCGCCGGTCTGGGTATCGAGTTCCTCAAACACCTGAATCGAACACTTGTTTTGCTCCACTTTGTTGATATTGCCCCGATTGATGGAACTGATCTGGTACAGGAAATTCGAAAGATCGAAAAGGAACTGAGCAAATATGATGTGGAGCTCGGAAACAAGGAGAGATGGCTGGTGTTGAACAAGGTCGATGCGATAGATAAGGACCGGGCTCGTGAAATTGCAGAACAGTTAACAAAACAACTGAAACCGGATGGCTCCATCTATAGAATATCAGCAGTATCCAGACAGGGCTGCGATAAACTGATTAACGATTTGATGCAGCGATTGAAGGAGATTGACGAAGAAAACAATGCTCAGCAAGTCCAGCAGATCATTCAGTAAAATGGCTTCCAGAACAGCGCTGACCGACTCTGCAAGATGGGTCGTTAAAATTGGCACCTCACTGCTCACAGATTCCGAATCCGGATTAAATCAGGACGCGATTGATTCCTGGGTCAGACAAATTGCGGAGTTGAAAAAGCAGGGTGTCGATATTGTGCTGGTTTCTTCCGGTTCTATCGGCGAGGGAATGCGTCAATTGGGATGGGATCAGCGACCTGGAGAGGTTCACCGGGTGCAAACCGCAGCCGCAGTTGGCCAGATGATCCTGGTGCAAAGCTTTGAAGCCGCGTTTCGAAGTCATGGCATACTGACCGCACAAATCCTGCTCACCCATGCTGATCTCGCCAACCGGCAACGATACCTGAATGCGCGCAATACATTAAGGGAGTTGTTGAATCTGGGTATAGTGCCGATCGTCAATGAAAATGACGCGGTAGTGAATGAGGAAATCAGATTCGGTGACAATGACACACTTGCGGCGCTAACAGCCAATCTGGTGGAGGCGGAATGTCTGATTCTGTTGACCGACCAGCCGGGATTATATGACGGAGATCCAAGAAAAACCGATCAGGTGAATCTGGTTCATTATGGCAGGGCGGATGATCCCGCATTGCTGGAAATGGCGGGTTCTGCAGGCGAACTCGGCAGTGGCGGGATGATCACGAAAATAACCGCAGCACAAAAAGCATCCAGGTCCGGGTCAACCACGGTCATTACATCCGGGCTTGAATCAGATGTTCTTTTAAAACTCAGACGAGGTGAAGAGTTGGGAACAATGCTCATTCCCGGCAAGGGACGGATAGCAGCGAGAAAGCAATGGCTGGCCGGACAACTCAGAGGGAATGGGAAACTGGTGCTCGATAATGGCGCCGTGAACGTATTGAGGGAGCAGGGACGCAGCTTGCTGCCAATTGGTGTGACTGCGGCAGAAGGGACTTTTACCCGGGGTGAAATTGTGATCTGTCTCGATCAGGCGGGAAATGAAATCGCTCGCGGACTGGTCAACTACAATGCGGATGAAGTACGCAGGATCAAGGGTATTCCAAGTGACCAGGTGGAGAATGTTTTAGGTTATCACGGTGAGACAGAATTGATTCATCGCGATAATATTGCGATCACTGTATGAACATCATCGCCGATTTTAAATTCGACAATGAGGTCTATGTTCATGCACTTGCTGACAGGGATTTCAGGCGATTGTTCAGGCGGCTTTTCAGGCGGGACGCACGATTACTGTGGTGCAGGTTCCTTCCCACAGCACGATCAATCCTGGAGACGGCATCGCGATATGCTGAACTTGCGCCTTCCTTGTCCTTTTGGGAAATAAGCTTCAGTAATTTTTTTATGGATGAGCGGAGCGAAGAGCGTTGGCTCATGTTGTTCAACCGGCGTTTGGTATTTTGCCGGGCTCTTTTTCTTGCCTGGGGTGTATTAGCCAAGGATTATCCTCTTGAAAATGCGAATCAAAATATAGGAGTGAAAAACGGGACTCGTACCGGAGGCGGAATATGGTCAATTTTGGCCTGAAAGTCAAGCCCCAAAGCACGTTATCTGTGAAGCCATAACCAGTTCATCAAGACATGTCATCCATTTTACTTAAATCGATGTCGGTGGTGGGGTCGATGACATTATTGTCGAGGATCTCGGGGCTGATACGTGATATCCTGTTTGCCAGTGTGCTGGGGGACAAGGCCGCCGCTGATATTTTTATCGTCGCATTCAGGATACCGAATTTTTTCCGCCGGTTGTTCGGAGAAGGTGCGTTTTCGGCTGCATTTGTTCCCGTTTTTACCGAGTATCGACTGAATAAAACCAGAAGCGAAAACGAGCAATTCCTGCAGTTGATGATCGGCCGGTTCGGGTTGATTCTGATTCTCGTCAGTTTGGCGGGCGTGGTATTTGCCCCCGCCCTGGTGGCGATACTGGCCACCGGATTCACTCAGCAGCCGGAAAAATTCGCACTCGCTGTGCAGGCATGCAGAATTACTTTCCCTTATATTTTTTTCATATCGTTCGTTGCGATGTCGGCCGGGATGCTCAATTCCTGTAATCGTTTTGCCGCCCCTGCGGCAACGCCGATACTGCTCAATATCTGTTTGATCCTGGCCACATTATATCTGGTTCCACTGGTCGACCATTCCCGATCGCACTTTCAATAGGAGTCCTGGTTGCCGGCGTTGTGCAACTAGTATTTCAGATTCCATTTTTGCGTAAGGAAAAACTGACGATCAGGCCACGGGTCATTAAACGGCAGGGCGACGAGGCAGGGATCGAGGGCGCCCGGCGCGTACTGGCTCTGACCGTACCGGCTTTGCTGGGCGTGTCGGTAGCTCAGATCAACATTCTGATCAATACGGTTCTGGCCTCATTTCTGGTGACTGGCAGTGTCTCGTGGTTGTACTACTCGGACCGGTTGATGGAATTTCCTCTAGGGGTATTCGGATTGGCATTGAGTACCGCGATTCTTCCTCATTTGTCACGAAAATATACTGAAAACTCGCTTGGGGATTTTTCCAGAACCCTGGAGTGGGGAACCAGATGGGCCTTGCTTGTCAGTATCCCATCTACCGTCGGACTGATTATTCTGGCGCAGCCGATGGTCAGTACCATTTTTTTTCATGGGAGTTTTACTGAAAATGGCGTAAATATGACTGTGATGAGTCTGATTGCCTTTTCTCTGGGATTGACCCCGATTGTAATGGTAAAGGTGTTGTCGGCCGGATTTTTCGCAAGACAGAATACCAGGACTCCGGTTCGGATTGCGATGATTGCGGTTGCGATTAATATTGTATTCAGTCTGATTCTGGTACTGCCTTATAAACATGTCGGGCTTGCACTGGCTACTTCGATTTCGGCATTTTCGAATGTGTTGATGCTATTGGTTGTCTTGCTGCGACAGGGGATTTTCATCGTCGAGCGCGGTTGGATCGGTTTTGTGGTGCGGATTATTATCGCTACGACGGCTATGGGGTTATCGATATGGTGGTTGATTGGCGCCCAAAGCTGGTGGCTGGAGGTGTCTGTCTGGACAAAGACACTGAGACTTGGGTTTTTAACAGGGCTGGGTGGTATAACCTATATAGCCGCATTGCTGCTATTGGGTATCAACCCCGGATTACTCTGGAAAATCAAGGAAATCAACGAATAATGAAATTGGTCAGATCAATAGATTCAAAAAACATCCCTGAAGGTGGGTGCGCCCTGACCATTGGGAATTATGATGGCCTTCACCTGGGGCATCAGATGATTTTGCGTCGGTTGGTCGAGAAGGGAGAAGAACTGTCATTGCCAACGGTAGTGATGACATTTTTGCCCACCCCGGACGAGTATTTTCAAAAACAAAGAGCGTCTCCCCGTTTGTTCGGGCTAAGTGCACGATATTTGTCTATCAGGGAGCACGATGTCGATGTGATGCTGGCATTACCGTTTAATACCAGGTTGGCCAATTCCAGCGCCGAGGAGTTTATTAGACAAATTCTGATTGAAGGGCTGGATATCAGGTATATTCTTACAGGAGATGATTTTAGATTCGGCGAGGGTAGAAGGGGAAATCATGGAGTACTGAAGCGGTTTGGTCAGGAGCATGGGTTCATTGCTGAGCAATTTCAAACCATCTCGGATTCCAGCGCCAGAATAAGCAGCACCAGAATCAGAAAAGCGCTGGCAAATGGTGATATGAATGCAGCCCGTCAGATGCTTGGGAGAAATTATTCGATGGTGGGCCGTGTCATCCATGGAGATAAACGTGGCAGACAGTGGGGATTTCCAACTCTCAACATTGCGGTCAGAAAACCACCGTTTACCGGTGTTTTTGCAGTCTGCGTCGAAGGTATCGATCAGGACGGACATTACGGTGTCGCCAATCTTGGCGCGCGCCCTACGGTAGGGGGCCTGAAAACATTGCTGGAAGTGCATTTGTTCAATTTCAACAGAAACATATATGGCAGACGGATTTGTGTGGAATTCATTGACAAAATTCGCGATGAACGGAAATTCGATTGCTTCGATCAATTGAAAAAACAGATTCTGGCTGACTGCGAAGTTGGAAAACGGTTCTTCGCCAAGGAACTGGAAGTCGGTTGAAATCAAGACCAGGTGAAAAAGAATTGAAAGTACAAAAGCCCAGGCTCAAATATCCGGGATATATCAGTATTTCAGTATTGATCATTATTATTGATCAGGTTACCAAGAAAGCGGCTTACAACTCTTTATGGGGACAACCTCCAATTGAGGTGTTACCTGTATTACAATGGACATGGGTGGCCAATCGTGGCGCTGCATTTGGATTTTTGAGTGATGCCGGTGGGCTTCAACATTATTTTTTTTCGACGCTGGCCGCACTGGTTTCGGCCTTCATTCTGGTCTGGTTATGGCGATGCCATACCGCCAATCGCCTGTTGGCCTGGGGATTGGCAATGATTCTGGCGGGCGCAACAGGTAATCTGATTGATCGCCTTCAGTATCGATATGTTATTGATTTTATTTCGCTGCATTATCAGGATATGTATTTCCCTGCGTTTAACATTGCGGATTTCTCGATTACCATCGGGGCAATTTTGTTGATCATCGACAATTTCTGCCTGGCTGGCAAACGGCTCTGACAATGATCAAGTGATTTCACCGATGAACAATCTCTTTCCAACACAAATCGTTCTGGCCAATCCCAGAGGGTTTTGTGCGGGTGTTGAACGCGCCATTGAAATCGTAGAACGCGCGCTGGAAATCCACGGCATGATTTATGTCCGGCATGAAGTGGTTCACAATAAATTTGTGGTCGATAACCTGACCAGGAAGGGCGCCATTTTTGTCGATGATCTTGACAGTGTTCCTGAAAATTCAACCGTTGTGTTCAGTGCGCATGGGGTGTCTCAGGCGGTTCGGCGCGAAGCCGCTGCACGCAAGTTGACCGTATTTGACGCTACCTGTCCGCTGGTCACCAAGGTTCATATCGAGGTCAGGAAATACCGCAAAAAGGGGCTCGAAATCCTGTTGATAGGCCATGCGGGCCATCCCGAAGTCGAAGGAACCATGGGGCAGGTGGATCAGGGAATCCATCTGGTTGAGAGCATTGATGACGTTGAGACTGTGGAGGTGTCGAATCCGGAGAAACTGGCCTATGTGACTCAGACCACCCTGTCGGTGGATGACACCGCGAAAATTATCGCTGCATTGCGAGCCAGGTTTCCAAAAATACAGGGGCCCCATAAAGACGATATTTGCTTTGCCACCCAAAATCGGCAGGATGCGGTAAAAAAACTGGCCAGGAAAAGTGATGTGGTCTTCGTGGTTGGCTCACCGAACAGTGCGAATTCAAACCGGTTACGGGAGATCGCCGAGTTACGTAATGTATCGGCTTACCTGATCGATGGGCCTGAACAGATTCAACGAGAATGGCTGGTGGGCAAAAAGATTGTCGGGGTGACTGCGGGGGCATCCGCGCCTGAGTCACAGGTGCAAAAAGTCATCCAATTTTTATCAACCGGATGCAATACTGCGATTGAATTAAAGGGCCCGGAGGAGAACCTCTCTTTCTCCCTGCCGCCCAAACTGCGGAATGTTCAAGTTTGATCTGCCGGAAATTATCCGGTAGACGCCGAAACGATACGTCCGGCAGGCGAAGACGTTGTGCTCCACTGTGTTTCGGTGCAGAATAAGGGGATATTCCGGACAAACAGTTGACGTGATTTACAAGACCCCCCAGGGAGTATCTCCATGACTCTTCTCGTTGCCGGCCTGGTGATGCGCTTTCACGGCGTGCTCTTCGGCATGCCGGTCTGAACCTCCCGCCCGAGCCGCCCATGGCCCGGCAAGGTCGGAGCCGCAAGTCGCGGATCCGGTTCGATGGCCTTCGGGGTCGGTTCCATGGCTTGTCGGATCAGATACAGACACCGGGGGACGAATAGCCTCCATAGGCCTTGGTCAGTATATTGTTTTTGCAGTGGGTTTATTCAATAGGTTGCAAAAGAAAACCTTTTGGTTACAATAGGCGTTTGTTAACTGACATTGCCACGAGGAAGATTATGCCTAAAGCCATCAAACTGTCGGATCAGTTAGTCGCTGATGCGACTAAATATGCCAGGGTATTTCACCGTTCGCCCCCCAAACAGATTGAGTATTGGGCAACGATTGGCAAAATTTCCGAGGAAAATCCTGATTTGCCATTGCGCTTTGTGAAAGATGTATTAATTGGGCTGGAAGAGGCAGATGCGGCTGGTCTGACCGAATATCAATTCGGGTGAAGGTTGTTCAAACCGGTGTATTTTCAAGAATGGTCAAAAAGCTTCACCGGAAAGAAAAAACGGCTGTTGATGATGCGGTCAGGAAGCTGGTCGCCGACACCGCTATCGGCGATATGAAAAAGGGGGGACTGGCGGGGGTGCGTGTATATAAATATAAAGTGGCTGATAAACAATATCTGTTGGCATATCGGTATGAGAAAAAACCGGACTGCATGACGTTGCTCGCCTTGGGTTCACACGAGAACTTTTATCGTGATTTATCAATATGATGCATGTCCCGCTTCAATCAGATTCCCGACATAGATGAACCGGTTGCAGGCACTGCGAAATGCTTCCGGGGTCTTGCGCTCTCCGAAACCGTAGACCACCAGTCCATCCTCCCGCAGGCGTTGCGCCAGCCGGGTGAAATCGCTGTCCGAACTGACAAGGCAGAAGCCGTCCAGCTTGCCTTTGTGTATCAGATCCATGGCATCAATAGGTGATTATTCCGTTAATGGCTATTCCTTCGGCGTCAGGGGTCATGTGTTTTCTTTTCCCAGCAAGACTGCGCCAGAAATCCGGGCTGCGTGCCAGTCAAAGGTGTAGAGTACGTCGGCCCCGGCCCGTCTGGCTGCGGCCGATATCATCTGGTCGGAAAAACCTGCGCCACCGCGGCGGTAGGCATGGGCAGCGCGTACGACATCGTCGGCTGCTTCGAAATGAAGTTCTCCTGTTGCAACGAGTTCCTCAAGTATCGTTGCAATTTGGTCGCGGGAAAATTCGTAAGCCCGGTCGAGAACCCACGCAAGTTCCACGACAACCTCCCGACACACGAAGCCGGGCCGTTGCGACGTAAATTCCGCCAACAGTGCCCGGGCTGCTTCCGCTTGTTGTGGATCATCATCAACCAGATATCGGATTAGAACATTCGTATCAAGCGCAATCACCTGTCGTTCGCCCCGTCGGCAATTGCACGTTCCATATCTTGAAGCGTCACCGTCGGCCCCTCATGCCTGAATGCTCCGAACAACCGTGAAAGAGGTCGAATCGGTATCATGCGTACCTCATTATCGAAGATGACATAGCGCACACGGTCTCCGGGCGCAACTCCGAGTGCCTCGCGAACCGGTTTAGGCAATGTTGTTTGCCCCTTTGATGTGACTGTGGATTCAACCATTGTAAAACTCTCATAATCCTTACTTTATTTAAACATACCTTGAATTGGTTACATAAGCAAGGGAAGGTGTCGGGGCTGGCTATCGGCCTCAAGGGAGTTTGCGGGTAGTATGTGGATTGTTATTGGTGTCAACGAAAAACAGGATTGATAATATATATAAAATCGGGTAGTTTCCCTCTCGCTTATGAGTAGATAGTAAAGCAGAAGATTTCGACTCATAGTGCCGGAATAGCTCAGTTGGTAGAGCAACTGATTCGTAATCAGTAGGTCGGAGGTTCGACTCCTCTTTCCGGCACCATTTATTCACAGCCTGTTCCCATGAGATCGATTCCAACCATGAACTGGTCAACGGCCGTTCACTCTCGTTATAGTCGCATGAAGTTTTTTGCATCCACGCTCCTCCCCATCGTGGCCATGCTGATGGCTCCGCCGGCCTTCAGCCAAATCGTTGGAACTGCCAGGGTAACGGACGGCGATACAATTATCATCCAGGATCACCGCATCCGCCTACACGGCATCGATGCGCCAGAATCTCAACAAACCTGCAGGTCCGGTACTACGATTTGGCATTGTGGCCGTTCCTCTACCAACGCTCTCAATGAGCGGCTTTCCGGTTACCCGGTCTCATGCCATGCGCGTGCCCAGGACCGCTACGGTCGCACCATTGCCGTCTGCACGGTTTCCGGAGAGGATATCAACGCCTGGCTTGTCTCCCAGGGCTGGGCGCTCGCATACCGCACGTATTCACTCGATTACACCGCCCATGAGGACCTTGCCAGAAGCCAGCGCAGGGGAATCTGGAGCAGCGAGTTCATTCCGCCCTGGCGTTGGCGCCGCGGCGAACGCCTCTAATCCCTGCCAACCTCTCCCCTGACACCTGCTGGTTGCGTAAACAGCCTGTCAAACCACATCAACGAACCCCTAAAATCGCCGTGTGGGCTATTCTACGTGCCGGTTTCCGGGATACGGCGGCCAAGACGCTGGACGTCATCCAGCCCCACGGCCATAGCGGCCAGGAGCTTATCAGCCTGGTTTCGCCGGAAGTTAATGTCCCTGTCCCCGCCAATTGCACTTCATGCACCGTGAATCTATTGCGCGCTTCGGCGGATTGGTTGGGCCCTACCGGTTTACGCGGAACCCGCAATACGTGGGCAACGTCCCGCAGGAGTCCGCCGGAACGCGGGTGGTATTGCTCAGGTGATTGTAAAACGCATAAATCGGAGGCAGCCCGTAGCGCCTCCCATTCTCAATGAGCCGGTCGATTTGGGATTTTGACTGTCCAGAACCCTCCTGTCCACCTTGGTATGAGAGCCCCCGATACTCGCTATCTTTGTCGTCGAGACGCTTCGCCTGGACTAGCATACCCTGGAAAGAGCGACCGTCCGGTCCGACAAATCCCCATGCCCAATCCGCTCCAATTTGTGCTTCCCGACTGTGCGAGAACGGGATGATCGTCACAGTACCCGGAAATTGCTCGGCAATATCGAGTAGAAGTACTTCTGTCGCAGTCTCCTCGTTGAAGCTTAATCCGAAGCGCTTGGCGGCGCCCCGCCGTCGCCAGATGTTTGCTGACAAATTCAGCAGGCAGCTCTGCTGCGAAGTGAACAGGTACATTGGAGGTCGAAGATTTGATGAGGACACAACAGTGCGGATTCCACACCTGAATTATGAATTTGGGTTCCTATATTACCGCTTTTCCAGAATATAGTTCACGGCAAGATTTTTTTAAAACCCCTCAGATCCCTTGATTTTACTCACTCCTGTAAACCAGCGGGACCGGAAAGAAAAAACGGCTGTTGATGATGCGGTCAGGAAGCTGGTCGCCGACACCGGTATCGGCGATATGAAAAAGGGGGGACTGGCGGGTGTGCGTGTATATAAATATAAAGTGGCTGATAAACAATATCTGTTGGCATATCGGTATGAGAAAAAACCGGACTGCATGACGTTGCTCGCCTTGGGTTCACACGAGCTCTTTTATCGTGATTTATCAATATGATGCATGTCCCGCTTGATAGGCCATGCGGGCCATCCCGAAGTCGAAGGAAACATGGGGCAGGTGGATCAGGGCATCCATCTGATTGAGAGTATTGATGACGTTGAGACTGTGGAGGTGTCGAATCCGGAGAAACTGGCCTATGTGAGTCAGACAACCTTATCGGTTGATGATACCAAAATAATTATTGCTGCCTTGCGATCCAGGTTTCCAAAAATACAGGGCCCCATAGCCGAAACGATACGGCGCATATAATCCAGCAGTTCCGCAATCGCCGTACATTATATAAATCTTTTTGTATTTATCCCGATTTTCCCGAATTATTTCCTGAACCCTACTCAGGGCGCCACACGCGATAATCAGTGTTTTGTCTTTGGATTGCATCATGGGCTGAAGATAGCGGCAGATAATATATATTTAATATATCTTATTTGTTTTATACTATCAGTTTCAATTTTAATTTCGGAGTTAGCATGATGGCTGTATCAGGCAGACAAGACAGTGCGAAAGTATTCATGTCGGGGTTGTCACAGGCGGTGCGATTGCCGAAGAAGTTTCGCTTTTCAAAAGAGTGCGATGAGGTGGCTATACGTCAGGTTGGACGGCATTTGATTTTGAGTCCGCGCTTCGCTGACTGGGAAGACTATTGGGCAAACTCGACCCGTTTTGACGATGATTTCGCCAACACGGTGTTGGCGCTTCGTGGCAGTGAGTTACCTGTTGAAGAGCGTCAGAGCTTCGACTGATGCAATGCATGCTTGACACAGATCATTGCGTGTACCTCGTCAAGCGTTCGCCACTGATCGTGCCTCGGGCGCCCATGAACGACTGTTTTATTTCTGCGATCGTCGCTGGTGAGTTGCAAGTGGGTGTGGCAAAGTCACACGAATCCAGACGAGAACAGAATCGTCTGGCTCTGCTCGATTTTTTGAGTATGGTACGTATTCTTTCGGTTGATGAGCGAGTCGTGGAAACTTATGGTTATGTACGCGCGCATCTGGAAGCGAGTGGCCAAAGGATCGGGCCGCATGATACGTGGATTGCTGCACATGCCCTCGCTCTTGAGTTACCTCTGGTGACGAATAATGTACGGGAATTTTCGCGTGTGCCTGAACTTGCTATTGACAATTGGTTGCAGAATGATGGTTGATCTTTCCGTAATCAATCATCCATTGGGACGAGCCGGCCTCTTCCGGTTCTCTGGTCTGCCGGATAATTTCCGGTAGACTACGAAACGGCGTGGCGCATATAATCCTGCGTCAAGCCAGCGTCCCGCTTTTCCGGAATAGCGTTGGTAGAGCAACTGATTCGTAATCAACAGGTCGGAGGTTCGACTTCTCTTTCCGGCACCATTATTTCACAGCCTGTTCCTGGTTGCATTGTCGGTGTGGCTGTGGCTGTCGTTATCGTGACGCCACAGTTGCGGTAACAGTTATCTAAAGGAAATCAAGCATGGATTCTTTGGCCCAGGGATTGACAACCTTGATGTCCATTTTCTCGAAATCCCGAACGTTTCGCGTCGCCACCGCCATGTCTCTCAATCGGGCGATGGCCGCGATCTGGCAGTCCGCTGGTGCGACGGGGCGTCCGGCGGAACGCCGCATGGCCGCAATGTCTGCGTAGACGCGCGCTGCCTCGCTGTCGAACGGCAGGATACGGTTATCGAAAGCATCGTGCAGCATCCGATCGATGTCTTTGACCAGCGTTTCTCTGCGCCGCCCCTCTGGTAGGATCGCCGCACCGTAGCGCAACTCTGCTTCGCTAACTGCTGAGAAGAACAGTTCTTCGAGTGTATGGCTGGCAGCCCACGCCTCTACAACAGGATCGGGCGACTTGCGAATCAGTTCCGACACTACGTTGGTGTCTAACAGCACGATTAAGGTCGCAGGTTCAATCGAAGGAGGGTGGCTCGCGCGCGGACTCGCGCGGCGGCAACTCCAAATTTACTCCGTTGGTCGGGCCGAAGTGCGAGCGGATGATGTTCGTGAGATTCCGGGAACTCGGCTTTTGCCCGACTGCCTCGCGCAGGATCAGCCGCGCTTCTTCCTCCATGGAACGGTGGTGTTTGGCGGCGCGTACACGCAGGCGCGTCTTCACCTCGTCGTCAAGGTTGCGAATCGTGATGCTTGCCATGGTCATGCCCTCCGTTCATCCAGAATCCCATTGTATGGCATTGATTGCGGTGCAATCAAGACGTATTTTCCATCATAGGCCTTGATCAGCATATCGTTTTTGCAGTGGGTTCATTCAATAGGTTGCAAAAGAAAACCTTTTGGTTATAATAGGTGTTTGTTCACTGACATTGCCACGAGGAAGATTATGCCTAAAGCTATCAAACTGTCTGATCAGTTAGTCGCTGATGCGACTAAATATGCCAGGGTATTTCACCGTTCGCCCCCAAAACAGATTGAGTATTGGGCAACGATTGGCAAAATTTCCGAGGAAAATCCTGATTTGCCATTGCGCTTTGTGAAAGATGTATTAATTGGGCTGGAAGAGGCAGATGCGGCTGGTCTGACCGAATATCAATTCGGGTGAAGGTTGTTCAAACCGGTGTATTTTCAAGAATGGTCAAAAAGCTTCACCGGAAAGAAAAAACGGCTGTTGATGATGCGGTCAGGAAGCTGGTCGCCGACTCCGCTATCGGCGATATGAAAAAGGGGGGACTGGCGGGTGTGCGTGTATATAAATATAAAGTGGCTGATAAACAATATCTGTTGGCATATCGGTATGAGAAAAAACCGGACTGCATGACGTTGCTCGCCTTGGGTTCACACGAGCTCTTTTATCGTGATTTATCAATATGATGCATGTCCCGCTTCAATCAGATTCCCGACATAGATGAACCGGTTGCAGGCACTGCGAAATGCTTCCGGGGTCTTGCGCTCTCCGAAACCGTAGACCACCAGTCCATCCTCCCGCAGGCGTTGCGCCAGCCGGGTGAAATCGCTGTCCGAACTGACAAGGCAGAAGCCGTCCAGCTTGTTGAAAACTTAAACGAGACGATTCAATTGTCCACGCAGACAATCCAACAGCTAAACAGCGTTTCAGCGCTGCCACAATTGAAGGACTATATTGAATCTTCAGGGAAGTCGAAAGAAGTTGCCTATATGTATGATGTACCTTTTCATGAGGACGGTGACGAATCCAGTGAATCAAAAAGTACTACCAATATGTAAAAAGTAGACAGGTACTTTGAACTGAGATGCCCCTTTGGGTGAAGCTTAGGTACAAGGTAACTTACAGAACTGTTAATGTATAATCACTTGAATCTGGTTTTTCAAAATTTGCCAGTTAAGTTTTTATCTTCCAGCAAAAAATGACTATTATACACATATGATCAATTCGAGTACTTACAACTCAATCTCAACTCAGTCAGTTCCTGCCACGGTTCAGCAAGATATCTATAATAAGTTGCGCAATAAACTGATTGAAGGTGTGATCGAGCCCGGAAAATCTGTGGTCGTGGCTGAAATCTCAAAAACATATGGTGTATCAGCCATGCCAGTTCGTGAAGCGATACGTCGTCTAGTCTCGGAAAATGCGCTTGAATTGCTGGACAATCGCCGAATACGTGTGCCCATGATGACATATGAGCGGTTTGACCAGCTTCTGGCGGCACGTATCGCATTAGAGACGCTTGCGGCTGAACGTGCACTGCCTTCAATCCACAACGATAAAATATCCAAACTACTGGAGATCGACAAGCTTTCAGATGAGATGCTTGAACGTGAAGATTTTCTGGGGGTCGTTGGCAATAATTTTGTGTTTCATCGGTGTCTCTACACCAGTGTGCATAGCATTGCGCTAATGCCACTCATCGAGAGTATCTGGATTCAGCTTGGTCCTTTTATGGTAACAGCAATGCAGCGTGTGAGTATAAACTACACTGTGGATCGTCATGCAGAAATCCTGACTGCGCTGGAACGGAAAGATGTCATTGCTTTAAGAATTGCCATTAAGGCTGATATCCGTGACGGCATAGGACAGTTGGGGGAAATATTTTTGCATGAGCAGGCAAATCAGGTAGAGAATCGTATTACTTAATGTTTTAGCACCAGATTCAAACAAACCTGGTTCGTGAATTCACACAGCGTGAAGATATAATGCGTAGTCGACCTCCGATACAATCGATTGGGCTCGCACGTATTCCGAGGTTTTCACGGCGGTAAAGGTACGATGCATATCTTCGCCAAGGGCGTGCTTTAAAAATGAGGAGCTTTGGGCCGCCTCAATAGCAGACAACCAGTCGCGGGGCATGGTGGAGTCAACTGACGCGTCTCTATAACCATTGCCTTTAGTTTCCGGTCCCGGGTCGAGATTCTTGTCGAGTCCGTGCATCATCCCAGCGAGTACAGTTGTTCCAACGAGATATGGATTAGCATCCACACCTGAAGTGCGATGCTCCAACCGGCGCGCGCGAATGTCACCAGCGGGAATACGTAGCGCGACTGAACGATTATTGCTTCCCCAATTGGTAGAAACTGGTGCATAGCTTTGATCGACAAAACGCCGCCAGGAATTCAGGTGAGGCGCAAACACCAACATGGATTCTCCCATTGTCGCTTGCAGCCCGCCCAGTGCATTTAGCAGGGTTCTACTCCATTGTTCGCCATCCGCTTCTGCAAGCGCATTACTCCCTGTTTCGTTCGCCAGGGATACATGGAAGTGCATTCCCGATCCTGCATAATTGGACATCGGTTTGGCCATAAAACAAGCGATCATGTTGTGGGCTTGTGCTTGAGCTCTCACAATCCGCTTAAGGCGCATTAAGTCGTCGGCGGCTTGAACGACATTTACACGATAATGCAGGGTCAGTTCATATTGGCCAGGTGCATATTCAGAAATCATCGTTTCGACGTTGATATCAGCTAGTTTGGCTGCTGCGTAGATATCTGAAAAAAACGGCATCATCCCGTACAAACAATCGACCGAGTACACATCGGTTTTCTGAATTGATAGGCCATTAACGCCATTGGTTGCGGGCAGGATACTGCCGTCGGCCGCACGCTCTTTAGCCAGCAAAAAGAACTCCAGTTCAAATGCGCCCGCTGGGTAAAGGCCATGTTCGGCAAACGCATCGACCTGACGTTGCATCGCATGACGAGGATCAGATGTCATGGGGGCGCCATCGAGTTCATACAAAGAAAGCAGCACTTCAGCTCGAGGTGGGGAGGTGTTATGTAGTCGCGTTAGTGTGCCAGGTAATGGCCAAGCGCGCAGATCTCCATCACCCCGGTCCCAGATGAGTCTTGTCTCATCTACGTCTTCACCACAAATATCAAGACCCAAAATAGAGATTGGCAGGTGTCGCCCGGACTCATAGAGACTAAGCAACTCATGGCGTCGAATAATCTTTCCACGGCCAATACCATTAGAGTCATGTAACACGATATCAATGGCTTCGATATCGGTATTGTCAGCCAGAAAATCTTTAGCTTCATTCGGAGTGGCGCCGGTAGGGCAGGTGTGAGTCATATAATTCTCAGGTAAACAGTTTGGCCAAGATATCGTCGAAGGCAGCAATCAGACGGTCTATTTGCTCATTCTTTGTGAGCGGGCTGACCAGCATCATGTTGTGAAAGGGTGCGATAAGACAACCACGATTGAGCAATGCGGTATGAATCGCTGATTCGAGTTCAGGAACATGTACCTTCATAGCCTCAGTTCCATTTCTGAGCTGTCCTGGCGCACAAATGAATTCAACTCTTGCGCCGACCCGTACGACATGCCAAGGCGCCTTGTGTTTCGCAATCGACTTGTCCAACCCTTGCGCTAGCCGCTCAGCACCGCATTCCATGTGTGTATAAGCTTCCGGGGTGATAACCTCGGATAGCATAGCTCGCAAGCATACGAACTGCATCGCATTGGCGGATAGTGTCGTACCCATCCCGGAATGTCCGGCTGGACGTTTGGCATTGTAGACAATGTATCGATCGGCCAGCTCCGCTCGCAATCCCCACACCGCAGTTGGCATTCCGCCGGCAACACACTTTCCAACCACAAATATATCGGGGTTGAGTGCATGAACACTACTATAACCACCGAGCCCCGAAGAAATGGTGTGTGTTTCATCGATAATGAGGCAAGAACCATAATGGGTAGCGAGATCACGTAAGCCTTCGTGGAACCCCGGTTCTGGCAAGACCATGCAGCAATTTGTCATCACCGGCTCGGTTAAAATTGCCGCGATCTGTCCTGATTCAAGCTCGTTTTCGACACTTTCCAAATCGTTAAATTCAGCACAGGCTGCGAGCCCGGCAAGGTTGGTCACTTGTCCGGTTAAACCAGGGCGTGTCAGGGTTTTCCCGTCCCGGCGCTCCACCATCGCATCATCGACAGCACCATGGTAACAACCGTGAAAAACGAGCACTTTGGGTTTTCCGGTTACTGCACGGGCAACACGCAAGGCAAAGCGATTAGCATCGGAGGCGGTCATTGATATCTGCCAACGAAAATCACCGAAGCGCTCGGTCAGGAGTTGGCCGACATCGAGCGCAGTCTCAGTAGGCAGCATAAAAGTCAACCCTTTGTCCGCTTGCTCGCGGATGGCTTCTGTGACAGGTTCCGGAGAATGCCCAAACATCGAACCCGTATCACCGAGGCAGAAATCATCGATTTGGTGGTGATCAAGATCAGTCAGCAACGCCCCCTTGGCTTCAGTTACCAACATTGGGAACGGCATTGGCCAATCTTTCATCCAGTGCATGGGCACTGAATCGAGAAATGGACCAGATCCAGCTTCGAGTGCTTCTTTGGTCGCAGTTCGACTCGTGGAATAAAATGCCAATTCACTTTTAGCGAGATCATGGAGTACATCCACCGAAACACCCGCGATCATACTTAAGCTGTCAGTCATGAGGTCCCTGATAACTTTAAAAACTTGATCAAATTATTTGAATTCCCATGAGAGGGTTAATGATATAAACCCTATAAAAGTAAGAAAAGTGTAGTCTAAATGTAACATTTGCCAAGAAGAAATAGTACTTTTATACTAAATACTTGATCAACATATATATTGATATCTCGTAATTGGTACATTACAATGACTACAAAATGGGCTGTGCGATTTCTGCAAATAAAATATGATCGGAATGGCCTGAAGCAATTAAACTTTCACGACACACAACCATTAACGGAGATTAAATAATGAAACCAATTAAATTTCTTCTTGTCGCTTTCGCGACTATTTTGTTTTCAACTAATTTGGCTATTGCAGGTGATTGGTCAAAAATTCGTGTAGGGACAGAAGGAGCTTACCCGCCATTCAATTACGTAGACTCTGATGGTGAGTTAAAAGGGTTTGACGTCGAAATAGCTAAAGCGTTGTGCGAGAAGATGCAGACCGAGTGCACATTTACGGCACAAGATTGGGATGGCATTATTCCCGCGTTACTTGCCAACAAGTTCGACATTATTATTGCCTCCATGTCGATAACAGAAGAACGTATGAAGAAGGTGGATTTTACGAATAAGTACTACGCTACGCCTGCACAGTTCATCGCTCCTAAAGACACGAAAATTACTGAAACTGGCCCGGAGGACTTGGCCGGATTGACCATTGGCGCCCAATCATCCACCACATATGCGGGCTATCTCCAGGATAATTATACAGATTCTGAGGTTCGTCTTTATGCAACGCAGGATGAAGCCAATGCTGATCTCGCTTCTGGCCGACTTGACGCTGTCATGGCTGACTCCGTGGTCCTTTGGGACTGGTCGGAAAACACGGAAGAAGGTAAATGTTGTGCCCTTCTTGGCGAATTTTACTCAGAAGAGTGGAGTGTTGGCGTTGGCATGGCTGTTCGCAAGGAAGACCCCGACCTCACTGAGAAAGTAAATGCTGCGCTTGCGGAAATTCTTGCCGATGGAACATATCAGGCAATCAACGATAAATACTTTCCATTTTCCGTATACTAAGATAGAGATCAATTCCTCCATGGTTCGCCCGGTAGTGATATATTACGCTGGGTGAGTTTGCAATGAATACTCCAATGATTTCCCTTAAAATGGGTGCGACTACGCACCCTTTTTTTTGAATTTTTTCGAAAATTTTTGAATATGGCGCCTATTTGATGGAAAATTCGCTGGCTCTTCTTAGTTTCAGTGATTCTGGCTGGGGAGATCAGCTGTTTGCGGGGCTTACAGTCACTCTATCTCTCGCACTTGCCACACTACCTGTTGCTCTTCTAATTGGCCTGTTGGTCGCACTTGCCGGGCGATCGTCGGTACGCTCACTTCAAATCAGTGCAAATATCTATACAACCATATTTCGTGGGCTGCCTGAGCTTCTGACACTGTTCATCATATATTATGGTGGTCAGATTGTGTTACGACAGGTCGTTGGGCTGTTTAGTGACGCCTATATTGAGGTAAATGGGTTCTTTGCAGGGATGATAGCGCTTAGTCTGGTTATCGGGGCATTTTCCAGTGAGGTATTCGCGGGCGCTCTCGCAACTGTACCACGCGGCCAGACGGAAGCAGGGGAAGCATTGGGAATCAGGCGCGTAAGAGCTTTTCTTTTGATTGTCTTTCCCCAAGTCATTCGCTTGGCATTGCCAGGGTTATCAAACCTCTGGCTCATCCTGCTGAAAGACACCTCACTTGTATCCATTATCGCCTTGGATGACCTCTTGCGAATGACGAATATTGCGGTTGGTAATACGAAGCAACCGTTATTTTTTTACTCTGTTGCGAGTCTGATTTATCTCACGATTGCTGTCATTTCATCTTTTGGCCTGAAGCGAATTGAAACGCGTTTTAATCGCGGACATGAGGGACATACATGAGCCCCGCAAGATTACGCAACTTCTTTTTCGGGGACTCAAAATCAACGCGTTTTGAAATCGTTGCAGGGGCAGGGCTATTAGCTTTTTGGGTCTTTGTTTTTGTCATGGTAGTGTTCTCCATGACCATCAATCTTGACCAGGAATTGTTAGCTAAATATAGTTATTCTTTAGCGAAAGGTTTTGTTACGACGATTGTCATTGTGGTTTTAACCGTCTCTCTTGGGTTTTTCCTGGCATTGCCAATTGCATTTGCGCGACTTAGCCGATTCGTTTTGATCCGTAGTATCGCGTACTGCTATGTATATTTGTTTCGCGGAACACCACTCCTCGTACAATTGTTTCTATTTTATTATGGTTCCGGTCAATTACGCCCTTTGCTTGAGGAATGGAACATATGGTGGTTTTTCCGTGAGCCGTTTAATAACGTAGCGTTGGCATTTACCTTGAATACAGCAGCTTATCAGGGCGAGATCCTGAAAGGAGCCATTCAATCCGTTCCGCGTGGTCAGATTGAGGCCGCCAAGAGCCTGGGCCTATCGCCGTTCGTTACTTTTTACAAGATTGTTGCACCTTTGGGACTTATGCTGGCTTTACGGCCTTTAGGTAACGAGTTGATATTGATGGTGAAGAGCTCAGCACTCGCTTCTATTGTTACGATCTTCGATCTGATGGGCGCAACTAAACTGGCTTTTTCCAGAAGCTACAACTTTGACGTTTACCTATGGGCGGCAATAATTTACCTATGTTTGACTGAGAGTATTCGAATTATTTTGGCGCGTATTAATACCCGATTAACGCGCCACCTTTCGTAAGATGATAAAGATTAACGGCAGAGGCAATCTATGCGAATCGGTTGGAGGGACTTCCCATTCTACTAGCATAGAGCATAGAGTCAGGGAATTATAATGCATAGAGAAAATTTAGATCGCTATGTTGGTTTCGCTAACGAACTGGCTGATGCCGCGCGAACAACGCTGATTTCGATGTCGGAACATGACGTTCAACCGATTTTCAAAGAAGACTGTTCCCCCGTTACTGATCAAGACAAAGCTGTAGAGCGTGTCATGCGGCAACGAATTACGGAAACCTTCCCTGAGCATGGGATTTATGGCGAGGAATATGGTTCCGTAAATATTGATGCTGATTGCGTTTGAGTGCTTGATCCAATTGATGGTACTTCGGCGTTTATGGCGGGTCTTCCGACTTATTGCACCCTCATCAGCCTATGTTTTGAGGGCCGCCCTATCCTCGGTTTGATTGATAACATTGTAACTAAATGCAGATGGGCTGGTGTAGATGGAAGAAATAGCACCTTAAATGGAGTTCCAATTAAGACACGACCCTGCGCTAATCTTGCAAATGCTATTATCACTACATACTCGCCGGAAATGTTTCGGTGCAACGAGTACGAGGTGCTTAAAAGGATTGTCTCCAGTACTCGGTTAACTGTTTACGGAGGAAACAGTTTTGCTTATGGTCGGCTCGCGGGTGGCTTTATCGATTTAGGTATTGAATCCCAACACGACGTTTCTGACTACACCGCACTTGTGCCTATAATCACCAATGCAGGTGGCATGATTTCTGATTGGGAAGGGCATCCATTAACGCTCACCTCTGGAGACAGATTCATTGCAGTTGGCGATCCGAGGATACACGCCGAAGCGTGTGATCAGTTATCTGATGCGAAGGCACAAAGATGAAATGTGGGTGGAGCGAACCCCGGCTTGAACGTTGTTCACTGCCTGTGTGCCGGTCATCTGGCCTTTCTGCCTTTCGGTTTTTCCTGTGCCTTTCGGCGGATATGCACTGCGTTGCCCGGACTTTTTTGGATTTCAAAACCGCCGGACTTCGTGGCCAGCGTGCTCAGGTTGGGGCAGCCATAGGTGCGCGGGTCGAAATCCGGTGTCGTGCCGAATATCCGGGCGCCAACAATACCAAGATTTACCCAGCCATCGTCGTCCGATTCCTCCAGCGCTCTGGCGATGATTTTCACGGCCTTTGAAGGCGGCTCCTTTTTTGCTGCCGACGGTGGTGTGGCAGCCGTCTTGCCATCCCCTTTTTCTTCTTCCGCTTCAATCAGATTCTCGACATAGATGAACCGGTTGCAGGCACTGCGAAATGCTTCCGGGGTCTTGCGCTCTCCGAAGCCGTAGACCACCAGTCCATCCTCTCGCAGGCGTTGCGCCAGCCGGGTGAAATCGCTGTCCGAACTGACAAGGCAGAAGCCGTCCAGCTTGCCTTTGTGCATCAGATCCATGGCATCAATCACAAGCGCGATGTCGGCAGCGTTTTTGCCGGTTGTGTTGTTGCGTTGCTGATGTTGCAGGATTGCAAGCGACTGAATTTTCTTGTCCCATCCGGCAAGGCGAGAGCCGGAGAAATCGCCGTAAATTCGTCGCACATTGGCTTCGCCCAGCTTGGCGACCTCCTCGAAGATCGCGTGAGCGTAACGTTCGCTGGTATTGTCAGCATCAATCAGAACCGCCAGGCTCTGTGAACGGTCAAGTACGGGCATGAGATGTGTAAGAGAGGTTATTCATGAGTGGTACACAATTTACTTTACAGGTTTTTGAATGTCATGTTGCGCAATGAGCAATAATAACATATTATTTGTAGATGATAAATAATTTCAGGCATAAGGGCCTTGAAAGGTTTTTTTCTACTGGATCAAAGTCTGGCATACGTGCACAACATGCTAAACGATTAGAAGAACAGTTGCAGGCATTACACACTGCTTTCTCTATTGATGACATGGATATACCAGGTTGGCGACTTCATTCTCTTGCTGGTGACAGAAAGGGCTTGTGGGCGATTCATGTGAATAAGAACTGGCGGCTGGTCTTCAAGTTTATTGACGGTCATGCGTATATTGTCAACTATGAGGATTATCACTAATGGCGATTAAACAATATTCTCCGTTGCACCCGGGGGAATTCATAAAACGGGTGTATTTGGAGCCATTCAATATCGGCACCAATGAATTGGCACGAAGTCTGAAAGTCAATCCCTCGACATTGAGCAGATTGCAGAACGGTAAAAGCGATGTTTCACCTGAAATGGCATTAAAGCTCGCCAGGGTAATTGGTCGCTCTCCGGAAAGCTGGATGATGATGCAGAATAATTTTGATTTACATGTTGCCAGTCAACGTATCAACCTGGATGACCTGGTCTCAATATCATTTGCTACATGAGTAAAGGGGTCATGTGTTTTCTTTTCCCAGGGAGCGAAGACGATCCGCGTGGATCGCTCGTCGATATCTTCCTGTCGGTCCGGCGCCGAGCGGCCGTGAGGCTGAAAAGACCTGGCAACGGAGTGCCATGAAAGATCCATTCAGGACGACAATCCAGTTCATACTGATTGCATTATCTTGTGTTAGAGAATAGGATATACAATATAGATATTCAACAGGATTCTTCACATGGGCGCAAATCTACACATCTGTAAGTGGGGCAGCAGTCTGGCAGTTCGCATCCCCAAGGCCATTGCGGAACAATGTGGGGTGTCGGAGGGTTCGGCTATAGAGATGGATGCACAGGGCGGTCAAATCGTAATGCGGAAGCGAACCTATGACCTGAACGATTTGCTCAATCGGATCACGCCGGAAAATTGTCATCCTGAACAGGAAATCGGGGAAGCCCAGGGCAATGAGCAGTGGTGAAGACAGGCTATGTTCCCGACACTGGGGACATCGTATGGCTCAGGTTTTCGCCTCAGGCCGGACATGAACAGGCTGGCCACCGTCCCGCCTTGGTCCTGAGCCCACGCGGTTACAACCAAAAGACCAGCCTGGCGTTGTTCTGTTCTATAACCTCCCGGGTAAAGGGTTACCCTTTCGAGGTTTTACTACCTAAAGTGAGCCCCATTACGGGAGTCATTCTTGCCGACCAGATCAGAAACCTTGACTGGCGATCACGCGGCGCACGGTTTGAAATTAAAGCTCCATCGGCCGTGGTAAGCGAGGTACTTGAAAAGCTGGCTAGTCTGTTGACGGGGTAACTTTTCGTCAATTTTGAACGGAGGTGCCATCGTGGTACAAAACACGTACCGCCTCATCTAATATCGACAAGGTACTCAAAGTGAGCTTTCCATGCTCTGTTCATTGCCAGTGCAGGGCTCCCTGTTTTGAATCAGTCCCCCACCCACACGTACACGAGAAGAACCATGATATTGCAAAGTTCCGGGGAGATCTTCACGACAGAAGAAATCGAAATTCTGGAAGAATACGGCGAGCCGTCCAGCCCCGGAACTTACTACTACGGCGCCTGCGTGGACGCGGTGACGGGCAAGTCCGACACGAAAAACAACTGTTCGGGAGCCGTGGAGGTTGAAGTAACAAGTCCCTGAGAACATACCGTGATCAGCTATGCTACGTTGAGCAATCCATCTCTCCATTGCCCCCTGTGTGGTCTGCTCCAATCTATCCCGCTGACAGACAACGGGCGGGCGGGTTTATGACCGCCGAGGCCGACGGGGCGAGTCCGATCATCGGACGGCCCCGCGCGAGTTCCGCCACCCGGCGCAGCATCGTCGTCTTGCCGCTGCCGGCATAGCCCTGCACCCCCACCGTGCGGTCGCGGCCCGTCAGGATCAGCCGCCCCGGTTATGCGTGGTTACGCCTCTTTCTCAGGCAGCCGGAATCCCCGTTCGTGGGGAACTTTGCACGGCTTTTCGGGGTCATCCCTATTAAGGGCATACCGCGAATGACCGCATAAGAAATTCAGACGTAATTCAGACGTAATTCAGAAGAAAATCAGAAGAAAATCAGAAGAATTTCAGAAGAATTTCAGAAGAATTTCAGGCGAAATCAGAAGGTCGCGGGGGTCGGTTCGAGGGGGGATTTTCACCGGTCCGGCGGTGTCCATTCAGCGCCCGGAAATTTTTTTTCGGGGTAAAAATCCATCAACCTGGTAGAAAAATAAAAAGACACACAAAAACAACCAGTTAGGCCATTTCGGATGACATTGATGCGCTCGATAACTATATTTATCGAGCGCATCATCCGCGGCTCATCCCTGAAAAGAGAGCAATTCAACCCGTGCGAGCCAACAAAAACGAGAAACCGCCGAGAACCGGGGGTCAGAAAAACCGGCGCCACCGCGTCGGCCGATTGTCCCTGATTCTCAACCCGCCCCCGGCGGATCCTCTCGACCAATGGCTCCGATTCGCTCACGGCGCCCTCAGCCCAAACACCGAACGCGCCCTGCGTGCCGACCTCGGCATTTACCGCTCCTGGTGCGAACACCGGCGGCTGATTCCCTGGCCCGTGAACGCCACCCCTGTGGCCCGGTTCATCGATTCCATGGCCTCCCGCAAGGCCCCGGCGACGGTCCGCCGGTACGTCGCCAGCATCGCCGCCCTGTGCCGGGCGGCCGGGCGGAAGAATCCCCTCGACAGCGTCATGGTGACCACCGCGCTACAGCGCATGCACCGGCAGAAAGGCCGCCGCCAGGCCCAGGCCCACGGCCTCACCTGGGCCCTGCGGGAGCAGCTCCTGCTGGCCTCGGGCGACCGCCTGATCGACGTGCGCAACCGCGCGCTGCTGGCAGTGGCCTACGACGCGCTGCTGCGGAGGTCCGAACTGGTGTCCCTACAAGTACTTGATTTAATGATGGAAAACGACGGATCGGCCGCCCTGTTCGTCCGCCGGGGCAAGACCGACCAGGAGGGCGAGGGGGCGATGCTGTTCCTCGCCCCGGACAGCCTCACCCTGGTCCGGGAATGGATTGAGAGGGGCGCCTCAGCGGGGGACTGCTGTTCCGCTCCCTGCCAAGAGGCGGGCTTGCGAGGGGGCCGCTGAACCCCGGGCAGGTCTCCCGGATCTACAAGTCGATGGCCCGAAAGGCCGGACTCGGGGAAGACATCGTGACCGGATTGTCGGGCCACAGCGCCCGCGTGGGGGCGGCCCAGGACATGATCGCTTCCGGCATCGAACTGCCGGCGATCCTGCAGGCGGGACGGTGGAAATCCACCACCATGGTGAACCGCTACGGGGAGCGTCTGCTGGCCCGCCGGAGCGGTTCGGCGCAACTGGCGGAACTCCAGAACCGTACTTTTCAAGCCTGAGAGGAGGCTCTTAAGAATCAGGGTCAGGCTGAAAAGAAACCGGGAAAAAGGGAAGAAAAAGGGAAGGAACAGGCAGGGAAAAAGACAAAATATCTGTAAAGCCCGAAAAAACCACGCCAGCCCTGAACAGGCGTGCTGCATCGCACAAATGTAGTTATCGAGCGCATCAAATGAAAAAAAACACCCCCTTTTTGGCCGATTACGGCCTTTTCTGTTATCCAATCCATACTACGAACCGGGCCTATTGTGGAATATTATTCCTGCATTCGAGAGAATCAGGGTGAAAACAGCAGTAAAAATCCCTCCGTAAACTCCCTTGACAAGAGAGAAAAGAACTAGACAATAGAGAATAGAACTTGACAGGAGAGAAAAGAATAATTAGTCTCATGCACTTGATAAATATAGTTATCGAGCGCGTCAGCACATAAAAAAACAACAAAACGAACCCCCATCGCACGCGGAATTCCTCCAGAAAACAACTCCAGAAACCAGCTCCAAAAACAGCGGGAAACAGATTCGTATGACTACCAAAAACACAGCCAAATACACGGCACGGTGGGGGGCGGATCCGATCCGTGCCCGGGGATTGACATTGGCATGGAGCGGGGTTGATTCCCGGCCAATCCAGAGGTGGCGCGGCCTGTTCGCGGCGCTGCTGGTCGTGCTTGGCGCAGCGGTGGCCGCGCCCGAGGCGCGGGCCGCAGTGCTGGTAAGCAATATTGGCCAGACAACTGACGATACGGGCAGCATCCCTCGCCATGCCCAGCCATTCAGAACCGGCGCCCATACCGCTGGCTACACCCTGACCAGCATCCTCCTTGACTGTGGTGACTGTGACAGCTACACCACCGGCACGGTGACGCTCCACAGCGGCACCAGGATGGGCACGAAAGTCGCCGATTTCACTATCACTCTAGACGCTCAAAATCTCTTGGCCACGCCGACCACGGCCACCACGCTCAGCGCCGGTACCACATACGTGATCGTCACCGCGAATGACTTCCCCGATTTTGGTCAATGGTTCGCCGCCGCCTCCAACGCCTTGGACAGCACCTCCGCCGCCGGCTGGACCATCCCGGCCGGTTACGAGTTTTATAAACCGACTTCATCGGCGTGGGTATCGTCGACCTACTCCAAACAGTTCATCGTCAACGGCGATCCCATTACGGCTAACAACGCCCCGGTGGTTGACAACGCAATCCCGGACCAGACAGCGAAGGTGGGGGCGGCGGAGTTCTACTACGCAGTCCCCACCAACACGTTCAGCGACGCGGACAGCGACACGCTGATCTACACGGCGACGAAAGCCGACGGCATGGACCTGCCCACGTGGCTGACCTTCACCTCCGAGGTCTCGCGGCGCTACTTCTTTGGCACGCCGGCGGCTGCGGACGTGGGGGTGGTGTCAGTGAAGGTGACCGTGAGCGACGGCAAGGGCGGGTCGGTCAGCGACGTATTCGACATCACGGTGGAGGTGGACACCACCCCGCCCACGCTGACCACCGCCACGGTTATCTCGACCGGTACAAATATCCTTCTCGTGTTCAACGAGGCGATGACGACGGCGGGGACCGGCCTGCCCCAGGCCTCCGCCTTCACGGTCACTGCAGACGGTATTGCCGTGCCGGTCGACCAGACCGGTGCGAGCGGCCCCTCGCTCGTGGTCACGCTTAGCCCTGTCTACATCCGCCAGGGCCAGGACGTCGTCGTCACCTACACCGACCCCACCACTGGCGACGACACCAGGGCCATCCAGGACACCAGCGGCAACGACGCCGCGTCCTTCACCACCGGCATGAGCGGCGTCGCCGCCGTCACCAACAACTCCGAAATCGCGCCCAGCGCCCCGGCCGCCCCGACGGGCCTCTCGGCAATCGCCAGCGGGACCACCACGATCAACCTCTCGTGGACCGCCCCGGTCGACTACGGCGGGTCGGCCATCACCGGCTACAAGATCGAGGTCTCCTCCGATAGCGGCTCCACCTGGACCGACCAGGTCACCAACACTGCCAGCACCACCACCACCTACGAGCACACCGGGCTGACCGCCAGCACCACCCGCCACTACCGCGTCTCGGCCATCAACAGCATCGGCACCGGCACTTCCTCCGATGACGCCAATGCCACCACCGGCACCGCCGCCAACAACGCCCCGGTGGTCGCGATCCCGATCCCGGACCAGACGGCGACGGAGGGCGCGCTGTTCAGCTACGCCTTCCCGGACACCACGTTTACCGACGCCGACAGCGGCGACACCCTGAGCTACACGGCGACGAAGGGTGACGGCGCGAACCTGCCGACATGGCTGACCTTCACCCCCGCCACGCGGACCTTCACGGGCACGCCGGCGGCTACGGATGTGGAGACGGTTTCGGTAAAGGTGACCGCCGATGACAGCAACGGCGGGTTGATCAGCGACGTATTCGACATCGTGGTGGGGGCGGCCGCCAACGCCGCCCCGACGGTTGCCAACGTGATCCCGGACCAGACGGCGACGGCGGGCACGGATTTCAGCTACGAAATCCCGGCGAACACGTTCACCGACGTGGACACCGGCGACACGCTGAGCTACACGGCGACGAAAGCCGATGGCATGGACCTGCCGACGTGGCTGGGCTTCGACGCCGCCACGCGGATCTTCAAGGGCACGCCGACGGCTTTGGATGTGGAGACGGTTTCGGTAAAAGTGACCGCCAATGACAGCAACGGCGGGTTGGTCAGCGACGTATTCGACATCACCGTCACCGCCATCGCCCCGAACGCCCCGACGGGCCTCTCGGCAATCGCCAGCGGGACCACCACGATCAACCTCTCGTGGACCGCCCCGGCCAGCGACGGCGGCAGCGTCATCACCGGCTACAAGATCGAGGTCTCCTCCGATAGCGGCTCCACCTGGACCGACCAGGTCGCCAACACTGCCAGCACCACCACCACCTACGAGCACACCGGGCTGGCCGCCAGCACCACCCGCCACTACCGCGTCTCGGCCATCAACAGCATCGGCGCCAGCACTACCTCCGACGTCGTCGATGCCACCACCGGCACCGCCGGCAACAACGCCCCGGTGGTCGAGAACGCCATCCCGGACCAGACGGCGACGGCGGGCACGGATTTCAGCTACGAAATCCCGGCGAACACGTTCACCGACGTGGACACCGGCGACACGCTGAGCTACACGGCGACGAAAGCCGACGGCATGGACCTGCCGACATGGCTGACCTTCACCCCCGCCACGCGGATCTTCAAGGGCACGCCGACGGCTTTGGATGTGGAGACGGTTTCGGTAAAAGTGACCGCCAATGACAGCAACGGCGGGTTGGTCAGCGACGTATTCGACATCACCGTCACCGCCATCGCCCCCGGCGCCCCGACCGGCCTCACGGCAACCGCCAGCGGGACCGACCACGATCAACCTCTCGTGGACCGCCCCGGTCGACAACGGCGGGTCGGCCATCACCGGCTACAAGATCGAGATCTCCACCGATAGCGGCGCCACCTGGACCGACCTGGTCGCCGACACTGCCAGCACCACCACCACCTACGAGCACACCGGGCTGGCCGCCAGCACCACCCGCCACTACCGCGTCTCGGCCATCAACAGCATCGGCGCCGGCGCCACTCTCTCCGACGTCGTCATTACCACCGCCGGCACCGCCGCCAACAACGCCCCGACGGTGACCAACCCGATCCCAGACCAGACAGCAACCACAGGCGCCGCATTCAACTACGCCTTCCCCGACACCACATTCACCGACGCCGACACCCTGAGCTACACCGCGACCCAGAGCGACGGCGCCAACCTCCCCATCTGGCTCACCTTCACCCCCGCCACGCGAGCCTTCACCGGCACGCCGATGGTTACCGATGCACAGACGTTAACGGTAAAAGTAACCGCAAGCGACCCCAATAGCGCCACCGTCAGCGATGAATTTGAAATCATCGTCAGCGCCGCCCCCGTCGTAATCACGCACTGCAACGCCACCGACCCCAACGAACTGTGGTGCGCCGGCCTCACAGTAGGGACCGACACCGCAGGGGGGGATACCGTATTTGGCTACAAGAAAGGATCGCTAACGTCGTGGGGCGCACTGACAGACGATGAATTCATCTGGCGCACAGCCACGGTTATAGTAACAGCCATGCAATATGTAGTCGGAGGAGAGCTTGTTCTCGGCACCGACCGACTGCGAGGCCTAGCCCCCTCCGACGGCCTGCTCGGCTCTGGCGACTTCGCACTTGAGATCGGCGCCGGCGCAAGCAAGAAAACGATAGCCATCAACAGCCCCGGGACCACCACCCGGCACCGATTCACCAACCCCGGCCTGTCCTGGACAGTAAACCAGGTAGTCCCCGTCAAATTACTGCGTATCCCCAACCCCGGTCCAATCCCGCAGGCGTGGATCGCGCGCTTCGGGCGCACCGTGGCCGATCAGGTTCTCGAAGCCGTGCAGAGCCGGATGGCCAACCCCGCGCCCGGTGTTGAGGCCAGCCTCGCCGGCCAGCAAATCGGGGTCGGATCGGAGTCCGGCAAAGAGGAGCAGACGGCATCCAGTGAAGACGCCCGCCAGGAAGAGCAAGCCCGGCGCGATGCGCTGCGCGTCGCCGAATGGCTGCAAGGCGAGACCGAAGGCGGGGAGCGCCAGGGCGGGTCCCGAGCGCTTTCGCCGCGCGGCCTGCTGACCAGCTCCTCCTTCACGCTCACGCAAGAGACGCCGGGCAAGGACCTGGCCTCGCTCTGGGGCCGGGGCGCGGTCACGCGCTTTGATGGGCGCGAGGGCGATCTGACCCTGGACGGCGAGGTCGTAACCGGCATGCTTGGCGCCGACTGGACCCGGGGGCGCTGGGCCGCCGGGCTGATCCTGTCCCACAGCGCCGGTGAGGGCGGCTATGCCGGAGCGCCCGCTGATACAGACGGAACCGCCGGAACGGGCGGCCGGGTCGAGGCGACCCTGACGGGCCTGTTCCCCTGGGCGCGCCATACGCTCTCGGGGCGGCTGGAGGCCTGGGGCGCGGCCGGCTACGGCACGGGCGAACTCACGGTGACGCCGAAGACGCCGGGCACGGATAAGGACCCCGGATCGGGGTCCGGAGCAGGCGGTGCGGCGATCCGTGCCGATCTTGACCTCAGGATGGCGGCGGCGGGTCTGCGCGGCACGCTGCTCGATGGCGGCGGCGATGGCCTGACGCTGACGGGCAAGACCGACGCGTTGATCGTCGAGACCGCCTCCGGGCGGGGCAAGGGCGCCGATGGCGGCAATCTCGAACCTGCCCGGGCGATGGTGACGCGGCTGCGCCTCGGCGTCGAGGCCAGCCATCCGTTGCAACCGGGCGGCGGCGGGACGGTGCTGACGCCAAGCCTGGAGGTCGGGTTTCGCCATGACGGCGGCGACGCCGAGACCGGCTTCGGCCTCGACCTCGGCGCAGGGCTCAGGCTCTCCGACCCGGCGCGCGGCCTCGAAGTCGAGATCAGGGGGCGGGGCTTACTCTCCCACGAGTCGGATGGCTTCCGCGAGCGCGGCTTCTCGGGCGCGCTCTCCTGGCGGCAGAAGCCGTCCTCGGACCGGGGGGCAACGCTGACGCTGACCCAGACGGTCGGCGGGTCGTCCTCGGGCGGGGCCGATGCGCTCCTGTCGCGCACCACGCTGGACGGGCTGGCGGCGAACGACCCCGGATCGGGGATCGGGGCAGGCGACAGCGAGGGCGGCGATGACGAGTTGAAGAGCCAGCGGCTGGAGCTGAAGTTAGGCTACGGCCTGTCGGCCTTCGGCGGCCGTTTCACCTGGACGCCGGAGGCCTACATCGGCCTGTCGGACACCGGGCGCGACTACAGCCTCGGCTGGCGTCTGGTGCGCGGCGGGTCCGGTAACCACGGCGGCTCGCTCGAACTGTCCTTCGAGGCGCGCCGGAGTGAGAGCGTGAATGACGACACGCAACCGGTGCTTGGGGTCGGGTTCACGCTTACGGCGCGGTTCTGATGGGTGGGGCGGGAAAGACGTGCCGGGATGGGAATGGCGCTAATGTCCCAGGATCTGGCTCAGGAATAATTTTGCCCGATCCGTTTCCGGGTGGTTAAAAAAGGTTTCGGGATCGGCTATTTCAACTATCTCACCGACATCCATAAAGACGATTCGGTCGGCCACCCTGCGGGCAAAGCCCATTTCATGGGTCACACAGATCATGGTCATGCCATCTTCAGCCAGTTCTACCATTACATCCAGTATTCCAGCAATCATTTCCGGATCCAAAGCTGAAGTCGGTTCATCAAACAACATGATTTTCGGTTTCAGACAGAGCGCTCTGGCAATGGCTACCCGTTGCTGTTGCCCGCCAGAAAGTTGTGGTGGGTATTTTTTCGCCTGTTCAGAAATTTGAACGCGTTCAAGGTAGTGCATGGCAGTATCGGTCGCGTCTGATCTGGAGATTCCGCTGTTTCGAATGGGGCCAATAGTCAGATTGTCCAGAATGGTCATGTGTGGGAACAGGTTGAAACTCTGAAACACCATGCCAACATCACGGCGTATCTCTTCGATGTTCTTCATGCCGGGCCTGACTTCACGGCCGTTGACTGTAACGGTTCCTTTCTGATGTTCTTCAAGCTGATTGATACAACGAATCATGGTTGATTTTCCGGAGCCCGATGGTCCACAAACAACCACTTTTTCACCTGCGGAAATACTCAGGTTAATATCATAAAGCGCACTGAAGTTTCCGTACCATTTACACAGACCGGAAATTTCAACCAGAGGCGGTGCAGTATTGTTATTGGACATAATTTTATTTCCTGGACCGGGTCCGGTTAGCGTTGGCTCTTTTTCGCTCGTGTTTCAAGATGAGCGAACAGGACAGCGAAGCTGTAACAAAGCAGGAAATACATTCCACCAACCAGTATCCAGGTTTCAAATACCCGTGTCGTCGTTGCAGCCACTTCAGTGGCGACAAAGGTCAGTTCCTGAATTGAAATCAGCGAAATGATGGCCGAGTCTTTGATCAGGGTAATAAACTGACCGGCAAGTGGAGGCAGAATCTTGCGAATCGCCTGCGGGAGTATGATGTCCCGGAGCACGTTAAAATGGGATAAACCAATCGCTCTGGCCGCTTCCCACTGACCACTGGGTGTGGACTGAATGCCGGCACGCACGATCTCGGTTATGTAGGCGCCTTCAAACAGGGACAGGCAAATCATTCCAGCCAGAAAATTAGTGAGTAAATGAGGTTCGCCAAACAGGAACGAGAAAATCGGACTTGAGGCGAAGCTGCCTGCAGTATCAATATCTTCCAGACCAATAGCGGGAAATATCTGACTGGATACAAAGAAGTAGAAAATAAAAATAAAAACGACGGGTGGCATATTGCGAATCAACTCGACATAACAGCGACTGATAATGCGTAATGCAAGGCTGTTGCAGGTTCGCCAATAGCCCATAATCACGCCCACAATGGTTGCGAACAGGGTTGCCCAGACAGCAAGTCGCAGGGTGGTAGCCAGACCTTTCAGGAGCAGGTTGGCAACCCAGGATCCGGATTCTTCATCAAATCGGATGACAAACCCGAATACCCGTGACCAGTCCCACTGGTAAACCAGGACATCGTTAACACGATACATAGCGTATAAAATAATTCCCGCAACCAGGCCGAACAGGAGGAAATCAAGCCACCGAATACGGCGTCCTGACTTTCGCGGCGGTGGAGAGTTGCGGTCCAAGTTGCGGGTTCCAATACGCTATATCAGCGTGGCTATTCAGCTGGCGCTACCATATCTTTCCACCCGGATTGATCTTTGAACCAGTAGTCATGAGTTTCCTTCAGCCATCCGCTACTGGAATTGACGATGATCCAGTTGCTGAAAAAGTTGAGCGCATCCGCATCCCCTTTTCTCAGCGCGAAAGCTTCATCACCCTGGGTCAGGTTTTCCCCGCCGAACGGCAGAAAAATTTTGTCAGGGTATGCTTCGGACCAGAAACGAGGCTTTGGCGCACTGGAAATCATGGCATGAGCGTTTCCATTCACCACTTCCTGGAATGCCTGGGCATCATCATCGAAACGCAGGACAGTCGCCTTGGGAAACAGTTTCTGGGCTGCGTTACACGGGGTGGCGCCACGACGACAGGCGATCGAGACATCCGATGCGTTAAATTCATCGCGGGTGGTAAAGCCGCCAGCCAGTTCGATATTTGCCGCCATTTGCTGGCCGGAATGCGCATACGGAGTCGTAAAGTTCACCGTCAGGTTGCGTTGCGGTGTAATCGACATGCCGCCAATAATGATGTCAAATTTTTTCGCAATCAGCGCCGGGATAATTCCGCTCCAGGCAGTCGGGACAAATTCAACTTCGACTCCCATATCTGTAGCGACTTGGGTCGCCACATCAATTTCGAACCCGATCAGTTCTCCGGCCTTGTCGCGCATGGCCCAGGGTACGAATGTGGACATTCCAACCCGGAGTGTTCCACGTTTTACGATATCCTCAAGTGTACCTTCGGCAGATGCCGGGGTAATCGAGGCAAGCATGGTCGCGAACGCTATCATGGCAGACAGCAAAATTATTTTAATACGTTTAAAGATAGTCATCAGTTTTCTCCTGAGGATTTGGTTTTAGCAGTGGCCGGGTTTAGTTTTTGTTCAAACAGGCCAACGCTGATGGATAAAGATATGGTCAGAACCAGATAGATTCCAGCGACAATGAACCAGATTTCAAATGCCATGAAGGTATCCGAAATCAAGTTCAGTCCAGCGGTAGTGAGCTCAGAAACGGCGATCACGCTTACAATGGCTGAATGCTTGATAAGAGAAATCAGCAGCCCGGTCAGTGGAGGCAGAATAAGAGGCAACGCCTGGGGAACTACGATATAACGATACTTGTTATAAACGGTTAATCCTATGGCATCGCTGGCTTCATACTGATTTTTGTCGACACCCTCAATTCCTCCACGGATAATTTCAGCCGCAAACGATCCTTCAAAAAAAGCAAGGCATAATACGCCGGACCAGAAACGGTCGATTCCGAATATCGGAGCGAGTACAAAATAGAACAGGAAGAGTTGGACCAGAAGCGGTGTATTACGAATCGCTTCCAGATAGCAGGTTGCGATCATCCCTCCCGCTATGGAATCGGACATTCGGGCAAATGCGGTGACAAATCCAATCGAAACAGCAAGTATGCCGCCGAAAATGGCCAGTTTAAGCGTCTGGACAACGCCTTTCATCAACGGACCCCAGATCAGTTCCCCGTCTATAACCCGATAAAAGAAAGGTTGAACACGGTACCATTGCCATTGATATTCCATGGCCAGGGCGCCACGCCAGATCAACCATCCCAGGATTGTGAATACTACAATGGCCCAGCCAATCTGGCGGGCAGTATTGAGTATCTCGCCCCAGCTGAATTCAGCAGGTGGTCGTTTACGGTCCGAATTCATATTCAGCACTTACTTGAATGTGGTACAGAATTGAACTTCTACCAGGTAACGCCATAGTTCTCCACGTACAGTGCGTAATCTGTATCATAAGCACTTGCAATATATATTAATATATATCAATGTCAACAATAAATTGAACTTGGATTAAGTAAATGTTATATATTGGGTTGTGAAAATCACTTTCAGACAGATTGACGCCTTCAAAACGCTGGTTCTGGTCGGCACGGTGACCGAGTCTGCGCGGTTACTGGGCGTATCCCAACCTGCTGTGAGCAGGTTGATATCCGACCTTGAAGAGGAAGTCGGGTTCAGGCTGTTCAAGCGGTCTGGCAGAAATTTAAGAGCCACCCAGGAGGCTCGTTTGTTGATAGAAGAAGTACGACGGGCACTGAGTGGTCTGGAACAGATCAAGAAAACCGCTGTTGCGATTAAAAATTACAAGCACGCGCAACTCCGATTAATTACAACCCCCCTGTTTTCCACTTCAATCGTGCCGAAACTGATCCAGAAATTTTCTACAATTTGTCCTGAAGCAATGGTATCCCTCGAAATTCAATCCACTGATGATACCGTGGAGTGGATGGTTTCCCAGAATCACGACTTTGGAATTGCTCCTTCGACGGTCAGCAATACGACCATCAACAGCCATCCGTTATTTGATACCCAATCGGTATGCGTGTTGCCCAAAGGGCATCCCCTGGAAAAGAAAAAAGTGATTTCCCCTAAAAATCTCGAAGACATGAGTTTTATTTCGTTCATGTCCGATTCCACTTTCCGGTTTGATGTCGATGAATTGTTTCGAAAAGCCGGCATCAGTCGAAAATTACAGTATGAAGCACGTACAACCGATGCAATCTATCATCTCGTTGAAAGTGGACTTGGGGTGTCGATTGCCGGTTCGGCCAATTCTGCCCTGCGCTCTTCCAGAGGCATCAGTACAGTTCCGTTCAAGCCGAAACTGCCCTTCAAGGTTGCCCTGATCTGGTCTGATCAAAAGCCGTTGTCCAGAGTGGCGGAAGAATTTCTGAAAATGGTGGATGAATTCAGTTTTGATTGATCGCTTTTCTGAATCGGTCCCGGGCAGCGGCGCTATGGATGTATTCATAATCCCTCGGCCAGGGTTCCCCTGCTTCAATGTGCATTACAGCCAATCCGGGCCCGGGTGTTTCAAGAAATGAATCCAGGTTATTTTCAAGCTCGACCAGGTCACTGAAACACCGGGCATGCCGGTATCCACTGGCCAGGGCAATCCCGGAAAAATCCACTTTATCTTTTCCTGGAGTGGGATGCTCACCATTCACTTCATAGATTCGATTGGCAAAGACGAAATGGTGGAAGTTCGTCGGCGCCGCCTCTCCGATGGTTACCAGTGAACCCAGATTCATAAGCAAACTACCGTCTCCATCCAATATCCATATCTTTTTTTCGGGGCTTGCAAGCGCTAACCCCAGCCCATGGGAAGAGGCCTGTCCCATGGCGCCCGTGGCAACATAATTCAAATCCCGGGGATTCAGCGCCATCCAGTCAAAACAGGTCTGAAAGACCGCAACGACAATCTGGTCGCTGACCCGGGACCCCAGTATTTTCAGCGCCTGATCCCGTTTCATCATATTGGGGGCCGACCGACCAGAAAACAAAATGGCGAAGAGGCTCGATACGCCCCATTGATATCGGTTGCGATGGTATTCACGCTGTCCGGTGTTTCGATCAGTCTGTGAGACAGACCCATCACATCCAGAATCGGCTCAATGATTCTGACTCCATTGGACCGGGATTGCGTCGGTTTCAAGTGAGGCTCTTTCCCCTGAAGTCCAACCATCATACATACCGGTAGCTGATAATCCATCCCCATTGCCCGCACCGCATTTAATGAATCCATCAACCCCGTTTGCTGCATGAGTAACAGGGCGCGCGTACTGGTATAAGACATCGCTGCGCAAATGGACACCCCTTCATCTTCCTTGCAGACCCGAATCAACTCAAAATCAGGGTCTCTGGCTATTGGCCACAACAATCCATCGCTGGTAACGATGTCGGGAACCGAAACAATGTACCGAATGCCAGCCTGTTTGATCTGTTGTATGATGGCCCGGCCACTGGGGCAGGCAACAGGTGAATCCGATTGTGGATTCAGTTGGTTATTCATAACGGTCCGGATTGGCCGTTCAGAAATTTTTCGATCACCCCTTCAGCGGCTTTGAGATCGTGCTCGAATCCCAGGGTGATTCTGACACAATCCCGATAGGCGCTGGAAACGAAACGTCGTACAGAAATTCCTGACGCCCGGAGCGCCTGGGCTGCATCACGGGCATTGTATTCGGGGTCGGGAAATTTAATCAGAATGAAATTGGTCTGACTCGGATAGACTTTCAGCCCGAGATTACGTATCGATTCCGTAAATTCAGCCCGCAGGCGCTGGTTGAGACTATACACATATTGAATATGCTGTGTATCCTGCAATGCCGCGACGGCTGCCGCTACGCTCGGCGCCGAAAGTGGAAAGGTCAGCCCGATTCGACTGACCAGACTGACCATTTTTTCCGGCGCATACATCCAGCCAATCCGGGCGCCCGCGAGACCGTAAATTTTTGAAAAGGTACGGGTCATGACGACGTTGGTGGCTTCTTCGACCAGCAGGTGAGGGGATTCATATTCCGGATCATCCACATACTCATCGTATGCACAATCCAGTATCAGCAGTATGTCGCCGCGCAGGTTTGCATGCAGTCGCCGTATTTCACGGCCGGATAAATGAGTTCCTGCCGGATTTTCCGGATTGGCAAGATAAATCATAGCGGTTTTCGGGGTGATGCAACCCAGGATTGCATCCACGGACGGGGTCAGGTCCACATCTTCAGCAGAAACCGGTATTGCATTGTTCGCCCAGGCGTAATTCGGAGCTTTGAGATAGCCATTCCGGCTGCGAATCATTTCCCGCCCGGAATCCAGATAAACCCGTGCCAGTCGGGATAGCAAATCGTCAGAACCGTTACCAATGGCAATTTTTTCCGGCTTCAGGTCATAACGACGGGCGATCTCGTCAGAAAGAATATCCTGGGAATCTTCAAGGTAACGTTCAATGCCACTGACAGCAGAACGGGCGGCGGCAATGGCATGAGGGCTGGCTCCGATTGCGCTTTCGTTGGAATTCAAAGCGATGCAGACCGGGCGGGAACTTTCCTTTTCATCTTCCACCATATGCGGTTTTATATGGTCGATTCCGGGTTTGAACAGGAGGGTTGCCATTGGGTATGTTCAATTCGGGTTGCAAAACTGATATATTATACGAAATGGTTTTTAATGCAAGTCACTTACAAAAATATTATATGTGTGATACATTAATTTCCCCTGAAATGAATATAAACGTATCCGGTTAGTTGCATTGGACAGTCTATATCAATCCCGAATTCAGAATACAGTTGACCTGAATCAACCGGGAAGGCAGATTGGCGATCTTCTTGTAAAGTGGTCGGACAATGAGCGGCCTCTCGGGTTTTACCCTACGCCGATTATCTGTTTGTCGAATGGGTCGGGACCCACGGTGATGCTGACAGGTGGTGTCCATGGAGATGAATTTGAAGGCCCCGCGGCGCTGATGAGAATCATCAATCAGATCTCCGTTGATGATATTCAGGGGAGATTGATTGTATTACCCGCGGCCAATTCTCTGGCGGTCGCAAAATCCAGCCGAATTTCACCACTGGATCATATCAATATGAACCGTGTCTTTCCCGGTGACCGTGATGGCGCCTTGACGGCTATGCTGGCCGACTATATCGAACAACATTTGATGCCGCAGTGTGATGCTGTGATTGACCTGCACAGTGGCGGCAAGGGTTCGGTTTTCGTTCCCTGCGTGCTCACCGAGTTGGAAATCAGCAGTGAATTGAGGCTGAAAAACCTGCAACTGGCCCGGGAATTCGGAGCGCCCTGGCTTTGGGTGTCCGGGTCACAAAATGATACCCGGTCAGTCAATGCAGCCGCAGCCCGTCAAAATATTTCGATGATCGCAGTTGAACTCGGCGGGGGTGGAGGTTGTGACCCCGCCATGACGGATTTAGCCGAGCAAGGTATTCGCAGATGCCTCAATCACCTGGGGTTGCTGGCAGATGACGGAACCGAACCCGGAGCACAACAGCCAACCATCGTTGAACTGGTTGCACACAGGCAACCGGTTACCGCCCCTGCTTCAGGCTTGTTTGATCGCGCGTTTTCCTGCGGAGATCAGGTGAGCGCGGGCCAACATGCCGGATGGCTGCATTTTCCGGGCGAACCCGGTCGGCCATCCAGCGCAATTCATTTCAGGGACGCCGGGGTCGTTCTGGCGCACAGCAACAAGGGGATGGTCGAAAGGGCAGAAGTTCTGGCGCTGATCGCGCAACCGGTATCGGGTGACGACAAAAGGATCAGGGAATGAAACGGTATCCGCATTTTATCAATGGTCGCTGGCATCCACCCGATAATGGGCAGTGGATTGACGCGATTGACCCATCGACAGGAGAACCCTGGGCCCGGATTGCACGCGGCAATGCAGTGGATGCGGATTGTGCGGTGGCTTGCGCGCATAGCGTATTTAAATCCGGAGAATGGTCCATGCTGCCCGCCCAGGACAGGGCAAAACATCTATTTGATTTAGCGGGTATTCTGCAGGAAAGATGGCCGGAGTTGGTCGAATTCGAGATCAGAGACAATGGTAAACGCATATCGGAAGTGCGCCCCCAGTTTTCCGGGCTGCATACCTGGTATCGCTATTTCGCCGAACAGATGTTGCAAATCGAAAGCCGGACACTGGACAACCACATCCCGGGAATTCGCAATCAGGCATGTTTCGAACCTTACGGTGTTGTGATTGCGATTACTCCGTGGAATTCACCGCTGATGATTGCCGCCTGGAAAATTGCCCCGGCGCTGGCGGCTGGAAATACGGTCGTGATCAAGCCATCTGAACATGCCTCTGTTTCAACGCTGGAATTTGCCAGATTGTGTTCGGATTCCTCTATCCCGGATGGTGTCATTAATGTGGTTACAGGAACAGGATCGGAAGCAGGTGAACCCCTGGTTTGCCACCCGGACACCCGGAAAGTCACCTTTACCGGGTCTGATCCCGGAGGAAGCAAGGTGGCGCGAGCCGCTTCCACAGACGTCGTTCCGGTGACACTGGAGTTGGGCGGAAAGTGTCCCCAGGTGGTGTTTGCAGATGCGGACATGGACAGCACGGTGAACGGCATACTTTCCGGGATCTTTTTGTCGAATGGTCAGACCTGTGTTGCCGGGTCGCGTCTGATTGCGGCGTCCAGAATTGCGAATCAACTGGTCGAACGGATTGTTCAAAAAGCCAATTCACTCAGGCCAGGTGACCCCATGGATGAAAATACGCAAATAGCGCCGTTGGCGAATGAGGCGCATTTGCAAAAAGTATGCGCCATGATCGAGAAAGCGAAACAGGAGGGAGCTACTTGCGTTTGTGGTGGAAAACGGGCGCATGTTTCGACTCACCCCAATGGTTACTATGTCGAGCCTACCGTATTCACCAATGTCACCCCGGAAATGGAGATTTGGCGAGAGGAGGTATTCGGTCCCGTGCTTGCAGTCGCATCGTTTGATTGCGAAGACGATGCCATATCATTAGCCAATGATACAAGGTATGGACTGGCGGCCGGGGTCTGGACCAGTGACAGGAAGCGGGCAGAGCGAGTGGCAAAACAGATACAGGCGGGTACCGTGTACATTAATCACTATCGCAGCGTTGATCCGGGGTCCCCCATCGGTGGCTACAAGAAGTCTGGCTATGGGCGGGAACTGGGTCCGGATGCAGTCCGGGCGTTTTTACAAATCAAATCGGTATGGCACGGGACGGAGCCCTGTACCGACCCGTTCCCGGATTAGCATTTTTACTATTTGGAGATAAGCCATGTCCTTAACAATTGATATACCCGAAGGTAATTATCGGGGCCACGATCAGCAACATGTCTGGAATCTCAAACCCGATTCGGAATTGACGGAAGTTGGGCCGGGTACGCCCTGCGGAGAATATTTGCGCCGCTACTGGATGCCCGTTGCGATGACCAGTCAAGTGGGAGACCTGCCTTATCCTGTCCGAATCCTGGGAGAGGATCTGGTTCTTTTCAGAGAGAAAAAAGGGAGGCTGGGACTGGTTCATTTGCATTGCGCTCATCGGGGAATGTCTCTTGAGTTCGGAATTGTCGAGGAGGGTGGTATTCGTTGCAGTTATCATGGCTGGAAGTACGACCTGGATGGTTCGGTTCTGGAAACCCCTTGTGAACCACCGGGTAGCAAGATCGCGAATGCCGCCTGCCTTGGCGCTTATCCGGTGATTGAGTACAAGGGGTTGGCGTTTGCCTACATGGGCCCCAAAGAGGTAATACCGCCTTTCCCGGTATATGATACTTTTGATGAACCAGACGATGAAATGATTCCGTATCTGATCCAATCGCCGTGTAACTGGTTACAGATAATGGAAAATGCCTGGGACCCGTTTCATACCGTTTATTTACATACCAAAGCCGTTCGAACGCAGTTTATCGATGCTTTTTCGGAAATGCCCAAAATTGAATATTTCAAACGCCCTTACGGAGATTTTTATACCAATACCCGACGCTCAGGTGAAATAGTATGGATTCGAATCCATGATCAAATGCTGCCCTCTTTTACGCAGAATGGGGGGCACTTCCCGGTCCCGGAAGATTCCCTGTATTTCGGGCGCTGCGGTTTGTCGCGCTGGGTCACCCCGGTTGATGATACCCATGCGATGGTCATCGCCTGGCGACACTTTCGCGACGGCGACGACCCCCGGGGCTTGACCAACCGGGACGAAGTCGGATATGGAAAAACCGATTTTTACGGGCAGGGGGGAGACCGGAGCTACGAACAGCGCCAGCGCGACCCGGGAGATTATGACGCCTGGGTTTCCCAGGGGCCAAAAAATATCCACGATCGGGAGCATCGCTGCTTTACGGACCGGGGCATTTCCAGAGTGCGCGAGAAGTTGCGTGTCGCCATTCGCGCGGTTCAGGCAGGGGAGCGGGTGGATCAGCCGGCTCTGGTCTATGACGGCGCCATTCCAACTTACGGTGGCGATACGATGTTACGAATTCCACCCCGAAATGACCAGGATGATAAAGTGTTACTCAAGGAGGTTGCCCGTAAAGTAGCAGAGATTTGCATGTCTGCGGATCATTTGTCGGGCGCTGAGCGGGTGGAACAGATCAAGACTGCACTGAAAGTATATGAGGCACAATGGTCATGAGCCGTGTTTCAATTAATCCGGGGCGGGTTGACTGGTCGGGAGAAAATCCGGGTATCTATCTCAAGTATGGCGAGCAGGATGAAACGTACTGCACACTGTCGCTTTTCTTTCGGGTCGTATTGTCTCCCTATGGTCGTGGACACGCTGCCATTGTGCTGGGGTCACCAGCAGAGGCAGTGGGCTGGCCGGATGCGGTGAATTTCATCATGACGGACAACCAGCGGATGATGAAGTGGATCGTGGATAATTGGGTTTCCCGTATGCCGACATTTGTGGGTCAGGTCGGGCTGGATGCAATGACCTGGCTGGATCTGGAAAGTGTACAAAAGAAGCCGGGTGATCTGAAGTCCAGGTATTCCGAGATATTGCGTGGCTCGGGAGTGACCCTTGAGTTGAACTGGTTCGACCTGGGGACTCCCCTGCCAGTGGAGGTCACAGCGGAAAATTCTCCAACCAAAGCCCATGAGATGTACTCGGTTTTTCTGGAAGCCAAGAATGCCAGTATCGTTGTGAATGGGTCTGCGTTGTCGGGTACGGTTCAGACCAGACCGTTTTTTGGTCGCGTCATGAGTACCGCATTTCTGGCGTTTTCCGAGACTTGGGTGACGCCGGGCCTGAAGGAGGATTAGTTATGCCGCTATCACAACCCGTGACTCCGGGCGTTGTCGACTGGACAGGTGAAAACCCGGGTATCCTGCTTAAAGATGAAAGTGGGGAATTTTCCGCAATGGCGTTGTTCTTTCGGGTTGCCTGGTCGCCTGTTGGGCAGGGTCAGGCGCTGCTGTTGTACGGTTCGCCTCAACAGGAGCAGGGCACAAAAGATCGCCCGAATATATTGATGAGCGACAATGTCAGTTTAACGCAATATCTGATGAAAAACTTTATCAGTAAGCTGGCGGCGTTCAGAAATGCACCGGCGTTTGGCGGGTTGACGGAAATCTTTGCCAGATCGATCCGGGCCAATGGCGACCCGATGGGTGGGAGATACACCGAAACGATTGCCGGGGAAGGAACCACGGTTGAATTGGTCTGGGAAGACCTTCAGCCGCCGAAAGCCCTTGAGTTGACCCCGGAGCAGGTGGGGACTGGGGAGCATACGATGTTTACCCTGCTGGTTCCGGCTAATCAGGCGCAGATCATTGTGAACGGAAAGCCCATGCCAGGGAAAGTGGGCAAACGGGTTCAGGCTGGTTTTGAAACCACGACCGCATTTCTGTATTTTTCCGAAACCTGGGTGATTCCGCCCGGATAGCGATACCGGGAATCCGGATGATGAAACAGAAACCCATTCACCCTGCCGACCAGATTGCCGTTGAGCGGATTTTGAACATGGAGCCGGTCTGGAACGGTCTGGATACGGCTGCTGATGCCCTGGATCTACCCGCAAATGTTCTGCTTCATGCAGGGCCACCATTTGATTCGGTCAGGCAAATATGCAGGCCGATTCTGAATTCGGCCTGTGTCGCTGCGGTATTTGAAGGTCTTTGCGGCGATTTTAATCAGGCCGAAAACAAAATTGCGCATGGAGAAATCATTCTGAAACCGGCCCAGGATCATCAGGTTGTGGCGCCGCTCGCGGCTGTTGTCAGCGCCTCAATGCCGCTACATCGGATTCAGGACAGGAAAAATCCTGGATTCAGTATTTATACCCCGATCAATGGTGGCTCCAGACCGGCAATGCGAACCGGTCAGAGATCGAATGTTGTTCTTCATCATATCCGCTGGTTGAATCAGTCGTTCGCAGACTTCTTGCGTGATGGCATGGGTGATGGCATGGGTGATGCCATTCCGTTGATTCCGATAGCTCTCGCAGGACTTCGGGAAGGGGACGATTGCCATGGCAGGACTGCTGCATCGACCAGAAATTTGATTGCCCGGATTCAATCCGGGTATGCCGATCAGTATCCGGAGGCAACTCCAGACCCGGATATCCTCGAATTCATGGAAGCGTCCCCGAGTCTGTTTCTTAATCTGTGGATGGCCGCCAGTAAAATCATGACGATGGCTGCTTCGGGGATTCAAAACTCCAGTCTGGTAACGGCTATGGGTGGTAACGGAGTTGAGATGGGGATTCAGATTGCCGGGCTGCCCGGTCAATGGTTTACCATGCCCGCACAACCCCCGCGAGGAAAATTCGATCTGGATGTCCCGATGAACCGGGCTTTGGGAGCAATAGGAGACAGCGCCGTGGTAGAAGGATTTGGTTTGGGCGCCATGGTGGTTCGGTTGTCCCCTGAACAGGCCCGGATTTTTGCGGATTATCTGCCCACTGGATTCGAACAACGCTGTTTGCAACTTCCGGTGATTGACTACCCCGGATTTCAGGATATGGGAATCAGACTGGGACTGACGGCAAGGTCGGTTGCTGAATTGGGGGAAGGCCCCATTGTGGGACTCGGTATTCTTGACAACATGGGTGAGCTGGGCCGGTTGGGAGGCGGTATCTGCGACATGCCGGCTTCATTGTTTCATGCAGCGCTCGCGGAACTGGAAAATAAAATAGAGGCAGGCAAGAACCGGTGAGTGAGGTTTACGCGGTTGCCCGACGCAGAAAGTCGTCGATCATATCTGCATAGCTGGATTCCACTGCAATTTCAAATCCGTCTTTATTACGAATGACCAGGCCCTTTATGCCAAAAATCCGGGTATAGCTTGAACTGTCGCAGGGAAACACAGTCGGGTGAATATCCAGTGGACTGGCGATTTTGATGATCTGATCCGCATCCGGTCCGCTGATTCGGAAAAAAGTCAGTGTATCACTTACCAGGACGATACTGATATGGACAGGAGCCCGCTCCAGCCTGGTGAGAACCATTAATCGGTCTTCCTGGTCCAGTTCAGCACGCATTAACCAGCGCTCTTCACCAATCCAGAATAAATCAACCCCGTCAAAATGAGTTCGACTATTTGGTCGGGATGGAAAAACCACATTCGGGCTGTCAATCCAGTTCTTCAGGTCGGGTTCGGCGCCCTTGAGGTCAATCACCGCAAAAATGGGTTGACGGAGGAGTTCAACACGATAGGTCACTGGATCAGCTTCTCAATCGTTGTCCTTCAGGATCATGGAAACAGGGTTCCACAATTTCGGCCTGTACTACTTCCTTTTTCATTCGGATAAAGGCTTTTTGACCGACCCGGTTCCGGCCATTGGACAATAACGCCAGCGCGATTGATCTGTTGTGGACCACACTCCAAACGCAGGCGCTTACAAAGCCTTCGGATGGCAGCGGTTTCCCTTCAGGTGTGATGGGCGCGTTTTCATCGACCATTTTATCTTTATCATCCATTAACAGACCCACCATCTCTCTACGCGGCTGTTCAGCCGAGCGGCGGATTTTGATCGCACGCTTGCCGAGATAGTCCGCCTTTGCGGAAGATATAATCCAGCCCATTCCCAGATCATACGGGTCCGCTGTGCCATCCACTTCATGGCCCAATGACAGGAAGCCTTTTTCAACCCGCAATACGTGATTGGCTTCCGACCCGATTGGAGTCAAATCAAATGCTTTTCCTGCCTGCATGATTTTTCCCCATAACTCCAGGGCATGCCGCGACCAGACGTTGATTTCAAAGCTGAGTTCTCCGGTAAAACTGACACGAAATACCCGGGCCGGAATTCCAGCCACATTGCCCTGTCGCATGGTCATGAACGGAAATGCTTCAGAGTCAATATCAATATCAGTACCCAGCGCCGCCATTAAATCCCTCGCCATTGGGCCACATATCGTGGCGTTGGACCACTGGGTGGTAACAGGGGTAATCCTGACATCCCATTGTGGACGATGGATTTGCAGCAGCATCTCGATATGGCGGTTGACTTCATCTGCATGACCGGTTGACGTGGAAATCAGATAATGATTTTCCCCCAGCTTGAAGGCAACCCCGTCGTCCAGAATCAGGCCATCATCGGTCAGCATGATGCCGTATCGGCCCATTCCGGTCTTCAGGCCGGAAAACGAACGGGTATACAGTAATTCAATCAGTTGCAATGCATCGTTTCCCTTGATTTCGAATTTTCCCAATGGCGAACCATCGTAGATTCCCACATGGTATCGGACTGCTTCGCATTCACGATTGACGGTTTGCTGAAACGATTCACCTGGCAGGGGATAATAGCCCGGACGCTGCCAGCGCGCGCCGGCTTCATACATGCAAGCGCCATATTCCTGGTTCCACAGAGTGACAGGCGTATGTCGATACGGCAAACTGACACTTTGCTCCCGAATTCCTGCGAGTGACCCAAATTCAACAGGAACGAAGGGTGAGCGAAAGGTGGTGGTTCCTGTATCCTGAGGCAGGACTCCAAGTTCAGCGCTGATTGCGCCAATCACATTGATGTTTCCGGTTTTTCCCTGGTCAATCCCCATACCGGCAGTGGTATAACGCTTGACATGTTCCACCGAATCAAAGCCTTCCCGGATAGCCAGTTGGATATCCGCGAGTGTGACGTCATTTTGTATATCGACAAAGCTCCTGGATTGATAACCTGATTTCCCGCGGACAGACCACAATGCCTGGATTGCATACTCCGGCTCGGGGCTGCAGGAAGGGATCAATGACGCTGGAGCGCTTGCGTTGAGTTGCCGCAATACGGAATGTGCATTCAACCGGGCATCCTCCATACACGATTTGAGTGTGAATTTGCCGGCGGCGCTGCCAATGCAGATACAATCCTGTGCGGCCACTCCGGGGACAAATGTTTCCAAGCCGGAATCGTATTCAAGTTTCCCACGCGACTGGGAAAATAAATGGGTGGTTGGGTTCCACCCTCCGGATACCCCGAGCAGGTCGCAGTCAATCCGCCGACTCGCTCCGGTTGTCCTGTCACGAACCCGGACACCTCGAATTCGGCTTCGTCCGAAGGTCGTGGTCACCTCATGACCTGTCAGAATTCTGGTTTCGTCATGGATTAAATCCGCAGCATCCCCGATCTGTTGACGACTGTCGATGATGGCAGCGACCTTTATTCCGGCAACGGATAATTCCCGGGCGACCGAATAAGCGCTTGAGTTGTTGGTAAACAGTGCAATGCGATTTCCCGGCTTGACTGCATATCGAGTGACATAGGTCAAAATGGCGCTCGCCATCATGATTCCAGGTCGATCATTATGAGAAAATACCAGACTGCGTTCAATCGCACCCGTTGCAATTAACACTTTTTTTGCCCTGATTCGATGGGTTCGGATGTATAGCATGGGTCGATCCGGATTCTTCTCGGCGATGATAATCAGGTTTTGTTCCCGGTAGCCCCAAGCCGTGGCGCTATGCAGCCATGTTACGTTGTCATACCCGGATAGTTCGTCAACCGTTGCGGCGATCCATTGATCCGCAGGGTTTCCTTCAATTTCAATGCTTTGGCCGATCAGCGTCCCGCCGGGCTCTGATCCGTCATCCACGATCAGGGTGCGCAAACCCGCCGGCGCTATTCTCAGCGCGGCCGTTAATCCTGCCACCCCTGCACCTACGATCAGAACATCACAGTGGTCGTAGCGGGTTTCATAGTGTCCTGCCTGGATGGGTCGAACCGGAGCTTTGGCTAACCCCGCCGCTCGCCGTATGGAAGGTTCATACAGATGCCAGTCCGGCCACTTGAATGTTTTGTAGTAGAAGGCGGCGGGTATCAATCCGGAAAACAACTGGACGATACTCATTAAATCCCATTCAGGTGAAGGCCAACAGTTGACGGATTTCGCTTTCAGCCCTTCTTTTATCGGTACGGTTGTAATCGGCAGGTTTCCGCACGGATCGTCTCCAACCAGTTCAACCAGTGACGATGGCTCCTCAATCCCGGCGCCCATAATTCCTCTGGGTCGGTGATATTTGAAACTCCTGGCAGTCAGGCAGACATGATTAGCGAGCAGGGCTGAAGCCAGTGTGTCGCCTTCAAAACCTGACCAGGTCCGGTTATTGAACTGAAACCGGATGGGTTTCTTTCGATCAATTCTCCCCCCTTGCGCCAGCCGCATTTCAGTCCCCATCCGGGTAGTCCGGCCCGCTGTCGTTGATCTCGTGAGTCAGTGTGTTTCGAGTCAGGGTGAACCACTTGCCACAACCTCCGACATGCCACCAGAATTCATTGATCGGCCCCACCACATTCCGGGGGACGGTTAAATAGTGGACCCAGTCCAGATCGGAAATATCGGCCAGGTTTTCCGGTCTTGTGGCCTTTGCCGGGCCGCCATGAATGAATTCACTCTCATTTCGATTTCCACAAAACGGGCAGGGGATATTGAGCATGATCAATCGCTTTACCGAGCGGTCGTGGTTCCGGATTCCAGAATATAATTGAGTTTATCGAATCGGTTCAGGGAGAAAGGGGCGATCAGTGGATGGGGCTGATTGGTCGCGATCAGGTGAGCCAGGGTATAGCCTCCTGCCGGAACCGCTTTGAATCCACCCCACCAGCCAGCAGAAATATATAACCCGGGAATATCCGTTCCACTGACAATGGGAGAGGCATCATGGGCAATATCGAGGGTGCCGCCCCACTGCCGCATGAGCTTGAGTCGTTTGAACGCCGGGAAAAGCTCCAGCATGGAACAAACCGTATCCTCGAATACATTTTGCTTGATGTCCCGACGAAATGATTGTCCGGGGTCCGGGGCGCCGCCGATCACTAATTCACCTTTATCAGATTGACTCAGGTAGACACCCATATCGGGACAGTTTACGACCACATCAATGACCGGTTTGACCGGTTCGGATACAAATGCGGTCAGATTGAATGATTTAACGGGTAGTTTTAAGCCAATCGTATCGGTAATGGTTGTAGTATGACCGGACACCACCACCGCAATTTTTTTGGCGTGAATCGTTCCGCGATTTGTTTCAACACCGGTGATTTCGCCATTCAGGCCATTCCTGACCAGTCGGGTGACTTCCGTGTTCTGATGAATTTCCACTCCCCGGTCATCCGCTGCCCTGGCGTAGCCCCAGGCCACGGCATCGTGGCGACAGACAGCGGCATCGGTATGTACCATGCCTGCTATGATGGGTAATCTGGATTCGGCGCCACCTCCCGTCAGAGCTGGAATTCGCCTGCGCAGTTCTTCGACACTGATTCGCTGATAAGTAGCGCCGTACAAATCCATATTGAACATGCGGCGCCTTAATTCACGCAGTCTGGGATAAGTCTGAACGACATCGATCATACTGCGTTTGGAGTACATCAGATTGTAGTTCAACTCTTTGGTTAAACCTTCGTACAACGAAACCGATTTGACGTAAAAGGGGATACTTTCATCCCGCATGTAATTGGAGCGGATGGTGACCGTATTTCGGGTGATATTGCCGCCGCCAAGCCAGCCGCGTTCAAGGACTGCGATGTTGGTCATTCCGTGATTTTTAGCAAGATACCAGGCGGTGGCGAGGCCGTGTCCTCCCGCTCCGATAATGATCACGTCATACCGTTTTTTAAGTTCCGGGCTTCTCCAGGCTCTATCCCATTTTCGATGACCGGAAAGCGCGTTCCGAGCCAGGCTGAATATCGAATAATGTTGCATTAATCGAAAATAAATACATAACGAAAATTAAAACAGGACCAGGATATTATCGGTATATATTATGTATTGCAACTGGTTTCGCCGACTCCCCCTCAAGAGCCTGTCCTCGACTCGATCGGGGAGGGGAGTGATTGAGTTCCCTCCACCGGCGGGATGGACGCTGTTGGTGGATTCCCGCTTCCGCGGGAATGACGGATGGGTGGGGCGGGAATGACGGATAGGTGGGGCGGGAATGACGGATGGGTGGGGCGGGAATGACGGATGGGTGGGGCGGGAGTGATTCGGTTCCCCCCACCGGCTCTCCGGCAGACAGGCACAGTGGCCTGTCCCTACGGTTATGGTTGGTGCGGGGGGAGTGATTTTAGTACAGGCGAAGGTATTCGTTTACTTCCCAGTCGGTCACGGTTTGATGATAACGTTCCCATTCATCTACCTTGTATTGCACAAATGAGTTCAGCATGACCGGTCCCATTACCTGACCGGCAAGTTCGCTGTTGGACAATGTTTCGGTGGCTTCCAGCAGATTGCGCGGTAACGGGACCACGGCGCGTTCCTGTTTTTCCTGATCGTCCATTACATATAAATCTTCATCGAGGGATTGCCCCGGATCGATTTTATTGACGATACCGTCAATTGATGCGCCCAGCATCATGCCTAGTCCCAGGTAGGGGTTCATGCACATGTCGGCGGCTCTGTTTTCGATTGCAAACCGGCTTTGTGGCAGTCGTATCATGGCAGAGCGGTTGTTTTTGCCATACGCCATGTGGGTGGGCGCCCAGGTATAGGTGCCGCCTTCAAACCCGCCCACCCTGGACACCAGTCCGTTATATGAATTGACCGTACAACAGGCGACGGCTGTGATGGCGCCACCGTGTTTGAGAATTCCTCCAACTGCATTCAACGCGGTCTGGCTCCATTGCCCGTTTTCCCCTTCATATAAATTCACCCCGGGATTGTCGATCCGCTGAATCGAGGTATTCATGTGCGCCCCCGAGCGCCAGTCACCGGTGGTGGGTTTTGGCATGTAGGTGACAAAATTTCCGTGTTTTTTCGCGATCTCCTTTAACAATACCCGCAAGAAAACCATACGGTCAGCCATGCCGAGTATATCCGTATAATGAAAATCCAGCTCGAACTGGGAATATCCGCCTTCGGCCACTACATCGTGGACATTCCATCCAAGTTGTTCGAGAATGTCGATCATTTCACCGAGAAATCCCATCGAATTCAACGAATATTCGACATCATAGCCAAATGCCTGGCGCCGGGAACGTATTCCCTTGCCGGGTTGCGGGTCATCGTCATAGGCTTTTACAGGGAGTCCATTCTCATCCCATTTCATGACTATGAATTCAGGTTCAATACCGGCGTACATGGCATAACCCTGGGTCGCCGCGTCCCGGATGGCGCGTTTCAGCGCCTGCCTGGGGCAAAGGTTGTACGGCTTGCCCTCCCACCACAGGTCCGAGAATACCCACGCAATCGTCTTGTCCCACGGGCAGATCTGAATCGTATCAATATCGGGCAAAGGTATCTGGTCCGAATCTGCCGGGCCCAACTCCGGAATAAACGAAATCGAGTGCACTGCAAATTGAGGACCTTTACCCATAAACAGCAATTCAAAATCGCTCATCGGCACGGGCTTGGTCTTTGGTATGCCAAAGGTGTCGATCCAGCAGGAAAAGATGTATTTTACACCCGCAGCTTCCAGCTCCTTTTTTTTCCCGGTCAATATTTCCGGGTCGGGTAATGCTTCTGCAAAGCGCTCGTAGTAGTAATTGCTCATATTTTTCTCGATTAAGTGGCAGGTATTTGATTAATTGTTGACCTTAAGTGGATACATCGGGTCGGTGATGATTATTTTAACTGGATCGTTATTTTGACAGTGGTTCATTCAACTCGATAGGGTAACCGTCGGGGTCCTTGATGAAAGCCAGTATACGTGTCCCGTTTTTCATCGGGCCGGGCTCCTTGGTGAACTCAACGCCTTCTTCCTTAAGATACTCGCTGGCTGCATATACATCGGAAACCTTGAGTGCAATGTGGCCCCAGGCATTGCCCCGGTCATAGGGTTCACTTTGGTCCCAGTTACAAGTCAATTCCAGGTTGGCGCCTTCATCTTCTCCATGATAACCGACAAAAGTGTTGGTAAACCTGCCTTCAGGGTAGTCATTCCGGCGCAGAATGTTCATGCCCAGTATGCGAACATAAAAATCCAGGGATTTATCCAGGTCACTTACCCGTAACATGGTATGGTCAATACGAAAATCCGGGCTTGCTGTGTTTGGTTGATTCATGGCTCTGGTGTGGATCAGGTGTTATTGCCGTTTGTCTGACGGCTGGTGGTTGATTCGACGACAAGCTGCTGGAACCGGTGTACGCTGTTTTCCCAGTGAGGTGAAAGCCAGCCACCGCTATCGGCAACAGTGGACTCCCGTCCGAGTTGCAGGCGCTCGCACATCGCGTGATCCTCCTTGTGTACGTTGTACCACAGCTTCTTCAGATTTTCGACTTGTTCACCTGAAATATTACTATCCCGGTGCAGGTAAATCACTCTGAATTGTCGGGTTTGATCGACGCTGACCGGAATATTCAAATGTACACCCAACTGGTCAGGGGCGTAGGTCCCCAGTACAAAATTAGGAAACAATGTCAGATATTGCGATGTCACCGCCAGGGTGGCCGAAGTGTCGATTTCGTGGTCCTGTTCGATATCGCAGGCGCTGCCCAGGCAATGTTTGTCGATAATGGTGTAATGATCTGTCAAGGGTTGACTGGTCGTGGTTTTGTGAACGAACTGAACATGATAAGGTTCAATGAAGTTTTCCATCAACAGCTTCCAGTTGCAATTTACAATGCCCAGATCCATCACCGCCACTGGTTTTATCCGCTCAAGCGACAGGTCGCCGAGTTGTCTTTCCAATGGTTTTACAAACTGCCCGAATTCCTCTGCCTGACCATCCAGATTGACAAAGATCCAGTCATGCCAGGTTTCGCAACGCACTGGTAACAGACCATTTGACTGTAGTGAGAAATCCGGCGGGGGCGTTCGATCATGTCCGCCAAACCAGGGGGTGGCCTTCAGTTCGCCCTGTAGAGTGTAGACCCATGAATGATAAGGGCATCTGATCAGATTTCCGGCATTTCCCGGTTGATCGACAAGCTTCAGGCAACGATGGCGGCAGGCATTGTGAAACGCAGCAATTTCGCCCTTGTCATTGCGCAACATGAAAATCGGCTTGCCGCCGATGGTGATCGGCTGTACGTCGCCAATCTGTCCGAGTTGATGGGCAAAACCTGCAAACACCCAGCTATTTGAAAACAGTGTCCGTTTTTCAATCTGATGGAATTCCCTTCTGGTATAAACGAATCCCGGCAGCCCGTTTTTTATAGCAGCCTGATTGTTCCTGAACTTATCCAGTGGGTCGATCATGACCGATTCTCTCCTCACTCAGTTATTTGCCGGCATTTCATCAGGGTCAATTCCCGGGACATGGGTTACGCCGGAAAGCTCTTTCCAGTTCACTGGATAAGCAGCATAAAAAATAACACACTTGCCATCAGACTCGTATACGACATGATTGTCTTTTGGGATATACATCATATCGCCTGGCTCAAGCACATAACTTTCTCCGTCAACCAACATACGGAATGTGCCTTGAAAGCAGTAGATCAATTCGTCGCAAGTCAAGTCCCAGGGAACAGAAGCATCATTCAGAAAGTTGATTCCTGCCGCCATACTGGCGCCCATTGCGGTGTTTACGAATGGTTTAATGTAGGTGCCGCCTTTTTCAAGATTATCAAGTCGATCTGAAATTTCGCTGATTCTGTATACGGATGGTTTGGTCATCTTGTCCTCTGTGGTTTGTTGGCTGGCAGGTAGCCTATCCAATTGTGTCAAGATAGAGATTTAGTAGTATTATCGCCCAGAATATTTTAAGTCAATTTCGCAATTCCAGCAAAGACTAATGTCCTATAAATACAATCTCGGCAACCACTACCGTAAAATTTCAACCGCAAACCCGAAGGCCGGGAAATGGTTCAACCGGGGCCTGATATGGATGTATGCTTTCGATCTTGAAATGGCCGGACGATGCTTTGGAAAATCGATCAGGCACGATGATCAGTGTGCGATAGCGTACTGGGGGCTGGCCTATGCTTCCGGTATCTACTACAACATGCCGTGGAAGCGCATGCAGCCAGAGGAGTTGGTGCAGAAACTCAAAAAAACCCATTTCACGGCCAGGGAGGCCCTGATCAGGATTGGTAATGCATCTCCAGTTGAAACAATGTTGATAGAGGCGTTGGTCGCTCGCTACCAGTCCCCGGAACCGGTACATGAAGACCAGTATCTTCAATGGAATGATGATTATGCCGACTTGATGCGAAAAGCCTATAACGCCTTTCCTGAAGATGATGACGTGTGTGCTCTGCATGCTGAGGCCCTGATGACCCGCACCCCTTGGGAATTATGGGATCTCAGGACGGGTTTGCCGAGTGAAAACTCGTCGACAATGGAGGCCATCGATGTGCTTGAGACAGCAATGCAACGCCTGGAGCGGCCCGGAAAACCACCGCATCCCGGCATGTTGCATTTTTATATCCATGTAATGGAAATGTCTCCATTTCCTGAAAAGGCGTTGCGCGCCTGCGACTCGCTGCGAACGCTGGTACCCGGTTCGGGTCACTTGTGCCACATGCCTTCGCATATCGATGTGCGTTGCGGTCATTACTACGAAGCCGTTGTTACCAACAATAGAGCGATTGAAGCTGATCGGGTCTATCTCGCCAATGAAGGCGCCGTGAATTTCCATACCTTGTCCCGGATACACAACTTTCATTTGAAAATTTATGCGTCCTTGTTCCTGGGACAGTTCAGGGCTGCAATGGAAGCTGTTGAAGAACTGATCGCAACCACACCCGAAGAATTATTACGCATAGAGAACCCAGCCATGGCAGACTGGATGGAAGCCTATATCGGCGTGAAAGCCCATGTGCTTATCCGATTCGGAAAATGGCCGGAGATTCTTGATCACCCCTTGCCAGTCGATCAGGATTTATACTGTATGACCACAGCCTTGTGGCACTACGCCAAAACGATTGCCCATGCAGCAATTGGAAACATCGCGGATGCTGAAAGTCAGCGAACTCAGTTTTACAAGGCAGTTGCCAGGGTACCGGAAACCCGTTATATGTTTAACAATACCTGTATTGATGTGCTGAAGATCGCCGAAGAAATGCTTGCAGGAGAAATCGAGTATCGAAAAAACAATTACGAAACAGCTTTCGATTACTTGCGCCAGGCTGTATATCTTGATGACAATCTGAAATACGACGAACCCTGGGGCTGGATGCAGCCGGCACGTCATGCACTCGGCGCCTTGCTGCTGGAACAGGGGCATGTAGATGAAGCCAGACAGGTATACAGGGATGATCTGGGGTTATCCGATACCCTGGTCAGCACTTCGCAGCACAGGGATAATCTCTGGAGCCTTCATGGCTATGTCGAATGCCTTGAACTTCAGGGTGATATTGTTGAGGCCAATCAGATGCGTATGCGGTTGAACCTGGCCAAGGCGCGTGCAGATGTACCTGTGAATGCCTCCTGCGCCTGTCGATTGAATGTTGTTGACCGGGCATGACTGACCACCGACCGGGTAGTCCGGTCGCTTGATGCCTGTGGTAAACTGACGTCTTTTATTCGGTGTTCGTATTCAATACGTTGGACAAGAGGAAGCTCTCTTTATCCGGTTTGCTGGTGGTGGTCACGGTAATTTTGACTGGTGCGTTGGTTCGGTTCACAGGTATTTTATCTGCTGAAAGCTGCCGGGAAGTGACTGAAGCGGTGCGGGCGATGCACACTGAAGAGGTGCCGTTACTGAATGACCACGGAAAGATTGTTTCCTTTCAATCCCATGTGGCGGATGACAATACTGAGCGTGCCGCCGGTTATCAGTATATCTGCAGGAATATCATTGATACTTCCACCATCCTGTTTGTATATTCGCAACCGGTCACTGCCCGCTTCCACATGAGAAATGTCGAGGCGCCACTGGACATCGGATTTTTCGATGACAAGGGTAAATTGTTTTCGGTTATGCTGATGCAACCCTACGATGACGGAGATTCAAGACTGTACGGTCCGCCGCAACCATTTCAGTATGCACTTGAAGCCAGGCAGGGGTTCTTTGCCGATCACAATATGTCTGCGGGGAAATCTCACCTGGTACCGGGCGGTCTGTATGATTCAAAGTGAACCCCTGCTATTTTGAAGAATACGTCCAACAACAGTATTGAAGCTCCTTATGGATTGTGGAGCAGTCCACGGGATCTGGCATCGATCTTCGATGACGGTTTCGAGCCTTCCTACCCATTCAGTGCGGGGGGGCAACTGTACTGGCTGGAATCCCGGAACACGGAAAACGGGCGGGTCGCCGTGATGATGGAGACTGAATCCGGGGACAGGAGATGCGTCACCCCTGCCGACTACAATATCCGGACCCGTGTGCATGAATATGGGGGTAAGTGTTTTTGTGTACATCGTGACAGCATTATCTTCAATAATTACAAGGATGGTCGTTTGTATATACAGCAGTTGAACGCGGATTCGTCTCCCTGCCTGCTCACTGGGGCAGTTGTGCCGGGTTGCCGCGGTTATGCGGATCTGGCAGTCTCGCGGGATGGAAACTGGGTAGTCGGTGTCACCGAGTTGGAACCGGATGACGGTGGCAGTGAAAACATCAACCGGATCGTTGCCGTTTCGCTGTCAGATCCGGGCATCAATCATACCGGTTTTGTAGTGCTTGCCGATGGCGAGGATTTTTATGCCAGTCCGGCATTGTCGAATGACGGAGAGCAAATTGCATGGCTTGAGTGGTCTCACCCGAACATGCCCTGGGACCAGACCCGGCTGGTCAAGGCATCGTTGAAGACCGATGCAAACTGCATGGTGGTGACTGAAAAACACACTGTGGTCGATGATGTCTGCCGTTCGGTTTGCCAGCCGGGTTTCACATCAGAAGGCCTTTTGCTTTTTGTCAGTGACGATGAAACGACTGATCGCTGGAGTTTCCACAGATGCGATGGCAGCCGGATTTCCCGGCTGACCGATTCAGATTCAGAGTTTGGCGAACCTCATTGGAATTTCGGACAGTCCCGATGGCAGCAATCCGGTGATGATCTGATTTATGCCGTGGGTTCGAATCATCTTGGTGACCGGATATTCGAGATCAATATCGAAAGCGGCCACCTGAAACCGATTGGCAGGCAATTTTCGGCGTGCCGACAACTCTTCAGCGACTCTTTGGGATCGATTTATTTTACCGGGCATTTCAGTGACCGGCAGCCACAAATTTTACGCCTGGATACGCATTCAAACAGAATTGAGCCCTGCTTGTCTGATTCAACTGATGATATTCGGGAAGGAATATCCGTACCGCAACCGGTCAGCTTCCCCGACAGTAATCAGGATCCGGTATATGGTTATTTCTATCCGCCTTGCAATCCATATCACGTTGCGCCTGTCGGCACGCTACCGCCATTGTTGGTGGTCACCCATGGTGGCCCGACCGGCAGGACGACACCTGCGTATTCGCCGATCAAGCAATATTTCTGTTCCATTGGATTTGCATTACTGGATATCAATTATCGCGGGAGCAGCGGCTATGGCAGGGCCTACAGACAGCAGTTGCTGGGGCAATGGGGGGTGTTTGATGTCGATGACATTATCAGTGGTATTGATTTCGCTGCAAGTCAGGGATGGATTGATCCTGGCCGGGTATTTGTTCGGGGGAGCAGTGCAGGGGGGTATGTGGTACTCTCATCGCTGACCCGGTATCCTGAAAGATTTGCAGGCGGTTCCTGTTATTATGGCATCGGCAATCTGATTACCTTGAGTGAGATTACGCATAAATTCGAATCGAAGTACACCGCCAGTCTGGTGGGGGAAGAATTTGAATCCGACAGCGCCAGGCGACCGGACAGTCGATATGTCTCGCGTTCGCCCCTGTTTCATCTGAACGCACTGAACTGTCCATTAATCCTGTTTCAGGGTGAAGATGACAAGATCGTTCCTCCCGAGGTTGCGCGTGAAGTGGTCGATAGCCTTCAGGAGAAAGGGATTGATTATGAATATACCGAATATCCCGGTGAAGGGCATGGTTTCAGGTTGAAGCAGACCCGGCTGGATGCGTTGAGCAGGGAAATTGCTTTTTTTGTAAGGATAATCAATGCCTGAGTGTATTTCCGATAACTTGCAAGACTAAGGTATTGCCGATTTGCTGATGTTCTCAAAACCAGATAAAAACCAGAACCTGGCCCTGGCAGGGTTGATCCAGTCTTCTGCTCTTGTTCATCAACTTACCACCCGAGACAGGCATGAGGAACTGGCATTATACGAATCCGCATTCAGTCTGATTCGTCTGGATGCAGATAACATCGAAGAGATATACGGGTCGGAGCTTGGTGTGGATCTGGGGCTGCGGACGATGATCAAACTCCTGACAAACCAGCTCGGTCCTTCAACCAGGTATGTGTATCAATATTCCGCAGGTCTTCATCAGTTGAGCGCAAAGCTGGCCAGGTTGACAAAAACCAGCGATGTGGTGCAAGCCGGACTGGAGGAAATCAGGGCAGAATTCATAGCTTATTACAATCAGGATACGCCAGCCCCTGAGCTTGACAATCGCCTGTATGAATCACTGGCCGGGTTATACACCAACACCATCAGTTATCTGACACCGAGAATTATCGTCCGGGGGTCCGCGCACAGATTGCAGAATGTTCAGGTCGTTCACCGCGTCAGGACTGCATTGTTTGCTGGTATCCGGTCTGCCTGGCTGTGGCATCAGCTTGGCGGCGGAAAATGGCAATTGTTTATTCATCGCAAGGAATATGTCCATATCGCGAAAATGATCGTCAACCGCATATAATGAACGGACAGGTAAACCGATGATCCTGATACCCACACTGATCTTGCTGGTTCTTGGATTCCTGTGGCTGCAACTGCCGCTTAAAAACTGGTTGGTGGCTTCAATAATTGTACTCTTTGTGATTTTGGTGTCAGACACGACCCATGCCTTGCTCCCTCTGATACTGATAATCATACTCGGCAGTTTCACCGCATTGCTTTATTTCCTGCCGGATTTCAGGAAACGAAAACTCAGCAGGCGGTTGTATGACATGTTCAAGGAGAAATTGCCGTCCATGTCTCAACCCGGGCAAGAGGGGATCAATGCCGGAACCGTCTGGTGGGATGCACAGTTATTTTCCGGCAAGCCGGACTGGGATGTGCTTTTTGATGTACCTGCGCCCGAACTCAATAGCGAAGAACAAGCCTTCATCAACGGGCCGGTGGAAGAATTGTGTGCGATGGTCAATGATTGGGAAATCACCCACAAACTGAACGAGTTGCCGATGCCGGTGTGGGGATTTCTGAAGCAAAACAGGTTCTTCGGGTTGAATATCTCACCGGAATATGGCGGGCATGGGTTTTCTGCCCATGCCCAGTCCTGTATTGTCCAGAAACTGTCAAGCCGAAGCATGGCAGTGGCGACCATCGTGATGACGCCCAATTCACAGGGGCCTGCCGAATTGCTTTCTCATTACGGTACACCACAGCAAAAGAAACTCTACCTGCCGAGACTGGCAGCGGGTGAGGAAGTGCCCTGTCTCGCGCTGACCAATACCTGGACCGGCTCTGGCGAGGATGACATACCGGATTATGGGGTAGTTTCCGAAGGCAGATACAAAAGGAAAAAAGTGTTGGGGTTTCGTGTCAACTGGACAAAACGTGACATTACGCCTGGACCAGTGGCGACACTTCTGGGACTGGCCTTCAAAGCCCGTGACCCTGATCATCTTCTGGGGGACGATATTGAGTTGGGCATCACCTTCGCCCTGGTTCCGGCCAACACAAAAGGGGTTTCGGTCGGCACACGGCATCAGCCGTTAAACACGGCATTCCAGAATGGGCCTGGTTGGGGAAAGGATGTTTTCATTCCGATGGACTGGGTGATTGGAGGGGAGGCGCGAGTGGGGCAGGGATGGCGCATGTTGGTGGAATGCCTGGCTGTGGGTAGAGGCATGTCCTGGCCCGCCGCAGGAGCGGGAGCAGCTAAACTTGCAGCCATAACCAGTGGTGCATACACCAGGATTCGCCAACAATCCGGTGTTGAAATTGGCCGGTCAGAAGGGGTTGAGGAGATTCTGGCCCGTATAGGCGGGCTGACCTGGCTGATTGATGCAGGCCGAACATTGAGTGCATCGGGGCTGGCGCTGGGTCACAAGCCTGCGGTGGACTCTGCCATCATCAAGCAACAGAGCACTGACCTGTTACGTGTAGTGATTAACGATGCGATGGATTTGCATGGTGACAAGGCGGGTTGCATGGGGTCCGGGAATTATCTCGCCAGAATATATCATCAGATCCCGATTGGCATTACCGCTCTGGGCGCGAACAGTCGGATACGTAGTCAGATCATATTTGGCCAGGGCCTGATGCATTGTCATCCGTACCTGTTAAAGGAGGTTGCAGCGGTTTCGATGAAAGATCAGGTGGATGGGCTTGATCAATTTGATCTGGCATTGGTCGGGCACATTGAGCACATAGCCGGTAACAAACTGCGCGCCTTCGGCTATGGTCTGACCCGGGGGCGGGTTTCGAAAGGTACCGGCGCCGGCCTGATCAAAAAACACAGTCGTGCTATTGAACATCTCAGTGCGTCCTGCGCTTATCTGGCTGATGTGACATTCTTTATTCTGGGTGGTGACCTGAACAGAAAAGAAATGTTGTCAGGGTGGTTTGCCGATGTGCTGGGCAATCTGTATCTGGCTTCCGCCGCATTGAAATACTTCAGAGACAACCGGGAATCCACAAGTGAAGAACCATTGCTGGACTGGGCATGTCGATTTGCCCTGTTTCGGGCTCAGGAAGCGTTGGTGGCTATCACCAGAAACTATCCCAATAAAATACTGGGGGCAGCGCTGCGGATAACGATCTTTCCAACCGGGCGCTATCTGCATTCCCCCGATGACGGACTTGCCAGTGAAGTGGTCATGCTATTGCAGGAACCGGGACAGGTTCGCGACAGATTGACTCAGAATGTATTTATTCCCAAGGACCCTGATGATGTAATCGCGCAATTGGAGGTCGCATTCAGACTTGTGGCGCAAACTGCGGATTTGCGTAAACGTCTGGAAAAACCGGAACATCGGGCATCGCCGTTGGAAGATTACCCGCAATGGCTTGAACGATTAAAGTCTGATAGGGTCATTACCGAAGAAGAGTCTGATCTTCTGGCTAAAACCCGCGAGATGGTTGCCAAAGTGATTCAAGTGGTTGATCTGTAATCTGTCTCGGTCATCAGATAAATAATAGTTGTTTTGACCTGGGGATGGAGAATGCTCCCGGATATGACAATAGCTCCCCCCTTGACATCTGGTTGTGGCATAATCGCATCCGAAAAAATGCGGACTCGACTGCATTATTGAACGTTATTGATTGTTTACTCATCTTTTATCGGATAACTGGACAAATTATATGAATTTTTTAATTTCTGATGCCTGGGCACAAGATGGTCTGGGAGGCGGGGGTCTGGTCGGAATACTGCCGATGGTTCTGATCTTCGTGGTATTTTATTTCCTGTTGATTCGTCCTCAACAGAAGCGTGCAAAGGAACACCGGGGCATGGTGGCTTCGCTGGAAAAAGGCAATGAAGTGGTCACCAACGGCGGTGTTCTTGGGAAAATCACGGATATTGACGACAGTTTTGTAACGTTGCAAATTGCGGCAGAAGTTTCGGTGAAAGTGCAGCGTCCCGCTATTTCGCAGATGATGCCCAAGGGCACCGTTAAATTCTGACCTCATGATAATACTGGTTTTATCGCTTGAACGATGCGGACAACCACGGGGGGTTGTCCCTACGCCCGGTGCAATTGAACGATGCGGACAACCACGGGGGTTGTCCCTACGCCCGATGCAATTGAATGTTCAGGCCCGCCTGACATTCGTGTTGTTGGCTGACACCTGATTCTTTCTGCTTCCATTCCGACCCGGATTTCCTGTTCCCATGTTAAATCAAACTGTCTGGTGGAAGTATATTGTTGTCCTTGTGGTGGTGACTACCGGGCTTTTCTACGCGCTGCCGAATATCTACGGCAAAGATCCGGGAATTCAGATACGCGGCGCTCGGGGTTTGAGCATTCTATCCGGCGAGCTTGCACGAGTTGAATCCATACTTGATTCAGGGTCTGTCCCGATCGAATCACTTCTCATGGATGAAAATGGGATCAAGATTCGATTCGTCGACAATGAAACCCAGTTTCGGGCCAAGGAATTGCTGGAAACCGGCTTGGGGAATAATTATTCCATTGCGTTGACGTTGTTGTCCGGCGCACCGCAATGGTTGACCGACTCGGGCTCCTTGCCGATGTATCTGGGACTTGACCTTCGGGGCGGGGTTCATTTTCTGCTGCAGGTCGACATGCAAAGTGCAATTACTCGCGCAGAGGATCGTTATCAGGATAATGTCAAATCAACCCTGAGGGAGAACAAGCTTCGGTATCGAAGTGTGATCCGGGGCGCATCCGGAAATCTGGAGGCGATAGTCCGTAATACCGGACAGCGAATCCAGGCTTTGGAGGTATTGAAAGAGGCCTATCCGGATCTGGAAATTCGCGAAGATGAAAATAATCCGGAAAAATTGTTATTACAGCTCAGTGAGGACCAGATTCGTGAAATCCGGGAGTTTGCACTTGAGCAAAACCTGACTGCGTTGAGAAATCGGGTTGACCAGCTTGGTGTCGCAGAACCGGTCGTACAGCGACAGGGGGATGACCGGATCGTGATTCAATTGCCGGGTGTGCAGGATACCGCTCGGGCAAAAGCCATACTGGGTAGAGCGGCGACGCTTGAAATGCGTCTGGTAGACGAGAACAACGATGCCACGGCAACCGGATCCGGTCAGGCTCCTCCAGGATCAAGATTGTACAGATTCAGGGATGGACGGCGCATTCTGCTGTTCAAGAAAGTGATATATTCCGGCGACAACATTGTCGATGCCGCCGCCAGCCTGGATACACTAACGGGTTCTCCGATTGTCAGCATTACCCTGGATTCCGAGGCCGCAGGCATCAACAGCCGGATCACCGGAGAGAACGTCGGCAATCGAATGGCGGTGGTTTATCTCGAACTGATTTCGGAAATCAAAAAGGATGCGGATGGCAATCTGGTAACCGACGATCAGGGAAAACCGATTCGTATCAGCAGGCGGATTGAAGAAGTACTGACTGCGCCGGTGATCCGTAGCCAGCTTGGCAAGCGCTATCAGATCGAGGGGATTGATTCGGTTGACGAAGCCAGAGATCTGGCCTTGATGTTGAGGTCAGGCGCCTTGGCAGCGCCTGTCGAAATCATTGAAGAGCGCACGGTGGGACCCAGCCTGGGGCAGGCCAATATAGACCAGGGTTTTCTTTCAGTCATCATGGGGTTTGCCCTCGTTTTACTTTTTATGCTGATCTACTATCGAGTGTTCGGTTTTTCGGCAATGATTGCGTTGACGGTAAATCTGGTATTGATCATTGCCGTGTTGTCGATGTTGCAGGCCACACTGACATTGCCGGGGGTGGCCGGGATTGTGTTGACAGTCGGTATGGCAGTAGATGCCAATGTTCTGATATTTGAAAGAATCAGAGAAGAAATCAAGAATGGTAATTCGCCGCAGGCCAGTATTCACATGGGTTATGACCGGGCGCTCTCGACCATCATCGATGCGAATATCACTACGCTGATCGCAGCTATGGTCCTGTTCAACTTTGGCGCCGGTCCGATCAAGGGTTTTGCGGTTACCTTGAGCATTGGTATCATTTCCTCTTTGTTTACTGCGATCATTTTGACCAGAATGCTGATCAACTGGTTTTATGGTGGTAAAAACATAAAAAGACTTTCAATTTAGTCAGCCATGGAAATTCTGAAAAAACAAACCACTATCGACTTTCTGGGCAGGAGAAAGCTGGCACTGATATTTTCTGCGGCTCTGGTGCTGATAAGCGTTGGCAGCTTTTTGACAAGGGGTCTTAATCCTGGCATTGATTTTACCGGTGGGACACTGGTAGAGGTCGGCTATCAGCATCCTGTAGAGGTGGAATCGGTGCGAGTGACGCTGGCTGAAAACGGTTTCGACGATGCCATTGTACAAAATTTTGGAACGACGAGGGATGTGATGGTGCGCCTGCCTGCCACCTTTTCGCGGCAGGATACCAGCGCTGCCGAGATCAGCAGCCAGGTTATGGAGGCGCTGCGCGAACCCTGGAATGAGGTTCTGGCTGAGTCTGCGGGCAGGGATTCCCAACAATGCCTGTCTGACGGTAGTATGGACGACTGTCAGGTACAGATGCGCCGCGTCGAGTTTGTCGGCCCGCAGGTGGGCAGCGAACTGACCAACCAGGGAGGGTTGGCGATGATGTATGCCTTGCTTGGTATACTGATTTACGTGACTTATCGATTCGAATGGAGATTTGCCGTGGGTTCGGTGGTTGCCCTTGTTCATGATGTGTTGATTACGGTAGGCGCATTCTCCCTGTTTCAATTCGAATTTTCGCTTCCTGTACTGGCTGCAGTGCTAGCTGTAATCGGATACTCGCTTAACGACACGATTGTGGTGTACGACCGGATTCGTGAAAATTTTCGGAAGATGCGAAAGAGCAGCGTCGTGCAAATCATGAATGCCTCGATTAATCAGACATTGCCCCGCACCCTGCTGACTTCGTTGACTACCCTGCTGGTTGTGTTGACCCTGCTGATTTTCGGCGGCGAGGTCATCAGAGGCTTTTCGGCTGCTCTGCTGATTGGTATTGTTATCGGTACTTACTCTTCGATTTTCGTTGCCAGTCCGGCGGTGCTTGTTTTTGGAATCAGTCGAGAGGACATGTTGCCGGTTCAGAAAGAGGGAGCTGACGATGCACAACCCTGACTTGTTAAATTTGCCATGCGCTGTCCGTTTTGTGCAACTGATGACACTCGGGTAATCGATTCGAGACTGAGCGAGAGCGGCGAGAATGTTCGCCGTCGACGCGAGTGTCAGGAATGCTCCCGGCGCTTTACCACCCTTGAGAAGATGGTGCTTGACATGCCGGATGTTGTCAAGGCTGATGGCCGCCGTGAACGCTTTGATGTAAACAAGCTTCAGAGTGGAATCATGCGGTCGCTGGAAAAACGTCCGATAGAAATCGAGGCTGTCGAAAGGTTGGTATACTGTATCATGAGAAAATTCACCCACCAGACAGATCAGAAGATTGACACCAGACAGATAGGCGAGGCCGTGATGTACGAGTTGAAGAAACTCGATGAGGTGGCTTATGTTCGATTTGCTTCTGTCTGTCGCAAGTTTCAGGGTCTCGAAGAATTCAGTGATGAAGTCGAACAACTCAAGGCTTCGCTGCCTGGAGTTCCGCATGAACTGCAATCATCCCTGATTCCGGAGGACTCCAAACGGTGAATCTGTTCGATGGTTTTAAACAGGTCCGGCAATCTGTCCGGGACGCCTCCGGGCATGATGATCCTGGCGCCGAGGAATTCCCTTCTGTTGCGGCCAATGCTGCGGGTGAAGATGAAAAGTTTATGGCCCATGCGCTTAAACTGGCAAGCAGGGGTATTTATACGACTCATCCAAATCCCGTGGTCGGATGTGTCGTTGTTAAAAACGGGACTATCATCGGAGAAGGCTGGCATCAGGTCGCAGGAGGTGATCATGCTGAAATAGTGGCATTGAAACAGGCCAGCAAGGCGGCAAAAGGCGCCACACTCTACGTGACACTGGAACCGTGCAGTCATTATGGCAAAACCCCACCTTGTGTTAAAGCAATTGTCAAGGCAGGCATAGCGCGGGTGGTAGTTGCCATAGAAGACCCAGATCTGCCGACGGACCGAACAGGAATTTCTGAATTACGGCGCTGTGGTATCGATGTCCTGACCGGGATCGGACAGTCTCAGGCGAAAAAGCTGAATCGCGGGTTTTTGAAGAGAGTCACGACGGGTGCGCCATGGGTTACCCTGAAAATTGCGACCAGTCTGGATGGCAAAACCGCGATGTCCAGCGGCCAGAGTCAATGGATTACCTGCCCTGCTGCGAGGCTGGACGGGCATAAATCAAGAGCATCGTCTTCAGCCGTGCTGACCGGGGTGGGGACGGTCTTGAGAGACAATCCTTCGATGAATGCAAGACTGGAAAATCTGTCCCGCCAGCCCTGCCGGGTTATCCTTGATACAAACCTGAGCATGCCCGTCGATTCGAAAATTCTTGAATCAGAGGGACCGGTACTGATCATTACCGCCAGTCAGGATCAGGAAGTCATTGAAACATTTTCAAGAAGCAGTGCCGAGATTATCCATTGCGCGAAAAATTATCTGAATCCTGGTCATGGAGTGATCGACCTGGATCAGGTAATGCGGGAGTTGGGCAAGAGGGAGATGAATACCATTTTGCTTGAAGCGGGGGCAAGATTAAGCGGAAGCATGTTGAAGCGGGGTCTGGTTGATGAAATTATTGTCTACATGGCCCCGGATTTGCTGGGAGCGGAAGCAAGGGACATGTTCCTGATTGCGGGGCTTGACCAGCTCATCGACAGGGTGAAACTTAAATATCGTGACGTAGTGATGATCGGGCGTGACCTGAAAATCACCCTGGATGTTGTTTAAACCAGATGCTGCAGATCAAGATCCGTCCAGTCCCATAGTTCAGGCCGCTATTGTGTTCACGGGCATTATTCAAAGCATCGGAGAGGTTGTCTTCAGGCATCCAACCTCCGGGGGCATGGAACTCGGAATAATGCCTGGCTTACAGTCCAGTCGATTGGAACCGGAGCGGGTATCTCCGGGCGACAGTATTGCGGTCAATGGCGCCTGCCTGACTGTGACAGCTATTGATAAAATGGTCCTGCGTTTCGATGTATCGGAAGAAACACTGTCAAAATGTTTGATGCAGAATTGGCAAACAGGGACTGAAGTCAATCTTGAGACGGCCCTGACCCTGGAAACACCGGTTGGCGGGCATCTGGTATCCGGTCATATCGATGGTATCGCAACCTTGATTCAACGTCAGACCGGGGCTGGATTTGCAACCTTTGTTTTTGCTGCTGGTTTTCCGGTAGGACGATACATTGCGAACAAGGGGTCGGTCGCGATCGACGGGGTGAGTCTGACCAGTAACAGGGTTTCGGATAATCGGGAGCAGACGACATTTGATGTTGCGCTGGTCCCCCATACACTTGAAAACACCACTCTCGGTAAACTCGATGAGGGTGATCCGGTACACATTGAAGTCGATCAGATTGCGCGTTATATTGAGCGAGTGCATCACTTTGACAGCAGGTCTGAAACCAGGTGAACGAGAAACATTGAACGATGAATTAATGAATAAAGAGATGAATAATGAATAAAGAACTGATTGCCATTAACCAGATCGAAGATGTGCTCGAGGATTATCGCCAGGGCAGGATGGTTATCATGGTTGATGACCAGGACAGGGAAAATGAAGGGGACCTGCTGGTGGCATCACAATGCGTCACCCCCGAGCATATCAACTTCATGGCATCGGAAGGGCGGGGGCTGATTTGTCTTACCCTGACCGAGGAGCGATGCAATCAGCTGGAACTGCCGTTGATGGTCAGCAGGAACAGTGCCCGTTTTGCGTGTAACTTTACGGTTTCGATAGAAGCCGCCAAAGGAGTCACCACCGGCATCTCCGCCTATGACCGGGCCTTGACTATCCAGGCAGCGGTTGGCGTGGATGCGAAACCCGATGATCTCGTGACTCCCGGTCACATATTTCCGATCAAGGCCCAGGCTGGCGGGGTGTTGACCCGGGCAGGCCATACTGAAGCGGGTGTGGATATGGCCAGATTATGTGGCTATGAGCCTTCCAGTGTTATTTGTGAAATCCTGAAAGATGATGGCTACATGGCGCGATTGCCTGATTTGATTGAGTATTCACGCAAGCACGGACTGAAAATCGGCACTATCGCCGATTTGATCAGTTATCGACTTAAAAATAACCCCACGGTTCGTCGGGTGTCAGAAAATTACCTTGACCTGAAGCAGGGAAGATTTCGTTCATTCGTATACCATGACGTGGAAAAGGGGGGAACTCATCTTGCTCTGGTCAAGGGTGAAATAGTACCGGGTCGGGTCATGCCTGTACGAGTTCATATTCATCGTGGATTGCTTGATGTGGTATTGAGTCCTTCTTCTCCATGGAGCTGGACTCTGGAAAATGCGATACAGGCAATCTCCGGGCAGGAAACCGGTGTAATCGTGATTCTTTCCTACAATGAAAATCTGGAAGAACTGGTCAGTCGCATTTCCTTGCATGGTGATAAGATAGCTGTTAAATCGAGAGACCTGGAATCAACAGAAAACAACCGCCATCATGACAGCCATCCCGGGAATCTCAGAATGTTGGGTGCAGGTGGGCAAATCCTGGCTGATCTGCATGTCAACAGGATTCTGGCGCTGGGCCGGAAAAAGAAAGCCCATGGCCTTTCCGGGTTTGGTCTGGAAGTGCTGGATTATGTCGAAACTCCTCAGCAGTTGAAGAATTGGAATGAACGACATGAACTGGAATAGACTAACTGAACCAGACATGGAGATTAAGGCATGAATGAGGTCAGCGGAAATTTTATTGACTGCAAAGGCAGGTATGCGATTGTTGCTGGCAGATTCAATCACTTCATAACGGACAAGCTGGTTGCAGGCGCAAATGATACCTTGACCCGTCATGGCATAGCGGAATCGGATATTGACTGCATTTGGGTTCCAGGCGCTTTTGAAATTCCGATGGTGGCAAGGAAACTGGTCAACTCTGATCGTTATTCAGCAGTGATTACCCTGGGTGCAGTGATACGCGGCGCCACCCCTCATTTTGATTTCGTTGCCGGTGAATGTGCCAGGGGTATTGCACAGTTGAATCTCCAGAATGATGTGCCGGTCATATTTGGTGTGCTGACCACGGATACCATCGAGCAGGCAATTGAAAGGGCGGGAACGAAAGCGGGGAACAAAGGCGCCGATGCAGCGTTGGCGGCGCTGGAAATGGTCAGCCTGCTGAACTCCATGGAAACCCTGACAGGGGACAGGTAGTGAGAAACAGTCGGCATCTTGCCAGGCGGTGTGCGGTGCAGGCCCTTTATCAATGGCAGGTAACAGGTCAATCCTCCTGTGAAATTGAAAGCAGTTTCATCAAGAACGAAAATCTGGCGGACCGCCATCTGGATTATTTTCAGGAGTTGATCAAATGCGTCCCCCGCCATGTCACGGAAATAGATCGTTTGCTGTCCTGCTTTCTGGACCGCGAGTTGGAGAGAGTGGATTTGATCGAACATGCGATCATGCGTGTGGGAGCGTATGAGTTGAAGTATGAGGCTGATACTCCTGCAAATGTCATTATTGATGAAGCCATAGGCCTTGCCAGGATTTTTGCTTCGGAGTATGGATATAAATACGTCAATGGTGTACTTGACAAGGTTGCAAAAGAGGTTAGAGGCAATCCCTGAAGTAACCCTTCAAAAGCTGATTCACCCCCCCTCCAATCTGCTTGCGTTTGGCTTCGGTACGGGACTGATTCCTTTCGCTCCGGGTACCTGGGGCAGCATGGTCGGAGTTGCCCTTGTCTGGGCATTGTCCGGGTTTTCGGATTTCATCACTCTTTCGGTTACCCTGACTTGCTATTTACTGGGGATTATTATTTGTCAGAAAGCGGCTGATTCACTGGATACCCATGATCATCCGGCGATTGTCTGGGATGAAATTGTCGGCATGATGATTACAATGGCCCTGATTCCTCCAGATGCCCTGAGCCTGTTGCTGGGATTCGGTTTGTTTCGAATGTTCGACATTCTGAAACCCTGGCCCATCCGTCAACTGGATCGAAAAATACAGGGCGGTTCGGGTATCATGCTGGATGATGCAGTAGCCGGTATCATGGCCAACATCTCCTTGTTGGTCATACTGCATTATCTGTCCGCTTGAGTGGTATTTGATCCGGCTGCATGGCTTCCGCACAGTCGATGCGCTGTGTTAGATTCTGGAAATATAATAGCCATCAGGAAATATATAATGAAGCCATTCAATGCATACAGAATAAATCTGGTCGAAAAACAAATCACAGCCGGTTTCCAACAGATTACGCTTGATGATCTTACCGAGGGAGAAGTCGTCATCAGCGTCAAGTGGTCGGGGATCAATTACAAGGATGTGCTTGCCGCCACCGGCAAAGGAAAAATTCTCAGGCAATACCCATTGAATGGAGGCGTCGACCTGTCTGGCATCGTAGTCGCTTCGAGTGATGATCGCTATCAGGAAGGGGACCCGGTATTGGTCGCCGGGTGCGGGTTATCCGAAACGGCCGATGGCGGGTATTCGGAAGTTGCAAGGGTGAAAGGGGATTGTATCGTGCCCTTGCCGGAAGGGTTGTCCCTGAAACAGGCGATGATACTGGGTACTGCCGGATTCACCGCAGCCATGGCCGTTATGCGTATGGAGCAAAATGGCCAGACTCCTGATCATGGTCCGGTTCTGGTTACCGGAGCTACCGGAGGAGTCGGCTCGATTGCAATTGATATTCTTTCATCCAGAGGGTATCAGGTTACCGCATTTACCGGCAAAAAAGACCAGTATGAATTTCTGAGACAACTTGGGGCAACCGAATTTATTGACCGGCATGATATCGAAATGGGAACTCGCCCTTTGGAAAAGGCAACCTGGGGCGGGGCTGTGGACAATGCCGGGGGAGAGACGCTGGCCTGGCTGACCCGGACGGTGAAACCCTGGGGAAATATCGCAAGCATAGGGCTGGTGGATGATTTCAGATTGAATACAACCGTCATGCCGTTTATCCTGCGGGGGGTTTCCCTGCTGGGGATAAACTCGATTGAAATGCCGAGCCAGGTACGAAATGACTTGTGGAGCAGGCTGGGAGGGGATTTGAAGCCTGTCAACCTGGATAAGATTATGACCCGTGTCGTTGCCTTCGAAAACCTCGCTGAAACTTTCGGGAATTATCTGAGCGGCGCCAATGTCGGTCGAACCATCATCAGGATACAGGATTAGTTCGTTACTCAAAAATCACTGATGATTTATCATACATAAAAAGCCATGAATACAAGGCTGAGTGCGTTACGCAAGAGTTTCCTGCGTAAACCTGACAATACGCCCGATCACAATGATCGCGTTGAAATTGGCCCGAGCCAACTGGCCTTTGATGAATGGGCGGTTCTGGGGGTGGAACCACCGGATATGGAAGCATTGAGGGAATATCGTCTTGAGCGGGTCAGAGAACAGTTGAGGAAAAACGATTATGCGGGGGCATTGCTGTTCGACCCTTTGAATATACGTTATGCAACCGACAGCACCAACATGCAATTATGGATTACCCACAATTCGGCCAGATGCTGTTTTATTGCGACCGATGGACCGGTAGTCCTGTTTGATTTTCACAACTGTGGGCATCTGAGTGAACATCTTCCATTGATTGACGAAATCAGGGACTTGTCCGGTTTTTTCTATTTTACCGGCGGCAGTCGATGTGACGAATTTGCAGGGAAGTTTGCCCTCGAAATCGACCAGCTACTGAGGCGGCATGGCGCTGGCAATCGCCGACTTGCGGTTGACCGGCTGGAAATCACGGGAGTGCGGGCATTTGACAGAACCGGGATTCAGATCATGCCTGGCATGGCAATGATGGAAACGGCCAGGGAGATTAAAAATGATAATGAACTGAAGGCCATGCGCTGCGCTATTGCTGCATGTGAGGCCACATTACACGAGTTCGAGGCGGCGGTCTGGCCCGGAATCAGTGAAAATGAATTGTGGGCTCATCTGCACGCCGGCAATATCAAACGCGGGGGTGACTGGATTGAAACCCGAATTCTGTCTTCAGGGCCGAGGACCAATCCGTGGATGGCTGAATGCGGACCCAGAATCATCCAGCCGGGGGATATGATCGCCCTGGATACGGATTTGGTGGGCGTCTATGGCTATTGTGTCGACATATCCAGGAGCTGGGTTGCTGGCGAATCCTTAGCCACTGGAGAGCAAAAACAGCTATTCAAAGTTGCCTATGAGCACATTATGGAAGACATGGAGTTATTGAAACCCGGTCTTACCTTCAAGGAGCTTACATTCGGCGGTAATCAACTTGATCAGAAATATCGTGAGCTACAGTACGGAGTGAAATACCACGGTGTCGGGCTGTGTGATGAATACCCGGCAATCTATTATCCCGAGGCATGGGAATCGAATGGTTATGACGGTGTTCTGCAACCAGGCATGTGTTTGACTGCCGAAGCGTATATTGGTGAAGTCGGTGGCAAGGAAGGTGTGAAACTTGAAGATCAGATCGTCATTACCGAAGATGGTTATGAATTACTTACTCACTTTCATCATGATCCGAAATTGATGAGTTAGCCTTATCCCTCCTTAGAATCAGTTCTTGATCGGCGGGTCATGCCTGTTTTTCGACCTGTTCCTCGGGCGGGAAGGTGATACCTGACAATTCCTTTCTGTCGGAAGAACTCATTTCTGCGATCAGGTCTTCAATCAGGCCGCTGTCAAACTGTGTCCCATTCAGATTGTGGAGCGGGATATCAGGTTCGGTCTTTTGCAGAAGCGTAAGCTCAGGCGGTGTCCATTGCCAGCACAACAGTGAGCCCATATCAGGTCGTTCTGGCCGCTCGGGCCCGATGGCGATTACACGCTTGACATGTTTCCGGTCAATATCATCCAGCACCCCGGCATCTATCGATTTGCCGAAAAACGCCACAACGTCAAGCTCAATGCCCTTTTCAAGAACAGGCGCTTTGATGTCCTCGTAGCAATGCGCAATATAAAACAGATTGTCTCCCAGATCTTCCGGGTTTCTTGAGCGCCAGCCTTGATCCCCCAGATGGACATAAGGGTAGGCTTTCCTGTCGGTTTTTTCGAAGCAGTGTTCGAACTGGTCCCTGGCTACGATAATAGCGAATTTATTCCGAAAAGGCGGCAAATTGACTTTTTGTCCCATTGCCTCCCTGAACAATTTCAGTATCGGTTCAAAGCTTGTTGCGGTGATATTCGCATTTGTGGTTAACGGCGTGTATCTTTCATTCAGGTACTCAAGGGTCGGCTTGGTGGTCAGGTCGGACCGATTGCAGTTGATGGCCTTGAGTTTTATTCCCGTATATCCGAGGTCATCGGTATAATCGGGGTCAATGACTTCAAAAATATTCTTCCCTTTTTGATATTTATCACCCTTTCTGGGTGAATTCCCGCTGCTCTCGGTGTGATTGAGCCGGAAGAAATGAACCGCCAGAGTATACAGGGCGACTTCGTAAAGGCTGTGCACAGACGCCGGATTGACGCCCACCCACAGACTTGCGCCCTCGGTTTCGAGCGCGCGGGTAATCAAACAGGAATTGAGCGACTGGAAATCATCAAACCGACTTATGGATCTTCGGGTTATCTTCCTGTTGTCATGGAAATGCTTCTCAAGCTCTTCAAGATACCTTGCCACCGCATTTTGCATTTCCCGCTTCCTCTTACCCGTCGTGTTATATCGCGCTATACTACCAATCCGGTGCAGACCGTTGTGGCAAGTGATCCTGGATTGGTTTGATGAATAACAGATACCCTGTACGCTTGCATTGAAATGCATTTGCGTCTCGCTTTAATCCAAATCTCGCGATTAGGGGCAAATTGTACCACAAAACTGACCGGATTGCTTTAAATCAACAAAGCCGCTGCACATTGATACGACTTGATTTACAATGCTGTCATCCTTGTAGCTGCAACGATAGTATTCAAATTCATGAACGATACATTTCCAAAATTGCTGATACAAAATGCAGACCGGTTTGCCGGCAGCACTGCGATACGCGAAAAAGATATGGGTATCTGGCAAAGCTGGACCTGGAAGGAGGTCAGGGATGAGATTTTTCTGCTGGCGAATGGATTGGTAACTCTTGGATTCGGGCGGGGCGACAAGATTGCAATTGCCGGGGCAAACCGTCCTCGACTGTATTGGGGGATCTGTGCCGCACAATGTCTCGGCGGAATTCCGGTTCCGATTTACGCCGATTCAGTGGCTGAGGAAATGTTGTATGTCCTCAATCATGCCGGCGTCAGTCACGTACTGGCTGAAGATCAGGAACAGGTGGACAAAATTCTGGAGATCAAGCCTGACTGTGAAGCGCTGAAAAATATTATCTATGACGACTCTCGTGGCCTGAGAGATTACGATAAAACCGGTTTGCATGATTTTGTTGATGTTCAGAATGCAGGCAGGGAATATGCCACCAACAATCCACAGTTTCTGCAGGGAGAAATTGACCAGTGCAGTGGGAGTGATATTGGAATTTTGCTTTATACCTCAGGGACAACGGGTAACCCGAAAGGGGTGGTCCTATCCAATGACAATGTCTTGATTACGTCCAGGAACAGTGCGAAACAGGATAACCTGACTGAAAATGAAGAGATGCTGGCTTATTTGCCATTGGCCTGGGTGGGCGATCATATTTTCTCGTATGGACAGGCGTATGTGACCGGGATGTGTATCAATTGTCCGGAAAGTGATGCCACGGTAGCAACGGATCTTCGCGAAATCGGTCCCACTTATTATTTTGCTCCGCCCCGGGTATTTGAAAATCTGTTGACTACGGTGATGATCCGCATGGAAGATGCAAGTAAGTTCAAGCAAAGGTTGTTTCACTGGTTCATGGCGATTGCCAGTACCACAGGGGTCAGGATTCTCGACGGTAAACCCGTTTCTTTCAAGGACCGGTTACTGCACCGGTTGGGTGACTGGCTGATTTATGCGCCGTTGAAAAACACCATGGGGTTTAGCCGGATTCGTGTTGCCTACACCGCTGGCGAAGCGATCGGTCCAGAGATATTCGTGTTTTTCCGTTCGCTTGGTATCAATGTAAAGCAGCTATACGGGCAAACCGAAGCGGCTGTATTCATTACGGCACAGCCGGATGGCGAAGTTTATGCCGATACCGTGGGTATTCCCTCGCCTGACGTAGAAGTAAAAATTACAGAAGAGGGGGAGGTGATTTACCGTGGCCCGGGTGTCTTTCAGAGTTACTACAAGAATGATGAAGCGACCAGGGAAACCAAAAACGATGAGGGCTGGGTGATGACCGGTGATGCCGGATATTTCGATGATAACGGGCATCTGAAAATCATTGATCGCATCAAGGATGTCGGCAAGTTGAACGATGGCGCATTGTTCGCCCCGAAATATATAGAGAACAAACTCAAGTTCTTCCCGCAGATCAAGGAAGCGGTTGCGTTGGGTGTTGACCGGGACTATGTCTCGGTAATGATCAATATTGACCTTGATGCGGTCGGAAACTGGGCAGAGCGCAATAACATTCCATATGCGAGTTATCAGGAACTGGCCGGGCATCCGGATGTATACAAAATGGTGCTCGAGAATATTCAACAGGTCAACAGGGACTTGTCCTCGGACAGGAAACTGTCTGCATCCCGGATTCGACGATTCCTGATTCTGCACAAGGAACTTGACGCCGATGACGGCGAATTGACCCGCACCAGAAAAGTACGCCGACGAATTATTGCCGAAAAGTATGCTCCGTTGATTGATGCGTTATACTCCGGGGCAGCCAACTGTCATATAAAATCGGAAGTCACGTTCGAGGATGGTCGCAAGGGCGCCATAGAAGCGGACCTCAACATAATGGATGCGGATGTCGCCTGATCCGGCAGGTATTGCAGAACAGATACAATCATATAACTTTAATTAAAGATATTTTATGAACATCGACCGTCGTAACCGAATAACATGGTGGCGTGGACACCGAATTGAATCCGGCCACCGCCCTTCTTGAAGTAAAGGATATCTCACTGTCATTTGGCGGTGTAGAGGCGCTGAAGAATGTCAGTTTTAATATACTGGAAGGGGAGGTGCGTGCCATTATCGGCCCCAATGGCTCCGGCAAGAGTTCCATGCTCAATGTGATCAATGGATTTTACCATCCCCAGAAAGGGGAGATATGGTTTGACAACAAGCTTCGTGTTCACATGAAGCCGCACGATGTTGCCAGACTGGGCATCTCAAGAACATTCCAGAATATCGCCCTGTTCAAAGGCATGACCACATTGGATAATCTGATGGCGGGGCGGATCATCAAGATGAAAACCAATCTGTTCTGGCACGTGCTTTGGAATGGTCCGGCACAACGCGAGGAGATAGAGCACCGCGAACGGGTTGAAGGTATTATTGATTTTCTCAAAATCCAGTCGATTCGCAATATTCCGGTGGGACGGTTGCCCTATGGCCTGCAAAAGCGGGTCGAACTGGGTCGGGCGCTGGCTGCTGAGTCCAAGTTGCTTCTGCTGGACGAACCGATGGCCGGGATGAATCTGGAAGAAAAGGAAGACATGTGTCGATTTATATTGGATGTGAATCACGAATTTGGCACAACGATTGCACTGATTGAACATGACATGGGTGTAGTGATGGATATATCCGATCGGGTGGTTGTGCTGAATTATGGCAAGAAACTGGCGGATGGAACTCCAGATGCGGTGCGCAACAACCAGGCGGTGATTGATGCCTATCTGGGAGTTTCCCATGAGTCCTGAGATCCAATGAGTCCTGAGATACTGAATATCATCGAGGTTATGCTGAACGGGCTGATGGCCGGGATAATGTATTCTCTGGTGGCGCTGGGTTTCGTCCTGATATTCAAGGCATCGGGAATTTTCAATTTCGCGCAAGGGGTGATGGCTCTGTTTGCGGCTTTGACTCTGGTCGGGTTTCAGACCGGACAGATTCCGTTCGCGCATTTGATCAATGTTATTTTCGGTACGGATTATCATAACTGGGGCGAGGGCATGAATAGCTTCATGGCTATTGTATTGACCGTTTTACTGATGATTGTATTTGCCTGGCTGGTCGAGAAGCTGGTGCTCAGGCATCTGATTAACCAGGCGCCGATTATCCTGTTCATGGCAACTATCGGTCTGGCCTTTTTCATGGAGGGAATGGGAGATCTGATGTGGGGGGCGAATATAAAACCCCTTGATGTGGGCATTCCATCAGGAGGCTCGTTCTGGTTGGAAGATGTTACCCGGGTCTGGGCCCCGGAAGGCGCGGACTATTATGGTATGTACATTGATGTGCTGGACGTGTGGGCGACGGTCATCGCTGTAGCGCTCGTCATAACCCTGACCCTGTTCTCTCAATATACCAAGATTGGCCGGGCGTTACGAGCAGTGGCTGATGATCATCAGGCCGCACTGACCGTCGGTATTTCCCTGCGGGTGATCTGGGTCATCGTCTGGTCGATTGCCGGGTTCGTTGCCCTGGTTGCAGGTATCATGTGGGGGTCGAAATCAGGCGTACAGTTTTCTCTTTCCCTGATCGCCCTGAAAGCGTTGCCAGTGCTGATTCTGGGCGGCTTTACATCCATACCTGGCGCCATTCTCGGCGGGTTGATTATTGGCGTGGGTGAGAAGTTGTTTGAGTATTCGATTGGGCCATTGATCGGAGGCGCCACTGAAAACTGGTTTGCCTATGTGCTGGCATTGCTCTTTCTGATGTTCAGGCCACAGGGACTGTTCGGCGAAAAAATCATAGAACGAGTTTAAAATCGGGTCCAAGTAGAGGAGAAATCATGTTTTACAGAGAATCGGGAGACTTCAAGACATCCTACAAAGGGGATCAGCAGATGTTTCCGATCTTCCTTGATCGATGGTTTGTGATTACAGTTTGCGCCTTTGCATTCCTGGTTGTGCCGTTTCTGATAAACGATTACTGGGAGAAATCCGTACTTGTCCCGGTGCTGGTCTGGGCCATGGCGGCGCTTGGATTGAACCTGTTGACCGGATATTGCGGGCTGCTCAGTCTGGGAACGGGTGGCTTTATGGCGGTGGGCGCATACGCGTCCTACAAACTGACCACGTCGTTTCCTGAAATGAACATGTTTATCGTGATACTCCTCTCAGGAGGGGTGACGGCGCTTGTCGGCGTGTTATTCGGCTTGCCCAGTCTGAGAATCAAGGGTTTTTATCTGGCTGTGGCCACGCTGGCTGCCCAGTTTTTCCTGGTCTGGCTGTTCAACAAGGTTCCCTGGTTCTATAACTACTCAGGTTCCGGAATGATTACCGCTCCCGAGCGATTTATTTTCGGCATTGCCATTTCAGGACCGAATTCTCCTCCCTGGGCGACCTACCTGTTTTGTCTTGTAATCGTGGTGGTGTTCGCCCTGATCGCCAAGAACCTGACCCGCGGCAGAGTCGGCCGCTCCTGGATGGCGATACGGGATATGGATATTGCGGCTGAAATCATCGGGGTGCCGCCCTTGCGAACGAAATTGTCGGCGTTCGCTGTCAGTTCGTTTTACATCGGCGTTTCGGGCGCCATGTTTTTCATGATCTATCTCGGGGCCGCGGAGCCGACTGAAGCATTCGGCATCGATAAATCCTTCCTGGTCCTGTTCATGATCATCATCGGCGGACTGGGGTCCATACTGGGTTCATTCATAGGGGCTGCCTTTATGGTGCTGATTCCAGTATTATTAAAGAATATCATGGTCGGCGGACTGGGTTGGCCGACCGACCTGGTGGCTCACCTGATCCTTATTCTGATCGGCGGGTTGATTATGTTTTTCCTGATTGTGGAGCCTCATGGGCTGGCTCAGCTTTGGAGAATCACCAAAGAAAAACTCAGACTCTGGCCGTTTCCACATTAGTTACGGCCGTAACCCTGTCCATAAACGTGAAGTCCTGAATATTTCAATGTTGCGTATCTGGACAAAAACCATTTCCAAAGGAGGAAATATGAAACATACTAGACTTGTTGCCTCAGGCATCGCAATGTTGATGTCAGTCGCTTCCTGGACGGCATCAGCGGAACTGGTGTTTCCATCGCTGGATTATCGTACCGGACCCTATGCGCCAAATGGTATCCCGTTTGCCGATGGCTACCACGATTATTTAACCCTTCTGAATGAGCGGGATGGAGGTATTGGCGGGGTCCCTCTTCGTATATTGCCCTGTGAAACCGGATACAACACCGAAAAAGGGGTGGAATGCTACGAATCCACCAAGGGTGAAGGCGCTCTGGTTTATCAACCGCTTTCTACCGGGATTACCTATCAGTTGATACCCAAGGCGACCGCCGATGGCATTCCGGTTCACTCCATGGGTTATGGGCGGACTTCTGCGGCCAACGGCGCCGTGTTCAGCCATATCTTCAACTATCCTGGTACTTACTGGGATGCGGCTTCGATTATCGTCAATTATATTCTTGGTCAGGAAGGGGGCGATCTGAATGGCAAATCCATTACTCTGGTATACCATAATTCGGCTTACGGCAAGGAGCCGATTCGTACGCTTGAGGAGCTTGCGAAAAAACATAGCTACAACCTGACCCTGCTGGCGGTTGATCATCCCGGTCAGGAACAGAAATCACTATGGCTGCGAATTCGCCGGGAACGCCCTGATTATGTACTGATGTGGGGTTGGGGTGTAATGAATCAGGTTGCGGTTCAGGAAGCAGCCAACATCCGTTATCCAATGGATCATTTCATCGGGGTTTGGTGGTCAGCCTCCGAAAACGATGTAATCCCTGCCGGGGAGGGAGCGCATGGCTACAAGGCTATTGCCTTCCACGGTGTCGGTGATGACTTTGCCGTGTATGACGATTTACGTAAATATGTGGTTGATGCCGGTAAGGCAGCGGGTGACGGTTCCAACCTGGGCACCGTGCTTTACAACCGGGGTATGTATGCCGCGATGCTGGCTGCGGAAGCGGCTCTCACCGCTCAAGGCATTCATGGGGTCGCAGATATCAATTCCGGACATATGCGCGATGGTATGGAAGCGCTGAAAATTGATCAGGCGCGCATGACCGAGCTTGGCCTTGAAAACTTCGGTCCTGAAATCAATGTCAGTTGCGCCAATCACGGTGGGCCGGGTCTGGGCGCCATCCAGCAATGGGATGCGGGTTCGCAATCATGGTCCCTGATCACTGGATTTTCCGGCGCTGACCGTGAGGTGGTCGATGCGTTGATTGCGGAAGATTCAGCGGCATACGCTGCCGAGAATAACATCACGCCTCGTGATTGTGGCGCCTGAAGCCATTGATCCGGTAAAGGGCGTATAGTAATTATGGCAAGGAATCGGGGTGGTGTCTGCACCGCCCCGATCCGAGCCAGTCAATATTAATTACCCGATAATAAACTTGATATGGCGTTGGAATCCCGGACTGATGCTGACGGCTTGTCAGGCAATGTCGTCCTGAGCGTCAACAACATCGAAGTGATCTACGATCATGTGATCCTGGTATTGAAGGGGGTTTCCCTTGAAGTCCCGGAGGGGGGTATCGTCGCCTTGCTGGGCGCCAACGGTGCGGGTAAAACGACGACGATAAAATCCATCTCCAACATACTCGGTACGGAAAGAGGGGAAGTGACAAAAGGGTCGATTGAGTTCATGGGCGAGAAAGTGGACAATCTGTCACCCACTGAACTTGTGCAAAGGGGCGTGGTGCAGGTGATGGAAGGGAGGCATTGTTTCGAACATCTGACCGTGGAAGAAAATCTGTTGACCGGGGCTTATACCAGAAAAGATGGACGCAAGAACGTAAACAGGGACCTTGAACTGGTTTACAGCTATTTCCCAGCATTGAAAGATCGAAGGAAAAGTCAGGCAGGCTATACTTCCGGTGGTGAGCAGCAGATGATCGCAGTGGGTCGTGCACTGATGGCCAGGCCCAAGGTGATCCTGCTGGACGAACCCTCAATGGGGCTTGCGCCGCAACTGGTAGAAGATATTTTCAAGATTGTGTACAAACTGAACGTTCAGGAGGGGGTGACTTTCCTGCTGGCGGAACAGAATACGGCCGTTGCCCTGCGCTACGCAACGTATGGGTATATTCTCGAAAACGGGCGGGTGGTGATGGACGGTGAAGCCGGATCACTTGCCGAGAACGAAGATGTCAAGGAGTTTTATCTGGGCATCAGCGGAGTTGACAAAAAGTCCTTTCGTGATGTCAAACACTACCGCCGTCGAAAACGCTGGTTGGCTTGAAGGTATATGTCAGTTCACCAATATTACGATGATCTGGAAACAAGGAGCGTTCAGCAAAGGAACAGGAATCTGATCGAGGCGATAGCCAGACAACTGGTTCATGCCAAAGCCAATACCCGGAACTATGCCCAAACGTTAAGGAATTTCGATTGTGGCAATTTCGCTTCCCTGGCACAACTGGAAGAATACCCGATCACCCGCAAGTCGGAGTTGATCCGGATGCAAAAGCTGAATCCTCCGTTCGGCGGGTTTACGCCACTGAATAAAAATCAGATCCGGCACATCAATGTATCACCGGGACCGATTTACGAGGCCTGTTCGCACAGGGAGGATTTCTGGCGACTGGCGCGGGCATTGTATGCCGCAGGGTTTCGCGAAGGTGATCTGGCGCATAACAGTTTTTCTTATCATCTGACGCCAGCCGGGTTCATGTTCGACAGCGGTTGTCACAGCCTGGGCTGCGGTGTTATTCCGGCAGGAACAGGGCAGACCGATATGCAGGTGAAAACGATCAACGATCTGCAACCCGACGGCTATGTCGGTACGCCCTCGTTCCTTAAAATTCTGATTGAAAAAGGCAAAGAGCTGGGATGCGAAATTAGCTGCATCGACAAGGCGCTGGTATCGGGCGAAGCATTACCGCCATCGCTGCGGACATTTTTTATTGACCACGGTATCCCGGTGGCTCAGGCCTACGCCACTGCGGACCTTGGCCTGATTGCCTATGAGACGACGGCCGATGACGGCCTGATCATCGATGAGGGGGTATATCTGGAAATTGTACGCCCCGGAAGTGGTGACCCGGTTGAGGACGGGGAGATAGGGGAAGTGGTGGTGACTTCATTGAACCCGGATTATCCGTTGATCAGGTTTGCCACTGGCGACATGTCTGCGATCAAGCCGGGAGAGAGTCAGTGTGGACGAACCAATCGGCGAATCAGGGGTTGGCTGGGACGTGCCGACCAGACCGCGAAAGTGCGTGGCATGTTTGTCCATCCCGAGCAGATTCGGGAAATCGTTGAGCGCCACCCGGAGATTGTCAAGGCAAGACTGGTGATAGAATGGATTGATCAACGCGACGAAATAACCTTGCACTGCGAAACGTCATCTTCATCAACCGTGAAGGGGAGCGGATTAACCGATGCCGTTCGACAAAGCATCCGGGATTTCTGCAAGGTTCGGGGGGATGTACAGTGGGTCGAGATAGGGAGCATTGTAAACGACGGCATTGTGATTGACGATATTCGAAAATACGAATAACGGTTGCTTGGTTGGCGGAGTCGAGGCAGTGTGGACTGGATATGACTGATACTGCATTGCTCGGTGGTATCCGTGTTGTCGATTTGTCTCAATTTCTTCCGGGGCCTTACGCCACCCACCTGATGACATCGCTGGGCGCAGATGTAGTGAAAATCGAACCGCCTTCGGGTGATCCGATGCGTTACCTGATGTGCCCGCCAGGGGCTGAAGTATCCCCACTCTATCGGGCTGTAAACGCAGGCAAAACCATCTTGCGGCTTGACTTGAAATCGCAAGGTGGAAAGCGCAGTCTGGAGTCGATTCTACAGAATGCGGATGTCATGCTGGATGGTTATCGTCCGGGAGTGATGGCAAATCTCGGGTTTGACGACGCCAGACTTGAGCAGATCAATCCGGCATTGATCCATTGTCATCTTTCCGGTTACGGTGCGAGCGGGCCATATCAATTTCGTGCCGGGCACGATATCAATTATTGTGGACTGGCTGGGCTGTATTCCCATTATTCACCTGATGTGATTCCAGAAATCCAGTTTCCATTGATCGCCGACCATGTCGGTGGATTGCAGGCGGTGAACGCCATCCTGGCTGGCTTGGTAAGGAAACAGAAGTCCGGTCGCGGATGTCGTCTGGATATCGCGTTATACGAAACATTGCTAACCTGGCAATATACAGAAAAACCGGATGGATTCAGGGCATTGCTTTCAGGCGGCGCAGCTTGTTATAATATCTATCGGACACTGGATAACCGGTTGATCACGCTGGGAGCGCTGGAGGTGCACTTCTGGGGAAAGTTCTGCGAAGCAATCGCATGCCCGCAGTGGATTGATCGATTTGAGGACCCGATTCCACAGACCGGACTGATCGGCGAGGTAAGACTGAAACTGTCTTCAAGGCTACTTTCAGACTGGGTCGAAGTTTTTTCCAGCATTGATTGTTGCCTTGAACCCGTTCCGATGGCAGGTGAAGTACTGGATCAGCCACAAACGGTGGAACGAAATGTAATCGATGAGTCAGTTCTGCGTTACCCTGGAAGAATCAATAATGCAGTGACCCCCGGTTTGCCAGAATACCGGGAGATACAGTCAAGTGATGAAATCGGGTTACAGTTGAATCCCGACTGAAATCCTGAATTATCCATAAAGCCCGAAACCCGAAACAGCACGGAAAACGACTATGAATTATTCTGATATCAAACTGACGGTAGATAATAAAAATGTAGCCTGGCTGATCCTGAACCGGGAACAGAAACACAACTCGATGGGTAACCGGATGATGAGGGAAATCAATCAGGCGTGTCAGGAGATATCGGCAAATCCGGCTATTCGGGCCGTAGTATTGACCGGAGCCGGAGACAAAAGCTTTTCAGCGGGTGCTGACCTCGGATGGATGAAGGACAATTTCAGGAAAAACCGGGAGGAGAGAATTTTAGAAAGTTCCTTGCTTGCGGATGCTCTGGAATCGCTGGATGGACTGAACAAGGTGACCATCGCCCGGGTAAATGGTCAGGCCTACGCAGGGGGGGTAGGATTGATCGCGGTATGTGATGTGGCGATCAGTGTGGACAGTGCACGGTTTTCCCTGACTGAAACGAGGCTTGGCCTGACTCCTGCCAATATTTCTCCTTATCTGATTGCACGATTGGGCGTCAGCAATGCCCGGCGAATTTTGATTAATGCCCATTTCTTCAACGCTGAAGAGGGGGTGCAACTGGGTTTGATCCATAAGGCGGTCAGGCCTGAGGAACTGGATGATGCGATAGACCGTGAACTGGAAAGCTGTCTGGCCTGCGCACCCGGAGCGATAGCAATGACCAAGGAATTGATTCGCAACGTCAGTCGGCAAACCCCGGAGCAGAACAGGCAATATACAGCCAGAATGCTGGCAGACGCATGGGAAACGGATGAGGCCCAGGCCGGGATAAGCGGGTTTTTCAACAAACAACCGCCACCCTGGACCGACTAAACCGGAACAGGCCATCCTTGAACGCACGGAACTGAAGTCATATATATTGATTCTTGTTCCTTATTATTCAGAATCTATTGCGGTTGATTGTGATATGATTGACCCATACGAATGTAGTTCAAGATAAATCCTTTGGAGTTTACTCAATGCCTTGGAACAAACCTGAATCGGGTGACAACGACGACCCGTGGGGGCAGGACAACCGTCGTAAAACTGGCCGTAATCAAGCCCCGCCTGACCTTGACGAAGTAATTCGTCAGGCCAAAGATCGCATTGACAGCATGTTTAGCCGTCGAAAAGGCAAAGGTAGTGGCAATGGCGGTGGCGATGGCGATGGTTCGTCGGAGGGTTCGCGCGGTGGCCGTCTCGTGCCAATTCTGGGAATTCTGGTTGTCGTCCTTGGCTTTTGGGTATTCACCGGGTTTTATACTGTCGATCAGGGTGAGCAGGCCATAGAACTGCGGTTCGGCAGGTATCAGGAAACCAATGGCGCCGGTCTGCATTTTCACATTCCAACCCCATTTGAGTCTGTGGAAATCGTCAATACCCAAAACGTAAACACGGTAGAGGTAGGCTATCGGGAAAGCGGCAGGTCTATCCAGTCCGTGCCCCGGGAGGCATTGATGCTGACCCAGGATGAAAATATCATTGATATCCAGTTTGCGGTCCAGTACGACGTCAAGAATCCCACCGATCTGCTGTTTAACGTCAGCGAATACAACCCGATAGATCTGGCGGATCAGGTCGTGCGTCAGGCCACGGAAAGTGCGGTACGGGAAATTGTAGGCAGGAACAGAATGGATTTTGCAATCACAGAAGGCCGGGCACAGTTGGCATCGGAAACCAAGGTTCTGGTTCAGGAGATTCTGGATCGATATGAAACGGGGATTAATATACGAACCATTGAAATGCAGAATGCACAGCCACCCGAGCAGGTAAAGGATGCCTTCGACGATGTCGTAAGGGCGCGTGAGGATGAAGTCCGGTTGAAGAATCTGGCGCAGGCTTATGCCAACGACATTATTCCGAAGGCGCGGGGATTTTCTGCCAGGATCATGCAGGAGGCAGAGGCTTATCGCGCTTCTATAATTGCCAAGGCCGAAGGTGAAACTGCCAGATTCGAACAGGTGTTGACGGAATATACCAAGGCGCCCGGTATCACCAGAGATCGTTTGTATCTTGACACCATGGAAGAGGTTTTCAGTCGTTCAAGCAAGATGGTAATTGACCAGCCAAGTGGTGGCAATAATGTAATGTATCTGCCCCTTGACCAGTTGATTCGTGACCGCGGCCAGACTTCAGGCAGGAGTGGCGGCCTGTCCGGTCAATCTGAATCCGGGTTTAATACGATGGATAATAGTTCTACCAGGTCGACGACGCGAAGTGTTGACCGTACTGTGAGGCAATAAATTATGAGTGGTAAATCAATGCTGGGTGTTGTCTTTCTGGCAATAATCGGTGCACTGGCATTTTCTTCGGCTTATCTGGTCGATGAGAGGGAAAAAGCCATCGTATTCAAATTTGGTGAGATTATTCGATCCGATGTGCAACCAGGGTTGCACTGGAAGGTTCCGTTTATCAACAATGTTCGATTCTTTGATGCCAGGGTCCAGACAATGGATGCAGACCCGGAATCCTATCTGACCTTCGAAAAGAAAAATCTGATTGTGGATTCCTTCGTCAAGTGGAGAGTCAGGGATGTACATCATTACTACACTCGTCTGCAGGGAAGCAAGTTGAACGCCCGCTCCCGTTTGTCCCAGCGGGTCAATGACAGTCTGCGTCAGGAATTCGGCAAGCGGTCTGTCCAGGAGGTCATTTCGGGTGACAGAAAGATGATCATGGAGACGGTAAGAAAAGTGATGAACGAAGAAGCTGCCACGCTGGGTATAGAAGTGATTGACGTGCGGCTTAAACGGGTTGACCTTGATACTACAATCAGTGAACGTGTGTATCAGAGGATGGCTGCTGAACGCCAGCGTGTTGCCAAGGAATTGCGTGCACAGGGTGAAGAGGTTGCCGAGACCATTCGGGCAGATGCGGACCGGCAGCGTATAATATTGCTTGCCGATGCCGAGCGCGATGCCGAAGTACTTCGAGGTGAAGGTGATGCCATTGCAACCGCCGCTTATGCAGAAGCCTTCGGCAAGGATACGGAATTCTACAACTTCTATCGCAGCCTGAATGCCTACAAGGGCAGCTTCAACAGCAAGCAGGATCTGATGATTATCGATCCGAGTTCGGAGTTCTTCAAGTACTTTAAACAGCCTTGGGCCAGGTTGGCAAATTAATCAGTAACCATTAACTTCCTGCTGTGCTGGAGTGGAAAGATTTAGCGGCTGCGTTCGCCTTGTATCTGGTGCTTGAAGGACTGATTCCATTTTTTAATCCCGGGGCCTTCAAGCGTTTCGTGTTGCACATGGTTGCGGTGCCGGACTCGAAGCTGAGAAGCTATGGGCTTTTCAGCATGATCGCAGGAGTCATACTTCTGTACGTCGTCAGATAGGATCCAATTCAATCCTTGATACCGTAATTTTATGAAAATGGCGAAAAATGTCGTATTACTGGGTAGTCAGTGGGGGGATGAAGGGAAAGGCAAGATTGTTGACTCATTGACAGAGTATGCAGACGCGGTGGTTCGTTTCCAGGGTGGACACAACGCCGGACATACGTTGGTCATCAATGGACACACGACGGTATTGCATCTGATCCCCTCCGGTGCGTTGTGGAAGGGTGTCGATTGTCTGATTGGCAATGGCGTGGTTTTGAATATTGCGGAGTTGCTGAAGGAGATTGCTGACCTTGCGAGCAGTGGCATAGATATGCAAAACCGGCTGATGGTAAGTTATGCCTGTCCAATTATTCTGCCTTATCACGTTTCATTGGATGTGGTCCGGGAAAAAGCAAAGGGTAGTAAAGCCATCGGCACGACCGGAAGAGGAATTGGTCCGGCTTACGAAGACAAGGTCGCACGGCGCGGATTGAGAATTGCAGACTTGCTGAAACCGGACAGCTTTCGTATCAAGTTGAAGGAAGTGATGGACTATCACAATTATGTACTGGAGAATTATTTCGATTCCCGCCCGGTCGATTATCAAACTACGCTGGATGAAACACTGGCTCAGGCAGAGCAGATTCAAACCATGGCAGGGGATGTTTCCGCACACCTGTCGGAACTTCGTGGTCAGGGTAAATCTGTTCTGTTCGAAGGCGCTCAAGGCATGCTGCTGGACATCGATCATGGGACTTATCCTTATGTGACTTCTTCCAATACCGTCGGTGCGGCCGCCGCAGTCGGAGCCGGAATCGGACCTCTCGACATCGACTTTGTTCTAGGTGTTGCCAAAGCCTATACAACGCGAGTGGGTTCAGGCCCGTTCCCAACTGAACTTAACGATCAGGTCGGCAGGCATCTGGGGGAGAAGGGACATGAATTCGGCGCTACAACCGGACGCCCCCGGCGTTGCGGCTGGCTGGACATGGTTGCACTGCACAGGGCGAAACAGGTTTGTGGATTGAGTGCATTATGTATTACCAAACTTGATGTGCTGGATGGTCTGGATACCATCAAGGTCTGTACAGGTTACCAGTGCAATGGCTCGGTCATTGATTTGCCTCCCTGGTCTGTAGACGACATGGAAAATTGTGAGCCAGTGTATGAAGAGCTGCCCGGCTGGATGGAATCCTCGAAAGGGGTACGTGATTTCCAGGACCTGCCTGACAATGCCAAAGCCTACCTTGACCGAATTTCTGAATTGCTTGCACTGCCAATCGATATGGTTTCCACTGGTGCGGAACGCGATGATACGATCGTGTTGAATCATCCGTTCAAATAAACCGGAATCTTTGCAAAATCATGAAACCAAAAGTTTCATGGAGAAAATTCTATGACAGATATCAACTTGAATGACACCGGAATTTTTCGCGAACAGTGTTACATTAATGGTCAATGGAGAGGTGCGAACAGCGGTGAAACCATTGACGTAACCAACCCTGCCAATGGTTCGGTAATTGCCAGGGTTCCGAATATGGGGGTCGAAGAAACAGCGGAAGCGATTGTGGCTGCCGAACAGGCCCAAAAGAGCTGGCGCAATACGCTTGCCAAAGAACGTTCCGATATTTTGCGACGCTGGCATGGCTTGATGATCGAGAATCAGGAAGACCTTGCCAGGATAATGACTCTGGAACAGGGTAAACCCCTGGCAGAAGCGCGTGGAGAAATAGTTTACTCCGCATCATTTCTGGACTGGTTTGCGAGTGAAGCGCGTCGGGTGGGTGGTGAAACCATACCACAGCACCAGCCTGACAAGCGGCTTGTGGTGATCAAGCAGCCAATGGGTGTATGTGTGGCCATTACCCCATGGAATTTTCCGTCCGCGATGATTACCAGAAAAGTCGCTCCTGCCCTGGCGGCCGGATGCGCCATGGTGGTCAAGCCTGCAACACAAACCCCGCTGTCTGCATTTGCGCTATGTGAACTGGCGGAACGAGCGGGGTTGCCTGCCGGGTTGATGAGTGTCCTTACCGGGTCGTCATCGGCGATTGGTGGTGAAATGACTTCGAATCCAACGGTCAGGCATTTAAGTTTTACCGGATCGACTGAAGTAGGTCGATTGCTGATGAAGCAATGTTCGGAATCGATCATCAAGGTCGCACTGGAACTCGGTGGTAATGCACCGTTCATTGTATTTGATGATGCGGATATCGATGCGGCGGTGGAAGGCGCCATGATTTCCAAATATCGCAATGCCGGGCAAACCTGTGTCTGTGCCAACCGCATTTATGTTCAGGATGGTGTCTACGATGTGTTCGCAGAAAAGCTGTCAGCTGCAGTAAGTCGTCTGCAGGTGGGTGACGGTATGCTTGACGGTGTCACCCAGGGCCCATTAATCGATATGAAGGCAGTACGGAAAGTCGAGGAACATATTGCCGATGCGGTGCAATGCGGGGCAGAAGTGGTCACAGGTGGAAGTCGGCATAATCTGGGTGGCACCTGGTTCCAGCCCACATTACTCAGGAATGTAACATCGGACATGAAGGTGGCCAGGGAAGAAACGTTCGGCCCATTGGCGCCACTATTCAGATTTGAAGATGAAGCTCAAGTGATTGAAATGGCAAACAATACTGAATTCGGTCTGGCATCCTATTTTTACAGCAGAGACCTGGCCAGAGTATGGCGTGTGGCGGAACAGCTTGAATACGGAATGGTAGGAATCAATACCGGATTGATTTCCACAGAAGTCGCTCCTTTTGGCGGGGTCAAGCAATCAGGTCTGGGCAGGGAAGGGTCCACTCATGGCATTGATGAGTACCTGGAGATGAAATATTTGTGTATAGGCGGGATTTCCTGATCTGACAGAAATACCTGCAAACTTTATACTTGCACGGAACGGAAACGCTATTGAATATTAAACCGATGTTGTTTAAAATCCGGTATGGATTGGTTGAAATATAAATTGAACAAACGATAAATTGGGGAAACCGATTATGCAAAGAGCTTCTGACAGTGTGCATTTAGCACTAAAATTAACCACAGCCGTGGTAGTAGCAATGTTTGTTACTGGTTGTATCAGTGCAAAAAGCCAGCCAACTGAAGAATCTACTCCGGCAGAACCGGCAATTGTTGTAGAAGTGGCGCCTGTAATGCCCGCGCCTGAACCGGTACCCGAACCCGAACCTGAGCCTGAAGCGCTAACCAGTTGGACTGTGGTGGAAGGGAATAATCTCTGGGGTATAGCCGCTGAAGAAGAAGTCTACAACGTTCCTGAGCAATGGCCACTCATTTATAAGGCGAATCTGGATCAGATCACAGATGCCGACCTTATCTATCCTGGGCAAATTCTGGATATTCCGAGGGATTCATCTCAAAGCGATGTCGATGCGGCAATCAACCATGCCAGGACGAGAGGTGCGTGGTCAGTCGGTCCGGTCGAGGCCTCCGACCAGGAATATCTGAAAAACTGAAACTTTTAAAAGGCTGAACCCTGAAACCGGGATTGCATCCTTAGCAGGTGCAGTCCCGGTTTTTTTTCACCTGTATCTACACCACCATTTTTCTTAACTCGAACTCAAGGATGCCTTCGGCTCCTGCGGCCTTGAGTGTGGGGATGATCTTTCTTACCTCTTTTTTACTGATTACCGTTTCTACTGCGAGCCAGTTCTCATCATACAACTCGTTGATTGTGGGTGCGTGCAAACTGGGTAATTGTTTGACAAGTTGATCAATCCGGTCACCGGGGACATTCATTTTCAGCAGTACCTTTTCACGTGCCATCAATGCGCTTTCGAGCAGCAGCGCAATCTGTTCGATTTTGGTTTTCTTCCAGGGATCTTCAAGTGCGGCCCTGTTTGCGATAAACACGGTATGTGTTTCCATCAGGTCACAGACGATGCGCAGCCCATGCGCCTTGATGGTGCTGCCGGTTTCGGTGATTTCCACTGCGGCATCGGCCAGCCCTTCGACGACTTTGGCTTCAGTCGTACCCCAGGAAAATTCAACGGTTGCATCGATATTTCTTTCTTCCAGATATCGTTTTGTAAAATTGACCAGTTCAGTCGAAATTCGTTTGCCCCGAAGATCTTCGATGGATTGAATCGGAGAGTCATTCTTTACAATCAGAACCCAGCGGCAGGGTTGATCGGATGCTTTTGAATAAACCAGGTGAGACATGATTTCCACATCTGCATCGGTTTCAGCCAGCCAGTCCTGTCCTGTCAATCCGGCATCAAGAACGCCATTGGTGATATAACTTCCCATTTCCTGTGAGCGCACCAGAGAGCAGGTGATTTCAGGGTCATCAATTGATGGGAAGTAATTGCGGGATTTTGTATGGATGTTCCATCCGGCCTGTGCAAACAGTTCTTTTGTCGCATCTTCAAGACTTCCTTTCGGAATGCCCAGTTTGAGTTTGGTTGTCATACCGTGGTCCAATAAAATCGGGTCAAAAATCGGGTCGGGAATTATAACTCAATTGGAAGGGCGTTATCCCTTATCCCTGGTCGGGACTACAGTTCGTGCGACAGCGTTTCGATACTGTCCCGGGCATCTCCAAACAGCATTCGACTATTGGCTTTATAAAACAGGGGATTCTCAATACCTGCATATCCGCTCGCCATGCTTCGCTTCAAAATAATCACGGTTTTCGCATTCCAGACCTCAATCACCGGCATGCCTGCAATAGGGCTGTCAGGAGATTCGATCGCTGACGGATTGACAATATCGTTGGCGCCAATCACCAGTACAACATCTGTTTGTGGGAGTTGCGCGTTTATTTCATCCATTTCGTAAACAATGTCGTATGGAACCCTGGCTTCAGCCAGCAACACATTCATGTGACCAGGCATGCGTCCGGCAACCGGATGTATCCCGAACGATACTTTTACGTTCCTGTTCCTGAGTTTGCCGGTCAGTTCCGCCACCAGGTGTTGGGCATGAGCAACCGCCATGCCGTATCCCGGAACAATTACCAGCGATTGAATGTCAGAGAGTAATTGCGCGGTTTCCGATGCCGAAACAGGAATGACTTTGCCGTCGATATGTGCGGCTGTCTCTGTGGAGCCTGACACCCCGAATCCTCCAGAGATTACACTCAGGAACTTCCTGTTCATGGCACGGCACATGATATAACTCAATATGGCTCCGCTTGATCCTACCAGGGCGCCTGTAACGATCAGTAAATCATTCGAAAGCATGAACCCGGTTGCAGCCGCGGCCCAACCGGAATAACTGTTCAACATCGAAATCACAACCGGCATATCAGCGCCACCGATGGCTGCTACCATGTGTATGCCAAACACAAAGGCGAGGATTGTCATTATGACCAATGGAGTTAACCCTGATTCAGTGGTTCCCGCCTGAGTGAACTCAAATCCGAGATAAATACAGGCGAGTAGAATTCCGAGATTTACAAGATGACGTCCAGGCAAGGTCAATGCGCGGCTGCCAATCATGCCACTGAGTTTGCCAAAAGCAATTACAGAACCGGTGAACGTCACGGCGCCAATCAGGACACCCAGATATATTTCAATTTCATGGATGGTTTTGGCCACACCGGTAGAGTGGATCTGGGTATCCATGTAGTTTGAAAAACCAACAAAAACGGCTGCCAGGCCGACCAGGCTGTGGAGAATCGCGACCAGCTCGGGCATCGACGTCATCTGGATTCTCAGTGCAAGAATCGTGCCGATAATCGCGCCCACGGCCATCGCACCTGCGATCAGGTCATAGCTCGATATCGAGTCATTGAACAAGGTGGCGACAATGGCAATACACATGCCGGTGATGCCATAAAGGTTCCCTCTTTGTGCGCTTTGCTGGCTGCTCAATCCACCGAGACTCAGGATAAACAGGATACTCGCTACAATATAGGCTGCTGGAGTGATATTACCGATCATGAATGATTGCCTTATTTGCGAAACATGTTGAGCATACGTTGGGTGACCAGAAATCCACCCGCGATGTTAATGGAAGCAATAGTCACAGCCGCAATGGCAAGCCCCACCCCCAGCAAGGATGAAGAGTCAATTTGCAGAATTGCGCCAATCACAATTATTCCACTGATCGCATTGGTTACACTCATAAGAGGGGTATGCAGGGCAGGGGTGACATTCCAGACCACCTGCCATCCGACAAAACATGCCAGAACGAACACGATGAAATGGCTCATGAATTCTGCCGGAGCCACTGAACCGAGTCCCAGAATAGCCAGTACCCCCGCCGCCATGCCAGCCAGGGTTATCGCTGCGCTGCGCTTTGGCCGCATGTGTTGCGGAATTTCTGAATCGGTTGATATGGTCCTGGTTGTGTCGGGTTTTTGATCCGGTGCACTCGGGGGGGGCGCCACGGTAGGTGGCCATGTGATTTCTCCCTGATGCGCCACTGTCGTTCCCCGGATAACCTGATCTTCCATATTGATGTTGATGACACCATCCCTGTTCGGTGTGAGGTCGGTGATCAGGTGGCGAATATTGGTTGCATATAATTGACTGGACTGTGCCGCCATTCGACTCGGAAGGTCGGTATAACCGATGATCGATACGTCATTAACCCTGATTACATCACCCGCTACGGTATATTCGCAGTTGCCACCCTGTTCAGCGGCAAGATCAACAACCACACTTCCGGGTTTCATACTGTCCACCATTTCCCGGGTAATCAGTTTCGGGGCAGGTTTTCCAGGGATCAGCGCAGTGGTGATGATGATATCCACATCCTTCGCCTGTTCCATAAAGAGAGCCATCTCCGCCTTGATGAATTCATCACTCATCACTTTGGCGTATCCCCCCGTTCCGCTGCCGTCCTCGTCAAAATCCAGTTCAAGGAACGTGGCATTCAGACTTTCGATCTGCTCCTTCACTTCCAGACGGGTATCAAAAGCACGGACGATGGCTCCCAGACTGACAGCAGTACCAATCGCGGCAAGGCCAGCTACACCGGCGCCGATGATCATTACTCTGGCAGGGTCAACCTTGCCGGCTGCGGTAATCTGCCCGGTGAAGAATCGTCCGAAATGTTGGGCCGCTTCGATCACGGCACGATACCCTGCGATGTTCGACATCGATGACAGGGCATCCATTTTTTGTGCCCGGGAAATTCGGGGTACCGCATCCATTGCCAGCACGGTGGCGCCCGAGGCGCTCAATTGTTCCATCAGGGCGGGATTTTGACCGGGCCAGATGAAACAGATCAGCGTTTTATCGCTGGTTAACCAATCCGCTTCACTGGCATCGTCAACCGGATGATATTGTGGCGCCCGCACCTTGCAGATAATGTCGGCCCTGGTCCATAAATCCCGGGCCAAATCGAAAATTTCAGCGCCGTTGTCGATGTAGGACCGATTGCTGAATCCGGCAGCAAGTCCGGCTCCATCTTCAATCAAAACCGAAAAGCCGAGGGCGGACAGGTTGGCTGTTTCCGTCGGCGTACATGCCACCCGGCATTCGTTTTTGTAAATCTCTTTGGGTACCCCTATTTTCATCGGCTTAAACGTTTACAATGTCATCGGGTTGAATGGTTCAGCGACTGGCTGGGCGAACCGGGTCGGCGGTCGACCGGCACAATTTCAATCGCCGAATATATCGCCTTATAGCACATCTTACTAATTAATAGTTTTAATGCTATATACAGAGAAACCTATCTATACTACCGCCTTACAAAACGGAACAGGAACAGAAACTGAACAAAAATAAATATGGACTAATGGATAAAACGGGTGAGGTTACGGGTACGGTGATCGGCCATGCAAATGGCTTTGGTTTTGTCCGCTTGGATCAGAGTGGAGAAGATCTGTATCTGCACGATCGGCAGATGAGGAAAGTACTGCACGGTGACCGGGTGCGGGCGCGAAGGGTCAACTACCAGGGACGTGAAGAGGCCTCCATTGTTGAAGTGCTGCAGACAACAGGCCGGGAAATCGTCGGACATTTTTTCAAGGAAAGCGGGGTCGGAAATGTTGAACCGGATGACAGTCGCTTTGCCAGGGATATTTCCGTTGCCAAAGGGAAATTCAACGGCGCCGACGATGGGGACATCGTGGTTGTGCGGATAACACAGCATCCGATAGAGCATCATCATGCTGTCGGTGAAGTGATTGAAGTCGTCGGCAGGGATCTGGCGCCCGGCATGGAAACTGAAATTGCGATTCGCAAGCACGAAATACCGCATGTCTGGAGCGAAGAGACAAATATGGAGATTGCGGCTTTGGGAGACTCCCTGAAATTCGTACAACACGATTCTCGTCGCGTTGATCTCCGGCAATTCCCTCTGGTCACCATTGATGGCGAAGATTCGAGGGATTTTGATGATGCGGTTTATTGTGAGTCAATTAACCGGGGCTGGCGGCTGATTGTCGCGATTGCGGACGTAAGTCACTATGTCCGTGCAGACAGCGCACTCGACCGGGAAGCGTTCAACCGCGGCAATTCGGTTTATTTCCCGAACCGGGTAATTCCGATGTTACCAGAGGCATTGTCCAACGGAATTTGTTCCCTGAACCCCGGAGAAGATCGCTTTTGCATGGTGTGTGACATGAGCATAAGCCGCCGCGGGGAAATCACGGATTACCGGTTTTACCCGGCCACGATGCAGTCCAGGGCCCGGTTAACCTACGGGATTGTTAATGCCATCGTCTCGGACAAGGATCAAACCAGGCGCGAACAATGGAAAGAGATTGTGCCACATCTGGACCGGCTCTACTCGTTATATCGGGTTCTGCGTCCCCGACGGGAGTCAATTGACTTCGAAATCCCTGAGCCGTTCATCGAATTCGATGATAAAAGGAGAATCAGCCGGATCACAGCGAGACCACGAAATGAAGCGCACAGGCTGATCGAGGAATGCATGCTGGCCGCGAATGTGAGCGCTGCCCAGCACCTTCAAATTCATTTCCAGAACGATTCAGTCTATCGCAATCACAATGGACCGGACATTGAGGGACTTGCCGACTTGAAGCTTTTTCTTGGTGGGCTGGGATTGACTCTGGGGGGAGGAAATGATCCCCAGGCCCGTGATTATGCCATCCTGGTCGACAGCATCGCCGGACGCAACGATATCGCAGGTGTCGTTCAGTCGGTACTACTTAGAAGTCTGAGTCAGGCGGTGTACAGCACCGAACAAACCGGCCACTTTGCATTGTCATTTCCGATCTATACCCATTTTACTTCACCGATTCGCCGTTATGCCGACCTGGTGGTGCATCGACGGATCAAGCAGGTTATTTCCGGCTCAAGTACTAAAATCGTCGCCCCAGCCGGGGTCAGCTTTAACCGGATTGGTGAGCAATGTTCTTTCACCGAACGCAGGGCGGATAGCGCATCTTATGATGTGATCGCCTGGTTGAAGGCTGAGTTCATGCTGGAGCGGGTCGGAGAGGAATTTGGTGGTACGATCTCCGGGGTCAAGGAGTTTGGCATATTTGTACAACTGGATCAGATCTTCGTTGATGGTCTGGTGCATGTCAGCGCATTGGGAAATGATTTTTATCATTTTGACCCTGTCCGAATCCAGCTTGAAGGCGAGCATGACGGTCAGCGTTTCAGGCTGGGGGACAAGGTCAGGGTCAGGATAGCACGGGTTGACATGGATCAGGCGAAGATTAATTTCGAACTGGTTCCTGCGGAACAATCTGAAATAAAAACCGGAAAATCAGGAAGCGCCAGGCGAGCAAGGAACAAGGCAAAGGGCAAAAACAGGAATCGTTCCAACAATAGGTAATCAGACAGCCTTTGATCAATGAGCGCTGAAAACAGACAGACAGGAAATATTGTTTTCGGTTTTCATGCGGTGGAGGCCATTATCAATCGCAATCCGGCTCAAATCCTTGAAATTCAGATAGACCGTGGAAAGTCAGGCCAGCGCATTGATACCGTTCGCGCACTGGCAATGAAATCGGGCATCCCGATTCGATTACAGGGCAGACAGGAATTGAATCAGTTGGCGTGCCAGGGTAATCATCCAGGCAATCACCAGGGCGTGATTGCGCTAATCGGTCGAGTCGATCCTGCACTCAATCGTACGCTGGAAGAGATCATTGCCAGGCAGACTGAACACAGTCTGATTCTGGCGCTTGACCAGATCCAGGATCCCCATAATCTGGGCGCCTGTTTGAGAACCGCAGAATGTGCGGGTGTCGACGCTGTGATTTTGCCCAGGGACGGTGCATGCAGGATTAATCAGACCGTGCACAAGGTTTCCTCGGGAGCCGTCGGGCACCTGGATATTTTTCATGTGCCCAATCTGGTCAATACCCTCGATAAATTGCAAAACAGTGGATTCTGGGTATATGGAGCGACAGACAAAGGCGCCGTCTCATTGTATCAGTGTGAATACACTGGAAAAGTGGTTGTTGTAATGGGAGCCGAAGGGAAGGGCTTGCGACGGCTCACCCGTGAAAAATGTGACTATCTGGTGAATATTCCAATGTCCGGGAATGTATCGAGCCTCAATGTTTCAGTAGCAACCGGGATCTTTCTGTTCGAGGTGATTCGCCAGCGCTGCTGATGGTGCGGGTATTACCGCTTTGGGCAATACCCTTAAGCCCGACCGGGTTATTGCTCAAACAGCGCCAGATATTGTGTGTATCCCTGATCCCCCATTTGACTCTTCTCGACAAACTTCAATGCAGCGGAATTGATGCAGTAGCGCAGTCCGGTGGGCGCCGGGCCATCCTTGAACAGATGCCCAAGATGGGATTCACCATATTTGCTCTTTAATTCTGTTCGGGGATATATCATCTTGTAATCTGTGTCCTTGACGATGAAGTGTTCGTCGATCGGCTCCCAGAAACTGGGCCAGCCCGTACCGGATCGATATTTTGTCGTTGATGAAAACAGGGGCTCCCCGGTAACCACATCCACATAAATTCCTTCGGCCTTGTTATCCCAGTATTCATTTCGATAAGGGGGTTCAGTGGCTTCGTGCTGGGTAACCTGGTATTGCAAGGGAGTCAGGTTTTGCTGCAGTGTATCGTCATCGGGTTTGACATAACCTGTTTCCAGGTTCGACTGGTTATCACTATCTGACGCACCGGAACCCGAGGTCTCGCTGGTTTTTTCAAATTTGGCATGGAGATCACCGCCCCATACTTTTTCCAGAAACCGGTCCCTTCCTGAACCACTTCGATAAAACTTGTATCGAAGCGAGTTGGTGGCATGATAATTCTGATGATAACTCTCTGCTTTGTAGAATTTTTCAAACGGGACGATTTCTACAGTGACAGGGTTATCGAAACGCTTCGATTGATCAAGCGCTTCCCTGGTTTCAAGCGCCAACAGTCTTTCCTGTTCATTGTGGTAAAAAATGGCGGGTCGATAATGATCCCCCCGGTCGACAAACTGCCCATCAGAATCCGTAGGATCGATATCCCGCCAGAAGTAGTACAACAATTCCTCGTAGGAAATCACTTCAGGGTCATAATAAATCTGTACCGATTCGGTATGTCCTGTGTTGCCGTTGCTCACTTCATGGTAGGTCGGATTTTCAGTTTGACCGCCACTATATCCGGATACGGCCTCGCTGACTCCGTCCAGTTTTTCGAAAGTGGATTCGATGCACCAGAAGCATCCACCGGCAAATGTGGCCACTGCCTTTGATTTGCCGGAAGAGGGTACAACGGCGGTGGATGCCGTCACTTCAGATGATTTACCTGCAGATTCGGAATTTGTCTGGCTGATTGCAAACTTGACTACAGCCAAAGTGGCCGCCAGTATTACGACCAATAAAAGAATACGTTTCATGATGTTAAGTGTTGTGTTGTGTTGATTGATTGCCTGACTGATAGAAAGCAAACAGGGGATATAGTTCCGCAAGTTTACGATTATTTAATGAAATTTCGTTGATATGATGGTGTTTCATAAAATCAGTCCAGCGGTGGCGTTACGTCCATCAGCCAGCAGTATATTCCACGTCCGGCAGGCCGCAGGCGTATCCATCACCTCAAGGCCGATTCCAAGTTCAATCAGCGGTCGGGTCAGACGCGGGTCCGGGAAGGTCAACGTGGACCGGGTTCCAAGGATGATAACTTTGCTGTTGAACCCGGCCAGTCGGGAGAAATCTGCTGTCTGGAGATCAGAAACATGGTTTATGGGCCACATTTCGAGTTTTTCAGATGTTACTATCAGGCTTCTCGTATAAAGGGTGTCGCCGATCCTGATTTGATAGTTTTCTCCGCGTTTTTCACAGCTTTTTATCAGGTGATTTTCGTTGGGATTGCTAAGATTAAGTTTCATTGAATCGGGAGTTTCATTGAATTGGTGATATCGGTTAAATCCTTCACTTCACCAACAATTATAATTCATTAACCATGAATGCTGTAAATATCGGTCTGATTGGACTGGGTACTGTAGGGAGCGGTACACTTCTTGTGCTTCAACGTAATGCCGAAGAGATTTCCCGGCGCGCCGGTAGGGAAATCAAAATCATTGCTGCCGCAGTCCGTGACCTTTCAAAGCCAAGAGACGTTGATACAACCGGGATCTACCTGACTGAAGATATTTCGGAAATAGTCAATCATCCGGATATTCAGGTGGTGGTTGAAGTGGCGGGTGGGGGCGGTGTCATTCTGGATGCGGCCTTGCAAACGCTCGATAATGGCAAGCATCTTGTGACCGCCAACAAGGAAATGATTGCAACCCACGGCAATTCCCTGTTCGAAAAAGCGCAATGCAAAGGGCTGACGGTAGCATTTGAGGCTGCGGTGGCAGGCGGGATTCCGATCATCAAGTCGATCAGGGAAGGATTATCTGCAAACCGGATAGAGTGGCTTGCCGGAATAATCAATGGGACTTCGAATTATATTCTGACGCAAATGTCCCAAAGTAGTCGGGATTTTGACGATGTGCTATCCGAAGCGCAGGCACTGGGCTATGCGGAAGCGGACCCGGCATTTGACATTGAAGGTATTGATGCTGCGCATAAACTGACCATCCTGGCATCTATCGCATTCGGGATTTCATTGCAGTTTGACAAGGTCTGTATCGAAGGGATTGCTGGCGTTACCGGAGAGGACATTGCTTATGCCGAGGAGCTGGGTTATCGCATCAAACACCTGGGAATAGCGAAAAAGACAGACAAGGGGGTGGAATTGCGCGTGCATCCGACCCTGATCCCTGAGAGACAACTGATCGCCAACGTAGATGGTGTGATGAACGCGGTTCTGGTGCAGTCGGATGCAGTTGGCCCGACTCTTTATTATGGGGCGGGGGCCGGTTCGGAACCGACTGCCTCTGCTGTGGTAGCTGATTTGATTGACGTGGTCAGAATGATTACCACGGACCCTGAATCCCGGGTTCCGCACCTTGCGTTTCAGCCGGATTCGATCATTGATTTGCCGATACTCGATATGTCAGAGATCAAGACTGCCTACTATTTGCGAATGTGTGTGATCAATCGACCCAGGGTGATGGCATCCATTGCAACTATATTCGGACAAAGCGATATCAGTATTGATACCGTGGTTCAAAAAGGCAGTGGCCGGGCAGATGAAGATGTCAACATCATTTTTCTGACACAGGAAACCCTGGAGGGAAATTTGAACAGCGCGCTGGCAAAAGTGGAAAAGCTCGATACGGTGAAAGGCAAAATAAATCGGATACGCCTGGAGCGGCTGTCCTGAGGCAGGCTAGGCGGTGGCTACCCCGGAGTTCAGATAGAACGGATCTGCATTTTATCTATCCATGTTTGACGGTGTAGGTGAACTCGGTATTCGAGCCGACGTTGGGTCCGGAGCGGTTGAGGAGCGTAACAGCCGCGAGTTCCCCGAACTTGCGGCCACCAAGCGCGTTGCAGACGTTGGGGATGTTTGATCCCAACTTCATCCGGGCACCGACATCGCCGGCGCGGATCGATACCGTTTGGTGGCCGGCATTTCTGGCGGGTTCGACGAAGTATTTGGTCGCGAATGAGCGGATGCGGTCCGCCTGCGTCAATACGACGGCGGATTGTTCAGAATCCGTGAACGAGTGATTCGGTTGTGCTGTGCGCTGGTTGGGTTGAAGTGCATGGATTTGCTCTTGATAGAGGTTGTCGACGTCGTGGAGGCGCGCGTCCGCGCCGATAGCCTGCAACAGTTGGCGCACGGTTGAGATGTAGTGGAGAGCCTGGTCTGGAGTCAGGGTTCCCTTGTAGTGAGCGATGTCGTTGCGCGCATCCTTCGCCGCAAACGCCAACGTACGCACGCGAGGCTTCTGGGGAAGTTCCGCAAACCGCTGGATAAACGTGCTCAGGATATGCGTCAGGTCGGAGTCGTTGAATTCGTTGGGCTGGCTCCGAAGTTGAGTCGCCAAGTATTCGGCAAGTGCACGGCGCAGAACTACAAGAGCTTGATCCACACGGTGCCGTGCGCGCTCGGATTCTCGAAAATCCGGGTGTCTCAACATATCAATAAGTTACAGCATATATAAATGGCGTCCCCAAGGGGATTCGAACCCCTGTTGCCGCCGTGAAAGGGCGATGTCCTAGGCCGACTAGACGATGGGGACAATAAACTTGTCTCAGATACGAAATTTCAGTCGATTTCCTCTTCGATGACCAGCAACCGGGGATCACCCGGCAAGAGAAGCTGGTGGAGCCAGGCGGGATCGAACCGCCGACCTCAACACTGCCAGTGTTGCGCTCTCCCAGCTGAGCTATGGCCCCGAAGAGGATGCGTATTCTAAGGCTACAGCGAAAGGCAATCAAGGATTATCAGTTGATTATTCAGGTCATTTTCGAGAACGAACTGATTGCTTTTTCAATTCGCTGCAATGACCGATGCTTCCCCACCAACCACAGCGTCAGGTCGATAGAGGGCGTGTTAGCTGACCCGGATACTGCGATTCGAAGCGGTTGGGCGACTTCGGGAAACCTTATTCCCTGCTCAGCGACAAACGTCTTGATAGTTCGGCTGATTTCAACGCTGTTCCATTCCTCCAGCGTTTCCAGTTCGGTCATGATCCGGGTCAGGATCCCGCTGGTTGAACCGGTTACATGCTTGTCTACGGATTGCGGGTCATATTGATCGAAATCTGTGTACAGATAAAGAATTTTATCTATCATTTCTTCCAGGGTCTGTGCCCTTTGGCGCATGATTCCAACCACTTCGCTCATCTGCGGCCCATTGGATAATCCGATTCCCCGTTGATTGAGACGTTTGGATATTTCCCCGGCCAACAGGGACGGGTCCATTGCCATAATGTATTGCTGATTGATCCATAACAGCTTGTTCAGATCGAATGTTGCCGGAGATTTGTTGATCTTGTCGATATCAAACAATTCGATCATTTCGTCAATGTCGAATATCTCCTGATCACCATGGGACCAGCCCAGCCGGACCAGATAGTTGAGCAGGGCTGAGGGAAGAATGCCCATGTCACGATATTGAAGAACGCTGACGGCGCCATGACGCTTGGAAAGACGCTGCCCGTCTTCTCCCAGAATCAACGGCACATGGGCATAGACCGGCAAAGGAGCTCCAAGCGCTTCAAGGATGTTGATCTGACGTGGGGTATTATTGATATGGTCCTCCCCCCTGATCACGTGGGTCACTCCCATATCCATATCGTCTACTACTGCTGTCAGGTTATAGGTGGGGATGCCGTCGCTGCGCGCAATGATCAGGTCATCGAGTTCATTGTTGGCAATTTCCACTTTATCCCGAACCACATCATTGAATACAACCGATCCGTGTTGCGGGTTCCTGAATCTGACCACAGTGGATTCGCAGGTTTCAGGATTCAGTCTCTTGTTCCTGCAACAGCCATCGTATCTTGGCTTTTCCCCCTTGGCGCGTTGTGCTTTCCTGATTTCATTCAACCGTTCTTTGCTGCATGAGCAATAATAGGCTTTGCCCTGATCAAGCAGTTGTTGAATGATGTCCCGGTACCGATCAAATCGTCCGGTTTGATAGTAGACCCCCTGGTTCCAGGTCAATCCCATCCATTTCATCGAATCAAGAATCGCATCGATGGCTTTTTGGGTAGAGCGCACGCGGTCAGTATCTTCGATACGCAACACCATCTCGCCTCCGGTTTTCCTGGCATACAACCAATTGAACAGGGCGGTTCGGGCACCCCCGATATGGAGATACCCGGTGGGACTCGGAGGGAATCGGGTAACGGTTTGCATGTAGTACCTGCCGGTCAATAAATTCTATATTCCACGAAGGAGTTCGTTGATTCCTACCTTGCTTCTGGTTTTCTCATCGACGGTTTTGACGATTACTGCACAGTACAGGCTGTGGCTGCCATCCTTTGCCGGGATCGATCCTGAAACCACAACCGACCCGGGAGGCACATGACCATAACTGACATCACCCGTTTCCCGGTTCATAATGCGGGTGCTTTGACCGATATACACGCCCATGGATATTACGGCTCCTTCGCCGACGATCACACCTTCTACAATTTCACTGCGTGCGCCAATGAAGCAATTATCTTCGATGATAGTAGGCGATGCCTGTAGTGGTTCCAATACGCCACCGATCCCCACACCACCTGACAAATGAACATTCGAGCCGATTTGTGCACATGAACCCACGGTTGCCCAGGTATCCACCATCGTGCCTGCGCCTACCCAGGCGCCGATATTAACGTAGCTTGGCATCAAAACCACATTTTCGGCAATATACGCACCCCGTCGTACCGTGGCCGGCGGTACAACCCGGAAACCGCAGTGGGCGAAATCATCATCGGTATAGTCGCTGAATTTGGTGGCTACCTTGTCGTAGTATCTGGTGGCGCCATCAATGATCATTCGATTTTCCTCGATCCTGAAGGAAAGCAAAACAGCCATTTTAAGCCATTGATTTACCTTCCAGCCTCCCTGATCCGGTTCGGCTACCCGGGCTTCGCCGCTATCGAGCAACGCGATTGACTGATTGATCGCTGTTTTCAATGTCGGATTCACATTCTGCGGGGTTATTTCAGCTCGCCGTTCCCAGCCCTTGGTTATGATTTGTTCCAGGTGTTGCATTGTGGTTCTTAACGATGGATTGATTAACAATGCAATTATATGCCAGAAACGGGCCTGTTTATTCGGTGATTTCCTTTTCGATCACCAGCTTGACAGACCGGTCATGATCATCTTTGGATACCGTTACGTCATCACTGATAAAGTCACCTTTTTGCCGCAGGGCATTACCCGATAAACTGACCCGTGCGGTGATTGATATTTCGTCGAAAGAGGCAATAGTCAATTCAGAAATCATCGCCATTGATTCGGTAAGCGTTGTTTCCAGAGGTAACTCCGCTGCCGTGTGTCTACTGACCGCCAACGGGGCGCTGGGACCGGATTTGGCTTTTGCAATGATGAACACCACTGCCTCGTCATCAATACGTTGCCGTATATCAGGTTCTATATCGAGCGTTACCGCTATACTGCGGCCTGATTCCCTGGTAGCGGAAGTTGAGGCGGATTGACCTGCATTGGCATTTTGGGTGTCAGTGATTTTCATCAACTCATTTACCCGATCAATTGAATCCTGATTGTCTCCGAGCAGAGGTTTCAACCGGTTAAAATAGTTGAGCGCTTCAGCGTGGTTGCCGAGGTTTTGAGCGCCAAGCCCGGCTATCCACAATGCGTTCACATGGAACGGATCTATCGACAGGGCATTTTCGATACGTATTCTTGTCTTGTGGGTGTAGCCTCCACTATTCATGATTGAAGCATCGGCCCAGGCGGTTAGCAGGTCGGGATTGCCGATGATGATCTGGTTGAGCTGCGCATAGGCATGTTCAGCCTTTGCGTAGTTGCCGATACTCATATATGTTGTGGCGGCAAGTTCCCAGCCTTTCGGATTTCTCGGGTCCTGTGCGATTTTTTGTTCGAGTTGATCGAGCAATGTATGGATATCCGGATTTTCAACCGGATGCTGGTTACCTGCTTTAAGCAGATTCTCGTTGACCGCAAATTGCGGATTACCGATCCAGGCATAAATGGCAATGCTCGCAAGGGGAACCGCAAGGAGCAGCAAAATATTCCAGGTTGCCGGAACAGTCGTTGATTTTTTGTCGCGGTCGCCCTGGTCCTGTAGATCATCAAGCAATGTTGCCTGTAACTCCTGTTCGGCTATCGTTCGATCCTGGTTATTTTCCAGATGTTGTCGAACCTCATTGATTCGACTCTTCGCGATCTCGATATTCAGTTGATCTGAATTGACCGTCTGTCGGCTCTTTTTCCTGACCAGGGCTGGCAATACCATGGCAACGGGAATGGCGGCAATCACAAGCAGGAGCAGATAAAACAGAATCACTTTCCAGTTCGATTCAATATTGATTTTACCTGCTGCAATTGTTTATCCGAGATAACTGATAGATTTGATTGAGCGTTTCGTCGGATTCTTCTGCAGGCAATGAAAACGATAACGATCAATAACCCAAACGGAGACAACCACAAAACAACGGTGGTATTTTTCAATGGCGGCCGATAGAGGATGAAATCACCATATCGACTCACCATATACTCAACCACTTCTTCCCGGCTTTTTCCGGCCCGGACCATTTCATGGGTTTTGATCCGCAAATCCCTGGCAAGGTCCGCATTCGAGTCGGCAAGGTTTTGGTTCTGGCATACCAGACAGCGCAGTTCGGCTATCAATTCCTGATACAGTTCTCTTTGTTCAGGCTCGTCAAATGAGGCAATTTCAGTTTGTGCAAAAACCTGGGCGCTGAACGCGACGAGCATAACCAATGAGCAGAAGAATAATTTGATCCCTGTCATGAGTCCGCCTGCTGTAATCCGGTAATCAGAGGCTTGATCGTTTCGGTCACATCCGTTTGACTGATCGGTCCGACATGCTTGTAACGGATGATGCCTTCCTTGTCTATGACAAATGTTTCCGGAACGCCATATACACCAAAATCGATAGCAATATCGCCTGCAGGATCAAGGGCTATCACCTGGTATGGATTTGCGAATTTTTCAAGCCAGCTTTTTGCGTCTTCCTCCTTGTCCTTGTAGTTGAGTCCTACGATACTGGCCACTTTGTCGCGTTGAAGCCCGATCAGCAGCGGGTGCTCATCCCGGCAGGCAACACACCAGGATGCCCAGACATTGAATATCCATACCTTGCCCTTCAACTCTTCACTGGTCAGTTCCGGTTGCGCCCCCAGAAGGGTTGGTGCGCTGAATGCGGGGGCGGGTTTGCCAATCAAAGGGGACGGCACAATGCCCGGATCCCGATTTAACCCGATCGCCAGAAAACCGACGATCAGGATGAAAACGGCAAACGGAAAAAGTGTTTTCTTCTGCAACGATCAGCCCCGCTTATGCTGTTGCCGATGACAGGGTCGGCACACGCGATTGTCTGTATCGCTTGTCCAAAGCCCCGGACAACCCGCCAATCGCCATGATCAGGGCGCCCAGCCATATCCATCTGATAAATGGCTTATAATAGATCCTGATAGCCCAGGACTGTGTGCCGTCCGCTGTATCCGACAGGGGTTCACCCAGGGCAATATACAAATCCCGGGTGATACCGGGGTCAATTGCTGCTTCCGTCATCGGGTTTTTCTGGACCAGATAGGTTCTTTTTTCCGGGAAAAGCCAGGTAATCATTTTATCGTCCCTGAGAATTTTGAATCTGCCCTGTACGGCCTGATAATTCGGCCCCGAAATTATGTCCGTACCATCAAAAACAAATTGATATCCATTGATCTGATATTGTTCTCCGGGGGCCAGGCGAACATCCCGTTCTACGCTGTAGACAGTTGTCATGGTCACTCCAATCACAAATATCCCCATTCCAAGATGCGCAATCACCATGCCGAATATTCCCATTGGCGTGCTGATGATTGCACCGACACGGTTGCCTGGCCGGGTTCGATCAATCAGGTTTTTCAGGCTGAGAAAAATGATCATGCTGCCAGCAAACAAACCTGCCGATGCACCAAAAGAAGGGTGAAACATAAAATATGGGATGCCGGCGGAAGTGATCAGGCTCAGGATCAGGCAGATCAGAATGCCTGAACTGATCCGGTTGATTCGATCCTTCTTCCAATGCAGCAACGCCCCGATTCCGACCAGCAAAGCCAGAGGGAATCCGATTATTTTGAATACGAAATTGAAATACGGCGACCCCACCGAAATCTTTCCAAGATTGAATGCATCCATGATCAACGGGTAAAGCGTGCCCAGTAGAACGGCAAAACACAGAATGCCGAATATGATGTTGTTCAACAATATCGCCATCTCTCTGGAGGTGGTTCCGAAGCGGACACGCGAAACAATTCCAGGCGCCCGCCAGGCGTACAGCAACAGCGACCCGCCAACAACGATACCGAGAAATATCAGTATGAATAATCCACGAGTGGGATCGGTGGCAAACGAGTGTACCGATATCAGCACCCCTGACCGGACCAGAAAAGTGCCCAGCAGTGATAATGAAAAGGCCATAACCGCCAGGAGTACGGTCCAGGCTTTGAATACACCTCTTTTTTCGGTCGCGGCCAAGGAGTGGATCAATGCAGTACCAATCAACCATGGCATGAAGGATGCGTTTTCCACCGGATCCCAGAACCACCATCCACCCCATCCTAGTTCATAATAGGCCCACCAGGACCCCAATGCGATTCCAATGGTGAGGAACATCCAGGCAATATTGGTCCACGGTCGTGTCCAGCGCGCCCATGCCGCATCAAACTTTCCGGTTATCAAGGCGGCGATGGCAAAAGCGAAAGCAACTGAAAATCCGACATAGCCCATATACAGTATCGGAGGATGTATTGCCATGCCAATATCCTGAAGCAGGGGATTCAGGTCCATGCCTTCGGGTGGGACAGGAAAAAGTCGCTCGAACGGGTTGGATGTAAACAGGGTGAAACTTGAAAACCCTGCCGTGATCATGCCAAGTACCGAGAGTACGATGGCGCTCAGTCCCAGTGGAATCCCGCGGGAAAACAGGCTCACCGCTCCTGTCCACAGACTCAAAATAAAAACCCACAGTAACAGCGATCCTTCATGTCCTCCCCAAACTCCGGATATCCTGTAAATCAGTGGTAGATGGGTATTGGAGTGATTGGCCACATAAGCGACCGAAAAATCATTCTGTATAAATGAAATGGTCAGACAGGCGTACGCGATTCCGACCAGAGGCGCCAGCGCCAGCGCTGCCGGGCGGGCAAAACCGATCCACGGATGAATACCCAGACGGTTGCCGATGACAGGTAAGACGCCAAGCATGACGCTCAGCGCCAGCGCCAGGATCAAAGAGAAATTGCCGAGTTCCGGTATCAATTAATCGGCTCCTTGATCGGGTTTTGATCATTTCCCTGATCGGTGGTCATATAATTATCCCTGTTTGCGGCTTTAAGCGCTTCGCTCACTTCGGGCGACATGTAATTTTCATCGTGTTTTGCCAATACCTGGTCTGCAATAAAACGGTCGCCCTGCATGCTTCCGAAGGCGACGATACCCTGTCCCTCTCTGAACAGGTCGGGCAATATTCCGGTGAAAGCGACCGTAACCGCTTCAGCCGTGTCGGTCAGGTCGAAAGTCACCTCAAGGTTGTCCGGATTCCGTTCAACACTGCCGACGACCACCATTCCACCGACTCTGAAATTAATATTGCCGGGCGCCTCACCGGAAGCAATCTGACTGGGGCTGAAAAACAGATTGATGTTTTTTTCCAGAGCCTTGAGGGTCAGTCCAACGGACACGCCTATTCCGGTCAGAATAAGAACGACCACGATAAACCTTTGTTTGCGTTTGCGTCGCATTTCAGTGATTTTTATGCCTGTAGAGGGAAGACAACTGTTGAACCAGTTTTCTCCGTTTAAGTACCGGCAAGATGAAATGATAAACGAGCAGGGTCAACACGACTGCATAGCTTGTCCAGACGAAGAAGCCATGTCCACCCATGTGAAAAAATTCAACCAGTGACAATTTTTCTGACCCACTGGGTTTGGCGTTCCGAAGCAAGCAACTCACAGCATACCCGGTTCAATAAACAGGCTATGAAATAAAAATTGATGGCTGCGAACATGATCAGCAACGGAATCAGCATATCCATGTCCATGGTTGGCCGACCCAGTCTGGTTACTGTGGACCCTTGATGCAGGGTATTCCACCATTCAACGGAGAAGTGAATGATCGGGATGTTGACCACACCTACCAATGCTAAAAGTGCTGAGGCCTGGGAGCCCTTGGTTCTGTCGTCAAATGCGTTCCCCAATGCGATGTAGCCAAAATACAGGAACAACAGTATCAATTCTGAAGTAAGCCGGGCATCCCAGATCCAGTACGTGCCCCAGGTTGGTTTCCCCCATAAGGATCCGGTAACCAGGGCGCAAAATGTAAACATCGCACCCAATGGTGCGCAAGCCCGGGCGACAGCGTGTCCGAGCTTCATTTTCCAGATCAGTCCGACTCCCGCGGAGATGGCCATTAATACATAGATAAACATCGACATCCATGCACTCGGCACATGAATGAACATGATGCGGTAACTGTCTCCCATCTGATAATCAGGAGGAGCCACGACCAGGCCAAAATACAGACCCGCTATCAGAAAAATCAGAGCAAGGACGGCAAAAACAGGCGCCCACCTTGATGAAAACTGATAAAACCAGGAGGGGGAACCCATCCGATGGAACCATAACCATGATGGCTTCCGGGTTCTCAATCGAGTTTCAGGCGATTTCATTCTGGCGGTGGAGGGATTCGACGACGGGGAAATATAAGGTGGGATTATATACACTTGTGTCTGGGACAACCACGGGGGGATGTCTCTACGGGTACCGGCAAATGGATTACCAGGCAACCTGCAGATGCCAGGGCCATAATAACGACTACTAGATTATTAATATCGTCTATTTCGTTCAATTATTTGAGGTTAATTCTCCTTAATATCAAATATTGAGACTGGTTGTGAGGAGTGTACGTATCTCAAAGACAGTCACCTTTTTGTGAACATTGAGGATTTCCAAATGAAACTAGTTAAACAATACAAGTCTATTTTATCAGGGATAACAGTTGCACTTGGTCTGGCTGTAGCTTCTGCCACAACCACGGTTATAGCAGCTGATTTTACCACTGTAGAAAACGGTAAACTGACCGTAGCTTTCAACGGTGACATGCCTGGTACGGGCTATCAGGATGGAAAACTAATCGGGGTTGACGGAGAAATCATGCAGATGGTGGCAGACAAGCTTGGACTAACCGTCGTGCCCGCACTAATGGAGTGGTCTGCAGAAATAGCGTCTGTTAAAGCGGGCCGTGTTGATATTATGCATGGAATGATGGGGTGGCGAGAAGAACGGGCTGAGGTAATGACGCTTTCCAACCCTATCTACTATTTTCGAGCAACCATTGCGCAAAGATCAGACAGTAAACTGTGCAAGGTGAGCGACCTGGAAAACAAGATCGTCGCGACCATCACTGGATTTAGTTGGGTTAATGAGCTAAAAACAATCCCCGGGCTGGAATTAAGATTGTACGACACCTCAGATGGGGCCATGAGGGATTTGATCACCGGTCGAGTTGATGCGCTACTTGCAGACCCTCCATTAGTTCAGTTTGCTATTACCGAAAATCCTGATTGGGGAGTTCACCAGACGGCTTTTTGTGAAGGTGAAAACACCGACTATCCGCAACTTACAAAGGCTGGAAACACTATTTTCGCCGCAAACAAGGAGAATCCAGGGCTCATAGACGCGGTCAATAAAGTTATCAACGAATTGTGGTCTGACTGCACCATTCGAGATATTGCAGCCAAATATGGTATGACTGATGATCATTGGTTTGATCCCGGACCTACGAACCAGCGGGCTGGCGTGGATCGCTCAGACGATTGGGAGCAGCCAAGTTGCAGCTAAATTCTTCTCCACCAGGAAACGTGACTATTCCAGGGTGTTTATTGAAGCGGGTGCATTCTTTGTGCCCGCTTTTTCATGAGCAATCGTAATGCAAGACTCCAAACTTCTCATTGTCGAAAACCTGCACAAGTCATTCGGTGAGCTAAACGTACTCAATGGGATAGATCTGACTTTGGAGCGAGGAGAGAGAATTGCGTTGATCGGCCCCTCTGGATGCGGGAAATCGACATGCTTGAGATGTGTAAACTATTTGGAAACTCCGACTCAAGGCCATGTTTACCTGGACGGGGAACTGTTCGGCGAAAGAAAAGAAGGAGATCAATATTCTCATGTATCGGAGAAGGACCTGGCAAGGCAGCGCGCTACAGTTGGAATGGTTTTTCAAGGGTTTTACCTGTGGCCACACTTAACAGTAAGAGACAATGTAGCCATTGCCCAGAATAAGGTAAATGGCATGCCTAAAAACGAGGCGAATGAATTAGCTGAGGATATGCTGGAGAAAGTTCATTTGTCACATAAAATAAACGAGTATCCCGAGAGATTGTCAGGCGGACAGCAGCAACGTGTTGCCATTGCGCGAGCTTTGGCACAAAAACCCAAACTGCTTTTATTTGACGAACCCACATCGGCTCTTGATCCTGAATTGGTGGGTGAAGTATTAAACACTATCCACGAACTGGCGAATGAAGGACGGTCCATGATGCTGGTTACACATGAAATTGCATTTGCACGTGAAGTTGCTGATCGAGTGATTTTCATGGATGAAGGCATTATTGCCGAGCAAGGACCAGCCAAGGAAATCATAGATGATCCAGTTCACGAAAGACTAAAGAACTTTTTAGGTCAAATGCTTGATCGAAAGTAACCTTAATAGTTCGATGTGAGTCTAGAAATGCCCTTGGCAGACAAAGTTCATCTTTACACCATCACCCTGCTCAAAGGAGCAGGGTTTACAGTTAGTATTACTGTTCTTACCTTTATTTTAGCGATTGCAATTGGATTGTTGTTCGGAGCGATAAAGACCTTTGGCGGGAAAGGGCGTGGTGAGGCAACAACAACATTTGGGATTGTTTACAATTTCATTCAACAAGCGTTGATATTGCTAATTAACATATATGTAGAAGTATTCAGGGGGCTACCCCCCCTTGCAGTGTTATTCATTCTCTACTTTGGACTCGCTCACGCAGGGATGAATCTAGCGCCATTTACGGCTGCTGTATTAGGCTTGGGCTTGATAGGCGGAGCCATGTTAACGGAGGTGTTCAGGGCAGGATTTTCTGCGATTCACTCTGGACAGCGAGAGGCGGCATTGGCTGTTGGAATGACTCCTCTGGGCGCACTTCGAGATATAATTTTGCCTCAAACCTGGCGTATAACTCTTCCTCCTTTGGCGAACTATGCAATAGGATTATTGAAAGACACGTCAATTGTTTCCGCGATTGCAGCCCCTGAAATAATGTTCTTCGCAAGAAACCTGGTCACGAGGACATTTGACACTGAAATTATTTATCTTCTCGTTGCAGTAATCTATTTCTGTTTGAGCTTCCCTCTGGCACGTTTGGCAGATCGATTTGAAAAGCAAGCGAGTTCTGGAGTGAGATGATCGAATTTCTATCAGTTTACGTCCAGAACTGGCATGACTGGGGCCCACAAATCTACTCTGCGATTTGGGTAACTTTAGGGATTACTTTTTTTGCTTACATCCTGGCATTGATTGTTGGTATGCTAATTGCACTTGGCAGAATGAGCAAATCAAAGCCATTGCAAATGTTTAGCAAGGGTTACGTTGAGGTCGCTCGTGGCGTCCCTACGTTGGTTATTCTCTTTCTAATCTATTTTGGCTTGCCATCATTTGGAATCATATTTGATGCATTCTGGGCCGGGGTAGTGGGGCTGGGGCTAAGTATGGGAGGATATATCGCTGAAGTTTTCAGATCAGGATTCCAAGCCATTCATGCCGGACAGCGTGAAGCTGCTTTAGCTGTTGGCATGACCCCATTTAAGTCGTTTCGATTCATACTATTTCCACTTGCGATCAGGATTATTGTTCCGCCCATGTTGAATATGCTGATCTTGCTCCTCAAAGACAGTTCCCTTTGTGCACTAATAACTGCTCCTGAGCTTTTGCTAACTGCGAAGGACATTGCTTCCTCCACTTTTTTACCGATGCACCTTTATTTACTGGTCGGGGTAATCTATTTGTCGCTATCGTTACCAATGTCATTTGTTGCGCGGCGAGCAGAAAAAATCATGCGACGCGGAATGCGTAACGTCTGAAAACTCATTCATAATTCTTTTCTTTTGACCAGAAGTCCCGTTGTCTGCTGTTACGATAATGTTTCGGGCTTAGTTTGTATGTCTTTTTGAACCATCGGGCAAAATGGGCGCAATCCGAGAAACCGAATTCTTGTGCTATTTGCGTAATGCCTCTAGAGCTGTTTAACAACCTCCATCTAGCGTGTTCTAAACGCATATCACGCCAAAGTTCCTGAGGTGATTTCCCAACGAATTTCTGAAACACTCTATCCAGTTGTCTGTGGCTCACAGATAACTTTTTCGCAATGTCTTCTATGGGAATAGTTTGACTCATGGATTGTTTCATAATGCCTATGGTTTGCTCTACTCGCCAATCGCCACATGTTTCCAACTCACGAAAAGGAAGTTCCCCAATATGACGCGCTTTTCGATGTTCCTGGACTATAAGCTCGGATATGACTTTGCTACCCCTGTTGGCCCCGCAGTGTTTTGAAAGAATATCAATTGCAAGATCTATCGCGGCTGTCCCTCCGGGACACGTTATTCTGTTGTGTTCAGAGACGTACATTTCATTGATAATTGGAATAACTTTAGGATACCGCTCAATCAACTCTTCTTTATGTACGGCATGCACTGCACATCGTATACCGTCCATTAAGCCCGCTTCCGCAAGTGCGAAACTTCCAGTACACAGACCTACAAGTGGAATATTCTCAGCATCGGACTGTTGTAGAAACTGAAAAGTCAATGGATCATGTTGATCGAAATGTTGCAATCGTCCTCCAACAACGATTATGTAATCATAGTTTGAAGGCTCGTCGAATGTTTCCCATGGCTTGACTTCCAAGCCACAGCTTGATCTTACCGGGAGCAAGTTTGGTCCAATACAATTCCACCGACAGTAGACTTGTCTGCTTAGATCTCGTTCGTCTGCACAGTGTCGTACTGAATCGATAAATCCTGCGAAAGGTAACAAAGTGAATTCAGGTGACAAAATGAATGCGAAACGAACGTCGGGTTCAATTTTGTCAAGATCGATTGAGTGATTGCCCTGTTCTTCTCTGGGTTTGGAAAACGTAGTCATTGATTATTGTAGTACAAAATCAGATCACATGAAGTACTTGCAAAACTCTGATTATAGACGCTTGAATCGACGGTGGAACGTTCCCGGTAGCGCACGGTTTCGTGGGCAACATGTCCAAAAACCTGTCACCCAGACAATTTTGCAAATACCTCACATTATATCGAATTAATGTATTATTCCTCCGTCAAAGTATCTCAATGCATCTGAAATGTCCTTGATAGAATACTCAAGGTTGATAAGTAATGAGAGTAAGATTTTGGTCTTGAAAGGAGAAAGCCATCCGCCTGATAGTATTCCTCTATTGAAAAGATCTATTTCTCCCCCTGAATAACCATAAGTGTTCTGAAACACATAACCGCCTGAGCAGCGCGAACACAATACAACCGGGATGTTTCTGGCAAGTTGTTGCACCCGGGGAACCAGTTGAGGCGGTATATGCCCTGCACCCATTCCAGCCACCACTAACCCTTTAATGTTAAGTGTTTCGTATGCAGAAATAACTGACGGGTCATCTCCTATACATGGAAACACCAAACCAATTTGTGGAATTGTTTTATCGCAATTAAAAGCATTCTCAAGTTTCAAAAATAAACGTTCACGGGGGAGAAAAAAGTTCACAACCCGATCCTCAACTACGCGCCCAATTGATCCCGACTTTGGTGATGTAAATGCTCCGGACTTACAAGAGTCTGACTTAACTACGTGTGTTGCCAGATGAAGCTCGTTGTCAATGAGCACCAACACTCCATAGTTTTGCAAGGACGAGTCCGATGCCGCTTTTACCGCAGCTACTAAATTTGCCGGGCCATCAGCCCCTGGCGCCAATGCGTCTCGCATCGCTCCTGTAACTACAACCGGGATACTGCCATCCAGGAATAAATCAAGAGCAAAAGCAGATTCCTCAATTGAGTCCGTTCCTTGGGTTACAACAACTCCCTGGATGCCAATTGCTTTCACTTTGTTGATTTTTTTGGCGACACTTGCCAAATCTCCCAGAGTTAGCGCACAACTTGGTTTTTGACAGATTTGAAAAAATGTAGTCGAGGCTATCTCGTTCAATTGGGGAATTGAACGAGTAAGATCAGCGATATTCAGATTTGGTGTTACTCCTTGACCATTTTTTCCGCTCATCGAAATTGTGCCACCTAGAGAAATCACCAATATTTCTGGCTTTGACATCGACTAAATTCCAAGGATGCAGATCAACCAGACGTTTTCCTGGCATAAGCTTCAGATGCCCTGGAAATCGCATCAAAGTCCAATTCAAATCCTAATCCAGGTTTGTCGTTCAACATTAACTTTCCATCTTTAGGTTCCAGGTTGGGTAATGCAACAATATCTTCCCTAAGAAAAGCCCCCATTATTTGATTCCCATCGTCTAAATTGTTTACAGTCAATGCTGCTTGATGCGACGCACAAGTAGTTATTCCGGATTCAAGATTACCGTGTATTGAAATATTTAGACCAGCGGCATCTGCAACTGCTGCTGAGCGGATAAAATTCAGCAAGCCACCACACTCATGTAGACCAAGAACTATTAAATCAGCTCCTTCGATTTTGCAGACTTCAAAAATATCCTGGACTGTGTGAATGGATTGATCGGCTGCAATTGGAATGTCACTGCTGTTACGCAGTTGAGAGAGAGAAGCATGACTGGAGGCATCAACAGGTTGTTCGATCATCTCTATGTTGTATCGAGCCAATTTACGCAACATCGTCCTTGCGGTTAATATGTCCCAGTTTTCGTTTGCATCGACTCGTAAGCGTTTGTTGCCGATCGCCTTTCGTACTGCAGCGACAGACTGAATATCATGTTCAAAATCAAAACCAATTTTTATATAAATTACTTCATAGTTTTCTTCGATTAGTCGTTTCGCTTCTTTAGCTTTTTCTTCTGGTGTCGCCCCTTGAGCAAAGCCGAAATATTTTATGTGTTCCCTTTGTGCGCCACCCAGCAATTTGTGAACTGGTAGATTATTAGCTTTGCCAACGATATCCCATAGTGCCATTTCCAGGCCTACGGTTAACTGAAACGAGAGCCTTTTGTGGTTTCCAGGACCATGACTGGCGCAGAGTTTTCGATGGGATAAATTTGTGATTTTAGAAATCTGATGGACGTCCATGTCAAGTAGTACGTCTCGCATTTTCATCATTGCAGTAACGGTCATTTCACAATTTGGAGCACCGAAGCACTCTCCATAACCAATTATACCCACATCTGTTTCAATTGTTATAAAAACGACTTCAGCCCAGTAATTAACACCTTGCGCCCAGTGGTAGGGATTTTTTAGCTTCAGGTGCAGCGGTGTTGCAGTTATGTTTTTAATTTTCATGATGTTTTGTGTGGGCAGTTCGTCAGTGGTCAATAGAGCGAGAATTTGCGTGTGCACGCCTACTGATTTCGTGCATATCATGTGAATGAACCAAATGCAGTATCTGCGCTTTAAGAACATCATGTTGAAGAGCTGAATTGATGTGTCCTGACTAAATATTATAGTGAAAGATTTGTTCAGAATTGAACATAACAGACATTTTTTTTAACGTGTTAGTCATTTTGTTGATAATGGCATCGCCTGTGCAAGATGTTCATCGGGAGCGTGAGGAGCGGGGATGTCTGGGACAACCACGGGGGGATTGTCCCTACGATTGCGGGCAGGTTCAGTTCAGCGCTGATTTTTAGTGCGCTGGAGATGGTGATGGGCACCAGGGTGATGATGACGGCGATTGGATTGCTGACCCCGATGGAGTATTATCAGCGACTCCTCATCATTGAGGGAGTGATGATGGCGGCGGTTGGGACGAGCACAGACACCGGGATGAGAAGGGGACGCAGACATACAAACCAGGGAAGATACAGGAACTGAGCAAGATTATGAACGATAACGTGACCAAAGATTCGCTCGAACTCGAAGTGTCAAATTTTGGACCGATCCGCGAAGCCAGGATTGATTTACGCCCATTGACGGTGTTCGTCGGGACAAGCAATACCGGAAAATCCTGGTTGGCGATTCTGATCTATGCGTTGCATCGGTATTTCAGTGATCGCGAAAGGATACATGGTTTCCTCTTGCACCGACCATCCCGGATGTCTAGGAAAGACGAAGAGATGCCATCCCAGGATAAGGTTGATGCCACTTTCAAATGGCTGCAACAAGAATTTGGGAGTGGTGACAGACTAAAACCAGAGAGCACAAAGTCCATTGTTCTTCCCGATTTTATCTCGGATAAGATTCAATCAGAGTTCAACACGCAGGGCGATCTACTTGGTCTTGAGCTTCTCAGATGTTTTGGCATCGACGAGACCAGCAAATTTATCCGGAAAAAAAGCAGGGGCGGCGCACGCATCGATATTCGAAGGCGTCTTCCGAACGATTCGGCATCGCTTGAACATAGATTGACGTTGAAGCCACAAAAAACAGAACTCAAGGTATCAGTTCCCGAAGGAATAATAATCCAGGGTAAACCCTGGTACCTTTATCGGCGCATTAACCACTTGCTTGACAGATATTCTGATTTGCCCCCGAATGATCCAGAAAAGCATTTTATGTTTTGGCGATTGATCGAGGCCTTAGTCGATTTCACCCGTCCCGCCCTCTTCGGCCCCCTGAATGATACTGCATTCTATCTCCCGGCTGACAGAACCGGGGTGATGCATGCGCACAATGTGGTTGTCAGCGCCCTGATTGAAAGTGCGGCGATGACCGGACTGCGCCCGGCCGCACGGACACCCGTGCTGTCGGGTGTGCTGGCTGATTTCCTTGAACAGTTGATTGATCATGACCATCCGTCATATCGGGGCGGTAAGTCCCAGGGCCATGGCACAAGGATCGAAAAGGCTATTCTCGGTGGATCGGTACATATAGACCGATCAGAGATCACGAATTATCCGCGCTTCGCCTACCGACCGGAGGGATGGCAGGACGACCTGCCTTTAATGAACGCTTCATCCATGGTTTCGGAGCTTGCGCCCGTGGTGTTGTATCTGCGTCATTGGGTTATGCCCGGCAATGTCCTGATTGTCGAGGAGCCGGAATCACATCTGCATCCAGCTATGCAGGTTGAATTCACCCGCCAGCTTGCGTTGCTGGTTGATTCCGGTATCCGCGTAATCATCACCACACACAGTGAATGGGTGCTTGAAGAACTCGCCAATATCGTACAGCGATCCAGTCTTTCCAAAAAACAGCGCAAGGAACTATCCGATGAAAATATCGCCCTGCGCCCGGACCAGGTAGGCGCCTGGCTGTTCAAACAAAAAAAACATCCGCAGGGTTCGGTTGTGGAAGAAGTTGAATTAGATAGTGAAACCGGTCTGTATCCCGCCGATTTTGATACAGTCAGTGAGGAACTGTACAACGACAGCGCGAATATATTCAATCGTATCCAGGATAGTAAAAAATAAATGAACGGGGCTGTTCAGGCATTGAAGGGGTCAGTGCCCGAGCGCTGCCATGTCACGAGTTGCAACAAGGGTGGATGTAAAGTTGGCTTGCAGGGCTTACCGTTAAACCGCATTATTGTTGATATGGACTGCAAGGCCTTGGGAATCCCCGATGATCAGAAACGGTGCGATTATTTGTACGTCGGAGAAAAACACAAAACGCAGGTCATGGCGCAGGTGGTGCCTATTGAGCTTAAGAGCGGAAAAGTGCCGAGCGCCAGCGATGCAGTGGAACAACTCCAGAAGGGCGCTGATCAGGCTGGTGTTTGGCTCCCATCAAAGACACAGTTCGAATTTGTTCCGGTTTTGGTGCATGGAGGGGGTACCCACAGGGAAATTCTAAAGAGCCTCCGGTCCCTAAACGTTCAGTTCCGTGGGAAATTGACACGGGTTAAACTGCTCAAGTGCGATGACCAATTAACAACTGCACTTGGCTGACGACGCAGCATCCCGCCCCTCGTCTTTCCCGCGGAAGCGGGAATCCACAACGACATTTCCGTTTCTTGCTAACAGTCAAATACATAATTCCCATCTCTAATGATAAATCCGCGAAGTTCCTAATGATAAATCCGCGGAGTTCTTAATGTACAATCCGCGGAGTTCCTAATGTACAATCCGGAGACTTTATAGTATACGAATTGTCAAACTTTCAGCGGACCGAGATGAATACCCGGGTTCACACTCTTCCAAGGCATATGCAGGCCGAATTGCTTGATGCATTGCAAATGTCGCGTATCGTCAATCTGGTTGGACCAAGGCAGGTTGGGAAGACAACGCTTGTGCGTGACCTCTATGGCGGAGGCGAATTTCTGACACTTGATAACGAAGTGATCTTGAGCGCAATCGAGGCTGATGCGGCGGGTCTTTTAGCATCAAAACGAAAAAGCCTTGGAGATGCCCCACTTGTCATTGATGAAGCGCAGCGCTCCAGGTCCCTTGCGCTCGCCATCAAACGTATCGTGGATGAAGACCGTCGTAGAGGACAATTCCTGCTAACCGGTTCGTCCAATGTCTTTACCGCAGCCAATGTGTCAGATTCCCTCGCAGGACGTGTCCTCACACTCAAACTTTGGCCTCTGAATATCGCCGAGATTACCGGATGTGCACCGTCCACGATTCTTGATTGGGCAATGCGCGAAATACCAGAACTTTCCGATACGCCGAAACCTGAAGTCAGGACACGCGACGAGTATATCGACTTTATTCTGGCAGGCGGCTATCCCGATATTCGCGACCTGCCCCTCCGTGCCCGACAAAGACAATATCGATCTTACATTGATACTGTGGTTGAACGCGATGTGGCCGACGTCTTCCCCATCCGAAAGCCGGATGCGTTGAGACGCTTGATTGACCAAATGGCTACAAGGACCAGTGCGGAAGTGAGTATATCTTCGCTTGCAAAGGATTTAGGTATTCAGGGAGTCACGGTCGAACAATATCTCAATGTTCTGACCAAACTGTCTGTCATCATCCGACTTGGGCATTGGGCATCTGGCGAAGGTAGTCGTGACATAAGGATTGCGAAATACCACTTTGTTGATACTGGCATCGCCTGCGCATTGCGTCACTTTACTCCTGATACTTTCGATGTTTCGGCAAACCCTTCTGCGTTAGGCGGGTTGCTTGAAAGCTTTGTGTTTAATGAATTGGTTCGCTGCCTGCCGTTCCAAAACCGGGATGTACGGCTCTATCATTGGCGGAGTCGTGACAAGCGTGAAATCGATATTGTTGTCGATGCGGATACGCATATAGTTGGCGTTGAGGTGAAAGCGTCGGCAACAGTGAGAGCGGAAGATTTTCGGCACATTAAATGGTTCGCAAGCAAGGGCCCTGGTTGCACACGGACTGTAACGGGGCTTGTTTTCTACCTTGGAGATCAATCTCTTCCGTTCGGAGACCGCTGCTTCGCACTGCCTGTAAGCAGTTTATGGGCTGCTTGACAATCATTGATCTTACCTGAGATTGCGGTCAGGTTCAGTTCAAACTGATCCTCAGATTTCCCGCGGAAACGGGGGATGTCTGGGACAACCACGGGGGGATTGTCCCTACGATTGCGGGCAGGTTCAGTTCAGGCTGATTTTTAGTGCGGTGGAGATGGTGATGGGCGCCAGGGTGATGAAGAAGACGACGATGGCTGACAGGAACCAGATTTGACCGGACCAGTCGAGTTGCAGCAGTCCCGCCTGTATAGCGCCAGTACCGAATATCAGTATCGGGACATATATCGGCATGACGATCAGGGTGAGGAGCAGCCCGCTTTTTTTCAGCCCGACCGTTAACGCGGAGCCGATGGCGCCAGCTATGCTCAGCCCTGGAGTTCCGATCAACAGACTTATAAATAGAGCCTGCAATGCAGAGTCGGGCAGTTTCATTAACCATCCCAGTACCAGCGCACTCAGAATGAGCGGAAATCCTGTCATCAACCAGTGCGCAAGAACTTTGGCACAGACCAGCAGTGGAAGAGGGTATGGACTTAAAATGAATTGTTCCAGATTGCCGTCGTCATAGTCGGATTTGAACATCCCGTCCAGGGCAAACAGGGTCGCCAACAGTGCCGACACCCAGATGATGCCTGGCGATACCGTTACAAGCAACTCTGAGTCCGGACCGATTGCGAACGGATACAAACACACGGTAATCACGAAAAACAATACCGGATAAGCAAATTCACCGATATTTCTCAATGCCAGATAAGTGTCTCGCTTGATTACGCTGATGAATACACGGGTAAGGGAAGGGGAGTTCAATTTCAAGGCGATGTGGATGCTGCTGGATTTCAGCTGTTTTTCAGATATGAATTGTTTTAAGGCAACTTGTGGACAGGTGCAATGGCTGATGGCTGGTATACAGGGTGAGACCGTTTTTCTTCGCGTGTTGGTCGATAAGTTGCTGGACTACCAGGACTCCGTCGCTGTCCAGTGACGTGGCGGGTTCGTCCAATAGCCATAGCGGAGCATCTGTCCTTAATACTCTGGCAAGCGCGATGCGTTGTTTTTGACCGGCAGACAATTCCGACACCGGGAGATCGGAATAATCTATTGCATTTAAAATGTTAAATGATTCATCTATAGAAATATCCGAATATATACCGTGAATATTTTCGGCAAATTCGAGATTTTCTCTGGCAGTAAGACTGCCTCTCAATGCGATTTTATGCCCCAGGTAAGCGATCCCGGAATGATGTTCCGGAATTGTATCTCCATCCAGGGTGATTTCACCGGATTCAGGTTGAAATAATCCAGCGATTGCACGTAACAGGGTTGTCTTGCCTGCCCCATTGAGCCCGGTAATATGGGCGATCTCCCCGGCTTCCAGCCTGAAACACAGATTATCAAACAACTGTCTGAACCCTCTTTCACAGGACAAATTGGACACTTCCAGGCAAGATTCAGAAGAATACATGACGTTGTGGGTATTATTCCGTTAAAATCCTGAGTGTACCCCAGACGATGATACCAGACAGCCTTAAATAATTTCTGCCAGGATTATGGATTGAAAGATGATTCTGCATATAGATATGGATGCATATTATGCTTCTGTGGAAGAGCGGGAGAATCCGGGTTTGAAGGGGAGACCCCTGATTGTCGGTGGTCAGGCTTCTGCCAGAGGAGTGGTTGCAGCAGCGAATTATGCAGCCAGGGAATTTGGTATACACAGTGCGATGCCTACGGCTACCGCGGTCAAACGATGCCCTGACCTGATTATTATCAAACCGCGGGGGAATTTATATAGTCAGGTATCCCGGCAAATTCGCGCCATATTCAATCGTTATACTCCGAGGGTCGAGCCTTTGTCTCTTGATGAGGCATTTCTGGACCCCCGTGGTAGTGAAAGGTTATACGGGGGTGCGATTGAAATAGGCAAACGCATCAAGTCAGATATCAAACTGGAATTGGATCTGATTGCATCTGTTGGGGCTGCACCGAACAAGTTTTTGGCAAAACTTGCCAGCGACTACGGTAAACCGGATGGATTTACAGTGATTCATTCTGAACAGGTTCAATCCTTTCTTGATTCATTACCGGTCGAACGAATATGGGGAGTGGGTAAGGTTACCCAGGCACGGCTTGCCGGATTCAAGATCAATTCAGTACGCGATCTGAGATCACATCCAAAGCAATTTCTGATCAGGCAGTTCGGCAAATACGGGCAACAGTTGTGGAATCTGGCGCATGGAATTGACGACCGGGAAGTCACCCCCGACAATGAAGTCAAATCGGTTTCCCAGGAAATGACTTTTGAGCACGACATTACCGAGTATGGTTCGATTGAATCAAGCGTGCTTTATATGGTTGAAGGTATTGGATATCGACTGCGGGAAGCCGGGATTAAAGGGAAAACGGTCACTGTGAAAATCAGATATGATGATTTCAAGACAATTACCCGTTCCAGAAGTCTGGATTTTTATACCAATACGACCGACGATATATGGCAGGCCGCCAAAAAAATCCTGCAAAAAACGCTGAAGAACAAGCCAGTTTTAATTCGACTCGCAGGGGTGAGGATGTCCGGCTTTGGAGAAAATGAAAGACAGCAAACCACGATTTTTGATGAGGTTTTTAATAAATTGGATCCGAAAAATACTCGAAGCGATAAAAAACAGTTGCTGGATTCACTGGCTGACGAAATAAAGAATAAATACGGGGAGGCAAGTATAAAAAGAGGAAAATCAATAAAGACAATATGAAAATTACACGCATTACCGGCTATCGGGTTGACCTTTTTATAGTTTGTCTGGATTTGAAATGATTCAGGGCTCAATGCCGAGAAACAAATTATCAATCAACCTGACCTCACCCAGATAAACGGCAATCAGGGCCCTTGGAGATTCAATCGCGGCTGATGGGGTTTGCCGGGTCCAGTTGGCCCCATCCCTGATCGCAGCATACTCAATCCGAATTTCCGGAAGCCGTAAAATTTGATGCATTATATTTTCCAGAGTGACGGGATCCCTTACTCCTTTTTGCCAGGCATCCCTGGCAGTGCAGAGCGCTTCATATAGTTTTGGCGCTATCGACCTTTGATTTTTCGACAGGCGCTGATTCCGGGATGACATGGCCAGTCCAGATGGCTCGCGTACGGTTGGATGAACAATGACATTGATTTTTCTGTTCTCGCGCGAAAGGTTCTTCGACAGATCCCTGACTACCAGGGATTGCTGAAAATCCTTCTCACCAAAATATGCCGAGCAATCGCCTACGGTTCTGAACAGTCGGTCCACAATGGTAACAACGCCTTCAAGATGCCCGGGTCGATAGAGGCCCTCCAGCCCCGATGCTGTGTTACCTGCATCCAGCAGGGGAATGGTGGTCATATCCGCACTGTCCGGAAAAAACTGCCGGAGACTTCCCGTGTAGACCATATTGCAGTTGGCTTGCGACAACAGCAGGCAATCCCTGTCCCGATTTGCGGGATATTTTGCCAGGTCCTCAGGATTGTTGAATTGCAACGGATTGACAAAAATACTGGCGCAGCAGACATCATTATTTTCAGCAGCATTTCTGACCAGCGCCAGATGACCACCATGCAATGCGCCCATGGTGGGGACATAACCGATCGACAGTCCGTCGCGGCGCATCTGATTGCACCATCCGGCAGCATCCCGGGGTGAGAATAATCTGGTGATCAACGGCCGGGCAGATTTCAGCCTACAACCAGGGGAGGATGTCAACTGCCCGGTCAATCACACCATCGGCGCCCCAGGCATGGGGGTCTTCTCCGTCAACAATGTAGCCATAGGATGCGGCCAGGGTAACCATTCCGGCGTTTTTGCCGGCCTGGACATCGCGTTCGTCATCGCCGATGTAAATCGTACTGGCCGGATCACCCCCCAGACTGTTGCAGGCATGGATCAACGGCAATGGATCGGGCTTTTTGACCTTTAATGTGTCACCGCTGATCACCACTCCGGGGGTGGAAGGCATCGCAAGGACATTCAGCAGCTTATCGGTCAGATATCCGGGTTTGTTGGTCACAATTCCCCATCTTCTTTCGCTTGATTCGATTTTCTCAAGGACCGTATCCATGCCGGGGAAAAGTCTGGTGTGGGTTGCGATATTTTCTTCGTAGGCACGGAGCATCCGGTTCAACAACAATTTCGCCTGATCGCCCCAGGGTTCGCATTTGAATGCCAGACACACCATGACCATTGCCCCTTTCGAGGCGAAAGAACGCAGGCTTTCTGTCGGCAGGGGAGGTTGTCCATGGTCTTCCAGAACCATGTTAAGAGCGCCACTCAGATCGAGGTGGGTATCAAGTAGAGTGCCGTCCAGATCGAACAGTACGGTTTCGACGTTATTTATCAAGGCAGGCAGGTCATTGTCCGACCGGTTTTTCCATGCGAGCGATGTAGTTGACTTCCAGACCCGGCCCCAAACGGTAGGTTTTTAAAACCGGATTGTAATGCAACCCGGTCAGATCACGGGTTTTGAGATTACAACTGTCGCCCCATCGGTCGAGTTCGCTTGGGCGAATGAATTTCTCGTACTGGTGCGTGCCTGCGGGCACCAGGTTGAGAGCATATTCTGCGCCCAATATGGCAAATACAAATGCTTTCGGGTGGCGGTTGATGGTGGAAAAATAGACAATCCCGCCCGGTTTGACCAGTTTGCCGCAGGCCTGAACGATGCTGGCGGGGTCCGGCACATGCTCAAGCAATTCCATACAGGTGACGATATCCCAGTAACCGGGTTTTTCCTCGGCCAGTTGTTCAACTGTGATTTTCAGATATTCGATATTTTTAACCTGGTTTTCCAGGGCATGCAGCCTGGCGACTTCGAGTTGTGCTTCACCCATATCGATGCCAGTCACATCTGCGCCTTTTAACGCCATCGCTTCGCTCAGGATACCTCCACCGCATCCTGCATCGAGAACCCGGCATCCCGGAAGCCGGGAATGCCGGTCAATATAATTCAAGCGCAGCGGATTGATTTGATGGAGAGACTTGAATTCGCCTTCAGTATCCCACCAGCGTGAAGCCGACCGGCTGAATTTTTCGATTTCCGAATCGTCCACGTTAACCTGATTCTGCTTGTCCCCGATCATTTCAAATGCTCTATGAAACCATTTTGTCACGCCATTGACGTGCACTATGGCAGATACGATCTTTATCTATTGTTGTCAATTCATGATTATCAAGTACTCGCACTCCATTTATCCAGACATTGGAAACCTGACTGCGAACCGCGCTATAGACAACCTGACTGACCGGATTGAATACCGGTTGAGTACTGCAATCGGATAAATCCAGGGTAATAAAATCGGCCTGTTTGCCGACTTCGATGGAGCCGACAAGATGATCGATCCCGAGAGCTTTTGCACCATTCAGGGTTGCAGCCTTAAGGGCAGACCAGGCATCCAACGCAGTGGGGTCATTACTGACTCCCTTGGCCAGCAAGGAGGCCGTACGCATTTCGGACAGCATATCGAGATCATTATTACTGGATGAACCATCGGTTCCGATAGCCAGATTTACTCCTGCGCCAATGAGGTCATTGACCGGGCAAAACCCGCTTGCCAGTTTCAGATTGGATTCCGGGCAGTGGACGATGTGAACCCCCCGTTCGGCGAGGGTATTGATCTCACCATCGAGAAGCTGGGTCATGTGTACCGCCATCAGACGAGGCCCGAGTAATCCAAGTTGATCCAGCCTTTCCAGGGGTCTGGCGCCGTATATGGCCATGGATTCGCTCACTTCCCGGGCAGTTTCATGAACGTGCATCTGTATCTGGCAATCGAGTTCTTCTGACAGGGTTGCAATCCGGCGCAGTGGTTCATCGGATACGGTATAGGGCGAATGAGGTGAAAAAGCGGCAGTGATCAGATTTGAATGACGTATGTCGTCTCTCACTGCCAGTCCCTTGCTCAGATATTCATCGGTATCCCTGGCCCAGATAGTCGGAAAATCAATCACAATCATACCGACACAGGCTCGCATCCCTGCCTGTTGTGCCTGTCGCGCTACGATATCCGGGAAGAAATACATGTCATTGAAACAGGTTGTACCTCCCTGAATCATTTCAGCGCAGGCCAGGTCCGTTCCAGTTTCTATGAAAGACTCATCCACCCATTTTTGTTCCGCAGGCCAGATGTGGTCCGATAACCACTCCATCAGCGGCAAATCATCTGCATAACCTCTGAACAGCGTCATGGCGGAGTGAGTATGGCTATTGATCAGTCCGGGTATCAAGACGGACTGATCGAGCACAAGACTGGTTGTTGCCGTGTATCGGGATGAAATTGATTCAGACTTATCCAGATCAATAATCTGACCACGATTGACCGCAAGAGAGTGTCCCTCAAGAACCCGCTCATCCGGAGCAATGGGGATTATCCATTTCGGTGTAATCAACAGATCAATTCCCTGCATTCGAATATTCTGCCTTGTTTCGAAGTTTATGCCAGTGGTTGAATTATAGACCAAACAGGATCAATCAAGCTGTGTGGTTGCCAATGAAAACGACCAGCGCATCCAGAACGCCATCAGGAGATTCCGACATGATGCTGTGACCACAATTCGGAATCATGATGATTTCAGCCAACTCGTTCCGCTCGGCCTCAAGTCTTGCAAGTCTGGCTGGCGCCATCTTGTCCAGTTGCCCGCTGATAAAAAGGATCGGGCAACTTACTTTTTCGAATGCCGCCTCACCCCCTTTGTAGTTATTACAGGCCTGCAAATTACAGAAGATCGATCCTTCGGGGCTGTTTTGCATCATGCTCATCTGCATTCCGGCAGACCAGAATCCGGGAACTGGCTCGCCCCCGATTTTTGAGGTATGGCTCCATTGGGTCATCATCGAATAGGCCTTGCCGGGGTCGTTCCGGGCCGCATCCATCAGTTGCGGTGTAACCGACATCGGGTAACTGAAACCAACCAGTGAGAGTGTCTTCAGTTTCTGCCTTGCATGATTGAAGTCTGCGGCGGCTTGCAGCACAACCAGTGACCCCATGCTGTGTCCGACCAGATGAATGCCGGTAGTCGGAATCAGATCAACGATGTCATTCAGCCACTGCGCCATGTCTTCTACCGCAGACAACAGGGCGCCATCACTGAACTTGTGTCCTGGCAGGTCGAGCGCCGCAACATTATATCCATGGTAGGCGAAATATCTGCTCTGGTGCGACCAGACGGAATGGTCCATCGAAGCGCCATGCAGAAAAACCACTGTGTCCAGGTCTTCCTTCAGTTCATGTGTCCCGGTATAAGCGTAGTAGCCGGTTTCATTGATCGTCAAGTACATGATTTAATTGCCGGTAGCTTTTTTCGCCAGATAAATACCCCTGGACAGATCTTCCAGCAGATCATCAACATCTTCCAGACCTACGGATATGCGAATCGTGCCTTCATTGATTCCTGCCTTCAGCAGGTCTTCGCGGCTCATGCGGTAATGAGTCGTACTTGCCGGGTGAATCACCAGGGATTTTGCATCACCGACATTGGCCAGATGCGAAAAGATATCCAGACCTTCGGTAAATGCACGGCCTGCTTCGCGCCCGCCTTTCAAGGTAAAACTGAATACTGCCCCCGCCCCCCTGGGCAATAATTGCTGGGCAAGCTGATAATCGGGATGCTCGGGCAGTTCCGGATAACTGATATCTTCAACCCGGTCTGAAGCTTGCAGGAATTCGATAACCCTGCGTGTGTTGGATACATGACGCTCCATTCTGATGGACAGGGTCTCTATGCCCTGGAGAATGTAAAATGCCACAGTCGGCGCCATGCACGCGCCAAAATCCCGCAACCCTTCGCGCCGAGCGCGCAATAAAAACGCAGCCTGGCTCGATTCCTCGTCAAAAGACATGTCATGAAATCCTTTGTAGGGTCCGGAAAGTGTCTCGAATTTCCCGCTTTTTTCCCAATTGAATCGGCCCTGGTCGACCAGTACACCACCGATTACCGTGCCATGGCCACACAGGAACTTGGTAGCAGAATGCATGATCAGATGTGCGCCATGTTCAAATGGTTTGATCAGGTAAGGTGTCGTGAAGGTGGAATCGATCAACAATGGAATCCTGTTCTGTTCTGCTATCTCGGCCACCACTGGCAGATTCAGAATGTCGCTGCCCGGATTACCGACCACCTCCCCGAAGATAAGACGGGTATCAGGTCGAATGGCATTACGGATACCATCAATATCCCGGGGCGACACAAATGTCGTTTCAATGCCAAATCTGGGAAGGGTATATTGCAGCAGATTGTGCGACCCTCCATAAATCGCACTGGATGAAACCACATGGGAACCGGCGTCCATGATGGTCGAAATCGCCAGATGCAGCGCCGCCTGTCCACTTGCGGTTGCCAGGCCGCCGACGCCATCCTCAAGCGCCGCGATACGCTCTTCGAATACGGCTGTGGTCGGGTTGGACAATCTGGAATAGGCATGTCCGGGTCGTTCCATGTTGAACAGCGAGGCTGCCTGATCGCTATCTTTGAATACATAGCTGGCGGTTTGATAAATCGGGACTGCGCGGGCGCCGTGAACCGGGTCTGGTCGTTGTCCTGCATGCAGCGCCAGGGTGTCAAAACGAGTATTAACAGGTCGTGCCATCCGCTTGTTCCTGGTTCATAATTAACCCGGATTATACTTTACCATTCATCTTCCCAGGAATCCGCCATGCCCCTGCATTTCGAGAAATCTGAACTTGCTGCCCGTCGCAGCGCAGTGATCAACCTGCTTGAATCCAGAAACCTGGATGGAATTCTGCTGTTCAAGCAGGAAAGCATGTATTACCTGACAGGTTATGACACATTCGGTTATTGCTTTTTTCAATGTCTGTACCTGGGTGTGGATGGTCGATATTTTCTGTTGACCCGGGTACCGGACCTGAGACAGGCGCAGCACACCTCGGATTTGGAGGATATCCGGGTATGGATTGATGGCGAGGGTGTCGATCCAACGAATGATCTGAAGCTGGCGCTGCAGGATTACTGTGCCGCGGGAAGCATACTCGGTTGCGAATACAATGCTTATGGCCTCTCTGCAGCCTACGGCAAAATGCTGGATGCTGTACTGGACGGATTTTGTGTGCTCAAGGATGCATCAACCCTGGTCAGTGAGCTTCGAGTGGTGAAAAGCGATGCTGAAATTGAATATGTTCGAAAGGCCGCAAGTCTGGCCGATGATGCAATGGATGCGGCTGTATCGACCGCGGGACCAGGGGTTTTCGAAGGCGATATTCTGGCAGCGATGCAAGGCGCCGTATTCAAAGGGGGAGGGGATTATCCGGGAAATGAATTCATTATCGGCTCCGGCGCCAGTGCACTATTGTGTCGTTATTTTTCCGGCAGGGGAACGGTAGGCGAGCAGGATCAGCTCACGCTCGAGTATGCGGGTTGCTGGCGGCGGTATCATGCCTGCCTGATGCAGACCTTTCTGACCGGTTCGCCGGTAACCGAGCACATCAGTATGCACTGGGCCTGCTCGCACGCGATGGAAGCCTGCCTGCAGGCGATCAAACCCGGAGTGACAATGGGCGTCGTGTTTTCTGAACATGCAAGGGCGTTGGATGAGTCGGGGTATCAGGAACACCGTATGAGCGCCTGCGGCTACAGCCTCGGTGCGATGTACACGCCGACGTGGATGGATTTTCCGATGTTCTATGAAAACAACCCGTATGTGATGCAGGCAAACAACGTTTTCTTTGTCCACATTATCCTGATGAACAGCAATACCGGAAATTCAATGACATTGGGTCAAACCGTAAGAGTTACTGAAACCGGTGTGGAACTACTCAGCCGACAGCCAACAGATCTGGTTATTGTTTGATTTTCCGGATCGAATCGCTGTCTACTTCGGCATCGAAGACATCGATTAATTTTTGGACATTACTGTCCCCGATGAATGCCTGGCGCACGGCATTTTCCTCCTGTTGTCGTTGTTGTTCGATATGCCGGGCCGGGGTTTCCTTTTCAGCAGCGGATTGACTCAGGTCTTTTATATCGACCTTGAGCCGTATGTCCATGGAGAACCGCTCCTTGAAATGCTGTTCGATTTTTCGCTTTCTGTCTTCAGTGAACATGGTTCGACGGGAAGAATCCAGCACTACGGTGATAACCTGGCCGTCAACGGAGATCGGTGACATGTTCATCAGCAGCCCCCGCTTGACGTCGGTCAGCCCGGACTGGTCAATGAAGTTCTGCCATCCTTGCGGAGTTCCGATATCCTGGAGGTTGGGTTTTCCGGGCGCCAGAGGCGCCGCAGATGGATCACTCTTGCCACAAGCCGGTTTGACGGTTTGCGGTTGCTTGCCTGAAGGATGGTTGACGACGCGTTTTCGGGGTTGGAACGCCAGCATTCGCATTACCGTCATTTCAAATCCTGATCTGGGATCCGGGGCATAATGGAAATCCCGCTTTCCGACCAGTGCGATCTGATAGAGCAATTGTAATTCTTCGGCATCAACCCGGTCGGAAAACAGGCTGATTTCCCCGGTATCAATTCCTTTATATTGCAAGGATTCCGGACAGAGTTGAAATAGCGAAACAGCATGAACAAGGGACATCAATTCATCCAGGGCAGTCGCATAATCCGCGGATTTTTCTGACATCTGATCAATGGTTGTGAATACACCGGATGTGTTATTGGTAATAATTCGATCGAGCAGTTGATTGATCAACTGGTCATCAATCATACCCAGCATGGCTCTTGTCTGCCCGGAAGTTATATTGCCGTTGCAATATGCGATCACTTGATCGAGCAGGCTCAGGGAGTCCCGAACGCTGCCATTGGCAGACTTTGCCAGAGTCAGTAATGCCTGGGGTTCGAATTGGATCTTTTCCGCCGTGAGTATGCTTTCCAGGTGAGTACTCAAGAGCGCAATATCAACGGATTTAAGATTGAACTGGATACAGCGGGAAAGGATGGTCGCGGGCAGTTTCTGAGGATTCGTGGTTGCCAGTAAAAACTTGACATGTTCGGGCGGTTCCTCAAGGGTCTTTAACAGTGCATTGAAACTATGTGTCGATAACATGTGCACTTCGTCAATCAAGTAAATCTTGAATCGGCCTTGAGTCGGGGTGTATTGAACATTATCAAGCAACTCCCGGGTGTCCTCGACTCTGGTGCGGGAAGCCGCATCCACTTCGATCAGATCAATCAGATTGCCGCGATCAATGCCTTGACAGGGCGTGCATTGACCACACGGTTCGGCGCTGATCCCCGATTCGCAATTCAACGCCTTGGCAAAAATTCTCGCCAGTGTGGTCTTGCCCACTCCCCGGGTCCCGGAAAACAAAAAGGCATGATGGACACGTTGATTGTTCAGTGCATTAGTCAGTGCGGATACCACGTGTGCCTGACCAATCACCTGCGAAAAAATCTTTGGCCGCCATTTTCGCGCCAGTGCCAGATAACTCATTGATTCATTTCCAGGTAGATAATTTCGCAGCAAGGGATCGGGTCACGCATCCGGATTCTCCCTGACAGTCAGGGAGCGCCAGTTTCAGCTATTGTGGTGGCGGATCCGGAGCACCTTGTCCTGATACCCGAAATGATCGCTGCGGCTGCTTCCTTCCGGACCTGACCGGGTTCACGACCTGTCGCTATCAGGGAGATCCTCTTTCACCGCCATAGAGACAAAATAAACTGCTGTGCAGGGTACATCTTACCTGCCTGTTCTATTAACAATCCAGGGTATGATCCCGTTCCCATTGTGACATGGATTTGGAAAAGTCATCCCATTCATTCATTTTCAATTTGCAGTAGGCATCCACCAGGGGCGCCCCAAGCTGTGCTTTGAGCGACTTGCTCTGTTGAGTCAACCGAATCGCATCGAGCAGGTTCAAAGGCAGCTTCTTCAATCCTTCTATGGTATGGCCTTCGGTATACATGTTGATGTCGAGACGTTTACCCGGGTCGCGTTTGTTGTTCATGCCATCGAGTCCGGCCGCAAGAATTCCGGCCTGGAGCAGGTATGGATTGGCAGCGCCGTCCATCAAACGAAGCTCAAAGCGGCCCGAATCCGGGATTCGAACCATGTGCGTGCGGTTGTTGCCACCGTAACTGACTGCATTCGGAGACCAGGTTGCACCCGACAGGGTGCGTGGCGCATTGATCCGCTTGTAGCTGTTGACTGTGGGGTTGAAAATGGAAGTCAACTCTTCCACGTTATGCATGATACCGCCAAGAAACTGATAGGCAAGCTCTGAAAGCCCCATTTCATCCCCGGTATCGAGAAACAGGTTTTCCTCTCCTGATTCATTCCAGAGCGAAACGTGGGCGTGGCAGCCATTGCCGGTAAGATTGATGAATGGTTTGGGCATAAAGGTCGCACGAAGACCATGATTTTCGGCAATCTGCTTGACCATATACTTGAAAAACACATGCCGGTCCGCTGTTTTCAGGCAATCATCGTAATCCCAGTTCATTTCAAACTGGCCGTTTGCATCCTCATGATCATTCTGGTACGGCCCCCAGTCAAGTTCAATCATGCAATCACAAATCTCTGAAATCACATCGTATCTGCGCATCAGCGCGGATTGGTCATAGCAGGGCTTGGATTGCCTGTCGCGGCTATCGGCAATTTCCGAGCCATCTTCGCTGATCAGAAAGTATTCACATTCAACCCCGGTTTTAAGGCGGTAACCCTTCTCAGCCGCCTGGGCAATCTGGTTTTTCAATGCCACCCGGGGAGACGCTTCGATGGCTTTCCCATCCAGGTACAAATCCCCGGCCAGCCAGCCGACTTCGGGTTTCCATGGTAGCTGGATCAGGCTGTCCGGGTCGGGGATGGCAAACATGTCACCATCAGCCGGACTCATGTCCAGCCAGGCCGCAAACCCGGCAAATCCGGCGCCGTCCTTTTGCATCCCCTCGATCGCTCTCGCCGGTACCAGTTTCGACCTGAGTACGCCAAACAGGTCGACAAAACTGATTAAAAAATATTTGATGTTTTCTTGTTTTGCGATTGCCGCTAAATCTCCAGCCATTGTCTGTTTACCTTTATATCAATTCGTACAGGAATAATAACGCATTTATCTAAAACTTTGTTCCTGGAATCCAGTCTGTTCCAACCAGTGGAATCCTTGACATTGCAGCCGCCTCGACAGTCAAGGCAACCATATCTTCGGGTTCAAGATTGCGGACATTGGTCTTGCCGGCAGCCCGGGCCAGGGTTTGGGTCTCCAGGGTCAGCACCCGCAGATAGTTGGCGACCCGCCTGCCAGCCAGTTCCGGATCAAGTCGTTTCCCAAGATCCGGATTCTGGGTGGAAATACCACTGGGGTCCTTACCGTCCTGATAATCGTCATAAAACCCGGCGCTGGTTCCAAGTTCATTGTATTGCTCTTCGAATTCCGGAGAATTGTCCCCCATTGCAATCAACGCGGCGGTGCCGATGGAAACCGCATCAGCGCCCAGCGCCAGCGCTTTGGCAACATCTGCGCCGGAACGTATGCCGCCTGATACAATCAATTGTACTTTACGGTGCATCCGCATATCTTTCAATGCGTCCACTGCGATCCTGGTTGCCGGGAGCGTCGGAATACCGACATGTTCAATAAAAATTTCCTGGGTGGCAGCGGTACCGCCCTGCATACCATCCACTACCACGACATCCGCGCCTGCCTTGACCGCAAGCTGCACATCAAAAAAGGTGCGGGTAGCGCCGACCTTGATATAAATCGGAACCTGCCAGTCAGTCAGTTCCCTTAATTCGTGTACCTTGATTTCAAGATCATCGGGTCCTGTCCAATCGGGATGCCGACAGGCGCTGCGTTGATCAATACCTTTGGGCAGATTTCTCATTTCAGCAACCCGGTCACTGATCTTTTGACCCAGTAACATGCCACCGCCACCGGGTTTTGCACCTTGCCCGACCACCACTTCGATGGCATCGGCGGATCTTAAATCATCGGGATTCATACCATAGCGGGAGGGCAGGTACTGATAAACCAGAAGTTTTGAATGGCCCCGTTCTTCCGCAGTCATGCCGCCATCTCCTGTGGTGGTACTGGTGCCCACTGCCGAAGCCCCTCGCCCGAGCGCTTCCTTGGCCTGGGCTGAAAGTGCGCCAAAACTCATCCCGGCAATGGTGATCGGGGTGGATATGGTGATTGGTTTTTTCGCGAACCGGGTTCCCAGGGTTACCGAGGTATCACATTTTTCCCGATAGCCTTCCAGCGGATAGCGCGACATGCTGGCGCCGAGAAAAAGCAGATCATCGAAAGACGGCACTGTGCGTTTGGCGCCAAACCCCCGGATGTCGTAGATTCCTTGTTTTGCGGCTCGCTGGATTTCGCGGATAACCGGGCGGGGAAATGTGGCTGATTCCAGCATCCAGGAATGATCGATCTTTTTAGTCATATCTGTTCGTCTCTCGCGATTCTCGTGTCTTGCAGCAGTCGGGTTCAATAGGCGCTGGCATTATCGACTGTGAAGTTGTACAGCTTGCGGGCTGATCCATATCTGCGAAAGTCACTTGCACAGTAGTCAAGCTGTGCATCGCGCAGCAACCCGGCAAGTTCCTCCCGGTGTTCATCGCACATCGGTTTTTCGACGCAATCCGTGCCCAGACTGGCCACTGTTCCCAATATGTAGAGTCGGGCTTCGTAAATTGAATCACCCAGTGCGTTTCCCGCATCACCGCAGACAACCAGTCGGCCGCTTTGCGCCATGAAGGCGCTCATGTGGCCGATAGAGCCGCCAATTATAATATCCGCTCCTTTCATCGAAATACCGCAGCGTGCGGCCGCATCCCCTTCCACTACCAGCAGTCCGCCATGGGAGGTTGCGCCGCAGTACTGGGAGGCATTGCCTTTGACCCTGACTGAGCCAGACATCATGTTTTCAGCAAGGCCGGGGCCTGCATTGCCATTGATCACGATATCGGCGGATTTATTCATGCCCGCACAGTAATAACCAACATGGCCCTCGATATTCACATCCGTGTCGTACATGGCGCCGGCGGCTACATTATGCTTGCCGCCCGGATTGATCACCATGAACCGCTGTGATGATGCATCATCACTGTGCAGCGCCTGATTCAGTTCCCTGACACTGTCGCCGGCCAGATCAAAGGTTCTCATCAGTGTCTCTCCCAACTGTAAATCCTTGCGGGTTCAGGTTCCCAGATTCGGGCATTCCGGTTACCCGGTAATTGCGCTATTGCGCGATATTCTGAAGCCATCGCCACCCAGTCATCGGTTTCTGCGATCACCGCAGGCTTGCAGGCGATCGGGTCCCGCAATACCGCAAATCCATTCCTGGTTCCGATCGCAAAGGTGTAGAATCCATCCAGATCAACAAGCGCCGCTTCCATCGCTTCGTTTAATGTGGCCCCCTGACCCAGCCGCCAGGTCAGATAGCCTGCAGCCACTTCACTGTCGTTATCGGTTTGAAATCGAATGCCTTCGCACTTCAGATTTTCCCGGAGCCCGTTGTGATTGGATAGCGAACCATTGTGCACCAGACACAAATCAAGCCCTGTATTGAACGGATGGGAGTGTTCGGTCGTCACTGCACTTTCTGTCGCCATACGGGTATGGCCGAGCGCATGGGTCCCGCTCATTGAATTGAGGTCGAACTTGCGGATAACCTGATCGGGCCGGCCTTTTTCCTTGTAAATCTCTATTGCGCTTCCTGTGCTGGTGATTCTCACGCCCTGGATATTCTCCTCTATCCAGCCACAGACCGTGTCTCCGTCCCCCTTGATTGTGGCCACAGCATGATTGGCGACCGGGCAAAGCGCTGCGTTTGAATCAAGGCCTGACCGAATGGATTGCGCTATCTGATTCCAGTCGGTGTCATCGGCGCCCTGGAGTGTTACTTTCACTGAATCATCCGGCGCCGGATCATGATAGATCGCAAAACCGGCGCTATCCGGGCCGCGATCCGTCATCTGGATCAGCATGGCAGAAACCAGACTCCCCAGGTTTTTCTCCAGTTCCGGGGATTTTGTGTACAACCCGACTATCCCACACATAAGCAATTATCACTAAAGTATTGGTTGAAAAGAAACAGGAAGTCCTAACCTGACCCGTACGCCGACAAGCTGGTCACCATGATAATGACAGGTATTTTTCAACTAGTAAACAGGCGTGATCAGCTATAATTCGATCAACTTCCCAACTGATATTATAACAAATCAGATTCATGGCGGAAAAGATTCCACAACCCGATATATTGCTTGCGACCCTGAATTTTCTTTCGAAAGGAACCGGTGAGATTTATATCCGGTGCAGACCATGACGTTTTCGATTATCGGGCACTGTCAGGACAGCAACATGTTCGGGGTGGTAATTACCACCTCAAGTATTTGTGTCGGCGCACGTTGCCCACACGCCAGGGCGGGCGTGGGCGCCGTAGCCTCCCAGAATATTACGGATCCGGCATTGGGTCCTGTCTTGCTTGATCGACTGGCGTCGGGAAAAACGGCGCAACAGGCGCTTGATGACATCGTCAGGGGCTTGAAAAATGCCGAATATCGCCAGCTTACTGTAGTTGATTCGAGCGGCAATACCGCTTGTCATTCCGGCCGTGAAATCCTGGGTGTCAACGGTCAATCCAGTGGCCACCATTGTTTTGCCGCAGGTAATCTCCTGCAAAACCAGGCTGTGCCAGAAGCCATGACCCGAACCTTCGGGGAACTGCGCGGCATGCACCTTGCCGAGCGACTGTTACGTTCACTGAAGTCGGGGCATGATGCCGGAGGGGAGGAGGGTGAAGTCCATTCCGCTGCGTTACTGGTGGTCGATAGCCAGCCATGGCCGCTGGTGGACCTGCGCGTGGACTGGTCAGACGATAATCCGATCTTACTGCTACAGGCGCTCTGGCATGATTTTCAACCACAGATGATGGATTATGTGACACGCGCCATCAACCCGGCCAACGCCCCTTCCTATGGCGTCCCGGGCGATATGTAGTTTCACTTATCGATTGGAAATGAATACCCGTCTGGATCATATCGTTATCGCTGCCCGGTCCCTTGAGCAGGGAGGGCAGTATATTAAAGATCTATTGGGTGTGGATATTCCGGATGGGGGCCGCCATGACATGATGGCAACCCACAACAAGGTGATGTCTTTGGGGAAGAGTGTTTATCTCGAAGTGATTGCGATTGACCCGGGCATGATGCGGCCCGATCAACCCAGATGGTTCGGCCTTGACGATCCTCATGTCCGAAGGTCGATCAAGGCAACGCCCCGTTTGTTGACCTGGGCAGTCAATACCCCCGACCTGAATAACCTGGTAAGCCATTCGAGTGTTGCTTTGGGTATCATAAAGGAGGCTCAACGTGATGATCTGAAATGGCGGGTGGCTATTTCAGAAGATGGCAGAATGCCTGGCGCCGGATTCATTCCCCTTTGCATTCAATGGCAGGTTGATTTTCATCCGTCCGAGCGCATGCAGCAGTTGGATTGTCAGTTTGAGTCCCTGAAATTATATCATCCAGGAAAGCCCTGGTTGATTGACGTGCTCGAATCCATCAACGCAGCGCACCTTGTAAGCATTGAAGAAATTGATGATTGCCACCCTGCGTACATGGAGATGAAAATACATTGTCCCAAGGGTGAAGTTATTGTTTCGAGTTTGAATTCCCTGTAGATATCGGTCAGAGGCCACCATGTCAAAAAACCCTTTTGAATTCAGCGAAGAACTGTATGAATATGTTAAATCCGTTTCCCTGAGGGAGTCAGAACAACTCAGATTGTTGAGGGAGGCGACTCAGGGAATGGAACTGGCGAACATGCAGATTTCTCCGGATCAGGGGCAGTTCATGGCCATGCTGGTCAAGCTGATGAATGCGAAATGTATCGTCGAGGTGGGTACATTCACCGGCTATAGTGCGTTGGCGATGGCACAGGCGTTACCGGATGATGGCAGACTCATCGCCTGTGACATCAGTCGAGAGTGGACCAGAATCGGGCAGTCATTCTGGGAGCAGGCGGGAGTCGCTGACCGGATAGATTTGAGAATCGGTCCTGCGCTGGACACGATGGATGAATTGTTGGATGAAGGGTTGGCTGGAACCGTCGACCTGATTTTTATAGATGCCGACAAGGGGAATTATCAGCATTACTATCAGCGTGGAATCGAATTGCTTAAAACCAATGGTTTGATTGTCGTGGACAATGTGTTTTGGGATGGGGCGGTGATTGACGATCGGAATCAGAAAGAAGATACGGTGAGCATCCGCAATATGAACCGGATTATCTTCCAGGATCAGAGGGTGGATATCTCGATGATTGCGATCGGTGACGGATTGTTTCTGGCAAGAAAAAAGTGAAGAATGGATATCAGATTAATCCATAAATACAGTTAGTTATATTATTTATCTGATAAATAAGATTAACTGTGTTGCAACTCAAACAACGAGCCAAATTGCGGTAATCTGTCTTCGATTCCTGCGAGGCGCAGTGTGTGCCAGGCCATGGCGTGGTTGGAGGATGTGATCGGCAGGTCAAGACTGGATTCCAGTTTCTGACATGCCTCGATGAGTCGTACCGAGGTACAGGAAACAAAAACGGCATCTATATCCGCATGTTTCATGATTTCCCTGACCCCGGATTCAATGGACAGCGGAGTGATGCGGGAAACATTGGAATCCCTGTCCTCATTGAATGATCCGAATACCGGGACATCCAGTCCCCGGTCAGTTATGTATCCGGCTACGATCTGATTTACCGATTCCGAGTAGGGCGTCAGCACACCCACCCGTTTTACATCAAGTGCACGAAAAGCCGCGAAAGCGGCGGTGATGGGCGTGGTGCATTTTGAATGTGGTTGCGCTGCAAGGATATTCCTGAATACATCTTCCTCGCCGATGATCGTGCTCGCCGAAGTACAGCCATAGGCGACGACATCCATTGGCGTACCCGGCGTCAATAACCGGGCACTCTCTGTAATCCGTGGAGCCATGGCACGCAGCGATTCGGGTGAAATCACATCCTCATTGGGAATGCGGCTGTGGTACAGCGCAACCCCGTCCACCTGATGAAATATCTGCCGCCATTCATGCTCGATGGTGTGGTCGGTCGCCAGCACAATAAGCCCGATTCTTGCACGCACGGCAATGCCCGCATCCATCTCAAAAGGCAGGTGTTCGAGCAGTATCATACTGTCCTGATAGTGACTGGACATATAGTCTTGTTGTCTACATTATAAATAAAGTTGATTGACATATAGTCATATTACGGGTAGATTCCGACAGGGTTTGGCGTGACTATCATACACCAGATATCAGTGAGAATAGACCCAACTTTGTCTGTACATAATAATAACGTGACACTCACAAACACCCACGATTTCATCCGCCACCGCGGCCACTCGGGAGGCACGGGCTGGCGGCGCCGGTTCGCCGCAGCATTGCTGATCGCGCTCGCCGCGGTCGCGTCCGCCGTGCCGGCGTTTGCGCAGTCGCCTGCCTTGACGGCGCAGTTTGAGAGTGCGCCGGCCAGCCATAACGGCGTTGCGGATTTCTTCGTGCACCTTGTCTTCAGCGAGAATGACAACCTGAGCTACCGGGCGTTCCCGAACGGGCTATTGACGATCACCGGCGGCACGCTGAAAAACCAGGGCCGGCTGGCGGAACCCCTCCGCCCCCGCGGCTGGAAGATCGATGTGACGCCCGATGGCAATGGCGAAGTGACCATCACGCTGCCTGTGAGCGAGGAGGCCTGCAACCGGGAAAGTGTGGTGTGTACGACCGATGACCGGCCGCTGTCCGCTCCGGCCAGCGTCACGGTGCGAGGTTTGACGCCGTGGGTGACCGGATCGACGAGCTTCACGGCCGCGGAAAACCAGGAAATCCCGACGGAGGTGGCGACGCTGACGGCGAGCGATATCAAGACGCCGGGCGGCCCTTTCACCTGGTTGATTCCGGCGGGCGCCGCGGGCGGGGCGGACCGCGGCAAGTTCACGCTCAGTTCCGCCGGCGTGCTGGCGTTCACGTCGGCGAAGGACTTCGAGAACCCCGACGACGCCGATACCGACGGCATCTACGAGGTCACGGTCCAGGTCAGCGACGGCGACAGCCTGACGGGCACGGCGAACCTGACGGTGACGCTGACGAACGTCAACGAGGCGCCCACCGCCGATGCGGGCCCGAACCAGTTCTTTGTCCAGCCGGGTGCGACCGTGACGCTGAGCGGTTCGGGAAGCGATCCGGACGCGGGCGGCAACGTGAGCTACGCCTGGACGCAGCCGGGCGGGGCAACCGTGTCGCTGACGGGCGCCAACGCCGCCACGGCGACCTTCACCGCGCCGGCCGCGCTGACCGAAGCGACCACCTTGACGTTCAGGCTCCGGGTGACCGACGCGGGCGGCCTGCACCACGACGACACCGTGACGGTGACGGGCGGTCAACCGGCCCAACCGCCGGTCATCACCGGCGCGACGAGCTTGAGGGCCGCGGAGAACCAGACGGCGGTGGCGACGCTGACAGCGACCGATGCCGACACGCCGGACGCCGATCTCACCTGGTCGATTCCGTCGGGCGCCGCGGGCGGGGCGGACGGCGGCAAGTTCACGCTCAGTTCCAACGGCGTGCTGGCGTTCGTGTCGGCGAAGGACTTCGAGAACCCCGACGACACCGATACGAACCGCAGCTACGCGGTCTCGGTCGAGGTCAGCGACGGCACACAGACGGATACGGCGGACCTGACGGTGACGCTGACGAACGCCAACGACGCGCCCACCGCCGATGCGGGCCCGACCAGACCGGCATCGCGCCCGGCGCGACCGTGACGCTGAGCGGTTCGGGAAGCGATGATCCGGACGCGGGCGACACCCTGACCTACGCCTGGACGCAGACGGGCAGTGAGGTGGGGACGCTGACGGACGCCAGCGCGGCTGCGGCGACCTTCACCGTACCGGCCGCGGTGACCGAAACGACCACCTTGACGTTCACACTCCGGGTGACGGACCCGCACGGCCTGTCCCACGAGGATTCGGTGACGGTGACGGTGGTCCCTCCGTTGACGGCGCGGTTCGAGAATGTGCCGGCCCGCCATGATGGCTCGGAGTTCACCGTGCATCTCCGCTTCAGCGAGAATGTCAATCTGAGCGCCACTGCGTTCAGCATGAACGGGCTATTGACGATCACCGGCGGGATGCGGAGTGGCCAGGGACGGCTGGGAAGCAGCATCGCCTGGCGGATCGATGTGACGCCCAATGGCAATGACCCCGTGATCATCACGCTGCCGGCGGGCGTGGCGGGCGTGGCCTGCGACCGGGCTACTGCGCCGTGTACGCCCGATGGACGGCGGTTGTCCGCTCCGGCCAGCATCAGGGTGGTCGGTCCGACTCCGGCGCCGGAAGTGACCGGACCGACGAGTTTTGCGGCCGCGGAGAACCAGACCGCGGTGGCGAGGCTGACGGGGTACGATACCCATACGTCGCTCGCCAATCTCCGCTGGTCGATTCCGTCGGGCGCCAGTGGCGGGGCGGACGGCGGCAAGTTCAGGTTCAGACCCAACACCGGCGTGCTGCTGTTCACGTCAGCGAAGGACTTCGAGAACCCCGACGATGCCGATACGGACGGCATCTACGCGGTCACGGTGCAGGTCCGCGACAGCAGCGGCCTGACGGACACGGCGGACCTGACGGTGACGCTGACGGACGCCAACGACGCGCCCACCGCCGTTGCGGGCGCCGACCAGACCAGCATCGCGCCGGGCACGGCCGTGACGCTGAGCGGTTCGGGAAGCGATCCGGACGCAGGCGACACCCTGGGCTACGCCTGGACGCAGACGGGCGGGGTGGGGGTGACGCTGACGAACGCCAACGCGGCCACGGCGACCTTCACCGTGCCGGCCGCGTTGACCGAAACGACCACCTTCGCGTTCACGCTCCGGGTGACCGACGCGGCCAGCCTGCACCACGAGGACACGGTGAATGTCATGGCCAACGGCCCGGTCATTACTGGATTGACGAGCTTGACGGCCGCGGAGAACCAGACGGCGGTGGCGACGCTGACGGCGACCGATGCCGACACGCCGGACGCCAATCTCACCTGGTCGATTCCGTCGGGCGCCGCGGGCGGGGCGGACGGCGGCAGGTTCACGCTCAGTTCCGCCGGCGCGCTGGCGTTCGTATCGGCGAAGGACTTCGAGAACCCCGACGACGCCGATACGAACGGTATCTACGCGGTCACGGTCGAGGTCAGCGACGGCGTGCTGGCGGCCACGGCGGATCTGACGGTGACGCTGACGAACATCAACTAGGCACCCTCCGCCGATGCGGGCCCGAACCAGTTCCCTACCCGGCCGAGAGAGATTGTGACGCTGAGCGGTACGGGATACGATCCGGAAGATCGCAACAGTGTGAGCTTCGCCTGGACGCAGACGGGCGGGACGGGGGGGACGCTGACAGACGATAATAACGTCAGGGCGACCTTCACCGTACCGGCCGCGGTGACCGAACCGACCACGGTGACCGAAGTGACCACCTACACGTTCACGTTCCGGGTGACCGATAGGACCGGCCTGCACAGCGAGGACACGGTGAAGGTGAAGTTCATCGGTCATACCACCCCCGGTCTAAGGCCCCAAGGGCCGATGATTACCAGCGCGGCGAGCTTCACGGTCGCAGAGAACCAGACGGCGGTGGCGACGCTGACGGCGACCGATGCCGACACGCCGCTCGCCGACCTCGCTTGGTCGATACCCGCGGGCTTCGCCGGCGGGGTGGATGGTAGCAAGTTCACGCTCAGCGCCGTCGGCGACCTGGCGTTCGCGTCGACGAAGGACTTCGAGAACCTCGACAACGCCGATAGCGACGGCATCTACGAGGTCACGGTGCAGGTCAGCGACGGCGACTATGCGGCCTTTAAGGATCTGACAGTGACGCTGACGAACGTCAACGAGGCGCCCACCGCCAATGCGGGCCCGAATCAGTTCGCTGTCCAACCGGGCGCGACCGTGACGCTGAGCGGTTCGGGAAGCAGCGATCCAGACACGGACGACACCCTGAGCTACCGCTGGACGCAGACGGGCGGGACGGGGGGGACGCTGGCGGGCAATAATACCGCCACGGCGACATTCACCGCGCCGACCGCGGTGACCGAAGCGACCACCTTCACGTTCACGCTCCGGGTGACCGATGCGGCCGACCTGTACGACGAGGATACGGTGACGGTGACGGTAGAGCCCCGACCGCCGCCGGTGATCACCAGCGCGACGAGCTTTACGGTCACGGAGAACCAGACGGCGGTGGCGACGCTGACGGCGACCGATGCCGACACGCCGGACGCTAATCTCACCTGGACGATTCCGTCGGGCGCCGCGGGCGGGGCGGACGGCGGCAGGTTCACGCTCAGTTCCGACGGCGTGCTGGCGTTCGCGTCGACGCAGGACTTCGAGAACCCCGACGACGCCGATACGAACGGTATCTACGCGGTCACGGTCGAGGTCAGCGACGGCGCGCTGACGGCCACGGCGAACCTGACGGTGACGCTGACGAACATCAACGAAGCGCCCGCCGTCGATGCGGGCGCCGACCAGACCGGCATCGTGCCGGACGCGACCGTGACGCTGAGCGGTTCGGGAAGCGATCCGGACGCGGGCGACACCCTGATCTACGAATGGACGCAGACAGGAGGTCAGGTGGGGACGCTGACGGACGCCGACGCGGCTACGGCGACCTTCACCGCGCCGAGCGACTTGAGCCAAACGGTCACCTTGACGTTCACGCTCCGGGTGACCGACGCGGTCGGCCTGTTCCACGAGGACACGGTGACGCTGACGGTAGTGTCCCAACCGCCGGTGATCACCGGCGCGACGAGCTTCGAGGCCGCGGAGAACCAGACGGCGGTGGCGGCGCTGACGGCGACCGATGCCGTAACGCCGCCCGCCGATCTCGCCTGGTCGATTCCGTCGGGCGCCGCGGGCGGGGCGGACCGTGGCAAGTTCACGCTCAGTTCCGGCGGCGTGCTGGCGTTTGCGTCGGCGCAGGACTTCGAGAACCCCGACGACGCCGATACGAACGGCATCTACGCGGTCACGGTCGAGGTCAGCGACGGCGCGCTGACGGATACGGCAGACCTGACGGTGACGCTGACGAACGTCAACGAAGCGCCCACCGCCGATGCGGGCGCCGACCAGACCGGCGTCCTGTCGAGCGCGGTCGTGACGCTGAGCGGTTCGGGCAGCGATCCGGACGCGGGCGACACCCTGAGCTACCGCTGGACGCAGACAGGCAGTCAGGAGGGGACGCTGACGAACGCCGACGCGGCCACAGCGACCTTCACTGCGCCGCCCACGGTGACCGCAGCGACCACCTTCACGTTCACGCTCCGGGTGACCGACGCGGGCGACCTGTTCCACGAGGACACGGTGACGGTGAACCCTCTGCTGACGGCGCAGTTTGAGAATGCGCCGGTCAACCATGACGGATATAAAACGGTCTCCATGGTTTTGCGCTTCAGCGAGGATGTCGTACTGAACCCCAATGCGTTCAGTAACGGGCTATTGACGATCACCAACGGGACGCTGCTTTTTCATGGACAGCTGACGGAGGGAAGCAACATCGCCTGGCGGTTCGATGTGGCGCCCCCGACCGATCGCACAGACATTATCATCACGCTGCCGGCGAACCGGGCCTGCGACCCGGATGCTGCGCCGTGTACGTCCGATGGACGGCGGCTGTCTGCTGAGGCCAGCGTCACGGTGACGTCCTGGACTCCCCCGGTCATCACCAGCGCGGCGAGCTTGCCGGCCGCGGAGAACCAGACGGCGGTGGCGACGCTGACGGCGACCGATGACGAGACGCCGCCCGCCGATCTCACCTGGCTTCTTCAAGCCCCGGGCTCCTTCGGCGGGGCGGACCAGGGCGAATTCACGCTCAGCGCCGACGGCGTGCTGGCGTTCCTGTACGCCCATGACTTCGAGTACCCCGACGACGCCAACGCGGACGGCATCTACGAGGTCCGTGTCCAGGTTGGAGACGAAGACGACCAATTGACCACTGAAACTTTGACGGTGATGCTGACGAACGTCAACGAGGAGCCCACCGCCGATGCGGGCGCCGACCAGACCAACGCCGTGCCGGGCACGGCGGTGACGCTGAGTGGTTCGAAAAGCAGCGATCCGGACGCGGACGACACCCTGGGCTACCTCTGGACGCAGACAGGCGGGCCGATAGTGGGTCTGAATGACGAAACCACCTCCACGGCGACCTTCACCGCGCCGCCCGTGGTGACGGAGGCGACTGCCTTGACGTTCACGCTCCGGGTGACCGACGCGGGCGACCTGTTCCACGAGGACACGGTGACAGTGACGGTGAGGCCCCAACCGCCGGTCATCACCAGCGCGGCGAGCTTGACGGTCGCGGAGAACCAGACGGCGGTGGCGACGCTGACGGCGACTGATGCCGACACGCCGGTCGCCGATCTCACCTGGTCGATTCCGGCGAATGCCGCGGGCGGGGCGGACCGCGGCAAGTTCACGCTCAGTTCCGTCGGCGTGCTGGCGTTCGCGTCGTCGCAGGACTTCGAGAACCCCGACGACGCCGATACGAACGGTATCTACGCGGTCACGGTCGAGGTCAGCGATGGCGCGCTGACGGACACGGTAGACCTGACGGTGACGCTGACGAACGTCAACGAAGCGCCCACCGCCGATGCGGGCGCCGACCAGACCGGCGTCGTGCCGGGCACGGCGGTGACGCTGAGCGGCTCGGGAAGCGATCCGGACGCGGGCGACACCCTGAGCTACCTCTGGACGCAGACGGACGCGTCGACGGTGACGCTAACGGACGCCAACGCCGCCACGGCGACCTTCACCGCGCCGAGCGACTCGACCGAACCGGTCACCTTGACGTTCACGCTCCGGGTGACCGACGCGGGCGACCTGTTCCACGAGGACACGGTGACAGTGACGGTGCAAGAGGCGGGGACACTGGTGCTGAACGTGGGCGCCATCGCCGGGGACGACATCATCAACATCGCGGAGAAAGCGAAGGGGTTTGCGATCTCGGGCGACACGGGAACGGAGGCCGGGGTCGCGGTCGCGGTGGAGGTGGGCACGGCCACGTTGAGTGCGACCTCGGCCGACGACAACGGAACGGCGACCTGGTCGGTGAGCGTGCCGGTGGATGCGTCCTACATCACTGGTGAGAGCGTGGTGGTGACCGTGTCGGCGGCCAAGACCGGGTTCATCGCGCCGAGCGCGGTGGAGCGCACGCTGACGGTGGACCTCGTGGCGCCGGTGGCGCCGACGTATACGGCGCCGGGTTCGCTGACGGTGGGCGCGGCGATCACGACGATGAGTCCGACGGGGGCCAGCGGCGTCAGTGAATACGATGCCCCGGGGCTGCCCGCGGGGTTGGGCATTAACGCGGGCACCGGGGTGATCAGCGGTACGCCGACGGCAGCCGCCACCGACACCGCCAGCGTGACGGTGACGGTATCGGACAGTGGGGGCAACAGCGCCACGGTATCGATCACGTTCCCGGCGGTGGCGAAGGGCGACCAGACGCTGAGCGGGTTCAGTTACAGCGCCTCGTCGGTGACGTTCGGTTCGGCGGCGCCGACGTTGACGGCGCCGGGCGGTGCGCAGGGGGCGCTGAGCTACGCGGCGACGCCTTCGACGGTGTGCACGGTGGATGCCGCCACTGGTGCGCTGACGCTGGAGGGGGTGGGCAGTTGCGAGGTCACGGTCACGGCGGCGGCCACGGCCAACTACAACGAGGCCACCGCCAGCTACACGGTGACGGTGCAGACGACCGGGTCTCTGTTGCTGAATCTTGACACGATTGCCGGGGACGACGTCATCAACATCGCGGAGAAGGCGGATGGGTTCGTGATCTCGGGCGACACGGGAACGGAGGGCGATGTGTCGGTAACGGTGGGTGTGGGCGGCACGAATCTGACGGCGACGTCCTCCACGTCCGATCCGGCGATCTGGTCGGTGAACGTGCCGGTGGCGGCGGGGTACATCACGGGGACGAGCGTGGATGTGAGCGTGACGGCATCAAAGGCGGGCTACACGTCGCCGAGCGCGGTGGAGCACACGCTGACGGTGGACCTTGTGGCGCCGGTGGCGCCGACGTATACGGCGCCGGGTTCGCTGACGGTGGGCGCGGCGATCACGATGATGAGCCCGACGGGGGCCAGTGGCGTCAATGAATACGCTGCTTCAGGGCTGCCCGCGGGGTTGGGCATCGACGCGAGCACCGGGGTGATCAGCGGTACGCCGACGGCGGCTGCCACCGCCACCGCCAGCGTGACGGTGATGGTATCGGACACTGCGGGCAACAGCGTCACGGTATCGATCACGTTCCCGGCGGTGGCGAAGAGCGAACAGACGCTGAACGGGTTCAGTTACAGCGCCTCGTCGGTGACATTTGGTTCGGCCGCGCCGACGTTGACGGCGCCGGGCGGTGCGCAGGGGGCGCTGAGCTACGCGGCGTCTCCCTCCAATGTGTGCACGGTGGAGGCCGCCACCGGTGCATTGACGCTGGCGGGGGTGGGCAGTTGCGCGGTCACGGTCACGGCGGCGGCCACGGCCAACTACAACGCGGCCACCGACAGCTACACGGTGACGGTGAATTCTGCCGGTGCACTGACGCTGAACGTGGACACCATCGCCGGGGACGACATCATCAACATCGCGGAGAAGGCGGCGGGGTTTGCGATCTCGGGCAACACGGGAACGGAGGGCGATGTGTCGGTAACGGTGGGTGTGGGCGGCACGAATCTGACGGCGACGTCCTCCACGTCCGATCCGGCGATCTGGTCGGTGAACGTGCCGGTGGCGGCGGGGTACATCACGGGGACGAGCGTGGATGTGAGCGTGACGGCATCAAAGGCGGGCTACACGTCGCCGAGCGCGGTGGAGCACACGCTGACGGTGGATCTCGTGGCGCCGACGGCGCCGACGTATACGGCGCCGGGTTCGCTGACAGTGGGCGCGGCGATCACGACGATGAGCCCGACGGAGGCCAGCGGCGTCAGTGAATACGATGCCCCGGGGCTGCCCGCGGGGTTGAGCATCGACGCGGTCACCGGGGTGATCAGCGGTACACCGACGACAGCCGCCACCGACACCGCCAGCGTGACGGTGACGGTATCGGACACTGCGGGCAACAGCGCCACGGTATCGATCACGTTCCCGGCGGTGGCGAAGGGCGAACAGACGTTGAGCGGGTTCAGCTACAGTTCCTCGTCGGTGACGTTTGGTTCGGCTGCGCCCACCGTCACCGCGCCGGGCGGTGCACAGGGGGCGCTGAGCTACACGGCGTCTCCCTCCGGTGTGTGCACGGTGGATGCCGCCACCGGTGCGCTGACGCTGGCGGGGGTGGGTAGCTGCGCGGTCACGGTCACGGCGGCGGCCACGGCCAACTACAACGCGGCCACCGACAGCTACACGGTGACGGTGCAGACGGCGGGGTCTCTGGTGCTGAACGTGGATGCCGTCACCGGGGACGACATTATCAACATTACGAAGAAGGGGGAGGGGTTCGCGATCTCGGGCGACACGGGGTCGGAAGCCGGGGTCACAGTCTCGGTACAGGTAGGCGCGACCACGTTGAGAACGACCTCGGCCGACGAAAGCGGAACGGCGACCTGGTCGGTGAACGTGCCGGCGGATGCGTCCTACATCGCGGGCGCGAGCGTGGATGTGACCGTGTCGGCGGCCAAGACCGGGTTCATCGCGCCGAGCGCGGTGGAGCGCACGCTGACGGTGGACCTGACGGCGCCGGTGGCGCCGAGTTACACGGCGCCGGGTTCGCTGAAGGTGGGCGCGGCGATCACGTCGATGAGTCCGACGGGGGCCAGCGACGTCAATGAATACAGCGCCTCAGGGCTGCCCGCGGGGTTGGGCATTAATGCGGGCACCGGGGTGATCAGTGGTACGCCGACGGCAGCCGCGACCGACACCGCCAGCGTGACGGTGACGGTATCGGACAGTGGGGGCAACACCGACACGGTGTCGATCACGTTCCCGGCGGTGGCGAAGGGCGACCAGACGCTGAGCGGGTTCAGTTACAGCGCCTCGTCGGTGACGTTTGGTTCGGCTGCGCCGACGTTGACGGCGCCGAGCGGGGTTGAGACGACGCTGAGCTACGCGGCGTCTCCCTCCGATGTGTGCACGGTGAATGCCGCCACTGGTGCGCTGACGCTGGCGGGGGTGGGCAGTTGCGAGGTCACGGTCACGGCGGCGGACACGGCCAACTACAACGAGGCCAGCGCCAGCTACACGGTGACGGTGCAGACGGCGGGGTCTCTGGTGCTGAACGTAGACACGATTGCCAGCGACGACACTGTGAACATCGCGGAGAAGGCGGAGGGGTTCGTGATCTCGGGCGACACGGGAACGGAGGCCGGGGTCTCGGTCACGGTGCAGGTGGGCACGGGCACATTGAGCGCGACCTCGACCGACGACAACGGCACGGCGACCTGGTCGGCAGGCGTGCCGGCGGATGCGTCCTACATCACGGGCACGGGCGTGTCGGTGTCGGTGACGGCCGCGAAGGCGGGCTACACGTCGCCGGACGCGGTGCAGCGCGCGCTGGGCATCGACCTGACGGCGCCGGTGGCGCCGAGTTACACGGCGCCTGGTTCGCTGAAGGTGGGCGCGGCGATCACGGAGATGAGCCCGACGGGGGCCAGCGGCGTCAATGAATACGCTGCTTCGGGGCTGCCCACGGGGTTGAGCATTAACACGAGCACCGGGATGATCAGCGGTACGCCGATGGCGGCCGCCACCGCCACCGCCAGCGTGACGGTGACGGTATCGGACAGTGCGGGCAACACCGACACGGTATCGATCACGTTCCCGGCGGTGGCGAAGGGCGAACAGACGCTGAGCGGGTTCAGTTACAGCGCCTCGTCGGTGACGTTTGGTTCGGCTGCGCCGACGTTGACGGCGCCAGGCGGCGCGCAGGGGGCGCTAAGCTACGCGGCGTCTCCCTCCAATGTGTGCACGGTGGGCGCCACCACCGGTGCGCTGACGCTGACGGGGGTGGGTAGCTGCACGGTCACGGTCACGGCGGCGGCCACGGCCGACTACGAGGAGGGCAGCGACACCGCGACGGTGACGGTGACGGTGCAGACGGCGGGGACTTTATTGCTGAATCTTGACATGATTGCCGGCGACAACACGGTGAACATCGCAGAGAAGGCGGCGGGGTTCGCGATCTCGGGCGACACGGGAACGGAGGCCGGGGTTGCGGTCACGGTGCAGGTGGGCACGGCCACATTGAGCGCGACCTCGGCCGACGACAGCGGCACGGCGACCTGGTCGGTGGACGTGCCGGCGGATACGCCCGAGATCAGCGGTACGAGCGTGGATGTGAGGGTGACGGCATCGAAGGCGGGCTACACATCGCCGAGCGCGGTGGAGCGCACGCTGACGGTGGACCTGGACGCGCCGGAGGTGGAGTCCATCGTTCGGCACTCGCCTGCGGCATCTCCGACCGATGAGGACAGCCTGGTGTGGCGGGTGACGTTCTCCGAGGCCATCGCGAACTTGGACGCGGCGGACTTCGCGGTGACGGGCACGACGGCCACGATCACGGTCGCCTCCGTATTGGGGGCCGATGTCATCGACGTGACCATCACGGGGGGCGACCTGACGGACCTCGACGGCACGGTCACGCTCGCCTTCGCGAGTGCGCAGAACATCATCGACCGCCAGGACAACGCGCTGTCGAACACCACGCCGACGGGGATGAACGACAACAACTATGTGGTGGACAACACTGCGCCCGCGATGACGATCGGCGGCGTTCCCGCGACCAGCACGGCACAGATACTGGTATCGAATTCCGATGCAAGCGTCACCAACTCTGGCGCAACCGCGATTTTAGCGCAGTCTATAACAACGGGCGGCCACCGTAATGGATACACGGTTTCGCAGATAGAAATATCCATGCGTGACTTCGCATCACCACGCAGAACGACCGTCAAGCTCTATTCGAACAGCAACGACGGCCAGCCGCAGGATCTGGTGGCGACGCTCGTGAACCCGGTCACGTTTACGCGCGGGTTCAATACGTTTACCGCACCATCCGGCACGACGCTCAGCAGAAACACGACCTACTGGATTGTGCTAAACGAGGATATTAGCGATGTCAGCAGCGAGCGTGTTGGTTATACTACTACTACGAGCAAGGCTGATACGAGCAGCTACGGATGGAGTATTGGAGACAAAAGGTTACTTAAAAACTTGCAAACCAGCTCCTGGGGAACTAGTACTTTCAGCGTTATCTCCTTGACCGTGAAAGGGAACTTCACCAGCGGCTCCTCCCCGGAATTTGATGACGCCTCGCTGATGCGCAGCATCGCGGAGAACACGGCGGCGGACGTCAATGTGGGCGCGGTCATCCCCGCTGCGAAGGATACGGACAGCGACGACAACCTGGCCTACACCATGGAAGGCACAGACGCCGCCTCATTCAACTTCAACGCAACGACGCGGCAGATCACCACGAAAGCTGGCGTGACCTACGATTTTGAAACGAAGTCCAGCTACTCGGTGACCATAAAGGTCTCGGACGGAACCGACAGCGACACCGTCGATGTGACGATCACCCTCACGGATGTGAACGAGATGCCGTCGACGCCCGCCATGGCGAGTTCACTTGTGTCCAATCTCGAGCAGACCCCGGACTCGGGGAGTCTCCCCCTGAACAAGTGGGACGTTATCCAGGGTTTCGAAACGGGCGCAAGCAGCTATACGCTGACCAGCGTCGAACTCAGACTCAACAGGATGGCTGGCGGGAATTCTATCGGCGTTCCCAGTGTGAAGTTGATGGAAGGAACCAAAACCGCGAGCAGCGTGACGCTCACCGGGCAACCCGTAACGCTCACCGCCCAGGTCGCCCAGGTCACCAGCACCACGGGGGAGAACTACACTTTCACGGCGCCGGGCAGCACCACACTGAGTGCGTCGACCCGGTATTTTATCGTGGTGGAAAGTGTCGGAACCAGGGTGCAGTGGATGACGACAGCTTCAACCAGCGAGGACGCCACGCCGGCCGCGGGCTGGAGTATCGACGACGAACGGTGGCGGCGCAACGCGATCAACACGGGTAATTTTACCAATAAGGTAGCCCGGTCGCAGTTGCTGCGAATCAACGGCAACACCACTACGTCCACCAACAACGCCCCGGCTTTCGATGCCGCCTCGCTGACGCGCAGCATCGCAGAGAACACGGCGGCGGACGTCAATGTGGGCGCGGTCATCCCCGCTGCGACGGATATGGACAGCGGCGATACCCTGACCTACACCATGGGAGGCACGGACGCCGCCTCGTTCAACTTCAACGCAACGACGCGGCAGATCACCACGAAAGCGGGCGTGACCTACGACTTCGAAACGAAGTCCAGCTACTCGGTGATCATAAAGGTCTCGGACGAAACCGACAGCGACACCGTCGATGTGACAATCACCCTCACGGACGTGAACGAGCCGCCGTCAGCGACCCCCACGCTGTCGATCGAGGTGTACCCCCTGAGCGTGCCGGAGAACTACCCGGATGACGACAAGGCGAATGTGGTGGATGTGATCATCACGCCCTCGGCCGACTTCCCCACTGACCAGACCATTACCCTTGCGGTGAGCGGCACGGCCACCGAGGGCACGGACTACACCATCGATGACAAGACGCTGATTCTTAAAGTCGGCGATAAAGATGCGTATACCGGAATAATCATCTTGTCCGACACGATCACAGAGGGCGACGAAACGGTGATCATCACCGGTAGCGTTGCCGGCAATTCCTTCGGCACGGCGACCTTGACCATCGAAGACGTCGTGCCTGACGACATCGTGCCTGAGGACACCACGGCGCCTACGGTGACCTCGATCGAGCGCCTGACACCGTCGTCGTCGCCGACCAACTCCGACACCCTGATCTGGCAGGTAACGTTCAGCGAGGATGTGACGGGCGTGGACGCGGCGGACTTTATGCTCAGCGGCACGACGGCGACGCTGACCGTCAGCACGGTGACGGCCTCCTCGGCCTACAGCGTGATGGCTTCCGGCGGCAATCTGGACGCTCTCGACGGCACGGTGACGCTCGACTTCGCCGCCGGCCAGGACATCGCCGACATCGCCGGCCACGCGCTCGCGAACACCACGCCTACAGGAACGAACGAAAACAACTATGTGGTGGACAACGCCCCCACGGTGACCTCGATCGAGCGCCTGACACCGTCGTCGTCGCCGACCAACTCCGACACCCTGATCTGGCAGGTAACGTTCAGCGAGGATGTGATGGGCGTGGACGCGGCGGACTTCGAGCTCGCCGGCGCGAATGCGGCGACGCTGTCCGTCAGCACGGTGACAGCCTCCACGGTCTTCAACGTGACGGCTTCCGGCGGCGATCTGGCGACCCTCAACAGCAGGGTGACGCTCTACTTCACCACGTACCAGAACATCACCGACACCGCCAACAACGCGCTCGCGAACACCAGTCCTACAGGAACGAACGAAAGGACCTATGTGGTGGACAACGCCCCCACGGTGACGATATTCAGCGTTCCTTTGACCAGCACCGGTCCCTTCACGGCGAGGTTTGCCTTTTCGGAAGCAGTTACGGGCTTCACCGTGGGCGATATCACGCTCACCAATGCGACGGCCTCGAGCTTCTTCATGACATTCAACTCAAGTGTCTACACGGTGCTGATCACGCCGACAACGGACGGCGCGGTCACCGTGGACGTGGCGGCGGACGTGGTCATGGATGCGACGGGCAACAACAACACGGCCGCCGTGCGGGCCTCGTCGACCTACGACCCCAGCGCCACCCTCGCGGGCATCTGCGGGCGCACGGAACCGGTGCGCGCCGCGATTCTCGCCGCAATTGACGACATCAGTGTCTGCGACCATGTCACCAGCGCCCATCTCTCCACCGTCGGCCCCCCGGACTCCCTGAGCCTGGATTCCATGCGCATCACCACCCTCGCAGCGGGGGATTTTGACGGGCTGACCTCATTGGTCACGCTGAATCTGTTCGATAACCAACTGACCAGTCTTCCCTCTGGAATATTCAACGATCTGACCAGTCTGCAGTTACTGTATTTGAACAAAAACGCGCTGACCGCGCTTCCCGACGGAGTATTCAACAACCTGACCAATCTGGTATCGATATGGTTGCAGCGCAACGAGCTGACCGCGCTTCCCGACAGGGTGTTCGAGCCGCTGCGCAATCTGTGGGGGTTAAAGTTGCATGGCAACGAGCTGAACGAGCTTCCCGACAGGGTGTTCGAGCCGCTGCACAATCTGCAACAGCTACAGTTGCATGACAACCCGGGGGCGCCCTTCTCGCCCACCGCGGTGGCCCAGCCCGATAACGGAACGGTTCCCGACACCGGGGGCATGGTGACGCTCGACGGCAGCGGCAGCAGTGGCGAGGCGTGGGGCTCGTATGTGACCTATTCCTGGGCGCTGACCAGTCCGACAACCGGGGTGACGGTGGATTTCGACAATAACGAGATCGCCTCGCCGACGGTGACGATCCCGGCGCTGGCGGGGTACACCGAGCTCACCTTCACCCTCACCGTGACCGGGCGCGGCGCCATTTCCGGCGCCACCACCGGCGTCGACACCGCCACGGTAAGGGTGGCGGACGGAACCGCCCCGAGGGTGGCCTCGATCACGCGCCAGTCCCCCACGTCATCGCCGACCAATGCTGACGATCCGACCTGGCTGGTGACATTCAATGAGGACGTGGCGAACGTGGACGCGGCGGACTTTATGCTCAGCGGCACGACGGCGACGCTGACCGTCAGCACGGTGACGGCCTCCTCGGCCTACAGCGTGATGGCTTCCGGCGGCAATCTGGACGCTCTCGACGGCACGGTGACGCTCGACTTCGCCGCCGGCCAGGACATCGCCGACATCGCCGGCCACGCGCTCGCGAACACCACGCCGACGGGGACCAACGACAACACCTATTTGGTGGACAACACCGTGCCGACGGTGACGATCTCCGGCGTTCCCGCGAACAGCAGCATGCCCTTCACGGCGACGTTCACCTTCTCGGAGGGCGTGACCGACTTTGCCGCGACGGATATCGCGCTGGGCAACGGCGCCGCCTCGTCGTTCACGGGTTCGGCCGGCGATACGGCGTACACCGCTGTGATCACGCCGCCGGCGACCGGCACGGTGACCCTGGACGTGGCGGCGGGCGCGGCCATGGATTTGGCGGGCAACGACAACACGGCCGCCGCGCGGGCCATCTCGACCTACGACTCAACCTACGACCCCAGCCGCGGCATCTGCGGGCGCACGGGAGCGGTGCGCACCGGGATTCTTGGCCTGATTAGCGGCGTCAGTAACTGCGCCGATGTCACCACCCAACATCTCGCCGCCATCGCCTCCACGGCCTACCTGGATCTGAATTCCAAGAGCATCACTACCCTCGCGACGGGAGATTTTGCCGGGCTGACCTCATTGGGGTCTCTGTGGCTAAACCGTAACCAACTGACCAGTCTTCCCGATGGAATATTTGACGAACTGACCGGGCTGACGAGCCTTACGCTAAGCAGAAACTCGCTGACCGCGCTTCCTGACGACATATTCGACAATCTGACTGCGCTGAAGACGCTGTGGCTGAATAGTAACAATCTGTCCACGCTTCCCGTCGGTATATTCGACAATCTGACCGTGCTGACGTCGCTGTTGTTGAACGACAATCAATTGGCCACGCTTCCCGACGGGGCGTTCGAGTCACTGACCGTGCTGACGGCAACGGGTCTGCGGCTGCAAGGCAACCCGGGTGCGCCCTTCTCGCCCACCGCGGTGGCCCTGCCCGACGCCGGAACCGTTGCCGCCACCGGGGACGACGTGATGCTCGACGGCAGCGGCAGCAGTGGCGAGGCGTGGGGCTCGAATGTGACCTATTCCTGGGCGTTGACCAGTCCGGCGACCGGGGTGACGGTGAAATTCGACAATAACGAGATCGCCTCGCCGACGGTGACGATCCCGGCGCTGGCGGCGAACACCGAGCTTACCTTCACCCTCACCGTGACCGGGCGCGGCGGCACAAACGGCATCGCCACCGCCACCGACACCGCCACGGTGACGGTGCAGACGGCGGAGTCACTGGCGCTGAACGTGGGCGCCATCGCCGGGGACGATATCATCAACATTGCGGAGAAAGCAGCGGGGTTCGATATCTCGGGCGACACGGGAACGGAGGCCGGGGTCGCGGTCACGGTGCAGGTAGGCACGGCCACGTTGAGCGCGACCTCGGCCGACGACAGCGGCACGGCGACCTGGTCGGTGAGCGTGCCGGCAGATGCGTCCTACATCACTGGTGCGAGCGTGGTGGTGAGTGTGTCGGCGGCCAAGACCGGGTTTCACCGCGTCGGCCGATGTGCAGCGCACGCTGACGGTGGACCTGGACGCGCCGGAGGTGGTGTCCATCGTTCGGCACTCGCCTGCGGCATCTCCGACCGATGAGGACAGCCTGGTGTGGCGGGTGACGTTCTCCGAGGCCATCGCGAACGCGGACGCCGCGGACTTCGAGGTGACGGGCACGACGGCCACGCTCACGGTCGCGCCCGTGTCGGGGGCCGATGCCGTCGACGTGACCGTCACGGGGGGCGACCTGACGGACCTCGACGGCACGGTCACGCTCGCCTTCACGAGTGCGCAGGACATCACCGACGACGAGGCCGGCAACGAGCTCACGAACACCACGCCGACGGGCATGAACAACAACGACTATGTCCTCGACAACACCGCGCCGACGGCGCCGAGTTACACGGCGCCGGATTTGCTGAAGGTGGGCGCAGCGATCACGGAGATGAGCCCGACGGGGGCCAGCGGCGTCAATGAATACAGCGCCTCGGGGCTGCCCACGGGGTTGAGGATCGACGCGGTCACCGGGGTGATCAGTGGTACGCCGGAGGCGGCCGACACCGCCACCGCCAGCGTGACGGTGACGGTATCGGACACTGCGAGCAACACCGCCACGGTTGGCATCACGTTCCCGGCGGTGGCGAAGGGCGACCAGACGCTGAGCGGGTTCAGTTACAGCGCCTCGTCGGTGACGTTTGGTTCGGCGGCGCCGACGGTGACGACGCCAGGCGGCGCGAAGGGGGACCTGAGTTACGCGGCGTCTCCCTCCGATGTGTGCACGGTGGAGGCCGCCACCGGTGCGCTGACGCTGGAGGGGGTGGGCAGTTGCGCGGTCACGGTCACGGCGGCGGCCACGGCCAACTACAACGAGGCCACCGACACCGCTACGGTGACGGTGCAGACGGCGGGGTCTTTATTGCTGAATCTTGACATGATTGCCGGCGACAACACGGTGAACATCGCGGAGAAGGCGGAGGGGTTCGCGATCTCGGGCGCCACGGGAACGGAGGCCGGGGTCACGGTCACGTTGAAGGTGGGCACGGCCACATTGAGCGCGACCTCGGCCGACGACAACGGCACGGCGACCTGGTCGGTGAGCGTGCCGGTGGCGGCGGTGTACATCACCGGCGCGAGCGTGGTGGTGACCGTGTCGGCGGCCAAGACCGGGTTCACCGCGCCGGCCGACGTGCAGCGCACGCTGACCATCGACCTGACGGCGCCGGGTTCGCTGAAGGTGGGCGCGGCGATCACGACGATGAGCCCGACGGGGGCCATCGGCGTCAATGAATACAGCGCCTCGGGGCTGCCCACGGGGTTGAGCATCGACGACGGCACCGGGGTGATCAGCGGTACGCCGACGGCGGCAGCCACCGCCACCGCCAGCGTGACGGTGACGGTGAACGATGCTGCGGGCAACACCGACACGGTTGACATCACGTTCCCGGCGGTGGCGAAGGGCGACCAGACGCTGAGCGGGTTCAGTTACAGCGCCTCGTCGGTGACGTTTGGTTCGGCGGCGCCGACGGTGACGGCGCCGAGCGGGGTTGAGACGACGCTGAGCTACGCGGCGTCTCCCTCCAATGTGTGCACGGTGGATGCCGCCACCGGTGCGCTGACGCTGACGGGGGTGGGCAGTTGCGCGGTCACGGTCACGGCGGCGGCCACGGCCGACTACGAGGAGGCCACCGCCACCGCCACGGTGACGGTGAATTCTGCCGGCGCACTGACGCTGAACGTGGACACCATCGCCGGGGACGACATCATCAACATTGCGGAGAAGGCGGATGGGTTCGCGATCTCGGGCGCCACGGGAACGGAGGCCGGGGTCACGGTCACGGTGCAGGTAGGCACGGCCACGTTGAGCGCGACCTCGGCCGACGAAAGCGGCATGGCAACCTGGTCGGTGAGCGTGCCGGCGGATGCGTCCTACATCACGGGCGCGAGCGTGGATGTGAGGGTGACGGCATCGAAGGCGGGGTACACATCGCCGAGCGCGGTGCAGCGCACGCTGACGGTGGACCTCGTGGCGCCGGTGGCGCCGACATACACGGCGCCGGGTTCGCTGAAGGTGGGCGCGGCGATCACGTCGATGAGCCCGACGGGAGACAGCGGCGTCAATGAATACGATGCCCCGGGGCTGCCCACGGGGTTGAGCATTAACGCGAGCACCGGGGTGATCAGCGGTACGCCGACGGCGGCAGCCACCGCCACCGCCAGCGTGACGGTGACGGTATCGGACACTGCGGGCAACACCGACACGGTTGACATCACGTTCCCGATGGTGGCGAAGGGCGACCAGACGCTGAGCGGGTTCAGTTACAGCGCCTCGTCGGTGACGTTTGGTTCGGCGGCGCCGACGTTGACGGCGCCGGGCGGCGCGCAGGGGGCGCTGAGCTACGCGGCTACGCCTGCGACGGCATGCACGGTGGATGCCGCCACCGGTGCGCTGACGCTGACGGGGGTGGGCAGTTGCGCGGTCACGGTCACGGCGGCGGCCACGGCCGACTACAACGCGGCCACCGACACCGCTACGGTGACGGTGCAGACGGCGGGGACGCTGGTGCTGAACGTAGATGCCGTCACCGGGGACGACACGGTGAACATCGCGGAGAAAGCGGATGGGTTCGCGATCTCGGGCAACACGGGAACGGAGGCCGGGGTCGCGGTCACGGTGCAGGTAGGCACGGGCACGTTGAGCGCGACCTCGGCCGACGAAAGCGGCATGGCGACCTGGTCGGTGAGCGTGCCGGTGGCGGCGGGGTACATCACGGGGACGAGCGTGGATGTGAGCGTGACGGCGGCCAAGACCGGGTTCACCGCGCCGGCCGATGTGCAGCGCACGCTGACGGTGGACCTCGTGGCACCGGTGGCGCCGACATACACGGCGCCGGGTTCGCTGAAGGTGGGCGCGGCGATCACGGCGATGAGCCCGACGGGAGACAACGGCGTCAATGAATACGATGCTTCGGGGCTGCCCACGGGGTTGAGCATTAACGCGAGCACCGGGGTGATCAGCGGTACGCCGACGGCGGCAGCCACCGGCGCCGTCAGCGTGACGGTGACGGTGAACGATGCTGCGGGCAACACCGACACGGTTGACATCACGTTCCCGGCGGTGGCGAAGGGCGACCAGACGCTGATCGGGTTCAGCTACAGCGCCTCGTCGGTGACGTTCGGTTCGGCGGTGCCCACCGTCACCGCGCCGAGCGGTGCGAAGGGTGCGCTGAGCTACGCGGCGACGCCTTCGACGGTGTGCACGGTGGAGGCCGCCACCGGTGTGCTGATGCTGGCGGGGGTGGGCAGTTGCGCGGTCACGGTCACAGCGGCGGCTACGGCCGACTACAACGCGGCCACCGACAGCTACACGGTGACGGTGCAGACGGCGGGGTCTCTCGTGCTGAATCTTGACACGATTGCCGGGGACGACACCATCAACATTGCGGAGAAGGCGGATGGGTTCGCGATCTCGGGCGCCACGGGAACGGAGGCCGGGGTCACGGTCACGGTGCAGGTAGGCACGGCCACATTGAGCGCGACCTTGGCCGGCGACAACGGCACGGCGACCTGGTCGGTGAGCGTGCCGGCGGACGCGGTGTACATCACGGGGACGAGCGTGGTGGTGACCGTGTCGGCGGCCAAGACCGGGTTCACCGCGCCGGCCGACGTGCAGCGCACGCTGACCATCGACCTGACGGTGCCGACGGCGCCGAGTTACACGGCGCCGGGTTCGCTGAAGGTGGGCGCGGCGATCACGACGATGAGCCCGACGGGGGCCATCGGCGTCAATGAATACGATGCTTCGGGGCTGCCCACGGGGTTGAGCATTAACGCGAGCACCGGGGTGATCAGTGGTACGCCGACGGCGGCAGCCACCGGCGCCGCCAGCGTGACGGTGACGGTATCGGACACTGCGGGCAACAGCGCCACGGTTGGCATCACGTTCCCGATGGTGGCGAAGGGCGACCAGACGCTGAGCGGGTTCAGTTACAGCGCCTCGTCGGTGACGTTTGGTTCGGCGGCGCCGACGGTGACGGCGCCGGGCGGAGCGCAGGGGGCGCTGAGCTACGCGGCGACGCCTTCGACGGTGTGCACGGTGGAGGCCGCCACCGGTGTGCTGACGCTGGCGGGGGTGGGCAGTTGCGCGGTCACGGTCACGGCGGCGGCCACGGCCGACTACAACGCGGCCACCGACACCGCTACGGTGACGGTGCAGACGGCGGGGTCTCTGGTGCTGAACGTAGATGCCGTCACCGGGGACGACACGGTGAACATCGCGGAGAAAGCGGAGGGGTTTGCGATCGGCGGGAACACGGGGTCGGAGGCCGGGGTCACGGTCACGGTGCAGGTGGGCACGGCCACATTGAGCGCGACCTCGGCCGACGACAACGGCACGGCGACCTGGTCGGTGAGCGTGCCGGCGGACGCGGTGTACATCACGGGGACGAGCGTGGTGGTGACCGTGTCGGCGGCCAAGACCGGGTTCACCGCGCCGGCCGACGTGCAGCGCACGCTGACCATCGACCTGACGGTGCCGACGGCGCCGAGTTACACGGCGCCGGGTTCGCTGAAGGTGGGCGCGGCGATCACGACGATGAGCCCGACGGGGGCCATCGGCGTCAATGAATACAGCGCCTCGGGGCTGCCCACGGGGTTGAGCATCGACGACGGCACCGGGGTGATCAGCGGTACGCCGACGGCGGCAGCCACCGCCACCGCCAGCGTGACGGTGACGGTGAACGATGCTGCGGGCAACACCGACACGGTTGACATCACGTTCCCGGTGGTGGCGAAGGGCGATCAGACGCTGAGCGGGTTCAGTTACAGCGCCTCGTCGGTGACGTTTGGTTCGGCGGCGCCGACGTTGACGGTGCCGGGCGGCGCGCAGGGGGATCTGAGCTACGCGGCGACGCCTTCGACGGTGTGCACGGTGGAGGCCGCCACCGGTGTGCTGACGCTGGCGGGGGTGGGTAGTTGCGCGGTCACGGTCACGGCGGCGGCCACGGCCGACTACAACGCGGCCACCGACACCGCTACGGTGACGGTGCAGACGGCGGGGTCTCTGGTGCTGAACGTAGATGCCGTCACCGGGGACGACACGGTGAACATCGCGGAGAAAGCGAAGGGGTTTGCGATCGGCGGGAACACGGGGTCGGAGGCCGGGGTCACGGTCACGGTGCAGGTGGGCACGGCCACATTGAGCGCGACCTCGGCCGACGACAACGGCACGGCGACCTGGTCGGTGAGCGTGCCGGCGGACGCGGTGTACATCACGGGGACGAGCGTGGTGGTGACCGTGTCGGCGGCCAAGACCGGGTTCACCGCGCCGGCCGACGTGCAACGCACGCTGACCATCGACCTGACGGTGCCGACGGCGCCGAGTTACACGGCGCCGGGTTCGCTGAAGGTGGGCGCGGCGATCACGACGATGAGCCCGACGGGGGCCATCGGCGTCAATGAATACGATGCTTCGGGGCTGCCCACGGGGTTGAGCATTAACGCGAGCACCGGGGTGATCAGCGGTACGCCGACGGCGGCAGCCACCGCCACCGCCAGCGTGACGGTGACGGTGAACGATGCTGCGGGCAACACCGACACGGTTGACATCACGTTCCCGGTGGTGGCGAAGGGCGACCAGACGCTGAGCGGGTTCAGTTACAGCGCCTCGTCGGTGACGTTTGGTTCGGCGGCGCCGACGTTGACGGCGCCGGGCGGCGCGCAGGGGGATATAAGCTACACGGCGACGCCTTCGACGGTGTGCACGGTGGAGGCCGCCACCGGTGTGCTGACGCTGGCGGGGTTGGGCAGCTGCACGGTCACGGCGGCGGCCACGGCCGACTACGAGGAAGCCACCGCCACCGCCACGGTGACGGTGAATTCTGCCGGCGCACTGACGCTGAACGTGGACACCATCGCCGGGGACGACATCATCAACATTGCGGAGAAGGCGGAGGGGTTCGCGATCTCGGGCGACACGGGAACGGAGGCCGGGGTCGCGGTCACGGTGCAGGTAGGCGCGACCACGTTGAGCGCGACCTCGGCCGACGACAGCGGCACGGCGACCTGGTCGGTGAGCGTGCCGGTGGCGGCGGGGTACATCACGGGGACGAGCGTGGATGTGAGGGTTTCGGCGGCCAAGACCGGGTTCACCGCGCCGGCCGACGTGCAGCGCACGCTGACGGTGGACCTGGACGCGCCGGAGGTGGTGTCCATCGTTCGGCACTCGCCTGCGGCCTCGCCGACCGATGAGGACAGCCTGGTGTGGCGGGTGACGTTCTCCGAGGCCATCGCGAACGCGGACGCCGCGGACTTCGAGGTGACGGGCACGACGGCCACGCTCACGGTCGCGCCCGTGTCGGGGGCCGATGCCATCGACGTGACCGTCACGGGGGGCGACCTGGCGGCACTCGATGCCACGGTCACGCTCTCCTTCGCGGCCGCGCAGGACATCGCCGATGCCGCCGGCATCGCGCTCGCCGACACCGCACCCACGGGCGCCAACGAGGCCGAGTATGTCCTTGACAACACCGCGCCGTTGCCCGTCGACCCGGTCGCGGCCCGCATCGAAGGCGCCACCCTGGTCGTGACCTTCAATGAAGTGCTGGACGGGGCGTCGGCGCCGGCCAATGCGCGCTTTACGGTGAATAAGACTCCGTCGGGCGGCTCGCCGGGGGACGCCGCGCTGACCGGGGCGCCCGCCATCGCCGACAGCACGGTGACGTTGACGCTGGCGGCGGCGGTCGTGTTCGACGACACGGTGACGGTGGCCTACGACGCGTCCGGCAGCGGCAACCGGCTGCGCGACCCCGCGGGCAACGAGGTCGTAAACTTTAGCGAGACCGCGACCAACGACACCAACAGCCCGCCGCGCGTGGTCTCCGTTGTGCGGCACTCGCCGGCGGCCTCGCCGACCAACGCGGACAGCCTGGTGTGGCGGGTGACCTTCTCCGAGGCCGTCGTGAACGAGGACGCGGCGGACTTCGCGGTGACGGGCACGACGGCCACGATCACGGTCGCGCCCGTGACGGGCGCCGATGCCGTCGACGTGACCGTCACCGGGGGCGACCTGACGGACCTCGACGGCACAGTCACGCTCGCCTTCACGAGTGCGCAGGACATCACCGACGACGAGGGCAACGCGCTGTCGAGCGCGGCGCCCACGGGCACGAACGACCCTACATACCTGTTGGACAACACCGCGCCGTCGGTGACGGCGGCGGCGGTGGGCGGTACGGTGCTGTCACTGACCTTCGACGAGCCGGTCGACTCGTTTTCGGGGCGTAGCGACGACGGCGGGTTCGCGGTGAAGATCGGCGCGTCGAGCGGCCCGGCGGTGACCGCGGTGGCGGTCGACGGCACGGACGCGACGAAGCTCCGGTTCACGCTCGCCTCGGCGATCGCCGACGGCACGCAGGACGTGACGCTGGAATACGACCCGCCCGACTCGGGGGCGAAGGTCCGCGACGCGGTGGGCAACGATGTCGAGGGCTTCACGGGCAACGACGCGCCCGATGTGTCGGTCACCCCGGACACGACGGCGCCGGAAGTGTCGGGCACGCCCACGGTAGACGGCGCCACGCTGGCCGTCACCTTCGACGAGGCGCTGGATGCGGCGTCGGTGCCGGCGGCGCCGGGCGGGTTCACGGTGACGGTGACCCGGGGCAGCAGCACGGTCTCGGGCCACACGGTGAGCGCGCTCTCGCTGTCGTCCTCCGGCACGGTGTTGACGCTGACGCTCGCGCAGGGCGTGCTGGCGGGCGACCTGGTGACGCTGGCCTATGCGAAGCCGTCGACGCCGCTCCGGGACCGGGCGACGACGCCGAACGACGTGGCGAACTTCACCACCGGGCCAGCGGCGTACTGGCGGTTGTCAACGGGACCGAGGCGCTGGAATTGGCGCTCTCGAAGGCGGCGGCGGTGGAGGGCGACGACGCGACGGTCACGTTGACGGTGGCGGTTGCGGGCGGGGGGACATCGGGGGCGGCGCGGGTAATCGCAGTCGCAGCCTCAGGCACGCCGACGGCGGTTGAGAGCAGCGACTGGACCCTCCAGAGCGGGGCCGGGACGCTTGAGACAGGCGCGAAGAGCGTTGCCATCCCGATCGCGATCATCGACGACGCCAGGCTCGAAGCACAAGAGACCGTGACCTTCGCGGTGACCGCGGACGGCGCCGTGATCGGGACGGTGACGCTGACCATCGACGACGACGACCGGGCGGTGCTCGCCGTCGTCGGGCCGGACGGCCATGTGACGGAGGGCGGCGAGGCCTTCACGATCAAACTGCGCCTTGAGCCGCACCCGGACAACGGCCCGCCGGTCGCAGACGACGCCTGCTTCCTCGACTTCCCCGTGACGGCGATCTTAAGCGTCGCGGGCGGCGCGTCGGAGCTCACCGACACGCCGACCCTGCCGGGCGAATACACCTTTGCGGCGACGGCCTTCGACGACTGCACCCGCGAGGTGCCGGTAGACCTGGAGACCCGGGCCTCGGACGGGAACTGGACGGGCGACCGGACGGTTTCCTTCGCGCTTGCCCGCAAGTCCGGCCAGGATGCGCGGATCGACCCCGGCGAGGCGCAGGTGACGGTGCGCGACGACACGCCGCCGCCCGGCCCGCTGGTGGAGAAGGTCGACATGCCGGCAGCGCCGTCCGGAGCGGCGGAGCTCGCCGGCCCGTTTCGCACGCGCAAGGCGTTCTACGACCGCGACGAGGTGCCGGACGATGCAGTACACGGAGCGGGCGCACGGCTGACCTTCACGCTGACCTTCGACAAGGCGGTGACGGTCGAGGATGGTAGTCCGGAGCTGGTGCTCGACGTGTGGAAACGGGCGCGCCGGGCGCGGCTGACCACCCCGACGGAGCAGCTTTCGAACACCAATACGCTGACCTTCGCCTGGACGGTGGCGAAGGGCGACAACGACCCGGACGGCATCCGCATCGCGGGTCTCGACCTCAAGGGGGCCCGCATCCGCTTTGAGGCGGGCTGCGAGCTGGATCCGATAACCAACATTGAACTGCCCTGCGACATAGACCTGCCGACCTTCGCGGCCCGGTACGGCAAGACCTACCCTGAGCACCGGGTGCGCGGCGGACTGCACAGCATCGCCCTGGAGGTCTCGGGCGGGGCGCGCGAGGGCCAGCCCTTCACGTTCGCCGCGACGCGCGACGGTGGTTACGGGGAGGAGATGTACGCCATCGTCACAATCAGAGACAGCGCAATCAGAGACAGCGTCGACCCAGATAAGCTGAAGGTATTCCACCGGCGGGTCGACTTTGCGGCCGGGCAACTCCAGGACGACGGTGTGGCGCGCACGACGGCGCAGTTCACGCCCCAGGGCGACGACGCGGCGGACCCGAACGGCGCGCGCCAGCTGACCGTCTACATCGGCACGACCGAAGTCGGCAGCTTCGCACCGGCCTGCGTGTTCGCCGGCGCCAGCGAGACCTGTACGCAATGGTACGACACACCCGAAGGGGAAGACGGGAGCCCGGTGAAGTTCGCCGTGGCCGTCGCGGACACGGGCCTTGCGGAGGGCACGCCTTCGCTTGCGGTGCGGGACGCCTATGGCGGCGGGGTTCAGGAGCCGTCGCAGGAGCAGGTGGACAGTGGTACGGATGCGCCGCTCAGCTTTCACGTCATGCTGAGCAAGACGAGCGACAGTGCCGTGACGGTGGACTACACGACACGCGACGGCACGGCGACCGCCGGGGCGGACTATGTCGCGAAGAACGGTACGTTGACCTTCGAGCCGGGCGAGATTCGAAAGACCGTCGAGGTCCGGGTCCTGCCCGACAGCCACGACGAGGGCAGCGAGACCATGAGCCTGGCGCTCACGAACGCCGTCGGGGCGGCGATCGACGATGCCGAGGGCATTGGCACGATCTCCAACACCGGTCCGATCCCGAAGGCGTGGATTGCGCGCTTCGGGCGCACGGTGGCCGAGCAGATGCTGGAGGCGGTTGAGGGGCGGATACGCGCAGCGCCCGCGCCCGGTGTCGAGGTGAGTCTCGCCGGCCAGCAAATCGGGGTCGGATCGGGGTCCGGCAGCGAGGCGGAACGGGAGGCACGGCGCGATGCGCAGCGCCTGACCGACTGGCTGAACAGCGAGACCGATGGCGAGGTGCAGTACCAGTCCCGCGCGGTGACGTCGCGCGACCTGCTGACCGGCTCCTCCTTCACGCTCACGGAGGAGACGGCCGGTAAGGATCTGGTCTCATTCTGGGGCCGGGGCGTGGTCACGAGCTTCGACGGGCGCGAGGGCGGTCTGACCCTGGATGGCGAGGTCGCGACCGGCATGTTCGGCGCCGACTGGACGCACGGGCGCTGGACCACCGGGCTGATTCTCTCCCACAGCAGCGGCGAGGGTAGCTACAGCGACGGATCGGGGTCCGGGACAGACACCGGCGCCGGCAGTGGAGGCAGCGTGGAGGCGACGCTGACCGGTCTGTTCCCCTGGGCGCGCCATGCGCTGTCGGATCGACTGGAGGCCTGGGGCGTGGTCGGCTACGGCGCGGGCGATCTCACGGTGACGCCGAAGAAGCCGGGCACGGATGAAGGCGGTGCGGTGATCCGCGCCGATCTTGACCTCCGGATGGCGGTGATGGGCTTGCGCGGCACGCTGCTCGATGGCGGCGGTGAAGGCCTGACGCTCACGGGCAAGACCGACGCGATGGTGGTGCAGACGGCCTCGGGACAGGGGCGGGGCGCTGACGGCGGCAATCTGGAGGCGGCCCGGGCGACGGTGACCCGGCTGCGCCTCGGCGTGGAGGCGAGCCGGCCGATCCTGTTCGAGAGCGGGGCTACGCTGACGCCGAGCCTGGAGGTCGGGGTGCGCCATGACGGCGGCGACGCCGAGACCGGTTTCGGCCTTGATCTCGGCATCGGGCTTGCGCTAAGCGACCCGGAGCGCGGCCTCCAGGCGGAGATGCGCGGTCGGGGCTTACTCGCCCACGAGTCGGAGGGCTTCCGCGACCTTGGTTTCTCGGGTTCGTTCGCCTGGGAAGGGAAGCCCGGCTCGGACCTGGGCGCGAAGCTGGGTCTCACCCAGACGGTCGGCGGGTCGTCCTCGGGCGGCGCCGATGCGCTCCTGTCGCGCGGCACAATGGACGGGCTGGCGGCGAACGACCCCGGATCGGGGTCCGGGGCAGGCGGGGCAGGCAGCGGCAATGACGAGTTGAAGAGCCGGCGGCTGGAGTTGAGGTTCGGCTACGGCCTGCCGGCCTTCGGCGGCCGCTATACCTGGACGCCGGAGGCCTACATCGGCCTGTCGGACACCGGGCGGGACCACAGCCTCGGCTGGCGCCTGGTGCGTGGCCCCGGATCGGGGTCCGGGGCAGGCGGCGACGGCGGCTCGCTCGAGATCTCCTTCGAGGCGCGCCGGAGCGAGAGCGCCAATGACGACACGCAGCCGGTGGACGAGGTCGGGTTCAGGTTTACGGCGCGGTTTTGATGGGGTTCGGGCAACCACGGGGGGTTGCCCCTACGATCAAGGGGCGTGTTCGGGCAACCACGGGGGGTTGCCCCTACGATTCCGGTTGGGGTTCGGACAACCACGGCGGGTTGTCCCTGCGAGCTTGAAATCAGAGCCCGGTTAAAGGGAGAAACGATTTTTGATATAGTGTTCTGCGGATATGCGTTGCCACCACGATAATTCCTGACCGATCACTCCTGCCTTTTTCAGGTCGAGTTGCAGGTCGGGCCACACGGTGCGGACTTTTATCGAATTCAGCTCGAGACTGGCATACGGGCAGGTGTCGCAAACTACACGTTCAAGAAATATCTTTTTGCCAGTGTCATACATCGAAGTCGACTGGTTGGCGCCACCGCCAGACGCCAGGGCCAGCGTACTGACCAGAAAACCTGAAACTATGATACCTTTCGCGGTATCTACAGCGTTACTGTGCATATATTCGTCCATTGACATTGACATCCCCCGTATGTAGTTCCGGTTTTTAATTATTGTGAGTCGATAAGCATTATTTTCATGCTGATTGTTACCATTGAACATGGTTAATCCAGTTAGTTCAATTCGATCGCAACATTTTGTCCACATTTCTGTGGGAGCGCTGGTTGCGGTGATATACGGGTTTCTGGCTACCCGATCAAAAACCCCGCCTGCGGGCGCAGATCTGTTCGATTTTCTCGGTGGATACTGGTGTGTTGCAGCCGTTATCGTGGTTTACTGGTTCTGGTTGCGGGCAAGCCAGGTTGAACTGAGTTTCAAGTCGGTTTTCCTGTGGGCGGTGTTGTTCAGGCTGATTGGGGTCTGGGGTTCGCCGATACTGGAGGATGATTTCTACAGGTATCTCCTTGACGGCTGCCTCTTTGTGTCCACCGGCTCACCCTATGGGATTGCGCCGTCCTCTCTTTTTATTGACAACACTCTTTCTCCTGCGTGCGAAGCCACACTGAGCGGGGTGAACAATCCCGACCTTGCCACGATTTACGCTCCCTTGCTGCAGTATGTATTCGGCCTGTCCCATCTGCTGTCGCCGTCGAATATCAATATCCTGCAACTCATTATGGCGATTTTTGATCTTACCGTTATCTGGCTGCTGGGCAGGTGTGCGCCAGCCAGCCATGTACTGCTCTACGCCTGGTGTCCCCTGGCGCTTAAAGAATTTGCCTTTACGGCACACCCGGATGTCATCGGCGCCTGTCTTCTGCTGGCTGCTTTTATTGCCCGAAAAAACAGCCGCACCGCGGTAGCCTGTATGCTGGTCGGTCTCGCCATCTGTGCAAAAATATTCGCTTTACTGGCATTGCCCTTTTTCCTTTACCGCCAGCCATTGCGTTACTGGGGAATTACGTTCGGCACAATAGCGCTGTTGTATTCGCCATTTCTTCTCCAGGGTCAGACGGATATGCCCGTGCTTGGAATATTCATCGAACACTGGAACTTCAATCCATTTCTGTTTGACCTGGCACGGGTATTTTTATCCGACTTGCCGGCGAGGGTTCTGTGCGCGGTCCTGTTTCTGACATGGCTGGGATTTTATTTCATTAAATACAACCGTCAGTGCAGCTCAACCGAAATACCAAGAATGGACTGGGTTTTTGGAATGTTTCTACTGTTTTCACCGGTGGTTAATCCATGGTACCTGATCTGGTTGCTGCCCTATGCGGCACTCCGTCCCAGTTGCTGGGCCTGGACAGCTTCGATTTTCGTGTCATTGTCCTACATAACCGGACTGAATCTGGCGGACTCGGATTTGCTCGCCTATCAGGTCGCTGCGCCCGCCCGGATAATCGAGATGGCGGGCATCGCGATCGCACTGCTGATTGACTACAGGAGGGGCGGGTTTCGGGTATCATCCGGGAATCAGCGAAGACCTTGAGGTTTGGGCGAGAAAGCCAGTCGTATAATCCAGTAGAAAATCCTGTAACCGGCCATCAGCGATCCCCGCAGCGTGCCTGACACTTTGGATTTCCCCACTCTCTGCCGGTAACGCACCGGAACCTGCAGAATCGTGGCTCCCGCCTTGGAAGCTTTTAATTGCATCTCTGCCGTCCAGCCGAACCCTTCATCTCCCACTTGCAGTTTTGCCAGCGTGCTTTTGCCCAGGCACCGCATCGGCCCAAGATCCTCGTAGCGAAAGCCGTGAAGAAAGCGGATGACCCGGCAGGCCATTTGCGTTCCCCACCTCTGGTGCCGGAACAGGCCGCCCGGTGTGTCGCCAGCCTCCTGTCTGCAACCGATTGAAAGATCACAATGACGGTATGCCACCGGTTCGAGCAGCCTGACCAGATCCTCGGGATAGTCGCTGTAGTCACCGTCGATAAATGCCAGGATGTCCGTATCACCTGACACGAGAATCCCGGTCAAACAGGCTTTTCCGTATCCCTTCTGCGGCTCGTGGACCACTCGCGCCCCTGCCTGTGCGGCTCTGACAGCCGTTGCATCCTGCGAAGCGTTGTCCACCACCAGAATCTGATCCACGCAATCGGGAATATCATGAATCACTCTGGATATGGATTCTTCCTCATCCAGCGCCGGAATGATGACGGTAATGTGCCTGTGATTAATCATTGCCTTATTCGTTCAATCTCCAGTCATATTCATAGCCGTTGATTTTCTTGAAAGCATCCAGTTCCTGCGCTAAACCGGTATCGGCATACTGTATGAAATGCCCAATGATCTGCTTGTCGCTGTCACCGAAATCTTTTGCGTACCAGTCAAAAATACTGGATGCGGTCAACTTTTCCCCATCAATGGTGACTCCCCGAGGATGATTTACATACTGCTTCGCGGCAACATCAAGCAGATCATCAAGATTGTCTGCCGTGAAGGCCGTCGCCTGCAGGTTGGGACATCCGATGGACGCGCAATTCACCGCGTAGTGAATCCTGTTGTCCTGGAACACGGGGCGCAGGATTTCATGCTCAATTTCATCCAGGCTCAACTTCATTCCTTCGACCGCAACCAGTTTTTCTTTCCACGGACCACGGGAAAACAGGCTGTAGGAAATGTCGCGGATGCTTTCCACCGGATAATGATCAAGAATTACTTTTATTGTCAACGCATTGTAAAGGTTTATCCAGTATGCATACTGCTGCCGCTCGCTTAATTCTGTCACGATAACGGATTGCAACCGTTCCAGATAGCTTTTCAGCGAGTCTCGGTCTGCCGGGGTGACTTGGGAATAACGGAAGTGATTCAATCCTCGTTTTTCCTCAATATAGGTGGCCAGCAACTGGCTCCAGGTCCCATGATCTATCGAGATTTCACTGGTCTGATTTGAACGACTCCAGTACTGCGCTAATCCGGAATCTGCGAATGAATTGGAAGAGAGTGTGATCAATGCGATAAAAACACTCAAAAGAGCATATCCTGTTGCCTTCATATCAGTTATTTGTTGTGGTTCAACTTACACAATCGGACAATGGAATCTACGATTAGTGCGACCCATCCGTTGGATGTGTGACATTGGGGTTGATCGTATATGGTGGCGACATGCCGCAAAATTTACTATAGTCCGGTTATGACTGAACAGTTTGACTACATTATCGTTGGCGCCGGTTCCGCCGGTTGTGTGCTGGCTAACAGGCTTTCGGAGGATTCTGATGTCAGCATTTTGTTGCTCGAATATGGCGGCAGGGACAACAGCATATTTATTCAGATGCCGACTGCCCTGTCGATTCCGATGAATACGAACCGGTTCGCCTGGCAGTTTTACAGTGAACCCGAACCCTTTCTCGATAATCGAAAAATGCACTGTCCCAGGGGCAAGGTGCTGGGTGGTTCTTCTTCCATCAATGGGATGGTCTATGTTCGGGGGCATGCGATGGATTATGAGGAGTGGGCAGAGCAGGGGGCTGAAAACTGGGGCTATCGACACTGCCTGCCTTATTTCAGGAAGGCCGATGACTGGAAGTTTGGCAGCGATGAGTATCGCAGTCAGGGTGGCCCGTTTGCGGTCAACAATGGCAATGAAATGAAGAACCCGTTGTATCGTGCATTTATTGACGCCGGAATTCAGGCGGGCTATGCCAGTACTGAAGATTACAATGGTTTTCGCCAGGAAGGATTTGGCGCGATGCACATGAACGTAAAGAATGGCGTGCGCTGGTCTGCCGCAAACGCCTATCTGAAGCCGGCCCGGCAACGCAATAATCTTAAAGTGGTGACCCGGGCGCTGACTCGTCGAATTGTCCTGAACGATAAAAAAGCGACAGGCATTGAATACCAGGTGGGTGACAAGCTGTATATGGCCAAAGCCGGTAAAGAGGTTATTCTCAGCGCCGGCTCGGTCGGGTCTCCGCAGTTGTTGCAGATATCCGGGATCGGTCCATCGACTGTGCTTAAGGATGCCGGGGTGGAGGTGATTCACAATCTGCCCGGGGTGGGCAGTAATCTGCAGGATCATCTGGAATTTTATTTCCAATTCCGTTGCAGGAAGAAAATCACCCTGAATGGAAAACTCGATTACTGGAACAAATTCCTGATTGGCGCAAGATGGTATCTGTTCAAGACCGGGTTGGGCGCGACCAATCATTTTGAGTCCTGTGCATTCATTCGGTCCCGTGCCGGAATCAAGGCGCCTGATATTCAATACCATTTCCTGCCTGCGGCGATGAGATACGATGGCAGGGCGGCTTTTGACGGTCACGGCTTTCAGGTTCATGTGGGTCATAACAAGCCATCCAGCCGCGGCAGAATCAATATCCGGTCTTCCGACCCACTGGACAAGCCATCGATTCTGTTCAACTACCTGCAGACGGAAGCGGACAGGGAGGGGTTCAGGCAATGCGTCAGATTGACCAGAGAGATAATGGCGCAATCTGCCATGCAGGACTATCGCGGCGCAGAGATACAGCCAGGCGAATCTGTAAGCGGTGATGATGAAATTGATGCATGGGTCAGGCAAAACGTGGAAAGCGCCTATCATCCATCCTGTACCTGCAAGATGGGAAATGACGAATCAGCCGTGGTCGATTCCGAAACCCGGGTAAGAGGTATCGATGGTTTAAGGGTGGTGGATTCTTCTGTATTTCCTGTCATTCCAAATGGAAATCTGAACTCGCCGACCATCATGCTGGCCGAACGAGCGGCGGATTTGATCAAGGGCAGGGGTATGCTCACGCCTGCCACCGTCGAAGTGGGTATTGCGGATAACTGGCGGCAAAAACAGCGATAGATTCGCGGGTGGGTTTACGCGGGCGGGCACAGGGACCCGCCCCTACGATTTTGGGGCGGGGGATGCCACAGGGGGTTGTCGTGTGGATTCCCGCTTCCGCGGGAATGACGAAATGAGGGGCGGGAATGACGAGGTGGGATATCAGGCAAGCTCCGGGTAATGATTGTTTCTGGCGTATTCTTCCAGTTCGAGAACAGGCCGGTAGGTATCGGCATCAATCACGGAAAACTGTTTTATTCGAAGAAATGATCGAATATTGACGGGCAGATCTTCAAGGCAGGTATTGATCGCCTGAGTGAAGCTGAACGGATCGAGTTCCGTACGGTTTGACTTGACGAATGGCAGTCCGGGAGTCGGGACTGTCTGGCCAATAATCCTTATCTTCGGGATGTCAGTCAGGTTCTGAGCTATTGCAAAATGCCAGGTAACCGCATCAATTGCCGCGATATCCGCATAACCCTGCACAATGTTGCGGATGCTGGTGAGGTGGGAACCACTCATCAATGTCTGTCTGAAGAAGGGGGCGCCGTTGGTAATCCGGCTGACTTCATATCTGAATACATTCATTCCGCTGTTTGAATCCCGACTGTTGAAAGTCGCTATCGATCCAGAGAAATCGTTCAGACACATACCCGGGTGACTTTTTCCGGCAACGATCCAACTCGAATAGTGGATACCGTTGCATCCTGCCAAATCAAATTCCGGAACACAGACAGGCTCGTGAGTGTGATGCAGTTTCGTTATGAATGGGTAACCACAGGTATGTCCGAGCAGCACATCCGGAGACTTGAGCGCTTCGTCGCCGCAATCGAATCTGACCGTGACGGGTGCGCTGAACCGGGTGGGCAGGTATTCATGCAGATTCTGAAACAATGCTGTCCAGGCATTTCTGAGTTCAGGTGAAAAGGCATACATGCCACATTGCAGCACTTGCAGCGATTTGTCAGACTCCACGAAAGTGTACAGGGCAACAGGGTTTAACCAAAGTGTGTTGATTTTATACCCGGTTGGCCGGCTCCGGACAGGTTTCGATGCCCGATATTGCTATCATTCCCGCCATCGTTTGGTTATATTTCTCTGTAAATATCCTTGTCAGGTTAACCGATGCCACGGCATAAAAGGCGCACCAGAGAAACATCTGCCGTTCAATTCAACCAGCTTCCGATCCGGTCGTTGACCAATTCCTATGCTCCGGTACCCGTGTTGAATGAAGAATCTCTGGAGATGATCCATGACGGTTCAATGCGAATTCTCGAACAGGTGGGTCTTCAGATCATGAATGATCGCGCCAGGGCGCTGATGGTCGAGCATGGCGCCGGGATAGACCCGGAAACCGGTTACGTAAGAATGCCGCGGGAAATGGTGCTGGAGAAGATTTCCACCATCCCTTCACGATTCACATTGCATGCAAGAAACCCGAAATTCAATTCTATATTCGGGGATAACCAGATCAATTTCACACCGGTTGCCAGCGCCCCGAACTGTTCTGATCTTGACAATGGTCGACGTACCGGCAATTTCGAAGATTACTGCAAGTTTCTGAAGCTCGGTCAGATTTTCAATGTGATTGCCTGCTACCCGGGCTACCCGGTGGAGCCGATAGATATTCCCCCTCACGTGAGGCACCTGGATGCCTATCATGCGTTCATTACGTTGACCGAAAAACCGTGGTCTGCCTATAGCCTGGGCAACGGAAGAATAGAGGATGCGCTGGAAATGATCTGTATCGCCAGGGGTATAGACAAGAACACACTCAAGTTTGAGCCGAGTATCATGACGGTGGTCAATACCAACTCGCCGTTGAAAGTGGATGTTCAGATGCTGGACGGGTTGATGACGATGGCTGAATTTGGTCAACCGGTGGTGGTGACCCCGTTTACGCTTAGCGGCGCCATGAGTCCGATCACCCTGGCCGGAGCGTTGTCCCAGCAAAACGCCGAGGCTCTTGGTGTGCTCGCGGTCACCCAGATGATCAATCCCGGGGCGCCGGCCATGTACGGAGGATTCACCTCGAATGTTGACATGAAATCAGGTTCCCCCGCGTTCGGCACGCCGGAATATTCAAAAGCGGTTCTGGCTGGCGGACAACTGGCCAGACGGTATGGTATTCCATACCGCACTTCAAATGTGAACGCATCAAATTGTGTCGATGCACAGTCAGCCTGGGAGTCGGGCATGTCATTATGGTCGGCAGTGATGGGGCATGGCAACATGATCATGCATAGCGGCGGCTGGCTCGAAGGCGGGCTGTGTGCATCTTTTGAGAAGCTGATAGTTGATATGGAAATGGTGCAGATGATGTCGGAGTTCCTGCAACCTGTTGTAGTCAATGAAAAAGAGCTGGCTTTCGATGCAATAGCAGAGGTTGGCGCAGGCGGTCACTTTTTCGGTACCGCGCATACTCTCGAGAGATACAAGGATGCCTTTTATGCTCCTGTGGTTTCGGATTGGAGCAATTTTGAAAGCTGGCAGGAAAAGGGTTCGATTGATACTGCGCAGCGCGCAAACAAACTGTTCAAAAAGCTGTTAAGTGATTATCAGCAACCAGAACTCGACCCGGCGATCAGAGAGCATCTGGACGAATATGTGACTCGCAGGAAACCCGAGATCAAGCCCGCCTGGTGAGTCACAGACAAAGTATTTAATTCACTTTTGAAAACACAGATACAGGTTGCCATTATTGGTGGTGGAGTGGTTGGGTGCAGTGTGCTCTATCACCTCACCAGATCTGGCTGGAAGGATGTCATGCTGATCGAGCGCTCAGAGTTGACATCAGGTTCCACCTGGCATGCCGCCGGGGGATTTCATACCCTTAATGCCGACACCAATATAGCTGCGTTGCAGGGTTACACGATCGGCCTGTACAAGGAACTGGAAGAGATCTCGGGACTCAGTTGTGGTTTGCATCATGTCGGTGGCCTTACGTTGGCAGGGACACCGGACCGGATGGACTTCCTTAAGGCAGAGCGGGCGAAGCATCGTTATATGGGGTTGGATACACGTTTGGTCACCCCCGAAGAAATCAGGGAATTATCTCCTGTCACCGACACCGAAGGTGTGCTGGGCGCTCTATATGATCCTCTCGACGGTCATCTGGACCCATCGGGCGCCACCCATGCCTATGCCAGGGCAGCACAACGCCAAGGCGCTGAAGTTGTCCTGCGAAACAGGGTCCACCAGACCAATCAGAGAATCGACGGAAGCTGGCAACTGGTGACCGACCAAGGCACGATTATCGCTCAGCATGTGGTCAATGCCGCAGGGCTATGGGCGCGCGAAGTGGGGGAAATGGCCGGGGTAACCCTTCCCCTGCATCCGATGGAACATCAATATCTGACTACCGAAAAAATAGATGAAGTGGTTAACCATGGCAAGGAATTGCCACATGTCATGGATCCGGAAGGTGAGACCTATCTGCGTCAGGAAGGGCAGGGTCTGGTGATCGGATTTTATGAGCAGAATTGCACGCCATGGGCGATGGAGGGTACGCCCTGGGATTTCGGTCATGAATTGCTGCCCGATAATCTGGACAGAATAAGCGATGCAATGGCCTATGCCTTCAAACGTTTTCCGGTGCTCGAAAAGGCCGGAATCAAGACGATTATCAATGGTCCGTTCACTTTTTCGCCGGATGGCAATCCGCTGGTCGGTCCAGTTCCCGGATTAAAAAATTACTGGTCGGCTTGTGGCGTGATGGCTGGCTTCAGCCAGGGCGGAGGGGTAGGGTTGACGCTGGCGCAGTGGATGGTTGACGGTGAACCGTCCCATGATGTGTTTGCCATGGATGTATCCCGGTTCGGCGATTACTGCACCCGCTCATACACCCGGATCAAGGTATGCGAAAACTATCAGCGTCGTTTCTCGATTACCTATCCGAACGAAGAGCTGCCTGCGGCACGACCATTCCATACTACCCCGGCATACGGAATCTGGCAGCAGCAAAATGCGGTATTCGGATCGACCTACGGCATGGAGGCGGTTAATTATTTTGCCCCCGAAGGGGAAGAGGCCTATGAGATTCCATCATTCAGGCGTTCGAATGCGTTTGCAGCCGTTGCTTTGGAATGTCATGCCGTGCGCACCGGGGTGGGTATTAACGAGATTCATAATTTCAGTAAATTCGAGGTCTCCGGCGAGAATGCCCGGTTGTGGATCGATACCATCATGGCCGGCCGGATGCCGAACGAGGGTCGATTGACATTGTCACCGATGCTGAGCGCCAAGGGCAAACTGATCGGTGATTTCACGATCTCGAATCTGGGTGACAACGTCTTCCAAATGAATGCTTCCTATGCTGCTCAGTCCTTTCACATGCGATGGTTTGAGCAACATCCCGGCCACGGAGTGAAGGTAACCAATATCTCCCTGGAGCGGATCGGATTTCAAATCGCCGGACCCGATGCCAGGGAATTGCTTGGCCGTGTCACGTCGGCCGATGTCAGTACTGCATCCCTGCCCTTTCTCGGCGTGCGTCGAATGCAGATAGGTCCCTGTCAGGCGATTGTTCAGCGGATTTCCTACACCGGCGATCTGGGATATGAGATCTATGTACCGGCGAGTCAGCAGGTCGCCCTTTATCATGTGTTGAGCGGGGTGGGGCGGGACCTGGGTATGCGCCCGTTTGGCATGCGGGCAATGATGAGTCTGCGACTCGAAAAATCCTTTGGTTCCTGGTTGAGGGAATACAGACCGGATTTCATGCCCGTGGAAACCGGAATGGACCGGTTTATCGACTACAACAAGCCGTCGGATTTCATTGGGAAACAGGCGGCTATAGAAGACAAGGCAACTGCACCCGCCAGAAAATTATGTACTTTTGTCGTTGACGCCATTGACGCGGACGCAGTTTCAGATGAACCGATATGGCATAATAATCAAGTAGTTGGATTTGTCACTTCCGGTGGTTTTGCCCACCATACCGGTAAAAGTGTCGCCCTCGGTTTTCTGCCTGTTGAATTGATCAGGGAAGGCAGGGAGGTCGAGATAGAAATTCTGGGTGAAAAACGCCCGGCCAGATTGGTATCCCTGCCGTTATTCGACCCTGAAGGGTCAAGAATGCGAGGTTAGCTGGAGTATTCCCCGATGCCGAAAATGGTCGGCTGGAAATCTTCGAGCGATTCAAGCAATTGTTCTGCTCCATGGTATTGTGATTTATCCATGTTCGGGTCGGGTACTGCAATCACTCTCATCCCGGCCGCAAGACCGGCCGCAAGACCGGATGGCGCATCTTCGAAAACCAGTGTTTCTTCCGGCACTGCCGCCAATCGCCTCGCGGCAACCAGAAAGATATCAGGGGCGGGCTTGCCACGTTCAACTTCTGCGTCATCCCCGGTCACCACGATGTTGAACAGTGAGAACCAGGATTTGTGCCGCGTTGTCTTTATCTCAAACAACTCTTTGTCGGAACTGGTCGCAACAGCGACCGGAATTTGATGCCGATGCAGATGCCGGAGCAGGCGCTCGGCGCCGGGCAGGGGATTGTTATTGACAAATTCCTTCCTGAGAAGGCTGTTTCTCTCTTCCAGATATTGTTCTGCGCTGATCGGAAGTTCAAGAGCTTCGACCAGATATCTGGCGGAGTCCAGTTGTGGGCGGCCAATCATGTTGCCCTTGATCGACCAGTCGAAAGTCTTGCCGAACCGACCGACGATATGTTGGGTGACTCTGGTGTATATGCTTTCTGTTTCAAGCAACAATCCATCGACATCGAATATGGCAAATCTGGCGGATTTCTGATGATCCATGGTGGGCGGCTGACGGGTTTTACGGATGGCTGATTATACCCTGCATGGAATCCCGGTTTGACTGGGCCAGTCGAAAAATACAGAAAATGTCTGACGGTATGCTATACTCATCGTTGATCAATCATTAATCATCAATCATATAACGCCACTATTATGTCAATCACCTTAACCGAATCCGCTGCAAAAAGAGTCAGTAACCACTTGGCGTCTCGTGGTGAGGGCGAATGTCTGAGGGTGACTGTAAAGACTTCAGGCTGTTCCGGCTATTCTTATCAACTTGATTACGCCAATGAAATAAACGATACCGACATGGTATTTGAAAGTCATGGTGTCAGGGTCGTTGTTCAGGAAGATCATTTGCAATTCCTGCAGGGGCTGGAACTGGATTATATTGAAGATGGACTGTCTTCGGCGTTCCACTTCAAAAATCCCAATGTCACGGAACAATGTGGTTGCGGTGAAAGTTTTACCGTGAACTAGCGGACGCTGTGACTTCGATTGCGGTGAGCCCTCCCGCGTTAGCTTCTGATTCATCCAGACGGGTTGCGCTTTCCACCCTGGGATGCAAGGTCAATATCTTTGAGACCGAATTCATCGCTGAAAAATTGACCGGCGATGCCTGGCGCAGAGTGAGCCCGCGGGACCACGCTGACTTGTATATCATCAATACCTGTACGGTTACAGCCGAAGCAGACCGTCAGGCGCGTCAACAGGTGCGTCGCGCCATACGGCAAAACAGGGATGCCCGGGTGATTGTCACGGGTTGCTATGCCGAAATTAATCCCGAGGCCTGTGCGCAAATTCCAGGCGTTGATCTGGTCGTTGGAAACAGCCAGAAACTGGATATACCGGATCTGCTCGATGCCCTGTATCAGGGTAACCTGCCTCCTGTGATGATCCGGGATATTGACAAGGAGATCAGCCTGCCGGACGGGTTGCTGCAGGGGTATGAGGGACGGACACGGGCGTTTGTGCAAATTCAGCAGGGTTGTGACCAGGGATGTACATTTTGCATCATTCATACAGCACGGGGACCCAATCGTTCGTTTCCACAATCGTTGATTCGTCGGCAATGTGAAAGACTGATCATGAATGGTTATTCCGAGTTGGTGCTTTGCGGGGTTGACATCGGGTCCTATGGAACGGATTTTGATGATCCTGATTGCAACCTGACCACATTGTTGCAAACCCTTATCCACCTCGAAGGTGACTACCGGATAAGATTGAGCTCAATTGATCCTGCTCATATCACCAATGACTTGATCGAATTGCTCAGCGCCAGCGAGAGACTCTGCCCACAATTGCATTTGTCATTGCAAAGCGCAAATACCCTGATCCTGAAACGCATGAAAAGACGAGCTACCCGTGAGATGATTCATGAGCGTATCTCCCGGTTGCGACTGGCTGTACCTGACCTGGTCCTTAGCGCCGATATTCTGGTTGGGTTTCCTACCGAGTCCGATCAACAATTCGAAGATACGGTGACTGCGATCAGTAAACTGGGAATTGCCTTCCCCCATGTTTTCTCATATTCACCCCGCCCGGGAACTCCGGCGGCCAGGATTCCACGGCAGGTGCCCAAGGCAATTCGAAAGGAACGCGCCCGTCTGGCGCGCGAAACCGGGAAACAGGTATGGAAGCGGGTTGCACTGGATCAAATTGGTCGACAGCATCGGGTGCTGGTCGAATCTTCCAGTCCCGCCCGGATTCCGGATTCAGAACGTACTGAAGTCAACAGGGTACTCGGCAGGGCCGGAAACTATTACCCTGTGGAATTTGATGCGGGAAATACGATACCGGCGACTTGGGCGGAAGTGAAAATCACGGGTGTTTCCGGAGAAAAACTGATCGGGGAGTTGCTGTCCTGATTCGTTGATACGAACAGGGGTCAATCTCCTGTCCTGATCATCGTTTATTGTCATTGATTAATTTTGTAAAATGGATGAGTTTTGTCACATTGAGTATATTAATTTTATATTGGAGTCATAAATGACTATTGAACGTACATTTTCCATCATCAAGCCCGATGCAGTCGCCAGTCATAATATCGGAAGTATTTACCAGCGCCTTGAGCAGGCCGGGCTGGTCATTGTCGCTGCACGCATGTTGCACATGACCCGGACTCAGGCGGAAAATTTTTATGCGGTACATTCGGCCCGACCTTTTTATCATGATCTGGTCAAATTCATGACTTCAGGTCCGGTGATGGTGCAAGTCCTGGAAGGTGAGAATGCAATAGCGAGAAACAGGGAGGTCATGGGAGCGACCAATCCGGCAGACGCAAGTCCTGGTACGGTCAGAGCCGATTTCGCCACCAATGTTGAAGAAAATGCGGTACATGGTTCAGATTCACCGGAAACAGCAGTCGAGGAAATTGCGTTTTTTTTCAATGTGACGGACATTTGTCCGCGCACCCGGTAAATCCGTGAATTGATGAATCTGGTTTTCGGGAATCCGCAATGAATCTGTTATCGCTTGACCGACCTGGATTGGAACAGTTCTTCCTTGATATGGGGGAAAAGCCGTTTCGCGCCAGACAGTTATTGCAATGGATTTATCAACGCAGCGTGATGCGTTATTCCGATATGACTGATTTAAGCAAGTCTCTGAGGGACCGTTTGCATGAGACCACCAATATTGAGCTACCTGAAATAGTGACTCATTCCCGCTCTCATGATGGTACAGTCAAGTTGCTGTTGAAACTGAATGATGGCAACTGCATAGAAACTGTCTACATCCCGGAAACCAATCGCGGTACCTTGTGTGTATCATCCCAGGTTGGGTGCAGTTTGAATTGTACGTTTTGTGCGACCGCTCGTCATGGATATAATCGCAATCTGGGTGTCGACGAAATCATCGCCCAGGTCTGGGTCGCCAACCATTTCCTTGAGAACCTGGAAGAGAATCAGGATATCGTTTTCGACAAGGGCGCTCACGACAAGCGACGTCCGGTGACCAATGTGGTGATGATGGGTATGGGAGAGCCTCTGCTTAATTTTGATAATGTCGTTTCTGCGATGAGATTGATGATGGATGATTTTTCATTTGGCCTGTCCCGTCGCAGGGTGACGCTCAGTACTGCCGGTGTGGTCCCGATGATTGACCGGTTGAGGGCGCAATGCCCGGTCAGCCTGGCAGTCTCATTACATGCTCCGGATAATGATCTGCGTGATAAACTGGTGCCATTGAACAGAAAATACCCTGTCGAGGAATTGCTGGAATGTTGCAGGCGGTACGCCGATAATGGCGACTCCCGGCGTATTACCTTCGAATATGTCATGTTGAAAGGGGTTAATGACAGTCCGGCTCAGGCCAGGGCGTTGGCCGGGGTCCTGCAGAATGTCCCGGCAAAGGTGAATTTGATCCCATTCAATCCGTTCACAGGTTCACAATTTGAACGATCTGCCCCGTTAACCATTGATGCTTTTCAGGATGTACTTCAGCAAAGGAATATATTTACCGTAACCCGAAAAACCCGTGGAGATGATATTGATGCAGCCTGCGGTCAGTTGGCAGGTGATTTTATCGATCGGACTAACCGATTGAAGAGAATGGACCGACAAAAGGTCGTTTTCGCATGAACTCATATCGAACAAGCTGTTCCTAACCTAAGATGATGCCAGAGGAGCCGGATTTTATAAACAGCCCAAGTCCAGGTGAGCGACTGAAGGCGAAACGTATTGAACATGGAATCAGCCTGCAGGAAGTATCCAGTGCTCTGCTTTTATCGGTTACCTATCTGAAGGCGCTGGAGAGTAATCATTACGAAGATCTCCCGGGTTTGACTTACATAGTAGGTTACTGGAGAAGCTATGCCAATCTTCTTGGCGTTGATATTTCCGATGAGATCCGGATACACAAAAGCAGACTGGAGGCAACTGAAGCGAATCCTGCCTATGATTATAACCACCACAGTGATTTCCACCAGGGGAAATCCAGGAAAGGTTCAGTCATTTTATTTCTTCTGCTGATTTCTGGATTCCTCGGAGGTTTATGGTATTGGCAAAATCCGGCAGATAACCAGACTGTCCCATTGAATGATATCCAATTCGGTGCGGAGTTGAATATTCTGAATAACGATAATAATGCAGTGGATGATGTCATTGATAACTCAGTATTATTTCCGCTGGAACCCAAAATTATCGATCAACCTGATCTATTTGTGGATGCGGGTGAGCCGACCGCGCCAGGTACGGGTGTGGATGCGGATGATCTGAGCGTGACAAGTACGGATGCGGATGGGCCGGAGCGGGATTCCGGGCTGGGCAATGAATCTGATGCCGGGTCAGTTGAGGAGGATTTTGGAACAGGTCCCCGCTACGATGCGAACTCACTCAGGTGGATCAAGGTCGATGTTCATAAAACAGTCTGGATAGATATCAGGAACGGACAGGGTGAGAAACTTGTTTTTCGAACGGTGAATGAAGGTGAAAATCTCAAAATAAATGGCTCACCTCCTTTTTATGTATTTATTGGCTCTCTGGATGGTGTGGAGGTATTTTATCTTGGTGAGTCTATCGAAGTACCGCCCCATAGCAGCGGACAGTCTTCAAGATTCGTAGTCGGTGAGTACCCGAAAGCGACTCCAAATTAGCAAGATGAGTCAAAAAATTCAGGCGGTAAGGGGGATGAACGACCTGTTGCCCGCCCAAATCGACATCTGGCATCAGGTTGAAGCGGTATTGCGGGAGATTGGCTGGCGTTATGGCTATCAGGAAATCAGAACGCCAATGCTGGAGAAAACGGCGCTGTTCAAACAGTCGATCGGTGACCAGACAGATATTGTGGAGAAGGAAATGTACACCTTTACGGACAGTGGTGAAGAAAGCCTGTCTCTGAGACCTGAAGCGACTGCGAGTACAGTGAGGGCCTGTATTGAGCATGGAGTGTTGCATAATCGTCAGGAGAGGCTATGGTACATGGGGCCGATGTTTCGCAGGGAGCGCCCGCAAAAAGGTCGCTATCGGCAATTTCATCAATTTGGAATCGAGGCATTCGGCTGGAGTGGCCCGGATATCGATGGAGAAATTATTCGGGTGGGAGAGAGAGTCTGGAAACAACTCAAGGTTCAGGGGATCAGCCTGCATATCAATACGCTGGGTTCTGAAGTGTCCCGGAGAAAATACAGGGCGGCGCTGAGCTCCTATCTGTCACAACACAAAAATGCGCTGGATGACGACAGTCTGCGCAGGTTGGAGAGCAATCCGTTGAGAATACTGGATAGCAAGAACCTGAATACGCAAGAGATTATTGCTTCGTCTCCGAGCATGATGGATTATCTTGAATTTGAGGAAAAACAGCACTTTGACGAATTGTGTACTTCTCTGGAAATTCATTCGATCGATTATGTGATTGATCCAAAACTGGTTCGGGGTCTGGATTACTATACCAGCACAGTGTTTGAGTGGACGACTGAACAACTGGGCGCCCAATCAGCGGTCTGTGCCGGGGGACGTTACGATAGCCTGGTGGGAAACAGGGGTGGAAAACCAACGCCTGCGATTGGTTTTGCAATGGGAATGGAGCGTTTGGTCGAGTTGGTTGAAATGCAACAGAATATTCCGGTTGAGGACAAAAACGCGATATACTTTATTGATGTTTGTGATCCGGCATCCCAGGTTTCGAGTGTTCTTGCCGAGCGATTGCGAGATAACGAATTTCGCGTGATCAGCCACTATGGTGGCGGAAAGCTCAGGAATCAGCTTAAAAGAGCGGATCAATCCGGTGCTGCAGTCGCCATCATCCTGGGCGATAGTGAATACCGCAATGAAACCGTGCAGATCAAGAATTTGCGGCAGAACGGATCACAGACAGAAGTGCATTTTGATCAACTGATCCAATGGTGTGGCCACAATCTGGCAGACAGCAAGGGCTGATCCAGACCTGTTTTCAACAATACCCTAAAATAATTTGAGCTTTTATGGCAGACGAAAAGTACCCTCAGTTTTCAGAAAGTGATGACATGGCCCGGGCCCGGGCGTTCTGGAAGGAAAGTGGAAAATCCATTGTTTTTGGTATCAGTCTGGGACTGGCCGGCATAGTGGGATTCAATTATTGGAAATACCATGAAGAGAGTCAAGGAGAACAGGCCTCGAGTCTTTACCAGCAGGTTTTGTCGGGAACCGGATTTTCGGGCGCACAAACTGCGAGTGAGACACTGAAGAAGGAATTTGGTGACACGGTCTATGCCGTTTTGGGCGCACTCTCCCAGGCAAAGACGTTTGTTGAAGACAAGAGTTATGATGCTGCAATCGATCAACTTGAATGGGTACTCGAGAACAGCGAGGACGAACGTATAAAGCATATCGCCCGGCTGCGGCTTGCACTGGTTCATGTATCCGATGAAAACCCGCAATCAGCCATTGAGCTTCTGGAAATCAATGATATGGGAAATTTTGAAGCAAGGTATCAGGAAATCCTGGGTGATGCCCTGATGAAACGCAATCAGCAGGGCGACCCTGATCTGGCCAGACGCGCATATCAGAACAGTCTTGACAAGACCAGGAACAATGAGACCGATAAAATGCTGCTGCAATTGAAACTGCAAAACGCCGGGAAAGCTGAACAATGATCTGTGATAAACACTATGCAATGAAAGTTGTAGCTGTTCTGGTGATCGGGCTGGCCCTGGTTTCAGGATGTAGCAAAAAAGCCACGAAGGAGACGCTTTGGGGAACTTTTCAGGAACCGATAGCAGCGCAGAAACTGCCAGTGGACAGCGGCGCCCGTGAAATCGAATTATTGTGGAAGCAATCTGCAGGGCAGGGCGCCGAATCCGGGTTTGCCATCCTCAAGCCAGCCTATTATCAGGATAGTGTTTATGTGGCTGCACGAAATGGAGTGGTTTACCGGATTGATGCGGTCAGCGGAAATGTCTTGTGGAAAAACGATACCGGCCACCCGGTTTTTGCGGCGGTCGGTGTCAATGAAGGCATCGCCGTGGTCGCCCATGACAATGGTGACGTGATCGCACTCCGTGTGGTTGATGGTGAACTGGTCTGGCGATCAAGTATCAAGCGCCAGATATCCGCCATTCCGGTAACGGGCAAGGGAAGAGTGGTTGTACGTACTGCGGATGGACTTGTGATTGGCCTGGATTCAGAATCAGGCAACATCGAATGGCAGGTCAAAAGGGCCGTACCCAGTTTGAGCATACACGGAGATTCGATGCCTGCAATCTCTGGAGATGTCGTTCTGGTCGGTTTATCCAGTGGAAAACTGATTGCCAATAACGTGATCAGTGGAAGGGATTATTGGGAAACGGATATATCCTATATCAGGGGACGCAATGAAATGGAACGTCTGGGTGATGCTGACACACCGCCAATAATCCGGAGTAACACGGTATTTGCCGGAAATTATCAGGGTAGTGTGGTTGCGATACAGTTGCTGAATGCACAATTGATATGGCGAAAAAATATTTCAACCCGATTGCCGATCGCAATTACAAATGGTTTGCTGGTGATCACCGAAGAACTCGGTCAAGTGATTGCGCTTGATGCTGACAGTGGTGATATTCTTTGGCAGCAAACTGCATTTCAGGGACACGGTGTCAGTCAGCCAGTTATCATCGGCAACAGGGTCATCATTGGTGACCTCAATGGCAAAGTGCATACGCTCGACGCGGAAAATGGCAGGCTGATTGAGACCAGGAAGGCCGTGTCCGGTGCGATTATCGGCATTGTCCAGGCAGGCAATCAATTTACAGTGTATTCGTCGAAAGGTAATTTGAGTACATTTTCACTTTGATCAGGATCAGGACATGCTCCCCGTGGTTGCGTTGGTGGGAAGACCCAATGTCGGCAAATCAACGCTTTTCAACAGGCTGACCCGAAGCAGGGATGCTCTGGTTGACAATCAGCCAGGCGTAACCAGGGACAGGTTGTATGGACGGGGGCGTATAGGCCGTAACCCTTTCCTGGTGGTCGATACAGGAGGAATTGAATCTGAAGATACCCGGTTCGGCATGATGATTGAGGAACAGGTGGATCAGGTTATCGAAGAAGCGGATATGGTGATGTTTCTGGTTGATGCTGTTGCTGGCCTGGTAATGCAGGACAGGGAAATAGCACAACGGCTTCGGGTGAGCGGTAGAAAAATCCATCTGCTGGTAAACAAGTCAGAGGGATTCAGGCAAAGCCTGGTGACCTCGGAGTTCCAGGAATTGTCATTGGGAACCCCGGTTGCGATATCGGCGAAGAGAGGCGATGGTATCGAGAATGTGATTCGCGATGCGCTGGGTGACCGTGATGATGCAGTGACGCAGGAACAACCCGGGGATTCAGACATCCCGAAATTTGCCCTCGTGGGTCGGCCCAATGTGGGCAAGTCTACATTGACCAATAGACTGGTTGGCGAACACAGGGTGATTGTCCACGACCTGCCCGGTACGACCAGAGACAGTGTCAACATACCGGTATCGATTGAGGGCAAGGACTACATTCTTATTGATACCGCGGGGGTACGGAAAAAGTCGAAAGTCGAAGAGGTCATCGAAAAGTTTTCCGTGATCAAGACATTGCAGGCAATCGAAAATTGTCAGGTGGTTTTGCTGATCGTCGATGCTTCCACGGAAATTGGGTCCCAGGATGCCGCCATCGCTGGAATGGTGAATGATTCCGGTCGGTCGATAGTCATTGTGGTGAATAAATGGGATGGACTCGACAACAGAAAAAGAAACCGGATCATCCGTGATATCGAATCGAAATTTTCATTCCTTCCTGGCCCCGAACTGGTAACCATATCTGCACTGCATGGCTCAAATATCAAAGAAGTGATTCCGGCCGCCAATCGTGCCTACGATTCAGCCATGGTCAGTATCGCCACTTCGAGCCTTAATCGCGCACTGGCAGAGGCAATCGTTCAAACGCCACCGCCGATGAACAACCAACGGCCGGTAAAAATGAAATTTGCCCATCAGGCCGGAAAGAACCCTCCGGTAATCGTCATCCACGGCAATCAGGTCGATTCATTGCCGAAGTCCTATCTGCGTTACCTGTCCCGTTATTTCTCGAAAGTATATGGTTTGACAGGGACATCGCTCAGAATATTAACCCGAGTGAGTGAAAATCCGTTTAAACGGCGTAATCCATCAAAAAAGAGTTTCAAGGAACGAACGTCAGGCAGGAGAAAATTGTAGCCGATCAGCGTTTGTCGGCAGTCACATTGAACCGCCCTTTGGAGACCGAGATGCTGAGCGCCTCGCCCGGTTTGACCTGTTCCGGGCTGGTAATCACCTTGTTATCAATATTTTGCGCGATGGCATAACCTCTGTTCAGAGTATGTTGGGGACTCATCAATTGAATACCATCCTGCAGGTGAGTCGTTTCTCTGGTCAATGCAGAAATTCTCAATCGGGCATGGTTGGCCGCGCTGTGTTGCAGGGCTTCAAGTGACTCCCTGACGCGCCGTATGTTTCGGGCCGGAGAAAGCGTGCGCATCGAATCTTCCTTGCGCTGGAGGAGCGAGTGCATCCGTAGAATTTTGTTTTGAACCGGGCTTGGCAAACGGGATGATTGGTAATCCAGGGTCTGCTGGTGGCTGCGTATGGATATTTCTGTATTGTTGCGGATTCGATCCTGTAAATAATCAAATCTCTGTTTCAATTGCCCAAGGTCGGGTGAGGCAAGTTCTGCAGCCGCTGTCGGGGTAGGCGCCCGGTAGTCCGCCACCAGATCACAAATTGTAAAATCCGTTTCATGGCCGACACCGCTGATTACCGGAATTTCACATTCGAAGACGCATCGTGCGACTTTCTCGTCGTTGAAGGCCTGAAGATCTTCCAGCGAGCCGCCGCCCCTGGCGATGATAAGCAGATCCGCTTCGTTTCTTTGGCGTGCAAGGTTAATGGAGAGGACAATTTCGTCCACGGCAGTGTCACCCTGTACCAGGGTTGGATATACAATGATGCGGGCAACCGGGTATCTTCTTTTCAGAGTGGCCAGGATATCGTACAGCGCCGCTCCGCTATTCGAAGTTACGATTCCGATTGTCCGGGGGAATTCAGGAAGTCTGGATTTATGCCCGGGATCAAACAGACCTTCGGCGGCCAGCTTCTTTTTCAGAAGCTCGAATGCTCGTCTGAGAGCGCCTTCACCGGCATCTTCCATGTAGGAAACAATACACTGCAGACTACCCCTTGGTTCGTAATAGGAAATCTGCCCTTGAACCAGTACCTGGGAACCTTCTACAGGCCGAAAACCGGATCTGAGCACACTGTTTCGGAAAAATGCACAACGAAGGATTGAATTCTCTTCCTTCAGCGAGAAGTAGACATGACCTGAGGCCGGAGTCGACAGCCCGGAAACCTCTCCTTCTATCCAGATGGATCGGTAGTTCAATTCCAGTAAATTCCGCAGTTCGTTATTGATCTGCCTGACTGAATATATCGACTTGTTCGTGAGGTCACTCATACATGGAATATGGCGCGATCAAAGGCGTTACATAAGATGCTGATGATCTGAACTGCTTAAGATCGGCGATCACCCGGGGAATGATCGGAAGCAGGTCGCCGGCGATCATGCCGGTGTCTCCGATCCGGTTGCGGACTACATCACCCGCGGCGCCGTGGAGGTAGACACCGAGCGCCGCTGATTGGTCAGGCGATACGCCCTGCGACACCAGTCCGGCAATAATGCCAGCCAGTACGTCGCCAGTCCCGGCGGTCGCCAGTCCCGGATTTGCATACGTCGACAGCATTGCAGTCCCGTCCGGGTGGCTGATTACGCTACGGGCGCCCTTGAAGACTACGGATTTGTTCCATCTGGTTGCACACTGTCGGGAGAGCTCGAGGCGATTCGCGCCGATGGAAGCTCCGGTCAGTCGTGAAATTTCACCGGCATGGGGGGTCAGTATACCGTGCGCCTGCCAGCGCAGGTGCCAGTTATCTTCGTGTGACAATGCGTTCAGACCATCGGCATCGACCACTGTCGCTGGCAATGGCCGGTTAGAGAAAAGGAGGCCGTTGACCATTGAGCGGGTTTGGGGAGTCTGCCCGAGACCACAGCCGATCAAAAGTGCGCTGTAATTGTGAAGCGAGTCAAGTACTGTTTCAGTTGCGTGCGGCGCAGGCAGGCCAGGTCCGGATTCTGGCAGCGGCAGAAATGTCGGCTCAATCAATCTGGCGGCGAGTATGGGGACAAGCGATTGTGCTATCGCAATCGTTACCAGTCCGGCTCCGGTACGGGTCGCCGCCGTGGCCGCCAGATATGCCGCGCCCGGGTAGTTGAGCGATCCCACCACCATCATCGTGCGCCCATAGGTTCCCTTGTGTGAGTTGGCGGGTCGTCGAGGGAGTAGCGTACGCGCCCACTCACGCGTCATTACGGTGACATTGATATCGTTGTCCAGCGCTTCCGGTATGCCGATGTCAACGACTTTCAGCAACCCGGTAAAGTCAGCGCCCGGGTATTCGAGGTGGCCCGGCTTGGCGTATCCCAGCGCTACTGTCAGGTCGGCAGCGACGCAGGCAGGATCAACCCCGGCTGTGTCACAGTCAAGGCCGGTTGGCAGATCAAGCGCCAGCAGACCCAGGTCATCCCGGTCGGTTCTGGCAGCGGTCAGTCGGTCAAGAATTCCCTGCAATGGCGCTCTGATTGGCCTTGACCGTCCGGTTCCAAGGATAGCGTCAACCACCAGATGGCACGAATCAAGCAGTTGTTCAAGCCTTGATAACTCCGGGTCGGAGGAAGCCGCGACAATATCGACACCCTCTGTCCGGGCGGATTCCAGTTTCGGGTCAGGCTCGGGGCGCCGGCCACACAGGTAGGCGGTGACGCATAACCCCCATCGTTGCAGGTGGCGGGCCGTAACCAGCCCGTCACCGCCATTGTTTCCAAATCCCACAAGGATCACTACCCGGGCGCCGGGCAGATTATCGATCAGGGTCGAAGCCTGATGCGCGACTGCGAGGCCAGCATTTTCCATAAGCGTATCGGTTGTAACTCCAGCCAGTGCAGACTGCTTTTCAATCGACGCCATCTGTTTGGCAGTGACCACTTTCATCAGAATTCTTCTTTCATTTCCAGATGAAGTTGCTTACCTGTATACGGGTTGGCCTGCGCTATAGCCTCATTCAGTTCCACACCCAAGCCAGGTTCAGTGGATGGAATCACATAACCATCCTGCCATTGCACGGGTTTGAGCAGGATCTCACCGTGAAATCCCCCCCAGGTCTGTATGCTTTCCAGAATCAGGAAGTTCGGGGTACAGGTGGCAAGCTGTATGTTGGCTGCGCCTTCAATCGGCCCGCAATACAGATGCGGCGCAATTTGTGCATAACAGGTTTCTGCCATGCCAGCGATCTTTTTTGCCTCCAGGATGCCACCGACCCTGCCCAATGCCATCTGTAAGATTGATGCCGCCTGATTTTCCAACACTCGGGCAAACTCGTATTTGGTGGTGAGCCGCTCTCCTGTGGCTATCGGGATGGAAGTCTGTCTCGCTACCCGCGCCATCTCCGCGGGGTTCTCCGGAGGAGTTGGTTCTTCGAACCACAATGGATCATACGGTTCCAGTTGTCTCGCCAGACGAATGGCGCCGGCTGCGGTGAATTGACCGTGGGCGCCGAACAACAGGTCTGCCCGCGTACCGACTGCTTCCCTGATTTTCCTGACGAATTCAACACTGCGTTCAATATCCGCCAGACCAGGCTGGCGGCCATCGTAGATGGTGTAGGGTCCGGCCGGGTCAAATTTGACAGCAGTGAATCCCTGCTCGACATATTCGACTGCACGTTCGGCAGCGAGATCCGGGTTCTGATAAATATCGGTATGATCTCCTTCCCGGGGATAGAGATAAGTATAGCTTCTCAGCTTCTCATGTACTTTACCGCCGAGCAATTGATAGACAGGTTGGTCGACGGCTTTGCCAATGATGTCCCAACAAGCCATTTCCAGGCCACTCAATACTCCCATCAACGACACATCGGGCCTCAGGTTGTAGCCGCTTCCGTAGACTCTTCGCCACAGCTTTTCGATTGCAAAAGGATCGTGGTCGATGACGAACCGGTCTGCTACATCTTCAATCATTTTCGCTATTACGTGGGGACTGAAAGTGGCTGCATAAACTTCTCCCACGCCTTCTATTCCGGTATCCGTAGTCAATTTCAGAAAAATAAAATAGCGCCCGCCAAAATGCGGGGGAGGGTTACCGACAACCCAGATTTTAATATTGACCACTTTCATTTCGAATCCTGTGTGTTGGCGCCCTGGCGCATTTGTTCTGATATGGCTTAAGTCAATATAATAAGCGCATTGGGTTTCGATGTTACAATAAATCAGGAAACACAAAGAACGAATATGGTAGACAAAACAGATCTCGAGGCGCTTGAATCCGGTTGCAGTACAGCACAACAATTCGTTGATCTTGCCAGAAGCGTGTTTGCAGCCGGAGGCAGTGAGCACGCAAAAGTTCTTTTCGAAAAAGCCGCCAGATACTATGATGACATCGAATAAACCGTAGCCTGTGCCGGAGCGGCGCTTGAATTGTTCAATGACCGTGATCAGGTGCGGAGCATACTTGAAGAAGTGGAAAGTGATGCCCAATTTGCAAAACAGTATGTTGATCTGGCGCGAGGATTCAAGGAGTTGCTTGACGATGATCAGAAAGTGGACGAACTGCTTGAAAGCGGAGCTGAGTTTGCCATGGGTGGTGAAGAATTTATTGATCTGGCCAATGGCTACTGGAATCTGAAGCAGGACAAACAAACGGCATCCGGGTTATACGAAAAGGGGCTGTCTGACGTAAACGACCGCGATACCCTGCTGGCGCTGGCAAAAACGGTGGCGAAGGACCTTGAGAATCCTAACCTTGCCAAAACGATTTACAGCAAGGCTGAAAGCAGGGTAACCGGCCCAGGAGAATTGATAAAACTTGCGGATTCGATCAACAGAATTTCAAGTCATAATGATCTGACAGGCAGGTTGCTTGACGGGGCGGCTGAAATGGCGTCTGGCTATCTCGACCTGTCTTCGTTGGCCAAAGCGAATATGGATGCAGGGAATCCCGATGCCAGCGCATCCCTGTTTGAGCAGGCTGCCAGATCCTGCACTACACCGGGTGATTTGCAATCTCTGGTCATGCGCATGCGCAGATATGGCGTTGACAATGAAAAAGTGAAGTCTGTCTACCTTGCGGCGGAATCTTCTTTCACGGACAAATATGATCTCTTGCAATGGGCAGAAGGATTGATCGACCTGTTCGACGACAGAGAATCCGCCGAGGAAATATTCAGGAAAATTGCTGACAACTTCAGCCAACCCGAAGACCGGAGTGTTTTTCAGAATCGGGAAATGTGCCGATTCGAGGCAGGACAGGACTATCTTAAACCAATACGCCGTTAGTCAACTGAGTCAACAATGCAGCATCCCTGGGGAACCGACCTTACGATCGCTTTGAAAAGAGGCGGTCGCCGCTCTGATCGATAGTGGCTTTCGATTTGGTTACAGAAAGTTCAATCGCGCCTATTTTGTCCGATGTCGTATCGGCACGGATAAAATGATGGGTTTTTAACTCTCCCTCGATTTCCCGGGTAATGATTGCCTCTGTCGTCCATCCATTTTTTCCCTGTCGGGGAGTGGGTTGTATCTGATAACCCTGATACTCGATGAATTCTCCGGTGATTCCAGCGCTCCGGGTTTCAGTTGTCGAGGTTTCGCCGCTTTGTCTGAATATCGATTTCAGGAATTTCAACATGTTCGTGTCCTGTGCCGAAGGACAACACTGTCCCGGCACTGCTTACTCGTCAAGCGCCATCATCCGGTTATGTGCATGCAGTGCGGCGACCTTGTACGCCTCCGCCAGGGTCGGATAGTTGAATGCATTCTCGAGAAAATAATCCAGCGTTCCTCTCAGGGTTAACACAGCCTGACCGATATGAATCAGTTCGGTGGCGCCTTCGCCGACGATATGCACCCCGAGAAGCCGTCTCGACTTGATGGAAAATATCATTTTCATCAACCCTGACTGCAATCCCATGACTTTGCCCCGGGAAGTTTCCTTTAACCGGACAATGCCTACTTCGTAAGGAAATCTTCTTTTGATTACCTCTTCCTCGGACATGCCGACACACGACATTTCCGGCACTCCGTAGATGCCATACGGAAAATATTTCGGTTGTTTGTGGAATTTGCCGCCCAGGGCATGCAGCACTGCAATTCGTCCCTGTTCAAGCGATGTCGAGGCCAGACTGGGAAATCCGATGACATCACCCGCAGCATAAATGTTCGGGCAAGCGGTCTGAAAGCTGTCATTGACAGACATTCTGCCACGATGGTCGACCTCAAGCCCGATATTTTCCAAGCCCAGATCGTGGGTCGCTCCTATCCGCCCGGCGGCAAATAAAACCATGTCTGCCGCCATTGCACGACTACTGTCCAGGGTCACGACACAGGAGCCGTTCTTGCGGCATTCGATGCTGACCACTTTTTGGCCGAACTGTAATCTAAGCCCTTCGCTGATAATATCGTGGCGGAAATGCATCAGAATTTCCTGATCCATGAAATCCAGCATCGACTCACGCGGCTCAATCAGGGTCACGTTGATATCCAGGGTTTTGAATATGGTGGCATATTCAACACCCACTACGCCAGCGCCAATCACGATCAATGAACGCGGAAGTTTGTCCATGCAGGTCACTTCGTCGCTATCGATCACCGTCGTATGATTGAATGGAACATAATCGGGTCGATAGGTTTTGGTCCCTACAGCGACAATGAATTTCTCCGCAGTCAGGGAAATCATATCTCCTGACGCCGTGCGGACTTCGACTACCTTGTCGTTGACAAAAGCTGCAAAACCCTGAATGGTCTTGACGCCATTTCTCACCAGATGATCCTGCTGAATGTCCACTTCACTCTGCAAGGTAAGATGGAGTCTTTGCATCAGGTCCTGCGCCTTGATGTCAGACTTCACCCGATAGGCCCGACCATAGAATCCGCGCTCCCTCCATCCTGTCAAATTGAGTACGGTTTCCCTGAGCGTCTTGCTGGGAATGGTGCCGGTATGCACACAGACCCCGCCGACTTGCGCCATGCCATCAATGATCGCAGCCTGTTTCCCCAATTTAGCGGCCTGGATTGCCGCTGCCTTTCCGGCCGGTCCGCTCCCGATAATAATAACATCAAAACTTTGCATAGCCGTTGTTTCCCCTCCTTATCCCCCCATCTTAACAAAGAATTCACTGCTACTGCGGGAGTGTGTCCAGGTTTTTACACCTTTCAACCGGAAGATTTTGCTTCCTCGGCAATTCCCCCTACCGGCAACCGTGTTATTCGGATTAGAATACCCTGCCACAAAAAATTCGCCTGACACATTTTAAAAACCACATGTCCTGCCTTCGATTCCTGATTTTTCTGATTACCATGAGTGTCGCCCCTACGGGTCAGGCTGTGTTACCGATGGCGTTGAATGGTGAAGAGATGCCCAGTCTGGCGCCGATGCTGGAATGGGTGCGGCCTGCGATAGTGAACATTTCAACCACTACAATTATCGAGACCCGGGAACATCCATTATTGCAGGATCCGTTCTTTCGCCGTTTTTTTGAGTCCCCTCGTCGACAGCGACCTTCCACCAGTCTCGGCTCCGGGGTCATTGTCGATGCCGAAAAGGGTTACGTGATTACCAACCACCACGTCATCGACAAGGCGGATGTGATTACCGTGACCACCGTGGACGGCCTCGAACTGGAAGCGCAACTGGTTGGTTCCGACCCCGCCAGTGATGTCGCGGTGATCCGTGTCGATGCCGAAAACCTGACCGAAATCAGGATGGGCGATTCCCGGCGTTTAAGGGTCGGTGATTTCGTCGTAGCGATCGGCAGTCCATTCGGGTTGAGTCAGACGGTGACCTCCGGAATTGTCAGCGCTCTTGGGCGCAGTGGTCTGGGTATCAAGGGGTACGAAGATTTTATTCAGACAGATGCGTCCATTAACCCGGGAAATTCAGGGGGAGCGCTGGTCAACCTGCGCGGGGAACTGATAGGCATCAATACCGCAATCCTCTCGCGTGGCGGTGGCAGCGTTGGAATCGGCCTTTCCATTCCGATATACATGGTCAGGAGCCTGATGAATCAACTGGTCGAATTCGGGGAGGTAAAACGTGGATTGCTGGGCGTCCAGATGCAGGATCTGACACCTACACTTGCGAGGGCTTTTGGAATCAGCGGAGAAAAGGGAGCCGTGGTGTCCGAAGTCATTTCCGGTTCGGCGGCGGAAGAAAAAGGAATCAGGGAAGGGGATGTCATTATCGGGGTTGATGATACCGATGTCGACAGCAGCGCTGATTTGCGAAATGCTATTGGCTTGCTGCGCCCGGGGGATCAGGCGCGGATAGAATTTTATCGCGAAGGAGAAAAGAATGAGGTAATGGTCAGGATCAAGGAACTCGATGAGATGATGAGCAACGCCCCGGTCATCATTGAACGGCTGGAAGGAGCACACTTTAAAACAGTTCCGCCGGGTGCGGATGTCGGCAGTGGGGTGGTCGTCATCAGCATTGAACCCGATAGTCCGGCGGCTTCATCGGGGCTGAGGGCCAAGGACGTGATTATCAGCATCAATCAAGAGGGGATCGCCGATATCAAGGATATGAAACGGGTGGTGGGAAAGTCCAACGGGGTTTTGCTGATCAAGTTGATTCGAAACAGCCGGGTACTTTTTCTGGTCATTCAATAGCTATAATTAAACTGTCAGATCGGCGCCCTGACTATCACCGCTCACTACAAATATGAATAACCATTTAATCGCACCTTCGATCCTGTCTGCGGATTTCGCCCGATTGGGCCAGGAAGTCGACAATGTCCTGGAGTCCGGCGCCGACATGGTGCATTTTGATGTGATGGACAACCATTATGTGCCGAATCTGACGATCGGTCCGATCGTCTGCGACGCCTTGAGAAAACATGGCGTTACAGCACCGATTGATGTCCATCTGATGATCAGGCCGGTCGATAGAATCATCCCTGATTTTGCCCGTGCCGGAGCAACCTGGATTACCTTTCATCCGGAATGCTCCGAGCATATTGACCGCAGTTTACAACTGATTCGTGAATCTGGATGCAAATCAGGCCTGGTTTTCAATCCGGCCTCGACCCTGGATGTACTGGAGTATGTGCTGGACAAGGTGGATATGATTTTGTTGATGTCTGTAAATCCGGGGTTTGGCGGACAAAGTTTCATTCCCTCGACTTATGACAAGATCAGGCAGGCCAGAAAAATCATCTGTGATAGTGGCCGGGACATCCGACTGGAAGTGGACGGCGGGGTCAAGGTGGATAACATTGCTGCGATTGCCGAGGCAGGAGCGGATACATTCGTTGCTGGCAGCGCGATATTCAATGCCGCAAACGAACAGGACAGTCACTGCTACAACAGTGTTATTTCACAAATGCGGTCGCGACTTGCCGGCAAGGGTTAGATGTACAAGCCGATATGCTAAGCCAACAAAGCTTTGACCGATTGGCCGCCGATGGCTATACCCATATTCCGCTGGTTTGCGAAGTGCTTGCCGATCTGGAAACGCCGTTGAGTACTTATCTCAAGCTGGCCGATCAACCCTATAGTTATCTGCTTGAATCGGTACAGGGCGGGGAAAAATGGGGGCGCTATTCGATAATCGGATTACCCTGCGGCAAACGCCTTGAAATTCGGGGTCAGGAACTTAGCCTTTTCGAAAACCATGTTTTGACTGACAAACGAGTGACTGCCGACCCACTGCATGAAATTCGACGGTTTGCCGAAGGCTACCGTGTTCCCGAGTTACCTGAACTGCCCCGCTTCAATGGTGGACTGGTTGGATATTTCGGCTACGATACGGTCAGTTACATCGAGCCGCACCTGGGTAAAAATCCGGTAAAAGACCCGATTGACGCGCCCGATATTTTGCTCATGGTGTCCGAACATGTAATTGTTTTCGACAATCTATCCGGGCGCTTATACGTCATTGTTCACGTCGATTCCAGCCTTGAAAACGCACGGGAAATCGGGAAAACCCGCCTCGCTGAGATTGTCGCACAACTCAATCGGGGACTGCCTGATCGCAGCGGGACATTGGTCCCAACACTTACGAATGAATCCGATTTTAAATCTTCATTTCCCAGAGAAGATTACGAAGCAGCGGTAGAGAAGTGCAAGCAGTACATATTTGACGGTGATGCGTTCCAGATTGTTATCTCCCAGCGCCTGTCTCTGCCTTATTCTGCGCCACCACTCGATTTGTATCGGGCGTTGCGTACCCTGAACCCATCACCCTATATGTATTACCTTAATCTGGATGATTTTCATATTGCCGGTTCCTCTCCGGAAATTCTGGTGCGTCTTAAGGACGGGGAAATCACCCTGCGTCCGATCGCCGGAACACGACGACGCGGTGACAACGAGGATGAAGATGCAAGGCTGATAGAAGAGTTGCTCTCCGACCCGAAGGAGTTGGCCGAACACTTGATGCTGATTGACCTGGGACGAAACGATGTCGGCAGAGTGTCGAAAATCGGAACGGTAAAGGTAACCGATAAAATGACCATCGAGAAATATTCCCATGTCATGCACATCGTTTCCAATGTGACCGGACAAATCAACGATAACCTGGATGCAGTGGATGTACTCAAGGCTACTTTCCCTGCCGGCACACTATCCGGCGCACCCAAGGTTCGCGCCATGGAGATAATCGAAGAACTGGAGCCGGATAAACGGGGAGTCTATTCCGGCGCCATTGGCTACATTGGCTGGAACGGAAACATGGATATGGCCATTGCAATCCGTACCGCGTTGATCAAGGACAATCAGGTCTATATCCAGGCGGGCGGCGGTGTAGTTGCGGATTCCATCGCAAAATCTGAATGGGAAGAATGCATGAACAAGGGACGCGCCGTATTCAAGGCGGTAGCGATGGTCAACGCAGGCCTGCACAATAACCTGGACAGTGAGGACCAGTCATGTTGATCATGATCGACAACTACGATTCGTTCACCTATAACCTGGTGCAATACTTCGGGGAACTCGGTCAGGAGGTTACGGTTTATCGTAATGACCAGATCACCACGGATCAACTCGGTGAATTGTCACCGGATTTTGTGGTGATTTCACCTGGACCCTGCACCCCGAATGAGGCGGGAATCTCCGTAGACCTGGTTTCAAGGTATGCCGGAGTGTTTCCTATTCTGGGCGTTTGTCTGGGGCACCAGAGTATTGGGCAGGCATTCGGCGGAAACATTGTCCATGCACAACAGATCATGCACGGTAAAACCTCCATGGTGCATCATAACGGGGCAGGGGTATTCAACAATCTGGACAGTCCTTTTCGGGCAACCCGTTATCACTCCCTGGTGATTGAGAAAGAAACCATGCCGGACTGCTTCGAGATCACGGCATGGACCGATGATGGAGAAATCATGGCAGTGAAGCACAGGGAATTCGCCATTGAAGGAGTACAGTTTCATCCCGAGTCGATCATTACCGAAAACGGGCATGCGTTGCTACGCAATTTTCTTGATCAATAGCCGCTCGCAGATAACAGCAACCGAAACCTTGTGACTGATATTCTTGAAGCCATACTCGCGACCAAGGCAGCAGAGGTTTCCGGGCAGGCGCAAAAAACACCGCTTGAGGCGCTGAAAAGTCGCTCAGCCGACATGCCGAAAACCCGCGGGTTCGTTGCCGCTATTGAATCCCGCATTGCACAGGGCGATCCTGCGGTGATTTGTGAAATCAAGAAAGCCTCACCCAGCAAAGGCATCATTCGGGAGAACTTTGATCCCGCTGCCATTGCCCGAAGCTATGCCGAAGGCGGGGCGACCTGCTTATCCGTGTTGACCGATCAAACCTGGTTCCAGGGGCATGATGATCATCTTATGGCAGCAAGGCAATCCTGTTCCTTGCCGGTAATCCGCAAAGATTTCATCATTGACCCGTATCAGGTCTGGCAGGCACGGTTGATTGGCGCGGATGCCATATTACTGATCGTGGCCGCACTGGATGATTTCGAACTACTGGAATTGAGTGAACTCGCCATGAGCCTCGGAATGGACGTACTGATCGAAGTTCATGATCGCCTGGAGCTTGGACGCGCCTTGAAATTACCTGTCCGGCTTATTGGGATCAACAACCGTAATCTGAGAACCTTCGAAACCTCACTACAAACCACGATCGGAATGCTTCCACAAATACCCCCGGACAGAACGGTCGTGACAGAAAGCGGCATCCATCAGCCAGAAGATGTCGCGCTGATGCGGGCACACAACGTTGATGTCTTCTTGGTAGGTGAAGCATTCATGAGCGCCCCTGAACCTGGCGAAAAGCTCAGGGATTTGTTTTTCCCGAACCAATAAATAGTCCAATAGCCGTGTTTTCCTATCATGAGCATAGGCCGGTTGTGAATTGATCAACCCCGGAATATGGGGTGTAGGGACAGGTCTCTGTGCCTGTCCGCATCAGGAACGGGTGTTGATAATATTGGGTAAATATGGGGGGTTGTTCCTGCGATTATGATTACGGTGGGGAGGCTTGGTTAGTTGAATGATCTTCGATCTTTCTTGCGAACAAAAATAGTACGGTCAGTACAATTACAGCGCCTGCCCATTGTGTGATTGACAGGCTTTCACTGAGGATGGTGACGGCCAGCATGATAGATACAAATGGCTCAAGATTGAAGATAAAAGCAGCTTTTGCTGCGGGAATTACTGCCAGCGCTTGAAATTGCCCGAGTATCGCGACGACATAACATAATGTAGCGCCCCCCAGGAAAACCAGACCAGACAGCGAGTCCGGCATTTGAAACTGATTGGGTATCAAAGACATGATCAGTATCAGGCCAGTTGCATTGACCCAGAATGTCAATGCCACAGGATTAATCTTTGAGGCGATATGACTGCCGGAAATGAAAGTGTAAGCTGCGCCACAAGCTGCCAGAAATGCAAACAGGATGCCTGTCGTATTCGCTGATATATTGCCACCCCCGAGCATCAGTGCGATACCCGCAAAAGCCAGCAGGAACACCCCTATAGTGAATCCCGAAACTCTGGTTTTCCCCGACATCATTGAAACCAGCAATACCAGTATTGGATAGGAATACAGAATCAGCACCGCCAGACTCACAGAAATGGTTTCCACTGATTTCAGGTAGAAAATCATTGATCCTGACCAGATCAAACCAAGCAGGAAGGCTGAAAACCGCCAGGGTTTTTCAAGGACAAATGACTGTCGATTAATCAACAGCATTGCTCCAATTATGATAACGGAAATAACAAAACGCCAGAACATCAAAGTCATTGCATTGCTTCCATCGGCATAAACCAGCTTGGCCTGGGTGGTGACTGCCCCCAGGCCGAAAGCCCCGATTAATGCATACAGTGTGCCTTTTGATATTTGTATCATGCGCTGAATTTATGGTTTACGCCATAACCTGAATGGTAATTGTAATCTGTTAGAGCGGTCGCTGAAATAGCAAAGTCCCCATGGAATCAGTGGCGGATTCCGGGAAGTTTGGGTACATTACTCTATAAAAGCAGCCGGAATACCATGCCAACCCTTTCCCGTCTCCTCCCGCACCACGCCAGATACCGTGGTGATGCTCCCGCACTGGATTTCGAAGGTCAATGCCGGGATTTCGCGTCGTTAAACGGCGAGGTTAATCGGCTGGCCAACGCTCTGTTGGCTTTGGGACTCAAACAAGGGGACCGCTTCGCCACCGTTCTGCCCAACAGCTTTGAACTGATGGCGGCTTACTGGGCGGCAGCGGTCAGCGGACTGGTGATTGTGCCATGCAGTGTCCTGCTGCAATCCGGGGGGCTTCGTACGCTGCTTGCGGATGCCGGAGCCAGGGTCGTGTTCGGGTCTGTGGATCAGGCGGTGAATCTGGAAGCAATTCTCGGCGACCTGCCAGATGTTGTGCCGGGTGGTATGATTATCACCGGGGAGCATCCCGCCCCCGGCTTTACTCGCTACACGGACCTGGTTGATTCCGCACCTTCCTGGGACCCCCGGGTCCTGGTGGACCCGGACGACGTATATAACATCATGTATACCAGCGGCACCACGGGCCTGCCGAAGGGAATCATCCACACTCACCGCATCCGCAGCATGTACTGTACCCTGTTTGCGAATGCCTGGCGGATGACGCCGGAAAGCGTCTGCCTCCATGCCGGAGCTCTCGTCTTCAACGGCGCCATGCTGACTCTTATGCCATGGATGTTCCTCGGCTGTCGCTTTGTCATGCACCGGCACTTCAATGCCGATGCGGTCATCCACGATATCGAGCGTTACCAGGTGACTCATGTGGTGATGGTTCCCACACAGATTATCTCTATTCTGGGCAGCCGGGCGTATCACCCTGACAGGTTGGCCTCTCTGGAAATGATTCACAATGTCGGGGCGCCGTTGCATCTGCGCTACAAGCAACTCATCAACGAACAGCTTCCAGACCGGTTTTATGAACTCTATGGAGTTACCGAGGGCTTCATGACCATACTGGACCGTACTGACTCGGTGCGTAAGGCCGGGTCGGTGGGCAAGCCCATGTTTTTCAACGAGGTTTCCATCCTGGATGAATCGGGTAATCCACTTCCCGCAGGCGAGATCGGGGAAATCTGCGGTACCGGTCCTCTGGTGATGTCGGGCTATCATAACCGCCGCGACCTCACGGAAAAGGCGTTTCATGGCCGCTGGCTTCGTTCCGGAGACCTCGGTTACCTCGACGAGGCCGGCTACCTGTTTCTGGTAGACCGCGCCAAGGACATGATTATCAGCGGCGGCGTCAACGTCTACCCCCGGGACATCGAGGAAATCGTCATCCGACATCCTGCAGTCAATGAAGTGGCCGTGTTTGGAGTAGAGGACAGCAAGTGGGGAGAGGTACCTGTCGCCGCTGTCACGATTACAGACGATGTGACTTCCGGCGAACTGGTGGAGTGGGTCAATCAGCGGGTTGACGCCAGGTTCCAGAGAATCTCGGACGCATTGATTCTGGATGAATTTCCCCGCAATGTGGCAGGGAAGATTCTGAAGCGCGAGCTTCGGGAAAACTATACCCGGGACAAGGAAGGTTGAGGGTGTGGATTCCTGTATGATCGACAGTCGGACAACCACGGGGGTTGTCCCTACGAGGAAATAGCGGTTGATGCGTGAGAGCTATGGCTAAAGATAACCCAAATCTGGAACGGTTCGATGAGCGTCTGGCTGCGGTCTACAGTCGAACCGAAAACAAGGAACAACAGTATGATGAGTGGGCGCAGACCTATGATTCTGATCTGGTTGATGATCTGGGGTATGTGGCGTTCAGGGAGGCGGGTGATATTTTTATGGAGTTCGTGCCTGACCGGTCAACCCGTATTCTTGATGTGGCCTGCGGCACCGGTCTGGCGGGGGCGTACTTGCAACAGCACGGATACAAGAATGTCGATGGTGCGGACCTGTCAATGAAAATGATGGCGATTGCAAATCAACGCGGACTGTATCGTTCAACCTGGCAACATGATTTTACCAAGCCAGCGAAGCTGGAAAATCCCTATGATGCACTGTTGTGTATCGGCATGTTCTCTTATGCAGTTCCAATGATTACCGACATGCATAACGTGGTTCGCTGCGTTCGCCCAGGCGCTACTTGCGTTATTACGGTCAATGGCGCCGCCTGGCGGGACCTGGACCTGGAACCCGAAGTCTACAAAGAAGCAGCCCGACATGATTTTACGGTAGAGCAGATTCGACAGGCTGGCTACATCGAGAATCAGGGGATTGATTCACGGGTGCTGGTCATCACTGCCTGAATCAGACACTTTCCCGGACTAAAGCAGTCCCCGTTCTTCCAGCACTTTTCGTGCAACCCGGAAGCATTCAAGGGATTGGGGAACGCCGCAGTATATTCCGATAACGTGACAGATGGCACGAATCTGTTGTTTCGTTACGCCATTGGTAATCGCCCCCCGGCAATGAATTTCCCATTCGTGCATACGACCCAATGCGCCGATCATGGTGAGGTTCATCATGGATCGGGTTTTGGCGTCAATGCAATCGTCGCCCCATCCGAATCCCCAGCACCATTCGGTCATCATTTCCTGGAATGGCCGGGTAAAATCATCTGCCTCTGCCAGGTTCTTTTCGACATATTCGGCGCCCAGGGTTGCTTTGCGCTGCTCCAGGCCCAGTTCGAATCTTTCTTTGTCCATGATTATTTCGTTGTGGTTGGTTGATTATTGAATCAAGGGTTATCACAATTGCGAGCCCGAAATTGGTCGGTATCCTTCAGAATAATTGCCCTATATATTTTTCTCTGGCCAATCGCCAGAAAACGACGACAAACGCGGTCAGGGGAATCGCAAGGATCATCCCCAGAATTCCATCCAGCGCCGTGCCCCAGAAGAAAATACCGACAATGATGGCAAGAGAGTTCAAACCGGTCGCCTTGCCCATGATTTTGGGTGTGAGATAATAGCCTTCGATCAGTTGAATCAGGCAGAAAATGGCAATTACGACTATCAACAGTGTCGCTCCGCCGCCGGTCTGAAACCATGCCAGAGGCAGGCATACGCTTAACCCCACCATGCTACCGAGGTAAGGAATAATATTCAGGAATCCCAGCACGAAACCCAGTACAGCGCCATACTTCAAGCCTGCGAGGCTAAATCCAATGGCAAACAGTATTCCCTGAATCAGTGCGATCAGAATCTGACCACGAAAAAAGATGGCAACCAGATTAAAGAATTCGCGAATAAGGTAGGTAGCGTCTTTGGCCGTTTCCGGTTTAAGAAAAGGTAAATGTTCGACAGCCAAAGAGCGGGGGTGAATGCGTGGCATCATCAAAAACAATGCCAGGTAAACCGGAACGATCACCCAACCGGCCAGGGACACGATGCCGGAGGTGAGGCCCGATCCTGCGGAGATGGTCTTTGCAACGATGTATTTGCCGAGCGCAATCATGGATCCGTCCGTATTTCTTAACGCATCACCGACCTGACTAAACAGTTCGGTGTTTTTGATACGCTCGATGTTCGGGCGATGCTCTGCAAACCAGTTGACCATATTTGCCCACCAGATGGGCAGTTGATCCACTAATTCGGTGATTTGACCGGCGATCAGGGCGCCAAACAAGGTAGCCACGGCGCCCAACGGTGCAATGATGGACAGAAAAACCAGAATCAGCGCAACCGGCATCGGCAGGCGCGCTCGCAGCCATTCGTACCAGGGGGAGAGCATCGTGGCTGCAATGCTGGCCACTGCCAATGGCAGAAACACATGGCTGAATGCCTGAAAAAACCGGGCCAGGTAAACCAGCAATATCACAAGCGCAGCAATACTGATTGCCGCAGCCAGAATGGTTACCCCTGCGGCCACAAGCTTTTTTTGTTGGGAACTGAGATCAATCTGCATTTTGTCTGGCGCCGACTCCGGGAAATACCGAGTATCGGTACTTTACCAGTCATAGTAAAAAACCGGTGCAAAAATTCAAGTATTTTATTTTGATCAGTATGGTACAGATGCCTGAGTTTTCAGGGATATGATTGCCAGTGATGGATGGTTTGAAATAGAATTGCCGTTCTTTTGATTCCAGGAGTTTGCCGTGGCGAGGATATTCAATCACTGTCTGTGCGTATTATCAGCTTGTTTTTTATTAATACAGACTTCCCATGCACAATCCGAAGATCGTACAGTCCTGCTGGCTACCACAACCAGCGTGGATAATTCCGGATTGATTGACTATCTCCGGCCTGCTTTGGAAAAGGATACAGGATTTGCCTACAAAGTGATTGCCGTTGGCACAGGCAAGGCGCTCAAAATGGGACAGGCAGGCGATGTCGATGTACTGCTGGTTCATGAGAAAAACAGTGAGATTGCTTTTGTCGAGGCGGGATATGGTGTTGATCGAACGCCATTCATGTTTAATGAATTTGTTCTGGTGGGGCCGAAAAACGACCCTGCAAAAATTAATGAGAAGAAATCAATCAGCGAGGCCATAGAAGCCATTGCCGTCGGCAATGTTTCGTTTATTTCCAGAGGAGATGATTCCGGCACCCACAAAATGGAATTGGTACTCTGGCGCCTTGTCGGGATTGAACCCGATGGAACCTGGTATCGGGAAGTGGGCCAGGGTATGGGGAAAGCCTTGCAGATTACAGATGAACTTCAGGCCTATACACTCACTGATCGGGGGACCTGGCTATTCAATCAGAACAAACTGGATTTGAAGGTCGTGTTTGAAGGTGATAAAGCTCTGCACAACCAATACAGCGTTATTGCGGTCAACCCTGATCTGCATCAGACCAATCATGATGGCGCGATGGCCTTTTCGAACTGGGTGGTTTCACAAAAAGGGCAGGTTATGATCAATCAGTATCAATTAAACGGGCAGCAATTGTTTCATGCCAATGGCGGTTTGGTTGGAAATACCGAAGTTACAAAATTCTGATCATCCATGGGTGGACGAACGTAATTCTTTGCAATTGGAGGTCTCCCTTCCAGATCAATTTTCTCCGGAGTCAAATCCTCGTAATCAATCAAACTTAACAGATGTGAAATGCAGTTTATCCGTGCATATTTCTTCTTGTCGGAATTCACTACATACCATGGCGCCTGTTTAATATCGGTGTGTGCAAACATGAAGTCTTTTGCCCTGGAGTATTCCACCCAGCGTTTCCTTGATTCCAGATCCATCGGGCTGAGTTTCCAGCGTTTGGTTGGATCGTTTGAACGAGCCTGAAACCGTCTTTCCTGTTCTTCATCACTGACCGAGAACCAGTACTTGATCAGTTTGACGCCGGACCGCACCAGCATGCGTTCAAATTCAGGACAGCTTCGCATGAATTCCTCATACTCATCTTCGCTGCAAAATCCCATGACGCGCTCAACACCACCGCGGTTGTACCAGCTACGGTCCAGGATCACCATCTCACCGGCTGCAGGAAGATTTGCGGCGTAGCGCTGAAAGTACCACTGGGTCTTTTCTCTTTCTGTCGGAGCGGGCAGAGCGACCACAGAACAGATTCTCGGATTAAGTGATTCTGTGATCCGTTTGATTGTACCTCCCTTGCCGGCCGCATCCCGTCCCTCGAATATGACCACTATCTTGAGTTTTTTATGTTTGATCCATTCCTGGAGTTTGACCAGTTCGATTTGTAATCGCTCAAGTTCTTTCTCGTAAGCGATGTTTTCGGCTTTTTTGTTGCTTTTCACATTCATTACATATCCCCCCAGGTCAAACGATTTATACGAGAATAGCTTTCCTGATCAGTAATACTACACTGATCATGGCTGGTTATCTACTTTGAAGCCGGGAATTGTGTGTCCCGACTCCTGGTATTGCCTTGCAGTCAACGCTTGCCTGAAGATTTCTTACCGTTGACGGATTTCAATCTGGTTGAAGTGTCCTCATCTTCAGGTTCATCAAGCTGACTGTCTTCATCAGGCAGGAACGCCGGGGTTTCCTGTTCACCTTTCTGGTGTCTGATCACCCATCCTACGGGGCCGGACACGGCATAGGCCAGCGCCATCAAAAACAGTACCCGTGGTGGATCGAATGATACCAGCACAGTGAAGCCGACAATCGCGATAAGGGCGAAAAATGGGATTTTGTGCTTTGGGTCAAAATCCTTAAAACTTCGGAACTTGATATTACTGACCATTAACACAGACATCAGCATGGTCACAATCGCGCTGACAATAACCATGGACTCCCCGCTCAACCCCGATTCATAAAAATTCCACACCCAGAATGCAACGAACGCGGCGGCGGCTGGACAGGCCAGACCATGGAAATACCGATTATCCTTTATCGTCAATGTATTGAATCGAGCGAGCCGCAAGGCAGTAGCGGCTGCGTACAGAAATGAAATCAGCCAGCCCGCTTTGCCCAGATACTGCAACGACCAGAAATAGATAATCATTCCCGGGGCCACACCGAATGCGATCACATCAACCAGACTGTCATATTCCTTGCCAAAATCACTGGCAGTGTTGGTCCACCGGGCAACACGACCGTCCAGACCATCCATTATCATGGCAATCAAGACGCCGACGGCCGCCAGATTGAAATTTCCCTGGGTTGCCTGGATTATGGCGTAAAACCCGAAAAATAATCCTGCCGTAGTAAAAAGACTGGGCAGAAAGTAGATACCCTTTCTGGTTCCGTGGGCAGCAGTGTCATTTGATTCCATAAAGGTAGCCTGCATCAGAGGATGTGTCAGAATCCCGGTAAATAGCCTATAGTGTTATTGCCGGAATTAACCCATTGGCCTAATTTTACCGCTAATCGGGTCTCCAATGGCAAATATAGATCAACCCTTGATCCAAATCGAATAAATCCATATCTCTGTCCGGTTGCCACTACATCCCCCTGATTCACATAGCATAATATCCTTCTGGCAATCAACCCTGCGATTTGTACACTGTAAACATCATGTCCCTTGTCTGTTTGGATATGAATGGCATTTCGTTCATTTTCGGACGATGCCTTGTCGAGAGCTGCATTTACAAATTTGCCCGGGAAATACCATACTCCTTTTATGCTTCCTGATACGGGGACCAGATTTGAGTGAACCGAGAATATATTCATGAATACACTCACCTTCAGGGCTTTCTCCTGATTACCCGCATAGGGATTTTGCTCCTCTGATACTGAAACAATTTTCCCACTTGCCGGAGACACAACGGCACCGGGTTTTTCAGTGATATTTCTTTTTGGATCCCTGAAAAACTGAAAGACGAGCAGCACTCCGATCCAGACAATTATTGAACCCGCACCCCACCACCAGGTTGCAGCCACACCCGCGATGGCGGCCAGAATCAGATGGCGGGCGCCTTCCCTGGCGAGAAAAGGGTACTGGTATTGAGCCATAACAGTGCAAAAAGCGTCAATTTTTTGCTTTATCGACAACCTTGTTATCGCTGATCCAGGACATCATGGAACGGAGTTTGGATCCCACCTGTTCAATTTGATGCTGCTGGCCACGCCGCCGCAACTCGGGAAAACGTTTTCCTCCTGTGGCATTTTCTTCCATCCATTCCCGGGCAAAAGCGCCTGATTGAATTTCTTCGAGGATCTTTCTCATTTCTGCTTTGGTTTGTTCATTTACCACTCGCGGGCCACGGGTCAGGTCGCCGAATTCAGCGGTATTGGAAATCGAATAACGCATGTCGGCGATACCTCCCTCGTACATCAGGTCGACAATAAGCTTTAATTCATGCAGGCATTCGAAATAAGCCATTTCAGGTGCGTAACCCGCTTCGACCAGGGTCTCAAAACCTGCCTGAACCAAAGAGGTTGCACCACCACATAGTACTGCCTGTTCACCGAACAGATCGGTTTCGGTTTCTTCCTTGAACGTGGTTTCGATAACGCCGGCACGCCCACCTCCGATACAGGAAGCATAGGCCAGGGAAATGGCATGGGCCTCACCCGTCGAATCCCGGGATATTGCTATCAGACATGGAACGCCCGCTCCCTTTTCGAAAGTGGACCGAACAAGATGCCCCGGGCCTTTGGGTGCAATCATGATCACATCCAGGTCTGACCGTGGCTCGATATATCCGAAATGAATATTGAATCCATGTGCGAATGCGAGGGCTGCTCCCGGTTTCAAGTCGTCTTCAATTTTCTTGTAGATTCCGCCCATCAATTCATCCGGGCACAGCATCATTACCACGTCCGCCTGGGCTGACGCTGTATTCACATCAGCCACGACCAGTCCGGCCTGTTCGGCCTTTACCCGCGAATCAGAACCTTCGCGCAGACCAACAACCACATCCACACCGCTTTCTTTCAGATTGTTTGCATGGGCATGACCCTGAGATCCATAGCCGATAATGGCTACTTTCCTGCCGCGAATCTTCTCAAGGTCCGCATCCTGGTCATAATAAACTTTCATTTTCAATTTCTCCTCGATAAATAATTGTGTGCACTTACCATATTGTTCAGATCCTGAGCGCCTTTCTACCTCGTCCTATCCCCAGTATCCCGGACCGGACTACCTCCACCAGTTCTATCTGGGCAAGGGAATCGAGAAAGGCGTCTACCTTATCCGTACTGCCGGTGAGTTCCAGGATATAGATAGACTCGGTAACGTCGATGATTCTTCCACGGAAAATATCCACCAATCTTTTGACATCGTCTTTTTGCTCCGCAGTCAATGCCGCCACCTTCACCAGTAGCAACTCTCTCCCCAGATACTGGCCTTCGGTAAGATCACGCAGCTTGACAACATCCACCAGCTTGTTCAACTGCTTGGTGATTTGTTCAATGATTGCCTCTGTTCCATGGGTTACAATGGTCATTCTGGAGAGTGACTCATCGTCGGTAGGCGCTACAGTAAGAGATTCAATGTTATAACCCCGGGCGGAAAACAACCCTGCTACCCGGGACAATGCACCCGCTTCATTTTCCAGCAATACAGAAATAATTCGTCTCATCAGGCTAATTCACGTTCCTGCGCTTCACCATCACTTGGCTTGAGATGCATTTCATTGTGCCCCTTGCCAGCGGCAATCATCGGGTATACGTTTTCGGTGTGATCGGTCAGGACATCCAGAAACACAAGTCGATCTTTCAATGAGAATGCTTCTTTCAGCGCTCCTTCCACATCACACGGCTTGTCAATACTCATTCCGACGTGACCATAGGATTCCGCAAGTTTTACAAAGTCCGGTAACGCATCCATATACGAATGCGAGTAACGGCGATCATAGAAAAATTCCTGCCATTGGCGAACCATCCCCATGTATTGATTGTTCAGGTTAATAACTTTGATCGGCAGATTGTATTGCAGGCAGGTGGACAGTTCCTGCAAACACATCTGTATGCTGGCATCTCCGGTTATGCAGGCCACCACGTCATCCGGGTAAGCCAGTTGAACGCCCATTGCAGCGGGCAGGCCAAACCCCATTGTTCCGAGACCACCTGAATTTATCCAGCGACGGGGCTTTTCAAAGGCGTAATACTGTGCGGCCCACATTTGATGCTGGCCTACATCTGAAGTAATGAATGCATCCCCACCGGTGATTTCGAATAATTTCTGTACCATGAATTGCGGCTTTATCACATCATCACTATTGTCGTATCCCAGCGAATCCAGAGATTTCCATTGATTCACCGTGTCCCACCAGGCATCCACGGCAGGACGATCAATTACATCCAGCCTGGATTTCAATCGGGCATTTAACTGAATCAGAACTTCACGGCAGTCACCGACAATGGGTACTTCAACCTGGACGTTTTTCCCAATTGATGACGGATCGATATCAATCTGAACAATTTTTGCGTTTGGTGAGAAATTTCTCAGGTCGCCTGTAACCCGGTCATCAAATCTTGCACCGACTGCCAGCATGACATCGCATTGATGCATTGCCATATTGGATTCATAGGTGCCATGCATCCCCAGCATACCAAGAAACCAGGGGTTGGATGCGGGAATGGCGCCCAGACCCATCAAGGTGCTGGTACTCGGATATCGGAGCATATCGACCAGTTCAGTCAAAGGGCCGGCCGCATCTGACAGTATTGCCCCGCCACCTGTATATATAATGGGCCTTTTGGCATGGACGAGCAGGTCAACCCCTCTTTCTATCTGCTTGCTGTGCCCTCGCACCCTCGGCTGGTATGACCGTATCACTATGGTTTCAGGATAAAAATATTCCGTTGAATTGGCAGTTATATCTTTCGGGGCATCGACGACAACCGGACCGGGCCTGCCAGAGCCTGCGATGTAAAATGCCTTCTTCATGGTCACGGCAATATCTTCCACTTTTTTGATCAGAAAGTTATGCTTTACACAAGGGCGGGTGATGCCAACGGTATCCACTTCCTGAAATGCATCGTCCCCAATCAAATGAGAGGGGACCTGCCCAGTGATCACAACCATCGGAATCGAATCCATGAACGCGGTGGCAATTCCTGTGACGGCATTGGTAACCCCCGGGCCTGAAGTGACCAGAACCACACCGGGCTTCCCTGTGGCGCGTGCATAGCCATCCGCAGCATGGGTTGCGCCTTGCTCATGACGGACCAGAATATGCTTTATCTTGTCTTGACGATAAATCGCATCGTAAATATGCAAGGCTGCACCGCCCGGATACCCGAAAATATATTCGATCCCCTCGTCTTCAAGACATCGAACAATAATTTCTGCGCCTGTAAGTATCACTGTTGTACCTCGAATAAAAAAATTCCTGACCGGTAGTGTGGAAATCCTGCCGCTGGCAGTGCCGTTGGGCAAGTATAGCGATATTCGCCCGGACTTTCCAAGAATTTAATAATGCTGTTATCAGAACCTGCCGCCGCCGCTACGCATTTGATCCATCATCCCCTTCATGCCGCCTTTCCGGTTCATTCGCCCCATCATTTTCTGCATCTGGGCAAACTGTTTCAGCAAGCTGTTTACATCCTGAATCCGGGTGCCCGAACCTGCTGCAATTCGCTTCTTCCTGGTGCTTCGTATCACAGCAGGGAATTTACGTTCATGCGGGGTCATTGAATTTACGATGGCAATGACCTGGGTTGTTTTGCTGTCATCCATTTGATTCATTGCCTTTTGCGGCAGCTTGTTTACTCCGGGGAGCTTGTCAATCATCCCCATGATGCCTCCCATATTCTGCAATTGCATCATTTGTTCCCGGAAATCTTCAAGATCAAACTTTTTCCCCTTTGTGATTTTCCTGGCCAGTTTTTCCGCCTTGTCCCTGTCAACTTTTTGTTCGACTTCCTCTATCAGGGAAAGCATATCCCCCATGCCAAGTATTCTTGATGCGACCCGGTCAGGGTGAAAGGGCTCAAGTGCATCCATACCCTCTCCGGTCCCCAGAAATTTGATCGGTTTGCCGGTGACATGTCTGATCGACAATGCCGCCCCGCCACGGGCATCTCCATCGGTTTTGGTCAGGACCACACCGGTCAGGGCCAGAGCTTCGTCGAATGCCTTTGCGCTGTTGACTGCATCCTGGCCGGTCATGCTGTCGACCACGAACAGTGTTTCCACCGGTTGCACTGCGTTGTGCAGTTCCTGTATTTCCGACATCATGTCGTGGTCTACATGCAACCGGCCTGCGGTATCCACAATCACCACATCGATGCCGTGTCTTTTCGCATGATCCAATGCACCGTTGACGATATCCAGAGGTTTCTGGCCGGGATCAGAAGGATAAAAACCCAGTTCAAGACCATTCGCCAGAATTCGCAGTTGATCGATAGCGGCCGGCCTGTAAACGTCTGCACTGACCACCATCACGGATTTCCCTGCGCTGGATTTGATAAATCGACCCAGTTTACCAACGGTAGTGGTTTTTCCCGCACCCTGTAACCCGGCAATGAAAATGGCCGCAGGGGGAGGTACCGAAAGGTTGAGCTGATCATTGGAATTGCCCATTAACCTGACCAGTTCATCCCGCACAATCCTGATGAATATCTGGCCTGGCTGCAGGCTGGAGGTTACCTTGGCGCCGATCGCCCGGGCTTTTACATCTTCAGTAAAACGCCGTGTCACCTCGAGTGATACATCCGCTTCGAGCAATGCGACCCGCACTTCACGCATTGAATCAGCGATATTTTTCTCGGTTAGTCTGGCCCGGCCAGCCAGAGTATTTATCGTGCCACGGAGTTTTTCACTTAATTGGTCAAACATGCCTGGTTGCCGCTGATGAATTGCATTTCCCGAAGTGTATAATTGGATATCAATTTCGTGTAATGATTATATGTTTCTGACACCCGTCTTGACAGCGCTTTGTGCCTGTATCTATGGTTTTTGTACCTGGTTGTCATGGCGCCAGATCAAAAGCGAAGCCAGCGCCAACAAGTACAGCGCTCTCGTGCGATCGTCCGCGGTTGCAGCAGTTGCCATCCACGGGTACCTGTTGTACACCGGAATTTTTGCCGACTGGCCACTTAGCATTTCCTTTGGATTGTCCATTTCCACGGCAGGCTGGATCTCTGTTTTGATGTATTTATGTGTCAGCTACAAGCCAGCTTACAGCAACCTCGGGATCGTCCTGTATCCGATTGCAATGGTTACCGCAATCATCGGAGCGAGCGCGGTTGGAACCACCGGGAATCATACTCTTGTGGCAGGAACAGGGTGGCATATCGCCCTTGCCATTCCGACTTACGGTGTTTTATGCGTTGCATTCGCACAGGCCTGCCTGCTGATTGTCCAGGACCGCCATCTGCATAAGATTTCCTCAGAAAGATTCATGGCTGCGCTGCCTGCCCTTCAAACCATGGAAGCCAATCTGAGATTTCTGACTGTGCTTGGATTCGGCCTGATGTCGATCAATCTCCTCTCAGGCTTCGGAACCAATGTCCTGTACCAGGGACAGTTGTTCGAATTCAACCATCATACTGTGCTGTCTGTGATCGCCTGGGGGTGTTTTGCATGCCTGCTGACAGGACAGATCTTTGCAGGATGGCGCGGTCAAACAGCCGCAAAATGGACCATCTTTGCGTTCTGTATTCTGATTCTTGCCTATTTCGGTACTCGATTTGTCAATGATCTGATACTGAATGCCTGACCATTCCGGTCGGTGCCGACAGTCAGCCCGACCCCTGTCGCCCGCGCTTTGCCCCGGGTCTTGTTTTCGACCTGCTTGCCGGTCTTTTTGGATGTGCTTGAGTTGCTTTGTTCGCTGCTCGCCTGCCCACCGACTTTCCCCCCGGCCTTTGCTCCTTTAGCCTGGATATTTTCAATTTCTGGCCCGACACCCATACTGATCCCAAAATTTTCAGCATGGCCCTGGGTATGTCCTCGGGGAGGTCTACCAGACTGTGGTCGTCGAATATCTCCAGCCGTCCGATAAACCTGCTGTCAAGTCCTGTTTCATTCGCAATCGCGCCCACGATATTCGAGGGGCCGACATTGTGGTTGTTTCCAACTTCGATTCGAAAACGTACCGTGCCTGCATCCTCAGATCTTGAGTTGGTGCGATGGCGGGGCGACTTGTCCCTGCCTGAAGATTTCTGGGCATGGTCACGGTTTCGACTTTGATTCCGGTCCTTGTTCTGGTCAGTTCCTGATTTCAGTTGCGCCTTCTTTTGCAGCAGAAACGGGCTGTTTCCTTGCAGGAGCTGAGCCAGCGCTGCTGCAATTTCGACCACTGGTTTGTCGCTTTCTTGCTGATATTCTTCAATCAGGCGGCTGAACAGTTTCAGGTCCTCGCCTTCCAGAGTGTCGGTAATGCGTTGCTTGAATCTGGAAATCCGCCGTTCATTGATCAAGTCGTTGGTTGGAATATCCATCAATTCAATTTTCTTGCGGGTGGATTTTTCAATAGCATGGAGCATGTGCCTTTCCCGTGGCGCAACGAACAGGATCGCATCACCCTGTCTGCCGGCACGTCCGGTACGTCCTACCCGATGGACATAGGCTTCCGGGTCATACGGAATATCATAGTTGATTACATGGCTGATCCTGTCCACATCCAGCCCGCGTGCGGCGACATCAGTGGCAACCAGAATATCCAGCTTGCCTGATTTCAATTGTTCGACCGTGCGTTCACGTTGATTCTGGGGGATATCGCCATTCAACGGGGCGCTTGCAAATCCCCTTGCTTCCAGTTTTTCGGACAAATCCACGGTCGCAGTTTTGGTGCGCACAAAGACAATCATTCCATCGAAGGTTTCAGCCTCAAGAATCCGGGTGAGCGCATCCAGTTTATGCGAACCGGTGACCGACCAATAACGCTGGCGAATGGTATCGGCAGTCGTCGTTTTTACTTTTATCGTAATTTCTTCAGGATTGTCCAGATAGCGGTTCGCAATTTTCCGGATCGGGTGGGGTATAGTGGCCGAAAACAGTGCGATCTGACGGTGTGCGGGAGTTTTCTCAAGAATCCATTCAACGTCATCAATAAACCCCATGCGCAGCATTTCATCCGCTTCATCCAGCACCAGGGTTTTCAATTGTGCAAGATCAAGGGTGCCTCGACGCATGTGATCCATAATTCTGCCCGGCGTCCCGACGACAACATGAATGCCACGTTCGAGCGCTTTTATCTGGCCCCGGTAGTCTTGGCCGCCGTACACAGGCAATACATGAAAGCCTCTGATATGTACGGCATAGGCCTGAAAGGCTTCTGCTACCTGAATTGCAAGTTCACGAGTGGGTACCAGTACCATCGTTCCCGGCTTTTTGGACCTGAAATTCAATTTTGACAAGACAGGCAGTGCGAACGCAGCCGTTTTCCCGGTTCCGGTATGCGCCTGTCCCAATACATCACGGCCCTGCAACATGAGTGGAATGGTTTTTTCCTGAATCGGTGTCGGGGTTTCGTAACCGACATCGTCGAGCGCCTTCAGCAAGACATCGTCAAGGCAAAGATCATTGAATGTGATTTTGGAGTCGGTATTCATATCAGGAAAGGGAGAGTTGGAAGTCATGGCGGGCATGACCTGCGCAAGGGCGCGTAGTGTAATGGCATTGCAGTGATAATGCATTAAGTATATTGAACTGTTTTTACAGAACCATATCCCGTGGTCCGGGTCATACTTTGTCTGATTAAATGACCTGTTGATGTCGATTTTTTCTAAAAAACAGTCATATATATGACAGACATACTTGTTATGGGATTTTATGCTTCCGGTATTCAAGCTATAGCAGTTGGTGTAACTATCAATCCTGGGAGGAGAAAATTAATGAATTCAACGAAAACGAGATTAAATAAAAAACAGCAAACAAGGCGCAATATACTGAAAGGGGTAGCAGCCGGGGCCGCTGTGTCGGCATTTCCCGCACCATGGGTGCGCAGGGTAAGCGCTTCGGAAATAATTCTTTTGGGTATACCATCATCATTGTCTACTCCATACGGTGTCGCAGACGATCAGGATCATCTCAACGGATCCATTCTTGCACAGGAAGAGATCAATGCAGCGGGTGGAATTCTGGGCAGGGAACTGGAGTTGTTTGTGCCTGATGTAGACAAGTTGTCTCCGGAAAGTTGCAGACAGACGATCGCGGCATGTATTGATAAAAAGGTACATGCCATCTCTAATTCATTTTTGTTTGCGCCGATTCCGGCTATGGATGAGTCGACAAAATATAAATGCCCCTATTTGCAGGGCAATACCCAACGCAATGCCACCGAAGCGTTCAAGGCAGACCCGCAAAAATACAGCCATATCCTGCAAACCGACCCTTCCGAGGTTAATTATGGGTGGACCTATCCATTGTGGCTTCAGCAAATGGAAAAGGAACAGGGTTGGAAACCTAAAAACCGCAAGATTCACATCGTTGCCGAGCAAGTCGGTTACAACCAGACCATACTCAGGGCAGCGCGAGAATCGATTCCAAAATACGATTTTGATTTAGCTGAAGTTACGGATATCCAATATCCAGTCAATGATTGGGCGCCGGTGCTGCAAAGGCTCAAGGAAGTCGATGCGGGCGCTATCATGATTGATCACTGGGTGGCATCTGAATATGCGGCATTTTGCAAGCAATTTGTAGCAGATCCAGTGAAAGACTCACTCGTGTATCTTCAATACGGCCCGTCACAACCGGAATTTCTGGAGCTGGGCGGGCGTGCTACCGAAGGATTCTGCTGGAGCACGGTACTGGGTGTTTATGGTGAACAGATCGGCCAGGACTTCAGGAAAAAGTATTTGCAGCGTTTCCCTGAATTTGGCAATTACGAAAGGAACACAATGGGGCTTGTTTATACCGGTAATGGCTATGATATCGTCAAGTATCTGGAAAAATCCTGGAATGCGACCCAGGCGATGGACACAACACCTGAAGACTTCAGGAAAAACTGTGACTGGATAAGGGTCAACCCGGACAGGGGGGTGTGTGGAATGATGGACATGAATAATGAATATCAGGAAGCGCTTCACTACCCTGACAATGGATTTGGCAACCAGGCCGATTCGCATGAAACCGGGATGAGTCAGCTTTTTGTACAGGTGCAGGACATACAGCACAAGATTATTTGGCCCGATTCGATTTCAGAATCCAGAATGCAGCCTGCGCCATGGTGGGGGTAAGATAAACACGGCAGGGCAGAAGTCATGGCTGATGAAATTTCTGTCCCGTTGTTTTCATGCGTAAATCTGGCGCTTGACCTCGGTGGCAGGGAAATTCTCAGTAACATTGGCCTGGAAATAAATCCTGGCGAAGTGTTGGGTATCATTGGACCCAATGGTGCAGGTAAAACCAGTCTTCTGGAAATATTTTCAGGGCGGTATGCGCCAAAAACCGGCCAGGTTTTCTATAAGGGCAGAAACATCACCGGGTTGCGTTTTCATGAACGGGCAAGGATTGGTATCGGCAGAACGTTTCAAACTCCGGTTGTACCGGAAGACCTTACGGTAGGTGATACATTCAAGGCTGCAAGACAGGCCTATAAACCGTATTTGACACGCTTTGATGCAGAATATGCAGCCGATCTGGTTGATTTTGTTGTCGATGGCAGTGTGCTGAACACCCAGCTCAAAACATTCAACAGGCGAAAACTTCTGCTGGCAAATCTGATGATGCACAACCCCGAATTGCTGTTGATGGATGAACCCGCTGCCGGATTGATCAATTCTGAAATTGACGAGATTGACGAAATTTTACGGATGCTTTCAAAAGAGATGAAAATCGCAGTCATAATTGTCGAACACAGAATTGAACTGCTTGATATAATTGCAGACAAGGTCATCGTAATGGATGCGGGTGAAATCATTGCCAGAGGCTCGTTGAAAGAAATTATCGATAGTCCCGAGGTTCGGGCAGCCTACTTTGAGACGGTAAATTAAAAGTGTAGCAATGACCGAAATACTGAATGTACAGGGATTATCCGCCGGCTACGGTGCACTGCGAGTGATACATGATCTGGATTTCATCATTCATGCGGGAGAACGTATCGGTCTGGTTGGTTTGAACGGACACGGCAAAACCACGCTCTTTTACGGGATCGCAGGTCTGACCGGGTGGCAGCGGGGTTCAATCCTGTTTAACGGTGTCCAGATCGGCAGAACCCGCAGTCAGGGACCGGGGAGATACACCCACCTTATTGTAAGACAGGGTCTTGCAATCATGCCTCAGGGAGATGAAATATTTCATGGCCTGACGGTGGAGGAGCATCTGGACAGTGGCGCCTTTACGAAACAGGCATGGAACACACGCAAGACCAGAAAAGAACAGGTTCTGGATTTGTTAGAGCCATTAAGACCATTATTGAAAACACCGGTTGCGCGGTTGTCAGGAGGAGAACGGAGAATGGTTTCCATCGGGCGAGGGTTGATGACCGATGCAAAGCTTTACCTTGCCGACGAGCCTTCTTTGGGCCTGTCCCCGAAAATCGGTATCGGGGTGATGGAGGCGCTTTTGAAAATAGATCTAAGTCACTCGGCAATGATTATTGCGGAACAAAACGTCGCTCTCCTGGAGGGAAGGGTCGATCGTGTAATAGGTATGCATGCAGGCAAACTGAAGGGCGAAGCCTCTGCGACCTTGTCCATGCATTTGAAATGAGGGAGATCTGTCCTTGGATGCGGGATTCATAATTATCAATGCGATTGTCATTGCCTGTATTTATGGATTGATTGCCGTCGCTATTTCCATTACCTGGTCGAGTCTGGGGTTGCTCAATCTGGGCTATGGGTTCATTTTTTCGTTTTCAGGGTATGGCGCATACCTGATGTCGCGGATGCTTTCTGATCATCCTGTCATTGTGCTTTTTGCGGGGGTACTGGTCGGCGCTCTTGGAGGCATAATAATCTGTTTGCTGGTATTTATCCCTCTTCACGACAAGCCGAATTTTACCGTGCGAGGCATGGTTGGTACGCTTGCGATCAGTTTGCTGGGGTCACAATGTCTGCTCTGGTACTTTGGCCCGAAGAACAAGGCGCTGCCAGAAATATTTGGTTATTGGAAAGTTTCAATCGGTGGTACCGTTCTGACATCAGACAAGATCGGCATTGTGGTTTGTTCTATCCTGATGCTGATATTTGTCGTTCGCTGGATGAGATCAAGCAGACGCGGTCTGGAAATCAGGGCCATGATGATGAATCCTCATGCGGCGTCCATTGTCGGCATAGGAATTCGCAGCACCGGTTTTTATGTGATGGCGATAACCGGCGCGATGGCAGGTCTTTCAGCCGTGTTGCTTTCCCAAACGTATTATATTTCCCCGTTCAGTGGACTCACCCCTTTAATCAAGGGGGTCAGCATTGCATTGTGCGGCGGGCTTGGCAGTGTGCAGGGTGCAGTGATTGCAGCCATTATTCTAGGTATCACAGAGGCGCTTACCTCAAGATTACTGGGCGGGCAGTATGTATTGATCACTCAGTTTCTGGTGATTATAACAATATTGATTATAAGACCACGGGGAATTGCCGGCATCATTGATAAGGCGAGAGAGCAATGAGTACAGATTCCAGACAAGACAGGCAACCGACCTGGAAAAATCCGTTGGCAGTATGGGGGGCAAAGGGCGGAAATTATGAAGTGCCCACCATCCGGGTAAAAGACCCCAAATCAGTCTGGGATAAAAATACCGCTTATAAAGCCCCGCTGCACAAGGTTGGAAGATTCAAATATATCCACAAATGGCGCAATCATGGTAGTCGTTTGTGGAAGCGATTGAGGTGGTGGCCAACCCGTAGAACATTGTTGTTGATCCGCGGGTATTACAACAGGAAATCACTGAAGGCACAAAAGCTGATCGTAGACAAAAGACCGATTTACTGGATTTTTGCATTAACAGGGTTGGCCCTGGCTCCCTTTTTCTTTCCGGAAAGCATGAAGAACACGCTGCTCACGGCAGGGGCCATATTCGGGATATTTGCTGCAATCAATGTATGTTGGACATTGATCATCGGTACCGCCAGCATCTTCTCTCTTGCCTCGTATGCAGTAGTGGGGGTGGCTGCGTTTTGTACTTCCTGGCTATCGATAAATCTGGGTTATCCGTGGTGGTCGTTGCCGCTGATCGGAATGGCAATCGGATTCCTTTTTGGCGGAATCATCGCATTACCCGCAATGCGGCTGGATGGATTTTATTACGCATTGCTGACCCTGGGGCTGAACGAACTTTGCAGGGTTTATGTCATTACCTCAAAAGCATTCGGTTCTGCCTCAGGTGGATTATATGGCGCATCAACCTATATAAGTTCTGACTGGTCACCTCATATGCAATCACTGGTTTCGTATTACGGAGGGTTTGCCCTGCTGGTTGCCGCACTTGTTCTGTTTCGATTTGTTGATGGCAAGCGTCTTGGCAGGTTGCTGAAGATGGCGCCTGAAAAAAGGGAGGCGTTTGCAGAAGCGACCGGGGTTAATTACAAGAGAGCCAGAATCACAGTGTTCGTGATTTCGTCGGTCGCTCTCGGTTTTATCGGTGGGTTTTATGCTGCACACTACAGGGGGGTGGCTTTTTCAATATTCAGTTTCGATACCGTGCTTCTGGGGTTGGCGATGCTGACGATTGGGGGCATCGGTCGGGTGGAAGGCGCCGTTGCCGGAACCCTGATTGTGGTTTTTCTAGACAAGGTGCTGATTACCCTGGGACCAATTCGACACATCATGATTGGTACGCTGATGCTATTTGTCGTGTTGTTTTTGAACAAGGGCCTGTTTGGCATGAAAACTCAGTTTCGTGCATGGCGAGACAAGAAAAAAGGGGAATGGAGATCCAGTCGCACAGAAAAGGGCGGTGAGACGTTGCCTGAAGAAGCGACCGAGATCCAGGATAAAGATTTTCTGTATTTCCGTCGATTTGACAAGATGCAAAGAGATTTTCTGAAAACCCTGGTTTGTGATGAGGTTATTGAAGAGCATAAAAACAAACCATTGGGTCAGCACAGTGAGGCGCTGGAGCGGTTGTTGCTCTACTTCAGGCGCGCGCCGCAAATTGACAAGTACGCTATTCGACATAATGAGAAATCGAGTACCTACAAGATTGTTGCCTTTTCCGGAGTCAGAGGCGTGTCACCGCGGCTGGTTGAGGATAAGGAATACGGTTCTGTTGAAGACGCATATCACGGTGTTTTTCTAAGACGGGTACACGATATGCTTGAATCATAGAATCTGTCATTGAAGGACTATAACAATGCAAGATGAAGAAAATACTTGGGAAGAAAACATCCGGGAAAAGGACAAGGATATTATTTATCGTCATTATCACGACAAGATGCAAAGAGAATTCTTGAAGACACTGGTTTGTGATGAGGTGATCGAGGAATACAAAAACAACCCTCTCGGACAGCATAGTGAACCGTTGTCCAGACTACTGTTTTTTTTTAGTAGCGCATCGCAAGAAGGGAAATATGCTCTCAAACGCGATCAACAGTCCGGAACATTCAAAGTGATTATGCTTTCAGGGAAACGGGGCGAGCCGCCCCGTATCGTTGAAAACGCTGAGTACAAGACGTTAAAGGAAGCCTACCACGGGGTTTTTCTGAAACGAATAGAAGGCTTGATGCAGTCATAAGGCGGCAAAGAACAGAAAACTGGGTAACGAAATGGCAGAAGTAAAAATATTTGGATATGCAAATAAAATATCGGTGAAGCAAGGTGAGGATATTGATTTTCATGTGAACGCAGACGGCACAGATACCGCCAGCGCACAACTTGTGCGCCTTATTCATGGTGATCAGCATACGGATGGCCCTGGTTTCGTGGAAGAAGAGATATCCTGCGCGTTGAACGGCGAATGGAAGGTTAAAAAGCAATTTACACAGTTGGGGTCTCATCTGGTTGTGGATGACCCCGGCCTGCGCCTGGCTGTGGATGGAAGCTTTTCAGTTTTTTGTTATATCTGGCCAACGATACCCGATAAAGGGTTGCGTCAAACGCTTCTGGGGAGGTGGGATACGCGAACCAATGAAGGTTATGGTTTCGGTATTAACCCTCAAGGGCATCTTGAGTTTTGGGTGGGTGAGGGCGAGGAGGTTGACTATATTGCGGCTGAATTACCTCTGGTAAGCAAGGTCTGGTACTTCGTCGGCGCCAGTTTTGATGTTGCGAGCAGAAAGGCAACATTATATCAACGAGGGGTATTGAACCGGTATAACTCATTGATCGGCAAGGTTGTTCCGTATGACTTCGATTCGCATATTCAAACCATATTCCGGTTCAGGCAAAAAAACCGGCAGGATATTCCTTTCCTCATTGCGGGGGCAGCGGATTTTCATCAACTAAGGGGAAATTTTGTCAATGACCTGTATTATGGAAAAATTGATCGCCCCGGCATTTGTGATCGACCTCTATCGCGCCAGGAAATGGATGCGGTCTGTGCTGGCGGCCTGCCCCCCCGGGATACCATTCTGGCGTACTGGGATACGACCGCGGGCTATACCGAAAACGGCATTGGCAACACGGTTTATGATACGGGTCCGCACCAATTGAATGCCGACGGAGTAAACCATCCGGTTCGTTGTCAGACCGGGTGGAATTGGTCTGGCAAAAATGACTGCTTTCGACTTGCGCCTTCAGAATATGGTGGTATTGAATTTCATCCGGAGTCCGTTACAGACTGTAACTGGGATGTAACCCGCTCAATGCAGATTCCTGCGGATTTGAAAAGCGGCGCCTACGCCATGCGTTTGCGGTTCGGCGATGGCGAAGGACTTGGGGAAGAGCATGTTGTGTTTTTTGTGCGACCCGCAAAACCGACAGCGAAACTCTGTTTTTTGGCGCCGACTGCAAGCTATCTTGCCTACGCCAATGAAAAGCTGAGCTTTGATGCGCAGATCATTCAACCGATGACGGGCCAGCCTCCTGTCGTTTCGGATGTAGATATTGAAATGTACAAGAATCGTGAATTTGGTTTGTCTACCTATGATTCTTATGAGGATGGCGCTGGAGTTTCATTCAGTTCGTACAAAAGACCTATTGTCAGCATGCGACCGAAATATCGGATATCAAGCATGAATATCCCGTGGCAGTTTCCCGCCGACCTCTCCATCATAGGCTGGCTCGAAGCCTGCAATTATGATTACGACATCATTACCGATGAAGATTTGCATCGGGAAGGTTTAAGTGCATTGGAGGCTTACAACTGTGTACTTTCCGGAACACATCCAGAATATGTCTCTGAAAAAATGCTGGATGCACAGGAAGATTTTGTTGCACAGGGTGGCAGACTCATCTATATGGGTGGTAATGGCTATTATTGGTGTGTGGGTTTTTATGAAGATCAGCCCTGGTGCATGGAAGTCAGAAAGCTGGATGCCGGTATGCGTGCGTGGGCGGCAAAGCCGGGGGAACACTATCTGCAAACTACCGGGGAGAAAAGCGGGTTATGGAGAACTCGGGGGCGTGCACCACAAAAGCTGACCGGAGTTGGCTTTATTGCAGAAGGCTTTGAAACTTGTGCCCCTTTTCGCAGGATGCCTGACAGCTATCATCGAACCGTTTCCTGGATCACCGAGGGAATCGAAGGTGAAATTATCGGTAACCAGGGTCTCGCTTATGGTGGTGCAGCAGGAATCGAACTGGACCGCTATGATCTTTCTTTGGGAACTCCGCCACACACCAGAATTATTGCATCCTCTGGTGGTCACAGCGACAACTATGTACTGGTAACTGAAGAACTGCTTTATGCGTATGCGGGATTGGTTGGAAGTCTGGATTATCGGGTGCGTGCAGACATGACTTATTTCTCTGCACCCAACAATGGCGCTGTATTCAGTACCGGTTCCATTGCATTCGGTTCAGCATTGCCGGCCAACAATTATGATAATAATGTTTCTACGTTGCTAAAAACAGTTGTGGACAGTTTTATTAAAGATGGCAAGCTGCCGGGTGGGAACTGGACTCTGGAGGAAAAACAGTGGAGGTGACCGGCCTTTGCAATTGATTCCGGTCAGCCTGTTCCTGTTGCCTGTGGTCTGAGCCTGTCTGCGCCATGTGACTGGAGTGGAATGGGGTCAATCCCCTTTTTTCCTTGCAACGTAACTCAAGTCCTCCAGCAGCCAGGACTCCTTTTCACCACGGCGTTCCTGAATGCTGCCATCACCTGAAATAATTGCGATATAGGGTTGCCTGAATTCAATCTTGTCCCACTGCTTCAAGCCGGTTCCGGACTTCCTCCACCTCCAGGTTTTCATCCAATACAAATAACGCTGGGAATCTGACGTATCTATTCTCAAAGCGCAATTGCTTCTTTCCCAGATCAACAAGGAAGCCATCGGAAATTTGAGGGAATTCCCATAGCGAAGATACGTAGCCACGGCTCCGGGCAAGCAATTCATCAACAGGCTCCTCTGATTCAGATAACGTGGGCGCGTCTTTCATCATGTCCCGGCCGAAACCGAAACCTTGCAAATTGGCCCCCATCAGATTTAAAACTGTAGGCGCAACGTCCAGGGTAGATCCTTTCCCGGTAATCTTCCGTGGACTTATACTCTTGTCAAAAACCATCCATAGATTACGTCGCTCACCAGTCTCAAGTAACTCCGAAGCGGTGTTTCGCATAGCCAGGTGATCCGACGAAACCACAATAAGGGTATTCTCGAAGAATTTACTGCCCTTCACATAATGGATGAAATCGGCTGCCAGTCTGTCGGCGCAATGTATCGTGTTGAGCATTGGATTGGTTCCATCCTGATAAATAAGATACTGACAGGATTTTGCCCTGTATCCGTTAGGGTGATGCGTATCTACCGTAAGCAGGAATAATCCAAACGGCTTGTCTGTTGAAGACAGTTCATCAAATCTCCGTTTGGCCAACGTGAGCAGGCTGTCATCGTAAAGTCCCCAGGGATGTTTATAATCTGGATCATCCAGGGCGCCAACAAACTTGCGATATCCCTCAACCCGGTTAAAACCATGAGTCGAATAGAACTTGCCTTTACCAGCAAAATCCAGGATGGCGCCTCCCATATAATTCAGGTCATATCCGGTTTCATCCAGGATATCGCCAATACACTCTGCTCCTGGAAGAAACTGGTCCATACCGGACATTGAGTTTCTATTACCGTTCGGTGTAACTAAAGGAATGCCGCATTGACTTGCTACCATACCGGCTATGGTCCAGCCTGTTCCGTAAACCTGGGAAACATTTGTAAAACTTACGGACTCCTCCTCCAGAGAACCCAGATTCGGCATCAGTCCCGGAAACAAACTTTTATCCAGATACGTTCTTTCGAGTGACTCCAGGTACAACCAGACGATATTCCTGGGCTTGTCAGCAAACTTTACAGGTGCGATATTGACAAATAAATCCGATTCTTCCTTATAAGGCGACCCGCTTCAAACTGGATTGATACAGCAAATATAGATCGACAACGGCCGGATTCAAACAGTAGGACATCAGAAGTGTAATAAATGCAGCGCCAATCCTGTAATTTTTCTTTACAACCGGAGAGTGGGCCCGAAAATTTTTGTAAGCGATTAATGAAATTACTGAAATGGCGGAAAGGTAAATCAGCGCAACAATGCCAAGCCCGCTAAAATCCTCCCAGGCTGCGCCTTCCATATTGGTCGCCAGATGTCAGGATATCGATTCATCAATACCGGATCCGGTTATGGAATCAGAAAGGTAGTAGAGTCCGGATAAAAACAACGAACCGAATATCAATATCGAAATCAAGGCAGAGAACAATCCGGAACGTGTACTCTTGCGCCATAAAAAGATCGATACAAGCGCCAGACATAAGGAAATGGTAAGCATTGGGTGAATTACAATTGATGGACGGGATCGCTGACCATTCAGTATTGAATGTCATGTCTGAATAACCGGTTTGAATGGCGATGTTACAACATCGGATAACGATATGGGCAAAATTGATTTGCGGCTGTACTCCAGGGGGAAATTAAATGAAGACGAATAATCCCGGTTTTTTTATATTTGAACTGGACCAGCAAGTGTCTTATACTTTCATTTTCGTTGCGCCGACTCGACCCGGTGTACCCAACAGTGAGGTGATTTGTTGATGTTGAGATTTGCTGAGGAAATAATGTTGCTCCTGCTTGATGATGAAGGCGGGGAGTTCATGCGCGTGTCGGAGACATCTCTGCAGTGTGCCCTCGCCGGTGCAGTATTGATGGATCTGGCGCTGGAGAATCGAATCGACACCGACCTGAAACGGCTTATGTTGATCGACCCGACCCCGGTCGGAGACGATCTGCTCGACCCTACACTTGCCCGAATCGGGCAGACTGCCGAGACGAGAGAATGGTTTCAACGATTTGTTGACAGCGACGACCGCACTGCCAATGAACTTGAGACACACGATGCCCTCTATTGGGTCAAACGAGCGGCAGAGGATGCCGGGCAGATCCGCGAAACAGGTCTTAAGCGTCTGGTAGCGAGCGGTATCCTTGAGGAACAGGATGATCGTTTCCTGTGGGTGTTCAAGTCGCGGCGCTACCCGACCATTGATGGTGAGGCAGAGCGGGAGGTAAAGCTGCGGATCATGGAGGTGTTGTTCAGCGACGTGATCCCCGACCCGCGTGACATTGTCATCATCTGCCTTGCCGATGTCTGCGGACTGTTCAGGGAGATGTTTTCCGCAAGGGAACAGGAAAACATTGCGCCGCGTCTCAAGCAGGTGCGCAAACTGGATTTGATCGGTCAGGCGGTGACGCAGGCTATTCATGAAATCGAGATGGGGATCGCCATTGCCATGCGACCCATAATGTAATAATCCGGATTCCTCTGCCATCCCTGGCACAGGCAGCAACTGGTCAAGCTGCACGGTACTGTTCGTTTTATCCCTGAACAGAGCACAATAATTCAGAACTCGATTGGATGCGGCTTAAAAAATTACTGGTATCGGGGTTCAAGTCTTTCGTCGACCCGACGGATATACGTGTGCCATCCCATCTGGTAGGGATAGTAGGGCCGAACGGTTGCGGCAAATCCAATGTCATCGATGCGGTACGCTGGGTGATGGGAGAAACGTCAGCCAAGACGCTGCGTGGTGACATTATGGCAGATGTCATTTTCAATGGCTCGTCCGCTCGCAAGCCGGTAGGCAAGGCATCAGTGGAGTTGATTTTTGATAATCAGGATGGATATGTCCCCGGCCATTACGGGCAGTTTGCGGAGATATCGGTAAAACGAACGTTGACCCGGGACAATCAATCCAGTTACCTGATCAACAATATCAAAACCCGTCGCAAGGATGTGCTCGACCTGTTTCGGGGCACGGGTCTGGGTCCGCGCTCCTATTCGATTATTGAGCAGGGCATGGTCAGTCGCATTGTAGAAGCCCGCCCTGAAGACCTGCGGGTGTTTGTGGAAGAAGCGGCAGGTACGTCCAGATACAGGGATCGGCGAAGAGAAACCGAAATTCGCGTTGCGCATACCCGGGAAAATCTGGAGCGGGTTGCGGATATCGAGAATGAACTCGGCAAGCAGTTGAGCCGTTTGAAGAAGCAATCTTCTGCTGCCGAACGATACAAGGTTCTCAAATCCGAAGAACATGAGACCAGGGGCCAATTAAACGTTCTGATGTTGAACAGGTTGAACAACCAACTGCAAGAGCAGGATCGTTTGACAGCGAAACATGAAAACACGCTGCAAGGATGCCTGGCGAATCAGCGCGAAACCGAAGCAATGGTAGAGTTGCTTCGCAAACAGCAATCGGATGCCCATGAAAAATACAATCAGATCCAGCAGGAGTTTTACCAGGCGGGTGCGAAAATCTCGAATCTGGAACAAAGTATTGAACACCGGAGAGAAAATATACAGCGAGAAAAAGAAGAAATGGAACGACTGGAAAGGTCGAGAATTAATCATCAACACAAAATCGATTCGGAAACACAAAATGGCATTGCCCTGCAACAACGTCTGGATGCGATGCGCCCGGATTCCGAAGCTTTTCAGGAGAGCCTTGCAGATGCGGAAGATCAACTGGTCAACTCCGAGAAAATCCTGCTTGGTTGCCTGGCGGATATCGAAGCCCTCAACGTGCAATCCAGAGTACCTGCGCAACAGGCCGAAATACAAAATTCCAGGATTGACCATCTTCAGCGGCAGCGTGTGCGCACTGAACAGGGTAAAGCCAGACTAAATGACCAGATCACACTGCTATCCGGGCAGATATCATCAACCGATATTGATTCCCTGCGGTCTGAAGCCGAAGACATGGAGCGGGATCATGGGCAGGCGGAAAAACAATTTAACCTGTTTGAATTGGAACTAAAACAGATTTACGCCCGGATTGAACAAAAACGGGAAGTGGCGGCAAATCTACGAACCCGGCTTCAGGAGGTCGTATCCCGGTTGCAGTCGTTGCAGGAGATTCAGGAAGCCAGCCTGGGCGCCGATAGTGAAGACATCGATAACTGGTTGACTGATAACGGCCTTGGTCGTGTTCCCAGATTGGCAAATAGAATAAAAGTTGCCGACGGGTGGGAACGGGCAGCGGACAGGGTATTGAATGAATATTTGAGTGCGTTATGCACTGATGACATATCCACTGAATTGTTTGCTAATCGTCCTGACAGTGGTCTTTCCATTATTTTTGCAGCCGAAGTGAATACTTCCCCGAATCACCCTGCCAGCCAGGTTTCATTACAGACGCTGTCGGACAAGATCATTGCAGGCGCTTCGGATGTGGCAGGTTTGATTGCGGGAGTCCATGTTGTTGAATCACTGGAGGAAGGATTAGGTTTCCGCAACCAGTTGACGGGAAGAGAATGTATCGTTACCCGCCAGGGTGAGCTGATTGGCGCCAATTGGGTCAGCTTTGCCAGTCAAAGTCAAATTGAGACCGGGGTACTGGTCAGAGAAGAAGAAATTGCTCAACTGCTGGGTAAAAAGCAACCCATTGCTGACCGGCTTGAGTTGGAAGAAAAAGAAATTGCATCGCTGGACAGTCATCGCAAACGAAAAGAAGCTGAACTGGAATCCCAGCGTAGCGCTCTGATTGATCTGCGCTCGGATTTGACGGCCGTGCACAATCTGTTTGGCAGGGAAGAAACCCGGTATCTTGAAGCTTGTGAACGTCTCAGGAAATTGGGCAATGAGCTTAGCGAACTGGAAACACAAATTATAGACGAGGATGCGGAAATAAAAAATGCCGGGACATTATTTGAAGCAGCGGTGAAAGAAACCGGAAGTTTTGATCAGAGGCGGAAAAAATTGATCCACAGGCGAGATCAACTCAGTGGCGAAGTCGCAGAAAAGAGGAGGGTGGTCGATGAGGTAAGGGAGAAGCATTACAACAGGGCATTGATTCAGCAAAGGCTTGAGGCAGATGCCGATGCGGTCAGGGGGAATATCCGACGTTTTGAAGATGATCTGGCACGGACTGAAGCAAGGTTATCTGAATTGAGGCAGCCTGATTCATCCCAGGGTGAATCGATTTCGATGCTTGAAAGAAATCTTGACCAATTACTGCAGGGGAAACTGGAAACCGACAAACGGTTTTCCGCTTCCGGGGATCTGGTGTCGAGTCTTGACAACAGAATTGATCATGCAAATAAATTGCGAGCCGGGCAGGCAGGTCGTGTAGATGAAGCGAGAAAAATACGTGATCGGCAAAAGCTGATCAGACAGGAAGCGCTGGTTCGCCGGGATGCCATGGTTGAAACGATTGACAGCCAGGGGTGGAACATTGAGGCGTGTACGGAGCATTTACCCGAGGATGCAAGCGTAGAGGACTGGCAGGACAAACTGGCGAATATTGAGACAAAAGTTGCCAGGATTGGCCCCGTTAATCTGGTTGCGATAGAGGAATTCAATGAACAAAGCGAACGCATGGAGTATTTACGCAGGCAGCGTGAAGATTTAACCGAGGCGCTGAATACTCTGGAAAGGGTAATTCAGAAAATTGATCGTGAAACCCGGTCCAGGTTCAAGCAAACTTTTGATACAATCAATGCAGGTTTCAACCGGTTTTTCCCGAAATTGTTTGGCGGTGGCAGTGCACAATTGTTCTTGACCAGCGATGATCTTCTCACTGCCGGGATTGGCGTAATGGCAAGACCACCGGGAAAAAGAAACAGTCATATTCATCTTTTATCGGGAGGAGAGAAGGCATTGACAGCAGTGGCGCTGTTATTCTCATTGTTTGAATTGAATCCGGCGCCATTTTGTATGCTGGACGAAGTGGATGCGCCTCTGGATGATGCCAATGTCGATCGTTATTGTGAGACACTCAAAGCCCTTGCAAATAAAAGTCAGATGATCGTTATTACCCATAATAAAATTACCATGGCGTCCATGGACCTTCTGGTCGGTGTTACGATGGAGGAAGCAGGGGTATCGCGGCTGGTTTCAGTGAACATGGGTCAGGCTATGGAGATGGTAGCGCAGTGAATCTGCAAGTCGCACTTGGCGTTATCGGTATTGTTATAATTCTTTTAATCTATGGTATCTCTAAAATCATGGAGAGGAAAAGCGCGCAGAGGAAAGGCATGCACGGGAAAAAACCGCCAGGAAGAAACAAGTCCAAAAAGCCGTTTGGAAGCAGGAAGCAATCCAGGCCTTCAGCCAGCCCCAGCATGAACAGGTCGAGTCAAAATGAGCCGAATTTCAGTGAAGATGACTTGACCTACCTGACAGAGACGGATGTTCTGTTCGGGGTAAGCCCCGATGGCAATGATCATCGTCGACCGGGTCATGATGAAATCGAAAATCTGGCAGACCCGGATTCGGATTCGGCGGACTCAATTCCGATATTGCCCGAGACTGATGTTGTCGGTCAGTATCAGGCTGATAAGCATGACAAATCCGGTCATGATCCTGGCTACGGCCAATCAGATTCAGGTGATGGCCTGACTGAGGCTCCGTTACCTGAGCAGGAAAGCAAAGAGGTGGAAGCAGATGATACTCAGGACATTGTCGATCAGGGAGATTCGCATGGCCCGAAAGACTCTGATTCACAACGGGAGGGATCCTCAAGCCAGTTTCAATACCCGAAAATAGAAGGATTTGTCAGGGTCAGCCAAATTGACTACTGGATAAAGTTGATAGGTAAACGGGATGTAGGTAGAGAGTCGGTTCTTGCACAGTATCGTGAAGAGGCCAGCCTGATCACCAAACGACACCAGATTTTTGGCCAGAAAATCCCGCAAAAGGATTGGTGTGTGCTTGAGCAGGAAGCTGAGGGTGGACGTTTTGGTGATTTGATTATTACTTTGCAACTGGCTGATAAAAATGGTGCGGTCAGTCAGGAAGACCTGGGTCGGTTCATAACCCTGGCAGAGAAACTGGCGAAAGGCGTTGGTTATGATTTCACACTTATGGCGCCGGTTGAGAGCGCCTTGAAGCAAGGCAAGGCGATTGCAGATTTCATTCGTCATTATGAGTCTGTATCCGTTATCCATGTCAAGCCAGTGGTATCGAAGCACTTTGATGGATTAACTATAAATCGATGTGCGTCCCAACTCGGTTTTGAGCGGTCACCTGAAGGTTTTTTTGTCCGCAATCAACTGGTCAACAAGAAAAAGATCAATCTTTATTATCTGGCCAATATGAGCAAGACCGGAGAGTTTGATTTCGATAACATGAAGGATATGCAGATACGGGGAGTGACATTTTTTACAAAACCTATCCTCAATCGCTCCCCGGGAGTGGTTTTTGCAGAAATGTCAGATACAGCCAAAGCCTGCGCAGCACGAATAAAAGGCAACGCCACTGTCCCCAATCATCACACTTTGTCACAGAGATATGTAGATCAAAACAGGGCATCGATCGAAAAAATTGCAAAGGAAATGGAAGACTTGGGAATTGCATCCGGAAGTGAAGAGGCGATGAGACTGTTCTAACGTCATGCTCAGATGTCGAAAGATCCACAACATCAAATTCAGGAGCTGCGGGAACAGCTGGAGTATCACAATTATCGATATCATGATCTGAATGATCCGGAAATATCTGACAGTTGTTATGATCGCATGATCAAATCCCTGGAAGGTCTGGAAACACGATACCCACAATACCGGTCTGCACAATCACCGACTCAAATAGTGGGTGGGTCTGCTGTTAAAACCTTTTCTGAAGTAGTTCACGCCTTGCCGATGCTTTCCCTTGGGAATGCGTTTGCTGAAGGAGAAATTGAGAATTTTGATCGCAGGGTCAGGGAATTGACGGATTCGAAAGCCGCAGAGGTGGAATATGTGGTCGAACCAAAACTGGATGGTCTGGCAGTCAGCCTGAGGTATGAAAAAGGTTGGTTGGTACAGGCGGCGACCCGGGGTGATGGCCGCAAAGGAGAGAATGTTACCCTGAACATGCGGAAGATATTACGCGGCAGAACCCGATTGCAGGGCGAGAATATTCCCGGGGTTCTCGAAGTGAGAGGTGAAGTATTTATCAGCAGGGCTGACTTCGGGATACTGAACAAGGCCCGGCAAAAAGCCGACCAGAAAGTATTTGTAAACCCCCGCAATGCGGCTGCAGGCGGGCTGCGACAGCTTGACCCTGCAGTGACTGCATCGCGTCGATTACAGTTGTATTGCTATGCGTTCGGACAGGTTGACGGTATGCCGTATCCTGAGACACATTTCTCGGCGCTACAGATGATTCGCAATCTTGGTTTGCCGGTTACGGATTTGTATCGTCTGGTCAATGGGGTACAGGGGTGCCTGTCCTATTATCAGGAAATGCTTGAGCTTCGATCCACACTGCCTTTTGATATTGATGGTGTTGTCTACAAGGTTTCAAGGATTGACTGGCAGGACAGGCTGGGTTTTACTGCCAGAGCCCCTCGTTGGGCCATCGCGCACAAATTTCCCGCCCAGGAGGAAATGACCACGGTTGAAAATATTGAACTTCAGGTAGGCCGCACCGGCGCTATTACCCCGGTGGCCAGATTGAAACCGGTTTTTGTCGGTGGAGTCACCGTATCCAATGCGACACTGCATAACCGCAGCGAAATCCAGAGCCTCGATGTCAGAGTCGGCGACAGCGTTATTATAAGGCGTGCCGGAGACGTGATTCCGGAAGTGATATCGGTAGTAATGTCCGCTCGACCGGAAGGGTCCAGACAGTTCGAATTTCCGGAAGTCTGCCCGGTATGCGCGTGTCCTGTCGTGTACGAAGGAGAAGGAATCATTGCCCGTTGTAGCGGTGGGCTGGTTTGTGAGGCACAGAAAAAAGAAAGTATCAAACATTTTGCCAGTCGAAAAGCCATGGATATCGAAGGGCTGGGCGAAAAATTGGTGGATTGGCTGGTTTCGAACAGGGTGATTGCAGACGTGTCCGACTTATATCGGTTTTCGATAGAAGATATTGAATCGATGTACAGGAAGAAAACCACAACCCTTGCACGCTTTTTGAGTTCTCTCGGAATTCGAATGGTCGGAGAGAAGACCGCAGAAGCCCTGGCGGACAAAATTGGGTCGCTGGAACAGATAGAGCAGGCTTCGAAAGACCAACTGGTGGAGATTGCAGATATAGGTCCGGTAGCCGCCAGCAATATCGTGACTTATTTTGAACAGCCACGTATTCGTGAGATGGTGGACAAACGGCGCCACGGAGCATCAATTGAAGAACTGGAGTCGACGTACCTGGATAAATCCAAATGGGCAACGAATCTGGTCAAGGCGCTCGAAAAAAGCAAAACCACGACTCTTGCGCGTTTCTTGTATTCTCTCGGAATTCCATTGGTCGGAGAGACGACCGCAGAAACCCTGGCAGACAGTCTGGGTACGCTGGAGCAGATAGAACAAGCCTCAAAGGATCAACTGCAGGAGATTCCGGATGTCGGTCCGTTGGTCGCCAACAGTCTTGTGACTTTTTTTGAGCAGCCTCATAATCGTGCGGTAGTAAAAAAACTGCGCGATGCGGGGATCTTGTGGCCAGCTCCTGAGCAAACAGCCGGAGTGGGCGATGGCGTATTTTCGGGCAAGACTGTGGTGCTTACAGGAAAGATGAGCATGCCAAGGGCCGAAGCGGCATCCCTGTTGCAGTCGATGGGCGCCAAAGTCGGCAGCCACATCACGAAAAGCACGGATTATGTGATAGCGGTGACGGATACCAGTTCCAAGGCAGTCAAAGCCGTTAAGATGGGGATTGAAATACTGGATGAACAACAATTTCTGCGCCTGATCAATTCGACCGGTTCGGCTGTAAACCGGGTCGGAGGGGATTTGAGCCTGTGAGCGAACAGGCAAGCGATCATGTTGAAATACTTTTCTATTTCCGGGAAGAGTGTGACCTTTGCGAGCAGATGGATTTCGAGCTCCGGGAGTATATTTCCACCTTCCATCCGGGTTCGAATATCCGGGTGAATATGCGGGATGTTGATGACGACAGGCGATGGTATGAAAAATACAGCGAGTATGTACCCGCCCTGGTCGTCAATGGCGAACAAATATGCCACTACTTCTTCGACTGCGATGAAGTCCGGTTGGCGCTTGAACAATAATCAGGAGTGAATTAGAACCATGCTCAAATTACGACAGGTTTACAACTACGACGCGGGTCTTGATGAACTGATCCGCACTTTTGGTGACCAGATACAAACCGCCGAATCTGTCTGTCGCCAGTATGGCCAGGATGAATCATTTCATCCTCCAATGCCACCCCACGCAGTGGTTCAACCCGAAAATTCGGAACAGGTGCAACGGATTGTACGAATCTGTCGCAAGCACAAGATGCCGATTATTCCCCATGGCGCAGGCACTTCCCTGGAGGGGAACATAGCGGCGCTCAAAGGCGGGATATGTATCGATAGTGGCCGAATGAATTCGATTATCAGGGTCAATGCAGAGGATTTTGATGTCGTCGTACAGCCGGGCGTAACCCGGCGGCAGTTGAATCAGTCACTGAAGGGAAGCGGGTTGTTCTTTCCAATCGATCCGGGAGCGGATGCAACCATTGGCGGCATGGCTGCGACGCGGGCGTCAGGAACCAATGCGGTCAGATATGGATCGATGCGTGAAAATGTGATCAACATTGAAATGGTACTTGCAGACGGGTCGATGATCAGGACTGCCAGACGCTCCAGAAAATCTTCTGCCGGGTATGATCTGACCCGATTGATGGTTGGTTCCGAAGGCACACTGGGCATATTTACCGAACTCACCGTCAGGCTGTATCCGGTGCCGGAGTCCATGTCTGCTGCGGTCTGCAATTTCGAATCCGTTGAAGGTGCGGTTAATACCGTGATCGAAATGATTCAGTATGGCATCCCGGTGGCCCGGGTTGAATTTCTCGATGATCTGAGCATGAAGGCGCTGAATATGTATTCGAAGACGAATTTTAACGAAGTACCGACCTTGTTCTTCGAGTTTCATGGCAGTGAACAGAGCGTGGAAGAGCAGGCCGTGCTGACTCAGGAAATTGTAGATCAGAATGGTGGCAGTGAATTTAAATGGACCACCAGTACCGAGGAGAGAAACAAAATGTGGCGTGCACGCCATGATGTTGCCTGGGCGCACAAGGCGCTCCACCCGAAGGGGAAGATATGGGCGACGGATGTGTGTGTGCCGATTTCCCGTCTCGCGGATTGTATCGGGCAAACCCGGGTTGATATAGAACAGTCTCAAATCCTGGCCCCGATCGTGGGTCATGTCGGCGATGGAAATTTTCATCTGGTTATGCTGATTGACCATGACAATCCGGATGAAGTGAGTGCGGCCGAAGCCCTGCATGAAAGAATGGTTTTGCGGGCGCTGGAAATGGAAGGAACCTGTACCGGCGAGCATGGCATTGGTTATGGCAAGCTCGACTTTCTCAAACTGGAACACGGCGCCGCAGTCAGTACAATGCGTTTGATAAAACAGGCTCTGGATCCGGACAACATTTTCAATCCCGGCAAGATAATTGAGTGACCAACGCTATTACTGTCATTCCTGACCAGTGCCGCTATATCCCTGATTTTCTCGAACCTGCCCGGGGATATTATCTTTATGACTGTATCCATGATCTGGCGGACTGGCAGCGGCAAACCATAAGATTATTTGACAAGGAATATCAATCACCCAGACTCAGCGCCTGGTATGGAGACCCGGATGCGGTTTATCGTTACTCTGGCACGATGAATGTACCGCTTCCCTGGTTCGATCAATTGCAAACCCTGCGTGAGCAGGTGCAGACAATCACTCGCTGCCGCTTTAACAGCGTGCTGCTGAATTACTATCGCGATGGTAATGACAGTATGGGTCGCCACAGCGACGATGAAACGGAACTGGGCGAACAGCCGGTGATCGCATCGGTCAGTCTGGGCGAAACCCGTCGCTTTATTTTTCACCCGCGCAAATTCAATACCGCGGGAAGCATCAGATTCAATCTGACCCATGGTTCATTGTTGATCATGTCAGGCTCATGCCAGCGCCAGTGGAAACATTCGGTGCCGAAGTCGAAAAAGCCAACCGGCCCGCGAATCAATCTGACCTTCAGAAATGTCGTCAGGTGACGAAATAGAATCATATACTTCGATGGGACGAACAATAATCAATTCGAAGAACAACGCCGACCAGGCGGGCTATCGGCTGCCGCTGGTTTTTAGTAATACATAGGTGGCGCCAGTGCCGCCATGTCTGGGCTGGGCGGAGCAGAATGCCTTGACGGCGGTGACCTCTTTCAGCCATTCGAGGGTAAATTGCTTTAACACACTTTGTCTGTTTTCCGAGCGATATCCTTTGCCGTGGATGATCAACACACAGGTCAGGCCGCGTTGCAGAGCCTCTGAAATGAATTGATCGAGAGCGTCATCTGCTTCAAACCTTCTGAGTCCGTGAAGGTCCAGTGTCGACTCGACCGCATACTGCCCGCGCTTTAATCTCCTGATGACGTTTCTCTGCAATCCGGGGCGGGCGAACTGAACGGAGCCGGGGGATTGTGGCTGGTCAACGATATTTTCGGATGTTCCGGTTCTTTCGACAGGAGGGGGTCGAGGGGCTATGACAGGAGGTCTGGGGCGGTCTTCGGCCGGGTTGTTTCGACGCTGGTGATAATTTTTATGCTGCGTACTGACATCGGACATGGCTTTTCTGAATAACGAACCTTCATCTTCATCGCCATTTTGATCGGACCGGGACGCCATTTGTCGGTTATCTATGGTCAGACGGACCGGTTTTCAGATACCGGTCTGCATCAAGGGCAGCCATACACCCGGTGCCGGCAGAGGTCACCGCCTGTCTGTATACATGATCCATCACATCACCGGCAGCAAACACACCTTCAATACTGGTCATGGTTGCATCACCGCCGGTACCGCCCCGGATAATGATGTAGTCACCCTGCATTTCCAGTTGACCGGCAAACAGGTCGGTGTTGGGCGTATGTCCAATGGCAATGAACACCCCCGGCAGATTAATTTCCCTGGTGATATCCGATTTCACATTTTTAATCCGGATACCGGTAACCCCACTGTCATCGCCAAGCACTTCTTCGAGGACATGATCCCATTGCAACGCGATGTTGCCGCCCCGCTCTACGGTCTTCGCCATCAGATGATCGACCAGGATTGCCTCTGCGCGCAGCGTATCACGTCGATGAACCAGCGTGACTCCTGATGCTATGTTGGCAAGATAGAGCGCTTCCTCAACTGCGGTATTTCCGCCGCCGATGACTGCGACATCCTGATTTCTGTAGAAGAATCCATCGCAGGTTGCACAAGCAGATACCCCTTTCCCCTTAAAGGCATCTTCTGAAGGCAGACCCAGGTATTTTGCCGAAGCTCCGGTGGCGATAATCAAGGCATCACAGGTATAAACCGCCGCATCACCTGACAGCCGAAAAGGGCTGCCTGCCAACTCGGCAGTATGGATATGATCAAAAATAACTTCAGTACCAAACCTTTGTGCATGATGTTTCATGCGTTCCATCAACTCCGGCCCCTGTACTCCCTTATCATCGCCTGGCCAGTTATCCACGTCAGTCGTCGTGGTTAATTGTCCTCCCTGCTCGATGCCGGTAATCAAAACCGGATTCAGATTGGCTCTGGCCGCGTAGACAGCGGCGCTGTAGCCTGCGGGACCCGAACCGAGAATCAGTAGTTGGCAATGTTTTTCGACAGACAAGTATTTGTTCCGATCAGTTTGGAGAATGATAAATCATATTCAATCACAGACGCACAAACAACCCGGGAATCTTTTACAATAGTCGAACCTGATGCTGTACACGACACTTGTTCCAGAGTGTATGGTGTCGTGCGGACGGCAATGCCGTTCTTTTTCAGGCTGTACACGACAGTCGTTTGACCGGATTAGTTAGATGAAATTTGATGAAATTTATAATTATGCGAGCGAAAACCCCGAAGCATTCTGGGGTGAAATTGCGGAAAATGTGCACTGGTATAAAAAATGGGACAAGGTGCTGGATGACTCCGATGCGCCGTTTTACCGCTGGTTTTCTGGTGGCCTGACCAATGTTTGTTACAACGCGGTTGACTTGCATGTTGAACAGGGCAGGGGGGATCAGCTTGCCATCATCCATGACAGTCCGATCACCGAAAGCCAGCAGAAAATCACGTATCATGAATTAAGAAGCCGGGTGGCGCGATTCGCCGGCGTATTGCGCGACCATGGCGTCGAATACGGAGACCGGGTCATCCTGTATATGCCGATGATCCCCGAGGCGGCCATCGGCATGCTGGCTTGCGCCAGAATCGGCGCGGTTCATTCGGTCGTCTTTGGCGGTTTCGCTTCGAATGAACTGGCAGTTCGAATTGACGACTGCCAGCCAAAAGTGATTGTGTCCGCTTCCTGCGGTCTGGAACCGGGCCGGATTGTCGAGTACAAACCATTGCTGGACCAGGCGATTGAATTGTCTGAACACAAACCCAGGCATTGTATTGTCATTCAACGGCCCCAGGCCAGGGCGACCATGATCGATGGCCGTGATGTGGATTGGTACGATGCCGTTGAAAAATCAGAAGAGGCGGATTGTGTTCCCGTAGCGGCGACCGACCCGCTTTACATCCTTTACACTTCGGGCACTACCGGACAGCCAAAGGGTGTGGTCCGGGACACAGGGGGCGGGATCGTCGCGTTGAAATGGTCGATGAAGAATATTTACAACGTCGAGCCCGGCGATGTTTACTGGACGGCCTCGGATGTGGGCTGGGTGGTCGGGCATTCCTATATTGTTTATGCGCCGTTGTTCAATGGCAATACGACTGTCGTATACGAAGGCAAACCTGTGGGAACACCGGACGCCGGGGTTTTCTGGAGGGTGATTTCCGAACATAATGTCAAGGTCCTGTTCACCGCGCCGACCGCGTTTCGCGCGATCAAGAAAGAGGACCCCAATGGCGATCATATCGGCAAATATGATATTTCCTGTTTGCAGACATTGTTTTTGGCCGGTGAGCGTACTGACCCGGATACCCTCAACTGGGCAAAAGATAAACTGGGCGTCCCGGTTATTGATCACTGGTGGCAAACAGAAACCGGCTGGTCGATTTGTGCAAACTGTCTGGGTATAGAACCGCTTCCGGTCAAGGAAGGCTCACCCACCCGCCCGGTACCCGGATGGCGGTTGAAGGCGCTGGACGAAAACGGCAAGGAAGTCGGTAAAGGCGATATCGGTTCGCTGGTGGCCAGATTGCCCTTGCCCCCAGGTACTTTTCCGACACTATGGAATGCAAGGCAACGATATCTGGACTCTTATATGAAGAACTTCGAAGGTTACTATGAAACCGGAGATGCGGGTTATATTGATGAAGATGGCTATGTCTATGTGATGTCGCGCACCGATGACGTGATTAATGTCGCAGGGCATCGACTGTCTACCGGAGCGATAGAGGAAGTACTGGCTGGACATCCAGAGGTGGCCGAGTGTGCAGTGATGGGTGTGAACGACGTCCTGAAAGGTGAATTGCCTCTCGGTTGCGTGGTGCTCAGCTTCGGGGTAGAGCGTGGCGACGAGGAAATAATCAGCGAATGTATCCAGCTTGTGCGCGATAAAATCGGCCCGGTCGCCGCATTCAAATTGGTTACTGTGGTGAAGCGGCTGCCGAAAACGAGATCAGGTAAAATCCTGCGCGGCACCATGAAGAAAATTGCGGACAACTCCCCCTGGAAAATGCCGGCCACCATTGATGATCCGGCAATACTCGATGAGATCACGCAAAATCTGCAATCGCTGGGATACGCCCAAGGCTGAAATCCGGATTGCGAGATGAAGCACGCCTTTATCATGGACCCGCTGGAATCCGTAAAGCCCTGGAAAGATACCAGCTATTTCCTGATGCTTGCCTGTTCCGAGCGCGGGCACCGGGTCTGCCACCTCGATCAGCAGCAACTGTGGCTGGACCATGATGACCTGAAAGCGACCGTGACCTGGGTGGACGTGCATGACGATATGGATCGACCCTTTACGGTTTCAGGGCAGGAGTCGACCCCCCTGTCGGAGATGGACGCGGTCTGGGTCAGAACCGATCCTCCGTTCGATCGCAGGTATTTTTATACGACGCTGATGCTGGACTGCCTGCCAGCCGGTACCCGGGTATTAAACCGGCCTGAAGGGATACGAAACTGGAATGAGAAGTTGGCCGCATTGTATTTCCCCGATTTTACCCCGCGGACCCGGGTGACCGCCGACGTCGATGTGATTCGATCCATGGCCGAAGAATTTGGCAGAGTGACGGTTAAACCGATAGATGGATTTGGCGGCAAGGGAATCGTTTTTTATGATCACGGTGAAGATCCCTCGAAAATACTGGAAGCGACCCATGCGGGTAAACACTGGGTGATTGCCCAGCAGTATCTGCCAGCGGCGGCAGAAGGGGATAAAAGAATCCTGTTGCTCAATGGTAAACCGTTGGGTACAATCCTGCGCGTTCATGCCGATGGCGTTGAATTGAACAATATGGATGCAGGCGGAACGGCGAACCCGACAAAACTGAATGCCCGTGACCTGGAAATCTGTGCGGCGCTTGAACCCGGTCTGGTTGAGCAGGGGATATTCCTTGCCGGAATAGACATCATTGGCGGCCAGCTTATTGAAGTGAATGTGACCAGCCCTACCGGATTGCAGGAAATGAGCAGATTCGATCAGGCTGACTACCACCATCAAATAATCTCGGCGCTGGAAAAATGAAAGCTGGAAATATGGAGGCGGGAATGATGAAAACCCGGGTATTGGCTTCGCTCAACGAATCAAAAAGAGCCCTGGAAAGTTTCTTATGCGATGAGCGCAAGATCTCTGCTATTACCCAGGGCGCCGAACTGATCATTTCCTCATTGAGAAACGGAAACGCGGTTTACAGTTGCGGTAATGGAGGTTCAATGTCCGATGCCATGCATTTTGCGGAAGAACTGACCGGACGCTACCGGAACGACCGCCCCGGATTGGCGGCCACTGCCATCAGTGATCCCGGGCATCTGTCCTGTGTCGCCAATGATTTTGGCTATGAACAGGTGTTTTCACGATATCTTGAAGCCAGGGCAAAACCGGGAGACGCGCTGGTCGCGATCAGTACCAGTGGGCAGAGCGCCAACGTGGTCAAAGCCGCTGAATTTGCCCGATCCCGGGGTGTCGCGGTCGTCAGTCTGACCGGCCGTGAAAATTCTCCACTGGGCAGGCTTGCCACGGTCGACATCCATACCATTGATTATCCGTATGCGGACAAAATACAGGAACTGCATATCAAGGTACTGCACATCATGATCGAGTTGATAGAACGCTCGCTCTTTCCTGAAAATTATTAATCGCTGCGCTTCTTCAGTTATTGTGTATCACTTTCCGATCTGAATATCGATGAAAAACAGCTCTATTTCGGATGCGGTTGACACACCCGATACGGGTAAATGGGAATTCTGGATTGACCGGGGAGGCACGTTTACGGATGTTGTCGCCAGGCGACCCGATGGGGGTGTGGTCACGCATAAATTGTTATCGGAAAATCCTGGACAATATCTTGATGCCGCGATTCAGGGTATCCGGGACATTCTGGGGGTGAAATCTTCCGGCAGACTCGATACCAGCCGCATCGCTGCCGTCAAGATGGGAACAACAGTGGCCACCAATGCCTTGCTGGAGAGGCAGGGAGAGGATACGCTTCTGGTCACAACCCGGGGGTTCAAGGATCAGTTGCGTATCGGTTACCAGACGCGCCCTGATCTGTTCGCATTGAATATTCAATTGCCGGAAATGCTCTATTGCGATGTCCTGGAAATTGATGAACGAATTGATGTCCATGGCAATATTCTGGTCGAACTGGATCAGGAGCGGGCGAGAGCGGACCTGCAGCAATATTTTGACAAGGGACTTCGATGCGTTGCGATCGTGCTGATGCATGGATATCGCTATCACCGGCATGAACTCGTTTTGCAGAAGCTGGCGCAGGAAATCGGCTATGCCCAGATTTCCGTCAGTCATCAGGTCAGCCCTCTGATGAAGTTCGTACCACGCGGCGATACGACAGTCGTGGATGCTTATCTGTCACCGATTTTACGGCGCTATGTCAATCAGGTCGGGTCGGAACTGGACGGCCTGGAACGGCACAACGGCAAGCTCATGTTCATGCAATCCAACGGTGGGCTTACCGACGCGAGGTTCTTCCAGGGAAAAGACGCCATTCTTTCAGGACCTGCGGGCGGTGTAGTGGGTATGGCGCGGGTGAGCGAAGTGATCAATATTGACAAGGTGGTCGGCTTCGATATGGGCGGCACGTCTACCGATGTCAGCCACTACAATGGTGAGTTCGAGAAAGTATTTGAAACGCATGTTGCAGGTATTCGATTACGCGCCCCGATGATGCTGATTCATACTGTGGCTGCCGGAGGAGGCTCGATCCTTCATTTTGACGGTGCGCGTTTCCGGGTAGGACCTGATTCAGCAGGCGCCAGTCCCGGACCTGCCTGTTACCGAAATCGCGGTCCTTTGGCGATCACCGATTGTAATGTCATGGTTGGAAAGCTGCAGCCTGATCTGTTCCCCAATGTATTTGGTGAGAGTGCAGATCTGCCGCTTGATGCGGGCAGGGTAAAAGATGAATTTGAACTGCTGGCATTACGAATCAGGGACGATACCGGGGATCAGCGCAGCCCTGAAGCGGTGGCGGCCGGATTCTTGTCGATAGCAGTTGAAAACATGGCCAACGCGATCAAGAAAATCTCTGTGCAGCGAGGATACGATGTATCGGACTACACACTGTGTTGTTTCGGTGGCGCTGGCGGACAACATGCCTGTCTGGTAGCAGATGCTCTGGCAATGAAAACCATATTGGTTCACCCGTTCGCCGGGGTTTTGTCCGCTTACGGGATGGGTCTGGCGGATACGGTGACAGACCGGCAACAGGCGGTTGAAGCGGCGCTGGATCAAGTGCTGGTCGAAGAATTAAGTAACAGGCTCGACCAATTGCAAAACAGCGGCATTGAGGAACTGAAGCAGCAACGTGATCCATGTGAAAGCCAGTCGTTCAATCGATTGCTGCACATCCGCTACCAAGGGTCGGATACTGCACTGATTGTACCCCATGGTGATCTGAATCAGGTCCGGGCCCGGTTTGAACAAGTTCATCAGATGCGTTTTGGATTTATCTCTGCGGATAAGCAAATGATCGTAGAGTCAATTCAGGTAGAAGTGATATCCGCTGCCAGACCTTCGAAAATTGAAAACCCGTGCAACCAGGGCGAAGATTCAAAAGGGCATGCAAATCCGGACGCGATCAGGAAATGCTACATGGAGGATCAATGGATCGACACGCCGTTTTATCAGCGAACCTCGCTGGTTATGGAGCAGGCGGTCAACGGACCGGCGGTGGTCCTCGATCCAACCGCAACCATTGTAGTCGAGCCGGGCTGGCGGGCTGTGCTGAAGCCGGACAATAACCTGATTCTTGAGCGTTACCTGGAACGCGCGGAAACAAAAGCCATTGGTACGCAAGTAGATCCGGTAATGCTGGAAATATTCAACAATCTGTTTATGTCGATCGCAGAACAGATGGGTTTTGTGCTGGAAAATACAGCGGCATCGGTGAATATCAAGGAGCGACTTGATTTTTCCTGCGCTATTTTTGATGCAGAAGGCGCACTGGTTGCCAATGCCCCCCACATGCCTGTGCATCTCGGCTCCATGGGAGAAAGCATTAAAACCGTCATACGCGAAAGGGCAGGCTGTATTCTTCCTGGCGATGCCTACATACTGAACGCGCCTTACAACGGAGGGACTCATTTACCGGACGTAACCATTATCAAGCCTGTGTTTGCCGAGCAGGGCAAGATTCTTTTTTATGTTGCCACGCGGGGACACCATGCCGACATAGGTGGAAAAACTCCCGGTTCAGCGCCTGCCGATTCAACCAGTATCGAACAGGAAGGCGTGGTAATCGACAATGTGAAACTGGTTGAAAACGATCTGTTCCTGGAAAAAGAAATATACAGTTTACTGACCAGCGGGACTTGGCCCGCTCGCAACCCGGAGATGAATATTGCTGATTTCAAGGCGCAACTGGCGGCTTGTGAGACGGGTGTCAGGGAACTGGTCAAGATGACCGAACACTATGGTGTAGCGACCGTTCATGCTTACATGAAACATGTTCAGGATAATGCCGAAGAATCTGTCCGCCGTCTGCTCGGTGTCATGGAAGATGGGGAATTTACTTATAAAATGGATGATGGCCACCAGATTTCGGTGAAAATCAAAGTGGATCGGACAAGCCGTAAGGCAGTAGTGGATTTTACCGGAACCAGTGCCCAGCATCCTGGAAATTTCAATGCGCCGACTGCGGTGGTACGTGCTGCGGTGCTATACGTTTTCCGATGTCTGGTAGATGACAATATTCCCTTGAATGAAGGTTGTCTGAAACCGATGGAAATTATTATTCCCGATCATTCGATGATCAGCCCTCACTATCCTGCTGCGGTGATTGCCGGCAATGTTGAAACCTCACAGTATCTCGTCGACACCTTGTTTGGAGCTGTTAAAGCTGTTGCCGCAGCCCAGGGCACGATGAACAATTTTATCTGGGGCAATAATCAATATCAGTATTATGAAACCATCTGTGGTGGCGCGGGTGCGGTCCGGGGGCATCACGGAGCCGATGCCGTGCACACGCACATGACCAACTCCAGATTGACCGATCCCGAAGTGCTTGAGTGGCGATTTCCAGTGATCCTGGAGTCTTTTGAAATTCGAAAAGGTTCCGGTGGCAGGGGAAAATACAATGGCGGTGACGGCGTTGTCAGAAAAGTACGGTTTCTCGAAAGCATGGTTGCCAATATCATTTCCGGTCACAGGAAAATCCCACCCTACGGCTTGAATGGAGGTCAGCCCGGAAAAGTCGGATCAAACCATGTAATCCATGCTGATGGTTCACAAACATCGCTTGCCGGAACAGACCAGATTGATCTGATGCCGGGAGACGTGGTGGTTATCAAAACTCCGGGGGGAGGAGGTTATGGGGCTGAGGAGCAAGACGTCTTTGAAAATTGTCACCTATAACATCCGGTACGGGGTGGGGCGTGATCAGCGATGCGACTTGAAACGCATTGCCGGAGAGGTGGATGGTGCAGATATTATCTGCTTGCAGGAAGTGGAACGGTTTTGGTGTCGCACCGATATGCTGGATCAGCCGCAAGCGCTGGGTGAACTGCTGAAGGGATACTACTGGTCATATTGCCCCGCATTTGATGTCGATGCCAGCATAAAGACTGAAAGCGGTGATATTCTCAATCGTCGTCGGCAATTTGGTCCGATGCTGCTTTCACGCTGGCCCATTTTATCCTCCCGGCCATTAATCCTGCCACAACTGGCGGCGGTGAACCTGATCAGTATGAGCATGGGAGCGCTGGAAGCCGTGATCAATACGCCGGTTGGGCCATTGCGTATCTATTCACTTCATCTTTCAGCGGTGTCACCCCGTGAACGGTTGATGCAGATTGATGCGCTGCTCGCGATGCACGAAATGATTGAACGCTGCGGTAGCGTAATGATGGCAGCGGATACAGGTAACCCAAATTGCAGGATCGAGACTGAATATATCAATCGGATGGACTGGAATAATAGCGAACCTTTACTACCGGTCCCGGTTGGCACGATTTTCATGGGTGACTTCAATAGCGCCGAAGATAGCCGTGAATACGTTCGGTTTGCAGGCGAATCCGACCCGATCTACGGTCGTGGCCTGCATCCCCAAAGTTTTGTCGATAGCTGGAGTGTGGCGCAGGAAAGAATCGGCGAGCCGTTTTCCTGGTGGCCTGATCCGCCTGACCGAATGCCGGGCTTTCCACTGCGACTGGATTACTGTTTTGTTGATGCGGCGCTCGCCGCAAAAGTCAAGAGATGCTGGGTGGATGTCGATGCGGTCGGCTCAGACCACAGACCCTATTGGGTCGAATTTACTGTATAATGTCGGTGGAATGACCCGAGGAATTTCGAAATCAGCCGACATAGTAAACCGCTTCGCAGTGACATACTCCGGGAAGTCCCACATCTTAAACCAGAGGTATAATTACCTAGAGGGCAGTAAAATGAAAGAAATCAACAGAAAGAATGGTAGTGATCGCGTCTTTTCGGACGAGCTTGTTTTCAACGACCTTGATGAGGGTGACAAGGCGCTGGTAGAGAGAGTCATAGCTAAGGGTTATACCCGCCGTGATACCCTGAAACTGATGATGGCCACCGGAGTCACCATGGTGGCGGCGCAAAATCTGTTGTCAACCGGTGGCGTCGCGATGGCGCAAACACCAAAGAAAGGAGGGGCGGTAAGAGCCGCGTTCAGTCTGCATGGACCGAGTGACGCGTTGGACCCTACACAGTTCACAACAGCCATCGATTATGCACGGGGCAGGGCGCACTATAACGGATTGTGTCAACTGGATGATGACATGAACCCGCAACCGGAACTGGCGGAATCCTTTGAGCCTGACAGTAACGCCACTGAATGGACGTTCAAATTGCGCAAAAACGTCCACTTCCATGATGGTACACCGTTTACTGCCGATGATGTCATCTGGAGTATGAATCGCCATCTGGGCGAGGATTCCACTTCTGTCATCAAGGAGGTAGTGAGTTCAATCAAGGAGTGGAAAAAGGTGAACAGCCATGAAGTGAAAGCGATCATGCACGCGCCGAATGCGGATTTGCCGACCCTGCTGGGTTTATTTCAATCAAAAGTCATTAAAAATGGCTCAACCGGGGATGGCAATGGCACCGGTCCATTCACTATGGAAACCTTTGAGCCTGGTGTGAAATCAATCAGCATACGCAACGAGAATTACTGGCGGGAGGGCGCGAATCTGGATTCACTCGAAATTACGGCGATCACGGACACGATTGCGCGGGTAAATGCTCTGGTCTCGGGTGGTTTCGAAATGGTAGTCGATGTTGATCCAAAAGCAATCAAACAAATCGAAGCAGCGGATAATGTTCATTTAATATCATTGCCGGCAGGCGCCTATAATGGCATTTGCGCATTGAAAAATTCCGAACCTGGCAATAATGCGGATTTTGTCAAAGGCCTGCAATATATCCAGGACCGCGAACGCATTATTGAAAAAATTATGAAGGGTCACGGCTCCGTAGGTAACGACCAGCCGATTATGAGCGCCTATGGGGCTGATTGGTGTCATGAGTTGCCGCAACGCGAGTTCGACCCGGATAAAGCGAAATATCACTTTGGAAAGTCCGGATATTCCAGTGCAGAACTATACGTTGCTCCTGTGGGCGCCGGTATCGTCGACGCCTGCCTTTTGGCTCAGGCAAACTGCGCGAAAATCGGTTTTGACCTGAACATCAAGAAGGTCCCGAACGATGGTTACTGGGGTGCGGTATGGATGGTCGAGCCGCTGAATGTGACGAGCTGGAATATGCGCCCAACCGCGAACTCCATGCTGTCCATTGCATTTGCGCCCGAAGCCCCGTGGAATGACACTTACTGGGAAAATAAACGTGTCGGCGAATTGCTTAAATTGTCTCTTGCAGAACTGGATCCGGACAAGCGTCACGCGATGTACTGCGAAATACAGACCCTGGTTAATCAGGAATCCGGTATGATTATCCCAATGCACATTAATGTGCTTGACGGTGTGAGTAATCGCGTACAGGGTATGCCTACCAATCCGCTCGGAAGTCTGGGCGCTTGCGAGTTTCCGGAGTTTTGCTGGCTTGATTCCTGAGTCAAGGGCAATTTGAGCGACAGCAATATCCATTGATAGCCCCGGTTTACCCGGGGCTATTTTCGATACCCTCTGGACTGCGAGTTCCTACCCAAAACATCCTGTTGAACATTGACACTATTCAAATTTCATTCCGAATCCCTGCAGGATGACTGGCTGGACGCGTATGGACACCTGAATGAAGCCTATTACCTGGTTCCGTTCAGCAACACGACCTGGTTGTTGCAGGATCATTTTATGATGGGAGTGAATTATTTCAAAAGGACCGGATGCGCACTGTATACGGTGGAGACCCACCTGCGCTATCTGAACGAAGTCAGGCGGCCTGCACGGATGGAAATCGAAACCATGATTCTGGGTTTTGACCCGAAGAAGATCTGGTTTGCCCATCAAATGTTTGTCGATGGGACAATTCGGGCTACCGCCGAATTTATGGGTTTACACTACAACACCCGGCAGGGGCAAACGATGGAGATGCCCGACCAGGTACAGACCATGCTGGAGCAGGCCGAAATCACGGAGAAACCTGATTGGGTGGGGCGACAAATCAGTTTACGGAAGAAACAGCCTGAGAAAATTGATTGAGTCTCCACTCAGTCGCCATAGTAAATCATGGATGCGTTGTCGGTATCGTTGATATCACTGATTGCGGTTTCGACGTCATTAATCGCGTCCCTCAGGTATTTGGTAATCACCCGCTTGTCATCGGTAAAAGGGATTTCATCAACCAGGGTTTGCAGCCTGCCTATGGACAGCCACGCCTTGTGTCGCGCCCATTCGGCAAAGAGGACATGATGAGGGTCTACCAGAGATAAATCCGGGAATCGGCAAACATCGTCAATTTCAGTGTTCAACGGGACATAGCCATTGACCAGGGTGATGCGTTCTCTCGATCGGGTGAGTCTTGCGCCACGATGAACCACCATATTGCCATGCAGCACAAAGGCATAACCCGCGCCAGGAAATTCGGGACTCACCACCCGTTCCGGTGGAATCGAATGGCCGCTGTCAACGATCTCTTTCGCCTGTCCACGAGTGCCCTTGAAATATTGGAACTCTCCGCCAAATAGCTGACTGGGATCAGATAACAGCAAAACGTAATCCAGACTGAGCGTATCATGGCGCCATTTATCAACCGGTCGATTGAGGTCGTCCGGGGCATAATTCAGATGGCCCAGATGCAAAGGCATGGTATGGGGTGAAACCTGCGTGCCAAAAAGATCCGAGACGAATTCGGTGACTTCACTACAAAGGCAGAAATCCCTCAGAAAACGGGATTGATAGGCGCCGCCACGAACCATATTCTCAATGCGTTCACAGATGACTGCGTATTTTCGGAGAGAGCGGGCCGTATCCAGCATGACCTTCACTCCTTCGTCCGATAGCAACCGCACCGCACCGGAGATTGCCAGATCGGTCGGACATTTTTCGATCGTTTCGGCATCATAACCCAGATCACTTAACCGCACCGCGTATTTCGGAGGTTCAAGCTGAAGATGCCTGTTCGGATCGAATTCGATTTCTTCATCAAAATATTGATATCCGTCAGGCAGGTCGGACGGAAATTTCAGAGGGTAATTCCAATACGATATATTCAGATCACGCAAGCGGTCAAGGATAAAATGGTGACATTATATATGACTGGAGACGATTTTCGCGCCGACAAATTGTCTGGTGTCGGATTGCATAGACCGTGCGGTTGAATTGGTGCGTTTTATCGGATTATTCCAGTGCCATGGGTGTTACAATCGCAGTCGGTGAATAATCAGAGAACAGGTGTAAAAATATTTTCCTGAATACCCTTCGCCAGAATCTTTATTGCTATCAGATTCTCCCATCAACTCCCATAAACGGGTCTTCATCTATAAGTGGAAACTATGTCTAATATTAACAGAATTGCGGCCAGCGTATTGGTCGCAGCGACATTCGCCGTATCGGCGGCGTTCGCACAATCTACCGATTATGTCCTAAACACAGCGTCAACAGGTGGCACATACCATCCAGTTGGCACTGCGATTTCCACATTGTCGAAAGTGAAATTGCTACCAAAACAAAAATTCAGCCTGACGGCGGTAAACTCTGCCGGTTCGGGCGCCAATGTTCAGGCTCTGGCTGCCGGGACTGCGGATTTTGCAATTTTGCAGGGGCTGTACGGCTCATACGCCGCAACTGGCACCGGTCCGATTTCCGAAAAGCAGAAGAATCTGCGCGCCGTTACCATGCTGTGGCAAAATGTCGAACAATTCGTCATTTCCAATGACAAGGTCGTAAGCGGTACAGTCGATGACCTGACAGCACTCAAGGGAATGGTGATGGGCATGGGCAAACAAAACTCGGGTACGCTGGGCTCGAACAAGGTTTTGTTGTCCGGACTTGGTATCGACATCGAAGCTGATTTCGAGCTTGTGTATGCCGGGTATGGTCCGACCGTCGACGCTTTGGCGAACGGCCAATCGGTTGGCGCCGGTATCCCTTCCGGCCCGCCTACCGGTGCAATCACAAAGTTAATGGCATCAAATGTAGGTGAATTCACAATCCTTGAGGTAACCGCTGAGCAAGCGGCTGCGATGGACGGCGGCCGCGGTCTTTGGGTACCATACACAATTGCAGCTGGCACCTACCCCGGTCAGGACAAGGATATCAGCACCATTGCGCAGCCAAATTTTCTAGCCGTGAACGCAGATGTCAATGAAGAGCATGTTTATCTTCTGACCAAAATCATGTACGAAAACCTGGGTTTCCTGCAGGCAATCCATCCTGCGACCAAGGCAATGGTGGTCGAAAAGGCGATGGCCGGTCTTCCTGCCCCGCTGCACCCCGGGGCGATGAAATACTACAAGGAAGTCGGGTTGGATATTCCAGAGCATCTGATGGCGACAGAATAAGGCCGGAATGGCATCCAGTGGGGCAGCGCTGAAGGAGTTTGGCGCTGCCTTTTTTGTTGGCAAATTCCAATACAGCCCCCAATCCATTCCGAGGTGAGGGAGTCTGAAATGCTGACCAATGACAAGACGCAGACAGGCTGTGACGCAAATGATCCGCGTCAGGAGTTACGCAATCATTGGTTGTCATTGGATGGAACCTCTCAATCCCTGACCAGTCGAACCGTCGGAGCGCTCGCAGTCGTGTTCGGAATTTGGCATATTCTGACTAATATTTACTTTCTGGAACCCGGGCTCTGGCAAAACGCCATTCACTTCGCCGGATTCGCCTTTCTCGCCTCGGTTGTTCATAGCCCGTTCAAGGCAAACCAGACATCAGGATCAGCAATTCTGATCGACCTCGTCTACGGGCTTGTCATTGCCGCGGCGGCGCTATGGGTCGCGGGTGCAGAAACATTACTTTACCAACGCACACTCGCTGTGACGGGACAGCCCTGGCAATTCAGTCTCGTTGACTGGGTGGCTGGCTTTGTCCTGATTTTTTCAGCAATTGACTTGTCCCGACGGGTTTCAGGCTGGGTGATTCCGATTTTGGCGCTTTTGTCCCTGTCTTACATCCTGTTTCTCGGCGCCTGGCTGCCCGGTGTTTTCAGGTCAGCGACGCTGCCCCTGAATGACGTCATGTTCCGAACACTCTATAATGACGAAGGCATGTTCGGTATTCTCACCAGCATTTCCTCTACGAACATCACCATGTTCATGATTTTTGGCGGATTTCTGGTTGCCTCGGGAGCCAGCGATTTTGTCATCGAACTGTCAAAGCTGGTCGCCGGGCGCATCCGCGGTGGCGCTGCCTTTGTTGCGGTGATTTCATCTGCACTGACAGGCACAATCAGCGGTTCTGCCGTCGCAAATACTGCGTCAACGGGGGTGATCACCATCCCCTTGATGAAATCAAACGGGTTCAGAGGCAAATTTGCTGCCGGTGTCGAAGCCGCCGCTTCCACCGGGGGGCAATTGATGCCCCCGATCATGGGTGCGGGAGCCTTTGTCATGGCAAGCTACACATCTATCCCATATGCAACAATCGTCACGGTTTCGATCATACCCGCATTGCTCTATTTTCTCTCGGTCGCCTTTATCATCAGGATTGAAGCGGTGAAACACCAGATCGGAGATGAACTGGACCTGACCATTGATTATGGCAAGCTGGTTTCAGGCAGTTTGACTTTCGTTTTGCCGCTCACGACTATGATTTGGCTGTTGATGACGGGTGTTACGCCTGCATTTGCTGCCTCTTGGGCAATTGCAGCTCTGATATCAGTATCCTGGGCGACCTGGGCGATAGCCAAGGTCATTCGCCTGAACAGTTTTAATCCTGTATTCATGGATCACCGCCAGATTGCCCGTGCTTTTCTGATCGGTATCAAATCCTCAATCCTGACCAGTGTCTTGCTGGTTACAATCGGAATTATGAACAATGCCATTGTCACCAGCGGCGTTGGCAACGGGTTTTCGTTAATGATCGTGCAATGGTCACAAGGATCGTTGGTGCTCGCGATTCTGCTGATTGGGCTTGCGTCTCTGGTGTTGGGTATGGGACTTCCGGTCACCGCCGCCTACATTATCCTTGCTATTCTGACTGCACCCGCGCTTGCAGGGGTCATGGCCGACAGTGTTATTGTAGACCAGTTGGTCGCCGGTGTTAGTGACCCGGCCAAAGCGGCGCTGTTCGGGTTGATTGACAGTGTGCATGTTGCAGATGTCGCATCCGGATTGTCTCGGGAGAACGCTCTGGAACTGCTCGCCGCAGTGCCTTTTGACGTAGCAATCACATTGCGTCCGGTGATGATTGATCCCGAAACTCAAATGGTTTTCCTGCTGACTGCCCATCTGATTATCTTTTGGTTGAGTCAGGACAGCAATGTTACCCCGCCGGTTTGCCTCGCAGCGTTTACTGCAGCGGGAATTGCTGGATCGAAGCCAATGGCTACCGGGTTTCAGGCATGGAAAATTTCCAAGGGTCTCTATATCCTGCCCCTGATGTTCGCGTATACGCCGTTGATATCCGGCGATTTCCATGAAGTTCTGCAGATTGGATTTTTCGCGATGTTTGGTATCTATGCGCTGAATGCGTTGATGCAGAACTATGCCGAAGGGTCATTGAACTGGCTGCTTGTGCCAATGCTTGCGCTGGGCGGGGCCGCAACTTTCTTCCCGCTTGTTCTTCTGGTCAATGCCGCAGGTGCTCTGCTTGTAATCCTTGCCGTGATTTTGTCAAAACGAAACCTGCGGAAGGAGCAGTAGAGCCCCCTGACAAGGGGGGAAACGTTGTGACAGGTTATATGCCTGTCCGGTTACAGTTGGGGCGCCACGGGTGTTACAATTGTGGACCGTCAATAACCAGAGAACAGACATGAAAAAATATTCCTTAATACCCATTGTCGTTGCCGGCTTGCTTGTGGTTCTGCCGGTGCACGCTAAAACACTGAAGCTGGCGTATGACGCGGACCCGGTGTCATTGGACATTCATGAACAACTATCGGGGGGTACATTGCAGCTTTCCCACATGGTTTGTGATCCACTGATCAGATGGAACCAGAATCTGGGTTTTGACCCGCGGGTCGCCAGCAGTTGGGAACGGCTGAACGATACTACCGTCAGATTTAATTTACGTCAGGGAGTGCTCTTTCATTCCGGTCGTGAAATGACTGCCAGTGATGTAAGTTTCACCTTTGAAAGGCTGAAGCAAAGTGAGGATTTTAAAGGAATCTTTGCGAATTTTGTGGCGGCAAATATTGTCGATGACTACACGATAGATCTGGTCACCGATGGTCCATATCCGCTGGTTGAACATACCGCGACCTATATATTTCCTCTCGACAGTCAGTTTTACATGGGAACGGATGAGCAAGGCCGGGATAAGAGCGAAGTTGTGAAACATGGCGATTCATTTGCATCGACCAATATTTCCTGCACCGGGCCGTTTACGGTCACCTCCAGGGAGCAGGGTGTGAAAGTGGTTTTTGACCGGTTTGCAGATTACTGGGATACCGATTCCCCGGGCAATGTCGACCAGATTGTATTCTCACCGATCAAGGAGGATCCGACCCGGGTTGCTGCGCTACTGTCAGGCGATATTGATTTTGCCGCACCTATCCCACCCACCGACCTTGATCGAATTGACGGCAATGATGCGGTAGATCTGGTCACCATGAGCGGTACCCGGATTATTACTTTTCAGTTGAACCAGAAGAGAAATCCTGCGCTGGCCGATGTCAGGGTCAGACAGGCCATCGTGCATGCTGTGAATAATGCAGGTATCGTCGAGAAAATCATGAAGAACTTCGGTACTGCAGCAGCGCAACAAAGCCCGAAAGGTTACCTCGGTTATAACGAAGCGCTGCAACCTCGCTATGATCTTGAAAAAGCCCGCATGCTGATGGCTGAGGCCGGATATGCAGATGGTTTCGTTGCGACCATGATGGCCCCCAACAACCGCTATGTGAATGATGCCAAGATCGCTGAAGCGGTAGCCGGAATGCTCTCGAAAATCAATATTCGGGTGGATCTTACGACGATGCCAAAAGCTCAGTATTGGCCCAGATTCGACGAACGCGCTGCGGATATCATGATGATCGGGTGGCATTCCGATACTGAGGATTCGGCCAACTTTTCGGAATTTCTGACGATGACACCGGATGAACAGACCGGTTATGGTCAATACAACAGTGGCAATTACTCAAATGCCGAAGTCGACCAACTGGTGCTTGACAGCGCTAAACAGACCGACGGCGCCAAACGAGTGGAAATGCTGCAAAGGGTTGAGCAGATTCTCTATGACGAAGCTGCCTTTGTGCCACTGCATTGGCAGGACCGGGCGTGGGCTGCGAGGAAGGGTGTAAATATTGAAAATATTATCAACGTAATGAACTTTCCTTATCTGGGTGACCTGGTAATGGACTGACAAGAACGTCCAACAAGGTTGTCTTAACATAAAGATGGGCTCATAAGGCCCATCTTTGGTTTTAAACTACCGATAGACTGATGCCATGTTTGCCTTTCTGGTAAGAAGATTCGGCCAGGCGGTCATTGTGATGCTGGTGATCAGTGTATTGAGTTTTGCGATTCAGGATCAGCTTGGTGACCCGCTGCGCGAGTTGCTGGGGCAATCGGTTTCAGAAGAAATCCGGAATCAATTACGCGAAGAGATGGGGCTGAATGACCCTTTTCTGGTCCAGTACTGGCGATTTCTGAAAAAAGCGGTGCATGGAGATTTAGGCGTTTCCTATTTCTTCAAGCGTCCGGCGCTCGATGTGATTCTGGACAAACTGCCTGCGACCATAGACCTTGTTATTGCCGCCACGTTCTGGATACTGCTGTTTTCCATTCCGGTGGGGATTTTTGCAGCGATCCAACCCCGACACTGGTTCTCAAAAGTTGCAATGGGGGTGAGTATTCTGGGTATTTCGGTGCCGGTATTTCTTACTGCCATATTCCTGATTTATCTGTTTGCCGTCGAACTTGGCTGGTTGCCGTCGTATGGCCGGGGAGAGACAGTCGCGATACTGGGCAAGTGGAAGAGCAGTCTGCTCACACTGGATGGCCTGAAGCACATATTATTGCCCAGCATATCCCTGGCTTCAGTCATCCTGCCGTTATTCGTGCGCATGATTCGATCAGAAATGATGGAGACGCTGGAAACCGAGTATGTAAAATTTGCCTGGGCGAAAGGTTTGCCGAAACGAAGAATCTGGATGGTGCATGCGTTCAAGAACACTCTGTTGCCGGTGATCACTGTGGGTGGTGTCCAGTTGGGCATCATGGTCGCCTATACCATCCTGACTGAAACGGTATTCCAGTGGCCGGGGATGGGCTTCATGTTTCTGGAAGCGATACACCGTGTCGACACCCCGCTGATTGTGGCATACCTGATCATGGTGGGCCTGATATTTGTCGTTACCAATACGGTTGTTGACATCATTTATGGAATGGTCAATCCGATGGTAAAGATCATCGGGCAAGGCAGCAGCCGTGACTCTTAACCCATGATCTGCGCATGACTGGAACATCCTTGACGATAAAGCCCGGCGTCTGGCAACGGCTCAGGCACTCAGCGGTTTACCATAGTTTTGTACATAACCGGGTGGCTATGGTCAGTGCAGCGGTTGTGCTTGTTTTTGTCGTGATCTCGATTCTGTCCCCGGTAATCGCGCCGTATGATCCCTGGGATCAAACCCGGATTGATATCATGGATTCGGAAATTCCGCCGGTCGGCAGTGCGGGCGCTGATGAACGGTTTCTGCTGGGGACAGACGCGATGGGCAGGGATATGCTCAGTACCCTTCTTTACGGCACCGGCATATCCATTGTAATAGGTGTGTTTGCGACTGTGTTGCAGGCGGCGCTGGGTATTTCGATCGGATTGATCTCAGGGTATTTTGGTGGTCGGCTGGACAGTTTTCTGATGCGTATCGCCGATATCCAGTTGTCATTTACTACCTTGATGGTCGCCATCATTATCCTTGCCTTGTTTCAGGCTACGGTCGGGCTCAGTTTTTATGAGGACTTTGCGATTGTGGTTATCGTGTTGGTGATCGGTATTGCAGAATGGCCACAATATGCGCGCACGGTTCGTGCCTGTGTACTTGCCGAGAAGAAAAAGGAATATGTCGATGCGGCCCGGGTGATCGGGCTGAAGCCGATATCGATTATTTATCGTCACATCCTTCCCAATACTTTTTCGCCGCTGATCGTGATTTCCACTGTGCAGGTAGCAAACGCAATTATTACAGAAGCCTCCCTGTCATTTCTGGGCTTGGGGATGCCGGTTACCAAACCCTCACTCGGGTCGATGATAAAGAATGGATTCGAGTTCATCTTCAGTGGCTCATGGTGGATTACATTGCTGCCTGCGGTGGTATTGATCGTTTTGATTTTGTCTATTAATCTGCTCGGTGACTGGCTGCGCGATGCGCTCAACCCGAAGGTTTACGATCGTTAGCGGGGGCTGATCTGATTGCGATGACAGCGCTATTATCGGTAAAAAACCTGGAAGTGGTTTTCCCGCTTCGAACCGGCAGGGTGACTGCGATCAGGGATGTCAGTTTTGATTTGTCGAAAGGAGAGCGGGTCGGCATCGTCGGAGAAAGCGGAGCAGGAAAATCAATATCGGCGTTTGCCATCCTGAACCTCATCAGCAAACCGGGGTTCCTGTCGAACGGCAGAATTGATTTTGATGGCATCAATCTGGCCGAAGCGGATGAAGATACCTTGCGCAGTATACGGGGCAACAGGATCAGCATGATATTTCAGGATCCGATGATGACGCTGAATCCGGTTTTAACGATTGGCACACAAATGGAAGAGACGATACTGGCGCATAAATCGGTGAGTCGTAACGAAGCACGGAAAATCGCTCTGAGCAAGCTGGAAGCAGTCCGCATTCCCTCTGCCGGGTCGCGTTTGAAGCAATACCCGCATCAATTGTCAGGTGGTATGCGTCAACGGGTTGTAATTGCCATTGCGCTTTCGACGAACCCGCAGTTGATTATTGCCGATGAACCGACCACAGCGCTCGACGTGACCATCCAGGCGGAAATTCTCGAATTGATGCTGCAACTTTGTAATGATTATGATGTAGGACTGATCCTGATCAGCCACGACCTCGGGGTTGTATACCAGGTGACACAACGTATTCTGGTGATGTATGCGGGAAGTATCATCGAACGGGGGCTGACCTCGGAAATAATCAATCGTCCATCGCATCCCTATACCAGAGGGTTGATTGATGCGTTGCCGGAAATGGCACGGTCGGGGGCGAGGCTGAACCAGATTCCAGGGGTGATGCCGTCACTTGGCGCGATTCCGGCTGGTTGTCCGTTTCATGACCGCTGTCAATTTGCCCAGGACATCTGTCGTACCGATTTTCCTGAACCCAGGGGGCAGAAGCAGCACTCTGTTTCATGTCATTTCCCGATCAGTTATGACTGATCAACTGCAAAACATGATGACATCGACCAGTAAAACCGACTCTCCCCCCTTGTTAAAGGTGCATGACCTTTACAAACACTTCAACGTGTCGGGCGGATTGCTCGATCAGCTTTCATTTCGCCACGGCAGACTGACCCGCAATGTTGAACTGGTAAAAGCGCTCAATGGGATTACGCTCGAAGTACGCAAGGGTGAGGCGCTATGCCTGGTCGGGGAGAGCGGATGCGGTAAAACCACCGTCGGCAGAATTATCATGGGCTTGCTATCGCCTACCCGTGGTGCAATCTATTATCAGGGCAATCGGATTGATAATCTGGAACGCGCTCAATTGCTGCCTTACAGAAAGAAGATGCAAATGGTATTCCAGAATCCTTATGCTTCACTGAATCCAAGAAAAACCGTCTCGGCAACCCTGCTGGAACCCGCTCAATTTCATTTCCCGGATATGTCCGGGAATGAGCGGCGGGAAACCGTTGCCCGAGTGATGGAATCTGTCGGCGTGGATGCCGGCTGGGGTTCCAGATATCCGCATGAGTTTTCAGGAGGACAACGTCAGCGAATCAGCATAGCGCGGGCATTGATAGTAGATCCGGAATTTATTGTTGCGGATGAGCCGGTCTCGGCGCTGGACGTTTCAATTCAGGCACAGGTTCTCAATCTGCTGATGCAGGCCAGGGAAGAACGCGGCCTGACTTATCTGTTCATCTCTCACGACCTTTCGGTTGTTGAGCATTTTGGCAGTCGGGTGGCCGTGATGTATCTCGGTCAGATTTGTGAATTCGGCAAAACCCCGGAAGTATTTTCCACCCCCAGGCACCCCTATACCCGGGCACTGCTCAGCGCGACACCAAAACTGGGCAGGGATAAAGCCAGGTACGATACCCGCTATGTCAAACTGGAAGGGGAGGTGCCGACACCGATGAATCTCCCCGCCGGATGCGTATTTCACGCCCGTTGCCCGCATGTGCGGGAGATATGCAAACAGGTCATTCCCGAACTGAAGAAATCCGATTCGGGTAATCTGGTTGCCTGTCACGGTGTAGACCGGAATGACAACTGGTTTTGAACCGTACCCGAATATGTCCGGTATGGCTGGAATCATCCGGTGTCCCGCTGGCGGCGGACAGGCACAGGGACCTGTCCCTACGCTCCCCGATCAAGCCGGGGAGTCCTGGCGCGGTTGTCCGTGATACGGGCATGCGACCAGGTGGTTGGTCGCAATGCTTTCAAGCGCCGGTCGGCTGCGGGCGCAGTTTTCTTGAGCTTGTGGGCATCGGCTTTCAAACGCACACCCCGCGGGTGGGTTGAACGGTGACGGCAGGTTACCCTGAAGGATTGGTCGAGGCCGCATCCGTTCCGCAACCGGGTCGGGAATCGGGACCGACGCAATCAGTGCACGGGTATAAGGATGGTGTGGTTCGGCGAGCAGTCTTGAGGTCGGTGCGAGTTCCATCATTTGCCCGAGATACATTACCAGGGTGCGGTTTGAAATGCTTCTGACCACGCTCAGATCATGGCTGATCACAATCAGCGCCAGCCCGAATTCCCTTTGAAGATTCTGTAACAGGTTGACCACCTGCGCCCGTACGGATACATCAAGAGCGGCAACCGGTTCGTCGCAGATAACGAGCCGGGGTTTCAGAATGAGTGCACGGGCAATTCCGATACGCTGGCACTGACCGCCGGAGAACTCATGCGGGTACCGGTTGGCCAGATTGGGCAGGAGTCCGACCCGTTCCATGATCTCACCGACGCGGGAGCGGACTTCGGCTTTTGAAGCATCTGAGCTATGTGTGTGAAGTGGCTCCGCTATGATTTGCCCTACGGTCATACGAGGATTCAGCGCCGCAAGAGGATCCTGGAAAATCATCGGCATATCCCTGCGGACCCTGCGTCGTGAACGACGGTCCATGCGGGTCAGGTCCGTCCCGTCCCATAATACCCGTCCGGCGCTGATCGGAACTGTGCCGACGATGGCCCGGACAAGTGTGGTTTTGCCCGAGCCGCTTTCGCCGACAATGCCGAGTGTTTCCTGTCTGTCGAGGTCGAACGAGATTCCGCTGACAGCCGTCAGGGTTCGTGGCGGCGTCCAGGGCCAGTGACCGCGAGTGGGAACGTGGAAGTTGATCTCAAGATTTTCGACGGTCAGCAATGTCGTCATTGTGATGTTGCCGGGCAGTGGAGATGACAGGCCCGCGACCGCTTGCCGGTTGTTTCGAGAACCGGTCGGGTGTCAGCACATTTCGGCAGACGGGCGGGGCAGCGAGGTTGGAACGGACAGCCCGCAGGCAGAGCAAGCATATCGGGAGGATCGCCGACAATCACGCGCAGTTCTTCCTGGCCGCGGTCAAGACGTGGAATGGTATCAAGCAGCGCAGACGTATAGGGGTGGCTGGGTGCAGAGAAGATCACGTCCGTCGGTCCACATTCCATGACTTGTCCGCCGTACATTACCATGATCCGGTCACTTATTCCGGCAACCAGTCCAAGGTCATGGGTAATCAGGATGATGGTCGTGCCGAATTGATCCCGGACGCTCTTCAAAAGGTCGACAATCTGCGCCTGAACCGTTACATCAAGCGCTGTTGTCGGTTCATCTGCAATCAGAATCCGGGGGCGGCAAAGGAGTGATATGGCTATCATGATTCTCTGACGCATGCCGCCCGAACATTCGTGCGGGAACATGCCGATCCGTTCCCGGGCATCCGGTATCTGCACTGCATCAAGCATCCGAATGCACTGATCGAGTGCAGCTCGTTTCGACAGGTTTTCATGCTGCATCAGCACTTCGGTCATCTGTTCGGAAATGCGCATGAAGGGATTCAGGGAAGTCATTGGATTCTGGAAGATTATCGCGATTTCGGTTGCCCGGATTCCGGCAAGCGCCGGTTCCGGGATACCGAGTATTTCCCTGCCGTCGAACTTTACTGAGCCGCTTGCCTGTCCCCGACGTGAGAGCAGCCCCATGATTGCAAAAGCTGTCTGGCTTTTGCCGGAGCCACTTTCACCTACAATTGCCAGAATCTCACCGGAGTCGACATCAAAGTTAACTCCGTTGACTGCATGTACGGGGCCATCCGCAGTTGCGAAAGTCACTTCCAGGTTACGAACCTGCAACAGGCTCACCGGCCGCTATCCTTCGGGTCGAGCGCATCACGCAAGCCGTCCCCCACAAAGAAAAACCCGGAGAGTGTGACGATGAAGAAAAACAGCGGGAAGCCGAGTTGCCAGAGCGTGCCATACTGCATCTGTGAAGCGCCGCTGCTGATCAATGCGCCGAGCGATGTGTCGGGCTCCTGTACACCGAGCCCCAGAAAACTGATGAAACTTTCGTAGATGATCATGTTCGGAACAAGCAAAGTGGCATAAACGATGGCAATTCCGAGGAGGTTCGGGATGATATGACGCAGGATGATCGAGGCGGACGGGACCCCGGTGACGACCGCATTTTCGACAAATTCCAGGTTCTTGATGCTGAGCGTCTGGCCGCGTATGATGCGGGCCATGTCGAGCCAGGAAACCAGTCCTATACCGATGAACAAAAGGATGATTGAACGACCGAAAACCACAAGCAACAGGATCAGCACGAACATGTACGGGATTGACATCATGACATCGACGATACGCATCATGATGTTGTCGGTTCTGCCACCAAAATAGCCAGCCACGGTTCCGTAGAGTGTGCCAACGACGACCGCGATCAAGGCGCCGATAACGCCCACCATCAGCGATACCCGGGCGCCCATGGCGGTACGGACAAACAGGTCGCGCCCAAGTTCATCAGTGCCAAAATAGTGGCCGGTTGCAAACGAAGGTATGCCAACGGATTTGACATTGCCGAGGACATTCCAGTCAATTGTTTCATCGGACCAGCCAGCCAGCCAGGGGCCGACGATGGCAAACATGCCCACAGACAAAAGGGCCAGAAGACTGATAACTGCGGCACGATTGCGAAAAAACCGTGTACTGGCATCCTGCCACAGTGAGCGTCCGGTTACGCTCCCCGGCACATCAGCGGTTTTGATCCGAATCCGAATCGGAAGGTTCATCACGTCCCCCGACCGTGGTTCAATAGCGGATCCTTGGGTCGATCAGTGCGTAGGCCACATCGGCCAGCAGGTTGAACAGTACCGTCAACGTGCCGGTAAGGATAGTGACCCCCATAATCAGCGAATAATCCCGATTGATGGCGGCATTGACGAAATACTGTCCGATGCCACCGGTTGAGAAATACATGTCAATCACCACTGAGCCAGTGATCATACCGACAAAGGTGGGGCTGAGGTAGGAGATGACCGGCAGCATGGCCGGTTTCAGGGCATGACGAAATATTATCCGGCGCAGAGGCAGACCCTTGGCGCGTGCAGTAAGAATGAAATCGGCGTTCAGTACCTCCAGCATTGATGATCGGGTAATTCGTGCAATTGATGCCATAAAGCTGGTCGAAAGGGCGATCACTGGCATCACCAGATAAGGAAGCTGGCCACCCTGCCAGCCGCCTCCTGGCAGCCAGCCAAGCCAGAGAGTGAATACCAGCACGAGGATTGGCGCCATTACAAAATTGGGCAGCACCTGTGCGCCGATCGATACGCCGACTGCCAGATAATCGAGCCAGGAGTTCTGGCGGACCGCTGCGGCCACACCAAGTAATGTTCCCGTACTGACGCTGATGACAAAGGCCAGGAAGCCATAGGTCAGAGTTACGGGAAACCCTTGTGCGATGATGTCGTTGACCGTGCGGTCCTTGTAGATAAAGGAAGGGCCGAAGTCGAAGTCGATGACGATGCCCCGGATATAGATGAACATCTGTTGGTAAAACGGACGGTCAAGACCGTATTTGGCTTCAATATTTGCGAGGACTTCCGGGGACATCGGGCGTTCGCCGACGAAAGGACTGCCGGGGGCTGCATACATCAACATGAACGAAAATATGATCAGGATCAGGATCGTCGGTACGGCGATCATGAACCGTCGAAGAATATAGGAAGTCATGGCTTCACCGGCCTTAGGCTCAATGTGCAGACCGATAGAGATCTTTTGAGTACCAGTTCTGTTGGACGTTGTTGTAGGGCCAACCCTTGATATCGGACTTCAGCATGAAGACACTGGTATAGTGGTAGATGGGGATAATTGCCATGTCATCGGCGATCATCATCTCTACCTGGTAATAGTTGGGCTTCGGGTCGGTCAGTGTTTTTGATTCCCGCATCAGTGCGTCCACCTGCGAGTTGGAATAGCGGCCGTCGTTTGCCCCGGATGTACTGGTCATCAGATCAAGGAAGGTGGAAGCTTCGTTATAATCGCCGCACCAGCCCGCGCGCGCGAGGTCGAACTGCTGGTTTTTGCGTATGTCGAGATAGGTTTTCCACTCGAAGTTGACGAGCTCGGTTTCGACTCCGAGTTTCTGTTTCCACATTTGCGAGGCAACAGTTACAATCTGTTTGTGCGATTCAGAAGTGTTGTAGATCAGCTTCAGATTCAAGGGTGTGTCAGCGCCATACCCGGCCTCCGCCATCAGTCTTTTGGCCTCGGCATCCCGCTCAGTCTGGGTCAATGTTCCATATTCAATCACCGGCGGTTCGAATCCGGCAGTTGCCCTGTGCGTAAAGTTATACGCGGGATACTGCCCGCCCTTGAGTACGGAATCAACCAGTACATCACGATCAAGTGACCAGGATAATGCTTTTCTGACCTTGACATTCCGAAGCGCCGGATTTGCACTATCGGTGTGGTTGATAGCAAAATAATAGGTACACAGAAGCGGAGCAGAGGTGGCCTCGTCGGGGTACAGATTCTTGAGATTCGGGTACTGGCCAGCGGGGATGCCTGTCTGATCAAGCTCGTCTGCAAGATACCGTGTCAATGCCTGATTCTCGTCATTGATAACCCTTCCTGTCACTTTCTCGATAATGGTTGCCTGATTGTTCCAGTACATCGGATTGCGCTGGCGTGAGTGGTATTCATTCGGCACGTGGTCGGTCAATACATAAGCCCCGTTCGAAACCATGTTGCCGGGTCGTGTCCAGGCTGACCCGTGAGCCTCGATGGTTGGCCGGTGTGCAGGAAAAAATGTCGCATAGGTAGTCATTTCCGGGAAATAGGGCAGTGATTGTTCAAGGCGCACTTCCAGTGTATGGTCGTCAAGCGCCTTTACGCCGAGTTCAGATGGCGGTTTTTCTCCGGCAATAATTGCCGCCGCATTCACGACCGAGGTCAACTCGACGTACCACGCATAGGGTGAGGCCGTTGCCGGGTCGACTGCCCGCCGCCAGGCATAAACAAAATCATCGGCGGTTACCGGGTCACCGTTCGACCATTTCGCATTCTTGCGAAGATAAAAGATATAGGTGTGATTCAGATTCGATGCAATGTATCGCTCGGCAACCCCCGGTACCGGATTGCCCTCTGAATTCTGGTTGAACAGCCCTTCGAACAGATCACGCAGCACATTAAAGCCTTCCGAGTCCTGATTCAACTGCGGATCAAGTGTCGGAACTTCGTCGAGCAGACGGTATGTGAAGGTCTGGTTATCCGAGAGAGATTCGCCGGTAACCGGATGCGAAGTTACCGCATGGACAATATCCCAGTTGGTCAGAACAAAAATCGACATGATCAGGGTAACAACAAATTTCTGTTTCATCCACGCTCTCCGGAGCAGGTTTCCTTTTCTCTTTATAATGATAGGCCAAGCATCTGACAGGATCAAATTGTGTGTCTGGGGCGCTCAATTTGATTTCAGAGAACGGACTTAAGTTTTGTACAGGGGGATTGCAGTGGTATATTTGATTTGTTCCATCGCAAAATTCGAGCTGACGTCATTGATATCTATTTGCTCGATCAGCCGTTGATAGAATCGGTCGTATGCTTTCATGTCCGTCACGACCACACGCATCAGATAATCCACTTCTCCACTCATACGATAGAATTCAACTACTTCCGGCATACTATTCACTACATTTGAAAACTTTCTGAACCATTTGGCGTTATGCTGGTTGGTTCGAATTGACACGAACACATCCATGTTGCGGTCCAGTTTTTCCCGATTGAGCAATGCCACCCGCTTGCCTATAACGCCGGAACTCTCCAACATCTGTATCCGTCGCCAGCAGGGTGTTTTGCTCAGATTTACCTTTTCAGAAATTTCCGCCGTCGTCATGCTCGCATCATGTTGCAAACAATCCAGGATTTTAATATCTATCTGGTCCATGCCCTGATCTCCAATCTCTAACATTTATCGTATTATGGAATATTATTCCCTATTTAATCACACTCATGGAAAATGTCAAAATACAGGACAGAATACTGATATACTCCGGGTTGATGCCTTCGTAGCTCAGGGGATAGAGCGATCGCCTCCTGATTGCGAACAATTGGGCACCGGAGTGGGAAACCCTCCGTGTGAATCTGCTCAAATTCGGTGAAACCTGGCCGACATTGTCGGTGGCAATACCGAGCGAAGCCTTAACCTTAGGAATGTGTAGAGACTTGACGGGCAGCACCTGTGGATTCCCTATGGTGAAGAGAAAGTCCAGACCACAAACTCCAGGATCAATTCAGACGATGATTAAACTGGAGGTAGCGAAAGCTATAGTGGTATGAAGCGATAGGTCGCAGGTTCGAATCCTGCCGAGGGCGCCATTAATTCCGGGGTATATACCGACGATCGGACAGGCACAAGGACCTGCCCCAGGATTTTCCCCCTGGCAAGAGTGCCAGGGGGTTCTAATCATCAAGTTCTCATCCTTGTCAGAGGGCTTGATAATTGCCGGATTATTTTATAGACTCAACAGTATGAACAAGATAGCTGCAATATCAGGTCAGTCTTTGGCAATCGCGACTGTTCGCGATGATTGCGCTGCTTCGTTGTCTCTCATGCCTGCTCTGCTACTGCGCCCGCCGGCGCATTAATACTTCCCCCTTATCCGTTGAATACCCGAAGCTGCCTGCAAAGCGGAATCGGTGGCAATAATACAAATTCAAATCAGGCAAGAACATGAAAGATAAATTGATCATATTCGATACAACCATGAGGGACGGTGAGCAGAGCCCGGGTGCATCCATGACTCAGGAAGAGAAAATTCGTATCGCTCAATTACTCGAAAAAATGAAGGTGGATGTAATTGAAGCAGGTTTCCCGGCGGCCAGCCCCGGAGATTTCAGTGCTGTGCAAGCGGTTGCCGGGACGATCCGGGAAAGTACGGTATGTGGTCTGGCCAGAGCCAATCCAAAGGATGTGGAGAGGGCGGGTGAGGCTTTGAAGTTGGCTGCATCCGGCCGTATCCATACATTCATTGCAACGTCTCCAATTCATATGAAGCACAAGTTGAGAATGCACCCGGATCAGGTAGTGGAACATGCTGTCGCCGCAGTTACCCAGGCGAGGGGTTACACCGATGATGTGGAATTTTCACCGGAGGATGCAGGTCGATCAGAGTTTGATTTCCTGTGCCGGATCATCGAAAAGGTCATTGATGCGGGCGCAGGCACGATCAATATTCCGGATACCGTAGGCTACAATCTACCCTCTCAGTTTGGCGAATTGGTCGGACGGTTGATTGAAGCGATCCCGAATTCGGATAAGGCGATCTTCTCGGTACATTGTCATGATGACCTTGGTCTGGCGGTGGCGAATTCCCTGTCTGCGGTCATGGCAGGCGCCCGGCAGGTGGAATGCACAATCAATGGGTTGGGAGAGAGGGCGGGTAATGCGGCTCTTGAAGAAATAGTCATGGCGGTCAGAACCCGTCAGGACGAATTCGATTGTGATACGGAAATCGAAACCACTCAAATTGTTCCTGCGAGTCGTCTGGTTTCCAGCATAACCGGGTTTCCAGTACAACCGAACAAGGCAATTGTCGGCGCCAATGCGTTTGCCCACGAAGCCGGTATCCATCAGGATGGTGTGATAAAGGCTCGGGAAACATACGAAATAATGTCTGCTGAAGACGTCGGCTGGGCATCCAATCGTATGGTTCTTGGGAAGCATTCAGGACGAAATGCTGTAAAGCAGAGGCTGAAAGCCCTGGGATTCGAGTTTGATTCTGCTGATCAGGTCAACGAGGTATTTGACCGGTTCAAGGAGATGGCGGACAGGAAACACGAAATTTTTGATGATGATCTCATGGTATTGGTCGCAGAGTCCGACAACGTGGTCGAGAATGATAAATATTCGATCGTGCATGTGCGGACCCGTTCAGAAACCGGAATGAAACCTGACGCAACCGTTTCGATAGAGGTTGAGGGCAAGGAGTTCAGCGCAACGGATACCGGCAATGGAGTAGTGGATGCGACATTCAGGGCGATTGACCAGATCGTATGTTCTGGCAGTACACTGAAACTGTATTCAGTCAACAGTATTACCAGTGGCACCGATGCACAGGGTGAGGTCAGCGTTCGCCTGGAGAAAGACGGGGTGATCGTAAATGGTCATGGCGTAGACCTTGATATCATTATCGCTTCCGCCAAAGCGTATATTAACGCATTGAACAAACTGTCGGTGGGTGAGTTTCGCACCCATCCTCAACTCTCGGCAGCAATCTGATTCTATGGCAGACCTGAATGACCGTCAGATTGAGATTCTCGATAAAATCGGAATCGATATCTGGCGGCGACGGGAAGTACGACCGGAACTCCGGATAGAACTCCATGCCATAGACGAAATCCCGGCTGCAGCCGACAGTGATGATTCTCTTGTCGGTCACATCGACGAGGTTCCAGGCAAGGAATCTGAATGTCTGCAACAACTGGCGGAAACCATTAGCAAGTGCCGGAAATGTCCGCTTCACTTGTCACGGACAAGGGCTGTTCCCGGGATGGGCAGTCCATTCGCAAGATGGATGTTTGTGGGTGAAGCGCCTGGTCATAACGAGGACCTGCAGGGGCTGCCGTTTGTCGGACGCGCGGGCCAGCTTCTGGATGCAATGATTGCTGCGTTGAAGATGGAACGGAAAGATGTATTTATCGCTAACGTGATCAAATGCCGGCCTCCCGATAACCGCAACCCTTTGATTGATGAAATCGATCAATGTGAGCCTTATCTGCTTAGGCAGCTATCGATCATTAAACCAGCAATTATTGTCGCCCTCGGCGCTGTCAGCGCCCAGTCCTTGCTTAAAACCACTGATCCTATCGGCCGAATTCGTGGCAAGGTATATCATTACGGAGAAACAGGCATCCCTTTGGTTCCGACTTATCATCCGGCTTATCTATTGCGAAGTCCGTCGCAGAAAAGAAAGACCTGGGAGGATCTATTGCTTGCAAAGTCCATTGTCGAGGACGGCAATTGATCACTGGTAGAGGGTATGGAATCTGCCCCGATCAGAGTCTGGTCAGGAGGACAGACCGATAATTATTTTTTGCCCGGGAAATAACAGATTGTGCTCAAGCATATCGTTCCAGGTTAAAATCTGTGCAATCGAGGCATTGGTTTCTCTGGAAATTTTCCACAGGGAATCCCCCGGTCTGATGGTATAGAGAATATAGCCATCCTGGATGCTGATCTCGCCGGAGGATTGTTTTGCATATTGCAATTGACCAGTACTGATTGGAATCTTGAGTACCTGACCGATTTGAATCAAATGCGAAGAAAGCCGATTGGCATGCGTAATCGAATCAACCGTTACTCGATATTTTTTCGCAATCAGTCCCAGGTATTCTCCTTTTCTGACATGATGTCGTGTCCAGCGCAACCTTTGTTGATCGCTTAGCTTGTCCAATCCCGCAAGTAACTGATCTGCCATATCGGCCGGTAAAACAATAGTGTGGGGTCCGCCGGGAGGGGTGACACCCAGTTTGTAGCCCATATTAAAATAACGGAGTTTTTTCTCGGAGGCGGGAATCAGGGATGCAGCGACATGCAAGTCAGTCTGAGTGCCGGCATCAATGACCGCCAGGGTTTGCCTGTTTGGAACCGGGGCCAGTTTGATTCCATATTTTTCAGGGGCGATGATCATGTTTCGAACCGTAAATAGCCTTGGCAGGTAGTCCCTGGTTTCCTTGCGCAACTTCAGATGCGTGAAACCGGTTGGTTTGCCTGCCTTTCTGTTTTTGAGAATTTCCCTGCGTATTTTGCCTTCACCTGCATTGTAGGCGGCGAAGACATGTTCCCAGTTCTGATCAAATTCTTCTGCAAGATATTGCAGATAGTCAAGCGCAGCCCGGGTTGATTGAACCAGATCACGCCTGCCGTCCATCCATGAATCCTGCCTTAGACCAAAGCGTCTTGCAGTGGGGGCGATGAATTGCCACATGCCCGCCGCTTTTGACCGTGAAGTTGCATCTGCCCGATAGGCGCTTTCTATTGCCGGGAGCAGGACAATCTCCGCCGGCATTCCTCTTTTTTGTACTTGATCAAGTATATAAGGCATGAACCAGTAGCCACGGCTGGACAGTCGATCAAAATACTTCTGATCGTCAAACAATTGTTCGTGTCTACTGAATCCAGGATCTGATGCGCCGGAATATTGAAGGCTGAACTGATTTCTCAATACCTGCCAGAAATCTTCTGCAGGCCGGGATTCAACAACCGTGTTTGAATTGTCCGATAAGTCAACGGGGATTGAAGTGGCGGTTGAATCGGCTTTTGCGGTAATGATTTTTTCATCTGCCGGTTTTTGTTTTTCAACGGGAATCGCTTCTGCTGCGACGTGTCGTGCGACAGGTTTCGGAAGAGGGGCGGATTCCAGGATACTGATATCATGACTTTTTTCAGGATCGGGGTTAGCGGGGAAGTTTGCCATAATGAAGGGAATGCCACACCCCCCGAATTGGGCCATGATAAGTAGAAATGCAGCTAACGACAGATATCTCATCACACCAGATAGTATGTTCTGGTATAATTTGAGTCAACTGCCTTGTGAGCTGATCAGCCATAGTCAAACCAACTAGAAATATTCAATGAAAGAACCAGTCCGGGTTGCAGTAACCGGCGCAGCAGGAAACATTTCCTATGCGCTTTTGTTTCGAATTGCGGCAGGGGATATGCTTGGCAAAGACCAGCCAGTAATTTTGCAGTTGCTGGAAATTCCCCCGGCGATGGATGCACTCCGTGGCGTGGTGATGGAACTGAACGATTGTGCGTTTCCCCTGCTGGCAGGCATCATCGCTTCCGATCAACCCGATGTTGCGTTTGCGGGGGTGAATTATGCGCTGCTGGTGGGGTCAAAACCACGTGGACCTGGTATGGAGCGCGGCGAGTTATTAAAGGACAATGGCAAAATATTTTCTGTACAGGGCAGGTCATTGAACGATCATGCCTGTGCTGATGTGCGTGTTCTGGTGGTCGGCAATCCAGCAAACACCAACGCATTGATTGCAGCAGCCAACGCTCCGGACCTGGATAATTCACAATTTACTGCGATGACCCGACTGGACCATAATCGTGCAATGTCGCAACTGGCGGAAAAGCTCGGTATCCATCATGATCAATTAACCAGATTAACGATTTGGGGAAATCATTCTGCAACTCAATATCCTGATATTTCGCAAGCGCTGGTTGGTGGCAGTCCGGTGGCCGACAAAGTGGACGATGAGTGGCTGAAAAATGATTTTATCCCCACGGTTCAACAGCGCGGGGCTGCGATTATCAAGGCACGCGGAGTTTCCAGCGCCGCTTCTGCAGGATCATCTGCTATCAATCACATGCGTGACTGGATTTCAGGTACAAAACAGGGCGATTGGGTTAGCATGGGGATAGTATCCGATGGTAGTTATGGAATCGAAAAGGGTCTGGTATATTCTTTTCCGGTGACCTGTAAAGACAGTGAATATAAAATAGTTCAGGACCTCAAAATCAGTGAATTCAGTCGGCAGCGAATGAAAACCACTGAACAGGAACTGAAGGAAGAGCGCGAAGCGGTTGCACATTTGCTTTCGTGACCAACCGTGTCCGACCTCCGTGCGTCCAAATCCGGCATATTACTAAACAATATCCTATAAAATCCCATTTCCAATGAAAAAGTTATTTAATGCAGTTACGGTGATATTTGCCCTGGTTTTATCTGTCGCGGTGAGCGCCGATGATGGACTGGACGGTCTGAGGGAAAACCTCGCGGGTATTCTGGCGGAAGGCACGGTTGTTGAATCCATCGAGCCGTCACCCATGCCGGGCGCTTACATCGTGAAAGTGGGCGGGCAAACTATATTTGCATATAGCGCAGGCGATTATTTGATGATCGGTGAGGTATACGATAGCGTTCGTGGAGTGAATCTGGGTGAAGAGTTGCGGACCATAGGCATGGCCCGGGAAATTGAAAATATTCCTGAATCTGAAATGATTTTGATGGGCGAGGCGACCGGGCGGTATGTCACTGTTTTTACAGATATCGACTGCACTTACTGTCGGCAGTTTCATAAAACAGTGCCTGAACTGCAAAAACGCGGACTTCAGGTCAGGTATCTGATGTTCCCAAGGGCAGGCCTGCAATCAGAGAGCTATCGTGGAGCTGTTTCTGTCTGGTGCTCCGAGAATCAGCCAGAATCGATTACGGTCGCCAAGTCCGGTGGTTATGTTGAACCAAAAACCTGTGACAATCCGGTAGCCCAGCAGTACCAGCTCGGTCAGCGCATCGGTGTAAGAGGAACACCGACCATGGTGCTTGACAACGGCATCGTCATTCCGGGGTTCGTGGGTCTGGACGAATTGCTGGCAGCAGCCAATTTGGTTGATAACTGAATTTCGGAATTATTCCAAAGTGCTGGAAATTTGATCGAGCCGGTTATCCTTGAAGATTAACGAGGTAAGATACTGTTCGGTCTGCCCGGTTTTTCCATCTTTCATCGAGTAGTAGAAATCCCAGCGATCCTTGTTAAAAGGGTCATTGATCAAGGGAGATCCCAATATTCGGGACGCTTCCCGCTTTGTCATTCCTGGTTGGATTTCAGAAATCATCTGTGCAGTTATCAGATTACCCTGCTGGATATCCGGTTTGTAGAGAAAACAACCACTTAAAGAAGTTATTACTGCTGCAATAACAGCTAATTTACCAATAGGAAAATTCATCAAAATCTCATCCGGTTCATAAATATTTCAACACCGCAATTTCATCACAATTCAAAAACTTCGGGCAATTGATACAGGCTCCCCAGACCTTTTCAGGCAATTCGCTCATTTCCACAACTCGATATCCATATTTTTCAAAAAATCCAACTTCGTAGGTCAGCGCCATCAGCTTTGACAGCCCGATAGTACGGGCATCATCTTCCAGTTTCTCAATCAGCTTGATGCCAAGTCCCTGTTTCATATACCCCTTGCTGACCGCCAGACTCCGGATCTCTCCAAGTTCGCTGGTGTAAATCAATAATGTAGCACAGGCAACAATTTCGCCGTTGTCTTCGGCCACATAAAAATCTCTCATTGCAATGAGTATGTCGAATTCCGACCTTGGCAATAATACACCATTGTCACTGTAGAATTTCAATAGTGCGTAAATACCTTCCACATCGTCCAGACCTGCCGGTCGGATATGCAGTTTTTGTCTGACCGGAGGGATGTTCATACAGACTCAAGCATCTCCTGGGCATGAGCCATGGATTGCTCCGTGATTTTCCTGCCGCCTGTCATGCGGGCAATTTCTTTGATTCGTTGATCAGGATTGAGTTTGGTGACGTTGGCGTTCACTGTATTCTGTCCTTTTTTCTGGTGTTTGGTAACATGGAAATGGTGATCACCTCTGGCGGCCACCTGGGATAGATGGGTCACACAAATCACCTGGGTTGATTGCCCCAGGGTTTTCAGCTTTTGGCCGACTACAGTGGCAACTTCTCCTCCAATTCCTATATCGACTTCGTCAAAAATCAATGTTGGTACTTGCGCTTTCTTTGCCAGTACGACCTGTATTGCCAGGGATATTCTCGACAATTCACCGCCGGAAACAACCTTGTTCAGTGATTGAAGCGGGTGTCCCGGGTTGGTCGATACCAGAATCTCGACAGACTCGTTGCCATGGCGTGTGAACGAATTGGGCCCTGTCGGGGTGAATTGAATATCCACTCTTCCCCCCTGCATTCCCAGTTCCTGTAAGATTTCAGTGACTTCATGGACCAGTTTTTCTGCCGCTATTTTACGCGATACGCTGATTCTTTGGGCGATTTCCCGGTATTTTTCATATTCCGTGGCATAAAGCAGACGCAGCCGTTTCAGTTCACTTTCCGGGTTTTTCAGATTGTCCAGTTCTTTTTTCATGGCCTGGGTGTGTTCAAAAAGCGAATCCGGTTGAATCCGGTGTTTTCGGGCCAGGGAATGGTATTGTGAAAAACGTGATTCGATGGTCTCAATTTCCTCAGGGTCAAGATCCATATCCCGGTAAAATGGACGGAGCTGAATCGCCGCTTCCTGAAGGTTGATTTGAGCCTCGCCGAGCATATCGCTGATTGGTTTCAGTTCGGTCGCATATTCACAAAGCTGGTCAAGTAGCTGTCCATACTGGAGCAATCTGCTGCTGATATTGTCGTCGTCCGATTCATATAATTCATCGACTATCCGTTTCAGACCGGTTGTCAATTCCTGTTGATGACTGAGTCGTTTATGGGTTGTTTCCAGATCTTCCCATTCCCCGGATTTCGGGTTCAGTTCAGATAATTCACTGATCTGATATTTCAGCAGGTCTGAGCGCTCACGATTAATGTCGCTCTTATCCAGAACCCGGGAAATCTGTTTCGTTATATCCAGAAGAACGTCATGATAATTGTTCAACCCGGCTAAATCACCAAGATTATCCGCTGCACTGTCCAACAGGCGCAGTTGCGTGGATTTTTTCAACAGGGAGTGGTGTTCATTCTGACCATGAATGTCTACCAGTTCCCTGCCAATGTCCTTGAGTTGAGCGGCCGTGACCCCGTGACCATTGATATAGCCCCTGCTGGGTTTGTTTCTGCGCAATATTCTCTTCAGTATGCATTCATCCTGTACGTTCATTTCATGTTCCTGCAGCCAGCGCATCGCAGGATGCTCAACGGGAATAGAGAACCCGGCTTGAATCAGGGCAGTATCATTGGCGTGGTGGATATAGCTGTTGTCAGACCGATGCCCGAGCAGAATATCTATCGCATCCACAATCAGCGATTTGCCGGACCCGGTCTCTCCGGTGACAGTCGTGAAGTTGTCATCAAACTCGAGTTCTATATGCTCTGCGATGGCAAACTGATTGATTTCAAGCCAGTCAATCATTTTAACTTAAGACTTTGATTTTAAGCTTTATCTCTGCCAGCCAAGCTTGGAATAGAGTGTTTCGAAATGGTTGAATCCTTCAATTCGAATCAGTTTCAATTTTTTTGGGGCTTTCGAAATAGTGATGGTTTCATCGCCGGTAACCTGATAACTCAAAACACCATCGAGAGCCAGATTAGCTTGAGATTCGCTGGTTTCGACTGCGGAGATTTCTATCGTGTTGTTCTCATCAAGAATAATGGGGCGGTTGCTTAATGTATGAGGGCAAATTGGCGACATGCAGATTACGGAGAGATCCGGATAGATGATAGGCCCGCCCGCAGACAGTGCATACGCAGTAGAACCGGTAGGGGTTGCAAGTATCAGACCGTCGCTTCTTATCTGACTGACATAATTGCCATTCACCCTGATCTCGAACTCGATGACCCGGCCGGTGTTGCCTTTGGAAAGCACTATCTCGTTCAATGCGCAGCCGGAAAAAACCACCTGTTCATCTTTAGATGTGGTGCATTGAAGCATGGTTCGCTTTTCGATAGCGTATTGCCCGTTCAGTATGGCGCCTATGCCGGTTTCAAGGTCGGAAAAGGAAATATCGGTAAGAAATCCCAGTCGTCCCAGATTGATACCAATAGCTGGAACACCCTGCTCTGCCAGAAGTCGGGCAACATGCAGCAGCGTACCATCGCCTCCGACTACTATGGCAATATCAATCTGATCGCCTATGGCCAGGCCCTGTTCATCAATTCGATCTCCTGCAATTTCACTGGATGTGGTGTTCCCGAGCAAAACTGTAAGTTGTTTCCTTTCCAGAAATCCTTTGACTATTGTAATGGCATCCGCCACACTGTTATCGTTGAATTTTCCGAATAGACCTATTTTTGTAATATTCACAACAATGACAGCAGCTTAAACAGGTAGTATACAACAGGATTGAACAACGGATTTATAAATTAGTCCTGACATGATAATGTAATGATCAAAATTGCGCGACCCGTCACCGTATCGCGATTGTGGACTGCAGTCTATGCCTGCCTCTGATGATATCCAGCTGAGCGAAAGAGCACGAGCCGTTCTTAATGGATTGATTCATCGTTATATAGACGATGGTGTCCCTGTGGGTTCAAGAACCCTGGCAAAGGAGACCAACCTGTCTCTCAGTTCGGCGACAATCAGGAATGTGATGGCGGACCTGGAAGACCTCGAATTGATTCAGGCCCCGCACACTTCCGCCGGACGAATACCGACAGTAAAGGGTTATCGGTTTTTTATCAATGGTATACTCAAGGCCGGGCCGATCAACATCCGATCCTTCGGCAAAATCTCGAAGAGACTGGGCAGCGTTTCTGACCCAAACAGCATTCTCACGAGCGCCACGGAAATGCTTTCCCAAATTACTTCTTTCGCGGGGATTGTGTCAACTCCCGACACCCGTCAGGCCCATTTCAGGCATATTGAATTTATAAAGCTATCCGACCTGCGTGTACTTGCGATTCTGGTTACCGATGATGGGCAAGTGCAGAATAAAGTGCTGTGGGCTCACCGGGAATATTCAGAGTCGGAACTGATTGAGGCTACCAATTATTTTAATAGTGAGTATTGCGCCATGACCCTTGAGGGCGTCAGAGCACAATTGATCCTCCACATGAAGCAGGATCGCAAGAGCATGCATCGTGAGATGAGAACTGCGGTGAAGATGGCGGGCCAGTTATTCGATGGCGATATTCATAGTTCTGAAACTGTTCTGGTTAGAGGTGAGAATAATCTGCTTTCCATTCCCGGTTTTTCAGAATTGGACAAGCTGAAGGCATTATTCGATGCGTTCAAAGCCAAGCAGGTATTATTTGATTTACTGCAAAAAAGTATGTTCAGCGGTGGCGTGAATATCTTTATCGGAGAGGAATCAGGTTATGAGCCGTTCCAGGATTGCAGCGTTATCTCGGCGCCTTACGTAGTCGACAACAGGCGGGTCGGTGTGCTTGGAGTAATCGGCCCGACCAGAATGCAATATGAAGAAGTGATTTCCACAGTTGATGTGACTGCAAAATTGCTGGGCAGTGCGTTGAGTGCCCATACCTCGCGCACTCAATAGCCTAAACACAGTCCTGCACCATCGCATGCCGGATATTGAAACACTTTTCGATCAGCTTGAAGCCTTTGTGCCCGCGCCTTTGGCCGACTGGCGCCCTGAAAAGACGGTAGATATAGATTTACGAATAGATGCGGCCGGAGTCTGGCATTATCAGGGATCACCGATCCGTCGTCATCGTATATCGAAATTGTTTTCCACTGTGTTGAGTTTGGAAGACAAGGAATATTATCTGGTTACCCCCCCGGTCAAATATAGAATTTCCGTAGATGATGCACCGTTTCTGGCGGTTGAAATGAACAGGCAAGGGCAGGGTGCGAATCAGAATCTTTATTTTCGGACGAATATGGATGAGGTCGTATTGGCTGATCGTGACCACCCGATTGTGGTGGAAATAGACAGTCAAACCGGAGAACCTTCACCCTATATCGAGGTGCGCAATGGTCTGGATGCAAAAATGACCCGGTCTGTGTTCTATCAGATGGCTGAATTGGCGGTGTCTGCAGACAATGTCGATGCAGGCAGTGTCAATTATGGTTTGCACAGCGCTGGGACACTGTTTATAGTGGGATAAATGAAACAAGACAAAAGAGATTAAGACAAATGAGTTGGCAAAAGAAAATTCTTCGGGTTAATCTGACGTCAGGTACAACCTCAGTTGAGCCATTGAACCTGGATTGGGCAAACGACTATCTCGGGATTCGTGGATTAGGAACGAAATATCTGTATGAAGAAATGGATCCTGCTGCGGATGCGCTCGGGCCTGACAATGTGTTGATTTTTGCCACTGGTCCGCTGAGTGGAACGATGGCGTCTACCAGCGGTCGTTATGGCGTAATTACCAAAGGCCCTCTGACCGGCGCGATTGCCTGTTCCAATTCGGGTGGCAAATTTGGCGCCGAATTGAAGTATGCAGGATATGACTTGTTGATACTGACCGGCAGGTCGGCCAATCCGGTTTATCTGAATATTCGGGATGAGAAAGTTGAAATTCTGCCAGCGGATGATATCTGGGGTAAATCCGTCTGGTTCGCGGATGAATGGATTCGGAAGAAACATCAGGATCCCGAGGTCAAAATAGCCGCAATCGGAAAATCAGGTGAGAACCTGGTTCGATATGCCTGCGTGGTAAATGACCTGCACCGTGCGGCAGGTCGATCAGGTGTAGGCGCCGTCATGGGCAGCAAAAACCTCAAGGCGATTTGTGCGCGGGGTACGGTGGGAGTGAGAAGTGAAAATCCCGGGTTGTTCATGAATGTGATCAGGGAAACCAATGGTGCGCTGCATTCCAGCAGTGGCAGACGGGGTTTGATGCGATATGGCACTCATGCGATGCTGGACAGCATGCAGGAGTTTGGAGGATTGCCGACCCGAAATTTTCAGGATGTGACTTTTGAAGGAGCAAGCAAAATCAATCACGAGTCAGTGACCATCAGAAACCGAAATGGGCATACCAACCTGATACGTAATGCCGCCTGTTTCGGATGCACTATTGGCTGTGGACGGATATCAAAAATCGATCCGAATCATTTCAGCGTCAAGGATCGACCGGAATATCAGGTTGCATCGGGTGGCCTCGAATACGAAACCGCATTTGCCTTTGGTCCGGTAGTCGGTGTGGATGACCTTGACGCGATGACCTTTGCCGGATTCATGATGAATGAGCATGGTATGGACCCGATTTCATTCGGCGTCACACTGGCGGCGGCTATGGAATTGTACGAGATGGGAGTGATTACCAAACAGCATACGGATGGGGTTGATCTTGGTTTCGGGAGCGCCGAAGCGTTGGTTGTGATGTCTGAAAAAACCGGTCTTTATGAAGGTTTCGGCCAGGTCCTGGGACTTGGATCGAAGCTGCTGTGCGAGAAATACGGCCATCCTGAACTTGCGATGGTTTCCAAGGGACAGGAGTTCGCTGGTTATGATGGCCGCTCAATGCAGGGCATGGGACTGGGCTATGCCACAAGTAATCGCGGCGCATGCCACCTGAAGCATGATACCTTTACCGAAGACTATGAGCACCCAGGCACGAAAGGGAAGGCGCAGGCCTGTGCCACCACCCAGAATTTCGTGTCAATGGTGGATTCGACAGGATTATGCCTGTTTACTACCTGTTCATGGGATTACGAGGATTTTGCGAAAATGGTAAATGCGTGCATGCCTGATGAGTGGGATGAAGAACGCTTGCGTCAGACCGGCGAACGAATCTGGAATCTGGAGAAACTGTTCAATCTGAAGGCAGGCCTGACAATCAAGGACGATACCCTGCCACCGCGAATCCTTAAAGACCCGGCGCCTGCGGGATTCAACAAGGGCGGTGTGTGTGAACTTGATGTGATGATTCCCGAATATTACAAAGCCCGCGGCTGGTCGAGCACAGGCATCCCGTCAAAAGAGAAACTCGAATCGCTGGGTATATAAATTTATTCGGGTGCGCTCTTTCTCTTTGGCCTGATCAGCCAGGCGCCGAGCGCCGGTAGCAGAATGACGGCGCCGACCATATTGACCAGGAACATGAAGGTCAGTACCGTACCCATATCCGCCTGAAATTTGAGCGGCGCCCCAATCCAGGTGGCAACACCTGCTGCCAGGGTAAAACCGGTGAGCGCCACCCCGGTGCCGGTTGTGGTCAGGGTGCGCTCGTAGGCAAGAGCAAAATCCATCCCTTCGGCGAGATAGATGCGAAGCCGACCGTAGATATAGATACCGTAGTCTACCCCGATACCCACACCCAGCGCGACCACTGGCAAAGTGGAAATTTTAAGTCCAATTTCCAGCAGTACCATCAGTGTATAAGCAAGTAGCGATACCACCGCAAGCGGTACGATGATACACACTGTCGCTGCTATCGAGCGGAAGGAAATCAGACACAACAGGATAACTGCCGCATAGACATAAAGAAGGATGGGAAACTGAGAGGCCTCGACTTCCTCGTTGGTCGCTGCCATAACTCCGACATTGCCGGATGCCAACTGGAAGGTGATACGTTCAGAAGCAGCAGGATTGTCGGTGCGGAAGAATTTCACAGCTTCGACAATGCGCTCAATGGTCTCGGCTTTGTGATCGGTGGTATAGATCGAAATCGGCATCACGCTGCAATCAGAGTTCAGCAGTCCGCTACTGGTCGGTACCGGAGAGATAGCCTGCACAAGGGTATAATGATTACGCGGCAACGTCTTCCATTTGAGATTACCCTCATTCCAACTGGCATTAATCTTGCGGGCTACTCCGGCCAGTCCGTATACCGACTGTACTCCCTCCACATTGCGCATATACCATTCGAATTCATCAAGCGTATGCATCACCTCGTAGTCAATACAGCCTTCGGGCACGGTCTGGGTGATCACGGTCAGTACGTCAACACCAATCTCGAAGTGTTTGGTAATGGTGGCCGTGTCAATGTTGTATACCGAGTTGGTGTGCAGTTCAGGAACACCCTGGTGCTCATCACCGACCCGTATCTGCGGTGCAAACCAGAAACCGACTGCCAGTAGCGCCAGAGCCACGACAATCACCACTGCTGCCGGCCCCCGGTGCGCCACATGGGCAATTCGCGACCACAGTGGACGCAACAGATCATCTCTGGCGCGTGCCGCCTGACACTGTTCAGCATCGGCGTGGAAGTAGGAGAGAAGCACCGGCAGCAGCGCCAGATTGGTAAGCAGGATGACAGCAACCCCGAGGCTTGCGGTAATCGCGATTTCCTGGATGACCTGCACTTCTATGAGCGAGATGGTGATAAAGCCAGCCGAGTCGGAAGCCAGCGCCACGGCGCCAGGCAGCAGCAGGCGGCGGAAGCTGGTGCGTGCCGCCTCCAGTCCACTGGCGCCGTGAATCACTTCGGTTCTTACCGAGTTTATCATCTGCACCCCGTGGCTGACCCCGATTGCAAAGACCAGAAACGGTACCAGGATGGACATCGGATCAATGCCAAAGCCCAGGGCGGTAACTCCGCCAAGTTGCCAGACTACCGCTACCAGGGAGCATGCCAGCGTGGGTATCGTCAGACGCAGCGAACGGGTGTAGGCATAGATAAACAACCCGGTGATGAGAAAAGCGATCCCGAAAAAGACAATCACACGGGTCGCGCTGGCTGCGATATCCCCTACCACCTTGGCAAATCCGATAATGTGCACACTCATGCCGGGGCGCTTTGAAGCCTGTTCGCGGATGTCTTCAAGCTGCTGCGCGACCTCCAGATAATCCAGCCGTTTGCCGGTATTGGGATGAAACTCCTGCAATTTGCCACTCACAATAGCGCCGCTGAAATCATTGGCCACCAACCGACCGACAATACCGGCTTTGAGGATGTTTTCACGCACACGGGCAAATCCTGTTTCAGTCGGAGTGAAGTTTGCCGGCATCACATTACCTGCAGTGATCCCGTCTTCCACGACCTCCAGGAAACGTACGTTCGGGGTAAGCAGTGAGTAGACCTGGGTACGATCGATACCGGGCAGGAAGAATATGGCATCGGTTACCTCCCGCAGTGCGGCGAAGAACTCCGGGGTAAACATATCGCCACTGTCTGCCATCAACGCGATCACGACGCGGTCGGCGCCACCGAACTCGTCACGATGCTCCAGAAATGTGTGCATGTACTCGTGCTCCAACGGGACCAGTTTGGTAAAACCGGCATCAATCCGTAATCCAGTTGCAAACCAGCCCATCACCAGAGTAAGCATGGTAAATACCGCCAGTACAAGCCAGCGGCGGGAGAACAGCAGTTTTTCTATCGCGTTGGTCAAAAGTGTATCCGCATATTGATAGGCTCAGCCTGTATTGACTCGTCTACATCAGTATGTCTGTCGGTCAGGGTAAGGGGCGAAAAGTCTATGAACGGTTCCAGGGCAGTCGGAGGACACCGAACTCTCCGATCAACAGTACGTTACCGTCGGCCAGTGGCAACGCGGCCGAGATGCCCTGACGTGATGACAGTTGTTCCAGCGACACGCTGTGCCCGCTGTCCGCACTGACGAGCAGGGTCCCTTCCAGGCCGGTGATCAGCACCGCGCCGGATTGCAGCTGTACGGCGCTGGTCAGAGTAGCGGTAGTGGCGGTAGGTATCTGTATCCAGTTGTTGCCGTCATCCACGGAGCGGAACAGATGTCCGCGGATTCCCAGCAACAGCAACTGCCCCCCCTCCAGTGCAAGGGCGCCGAACCACGAACCGGTGTAGGGAGAAGGCAGTTCCTGCCAGCTATCTCCTCCGTCCTCGGAGCGATAGATCACTCCCGCCTCGGCAGCGATGAAAAGCTGGTGTGGTGCGACCGGCAGCAGTGTGTTCAGGTGAAAGTCATCTTCGCTGATGGTGCGTGAAGTCCAGGTATCACCGCCGTCCTCAGTGGCCAGGAAATAGCCATAGGCGCCAACGGCAAAGCCGGCGCGCTCGTCACGGAACCAGACATCGAGCAAAGGGCGCTCTTCCTCAGGCGCATGGTGTACTAATTGCCAGCTTGCACCCCCGTCCCCGGTGCGCAGGATCACGGCATCGTGACCGACCGCCCAGCCGGTTCGTGTGTCGTGCATGTGTATAGCGGTAAGCAGAACGCGGGTAGGTACCTGCGCCAGTCGCCAGTTTGCGCCATCATCTGTGGAAGTAAGGATGTGGCCCCGTTCGCCGACTACCACCAGATGTGAGTCGGTCACGGCGCCGTCCAGCAGCAGTGAACGGCTTGCCAGCGGTGACTGCATGGTTGCTGGCTCCGCTGCGCTGCTATCTGCTGCCGGAACCTGTGACGACAGGCACAAGACCAATGTCAGTGCGACCGCACTCCTGTCCAGGCCCCATACCATGCGGGGCAGATGATGGTAATTAGCGCAGGCCCTCACGACGCAGGGCTCCCGGAGTGAAGTCCCGGCTGGTTACTTCGATATCATAGGTGCACATGTCATACTCGTTGTTGAGGCCAAGTGCGAGGTAGCGTCCTGCCTGCAGGTCGGTGTGTATTTCCAACGTCGGCCATATCAGTGGTTTTTGGTAATAGTTGATGACATGACCCTCTGACACCCTCCAGAGCTGGTCCCGGTTGTCGTAGATGTCGGCCAGCAGGATCTGCCATGAGTCTTCATCCACATACAGGGTGCGGCGCTTGTAGGTGTGCGTTGCGCCCTGCTTGAGGGTTGCTTCGATTACCCATACCCGGTGCAGTTCGTAACGTAAATGCTCCGGGTTGACATGTAGTGGCTGGAGGATGTCGGAGAAGGACAGTTCGTCGCTGTGCAGTCTGTAGGAGTTGTATGGCACGTACATTTCGCGCTTGCCAAGCAATTGCCAGTCATAACGATCCACCGCCCCATTGAACATGTCGAACTGATCGGAAGTGCGCAGCCCGTCGGTGGTGGTGCCCGGATTGTCATAGGCGATATTCGGGGCCCGCCGCACACGACGCTGGCCGGGGTTGTAGGTCCAGGCACGGCGTGGTTCAAGCACCTGGTTCATGGTCTCATGCACCAGCAGGATGTCGCCCGCCAACCGCGCCGGGGCCAGTACTTTCTGTTTGAACAGAATCATCGTGTTGTCAAGTTGTTCCGCTGTCATGCCTGGCAGCGAGTAACGCAGTTCGATCTCCAGTCCGAGCTTTACCATCGTGTAGTCGCCACCTCGGGTTACTGCTGCCTGACCGGTGATGCATTCGACCGTCTCACCACGGTATCGCAGCAAGTGATTCCAGACCACTTCCAGTCCGTCTTTCGGGATCGGAAATGGAATGCCGATCACCGCGTCGTCTACCCCGTTTCCATTGTCGACCAGTCTGGCAGTTGCGGCAATCTGGCGGGTGGCATCATAGATGCGTTGCGGTACCGATGCGCTGCGTCGGGTTGGATAGACCGGGAGATGAAATGTTGGATAGGTTTCCAGTATGCGCTGATGGCCCACGGAGAGCAGGTCGCGGTACTGGTCCAGATTTCCAGAATCGATGATAAACAGCGGTTTGTCGTCCGTGTACGGGTCACGATGATGTTCGCCGCGGACATAACCTGTCGGCGGGGAGGTTATACCGCCGGTCCAGGCCGGGATAGTGCCTTCGACGTTCCCGGCCCGTTCGGCCCCGAGGGGAGTGAGATCCTTGCCAAGCCTGTCAATCTGATCGGTGGTGATCCCGGCAGTCGCCAACGGGGCAATTATGCTACCAAGGACGAGTGTAATACGTAAGGTGGAAGTGATTGCTTTCATGATTGTCTTGCCTCAGAAGGAATACTTGATGACGGTAGAGACAAAGTCGCGATCACTTAACTGGTTATTGTCACCAGTGTGCATAGTATAGCTCAGATTCCCCTGCCAGCGGTCCAGATAGCTCACACCCAAACCGAGAGTTACTACTTTACGGCCATCCAGAAAAGCTCCGCCGGGGGTCGGACTGCTGCCATTTGCATCATGTTGCAACTGCAGGTAGGGCGAGAGTCGTACCGCGCCGATGGCATTGTTGTAGTCAAGGCGCGCTGCTACCCGGTATCCAAAGGAGGTGGCATCGGCGAGTTCGCTGCCGATACCGCTGCTGTCCAGCGGTGTTGTGGCCTTGTCCGGCATATTGTGTACATGCATCACCGCCGCTTCTGTAATCAGCGCCAGGGTGTCTGCTCCCAGGGTGGATGTGAACAATTTGGTTGCGGTGATCTGCAACTGGCTTATGTTACGTTCGACGTAGCCTTGGATGCGACTACCGAGCTTGCCTTCCAAAGCGTCAAGTGCAGCTCTTAGCTGACCAGCGGTAGCCAGGTCACCGCTTGCAATCGCCTTTTTGATCATAGGTCCGAGCTGCAGCGCCCCCAGGATTGGTGACAGCCCCTCCGTAAGCAGGGAACTCTCCGTTCTTTGCAACGGTGCATCAGGGTGGAAGGTATATTCTCCCTGCAATGCCCAGCCCGAATCAGTGTGGACCGTGTTGAAGCTGATACCCATGGTCTGGAGATCTTCGGGATACTCAGTGTAGTAGCGCGCGGTCCTGGCATAGCGATCAATTGCAAGGAGACTGGCAACTCCGGCAATTTTCGCGGTAACTCCATCATTAAAAGCCTTTGCCTGCACGGAGTCCAGACTGGCGAGAAATTGACCCAGTTGCGCATCTGAACAGAGGGTCGGGAGACGGAGAGACTGTGCACAAGCCGACTTGGAAATAGTACTAACGACAGGACTTGTGGGCGCGCTGACCGCAGCCGCGGCGGCGAGTCCCGCATCGTAGCCCGCCCGCCGGGGGATTGCGCTGGTGAGTGGCAGGTGGCTATGATTATTGATGAAATAGAACCCGAATTCAGTGTCGTTCAGATTCTCGGCGAAGTAGTGCAGTGCAACCCCCCATTGACCCGAATCTTCCGGAATGCTGTCCGGGCCTCGCGGCACGCCCAGAAATTTGGAGTCATGTAGTAGTTGAGGTTCCAACTTCACCGGGCTCATAGCGATGGCCGCGTTGATGGCCGGAGTGAGGGCGCCAAATCCTCCACCCATATCCGTTGTTTTCCCCTCAAGAGATCCTTCGGAAAGGAAAGCCGTGTTCCCGCCGGCGCCGAAATAATCATTGGTGGAGAAATAGGCGCCGGCTGCATCCGCCTCAGTGTTATCCCACCGCAGTTGATAAAAACCATCCACCGTCAGGTTGTCGGTTGGGGCGATTGACGCCGAGAGTAATGAAACAGGTACCAACCCCTCACGCAGTTCCGCGCCCGGCGTACGCAGCCTGGTGAGATCAAACGGGTTGATGACGTTGATACCGCCCTGGATAAAGGTACTTTCACCCCAGTTGAGCACATGTTTGCCCAGACGCACATCCAACGGTGTTTCGTCAATGTCAAATGTATTTGCGATATACAGGTCCAGTAGCTCAATGTCATCGCCTGCCACATCCTTCGCCTCTTCGAATAATGGTATATGGTTGCGCGTTCCATTCCGATTTTCGAAGTCCAGGAAACCGGTGAAACGGGTGAACAGGCCAAAATTCTGGTAATTGAGTTCCAGTTCACTGGTGAATTTTGAGGTATTGCTGACCAGACCGCGGCTATAGTTACGTGTCCCATTGTCGGAGTTGATGCCGGTCAAACTCTCATCGTGTTCGGCAACACGAAAGGTCAGTCCGTGCGAAACAGTACTGTCAAAACTGCCTCTCAACTCTCCGTTGCTGATCTCGGTTGCCTGTACCGGCGACAATGTGTGCAATGCCCAGCCAAGGATAAAAACGCCGGTCAGCAGGCGCGGAGAGGGAAACGCAATTAGACGAGTGGGGTCACTCATTACTCTAGAAGCCATGAAATTCTCCAGGCAAGTGGATTTCAGTGGACATTCAGTTTACACAAATTCAGGTTTGCGACAATTTTTTGAAGCAAACAAGGATGCTGACACAGTTCAGGAATGCGGCCTGTCCTGGTCTTCTTCGATTATCTGTTCGCTTATGCCTACGGTATTGAATCCCCCGTCAACATAGGTGATTTCTCCAGTGATACCCGAAGCCAGGTCGGAGCACAGAAATGCGGCTGTGTTTCCTACTTCTTCGATGGTCACGGCACGACCGAGGGGGGCTACTTTCTCGAAGTGGCCCAGCATCTTTTTGAAATTCTTTATCCCTGCTGCGGCCAGGGTTCTAATCGGGCCTGCTGAGATCCCGTTTACGCGAATGCCTTGTTTGCCAAGTGATTGGGCTATGTAACGCACATTGGCTTCCAGGCTGGCTTTGGCCAGTCCCATCACGTTGTATCCTGGCATGGACCGAACCGAACCGATATAAGTCAATGTCAGCATTGAACCGTTTCTGCCTTTCATGAGTGGTAGCGCCGCCCTGGCCATGGCGGCAAAACTATAGGAACTGATTTCGTGGGACACTCTGAATCCTTCACGAGTTACCGCGTCCAGGTAAAGACCCTCAAGTTCTTCTCTGGGGGCGAACGCGATGGAATGAATAAGAATATCCAATCCATCCCAGATTTTGGCTAGTTCGGTGAACAGGTCGTCGATTTGCCGGTCACTGATGACATCGCAAGGTAACACAATTTCAGAGCCAAGCCGATTGGCCAGATTTTCCACTCTGGGTTGCATTTTCTCATTGGGATAGGTGAACGCAAGTGTCGCACCCTGCCGGTGCATTGCCTGTGCAATCCCCCATGCAATTGAACGATTACTGGCGACTCCAGCAATTAATACCCGTTTACCTGACAGAAAACCCATTTGATGCCTCTTTTGTTAAACTGCTCGATTAAATTGGTGATCAGAAAGATTTTAACAGCATTCCAGATTATTTTACGCCGCCATGCCCATGGAATCTCTCATCGTTCGTTCGGATAAGGTCAGCGAAAATATCGCAAGGCAGGCGGGCAAGTGGCTTGGATCTGAAATTATTCCAATAGATCAATATGTTGCATGCAAAGAGACATTCATATTGGAGATAGAAAATCTTGAAATGGCGTTGTTTTTGAACGACAGGCCCGAACTGAAGGCATTAACTCTGAACTTCGACCAGACTCGAAAAGGCACAGGCAGAGATCCATTGTTGCGGGCTATTGGCAGCAACGTCAATACCCTCGTCGATATGACTCCAGGGTGGTGCACAGATGCGCTTCAGATCGCCAGGCAGGGCATCAAGGTGTCCGCAATCGAGAGAAACAGGGTCGTCTTCCTGATGATCCGTTATGCCAGAACCGGATTGTCAGATGCGTTATTGAGGGAGCGCCTGCAACTGTTCCACGGTCGATCAGAATGTTGGTTGGAAACGCAGGAATATCGGCCTGACGTAATCTATCTGGATCCTGTGTTTCCGGAAAAAACCAAATCCGCAGCTACCCGAAAAGAGATGGTAATTCTGCAGAGGTTAAGCAAACATGACGATGACGGCAATAGTGGAAATAATCAGAGATTATTTGATACGGCAATGAAACATGCACAGAAACGTGTGGTCGTCAAAAGACCCCATCATGCAACGCCCCTCGCTCCGGGCAAGGTCGGCGACACTCGCAGCAAGCTGGTGAGATTTGATATCTACAAACCGGATTCCGGATAAAGATTGTCAGGACAATGTTATATTCCAACCATTCGCAATGTATTAATATTACGCTTTAACTGGAGTATATAAAAAATAACATGCATCCAAAAAATCTGGTTTGGATTGATCTGGAAATGACCGGGTTATCGCCTTCGACTGACCGAATTATTGAAATCGCGACCATCGTCACCGATGCCCATCTGAATATCCTTGAGGAAGGGCCTGTGATAGCGGTTCATCAACCGTTGAGGCGACTCGTTGAGATGGACGACTGGAATACAGAAGTCCATACCAAAAGCGGTCTGGTCAAAAGGGTAAGGGAATCCCGCTTTGATGAACGGCAGGCAGAGCAGGCGACGATTGCTTTTATTTCCGGATATGTACGGGTCAACCGCTCTCCGCTTTGTGGTAATTCGATTTGCCAGGACAGGCGTTTTCTGGCCAACTACATGCCTGAACTGGAATCATATCTGCATTACCGAAATCTGGATGTTTCTTCGATCAAGGAATTGGTAGTGCGTTGGCGCCCCGACCTGCGGGACGGGTTCCGCAAGCAAAATACCCATAAGGCGCTGGATGATATCCGGGAATCGATTGAGGAACTGAAGTATTACAGGAAGACATTTATCAATGTCAGTGAGCCTGGCGCCTGAGCGCCCATCGCACATGCTCGCGAACTAGTTCAGAAGAGTGGGATTGTCGGGCCTTCAGTGTGTCCATGACCCGGTCAGAGCGGGGGGAATTGCCGAGTGCAACTGCAATGTTTCTCAACCATCGCTGGTAACCGATTCTGCGTATCGCAGAGCCTTCGGTTTTGTGTTTGAAATCCTGCTCGCCCCAGTTGAACAATTTGCACAACGATGGATTGTCGAGAGTGTGCCGACTCCTGAAATCCGCCTCGCCCGAAAGTCTTGCATGACGATTCCATGGACACACCAGTTGACAATCATCACAACCATATATCCGATTGCCTATGGCCTTGCGAAACTTCACCGGAATCGAGCCTTTAAGCTCAATGGTCAGGTAGGAAATACAGCGTCTGGCATCAAGTTGATAAGGTGCGACAATGGCATTGGTCGGGCAGACATCAATACATGCGGAGCAACTTCCACAGTGTGAATTGACCGGCGGGTCGGTGGGTAACGGTATATCGGTATAGAGTTCACCCAGGAAAAACCATGAGCCATGTTCCCTGTTGATCAAATTGGTATGTTTCCCAAGCCAGCCAAGCCCCGATTTTTCCGCCAGCGCTTTTTCCATGACCGGTGCGCTGTCGCAAAATGCACGATAACCGAATGGACCGACCACTTCAGAAATTCGGATTGCCAGTTTTTGCAAACGCTTGCGGATCACTTTATGATAATCGCGACCAAGAGCATACCGGGAGATATACCCCTTGCTGGCGTCATTCAGGGTCTTTTGTGCTTCAGTCATCGGTTGGTTCAGATAGTCCAGTCGGACAGTAATCACTCTGACAGTACCTGGAATTAACTGATCGGGCCGGGTTCGTTTCAGGCCATGGGACTCCATATACGCCATTTCCCCGTTAAATCCGTTTGCCAGCCATTGCTTTAATCTCTGTTCACACTCCGCAAGATTGATGTCGGAAATCGCGGTTTGCGAGAATCCGAGTTCAGCGCCCCGGATTTTGATTTTTTCGGCCAGTTGTCGGAGGGTATGATCATCCATTCGTGTAATATATAATAAATTTCATCTGATTAACTGAAGATGACGGGGCAATCAGCCATGAGATCCAACCGGAAATGACGGGATATTCTGCGTGAGCGCAATACGAAGGATTTTTCTGATTGCAGCACTCGGAATAATCACAGGCGCGATTGCCTCTCTTGCTTCAATATTGTTTGTTTCACTGGTAGAATTTGCCAACCAGTTGTTATTGTTTGTCCGGGACAACCGGGAGGGAGAAGGCCACGGACCCTGGTTTTTAATTTATTTCATATTGATCCCCGTACTCGGCGGGTTGATTGTCGGCCTGCTTTCGATGGCTACCCCTGAAAAGAGGCCGCTGACATTGGTCGACACCATCCGTAATGCACAAACCCTCAATTTTGACAATTCGACCAAAAGTGGTTTGATAACTGCCCTGTCAGCAATTGTGGCTCTGGGCAGTGGAGCGCCTGTGGGTCAATATGGACCGTTGGCGCACATGGGTGCGGCTCTGGGCACATGGGTTGCCGGTATTACGCGCTCGACCGGATTCACGGCGACCACAGGTCTGGGCTGCGGCGCTGCTGCTGCCATTGCCACTGCTTTTAACGCACCCATTGCAGGTTTGATTTTTGCCCATGAGGTGATTATCAGGCATTACTCCTTACGTTCATTCGCGCCGGTTACGGTCGCTTCAGTAACCGGTTATCTGATTGCCAATTATGTGTTTGTTCGACCTGCGTTGCTGGAAGTGGAGGTATTGCAACATATCCATGCCAGCGAATTTCTGATTTTTATTGTTATCGGGATCGTCGGTGCTTATGTGGCCATTGCCCTGATGAAGTCGGTATTGATAGCCAGAGTACTCTCCAAAAAATTGCGCATACCCGAATATCTGAAGCCCGCGTCGGCGGGAATGGTAGTTGGAATTGTTGCAATCTGGATTCCTGAGGTGATGCAGGTCGGTGATTTGGTGGTATTCGATTCAATCCGGAATGATGTGTTTTACCTGCAGCAAATGCTGGTCATTCTGATCGCTAAATTGTTGTTGACCGCATTGTGTCTCGGCTTTGGGATGGCCGGTGGTATCTTCAGTCCGGCGCTGGTGATCGGCATCCTGATGGGCTCGATCATCGGCGAAATCGCGCCCATTCTACTGGCAGACAATTTTTCCGGGCACACCATTTATGCGATCTGTGGCATGGTTGCGGTTGCCAGTCCGGTTATGGGGGCGCCATTGACCGGGATACTGATCGTGTTCGAACTGACCCGGAACTATGAACTGGCGATTGCCGCCATGATCAGCGTGGTTTTTGCCAATCTGGTTGCGTGCTCGCTGTTTGGTCGATCATTATTCGATATTCAATTGCACAATGCAGGCTACGACCTGAGACTTGGCCGCGACAAGGTGATCATGCAGGGTCAGCAGATCAAGGCTTATATTGTGCATGATTATGTTCGTGTTTCTGTTCACCAATCAACCGGGGAACTTCGTGACCGTCTGTTGGATTCCGGTCGGACCGAAGGATATGTTGTCGATGACGAATTGACCTATTGCGGGACGATTTCCCTGTTAAAAATACTCGAACTCCAGCAACAGGGGGATTTGGCAATAACCGGATGCGGAGCTGTGGCACAACGCGAACAGGAGACTCTGCTGGAGAATACATCGGTCTGGGATGCGATGCAGAAGATTCAGAATTTTATCGGTGAAAGCATTCCCGTGGTCAAGGATTACGATACGTATGAACTGGTCGGCGTGGTGTATGAGTCATCAATAATACAGGCGTATATGGAAAGACTGGAGCATGTGAGGAAGGAAGAGTATGACATCGATCATTCAGGATGAAGTGACCTCCCTTATTCTTTAGCTTTCCTGATGACTGTTTTTACCGCCTTTGATGAATCCTCGATGATGCGACTGGGCAGATCGACCTGCAAGCATATCAATGCTGGCTGCGTTGTCTTTCTGAGCGGAGAACCCGGTACCGGAAAAACCACATTTGTTCGTGGAATTCTCAATGGATTTGGTCACGAAGGTGCAGTGACCAGCCCTACCTACACTCTGGTAGAGACTTATAATCCGGGGGGGAGGGTAATAAATCATTTTGATTTATATCGAATCAGCTCTCCGACCGAACTGGAAATGACAGGTATGCGCGACATGATATCCGAAACTACGATCAGCCTGATTGAGTGGCCAGCTCACGGGATCGGATTTTTACCATGCCCCGATCTTGAAATTTCGATAAAATATTTGGATAAGGGAAGAAGTATCAAGATTGAAGCTCACTCTGTTCATCACTACCCAAACCCGAGCCTCGAGTGATTGCATTTATCCGAAACATGCTGATTTCCGGCCTGCTGTTTTGTCAGTGCAGCGCTGGCTTTGCCGCGGTAGTGAACGATATTCGCATGTGGCATGCTCCTGACCGTTCAAGGATCGTGCTGGACCTCGACAAGAGTGTGGACTTCAGAGTGTTTTCATTGAAGTCACCTGATCGCGTTGTTCTCGATCTGCCTCGAACAACACTGAGCAGTTCGCTCCCTGTTTCAGGCTCAACAGGGCAGTTTATTCGACGAATGCGTGCAGGTTATCCTACTGAGGGTGTGTTGAGGCTGGTTTTTGACGTTCAAAAACCAGTTCAATATCTGATTCAACTACTCAAGCCAGTCGACAACTATCGATATCGTCTGGTTATGGATTACTATTCGAAAGATGCACGAGTCAAGGCTGTCCAGTCTGAAAAGCGGAAGAAGCGGATAACGCAGAAGAAACAGAAAAAGGATTTATTGATCCTGATTGATCCTGGACATGGTGGAGAAGACCCGGGTGCGCTGGGCAGAAAGACACAGGAAAAAACGGTGGTGCTTCAAATTGCAAAAAAGCTGAAGGAGAAAGTAGACAAGGAACCCGGAATGCGTGCAGAACTCACACGCAAGGGAGACTACTATGTAGGTTTGCGCAAACGAACCGGGATTGCCCGCAGACTCGAGGCGGACTTGTTCGTCTCAATTCATGCTGACGCGTTCAGGGATAAAAGTGTCCGGGGCGCTTCCGTTTATGCGTTGTCCCGAAAAGGCGCGACCAGCGAATCTGCAAGACGGCTGGCTGACAAGGAAAACGCGTCGGACCTGATAGGAGGGGTCATTCTGGCTGACAAGGAGGATACGTTTGCCGAGGCATGGATCGATATGTCGATGACCAAAACGGTCAGTGAAAGCCTTGTACTCGGGCGGGAAGTGCTGGGCGAGTTAAAGAAAATTGGACCCGTGCACAGCCGGCGCGTAGAGCAGGCGGGATTTGTGGTGTTGAAATCACCCGAGATCCCTTCAATTCTGGTGGAAACGGCCTATATTACGAACTCGAAAGAGGAAAAGTTGTTACGAAGCGCGAAGCATCAACACCGCATCGGCAACGCGGTATTGGCGGGAATCAGGAGATACCTCAAAAACAACCCGTATATCCATGCAAACTATTGAACCCGACAACAAAATGAAAAACCGTCAAATCAGGCAACTCGACGACAAACTGATCAATCAGATTGCTGCTGGAGAGGTGGTAGAGCGACCGGCATCCCTGTTAAAGGAGTTGCTGGAAAACTGTATTGATGCCAGCGCCACGAAAATTGAAATCCAGGTTGACCGGGGCGGACTCAAGCGGATCCAGGTTGCAGACAATGGTTTCGGGATTTCGCAAGAGCAATTGACCCTTGCGCTTTCACGCCATGCAACCAGCAAGCTTGTCTCGGTCGAAGACTTGTTTGAAGTGGAGACTCTGGGATTTCGCGGGGAGGCGCTGCCCAGTATCGCCGCGGTTTCCCGGTTGACACTTGCTTCCCGTACCCCGGATCAGGACAAGGGATATCAGGTAGTAGTACATGGAGGGCATCAGGCTTCAGCGCCGGTCCCGGTGGCGCACCCTGTTGGTACAACAGTGGAGGTTAAAGATCTGTTTTACAACACACCTGCCCGCCGGAAATTCCTGCGAACCGAAAAAACCGAGTTTAATTATTGTAACAATGCAGTTAAAAAGATTGCCTTGAGTCAGCCGACACTGGAAGTGGTTTTTTTCAATGACGGGAAAACAGTATTCCACGTACTGCCAGCGAGTACCGAAGAAGCCCGCAAGAAGAGAATCTCCAGTATCTGCGGGGCGCAGTTTTCAAAGCAGTGCGTTTATCTGGAAAGTGATGTTGAAACCATGGCGCTGTCAGGCTGGACAGGATTGCCGACGTTTTCTCGTGCGGGACGGGATTTGCAGTATTTCTATGTGAATGGCAGGTCAGTGAAGGACAATCTGATTGCCCATGCAGTTCGTCGAGCCTATAACGATGTACTGTATCATGGCAGGCATCCGGCATTTATTCTGTTTTTGAACATCAGGCCCGAACTGGTCGATGTCAATGTCCATCCTGCAAAAAGCGAAGTCCGGTTCCGCGAAAGTCGTCTGGTCCACAATTTTATTTACCGGATCCTGCATCACACGATTTCCGGATTGACTCCCAGGGACAGTGAAGTCAACCTGCCCACCCCGGAAAATATTCCTCTGATGTCCACAAAAACAGGGGGATACGGAAATTACCCGGCGCAGCAAAATATCAGAATGCTGGTCAGCGAGCAGTTTCGGGGATACGGCGCCTTGTCCGGGGGGAGTCGAAATCAGGATGCTGATCCGGTTGGCGCACCGGGGCATTCCCCGGCCGGGAACGACCAGAGTATTCCGCCGTTAGGTTATGCCATTGCACAGTTGAAGGGAATCTATATCCTGGCCGAGAACAATGAGGGATTGATCATGGTGGACATGCATGCCGCCCATGAGAGGATCACTTATGAAATACTTAAAACAAAGGCCGAGGAAAATGAACTGAACAGCCAGCCTTTGCTGGTGCCTGTCCAGATTAATGTGAGTCAGACGGAAGCGCAGTTTGCCGAGGACTATATCGATGAATTCAAAAGTCTCGGGGTCGAGATAGACCGTTTGGGCGAGGAGAAACTGGTGATCCGGTCAATGCCCGAGTTATTGTCCCGGTCAGATGTTGAAAGTCTGATAAGAGATACGCTGTCCGATTTGATTGAGTTTGATGTCAGCGAGCGAATACAGGATGCACAGCATGAAATACTGTCATCGGTGGCGTGTCATGGCTCAGTGCGCGCGAACCGGAAACTCGAATTGGCAGAGATGAATGCCTTGTTGCGGCAAATGGAAGAAGTCGAGCGCTCCGGGCAATGCAATCATGGTCGGCCAACCTGGATGAGCGTGTCGCTGGGTGAAATAGACAAATGGTTCATGCGTGGCCGATAACAAACAGGCGGTAGTATTTCTGATGGGGCCGACGGCATCCGGCAAGACAGAAATTGCCGCGAAATTACATGATGAATTGGAAAGCGAACTGGTGAGTGTGGATGCCGCCCAGGTATATCGTGGAATGGATATCGGTACGGCAAAACCGGATGCTGGGTTCCTTGCCCGTTACCCTCATCACCTGATTGATATCCGTGATCCCGGGACCCCTTATTCATCTGCCGAGTTTTGTAATGATGCGTCTCGTTCGATTGATCTGATCCTCAGTCAGAGAAAGCTTCCTGTGCTGGTAGGGGGGACCATGTTTTACTTCTCTACCATCGAAAATGGTTTCTCTGCGCTGCCTTCGACTGATGCAATGACCCGGATGCAGGTCAGGGCCGAGATTGATCATCAGGGGCTGGAATCTGTTTACGATCAACTGGCGAGGATTGATCCCGTGATTGCGCGGCGGCTGGCGCCGACAGACTCACAAAGGATTCAACGAGCGGTCGAGATTTACAGGTTGACCGGAACTACGCCCTCAGAGATTATGGCGCAAACCCGAAGTCAGGGATTAAGCCATCCGATAATAAAAATGGCCTTGTTTACAGGGGACCGAAAGGCATTGCATAAAAGGATTGAAGCCCGGTTCGAAACAATGATTGAGCGAGGTCTTGTGGCAGAAGTGGAGTCCCTGCTATCGAAACTGGATAATCCTTCACTGCTGCCATCGATGCGATGCGTAGGGTATCGACAGGTTGTTGAATATCTGCGTGGGGATACGGATTATATTCAGATGATACAAAACGGCATTGCTGCAACCAGGCAACTTGCAAAGCGGCAACTGACCTGGTTGAGAAATCAATCGAATGTTGTCTGGTTCAATACAGGACAGGCCAGTGTGTTCGATTCCATGTTGACTTATTTGAAAGCACACCCGCAAATAATGACTCACAGCAAGATTGCAGACCGACATTTCACTTTATGATAAAATAGCACTGAATTACCGAATTCTGCTGGTCACCGGCCGATTGGGCCGGTAGTTGACCTGAAACCGGAGTTCGGGGCTGGGAACCTTCCAGTAGGTGGCGGTAAAATAGAAGGGGTGAATACTAAAACCAACAATAAGGGCTGATCCCCTTTCTCCAGTATATAGCGGTAAAAAAAGGGGTAATATCATGACACAACAACGAGGAACGGCTTTACAGGATCCATTCTTGAATGCATTGAGAAAAGAGCGAGTCCCGGTATCCGTATTTTTGGTAAATGGCATCAAGTTACAGGGTCAGGTGGACTCGTTTGACCAGTTTGTTATTCTTCTTCGCAATACAGTAAATCAAATGATTTACAAGCATGCTATTTCTACCATAGTTCCTGCACGAGTTGTTCAAATTGCACCGGAGAGTGAGGAAAACGAAAGCCAGGATGATAACAAATGAAGACATCCTGTCACTTTCAGGAGATTTGCGACTCTGTTTAGCTCAGTAGAAGATCGATTCGACCAGAAAGGGTTGGAGGAACGCGCCATTCTGGTGAGACAGGAGACTCTGTCTGGTGTGGGAACAAAGGAGTCGTTGGAAGAGTTGTTCCAGCTTGCGAGGTCAGCGGGCGCCGAGGTCTGTCATCGTCTGTTAACAGTCAGGTCGAAGCCGGTATCGGCGACATTTATCGGTAAAGGCAAGGTGCAGGAACTGGCGGACCTGGTAAGGCAGGAGGATGCGACGCTGGTTATTTTCGACCATGCAATCAGTCCAATACAGGAAAGAAATATTGAAAGGATCGTTTATTGCAGGGTATTGGGCAGGCCGGGACTGATTCTGGATATTTTTGCCCAGCGCGCGACATCGAGCGAAGGTAAATTACAGGTTGAACTGGCACAACTCAGGCATCTGTCAACCAGACTGGTACGTGGCTGGACCCACCTTGAACGACAAAAAGGAGGAATCGGGCTAAGAGGGCCAGGTGAATCCCAACTGGAAACAGACCGCCGTTTGATTGGCAAGCGCATAAAAACGCTTACACGCAGACTCGACCGGGTGGAGGCGCAAAGATCACTCCGCAGGAGGGCCAGACACAGAACGCCTGTTCCGACCATTTCCCTCGTCGGTTATACCAATTCCGGCAAGTCTTCATTATTCAACGCGTTGACAGGTGAGGACGTGCTGGTTGAAGATAAACTGTTTGCCACGCTCGACACAACCATGCGCCGCCTGGAAATTCCTGGATTCGGGAGTGTCGTGTTATCCGATACGGTAGGATTTATCAAGGATTTGCCGCACACGCTGGTTGCAGCTTTCCACTCTACCCTGGAGGAGGTTGCCAGCGCCAGTTGTCTGTTGCTGGTCAATGATTTTTCGGACCCGAATCAGGCTGAACTTCACCAGCATGTGTTGCAGGTACTCCGGGAAATCGGCGCCGATTCCATCCCGGTTATTACCGTTTTCAACAAAATCGATCTGACTGGAGATTCACCTCGCACCAAAAACAATAAGGAAGGGGAGATCGCCAGGATATGGCTCTCGGCCGAATCCGGAGCCGGCCTTGATCTGTTGCTTGATTGTGTTCGTGCCCTGTTGTCAAAATCACATCAGATATTCAAATTGACTCTGGCGCCGGAAGCCGGTGCATTACGATCGCAACTTTATCAGAAATGTCAGGTGATGGAAGAAAGCACCGATGATTCGGGCAGTATTTTCATGACCGTGAAGATGGAACCGGCAGTATGGGGGTGGCTGGCATCACAAAAACAACATTGCGGATTGTGGAGTCATGCACACTCGAATAGCCCCAATGAACCCAATGGCGCCAATGATGCTGGTTCCGGCTGAAATGACAAAGTATTTCAGTCCTTGTCACAGTTAAATTCACAATACCGGATTTCGGGGTAATGTGATAAAATCCCGCGCACAGGGCGTTATCGGATGTCGTGTCAATCCCGGATTTATGTTTTTCAATATTACCATATAAATCAACAGCATATAGGATATATCTAATAAATATTCCAACTATTTGTTTTAACCTCGAAACACACTGATGACTGAAACTTCTTTCGCCAAGGAAACACTGCCGACAAATCTTGAAAAAGAGATGCGACAATCCTATCTGGATTACGCCATGAGTGTGATAGTCGGTCGGGCGCTGCCGGATATCCGGGATGGATTAAAGCCGGTTCACCGACGGGTGTTATACGCGATGTCGGTGCTGGGGAATGACTGGAACAAGGCATACAAAAAATCTGCCAGGGTGGTCGGTGACGTTATCGGTAAGTATCACCCACATGGCGAGACTGCGGTTTACGATGCGATCGTCAGGATGGCTCAGAGTTTCTCCATGCGTAGCATGCTGGTGGATGGGCAAGGCAACTTTGGGTCTGTTGACGGTGATTCACCTGCGGCGATGCGTTATACCGAGATTCGCCTGTCCCGTATCGCGCACGAGTTGCTGGCAGATCTTAATAAGGAAACCGTCGATTTCGGTCCGAACTATGACGAGTCCGAGATCCAGCCTTTGGTGTTGCCTGCCCGTGTTCCCAATTTACTGGTAAACGGTTCCACGGGAATCGCTGTCGGTATGGCGACCAACGTGCCGCCACATAATCTGGGTGAAACTATTGATGCCTGTTTTGCATTGATAGAGAATCCTGATATTTCGATATCGCAATTGATGGAATATCTGCCCGGCCCGGATTTTCCCACTGCGGGAATTATCAATGGGCACAGCGGTATTCGTGAGGCATACGAAACCGGGCGTGGTCGAATTCATGTTCGGGCGAGAGCTGAAATTGAAAAGAGCGCCAGCGGGCGTGAATCGATTGTTATTTATGAATTACCTTATCAGGTCAACAAGGCACGCCTGATAGAGAAGATAGCCAAGCTGGTAAAGAACAGGAATATCGAAGGAATCTCTGCAATTCGAGATGAATCTGACAAATCGGGAATGCGCGCAGTGATTGAAATCAAGCGGGGTGAACAAGCTGAAGTCATATTGAACAATCTGTACAAGCAAACCAATATGCAGACCGTGTTTGGAATCAACATAGTGGCATTGAGCGACAACCAGCCTCGCATTTTCAATTTGAAAGATGCTCTGAATGAGTTTGTAAGACATCGGCGTGAGGTGGTTACCCGACGAACCATTTTTGAACTGGGCAAAGCGCGTGACCGTGCACACATTCTGGAAGGTCTTGCCGTCGCGCTGGCAAACATCGACTCTGTTATCGCGTTGATCAGGGCAGCCAAAACTCCAGGGGAAGCAAAGGAAAAGCTGCTGACCCAACTGTGGGAACCGGGACCGGTAGCTGCAATGCTGGCACGTTCGGACACAAATCTTTCCCGTCCGAAGTTTTTGAGCACAAAATACGGCCTGAACGGGTCCGGCTATCAACTTTCACCCGAACAGGCTCAGTCCATACTGGAATTGAGATTAAATAGACTGACCGGTCTCGAACAGGAAAAAATCCATAGGGAATATGGAGATATTGTCGAAGGCATCCTGATCTTGATGGAAATTCTCAATAACCCGGATCGGTTGGTGGAGGTGATTCGCGAGGAGTTGAGGGAAATCCGTGATCAGTACAATGATGACCGACGCACTGAAATCATTGAAGATATGATTGATCTATCGAGGGAGGACCTGATTCCGGAAGAGGACATGGTGGTTACCATTTCTCATGAAAGCTACGCCAAATCTCAACCTGTGTCAGATTACTCGGCCCAAAAACGTGGCGGTAAAGGACGAGTGGCAACCCGAACCAAGGAGAAGGATTTCGTCAAGCAGATGTTTGTCGCGCATTCTCACGATATCATTTTATGTTTTTCCGACATAGGCAAGGTTTACTGGTTGAGAACGTTCCAGTTAACCCAGGCGGGTCGTCAGGCCAGAGGTAAGCCGCTGGTTAATCTGCTGCCGCTTGGTTCAGATGAACAGGTCACGGCAATGTTGCCGATAAAGAAATATGAAGAAGGTAAGTATCTACTCATGGCCACTGCTCTGGGTTACGTGAAAAAATGCAAACTGAGTGGTTTTTCCAAACCCAGAAGTTCAGGGCTTCGGGCAGTCAATCTACAGGATGGCGACCATCTGGTCGGGGTGGCAGTGACCAGTGGCAGTGAAGATATACTACTGGTGAGTGATGCCGGCAAGGCAATAAGGTTTTCTGAAGGCGCTATTCGTGTGATAGGACGAACAGCGCGGGGAGTGCGCGGCATACGTTTGAAACCGGGACAGCGGGTGATTTCACTGATGGTGCTGCCTGCTGTCGGTCAAGGTGATGATGAAAATAATGAAATGGACGAACCCACAATCCTGACCAGTACTGCGAATGGCTATGGCAAACGTACACTGATCTCGGATTTTCCACGTCAAGGACGTGCCGGGCAAGGGGTGATTGCGATGAAAACATCCGATCGAAATGGCAAGGTTGTCAGTGCCCACATGGTGAGTGAATCCGATGAGGTAATGTTGATTACCGATGGCGGCATTCTGATCAGGACCCGTGTTGATGAAATTTCGACAATAGGCCGGAATTCTCAAGGTGTTCGTTTGATTTCATTGGGAAATGATGATCGTCTGGTTTGTGTCAGCAATATCGTTGATCCGGACAACGCAGAGGATGAACAACCCGGCGCCGACAGCGCTGACAATATGATTCACTAAATTAATCCAACCGATAACGCCAGTCAAACAGTATCGTGTCCATGGAAACTGATAAAAACCTGAAAGCTATCCGTGATCAGATTGATACCATCGACGAGAAAATCCTGCGCTTGATAAATGATCGACTGATTGCGGCAAAAACAGTAGCACAGATAAAGGCCAGTCTGGATGTGCCTGCATTTTACCGGCCTGAAAGAGAGGCGCAGGTGCTCAGCCGATTGAAAAAGCTGAATTCGGGCCTGCTTGAGAACAGTGCACTGGAAAACCTGTTTCGGGAAATCATGTCGATTACCCGCAGCGCCGAGGCAGCGTTGTCTGTCTCGGTACTCGGCCCTTTGGGCACTTATAGTGAAGCTGCGGCAAGGCAGCATTTCGGCAGCGGCATTGATATCGTGGATTTCCCGATTATCGATGAAATCTTCAAGTCAACAGAAAACGAACATACTGATTTTTCGGTAGTACCGGTTGAAAATTCAACCGAAGGCGGGGTCACCGGTACTCTGGATCGTCTGGTCACCACTTCCCTTACCATTTGTGGAGAGATCAATTTCGAAATCAATCATAATCTGGTGAGCCGTGAAAACGATCTTTCCGCTATCAAAACAATCTACGCGCATACCCAGTCACTGGGTCAATGCAAACGCTGGATTGATACTCACCACCCGACCGCAAGCCGTATTCCTGTCAGCAGCAATGCCGATGCAGCGATACGGGCATCGACTGAAAGCGGCGCTGCGGCGATTGCCGGAGAAATGGCGGCAAATCGTTATGATTTGAATATACTGTCCGAACATATAGAGGATGAGTCGGATAATGCCACCCGTTTTCTGATTATGTCCAATCGTGAAACGCCACCAAGCGGAAATGATAAAACCAGTTTATTGTTATCGTGCCGAAGTCGACCAGGTGCGTTGATTCATTTGTTGAAACCTTTGCTGGATGCGCAGATCGACATGACAAAAATCGAGTCACGGCCATCCAGGATAAGTGCGTGGGAGTATGTTTTTTTCGTCGATATCGCCGGGCACCAAGACGAAGAACATGTCAACATGGCATTGAGTCAGATGAAATCCGAAGCTGGTCTGTATAAAAATCTCGGTTCATATCCTGCATCCATTTAAGTCGCACATACATATTCAGCCACCGATCTGCCTTGAAAAATTCTGCTGCTTTGAAGATACCCAATGTCGCTGTTTTTGGAGTAGGACTGATTGGCGGGTCGCTGGCGATATCGTTGAAAAAATCGGGGGTCGCAAGTCACATCATTGGTGTTGGTCGAGCCATTGTGAATCTGCAAAAAGCACAGGACACAGGTGCGATTGATGAAATACAGACCGATCCGGTTCAGGCTGCCAGAGATGCAGATTTGATTGTGCTGGCAACACCAGTCAATACAATCGCTGATCTGATCAGGGTGATTGCTCCTGCCTTGTCGAAGGAAAAGATTCTCACGGATGTGGGGAGCGTCAAATACGGTATAGTTCAAACGGGTAAACAGGAGTTAGGTGATCATTTCAGTCAGTTTGTGCCAGGCCATCCTATCGCCGGGAAGGAAAAATCGGGGATTGATGCCGCTTTCGGAGAGCTCTTCGAGAATCACAAGGTGATACTGACTCCGTTGCCCGAAACCAATCGGGATGCACTCGATCTGGTACAGAAAATGTGGGAATCTACCGGCGCATACGTGAAAATAATGCGGGTCGAAGATCATGATCGGGTGTTGTCTGTTACCAGCCATCTCCCGCACATACTGGCCTATGTGATGATGGATTTCCTTTCTAATTCGCCGGATCGTCGCAGTTGTTATGAAATGACGGCAGGCGGTTTTTATGATTTTACCCGGCTGGCTTCAAGCGATCCGGAAATGTGGCGTGACATATCGTTAATGAATAGTGACTGCCTGACAAAACATATTTATGAATATAAGGAAAAGCTGGAAGAAGTCGCCTGCATGATCCGAAATATGGATGAAAAGGGTATTAAAGATCTGTTTACTTCAGCCAGACAGGCCAGATATCTGGTTTCGGAGAAAAGAAAGCAGGCCTGATTTATTTTTCCGATTTGATAGCCGCCATAACAGACTGCAGGAATCGAGGCAGTTTCCTTTCGTGCAGGGTATTGATAGTGACCTTTGTCGTCATTCCTGCACGTAACGGAGGATCATCGGGGTTCTGGATCAAATCCAGCCTTACTGGGATGCGCTGTACTACCTTTACCCAGTTCCCTGTTGCATTTTGCGGGGGCAGTACCGCAAATACCGCACCCGTGGCCGGGCTTACACTGGTCACCACCCCGGAGAACACCAGATCCGGATAAGCATCAACGATAATGGTTGCATTTTGCCCTTCCTGCAGATGGGTAAGTTGCGATTCCTTCAGATTAGCTTCAACCCAGACCTGATCGCTGCCAACGATGGAAAATATCACATCACCTGCCTTGACATATTCTCCAGATTCCAGGGTAACATTGCTTAAGATGCCACTCGATGGCGCTCTGATACTGGTTAATTCCAGATTTCTGAGTGCACGGTACACTTTTGCTTGTGCTGCCAGAAACAGGGCATGGTCCTCCACCGGTAGATCGGGGTCGCCCGCAATATCTGCCAGAACAATGGCGCTTCTCTGATTTGAAGTGACCAATGCCCGGCGGCCCATCTCCAGGTCATGCTGGGCCCGCTCAAAATCAATTTCCAGGCCATGTCCCTGTTGTTTGAGCTTCTTATGCCTTTCGAGCTGGGAAGCCAGGAATTTGTTTGTTTCTTCGGTATTATCGATATCCAGCAAAGTCTGCTTGTACTGTGACTTCAGTGAAGTGATTCGCAGGCGTATGCTTTCCACTTCAGCCCGGGTCGCCATCAATTCGATTTCTGCAGGCTCCGGATCGATTTGAAAAAGAATATCTCCCTGGTTGATATTCTGATTGTTGTGTACATTTACCTTCACAACGCGCCCGTCTATATCACTGCTTATATGCACCAGCCGTGATTTCACATACGCATTTTCAGTAACCAGATACTGCCCTCCGATAAGATAATAATACCCCGCAATTCCAAGGCCTGTAACCGGAACCAGCACCAGAAAGAAGAATCGACTAATCAATCTTTTCATTCATGCATATCTACACCTAACATCTCTTGCTGACAAGTGATTTTTACTTACATACTGCGTTTGGAAGTTTAATTCAAGTCGATTTGAAAATAATTGGTTTCGCTTACATCTGATGTCGTTGATGTGATAAAAGGCAGACGTTGCCACAGACATGTTTTAAGTTGACATTCATGAAATTCCAGATTTCTCCAACCCTCGGTCTGCAAGGCGAGATTCAGGTCGCAGGAGATAAATCCATTTCTCATCGCTCAGTCATTTTGGGAGCCATTTCCAATGGCACGACAACGGTAAGAGATATCCTTGAAGGTGAGGATGTGCTGGCAACCATCAGTGCTTTCAGAACAATGGGCGTGTCGATTTCTCGTGACAGCGAAGATCCGGCAGACCACAACTATGTCATCGAAGGAGTCGGTTTGCACGGTCTGGAAAAGCCCTGTGAGGCGCTGGATATGGGGAATTCAGGCACTGCATTTCGATTGCTGAGTGGTCTGCTCAGTGCACAGCCGTGGACATCTGTGCTGACAGGTGATGAGTATCTATGCAATCGCCCGATGGGGAGGATTATCACGCCATTGAAAATGATGGGAGCACAAATTGATTCGAATGAAGGCAAACCGCCGTTGAAAATCAACCCGGTGGGGGGATTGCATGCAATCGAATACACGCCGCCGATGGCCTCTGCACAAGTGAAATCAGCGATTCTGCTCGCGGGGTTATACGCTGACGGGTGGACGACAGTAATCGAAAATTCCCCGACTCGGGATCATACTGAAAGAATGCTGCAAGGTTTTGGTTACCCGATTCAATCTGTTGGCAATAAAATTATCCTGCATGGGGGCGGGCAATTGCAGAGCTGCACCGTAAGTGTCCCTGCTGATCTTTCATCTGCCGCGTTTTTTATTCTTGCAGGGTTGATCACAGCCAATAGCGAATTGCTTTTGAAGAAGACCGGAATCAATCCGAGCAGAAACGGGGCACTGAAAATACTGACAAGAATGGGTGGACAGATTGAATTGGAGAATCAATGTAAAATCAGCGGTGAACCGGTGGCTGATATTCGCGTGAAAAGTTCCGACCTGAAAGGCGTGGAAATCAGTGGCGACGATATTGCATTGTCGATCGACGAAATTCCGGTAATTGCAGTCGCTGCGGCCTGCGCCGAGAGCGGGAGCAAAACCAGAATTTCAAATGCTGAAGAGTTGAGAGTCAAGGAAAGCGACCGTATCCATAGTATTGTCCAGGGCTTGTCAGCATTGGGTATAGAGGTCATTGAACATCCAGACGGGATGACAATTACAGGCGGAAATTTTCAGGGCGGCGAAGTGAACAGCTTTGGAGATCATCGTATTGCGATGGCATTTGCAATCGCCGGAACTGTAGCAAAAGAGCCGGTGGTTGTTTCAAACTGTGAGAATGTCGCGACCTCTTTTCCGGAATTTTGTCAAATTGCCCAACAAACAGGAGTAAACATTGTCGTTATCTGATAAGGGTCCATCCGTTCAGGATCACATTGAAAGCTCCAACCCGATTCACGTTATCACCATAGATGGTCCGAGCGGGTCGGGCAAGGGCACGGTTTCACAGGCTGTTGCCAGTCAACTTGACTGGCACTATCTGGAAAGTGGCGCTACTTATCGAGTAATCGGTTATCTGGCGCATAAAAATCATATCAGTACCGAAGATGTGCCTCGACTGGTTGCTCTTGCTCAAAATCTCGATATTGAGTTCAAGGACGGTATTGTCTGGATTGGTGGTGAGGAAGCAAACGATGCGATTCGAACTGAAGAGGCGGGGAAGCGCGCTTCATTGCTGGCGTCTATTCCTGAAGTGAGGAAAACTTTATTGAACTGGCAAAGAAGCCAGGCACGGGCTCCGGGGCTGGTTGCGGATGGAAGAGATATGGGAACTGTGGTGTTTCCCTGGGCAACCTGCAAATTCTATCTTACAGCCAGTGTTGAAGTGAGGGCGCAAAGACGTTTTAATCAGTTGAGAGACAAGGGTTTTGATGTTATTGTGCGGCAACTCATCGAAGATATATCGGAACGGGATGCCCGTGATGTAAACCGTGCCGTATCTCCATTGAGACCGGCAGATGATGCTTTGCTGGTGGATACAACTGATTTGGAAATACACGAAGTGGTATCAAGGGTTATGGCTGGTATTGGTAATTTGATGCCTATACTGTAAAATTACCCTGTTTATCAGGTGATTCATCAATTTGAAGTTGTTGAAAATCGTAAATAATCTGAGTTTTTCAGATTATTTGAATATTAATTTTATCCAAACTATCTAAAGGTCCCGTTATTATCTCTGGCTTTTTTTGCTTTTTCCATGTCGAACGCTTAAGCACAGGTCGTCTCGTTGCGGTTGGGGTTAATGGAAAGAGACGGATACGGGAATCAACTTAATTATTATGACTGAAAATTTTGCAACTTTGTTGGAAGAGAGTATGGCCAGTGTTGTCATGAACCCTGGCGAACTGATTATTGGAGATGTGGTTGAAGCAAACAGCGATTACGTAATTGTCAGTGCCGGACTGAAGTCCGATGCAAAGATCAAGGCATCGGAATTCAAAAATTCGGCAGGTGAAATGACCGTAAAAATCGGCGACCAGGTCGAGGTTGCTCTTGAATCCGTAGAAGATGGAACCGGCAATACCAGAATGTCGCGTGAAAAAGCGATGCGCGCCCGAGCCTGGGCCGGACTGACCAAAGCCTACGAAAATGGCGAAGTTATCAGTGGCAGCATTACTGAAAAAGTCAAGGGTGGATTCACGGCGGATGTCGAAGGGTTGCGTGCGTTCTTACCCGGTTCCCTGGTTGATGTCAGGCAGGTCAAGGACGCGGATTACATCAGGGGCAAGGAACTGGATTTCAAGATCATCAAGCTGGATCAGCCCCGCAATAATATCGTCGTATCCCGACGCGCTATCGTGGAAAACGAACTTAATGAGGAAAGAGCGAAACTGCTTGATACACTGGAAGTAGGGCAAATAGTGAAGGGTGTTGTCAAGAATCTGACCGATTATGGCGCATTCGTCAATCTCGGAGGGTTGGATGGATTGCTGCACATCACGGACCTGGCCTGGAAGCGTGTGAAGCATCCATCAGAAGTACTGACGGTTGGCGATGAGATTGAAACGAGGGTACTTAAATTCGACAAGGAACAAAGTCGGGTTTCACTCGGGCTCAAGCAACTGGGCGAAGATCCCTGGTTGGGTCTGGTACGCCGCTACCCGGTGAATACCCGTATATTCGGCAAGGTAACAAATCTGACTGACTATGGCGCTTTCGTCGAACTGGAAGAAGGTGTAGAGGGGTTGGTGCATTTATCCGAGATGGATTGGACGAACAAGAATATTCATCCCGGCAAGGTTTGTCATGTGGGCGATGAATGTGAAGTGATGATCCTGGACATCGACCCGGGACGCCGCCGTATTTCGCTTGGAATGAAGCAATGTGCCGCCAATCCCTGGCAAGAGTTTGCAGCAACCTACAAGAAAGGCGACTCTCTTGTCGGCAATATCCGTTCAATTACTGACTTCGGGGTATTCATTGGCGTCGAAGGGGGTATTGACGGTCTGGTGCACCTTTCTGATCTTTCCTGGGATGAACCTGGTGAGGAAGTGGTTACCAGATACAAGAAAGGAGATGAATTGACCGTTGTCGTGCTTGCGGTGGATGCAGAACGTGAACGAATCTCTCTGGGTCTCAAACAGGCGACCGAAGATCCGTTTTCCGCCTTCGTCAACGAAAATGGAAAAGGCAGCACGGTAACGGGTATAGTCAAGGAAGTAACAATAAAAGGGGCTGTGGTTGAACTTGCGCGTAGCGTAGAGGGTTATCTCAGAGCTTCTGAAATCTCACGTGATCGTACCGAAGATGCACGTACCATATTGAAGGAAGGAGAGAAAATTGAAGCCAAGATTACCAGTATCGAAAGGAAAGACCGTAAACTTTCCTTATCTATCAAGGTGCGGGAACTTGAACTGGAAGATGAAGTGACGCAGGAATATTCGAGAGGGTCGAATGTTATCGGTACAACACTTGGTGATAAATTGAAAGAACAGTTGGAAAAACAATCTCTTTGATATTTTGCTATTATTTTAGCTGTGTCTGTTGATTCCAAGAAAGCGCCCAAGCGACCGACTTTTACCAAGTCGAAGCTAATTGCTAATATTACCGCTGACCAGCGTCAATTGCCTGAAATTGATGTTGAGCTGGCCGTGAATAATATTCTCAAGCGAATGGCTTCGGCCTTGTCGAATGGTGAGCGAATTGAGATACGCGGATTTGGCAGTATGACATTGCATTACAGACCGCCGAGAGTAGGCCGGAATCCCAAAACCGGAAAAAGGGTTCACATACCCGAAAAATACGTGCCACACTTCAAGCCCGGCCTGGAACTACGAAAAAAGGTAAACAGAAAACAAACCGATAACTGACATGATAAAAATCCTTTATGTCATTGTTATTACAATTGTTCTATTTGTTGGATTGACCTTCACTTATATGAATGGTCAGGTTGTTGAGGTGAATTATTTTACGTTTCATAAAGAAATAAGTCTGACTGTTTTGCTGCTTTTTACACTGGTCACAGGTGTCGTTGCCGGTTATGTTGTCAGTATGGTGTCTTCCCTGAAAGCCAGACGCAAGATCAAACGTGATGCGTCGAGACTCAAGATAGAATTGAAAAGTCAGCAACTTTCAAATCTGTAATCTGGCTGCAAGGCGCTATCAGACCAGAACCTGAAAATATCATTACCTGCTTATGGACCCAGTCTGGTTACTCCTGCTTTTGCCTCTTGCCGCTGCTGGCGGCTGGTTGATGGCCACCCATGATAAAACCAGTCCCGTCAAATCCCAGGGTGTTCCTGATGCGTATTTCAAGGGACTGAATTTTCTGTTGAATGAGCAGCCTGACAAGGCATTGAAAGTATTTCTTGAAGTGGCTGAGGTTGATGATGAAACCATCGAGATGCATATGGCTCTCGGCAATCTTTTCAGACGTCGGGGAGAAATAGAGAAAGCTACGCGGATACATCAAAACCTTGTTGCTCGTTCAGACCTCGAAGACAGTTTTCGTTCCATGGCATTGTTCGAACTCGCACAGGATTATTTCAAGGCGGGTCTGTTTGGCAGGGCTGAAAATCTGTTTCGGGAGATGCACCTGCTGACTGAATACAAGGAACAGGCGAGCAGGTTTTTATTGCAAATTTACGATCAGGAGAAGGAGTGGCTTCAAGCAATTAATGTAGCGGAGAATCTGAATCAGATTTCAGATCACGATTATTCTGAAACCATTGCACATTTCTACTGCGAACTGGCTGAAATTTTGATAGGTGAAGGAAATAATTCAGAAGCTGAAAACTATCTCGAATCTGCATTTCAGCGTAACCCCCGTTGTCTGCGGGCGGTGATTCAATCTGGCAGACTGGCATCGATGCGGGGAAATCATGCCAATGCCATTGCGATCTGGCGTGGGGTCGAATACTGGTCGCCGCTTAGCCTGGGTGAAGTGGTCGGGCATATCGTAAATGGTTATCTGGCGCTTGGAGACAAAAAGTCATTACAAAAATTTCTTGAAGGTGCAATCGAGATAAATCCGGATCCCAGAATTTTGTCGGCACTGGTCGATTTAACCAGCAATGACAAAGGCAAAGAAGCGGGTGAGATGAAACTGCTTGAGTTGGTACGACAGTACCCAAGCCTGCATGGAATGTACATTCTGATGAAGGGCAGGGCGAAAAGAGGCGCCTTGAGTCAAGAGGACAAGGATTATTCGATAGTGGCAAACCTGCTGCAGGAAGTCGTCGAGAGAGGCAGGAATTATCATTGCACTCAATGTGGATTTCAAAGTAATACATTGCATTGGCAATGCCCTGGCTGCAAAGGCTGGGATACCGCCCAGCGTCAGTTGATCTATCATGCAATCGGTGGAAAATAACCTAAAGCAATTGGCAACCGCCAGAGTACTGGTTGCAGGTGATGTCATGCTTGACCAATATTGGATGGGGGGTGTCGATAGAATCTCTCCGGAGGCCCCTGTGCCGATAGTGACAGTCAATGAATCGGAAGTGAGACTGGGTGGAGCCGGAAATGTAGCAAGGAATATTACCTCTTTGGATGGAAGTTGCACTCTTATCGGAATTATCGGTAATGACGATGCGGGAAGAAGTGTTACCGAGCTTGCAAATCAATCGGGCATCAACGCGATTTTTCAGTCCGAGGCAGATAGTAAGACCACTGTCAAGTTGAGGGTCGTTTCGAAAAATCAACAACTGTTGCGTGCAGATTTTGAGGGCAGGCCGGGCAAGCGTGTGCTTGCCGATATGCTGATGCATTTCAGAAATCATGTAGAAAACAACGATGCTGTTGTTTTGTCTGATTATGGCAAAGGAGGGCTCGCCGACATCGAAGAAATGATCTCGATCACCAGTCAGGCGAACAAACCGGTTCTGGTAGACCCCAAAGGCAACGATTATTCGAGATATCGTGGAGCCACTCTGATCACTCCAAACCTGGCAGAATTCGAATCTGTTGCCGGCAAGGTGAATAGTACAGACGATCTGTCCGACAAGGCGGCCGGTGTAATTCATGATTGTGATCTGGGAGCCTTGTTGGTGACACTGAGCGATAAGGGCATGATATTGTTCGAGCGGGACAAAAGCCCTTTGCACATTCCTGCGCGAAGTCGGGAAGTATATGATGTAACTGGTGCAGGGGATACAGTAATTGGTGTCATGGCGATGGTACTTGCTGCAAACCTGGACAAGTCAGTGGGTCTTGAGATCGCCAATAGTGCAGCCGGTGTTGTGATTTCTAAATTCGGCACCACCACGGCAACCAGAACGGAATTGATATCCGAGATCAGAAAAGGCTGCCAATCATGATTGTTGTTACTGGTGGCGCCGGTTTCATTGGCTCGAATATTGTCAAGGCGCTCAACCGGAAAGGGATCACTGACATACTGGTTGTGGATAATCTGTCCAATGCCGAAAAGGTTGCCAACCTGTCGAAGCTGGTGATCAGGGATTATATGGATAAGCATGAATTTCTTGAATTCGTCAAGTCAGGTAATGCTTTTGACAGGATTACTACGGTTTTTCATCTGGGTGCGTGCTCGGATACCATGGCAACCGATGGGAAATATGTATTGCATAATAACTTCACTTACTCAAAGTCGCTTTTCCATTTTTGCCAGAAGCATAAAGCGCAGTTTATCTATGCCTCCTCTGCTTCGGTTTATGGAAGCGGATCAGAATTTGCAGAAAACCGGGAAAATGAATCGGCATTGAATGCCTATGCCTGGTCGAAACTTTTGTTCGACAACTACATTCGGCATCTGGGCAGCCATCCGGATAACCTGGGAATCCAGTGTGTTGGCCTGAGATATTTCAATGTTTACGGCCCCGGCGAATTTCATAAGGCGCGGATGGCCTCTGTTGCCTGGCATTTCAATAATCAATACAGGGAAAAACAGGTTGTCAATCTGTTCTCAGGAACGGATGGCTATCAAAACGGGGAGCAACTCAGGGACTTCATCTATGTAGATGATGTGGTTAATGTGAATCTGTACTTCATGAATCACCCCGATATAAATGGTATTTACAATGTGGGTACCGGACGCGCCCAGAGTTTCAATCAGGTGGCGCTTGCTGTCATTAATTTCCACAGGAACCGACAGGGCAAGAAGGTTATTGATCTTCAGGAGGCTGTTGATTCTCGCCAGATCAATTACATTGTGATGCCCGATGCGCTCGTTGGCAAGTATCAAAATTATACTGAGGCTGATCTGGCCCGATTGAGATCAGTGGGATATAAAGAAGATTTCGATCATATCGAGAATGGTGTAAATAAATACCTGTCATGAGAGGAATCGTATTGGCGGAGGGGACGGGTTCCCGGTTGTGGCCAGTCACGCTTGCTGTATCGAAGCAGCTTGTACCGGTTTATGACAAACCGATGATTTACTATCCGTTGTCTACGTTGCTGCTATCCGGGATAAAGGATATCCTGATTGTTTCAACTCCGCAGGATACGCCGGGATATCAGCGATTGCTGGCTGATGGCAGCAAATGGGGAATCAGTCTGTCCTATGCGGTTCAGGCAAAATCCGAGGGTCTGGCTGAGGCGTTTATCGTTGGCTCTGAATTTATCGGTAACAATCATTGCGCATCGGTGTTGGGGAACAATATTTTTTACGGACCTGGTCTGTCAGAGAGCCTGCACAAAGTTGCAACCCTCAAAAAGGGCGCACAAATATTTGCCTGTCAGGTTGATGCCCCCGGTCCTTATGGCGTAGTGACCATTGACAAAAACGGCAAAGCCTGTGATCTTGAAGAAAATCCGGTGCAGCCAGAATCCGGATATGCTGTAACAGGTTTATTTTTCTATGATGATACCGTGGCAGAGCGGGTACGGTCGTTGACAACCTCCGGACGCAATCAACTGGGGATAACCGACCTGAATCGAACCTATCTTGATGATGGTACATTGTCGGTGGAGGTATTCAACCAGGACATGACCTGGCTGGATATGGACACCCATGATTCGTTACTGGATGCCGCCAGATTTGTCGAGGCTATCCAAAAACGCCAGGGGATCAAGATATGCTGCCCTGAGGAAGTTTGTTGGAGAATGGGTTATATTGATGATGAACAACTTGAAAAACTGGCCAATGAATTCAGGAATAATGAGTATGGTTACTATCTGGCGGGATTACCAGATAGTAAAGCTGCGGCCTGGGCGCCATAAGATGGACAGGAAGTGAGTCACCGTGATGCCCTTGACCAGACCTGAACTTGGTGTGATAGGCGGCAGTGGATTTCAGCAGCTCGGGGACTTCTCTATCAGTGAGCGCCAGCAACTGAATACCCCTTATGGGGCACCGTCAAATGTCTATTTGATCGGGCATTTTCGTCAGAAGAAAATTGTATTTTTGACAAGACATGGTGAAGCCCATAGCATTCCGCCACATAAAATCAACTATCGTGCAAACATGTATGGATTCAAGCTGTTGGGGATCAGGGAAATTATTTCTCTGGCGGCGGTAGGAGGTATTTCTGATCATTGCGTTCCCCGCTCTATTGTGATTCCGGATCAGATCATCGACTATACCTGCAACAGGTCACATACCTATTATGACGGGTCGGGGCATGGTCTTGGGTTTATCGACAGTAATCTTCAGCATGTTGATTTCACCCATCCGTATAACGGCTCGATTCGTAGAAAACTGATCCATGCAGCAAAGTCGGCCAGAGTGCCCTGTATTGATCGCGGAGTATATGGAGTTACCGAGGGCCCAAGACTTGAAACCGCAGCAGAAATAAACAGGCTTGAACGCGATGGCGCAGATATTGTTGGAATGACAGCTATGCCAGAAGCGGGGCTGGCCCGGGAGTTGAGTATTGCCTATGGATCGATAGCCTTGGTGGTGAACGCCGCTGCCGGGCGGGACCCCGAAGGTTTTTCAATGGCAGCGATAGCTGAAAATCTGTCAAGGGCGACTCTGGATGCCTTGAAAATCCTGGAACATTACTGAACTGATCGAGATTTGTCAGGTCGTGGCAACAGGCCATATACCCAGTATCACACCGACTTTTGGATGATCGAAGTAATGTACTTCCTTAAACTTCAGTCTTCTTTTTTCTGACAGGAAATAGTGCTCTGGCAGGTTGTCAAAAGGAAGAGAGGAATTGCTGTCCGTCTGTGCTTCGGCAGTGATTGGTGTCGACAAAATTGACGACAATGTTGACAATGTATTTCCTGTTGGATTCCCTGGCGAATATTGCATATCGATATCAACATAAATGAGTGAGGTTTTATAGACTCGAACAAACCCGTAAGCCAATGAAGTGTTGGCCAGGCCCAAAGGGATTAACGGCGCATGCTGATAAACCGCGGACGGCTGAACCCATCTTGCAGTCCGCAATATGCGATGCCCTGCCCGGATCAACTGTCGATGTGCCGGATCAAGCCGGTCAAGGGTTGTCCCGAATTGGAAGTCATCGGATCTGGATTCCAGCGTTACCATACGTTGCAGATTGCTGGAGATCTTTCTGTCAGAAAAATCCCATTTTTCATCTTGAGCGGCATCCTTGTCAGAATCACCCCGGGTTTGTTCGAATACAATCACTTCAATTGCATAATCCCTGGCCTGTACAGTCTGGGAGATTCCCGTCAGGATCAGTAGTATAAACAGGCTTCCCAGGGTATACGAACAGGCACTTTGATTGAATTTTATCAACGGAAAAATTGCAGGTTTTCTGATAGCATTTACGCAGGTATATTGTACTGAATATTGAGATATAATTGTTGGATAAGACTGAAAATCTGTTGTTGAAAGTCGTAGATCAAACCAGGTCCGCAGGTCAGTGGACAAGGCTGCTTGTTTTTCTTTGCGGCATGGCGTTTCTGGGCGCTGGCTGTGGAGGCGGGGGGAGTGGCGGAATCAATCCCGAGCAGCCCGAACCCGCAGTCCCGCCTGTATCCAAACCCGAACCAACGCCGCCTTCGCTTCCGCCTTCGCCTGCGCTTCCGCCCCCGATAGTTACAACCGAAGAAGAGATGCGCCGACAGCAATATGCTGCCCATCAGGAGTTTCAGAACCAGCCTGGCTTAAGTCAGATAAAGGCGGACTATGCCTATGCGCGTGGCGCTACAGGCGCCGGCGTAACGGTCGGTATCATTGATACCGCTATTGACACCCGTCACTCGGAGTTGGCGGGCAGGTTGTCACCGCAATCACAGAATGCCGTGGGCTATAATCCTGATTTCAGCGTGTGTACAGGTCGTGACACGCAGGGTATTTGTGTGTCCGGGGGGCCACCGGACCATGGGACCGCGGTAGGCGGAACCATCGTAGCAAACCGGGAAACTACAATAATTGGCAATCTTGTCCCTATGCATGGAGTTGCGTTTGATGCCACGCTGTTATCGATCGGCATCCCTCTTGGCGCGGGTTCCGGGCCCTATAGCCCAATCGTACTGACTGGCTCTGACCCAATCGCGTCTGACGACACCTTTGCCACTTTATTCGATACGATGAATCCCAGGGTTACTGCCGTTAATTTGAGTTTTGGTTTTCAAGGGAACATTGAAGATTATACCGAACAGCAAATACGCACCGCTTTTCCCAAAATGATTCCCGCGCTTGCCCAGGCAGGTACGCTGCCTGCCAGCCGCACTATTCACGTATGGGCGGGTGGCAATGCCAACAACAAGAAGCTTGGAGATGGCACGGCTGTATCTGCCTCCTCGGTTGAGATACTGCCCGGGTTTGCCGCCCGTATCAGCGAATTACAGGATCATACCCTTGCCGTAGTCGCAGTGGATGAAAATGGCGATATTGCTTATTTCTCCAACCGCTGCGGCATCGCCAAAGAATTCTGTCTGGCTGCACCGGGTGTAAACATCAATGTCCCGATTCCCAACATCATTTGCCCTGTCGGAATTCCAAACTTTAAAGCCTGTTACAGTAAATTCAGAGGTACCTCTCTGGCCGCCCCGCTGGTCACTGGCGGGGTCGCCCTGCTTGCCCAGCATTACCGGGGGCAGTTGGGTAACCATGAAATTGCCCAGCGTGTACTGAAAACGGCCAACAAGGAGGGAATTTATAAGGATGACGAAATATATGGTCAGGGCCTGCTTGATCTGGACGCTGCCACACGTCCTGTTGGCGGGAATCGGATGCTTTCCGGTTATTCTCTGACCGGGCCATCTTCGCTGGAGAGCCTGAGTACCCTGTCCCTGGGGCCTGTTTTCGGTGATGCGCTCAAACGTGGACTTGCCGGCCTTGAAACCGCCACCTTTGATGAGCTTGACGCTCCGTTTTTCCGCCCATTGACCGCTTATGTCTATCCGACTGTATCCGGTATCCGTCTTGAAGACCGTCTCTGGTCGCTGGGGAGAGACCCACGCGGTACAACGTCGTGGAAAGAAGATGACTTTGAGTTTCGGATGCGACTTGACCGTGTTGCCGCCGAACATCAGGCTGACTTGTCTCTCCCGGGGTCGGGTGCGAGTGTCTCTGAATATCAACCAGGCTCATTCTCGTTGACTCGCCGGGCAGGAAATAACGAATTATTCGTCGGGCTTCGCAATCATCCAGGCTGGTATTTCGGGCTTCATGCTGCCGATGGCCGGACAGATTCGGAGGCTGACCTGATTGGCGCATTCACTGATGATACAGCCTTTGCCAACCCCTTCCTGTCGTTTGCCCGCAACGGCGCGGTTGCAGGGGTATCGACAGATGCAGGCAAGAGTGAATTCAGTATAGCAGCGTTTCATGGCGCCGCGCAATATGGCGAACGGCGCGATAATGACAACAGCAAGGCCATGGGGATGTTGGCTGAATACCGGCTGCAAGGTACTGCGTCTTCCGGGGTTGCCTTGCTGGCCGGATGGATGAGAGAACCAAACCGCCTGGTCGGCAGTCGGCCGGCCGGCGCATTTGGCGAGCTGGGTGCGGACACCGGTTTTATGGGTATTTCTGCCCGGCGTCGGCTCACTGACCGCTGGCAGGCGCTGGTCAGCGCTCATGCCGGTCTGAGCCGCGCCGAAATACAAAATCCGGGAATGCTGCACGACCTGTCTTCATTGCGGACCAGTGCCTTTGAGATTGGTCTGGTAGGTGAGAATATCGGCGGGATGCGGGATCGTCTGGCAGTCAGGCTGGCACAACCACTGCGTGTTGAGTCCGGAGATATCGGCATTCGATGGGTTTCGGGCCGAACCCCGGACCGGCAGGTGCGAGTCGAGACGACCACTCTGGAACTTGAGCCATCAGGTCGCCAGGTTGATCTCGAACTGTCCTGAGCAGTCCCCTGGAAAGGGGGCTATGCCCATCTGGCTGCACTCACCTCACGCGATGCCGGGCATACCCGCGACGAAGAAGACATGGCGCTGCTGTTCCGCTATAACCGTAATTTCTGAATGGCGGAACAGGACGCTCACGATCATCACGATCATCACGATCAATCGGTCTTGATCCAGCCATTCGGGTTCACGGGAACTTAAGGATCAGTCTTTTTCAATGGCGGATTGTTGCAGGCTGTCCAGTACCTGGTCGACAAAGTCGAATCGCCTCTTGGGGTCGCTCAAGTCAGCAGTGAGTCGGATGGCATTCGGCCCGGCCAGCCTGTATTGATCAGGATAGCGTTGGATCAATGAGAAGATAGTTGCCGGGTTGACCACTGAATTGTGATGAAAGTCGATCAGTCCACCATTTTCATTGATATCAATTTTCCTGATATCCAGTTGCTCACTACGCAATCGAAGAGCTGTAATTTCAAACAGATTTTTAGCCTGATCCGGCAACAGACCAAAGCGGTCAATCGCTTCGATTTGCAGTTCCTGTAGAGCTTCCAGGTTTTCTGAATTTGAAATTCTTTTATAAAATATAAGTCGGGCGTGGGTATCTACGAGATAATCATGAGGAAACAGCGCCGGGAGATGCAAATCCACCTGCGATTGTTTTTCAGGCAGGAGTACATTGTCTTCGCTTGGAAGAACGCCGTCCCTGATTGCTGTGACGGCAAGATTCAGATATTCACTGTACAGGGAAAATCCAACTTCGTTGATCGATCCACTCTGGGTTTCACCCAGCAATTCACCAGCGCCCCGAATTTCAAGGTCATGTGACGCCAGGGTAAATCCAGCTCCCAGGTCTTCCATCGAAAGAATGGCATCCAGGCGTTTTTCAGCATCGCGGGTTATTTGATTCCTGCCGGGAATCAAAAGATAGGCAAATGCCTGATGGTGGGATCGGCCTACTCTGCCGCGCAGTTGATGGAGCTGTGCCAGGCCAAATTGATCAGCCCTGTTTATGATAATAGTATTCGCTGAGGGAATATCGATGCCACTTTCGATAATCGTCGAGCAAACCAGAAGATTGAACCGCTGGTGATAAAAATCCTGCATTACTCTTTCCATCTGCATTTCCGGCATCTGTCCATGACCGATATCAATTTTGGCTTCAGGGACCAGTTCTCTGAGTTCTTCGGCCATGGATTCGATAGTACGCACCGTGTTGTGCAGGAAAAATACCTGGCCGCCACGACGAATCTCTCTTAAGATGGCCTCTCTGATCAACCCCATGTCCCACTGCCTGACAAAAGTCTTGATCGACATCCTGTTCAGCGGAGGGGTCGAAATTATCGAGATTGATCGCATTCCGGCCATCGTGATGTTCAAGGTGCGCGGAATCGGTGTTGCGGTCAGGGTCAGTATGTCTATCTGACTGCGCAATCGTTTAAACCGCTCCTTCTGACGGACGCCAAAACGATGTTCTTCATCAATGATCAACAATCCCAGATCGGAAAACCGAATATCTTCCTGCAATAGTCGATGGGTACCGATAACAATATCGATGTTGCCGTTTTCCATGCGAGCCAGTGTCTCAGAGGATTGTGTTCTGGTATTGAATCGGGACAGCATTGCAACATTGATGGGCCAGTCTGCGAAGCGATCAACAAACGACAGATAGTGTTGTTGTGCGAGCAGGGTGGTCGGCGCCAGCAAGGCAATCTGTTTTCCGCAATTGGCGACAATAAATGCGGCCCGCAGCGCGACTTCAGTTTTGCCAAAGCCAACATCACCACATACCAGTCGATCCATCGGGTCAGCAGACTTTAAATCCGATATGACTTCTTCGATCACCTGTTGTTGGTCCGGCGTTTCCTCAAATGGAAACTGACTGGCGAAACGATCCATCTCCTCAGGGTTGATATCGTGGATATTGCCTTTACGGGTACTTCTGATGGCTTCAATTTCAAGCAACTCGGCAGCCACATCATAAGCCTTTTCACGGGCACGTGTTTTCGCTTTTTCCCACTGGCTGGCGCCGAGCCGATGCAGCGGAGCGTGTTCTGGCGAACTTCCGGTGAATCGACTGATGGCATTCAGGGATATAACCGGAACGTACAATTTGTCGCTGTTCTGATATTCGAGAGCCAGAAATTCAGTCTGTTCATCGGTGATGTCGAGAATCTGTAGCCCCATGTAGCGCCCGACACCATGTTTGATGTGAACAACCGGGTCTCCAATACTCAATTGTGTCAAGGATTTGATGATCGATTCGGGATCGCGATATTTTTGATTTCTACGTCGACGCTGATAAACCCTTTCCCCATATAACTGGCTTTCACAGATAATTTCGATTCCGGCGATATCGGATGTGAAACCTCTTTGCAGTGAACCGACGGTCATCGACAACCCGTTATGATCGGTTGACATGAAGGATTGATAATCATTGACTTGATTCGGAACAATTCGATTTGCCCTCAACATACCGTCGAGCGCTTCGCGTCTGCCCGGAGTTTCAGCAACAATCAATATCCTGTTTTTTGTCCGGCTCAAATGGGAAAGCAGTTCATGGTATGGGGATTTCTTACGTGAATCCACCGGGAGTTGTACGTTGCGACCGGATGTTGCAAGCCAATGATTATCTGAACTTCCCGGAAAAGCCGAATTCTGCAGTTTGATGATTGGGTATTGTGAGATTCCGGACTGCATCCGGTTGTGGTCCAGCCAGACCTGATCGGGTGGCAATACTTTCCTGGTCGCATTGTGATTGGCATTGACATGGCGGTCATTGATTTCAGACCAGAAGGCGGAGCAGACATCATCGAATTGTGCCGATAGCACAAATACCGTATCAGCGCGCAGGTACTGGAATAATGAGGCGGTTTCTTCAAAGAAGAGGGGAAAGAAAAATTCGGCGCCAGCCGGGATATGTCCCAATGAAACCTGGCTGTAAACATGCTGGGATCTGGGATCCCCTTCAAATTGTTTTCGAAAAGACGAGCGGAATAATGCAATACTCTGTTCAGTCATCGGAAACTCTCTGGCTGGCAAGAGTTCAATCTGACTGACATTATTCGTTGATCTTTGAGTCTCCGGATCAAACCAGCGGATGGACTCAAGTTCCTCATCGAAAAAATCCAGACGAAAGGGCGCATCGGAACCCATCGGGAAAACGTCCAGCAGCCCACCTCGCACAGTGTATTCCCCTGGCGATACCACCTGATGTACCGATGTGTAGTTGGCATTGGTCAGTCGATTCCGCAGGTTATTCATCCCGACCTTCTGGCCGACTTCAAGTGAAAATGAGTGACCTGTGACATAATCCACCGGTGGCAGTCTCTGCATCAGATTAGTGGTTTGCAACAGTACGATACCTCGCTGCAAATTTGGCAAGGCGTCAAGTAATTTCAGGCGTTCGGAAATAATATCCTGATGCGGAGAGAACACATCATAGGGCAGACATTCCCACCCCGGGAAAATCATGACCGGTATTTCAGATTGATTGTTATGGAAATACCTGATTTCAGCTTCAAGTATCTCGAGCTGATGCTGGTCCTCCACCACCACCACCAAAACTCCGTTATATTTATTTGCCGCTTCGGCCAGCGCCATTCCAACGGCAGAGCCATGAAGCCCGGACCAGGTTACGTTGCGGTTCTTTTCAGGGAGCGGGGGATTGAGTAAAGATGAGTTGAGCAGGGTATCTCGCACTGTGTAAATCTGTGGTAGCCTTGGCAAATGGGATCGGATTGTACCCCATGATTATAAATTCCTCTCGGAAATGCATCAGACGAAATGAGACGACAAAACAAGACATGGGCGATCATTCCAGCAGGCGGGGTGAGTAGACGGATGGGGACAGATAAACCCAAACAATACCTGTCAGTTTGTGGTAAGCCGATTATCCATCACACATTGTCCCGGATTTGCTCCAGCCCGTTAATCGACGGGGTTGTCGTTGGTGTTGCCGATTCGGATCACTGGTGGCAGGATCATTCATTTTCTCATGCCAAAATACTGGGGGTTTATGCCGCTGGGGCAGAGCGAGTGGATACAGTGCGAAAAGGTTTGGATTATCTCCTCGAACATCAAAATGTTTCGGAGAGTGACTGGGCGCTGGTACATGATGCGGTTCGGCCCTGTATCCTGCAGCAGGATATCGAGAACCTGGTGGATGAGGCGTATGATAATCAGAGTGGCGCTGTTCTGGGTGGAGGTCTGGCGGATACGCTGAAGGTTGCGGATGCAAATGGCAGGATAAGCAATACCGTCCCGCGCAATCGGTTCTGGAGAGCATATACTCCCCAGATATTCAGGATCAGAGACCTGATTGATGGTATCGACGAGAGCAGGTCCTTAGGCTTAAGTGTTACTGATGAATCCATGGCTGTGGAAGCGATCGGGATTCGACCGATGTTGGTGACAGGGCATCCGGCCAGCATCAAAGTGACGGTACAGAGTGATCTTGACTTGATGGAAGTCGTTTTGCAGGCATTTCAATAATGAGAATAGGCACAGGTTATGACGTTCACGCTCTGGTAAAGGGACGCAAATTGATACTGGGCGGGGTTGAAATCGAATGGCCAAAGGGGCTGGCGGGTCATTCGGATGCGGATGTACTTGTTCATGCGATTTGTGATGCGTGCCTGGGCGCTGCAGGATTAGGCGATATCGGTATTCACTTTCCGCCTGAAGACGAAAAATTCAAGAATATCGACAGTCGGAAACTACTCAGGGAAATCGCAGCCAGATTGCGTCAGGACAACTGGAGAATCAGTAATCTCGACTGCACCATCATTGCCGAGAAACCCAAACTTCGTCCTTATATCCCGTCCATGATTGGTTATATTTCCGGAGACCTTGGACTTGACCGGAATCAGGTCAACATCAAGGCCACAACCACAGAAGGGCTCGGTTATGTCGGAGAGCAAAAAGGGATAGCGGCCCAGGCCGTCGTGTTGATAGAGCGATAGCAGACCGTCAATCCCGGCAACCGCCTCCGGGAACTTACAGATGGGATTTTGACAGCATTCTTCCCAGCGGCCGACCACCCAGCAGGTGCATGTGAAGATGGTAGACTTCCTGCCCGCCATGCCTGCCGCAGTTGATCAATAAACGATAACCATCCTCGGCGATGCCTTCCTCCTGGGCCAGTTTGCGTGCGACTACGAATAAATGCCCCAGAATGGCCTCATCCTCTTCTGAAACATCATTGACCGAAGGGATTGGTTTGTTCGGGACGATCAGGACATGGGTGGGCGCCTGGGGGTGAATATCACGAAACGCGGTGGCCCGGTCATCCTGATACAGAATTTCTGCCGGAATTTCCTTGTTGATTATTTTGCTGAACAGTGTGTCTTCGGTCATGGCGATTTTGATAAGGTTAAGAATAAAGGCGCGGGGTCAAGCCGACGAGAGCGTATCGGCAATCTTGTGAAGGTCAGTGCCCCTGATCCCCATCAAATCCAGATGCGCAACGGTGTTGATTACATATTCGCTATTTGTTCCGCTGGGGCCGCTGGCACAATTTATGATTTTTGCAGTTTGTTCCAAAGACATTACCGGTGCGAACTGGGGGTGGTTTGTCCTGGAAGCAAAGGTCAGGGCCGGAACAACCTGCTCGTCTTTCAGATAAACAGATTTGACTACAGGTTGATAAGCATCGCTGATCATTTCCCGTTCGTAGAGATAATCAAGTTCCGGGTTACGGGTTTCATCATTGAGCCGAAAGGCAACTCCTTTACATGATCCTCCCGCTGCCAGTCCAAGCACCAGTCCGGGTTTCTTCGATGTTCCTCTATATTTCTTCGACCAAAGGCAGAGCCTGCGATGAAACCCGAAAATCCTGGCCGGTCGCGATTCTTCGTATTCAAATCCGGGGTTCCACATCAACGAACCATAACCGAACACCCACAGGTTGTGATCCGGCAGCTCGATATTGGCATTTGTGAAATAGTTTGTCATTTCCAGCTTGCAATGTAAATACAGTACCTGTGCCGGACAGGTGGCAATCAGACACGGGGTGCGAAATTAATACAGTTTGCCGATGTTGGAAATAATCATTATCTGAACTGACTCAGTTCGCTGACAATAACTGAAAGCATTGAAAAATCAATCCCGGGTTCCTTTTTCAGGTCCTTCGTCATTGATTTCAGTTTCTTGATCCCGTCATGATTGTGTTCCTGCCATTTCGCCAGCACCGCCTCCGGGTCTTCAGTAGTGGATTGGCTGCTGATGATGGAAGCAATTTCCGATTGATGATTGCGCAAATCGGCGGATAAACCGGATTTTGATCGCTCATGCCAGATATTGTCGACCTGCAGGGTCGAAATACGTTGTTGTAACCAGAACAAGCCAAGACTCTGGGCCATCCCAAAGTAGATTTTACCTATGAAATCCACAGGTCGTCCGGATTGGTGTGCGATCTCTATGATGTCGAGGCCGTTAACCAGAGTCACGCGAGCAGAAATCTGGTGAGCCAGAGTATCGGGCAGTCCATTTTCGATCAGATAATGAAGTCTGTACTGATATCGATTGTCATTGTTGCCGATTACCGATGCGGCGTCGTCCATCAGTATGTTGAATCCATCCTTGAAGCGATTGACCATGGAATCGATATGGGTGGATGCAGTTGTATTGCGTAGCAACCAGACGACGGAAAACTCGAGAGCTGATGTCAAGTAATTGAAGCACTGCATTTGCACATCTGTACTGATCTGGTTATCCAGGGCCTGGATTTCGACATAAAGTTGCTGGTTGTTGGTGATGTCTCTTACAGCAACATAGTATGCGGCAATCCTGTCTGCCGGGGCGCCGGTCAGGTCGGTCAGCCTCAGATGGAATGTGATGCCCATGGCGCCGACCAGGTTATTGGTGATTTGTGTGGAAATTATTTCCCGTTTGAGGCGATGTTGCTGGATTTGACTGCTATAGGTTTCGCTGATCAGTGGAGGAAAGTATTCTGCAATCTCATGCTCAAGATAAGTTGCATCGGGTAAATTCGAATCAAGCAGCACTTGATAAAGATCCATTTTACTGTAGGACAACAATACCGCAAGTTCTGGTCGGGTGAGAAAATTCCGGGCTTCAAAACGATTGTTCAGGGTGGTCTCATCGGGTAGAAATTCAAGTGCCCTGTTTAACAGTCCCTTGTCTTCCAGCGCTTTGATCGCCCGAATATGCGCCGGCATGAGCTTCGCTCCAAAAGTGGTTTCCAAACTCAGAATCTGTGTTTGCAGGTAGTTGTTCGACAACACCAGGTCTGCGATCGTATCTTCCATTTTTGCAAGCAGGGTATTCCGCCGTGATAACGTGAGGTTGCCTTTTTGCATTTCCGCATTCAGCAGGATTTTTATGTTTACCTCATGATCCGACGTATCCACACCCGCAGAGTTATCGATCGCATCGGTGTAGCATAATCCGCCATTGTGACTGAATTCTATTCTGCCAAGCTGGGTCATACCCAGATTGCCACCTTCGCCGATGACCTTGCAACGCAGCCCGGAAGCGTCTACACGCAAGTTGTCATTATTCCTGTCCTGGGCATCACTATGGGATTCAGAAGAAGATTTGACATAGGTGCCAATGCCCCCGTTCCATAACAACTCGACTTCTGATTTGAGAATCAGGCTGATCAAATCATCGGGGGCATAGGATTGTGAGCGTGCACCCAATGCCTTTTTCGCCTGAGCGGACAAGGTGATTGATTTTTCACTTCTGGAAAATATCCCGCCCCCTGTCGAAATCAGATCCTGATCATAATCAGCCCAGGATGATCGAGGTAATTCAAACAGTCGTCTACGTTCCCTGTAACTGGATTCGGGGTCAGGATCGGGGTCGATAAATATGTGTTGGTGATTAAAGGCGGCAACCAGTCTGATCTGTTTCGAAAGCAACATGCCATTGCCAAATACATCACCTGACATATCCCCGATACCGACAACTGTAAAAGGGCAGGATTGAATGTCCTTGCCGAGTTCCCGAAATTGTCTTTTTACGGATTCCCAGGCCCCCCTCGCGGTAATGCCCATTTTTTTGTGGTCATATCCTGCTGACCCGCCGGATGCAAATGCATCGCCAAGCCAGAACCCGTATTCTTCGGAAATCTGATTGGCAATATCGGAAAATGTAGCGGTCCCTTTATCGGCTGCGACTACCAGATAAGGATCGTCTCCATCCAGTCGGACCACATTATCAGGCGGGATAATTTCTTTCCCGGATAAATTGTCTGTAATGTCAAGCAGGCTTCTGATAAATGTCCTGTAGCAACTGATCACTTCCTGGAGAGCTTCTCCGTGCCCTGATTTGTGTAGCTGCTTGGCGACAAAGCCACCTTTGGAGCCGACTGGTACGATCACGGCGTTCTTTACCCGTTGTGCTTTCACCAGGCCGAGAACTTCAGTTCTGAAATCTTCCGGACGTTCGGACCAGCGCAGACCACCGCGCGCCACCTTGCCACCACGCAAATGCACGCCTTCAACCCTGGGTGAGTATACGAAAATTTCATATTCAGGAGCAGGTTCAGGAATGCGTGGGATGGTGCGGGAACTCAGTTTGAACGAGATATATGATTTGGGATCACCATCCTCACCGGGCTGGAAGTAGTTCGTCCTCAGGGTTGCGACGACCACATCCAGTAGCGCGCGAATAATTCTCTCTTCATCAAGCGTGCTTACCCCGTCCAAAAGTCCTTTGATTGTGGCGCCCAGGTTTTCCAGGTTTTTGTTCCCGGTTTTGGCATGATCAGGGCTGAATTTTGCCTCGAATAACCGGGTTATACTGATGGCCAGTTGGGGATTATTGATCAATGCCTCGATAATATAGCTTTCGCTGTATCTCAATCTGATTTGTTTCAGGTACCGGTAATATGCGCGGATCATGCTGATTTCACGCCAGTTCAGTCCTGCGATCAAGGTCAAACGATTGAACCCGTCGTTCTCTGTTCGATCGCTCCAGCATTGAATGAATGTGGATTCGAAGTGTTCTGCGTTGTTCCCAAGATCAAAATCAACTCCATCCATTCTGGAAATATCAAAATCCAGTATTCTGAACTCCTCTCCGCTGGTTTTCTTGATCAGATAGGGTCGTCCACTGTGTATGGTAACTCCCATGTTTTTTAGAATAGGCAGAATATCCGAAAGGGCGATCGAGATTTGACGGGAGTACAGTTTGAAACTGGCTCGTTTCTTGTCATCCGTATCGGCTTCTTGTCGTGTCACCGGATTGAGCGTCGCCTGGATGCCTGCCTCGGAAACATGATCCAGTATCTGTATGTCGAGAACCGCCTGATCTACAGAAAAATCGTGTTGATAGGCGCTGGAAAATCCGTCATGATAATTCTCCAGATAAGTAACCGCCTTGACTGGATCAAACTCTGATTTCAGGCTCTCAAGTAATTTATCGTTCCAGCCCCGGGCCAGATGCTGAACTTCCTTCTCCAGAGCCTGCTGGTCAGAGGACGTCTTGTCTTCGGGGTCGATATGCAGAACATAATGGATTCGTGTCAGAATGGAGGTCGAAAAATAAACATCGAATTCGACTTCCTTTGCATTCATCTGGTCGGCCAGGTAATTCTGTATGACCATTCTTAATCGTGTATCGAATAAATCTCTCGGCACGTACACCAGGCAGGAATAAAAATGACCGCAGATATTCTTGTGAAGATATAACCGGGTTTTTCTCCTTTCCTGGTTCAGTAACGTCATCCCCAGGGAATGGAGTTCCTTTAATTCCATGTGAAACAGTTTGTCCCTCGGTAGCGTTTCGAGAATGGCGCGCAGTTCCTTGTAGGAGTATCCGTTTGTTCGCAACGTGCTGGCGGCAAGGACGTAACTTGCCTTCTTGCGTATATGGGGTATATCCGAGGTAGGCAGAACTGAAGTTGATCCGGCAAGAAATCCCAGGAAACAGCTAATTCGGTGTTTCGATGCCGGGTTGTCGGAATCATGATCCCCCGGTTCCTGTTTGACCAGTATACAGTCCATGTGTCGGTCTCTGTGAATATTTGCACGATCCCGTGTTTTTGTGAATACAACCGGAGAATTTTCAGCAAACACGATGGGCGGGAGGATGTCCTTCATCAGGTCAACTCCATCCTGCATGGCGGTGCGTAATACGCCAAGCGGTGAAGATTGGTCGAGTTCAAACTTCCGGGTTTCCCCGGAGACTGACAGTTCAAGCTCACAATATCCGAGATACAGGAAATGATCCTCGGTCATCCACTGAAAAAATTCCGGATACTCAGAGAATTCCAGACTTGTCCCGATCGATTTCAGTGCCCCGGCTATTTCAAGGGCCTGTGTTTTCATCGTCGGCCAGTCTGTGACCACAGTCTCAATATTGTTGAGTGTCCTGTTCAGTAACTGTGCAATATTCCGATGTTCATTCTCCGGGATATAGTCGGTCAGGAAATGGATGAACGATTCAATACATACCCCGCCGCTATCAACTTCATCTCTGTCAATATCCTGATTTGAACTGTATCTTCGGTACCCGGTTGCAATATTATTTTTGTTACGACTCACCACAAACACAGGATGTATAGTTCGAAGCGGCGTTTTTCTCAGGCTGTTCAAACATATACGCAGGGAATTGATGATGAATGGGAAATTGTCAGATATGACGTAGATACTCGTCTGGGCTTGTTCACCTTCATTCATGTTTCCATTCGAATTGGAAATGTTTTGCAGTTGAACAATTATTTCATTGGGTTTTCGAGCCTCTCCGAGTTGTTGATGTGTCAGCGCGAAATTTCTGAAATTCGATGCCTGCTCCGCGGAATAGTCCTGCCCGGAAAGGCGGTGATAATAGGCTCTCAGGAATTCAATCTCTGATGCAGATGGGGTGGGTTTTGATTTGCTTAATGTTGAAACCAAAGCTTCGGTAACAGAATTTACCATTATTTTAGTCTGTGTAATGTTAGCTGCCATATTAGACATGTTGAAGCCGTTTGCCAATCACAAATATGATATTTGTGGAATTCGGTTCGATCAGGCTCAGGCTATCGCAGGACAGATATTGACTATGCATCCTTGTTTTAAGTTCAGAATAGTCGGACAATCGTGAATCCCAGGCTTAAAGCCAGTAACACCCACCTCTGATCCAATTAGCTGATATGAATGTTCTCGTCTTTGATATAGAAACGATTCCTGATGTTGAGACTGGTCGTCGTTTATATCAATTGAAAGATTTGTCCGATGACGATGTAGCCAAAGTCATGTCAAGCAAACAGCTTCAAAAAACCGGCAGATCGAATTTTCTGCCTCTTTACCTGCATCGTGTTGTGGCTATCTCAACGATGTTACACACAAAAGAGTCAATAAAGGTCTGGTCACTGGGGGCATCGGATTCTTCAGAGAAAGAAATCATCACCCGGTTTTTTGACGGCATTGACCGATATTTACCTACTCTGGTCAGCTGGAACGGGTCAGGTTTTGATTTACCTGTATTGCATTATCGCTCCTTGCTGCACGGGGTCAATGCGAGGCGCTATTGGGAAACCGGAGAAGATGACCGCGAATTTCGCTTTAACAATTACTTGAGCCGATACCATTGGCGGCATATTGATTTGATGGATATTCTGGCCGGTTTCAATATGAGGGCGGCAGCATCGTTGGAATCGACCGCAGTCATGCTTGGATTTCCGGGAAAACTTGGAATGAGCGGGGATCTCGTGTGGGAAACCTTCCAGCATGGTGAGATTGACAAGATTCGAAACTATTGTGAGACCGATGTCCTGAATACATTCCTGGTGTATTTGCGCTGGGAATTGGTTCGGGGAAACCTGACAGGGGACAGCTACAGTGCCGAATGCGAACGGGTACAGAAATTTCTGGAGGAGTCCGATGGTGAGCATTTCAAGGAATTTCTGTCCGTCTGGAAGGAAAGATCGGCAGATATTGCCAGTTGATCCATGGCGGTTGTAGACGCCCGGGTTGAAGATTTGACCCATGATGGCAGTGGGGTAACCAGGGTAGACGATCGGGTTTATTTCGTAGACGGTGCGTTGCCCGGGGAGCTGATTCGATTTGAAACAGGGAAAAAGCGCAGGGGAAAATTTTCAGGCACGTTGCTGGAAGTGACTGAACCTTCTGCGGACCGGGTGGTTCCAGGATGCGAGTATTTCGGTGTGTGTGGTGGTTGCGTGATACAACACCTGAACGGACAGGCTCAATCGCACTATAAGGAGAAAATCCTGTTTGACAATCTGTCAAGAATCGGTCGGGTTTCTCCCGAGATTCGGATGCCAATGATTCAGGGGCCGACAAGCCACTACAGGCGCAAAGCCAGATTGGGCGTCAAACTTGTCCCAAAAAAGGGAGGTATTCTGGTTGGGTTTCGAGAACGAAAAAGCAGTTTTGTAACGAAATTACAAAGATGCATCACGCTGGACTCCAGAATATCTGACTTGTTACCGGAACTGCGGGACCTTGTTTCAGGTATGGCCAACAATGATCGAATACCACAAATCGAGGTCGCTGCCGGGGATGATTCCATCGCCATGATTATCAGACATATGGAGCCACTTGAACCGGGTGACGAGGCGCTTCTGCAGCAATTTTCCAGCGAATTTTCAGTTGGCGTGTATTCTCAGTCTGGTGGATTGGATACGATCAAGCCACTGTATCCGTCAATACCGAACCCCTTGAGTTACAGATTGAATGGAACCGATGTCACTTTGAGATTTTCTCCTTCAGACTTTATTCAGGTAAATGCGTCAATTAACAATATGATGGTTGACAGGGCAGTGGCGTTGATTGACCCCGACAAGGATGACTGCATTCTGGATCTGTTTTGCGGGCTGGGAAATTTCACATTGCCAATAGCACGTTCAGGCGCGTCGGTACTGGGCATTGAAAATGATCAGCGTCTGGTCAGGCAGGCAATCGAAAATGCGAAATCGAATGACATCGGTAACGCAGATTTTATTGTTGGTGATTTATACGGTGATCAAACTAATCGTCTGACTAAAGCAAGGGGATTCAATGCAAGGAAATTCAACAAGATATTGCTTGATCCTCCTCGCTCTGGCGCATTGGCAGTGGTTACGGAATTGGTTCCGAAGTTGCTTCCCGAGAGAATCCTTTATGTATCCTGTAATCCGGCTACGCTGGCCCGGGATGCGAACGAACTTGTCAACAACAATAACTATGTTCTGATCTGTGCAGGCGCCATTGACATGTTCCCGCATACTGCCCATGTTGAGTCCATCGCCCTGTTCGAAACGTCTACTACACAGTGTGATTGAAGCCCCCGGCAGGGCCGGGGGATTCGGCGAGACTTTGAAGCAAGCAAGGATGCTTCAGCCCTTGCGATTCCCAATATCGTCCGGAATGTCAGCCGGAATGTTTCCCTGTGTGACGACCGGGCCGGGATGAGCCTGTCGGCCGTAGTTATCATTTGACGACGTTGATGAACCCTGGCGCGGTTTGTATGATCGCGACTGGGAAGACCGGGGTGGTCGCCTCTGGCCCGTCGATGCAGAGGATGGATCAGGTGACGGATTGCTTTTTGCCGGATGGTTTAAATATTTTGGATTTCGCTGCTTCTGGTTGTTCGTGCCGGTTCGATTGTCATCCTGATTATCCTGTTGGACAACGGTGGTTGACTTTTTGGACCGGTAGTTCTTCGATTGTGATTTCATCTTGTCTGGCTGGTCACGAATATGCCTGCTTGAACGCTTTTCCCGATTGTCGTCGCTTTTGCCGCCATCCTTGACCCGATTCCGGTTTCTGTCCCTTCCTGTTTTATCGGAATGGGTATTCTTTGCCTGGACTCGTCGTCCTCTTCTTTCCTGCTGAGGGGGACTATCAGTTGATTTGGCTTTTTCTGTTGCTTCACCCTTTCCAAACAGGGAACGGATCAGGCGCGGAAAAATCCCGGGTTTGTCCTGTCCCGATTCCGATTCAGTTGGAGGCGCGGGCGATTCGAATTGAGGGGGCGCAATCTGATCAAGTTGCACATGGGGCTGTGTTGACTTTGCAGCTCTGGATTTGTTTGATGGCGCCTTGCTTTTGCCCTCTATATCCACTTTTTGTCTAAAACTGGAAATGTCCGTCAATTCATCAAGCTCATCGCTTCGCAGTCGCTTGATCTGAAACTGAGGGCTGCTGAGTTCAGCAGATGGAATGATAATGGTGCGGGATGCCAGCCTTGCTTCGAGTTGACACAGTTCATGGCGTTTTTCATTCAACAGGTAAGTAGCCATGTCCAGCGGCAATATCACTTGAATCGCTTCGGTATTCTCCTTTAGCGCTTCATCTTCTATGATTCGGAGCAAATTCAAGGATGCCGATACAACGTTTCGTATGGTGCCCATGCCATCGCATCTTGGGCAGATTTGATAGTTAATATCGCTGATCGAAGAGCGCAATCTTTGCCGGGACATTTCGAGTAACCCAAAGCGGGATATATGTCCAACCTGTACTCTTGCACGGTCTGCCTTCAAGGATTCCTTGAGCCTGTTTTCCACAGTTCTCTGATTTCGGCTGATCGACATATCGATCAGGTCGATCACAACCAGACCGCCTATATCACGGATCCGAAGCTGGCGGGCGATTTCTTCTACCGCTTCAAGGTTGGTGTTAAGGGCGGTTTCTTCGATATCCGAACCTTTGGTAGCCCGTGCCGAGTTAACGTCGATGGAAATCAACGCTTCAGTATGGTCGACAGAAAGTGAACCCCCGGAAGGCAGGGTAACCAGACGATTGAAGGCAGAATCGATTTGGCCTTCTATCTGATATCTGGAAAAAAGCGGAACACTGTCCGTGTAAAGTTTGAGTTTTTTCAGGTTATGGGGCATTACCTGGGTAATAAATCGTTCCGCTCGTTCATGGATTTCTTCGTCGTCGACAATGACTTCGGTAATATCCTCGGATAAATGATCACGTATCGAGCGAACTATCAGGTTACCCTCCTGGTATATCAGAAAAGGCGCCTTTGAATTTGAGGATGCCTGTTCAATGTTTTCCCAAAGCCTGACCAGAAAATCCAGGTCCCATTGCAGTTCTTCCTGGCTTCTGCCGATTCCTTCTGTTCGGGCAATCAGTGAGTGCTGGCTGCTTATGTCAAGTCTGGATAATATATCCCGTAACTCGTTACGGTCTTCCCCGGCAATTCTTCTTGAAATCCCGCCGCCTTTTGGATTGTTGGGCATGAAAACCAGAAATCGCCCGGCCAGACTGACAAATGTAGTCAGTGCGGCGCCTTTTGTGCCGCGTTCGTCTTTGTCGACCTGAATGATCATCTTCTGGCCTTCCCTGATCACTGAATCAATCTTTACGTCGGTGATCTGGGTCTTTGTGTCATAGCCGTTGAAGTATCCCCGATAAATCTCCTTGAGTGGGAGAAATCCCTGTTTTTCCGAGCCGTAGTCTACAAAACACGCTTCGAGGCTCGGTTCCACTTTTGTGATGATGCCCTTGTAAATATTTCCTTTCTTTTCTGTCCTGACTGCCGCTTCCAGATCAAGATCAATCAATTTTTGTCCATCGACAATGGCAACCCGAAGCTCTTCCGCATGGGTTGCATTAAATAACATTCTTTTCATTAACATATCCCGGCGCCGTGGGAACAAGAGTTGTATCCGCCCGGCATCCAACCATTCCCGTTCCCAATCGGAAAACGGGAAAATCCAAATTATGGGATGGCCCCGACAAAATTAACCAGAGCAGAAAAGAGGAGGAGGCTAATGGCCCGAAATTGAACAGCACGGTTTCATCTGAACCGGGTCTGTTCGCTTCCCGTATTTGACTATGGAAAGCCTGAATCAATCATTTCAGAGTTAACTCGATGTTAACTCAACGTCAGCATTTCAACATTTGATTTCAATTGATTTCAAAACGACATAAGGCTAAAAAGCCATGCTGGTTGAATTGGTTTTTGAAAATCAAATTGGATGATATTCGCCAAACATGTTCCATAACCGCTGTTTCCGGTTAGTATCCGTAAATCCTGTAGATTTGATGGCTGCGGGTTCACGGCCCAGACCTCGAACCGATATCAGCTTGACCATATCCAGAAGCTTGACACAAGCTTCAGTCATGCTTGTTAAATCCATGCTTCATAATGTCTGGATGTTTAGCGAAAAAAACTTTCTCTCTTCTAATTTCTGCAAATCGTCCAGTAATCTCAAACTGCCTGATACCCTGAACCAACCTGATTTAACCCTGACTCGTTGTGAGGAGGGCTGTCTGCGGTCATCACCGCCTGTATTGGGGAAACCGTCTTTTTAACATCGACATTCAATCCAAATGGCCAATTCCACGGATAGCCGGACGGTTTCACCTAAAATCTTTCTTCGTGTCTCCTGCCCCCGGTTTTAAAATACCGGGTCGAACCTGGATTTATTCTGGAATAAACACAAATGCTTGTCAGATACTCGCTCAAGTCCAGTGAGACAGAGCAGATCATATCAAGATTGATGAATTAATACAATCACCCGCATGAACCCAGCCTGAATCAATCCTGACCTGATTCAATCACTTATTTTACAGGTACTTTTATCCTGGAGTCAGATCCAATTGAATTGCCGGACAAGAATGTGTAAACTCCTGCGCCTTCGACAGGCACGTAGCTCAGTTGGTTAGAGCACCACCTTGACATGGTGGGGGTCGGTGGTTCGAATCCACTCGTGCCTACCAGAAAGTTCTTGCGGAAGGGGTATGATCTCATATCAACATGCCTGACGATAACTACGATAACATGCGTTCTCCGGTACAAAATGCTACTGAATGAGCACTGATAATGCCTCGAATTTCTCTTCCTGACGGGTCCGTCCGGGATTTTCACAACCCCCTGACTGTATTTGACGTTGCCCGGGATATCGGCGCTGGTCTGGCGAAAGCTGCCATTGCGGCCACTGTGAATGGCGAATTGAGCGATACCAGCGCATTGCTGGAGGAAGACTGCGAACTGAGTATCATTACCGCAAGGGATGCAGCGGGTCTGGAAGTCATCCGGCATTCAACTGCACATTTGCTCGCTCAGGCAGTGAAACAATTATTTCCTGAAGCTCAGGTGACCATTGGCCCGGTTATTGCTGATGGGTTTTACTATGATTTTTCATATCGCCCGGGATTTTCAGAGGACGATCTGGCTGCCATCGAACAGCGCATGTCACAAATCGCCAAAGCCGACTACCGTGTTCAGCGAACATTGATAGAGCGAAAAGCAGCAGTTGAGTTTTTCCGGGATCAGGGAGAAGTGTACAAGGCGGAAATTATTGAATCGATACCGGACGATGAGAAACTCTCCCTGTACAGCCAGAATGGATTTACCGATTTGTGTCGAGGTCCTCACGTGCCGAGCACTGGCCACCTGAAGGCGTTCAAATTGATGAAAGTTGCTGGAGCGTACTGGCGAGGAGATTCCAGTAATGAAATGCTTCAACGAATTTACGGAACAGCCTGGCCAGATAAAAAACAACTGAAAGCTTATCTGAATCAGTTGGAAGAAGCTGCAAAGAGAGATCACCGCAAACTGGGCAGACAACTTGATTTATTCCACATGCAGGAAGAGGCGCCGGGCATGGTCTTTTGGCATCCTCGGGGCTGGGCGCTGTATCAAACGCTGCAACAATACATGAGGACTGAGCAACGCAAGCGTAATTACCTGGAAATCAATACTCCCGCAGTGGTTGATTACTCACTTTGGGAGCGCTCGGGTCATGCGGACAAATTTGGTGACGACATGTTTTCCGTAAAATCGGAAGGTCGTGACTTTGCACTCAAACCGATGAATTGTCCCTGCCATATTCAGGTGTTTAATCAAGGTCTGAAAAGTTATCGTGATTTACCCCTTCGATTCGCAGAGTTCGGTTCATGTCATCGAAATGAATTATCGGGCGCTTTGCACGGATTGATGCGGGTACGGGCATTTGTGCAGGATGACGGACACATTTTTTGTACCGAAGATCAAGTGCAAAGCGAGGTATCGGATTTTATCGACTTCCTGCATCACGTCTATCTAACTTTTGGTTTTACCGGAATTATCTATAAATTGTCGACCCGGCCGGAAAACAGGGTAGGCAGTGACGAAGATTGGGACAAGGCCGAAGCGGCGCTGGCTCAAGCGTTGGACAGCAAGAGTCTGAGTTGGGAGTTAAACCCGGGTGAAGGCGCTTTCTATGGGCCGAAAATCGAGTTCTCCCTGAAAGACAGTATTGGCCGGGTCTGGCAATGCGGCACCATGCAGGTGGATTTTTCCATGCCAGCCCGTTTGGATGCCGAGTACGTTGCCGAGGACGGTTCCAGAAAGACCCCGGTCATGTTGCATCGTGCCCTGATTGGCACTTTTGAGCGATTCATTGGTATTTTAATTGAACATTGGGAAGGTAAATTTCCGGTCTGGTTCGCTCCTGTTCAGGCTGTAATCATGAATATTACTGACAACCAGGCGAATTATGTAAGGGAAACACAAGAAACTTTGAAAAAACAGGGGTTCAGAGTGGAATCCGACTTGAGAAACGAGAAGATCGGATTTAAAATCCGTCAGCATACGATTCAGCGCATCCCGTATCTGCTTATTGTGGGAAACCGTGAGCTTGAAACAAATTTGGTTGCAGTTCGGGCACAAGATGGGGAAGATCTGGGTTCCATGCCCGTGGAGCGGTTCGTACGGGATTATCTAAAGTGAGACTGATGAGGAACAAGACATAGCAAAACAAAAACAACCAACTGTAAATGATCACATTTCGGGCGATCCATTAAGAGTTATATCTACGGATGGCAAGCAACTGGGTATCATTTCGAGAAACGATGCGCTGGCCAACGCAGAAAAGGCTGGAATGGATCTGGTAGAGATTTCTCCCAATGCTGACCCGCCCGTTTGCCGAATCATGGATTATGGCAAGTTTTTATACAACGAGAGCAAGAAAAGGCAGGATGCAAAAAAGAAGCAAAAACAGATTACGATAAAGGAGATCAAATTTCGTCCTGGCACCGATGTTGGGGATTATGACGTTAAGGTGAAAAAACTGGCAGCGTTTCTCAAGGTGGGGAATAAAACCAAGGTGACCATGCGATTCAGGGGCCGGGAGATGGCCCATAAAGAGTTGGGTCTGATCATGCTGGATCGGGTGAAAGCAGATTTGCAGGAAATCGCCGAGGTTGAGCAGACAGCACAACTGGAGGGGCGTCAGATGGTCATGGTTTTGACCCCGAAGAGAAATTTGAAAAAAGCCGGTTCAGTTTCGCATATATCTGAGCAGCTTTAACCGTAAAACGAGAAGTAGTCCATTCCAGAACTACCATCGTTGATTTTTATTGAATTATGACAATTAATACGGCCGAAGATATTTCAAGGCCGCAAATACTGGAGTAAGTAATGCCGAAACTTAAAACCAATCGTGGCGCGGCCAAGCGTTTCAAACGCACAGCCTCGGGAAAATTCAAACGTTCCCAATCCCACTTGAATCATATTCTAACCAAGAAATCCACCAAGCGGAAGCGACATCTCAGGACTGGCCTGTTGGTCGATTCTGCAGATCACGCTGCTGTTAAACAGTTGCTTCCCTACAGTTGATCAATCAAGGAACAGGAATATGTCAAGAGTAAAGAGAGGGGTGGTAGCCAAGGCCCGCCATAAAAAGGTACTGAAACAAGCCAAGGGGTATCGTGGCGCCCGCAGTCGGCTTTACAAGGTTGCCAAACAGGCAGTAGATAAAGCGGGTCAATACGCTTATCGGGACAGACGCCAGAGAAAACGTCAATTTCGTTCCCTGTGGATTGTACGTATCAATGCGGCAGCGCGAGAAAATGGAATCAGTTACAGTCGTTTTATTGCTGGATTGAACAAAGCCAGTATTGAATTGGACCGTAAAGTGTTGTCTGATCTTGCTGTTCATGACAAGGTGGCATTTATGGCGCTGGCGGAACAGGCAAAGCTGGCTCTGGATAGTCCAACCGCTTGAATCTGGTTGTTGTGGGGCAGAAAAATCTCTGCAAGCCCGGTGTTTCACCCTGATTCCCGGTGCAGTTTGCAGGGGAATTGAAACTATCCTATATACTGTGTCTTCTGATAATCGACCGCCGGTATTTATTTACCCGAAAGCCGTGGATGCTATTCGCGGTGCAGAGTCCCGGGCTGCCCTGGATGTCATTCGTGTTGAGTATCTCGGCAAAAAGGGGATTATTACCGGACAGTTGAAACGGATTGGCAGTTTGCCTCCCACCGAGCGGAAAAGTTATGGCGAGGATGTAAACAAGATCAAGTTGCAAATCACCGATAAGATACAATCCAGGTATCAGGAACTGGAGATTCAGGAGACTACCGGGCAGCTGGAGAAAGAGAAAATCGATGTCACTCAGCCGGGAAGAGGGCAGTCGACTGGCACTCTCCATCCGGTTTCGCGCACTATCAGGAGGATGGAAGATATTTTTGACCGAATGGGTTTCAATATCGCAACCGGACCTGAGATTGAGGATGACTACCACAACTTCGAGGCACTCAACATCCCCCGGAATCATCCTGCCCGCGCCATGCATGATACGTTCTACATTGATGATCATGTAGTGCTGAGAACGCATACTTCTCCTGTACAGATTCGGTACATGCACGATACCCGGCCGCCGATTCGAGTGATCGCCCCTGGACGGGTGTATCGTTGTGACTCCGATATAACTCATACCCCGATGTTTCATCAACTCGAAGGCCTGTGTATCGATACGGATATTACCTTTTCGGATCTCAAGGGCATCCTCATCTATTTTATACAGGAATTCTTCGAGAAGGATCTTCCGGTCAGATTCAGGTCGTCGTATTTTCCTTTCACGGAACCCTCGGCAGAGGTGGATATGGGGTGCGTATTCTGTAACAGCAAGGGTTGTCGAATCTGCAAGGAAACCGGATGGCTGGAAGTACTGGGCTGCGGCATGGTTCATCCTGAAGTGCTCAGACACGGCAACGTAGACAGCACGGTATATTCCGGCTATGCATTCGGATTGGGAGTCGAACGCTTGACCATGTTGCGTTATGGAGTAAACGATCTGCGTTTGTTTTTCAACAATGATTTGTCCTTCCTGCGACAATTTCGTGGCACCGTATAAATCGGGCGTGCGCTATGCTGGTCAGTGAATCCTGGATAAGGGAATGGGTCAATCCGAAAATTTCGACCGAAGAACTGGCTGAAAAACTCACTCTCGCCGGGTTAGAAGTGGAGTCTATAACCCGTGCGGGTCCGCAACTGGATTCAACCAGGGTGATAGTGGGCGAAATTACCACTGTCACATCCCATCCACATGCTCCGAATCTGAGCCTGTGTGAAGTCAGCGTCGGCAACGGAGAACGGTTGTCCATAGTGTGTGGCGCAGCCAATGTGCGTGAGGGATTGCGAACCGCGGTGGCCAGAGCAGGCGCGAAAATAGGCGACATGACCATTCTCGGACGGGATGTCAAAGGAAAAGAATCCGAGGGCATGTTGTGCTCTGCGATGGAATTGGGTCTGGCGGAATCTGCTCACGGGATTATCGAATTCGATCAGAATGCACCGTTGGGCGCCGGTATTGCCGACTACCTTGATCTGCACGATCTGGTATTCGAATTGAAGCTGACGCCGAATCGTGGAGATTGTCTTGGCATGGTCGGCGTGGCCCGTGAAATATCGGTGTTGACCGACACCAGACTTGAAGTTCCAGCAATCAGCGCCAGCCAGCCGACAATTTCACGGTCTCTTGAGGTCAGGCTGGAAGCGGTTGATGCCTGCCCGCGATATGCAGGTCGGGCGATTCAGGGTATCGACATGAGTGCGAGAACCCCGGACTGGATGGTTGAACGATTGCGACGCTCAGGGATGCGCAGCATTAACCCGATAGTCGATATTTCCAACTATGTGATGCATGAACTCGGTCAACCCATGCATGCGTTTGATCTGGCCCGGATCAGCGGTGGCATTGTGGTTCGAAGAGCAGGTGAAGGGGAGGAACTTGAACTGCTTGATGGCAGCACGGTGAAGCTGTCGAACGGCAACCTGGTGATTGCCGACCATCAAACAGCGATTGCACTTGCCGGCATTATGGGCGGAAACAGTTCTGCGATAACCGGCAACACCACGGATATATATCTCGAATCTGCACTCTTTCTGCCCGACGACATTCTCGGGAAGGCCCGGCAACTCGGCATGCACACGGATGCCTCACATCGATTCGAAAGGGGGGTTGATAGTGAACTCCAGTTGAGCGCAATAGAAAGGGCAACCGGACTGATTCTTGAAATCGCGGGTGGACAGGCCGGGCCGGTTACCGATGCAATCGAAAGATCAGCGCTTCCACAATTCCGGCCAATCAGATTTCACCAGTCAGAAATCGAGCGGGTACTCGGCACCCGCGTACCTGCCAAAGAGACGACCAGAATCATGCGGGGTCTTGGAATGTCAGTGACCCCAACCGCATCGGGATGGGAAGTCATACCGCCAGGCTGGAGGTTCGACATTCAGGGTCAACATGATCTTGTGGAAGAGGTGGGGAGATGTTATGGCTTTGAGAAAATTGCGCCGACAGCGCCTTCGGCAAATCATCAGGCAGGCCGCTACCGTGAAGGCGTCATCACCCAACATGATATTAAACAGGTACTGATTCAAAGGGGCTATCATGAAGCGATGACCTACAGCTTTGTGGATCCGGCTTCCCAACAGAACTTACTGGACAGGGCGGATGCGATTGTGCTGGCCAATCCCATCGCTGACAATATGGCAGTGATGCGTCAAAGCCTTTGGCCTGGATTATTGGAGGCGTTGCAGAATAACCTGAATCGTCAGGAGAGCCGGGTTCGGTTATTCGAGATCGGACATGTTTTTAACAAAGCCGAAAATGAGAGAAAGAGCCATGAAGAAAATTATCTGGCCGGTCTGATAAGCGGACTTTGTCTGCCAAGTCAGTGGGGGCACGATTCAAGGGAGGTGGATTTTTTCGATCTCAAGGGAGATCTTGAAGCGATCCTGAATTTATCCATCAATCCTGATCGATTTCAATTCAGGCGAACTGTGCACAGTGCATTGCATCCAGGACAATGCGCCCGGATTGAATATGAAAAGGATGTAATTGGTCATGCTGGCAGGCTTCATCCTGCACAGCAAAAATTTTATGAGATAGACCAATCCGTTTATCTGTTTGAGATTGACCTCTCGATTTTAACCCACTCAGGATTGCCTGAATTTTCCGAAGTATCGAAGTTTCCTTCACTGCAAAGAGATCTGGCAATTCTGGTTGATGAAGAAGTTGAAGTGCAACCTGTATTGGAAATCATTCGCGCTGGCGGCGGAGAATTATTGAAGAAGCTCGAGTTGTTTGACATTTACCGAGAACACAAGCTGGAAAGAAACAAGAAAAGCCTGGCTGTTGCCTTGACATTTCAGTCAGAATCAAGCAGTCTTACATCCTCAAAAGTAGAAGCTGTAACAGAGCGTATTATCGGGCTGCTTGAACGCGAAATGGGTGCACGCCTACGGCATTAAACAATATAATAATAAATCGGAAATCAACGTAAGCACCGAAAATATGACGGTAACAAAAGCAGATTTAAAGGATACACTTTTCAATGAAGTCGGGTTGAACAAACGTGAGTCCAAGGAGTTTGTTGAATTATTTTTTGAGAAAATCCGTCTGCTGCTCGGGGAAGGCTATTCGATCAAGCTATCGGGTTTTGGCAGCTTCAACCTCCGTGAAAAACCAGAACGCCTTGGACGTAATCCGAAAACCGGGGAAGAAGTGCCTATCTCGCCCCGGCGGGTAGTCACCTTCCAGCCAGGTCAAAAGCTGAAAAAGAACGTCAATAAAAACGTTTTTGATTTAAACCGGAAACGCAGGGATAATCAAATACGCTGATGCTTGATCCAACAGGGTTTGAACTCCCGCCAATACCTCCCAAGCGATATTTCGCTATCGGCGAAGTGAGCAAACTTTGCGAGATCAAACCACAGGTTTTACGTTACTGGGAGACGGTATTTCCCCAGTTAAAGCCCGTTAAACGCCGTGGAAGGCGGTATTACCAAAGACATGAGGTCAAGCTGATACGACATATTTGCCGGATGTTATACAAGGAAGGATTCACGATAAGTGGCGCCAGAAGCCAGTTGGAACAGCTTGCCAATGATAATTCTGAATCGGGCGTGGCTGCAAAGAGCACTCAGGAGGCCAGCAAGATGGTCTCACAACTGATTGAGGAGCTTTCCGAAGTTCAGCAAATTCTAAGCTGATCCTTGGAGAACAATCCAGATTTTCACGGACAGGAACTTCCTGTCAGTATTCGGGGTGTGGCGCAGCCTGGTAGCGCACCGCAATGGGGTTGCGGTGGTCGGAGGTTCAAATCCTCTCACCCCGACCAATAAAATACAGGCATATACCAGCAGAATGAGTCGTCCCCACTCCCCGAAACTTTTTGATAATCCTCTTGTCGAGGCGACGGATGTTCACTTTTCATTCGGACACCGCAGCGTATTCGGTGGTTTGAATCTGGCTATTCCCCGTGGGAAAGTGACGGTTATCATGGGCCCAAGTGGTTGTGGCAAATCAACATTTCTGAGTATGCTTGGTGGGCGAATCAAGCCGGATCGTGGAAATCTGATTTTTGATGGCAAGCCGATACCGACTAATCAGGGCGCCGAGCTATATGTGATGCGAAGAAAATTGGGCGTAATGTTCCAGAACAATGCACTTTTGACTGACCTGGATGTCTATGACAATATCGCATTCCCAATTCGGGAACAAACAGATTTGCCGGAAGATATTATTCGCCTGATGGTACTGATGAAACTGGAAATGGTCGGACTTCGCGGGGCCAGGAATATGATGCCATCGGAGTTATCCGGTGGCATGGCTCGTCGGGTTTCGCTGGCACGGGCCATTGCCCTTGACCCGCAATTGATCATGTACGATGAACCCTTTGTCGGGCTTGATCCGATTTCCATGTCGGTTATCATTCAATTGATTCGAAAATTGAATGATGCGATGGGGATTGCTTCCGTGGTGGTTACTCATGATGTGCATGAAGGGTGCAGTATTGCTGACTATGTTTATTTGCTGGATAACGGAAAGGTCGTAGGACATGGTAGTGCAGAGGATATGATGAACAGTAGTCAACCCGATATCCGACAGTTCATGAATGGGTTGCCGGATGGCCCGGTCAGATACCACTACCCTGCCGGGAATTATCTTGATGATCTGGGAGTGCACGATCAGTGAGCTTTGTTATCAATCTCGGGAATTGGGGGTTGGGACTGTTCTACAGACTCGGCGCCGCCTTTTTGTTCCTGTTGCAAGCGCTGCGCGGTGCCTGTCAGTGTCTGCCAAGGGGGTCTCTGATCATTCAGCAGATTTATTCAATTGGTGTATTGACCATGCTCATTATCCTGGTATCCGGGTTATTCGTGGGTATGGTTCTAGGGCTGCAAGGTTATTATCAACTGGTAAATTTCAGCGCCGAGTCCAGCTTAGGGTTGGTGGTTGCATTGTTCCTGGTCAGGGAACTCGGCCCGGTGCTTGCTGCCTTGTTGTTCGCAGGCAGGGCGGGGTCCGCGCTGACCGCAGAGATCGGTTTAATGAAAACTACAGAGCAGTTGGCTGCGATGGAAATGATGGCTGTGAATCCGATGATCAGGGTGATTGGTCCACGGTTTATCGCCGGTATTATTGCCATGCCACTGCTGGCGGCAATGATGAGCGCTGTCGGCATACTGGGTGGGTATCTGGTAGCTCATGGCCAATTCGGGGTTGACCCGGGAGTCTATTGGACTTCCATCGAGAATGGCGTCGAGTTGGTTGATGATGTGCTCAATGGTGTGATAAAAAGTGTGGTGTTCGGCTTTATCGTGGTCTGGATTGCCTTGTTCGAAGGATACGATGCTGAACCGACATCGGAAGGGGTAAGCCTAGCGACAACCAGAACGGTAGTTTCATCGTCACTCGCCATACTCGGTGGCGACTATATATTGACAGCGTTGATGTTTGGAGGCTCCTGAAAAGAATGAGGAACAAGAACCTGGAAATGTGGGTTGGAATATTCATGCTGGCAGGCATGGGCGCTTTGGCTATGCTTGCGATCAAGGTCAGCGGGACCAGTTTCGGCTCGGGCCAGACCTATAAAATAGAAGCGCACTTCAATAATATTGGTGGTTTGAGCGTCAAGGCCCCGGTAATGATCGGGGGGGTTCGTGTCGGTCGCGTCGGAAAAATATGGATTGACAAGCAGGAATATATCCCGATAGTCGATCTTTACATAGATAAACACTACGATACATTACCCATGGATACCGGCGCATCGATCTTGACTTCGGGTTTGCTTGGAGCGCAGTATATCGGTCTGTCCCCCGGTTCGTCAGATTTACACCTTGAGGAAGGTGATGTCCTGGAATTTACCCAGTCGGCCATCCAGCTTGAGTCCCTGATCAGTCAGTTCATGTTCACTCAAGGTCGTGACAGGGAAGGAAGTTCCCAATGAACATACGATTGAAATCCTTGACTCGCACGTTCATCTGCCTGGGTTTGGCTGCTCTGTTGAGTATTTCGTCAATCTCATCGGCAACCGAAGATCCCGCACCGGTTATCAAGAGCGCCGTCGATTCGATGGTCGTTTCTTTTACCGCCGACAGGCAACAACTCGAAAATAGCCAGACACAACTGTTTGATCTGGTCGACCGGATTGCCGGCCCGTTATTTGATTTTGACTATATCTCCAAACTGATACTGGCTGGAAACTGGAAGACAGCCACTTCGAAACAGCGCAGGGAGTTTGCGCATGAGTTGAAAAGATTGCTGATTGCCACTTATGCCATTGTGTTATTCCAATACACGGGCAACGAAAACATGTCTTTTGATGAAACCCGGATCAAGCAGAAGAAGTCGATAAAATTTGCCAATGTGCGTGGTCAATTCCGGATTGATAATGGTACTCTCATAGACATGGTATATTCTATGGTGCAGAAACCGGGGGAGAACTGGAAAATCTACAATTTGACGGTGGCTGATCTGAACATGGTATTGAATTATCGAAACGTGATTCAGTCGTCCATCCTCAAGGATGGTCTTGATGGAACGATTGCCTTGATGAAAACCAATAACGACAGGAGCTATTCAAGTGAATGAGGCTCGTATTCAAATCAGTATTCGAGGTGACGTGATAAGTCTGGTCGGGGTGTTAACCCATAATACGATCAATGCAGTTTATCAAAATACCCCGGCATTTACCGAACCAGATTATCAGATTGATTTACAGGGGGTGGAAAAAGTGGACAGCGCAGCGCTTGCACTGTTTGTAAATTGGTATGATCGTGCGATCAGAAGCTCATCAAGCTTACATTTCACTCATATTCCTGACAAACTACGGGATATCGCACAGTTAGCCAATCTGGAGAGGATACTTGATTAATCCAGCCTGTATGCAGGTTACAATCGCTCGATAATAAACACATATAACAACACATATAACAAGAAAATGGTTACTCCCCTGGATATACAAGGCTGGATTTGTGAAGGTCTGGCAGGCAGTCGGGTCGAGGTTGATGGCGATGGTCATCATTTCGACGCTGTTATTGTCTGTGTGGATTTTGAAGGTAAATCACTGATCCAGCGACACCAGATGGTTTATGGTGTATTGGGGGACAGGATGAAGTCTGAAATTCACGCATTGTCGATGAAAACAATGACCCCTGACGAAATGCAGACAGATTAAGTCGGAGTCACACCTATAATTTTATCAGGAGGTTGATGCATGTCAATTCAAGAACAGTTGAAAGAAGTAATAGACAACAATGAGATTATTCTTTTCATGAAGGGTTCTCCGGATTTCCCTCAATGCGGATTTTCCGGGCGCACAGCACAGATCCTTCAGGAATGTGAAGTAAAATTCGCTTCGGTGGATGTACTGGCCGACAGTTCAGTAAGGGATGGAATCAAGGACTATTCCAAATGGCCGACAGTGCCCCAGTTATATGTTCGGGGCGAGTTCATCGGTGGTTGTGACATCATGACCGAGTTGTATGAAAACGGCGAGCTACAGAAAATCCTGAAACCGGATACCTGATATTTCAAGGTTTTAACTGACATAACCGCTTCCAGCCTTGCAGACGGCAGGAAGCGGTCTCCTTCCGCTGATTCCATGGTTTGCAGAGCAATATCAGATTGTGATGGATACCTGCTCCAGCCCCCGCAAGTCAATTAGAAGCTACGTAGTTCGCGGGGGCAGAATGACCCGGGGCCAGCAGCAGGCAATAAATGAATTGTTTCCTGTCTATGGATTGGATATGGCTGACAATTGTCCGGACAAGGTTGATATTCCCGCCGTCTTTGGCCGACATGCACAGACTGTTCTGGAGATAGGCTTTGGTGATGGAGAAGTCCTGGTTCAGCTCGCCAGAGAAAACCCGGATAAAAACCATATCGGGGTAGAAGTGTACCGGCCAGGGGTAGGCCATTTTCTGCTGCAATTACACAAATATCAACTCGAAAATGTTCGGGTGTTGATGGGTGATGCAGTTGATAGCCTGAACGATGCATTCCCGGATCAATCTTTTGATCAGATAAACCTGTTCTTTCCGGATCCCTGGCCAAAAAAGAAACATCATAAAAGGCGAATATTACAACCCGGCTTCGTCGACTGTGTGATCGCAAAATTAAAACCAGGCGGAGTATTTCACTTCGCAACAGACTGGGAAGACTATGCCAGCGAAGCCTTACGGAAACTTGAGTGTTATCCGACTCTGATAAATAAATCGGGATCCGGCAACTATACGTCACCACCCACCGGGCGTCCTGAGACCAAATTTGAACGTCGCGGTAAACAACTGGGCCATGGCGTGTGGGATGTTGTGATGATCAGGTCAGGACAGGTCCTCCCGTAACTGCTTGAGATCAGTGACAGGAGGGCTGCATTGATTGCCCTTGCAAACGTAAGCGGATGTACTGGGTTGTGATTTATAAATTGCAAGCGAGGGCGGCAGTTTCTCGATGCTGTCCGGGATGGCAAAGCATTGCAGGCCTGGAGTGTATTTCTGGTTGATGTAATCAGACCATTGCTTCATATCGTCCCTTTTGCCACGAATGATTACGGTAGAAAATGCATGATCGAATTTTTGCAGGGCAATCGACATGGATGCGTTGATGGATGGATGGCGTCGAAGTTCGTCGGAGAACAGGGCGAGCGCTTTTTCTGCGGTTTGTAAATATCTGGTTTCCGCCAGTAAGTAGCCAAGCCCGAGCAACCCCGATATTGCCAGACCATTACCTGAAGGAATGGCGTCGTCGGCGCCGGTCTTGGGTCGATACAGCAGCCTTTCATGGTCATGGGAGGTGAAATAGAAACCGCCCCGTTCAGTATCTTCAAAGCGGTCAATCATCGCATCCGCTATATTGACTGCGAATTCCAGATCGGATTGGCGCCACTTCGATTGCAGCAGTTGCAGGATTCCGCAGAGCATGAATGAATAGTCATCCAGATAGCCGTTAAGGTGTGATTTGCCTTTGGCGCAACTGGCGAGCAACCGGTTTCCCTGCCACAGATTGTTCCTTATGAAATCAACCGATTTTTGTGCAGACTCTATAAAGGAATCACAATTGAAAATCCTTCCCGCGAGCGCCATCCCTGAAATCATCAGGCCGTTCCAGGCGGTCAGTATCTTATCGTCCAGGGCAGGGCGAACCCGATGACGGCGTATTTCGAGTAATCTGGATATTGCATTCCTTATGACTTGGTCTGTTTCGGAGTTTTGATCGGGCAACTCATGATCAATATCCGAATTGAGATTCAGGTGCCACCGGCCTTCGAAATTTGCTTCTCCGAACAAGCCAAAGGTATTTTCGATATGGGTGTATTCATCCTCAGAAAGCACGGCGCACAGGTCGGTTTCACTCCACACATAATATTTCCCTTCTTCTCCTTCGGAATCGGCATCCAGAGTTGAAGCGTAACCTCCTTCAGGTTGTTGCATTTCATCGATTACCCACTGTGCTGTAGATGTGGCCGCATTCCTGTACAGTGGTTTCGGGAGAACCTGCCAGGCATGACTGTAAAGTGCGAGTAACTGGGCATTGTCGTACAGCATTTTTTCGAAATGAGGGATTTTCCACTCCCGGTCCACCGAGTAGCGGAAAAATCCACCTGCCAGGTGATCGTATAAACCGCCCTGGGCCATTAGGGTCAAAGTTTTCTCGACCATCACCGTCGCATTCGGGGAGGTCACTGTCGGCCTGGCGGCGGCGACCATCAGTAATTCAAGCTGGGTAGGGTGAGGAAATTTTGGCGCACTGCCAAATCCGCCAAAGACGGTATCAAATTGATTGTCCAAAATCCCGGTTGCATGATCCAGAACCGCTACCGGGTCAGCAATCGTCGATGCCGGTGCAGAGGGATTGAGTTTTTCAAGGGCGCTGTTGAATGACAGAAGATAGTCACTCATTTTCTCCTGATTTTCCTGATAATGACTGAAAATCTTTTGCAGCAATTCGCCAAAGCCGAGCATGTTTGATCTGCTGGTCGGAGGAAAGTAGGTGCCGGCGAAAAAGGGAGCATGTCCATGGGGAGTCAGGGCGACGGTCAGTGGCCAGCCTCCAGGGCGTTGAGTCAGCATCTGGTGAGCCAGTTGATAAATTTTGTCGAGATCAGGCCGTTCTTCACGATCCACCTTGATACATACGAAAAAGGTATTCATGATTGAGGCTATTTCCTCGTTTTCGAAACTTTCCTTCTCCATCACATGGCACCAGTGACAAGCTGCATAGCCAATGGAAAGAAGGATGGGTTTGTTTTCGGCTCTGGCCAACTCCAGGGACTGATCGTTCCACGGATGCCAGTCAACCGGGTTATTGGCATGTTGCAAAAGATAAGGGCTGCTTTGGTCAATCAGTTTGTTTGGCATCGGAAGGTTCTGGAATCGAGTCTGTGTGGTAAGATGAATTTCGGTTATTCGGCCTGCAGGTCTGTACGGCCCGTCTAACACAGTTGAGTATAGCTATAGACAGTGAATTCCCTTGATTGTACATCCTGACTTCGATCCAGTCGCCATATCAATTGGCCCGCTTGAGGTACATTGGTATGGACTCATGTATTTACTGGGCTTTGGAGTTGCGTTCGTTTTGGCGCAGTATCGTGTGCGCCAGCAGAATTCGGGCTGGAAGCCGGATGAGATTGCAGACCTGCTTTTTTTTATTGCGGTGGGAGTGATCGTCGGCGGACGGCTCGGCTATGTGGTTTTTTATAACCTGAGCTACTACATTGGAAATCCTCTCGAAGTTTTCGCTATATGGGATGGTGGAATGTCATTTCATGGCGGATTGCTCGGCGTGCTGGTGGCGATTGGCGGTTATGCAAGAATAACCCGGCGTGTCTATCTCACGGTTTCAGATTTTCTGGCGCCTTTGATCCCGCCCGGCTTGTTCTTCGGTCGCATCGGCAACTTCATCAACCAGGAGTTGTGGGGCAGGGTGACAGATCTTCCCTGGGGGGTCATGTTTCATACTGCGCCCGGTCAGGTAAGGCACCCGTCGCAAATTTACGAAGCATTGCTTGAAGGATTGCTGCTGTTCATCATTTTATGGTGGTTTTCTTCCCGGGTCAGAAAACCGGGACAAATATCGGGGCTGTTTTTGTCCGGATACGGGATCTTCCGAATCATTGTGGAGTTTTTCAGGGAACCTGATAGCCATATTGGAACCATTGCGTTGAACTGGATAACGATGGGACATTTGCTCAGCCTGCCCATGGTCGTTTTGGGAGTATACTTATTGCTCCGAACCAGGAGTTCATAATATCTGTAATCAGGTTCGAATGAATCGGACAGAGATGAAATATTTTTCCCGTAGGGGAGAATATTACATATAAATATTATTAATTCAGTTCCCATAAATGGAGCTTATGAAACGAATCGTAATTCTAATTAGAATTTTAACTCCGAAACGGTTAGATTATAAGTTTCAAACAGCACTCTGTTTGCCAGCGTTGTTATTTTTTACCCGAATCGGAGAAAAGTGATGCCTACTTACGTTCGTACCGACAAATGCGATGGTTGTAAAGGTCAGGACAAAACTGCCTGTATGTATATTTGCCCCCACGACCTGATGAAGCTCGACAAGGATGGTTCCGAAACCGGCCACGCGATGAAAGCCTATAACCAGGAACCCGAACAGTGCTGGGAATGTTATTCGTGCGTTAAAGTCTGCCCTCAACAGGCGATTGAATGCCGTCACTATGCAGACGTCGTGCCATTGGGCGCTCAGGTTCAGCCACTCAGAGGGACTGATTCAATCATGTGGACCATCAAATTCAGGAACGGAAAATTAAAACGGTTCAAATTTCCTATCCGCACGACCCCGGAAGGTTCTGCAGACCCTTACGGTGGAAAGCCTGAAGCAGACAGCAGCGATTTGACAAACCATAACCGTTTATTCACTGATGCAACCCATAGCTGTGACATGAGTCAGTTTGTGGCCAACTAGATTCAGCCGGATATTGCATTAACTTTTTTCAAATAGGAGACCTTGATGTCAGACTATTCGTTTTCAAATCCTGAAGTAGTCGAAGAGGAGTGCGACATTCTCATCATCGGCGGAGGGATGGCCGCTTGTGGCGCAGCATTCGAAATCATGAAATGGTCTGAGGGAACCGGCCTCAACATCAAGCTCGTAGATAAAGCGGCAATGGATCGTTCTGGCGCGGTTGCCCAGGGGTTATCTGCGATCAACACCTATATGGGTGATAATGATCCGGCTGAGTATGTCCGCTATGTACGGGGCGATCTGATGGGGATTACCCGCGAGGATCTGGTTTATGACGTTGGCAGACACGTCGATGATTCTATGACAAATACGCCGTTGGTTTTGCCATGGGGACCTGTCTCAGGAATCACCTTATGATGATCGAAATGCGGGAAGGGCGTGGTCCTATCATGATGGACACCCCGTCTGCCATGGCCAAACTGGCGGAAACCATGACACCGAAAGAAATCAAACACCTGGAAGCGGAAGCCTGGGAAGACTTTCTGGATATGACCATTGCTCAGTGTGGTGTATGGGCGGGTGAAAACATTGAACCTGACAAGGAAATGTCGGAGTTGATGCCGACTGAGCCCTATCTGCTCGGCTCCCACGCAGGTTGTGCAGGACTGTGGTGCTCCGGACCAGATGATCTGCCGGGCAGTCCCGATCACTATTCCTGGGGATACAATCGAATGACCACGGTAAACGGGTTGTTTACCGGTGGTGATGGTGTCGGTGCATCAGGTCATAAATTCTCATCAGGGTCGTTTACTGAAGGTCGAATTGCAGCAAAAAGTATGGTGCAGTATTGTCTGGACAATCCAGACATCAAACCTGAGCCTTCCCGCACTACGGAAGAGTTGGTAGAAGAAATATATCGACCGGTACGAACATTCCTGGAACATAAGGATTATACGACCGCGATTGATATCAACCCTTTCTACATTACGCCAAAAATGTTGCAGTTCCGATTGCAGAAAATCATGGATGAATATGTGGCAGGCATTGCCACCTGGTATCAAACCAACCAGCAAATGCTGGAAATAGCCGAGAAGAAGATGGTCATGCTGAAAGAGGATTCCCTGAAAATGCGGGCCAAGGACCTGCATGAATTGCTTCGTGCCTGGGAAAACTATCATCGCATCATTGCGGCGGAAGCACACATGCAACACATAAAATTCCGTCAGGAAACCCGATATCCAGGTTATTACTACCGGGCGGATTACAAGGATATCAATGACGACGAGTGGAAATGTTTCGTAAATTCCCGTTATGATCGCAATACCGGACAGTGGGACCTCAAGAAAGTCAAATGGCAACCTCTGATCGCGGTAGGGGAGAAGGAACCCGAGGGCATGAAAAACATGGGACCCGATATCTGATTGTAAATTTCAGTTTCAACAAAAAAGCCAGGTAAAACTGGCTTTTTTGTTTTCAGGATAAAAATCAGGAATCTTCTTTCTTCAGGGGTGGGAAAGTATTTTGCCGGATGCCCACCGGTTTCTTCGTGGTATTCCCGATAGCCCTTGAGATGGGCCTTTTATTGTCCGCTAACTTGGGTTTGGAGTTTCGACTATCTCCGGTAGTATGCGTGAGTGTCTCTGCCATATCGACAGATCCCTTGAACTGACATCCCTGGCTCAGCACTACCTGCAAAGCGCGAATGTTTCCAGTGACCTTGCCGGAAGGCTTGATATTGATTAGCTCGCTGGCATGCAAATCACCTTTTACCTCACCTTCAATCACAATTTCCCTGGCAGCTATATCGGCATTGACCCGGCCGCTTTTCCCGATAACAACACTGAATTTCAGGAAATTCAAATTCCCTTCAATGTGCCCATCGATCACGACATCCTCCTTTCCACTGACATCGCCGATTATCGTGATGAATTCACCAATGGAATTTATGGAATCCCTGACTGGGTTATTGTCAGTATCACTCGGTTCTTCAGTCATTTGATACTCGATGTATTATCTTTTCGTATTATCTTCTGGCGCTCTCTTTGTCCTGGGGGTATTCTACCATTTCTGGCCACGATTCTCCATAAGGTATTTGGTACCGAGGGTCGGATTCGAACCGACACTGAGTTACCTCAACCAGATTTTGAGTCTGGCGCGTCTACCAATTTCGCCACCCCGGCACATAACCGGAAGATATAGGGTTTTCTCTCAGGAAGCAAGGATGCTTGCCTCCTTTACCTGCGGCGGCGAAATTGCTATCGGTAGTGGATGCGGGTATCATCCGGGCATCACTACCCAACGGTATCGGGATTTCGCTATGCAAGACGTATGGACCCCAATCAGTTCGATTATCCGTTACCTGAATCGTTAATTGCCCAATTCCCGGCACGTCCCCGTTCAGCTTCACGGCTGATGGTGGTCAGGCAGGATCAGGGTAATTTTGTCCACACTCGATTTGATCGGATTATTGATTTCCTCAAGCCCGGCGATCTGCTGATTGTCAACGACACACGAGTAGTCCCGGCACGAATTCGTGGCAGAAAACCCACCGGAGGCGCGGTGGAAATCATGTTGGAAAAGATTATAAGTGAAGATACTGCGCTGGTTCTGGCCAGGGCTGGCAAGCCGATCAAAACAGGACAGATTATTCTGGTTGAAGGCCAGGAACTGGAAGTCATCGGCAGGCAGGAACCGTTTTATCTGATCGTGCTGCCCCGAGAATTGACCATGACCGCATTATTCGAGAATTATGGTTCGATACCACTCCCTCCATACATCAAACGAGAGGTTGAAGAGGGGGATCGTGAGCGCTATCAGACGGTTTATTCGAGGCATCCGGGCGCCGTGGCAGCGCCTACTGCGGGTTTACATTTTGACCAGGCGCTGATAGACCGAATCACGGATAAAGGTATCGAATGGGCCTCAATCACACTCCATGTGGGAGCCGGAACCTTTCAACCTGTGCGTGTCAATGATGTACGCGATCACAAAATGCACAAGGAGAAAATCGAGGTATCCGAAGGCGTGTGCGAGTCGGTGATGCGGGTTCGGTCCCGAGGTGGTCAAGTGATTGCGGTCGGGACTACGGTGGTCAGGGCATTGGAAAGCGTTGGAAAGTCGGGAGCGTTGCTTCCTGTTTCAGCCGATACCGGATTGTTCATACTGCCCGGGTACGAGTTCAATGTAGTGGACGCATTGATTACAAATTTTCATCTACCCAGATCAACCTTGTTAATGATGGTCAGCGCATTCTGTGGATGCGAGAGAATCATGGCGGCTTATCGGGAAGCGATTGATAATGGCTACCGGTTTTTCAGTTACGGAGATGCGATGTTTATCGAGAGAGCCCGATGAAATTTTCGGTGATTACAACACAGTCGCTGGCAAGGAGAGGACAAATTGAATTGCAAAGAGGCATGATTGATACCCCTGCGTTCATGCCAGTGGGAACCCGTGGGACAGTCAAATCACTGACTCCGGAGGAGGTGGCATCCACCGGCGCACAGATCATTCTTGGAAATACATTTCATTTATTGTTGCGGCCCGGCATGGAAGTCATCAAAGCGCATGGAACGTTGCATGACTTCATGAATTGGCACGGGCCGATTCTGACCGATTCAGGAGGATTTCAGGTCTGGAGTCTGCAGGGGTTGAGAAAGCTCGAAGAGAAAGGCGTTACCTTCCAATCTCCGGTGGACGGCAGCAGGATATTTCTTGGTCCGGAACAATCAATGTCCATTCAAATGGCTCTCGGTTCAGATATCGTCATGGCATTCGATGAATGCACCAACTGGCCCTCAAGCCGGGAAGAGACTGCACAATCAATGCTGATATCGAGTCGATGGGCAGTCCGGTGCAAGGACAGTTATTCGGGAAACGGGGCGCTGTTCGGTATCGTCCAGGGCGGCATGTTTGAAGATCTACGGCTGGATTCGCTTGCCCGGTTGATTGAGACCGGATTTGAAGGGTATGCCATTGGAGGATTGTCAGTTGGCGAACCCAAGCAGGACATGCACCGCATCATTGAGTTTCTGGCTCCCAGAATGCCGCAAGACAAGCCGCGATATCTGATGGGCGTCGGCACCCCCGAGGATCTGGTGAATTGCGTCGCCAGGGGAATAGACATGTTTGATTGCGTCCTGCCGACCCGTAATGCGAGGACTGGCTGGCTATACACCCGCAACGGCGTAGTTAAAATTCGTAACAGTCAATTTAAAATGGACACCCGCCCTGTTGACGAGCGCTGTGTTTGTTATACCTGCCAACATTATTCAAGGTCTTATCTGCAACATTTGCAACGACAAAATGAAATCCTCGGCGCCCGGCTGTGTTCGTTGCATAATATCCATTATTATCAGAACTTGATGAAACGAATCCGGCAGGCTATTGAAGCCAATGAATTCGATCAGTTTCATCAATCATTTAACGGCTGATTTATGAAAATTTGTGTGTAATAACCAGCACACCTTCTATAAAATCCACGCCATTGGATTCGCCAAAACCGGTACCGATATATTGTTATTTGGAAATTGAAATCTGGAGTAAATTATGTTTGACAAGAGTAAATCCATCGCCGAGTACGACCCTGCACTATGGAATGCGATCAGACTGGAAGAAAAACGACAGGAAGAACATATTGAGTTGATTGCCTCGGAGAATTTTGTCAGCCTCAGAGTGCTCCAGGCACAAGGTACCGTGCTGACCAACAAATACGCCGAAGGCTACCCCGGCAAACGTTATTATGGTGGTTGCGAACATGTTGATGTAGTGGAATCGCTGGCCATCGACCGGGCCAGGCAGCTTTTCAATGCGGATTACGTTAATGTGCAACCTCATTCCGGTTCATCGGCCAATGCGGCGGTCTACATGGCATTGTGTGAACCGGGGGATACCGTGCTCGGTATGAGTCTGGCCCATGGTGGTCATCTGACCCATGGCGCATCGGTAAACTTTTCAGGAAAACTCTACAATGCCATTCAGTATGGCCTGAATCCGGATACCGGAGAGGTCGATTACGATGAAGTGGAATCTCTGGCAAAAGAGCACAGGCCAAAAATGATCGTAGCCGGTTTCTCTGCTTATTCCCGGATAATGGACTGGCAACGATTTCGGGATATAGCCGATAGCACAGGGGCGTATCTTTTTGTCGATATGGCCCATGTTGCAGGACTGGTTGCCGTCGGCCTTTACCCTAACCCGGTCGGCATCGCTGACGTTACAACAACGACAACCCACAAAACACTGCGTGGCGCCAGAGGCGGGATGATTCTGGCCCGAGCCAATGACAAGATAACCAAAAAACTCAATTCACTGGTGTTCCCCGGTACCCAGGGTGGACCGCTGCTGCATGCCATCGCGGGCAAGGCAATGGCATTCCAGGAAGCGCTGGATCCATCATTCAAAGTGTATCAGCAGCAGGTTCTCGACAATGCCAAAGCAATGGTGGAGATATTTCTTGAACGCGGTTTCAATATCGTTTCCGGGGGTACTGACAATCATCTCTTTCTGCTCGACCTGATCAACAATGGCATGACCGGAAAAGATGCCGATGCGGCATTGGGCAGGGCAAATATTACCGTGAACAAGAATACGGTACCCAATGATCCCCAGTCGCCTTTCGTCACCAGCGGCCTTCGTCTTGGCACGCCAGCAATGACCACGCGCGGGTTCGGTGTCGAGGAGTCAAAGCAGATCGCAGGCTGGATTTGTGATGTGCTGGATAATCTGGGTGATGGCTCCGTGGAAAAGGAAGTACAGAACAAGGTCATCGAGCTTTGCGGTCGATTCCCACTGTATGCCGATGCTGGATAACAATAAACCGGCCACACTACAATGAAACAAATCAGTTCCACCGTCTGTGCCAGTCCGATCGGCGAAATTGCAGTGTTTGGAGATCACGACACGCTCTACCTGCTTGATTTCAATGACAATCGTGATCGTATCAACGAACTGCTGACTCGAAGATTTGGCGATTTTGAAATCAGGCAGGCGGATAACCTGCTGGGTATCAGGGACAGGCTTGAAAAATATTTTTCAAGCGACTGGGACGCATTCAGGGATCTTGATCTTGATACGCACGGGTCCGGATTCCAGCAAGGAGTCTGGCGCGCCTTGAGGGCAATTCCCGTTGGGGAGACTGTCTCATACAGCCTGCTTGCCCGGCAAGTCGGAAAGCCGAATGCGGTTCGGGCAGTGGCCAGCGCGAATGCTGCCAACCCTGTTGCTATTATTGTTCCCTGCCACCGGGTGATCGGGAAGAATGGCGCGATGCGTGGTTATGCAGGAGGCGTTGATCGGAAAACCTGGCTGCTGAAACACGAACAAGCCATCATGTAGGTCTTTATGGTGCCGAGGAAAGGACTTGAACCTTCACGGGCTATTGCCCACTAGCACCTGAAGCTAGCGCGTCTACCAATTCCGCCACCTCGGCAAAGCAAGGTGCGGACTGTACCCATTGTCCGTCTTGATGTCAAACCCGAAATTCCTGGTCGTTATTTCTTGAACAAATAACAGACCGGGATCAGAATCAGCATCAATAATCCGGAAATCATGAAGCAATTGTTGTAGGCAATAACCGCAGCCTGTTTGCTTATTTCGATCTCCAATGCCGCCAGACCATCCAGTTCATTTATTGGCCACTTCTGTAATACCTCAGGGAACCGCAAGAGTTCGTTGGACAAAGTCACATTTTCAGATAGATATGCACGATTTGTTTGAGTATATCGCTCATGCAGACCAATAATCCATGAAGTGCCGACCGAATAGCCAATATCAAAATTAAGATAGAACATCGCGAAACCCTGATTTTGATGTTTTCCTTTCAGCTTGGACAAGACTATCCGGTTAAGCGGCGCCCAGATACAACTGGTGCCTATGCCGGACAGAAAATTTGTCCATATTACATCAAACGGCAATATCTGCGTGTTCCAGTGCGCCATCTCCCACGCTGGCACTACATTACACAATAGTCCAAAAACGACTATCGGTCGCGGATCGAATTTGTCCCGAACCTGGGTCAGGACAAGCAGACCCAAAATCGAGCCAATACCTCTGTAAAACAGAAGTTTGCCGATTTCCAATGATGGATAATCCCCGATTTGCTCCAGCATCAATGGCAGTAAAAGCAACGGCATATAGATCGCAGCGCCTACGATAAAAATAGCTAACTGCCCCAACGTGAAATTGAAATCCCGGAAAAGCGCACGGTCGAAAAATGTATTTTTCGCGGTCGCAGTATGTACCAGGAACAGATAAAGCAAGGTCACAGATATGATGCAGACCACAATAATTTCGTTGGACTCGAACCAGTCCAGTCGCTCCCCGCGAGCCAGCATGTACTGCAACACACTGACCCCGATGATCAGAGTGGCAAATCCGAACCAGTCCAGCCTTTCCCTTGTTTCAGATCCCTTCGGAACCAGTATCGCTGCGGCAATAAAAACACCGGTGCAGATCGGAATATTAAAATAGTAAATCGATGGCCATCCATACAACTCGATCAGATATCCACCTGCCACAGGCCCGAAAAAATTACCGGTCACAAAACCCAATGCCCAGAACGAGGTTGCCATCGTGTAACGGTTTGGTGGAAACGCATTTACGGTAATGATCTGCCCTAGTGCAATCAGCGGTGCGCCGGTGACACCCTGTACAAATCGCCAGATCACTTCCTGTTCGAGGGTGGTTGCGGTCCCACAACCGATCAATGAAAGCGTGAAGCCACCAACCGAAAACAGGAACAATTGCTTACGGCCAAAACGGGAACTTAACCAGCCGACACTTGCGGTCATGGCTGCGCTGCCCACGATAAATGAAATCATGACCCAGGCAATCTGATCATTGGTAGCAGAGAAACTGCCTTTCATGTGGGGCAGGGCAACGCTGACGGTATTCCAGGTAAATGAATAGGCCCAGCTACCCAGTGTGGCGCAAATCGCCGTAGGCCAGCGATGCGCAAAGGATTCTGATAATCGGGAAGTATCAGTACTCGTCATTATGTCGATTTTCTGCTTGCAGGAATACGCATTGACGAGGATAAACGCAAGAGATATCAATGCACAAGGTAAAAAACTGATGTCTGATTATATGTCGCCACTTTATGGCGAAATGCTTTCCAAGACTATATACTTAGCGCCCAAAAAATCATGATCAGACAAATGGCCACCGTAAATGAACTTAAGGAGTCCCTAGCCAGTTCGAGGGAGCGTACTGCCTCACTAAGGAGGTATCTTTGACTATGCCGACAACAAGGAGCGGCTTGAAGAAGTAGACTTGATACTTGAGAATCCTGCGATCTGGGATGAACCGGAGCAGGCTACGATCCTGGGGCAGGAAAGGGCCAGACTGGAACAGTTGGTAAACGGGTTGGAGCAGTTGCAAACAGATATTTCTGATTGCGTCGAATTACTGGAGCTGGCCGCCCTTGAAGAAGACACTCAAACCCTGGATGAGATTGCGAGGGAGGCGAATGATATTGATTCGCGTCTTGAGAAAATGGAATTCCGTCGAATGTTCAGCGGCGAAGCCGACCTGAACAACGCCTTTATCGATATCCAGTCCGGCTCCGGCGGCACCGAAGCCCAGGATTGGGCCGCAATGCTGTTGAGAATGTATCTGCGCTGGGGGGAAAGCCAGGGATACACACTGGAAATAGTGGAAAGGTCACCAGGGGATGTAGCCGGAATCAAGAGCGCAACCATCAAATTCACCGGGGAGTATGCCTATGGCTGTCTGCGAACCGAGACTGGAGTGCACCGGCTGGTCAGAAAAAGCCCATTCGATTCCGGGAACCGGCGACATACGTCATTTGCATCCGTTTACGCCTATCCCGAAATTGATGACAGTTTTGAAATCGAAGTGAACCCGGCGGACCTCAGGGTCGATACTTATCGTTCCAGTGGCGCTGGTGGACAACATGTCAACAAAACAGATTCTGCGGTTCGCCTTACCCATCTACCTACCGGAATCGTGGTACAGTGCCAGAATGACCGTTCCCAGCACAGGAACAAGGAAGAAGCGACCAAAATGTTGAAAGCGCGCCTGTACGAAGCTCAGATGCAAAAACGTCGGCAGGAGCAACAAACCGAAGAAGATAATAAATCAGACATTGGCTGGGGCCGTCAGATTCGATCCTACGTGCTCGACCAGTCCCGTATCAAGGATTTAAGAACCCATGTTGAAACCGGTAATACCCAGTCGGTACTGGATGGGTCGTTGAATCAATTTATTGAAGCCAGTCTGAAAGCTGGACTGTAAAAACATGAAACAAAGCATTGAATCCTAAAGTAATTATATGACTGAAGAAAGCCAACAAAGCCAGCAGCGTCGGGAAAAGCTGACCGCGTTGAGAAAAAAAGGAAATCCCTTTCCAAACGATTTTCGACGGGACGCATTTATCAGGGATCTGCTGGATAAATATGCAGATGATGTTCAAGGCCTGCAAGACCGGACGATTCGGGTGAAAGTAGCCGGTCGTCTGATGTCGCGTCGCGTCATGGGCAAGGCGAGTTTCGTGCATATAGAGGATGTCGGCGGCAGGATGCAATTATTCCTGCAGCGGGACAACCTGCCGGAGAATGTCTACAACGAAGAATTCAAAAAATATGACATCGGCGACATTGTTGCTGCAGAAGGGGAATTGTTCCATACCAAAACCGGTGAGTTGACCGTTCGGGTTGATCAGATTCGATTATTGACCAAGGCGCTGCGACCACTCCCTGAAAAATTCCATGGTCTCACCGATGCCGAAACTCGTTATCGTCAACGCTATGTCGATCTGATCATGAACCAGCAGACCCGTTCGGTTTTCAGAACCCGGGCTGCGATCATCCAATGCATCAGGGAGTTCATGGTTGAGAGATCATTTCTTGAAGTGGAAACACCAATGATGCACCCGATTCCCGGAGGGGCGGTAGCGAGACCTTTCAGGACTCATCATAAAGCGCTGAACAAGGAGTTTTACCTGCGCATCGCCCCCGAGCTTTATCTGAAGCGACTGGTTGTGGGTGGTTTTGAGCGAGTGTTTGAAATCAATCGGAATTTCAGAAATGAAGGCATCTCAACCAAACACAATCCCGAATTCACCATGATGGAGCTTTACTGGGCGTACGCGGATTACCATGATTTAATCAAATTCACCGAAACCATGTTGCGCAGAGTTTGCCAAACCGTTACAGGAGATACCATAATCGAGTATCAGGGAACGCACCTGGATTTCTCCCGGCCTTTTCAACGGTACACATTGCTGGAGTCGATTTTGCATTTCAACCCGGAAATATCGGATCATCAGTTGACTGACCTGGACGCGGTCACTGCACTGGCAAAGAGCCTGAACATCGAGATAAAACCCGGCTTTGGCATTGGCCGGATACAGATGGAAATATTCGAAAAGCGGGTCGAGGAAAAACTCATCAGGCCCACATTCATAACCGCCTATCCGGTCGAAGTATCGCCGCTGTCGAGAAGAAACGACGAGCAGCCGGAACTGAGTGATCGATTTGAGTTCTTTGTTGGTGGCAAGGAAATTGCAAATGGGTTTTCCGAATTGAACGACGCAGAAGATCAGGCTCGACGATTCAGGCAACAGGTAGAGGAAATGGAGGCAGGGGATCAGGAAGCAATGCATTATGATGCGGATTATATTCGCGCCCTGGAATACGGCTTGCCACCGACAGCGGGAGAAGGTATCGGTATCGACCGTCTGGTCATGATCCTTACTGACAGTCCTTCGATTCGTGATGTGGTGCTGTTTCCGCACATGCGTGACGAAACCTGAATGATCCGCAATTCAACGGCAGTTCTACAGTGATCAAGCCTCTGGAACTGATGATCGGCCTGCGTTATACCCGGGCCAGACGACGAAATCACTTTATTTCGTTTATTTCGACGACATCGATGCTTGGAATTGTGATCGGGGTCTGGGCCCTGATTACCGTGATGTCGATTGTCAATGGATTCCACAAAGATCTGCAGGACCGGATCCTGTTCGTAGTTCCTCACATTACAATCAGCAGCTACGGTGGACATTTCAGCGACTGGCAGTCTCTGTCGATGAGTCTCGCGGGGTACCCCCATGTGCAGGCACAAGCTCCCTTCGTACTGGTGCAGGGCATGCTGACCAAAGGCCCGAACGTATCGGGCACATTGATTCGAGGGATCAATCCTGACAAGGAACGGGAAGTATCTGAAGTCATGAACCATATTATTGAAGGAGATGCAGATGAACTTGAATCCGGGTCCTTCGGCATTGTTCTGGGCAATCGCCTGGCACATTCACTTGGTGTGGGTGTCGGTGAAAAAATCACTCTGGTCGTGCCCAAAGGCAAGGTCACTCCCGCAGGCCTGATGCCACGCCTGAAACGCTTTACCGTGGTCGGACTGTTCGAAATCGATATGTACGAATATGACAGCGGTATTGCACTGATTCATATTGACGATGCTGCCAGGCTGCTTGGCTCCAAAGGTGAAATCAGTGGGCTCCGCCTCAAGCTGGATGATGTTGAGCAGGCTCGCAAGGTACGTCATGATCTTTCCGAATCGCTCAACCAGCAGTACCGCGTGCGCGACTGGACTCAGGAATACGCCAACTTTTTTCGGGCGCTTGAAATTGAAAAGCGGGTGGTCTTTATCGTACTTTTGCTGATTATTGCGGTCGCAGCGTTCAACATCGTTTCAACACTGGTAATGGTTGTCACCGACAAGCAATCGGATGTTGCGATATTGAGAACGCTCGGAATGAGTCCTGGCAGCGTGATGAAAGTGTTCATGGTGCAGGGGGTAATTCTCGGTATCACAGGCACAGCGGTCGGCGCCATCCTGGGAGTGATTACCGCACTCAATATAGAAACCATAATTCCTGCCATTGAAAATTTCTTCAATACCGAACTGTTCCCATCCGATGTCTATATCATAAGTGAATTCCCTGCCCAGATGCGTTGGGCAGATGTAACCAGAATTATTGGCGCATCACTGCTCATGAGTTTTCTGGCAACCATCTATCCCGCCCGGCGTGCATCCAGAGTTCAGCCCGCCGAGGCGTTGCGCCATGAATGAGAATAATAATTCGACCATGGACAATATCGTTATAGAGTGTCGGCAGGTATCGAAAACTTTTGATGAAGGTCCATTCTCCGTAGAAGTGTTAAGGAAAATCGATTTTCAGGTAAGGTCGGGCGAGCAGATTGCCATCGTCGGCGCTTCCGGTTCCGGAAAAAGTACATTGCTGCATATCCTCGGCGGACTGGCTGAGCCAACAACCGGTAGTGTGCGAATCGACAGTCAGGATATCAGTACCTTGTCCCACAAGGCGCGAGGGGTATTACGAAACATGACGTTGGGATTTGTTTACCAGTTTCATCATTTACTGCCTGAATTTACCGCATTGGAAAATGTTGCGATGCCGTTGCTGATTCGCAAGTCCGGTGATGTCCAGGCATTCGAAGCAGCCCGGCAAATTCTCGATCGTGTCGGCTTAGGCAATCGTATTGAACACAAGCCAGCCGAGCTATCCGGCGGTGAGCGTCAACGCACAGCGATTGCCAGAGCCATGGTTACCCGGCCGAAATGTATTTTGGCTGATGAACCAACAGGCAATCTTGACTCAGACAACGCCGAATCGATTCACCGGATGTGGTTGGAAATGAATCAGGAAATCGGCACCAGTCTGGTGATAGCGACCCACGATAGGACGCTGGCGCAAAAGATTGGTAACATCATACGAATCGAAGATCGGTCATTGCAACTCTTGGGAAATTGAATCGTATCCCCATATTTGCCTTCAGAACAAAAGTAGATATTTTTGCAGTATCCGAAATCAGACAATGAGTGCAAACATCGAAGCAGAAGTCATCACCGAAATTGCCAGGCCAGAAGATGTATTACCTGAAGTATTGCATATCCTGCCGCTTGAGAAAAAACCTTTTTTCCCGGGTCAGATATTACCCATAGTGCTTGATGCCGAAAGATGGGGCGATACCATCAAAGCCATCCATGAATCCGGGCATCGTAATGTCGGCGTGGTATATCCTGACGGGGTAAAGGCCGAAAATGTCGAGTCAAAGGATTTCAAGTCAGTAGGAACGGTGTGCAAGATTCATCAGATCGAGCGGCATGAAAACCTGTTTCATGTTGTGCTTGCAGGTATGCAGCGTTTTGAGATTGTCCGCTGGGTCTCGAAGAAGCGCCCATTCACAGTGCAGGCGAGATACTACCCCGATTTAAGCCCTCTCGAAACCGTCGAGATCAAGGCCTATGTCACTGCCATCGTCAATACCATCAAGGAGTTGCTGCCGCTTAATCCGATGTATGGTGAAGAACTCAAGATGTTTCTGAACTATTTTGGTACCGGGGAGCCTTCGCGACTCGCCGATTTTGGGGCGAGCCTGACCACCGCAGATGCGGGGGAACTCCAGGAAATTCTCGAGACCATCGAATTGTTGCCGAGAATGGAAAAAACACTGGTATTGCTGCACAAGGAAGTAGAAATAGCGCGAGCCCAAACTGATATTCGCGAACATATCGAAGGAGAAATTACCCAGCACCAAAGGGAAATGTTCCTGCGCGAGCAATTAAAATTCATCCAGAAAGAGCTCGGTATCTCGAAAGATGACCGTGAGTCGGAAATCGATACTTTCCGCGCCCGGTTGAATGAATGTGTTGTCCCTGAACATGCACAGACGCGTATCGACGAAGAGCTTGACAAAATCGCGATCCTGGAAAGAGGCTCCCCCGAATACACCGTAACCAGAAATTATCTCGAATGGTTAACTCAAATCCCCTGGGGCAGGTTCAGCAAGGATTCTCTCGACCTTGAGCAAGCCGCAGTGGTTCTGGACCGGGATCACGAAGGCCTGGAGGAAGTCAAGGAGCGTGTACTGGAATTTATCGGGGTAGGCAAAATGCGGGGGGAAGTGTCAGGGTCGATAATACTGCTGATCGGGCCACCGGGAGTCGGTAAAACCTCACTGGGGAGATCAGTGGCGAACGCACTTGGCAGGGAATTTTTTCGTTTTTCCCTCGGAGGCATGCGTGATGAAGCAGAAATCAAAGGCCATCGACGAACCTATATCGGCGCCATGCCAGGAAAGTTCATTCAGGCGCTGAAAGATTGCAAAACTGCAAATCCGTTAATCATGCTTGACGAGGTTGACAAGGTAGGGGCATCCTTTCAGGGTGACCCTGCATCTGCCTTGCTGGAGGTGCTTGATCCAGAGCAGAACAGGAATTTTCTGGATCACTATCTGGACGTGGGCGTCGATTTGTCCAAGGCGCTGTTTATCTGTACTGCAAATCAACGCGATACAATTCCCGCGCCGCTACTCGACCGGATGGAAGAAATACGATTGTCGGGCTATCTGGCTGCAGAAAAAGTGGCCATAGCGCGAAAACACCTGTTGCCCAGACAAATTGCCAGGGCAGGGTTGAAGAAGCGGGGCCAGCTTCGAATCGACACGCCTGCAATCAGAAAGATCGTTAATGGGTATGCGCGTGAAGCCGGGGTTCGAAAACTGGAGAAGATGCTGGGCACGATTACCAGAAAGGCGGTAATGAAAATCCTGAAACAGGAAAGTCAACCGATTCACATCACCACCAGAAATCTGGAAGAATATCTGGGCAAGCCGACCTTCGACGATCAGGATCGGATTACAGGAAAAGGCGTAGTTACAGGTCTGGCCTGGACCGCCATGGGTGGTGCGACCCTGGATATTGAAGCCTCCCGAAGCCACAGCTTCAATCGCGGCTTTAAACTCACCGGGCAACTCGGTGATGTAATGAAAGAGTCGGCTGAGATTGCCTATAGCTACGTAATGGGCAATGCAGAACAACTGGGTGTGAGCCGGAGCTTCTTCGAACATTCGATGATTCACCTGCATGTGCCCGCTGGTGCAACTCCCAAGGACGGACCGAGCGCGGGCATTACGATGGCCTCTGTACTGATTTCCCTGGCCCGCGACAAGGAGATCAGGAGATCCATTGCAATGACCGGAGAAATATCGCTGACCGGGCAGATATTGCCGGTAGGAGGTATCCGGGAGAAAGTGATTGCCGCCAGAAGGATGAAAATACATAATCTGGTTATGCCCGAAGCTAATCGCCGCGACTTCGAAGAAGTCCCGGATTACATCACTAAAGGCATCAGGGTCAATTTTGTGTCAAGCTATAACGAGGTGCTGGACCATTTGTTTTAGACAGGGAAAATCAACATGAGTTGTCAATATTTTGAGCCAGTAGAGGGAGGGGCAAACAGCTTCACGGTTGCGATGCCCAAGTATACTTTTGGTCGTGGTTGTCTGGCTGAAGCAGGTGTACGCGCTGCAAGCCTGAACATGAAGCAGATCGCATTATTTACTGACCCGCATCTTGAAGGGGGTGAATACGTTGCAACGGTTTGTAAATCAATCAAGGCCCAGGGGTTGCACTGTGACATATTCTCCGATATTAGAATTGAACCCGACGATGACACGATTATGCGGGTGTCCGGGTTCCTTTCACAGGGAAAATTTGATGGAGTGGTTTCGGTTGGCGGCGGCTCGGTCATTGATACCGCCAAAGCAGCCATGGTCTATGCGCTTTATCCGGCATCCTTCAATGATTATTTTGGTCCGCCGGCAGGTATCGGCAAACCGGTTCCTGGCGCACTTCTTCCCCATCTGGCCTGTCCGACGACATCTGGAACCGGTTCTGAATGCACCTCGGTGGCGGTCATCCGGATCAATAGTCTGAACACGAAATTCGTTATGGGAAGTCCCTATCTGCTTCCCGAAGAAGCGCTGGTTGATCCGGTGGTTTGTGATACGCTGCCCACCAATGCGGTGGCGTCAACCGGATTTGATTTACTCTGCCATGCGCTGGAATGCTATACCGCCAGAGCCTATACTCAATGGGACAGGATTGATGATCCCCGCGCAAGAACGATGTTACAGGGCGCAAACCCCTGGAGTGACATGTCTGCACGCAGCGCCCTCAAAATCGTCGGTCAGTACCTCGAACGAGGCGTAGCAGACAAAGACGATTGCGAAGCCCGGGATGCCTTGATGTGGGGTGCATCACTGGCTGGAATGGCATTCGGCAATTCAGGCACCCATTTGGCACATGCAATGTCCTATGGCGTTACCCATCTGATGAACGACATTACTACCGAGGGCTATAGCGTACCGTCGCCATTTATTCCCCATGGCATCAGCGTAGTCGTCAGCGCCCCTGCGATATTCCAGTTTCTCGGTGATGCAGCGCCAGCACGTCATCTGGATGCCGTCAGGTGGCTGTGTGCAAGTCATACCGATGCCGGTGAAAACGAGGTCGGCGAAGCGCTTGCCCAAAGATTGATTGAATTGATGCGGTCAACCGGTATGCCCAATGGTCTGAGTGGAGTCGGTTTCTCAGCAGAAGACGTCGGCCGTCTTGCGGATTCGTCAATACGTCAGAAGCGGGCAATACTTAACGCACCCCGGGTCGCAAACCTGTCTGACATGGAAAGTATCTACAGCGCCGCATTGAGTTACTGGTAGCCAATCTCCAGCAAATGCCGCTCAGACATTTTAATTTCTGGATCTTTGATATGGATGGAACCTTGACCATGCCAATCCATGATTTCGAAGATATCCGATCTCAACTCGGCATCAAGTCGAGTTCGCCGATTCTTGAAGCGATCGAGAAAATGCCCGCCTCCCGCGCTGCCCAGACCACTCAAAAACTGCATATGCTCGAAATGCGTCTGGCCCATGAGGCGCAGGCGCAGCCCGGAGTGAAAGACATTTTGACGCGCTTGACCGAGGCTGGGAAAAGGCTCGGGATACTGACAAGAAACGGCCGGGAAATCGCCCATGCCACTCTGTCAGCAGTAGGATTATCGCCTTTCTTCGAAAATGACAGCGTGGTCAGCCGAGAGGATTGTGCGCCAAAACCCAAGCCTGACGGGGTGCATTTATTGCTTGATCACTGGAATGCCCCCAGGGAGGAAACCGTTATCGTTGGGGATTTTCTGTATGACATTCAGGCTGGATTCGAGGCCGGTATCCAGACTGTGCATTTCGATTCGTCCGGCAGGTTTCAATGGCCGCAATTCACTCATCATAAAATTACCGAATTCAGGGCATTAAATTCGATGATCTGATTTCAAAGTCAGGAAGCCGCCGGATTGCCTGGCCCAAAGCTCTGAATACAAGCCTTTACTTGCCAGCAGTTGATCATGGTTGCCTTGCTCCGTTATTTTACCCGAATCCATGATGATCAGGCGGTCCATTTGTGCGATAGTAGATAGCCGGTGGGCAATCGCGATCACGGTTTTGCCCTGCATCAGTTGATACAGGCTTTCCTGGATTGCCGCTTCGACTTCGGAATCAAGGGCGCTGGTCGCTTCATCCAAAATCAATATTGGTGCATTTTTTAAAATTACCCGGGCAATCGATATCCTTTGTCTTTGTCCGCCGGAGAGTTTTACACCACGTTCACCGACATGCGCCTGGTACCCTCTGCGACCTTCCATATCTTCGAGATATGGAACAAACTGGTGAGCCTTGGCCTGTTTGGCTGCGGCAACCACACTATCCATGGTCGCAGAGCCGTTTCCATATCGGATGTTTTCGTATACCGAACGATGTAGCAGGGAGGTGTCCTGGGTGACCATGCCAATGTTTACCCGCAGACTATCCTGCGTCACACTGCTGATATCCTGTCCGTCAATGACTATCTGGCCCTTTTGCAATTCATAGAACCGAAGCAATACGCTGACCAAAGTCGATTTGCCCGAGCCTGAACGCCCGACCACGCCAATCTTTTCTCCGCCCTTGATGTTGAGACACAGATTTTCGATAACCCCGCATTCACCGTCGATTTTCCCGTAGTTGAATGTAATGTTTCGATATTCGATACTACCCTCGGAGACCTCAAGCTTTTTCGCCTCCGTGTTATCTACAATATCAATTTCGTTTGAAATGGTTTCAATTCCGTCCTGGACTACGCCGATGTTCTCAAACAGTCTCCATATTTCCCAGAGTATCCATTGCGACATGCCCTGCAGGCGAAGTACCAGCCCGATGGCAAAAGCAATCGCACCCGGAGTGACCGCATTGTCATACCAGAGCCAGATCGAGTTGGCTCCGACACTGAATACCAGAAAGGAATTCAACAGAGTCAAATACACGGAAAGACGGGTAGACAGGCGCATCTGCTCATACACAGGAATCAGGAATTTCTGCATGCCCTCCTTGGCATACTCATCCTCATAGTTGGAATGTGCAAACATTTTGACCGTAGTAATATTGGTATAGCTGTCAACCACGCGGCCCGTTACCATCGATCTCGCTTCTGCCTGATCCATCGAAGCCTGACGCAGCTTCGGTATGAAATACCACACCACCACCACATATCCGGCTAACCAGCCAACCATCGGCAAGGTCAATCGTATATCACTGGCTGCAAACAGGATCAGCGCACCCACAAAATAGACTGAGACATAAACCATGACTTCGGTGATCGTGATGATCACATCCCTGACCCCAAGAGAGGTCTGCATCATTTTGGCAGCTACTCTTCCTGCAAAATCATCCTGGAAAAATTTGACACTCTGTTTGAGCAGATAGCGATGGGTTTCCCACCTTGTTCGCATCGCGAAATTTCCCAGCACGCCCTGGTGGATAATGACTTCGTAAAACAGTTTCAACGTCGGCAATACCACCAGGATAATCACACTGATGGTGATAATCTGAAATTTGTGACTTTCCCAGAAAGTATCCCGACTCGATACGGACAGCCAATCGACCAGATTACCGACAAATGAAAATAGATAAACCTCAATCAGGGCCACCATTCCAGACAGTATCGAACCGACCAGAATCAGTTGCCAGAACGGCTTCGCATAGTGACCGAGGAATCCGAACAGTGTGCGTGGAGGTTTGAGTGGGACATGCTCAGGAAATGGCGTCCTGTATTTTTCAAACCATGTGAATAACGAATCAATCAAAACCAGATTTCCTGTGTATCAAAACCAATGGTAACAGGGTTAACTTACCCCATCCGATCCGATGCAGTCTCCACATCAGCGTTTACTATAATAACGCATGTTTCGCACGGCGATCTACTCCGCACCCGGCTTACGATGCGATATACTCAAGAACCGTTGCAACAATCCCGGAAGGGCGCTGCTCGTGCCCGAAACCTGAATAAAGAAAATATAAAGTCCAGATATGGCGCCCCTTAATCGCAGACAACGTGAAGGCATCGGGATGACTTCGATGCGCACAAGGAAGAGGTTGATTGATCGTATTCGTAACCAGGGAATTAAAAACGAACGAGTGCTCGAGATCATGATGAGTACGCCCCGCCATCTTTTCATTGATGAGGCGCTGTCTCACAGAGCCTATGAAGATACCGCATTACCGATCGGCGATAAGCAGACCATCTCTCAGCCATATATAGTGGCATTGATGACTGGACTGATAATTGAAGGCCCGTTGCCAGTCAAAAAAGTGCTGGAAATCGGCACCGGGTGCGGCTATCAGACTGCAATACTGTCGCAGTTGGTAAACTGGGTATTCACCATTGAGCGAATCGCTTCCCTGCAAACCGAAACCAGACAGCGACTGCCGGAACTCGGTTATCGCAATATAAGTTATCTTAATGGCGATGGTTTTCTTGGTTGGGAAAGCAACCAGCCATTTGATGGAATCATTGTCACTGCCGCCCCCCAAACCGTTCCCCAGACATTGCTCGATCAACTGGCGACAAGAGGTAAGTTGGTGATTCCGGTGGGAAGTGAAGATAGCCAGAGACTTCGAATTATTACCCGCACCCAATCGGGTTTTGATGAGCAACTAAGAGAAGCAGTTCGTTTCGTTCCGATGTTAAAAGGCAGGCAATAACGAGGTGAAGGTTTTTGCCCCACTGTACGACAAGGTACTGAAGTGGTCGAAGTCCCCCCATGCCGAAAAATACCTGTGCGGGGTGAGTTTCGTGGAATCTTCATTTTTTCCCGTACCGACTTCATTGATGCTGGCGCCCATGGTACTGGCCAGACCGGAGCGAGCCTGGTGGCTGGCATCAATTACCACCATAACTTCAGTGGCAGGTGGCGTATTCGGTTACCTGATCGGTTATTTCCTGTTCGATCAGATCGGATATCCGATTCTTGAGTTCTATCATCTTGGCGAAGATTTTGTGAAAATACAGGACTGGTTTGGTCGGTATGGACTCTGGCTGGTATTGCTTGCAGGGCTCACTCCGATACCGTACAAGTTATTTACAATTGCAGCAGGAGTATTAAGCCTTGCATTGCTACCGTTCATTCTGGCTTCTCTGGTTGGGCGGGCATCCCAGTTTTTTTTGGTTAGTACACTGATCTGGTGGGGTGGCGGGAGAATAGCCCCTATGATCGATAAATGGATCGAGTGGATTGGCTGGAGTGTGCTGATTCTGGCAGCAGCTGTTTTTTTTATTTAAAAAATATCATGAGAAAATTATCCGTCTGCGGATTATTGGTTTTGTTCCTGGCAGGATGTGTCTCGCCATCGGTTCCGATTCCGGTGATCAACAAATCTCCGTCGAGGAATATTCCGAAGGCCTATGAGGTAAAACAGGGTGATTCAATCTACGAAATCGCCTGGGCATTCGGTGTCGATTTCCTGGATATTGCCAATTTCAGTGATCTGAAAAAGCCCTATAAACTGAGCGCCGGCCAAATTGTCTACCTGCGAAAGCGCGAGTCCAGGGTTACAGCCCTGGGCGCCGACGAAGAGCCCCAGCCTGTCATTGCCAAAAAACTACCTGCAAAAAAAACCGCTCCACAGCTGACTGCCCAGACCGAAGCGCTGCCATCTGTTTCCTTTACCGCTTCTCCGAACAAATGGAACTGGCCGGCAGAGGGTAAATTGATTGGAAGATATTCTCTTGATCAGGGCAATAAAGGCATACAGATTGCAGGAGCTGAAGGCAGCCCGATCAAGGCCACCGCGGCCGGAGAGGTCGTCTATGCAGGTCAGGGTCTGAGAGGGTACGGCAACCTGGTTATCCTGAAACACTCGCCCGAGTTTCTCAGCGCCTATGCCCACAACCAGAAAATTCTGGTGGAAGAAGGGCAGGCTGTTCAGTCGGGTCAACAAATCGCCATGATGGGCAGTAGCGGGGCACAATCAACCATGCTACATTTCGAGCTACGCAAGAATGGCCAGCCAGTCAACCCGATGAGTTATCTTAAGTAACCTGAACAATATATTCCCATAGATACCCATGGACTTACCATCCGCAATTCGCAAAGTGGTCGCTGGACAGAATCTGAGCCGTGATCAAATGCATTCCGTCATGACACTGATTATGTCGGGCGCAGCCACCGATTCACAAATTGGCTCCTTTCTGACTGCACTGATGATCAAAGGCGAATCCATTGATGAGATTGCAGGCGCTGCGGCTATCATGCGTGATCTATCTGCAAAAGTATCCGTCCGGTCTGACAAAATAGTCGATAGCGTAGGTACAGGGGGCGACAGTGCCGGATTATTCAATGTCTCTACCGCGAGTGCGCTGATTGCCAGTGCAGCAGGTGCAACTGTAGCGAAACATGGAAACCGGGCTGCCACCGGAAATTCCGGCAGCGCTGATGTACTTGAGGCAGCCGGCGTCAATATCACTATCTCTCCCGATCAGGTCGGTCAATGTATCGATCAATGCGGTATCGGTTTCATGTTCGCGCCATCTCATCATTCAGCCATGCGTTTCGCCATTGGTCCAAGAAAGGAGATCGGAATCCGAACCATTTTCAATTTACTCGGACCGCTTACAAATCCAGCCAATGCCCGCTATCAGCTTGCTGGCGTATTCAGCCAGAACTGGGTCAGGCCGATGGCGGAAGTTTATGCTGAACTGGGAAGCATTCACACACTGGTGGTCAGTTCGGATGATGGTCTGGATGAAATATCGATTGCCGCCGACACCAGAGTCGCCGAATTCAGGAACGGTTCTTTCACCGAATACGAAATCAGCCCCGAGCGGTTTGGCGTACAAAGATCCAGCCTGAGTGCCATCACTGTTTCAGATTCGAAACAAAGTCTGAATCTGATCCAACAGGCGTTAGGTGGGCAAACGGGTCCGGCATCTGACATGATCGCATTAAACTCCGGCGCTACAATTTATGCCGCAGACCTGGCAAGCTCAATACAGGACGGAGTGGACCAGGCGCGTGTGATTCTGTCAAGCGGGGCCGGGCTGGACAAGCTCACCCAACTGATCAGGATTTCAAACTCTTTTTGATGATCTGCGTTTGATCTGAATCAGGTAAATTCCGCAGCAAACATGCTTCTTGAAAGTGAGCCACCACCGTTTGAAGTAAGGAATCCCGAAGGGCCAGCTCCGATATTGATTACCTGCGATCATGCTGGAAACCGAATCCCGAAACAGCTGGAAAATCTGGGTTTGAGCAACGACCAACTGCAAATGCATATTGCCTATGATATTGGTACAAGACAAGTGGCGATACAGTTATCCCGGTTGTTTGATGCACCGCTGATTCTGGGCAATTATTCGAGGTTGGTGATTGATTTGAACCGGCATCTCGACGATCCGACCCTGATTGCCGACGAGTCTGATCATATTCCTGTTTCAGGCAATCAGAACCTTCAAGATACGGACAGGCAACAGCGTATCAACCAGATTTTTCACCCCTACCACAATCAATATGGCGATCTGGTCAGCCGAATGATCGAGAAGCACCGGACCCCGATCATTTTTTCCGTACACAGTTTTACGCCCTGCATGGATGGGTTCAGCCGACCCTGGCATTTCGGAGTACTCTATGAAAAGGACGAAGCGCTCGCCAAGCGCCTCCTGGCCGCTTTTGCAAAACTACCCAATCGGGTGACTGGAGACAACAAGCCGTATGACGCCAGAGTTCCTCAGGGTTATGCCCAACTGGTCCATGCCCGCGACCGGGGTGTTGAGATGGCCTTGATTGAGATTCGCCAGGATTTGATAACCTGTTCACGGGATCAGGTGGATATTGCCAATTTGGTCTACGAGGCAACGAAATCAGCCATCTCCGGGCACTTGAATCAGTTACAATATGGCTGTTAATCAACCCCGGATAGATTTCAAGTGTCTGGAAACAGCATCGGAAAATTATTTACCCTGACCTCGTTTGGCGAAAGTCACGGCCCTGCGCTCGGCGCTGTTGTCGATGGCTGCCCCCCTGGGATGGCATTGTCCGAGGAAGATTTGCAAAAGGACCTGGATCGCAGGAAACCCGGGAAGTCAAAATATACAACCCAGAGAAGAGAAAGCGACAGGGTCGAGATATTATCCGGGGTATTTGAAGGAAAAACCACCGGCACACCGATTGGTCTGTTGATTCGTAATCAGGATCAGCGTTCGCGGGACTATGAGAAAATCAAGGATCGCTTTCGCCCCGGTCATGCTGATTTCACATATACTCGAAAATATGGCTTTCGTGATTATCGCGGTGGCGGACGGTCTTCGGCTCGGGAAACCACGATGCGGGTTGCCGCCGGCGGGATTGCGAAGAAATATCTGTCTGAAACCTACGGCCTTGCTATCAGAGGATGTGTCTATCAGATCGGAAATATCAGGATCGGGATCAACAACTGGGATGAAGTAGAGAACAATCCCTTTTTCGCTGGTGATGCCAGCAAAGTCCCAGACCTCGAAAGATTGATCAGCCAAACCCGAAAGGCCGGAGACTCGGTCGGCGCCGGGGTCTATGTTGAAGCGACCGGTATGCCGGTTGGACTGGGAGAGCCTGTCTTTGATCGACTTGATGCAGACATTGCCAAGGCAATGATCAGTATCAATGCAGCAAAAGGCGTGGAGATTGGGGCGGGATTTGATGTGGTCAGCCAGCGTGGTTCAGAGCATCGCGATCAAATAACGCCCGACGGCTTCAAGTCGAACAATTCGGGAGGCGTGCTCGGGGGCATTTCCAGCGGGCAGGATGTGCGGATCAAGGTTGCGTTCAAGCCGACTTCCAGCATTCAGACGCCCGGGCATACCGTCAATCTTTCGAATCAGCCGGTTGATGTCGTCACCACCGGGCGCCATGATCCCTGTGTCGGGATACGTGCGGTTCCGATTGCAGAAGCCATGCTGGCATTGGTACTGATGGATCATGCACTGCGAGATCGCGCACAGAATATTCGATAATCCGTAACCAATTAGCAGATGAATACATAAAATGAATCCCAGAACGCTATACGACAAACTGTGGGAACAACATGTTGTTCACACCGAAAGCAGCGGCGCGACGTTAATCTATATTGATCGTCATCTCGTCCACGAAGTCACTTCCCCACAGGCATTCGAGGGTCTGCATCTGTCCGGGCGTAAACCCTGGCGCACCAGTTCCATGATTGCGGTGCCAGATCACAATGTACCCACGACAACCGACAGCCACGAGGTAGATGACCCGGTTTCCCGACTTCAGATTGCCACTTTGAACCAGAACTGCAATCATTTCGGCATTACCGAATTTGGCATGTCAGACCCGCGTCAGGGGATCGTACATATAATCGGTCCTGAACAGGGGGCGACCTTGCCTGGCATGACCATTGTCTGCGGTGATTCTCATACATCGACGCATGGCGCATTCGGTGCGTTGGCATTTGGCATCGGTACTTCAGAAGTTGAGCATGTGATGGCAACCCAGTGCCTGATAACCAAAAAATCAAAAAACATGCGAGTAGTACTGGATGGCGATTTACGGAAGGGTGTCACCGCCAAGGATATGGTACTGGCCGTTATAGGTAAAATCGGCACCGCAGGTGGAACAGGACATGCTATCGAGTTTACAGGTTCAGCCATCACCGAACTCAGCATGGAAGGCAGGATGACGGTGTGTAACATGGCGATTGAGGCCGGTGCGCGTTCAGGGATGATAGCAGTCGATCAGACAACCACTGATTATCTGAAGGGGCGCCCCTACACGCCAAAAGGTGAAGTTTGGGACAAGGCCGTGACCAGCTGGGTGGATTTGCACAGTGACAAGGACGCCTGTTTTGATACTGAAGTTTATATCGATGCTTCTGCCATTTCTCCTCAGGTTACCTGGGGTACATCACCGGAGATGGTGGTGAGTATTGATGACTCGGTTCCTGACCCGCAGGATCAATCAGACCCGGTGAAAAGGGAAGGAATGGAAAATGCACTCGCTTACATGGGGTTGTCTGCCGGCACTCCGATTGCGGAAATAGATCTGGATCTGGTGTTCATCGGGTCTTGTACCAATAGTCGGATCGAAGACTTGAGAGAAGCCGCCAGCATCGTCAATGGCCGAAAAGTTGCCAACAGTATCAAACAGGCTCTGGTCGTACCCGGTTCCGGCTTGATAAAGTCTCAGGCTGAATCAGAAGGCTTGCACCAGATTTTTATCGATGCCGGGTTCGAGTGGAGGAACCCTGGCTGTTCGATGTGTCTGGCAATGAATGCCGATCGTCTGAAGCCAGGTGAGCGTTGTGCCTCTACTTCCAACAGAAATTTCGAAGGACGTCAGGGGCAGGGGGGGCGCACCCATCTTGTTTCTCCTGCAATGGCGGCAGCGGCAGCAGTTGCAGGTCACTTCACCGACCCAGAGAGGTTATGACGATGGAAAAATTTACCACCCTGAGTGGAATAGTCATGCCACTGGAACGATCCAACGTTGATACTGATGCCATCATCCCAAAACAATTTCTGAAATCCATCAAAAGGACCGGATTCGGTCCCAACCTGTTCGACGAATGGCGTTATCTGGATCATGGTGAACCAGGTATGGATAATAGCAAGCGCAAGCTCAATCCCGATTTCATCTTGAACCTTCCCCGCTATGCGAATGCGAAAATTCTGCTTGCGAGGGAGAATTTCGGTTGTGGCTCGTCAAGGGAACACGCTCCCTGGGCTCTGCTTGACTACGGTTTCAGATGCATCATTGCTCCGAGCTTTGCAGATATATTTTTCAATAATTGCTTCAAGAATGGCATGTTACCCATTGTTCTTGATGACAAAACAGTTAAGGACCTGTTTGCTCGGGTAGAAAACCAACCTGAATTTTCTGTCAGGGTCGATCTTCAAGATCAAATTGTCGAGCTGCCTGATGGAACAACAGTCAACTTTGAAGTCGAGTCTGACCGCAAGCACGCCTTGCTGAACGGCCTGGACGATATCGGATTAACCCTGAACAAAGCCGACCTGATCCGGGAATACGAAACTCGCCGTAAAGACGAAGCGCCTTGGCTGTTTGAGCAGGCTACAGGATAAATACCGGAACGGGTGAATCCGTTGCGATTTCGCTTTTATCCGGTTCCCGATGCCAGGTCGCTAATAAGGTTATGAAGGTCTGAGACGATGGTGTCATTCGATAGCCCGTTTTCCAGACCTTTTCTGATTATCTCCACCAGTGCAGACCCAACCACTGCGGCATCAGCGACGGTGGCAATTTCACGTATTTGATCCCGGGTTTTCAGGCCGAATCCCACCGCTATCGGCAGGGTTGTTTGAAACCTTATCCTGTTCAAGGCAAATTCGACATCAGCGAGGGCGGCCGAGCGTGTCCCGGTTATCCCGGCAATCGCAACGTGATAGATAAATCCGGAACTGTTTTTCAGTATCGTCCTCAATCTGGTCTCGTCACTGGTAGGGGTGGTCAGCCGTATCCAGTTCAGTCCGGCGGTCAGGCAGGGGTGACACAACTCATCGTCTTCTTCAGGCGGCAGGTCCACTACGATCAGGCCGTCTACGCCCGCATTAATCGCATCATCAATAAAACTTTGATTGCCGTAGCAATAAATGGGGTTGTAATAACCCATCAGAACAATCGGGGTTTGATCGTCCTGTTTACGAAATTCAGCCACCATTTCCAGGGTTTTTACCAATGTGATGCCGCCCGCCAGCGCTCGCAGGCTGGCAAGTTGTATGGCAGGTCCATCCGCCATCGGATCTGAAAACGGCATTCCCAGTTCAATAATGTCAGCGCCCGCGCCAGGCAAGCCATTCAGGATTCTCTGGGCGGTTTGCTGATCCGGATCTCCTGCTGTGGTGAACGTCACCAGCCCGGCACGGCCTTCCGATTTCAATTTGGCGAATCTTTTCTGAATTCGATCAGTGCCGTTCATGTCAATCCTCTTTCATTCCTTTCGGTCAATGCAGGTTGTCCGGGTTTGTTATTTATACTATATCGCCATGTCCAAGCGCCTTGGCGACAGCAAAAACATCCTTGTCTCCCCGACCGCAAAGATTCATGATCAAGATATGGTCTTTTGACATGCCTGGCGCAATTTTTGCCACATGAGCCAGGGCATGAGCGGGTTCAAGCGCCGGAATTATGCCTTCGGTTCTGCAACACAATTGAAAGGCATCCAGCGCCTCCTGGTCCGTGATGGACACATATTCAACACGACCAATTTCATGCAACCAGGAATGCTCGGGTCCGATACCCGGATAATCCAGCCCCGCAGAAATCGAATGAGCATCATGAATCTGACCGTCATCATTCTGCAATAGATAAGTACGGTTGCCATGTAGTACGCCAGGCTTTCCACCACTCAGCGATGCCGCATGTTTGCCTGTCTCAATGCCATATCCTGCCGCTTCGACACCAATAATCGAAACCGACTCATCATCCAGAAAAGGATGAAACAATCCTATCGCGTTGGATCCTCCTCCAATGCAGGCCAGTATGGTGTCCGGTAGCCGGCCCTCCACGTTCAGGATCTGCTGACGTGCTTCCATGCCAATGACCGACTGGAAATCCCTGACCATTTCCGGGTAGGGATGAGGGCCTGCAGCCGTACCAATGATATAAAAGGTATCCTCAACATTAGCGACCCAATCCCGTAAGGCATCGTTCATTGCATCCTTCAATGTTGCAGTGCCACTCTTCACCGGTACGATTTCAGCCCCGAGCAGCTTCATGCGAAAAACATTGGGCGCCTGCCGTTCGATATCCGTCTCTCCCATGTAGACCACACAAGGCAAATCAAACAATGCACAAACGGTCGCTGTCGCAACTCCATGCTGACCGGCTCCGGTCTCGGCAATGATACGCCGCTTCCCCATCCGTTTGGCAAGTAATATCTGCCCCAGCGTATTATTGATTTTATGGGCGCCGGTATGATTCAACTCATCGCGCTTAAAGTATATTTTTGCTCCACCGAGTTCGCTGGTCAGGCGTTCGGCGAAATAAAGTGGACTGGGTCGGCCCACATAATCGCGGGCATAGTAGTCAATTTCCGCTATGAAATCCGGGTCGTTTCTATACTTGTGGTAGGCAGCCTCGACTTCCAGTACCAGAGGCATCAATGTTTCCGCAACGAAGCGCCCGCCGAAAATTCCAAAATGGCCATTGTCATCAGGACCTGAGCGATACGACTCCGGTTTGGGCTTGGTGTCTGACATGCTGAAATTGTTCCTTTACGATTTACTGTTCATTGCTTTTAAAATCATCGACTGATTCAATTCCCCGACCAACTGCCCTTCATCATCGACCACAGCCAGTGCGGATTCAGACTCTGATGCAAGTTCAATCAATGAATCGAGTTTGGCATTTACATTGACCACCGGGGTACCACTACCCAGAGACACGGTAGAGGCCTTGCCCATGATTTTGCCGACACTGAGTACCTTGTATCTGGGCACATCCTCAGTGAACTCACGAACGTAATCGTCAGCAGGGGCGGCAACCAGTTCTTCCGGAGTGCCAATCTGGGAAGTTTCCCCATCTTTCATTATCGCAATATGGTCACCCATTTTTATCGCCTCAAGAAAATCGTGGGTGATAAAAACCATCGTTTTTTGTACCTTTCGCTGAATATCCAGCAACTCATCCTGCATTTCCCGGCGGATTAACGGGTCCAGGGCGCTAAAGGGTTCATCAAATATCATGATTTCGGGGTCGACCGCCATGGCTCGCGCCAACCCGACTCTCTGCTGCATGCCACCTGATAATTCGCGAGGGTAATTATTTTCCCATCCGCCAAGCCCGACCATCTCCAGTACCTCCATCGCCATATCTGTTCTTTTCTGTTTGGGCACGCCCCTGATTTCAAGGCCAAATGCGATGTTATCGACGATCTTGCGATGAGGAAACAAACCAAAATGCTGAAACACCATACTCATTTTATTACGGCGAAGGTGGATCAGTTGGGCCGTATTCATCTTCATTACATCTTCGCCGTCGATCAACACTTCCCCGGCGGTCGGTTCTATCAGTCGATGCAAACACCGCACCAGCGTCGATTTTCCACTGCCTGACAGCCCCATCACGACAAATGTCTCGCCCTGTTCAACACGAAAGGACATATCCCGCACACCAATAACATGATTGGTCCTGGCCTGCAGTTCGGCACGTGTCAGGGAGTGATCAAGATTCTTCAGGATTGTTTTTGGATTTGGTCCGAAGATTTTCCAGACGTGGTTACAGACAATTTTTGTTGGGTCATTCATAAATCAGATAATTTGACAATCACGGTCGTTCGCACGTTCTGTCCGTATCAATGCTCGGTTGGGACTTTCCTTTGAGACAGGCAATCCATTCTCACAAAGTACCAGAAAAGTGCAGATAAAAAAAGACCCCGATCAAACGAGGTCTTTTTTGTACTATTTTGAGGAATATCAAGGCATCCACTTACGCCAGATATCTTCGTTTTGTGCAACCCATTCCATGACTACTTCATCCATATCCCTGGCATCGACATCAATCGCCAGAATCATTTTTGCCTGTTCGTTGTTGCTCAGGTCCATGTTTTCGATCAACTGCGCTGCTTCAGGATGTGCCGCCATGGATGCAGGATTGCCATAGTTGTACGTGACGTCTTCCGCCCACCCGGTCGCAGGCCATTTTGACGTATCGTGCGCTGGCAACTCAAGTGCAACCAGGTCAAGTGCAGCGTGAATCCAGTGTGGGGTCCAGGCATACAGCAGGAATGGTTCTTTTCTGGCATAGGCCGCCTTTGCTTCTGCCCAGGCTGCGGCTTCCGTGCCGAGTTCAACCGCGACAAAATCCACTCCAAGTAAATCAAGTCGCTCCTGGTCGGAACATTCCCAGGCTGGTGTCGGACATGCAATCAGTCGTCCCTTGTCACCGGTTTCAATTGTTGCGAAATGAGATTTGTACTTGTTCAACTGTTCCCAGGATTTGAGATCAGGTGCGGTCTCGTCCACGAAATATCTCGGAACATAGTAGGTGGAAGTACCGACAATTCCGGTCGCGCCGAGGTAGGACACGGTTCCATCCCCGCCAAACCTGGTCATGAACCTGTTTCTGGAAGGTGAATAGGATGGCCAGCTTTCACACCCATAATCCAGATCTCCGACAGCCATTGCTTCATACACAGGTGCACCGGAAGGCATCATGACACTCTTGATTTCATAGCCCATTTCCTGTTTCAGAATGACTTCCAGAACCTTGCAGGTGACAGCCCCGCCTGTCCAGTCGGCAATCGGCGCAGTCAGCTTCTTGTCTGCCGCACCGGTAACCGTCGAGGCCATCAACAGTATCGCAGCCGAAACGAAGACTGACAGAGATTTTGTTAATTTTGAAATTACCATGTTATTCTCCTGGGATAGATTAATTTGTGAATATCAAAATGTACAGGGGTGATACTCGAACCTGTCAATAACTTTTTTCTGAATTCTGCACATTTCCCGGATTATGGAACAATCCAGGATTTTGTCAATACGTAAGCTTGGATATATTCATATTCCCAAGGCTTTTCTTTGTGCCTTGGTCCAGGCCTGACTCAACCTGTCAAGGATGATCGCAAGTAACACAATACCGATCCCGGCTGCGAGTCCCTTACCAGTGTTGGCGATGTTCAGTGCGTGGAAAACCTCGCGCCCAAGTCCTCCACCTCCAATAAGCGGCGTGACAACCTGCATTGCGAGCGCCATCATGACCGCCTGATTCAGTCCCAGCATGATACTGGGCACGGCCATCGGAAATTTTACTTTTCTCAATGTTTGAAGACCGGTCCCGCCAAAAGAGGAGGATACTTCGCTATAGGTTACCGGGATCTGGGATATGCCCAGACTGGTCAGGCGAATGACCGGTGGCAGTGCATAAATCACAGTCGCAATCACCGCGGATACAATATTGCCGCCAAAAAACATCAGTACCGGGATCAGATATACAAAACTGGGCAACGTCTGCATGGTATCCAGCACGGGGCGCAACATCATATCAAACTTCTTGTTATACGCCGAGAACACACCCAAAGGCAGCCCAAACACAAAACAGATAAATACCGATACCAGCGTTGAGGACAAGGTAAGCATCGCCTCAACCCACAAGTCACAGGCGCCGATGAACACCATCAGGATGGCACAGACAATGGCAAAATTCCGACCTGCTGAAACCCAGCTTATGACACCCAGACCGAAAATCACGATATACCAGGGCAGTTGCGTAAGATAAACGTCAAGCGGATGCAGCAGATACAGGTAGACAAAGGTCCGCATGCCTTTGGTGAATGCAATGAACCCTGGATTGACTGTCAACCAGGCAACTGCTTCGTCAACCGGTTTTCTGAAAGAAAAATTCCACGATTCCGGGAAAGTACCGATGCCGGCTCCGAAGCTGTCATACAAAAGAATGCCGAGCAGAATCAGTATGCTGCCAGTCAAGAAAATATGACTGGTTATGAATTTTTTGACCCAGGCGCCGCGTTCCCTGTTCGCGCTGATCTTGCTAATGGCAACATCCAGTACGTTTGCAACCAGATTGACGATGAAGCGCACCACCTCCGCAATGAAATTCCACGGCATGGCAATTATCCGTTCAATAGCCATGGCTGCGGGATAGATATCCCAGTTCTGGGGTAACAATCTAAAGGGAATCGTATTGGCAGCAACCTTGTCATTGCGGGGATGACTCAATGCCAGACTCAAACGATCAAGAATGACGGCCATGAATACGATACACACCCCCGCCTCCAGAGACCAGCCTACGCGCAATCTGAAAATGGCTTTCCATACTTCACTCCCCAGGCCTTCAGCGCCGATGAAAGTAGCGAGCACAACCAGTCCGAGGGCCATCATGATGGTCTGGTTGATTCCAAGCATGATGCTCGGCAGGGACATCGGAATCTGCACCTTGAACAAGGTCTGCATCCGGGTCGAGCCAAACGAATGGGCAGCTTCCAGCGTTTCAGCAGAAATCTGGCGAATTCCCAGATTGGTCAGCCGAATCACCGGCGGCAGGGCATAAATCATGGTAGCCATAATGGCAGGAGGGCCGCCGATACCAAAAAAGAAAACTGCCGGTAACAAGTAAACGAATGCCGGCATCGTCTGCATGGTGTCGAGAATCGGTTTGAGAAATCCTTCAAATTTGTCATTTTGTGAACTCAATATCCCCAGAATGACACCGAAAATAACAGAGAGAATCACCGATATTCCCATCAGCGCCAGGGTTTGCATGGTGACGCCCCACATGCCAACGCCTCCCCAGAACACGACTCCGGCGACCGTCAGAATAGCCAGAGGCAGCCCGCCAAAACGTAACGCCGGCAGGGTCAGGAACATCATCACGAACAGCCAGGGCGCCTTGATCAGGAAGTCTTCAACAGCAAAAAGCACCGTTCCAATCCCGCTGGCAATCATCCGGGTGAACCATTTGAGATGTTGTCTGAGCCAGTCTTCGGAACTGTTTACCCAGTCTGCAAATTGAAACGGGTTGGAGATAGTGGTTGGCAATGCTGATACTTCCGAAATATTCCGGACAACCACAACAGAGGCAATAAAGCCAATGACCGAGGCGACAATGATCCAGTTACGAAACAACCTGGTGTTATGACTGGCGTTCAACATCAATATTATTCATGAATTTTTCTGATCAGCTTGATGATATACAATGGCAATAATGTTATCACAGAAAAATAACGAAAATAATCGATTCGGCGCTGCTCCAGAACGGCAGCGGCTTCCTGTGGAAATAATATTCCATACAAATGGTTTTGTGGTAGAATGCGCCCCCTTTAATGGTAGCCCGTTTATTGACGGCATGAATTCCAACGCGGAACAGGCATATTTATGGTAGTAATTCGCTTATCACGGGGCGGCTCGAAGAAGCGCCCATTTTATTCGATTCTGGTTGCAGACCAGCGACGTTCTACTCGTGGACGATTTATCGAGAGAATTGGTTTTTTCAACCCGGTCGCACGAGGGAAGGAAGAAAAACTGCATCTTGATACAGAAAGGCTGGAACACTGGTTGGGAACAGGCGCCCAACTGAGTGACCGGGTAAAACAACTGTTTAACCAGGCTAAATCAGAGTCTGTGGCCTGACCATTTTATTGACCGTCAGACCAGGACAGATCACCTGACCTGACGAAGACGGTCAGGCACAACAGGCCTGACCGGTCTGTTCCTGGGGTTATCGAATATTTTATGATGACAGGCAAATTACCCGATCCTTCGCTTGTCATTCTGGGGATGATCGGTGGTCACCATGGGGTCAAGGGCGGACTGAAGGTCCGGTCCTATACCCGGCCAGCGGAACAGATATTTGAATATCCGGTCTGGAAGGTAGGCAGGTCAGGAGAATCCGACTGGAAAACGTTAGAAGTTTGTGCCCTCAGGCTAACCGGCAAGATTTTGATTGCCCGACTGAATGGTTACCCTGACAGGGAAACTTCGGACATTCTGATTGGTTGCGATATTGCCATCGACCGGTCACGGCTGGAGGCTTTACAAGACGGTGAGTTTTACTGGATGGACCTGATCGGACTGCTGGTGATAAACCGGCAGAATGTCGAACTGGGCAAGTTAACAGGCATGCTGGAGACCGGCGCCAACGATGTTGCAGTGGTGACTTCCGGTGACAATTCTGAAAGGCTGTTGCCCTGGGTGCCAGAGGTGATCAACAAGGTTGATCTTGAAGTCGGAATACTCACGGTGGACTGGGACGCGAGTTATTGAGGCCGGGTTACTGATGCGGTGGAAATAAGTGTAATTACCATATTCCCGGATATGTGCAATTCGATTGCCGATTACGGGATCATTCGTCAGGCAGCTTTGGCGGGGGCGTTGAAATATGATTCGCTCGATCCCCGCGCCTTTGCCGGGAATCCGCACCGGTCGGTTGATGACCGTCCTTATGGTGGTGGCCCGGGCATGGTGATGAAGCCAGTGCCATTGGCTGCCTGTATAGATGCGGCAAAAAGGTCTAATCCGGGGCCTGTGGTATATTTGTCGCCTCAGGGCGAATTGTTGAACCAGTCGATGGTAGAAGAATTGTCGACATTGCCCGGGTTGATTTTACTTGCCGGTCGTTATGAGGGCATTGATGAAAGAATTGTTGAAAGCCGTGTGGAACGTGAGATTTCAATCGGAGATTATGTTTTAGCGGGAGGAGAACTGGCGGCGATGGCCATTGTCGAGGCAATCGCACGATTGTTGCCGGGGGTATTAGGTAATCAGCTTTCTGCAAAACAGGATTCGTTTTCCAACGGGTTGCTTGATTGTCCGCACTTTACAAGACCGGAGCGCTTTGAAGGTCTGGTCGTGCCTCCGGTATTGCTGAGCGGTGATCATGAGAAAATACGGCAATGGCGTCTGACCCAGGCGCTTGCCAGAACGGGTGAACGTCGCCCGGATTTGTTTGCAAATATCAATCTGGATGAATTCCGGTTGAATGATGAACAGATTGAATTATTGAAAGCTTATCAATTGGAGCAAGAAGATGACTAATATTATTGATCAACTCGAAGCCGAACAACTGAAGGAGGGGATTCCGAATTTTGGCGCCGGTGACCAGGTCAAGGTTCAGGTTCGCGTCAAGGAAGGCAGTCGGGAACGTCTGCAGGCATACGAAGGCGTGGTAATTGCGAAGAAAAACCGGGGTTTGAATTCTTCATTTACTGTGCGTAAAGTGGCAAGTGGAGAAGGAGTAGAGCGGGTTTTTCAAACCCATAGTCCACTTATCGCCGAGATTCAGGTCGTTCGTCGGGGCGATGTGAGACGTGCCAAACTTTACTATCTTCGTCAACGTTCGGGGAAATCAGCGCGAATCAAGGAAAAAGTCAAGCGCTGACCCGGATTCCAACACCGAGAAGTCGTGACAAAAACCGGCCCTGTTACTGTTCGTTTCTTGTTCAGGGGTTTATTTGTTCCTTTATTAATCTGCTGCATCAGTCTGATTCCAGTTGGTCCGGCAGTAGCCCGGCCGATTTCGGTTGACGGAGAGGTTGACAGCGAATTTGCTGGCAGTGACTTATCCAGGGTACGTACCCTGATCAAGGCAAATGTACTTGGGCTGGCCCGCTCCATACTTGAAACCGAAGGTCCACCTGCTCTGCCGACTCACGCCTGGCTCAACTGGGAACGTCAACTGTGGGCTGTTTATCGAACTACCGGTCGCTGGGAGCGATTACTGGAACGGATTCGACAGATACCCCCTGCATTCCCGGACCGAATTCATTATCTGGCGGATATTCAGGCGGTTCATGCTTTTATCGAACTGAGTCAGGGGGCAAGGGCAAGGGTTTTGTTGCGTAAACACCTGTTGTCAAACAATATCAGCGATCGGGAAAGCAGAAAACTCCGTAAATTACTGATTGAAAGTTTTCTGGTCGATGACTACCTTAACGAAGCGCATGTTGCGATGCGTCATTATCAATCGGATTATCGATCCCGTGAACAGGACTGGTTATTGCTGAGTGCCGGAGTTTACCTGCAACTGAATGATCCGGATAATGCTGTAAATATTCTTGCTCCTCTGGACCAACCCTCCGCCAGGTTATTGCGTATCTATGCCAGACTGCAAAACAATACTATTACTCCGGCTCAGGCGGTTGAGAAAATCAACAGGCTGAATCAGGATATGGATATCTCTGAGGAGGCATCATTACCACTCTGGCAAATTCTGTCTGTAAGAACGTACGCCAGGCTTCTTGGCGAAGCTCCGCAATCAGCCCTGGTTGACCTCGAACAATATCTTGTTGCAGCGGGGCAGACGCGAACCAGGATCGATCGTACTTATCCGGGTTTCGGAGTATTGGACTTATTGAATGCCTATCGCAGAGTGGCGCTGGATGAAACCAATCGTTTGGGTCTGCTGTTGGGTGAGTCAACCACTCTGTTGATTCATGCCCTGCAACTACCAAAAGAGGCACAATCGGTTCGCAAAGCGATTTTCGGATATCTGTTGCAAGGTAAAAATGGTCCGGCAAGAAAGCGGCAATTGAATGATCTGTTCGTCACTGAATTAATGGAATCTGATCGCCTGGGAGTAATTCCTTACCTGTATGGCGACGACAAACCATTCGGCAAACTGGACCTGAGTGGTAATGTGGGGCTGGTTCTTTCAAACCAGGCCCTTGAAAATGGCAATATTGAACTTACTGCACAAATCAACTATAGCATTTCAGGGATCCCCCAAGGCATGGACCGCTTGCCATGGTTATTGCATGTCGCACGAATTTCAATCATTGCTGGCCACTATGACCGGGGATCACAGGAATTGAAGAAATGGATTGATGCCCACGACAGCTTGACTGCGGAACAGGCGGATCAGGTATTGCAGCCTGTTTTTGACTTGCAGACAATCAATCAGCATACTACAGCGCTGGAGTTGCTGCGTGAAATCAACGACCGGGTGGTGAGCCCCAGACATATCCGGGAAATCGCTTATTGGATGGCAGAATCCTTTCAGGCCATGCGGCAATTCGTTAGCGCCGCGGATCATTACCTGTTTTCTGCAATGCTGAAAGACGACGGTTGGGATCAATGGGGGATGGCCGCCCGCTATAGAGCCGCCGAATCATTACAATCTGCAAATCTGGTTACAGATGCCAGAGTATTGTTCGAGGACCTGCTGGCGCGTGCCACCGATGACAAACGGCGTATTCAAATAAAACAGAAACTCCAGCAACTCTGGTTACTGGAATCAAATCCTGATCCAGTTGAAGTCACACAATAAAGAACCGCGGGCATCGGGTGTGGACAGGGACAAAGCGGATTCCGCTTATCAGGTTCTGGTAACTCGATTCCTTGACGTAACCTGGATGAAGTCAGGTTTGAGTGACAACACATTGAGCGCCTATCGTACTGATCTTGTATTGTTTATTGAATGGCTGACGGCAAGGCAACTGTCACCTGAAAACCCAGGCGCCGAAAGCATTGCTGACTACCTCGATTTCCGTGCAGGGCAGACTTCAAATCGCAGTGCAGTTCGTTCATTATCTACATTAAAAAGATTCTATAAGTATATGATTAGTGAATCATTAATAGACTATGATCCTTGTGCCAATGTAGTTGCTCCAACGATAGGTAGATCATTGCCAAAACCCATTTCCCAGGAAGCGGTTGTGCGTTTGATCAACGCACCGGATGTTGACGCCCGCTTTGGCTTGCGGGACCGGGCTATGATCGAAACCCTGTATGCTACAGGAATGCGGGTATCAGAGCTGACCGGGTTGGCAGTGAGTCAGATTGATTTTACAGTTGGTGTCTGTCGGGTAGTCGGCAAAGGAGACAAAGAGCGGCTGGTTCCCCTGGGTGATAATGCCAATGACTGGATTTCAAGATACCTGAATGAGTCGAGAGCGGACATTCTGGGTGACAGGCAAGACCCGGCCTTATTCCTGAGTAGTCGGGGAAGAGCGATGAGTCGTCAGGGATTCTGGCAAAATCTGAAGCGTTATGCATTGTCATGCGGCTTGACCGGCTCCATTTCGCCGCATACATTGCGGCATGCTTTTGCCACTCACTTGCTGGATAATGGAGCGGACCTGCGCAGTGTTCAAATGTTCCTCGGGCATTCGAGCTTATCCACTACACAGATCTATACACTTGTTATCACTACACGATTGAAAAATATCCATCAACAGCATCACCCCAGAGGCTAGGTACCTGAAACCGGAAGGCGGATTTACAGTGTCCACCGAACAAAACTGCAAAAAGGAATCATCCGGCTCCACATTGCCGGACCGGATCAAGTCGATCTGTGTGCAAAGAAACGAAAAGAATCAGGCGCACGCTGAACGGATTATGGACATCCTGTCTCGTCTCGGTGTTGACGAGCAAGGACAGGTGACGGGATATATTCACGGTCTATGGCCACTCTCTGACGATGAGTTGCGTCAGGTCGAATCCATCATGGGCACACAGGCCATTCAACTCTATAACGATGTAGATCGTATGGCGCAACTGTCAGATATGCTTGCACCTGATAGCGGCAAGAACGGAAATTTTGTTGCAGAAAATGAAGAGAATCTGAGGAAGATGTTGATTATCATGGTCGATGATGTGCGTGTCGTCGTGATATTCCTGGCGAGTCAGTTATCCAGACTGAAAAGTATGAAGGACCAGTCCGATGAGCTTCGTAAATATCATGCGAGGCTGGCTCGGAATATCTGCGCACCGTTAGCCAATCGGCTCGGAATAGGGCAGCTTAAATGGGAGCTTGAGGACTGTGCCTTTCATTATCTCAACCCTGGAACCTACCAGACATTGGCCCGAACGCTTGAAGAAAAAAGACATGTCCGGGAACAATACATCATTGATCTGACCGACCGGATTGTCGGTTTACTGGACGCCAGACACATTGCATCACAGATTCAGGGACGACCCAAGCATATCTACAGTATCTGGAGGAAAATGCAACGCAAGGGCCTGGAGTTCAGACAACTGAATGATATCCTGGCAGTCAGGGTCCTGGTTAATAGCGTCGAGGATTGTTACTCCGCGCTCAGCGTCATACATGAAAGGTGGGCTCACTACAAGCATGAGTTCAGCGACTATATAAACATGCCGAAAGCCAACGGCTATCAATCCATACATTCTGTTATTTCCGGGCCCGATGACAAAGCGGTCGAAGTGCAGATCCGGACATTTGCCATGCACGAAGAAAGCGAACTGGGATTTGCTGCCCACTGGCGATACAAGGAAACGGCAAAGTATGATAGCAATTTCGATCAAAAGCTGATTTGGTTGAGACAGTTGCTGGAATGGAAAAATGAAGTGTTGGCATCTTCAACACACGTTGATCCGATCATTGATTTGACAGTTGACTCAAGTACTGCCAAAGCCGACAAACCGGTTTCGGTTCGGGGTAAAGACAGTCGACAGACTTATGTATTCACGCCCAAAGGGAAGATAATTGTCCTTCCCGAAGGGGCGACCCCGATTGATTTTGCCTATGCAATTCATACCGAAGTCGGACACCGAATCCGCGGAGCCAAAGTCAACGGGAAAATGGTTTCCCTCAATTATTTTCTGCAAACCGGGGATCAGGTCAGTATTCAAACGGTAAAAACCGGAGGTCCGAGCCGCGATTGGTTAAGGCCTGACCTGGGCTATGTCAGAACCAGACGTGCCAGAAACCGGATCAGCCAGTGGCACAAACGCACAGAGTATGATCAAAAAGTCTCTGCAGGGAGGGCAATGCTGGACCGTGAATTGCAGCGCCTGGGGTTGGGTGATTTGAGTTACGAAAAACTCAATCAGCATACCTATTTTCAGAAAGTGGACGATCTTCTGGCATCGATTGGCGCTAATGACTACAAGATATCGAAACTGCTGTATCCGTTCAGAAAACACGAGGTTGATGATCCGGATAACATCCCGGTCAAATCGAGAACTGGTTCAGGCGCCCGGACAAATGACAGTTTTGCCGTTTCAGGGGTAAAGAATCTGCTGACCAATATGGCGAAATGCTGTAACCCCGCTCCCGGGGATGACATTATCGGGTTTATTACCACCGGCAGAGGGGTCACCATACACAGGAGGGGGTGTAACAATATTTCGAAAATCAAGGATGAATTGCGAGCGCGTCTGATTGAAGTGGATTGGGGGCTTGAGGGGGATTCCAGTTATGTGCTGGGATTGGAAATTGTCGCCTGCCATCGTAGTGGATTACTGCATGACATGACCGAAGCTCTGCGGTCAAACAAGGTCGATATCCTGAAAGTGAACATGGAAACGGATTGTGAACAGATCACACGTTTGTCTGTTCGCCTCGAAATTGCGGGTGGAGTACGTCCTCAGAAATTAATTTCCCAGCTTGCGAGAATACAGAATGTGTTTGATATTCGTCGAATCGGGTATTAGAAATCTGTGATCAAATAACTGTTTTATCATCTTCAATGACCAACTCATTTTATATTGGAAATACGCTGGCGGTACTTTATTTTATGCCTTTGAAAGCGCTTTATAGGGCTTTGAGAGCTCTTAAGAGCATATTTCTTGACCGAGCGCTAAATAATTGATATGCTCTTAAGAGCTGAATAACCTGGATAAAAGGCCCTTAAGAGCACATGGTAGCGAAGAACCTTTTGAGTGAAACACCGCCCTACGCCGTTGAGCAAGCGATCAAACATTTAGGCAACAACCTGCGCACGGCCAGATTGCGGCGCAATCTGACGATTGAGGATATTGCTGAAAAAATCGGTACGGGACCGCGCGCCGTCAGGGATGCAGAAAAAGGCAAGCCTTCAACTGGGCTGGTTGTCTACACTGCCCTTCTCTGGGCTTATGGCTTGCTGGAACCAATTTCGGCCCTGGCCAACCCGGCATACGACGAAGAAGGGCTAAGCCTGGAGTTGTCCAGTGGACGCGTCCGTGCACGTACAACGGAAGACCTGGACAGTGACTTCTAAAGTTGACGCATCAGAATGCTTTGTCTACATCACTCTGCCCGGTACGACGGAATTTGTGACTGCCGGTAGGTTCGTCCTCGAACCGGACAGGACCGGCATACCGGTCGGCAGGTTTGTATACGGCAAGAGCTACCTGAAGCGCGCGAGGACGGTACCGATTGATCCTGTCGAACTCAAACTCAGCAAGACGACCTATCGCACCACGGCTCTCAAGGGCGTGTTTGGTGCGCTGCGTGATGCAGGGCCTGATTATTGGGGTCGCCGCGTCATCGAAAAACATGCCGGTGTGCCACAACTGGGTGAGCTTGATTATCTCCTTTTCGCCCCTGATGACCGCGCCGGAGCGCTTGGATTCGGTCTCGGGCCGGAGCCCCCCGCTTCCAAACGCAAATTCAACAAAACCCTCGATCTTGAAAAGCTACTCGCGCTCGCCGAGAACATCATCGCTGATGAAGAGGTGGTTCAGGGACCGGAAGCCGAACAGGTCGAGGATTTGATGCTCATCGGCACCTCCATGGGCGGGGCAAGGCCAAAAGCTGTAGTTGAGGATGACGATAGCCTGTGGATCGCAAAATTCAATCGCCCGGATGACAAGTGGAACCATGCCCGCACCGAGCATGCGATGCTCGTACTTGCCCGTGCCTGCGGCATCGAGAGCGCAGAAAGCCGGATCATCACCGTCGCCGACCGTGACGTTCTGCTTGTCAAACGCTTCGACCGTGAAAAAACCAAAAACGGCTATTTGCGCGCCCGCATGATCAGTGGACTGACCTTGCTGCGCACTGAAGACACGCATCAGCACCGCGACCGCTGGTCCTACGTTCTGATGGCCGAAGAGCTGCGCCGCATTTGCGCCAACCCGAAAGCGGACGCCGCCGAGCTATTCCGCCGCATGGTCTTTAATGCACTGATCTCGAATACTGACGATCACCCGCGCAACCATGCCGCCATCGCTAAGAACAAGGACTGGCGACTCTCACCGGCCTATGACCTGACACCTTCCATGCCGATCAGCCTGGAGCGCCGCGACCTTGCCTTGACCTGCGGTGATTGGGCCCGTTACGCCCACGCAGACAACCTGCTCTCGCAAAGCCCGCGCTTTTACCTCAAGCGAGGTGAGGCGCAGACGTTGATCAACGCGATGGAAGAACAGATCAAAGCCACCTGGTACGAAACCGCGCGGCACGAAGGTGTATCGGAAAAGGATTGTGAAACTATCAGCACGGCGTTCGCATATCCGGGGTTCCGGTTACCGCTTGACGCGCCGGAAGACGTGAGAGCTTAAGAAGTTTGATGACGATATTCCGGCAACATTTGTCCAGTAAAGAGCTTGCGAACATGATCGCCATATTTTGTCCGGCAATGCTGATGTTATGCCAGTAACGATTTCAGATACCTGCCGGTATAGGATCGGTTTTCCCCGGCAACGTGTTCCGGGGTACCGAATGCGACAATTTCCCCACCTTCATCTCCGCCTTCAGGACCCAGGTCAACAATCCAGTCAGCGGTTTTGATCACATCCAGATTGTGTTCAATGACTATCACTGTATTGCCTTGATCCCGTAGTCGATGCAAGACTGAAAGGAGTTGCTTTATGTCATGAAAATGCAAACCGGTAGTGGGTTCATCCAGCACGTAAAGAGTTCTGCCGGTATCTCTTTTTGATAATTCGCGGGACAGTTTCACACGCTGGGCTTCACCCCCGGACAAAGTGGTTGCACTTTGTCCGAGGGTAATATAACCCAATCCAACATTGAGTAATGTGTCAAGATGACGCTTGATGACTGGAACAGCGGCGAAGAATTCTGCAGCCTCTTCAATGGTCATGGCAAGTACTTCCGCAATATTGTTACCCTTGTAACGAATGTCCAGTGTTTCCCGGTTATAACGTTGAGCCTTGCAGATATCACAGGGCACATAAATATCCGGCAAAAAGTGCATTTCCACACGAATCAAACCGTCACCCCTGCAAGCTTCGCACCGTCCGCCTTTCACGTTAAACGAGAATCGTCCAGGTTTGTAACCCCGGGCCCGGGATTCCTGGATATTGGTGAATATCTGACGTATGGAGGTAAACAACCCAGTGTAGGTTGCCGGATTTGACCGGGGTGTTCGACCAATCGGACTCTGATCTATGGAGATTATCTTGTCAAAGTTGTCCAGGCCGTCAATCGACAAATAAGGTTGGGGTTTGACGCGAATCAGATTCAATTTTTCGGCAACAGCAGGATACAGGGTGGCGTTGACCAGAGTCGATTTCCCTGAGCCGGATACTCCGGTGACGCAAGTGAACAGCCCCACCGGGATCTCCACGCAGGCGTTTTTGAGATTATTTCCTGTTGCATTTTCAATTCGCAAAACCCGACCCGGGTCACGCGGTGTTCTTTTTTCCGGTATTTCTATTTTCTCTTCACCACTCAGATACCGACCGGTTATCGATTGCCTGTTGTTCCTGATCACCTCAGGCAACCCTTCAACCACGACTGAACCTCCGTCTTTGCCTGCGCCCGGCCCGATATCCACAACGTAATCAGCGCTTGTGATGGCTTCCTGGTCATGTTCGACGACGATTACCGTGTTACCCAGGTCCCGTAAGTGAAAAAGTGTTTTCAATAACCGCTCGTTATCACGTTGATGCAATCCAATGGAAGGTTCGTCCAGAACATACATTACACCAACCAGGCCAGAGCCAATTTGAGAGGCAAGGCGTATGCGCTGGCCTTCACCACCGGATAATGTTTCTGCTGAGCGGGAAAGGGTGAGATAATTCAATCCAACATTAATCAGAAATCCAAGTCTGTTGCGAATCTCCTGAATGATTTTTTCTGCGATTTCTGCCCGTCTACCCTGAAGTTTCAGATTCTCAAAAAATGCCAGGGTTTTGCCAATCGTAAATGCAGTCAGTTCATGGATGGTTTGACCCTGGATAAATACATGGCGAGCCTGAATGCGCAGGCGACTGCCATTGCAACTCGAACAAATCCTTGAACTCATATATCTGCTGAGATGTTCCCGGGCGAGAGAAGAATCGGTTTCCCGGTAACGCCGCTCATAGTTGTTTATGATACCTTCGAAAACATGTCGTTTCTCATACTTGCGACCCGGTCTGGAATAAATAAAACTGATCTTCTCGCTGCCACTGCCATACAACACAATATCCTGATTTTCCTTTGACAGGCTTCCGAACGGCGCATCGATATCGAACTGAAAATGTCTGGCAACACATGCGAGCAGGGAATAGTAGTAGCCACTGCGCCGGTCCCAGCCTGAAATCGCGCCAGCGGACAAGGGCAATTCAGCATTTTGCACAATACGATCAGGGTCGAAAAACCGGCGTATCCCCAGTCCATCGCAATCCTCGCAGGCTCCCGCAGGATTGTTGAATGAAAACAGCCTTGGCTCCAGTTCGTCCAGACTGTACCCGCAGTAGGGGCAGCCGAATCGATTGGAGAATAATTGCATCTCCCTGACATTTCTCTGATCATCCAGAATGGCGACTTTCGCTGTGCCGGCAGTGAGTTGCAAAGCAGTTTCAAATGACTCCGACAAGCGTTGTTTGTTGTCTTCCCTTATGATCAATCGATCAACGATGACATCAATATGATGTTTGTAACGTTTGTCAAGTTTCGGTGGATCATCCAATTCAACGGTGTTGCCATCAATGATGGCGCGTATATAACCCTGGGAATGAAGTTCACCAATCAATTGCTGAAATTCTCCCTTGCGGTCTGTGACGACAGGCGCAAGCAGCATGGTCGCGGCGCCTTCAGGCTGCTGCATCACCAGATCGACCATTTGACTGACCGTCTGGGCTTCCAGCGTAACCTGATGATCCGGGCATTTCGGGTCACCGACCCTGGCAAACAGCAACCTCAGATAGTCGTAGATTTCGGTGACTGTGCCTACCGTGGATCGGGGATTATGGGAAGATGATTTTTGCTCTATGCTGATGGCGGGGGAAAGCCCTTCGATCATGTCAACATCGGGTTTTTCCATGAGTGACAGAAACTGTCGGGCATAGGTCGACAACGACTCCACATAGCGCCTTTGTCCTTCGGCGTAAATGGTGTCGAAGGCGAGAGAGGATTTCCCGGAGCCGGACAATCCGGTGATTACAATCAGCTTATCTCTCGGCAAGTCGAGATCAATTGACTTCAGGTTATGCGTGCGTGCGCCACGGATGACGATGTTTTGAACAGACACTGGAGGTAATTTTCACAAAATAAACCTGATACTATACGCGCTCGTTTATCCGTGAAACAACCCTGCTGTGAAAATTTTCCTGCCGTCTGACCTCTTGAATAAGTGCCCGATTTCCACCCTGATATGACCCCTTCGGATACGTCAATGACCTCGTCGGAACGGCGGGCGGTATTTTCCCTGGCTGGAATTATTTCGTTGCGGATGTTCGGGCTGTTCATGTTATTGCCGGTTCTATCCGTCTATGCCAATGAGTTAAGCCATACCACGCCAATATTGATGGGATTGGCGCTCGGTTCATACGGTTTGACCCAGGCCCTGTTTCAGATTCCTTTCGGGTTGGCATCGGATCGAATCAATCGCAAGCATGTGATCGCCTTCGGCCTCGCTGTATTTGCCGTCGGTAGTGTTGTCGCTGGATTATCGGATTCGATCTATGGTTTGATCATCGGTAGAAGTATTCAGGGTTGTGGCGCAATTTCGGCTGCCACGCTGGCCCTGACTGCGGACTTGACGCGCAGCAGTCAGCGTACCAAAGCCATGGCCATGATTGGTATCTGCATTGGATTTTCGTTTATGCTGGCGCTGGTTGTTGCACCCCCGGCGCAAAACCTGATTGGTGTTTCCGGATTGTTCTGGTTGATCGCAGGTTTCTCAGTTATCGCCATAATTGCAGTATTGCAGGTCGTTCCAAATGCACAATCCAGCCCCCGCCATGGTGATATTGGACCGGCCAGTGCACAAATCAGAAAATCATTGGCAAATTTTCAACTGATGCAATTAAATCTGGGTATCTTTGTATTGCATGCGATTTTGACTGCGCTTTTCCTGGTCCTGCCTGCATTATTGATTTCCAGGGGCAATTACCCTTTGGCAGCCCATTGGAAAGTCTACATTCCGATATTGTTGATATCGGTGATTGGAATGGCGCCATTTGTCATTGCCAGTTCCAAAGTGCATCTGATTCACCATGCTTATCGGGCGGCTGTCATGCTTTTACTTGTTTCCTTTGTAATTCTGGTAATCAGCGAATCGCGCCCGATAATCTGGTTACTGGGCGGGGTTGTGGTGTTTTTCAGTGCCTTCAATGCACTCGAATCCCTGTTGCCTTCGATAGTTTCCCAGCTCGCTCCGCTTGACAGTAAAGGGACGGCGCTTTCCATTTATAACATGTTCCAATTTTCCGGAGTTTTTGCTGGCGGTGTCGCAGGCGGCTGGGTGTATGGAGAGTATGGCGGCAAGGGAGTGTTTATTTTTTGCGGCGGGATGATTACAATCTGGTTACTGATCAGTTGTGTTTTTTCCAGATTCAGTTTGACTGGCACGAGAGTAATCGAAATGGGGCATTTAAGCGACTCGCAGAGAAGTGATCTGATTGCCAGAATAGGGGCAGTGAATGGAATCAGGGAAGTAAGTATTGTGACCGGCGAAACAGCCGCTCACCTTGCAGTAGACGAACTCGTTTACGATGACGCCGAAGTTCAAAAACTAATCAATATCTGAGGAGGTCGATATGTCAAGAGGTATCAACAAGGTTATACTGGTCGGGAATCTGGGTCAGGATCCGGAAATTCGTTACACTCCAAGTGGCATGGCAATTGCGAATATCACTGTTGCAACCAGTGACTCATGGAAAGATAAACAGACCGGGGAGCAACAGGAAAGAACAGAATGGCACAGAGTCGTGTTTTTCAACCGTCTTGCGGAAATTACGGGTGAGTATCTGAAGAAAGGATCCCAGGTTTACATCGAGGGTCGATTGCAGACCCGCAAGTGGAAGGATCAAAGCGGGCAGGACCGTTATACCACGGAAATCGTGGCCAGTGAGATGCAGATGCTGGGAAGCCGCAGCAAGGGCGCCGGAGCAGCGCCACAAAGTGACTATAATCAATCCCAGCCAGCCTCAAAACCGGCAACGACGAGTAGCGCGGCGCCCGCAGGGTTCGACGATTTTGATGATGATATTCCGTTCTGACCGATAGACCGCTTTCGTTACGGCGCGGGTGAAATGAAAGACCTGAAGCAGCTTAAACGGGAGTACTCGGAAGCAGGGATCGACAAGGATAGCGTTTATCCTGACCCGATAGCTCAATTTGCATTATGGTTCGCACAGGCGGTTGATTCTGGCATTGCCGAGCCAAATGGATTTTCCCTGTGCACTGTCTCTGTAGAGTGCCGACCTGCCCAGCGTACGGTTCTGATGAAATCGTATGACGATTCCGGGTTTGTTTTTTATACCAACCATGACAGTCGAAAGGGACAGCAAATGATGGAAAACAATCGGGTTTCGATGCTGTTTCCCTGGTATGAATTGCATCGTCAAATCAATATTGAGGGACAAGTATCGAGAATTGACGATGACCAGTCCTCGGCGTACTTCAGTTCGCGGCCCCGCGCTAGTCAGATAAGCGCCTGGGCGTCACATCAAAGCAAAATCATTGATTCGCGTTCGTTTCTGGAGAAACAATTCGAGACTCTGGAAAGAAAATTTCAGGATCAGGCAATTCCATTACCTCCGTTTTGGGGAGGGTACAGGATCAAACCGGATCGTTTTGAGTTCTGGCAGGGCCGAACCCATCGCCTGCATGATCGCATTGTCTACTGCAAGGATCGGGGGCAGTGGAAAATCAGTCGTTTGTCACCCTAGAATTTAAGGAATATTGCGTAGTGTTTTGTCCGTTTTATATTAATTCCACTTGGTCGCCCTTTTTACTTAACCATGATTTGCGGTCGGGTGCGCGTTTTTTCGCCAAAAGCATATCCAGTAATGAATGCGTTCCATCTCCGTCAGCGACTTCCAGTTGCTGCAGACTTCGGGTTTCCGGAGCCATTGTAGTTTCCCTGAGTTGCAGGGGATTCATTTCACCCAGGCCCTTGAATCGCTGGATGTTGACCTTGCCTCTGATTTTTTCTGCTTCTATATATTTCAATATGTTGCCCTTGTCGTTTTCGTCCAGTGCGTAGAAAACCTTTTTAGCCACATCAATTCGATAAAGTGGTGGCATGGCTACGCACACCCGACCCTCACCCACCAGTGCCGGAAAGTGACGCAGAAACAAGGCGCACAGCAAGGTCGCGATGTGGGCGCCGTCGAAGTCGGCATCCGCGAGAATGCAAACCCGGCCATAGCGCAACCCGGATAAATCATCGGATCCCGGGTCCACGCCCAGTGCGACAGCAATGTCATGGACTTCCTGGGATGCGAGTACTTCGGCGGAATCCACCTCCCAGGTATTCAGGATTTTCCCTCTGAGTGGCATCACCGCCTGAAAAATGCGTTGCCTGGCCTGTTTCGCCGACCCTCCGGCAGAATCGCCTTCCACCAGAAACAACTCGGTCCTTTCCAGATCATCGCTGGTGCAATCGGCCAGTTTTCCAGGCAAGGCTGGGCCACTGTTTATTTTCTTGCGCTGTACCCGCTTACCTGCCTGTAAACTGCGCTGGGCATTTTCGATAGCAATTCGGGCAATGTTTTCTGCGTCGGTGATATTCTGGTTCAACCAGAATCCAAATGCATCCTTGACTGCACCCTGAACCATTGTGGTGGTTTCGCGGGAGGATAAACGATCCTTGGTCTGACCGCTGAACTGAGGTTCCTTGATCCGTACGGACAGAACGTAGGTGCAATTGCTGACGACATCTTCTGCAGAAATCCTGATACCGCGGGGGAGCATATCCCTGAACTCGCAAAACTCTCTGATGGCTTCGGTCAATCCACTGCGAAAACCGCTTACATGAGTGCCGCCTCTTGTCGTAGGCACCAGATTGACATAGCTTTCGGTGATATATTCCCCGCCATCAATAACCCATGCCACGGCCCAGTCCAGTTCCCCGGATTCGCCCCGGAATTTACCGATAAAGGGCGAAGATGGAACCAGCGCCGCATCTGGCAGTGATCCTGAAAGATATTCGAGCAAACCATCGTCATATTGCCAGGATTCAGTGTTCCCGAGATCTGTATCATCAAAAAAGCTGACATGTAACCCCGGACATAAAACCGCTTTCGCTTTCAACACTCTTTTCAGTCCGGTGACATGAAATTTCAGAGAATCGAAATAGGCAGGATCAGGGTGAAAGCGTATTTTCGTACCTGTTTCTATTCTGTTGGATTTGCCCGTGACCTCCAGGTCTGATTTTTTTTCTCCATGGGCAAAGCTGATATGGTACTGCTCACCATTTCGTCGAATCCATACCTCCAATTTTGCCGACAGGGCATTGACAACCGCCACCCCCACTCCATGCAACCCGCCAGAATATTGATAATGTTCTCCTGAGAATTTTCCACCGGTATGCAAACGGGTAAGAATCAGTTCGACACCGCTTATACCTTCTTCCTGATGGGTATCTACCGGCATGCCGCGCCCATTATCAGATACGGTGAGTGATCCATCCTGATGCAGATGAACCTCAATCGAGTCCGCATACCCGGCAATCGCCTCGTCCACACTGTTGTCTATTACTTCATGGGCCAGATGGTTGGGACGATCTGTTTCGGTATACATCCCCGGTCGTTTACGGACAGGTTCAAGACCGGTCAGAACTTCAATGGCGGATGCGTTGTAACGGCTACTCATTAAATGAAATGCGTATCAAAAATGGTTCAGATCCAAAACAGATTCCTGCTAAAAGAATCCATGAATTCCCCCGGATTCAAACTACCAAGAATCCGATTTTATTAATATACTTGGGTTAACTCCAACCCGATTGCATATTATGTCAGTTCCGAAAAAAAAACCTATAGCGGATTTTGAAAAATCCCTGGCCGAACTGGAGAATATAGTGAAACGAATGGAGCAGGGTGATCAATCGCTCGAAGATACGATCAAGGATTTCGAACGTGGAATGAAATTGTCTGAACTGTGCCGGGAAGGGTTGGATGAAGCTCAGCAAAAAGTGGAGATACTGGTTAAAAAACATGGTAACTACAAGTTGGAAATGATTGATAATGATTCGGGTACGGACAATCAATCCCGTGAGGAGGAGGATTAGTTGACCGAGTTTCATTCCGTCTGGAGCCACTATAGTCAGCGTACCGAGCAGGCCCTCAAAACCAGATTGATCGAAAGCTCGGCGGTTCCTGAAAGATTACACCAGGCAATGGCCTATAGCTGTCTTGGAGGTGGAAAGCGTTTTCGGGCAATGCTGGTCTATGCGTGCGGGCAGGTTGCCGGAGCTCCTATGGACCAACTCGACACCCCTGCCTGTGCAGTGGAAATGGTTCATGCCTATTCCCTGATCCATGATGATTTACCAGCAATGGATGATGATGACCTTCGTCGAGGCAGAGAAACCTGCCATATTGCATTCGATGAAGCAACGGCGATTCTGGCAGGAGACGCACTGCAGAGCCGGGCTTTTGAAATTCTTGCCTCCAACAAGTGGAACAGCATTGCAATCGACAACAAAACGGCGATGATTGAGCAACTTGCCAAAGCCATTGGGTCGCTCGGCATGGCAGGAGGGCAGGCCCTCGACATGCAAGCCATGGGGCAATCCGTTGACTACCCGGACCTGAGGCGGATTCATAGCCTTAAAACCGGCAGCCTGATTGAATCATCGGCCATAATCGGTGGCCTGGCGGCTGATAATGCCAGTGATGAATTGCTGGCCAGTATACGGACTTATGGTTCCTGCATTGGTCTCGCATTCCAGATCCTGGATGACATACTTGACTACACTTCGAATAGCCAGACTCTGGGCAAGTCCAGCGGCGCAGACCAGCGCAATAATAAGGCGACCTATGTGTCGATACTTGGACTTGATGCAGCCAGAGTCGAAGCTGCCAGATTGTCGGAACAGGCTGTCAAATCGATTCGAGGCCAAGGTGATAACAGGGATTTCCTTGAACAGCTTGCAAATTTTGTTGTGACCCGGAGTTACTGATGTCCAAATACGAAACCCGTTATCCCTTGTTGTTTGAAATAGATGATCCTGCCCGGTTGCGTGGTCTGACTCAGGAACAACTGAGTCAGCTTGCCAGCGAATTACGAAATTATCTGATCGAAGTCATATCTCAAACAGGCGGGCATCTGGCTGCCGGGTTGGGTACGATAGAGCTGACCATTGCCTTGCATTATGTTTTCAATACACCGTTTGATCGACTGGTTTGGGATGTTGGTCATCAAGCCTATCCACACAAAATCTTGACCGGGCGTCGCGACATAATCAACACTATCCGCAAGTACAAGGGATTATCAGGATTTCTGAAACGAAGTGAGAGTGAATACGATACCTTTGGTGCAGGACACGCCAGCACCTCGATCAGCGCTGCGCTCGGGATGGCGGTCGCAACAAAACTCATGGGCCTCGAACGCGAAGTGATCGCGATAACCGGAGATGGCGCACTGACAGGCGGGATGGCATTTGAAGCCCTGAATAACGCAGGTGACCTCGACGCCAATCTACTGGTGATTCTGAACGACAATGAGATGTCGATTTCGCCGAACGTAGGTGCAATTACCAATTATCTGGCCAGAATACTGTCAGGCCGCGCCTATTCAACAGTAAGGGAAGGAAGTAAAACCGTATTGTCTACTCTGCCACCCCGGCTCAAGACTTATGCACGGCGCCTCGAAGAACACATGAAAGGAATGGTGATGCCGGGCACATTCTTTGAAGAACTCGGGTTCAACTACATCGGGCCGATTGATGGGCACGACATGGATACTCTGGTCGCCACATTAAAAAACATGAAGAATATGGAAGGACCGAGGTTCCTCCATATAGTTACTCAAAAAGGCAAAGGTTTTGAACCTGCTGAAGGGGCGCCAACCACATTTCATGGGGTTTCTCCATTTAACCCGGATACCGGCAAATTCGAAGCCAAGAAGAAAAGCAGGACATATACCCATGTTTTCAGTGACTGGCTGTGTGACATGGCGGCCATTGACCCATCCCTGGTCGGTATAACTCCTGCCATGCGTGAGGGTTCGGGTCTGGTTCGCTTTGCCAGTGAATTCCCTGACCGGTATTTCGATGTAGGTATTGCCGAACAGCATTCCCTGACATTTGCCGCTGGCCTTGCCTGTGAAGGATTAAAGCCTGTGGTCGCAATTTATTCGACATTCCTGCAACGTGCCTATGATCAGTTTATCCATGATATTTCGATCCAGAATCTGGATGTACTGTTTGCCATAGACCGTGCGGGGCTGGTGGGCGCCGATGGCGCCACCCATGCCGGTGTGTATGACTACTCTTACCTCCGATGTGTCCCTGGAATGGTGATCATGGCGCCGGCCGATGAAGCGGAATGTCGCAATATGTTATTCACCGGGTACAATCACATTGGCCCGGTATCAGTGCGATACCCCAGAGGAGGTGGCCCCGGCGCTGTCGAACATACCGAAATGGTCTCACTGCCCATCGGCAAGGCCGAGGTCCGAAGAAAGGTTGACAGTGATCAGTGCGATAACAAGAACAAGGTCGCGATTCTGGCATTCGGGACCATGGTTTATCCGGCGACTGAAGTGGGCAATGAACTGAACTGTACGGTGGTTAACATGCGGTTTGTGAAACCCCTTGATGTGGAAATGGTGCTGGCCATGGCAGAAAGTCATACCTTACTGGTCACTATCGAGGAAAATGTCCTGATGGGAGGGGCAGGCTCAGCAATCAATGAATGTCTGGCCGATAATGGCAGGCAGATCGCGGTGCTGAATCTGGGTGTCCCGGACCGTCACCTTGAGCACGGCTCTCAACAGCAACAACTGGCTGAAATCGGATTGACGGTGGACGGCATCAAAAACCGTATCACCGAAATGTTGATCATCCCAGATTCTTGTTGACGATCTCACGGACATCTATCGACAGGTCGGCCATCTTCAGGATGCTATTCAGTACTTCGTGCATCCTGTCTTTCAACACCGGTTTGTATTTTCTCCAGTTGTTCAATACTGATACCAGGCGAGCGCACACTTGCGGGTTGACAGGGTCAAGTTTTGAAATCCATTCCAGCAGAAATTCATATCCGCTGCCGTCTTCTGCATGGAAGCAACAGGGATTGCCGTGAGTAAAGCCCAGGATCAGCGAGAAAACCTTGTTCGGATTCATGTAATCAAATCCCGGATGTCGGGTCAGTGCTCTGACCTGCTCCAGCGTGTCCGGGTCAACCACACCGGCTTGTGCCCTTAACCAGTTATCTACAACCAGCGGTTCGTCTTTCCACTGTTGATAATAATCAGCCAGTATTTGCTCTTTTTGAGGACAGGTTGATCCGCAAATAAGCGTCATTGCCTTTGCTGAATCGGTCATGCACTTTGCAGTATTCAATTGTTCGATACATAAGGCATGAGCCTGTTCGGTGTTCAATGTGACGAGATAGCCAAGACATCTGTCCCTTAAATCGCGCGCCTTGATTTCATTCGTCAGCGGGTATCCATTGTTCAGGCTATGGCATTTGTGATAAATCCTGAACAATGCAGCTTCTGAAGACATTGCAAGGAAGATTTTCATTTCCCGGTGCAGCATTTGAATTGCCTGAGGGTCAATCGGGGAGACCTGTTCGCTAAGGTATGAAATAGTAGGCAAGGTCAGCAACAGAGCTGTAAACGTGGGATCCTGGTCGTGACTGGCAAGCGCCGCATCGAATGATCCGGTTAATTCGGGACTGAATTGCAGGTCATAGCCATTGTGGTATCTGTCGAGGTTGTCAAGAAGATCCTTGAGATAGAATCTTTGACCCGAGTCCCAGCGATTGAATGGATCGTCATCATGGTCGAGCAACACTTTCAGATCCTGATCCGAAAGATTCGGTTCGAATTCAACCGGGGCGCTGAATCCGCGCAGGAGTGAAGGAACAGGTCGGCATTCAATATTTGAAAAACGGTATGTCTGTTCGAATTTATCCAGACACAATACCTGCTCTCTTTCGCCGTGACCGAGGTCAAGTTTTTCTCCAGACTCGCTGAACAGTGCTGTCTTGACCGGGATAACGAAAGGTTGTTTATCCGTTTGACCCGGAGTGTCAGGGCATCTTTGCGCAAGAGTCAGTTCAAATTCCCTGCTCCCGGCGTGATAGCGGGATTTTACCGAGACGACCGGCGTACCTGCCTGATCATACCAGTTTCTGAACTGCGTCAAATTCCTGTCGCTGACTTTCTCCATCGATGAAACAAACTGCTCAATGGTCACCGCCTGCCCGTCGAAGGTTTCGAAGTAGTGATCGGCGCCCTGGCGAAATAACTCTGCTCCCAGTAATGTATGAATCATCCTGACTACTTCAGCCCCTTTTTCATAGACTGTTGCAGTATAGAAATTATTTATTGTCTGGTAGGAATCAGGTCGTACGGGATGCGCCATGTGTCCGGCATCTTCCTTGAACTGATGGGACCTGAGCACACTGACAACTTCAATTCGTTTTGCAGCTCTTGATCCCATGTCCGCACTGAATTCCTGATCCCTGAAAACAGTAAAGCCTTCCTTGAGACTCAACTGGAACCAGTCCCTGCAAGTGACCCGGTTTCCTGACCAGTTATGAAAGTACTCATGACCAATGACGGATTCCACATGCTGGAAATCAGCGTCGGTGGCCATCTTCATGTCCGCCAGCACATATTTTGTGTTGAATATGTTCAGACTCTTGTTTTCCATGGCTCCCATGTTGAAATCGTCTACCGCGACCACATTGAACAGGTCCAGATCATATATCCGTCCATATACCTGTTCATCCCACTTCATGGATTTCTTCAGGGATTGCATCGCATGGCCGCATTTGTCAATATCATTGTCCCTGGCGAAAATATGCAAGGTGACATCCCGACCATCCATCGCTTGAAAATGATCCTCAAGGCAACTCAGCTTGCCAGCAACGATGGCAAACAGATAAGTAGGTTTTGGAAAAGGGTCATCCCAGACTGAAAAATGTCTGCCGAATTCCAAATCCCCTTGATCAATCAGGTTACCGTTACACAACAAAACAGGAAACAGGGTTTTATCTGCACTCAACCTGACCCTGTATTGGGCCAGATTGTCTGGACGGTCAATGCCTGGAGTAATCCTCCGATAGCCCTCTGCCTCACACTGGGTACAGAGCATGTCTTTGGACTTGTACAGCCCCATCAACTCGGTATTTCTGGAAGGATCAACGGTGTTCCAGATTTTGAGGTCGAATTTATCCGGCACATTGAAAACAGTGAGATGATGTTCAGAGATATCGTACTGACCACGGTCCAGTGTCTTGCCGTCGATGCAGACCGAATCAACACCAATGAATTCACAATCAAGTTTCAAATCGACTGCATCCGGAGAATTTCGACAGACCTTATGTATGGCCTCCACCTGGCAGGCTTCAAAATCAAGCTGAATATCAAGCTCCGAAGAGGTGATCAGATATTCTGGCTTGCGGTAATCTGATCGGTAAGTGGTGACAGGCAGTTCGGTTTCCATTGTCAAAGAGTCACCTATTTCTCCAGATATTTTAGTTTATCCTTTACATCCCGCCATTCATCCGAGTCGGCAGGTGCAGGCTTCATTTCTGTAATGACCGGCCATTTCTGGCTTAATTCGGTATTCAATTGCAGAAAATGCTGTTGGTCCGTCGGTAATTCATCTTCGGAATAAATCGCATTGACAGGGCATTCAGGTTCACACAGACTGCAGTCGATACATTCTTCGGGGTCGATTACCAAAAAGTTGGGCCCTTCATGGAAACAATCCACAGGGCACACTTCAACACAATCTGTCAGTTTGCAACGAATGCACGATTCGACTACCACATAGGTCATTTATCCAGACTCCATAAATCATCAGGAAATAATAAATTCGAGGCGATATTGTATGTTTTCTGGCCGCTAAAATACAGTTGCATTATCTATTTATCCACCCGTTTTCTGCCCAATAACTGATTCAATTCATACAGCATGTTCAGCGCCTCACGAGGAGAGGTCTCATCTGCTGAAATCTCCTTTAATCTGGTAATCACTGCCTGCTCTTCAGGGCGGGTTTCCGAAAACAGGCTGGTTTGCCTGACCGGGCGGGGATTTTCTGTTTCTGCACTACTCGCATAGCGTTCTTCCAGTGCATGCAGTCGGGTTCGGGATTCTTCGATCACCTCTTCGGGGACTCCCGCCAGTCTGGCAACCTGCAGGCCATAACTCTGGCTGGCAGGTCCCTTTTTGACACTGTAAAGGAAAACAATATCCTTCCCGTATTCGACCGCATCAAGATGAACATTGTCTGCCCCTTGCAGTTGATCCGCCAACGCTGTCAATTCAAAGTAGTGAGTTGAAAACAAGGTAAATGAATTAACTCTGGTGGCCAGATATCTCGCGCAGGCCCAAGCCAGTGACAGACCATCAAATGTACTTGTGCCCCGGCCTATTTCGTCCACCAGTACCAGGCTGTCTTTCGTTGCATTCCTTAAAATATGGGCCATTTCCGTCATTTCGACCATGAAGGTCGAGCGACCTCCAGCGAGATCATCCGCTGAACCTATGCGGGTGTAAATTCGATCAATCGGCCCGATCCGGGCTGACTTCGCGGGTATGAAACAGCCGGTGTGAGCGAGCAGGGTAATTATCGCCACCTGACGCATATAAGTGCTCTTTCCACCCATATTGGGGCCAGTGATTATCTGCATTCGGGACTCATGATCCAGATTAATGGTATTGGCAATGAACCGGTTCTCAAGTACCTGTTCTATAACCGGATGTCGTCCATCTATAATTGCGAGTGAAGTATCCTCAACCAGATCAGGACGGTTAAGTTGTAACGTGGTCGCCCGTTCTGAAAAATTGTTGAGACAATCCACTATGGCCAGACTGTTGGCGCAATGCAGTAACTCCGGCACTTCAGGAATCAGTGTTTCAAGTAATTGATCATACAGCCATTTCTCCCTTGTCAGCGCCTTGCTCTTTGCACCCAGAATCCTGTCCTCGAATTCCTTCAGTTCCGTGGTGATGAATCGTTCTGCATTTTTGATGGTCTGTCTGCGAATATATTCCTGTGGTACATGCTCTGATTGTGAACGGGGAATTTCGATGTAATAGCCGTGTACCCGATTGTAGCGCACTCTCAGATTGCCGACTCCGGTGCGTTGTTTTTCCCGGGTTTCCAAATCGATTAGAAAAGCGCTCGAATCCCGCTGAAGATGGCGTAACTGGCCCAGTTCCGGGTCATATTCATCCCGCAATACACCGCCATCCCGTATCAGGGCAGGGCAGTCATTTTTCACCGCATTATCCAGCAACTCCCATATCTCAGGTCGGGGCCGTAACCGCTCATTCAGGGATTCGATCAGCACGGATGGGGTATTGATGATCAATTCGTTGAGCGCCGGTAATACCCCCAATGCCATTTTCAATCGAACCAGATCCCTGGGCCGCGCCGATTTCAGGGCTATCCGTGCGAGAATCCGTTCAATGTCGCCGACTTGCTTGAGAACTGGTTTCAAATCGGTGTAAAGCTGATTGTCCAACAACCATTCAACCCCATCATGTCGTTTGCGGAGTTCTTCGATATCCCGAATCGGACCATTGAACCACCGTCGTAACATCCTGCCACCCATCGGCGTGGCACACCGGTCGAACAGTCCAATCAGGGAAAGGTCATCCTGCCCGCTTTGGGTCATTTCTATTTCAAGGTTCTTCCGTGTGACCGTGTCAATCACAATTGTGCTGTTCGTATTTTCGAATTCGATTCCCTTGATATGAGGTATTGCTTGTCCGTGCAGATCCTTGATGTAATGGATCAGGGCGCCTGCGGACCGGGTCGCCAGGGAATGCCGATGGCAGTCAAAGGGTTCCAGGGTGCGTGTCGAGAAAAGATCACATAAAACGTGTTCCGCACGGGCAGAGTCAAAATACCAGTCCGGGATCATGGTTTTATTGTCGATGTGGAACAATTCGGCCTGATTCTCCGCGACCAGTATTTCCGCGGCATTGAATCGCATCAACTCGCTGGTCAGTTGTTCCCGGGATTCGATTTCATGGCCCCTGAATCGTCCGCTGGAAATTTCCAGGGTAGCCATCCCGGTTTTTCCATTATGTTCAAACAGCGCAGCGGTGATATTCTCCACTCGATCGGCAAGCAGGTTTTCTTCGGTCAGGGTTCCCGGAGTAATGACTCGGACGACTTTCCTTTCCACTGGACCTTTAGAGGCGCCGGGTTCGCCTGTCTGCTCACATATTGCGACCGATACCTGTTGCTTTACCAGTTTGGCAAGATACTGATCCACACTATGGTATGGCACTCCTGCCATCGGGATCGCCGCATCTGACGATTTCCCCCTGGCAGTCAATGTTATGTCGAGCAACCTTGCAGCTTTCTCGGCATCGTCATAAAAAAGCTCATAAAAATCTCCCATCCGATAGAACAGTAATGTATCCGGATAGTCAGCCTTGATCCCCAGATACTGCTGTATCATCGGGGTATGCGATGAGAGTGATTCAGACAAAGTCACAATATACCACCCAGATTGGATTTGACCAGAATCAGTAACTCATTGAATAATTTCGGATTTGCACAGATTACATTGCCGCTTTCCAGGAAATCCTGGTTACCTTCAAAATCTGCAACCAGACCGCGTGCCTCACGTACGATCAAACTTCCGGCAGCCACATCCCAGATTTTGAGTTGAGGCTCCCAGTAAGCGTCAGTACGTCCACAGGCAACGTAGGCAAGATCAAGCGCGGCAGAACCGGTGTGTCGAATACCGGCTGACTTGATGACCACCGCGTCCAGGCATTTGATCCACATATCGAAATGGGGTAAATCCCGGGAAGGATATCCCACTGTAACCAGACTGTTTTCCAATTGAGTCTGGCCACTGACCCGGATTCTTCTATTGTCGAGCTGGGCGCCCTGGCCACGGGTAGCGGTGAACAATTCGTTGCGCAAAGGATTGTATATGATGCCGTGTTCCATTTTTCCCTTGCACCGGATACCAATCGATACCGCATAATCCGGATGACCATGCAGGAAATTTGTAGTACCGTCCAGCGGGTCGATAATCCACTCCACTTCGTCCCTGTTAGTCCGGGCTTCGGCAGATGTGCGCTCGCTTCCGCTTTCTTCTGCGATGATTCGATGATGAGGGTATGAATGCTGGATAACATCGATGATTTCATCCTCCGCTGCCTGATCTACTTCAGAGACAAAATCATTTCTGCCTTTTTTCCTGACGGCAAGGCGATCCACCTGATCCATATATCGAATTATGATATTTCCGGCGTTGCGAGCCGCTTTTATTCCCAAATTTACCAACGGGCTCATTAGATTTCCCCAAAATTATATTCATGAATTATGTATCAATTCACTCCTTAAGAGGCAGGCTCCTGGAATTATGTTGCAGAATTACGCCGCAGAATGAAACAACTCAATTATATCTTAAGGATACTCATGGAACCTACTCATCGGACTGGCACACCTGTCCTGGCTCTGAATTTCCGATGGTCGAACCTCAGTAGCCAGATTTGGGAAAGTGCTGGCAATTGTCATAATGCTGGACTATCCTTGGATTCTCAAAGTGTCAAATGACAAATGGGCAAATTAATGGTCACAAATCCTGATATTCCTGCTGAAACTATCGAAAACTGGCAGCGAATAGTCGACCTGATGGCGAAAATAACAAAAACGCCAGCCGGGCTAATAATGCGACTGGAATCAGAAGACACTATAAAAGTATTTATTGCCAGTAAATCACACGGAAATAAATGGAAACCAGGGGATACATGCCCATTTGACCCTGGTCTGTATTGTGAAAACGTTATTAGACGGAGGGATTTCCTTCTGGTACCTGATGCGCTAAGGGACCCGGAATGGGATAAAAATCCCGACCTTGAGATAGGTATGAGTTTTTACCTTGGATTTCCCCTGCTCTGGCCTGACGGTCAGATTTTTGGGACAATTTGTGTGCTCGATCAAAGTGATAGTAATGATGCCATAGAATGTAAACAACTAATCGGGCAGTTTAAAAAAGTAGTGGAGAATGATTTGAAACTTCTGGTAGAAGTCGCCGAAAGGAAGCAGGCACAGGCACAGCTTATGGAGATAAAGAAAAGCCTCGAATCCAGGGTAATTAACCGTACAAAACGTCTGGAAGAAGTTAATACAGCATTGAAGGTTCTGTTACATGAGCATGAACTTACAAAGAAAGAGCTGGAGTCATCCATGCTGGCTAATATTAATGAACTGATCTTGCCTAACCTGCACAAAGCGACCAAAACGCAGGATAATGCCAACCGCAATCAGTATCTGGGTCTGATTGAATCAGGATTACGGGAAATAACATCAACATTCTCAAGCGAACTGGTTCAAAAGTATTCCAATCTGACACCAACCGAGATTCGGGTTGCAAATTTGATTCGTCAGGGTAAGAAAACCAAGGAAATTGCAACATGTATGAATACTGCAACATCAACTATCGATTTTCACCGGGCGAACCTCCGAAAGAAAATTGGTATTTCAGACCGAAGCATTACGCTTCGTTCACACCTATCATCCTCCATTCATTAATAGTGCATATAGGGGAAAATACCCCCTATTAACCCCTGATTTATCTGTCATACCACCGCGAATGGGGTTTTGGTAGATTAATGTAACTAACAAAATAGCGCTAAAAACTATTCACCACCAACAATTAGCATCATAAATATATACCAGGGGGTATCAAATGATTTTAAAAAGCAAATCTATATTATTCACCGGGTCTGCAACCCTTTTATCGAGCGTACTGGGACTGGGATTGCTTACGGCTCAAGTATCCGCTGGTCCCACCGCCTGGACTCAGGTAAAAAATAACAATGAAATAATCTCAATACAGAAGGCAGGTATTGGAGACCCATCTGCTTCAGGGGAAGTTACTATTGACTTCTATGGTCATGCCGCTTTTAAAATGACATCACCAGCCGGGTTGACGATGTTGTTTGATCCATGGCGAAACGACCCCTCCGGCTACTGGGGGATTTGGTTCCCTGAAGAATTTCCTGAAGTCGAAGTCGACGCTATACTCTCAACCCACGCTCATTTTGATCACGACGCGACAGAAAGACCCAACGGTCAAATGATTCTGGACAGGATGACCGGAGAATATCAATTCAGTGATGTCAAGGTTACCGGGCTTGCTGATAAACATACTTGCGAAGCGCCTGGCTGGTATAAGTGGACAGACGCAATGCCTGAGTTTGGTCAACCACAGTGCGAACCGGATAATTATCATCATTTGGATAATAATATTTACTTGCTGGAAACGGGTGGACTGCGAATCGCGATATGGGGTGATAATCGAGACAATCCTAACGAACATGTTTGGGCAGAACTTTCCGATATTGATATATTGGTTCTGCCGGTAGATTCGTCTCAGCACATTCTATCCTACGAACAGGCAAACATAATTGTGGATCGAATAAAACCCCACGTTGTGATACCGGAACACTATCTGACAAAGGGCGCATCAATAACACTGACTACGCTTGGTTCTGCAGAAGAGTGGACCAAATCCCGTGAAAACCATACCCTTTTAGATTCAGCTACCTTAAAACTTTCGCCTGAATCTGTAGCGGAACTGGACCGCCACGTCATGTACTTCGGAGACAATCACCTGAAAGAGTAATTGCCTATTCCTTTTTATTGGAATCGAGACTTACAACCTGACGCCCAATATACTCATTTAGCTGTTGATCGTAGCGGCTGGTTGCTCCAGCCGTTTCGGTCCGCACGAAGGGGCGCCAACGCGGAGCGGTTGCTGACTCTGGCGTATCTCCAGTGATAGTCACGCGTTGAATAATACGCTGCTCATCAAAATCGCTTAGCACAAAATGCTGCGTACATCGATTATCCCACATCGCAATGGCTCCATCAGACCAGCGATATCGTACCGTAAAACGGGGGCTTGAAATCCAACGAGTCAGATAACCAAGCAACATGCTGCTTTCAACAGCGCTTAATTCAACGATGCGACGAGTAAAATGTTCATTAACAAACAGTGCTTTACGCTGCGTCACCGGATGCACCCTGATAACTGGATGGATCGCAGAAACCTCTGGCTTACCATGTGGCGCTGCATCATGTAGCGCTGTTAATCCATCACAAAGGTCACGTAACGGCTCCGATAACGCTTCATAAGCAGCATATGCACTCGCCCAAAGCGTATCACCGCCAACATCCGGACATTCAACCATGTTCATAATTGACATAATTGATGGGTGGGCCTGGAAACTGATATCACTGTGCCATTCGTCCGCCAGACCACCGTGGCTTGCCGCTAATTCAAAAATTTCAGGATGTCTGGTAAACGGACTTCTTAAATTGGGATGTGATTCGAGCGTTCCAAAGTGGCGGCCAAATGTAACGTGAGCGTCAGTATCGAGAAATTGCCCAGGGAAAAATAATACCAGATGCTGCAACAATAAAGATTCAATTTCGGCAATATCTTCAGGTTTGACTTCAGTTAAATCCAATCCACAAATCTCGGCGCCCAGTGAGCCTGCCAAACGAGTAACTGACCATGACGGGTGAGACGGCATTTTCAGATTTCCATCTCATAGGTATTCCACAGCACCTTGTAAAACGCGGCATAGCCCTGGTACAAACGGCGCCAGTCATCGAAGAATTCCGACTCAGCGGGCCGGACGATGACTTTGGTTGATTGATTCATTATGCGATTCCGTGGTTGAGCGCCATTTTGGTCAGGGCAGACAAGGACTGCCTCTGTACGTTATTGTGATCAAAATTATCTTCGGACAACCAGGTTTCATACGCCGTACTGACCGCTGGCCATTCCCGGTCAAGAATCGAAAACCAGGCCGTATCACGATTCCGGCCCTTGACCACTGTCGCCTGGCGGAAAATGCCTTCAAAGGTAAATCCCAGCCGTTTGGCCGCATTACAGGATTTCTCATTCAATGCATTGCATTTCCATTCATAACGCCGGTAGCCCATTTCAAATGCGTTTTTCATCATCAGATACATGGCTTCGGTTGCTGCGCACGTACTTTGCAAGACAGGAGAATAGTTGATGTGTCCCACTTCGATTGATCCCGCGTTCGGCTTGATTCTCAGGTAACTGGCAACACCTGCCGCCAAGTCTGTCTGATTACCCACAATCGCATAGAAAAAGGGATCCCCATTGAAACAGTCCTGATTCATCCACTGCTGATAGTCCTGAAGGTTTTCAAACGGCCCGTAAGGCAAATAAACCCAGTTACGACTTTCAATATCCCGGCGATAAGCATCGAACAATTGTTCGCTGTGTCTATCAGGATTGAGAGGTTCGCAACGGCAATATTGCCCCTGAAGATTTCTGCTGCCCGGAGACTCGGCGACTTTCCAGTTGTCTATTTCAAAGCCAATGGTGAGCCCCAACTCATTGGTCGCGTTTGGAGGAGCTTCAGTGATCATCCGCATTTTCAGTTGTACTTTTTCATAAGCAATGTCGGGGTCGGGATATCAAAGAACCTGTGCGAGATCGTCGATCAAATCCTTGCTGTCTTCCAGGCCAACGGACAATCTGAACAATCCATCGCCAGCCGTATCCCTGTATTTTGCAAGTTCGATGCCTGTTAGCCGGAAAGATGATTCGATCAGGTCTTTGGTGCCCAGGAAAAAAATCAGACTGCGATGGTGACCCAGAGAAACCGCGTAGTGAATGATCTTGAGTTCCTCCATCATTTTCCTGGCAACGATTTCCGGGGACTTGACTCTGAAAGCGATCATACCCGAGAAATTAGCCATCTGATTTCTCGCAAGTGTATGTTGCGGGTGAGATTCATGCCCCGGGTAGAGCATGTATTCGACACTCGGGTGGTGATGAAGGTAATCTGCAATCGCCAGGGCATTTTGCTGGTGTGCACGCATTCGCAATGGCAGGGTGGCTGCGCCGCGCATGGTCAACCATGCGTTGAACGGGCTGATCACGCCACCATAGTGCATAACCCCGGATTCGCGCATTTTTGCAATCAGCGCCGCACTACCCAGGGCTGCACCACCCAATGAATCGCCATGGCCAACAATGTATTTGGTGAGGGAATGCACGACAAGGTCCGCGCCCAGATCGAGTGGCCGTGTTGCTATCGGGCTGGCGAAAGTTGAATCGACAACCAGTATCGCATTATTTTCGTGGGCGATTTGAGCCGCCCCCTTGATATCGGTTATTCGAAGCAAGGGGTTGGAAGGAGTTTCAATCCAGATCATTCTGGTATCAGCTCTGATTGCCTCGGCAATATTGCTGAGGTCCGATGTATCCACAGGTGACGTTTCAACGCCATTTGCAGGCAACAGGTCTCTGGCAATTTCTGCGGCGCCGGGATAGTTTGTATTGCTGATGATCAGATGATCGCCGCTTCTCAACAGACTGAATAAAACCCCGGCCGTTGCCGCCATTCCCGAGGCAAAGGTCATACATTGTTCTGCATTTTCCAGCAAGGCCAATTTTGTTTCCAGTTGACGCACAGTAGGATTTGACCAGCGAGTGTAGATAAAGGGGGTAGTCTCATCCATATTGGTAACCGAAAAGCTGATTGGCTCTTCGACAACGAAGGTACTGGACATGACAATGTTTGGCGCCGACGCACCGGTCTGCGGATCTGGAGCCTCTCCGCCATGAATGGCGATCGTCTGCATGCCTTTTTTATTCATATCCTCTTAAGCTCGCTGTGAAATTGTAAAATTGTCCTGCGATTTATCATGATTAATCACAATTGTAAATTTATTTTTCGGCCGCCAGATAAACAATCCAGCACGGATCATCCTGCCCGTGTTCAACCGGAGAGTATTCTCCGTTCCCTTTTCCGGATTCTTCATCTGTCCCTTCCCAGTAAACGGTTACCTTGCTGAAACCGGCCACATACATCAATTCCCGTATTTCGGGTAACGTCCACATTCTCCATTCATAAGTGAATGCCTTTTTCATTTTCGAGCCGTCCGGAAATTTGAAGTGTATATGGCAAAGCATATGACCGGTAATGGGGTCAAACCTGGCCTGATGCCAGTAGTAATTGAAACTCTCATGGCTGGTTTTTTCCTTTACTTCACGCCAGGATTCATAGCCACCGTAAACATCTATGAAGAGGATGCCATCCTCGTTCAGACCCTGCCATGCATTTTGAAAATATCTTCCGAGTATCTGCCGGGTCTTGAACACCTGATAACTGAAATTCATCGCCAGAATCATGTCCGCCCGCTGGTCCGAGTAATCCAGCACATCGGCATTGATCAATTCGATCCGATTTTGTTGATGTGCATTCAAACAGGAAATGTTGTGCCTGGTTCCCCAATCGAGCACTTCCTGGCTCAAATCGAGGCCGATTGCCCGGTTGTGAACCTTTCTGCTAACCCACTCACAACAGGTTTTAGCGGTTCCACAAAAATCCTCTCTCAGGACTTCTGCATATCGACCTCGTAAAGTCAGGAAACTCTGCTCGACAAAACTGATCTCCGGCTCCACACACTGAACCGCCTTCTCATAATACTCATGACGGTCAGCGGTACTGGCAATCGTTTGCTTTTTCAATGTCTCTGATACTTTCGGCATTTTGTCTGTCAGATATGTGCGCGGGTGGAGAACGGTCAGTTACAATGTAGTGTCATATTCTACTTCGTTGGCGAATCAATGATGGCTACAAAACAACTTATATTGCTGCGGCATGCAAAATCTGACTGGTATAGCGGAGCCAACTACGACCATGATCGCCCATTGAATGACCGGGGCCGCCGGGATGCCCCCAGGGTCGGCAAATGGCTCAGTCAGAATGGTTACAAGCCGGAGCACTGTTTGTGTTCCAGTGCCGGGCGAACCCAACAGACATTGAGTCTGCTGATTCACGGCAGTGGGTGGGAAAGTATCCCGACAGACATATTAACAGACCTGTATCACGCAGGTGAGTCGTCTCTTGTTGATCAGATTGCAACGGGATTCAGTTACTGCGACACCTTGATGGTGGTTGGCCATAATCCGGGGATGGATTTGGTTCTGATGCGGTTTTGCCCTCAAATCGAATCCAGTACAAACGGCAAACTGATGACCACTGCTGCATGTGCGATCATCGGCTTCGATGGTGAGGATTTGTCCAACCCTGTGGTGATTGATTTCCGGCGTCCCTGACAGGGAAAATCGACTGACCCCGACTGTTCAGGGTATCGCAACTTGACCTGTTGAAAGGTTTGAAAGATAATCACCCGGCAATATCGGCTTTAATTCTATCTTTAGGGTAATCTTCCATTCGCGCCCGTGCATGTGGGTCCGGTCACGGGGGGACCCGTTGTTTCAGATCGGGCGAACGTCAATCAATGCATTCCAATCAACACTTAACGGGCAAAAGAATTTCAAATGGATGATAATAAACGCAAGGCGCTGGAAGCTGCGCTGGGTCAGATAGATCGACAGTTCGGCAAAGGGTCAGTAATGCGTCTGGGTGATTCCGACGTCGCCCAGGATATCCAGTTTTATTCCACAGGCTCGTTGGGGCTGGATATTGCCTTGGGTATTGGCGGGTTACCGCGGGGCAGGGTCATTGAGGTCTATGGCCCCGAATCCTCTGGTAAAACTACACTGACATTATCGGTCATTTCCGAAGCGCAGAAACTCGGTGGCACCGCAGCCTTTATTGATGCGGAACATGCACTGGATCCGAGTTATGCGGAAAAGCTTGGTGTCAATATAGACGATTTACTGGTTTCCCAGCCGGACACCGGTGAACAGGCGCTGGAAATTTCCGATATGCTGGTTCGTTCCGCAGCAGTTGATGTGGTTGTCATTGACTCGGTAGCCGCGCTGACACCCAAGGCCGAAATAGAAGGCGAAATGGGGGATCATCATGTTGGCCTGCAAGCCCGATTGATGTCTCAGGCGCTGCGCAAGCTGACTGCCAACATCAAGCGTTCAAATACCATGGTTATTTTCATTAACCAGATTCGGATGAAAATCGGCGTGATGTTTGGCAATCCGGAGACTACGACTGGCGGTAATGCGCTGAAGTTCTACGCTTCTGTCAGACTGGATATACGGCGTATCGGCGCAATCAAAAAAGGCGATGAAGTACTCGGGAACCAGACCCGTGTGAAAGTGGTGAAAAACAAGGTCGCAGCCCCGTTCAAGCAGACTGAATTTGATATTCTCTATAACGAGGGAATATCCAAGCACGGTGAATTGATTGATCTCGGTGTAGAGGTGGGCGCAGTTGAAAAATCAGGTGCATGGTACAGTTTCGGATCTGACCGGATAGGGCAGGGAAGGGATAATGTGCGATCATACCTGAAAGAAAACCCGGATATTTCTAGTCAGATCGAGCGCATTATCAGGGACAAAAAAGGCATCGGCAGTGGCGCCGACAATGACTCAAAGTCCAAATAACAAGCTAAACCATCTTATAGATATTAAGATATAATACTTTGAATATAAAGGGTAATTTTGACTGCGAACAGGATAACGATGGATCATTGCGCAAATCGTTGACTGATCGTGCCCACGGCTACCTGGTTCGACGCGAACACAGCGCTTGGGAACTTTGCAGAAAACTGAAGGATCACGGACCATTCGCTGTAGTCGAGCAGGTGATCTGTCAATTACAGAACCGCGGTGAACAATCCGATACCCGATTTGCTGAAATGCTGTGCCGTTCACGATTCAACAGAGGCAAAGGACCTGTCAAGTTGTTGCATGAACTCAAGGAACATCGGATCGACAGTGAAATCATCTCGACTGCGATGTCCGAATACGAGGACCGCTGGACGGAACTTGCAAAGTTGGTGAGATCGAAAAAATTTGGCGATTTATTGCCGGGGAGTCTTCAGGAATGGAGCAGGCAGGCACGATTCTTGCAGCAACGTGGATTTTCAACCAGCCACTTTGGGCGGTATGAAGAATAGCGAGCAATCGTTCCAGGCAATGAAGACAACCGAAATCCGTCAACGGTTTATCGACTATTTCAAAAATAGGGGACATCAGGAAGTACCCAGCAGTTCATTGGTTCCGGGTAATGATCCTACATTGCTGTTTACCAACTCCGGAATGGTTCAATTCAAGGATTTGTTCCTCGGAGAGGAAAAAAGAAATTACCGGCGAGCGGTCACTTCCCAGCGTTGCGTGCGGGCAGGTGGCAAGCATAATGACCTTGAGAATGTCGGTTATACAGCGAGGCACCATACTTTCTTTGAAATGCTCGGAAATTTCAGTTTCGGTGATTACTTCAAGGAAGATGCGATCCGATACGCCTGGGAGTTATTGACCGTTGAATTCGGTTTACCTGGAGACCGGCTCTGGGTAACGATATTTGAAGAAGATGATGAATCGGAATCCATTTGGGTCAACAGCATCGGTGTGCCAAAGGACCGCGTTACCCGAATCGGTGCAAAGGATAACTTCTGGCAGATGGGGGATACCGGGCCATGTGGACCCTGTTCTGAGATATTCTATGACCATGGGCCGGAAATCAAAGGCGGCCCTCCAGGCTCCCCTTCAGCCGACGGGGATCGCTATGTTGAAATATGGAATCTGGTATTCATGCAATTCAATCGCAGCGCTGATGGACAGATGACACCATTGCCGCAGCCTTCGGTGGATACCGGAATGGGGTTGGAACGAATGGCCACAGTTCTTCAGGGAGTGCACAGCAACTACGAGACGGATTTATTCGAAAATCTGATTACTGCTACAGCCCGGATTCTGGATGTCAGGGACCTGGATAACAAATCGCTGCGAGTGATCGCCGACCATATTCGATCAACCTCATTTCTGATTGCTGATGGCGTGATACCCTCCAATGAAGGTCGGGGTTATGTCCTGCGACGAATTATTCGACGCGCCATCAGACACGGCTACCAGTTGGGCCACAAGACACCATTCATGAATTTGCTGGTTGATCCATTGATTACGGAAATGGGAGAAGTGTTCCCGGAACTAGTCGATGCCCGGGGTCGGGTCATGCAGGCACTCCAACAAGAAAATGAAAAATTTAATGAAACCCTGGATCAGGGTTTGCGGATTCTCGATCAGGAGATTTCGAATCTCACCGGTAATGTAATTGCTGGGGAAAGTGTCTTTAAACTTTACGATACCTACGGTTTTCCAGCGGATTTGACGGCTGATATTGCCAGAGAGCATGGCCTGACAATCGACAGCGAAGGATTTGATGTCGAGATGGAGGCCCAACGTGACCGTGCGCGTTCTGCTAACCGGTTTGTGGACAGCGCCCGGATCAGGGTCGAAGGTGCGAAAAAGACGCCTTTTGTGGGCTACCGGAATCTCGAACATCAAGTTCAGATACTCGCAGTTCTGGATGGTGAACAGCCTGTCGAACAATTGAATCAAGGGGAGACGGGTATAATTGTTCTTTCTGAATCTCCATTTTATGCCGAGAGCGGTGGGCAGACAGGGGATAAAGGTCGAATTCTCCTTGATCAGGGTGAGTTTGCAGTTACAGACACCCGGTATCTGGCTCACCAGGTGATTGGAATCTTTGGTAGTGTCCTGTCCGGCAGTATTGGAGTCGGTCACAAGGGTACCGCCCGGGTTGAAGCGAATGCCCGATACAAAAGTGCAAACAATCACTCTGCGACACACCTGCTGAATGCGGCTTTGAAGATGATATTGGGAAATCATATCGTGCAGAAAGGCTCGTTGGTCGAACCTGCTCGGTTACGATTTGATTTCTCCCATTTTGAACCGGTTACCGATGAGCAGCTAAGGAAAATTGAATCCCTGGTGAATCTGAAAGTCCGGGCCAACTATCCGGTCAATGTCGATGTCATGAATCTGGAAGAAGCAAAATCCCAGGGCGCGGCCGCCTTGTTTGGCGAGAAATATGAAGAGCAGGTTCGGGTGATCAGAATGGGGGATTTTTCCTGCGAGTTATGTGGTGGTACCCACGTATCCCGAACCGGTGATATCGGACTGTTCAGGATTCTCTCTGAAACCGGTATTGCGGCTGGAATCAGGCGAATCGAGGCAGTGACTGCGAGTACTGCCGAACAATACGTCAGCAAACAACTATTGCTGCTGGATCAATTGGCTGCTTCATTGAAAACCTCACCTGACAAAGTGTTTGATCGAATCAGCGGCATGCTGGAAATCCAGAAGCAGCAACAAAAACAGATTCAATCCTTGCAAACAAAGTTGGCCACCGGATCGGTCAATCAGGAAAAAATCCAGGAAATCAACGGTATCAAGGTCGTTGCCATCCGCCAGGATGGCGCCGACGTGAAATCCATGCGCATGATTGTGGATCAATGGCGGAACAGGCTGCAGAGCGGGGTGGTTCTGGTCGCGGCGGCTAACGACGGCAAGGTGATATTGATTGCCGGGGTAAGCCAGGATTTAGCCGGCGAACTTGGCGCCAACAAGTTGATTCAGGCTATTTCCCCGATTGTGGATGGAAAGGGAGGAGGTCGTCCTGACCTGGCCCAGGGAGGCGGACCCAACATTGAAAATATTGAACCGGCGATTCATGCTGCCTTCAGATGGGTGGAATCAAACGCTGTGGAACTGAACGGAAACAATCAATAATCATTATTTTGGCACTCATCGTCGAAAAATATGGTGGCACATCGGTTGCATCCGTAGAACGGATTCAGGCTGTCGCCGAAAATATCATCAAAAGCGTTGAAAAGGGCGATAAGCTGGTGGTAGTGGCATCTGCAATGAGCGGGGAAACCAACCGCCTGATTGCCCTGGCCAATCAGATTTCTGCCCGCCCGTCATCCCGGGAAATGGATACCCTGGTGACCACAGGGGAGCAGGTCACCATTGCATTGTTGTCGATGGCGCTGCAGGAGCTCGGGGTGTCGGCCCGTTCCTATACCGGGTTTCAGATTCCGATTCTGACAGACAGTCTTCATGGCAAGGCAAGGATTGAAAATATCGACACGGAGAATGTACTCTGCGACCTGGAACAGGGGAGAGTTGTCGTTATTGCAGGTTTTCAGGGAGTTAGCAATGAGAACAAAATAACCACTTTGGGGAGAGGCGGCTCTGACACCACAGCCGTTGCCATGGCTGCGGCGCTCAAAGCCGATGAATGCAGAATATTCACCGATGTAGATGGAGTTTATACTGCCGACCCTCGGGTGGTGGAAAATGCGCACAGGCTGGACAGGATCACATTTGAAGAAATGCTGGAATTGTCGGGTGCGGGTGCGAAAGTAATGCAAATTCGATCTGTTGAATTTGCGAGCAAATATAATGTTCCCCTCAGAGTACTTTCTTCTTTTGAGCCCGGCCCGGGAACATTGATCAGTTGTGAGGATAATACAGTGGAAAAACCTTTAATTTCGGGTATTACTTCGATAGATAATGAAGCGAAGATCACAATTCGCGGTGTGCCCGACAGACCAGGTATTGCTTACAGCCTATTAGGCCCGATATCCGATTCCCATATCATTGTGGACATGATCGTCCAGAATGTCGGACTCAATGGATTAACGGATTTTACATTTACCATCAATCAGGATGATCTGCAGAGAAGTATTGACATACTCGACCCGATTGTAAAATCGCTTGATGCCGAGACTCTGGCCGGAGACACCAATCTTGCGAAAATTTCAGTGGTGGGTGTGGGTATGCGGTCACATGCCGGAATTGCAACCAGGATGTTTCATGCACTGTCAGAGAAGGGAATCAATATTCAGATGATTTCCACGTCTGAAATAAAGATTTCTGTTACTATCGACAAAGAATACGCCGAGCTTGCAGTTAGAGCATTGCATAATGCGTTCGAGCTTGATCAAATCAGCAGGTGAGACTACGAGGTATAGAACTGAATACAGAAGTTTTTTATGCTGGAAGCTGATATTTAGGGTGTCGAAGGTAGACCACAGGTTGACGAATGTGAATATCAGTCAAATTGTAATCAAAACGGGAGCATGACAAAATGTTGATCCTTACCCGCCGAATCGGCGAATCCGTGTATATTGGTGATGATGTTCGTTTAACCGTTCTAGGCGTTCGTGGAACACAAGTTCGAATCGGAATTAACGCACCCAAAGAAGTTCCTGTCCATCGGGAGGAAATTTATTACCGCATCAAGCATGAGCAAGACGGTACTGACAACCACGATGACGATGACGATGACGATCATGATGACGATGGAAACTATCGCCAACATGAGTACGATGATAGCGGTGACCCGCACAACGTCTGACAGGTTTTAATCAAATCGTTCTGGCCGATAACATCGGCATGCGGGACGCTGTGCCCATCAGTAACGGAGAGATGGCCGAGCGGCTGAAGGCGCTCCCCTGCTAAGGGAGTATACGTTAATAGCGTATCGAGGGTTCGAATCCCTCTCTCTCCGCCACCCGCAGCAACTGAATTGTCCACCTTCAAGATCTTCATGTCGCTGGTCAACTCTGGCCGATGAATAGGAGACGACGCTTCATATGCGTTGGCAGGTGGGGCGCCCCGCAGACGATTTGATGACCTGCTCGAAACTAACCTTCCCGGAGAGATAGTCAGCCAAAAGCGATTCCGCTTGGGTAGAATCGTAAATAATTCACATTTTATGTATTACGTAGATCGTAAAATATGCTAGTATCATATTCTATGATTCGAAGCTTTAAGGACCGCAGGACCGAACGTTTTTTCTCTGGTGCGCGGGTTCGGGGCTTCCAGGGGTTTGCTGATCAGACGGCACGGCGATTGACGGTTTTGGATTCTGTCGAAGCGTTGCAGGATTTGGCCGGTTTGCCGAGTAATCGACTGGAGCGATTATCCGGCAGTCGGGCAGGGCAGTATAGTATTCGGATCAATCAGCAATGGCGAATTTGTTTTTGCTGGAAAGACGATGGGCCATACGATGTGGAGATTGTTGACTATCATTGATTGAGGGTAGAGCTTATGAGTGTAAAAAACGGTATGCGACCGGTGCATCCGGGCGAAATTTTGCGCGAGGAACTTGAAGAACTCGGGTTGAACGCCAATTTGATGGCCAAGGCCATGGCGGTGCCAGCCAATCGGGTCACTGCCATTTTGAAAGGGCAACGAGGCATTACGGCCGATACCGCATTACGGCTGTCGAAGTTTTTCGGGACAACCCCACAGGTGTGGTTAAACCTTCAGAAAACCTACGAGTTGCGTGTGGCGGAGGAAGAATCCGGCAAGATCATCGCAGAAAACGTGAAACACTGGGAGGCAGTTGCCAGAACATCGTAAAGGACGCGGGCTAACGATTAAATATATCAAGTGGTTGATGTCCAGTTAGATTCTCATGAAATCGTTTGTTGAGTGGTGCGTGACAGAATCCTCATTCCGTCCGGCACCCGCAGGAGTACATCATTCTGCTGCACTATGCAGCGTGGTTTGACGGTTAACGTGTGGAGTCACCGCGCGCGCGATGGCGCATCAGGACGCCGCGACGTCGGTTGGCAATGGCGGTGAGCGCCATGCGCACGTACCGCTCGTCAATATCGTCGCGGTAGAAGGGCTTCCCATACCAAGCCAGCATCTCTTCGTGCTCGTCGTGGAGCGGATTGAGGGCCGCCTCGAGAAACTGCATGAAACCGGAGACGCCTCCGACATCCTCGGGCGGGCAGCGCCGCTTGCCAGCGACGAATGCTGGATAGTCGACGTCCGCCTCCCCGTCTCGGATCTCCTCAATGATGATGTCGTGGCGCCAGTTGTCACCGAAGTCGTAGACGTAGAGGAGTCGCTTGACGCCTCGGTCGATGAGGGTTCTGAGTCGGATCCCAGCCGCGTTGTAGACCGTGCGCCCGAATAACTCGTCGTCGGGAACGATCTCGCTGTAGACGCGATCGCCGACGACGAAATCGAACAGATGCGAATCGGTCCAGCCAACGGTGATCTGGATGATGTTGTGCAGGGCCAGCAGGGTGGAGGTGAGCGGGACGTCGACGCGCCGCCAGAGTGTCGGTTCGATCTCCCGGAGCTCGATTCTGACGCGTGCGATGGGCTCGATCATGAAGGGGTCAAGTCCGGCAGGGGGCGAAATCCCACGCTTAAGCCTCGTTTACAGTCTGAGCGGACATTCCTGTAGATATCGATCGCACAGCCAGGAGATTGAGCCCAGCCAGTCGGTAGCGTTGACCTTCGCTGGAACGGTCGCGGATTTCGCCGTGGCGCTCGTTGAGCAGGGATTCTTGTTTTTTGGTTAGCTTGGTCATCTTTTCCCTCTTGTGGAAAGTATAGCTGATGACTATTTACGCAGAATTATTTACAGAGTCAAGCAAGGTGCGCTTTGAAGTTCACATAATCGGACCAGTCGTTACCGCGCTCAATAGATACTCCATCTCTCCGCCATCCGGGAAAATCTTATGCCTTACTGCTGGAGGTAATGATTCTGGATGCTATGAACTCAATATTATCGAGACCAACACCATACGTACTTGCCAATTCACGCCAGCGCCCAATTGCTGATTTTGTTTTCTCAATGGCTTCATCAATTTTCTTACGGGGCAATTTGGCTTCCAGACCCAGCCTGATGAGATCAGCTTTACCTGGATTTTTTCCTTCACCCATAACCATGGAGCTTTGCTCACCACGAGGACCAGAGGAAAAAGTCAGATCATACGCTGGAGAGAGTTTCCAGTCACCATTATGGTCCATCAGGAAACTGAAGTTTTTAGCGTGGTCATCGCGGTTATGTGCCAGTACGTTGAACACAGACAGACGATACATCTTTTCCGCTTCACGTATATCTCTGGTCAGGATCATGGTTAATGCTATCAGGTCTTCATAATCAAGCGATGGCGTTCTGAAATCGGAATGGAGCAGCCCGCATGCGGTGTGACTATGCAACCGTTTGCCATCACGCCGATCAAATCTCCTCGTCGCAAAAAAGCCTGGACCTTTGTCTGATGGGAACAGATGAATGTCCTCCATCTGCAAACCAGCTTCTTTGGCCATCAGTGCGTAGACGTATTCGATAGCGCCTGCATCCAACCCATCATTCACATCAGGAAATTTGACCAGCCATGGATCGTATCCGTCTCCCAGGTCGTAAATACCATGAACGATCTCTTTCCTGTTATGACTAACACCAATCATAGCCTTGGGACGCGCTCCGGCAGATGAACCGTTGAGCAATAAAAGCTCCTTCAATACATCGGTTGCTTCGCCTTCAAGCACCTGTTTTGCATGAGTTGCCAGCGTATCAAGATTAATGTGTCCCGGAGGTGTGTTCCCGCCATGATAAGGCTCATAGATCAACGCCCCCATGCCTGTATGTCCGACATGAGCCAGACGGTCCAGCGGCGAGAGCTGATTGGGTATAATACCTTCCAGACGCATATTGCGATCCAGCAATAAACGCCCCCAGCCATCAGGCAAACTATCGTTAAAGACACCCGGAAGACCTTCAAATAAAAAAGGATCGAATGTTTGTACGCCGGGCTTCAAAGGGCATCTGATTGGTGAAACTTCCATATCGCGCTCAATAAATGAGGCATCATATTCGAAATAAATCTTGCGTTCCCGACGCGCCATTTTCCCAACAGCAATAACCGTGTTATCAAACGAGAGGCTGATTTTAATCAGATTGATGGGTTCATAACTCACGTGCGCCATCCCTTTTTACGTTCTTTTTTCTGTCCGGCCTCCAACACATCATCAATGGATTGGAAATTCTCTTCACCCGGGTTTAGTACATTGACGACGCTCTCAAGCCCATCCAGCACCATCAAGAGCTTGAGAAAGGACTCCAGGGAAATCAGGCCTTTCTGCTCAAACTTGCGTAATGTTGGCAGGCTTACTCCGGCTCTTTTAGCCAGACCTTCTTGTGTCAAACCCTGCTGCAAACGCCTTGCTTTCAGGTGATTTCTGAGCTGGTGCTGCGCCTTGGATATGGTTATAAGTGATGTCATTGTATTAGTATCATACAATTTATTGTCAATACTGATATTATAGTGTTAGTATAGAAATAGTCAAGGTGGCGTACATGTTATCCTGGGATTGCAACAACCCAGTGAAAACTCATCCGGGTTTCATATTTCACTTGTAAACCGTAACGTTATGGTTTATTGTTTTTTATGAAATATGATTATTTGACTGAAAAAAAGAAGCGCCTGGACGGCTTTTGTCCATTACCGGATGCCCTTGTCTGTAATCTGGATGACTGGTTTCGGGTAGAGTTGACCTATACCAGCAATGCTATTGAGGGAAATACGCTCACCCGACGTGAAACAGCGCTGGTGGTTGAAAAGGGTCTGACGGTTGGCGGTAAGTCACTAATCGAACATCTGGAAGCGACCAACCACGCTCATGCACTGGATTGGGTTAAAGAACAGGTCAAGCGCAAACCAACCAGTCTGACGGAAAAGGATATTCTCCATATTCACGACACTATTCTAAGAGGTATTGATTATACAAATGCCGGGCGTTATCGCTCTGTATCTGTACGAATTTCCGGCTCAACAGTTGTGTTGCCAAATCCACGCAAGGTCCCTGATCTGATGGCTGAATTTGTCGAATGGCTTGAAAAAGAACACAGCCTCCATCCGGTGGAACTGGCCGCAGAAGCACATTACCGGCTCGTTACCATTCACCCCTTCGTTGACGGAAATGGTCGTATTGCCCGTTTACTGATGAATATGATCCTTTTAATGACAGGATATCCGGCTGCTATTATCCGTAAGCGTGACCGTTTGGCTTATATAGGCTCGCTGGAAAGAGCTCAGCTTGGCGGCCCGAAAGATGACTATTTCAATATTATTGCAAGGGCCGTGGATCGCTCACTGGATATCTGGCTCAAAGCGGCTGCGGGTGAGGATGCTGCGCAGCCAGCAAATGATGCTTTGTTGAAAATCGGTCAGTTAGCAAAACAGGTTGGGGAAAGCAATTCCACTATCCGCCACTGGACCAGGGAAGGATTGCTTGAAGTGGCAGAACTCACCGAGGCCGGATATCAGCTTTACGCTCCAGAGATGATTGAACGGATCAAGCAAATTCATGTGTTGAAAGAGCAGCGATTTACGCTGCATGAGATCAAGAATAAATTATAAGGCGCCAGATGGGAACGGAAATTAGATTAGATATTGGTGAAATTACGCTCACCTACAGTAAAAATCATCTTGGAGTTGATCATGGTTCGCTCTTTCACGAAAAAGACCGTAAGAGGCATAAATCAGACCAGATTGATTACAATTATTTCAAAGAAACCGGAGAAGACTCCAGCGAAATGGAGATGGCCGAGCGGCTGAAGGCGTTCCCCTGCTAAGGGAGTATACGTTAATAGCGTATCGAGGGTTCGAATCCCTCTCTCCGCCATAGCCGATGCTCTTTTTGTGGCGCACTCTGTTGAGTGCAAATGTCAATCAATCCAGCGTCTTACTGTGCCTTTACGTTGGGCTTCTGCGCCATTATAGACAAGCTATCAGACTTGGCCCACGGTGGGATCGCGGTCTTGAAGTATGCTGTGGCGAGAAGCAGGCATTCCCAGCCCTATTCCCATGCCGGTGGCCGACGGCCGCCATGCAGCCAGGCAAACACCTCCATGTGTCCGCACTCGTTGCATATGAAAACGGAACGATCATACGCGCCCCGCGCGTTACCAAAAATGTTGTACTCGAGGTCCGATTTGTATTCGCCCAAACCACAAAAACGACAATTCATTGACCGCGATTTGCTTGGAATCTGACAGCCTTTTGCCAATGCTGAAATGGCACCGTCTATGTCACGAAGCAAATCACTGGCATTCGCAACCGTCATATCATTTTCATTTTCAGCGATGCATTTCGAAAAGTTGAGGATATTGTGGATATACTGCATTCCGTACTCGTCGGGAAACCTCCTTCGTACATCATTTTCTTCCCTGTCGAAATACCACAATAGTAGCTTGGGCGCTCCACTTGTCATTGACCAAAGCACCTTCCCTAGAGTAAAAACATCAAATGTTGGGTTGATTTCCTCCACGCGCTTGCCGTGACTCCAAGGAGGCTGAAAATCCCGCGTTCCCACATTTTCCCAAGTCGCCGTCGGACGGTCTCCATCCTCGGACCGAAACGCCAATCCGCAATCTCCAAGAATCAGCTTTCCATCACTCGATACAAATACGTTGTCGGGCTTGATGTCACGATGGACTACCCCCTGTTTATGAAGACAGGAAACTGCTTCTACGATAGGCCGGAACGCCTTCAGGGCATCAAGAGGACGGCCAGCGTAGGTATCAAGACAGTCTGATAATTTTCCGTCATCGATAAATTCCATGACAAACCACTTTTCGTCTAAATTGCTGTCAAGGACCTTTACAAGAGATGGATGTTGAATTGACTCAAGAACCGATAATTCGCGCTTCATTCTCTCTACAGCAACAGCCTCATCACTTGCAACACCCTCTTCAAATGGAAGAAGTTTCTTGAGCGCGCCAATCGACGTACGTTCTTGTTCCACTAACAAACAAGACGTTTTGAAAAAGCGCCTAAACAGAGACTTGTAATCCTTTTCGGAATAACCTGCGCTACCTATTGCACCAGGAATACTCATAAGGCGTGAAAATTCCATAAAAAGATCATCTATGGTTGGTGTCCGCGATATATCGCGAACTAAAAACACCTGTCCCTGACCACCTTTACTTATAGGCTCTTCAACCAACCACCGGTTGCCATAGACTTCTGGGTCGTCACTCATGAAGGATATGTCCTAGTATAAGTCCTGTTCGTTCATCCAGTTATGTTCGATCTTCGTGTTCAGCAATGCACACTATTGTCGCAGTTCGAGATCGGGACCGAGGAATGAGCGTAGATCGCAGACCGGGGACGCCGGACGAATGGGTGTTAGATTCCATGCTGAGTTGACTGCCACCGTGGTCAAGGTCGTGACCGATGTAGGGCGCAGTAGCTGCCTGAGGGTGTCCGAACGAAGGGAAATGCCAAGCTTCGAGACCAGAAATATACTGTGAAAACAATGGCATAGGTAGGAATCTGCCACACAAAAACATCAGCTCTCTCTCCGCCACCCGCTTAACGCGAAATTTAATCTGATTGATGGGTTCAAAACTCACGTGCGCCATCCCTTTTTACGTTCCTTGAGTTCATCGAATTTTAAAGCCCGTCGAGAGCCTGCTTCAGGTCGATGATCAGGTCTTCAGCAGATTCAAGTCCCGCGGAGAGTCGTACCAGACCGTCGGTGATCCCTGCCGCCATGCGTTCTTCGCGTGGCATATCGGCATGGGTCATGGTAACCGAGTGAGTGACCAGGGATTCGACTGAACCGAGATTCTCGGCAAGGCTCCACAGTTCAAGTGTGTCCATCAGTTTTTTGCCTGATTCGACGCCGCCTTTTACCTCGAACCAGAGCATTGAACCGTGGCCACTGGCCTGTCTGTCAGCCAGCTCTTTTTGTGGGAAGGAATCCAGTCCGGGGTAAGCGACGCGCTCAACCATCGGATGGGTTTCGAGGAATTCGGCAATTTTAAGCGCATTGATTGACTGTGCTTCGAGTCGTGTGCTCATGGTTTTACACCCTTGCAGGGTATAGAACGCGACCATCGGGGACATGTTTGACCCCAGGCAGTTTCTGACGAACTTGATATCCTCCAGATGGGCTTCACTTTCGGCGGTAATCGAGCCGCCGACACTGATATTGTGGCCTTCCATGAATTTGGTTGTGCTGTGGAGTGTAATGTCAGCGCCGAGCTCCAGTGGGCGTTGGTAGTAGGGGGTAAGAAAGGTGTTGTCAACCACATGGGGGATTCCATTCGCTTTGGCGATTTCAGAAACTGCAGCGATGTCGGTCAGCTTCAGAGTGGGATTGGCAGGGGTTTCGGTAAAAATCAATCGGGTGTTGTTGCGGATTGCTTCCTTGATGTTGTTTGGCTCTGATGTGTCTACGAAGCTGGCCTGCAGGTTAAATCGGTTGAGCACTTTGGTCGTTACACGATGAGTGCCGCCATAAACCACGTCAGATAAAATGACATGATCTCCTGCATTGAGGAGTCCCATCAATGTACAACTGGTTGCCGCCATACCGGTAGCAAAACAGGCACTGCCAAAACCGCCTTCGAGGGCGGTGATGCGATTTTCCAGGGCAACAACCGTCGGGTTACCCGATCGACTGTACGAATAACCTTTTTCCATGTACCTGTCGACCGATTCCTGCACATAGGTGGTTGACTGGTAGATGGGTGTCAGTATTGCACCGGTAACCGGATCCGGGCTTACGCCAGCGTGCACTTCTCGGGTTTTGAAATCGGGTTGTCTATCGTCGCTCATGGCACTTCCTTATAAAGGGTAAATGGTGTTTGCAAAGCGGCGATTCTATCACCGGATTCGCGAATCATGCATCGTGATCAAGGGATATTCAATCAGAGATATTTACCCGTATCCCAGTGCAGGTTGTTCCGATCAGATGATCGGTCAAACAGTGAGATCAATCCTGGTTTTGACGATAGAAATAATCTTCGAGAAATTCATCAAAAGACATCTTGTCGCTCTCTTCTATACCTTGGCGTTTGATATGGGAATCCTGTGCCAGCGAGAGATATTTTCGATTGGTTTCGTCAGACAGAGGTTCCTTTTTGAATTTTCTTTCTGAGATTTCAGCTGCTTGCATCGCAAACTCATAAAAGCTTAAACCCTGTTCAAACATCTGGTTGATAATTCTGGCAGAAGGGGTTGCATTGGAATCAGATACCTTGGCGAACTGCTTTTCGAGGGTAGCAGAATAATCATTGTGTTCATTCACCTGATCAAGTAACCGGGCAATCGGGGAAATTTTGTTCAGCAACGTAGTCATTTGCCTGCGAGCGTTTACGGCGCCTTCGGTCAACCCGATGGTTGACTGACTGTCCCTGCCATGCATGACCATGGCTTGCTGATTTTGCCTGGTCAGAGATAACTCTTCCTGGGTCATCTCCGGGCTATCTGCAAACAGGCAATACAGTAAAAACATATCAAAAAACCGGACACAATCACCATGAATTCCAATCGGTTCAAACGGATTCAGGTCGATACTGCGTACTTCAATGTATTGCACCCCCTGGTTTTTCAATGTCCTGGATGGGCTTTGTCCGGAGGGAGTGACTCGCTTGGGTCGGATTGAAGAATAAAACTCATTTTCAATCTGCAAAAGATTCGCATTCAACTGTTGATAACCATCACTGGTCTTTACCCCTGTTCTCAGGTACTCGGGGTGTGGCGTCCGGATGGCATTGCGTAATGACTTCACAAAATCGTCGACGCCGTTATAACTGATTTGAATATTGGTTTGCGCTTCGTTGCTGTATCCGATTCCGCTCAATCTCAATGACGTTGCATCGGGCGCATAGAAACTATGTCCCTCAATCTCTTCGAGTTGATGTTTCCTTCCTCTCAAAAAAGATTTGCATACTGCGGGGGATGCGCCGAACAAATAGGTCGCAATCCAGGAATTTCTGTGAAAATTTCGAATCAGATCAAAATACTTTCCCGAGGTAGCATCCTGCAGGCGCTGTCCATCGTCCAGCTCGAAGTAATCTTTCCAGAACTGGTCGGGCAGGGAGAAGTTGAAATGAATTCCGGAAATGGACTGCATCAAAGAACCATACCGGTGGCTCAATCCCTGCCGGTAAACCTCCTTCATTTTTGCTACGTTGGAACTGCCGTATCTGGCAATCGGAATTTTCTCTTCGCTCTGGACGATGCAGGGCATGCTGTTGACCCACAGCTTTTCTTCACCGATATGCTGATAGGTGAAATGGTGGATATCGTAGAGTTCCTTTAAGAGAGCATCAATATTGTTGTGTACGCCGGTGACGAATTCCAGCAGGGATTCAGAATAATCCGTCGTAATCGAGGGATGTGTGAGGCTCGACCCAATGGCATCGGGATGGGGTGTTTGCGCCAGCATCCCGTCCATTGCCACCCGCAGGCTCTCTTTCTCCAACCCTCTTTGAAGATATTTCAAGTGTTTGTCGACGGATCTGGAGACCAGTGAATCCAGTGTATTTTCTATTCTTGTTGTCACTCGGCGCTGATTCCTTTATTAATGGCAGTGAATGTGAGATCAGTTTGAAATAAATTCAAGTGTTTTGTTTTATGATCGATGACTGATTGATGATCATCATGGCAGAGTCTGAACCTGGTGAGAGCGTGGTAAAATCGGCAATACTATGATTTTACCACCCGTACGAAAATCTTTCGCGGTTGCGCCCATGCTCGACATGACGGACCGGCACTGTCGTGCTTTCTTGCGGCTGTTTTCACGAAATTTCAGATTGTATACAGAAATGAAAGTGGTCGGTTCGATTATTTATGGGGATAGAGAGCGATTTCTCGGATTTGACAACGCAGAGCATCCTCTGGCGCTACAGCTTGGCGGGTGCGAGCCAGAGGAACTGGCTTTTTGCAGCAGCCTGGCCGAACAGTGGGGCTATGATGAAGTCAACCTCAACATAGGGTGCCCGAGTAACCGGGTACAAAATGCACAGTTTGGCGCCTGTTTGATGGCAAAGCCTGAGCTGGTTGCAAGATGTGTGGAGGCGATGGTAAGCGCCGTATCCATTCCGGTTTCAGTGAAGACCAGGATTGGCATCAATGACATGGATGGTTACCCGCATTTGTCGGATTTTATCGGCCGGGTGGCCGCAGGCGGATGCAGAAATTTCATTGTTCATGCACGCAAAGCCTGGCTGAAAGGTTTGAGTCCGAAAGAAAACCGGACTATCCCGCCCCTTGATTATACTGTAGTGTACAGGCTCAAGGCGGAATTCCCGGAACTGAATATCATTGTCAATGGCGGTATTTGCAATGCAGATCAGATTGAAACCCATTTGCGATACACTGATGGCATCATGATGGGCAGAGAGGCCTACCGGAACCCATGGATATTGAGAGAAATCGACCAGTTTTTTTTCGGTCGTCAAATCGGGGTTGTTTCAACCCACGATGACCCTTTGCTGCGCGGTGATTATGTTCGAGCTTTCTTCCCTTACATTGAAAACCAGCTTGCCAAAGGGGTTTATCTGCGACATATCACAAGGCATATACTGGGACTTTATCACGGCCAACCCGGCGCAAAAAGCTGGCGGCGATACCTGTCCACCTATGGCCCAACAAAGAATGCCGGTATTGAAGTGGTTCAACAGGCATTGAAACTGGTGGAGGATTCAGTGGAAATTGATCAAGTGCTCGACAGATACCGGACGGAGTTGAAGGCCTATGCGTGACTTCCTGGGTTTCGACACACTGCTGAGATTGATCCCTTTTGTCTCGATTCTGACCTTGTTGGTGGTCTGGGAAGCAGTCCTCCCCAGAAGGGCAGAGTCCCAACGCCTGCGAAGATGGCCGTCGAATTTCGGGGTTTTCCTGATCGACGTAGCCATGCTGATTGCATTACCGGTCTCCGCGATCGCCGCTGCCCTGATTTCGATCGAGTATAAATTCGGTCTGTTTTTCTGGGTCGAGATTTCGTTCTGGCCGAAAGTGATTTTCAGCCTGCTCGCACTCGACCTGCTGGTTTACTGGCAACATCGACTGTTTCACAAGATTCACATGTTATGGCGGGTTCATCGTATGCATCATACCGATACCGTTTTTGATGTCACCACAGCTCTGCGCTTCCATCCGATAGAAATATTCCTGTCAATATTTCTGAAAGCGGGGGTGATTATCCTGCTTGGAGCTCCTGTATTGGCCGTAATTCTGTTTGAAATCATACTGAATGGCGCGGCGATGTTTAATCACAGCAACATTCGCATCCCGCTGTGGCTTGATCAGGTTATCCGTTGGGTTATCGTCACTCCTGATATGCACAGAGTGCACCATTCAATCCATAAAAAGGAATACAGCCATAATTTTGGCTTTTCCCTGTCGATCTGGGACAGACTTTTCCGTAGCTATACACCTCAACCTGAAGACGGGCACCAGACCATGACCATTGGTCTGGATAAATTCAATGACCCGGGAGAAACCAGGCTTGATAAACTGATCAGCCAACCATTCAGGGACTCATAGTTCTGTCAGAAAATGCCGATTCATCCAGAATTACTCAAGGTGTTGGTATGCCCCGTTACAAAACTGCCTGTTTCCATGCTGGACCCGGACAGGCTGGAAAAATTGAATCATTCGATCAAAAATGGCTCGGTCGAGACGCTGGGCGGCAATGCTGTTACCCAACCCCTGACTGAGGCGCTGATTACCAGTAACAAGAAAACCATTTACCGTATCGAACAGGGTATTCCTGTCATGCTGGAAGATCAGGCCATTGCTGCTGACCAGATTGCCGGATAGCAGGAAGTCGTTATTCGTTGGAGCCGTGCTACTTTTCCGGTTGCCAAAACCTGAATTAATTCGTAAAGTAAAATCGGAATTAAACAAAGCAAGAGTTGAGTCATGTCCAAAGATAAAGTCTACGAAGTAAACAGTGATATTGCTGCCAGAGCCCATCTGACCGACGCACAATATCTGGAAATGTATCAGAAGTCTATCGACGACCCGGAGAGCTTCTGGGCAGAGCAGGCGGAAAGTTTTGTCGACTGGTTCAGTCCCTGGGATAGTGTGATGTCGGTAGATTTTCACTCTGCAGACATAAAATGGTTTGCCGGCGGGCAACTCAATGTCTGTTACAACTGCGTTGACCGGCACTTGCCCACCCGTGGAGATCAGGTTGCTATTATCTGGGAAGGTGATAACCCGGAAGTAGACATGTCAATAACTTACAATCATTTGTTCGAGTTAGTTTGCAAGTTTTCAAATGTCTTGAAATCCCGTGGCGTACGCAAGGGAGACCGGGTTTCAATTTATATGCCGATGATCCCGGAAGCGGCAGTAGCGATGTTGGCCTGCACGCGAATTGGCGCCATCCATTCGATAGTTTTCGGCGGTTTCTCCCCGGATGCCTTGCGTGATCGAATTCTGGATTCGGATTGTCAGGTTGTCATTACTGCGGATGAAGGGCCGCGCGGCGGTAAAAATGTACCGCTCAAGGAAAATGTCGAAAAAGCGCTTGAAGGGTGCCCGAATGTACATACGACCATTGTCGTTCGACGAACCGGCAATTCAGTAACTGCCAGTCCTGGACGGGATGTATGGTATCACGAAGCCATGAGTGAAGCCCAAAGCGAGTGTCCGCCGGAGCCCATGGATGCAGAAGATCCGTTATTCATATTGTATACCTCGGGTTCGACGGGTAAACCCAAGGGAGTACTGCATACCACAGGTGGATATCAGCTTTATGCAGCCATGACCCATAAATACGTATTTGACTACCATGACGGAGATGTTTACTGGTGTACTGCGGATGTGGGTTGGGTAACCGGACACAGCTATATTGTTTATGGTCCTCTCGCCAACGGTGCGATCACCATGATGTTCGAAGGGGTGCCTGTTTATCCCGATGCAGGAAGATTCTGGCAGATCGTCGATAAACACAATGTCAATATTTTCTATACCGCACCTACTGCCTTAAGAGCTTTGATGGCGCAAGGAGATGATTGGGTCAAGCGTTCGAATCGAAGCAGTTTACGGATACTGGGGACAGTCGGCGAACCGATCAATCCTGAAGCATGGGAGTGGTATTACCACGTAGTGGGGGATGGGAAGTGCCCGATTGTCGATACCTGGTGGCAAACGGAAACCGGGGGCATACTGATCACCCCATTGCCGGGCGCGACACGTCTGAAACCCGGTTCGGCAACTCGCCCTTTTTTCGGTATCCAACCGGCTCTGATGGGCCCGGACGGTACTGAACAGGAAGGTGCGGCCTCCGGGAATCTGATCATCAAGCAATCCTGGCCTGGACAAATGCGCACAGTGTATGGCGATCATCAGCGCTTTAAAGACATTTACTTCAAAACCTATCCCGGGAACTATTTCACGGGAGATGGGGCTCGACGTGATGAAGATGGATACTGGTGGATTACCGGTCGGGTGGACGATGTGATCAACGTATCCGGCCATCGAATGGGTACCGCTGAAGTCGAAAGCGCGCTGGTTCTGCATGAAAAAGTTGCCGAAGCTGCGGTAGTCGGATACCCCCACGAAATCAAGGGGCAGGGCATTTATGCTTATGTCACCTTGATGGTAGGAACGGACCCTTCAGATGGACTGCATGCCGAGTTGTCAGAGATGGTCAAAAAGGAGATAGGTTCGATTGCAAAGCCCGATGTCATTCAATGGGCGCCCGGACTGCCGAAAACCAGATCCGGAAAAATCATGCGTCGAATCCTGAGGAAAATTGCTGCTGAAGAATTCGACAACCTGGGCGATACCAGTACCCTGGCTGATCCTGCTGTAGTAGACGACTTGATCAAGAACAGGGCAGGGTAGGATTTCCCCAAAATGCAGACTGGTTACAGATAAGATTCGATGATCTGAACCAGTTCACCGGGCTTTTGTGCATGCAGCCAATGACCGCAATCAGCGATTGATCTGATTTGGGCATTCACAAACAAGCTATGGATTTGATCATGGTATTTCGGAAGAACATAATCTGATTGTTCGCCTCGTATAAATACGATGTTCGAGTTCACTACTCTTTCTTCTTCGTAATCATATATATATTGAATATTATTACTAATAGACTTTAAGTTTATTCTCCACTCGTATCGGTCTTTATTTCTGGTCACATTTTGCAGCAGATACTGCCTCAATGCGTTGTCAGCAATGGACCTGGCGAGTTGTGAATCTATCTCTTTTCTGGTTTCCAGATTGGTCAGATCGACCGATTCCATAGCCTCGAGCAGGGCATCATGGTTATGGTTGTATTTCACAGGCGCTATATCAATCACAAAAGGGAGGTCAATCTCGATATCTAACCGCTGTACCAGGGTCATCAGTGTTTTTCCACCCATACTATGACCAATCACATGGGGCTTTTGTATGGAATTCAACTCCATGAAGGCGGAAATATCACCAGCCAGATCTGTGTACCGCATGTCTTCATGCCAGGGAGATTTGCCGTGATTACGAAGATCAAGGCTGATTACCCGGTAATTGCCTGCAAAGTACCTTGCTATGCTCCGCCAGTTGGCGATTGAACCGAACAGTCCGTGAAGAATCAGGATTGTTTTATCGTTTTCCTTACCTAGAAATTCGTAATTGAGTGGAACGGGCATGGGTTTTGACTTGCTGTAATCTATCAATCAGAATATACCTGACAGAAATAATAAACACGAATAATGAAACAGAACAAGGAATACACGGCGAAAAGTGGAGGGATTATCCCTGCTGCAAGGGTTGGCAGGTCTGAACCTGGTGGCCGTGGATGTAAATACAGTAAGCCCACCACACGATGTGGGAGGAATGACAGCCTTTCTGGCGGGAACTGTGATGCTGGAGTGTATGGCTCTTGTCTGTCAGAATACACAGACCATATCTGATCGAAAAACCAAAACGATAACAACATAGCAATTACAACTGCATTTTATCTTACAGAGCCAAGTAGAACCTGTTCTGAGATCGAATATGAAATCACATGCCCGTGTTGTCATTATCGGAGGTGGCATCGGTGGCTTATCGGCCCTTTACCATCTGACCAAAGAAGGTTGGAACGATATCGTTCTATTGGAGCGTAACGAACTCACCTCGGGGACGACCTGGCATTCTGCCGCACAATGCCCGAGCCTGGCCTTCAACCAGCTCCTCCTCCTGCTGCGTGACTATACGATCAAGCTCTATAAAGAACTGGCCGATGATCCGGTCTATCCGATTAACTATCACTATTCCACCGGAGGCATGCGCCTGCTGACCAACCAGACCCATGTAGATGAGGCGCACCACATTATGTCGGTTGCCAAAGGATTGGGGCTGAAGTTCGACCTGCTTGACGCGGCAGAAGCAAAGCGGCGCAATCCCTTGCTGAACATCAACGGAGTTCTGGCAGCCCTTTGGGACGAAAGGGATGGTGACATTGATCCCGCACAACTGTGTCAGGCACTGGCCATACGATCACGCAGGGCAGGGGCCGCCATTCATAGAAATACGCCTGTAACGGGGTTGTCCCAGAAGCCGAACGGCGAATGGCTGGTGACGACGGACAAAGGCACGATCACTGCCGAACATATTGTCGTCGCAGCTGGCTATCGAGTGAACGAGGTGGGTGCGTTGATGGGCATCAAATACCCTGTCATTGCGATGGAGCATATGTATTTCATCACCGAAGATATTCCTAACCTGGTAGCCCTCGACGACCGCGTTCCCATGGTGCGCTGTCCGCGCGATACCTTCTATATGCGCCAGGAAAAGAAGGGGCTTCTGGTAGGTGTTTACGAACACGATTGTAAAACCTTTGGTATGGACGGCATTGATCCAGATTTCGTCAATGCGCTTTGCCCCGATGATCTTGATCGGCTGCTGCCCAGGATGGAGCCGATCTTTGCTCGTCTGCCTTGTTTACAAGATGTTGGCATCAAGGCAGTGGTCAATGGCCCGATCTCCTATGCCGCGGATGCAGGGCCGCTGGTGGGTAAGCAACCGGGCGTGCGCAATTGCTGGTCGATGAACGGTCTGCGCGTCGGCATTGGCGAGGGCGGCGGCTATGGCAAAATGCTGGCCCAGATGATGGTGCACGGAGAAACGGAATGGGATACCTGGCAACTTGATCCACGCCGCATTACCAGCTTCGCCAACACCGAGTACACGGCGCAGAAATCGATTGAAGATTACCAGCACGAATTCCGCTGGCGCCTGCCTGGTGAACATCGTCCAGCCGGGAGGCCCGCCAAAGCCTCACCGCTTTATCCGGTACTTAAAGAGCAGGGCGCGGAATTTGGCTTGGTCAACGGGTGGGAGCGGACAAACTTTTATAAACCCGATGCGGAATTTGTCGAAAGCCACGGTTATGCGTTCCAGAACTGGCACGACGTAGTGGGCGCAGAAATCGAAGCGCTGACCAGGAATGCGGGGCTTGCGGAACTATCGGGCTTCAACCATTTCAGGATCAGCGGGACGGATGCCTTGCACTGGCTCAGCGGCCTGACCTGCTCACCAGTATCCAGTAATACCGGCAAAGCCAGCCTGTGTTATTTTCTCACCGACAAGGGCAACATCTCGGGAGAAGCGACGATTGTGCCGTTGCCTGGTGGCGACATCTTCTATGGCTCTGCGGCTACAGCCGAATATCACGATATGGACTGGTTGACCGAACGTTTGCCGAAAAGGTCAGACATTCGAGTCGAAAGCCACACCAACACGCACACGCTGCTGGTCATCGCAGGCCCCAAAACCCGAAGTCTGCTGACGGCAGTGTCCCCACGAACAAAATGGGGCCAAACCGACTTCCCCTGGCTTACCGCGCAACCCTGCTTCATTGGCCATATTGAGGCGCTGGCGATCGCCATCAGCTATTCGGGTGAACAGGCTTTCGAGCTGCATGTTCCAAACTCACAACTTTATGCCGCCTATGAAATCCTCCGAAAGGCGGGTGAGGCCTTCGGCCTGACCCATTTCGGGATGTATGCCATCCATTCCATGCGAATGGAAAAGGGCTATGGACACTGGAAGGGCGAATTCATCACTGAGTTCAACCCGGTCGAGGCCGGGTTGGGTCGCTTTGTTGACATGAGCAAGGAGTTTCACGGAAAAGCGGGCTTGAAAGCCCGAATATCTGCCGGAAACCGTAAACAGAGGGTGCTCCTGGAGTTGGACAGCACACACGCCCCGGCGCAACCCGGTGAAGGCGTCTTCCTTGATGGAAAACCCACAGGTTCCATCACCTCGGCAGCATGGGGTTATCGGACGCAAAAAAACCTAGCCATGGCCTATATCGATCCAGCACATGCCACCGAAGGGACCGTTCTGGAAGTGCTGTTGATCGGCCAATCAACCCGCGCCATCGTCTGTAAACCCTGCTTGTTCGATCCCGAAAATTCACTCCCCAAAGGTGTAGCATGATTAAAACATCATTCCATGAGTTAACCTCATCCGGGCTATATACTCTTGCTATATATTAGTATATTGCTATACACTTGATGTATATAGTTTAAAGAGGAGGTTTGCAATGTCTACTGGCTCGGTATTCGTAAACAACCGCACCCAGGCGGTCAGGTTACCCGCTGATACCCGTTTCCCCGACGAGGTCAAGCAAGTTAATGTTCGTGTTGTCGGTAAGGATAGGGTGCTATCTCCTGTAGATAGCTCCTGGGACAGTTTCTTTCTTTCCAATGATCGAATGAGCGATGATTTTATGGAAGAGCGTGCTTCCCAAGAGCAATCTGAACGGGAAGCTTTTTGATGTTGAAATACATGCTCGACACCAATATTGCCATTTATGTGATCAAACGACGCCCGCCGGAGGCGCTGGCAACCTTTAATCAGCATGCTGGCCAACTTTGCATCAGTTCAATCACGTTGGCGGAACTGATGCATGGTGTAGAGAAAAGCGCCAAACCTGATCATAATCTGCGTCAAGTTGAAGACTTTGTTTCCCGTTTAACAGTGTTGGAGTACGGCAATAAAGCGGCAGCCCACTACGGGGATATTCGGGCGACGCTGGAACGTAAAGGCACATCCATTGGTGTTAATGACTTGCATATTGCCGGGCATGCGAGATGTGCAGGCTTAACGCTGGTAACTAATAACTTGCAAGAGTTCGAGCGCGTAGAGGGTCTACGCCTTGATAACTGGATTTAATTTCCCGTTTGTCTACACAATAAATAATTTTTCCGCCGTTTGGCACTTGGCAACACCAGCCGCATCCGACTTCTGTTGAGCAGTGCCAGTGTGCATCAGGCGTTGTTTTGTGGCGTCGCCTTTTCGCCTTGATACCTCCTGATGACCTGTGAGTGCTGACCCGGTACATTAGTAAACAACGGGGAGGTGAAAGTGTGTCCAAAATCCGTGAACCAGTCTGAAAAATCGATCATGACCAAAGTACAGACGTGGGTCCCTTTGTGTCCACCCCGAACTGCAAATACAACCCAATCTCACACTACTCGTGAAATATCCTGGTATACGGATGTCGGGATCAAAACCCACACCGCTTGCAATCCGGGGTGCAGTCGAAATGGTGAGGAACGGGGCATCTCCATTGATTCCTCTTAGTTGGATATGTCCGTTCGGAGACGATGATGTCACGTTCCAGAACATGTATGCGGAGACATAAGGCACTGGATTCAGGAATGACTAAAGCGGCTGTTTGCCGCAGCTTTGGTATCAGGCGCACGACGCTTTACGATACGCTCAAGCGGTCCGCATGACGAGGGATTACTTTTAGACAGTTTGCCACGACTAGCCCCAAATAAGGTCCGCCAACCTCTACCGGGGCTTCAACTCAATTGCTTTGGGCAACCAGTTGGCGAAATCACGCGCCGCAGGCTTGTCAAGTCCACGGTCTGAAACCCAACAGAAAAAACCCCGCTCGGTTCGTACGCGCCGGTTACTTGCCAGGCAAAGGCGATTCGCCCTCAGCAAGTCGTCGATGTAAACAGACCATCCGAGTCCAATGCCTTCCCCATTCAGTGCAGCTTGCAGATAAGTCGTATAAGCGGTGTAGCGATTCGATGCGGTTGACGGAGGTGCCTTTACCGCAGCATCAGACAGAAAAGTATTCCAATCTTCCAAATGATTGGGCTCGTGCAGATGGAGCAACATTTCTTTTGCCAGCTCTTCGTCACTGAGCGGCTCTCGCCCATCCAGGTAATCGGGCGCGCATACGGCGATCAATTCTTCGGGAAACAGAAGCCTGACATCCCGTCCCGGGGCGTTTTCCTTATTTGAAAAGACAATAGCGACATCAAACTCATCCGGATTGTACTTTCGGTAGAGGTCGCTGGTCACCAATTCCAGTTCCGCGTCGGGATAGCGGGTGTCGAAATCAGACAACCGCGGCATAAGAAAGCAACTTGCGAAACCGATGGAAGCGATAACTACGAATGACTGTGTACTATTGCGATCACGAATGACATTGACAGCATGAGCAATTTGCCCAAATCCGTTTGATACAGCCGCCAGTAGTGTCTCGCCGTCATACGTCAATCCCAGCTTTGGCTTCTTCCGAATAAACAAGGTGGTACCGAGCTCACTTTCCAATGCAGCGATGTGACGACTGATAGCCGGTTGTAGAATGTCAAACTCTTTTGCGGCCTTCGTAAAGCTGAGATGGCGCGCCGCGGCTTCAAAGGCGCCCAACGCGTTGAGAGAGGGAAGTTCACTTTTCATATTCATTCCTAAAATGAATGATTTGCATAAGAATTATACCGTTTACAAAAAGAATTAGAAGAGATACATTCCTTTATAAAATATAGATAGATCCCTTGACGGCTACGATTGCATAAACAATGTTAGTAACAGAATGAAGCGACTCTACTTGATATAGTCACTGATGTTAATTCCAACCACTGGAGGACCAATGAAATGAAAAACAAATCCGCGCCTGAAAACAAACACAACGAGTTATCGTATTCCGATTTGTCAGCTCACGATCAAGCGCTCGTCGAAAAGGTGTTAAATAATAAGTTGTCGAGACGCCATCTCCTCAAGTTGATGGCAGCAACGGGTGTTTCCCTGGCGACCGCTCAGCACCTGCTCACATCAGGGGGAGAAGCAATGGCTCAAACCCCGAAAAAAGGCGGAACTGTACGATACGCATCGAATTTGCACGGCCCCGACGATCAATTGGATCCAACATTGTTCACCTCATCCATCGATTACTGTCGAGGACGTTGCACCTACAACAGTCTGGTGCAACACGCTGATGACCTGACCCCGCAGCCTGAATTGGCTGAGTCGTTTGAACCAAACAAGGATGCAACATTATGGAATTTTAAGATCCGAAAAGGCGTTACGTTCCACGACGGATCGCCATTAACGGCAGATGATGTTGTTTACAGTATGCGTCGTCACATGGGAGAGGATTCTACCTCGGTCATTAAGGCGGTTTTAGAGTCGGTTGGGGAGTGGAAGAAAACCGGCGAAGATGAATGTCAGGCCGTGATGAATACACCCAATGCGGATTTACCCACTGTGCTTGGTATCTTTCAGAGCAAAATTGTTAAAAATGGAACGACAGGTGAAGGAAACGGCACCGGTCCATTTACCTTGGAGTCATTTGAGCCGGGTATAAAATCGGTCCATAAACGCAATGAAAACTATTGGCGTGAAGGGGCGAATTTGGATGCCATCGAGGTGACGGCAATAACTGATCCTGTCGCGAGGGTTAACGCGCTGGTTGCAGGTGACGCGCAGTTGATCTCGTCGGTGGACCCTAAAGCATTTAAACAGATTGAGAGAGCCGACGGTGTCAGTTTGCTTTCCACTCCAGCGGCCCTTCAAGTTGGTATCTGTTGTCTTAAAAATGCGTCGCCAGGTGAGAACGACGATTTTGTTAAAGGCATGCAATACATTCAGGATCGTGAGCGAATCGTTAAGAGAATTCTGAAAGACGCAGGTTCCATCGGTAATGACACACCCGTCATGCTTGCCCACGGAACAGATTTTTGCTCCGAGTTGCCTCAACGTGCGTTCGATCCTGACAAAGCCAAGTTTCACTTCAAAAAGTCGGGAATCAGCAGTGCCGAGTTGTTTATTGCACCCATTGGTGCCGGAATCGAAGATATGGCGCTTTTGACCCAGGCGAACTGCGCGAAAATCGGCTTTGACCTGAAACTCAAGAAAGTGCCCACTGACGGCTATTGGGGTGCAGTTTGGATGAATGAACCACTGAATGTGGTGACCTGGAACATGCGACCGACTGCTCAATCTCAAATGGCCATTCAATTTGGCCCGGGCGCATCCTGGAACGACACCTATTGGAATAACGATCGAATGGGTGTTTTGTTACAGGAGGTTCTGGGTGTTACCGACCCGGCTAAGCGACAGGAGATGATGTGTGAGATGCAAACACTGATTCACGAAAATTCAGGCATGGTGATTCCTGCGTTTTCGAATCTCAACGACGGTATTGCCTCCAACATCATGGGTATGCCGAAAGTTCCATTGGGCCAATTGGGAGCGATGGAATGGCCTGAGTTCATATGGTTGTCATAGTAGTGAATGGAAAGTAGATTTCTCCTGCCGTAGTAAATATCTACTTCCTTTGAGTCCTTCGTAGCGCGAGTTTACGAAGGACTTTTTTGATAACCCATATTTTATTCCAACAATACTAGAGAGGCATCGATTGGTGGATTTTGACGAAGTACGAAAGAAGCTAGCGGCATTACCACAGGTGGATGAATCGCGAATGCGCATCGACCGGTTAAGCAGGCTGCAAAATGAACTACAGGCGCAAGATCTGGGCGGGATGTTGTTGTACGACCCGATCAACATCCGCTATGCAACGGATTGTCGAAACATGCAAATCTGGACCATGCACAATTCGGCGCGTTACTGCCTGGTTCCGGCGGAAGGTAAAGCGACGTTGTTCGACTTCGTCAATTGCAAGCACCTGTCGGCCGGCATGGAAACCATCGAGGAGTCTCGCCCCGGCACGCTCTGGTACAACCACACCGCCGGCTCCAAGCGCAGTAGCCTTATCAAATCCTGGGCCGACGAATTGGCCGATGTCGTCAACGAGCGATGCGTCAGTACCCGGATCGTGGTCGATCGCCTGGATACCGATGGGCGTCACGCACTGGAAGCGAGAAACATCACTGTCGGATTCGGGCAGGACGTTATCGAATACGCGCGTTGCATCAAAACCGCCGAAGAACTCAAAGCACAAAAGCACTCCGCGCTGGTCTGCGAAACCGCACTGGATGCGATGCGTAAGCAGACAGCGCCGGGTGTCACGGAAAACGCCCTGTGGTCGACACTGGTTTCGGTCAATTCGAATCTCGGGGGTGACTACATCGAAACCCGATTGGTGGTGTCGGGCACCAACACCAACCCGTGGTATACCGAAGCCAGCGAACGCGCGATTCAGGCCGGCGAACTGCTAGGTATCGATACCGATATGATTGGCCCGTTTGGCTACAACACGGATATCTCGCGTACATGGTTGTGCCATCCGGGAACACCCAGCGAGGAGCAAAAAACCATTTACAAGCTCTCCTACGAACAGATTCACCACAACATGTCGCTGCTGAAAGCGGGCGTTTCGTTTCGCGAGTTTGCCGAAAAAGCCTGGAAAATGCCTGAGCGATATACCGCGCTCGACTGCGGCGTGCTGACCCACGGCACCGGCATGTGCAACGAGTACCCACAAATACCGCCAATACACCTGTTTGAGCGAACCGGCTACGACGGTGTGTTTGAAGAAAATATGACCATTTCCGTCGAAAGCTACATTGGCGAGCCGGGCCAGAAGAACGGTGTCAAGCTGGAGGAAATGGTGCGCATCACGCCCACGGGTTACGAGCTTGTCGCCAATTTTCCGTTTGAAGACGAACTGCTCGCATAACAAATTCGCATACTTTTTGAGAGAATCGAGCCATGGCAATCAGTATTTCTGAAAATAGCGCAGAAGAGTTGGTGGCGGGTATGCCGGCCGGTGAAAGCAAAAGCTGGAACTGGCATCCGGATATTCCGATAAATACCTCCCCACTGTTTGAGTTTCCACCAAACCCGGTCGCCATCGTCAAGTGGTATGCGGGAGCCTGGCTACCCGTGACCGAATTTGGGCTCTATCTACTCCTTACTACGGGTGTCTGGTTTTGGCTTGTTCCACCATTGGTTGACATGAAATCCCTGGCTGTCGACTGGGTTGCCGCAACCTGGGCGCGCAATTTCATTATGATGACTGCATTCGCCACCTTGCTGCACCTGTGGCTGTACACGTGGAACAAGCAGGGGACCCAGACACGTTACATGCACAGCACGCCGACAGCGAAACACCGCCGGTTCTTTCGCGGCGATCAGTTGAAGGACAATGTTTTTTACACCCTGGTAAGCGGTGTCACCATCTGGACTGTTTACGAAACCATTATGTGGCTCGCTTACGCCAACGGTGTCGTCCGCACTATAACCTTTGCCGAAAACCCGGTCTGGTTTGTGTTGTTGTTTCCGCTGATCGCGGTCTGGCAGTCGTTCCACTTTTATTGGGTACACCGCCTGCTGCACTGGAAGCCGCTATACGATCGTTTTCATTCGGTGCATCACCGCAACATCACGATCGGCCCATGGTCTGGTTTTTCGATGCACCCGGTCGAACACCTGATGTATTTAACTTCCCTCTTTATCATGCTGGTCGTGCCATCGCATCCCACGCATATGTTATTCCTGGCTTACTGGTTAACGCTCGCGACCGCGACATCACACTCCGGTTATCAGGAACTGTTCCTGGGAAATTATCGGACCACGATTGCGGCCTTTTTCCATCAGCTGCATCATCGCTATTTCAGCTGTAACTACGGCAGCGTCGATATGCCCTTGGACCGGTGGTTTGGATCGTTCAATGACGGGACATCGGCTGCGACGAAGCGGCTGCTTAGGAGAGGCAGGTAGTTATATCCGGGCGATGAATTTACCGAAATGACACTGAGCTGTTTCTAGTCGAGTATTCTATTCTCAGTACGAATCCGGCGGCAGTCCCCAGTCGTGCAACATGCAAGAATACACCGCGGTTTCGTCCTTTATTTCAGCAGCTACTAAGATAATGTCGATATTGCCGCTGGATCGATGGCTTGGATCGTTTGTAGTCCAGCCAGCTTAGCGTATATTTACGGACGAATGTGCGTAGTACAGAAGTGGACCCGAAAAACTGCACAGTGCTATAAGTGGATAAGCTTAACTTAAAATCGCAGAATACTGCGAGTCATTACAGGAGCTTATTATGCCCAGAAGACCCCGCCGGAATCACTCACCGGCGTTTAAATCTAAAGTAGCCCTAGCGGCAATACGCGGTGACAAAACGATCACCGAGCTGACAGAACACTTCGATGTTCATGCAAATCAAATTACGCAGTGGAAGAATCAGTTACTGGAGCGGGCGGTCGAAGCCTTTGACGGTGGCGTGACTACTGAAGCCTCGGTAGATCTAAAAAAACTCCATGCCAAGATAGGGGAACAAGCCCTGGAGATTGATTTTTTAGAAGGTGCGCTCACCAAGGCCGGGTGGTTGAGCGCAAAAAGATGATTGATCTGAATCACGGTTTATCGCTCACCCAACAAGCGAAATCATTGGGGTTCAGTCGCAGTAGTGTTTATTATCTACCCCATCCGATCAGTGAACACGACCAGACATTGATGAAACGAATGGATCGTTTGCATTTGGACTATCCATTCGCAGGGGCTCGAATGTTACGCGATATGTTGCGCCTTGAAGGGTTTACGGTAGGTCGTACCCATATCGGTACGGTCATGCGTAAAATGGGCATTGAAGCCTTGTATCGTAAGCCCAGAACCACAAAACGCCATCCAGGGCATAAGGTATATCCCTATCTATTACGACATCTACCGATCACGGAGTCGAATCAGGTATGGGCCATGGATATTACCTATATCCCCATGGCGCGTGGGTTTGTGTATTTAACCTGTGTGATGGACTGGTATTCCAGAAAGGTGCTGTCATCCAAACTCTCGATTACCATGGATACCTATTTTTGTTTGGATGCGGTGAACGAAGCCATTGAAAAACACGGTTGTCCGAAAATCATGAATACCGATCAGGGCAGTCAATTTACCAGCCAAATGTTTACCCAATTGCTAAAAGATAACGACATTCAGATCAGTATGGATGGTAAAGGCGCTTGGCGGGATAATGTGTTTGTGGAACGGCTGTGGAAAACTATCAAATATGAGCATGTCTATTTACACGGATATGATACTGTTTCAGAAGCCAGGTCTAAGATTGAGAACTACATAAAGTTTTACAATCAACGGCGTCCACATTCATCGATTGACAGACTGCCACCTGATCAGGTTTACTACACTTCGCTAACTGCTCTGGAAGCAGCTTAACGGCCATTGTTTATCCACTTATAGAATGTTTTCTTCTGTATAGACAATCTAGGCCACTTCATACCTACTGTTCTGAGACCGAATATGAAATCACATGCCCGTGTTGTCATTATCGGAGGCGGCATCGGTGGCTTATCAGCCCTTTACCATTTGATCCAGGAAGGCTGGAACGATATCGTTCTATTGGAGCGTAACGAACTCACCTCGGGAACAACTTGGCATTCTGCCGCACAATGCCCGAGCCTGGCCTTCAACCAGCTCCTCCTCCTGCTGCGTGACTATACGATCAAGCTCTATAAAGAACTGGCCGATGATCCGCTCTATCCGATTAACTATCACTATTCCACCGGAGGCATGCGCCTGCTGACCAACCAGACCCATGTAGATGAGGCGCACCACATTATGTCGGTTGCCAAAGGGTTGGGGCTGGAATTCGACCTGCTTGACGCAGCAGAAGCAAAGCAGCGCAATCCCTTTCTGAATATCAACGGTGTTCTGGCAGCCCTTTGGGACGAAAGAGATGGTGACATTGACCCCGCACAACTGTGTCAGGCACTGGCCGCGCGATCACGCAGGGCAGGGGCCATCATTCATAGAAATACGCCTGTAACGGGGCTGGCCCAGAAGCCAAACGGCGAATGGCTGGTAACGACCGACAATGGTAAGGTCACTACCGAACATATTGTCGTCGCCGCTGGTTATCGAGTGAACGAGGTGGGTGCGTTGATGGGCATTAAATACCCTGTCATTGCGATGGAGCACATGTATTTCATCACCGAGGATATTCCCGATCTGACAGTCCGCGACGACCGCATTCCCATGGTGCGCTGTCCGCGCGATACCTTCTATATGCGCCAGGAAAAGAAGGGGCTTTTGGTAGGTGTTTACGAACACGATTGTAAAACCTTTGGTATGGACGGCATCGATCCGGATTTCGTCAGTGCGCTTTGCCCCGATGATCTTGATCGGCTGCTGCCCAGGATGGAGCCGATCTTTGCTCGTCTGCCTTGTTTGCAGGAAGTTGGCATCAAGGCAGTGGTCAATGGCCCGATCTCCTATGCCGCGGATGCAGGACCGCTGGTGGGTAAGCAACCGGGCATTCGCAATTGCTGGTCGATGAACGGTCTGCGCGTCGGCATCGGCGAAGGTGGTGGCTATGGCAAGATGCTGGCCCAGATGATGGTACATGGTGAAACGGAATGGGATACCTGGCAACTTGATCCGCGCCGCATTACCAGCTTCGCCAACACCGAGTACACGGCGCTTAAATCCATTGAGGATTATCAGCACGAATTTCGTTGGCGCCTGCCTGATGAACATCGCCCAGCCGGGAGGCCCGCCAAGGCCTCACCGCTTTATCCGGTACTTAAAGAGCGGGGCGCGGAATTTGGCTTGGTCAACGGCTGGGAGCGGACCACATTTTATAAACCCGATGCAGAATTTGTCGAAAGCCATGGTTATGCGTTCCAGAACTGGCACAGCGTAGTGGGCGCGGAAATCAAAGCGCTGACCAGGAATGCGGGACTTGCGGAACTATCGGGCTTCAACCATTTCAGGATCAGCGGGACGGATGCCTTGTACTGGCTCAGCGGCCTGACCTGCTCACCAGTATCCAGCAATACCGGCAAAGCCAGCCTGTGTTATTTTCTCACCGACAAGGGCAACATCTCGGGAGAAGCGACGATTGTCCCGTTGCCTGGTGACGACATCTTCTATGGCTCCGCGGCCACAGCCGAATATCACGATATGGACTGGCTGACCGAACGTTTGCCGGAAGGGTCAGACATCCGCGTCGAAAGCCACACCAACACGCACACGCTGCTGGTCATCGCAGGCCCCAAAACCCGTAACCTGCTGGCGGCAGTGTCCCCGCGAACAAAATGGGGGCAGCCCGACTTCCCCTTGCTTACCGCGCAACCCTGCTTCATTGGCCATGTTGAGGCGCTGGCGATCGCCATCAGCTATTCGGGTGAGCAGGCTTTCGAGTTGCATGTTCCAAACTCACAACTTTATGCCGCCTATGAAATCCTCCGAAAGGCGGGTGAAGCCTTCGGCCTGACCCATTTCGGGATGTATGCCATTGATTCCATGCGAATGGAAAAGGGTTATGGACACTGGAAGAGCGACTTCATCACTGAGTTCAACCCGGTCGAGGCCGGATTGGATCGCTTTGTTGACATGCGCAAGGAGTTTCCCGGAAAAGCAGGCTTGAAAGCCCGGATATCTGCCGGAAACCGCAAACAGAGGGTGCTTCTAAAGCTGGACAGCACACACGCCCCGGCGCAACTAGGTGAAGGCGTCTTCCTTGATGGAAAACCCGTCGGCTCGATCACCTCGGCAGCATGGGGTTATCGGACGCAAAAAAACCTCGCCATGGCCTATGTCAATCCAGCACATGCCGCCGAAGGTGCCATTCTGGAAGTGCTGTTGATCGGCCAATCAACCCGCGCCATTGTCTGTAAACCCTGCTTGTTCGATCCCGAAAATACACTCCCCAGGGGTGTAGCATGACCAAAAACATTATACTGATGTATCCTCTTTTATGGAATAGGGCGCTCTAATCGGCGTCCGCTTACAATACGTGCAAAACTAGGACACAACTCGGTCCACTGTCAGATTGCACCCGGCTAAGAGCGGACATTAAGTAATATTTGGCTAACCGTCACTATTTCCACTTTTCAGACCTTCGCGGAAAAGGAGTAATTCTATGCCCACCATTTCCGAATTCGGCACGAAGCGGACACTCGTTCCATTGCTCCCTACGGTACCAGGGCGCACAACCATCCCAATCACTCGCTTTGTGATAGACGCTTTCCGTATCCTGACCCGGATAGGTGATATCTGCGTTGCGATGGTGGCGGCTGTGACTGCGACGATAGATGGCAAAAGGCCACCACAACCCGATGGGCGGCCAGACAAGGACATGACGTAGCCAGCGGGAGCAACTGCGCCAACCGTGGATGGCCTCATGCTGGAAACTGAAATGCAGGGCTGTGACATAGGCGGCAGCCGGGGCTAAAACCCACTAGGGTAAGTTGTCATGAAACCAAAGTAGACCTATCCATGCACTATATAACGCCAGAGCTAAGACCCAGGTCGGGCCTTCGATCCGGTAAAACCGGGTTTTCTGTTCGATGCCATCCATAAATACAAGTACCCTTACTCGTCCGCCCGATCAAACAGGGTCGTGGCGGAACCAACCTCCCGCGATTCCGCTCTGCTGAGAATTCGACTGCCGAGCATGATGTCGCTGATCGCAAATCCGCGATGCCAAAAAATGATGGTGCCGTCGGTATCCTCGCGGCCGCTGGCCGCGCCTGCCACAATTTCACCGATCTCGCCGTGAATTTTTTCACGTGTCAGGTTGCCGCTCTCGATAAGCGGAAACAACTGTCCGCCCTTGCAGCATTGCTCCCAGTCATCAACGACAATTTTTGATGCGCGTTCGACGGTCGCGGGATCCGTCGCCATGACCCAGCCATAGGTAATGAGCAGGCAATTTGGTTTCAGCCATTCGTCCTCGATGAGAACCATTGGCTTTTCCAGCCGAGTTGCCTCGATGACAATATCAGCATTTCTGACCGTTTCTTCCGCGGATGCGACGGCAACGGCATTCAAGGACAGTTTTTCGCGAATTTCCGCCGCGAGTTTTTCACGTGTTTCAGGGCGCTTACTGTTGATTCGGACCTCCTGGATATCGAACAGGTGGCCAAGCGCCTCGATATTCGAGAATGCTGTCCCGCGGGCGCCGAGGTGTCCTATGATGGTTGAAGATTTTGGAGCCAGGTATTTGACTCCAATGCCGGTCACCGCGCCGGTTCTGTGTGTCGTCAGATCGGTCGCATCCATGATCGCCTTCGGAATACCGATCCGCGGCTCATAGAGAGTCAGGAGCCCAACCTCCGAAGGCAGGCCATGTTTGTAATTGTCGACATAATCGCCAACGACCTTAACGCCTGCGGTATCAACGGGACCGGCCCATCCCACCAGGATATTGAAATGTCCGTTGTACCGGTTGTCCAAATCAATGTGGGACTTCGGGGGCAATACCACCTTTGAGCATCCATGGGCTTCCAGACCTTCCTCGATGACTTCCATGATTTTGCTCATTGGCGGCATCACGGTTTGCACTTCGTCTCGATTGAGCAGGCGAAAGGTCACTTTTGCCACTATTCATTCTCCTTATCGGGTTCATAGATTTCCTTCCCCGCCCGGTAGGCGGTTTCGAGGTGGTCGGCATGGGCGCCCCGGTCCCATCCGGCATCCAGCATCAGGTGAATCCTGATCGGTTCGACGCCGCAGTAACCCAGCACGCCATAGCGCCACAGGTGATCGATTTCCCGATCATAACCCCATTTGTCCATCAGTTTCCGTGACGCGCCGGTGGGTACCAGCAGCGTACAGGGGCGAGGTTTCAGCAGGCTGCCCTCGGGATCGTGCTCCCTGTGGTAAGCCCATCCCGCGGACCAGACCCGGTCGAGCCAGCCCTTCATCATCGCCGGCATACCGTACCACCAGATCGGGAACACCAGGCACAGCGCGTCGCTTTGCTCGACGCGCGCCTGTTCCGCGAGTACGTCCGGCGGCATCGGCACGCCGTCGAATTGCTGCAGGTCGCGCATGCTCATGACCGGGTCGAAGCCCTCGCGGTAGAGGTCGGCGACTTCACAGTCATGGCCTGCGTCTTCGATGCCGGCAACAAACCGGTCGAGTAGGGCGCCGCTGAACGAATCGGGGTCGGGATGACAAAGTACCGCCAGTACGCGCATGACTCTGCTCAGCTCGAGCGATCGACGAAAGGCACCTGTGTTACTTCCGCCTGGCAACTGCCGCGCGGATGCTCGATGTCGAGCATTTCACCGATTTCGACCTCGTGATCTACCAGGCCGATTCCGATGTATTGGTTTAGCGCGAAAGAATAAATCGCCCAACGCACCTCGCCTGGGTTACCACGTGGGTCGGTCAGGTCCCAACTCCATTCAAGCCGTGGTACGTCGTTGCTGAACAATAGCCCCACCGAGCGCCGCTTTACACCCTGTCGTTGAATTTCCTGTAATGCTGCTTTGCCGATATAGTCAGCCGGCTTGTCGACATCGACCAGATGCGCGCTCAGTTCCTCCAGCGGATTCATATCGGAATTATTGTAGTAACTCGAATCAGTAACACCACGTTCGATGGCGCGCCCGACAATCGGCCCGGTCACCTTGATACCGAATTCCTCGCCGGCATCAAGAATCGCCTGCCACAACTCGAGCGCTCGCTCGCTGGAGTAGGGGAATACTTCAAAACCGAAACCACCACTCCAGCCAGTGCGCGAAACTACCGCGGGCTGCCCGGCGACTTCGGTAACGATGCAGGTGTAGTTTTTCATGCCCTCTAGATCAGCATTGCAGATCTTTCGCATCACGCCGAGCGCCGACGGACCCTGAATCTGCAGCGGTGCGACATCGGGTTCACTGACCTCAACGTCCCAGTCCGATCCCATGACGATGCCCCGTGCCCACAAAGTCATATCGGTATTGCCATGTGAAATCCAGATGGTGTCCTCACTCGGCCACAGCACTACGGGGTCGCCCATCATCATCCCCTTGTCGTCGCACATCAAGCCGTAGCGGCAATCGCCGACTTTCATTTCAGACATATCCCGGCAGCATAGGTAGTTCAGGAATGCGTGCGCATCGGGTCCCTTCAGCTGCGTTTGGCGCTCCAGACCAACATCCCACAAGGTAACACCCTCAAGCAGCGTGCAGTAACTTTCGTAGGGCATTTGGCTGTAAATCATTGGAAAGTACATGTTGTTATAAACACTCCATTCCTTGCATTTTGCCGCTACGGTTCCTTCCCAGTAGGGTGTGCGTCGGTTCAACGACCACAGGTATTGCCGCTCCTCGGGGTGCAGCGGACGGGTATCGAATATTTCGGCCAAGCGGGCGATTTTGCCGTTGCGCATCTCGACCACGGCGACGAACTTGAAATCGATACGGTGGGCTGACCCGTCGAGCTTGCCGCCAGTACCGATGACCTCTGCGGCGTAGTTGCCTTCGAAATGCCCGAGTTCACTGGTTTCGATTGCGATTCCAACCTCGGTGTGGATATTTTTCGAGGCGTTTGAAATGATGCGCAGCTGTGACAGCAGATTTTCCCTGCCACGAATCGGCGCGTCGAGGGACGACGCCTCGAATACGCCGTCATCGGTAAACAGGTCGGCCATTGCAATATGATCGCCAGCTGCGAAGGCGTCACAGTAGGCATGGAATGCTTTTGTTGGTGTCATCGAGGCGTCCTCACATGATGGTCTTGTCGGTCCAGAGGCGAATATTGCGTGCATCGCAATACAGGCTGATCCGCACCAGTTCATCGTTATTGACTACAGCGGCGATACCCGCCGGCATGCTCTCGCTGTCACCGCTGTTGCGAGTGAAGCAGAGTTGGCCCTCACCGATGGCATGATCATCGCTGTCACCGGTATTGGCCAAGCTGATCTCGATGGCGCTAAGATTGGCAAAGATTTCACCATGCGCCTTTACAATTTCTGCTTTTCCGACCAGGCGGTTGGGTTTCAAGAAGGGCAGTTCGAAAAGGCTGTGCGCGGTGCTCATCTCGCCTATTGCGTCGAGATCCTTTGCCTTCAGGGCTGACAGGTAAGCCTGCAGCACGCGGGTTGCGGTGCTCATTGCGTTTACTCCAAAAAGTAAGTACTTACTTTTTCATAATTAGATTATACTGTCAAGCGTTCACAGTGCTTGACAGCTCGAAACCAGCAACTGAAATAGATGAAAACCACGCAAGCGGCGATTCTGCCGCAACAAGAGAGGGCAAAGCAGACCCGGCAAAAAATTCTCGACACGACGCTCGAACTGTTGGAGCAGTCCGGCATCGAAAAAATATCGACCAACCTGATTGCACGCCAGGCCGGGGTCAATATCGCGTCGCTGTACAAGTACTTTCCTGACAAGTACGCGATCCTGCACGAGCTGGCGCAGGCCTTCGGGCAAAAGCAGTCAGACCTGATTTGCGCCTACCTTGAAACTACGGACTTGCAGTCGCCGATCGAAACCGTGTGCAACGGGCTGGTAGACGCGGTGATCGAGGGCACGCGTGGCGGCAAGGCGCTGGTGCAATTGCAACGCTCACTGATCGCGTCGCCCGAATTGCTCGAAGCCTACCGCGCGACCAACTACGAAATCGGCAAGAGCATGCTGCCATTTTTACGCCGTTGGGGTATAAAACTCGAAGGCGCTGCGCTCGAGATGACGATGCTGTGTATCGGCGAAACCTTCAGCGCGCTGCAGGACCTGGCCCTGTCGCGCGACGCGGACTACGACCAGGCCGTGGTCGAGGAACTGAAACTGATCCTGAGGGTCTACTACGAGGCCAGGTCCAGGCAAAACTGATCCCGTCGGCTACCCCAAAAAACTATTTGGGACGGCTCTTACAAGGGTTGATACCTACCTGTCAGCGTCGCCTTTGGGTCGTCTGCTGCCTTTTGAGACAAGCCACTAAGATCAGTTTAAAACAACGATCCAATGTCTCTTAAGGGCGAACAGCCACCTCTCATCGCCTCAGCGACCATGTCCGCTTTGACTTGCAAAATGCCAGTCATTGATTTTTCACGCCATCGCCTACGACTCATGATATTGCGAGCGCACGGTAATTTAACCGTGCGCTAAATATTAGGGAACATGTATATCACCAGCTTCGATCCCGCGTGCTACATCTTCAAGGATTTTGGCATACCGATAGAGTCCTTCGAACTGAGCGCACAGTCTGTCCATCTCACCCGGTGCCGATGTATCTATTAGATTTTTAAAGTCACCCATGTGATCGGCCATGCCGGCAAATACATCGAAGTCAGTGGCACCACTGTCCAGCCGTTTCATAACCTCCTGGTCGATGCGTTCCGCAATCTGTTGACGTTGAATCTGATTGGTTGTCATCACTCGCTACGCCGCATCTAGTTGCCGTGTGCGGATAAAATGCAACAAATTGGTTCTCGACACATCAGTAATCTTGGCAATGGAGGCCTTCGAAACACCTTTGGCCAGCAACATCTGAATCTCCTGTTCGCGGCCTTCCAGTTTTGACCGCCCCAGCGATCCCTTTGGCCGCCCAAGCAGTTTACCTTTTGCCTTGGCGGACGTTATTGCCGATCAATTCCAACGCGTCAGGGCCTATCACCAGAACAACTATCTGCCACTGTTGTGGTCAGCGCACGCCAATAATCGAGCCGTCATCTTCAGAGTACTGGATCACATCCAGATTCAATCAACCACGCAGGATCAGAGCCTACTTCGTGCACTACATTTTGTGCAACAGCATCAACGACTCAGAAAGGAACACCTGCACGCAGAGATCAGCCTGCAATTTGCCTCTCGACGCTGGCAAACATTTGTGTAAACAAAAGTCGACGAAAAACTAATGCTTGATCGCCGAGCACTGGAGGTGTGTGTGCTTAGCCATGTTGCGCAAGCATTGGCAGGTACCGATCTCTACGTCGAACACTCCGGTGAATACGGGGATTATCGCAAGCAACTGTTGTCTTTGGAGGAGTGCGACGCACGCCTCCCCGATTATTGTGAATCGCTGGGGTTGCCGGCATCTGGTCATGACTTTGTGGCGTCGTTGAAGGAAAAACTGACCGTCTTATCGAACAAGGTTGATCAGAAATTTCTTGGGAACGGAGACTTTCGATCGATGATGACGGCGCTTCGCACCTGACACGACAAAAAGCCTCGCCTCTACCAGAAGGCCTTGACGACTTCAAAAACGAAGTCCATTCGCGCCTGCCGGAGCGGCATCTACTCGATATTTTGAAGGATGCCCAGCACTGGTCAAACTACACGGCACACTTTGGACCACCCTCAGGATCAGACACAAAAATGGCCGATCCCGATAGCCACTACTTGTTCGCTGTTTTCGGTTACGGTTGCAACCTAGGCGCGAGTCAAACAGCACGGCACGCACCCAGCGGTATCAATCCCCAGAGTCTGCGACGCGTTAATCAACAGCATGTCAACGCTGCCAAACTGAAAGTCGCGCTGGATGACGTGGTCGCTGAATATCGCCGCTTCGACCTGCCCGGGTTTTGGGGCGACAGCAACGTGGTCATTGCCGATGGTACCCACATCAAGCTGAGAAAAAACAATCTTTTGGGCGAGCAACACATTCGCTACGGTGGTTTCGGCGGCATCGCCTACCACCATATTTCCAGCGAATACATTGCACTGTTCAGCCACTTCATTTCCTGCGGTGTGTGGGAAGCCGTGTATATCCTTGATGCGCTACTGCTGAATCAATCTGCTTACCAGCCAGATACACTGCATGCAGATACCCACGGGCAAAGCGAGCCCGTGTTTGCCCTGGCGCATTTGCTGGGCATCAATCTCTATCCGCGCATGCGCACCTGGAATGATGTCGCATTCTATCGGCCCGACAAGAACACCCGGTACAAGCATATCGATTCGCTGTTTACAAAGACAGCCGATTGGTCACTCATCGAAACACATTGGAAAGACCTAATGCAGGTTGTCCTGTCGATTCAGGCGGGAAAGGTACTCCCCCCTATGTTGCTGAGAAAACTCAATAGTAATAACCGCCGCAACAAGCTGTATCGTGCATTCCGGGAGCTAGGCCGGGTAACGCGCACATTGTTCTTGCTCCGCTATATTTCAGAAGCAGAATTTCGGCAAACCATTCGCGCAGAAACCACCAAAGTAGAATCCTATAACGTTTTTCTGGACTGGATTACGTTTGGTGGTCAGATCATAAAAAGCGGTGACCCTGTGGAACAGGAGAAGCTCATCAAATATTCAGACTTGGTCGCCAACTCAATCATGTTGCAAAACGTCGTTGACTTAACAGCGGTGTTGGCCAACATGGCCGAAGAAGGCTATACCATCACGAAAGAACTGGTGGCAGCATTCAGTCCGTTTATCAGAGAGCATATCCGGCGATTTGGGAAGTACGATGTTGATATGGAGCAGCGACCGCCTGATTTAACGCTGACGACAGTGCCGATAAGCTGAGATGTGTCCTAGTTTTACATGTATTGTAAGCGGACGCCTAATCCCCGAACAAGGCACGGACCATCAGGATTACCGACAGGATCAGCAGGACATAGAGTGAGAGTTTCCTGAATTTGTCCGGGTCGGTTTTTATGAACCCCTTGCTGCCGATTGATGACCCCAGAAACAGCAGTGGCAGGAACAGCGCGGTTCGCCAGTAGATTGAAGGGTCGATCAGGTCTTGCGCTGCGAACATTACCGTACCTGCGGTATCGGTACCTATGAGATAGGTGATGATCGAGGCGCGACCGATGGTCATACCCACCGGAGACGAAAAGTAAAAGAGCACGACCGGGGGGCCGACTATGCCCATGCTGCCATTGAGCACGCCTGCTGCCATACCAACTCCGACAGTGGCTGTCTTGCCCGGCACTTTCTCAAGCGAGAAGCCGCGCAGGATCATGATCGCGGCGAACAGAACCACCAGCGCCAATGCAATACGTACCGGGGCCGCTGGCAATGTTATCAAGGCATAAATTCCGGCCGGGGTGGCAATCCAGGTGCCCGCAAGCAGAAAACCAATGGATCGCCAGTCGATCTTCTTCCAGATGCCGGGTAGCAGATAAATACTTGTTGCGACTTCAAACATCAACACCATCGGCACTAACTGAAGTGGGGGGATCACCAGAGAGAGACTGGTCATCCAGAACATGGAAGCGCCAAAGCCGGCAAACCCCTTGAGGTATCCGCCCAGAACAACGAAGACCAGGCAGAAGGCTAACGTGAGGGGGGACAGCTCAATAGCGGAAAGAATTTGGCTGATCATATTTGACGGCTGGCCCTGGTCAGTTCAGATCCCGGACGCAGGCGGCGCGGGGTGGTTCCTGATGTCTGAAACTGTATTGATACGTTACTTTACATAACATACATTATACGAAGTTATATAAATTCAGAGTCAGCACTGATATAATAGTTGAATATAAGATTTTTTGTATTATAAATACAATATGTTATGTAGAATATTGAAAGCTGAATAGAGAAACGGTTACATGCTGACATCATTTGCAATATTCTTCAAATGCGCTATCCGGTTTTGTGCTTCGATGAATATACGAGCGACTTCAGGATGCTTTTGCTTGATTTGAATTTCAAGTTGTGTGATGGCTTTCTCAACCTCGCCGGAACTGATGTTGTCGTGAAAATCCAGACTGATGTTCAACAGGACATCTTCCGGCCCCATGTGCATGGTCAGGATTTCATTGATACTTAGAATTTCGGATTTCCCTTTGACAATATCTCTGATACTTGAAACGACTTCACGACTGGCCGCTTCTCCGATCAGTAATCCTTTGCTTTCGTATGCCAGTAACATCGCTGTGAAGCTCAAAATCAGGCCAATCACGATAGATGCCAATGCGTCATAAACCGGGTTGCCGAGCCATTGTGTAAGCAACAGACCGATAAACGCAGCAAACAAACCCAGCATTGCAGCGCTGTCCTCAAATAAAACGGTAAAAACCGTTGGGTCTTTGCTTACCTGCATGGCCTTCAGGTAACCGAGCTTGCCTTTTCTCTTGCGAAACTCCCTGAAAGCCACTATCCAGGCGCCACCTTCAAATATCACTGCAAATCCCAGCACTATATAGTTGATATATATATATTTTACTTGCTGTGGATTATTGATTTTACTGAAACCTTCGTACAGAGAAACACCGGCCCCAATAGCAAAGATCAGGATCGCGACGACGAAAGTCCAAAAATACAGCTCCATTCCATATCCAAATGGATGAAGCTCATCGGCGGGCTTGGAAGACCGTTTTATCCCCCAAAGCAATAATGCCTGGTTACCTGTGTCTACGATGGAATGTACTGCTTCGCTTAACATTGCAGAACTGCCAGTTACCACAGTAGCGATGATTTTGGTAACCGCAATCAAACCATTACCGGCCATGGCGGCAATAACCACCCATTTTGAACCTGACTTAGGTTTCAACGTGCAGATTGAATTTGGTGCAACACTCCCCTACTGCAACGATTGCAGTATTTGAGATGGTACGGTATTTCATGTGGCGGACTTTCCGACAGCCGGATGATCAGATTCCAAGATAAGCCTTTTTGACGTGTTCATTGTTCGAGAGCAAGGATGCCGGTCCATCCAGGGTGATTTTTCCCGTTTCAAGCACATAACCATAATCCGCCAGTTTAAGGGCAAGGTCAGCGTTTTGTTCCACCAGAATTACGGTCACGCCCTGTTGATTTATCTCTCTGAGAAATTCACCTATTTCCTGAACAATAATCGGCGCAAGACCCAGTGACGGTTCATCCAGCAGCAATACCCGGGGTCTCGACATCAGTGCACGACCAATGGACAACATTTGCTGCTCACCACCGCTCAGGGTACGGGCGTGCTGATTTTGCCGTTCAACCAGCCGAGGGAAACGATCGAAAACTTTTTCCAGTTCCTTGTTGATTCTGGATTTATCATTATGAATGTAGGCGCCCAGAAGCAGGTTTTCGAGAACGCTCAAATCCTTGAAAATACGCCGACCCTCGGGAACATGGGCGACACCCATCCGTACAATCGTGTCAACACCAAGTTGGTCAATACGTTCGCCGTTTAGTCTGATCGTCCCGCTGTCAGATTTGACCAGGCCAGATATGGCCCGTAGTGTGGTACTTTTCCCCGCGCCATTGGATCCGATCAGAGTAATGAATGCACCATCATCCACATCAAAATTGATGCCCTTGAGCGCTGCCACATTGTTGTAGTTGACCTGCAGGTCTTGTATCGACAACTTCATCCAACCTCACCCGCTTCCAAGATAGGCACTGACAACCTCGGGATTGCTTCTTACCTGTTCCGGCGTTCCCTGGGCCAGCAAGGAACCAAAGTTCAATACTGTGAGTTGATCGCACAACCCCATGACGGCTTTCATGTCATGCTCTACCAATACAATGGTAACGCCGGATTCACGTACCTTGCGAGTCAGTTCCATCATACGGCTGGTTTCTCCCGGATTCATCCCGGCAAAGGGTTCATCCATCAGCAACAGTCGAGGTTTCGACACCAGGGCGATGGCAATCGCCAGAGTACGCTGGGAACCTAATGGCAGTTCAGATGCCAGTTGTTGTTTACGCTCGACAAGACCCATGAAATCGAGCATCTGCATTGCAGAGTGGACAGCCTGATTCTGCTGATCCCGATCAAGCCCCAGTATGGCTGAAAAGACATTCAACCTCATGGTGTTGTGCGTGCCGATCAGGATATTGTCAAAAACACTGAGTTCCTGAAACAAGGTGGTTTCCTGGAAAGTACGCACGATACCCAGTTTTGAAATGTTTGAAGGCTTGTGCCCCTTTACACTGGCGCCATTAAACAGGATATCGCCGTCTGTTGGGACATGAAATCCGGAAATATTCTTGAACAGGGTACTCTTGCCAGCCCCGTTGGGACCGATGAGGCCATGTATGTGGTTCTCCTCAACCGTAAAACTGACATTGTTCAGCGCTGTCAGCCCGCCAAATTTTTTGGTCAGATTTTTGACCTCGAGAATCGACATCAGGTTTTCCCGAAACGTCGACTATCCCGGCCAACCATATCTCTGATTTTTTGTGGCAGACTTTCAAGTCCAGCCGGTAAAAACAGGATTGAAGCAATCAACAGCCCACCGTATATTGCCGGGCGGAGTTGATTAAACTCCCTGAACGCCTCATCCAGAACAGATAATACGACGGCGCCCAGGATTGCACCATAAAAGGTTCTGTAACCACCCACGATAACCCAGATCAGGATAAACACCATAAAACCGATATCAAACTGCTTGGGAGATACAGTACCGATATAGTGAACTTTGAGTGCGCCAGCCATGCCGACGAACAATGATCCGATGATAAAGGCCAAAGAACGATAGTTCCAGGTATTGACACCTACCGATTCAGCCAGAGGCGCTTTCCAGTGAACGGCATGCAGGGTCAGGCCAATTCGAGATTTTTCAATACGGTAAAGTATCAGAAGGCACAGGCAGACGATGGTCAAAACCAGATAAAAATACGGGATGGGCTCCAGAAAATCAATATTCATCAGTTCAGGCGGTGGAATGCCGCTGATTCCCCCGGTTCCACCAAAGGGTTTGATGAAGTGAATCCAGCAAAGTCGAATCGCCTCTCCGGCAGCAAACGAACCGATCAGAAAGTAAAACTGGGTCATCCGGAATAAAGGAAAACACAACAGTGCAGCAATCATTGCGGCGGTGATGCCTGCAATCGGCAGGCCAAGCCAGAACGAAAACCCGAGATGTTTGGTCACAAGCGCACTGGCATAAGCGCCGGTCCCCATCATCACGGCATGAATCAGGGACCATTCCCCAGTCAGGGTGACCAGACGATAACTGACTACCACCAGAACATTGACCACCAGAAAAATCATGAAATCCTGATGATGGTATTTCAGAAAGTGCGGCAGGATGACCAGAATGATCAGTATTCCTGCGACCAGTCCCCACAATTTGTTACCGGTTGTGGTCATACTATTCGCTTACCCGCCGACCCATGATGCCTGAAGGCCGGATAATCAACATCAATACCATTATGAGCAGGCCGGAGATAGTGGCGATAGTGCCACTGAAATAGGTGGTAATGAAAGTATGAAACAAAGCATAAAAAATGGAGGCAATGACTGCACCTGACAAGCTGCCAACCCCGCCTACGATGGTGACAATAAATGCGGTAATAATGATATTGTGACCCATGTGTGGATTGATATTGGTTAACGGCGCCATCAGGGCGCCCGCCAATCCCGCCATGGCCGCGCCGACGCCAATCGCAATCATCGAGATCCGGTTACTGTTGATGCCTTGCAGTCCGGCGGCTTCTCGATCCTGAGAGACAGCGCGCAGCGACCAGCCCAGTCTCGTACGTGTCAGGAAATACCAGAGCAGGCCCAACGCGGTTACGGAGACGACAACACTGAATACACGCTGGTTCGGTATGCGCAGAAAATCAAACAGGATCATGGTGCCTTCAAAGGGAGGTGGCACCTGTTTAGATGGCCCGTCGCCACCCACCAGAGTAGCGATCACCTGGAGTATGAACAATACTCCGATCGAACAGATCAGCCCACCCAACGGGTTTTCACGCATCGGACGGAACAGAAATCGTTCCATGATCAGGCCGATAGCCGACACCAGAATGACGGCGATGACAATAGTCAGCAGAAACGGCACATTATTTTGGGCATGCAGGAACCAGACCGTGTAGGCCCCGACCATGACCAGCTCTCCATGGGCAAAATTAACCACGCCCATTACACCGAATATCAAAACCAGTCCAACCGCTGCCAGCGCGAAGAAACCGCTCTGGATAACGCCGTTAACGATGGACTGCAAAAGCAGCTCCAAATTTTAACTCCTATTCATCCTGAGAGGGGCGTGGTCGCCCCTCCCCTTCTACAGGTCTTGCAGAGGTCAGACAGTACGCAAACCCATTGCTTTCATGTGCTTGACCAGCACGTCCTTGTTTTTCGCCAACCAGCCTGCTACGTCGCCGTATTCCTGGATGCGCGCCTTGCCATCAACGATTAGTACAACAGGCCAGCGTCCGACCAGTGCGTTATCAAGGCCCCATAACTGGCTACCCCACCAGTCACCACCGCCAAACACGAAATCCTGTTTCTGACCAAGCATGGTTGCCGAAACGGCTTCGGTTTCAACACTGCCCGCTGCTTTCGCAGATTCGATCCAGTTCAATAGAATTGCCGGATATTCCCAGGCAACAGCGGACCAGTCGTTGGGATGGTCTTTTCTGAATGCGGCATCAAAACCTGCCGGATCCGGGAAGTTCACCCCGGCTTCCTGTAATTTCGGATCATCAAAATCGGGGAACTGGTAGATCGTGCCATTGACAAATTCTTCGCTTGTCTTTGCGATAATTTCCTCGTAATAATCCAGCGTGCAGGAAACAATCAATCCCTCATAACCCTGATGGAACAACTGCTCCATGATCGGGGTGACATAGAAGCTGGTGGCCATACAGACAATGTCCGGCTTCTTGGCAAGCAGGGAACTGACAATCGGTGCAAAGTCGGTGATATCAAAACCGTGCAGATTGGTATCAATAACCTCAATACCGGCCACCTCGAAAGCGGCGCTATAGGTCGCGGCGGACTGCAAACCGTATTCGATATCGTTGTTGGTAATGATAGAAGCGGTCTTGGCATCGGGATAGTTTTTAGCCAGCCATTCAACCCCGGTCACGTTATACAGTGGATGGGATTCGCAGGTCGCCACCAGATACGCGGAGTCCGGGGTAATATCGCTCGGCAGAAGTGTTGTGGTCAGCACTTTCTTGCGCGTTGCCCAAGGCAACACGGCAGCGACCGTAGACCCGCCTAGCATCATCACCATTTTGGCATCATCTTCATTCACCAGTTTCTTGAAACCCTGCACTGCCTTTTCAGTTTCGTAGCCATGATCATAGGATGCAATATTGATATCATAGGTCTCGCCACCGATGGTGACGCCGCCCGCAGCATTGATGTTGTTGACAATAATTTCGCAGCCATACAGTCCCGGCAGACCCCACGGCGCATAATCGCCCGTCATCGGGATATTCATGCCCACGGTCAGTGTCTTGTTTTGGGCAAAAGCCCGGACGGGGAGCAGGCTTGCTGCGGTAACTGTCGCAGCGCCCGCCACTGCCTGTTTCAGGAATTTTCTACGGTCAGGGTGTAGTATTTCAGTTTTCATAATCTTTTTCCTCTCTTAATCTTGTATCGAAAACGTTCATTGAGATTAACCGGGATAATCATACTCGGCATATCACATAAAACAAATATCCTGTTCACGACGGCAACCTCAATCGACCCTGATAATACGCTACCAATTCATCCAAGTCTATCAGGTTTGCCGGAAAACCTGGTCAGCACACATGATTGTGCGATCAATCAGTTCTTCAGTGTGCGCAGAAGAGACAAATCCTGCTTCAAATGCAGAGGGTGCAAAATAGATGCCCTGGTCCAGCATTGCATGGAAAAACTGATTGAACTGCGCCTGATTGCAAGCCATTACATCCTGGAAACAACTGACCGATTGCCGATCCGTGAAAAACAGTCCAAACATGGCGCCGACCTTGTTCGTTGTCAGATTTACTCCATGTCGTCCAGCCGAATCCGAAAGACCATTTACCAACCGGTCGGTTTTCTCTGAAAGACTTTCGAAGAATCCGTCCACGCAGACTTTTCCAAGTGTCGCCAGACCTGCAGCCATCGCTATCGGGTTGCCGGAAAGTGTACCTGCCTGATAGACCGCACCATCCGGAGCCAGACAAGCCATAATGTCTCCCCTGCCCCCGAATGCACCCACCGGCAGTCCGCCGCCAATGACTTTCCCCAGAGTCGTCAGATCGCCCTGGATACCATACAGCCCCTGCGCCCCTCTGGGACCCACCCGAAATCCTGTCATCACTTCATCCATGATCAATACACTTTGATATTGGTCGCAGATATAGCGCAACCCCTGGAGAAATCCTTCTGCAGGAGGCACGCAATTCATGTTACCTGCAACAGGCTCAAGAATGATCGCTGCAATCTGATCTCCAACCTGATCAAAGATCGAACTGACCGAATCAAGATCATTGTATGCTGCCGTCAAGGTATGTTCAGCCATCGCAGCCGGCACTCCGGGTGATGTGGGAACCCCGAAAGTCAAAGCTCCGGACCCTGCCTTTACCAGCAGGCTGTCGGCATGACCGTGGTAGCAGCCTTCAAATTTAAGGATCTTGTCACGTCCGGTAAAACCACGTGCCAATCGAATTGCGGACATGGTGGCCTCGGTGCCTGAATTGACCATTCTCAGTTTGTCAATCCATGGCATCTGATTACAAATCAACTTTGCAAGCTCGGTTTCAAGGATGGTGGGCGCACCAAAACTCAAGCCCGAATTACATTGATTTTTGACCGCATCAATCACATCCGGGTCCGCATGGCCGAGAATCATTGGCCCCCATGACCCTACATAGTCAATATATTCCCGGCCATCCTCTGCATAAACCATCGCACCCTTTGCGCGCTTGATGAATACTGGATCTCCGCCAACGGATTTAAAAGCCCTGACCGGGGAGTTGACCCCTCCGGGTATGAACTTTCTCGCATCGAAAAAAAGGGCTGAATTATTTGTCATTTTCTCAAGACCTGAGGGAAGGTATCTATTACTGTGACATCACAAAGAAAAAGGGCACTCCGATGGAGCGCCCTTTCGTATCTGCTGCGAACATGCTGCCTAATAATCAACCACCTGATTAATATCGCTGGTATCTCTTCTGGAATTTGCTTACACGCCCGGCGGTATCAATAATTTTCTGCTTCCCGGTATAAAATGGATGGCATTCGGAACAGATTTCCACATGGAGATCCTGCCCCATCGTGGATTTGGTCTCGAAGCTGTTACCACACGCACAAACCACCTTAATATCAGCGTATTGGGGATGAATTTCAGGTTTCATAATAATTTATCAGTGTTTTCTTGTGTCGGGGCTTTCCGGTTCGGCTGATAGAGTCCAAAGCGGGCGGCGATAATATGAGAATTGGATGGTTAATTCAAGTTTTATAGCCGCTTTTCGTTCATTTCCTTATACAAATCCCTATCGATTCATTGATTTTATGAATTCGTCGTTGGTTTTTGTGACTTTCATTTTATTAATCAGAAATTCCATCGCCTGTAAATCATCCATCGGGTGAATCAATTTTCTCAGCAACCAGATTTTCTGAAGTTCGGCCGGGTCGGTCAATAATTCTTCTCTTCGTGTACTGGAACGATTGATCACCATTGCCGGATATACCCGCTTCTCCGCAATTCTGCGGTCCAGATGAATTTCCATATTGCCAGTACCCTTGAACTCTTCGTAAATGATGTCGTCCATTTTCGACCCGGTATCAATCAGTGCTGTAGCCAGAATTGTCAGGCTGCCTCCTTCTTCAATGTTACGGGCAGCGCCAAAGAACCGTTTCGGTCTCTGTAACGCATTGGAGTCAACACCACCGGTCAATACCTTGCCTGATGCCGGGGCAACAGTATTGTATGCCCGTGCCAGCCGAGTGATGGAATCGAGCAGAATAACGACATCCTTTTTATGTTCAACCAACCGTTTGGCTTTCTCGATCACCATTTCCGCAACCTGGACATGGCGTGTTGCAGGTTCATCGAATGTTGACGAAACCACCTCACCCCGCACGGTACGCTGCATATCCGTAACCTCCTCCGGGCGTTCATCAATCAACAGCACCATTACAACAATTTCCGGATTCACCGTAGCGATTGATTGGGCAATTTGTTGCAGCATTATCGTCTTTCCGGTTTTCGGGGCAGAAACAATCAACCCCCGTTGTCCTTTACCGATCGGTGCAATCAAATCAATAATGCGTCCAGTCAAATCTTCTGCAGATCCATTTCGACGCTCAAGGCGCATCCTTTCGTCGGGATGCAGTGGGGTCAGATTTTCGAAAAGGATTTTCTTCGTGGCATCTTCTGGCGATTGAAAATTGATTTCCTCTACCTTAAGCAAGGCGAAGTAGCGTTCGGAATCCTTTGGAGGTCGAATTTGTCCGGCTACCGTATCACCGGTTCTCAAGCTGAATCTTCTTATCTGGCTAGGGGACATATAGATATCATCCGGACCGGCCAGATAGGAGGATGTGGACGACCTCAGGAATCCGAACCCGTCCTGAATTATTTCCACTACTCCTTCTCCGACTATTCTTTCACCTTGTTTGGCTTGAGCTTTGAGGATCGCGAATATCTGATCCTGTTTACGCATTCGACCAATGTTGTCAAGGTTGAGGGAGCGGGCAAGGTCGGCAAGTTCCGTGGGAGTATTTAATTTTAGATCACGAATATTAATTGGCATGGAAGGAAAGGGTAATTGGTGGTAATTACGCGCCCCATCAACAGAAATTCATAACTGAATCAATTAAGGGCGAATATCAAGAGAGTATTTGTCATTGAAAATGCAATCTGGACAACTGCATCGCAATGATGACAGCAATCATATAGAGCTTAGATACAGATGTCCAGCCTACTTGTTACCAAATAATCGAACAAATAGTGACTCAATACACTATAAAACAGCCGTAAATCACTCTAAAATCCAGATATTGTGGCTGAATACCTATTTCAACTTTCATCCGACAAGAAAGGGACTCTGCGAACGCAGATTCAGGAGATGATTGTCAATTCCATTCTGGAAGGTCATCTCGCGCTGGATTCACCGCTGCCATCGACCAGAAAGCTTGCCCGTCAATTATCCGTTGCGCGTAATACGGTTGTCCATACCTACCAGCATCTGGTTGATGAAGGATTTCTGATTTCAAGGGAGAGAAGCGGATTTTACGTTAATGCCGAAATACTTAAAGGCCGGATTAATGCCCCCAAACAATCCCGGCTGTTTGACAGCAAGGTGGACTGGAGTAAAAAACTCACCGTCAAACCTCATGTTTTTCGGCAAAATCTGAAACCGATCAACTGGAATCAGTATCCATATCCATTTATTTGCGGTCAATATGACCGGGATATTTTCCCGATTGCTGACTGGAGAGAATGCGCCCGGGAAGCCATGACCATCAATGCAATTCATTATTGGGCAAAGGATCTGAACGATCAGGATTATCCAGAACTGATCGACCAGATCCAAAAGAAAATACTACCCCGGCGCGGTGTGTGGGCAGAAGCCGATGAAATACTGGTTACGGTAGGCGCCCAGCAGGGGCTGTATATTACAGCTCAACTTCTGCTCGATTTTAACAGGACAGTCGGATTCGAGAATCCGGGTTATGTTGACGCAGAGAATACGTTTGCCGTTTTCACCCCGAACATCCACCCTCTTGAAGTAGATAATTCCGGATTGATACCGGATGAACGATTCGCACAATGTCATTGTGTATACACTACTCCCAGCCATCATTATCCGAGTACAGTGACGATGCCAAGGGAACGGCGTAATGAATTGATGGAGCAGGCTCACAGACATGATGTCATCATTATTGAGGATGACCACGAATCAGAATTCAATTATGTCGGCGAACCCACCCGTGCATTAAAGAGTCTGGACAGTGATGGCAGAGTAATCTATATCGGAAGTTTGTCGAAGACGCTGGCCCCCGGCATTCGTCTTGGTTATCTGGTTGCGCCGCGAGTGTTCATTCAGGAGGCCCGGGCGCTGCGCCGATTGATGTTGCGCCACCCGCCGAGCAACAATCAGTTCATCATTACCGAATTCCTGAAGCGCGGATACCACGATGCGTTAATCAAGAAACTCAGTCAGACGCTGCATGAACGCTGGTCCTTGCTGGGGGATATACTGGAACAGCATTTCCCCGGAAACAGCCGACGACCTACTTTTGGTGGCTCAGCATTCTGGGTAGAGGGTCCTGACAATCTCGATGCCAGGCAACTGTCACAAAAAGCCGCTCAATCCGGAATCCTGTTTGAAGCGGGTGAAGTTTTTTTTCATCAGGACGACCCACCAAAGAATTTTTTCAGACTCGGATTCTCTTCCATCAGAACCACCAGAATTCAGCAGGGTATGGAGAAGCTGGTCAGCCTGATTGACTGAAAACAGGGGGCTTCACTCCGATCAGGAGCTCCGTGTCATGAATTTGTAACAAAATTGGACTTAAATTCCTGACATGCCTAAAAACACCGTATTAGTCGTGGAAGACGACCCGACCCTCAACCGTCGGTGATTTGATTCTTTGATTTCCTGACGTTCAGCAACTCGATTTCAAAAACCAGTACTTCATTCGGGCCGATGATCTGCCCTGCGCCTTTTTCGCCATAAGCCAGATCCGGCGGTAACACCACCTGCCATTTATCACCAGGTTTCATCAGTTGCAGCACTTCCTGCCAGCCGGGAATAATCGACTGCAACGAAAATGAAGCCGGTTCCTCGCGATCATAGCTGCTGTCAAATACGGCGCCGTCCATTACCGTACCACGGTAATGAACCAGAACGGTATCAGTCAGAGACGGACTGTCGCCCTCCCCTGCGACGAGTACTTTGTACTGGAGGCCGCTTGGGGTTATGGTCACTCCCTCCATGGATTTATTCTGCTCAAGAAATACCTTGCCGGAGTCCAGTTTTTCCTGGGCTTTCTGGTTTGCTTCGACCGTCAGCGCCTTTTCTGCCATTTGAATAATCAATTCAACATCCTCGTCACTTAACAGTCGGTCTTTCCCGGACATGGACGTGACCAGACCCTCGATTAATGCCTGCATTTCAAAACCATTTTCGGCATTGAATTGCGTTAGCACCCTTTTTCCGAGTTTCAGACCGATTGCGTAGCTATACGTTTTGTTCTCCGTGTCCAGTTTGAACTCCTCTTGCGCCAACACACAAATCGGGACAAGCAGGATTAATGCAGTAACCGCAGTTTGAAATTTCTTGAGCATCTTGTACACCTTTTTTGAGTTATTGTGGTCAGGCTTAATCAGGTCCGGGGCGTGGATTATACTTAAAAGCTCAGATTTCCAGTATTTGTATTGCATCCTCTATTCTTCGGGGTGCAATTATCTCCAGATCACCTGCTGGAGACTTCGGTTTGTTGGCTGCAGGAATCAACGCACGTTTGAAGCCTGATCTATGAGCCTCCCGCAGACGCTCGATTCCTCTTTGCACTGGACGCAACTCCCCTGACAAGCCAATTTCACCAAATACAACAAGGTCACTGCCCACCGCCCGATTCCTGATGCTTGACAGGATTGCAAGCAAAACAGCCAGGTCGGAACCGGTTTCAGATACCTTGATTCCTCCGGCGGCATTAACGAACACATCGTAACTGTTCAGCGAGATACCTGCATGACGATGGGCAATGGCGAGTAACATTGCCAGTCGGTTGTGTTCCAGTCCGATACACAATCTCCTGGGGTTGGCAAGAACACTATCATCTACCAGCGCCTGAATTTCAACCAGCAGGGGGCGGGTGCCTTCCTGTGTTGCGAGAACAACGCTCCCCGGTTTTTCAGCGCCGTATTTGCTGACAAACATCGCAGAAGGATTGCTCACGTCCTTCAATCCCTGTTCCGTCATCGAAAATACGCCGATCTCATTTACGGCTCCGAAACGATTCTTGATCGCACGGATCACACGAAAACTATGAGAACTGTCACCTTCGAAGTAAAGCACACAGTCAACCATGTGCTCAAGGATACGGGGGCCGGCCAAAGCCCCATCTTTGGTCACATGACCTACCAGGATCAGGCGGCAATTACTGTGTTTCGCATATCTGACCAACCTTGCCGCACATTCGCGCACCTGGGAAACACTGCCGGGCGCTGCGCTCAAAGCGTCGCTGTAAAACGTCTGGATTGAATCTGCCACCAGAACCTCGGGGGATTCCCGGTTCACGACATCAAGTAAATTCTCGAGTCTGTTTTCGGCCATCACGTTCACTCGCGTTGAGTCCAGGCCCAGCCGATGCGACCGCAACGCGATTTGTTCGGTGGATTCTTCTCCGGTTACGTAGAGCGCCTTCGATTTGAGACTGATGCAACACAGGTTTTGCAGCAACAATGTGGATTTGCCAATCCCCGGGGCGCCGCCAATGAGCACAACAGACCCGGCCACCAGGCCCCCTCCCAGCACCCGGTCGAATTCAGCGCTGCCGCACGACAGTCTTTCTGTCTGACTAATACTGATGTCACCCAGATTCTGGATCCGGGCTTTTGGAGCACATCCGGAAAATCGACCCACTGCAGCAGGGTTTTTTTCAACCTGCTGCTCGACCAGCGTATTCCAATCGCCACATTCTCCGCATTGTCCAGACCATTTAAGGTTTTCAGCGCCGCACGCAGAACAGAAGAAAGCCGTTTTCGAAGAAGATTTAGCCATGTTTCGCATCCCCTGTCACGATTCTGGGAATCCGGGCTGTAACCTTGCACAACAATTCATAAGGTATGGTTTGTGCCCACTCGGCAACTTCTTCCACCGGCAACCCCTCTCCCCACAAAGTAACTTCATCGCCGACCTCAAGAGCGCAATGGTCAGTGACATCGACCGTAATCATGTCCATCGAAATTCGACCTGTGATCGATGCCCTCTTCCCGCGAATCAGGACACAGGCTCTGGCATCAATATTCCTCGGATAACCATCTCCATAGCCAAACCCGATAATGGCGATACACATCCGGCTATGGGAACGATAGATGCCACCGTATCCGATCGGCTGATTCTTGTCGACGGCTTTGACCGAGATCAGCCGGGCCTTGAGTTGCATTACCGGTTTCAGGTTGATATTACCCTGACCAACGCCGGCGAATGGAGAAACACCGTACAACATCAAACCTGGTCGGACCCAGTGCTTGTGAGTATCTTTACTTCGTATTATCCCTGCCGAATTTGCCAGGCTCATTTCGCATTGTATTGATGAAGAAGCGGATTCAAAGTTTTCTAGTTGCCTGTCAGTATACCGGTCATCCGGAACATCGGCATTGGCTAAATGGGAAATGACCCTGACTGCCTTGACTGACGGAAGCGCCTGCAGTGAAGCACAGGTTTCCGATAGTTGCTGACCGGGAATACCCAGTCGATTCATACCCGTATCGAATTTGATCCATACAGTCAACGGATCCCCTGACCAGGACTGCAACCAGCCAACCTGATGGTGGCCGTGGATCACAGGTTGAATATCATATTTCTGGAAATCCGCCAGTTGTGACGGATGCCAGAATTCAGACAGTGCCACAACCGGTCTGCAATTCTGGATTTGACGGCAAAGAATACCTTCAGCCAATGTGGCCACAGCGAAACCATCTACCTGTTTGTATATCAATTCAGTAATGATGGCCAGACCATGTCCATAGGCATCCGCCTTGATTACCGCCAGAATTCTGGAACGGGGGGCGAATTTCCGTATCACCGAAATATTATGGTGTAGCGCCTGCGAGTCAATCAGCGCCCAGGCGCGCAGGAGCCCATTTTCTCGTGATGAACGGGTTGCAGTCAGGGACAATTTGACATCCGGATTGACTATCGGCAATTTGACTATAAATTGTCCATGTGAGGAGAGGCAAAATTTTCGAAGCGTGTAAACTCTCCTCTGAAGGTGAGTCTCGTAATGCCTATCGGACCATTCCTCTGTTTGCCGATAATCAGTTCAGCCACTCCTTTTTGACTGGTATCCTCATTGTAAACTTCATCCCTGTAAATAAAGAAAATAACATCTGCATCCTGTTCAATGGCGCCGGATTCCCTTAAATCCGACATCACGGGTCGCTTGTTGGGTCTTTGTTCAAGGCTCCGGTTCAACTGCGAGAGCGCGACCACAGGGACACTCAGTTCCTTGGCCAGGATTTTCAATGCGCGTGTAATACCGGATAATTCAGTTGCACGGTTTTCATTCCTGTCAGGGGCATTCATCAACTGCAGATAATCAATAATTATCAATCCCAGATTCTGGTTCTCACGCATCAATCTCCGTGCCCTTGATTGTAGATCCAGAGTGTTCAGCCCGGCGGAATCATCAATAAAGATAGGCGCCTTATCCAGTAATCCTAATGCAGAATACAGCCTTGGCCAGTCCTCATCCGTCAAACGTCCGGTTCTGACCTTGTTGGAGTTGATCCGACCCAGGGACGATAACATGCGCATCGCTAATTGCTCACCTGACATTTCCATACTGAAAATCGCCACTGGCAGGTGTTTCTCCACGGCAACATATTCAGCAATATTCATCGCAAATGATGTTTTACCCATTGAAGGCCGGCCTGCTATGATGATCAGATCACCTTTCTGTAATCCGGATGTCTGGCTATCGACATCTGAAAAACCGGTAGGGATACCGGTAACCACTTCCGGGGATTCGGATAACGCTTCAATTCGATTGATCGAACTCGCAAGCAGATCCTGAATCGGCGTGAATCCCCGCTGACGCGCTCCATCGCGTTCCGAGATATCGAAAACCAGATTTTCTGCCTGATCAAGCACCTCCCGCGGGATTTTTCCTTCAGGATTATAGGCTAGATCGGATATGTCATTGGCAACTGATATCAACGACCGCAGAATTGATTGATCCCTGACAATTCTGGCATAGGTGAGAATGTTTGCCGTACTTGGCGTATTATTCGCGAGGGTTCCAATGTAGGTCAAGCCACCCACGGCTTCCAGCTTGTTTTGTGAAGCCAGCCATTGCGAAGTCGTGATCGCATCTGCGGGATCCCCGGCGGAATGCAAACCACTGATTGCCTGAAAAATCAAGCGATGGTTCTGACTGTAAAAATCCTGATCACTGACCTCCTGTATGACTTCATCCCATTTCAGATTATCAAGTAGCAACCCTCCGAGCAGTGATTGTTCGGCCTCCAGCGCCTGTGGAGGAAGCTTTAGTGAAACTGCCATTAGTTGATCAAATCATGCTTGGATACTTCATGTTTTTTGTGTGAACTGAACGTGTCCTTTATTTCCTGGAGTTACTCTGAACTTCCGGATACTCCTGCCTCGACATGGATCGTGACTGTGAAATGCACCTCGGGATTAAGAATCACGTCAGCTTCAAATTCACCGATATGTTTTATTGGTCCATCAGGCTGATGAATTTCAGATTTTTCGATGACCGTTCCGCCTTTACTCATTTCTTCTGCTATGTCGGCTGGCGATACAGAACCATAGAGTTGACCTTCGTCACCACAAAGCCGAGACAATAATATCTCCCGGACCGCCTGCTCCGCACGAGTCTGCGCCTTTTGCAGTCGGCTCGCCTGATCTGCGGCAATCTGCAAGCGCTTTTCTTCTGCCAGAACCTTTGATTCAGGCGTCGCTCGCATGGCTTTTTTCTGAGGAATCAGGAAATTCCTGGCATAGCCATTGCGGACATTCACCAAATCACCTATGTCTCCGGTATTTGGAATTTTCTCCAGTAATATGATTTCCATTATACCTCCTAGTTCTCGTGTTGGTCCGTATATTGAATCAATGCAAGAAACCGGGCACGCTTGACCGCAGTGGACAATTGTCGTTGAAAATGGGTTTTCGTTCCGGTACTTCTTCGCGGTAGAATCTTGCCTGTGTCGCTCGTATTTGCGATCAGGATGTCAAGATCCTTGTAATCAATGGATTCGATCCCTTCGGCAGTAAATTTACAAAACCGGGGTCTTCGTTGAAATCTGGCCATCAGGCTACCTCCATAATTTTCTTATCATCAACTTGTTCAGTCGTTTTCTCAGGCTTGTCCGCAATGGCTTCTGATTTGAAAGTCCTTTCTTGAGTTCTGGATCTCTGACTGCCTGAATCTTTTGCAGTTTCCGCCGCGTCTTCCCGTGCCTTTGCCTTGGCCATACTGGATTCTTCGGTAATGGCCTGTTTCCGACGTATCACCAGATGGCGCAGGATCGAGTCGTTGAATTTGAAGTTTCGTTCAATATCCTGTAATACGCCCAGGCTGCATTCAATATTGATCATGATGTAATGTGCCTTGTGAACATCATTAATCATATAGGCCAGGCGCCGACGCCCCCAGTCTTCAACACGGTGGATTTTACCGTCGCCGGATGTGACCATATCCTTGAAACGGTCAACCATGGCAGGCACTTGTTCACTCTGGTCAGGATGGACCAGAAAGACTATTTCATAGTGTCTCATAGATTCTCCCTATGGGTTATATCTTTCCTCCCGGATCAGGATCCCCAAGAGGTAAAGAAAGGAGGTAAAAGGAATTTGTGGCGTGGATTGTATAGAAACAGCATCAACTTAACAAGGATTAGTCTCCCAATAACAGCAATTTCCGTTAGTGGACTCCAGATATTCACTCAATACTCATAAGCCGAGATAGAAGACTCCAGGGCATTAATACCAATCTCAATTTCAGCTTCATCATGCGATGCCAGATCTGTTACCTCGCTTCTGCGTTTGTCAATGCGGTAGCGGTAGCGGGTGTTGTTTTCGGCAATCCTCAACTTGCTTTGTTCAATCTCAAGGTTTATACCAGAGCGTGGACGGACAATGACAATATTGCTTTGAAGAGCTTTAAGAGCAGAATCTTCACCGGGTAAATACATCAAACAGCTGGTGTGACGAAGTTTTATCAGCCCATCATCCAATTGCTGTGGAATATTTTCCCCTTCACAGTTCCAGAGAATTCGACTATCTTCATACCAGTAGAGAACCAGCTGGCTTTGGGAAAGATCAAACCGGATTGGTCGGACCGGTTCAATTTGCGACCACTGTTGTTTGGCTGAACGCAGTTCTTTTGCGTTTTCGTCGGCATAATTAAAATCATCACTTATGATAAATTTAGCCCATATAGCCACAGCAGTGATAAGCGCTATTCCTACAATACCTATGACCATAAATACTTTGCCACTGATGCCCGCTATCTTTTTTGTCAGAGGTGTTGACAGCGGCTCGTCTTCCAGATACTGACTGGCCAGTTGTTCAGGTGGGCCGAACATATCGAGTAATGACTGCGAGTCGCCTCCTGATTCTTCAATGTGGCTTTGTATTTCCTGTAATATGTCTTCACGTGCCTGTCGATTCATTCCAACCAATGCTTTTTTAAGCTGGTCCATATATTGATCATTGTTCATATGAGTTTCCCAATTTGTTCGAGCGATTGTTGGTTTAGCGTGTTGGCATTCAACATTTTTGGCAAAACAGATTTCCCGACACGGCTTAATTCATAATAACGACGTGGGTGACCGCTAAATGAAGGGGTTTCCCACTTTGACACCAGCCAGCCGTTTTTATGCATTCGGTTAAGCAGTGGATATAAGGTGCCTTCATTCACTTCTATGCCCGCCTGCTGGAACACTTGTAACAATTCGAAACCGTAGGATGACTTTTTCTGCCCAAGTGTGGTGAGCACACACAGTTCAAGATAACCCTTGCGTAGTTGTGAGTGCCATTTCTGATATGAATCTGCTTGCATACAAAGATTAAAACATATAATGCTATGCAATGCAAAGTATTATTATAATCTTCAATTCGAAAGATCCATAAAACTCTGGTTACGTCATGATAAACTTCATTCAACATTAATTGCATAATTCACATGTCGAACTCCGAAAAAAAATCAGATATCGATGCCACAGAGACAAACGAATGGCTTGATGCCCTGACTTCCGTTATTCAGGTGGGTGGTCATGAACGTGCGCATTTTCTGATCGAATCCCTGATTGATCATGCAAGGAGATCGGGGATTCATATCCCCTACCAGGCGAATACCGCTTATCTGAATACCATTCCAACCCATATGGAGCAACCGAGTCCGGGAGACCATGGGCTGGAACGGCGAATCAGGGCGTTGATTCGCTGGAATGCGATGGCGATGGTGATACGGGCCAATCGAATTTCCAGTGAACTCGGCGGGCATATCGCCAGTTTTGCTTCAGCAGCGACCCTGTACGATGTTGGCTTCAATCATTTCTGGCGTGCCAGCACCCCCGACCACCTGGGCGACATGATTTTTATCCAGGGGCACTCCGCTCCCGGTATTTATGCAAGAGCCTATCTCGAAGGACGTCTTCACAAAGAGGACCTCCAGTTGTTTCGACAGGAAGTGGATGGGGCCGGGCTATCTTCTTATCCCCATCCGTGGCTGATGCCCGAATTCTGGCAATTTCCCACGGTATCCATGGGACTTGGACCGATCATGGCGATCTATCAGGCCAGATACATGAAATACCTGCACAATCGCGGGTTGATTGATGCCGGTGACCGGAAAATCTGGGCATTCCTGGGTGATGGGGAAATGGATGAACCCGAATCGATGGGAGCCCTGGCTATTGCAGGCCGGGAAAAACTGGATAATCTGATCTTTGTGGTGAATTGCAATCTGCAAAGACTGGATGGTCCGGTCAGAGGGAATGGCAAGATCATTCAGGAACTGGAAGGCGATTTTCGAGGGTCAGGCTGGAACGTCATCAAACTGATCTGGGGTGGGTACTGGGACAAATTGCTGATGCGCGATGACAAGGGATTATTGAAACAGCGCATGGAAGAAGCCGTGGATGGTGAATATCAGGCATTCAAAGCCAATGACGGCGCCTACGTAAGGGAAAAATTCTTTGGTAAAAACCCTGAATTGAAAGCCATGGTCGCCAATATGACCGATGAAGATATCTGGCGTTTGAACCGGGGCGGTCACGACCCGCATAAAATCTATGCGGCATACCATGCGGCAATTCAACATACCGACCAACCCACAGTGATACTGGCGAAAACAGTAAAGGGTTACGGTATGGGTGAAGCAGGAGAGGGCCAGAATACCACCCACCAGCAGAAAAAAATGGGGGAAGAAGCACTACTGGCGTTCAGGGACCGGTTCAACATTCCTCTGACCGACGAAGAGGTCGCCAAGGCGCCCTTTTATCGCCCCGAAAGGGATTCACCGGAGGTGCGCTATATTCTGGAGCGAAGAGAGCAATTGGGTGGGTTTTTACCGGCACGCAGAAGTGTGTGTGTGCCTGGATTCAGGTTTCCGAAGGCGGACATTTTCAAGTCCCAGCTTGAGGGTACCGGAGGCCGGAAAATTTCGACCACCATGGCTTTTGTCAGAATCCTGTCCGCGCTGTTCAGAAACAAGGAGTTAAAGGATTACATTGTGCCAATCATTCCGGATGAATCCCGCACTTTTGGCATGGAAGGCATGTTCAGGCAGTTGGGTATTTATTCCCCTGAAGGACAGTTGTATGAGCCGGTCGATTCAGATCAACTGATGTTTTATCGTGAAGACAAAACCGGACAGGTACTCCAGGAAGGGATCAACGAGGCGGGCGCGATGTCGTCCTGGATTGCCGCCGGGACCGCCTACAGCAACCATAACCTGTTCACCATTCCATTTTTCATTCTGTATTCGATGTTCGGATTCCAGCGCATTGGCGATCTGTGCTGGGCCGCCGGCGACAGTCGGGCACGCGGCTTCATCATGGGGGGAACTGCAGGAAGAACCACGCTGGCCGGCGAGGGACTGCAGCATCAGGACGGCCACAGTCTGATATTGGCATCCACGATTCCGAACTGTATTTCCTACGATCCTGCTTACTGCTACGAACTGGCTGTGATCATTTATGACGGCATGCGCCGCATGTATCAGAAACAGGAAAGCATTTATTATTACATTACGGTAATGAATGAAAATTACGCCCACCCTGCGATGCCCGAAAACTGCGAAGAAGGCATCCTGAGAGGAATGTATTTACTCAAGCGAACGGGGGAAAAGGAGAATATCCACAAAGTGCAGCTATTGGGGGGTGGCGCCATATTGAGGGAGCTTGAAGCCGCAGCCGAGTTTCTGGACAGCGATTATGGCGTCAGCGCTGATATCTGGAGCGTGACCAGTTTTAACGAACTCGCCCGTGATGGCCAGAATGTTGAACGGGAAAATCGACTGCACCCGACTGATACACCCAGACAAAGTTATGTGGAAATGTGTTTGGGTAATGCCGAGGGGCCCGTTATCGCAGCAACCGACTATATTCGGCTTTATGCTGAACAGATCAGAGCGTTTGTACCCAACAATTACTATGTACTGGGAACGGATGGATATGGCCGCAGTGATACCAGGGACAAGCTACGTAAATTTTTCGAGGTGGACCGCTACTATATCGCGCATACGGTGTTGAAAGCGCTTGCCGACATGGAATCATTCAGCCTTGAAGGTCTCGAAGAAGCCGGCAAGAAGCTCGGCATTGATGCCGACAAACCCAACCCGGTCACGGTATGACCGACATGACCCGGATTACCATTCCCGATATTGGCGATTTCGATGAAGTCGAAGTCATAGAAGTGCTGGTCAATATCGGTGATCTGATTGCCATTGAAGACCCGATCATTACCCTTGAAAGCGACAAGGCAACCATGGAAATTCCCAGCCCGGCCAATGGAACGGTTACCAGTATCGCAGTCTCGATCGGTGACAGGGTGGGTGAAGGGGCGCTGGTGGCGGAAATTTCGGGTGACGAGGGGCAGGCTCCCCCTGAATCCGCATCCAGGGAAGACAAGAAGAACGATGAGGCAGTCCGGTCTGTTACACCCCGCCCTGCCCGACAGGATTCATCCCGGGATGAATCCCAGGATCAGCCTCAAATTCAACTCCGGGAGCCATCCATTCAGACTGTAAATGCTTCAACAACTTTGCCCCACGCGAGCCCGGGTATTCGACGATTTGCGCGGGAACTCGGTGCGGATTTGAGTTTGATCACCGGTAGCGGACCCAAAGGCAGGATTCTGAAGCAAGATGTAAAAAGCTGGGTCAAGCAGCAACTGACTGAAATGCCATCGGCCAGCCGACAAGGAGGATTTGGCATTCCAGCCATCCCGGAAATCGATTTTTCTGAATTCGGCGATATCGAAACCATCAGGTTGACGCGTATAAAGAAATTGTCAGGTCCTCATCTGCAACGGGCGTGGTTGAACATACCCCACGTCACCCATCATGATGAGGCCGACATTACCGAACTCGAGGAGTTCAGACAATCCCTGAAAGAGGAAGCCAGTGAGAAGGGCATCCGCATTACCCTGCTGTCGTTCGCTATCAAGGCCCTGGTCGGAGCGCTGAAAGAATACCCGAATTTCAATGCTTCACTGGCGCCCGGCGGCGAACAGCTGATATTGAAACGGTACTGTAATATCGGCATCGCAATTGATACGCCCGATGGACTGGTGGTGCCGGTAATCCGCAATGCTGACCAGAAAAGCATCTTCAATCTGGCACAGGAACTGGCAGACTTAAGCGAGCGGGCCCGTAACAAAAGACTCAAGCCAGAAGACCTGAAAGGCGGATGTATCAGTATCTCAAGTCTGGGAGGAATTGGTGGTATTGCATTTACTCCCATCGTAAATGCCCCCGAAGTTGCAATTCTGGGCATTTCCCGATCAAAAATGATGCCTGTCTGGGATGGTCAGAATTTTATTCCCAGACTGATTCTGCCATTGAGTCTATCTTATGACCATCGTGTTGCAGACGGTGCAGAAGCAGCGCGATTTACCGTCAGTCTGACCCGGTCGTTTGCTGATATACGTCGTTTATCACTTTAAGTATTAACTACATGTTATTGAATATATGTATTATTTATTGGAATCGGAATTCCTGATCGGAGGTTTGTGACTGTGCAGGGAGAACGTCATTCCCAACTTGTTGTGCTCGGCTCGGGCCCAGGGGGCTACACTGCTGCATTTCGGGCAGCGGACCTTGGACTTCAGGTGATCCTGATTGAGCGCTATCCGTGTTTGGGCGGAGTATGTCTCAACGTCGGCTGCATTCCTTCCAAGGCATTGCTTCATGTTGCAAAAGTTATCTCGGATGCCCGCGAAGCAAGCGAGGTCGGACTGACCTGGCAACCTCCCGGAGTTGACCTGCAACAAACGCTTAAATGGAAAAACGGGATTATTCACAAGCTTACCCAAGGACTGGCAGGACTGGCCAATAAGAGGAAGGTCGCCATAGTGCAAGGGATCGGAAAATTTACCGGACCGAACATGATAGAAGTTGAATCGGAAGGTAAAACGGAATCCATATCCTTTGATCAGGCGATTATTGCAGTCGGCTCGCAAGCGACCGAAATTCCAGGGTTACCTGAGGGAGACGAACGGGTGATGGACTCAACCAGTGCACTCGAACTCAACAACATACCGCAAAATCTGCTTGTCATCGGCGGCGGAATTATCGGCCTCGAGATGGCAACGGTCTATCACTCCCTTGGCAGCAGGATAAGTATTGTTGAAATGATGGATGGATTGATGACCAGCGCTGATGTGGATCTGGTCAGACCGTTAATGAAAAGAATCAAGGGGCAGTACGAACATATATGGCTAAATACCCGGGTTACCCGAATGGATTCCCTTGAAACTGGAATAAAAGTCCATTTTGCAGGGAACGATGCCCCCGAAAACATGGTATTCGATCGCGTTCTGGTTTCGGTGGGTCGTACTCCCAATGGCCACCTGATTAGCGCAGAACAGTCCGGGGTGGTGGTCAACGAACATGGATTCATTGAGGTTGATAACCAGCAGCGAACCACTGTTCCTCATATTTTTGCGATCGGCGATGTCGTTGGAGAACCGATGCTGGCACACAAAGCCGTTCACGAAGGCAAGGTCGCGGCTGAAGTGGCAGCGGGAATAAAAAGTGGATTCGATGCGCGTGTTATTCCGAATGTCGCCTATACCAACCCTGAAATTGCCTGGGTGGGAGTCACTGAAACCGAAGCTAAAGCCAAAGGGCTTGAATATGGCAAAGGAGTTTTTCCCTGGGCTGCAAGCGGCCGTTCCCTGTCCCAGGGACGAAGCGAAGGAGTGACCAAGCTTTTATTTGACAAAACCACTGAACGTATCATCGGAGCAGGTATTACCGGCAGCAATGCCGGTGATCTGATTGCCGAAGCGGTACTCGCAATTGAGATGAATGCCGATGCCCGGGACATCGGACTGTCGATCCATCCACACCCTACCCTGGCCGAGACGCTCGGTTTTGCCGCGGAAGCATTTGAAGGCGCCATTACCGATCTGTATATGCCCCGAAAGAAATAAGGCTTTAGCCCGTTTCTTTGGTTGACTGTTGCTGATAACGTTTCATTTCACGGATCACCCTTCGGGTACGCAGGGACTTCCCGTTCAGTTGCAGGTCGATTAAATACCGGGTCAGCATGCCAGCCTGGAGTTGATCTTCCCTGCTCAGGAATTGTTCCCTGTCGAGCGCAATCAACGTCGACCCACTGATAGCATCACGATCCTCCCTGGCGACCAGCACTGGCCCTTTCTCGGGGAAATACCGGTAATTCATGTCATGTCTGATCGCCTCCCCGGATTCAACATCATGATTGAGGATCAAACCAAAGCCGATCTCCCTGAGCAGATATTTTTCGAAAACACGTAAAACAACAACCGGATCCCGCTGATCAATCAGGGCAAGCATCTGCTCGTGATACTTGTCGAACAGGACCACATGGGCGTCATGCCGGTGCAACAGTTTCAGGATCAACTCGTTGATATAATATCCGCAACCGATCCCTGTACCCGATAACTGCGGTATAAAGCCAGTTTGCTCAATCCCGGTCAGGATTGGTATCTCTCCCCTGCCAGTCCAACTGACCAGCAAGGGTATAAAGGGCAGAAACAGGCCCTGGGACTGTGATTTTTTTCTTCTGCATCCCTTGGCAATCAGCGTCAATCGTCCGTATTCCCGGGTAAACACCTCGATCATCAGACTGCTTTCACTGTATGGCCACCGATGAAGAATGAATCCGGCCTGTTGATCGACTTTCCTCATGTTCACAATTTCCTGTCTATCGACCCTTTCCTGACCCTGACCCACAAATTCAGGAATACCCTGTGTGCAAAAACTTTCTCGATCTGTCGTCTGGCGTGAGTGCCGATTTCCTTTAATTGTTTTCCGCCCTTGCCAATAATAATGGATTTCTGGCTGTTTTTCCCGGCCCACACAATCGCGTCAATGCAGAGGATATCGCGGGTATTGACCTCGAACCTGACCACCTCCGTTGCAATCGCATAAGGCAACTCTTCTCTCAGTTTTATGAAAATCTGTTCTCTTATCAATTCAGCGGCCATGAAACTGTCAGAGTGATCAGTGATCTGACCTTCCGGGAAACCACGCGGCCCAACAGACAAATGCCCGGCAACCAATGCCAGAAAGCCGTCTTTGTCGTCAAGCCTTAACGCCGACAATGGCACTATTTCCTTGAAGTCATGAATTTGCATGGATTCCTGCATGATTGGCAACAAACGGGATTTGTCTTTCAACCGGTCGATTTTATTGATGATCAGAATAACCGGGGCATCCCTTGATTTTGCATGTCCAAAAATTCGGATCAGATCCTCGTTCCAGCCGCGATGGTCAATCATGAAAAGAATGATATCGACATCGGACAAACTGGTTATTGCGGTTCGATTGATCAGCTTGTTCAGATTTTTATGTTGATTATCATGCAGCCCAGGCGTGTCAACAAACGCGATCTGGTAGTCTCGGGAGGTTGTTATGCCGAGAATTCTGTGCCATGTGGTCTGCGGGCGCCGCGAAATAATCGAAATTTTTTGTCCGACAATCTGATTCAACAACGTCGATTTTCCTGCATTGGGTGGGCCGATCAATGCAGCAAAACCGAATTTGTGATTGTCAGTCATCAGCAATCATGTTCGTCCAGCACAGCCAGTACCTGCTCGGCTGCCGCCTGTTCCGCAGCTTTACGGCTTCTGCCCCGGGCAATAAATGACCTGTCGATTCCAGGCACGGAACAGGAAACCTCGAAGGTCAGATCGTGCGCTTCGCCATCCTGTTTTATAACACTGTAGACGGGCAACGGGCAGTCGTCCTTTTGCAGTTTCTCCTGTAACCGGGTTTTGCTGTCCTTGAGATTACGGGGTTGAATATCCGCCAGGAGCGTCCGATACGTTCTATCGAGAAATTGATTGACCGGTTCAATACCTCCATCCAGATAGATCGCGCCGACGACCGCTTCGAAAACATCAGCCAGCGCGGGAACACGATTGCGACCGTCATTTTTCAACTCTCCGCTTGCCATTATCAAATACCTGTCAAGGCGCAATTCCCGCGTCAGCGAAGCCAGTGTGGTATTTCGGACCAGCCGCGCCCTCATCGTGGTCAGGTCGCCCTCATGCAACTGCGGGAACAACCTGTACAGTGATTGCGATATGAAGAACCCGATGATGCTGTCGCCAAGATATTCCAGGCGCTGGTTGTTCGGTAAACCCATGTTGCTGCGGTGTGATAATGCCAGGTAAAGCAGGTCACGATGGTTGAATCGATAGTCAAGCGCCCGTTCAACCGCATCGATGTCAATCACGTTGATAGCCAACCGTTTTACCCGTACCGAATGGAATTATTTAATTATGTTGCCGATCTGATCCCATTCGATACCGCCTCCGCTGGCGCTTTTCCAGCTGAACCAGATGAAAAATGCCTTGCCGACCACGTTACTTTCCGGTACAAAGCCCCAGTACCGACTGTCATTGCTGTGGTCCCGGTTATCCCCCATCACAAAATAATGCCCTGCGGGGACATTGACCTCTTCGAGATTGCGTGTGAAACCCAGATCGTCGAGTATGATGCGATGATCATCGCCATCAAATGTTTCTACCTGTTGATTGGCTGATTTTCCTTTTAATTTATCCTGCACAAAAGCGTATCGCCCGTCATCCTGTGTTTCAACCGGTTTTCCGTTGATCGTGAGTTTCTTGTCAATATAGGAAAGCTTGTCGCCTGGCTGACCAACCACCCGCTTGATGAAATTCAGTTTGGGGTTCTGAGGATATCGAAACACGATCACATCTCCGCGTTCGGGGCTGCTGATCGGAAATACCTTCATGTTAACCACCGGCAGACGTATTCCATATTTGAATTTGTTGACAAGGATGAAATCTCCTATATGTAAGCCCGGCAGCATTGAACCCGACGGAATCCTGAAAGGTTCAATCACAAATGAGCGCAACACAAAAACAAACAGAATAACCGGAAATAACGCTCTGGCATATTCAACGATAACCGATCTTCTTCTCCTGCGGCCCAACAATCTTGCAAGCAACAGGATGCCTCCGGTGACCAAAAGCGCGATAAACAATATGAATGAAAAATCCATAGAACCCCTTTGAATTTCAATTTCTGGTAAATGGTGGCCGATTCTAACCCAGATCAGTCCCGACTGACTTTCAACACCGAAAGAAAAGCTTCCTGCGGGATTTCAACCGAGCCGATCTGCTTCATCCGTTTCTTGCCCGCCTTTTGTTTTTCGAGGAGTTTTCTTTTGCGCGTAACGTCGCCACCATAGCATTTTGCAGTGACATTCTTTCTCAATGCCTTTACCGTTTCCCTGGCAATAATCCTGGCCCCGATCGCCGCCTGAATCGACACGTCAAACATTTGTCTTGGTATCAGTCCTCGCATACGTTTGACCAGATCGCGAGCACGGTATTGACTCTGTTCCTTATGCACAAGAACCGCCAACGGACCCACTTTCTCGCCGTTGATCAATACATCCACTTTCACCATATCGGCAGGCCGACTATCAATATATTCATAATCCAGCGAACCATAGCCCCGGCTGACAGATTTCAACTGATCGAAAAAATCCATTACGACTTCGGTCAAAGGCATCTCGAATTCGATCATTACCTGACGTCCGTGGTAATGAATGTTTTTCTGTATTCCCCGCTTTTCCACGCACAGCGTGATGATTGCACCGACATGCTCTTGTGGCGTCAGTATGCGGGCAATAATAAAAGGTTCCCTGATTGTTTCAATGTAAGATGAGTCCGGTAAATCTGCCGGATTGTCAATCAATATTGATTCTCCGTTCTTTTTCAGGACTTCGTATACCACGGTAGGCGCGGTGGTAATCAGGTTAATTTGATACTCCCGCTCAAGACGTTCCTGAACGATTTCCATGTGCAGCATACCCAGGAAACCGCACCTGAAGCCAAATCCGAGCGCCTGTGAGGATTCGGGTTCAAAAGACAAGGATGCATCATTCAGACTGAGTTTGTTCAATGCCACCCTGAACGCTTCGAAGTCGGCGCCATTGACCGGGTACAGACCCGCAAATACGGTCGGTTTAACCTCCTTGAATCCCGGCAATGGAAATTCTGCCGGCTGGCTCGTCGAAGTGATGGTATCTCCGACCCGGGCTGATTTTATTTCCTTCAGCCCGGCAGTCAAAAAACCGACATTACCCACACTTAGAGATTTAACATTAACCGGTTTTGGGGTAAATACTCCGATGTTTTCGACCTGAAACTCGCGCCCGGTCGACATCATTTTTATCTTGTTTCTCCCTGGCGCTATCTGCCCTTGCATGATACGTATCAATACTACCACCCCGAGATAATTGTCGAACCAGGAGTCCAGAATCAATGCGCTGAGCGGTGCATTCCGTGAACCTGTGGGCGGGGGTAACAATAAAACAATCTGCTCAAGTATTTCCTCTACTCCCTGACCGGTTTTCGCACTGACCGATAATGTATTGCTGCTGTCTATGCCGATAACTTCTTCAATTTCCTGAATCACTCTGTCCGGGTCTGCAGCGGGCAGGTCGATTTTATTGAGCACAGGGATTACAGTCAGCCCAAGGTCAACTGCGGCATAACAGTTTGCTACGGTTTGCGCCTCCACACCCTGGGCGGCATCAACCACCAGCAACGCGCCTTCACAGGCACTCAGGGAGCGTGACACTTCGTAGGAAAAATCAACATGGCCCGGAGTGTCGATCAGATTCAGTTGATATCGGTGGCCATCGCGAGCCAGAAAAGTCAGGGTGACACTTTGTGCTTTTATGGTAATCCCCCGTTCTCGCTCGAGTTCCATAGAATCCAGCACCTGCTCCTTCATTTCGCGTTTTTCCAGTCCACCACAAAACTGGATGAAACGATCAGCCAGGGTAGACTTGCCATGGTCGACATGGGCAATTATCGAAAAGTTTCTAATCCGGGCAGGGTCGTAATTACTGGATATCGGTTCGGGCATCACTGCGTCACATCGATTCGGGTTGACATTGTCCGTTGGGAAGATCTTCAGATTAAGTCGAACTGATTGTCAGCCCGGACATAATTTGCCGGAACGAGCAATCTAGCCGGGTATTTTAACGTAGACCTCGGATAAAATACCAAATACTAAACGAATCCCGTCTCTTGAGGAAAAAGTGGAATCACTGTCCAGCGCGACACTCGAAGCATTTTCACTGCTGCTGAGCGGCAACCGGGAGTTGTGGGAGATTATCGGAATCTCATTTCGCGTATCCGGTACCGCCATCGCGATTGCCAGTCCGTTCGCATTGTTCGTCGCCTTTGCCCTTTCCTACTTCAACTTTCCAGGCCGACGACTGATCATATCGTTGTCAAACACATTTCTCGCATTCCCCGCTGTTGTGGTGGGTCTGGTTCTATACCTTCTATTATCAAGACAAGGGCCGCTCGGGGATTGGAAATTACTGTTCACACAAACGGCAATGGTGCTGGCACAAATTACCCTTTGTCTGCCGATTCTGATTTCAATGGGTCATTCAGCATTTCAGGCGATTGATATAAGGGCATGGGAAACAGCTCGAACTATGGGATGTAAGCCATTGACAGCATTCATACTTGTTTCTAATGAAGCCAAATTTGGATTGCTTGCTGGAATGTTCGCCGGGTTTGGGCGAATAATTGCAGAAGTGGGCGCCTCAATGATGGTCGGCGGCAACATCCTGCATCATACCCGCAATATCCCGACTGCGATTGCGCTTGAAACCACCAAAGGCAATTTTTCGCAAGGTATTGCACTTGGCATCGTTCTGGTTGCCCTGGCCTTTTTATTGAATTTGCTCCTGCATTATTTCCAGGGTCGGGGTAAACTGTCGATATGATCGATTATCCAATAATCCGGTTCACCGAAATATCGATATCATTTTCGCGCACGAAGATATTGACCGATGTCACCGTAACCATTAACGGTGGGCGGATTTACCTGCTGAGCGGTGAAAATGGCGCAGGAAAGAGCACTTTACTGAAGATATTGTCAGGGTTGCTTGCCCCTGACCGGGGCTTTGTGGATTTTGGTTTCCACAGTCGGTCGATAAAGCAAAGCAGAAAGGAATTGCTGCGCTATCTGATGTATATGCACCAAAGCCCTTATATGTTTACGGGCAGCGTGTCGAGAAATCTGTCCATTGCGCTCAATCCCTTCAAAATTTCAAAACACCGGGACAGGGATATCAATGATGCATTGCACTGGGCTATGCTGTCTCGGCATAAAGCGGTGCCTGCAAAATCCCTTTCTGGCGGTCAACAACAAAGGGTGGCGCTTGCCCGCGCCTGGCTTCGGCAGTCTCCGTTTCTATTGTTGGACGAACCGGTCACTAATATGGATGCCCCCTCTGCATTGCGAACGCTTGAGCTTTTACAAAGCCTGAAAGATGCGGGCGTGGGTATCGTGATCAGCAGCCACAATCATCAGTTTTTCAACGAACATGTCGACCAGCACCTGGTTTTGTCGGATGGCAGATTAACCAGCGTGACGGATCTCCAATACAGTGGTAATGTGACTTCCATCCACCGGGATAACAGTGCAAAATCGAATTTCGGCTGACCGGCCGGATAATCTGACCGTGCTCGTTCTGGCAGGCGGCAGGGCCAGGAGGATGCAGGGCCAGGACAAGGGGTTGTTGAAAATAAACGACAAGGCAATGATTGGGCTTATCCTCCGACAATTGGAAGCCCAGTGCGAAAATATCCTCATCAATGCGAATCGCAACCTTGCCGAATATCGGCAGTATGGGTATATCGTGGTCCCGGATCAACATCCGGATTTCCAGGGGCCGCTGGCAGGGATGTATTCAGGCTTGATTCATACCCGGACTGACTGGATGATTACAGTACCGTGTGATGGCCCGATTCTGGCAACAGACTATTGCAAGAGGATGATGGAGGCGACTTCAGAATCCGCCAGGAAAATCGCAGTGGCTTATTTCCAGGACAGAATCCAGCCAGTCTACGTGCTGCTTCACCGCTCACTCACTGACAGCCTGGCTGCCTGCCTGCACTCAGGGGAAAGAAAAATTGACCGATGGTATCAGCAGCATGATTTTTTCAGGGTCGATTTTTCCGACAATGCAGATATGTTCGAAAACATCAACACCCCGGACCAATTAGCCGCAGTCTCGGCTAAATTGCTGGCTGATGCCGCCCCGAATATGGACAGGCGGAAATGCCCGTAACACTCCCCACTCATCGTTCCTCCTGACAGCCGCGCCGGGTCGCGGGCAAGCAAACAGGTTTCATTATTTTTTATGTTAAGGCGCATTTTGCCATAAGAATATGATCAGGCGAACTCTATGGTAATTCGTCGATTCTGCTTGCCCTTGTTCTTGATGCTTTTGACCTGAACCGGCCCGATTTCACCACTGCTGGCGACATGGGCGCCACCACAGGGTTGCAAATCCGCTCCACCAAACTGAACCAGCCTGACCTTGCCGCTACCCATCGGCGGCTTGACCGACATGGTACGGATCAACTCCGGTTGCGCCGCCATTTCCTCGTCTGTGATCCAGCGTAAGGTCATCGGGTGATCCTGCTGGATTATTTCATTCAATCGCTGTTCCAAATCCGTCTTTTCAGGCGGGTCCGGCAAATTGAAATCAAGCCGGCCGCTACCATCCCGAATCGAGCCCCCGGTGACAGGAGCCGGAACCGCTACGCAAAGCATGTGCATGCAACTGTGCATTCTCATCAGGCGATAGCGTCGCTCCCAATTCAGTGAAAGCATGACCTCTTCCCCTGATGTCGGAAGATTGTCACGCTGGCTGACGATGTGCAGATGCTGGCCAGCCGTTCTGTCCTTGTAGCAATCAATCACGTCAATGACTGTACCGTCAGCACGGGTTATTGTGCCTGTGTCTCCGGGTTGTCCTCCACCCAACGGGTAAAACACGGTTTGATCAACCGATATGCCATACCGGTCGCCATCCGGATAAACAGCCGTCACCCGTGCTCTGCAGGATTTCAGGTATCCGTCTTCGCGAAATAATTCTTTGGTCATGGTCACCACTTCATACACATTCGATTTGCCTGTCAATATCCAGACTTGGAAATTTTCGCTCTTACCATTTCTGCGACCTCGACAGCAAACAGGCCATCTTCACCACTGACCAAGGGACGCTTGCCATGGTTGACACAGTCAATAAAGTGGGCCAGCTCGGCATTCAAGGGTAGTTGAGGGGAGACCTGAATATCCCGGCGCTCCAGCTCCGGAAAGTTACTGCCTTTCTTTTTCTTACCCGTTCTGACTTCAGATAATTGCTGGGTCAGAAAATTCAACCCCAGATAACGATCCTCGGAAAACACTCTGATCCGACGAAATCGATGGGTCGATACCCGACTGGAAGTGACATTGGCAACCGCTCCATTTTCAAATTCCAGGCGCGCGTTGGCAATATCAACATGATCAGTCACAACCGGTGTGCCGGTGGCTGAAATTGATTTCAGTCCGGATTTGATCAGCGACAGCACGATATCAATATCGTGGATCATCAGGTCGGTAACCACATCGACATCGGTAGCGCGTTGGTTAAATTGTCCCAACCGGTGTACCTCGATAAACCGGGGTTGCCGCGCCAGCTCCGCTATTTTCATGACCCCTGCATTGAATCGCTCCAGATGCCCGATCTGCAATATCGCCCCGTTCGCTTTAGCAATCCGGACAATCAGGGCGCTTTCTTCTACAGTCAGCGCTACTGGTTTTTCGAGCAGGGTATGTATACCTGCTTCAAGGAACGGACGCACGACGGGTAAATGCACGCTGGTCGGAACCACGACGCTGACCGCGTCAATCCGACCCAGAACTTCTTCAGCGCGGGTCAGCGCCTGACAGCCACAGCTTTGCGCGACATCTTGTGCCACTGCCGCATCGGTATCCACCACTGCAACCAGGTCGGTGTTGTCCATTTCATGATAAATCCTGGCATGAATCTGACCCAGGTAACCTACCCCAATGACCGCAACCCTTACCTTCTTGTTGTTATTCAATTTGACTGTCAGTTCGTCAGGAGACATAACATGAGGATAATATATTATTAAAATTCATCCGGGTAATGTATTCACTTGTATAATTCCCGGTGATACAGCAAGAAACTATCGTAAAGTGATGAATAAGAATAACCCGGTTCTGATTACCGGCTGTTCAACCGGCATTGGGCATTGTCTGGCTTTGGGTTTGCATCGCCGAGGCTACCACGTCATAGCAAGTTGCCGCAATCCGGATGATCTGCCTGCTCTGGCTGAAACCGGACTGGACACGGTTGTGCTTGATCTTGATGATCCTGAATCCATCGGGAGTGGCCTTGCCAAAACCCTCGAACTGACTGGCGGCAAACTGTTCGGATTGATCAATAATGGCGCTTATGGACAACCGGGCGCAGTTGAGGATCTGACCCGGACCAGTTTGAAGGCCCAGTTTGAAACCAATGTATTCGGGACCCAGGAACTCACCAATCAGGTTATCCCGATCATGCGACAGCACAATACAGGCAGAATAATACAGATCAGTTCGGTTCTCGGCTTTGTCTGCCTGAAATACCGCGGCGCCTACAATGCTAGCAAGTATGCTCTGGAAGGCTTAACCGATACTATGCGCCTGGAACTGGTCGGGTCCGGGGTCGAACTGAGCCTGATTGAACCAGGTCCGATCACCAGCGAATTCAGGATTAATTCCTACCTTCAATTTATTAAACACATTGATCGAAACCACAGTGTTCACAAGTCAGAGTATGAAGAATTCGAAAAACGCTTACAGAGTGACCACCCGACCCGTTACACACTACCGCCCGAGGCGGTATTGGAAGCCACCATCCAGGCGCTGGAAAGCCCTCGCCCCAGAATCAGATATCGGGTAACGACACCAACAAAAGTACTGGCCGTACTGAAACGCATCCTGCCCGACAGGATGATGGACAGATACCTGGGCAAACGCTGATCAGGACGTGCGTATCGCCAGATTGGTCATCAGGAAATAAAAAATACGTGTACCCATAACCTGTTCCTCCCGCCCAAATATGATCAGTCCTGCAACAATGCCATCATCGTTTCGGCATCACTCACTTTAAGCTCCGGGCCGGACGACTCGACATTCAAATGGGTAATCACACCATCTTCAGCAATCAGGGCGTAACGTTGCGAGCGGACGCCAAAGTTGCGTGCGGTAAGATCCAGTTCAAGACCAAACGCTTCAGTCAACGAAGCGCTTCCATCTGACAGCATCAAAATGTTGTCTTCCACATTCTGGGCTTGACCCCAGGCGCCCATCACAAAGGCATCGTTCACTGCCAGACAGGCGATTGTGTCAACGCCTTTTTCCTTTATCGCATCGTGGTTTACCACATACCCCGGTAAATGAGCCACAGAACAGGTCGGCGTAAATGCGCCCGGCAGTGCGAACAGAAGTACTTTTTTGCCGCCAAAAATCTCATCGGTTGAAATATCCTTCGGCCCATCAGCAGTCATTGTGGAGAGTGATATATTGGGGATCCTGTCCCCAGTTTTTATTGCCATGGAAAGCGCCTCATCAAGTAATGAATTAATAATCTTCGCGTGTTATGCAACTTCGGAGGGAATTATACACATCATCATCGATTTTGCCCCATCAGTGAGGGAAACGGGCACTTTTTAACCGCAAGGCGACAGCCGTTATTTTGAACTCATTGAGTCAGGGTCCGATTCCGATGCAGAAAAACTGCACTCCGACTCCGTCAGGAAGTCGTCGAATTCAGTGATAGTAATTCCACAGCAATCGCATATTTTCCGCACTTCCAGATAATCGAGCCGCCGCTCTCCACTTTCATATTTGGACACATAACTCTGCGGCTTTGCCAGTTTTTTCGACAACTTTGTTTGCGTCAACCCGGCGCGCTTTCGCACCTGTCGGATCGTCTGCTGAAATGCTATCTGCCCCCTCCCCCAGAGGCGGTTCGTCATTTTGAATGATTACTGCTTGACAAATGATTATTACTGCTTGACAAATATTCAATATATGTGATAGTTCTTAAATATCCCATATTAAGAAATTTTTATAGAGCCAAATGATCAAACCCGATCTGTTTCTTGCACCGTGACCCGAACGGTCACGGTGTCCCAACTCGTCCATTTGACAGAACACTGTCCCTAAACTTTGAAAGCGCGCGGTCGGGAATTGCCCGATACACTGAATTCGATGCGGAGTTAGACGTGCAAGAACCCTCATTTACAATAAGATTTATCTGGTAAAACAACAAGAACCCGTCAGGGGCGACACGAGTCAATTCCGAGCCGGGAGCAATCCCGGCTTTTTTTTATGATTTGTCAATATGATACGATGACAACCAGCAATTCTCCTTTTACTTGTGCGATACCGTTCCAGATGAGACAGAATCGAATTCCCGAAAATATTGGGTATATCCAGACAATTGTTCATTGATAGATAAAGAAACCCAACAAAAAATACAAACTCATCGCCTCCAGCAAATTCGGCGTCGGTTAAGAGAACATGACTATGCCGGAGTCGTTCTCTTTGATCCCATCAATATTCGGTATGCAACCGGAAGTCGAAATATGCAGGTGTGGACCATGCATAATTTCTGTCGATATGCAGTCATTCTGGAAGCAGGGGGAGTCATTCTGTTTGATCTTCCAGGTTCCATGCATTTGTCACAGAACTTAAGTCAAATCTCGGAATTCAGACCTGCTATCTCCACCGACTATATGATCGTGGGAGAGCGCTCCCATGAAATGGCGGACAGATGGGCCACCGAATTAAAATCGATGTTACACGAATCGGGCATACAGCGAGAAAATATCGCCATTGACCGGGCCGACCTGGCGCTGTGTCTGGCTTGTCAGAAAGCGAATATTCATTTGAAAGACGGCAAATCTGTCATGGAAAAAGCAAGAGCGATTAAATCCATTGAGGAAATAAGGGCGCTCAAGTGGTCACTTGGTACTTGCGAGGACAGCGTTCGTGATCTGAAAGATCGACTTGAGCCCGGAATGAGAGAATCAGCAGCGCTGGCGCTTCTGATTAAAGGCTGCGTGGAACGGGGCGGTGAGTATCCTGAGACGCGACTGCTCACCAGTGGTCCAAGAACCCTTCCCTGGTTCCAGGAAACATCTGATCGAATCATTAATAACGGAGACATGATCGCACTCGATACCGACATGATCGGCCCATTGGGTTTTTATAACGATATCTCCAGAAGCTGGGTTGTGGGTGATAAAAAACCAACATATAAACAAAGGAAGGCATACGCAATCGCGCATGCACAACTACAGCACAATACAGCCCTGCTCACCCCCGGTATGGGATTTTTGGAATACTCAGACAAAGCCTATCAGCTTCCTGAGAACTGTCTTCCCAATCGATATGCAGATGTCGCTCACGGCTGCGGCATGGGCGTAGAGTATCCTCTGATCTGGTATCGGGAAGATGAAGAATGGGGCGCCTATGATGGTGTATTTGAAGAGAATATGGTGGTATGCGTCGAATGCTATGTTGGAGAAATCGGGGCAAAAGAGGGCGTCAAACTGGAACAGCCGATATGGATTAAATCTGACGGCCCCGAGCTGTTGTCCGACTTTCCCCTGGAAGATACCTACCTTGGAGGATAGAACGAATCACTGCAAGTCCCTGGATTAATCATGACACAACACCCCCGTAGGGACGACCCCCCGTGGTTGTCCGATGATCTGAGCGTTACTCCGGACCGCTTATCGGACAGGCACAGGGGCCTGTCCATACGTAAGTTATCGGACAGGCAAGGGGCCTGTCCATACGCAAAAATCTACAGCAGCCACCAAAGCACTATCGACAGTACGCCGACGGACATCGCATTTGAAATCAATACAGTGAAGCACAACAGGCAAATCAATTTGAAAGACAGCCCAGAGTCTCCCCATTTTTTTCACCCATGATTCGGCGCAAGCCGCCGCTCTCCACTTTCATATTGATATATTCACCACAATACTATTAGTATTATTGCCATAACATTAATGATATATTCACCAATATACTATTGATATTTTCACCGTGCTGCTGTAACTAATCTTTATATAACCTATGAAACGTAAATGGTTGATTCTGCAAGAATTATTCCAAGACACCTGAGCATTGAACTTGGCGAGGCGCTGACATATTCGCGCATTGTAAATATCATCGGACCCCGACAAGTCGGAAAAACCACTCTAGTCCGTGAAATCTTTCAGCAAGGAACATTTATTTCATTGGACGACCCGGTAATTCTGAGTGCACTCGAATTTGATCCGTTTGGCTATCTTTCAGACATGACGCAAAAACTGCACGATAAACCACTGATCATAGACGAAGCACAACGCACGAATGTACTCCCACTAGCCATCAAGAGAATTGTAGACGAGAACAACCGACCAGGGCAGTTTGTATTAACGGGGTCGTCGAACATATTTACAACTTATAACGTTGCCGATTCTCTTGCTGGTCGAGTACGAACGCTTCACCTCTGGCCGTTGACCATTACTGAGATAAAGAAACAAACTCCATCCAGAATTCTTGACTGGGGTTTTTCAGCGAATCCTGACTTGTCTGAACTGCCTGATCCGGATCAATTGGACCGACGCGAATATATTGATATTCTTTTAGCTGGTGGATTTCCAGGAATGCGAGAACTGAATATCAAGAATCGACAGATGCAGTATCGAGACCACATCAATACAATTGTGGACAGAGATGTCGCTCACATTTTTACGATTCGCAAGTCAGATGCATTGCGGCGCCTTATCGATCAATTGGCAGTTCGGACTGGAAATGAGTTGAATATCGCCGAGTTATGCAAATCAGTCGCGATAAGACGAAACACGATGGAAACGTATCTTGATATTCTGTTGAAATTGTCGATTGTAACCAAACTGGGGGCCTGGACGTCAGGGGAGGCAAACCGGGAAGTTAAAAACGCCAAGAGTAATTTTGTTGACACGGGAATCGCGTGCGCATTGAGACATCTTGACGAAGACAGTTTTGCTATCGATGCAAATCCGACTGCAATCGGCGGGTTGCTCGAGAGTTTTGTTTATGCTGAATTACTCCGCGCGGCTCCACATCAAAATAAGGTACCAAGATTTTATCATTGGCGAGACGGACGAGGACGTGAAATTGATATTCTCGCTGAAAGCGCTTCAAGACTAATCGGAATTGAAGTGAAAGCCTCTTCATCGGTTACCTCGCAAGACTTCAAGCACCTACGTTGGTTTGCAAGTGAGGGGCCAGGCAAAAAATATGGAATTACGTTGATCATTTTCTATCTTGGTAGAGAGAAACTCAGATTTGGCAATCATGCTTTCGCTCTTCCGGTCAGTATTTTGTGGGGTACTTCCTGATAGGGGTTAACCCCGTGGACGTTACCCCCGTAGGGACGACCCCCCGTGGTTGTCCGATGATCAGAGCGTTACTCCGGACCGCTTATCGGACAGGCACAGGGGCCTGTCCCTACGTAAGTTATCGGACAGGCAAGGGGCCTGTCCATACGCAAAAATCTACAGCAGCCACCAAAGCACTATCGACAGTACGCCGACGGACATCGCATTTGAAATCAACACGATGGATGCAACCACTTCCGGCTGTTGATTGTATTGTTCCGAAAACAGAAAATTCAGTACTGCAGGGGGCAATGCGGAAAACAGGATCAGCAACCCCGTCTGGAACGTCGTCAAAGGCAGTATCCAGACTGCGATGAACGCAAATAAAAGCCCCGACAACGGACAGACCAGGCCGGATACGATTCCAATTTTCCAGTGTTCCATCTGCGTCCTTTGCATTCGCACGCCCAAGGAAAAAAGCATCAGCGGAATCACAATTTGACCAAGCATGGTAATCGGCAACTGCATAACCTCAGGAAGTCTGACCCCGGTAAAATTGAACACGAGGGCAAGTATCGTCGCGATATTGACCGCATTCCCAAGCAGACTCTTCCATGACACCGCTCCTCCGAAAAGATAAACACCAAACGTGAAATGCCCCAGATTGCTGACCAGAAACAATATGATTGCGGCTTCCAGCGCCTGATCGCCAAATGCCAGGACGGCAACGGGCAACCCCAGATTTCTGCAGTTGTTGAACATCATGCTGGGCACGAACGCACGATTGGGATATTTCAGAATCCGTCCCATAGGCCAGGCTATGAGTCCCGAACCCAGTATAACAATGATGCCGCCGACGATTAACCAGCGATAAGTGACAATCGCAAATTCGCCGCTTGCTACGACATCAAATATCAACGCCGGTAAAAACACCCGTAAAACAAGCCCGTTCGCCACCCCCATATCGGGCTCGAACTTGCGAGCATACAGGAATCCAAGCAGTACGATGAAAACAACAGGGAACAGAATCGAGATAATTTCCAACAGGGTCTCCAGGCGTGGATCTGAACAGGCTTTGATTACGGGTTGTCATTGAGACCGGGGTCAAGCGACCGGAGCACAGACAGGATGAGAACAGAAACCCTACCGATAAATCTCCAATTGACGGATTATATTCTGCCTTGCCCTGTTTTCCAGGCGGGTATTGAAATATTCCGTATAAAAAATACAGCTTCTGTTCAATAGCCGGTTCATGAATTTAACCTGCCCGTCAACGAATGCCTCGTCATCCAGGTGATTGTTTTCCTCTCTTATTTTTCGTCCGTCAGCGGAGAATCCTTCCCAATCCTGACCAAAACCACTTAAATCAACATCCACCATATACAGGGAACATGGATCGGCCGGCCTATCCTGATGGGTGGTATACAGAATGCAACGATTGACCGCATTGATGATATCCGGATGCAACTTGTTATCAGCCAGGGAGGAAAACCACCGGGCGCTTTGGGCTTCATTGTCACTGGCCGCGATATCATAAATTGCATCATGGAACCAGATTGACAACTCGATAATATCCTTGCTGGTCTGCGCCAGGTCGGTATCTATCGAATCAAATCCTGCCAGGCAATGGCAGATATGATTGCCGGTATGGTAGATGCGATGTGATTCGCCGTATCGCTCCTTCAGCGCACGATATATGTCACCGCAATCGGGGTCATCGAACCGTGCGCAACGATTCCAAAGGGCAACAAACCTGTCTGCTTTCATGCTATGTACGCTGTCATCCATGCCGGTATACAACCTCAATCTTATTACCATCGCGATCTTTTATGAAGGTAGCATAATAGCCTTCACCGTACTCGGTTCTGTAACCCGGTTTGCCGTCGGATTCAGCCCCGTTGCTGATCGCTGATTGATAGAACAGGTCCACCTGTGCTATTGAGTCCGCCCTGAAAGCAATATGAGCGCCATTGCCGGGGACCGCCTGAGCATCATCAAGAGGCACATTGATCCAGAAGTCATAATCGTCTCCAAAAGCAATCGCCTGCCCCGGGATTTCATATTTCCGGGAAATATCGAGCGACGATAATATAAAATCATAAAACTCGCCAGCAGCATTCAAATCACTAACGCCGACAGATATATGGTCAATAACAGTTTTCATCGTACCGATTTTAAATGCACCCCTGCGAGATCTGCAACCATGCTGATTTTCGTGTCAACGCAACTCTAAAATGTCGTCTTTTGGTTTATTCAACAGTGGATAGCGCCATTCACGCCGCCTCCGCCCAGCATAGCCGGATTGACCGCGTTGACGATGGCATCCGTGGCAGCTGTCGTGATGTCGCCCTGGACGATGGGACCCCCGTACTCATGTCAATCGCGTTGATGGGCGAGACGAATTACAACCGCTCAAGGCTGCGCCAGTGAGCTTTCGTCGTCATTACGCGCCCCGTTGAGAAAATCCACCTCGCCGGTGACGAGATCGTACTCGGCGCCCACCAGCATGACCCTGCCCGCTTCGACGAGCCGCCCAAGCAGTTCCGAGCTCTGGGCGAGACTAGCAACCTGGGCCCGGACATTGGCCCTCACCGCTTGCCGAATGAGCGTGTCGTGATCAGTATGCGGAGCCGTGTCCAGCAGAGACTGGACTGTTGGGCGGATGCGGCTCAGGATGGACTCCAGGTTTCCCGAACAGTTTTCGGGAGAGTGGTCAAGTTCTTTCAGCACTGCCTCAATGGCGCCGCACCTGGTGTGTCCCAGCACAACCACCAACCCGACACCGAACATACCGACGGCGAACTCCACGCTGCCCACCTGGGACGGTGTCGCCACGTTGCCCGCCACACGAATGACGAAGAGATCGCCAAGCCCTTGGTCGAACACCAACTCCGCTGGCACCCGTGAGTCGGAACAGCCGAGGATGACGGTGAATGGGGTCTGACCACCGGCGAGCCGCGCACGCCGGCGCGAACTGATAGCCCCGCTCCGTCGCCGACCGGCCACGAAACGTCGGTTGCCTTCCTTCAGCCGTTCAATTGCTTCCAAGGCGGTGGTCATCAGGGTCAGCCAGTGGTCGTGTCCAGATATTCTACCACCTGCGTCGCCTTTTCTGCACTTCTAAAATGTCGTCTTTCCCAAGGGCGCCATATCATCATTTCGGGCGACAATCCGGATTTCTTCGAAGTGCTGAAACACGCCCGGTCACTTCAGCAATCGCAGGGATAACCCCATGTGGGTAATGATGCGTAGGGGCAACCCCTCTGTGGTTGCCCCTGTTATTTTCCATATGCGGCTGATATTGGTTTGCGGACAGGCACAGGGGCCTGTCCCTACTTATAGCTGACACCCAGGATTTCGTAAATTCTTTTGCCGCCTGGCGCAGAAACCTCAATATCGTCTCCGGTATTCTTACCTAAAAGCGACTTGCCGATCGGCGAGCTGATTGAAATTCTTCCCTTGTTCAGGTCTGCTTCGAGATTCCCGACCAACTGGTAGGTGACTGATTTGTCTGCATCGACATCGTAAAGATCAATGTACGCGCCAAATACAACCCTGTCTTCGCGGCCGATTTTCACCGGATCGATGATCTCTGCAATGGAAAGACTCGATTCGAGCTCGGCAATTCGGCCTTCGGTAAAACCCTGTTGCTCTTTTGCGGCATCGTACTCGGCATTTTCAGAAAGGTCGCCATGGGAACGGGCTTCTGTAATGGCGATTATGATTCTCGGTCGATCGACACTCTTCAGTTTTTTCAATTCCTCACGCAACGCATCAGCGCCCTTGCGGGTCAACACAACTCTTTCATTCATATTCTGTCTGTCTCTCACTCCCCGGGTCCTGGTTACAAGTCCTGGCACAAAGCCCTGATCACAGTCCCTGACTTGCGTATGTCAGGTCCTGCAGCCGGAGAATGAACAAGCTGTTCATGGAGTTTCTGCAACTTATTTACAGTAATCGTCCCAGCGTATCGATGGGCTTCAGAAGAGGCTCTGGCAGCCGCCAATGTCGTGTAATACGTCACCTTGTGCAATAACGCCTGCCGACGAATTGTATAGGAATCTTTCAGACTCTGCTTGCCAGATGTGGTATTGACGATCAAATCAAATTCGTGATTCTTGATCATGTCGACAACATGGGGCCTGCCTTCAATGACCTTGTTGACCAGCTTGACCGGAATGCCCGCTTCCCCGATCACTTTGCCAGTACCTTCAGTCGCCAGAATTTCAAATCCGGCGTTGTAAAAATACCGGACAATCGGTACGGCATCGTGCTGGTCTTCCTTGCGCAGGCTGAACATGATCCTGCCGGACCCAGGGATGGTGTAACCCGCCGCATTCTGGGATTTCTCGAAGGCTTCGCCAAAACTATGGCCAATGCCCATCACCTCACCGGTACTTTTCATTTCCGGACCAAGCACGGTATCCACTCCCGGAAATTTGATGAACGGAAAAACCGCTTCCTTAACCGAATAAAAGTTCGGCGCCTGTTCATCCACAATACCCTGTTCAGCCAGAGATTGCCCTGCCATGCATCGTGAAGCAATCCTGGCCAAGGGTCTGGCGGTCGCCTTGGAGACAAACGGAACCGTTCTCGATGCCCTTGGATTGACTTCGAGAACGTATATCTGCTCGCCTTTAACCGCAAACTGCACATTCATCAGACCAACCACATTCAATGCCAGCGCCAGCGCACGGGTCTGCACCTTCAGTTCCTCCTGCAAGTCGCCAGACAGACTATACGGTGGTAACGAACAGGCGGAATCACCGGAATGCACTCCTGCCGCCTCTATGTGCTCCATAATGCCGCCAATCACGACACGCTTGCCGTCGCTCACCGCATCCACATCCACTTCAACGGCATCATTGAGAAACCGGTCCAGTAAAATCGGGGAATCAAACGAATTGTCGGACATGGATTGCAGGTAAGTGTCGAGGTCCTGCGGGTTATAGACAATCTCCATGCCTCGTCCGCCAAGGACATAGGATGGACGGACAATCAACGGATAACCGATTTCATCCGCCAGACCGAGCGCTTCAGGCCGACTGGTCGCGGTACGATTTGGCGGCTGCAGCAAACCCAGATCAGCCAGCAGTTTCTGAAAAAAGGCACGATCTTCTGCATGATGAATCGAGGCAGGTGATGTGCCAATAATCGGAGTCCCCGCTTTTTCAAGGTCACGTGCCAGCTTCAGCGGAGTTTGACCACCAAACTGAACAATAACTCCAAGCGGTTTTTCTATGCGAACAATTTCAAGTACGTCTTCCAGAGTCAGCGACTCGAAATACAACCGGTCTGACGTATCATAGTCGGTGGATACGGTTTCCGGATTACAGTTCACCATGATCGTTTCGAATCCATCCTCACTTAACGCCATGGAGGCATGCACACAGCAATAATCAAATTCGATACCCTGCCCTATCCGATTGGGACCTCCGCCGAGCACCATTATTTTCTCATTGTCAGTCGGATTGGCTTCACATTCCTCTTCATAAGTCGAATACAGATACGCCGTAGCGGTATCAAATTCGGCCGCACAGGAATCGACCCGTTTGAATACCGGATGAATCGCATTTCTGTACCGGTAGTCCCTGATCTGCTGCTCATCGAGTTCCATCAACCTTGCAATACGGCAATCCGAAAACCCTTTCGCTTTCCAGCCTCTCAAAATGACGGTGGAAAGACCGATCAATTCTGATCTGGCAATCTCTTTCTCGGTTTCCACCAGATCCTCTATCTGAGCCAGAAACCAATGGTCGATTCTGCAGATCTGATTAATTGCGTCGATGCTCATTCCGGCACGAAAAGCCTGGGCAAGATACCAGGGTCGACTGGCGCCGGGGATGCGCAGCTTCGAGGTTAAAAAATCGTGGGCACTGATGTTATCAGGCACCGTCTGGTCATCAAGTCCGCTGGAGCCGATTTCGAGGCCTCGCAATGCTTTCTGGAATGATTCCTGGAAGGTTCGCCCTATGGCCATGACCTCGCCCACCGACTTCATTTGTGTGGTCAGGGTTGCGTCTGCCTGCGGAAATTTCTCAAAATCGAATCGGGGAACCTTGGTCACTACGTAATCAATGCTTGGTTCAAACGAGGCAGGCGTTGCGCCATTGGTAATTTCGTTCTTCAATTCATTCAGGGTGAGTCCAACTGCGAGTCTGGCTGCCACCTTCGCAATTGGGAAGCCGGTTGCCTTGGATGCCAGCGCTGAAGACCGTGAGACCCTGGGGTTCATTTCAATGATAATCATCCGACCATTATCGGGATTGATTGCGAATTGAACGTTCGAGCCTCCTGTATCCACTCCAATCTCCCTCAACACTGCGATACTGGCATCGCGCATGATCTGGTATTCCTTGTCAGTCAGTGTCTGTGCCGGCGCTACCGTGATTGAATCACCGGTATGCACACCCATCGGGTCCATATTTTCAATCGCACAAACGATAATACAGTTATCATTGCTGTCCCTGACCACTTCCATTTCATATTCTTTCCAACCGATGATGCTTTCCTCGATCAGAAGCTCATTGGTCGGCGAAGTATCAAGTCCTCGATTGCAGATTTCATCAAACTCATCCATGTTATAGGCAATCCCACCACCACTCCCACCCAGAGTGAATGAAGGTCTGATAATCACCGGAAAACCGATTTTATTGGCAATCGCGTGGGCATCCTCCAGGGAATGCGCCAGATCACCGTTTGCCGTTTCAAGATTGATCGCCGCCATTGCCTGACGGAACTGCTCCCTGTCTTCAGCCTTGTCAATCGCTTCACTGGTCGCGCCGATCATTTCAACATTGAACTTTTTCAACACTCCATGGCGATTCAGGTCCAGCGCACAATTCAGTCCGGTTTGCCCACCCATGGTGGGAAGTATCGCATCCGGTCTCTCCGCCTCTATGATCTTTGCCACGGTTTCCCACTTGATCGGTTCGATATAGGTCGCATCGGAAAAATCAGGATCCGTCATGATGGTGGCAGGATTCGAGTTCACCAGTATGACCCGGTATCCCTCCTGCCTGAGCGCCTTGCAGGCCTGAACCCCTGAATAATCAAATTCGCAGGCCTGACCGATGATTATCGGTCCCGCTCCGATAATAAGAATGGATTTAATGTCTTCCCGTTTAGGCATCGGACTTCCTTGACTTGTCTTTTTCCATCATCCGGATAAACCGGTCAAACAAATAACCGATATCTTTCGGTCCGGGACTGGCTTCGGGATGTCCCTGAAATGAGAATGCGGGAACATCAAGACGTTCGACACCCTGTATCGTGTTATCGAACAATGAGCAATGAGTTACCCGGATATTGTCCCCCAGAGATTTATGATCCACGGTAAAGCCATGGTTCTGGCTGGTGATCAGGACCTGCCCGGTATCCAGGTCCTGCACCGGATGATTAGCGCCATGATGACCAAATTTCATTTTTTCGGTTTTCGCGCCACTCGCCAGACACAACAACTGATGCCCCAGGCAGATTCCAAATACAGGAACACCGGTATTGAGGATGCGACCGATTGCGTTTATTGCATAGTCACAGGGCTCGGGATCTCCGGGACCATTGGATAAAAACACACCGTCGGGCTCCATTGCCATAACCACTTCGGCTGAAGTAGTTGCAGGAACTACCGTGATATCACACCCCCGCTCGGCCAGCAATCGCATGATGTTGCGCTTGATACCAAAATCAAAAGCGACAACTGAATATACGGATTGGCCTGCCACCTGATAACCCGATTCCAGATCCCATACCCCACCATTCCATATATAGATTTGATCTGTTGTCACCTCCTTTGCCAGGTCCATTCCGGCAAGACCGGGAAACGACCGGGCTGCAGCCAGCGCGGCCACTTCATCCGGGGATTCCTGTGCGATGATACAGCCACGTTGAGCGCCCTTGTTGCGCAGGATACGGGTTAACTTCCTGGTGTCGATATCACTGATTGCCACGACCCCCTGGCGTCGCAGATATTCAGGCAGAGACTCGTCGGAGCGCCAGTTAGAATGCAGGATGGGTACATTTTTCACGATCAACCCCGAGCAGAAGATCCCGGCTGATTCCACGTCTTCGGAGTTGGCGCCCACATTGCCGATATGGGGGTTGGTCAATGTAACCAACTGCATGGCGTAGGAAGGGTCGGTCAGAATTTCCTGGTAACCGGTCATCGAAGTATTGAAGACAAGTTCCCCGACACTCATGCCATTGGCGCCGATTGACTTGCCATGGAACGTGCTGCCGTCTTCAAGAACAAGCAGAGCAGGTGTATTCAATAATATCTCCAGTTAAGCCATCGGCATCCCGGATCCGCAATGTACGCCTAAAAAAAGGGAGAAACTCTACCGGTTTCCCCCTGCCGCATCGGGTCAATGAGTGGTGCATTTTACATCCTGAACAAGTTTCAATCAATCAAGACCAAGCACATCCTGCATGCTGTAGAAGCCTGTTTTCTGTTGTGCCAGCCAACTCGCTGCACGCACTGCTCCACGTGCGAATATTTTCCTGTCCGTTGCCCGGTGAGTGATCTCGAGTCGCTCGCTTTCACCAATAAACATGACGGTATGTTCGCCTGCGATATCGCCACCACGAATAGTGGAAAAACCGATGGTTCCGGTTTCGCGCTCACCGGTTTGTCCCTCCCGGGCAAATGTACCGCAATCCGGGAAATCCCGGTCCAGCGCACCCGCCGCCGCCTTGCCTAGTAAAAGAGCCGTACCCGACGGCGCGTCTGCCTTGTGGCGATGATGAGCTTCAACGACTTCAATATCAACCGAATCACCGATCACCTTACTTGCAATTTCCACCAGCGCCACACAAAGGTTGATACCCACACTGGTATTGGCAGCCAATAGCACCGGAATCGAATCAGCCGCGTTGACGACCAATTGACTTTGCGCCTGATCAAGCCCGGTTGTACCGACCACAATGGCGGCATCGTGCGCCTGACAGATTTCGAGGTGATCTGCCACCGCAACGGGACTCGAGAAATCGATCATCACATCAAATTCGAGATTTTCAATCCTGTCGGTGATTCTGACGCCCGGTTCAGGCAACCCGGCCACTTCCCCGATGTGCTTGCCAATCACGTCATTGCCCACCCTGTCGAGTGCGCCGACAACAGTCAGATCATCCATTGGGTACAGTTCACGGGCGATCGCTGCACCCATTCGACCCGCAGCCCCGGAAATTACAATTTTCAACATTTCACCAGTTCCTTATCATTCATCCGGCAGTTCTTATCAGCCTGTCAAGGCCACCCATCCAGGGCGCCAGTACGGCAGGGATGGAAATACTGCCATCGGCATTCTGATAATTCTCCATCACAGCTACCAGGGCGCGCCCCACTGCCACACCGGACCCATTCAAGGTATGCACCGGTTCGGGTTTCCCGGTAGCCGGATTACGCCAGCGCGCTTTCATCCTGCGAGCCTGAAAGCCTTCGACATTACTGCATGATGATATTTCGCGGTATTGGTTCTGACTCGGAATCCATACTTCCAGGTCAAAGGTCTTGGCGGCTGAAAACCCCATATCTCCGGTACATAAGGCAATCACCCGGTAGGGCATTTCCAGCGCCTGCAGGATTGCTTCGGCATGGCCGGTCATCTGGTTCAGCGACAGATAGGATTGGTCGGGCCTGACAACATGCACCATTTCGACTTTTTCAAACTGATGTTGTCGAATCATGCCCCGGGTATCCTTACCATGAGAACCGGCCTCTTTTCGAAAACAGGGAGTATGGGCAATGAATCTGAGCGGCAGCGAGTCAGCATCAAGAATCCGGTCGGCCACAAGATTGGTCAATGGCACTTCAGCGGTCGGTATCAAATAATACGGCGGGTTATCGGAAGTACGAAACTGGTCATCTTCAAACTTGGGCAACTGTCCCGTTCCAAACAAGGTCTGTTGATTGACCAGCAGCGGAACATTGACTTCAGTATAACCGTGTTCGCGAATATGAAAATCCAGCATGAATTGCGCCAGCGCACGGTGAAGTCTGGCGAGACTGCCAGTCATCACCACAAATCTCGACCCTGACAATTTCGACGCAGTTTCATAGTCCATTTGTTTGAGGCTTTCGCCAAGATCAACATGGTCCTTGACCGGAAAGTCAAATTCCCTCTGAATGCCCCACCGCCGGATTTCAACATTTTCATTTTCATCGCTGCCAACGGGCACACTATCATCTGCCACATTGGGAAATTCACTGAGCAGTACCGTCAGTTTCTGCTGGATGTTACCGAGTTCGGTTTTCCTGTTCTTCAGTTGTCCGCCCAGGTCATCAACTGAATTCAGAATCGGTTGAATGTCCTTGCCCTGGGATTTTGCAAACCCGATTTGTTTCGATATCCTGTTCCTTTGCTCCTGCAGACTTTCGATTTCACTTTGCAGCGATTTTCGCTGTCTCTCAAGACTCTGGTAATAGTCTATATCCAGGGTATACCCTCTGGCTCGCAACCTTTCGGCCAGTTGGTCAATATTACGTCTCAGTAACTGTGGGTCTAACACGATTAATTCAAATCTAGAGAGGATTCCGGGTTCAGGATGCTGCAATAAACCGCCCGATCTGCAAGCCTGCGGCAGCGGCCACTACACATGTCAATACACTGACGATTATATTCGACAATGCCTTTAGCTAAAAGCCCGAGTGAACAAGATTCACAATCTCAAGCGAAAAGGTCGAGAATGTGGTAAAGCCGCCGAGTATACCGAAAATGATAAATGCCCGAAGGAACTCATTGCCCGCAAAGCGCTGGTAGATAATCGCATAGCAGAATCCGACCAGCAGGGACCCCAGGATATTGACGGACATGGTGCCAATCGGAAATCCCGAGTGCAAACGATACTGGACAGTCGACGACAGCCAAACACGAAATACGGAACCAAATGCACCTCCCAATGCAATTAACAGATAGTTCACGATTACTCGGTGTTGTCGATAATGTCCACACCGTCAGGAGGAACGAAATCGAAAACGCTCAACGGGATAGGGACGTTTTCCTTCAGGTCAACAAAACTGATCCGTGTTCTCTGGCCAAGATTATCGAGTAATTCCAGCAGCCTCAAACGATTGTCCTCGAATCCGATCCGAACTTCACTGAATCCGCTTTCCTGATCTTTCGGGATAAGGTTGACCCAGTCAAATCGCCCCTGACTACCAATATCTTCAACAACATGGGTTTCTTCAAGGTTTCCTGACCCTGCCAGCAACTGGGCTGGTGATTTCCCCAATGCCAGATTCTGGCTTTGAACCGTGACCTGCTCAAGTTCAATGTCATACACCCATACGAATTCGCCATCACCGACAATTTCCTGAGCCTCCGGACGTTCATAGTTCCATCGAAACAGCCCCGGACGCCGGAACCATACCGTGCCCTGACCATCATCGATTTCGGTTAACGACTCATCCAGGACAACCTGTCCGAATCTGGCCTTGAAAGTCTTGATTTCATTGAAAAAATGACTCAATGCATCAGTACCGGGGCTGGCTGTAACATTAGCCGTCATCACCACTGACAAAGCGATGCCCAGGAGAAGATCCAGTTTCAATTTTTTCATGATTCCGATATTTTTAATCGATTTCAGGTGGCCCAGGGGCGAGCACTTCCCGTTTGCCGTTAACCGAAGGCGACACCACCCCGGTTTGCTCCATGGTTTCGATCATTCTGGCTGCACGATTGTAACCCACCCGCAAGGCACGCTGCACTGAAGAAATGGAGGCTTTTCCACTTTGGGTGACGAAACTCACGGCATCATCATACAGCGGGTCCTCTTCCCCTTCCCCATCTGTAACCATACCCTGACCGCCGTTGTCTGAGGCGCTTTCGGTTACCTCCTGAAGGTAGGTGGGTTGCCCCAGTATTTTCAGATTAGCCACAATGTTTGCGACCTCTCCATCCGATACGAAAGAGCCATGCACTCGCTGGGTAAAACCCGAACCGGGGGGTAGAAACAGCATATCGCCTTGCCCAAGGAGTTGCTCGGCGCCCATCTGATCAAGTACAGTTCTGGAATCGACACGCGATGAGACCTGAAATGCCATTCTGGCAGGCACATTGGCCTTGATCAAACCCGTCACCACATCCACTGAAGGCCGTTGGGTTGCAAGTATCAGATGTATCCCCGCTGCCCTGGCGCGCTGCGCAATACGTATAATGATTTCTTCGATTTTTTTACCCGCCACCATCATCAGGTCAGCCAGTTCGTCAACGATGACTACAATATAGGGTAATGTCCCGAGTATTTCCGGTTCGGTGTTTTCTTCCGCATTCTGGTCAGGGTTGACCAACGGGTTGCCAGCGCTGGCCGCGGCTTCCACTTTCTTGTTGAAGCCTGTGATATTTCTCACCGAAATTTCCGCCATCAGTCGAAAACGGCGGTCCATCTCGGTAATACACCAGCGCAATGCATTCGCTGCCTTGGTCATGTCAGTCACTACAGGCGCCAGCAAATGGGGAATCCCGTCATATACAGACAGTTCAAGAAACTTTGGATCCACCATGATCATCCGCACCTGCTCGGGGGTGGATTTGTAAACCAGACTCAAGATCAAGGCGTTGACACAGACTGATTTCCCCGATCCGGTTGTACCCGCAATCAACACATGCGGCATTCTGGTCAGATCTGAAATCACCGGGTTACCTGAGATATCCTTGCCCAGTACCAATGTCAGTGGAGAGGCGCTGCTTTCATATTCCTCTGAAGACAGGCCTTCTATCAGCCGAACAACTTCCCTGTGCTCATTCGGAACTTCGATGCCAACGGTCGTTTTACCCGGAATATTCTCAACCACTCTGACACTGGCCACCGACAGGGAACGTGCCAGGTCGCGAGACAAGCCCACTATCTGGCTTGCCTTGATACCGGCCGCAGGCTCGATCTCGAAACGCGTGATTACCGGCCCCGGGCGAACCGCTTCCACCGTAATATCGACATTAAAGTCTTTCAGTTTTTTTATCAGTAGCTGGGACATCGACTCCAGAACTTCCCTGGAAAAACCCCTGCCATCTGCAATCACAGGATCGAGCAGGGATAATTCGGGTAATACGCCCCCGCTGCTTTTCTCTTCGAGCAGACTGGTCTGACTTTCCTGCTGTTTGCGTTTGCTCTGCTCCGTAGCCTGAATCCGGGGCTCTATCTTTGGCGGTGTTTTCTCTGACAGGGAGGATCTGAATTTTTTCACCGCAACCTGTCTTGCCTTCCTGACCTTTTTACCCTTCCTGCGATCAAACAGGCCTTCTGTCTTCAACTTAATCCAACCTGCAATAACAAAAGCCTGATAACCGGTACGGTCCATCAAGCTAAACCAGGAAACGTGGCCGACCAGCGTAATCCCGACGATCAGCAGACCGATCAAAATAACCGTGGCGCCAACGGTTCCAAAATTCAACTGGAATCCCTGGACCCCAAATTGACCGATGATTCCACCTGCATTGAAATTGATCGCAGGGTCGTGCAAAGGGTAATATATCTGCTCAAGAACACAGGCGCCTATCATCGCCATCACAAATCCAAAAGCAGTCAGAAAATATCTGAAATCCGGTTCCCTGTCCACAGTCCGGTCCTTGTACGTGCGCCATATCGTGACACACAGGAGAATCAGGAACAGATAGGACATTCGCCCGAACAGGGTAAACAACAAGTCGGCGATCCACGCACCCACCTTCCCTCCGATGTTGACGATTTCCGTTGTGCTGCCTGTATGTGTAGGTCCGGGGTCAACAGGAGAATAGGTGAGCAGGGATATGAATAAATACCCGATCACCACTACCAGGACTATCATCCCGGTTTCCCGCAACAGGGACAGGACATTTCCTGAGAAGCTCAGACTGGAACTCAAGGTTTTTCGGATTTTCTTTTTAGCGCTGGGCACCTGACAATCGACCTGATTCGACAATACCGGATTCTAGCATTAAGCAACCTCCCGTCACAGAAAATACGGCGCGCCTGAAAACCGGCAGCCATGTTTTTCTTTCCCGCTTCAATGGAGTTTTTCCAGCACTGAGTTCAACTGTCCTGGCAAAGGCGCTTCAAAACTCAATGGCCTGCCCGTATCCGGGTGCACAATGGCCAGGGTCCAGGCGTGGAGGAATAAACGACCCAACCCCAGTTTCTTCATTGCCTGATTAAAATTGCGATTGCCATAAGTGCGGTCGCCGGCCACAGGATGCCCCGCTGTGGCGCAGTGTACCCGTGCCTGATGCATCCTCCCGGTTTTCAGTTCAAGCCGTACCAGAGTTCCCTCTGCATATCGGGAAACGGTGGAAACCACACTTACCGCCCTCTGCCCATTTGCGCCAGCCTCGATTTTTTTTATATTACTATCGGTTATTCTCGACAGGGGGAAGTCAATTCGCTGATCTGTCGCATCCCAATCTCCTTCCACCAGGGCCAGATAGGTTTTTTCAGCCGAACGGTCGGCGCTGAATTGCGATTGTATCGCCAACAGCGCCTTCCTGGATTTGGCCAGCATCAAACAACCCGATGTTTCCCTGTCCAGTCGATGCGCAAGCTCGATAAAAGACAAACCGGGCCGGAGTTGACGCACAGCCTCGATCAGTCCAAATGGCAAGCCGGAACCACCATGTACAGCCAGTCCGGAGGGTTTGTCAACCACCACCAGATGCTCGTCTTCAAAGATAACCGGGATGCTCTCCAACAGCTTCGGGGGGATAACAACCCTGTCTTTATCCTGACTCATCCGCAATGGAGGAATCCTGACCTTGTCACCCTCGATCAGTTTGCGGGACACTTTTATCCTTGATCCATTGACCCTGACTTCTCCACAGCGCACGGCTTTATAGATCCGGGATTTAGGCACCCCTTTCAAATGCCTGATCAGGAAGTTGTCCACCCTCTGACCATGTTCATTGGAACCGGCAATTCTGATATTGACCAGACTCCGGGCATGTTTATTTCGACATGAATTCACGGTATCTGTGATATTACCAAGGTACGGTTAAAAGGAGTTACAAGTTCAGATTCCACCCTACCCGGTAATAGCAAAAGCAACTTGCGATTGAGTTTGGACGGGCCCGCTTTGTCTGGAACCGGGTAGTCTAGTTGTTCTCAACAATGTAGTGGATCAAAATATTGACATACCGGGGATATTAATGCTATAGCATTAGATTTCAATTAACTAATTTGGGGCATATCATGAATATAGATGAAAAACGGTCAATCAAGACACATGACGAATCTGGAGAGTCGACAACTCCATATTCCCTTAACGAATCCAGAAGAGATTTTCTTAAAGCATCATCTGTAGCAGGCGCCGTGCTGGTTGCGCCTTCGATTATCACTTCGGGTATTGCCATGGCCCAGGACAGTGGGCCGGTCAAAATTGGTCATTTGGAAGATCTTTCCGGAAATCTAGCCGTGTATGGCGTGCAGAAGGACCACGCTGCCCAACTCGCTGTTGCTGAAATAAATGCGGGACTTACCTTAAAGGGCGGACCCATTGGAACTGGAGGAGTAGGTGTTTTCACTTCCGCAGCCACACAACCGCCCTTGATGGGCGCGGGTACAGGCGACCTGAACTATCTTGATGATGGCGGTGATCGCTCAAATGAGACCGTGGCTTTCGTTGAAGATGACGAAATTCTTGTGGATTCCGGCGATGACGGAATTCTGGGGCGACCTGTTGAATTGATTAATCTTGATGGTCAGTCAAACAATAACATCTGGCAGCAACTTACCCGGAAACTGATTCAAGGTGACAAGGTTGACTGTCTTGTCGCAGGGTTTACCAGCGCGGAACGGGAGGCTATTCGCCCGATTGTTGATCAGTTCAATCAATTGTATATCTATACCAACCAATACGAGGGGGGTGTTGCAGACGCCAATACCTTCTGCACGGGAGCTATTTGCGAGCAACAGGTCATTCCCGTTGTTGACTACATGGTGAAAAAATTTGGTCCGCGAATTTATACCGTCGCGGCGGACTACAATTTCGGACAGCTTACTGCGGCCTGGACGAAAGCGACTGCACCGTTGGTCGGAGGAGAGATTATTGAAGAAGAGTTCGTGCCACTCAGTGAATCCAACTTCAGCACGTCTATTGCCCGTATCCAGGCAGCCAAACCAGATTGGATTTTCACCCTGCTGGTAGGTACAAACCAGTCCAACTACTACCCGCAGGCGGCTGCCGCTGGTCTGGAATATCCAATGGCATCAACGGTGAATATGGCCCAGGGTTACGAGCACCGGCGTTTTTCAACTCCATCTCTGAACAGGATGCACAATTGCGTCAACTACATTGAAGAGATTCCGACAAAGCGCAATCGTGATTTTGTGAAACGCTGGTACAAAATGTTTCCTGATGACCCCTATATAGGGCAAATGGCGCAAAACACCTATTTCTCAGTGCATTTGTATGCGAAGGCCGCTCGACTGGCTGGCACAACCGAGCAAGAGGCTGTCAAACGCGCTCTTGAGACGGGAATGACCATCGAAGCGCCTGAGGGGGCAGTATTCATGGAGCCCGCCACTCACCATGCTGGCCACTGGATTCGTTTGGCGGTTGCCGACGAAAATCATCACGTCAGCTTCCTCAGAGAATGGCCAATGATCACGCCCTGGTGGTTGCAGCGAATGGGAGTGAACCTGGTAGGCAAGAAAGAGTACAAGCAGTATATCCCGGACGAAGATCCTTACTTCACCATGTTCAGCAATTAAGGTCAGGTTATAAATAACAAACCACCCCCTCGGTGTATGACATGCATCGAGGGGTTTAACTGGAGCTTTGATGGATTTAGCACCCCTGTTAGTAAGCCTTCTGTATCAGGGGCTTGCGACTGCTGCATTTCTGATCTTGTGCTCAATCGGGCTTATGATAATCCTGGGAATGATGAATATCATCAATCTGGCACATGGCGAGATCATGATGATTGGCGCTTATGTTTCAACCATTCTGGTTAGTAGCGGTGTGCCATTTTTCGTAACGCTCCCGGTTTGTTTTATCGCCGGTTGTCTGACCGGATATCTTATTGAACAATTGTTCATTCGTTTTCTCTATGATCGACTCATGTCCGCCCTGGTGGTAACCTGGGGGCTCGGCCTGATACTTGCCCAGGGTACGTTGATGATCTTCGGCCCTTTCATGCCCTCTATCAAAATTCCATTCGGTTCAATTCAGTATGGAGATTTTACCTTTTCGGTTTACCAGCTATTTCTGATCGTAGTGGCATTCGGGACACTTTTAGGTCTTCACTATCTCCTTCACAAAACGCCTGTTGGCCTCAAGACGAGAGCAACCATGCAACAACCCGAAATAGCTCGCACCATTGGAATTGACCAACATCGAATGTATTCGCTGAGTTTTTCTTTTGGATCGGGTCTGGCGGCATTTGCTGGCGGGGTGCTGGCGCCAACAACAACGATCGCTCCCTTCATGGGAGCCCAATTTGTGGCGCCCGCTTTCATAACAGTGGTCGTTGGCGGCGCCCACAACATCATTACGGGTACACTCTACAGCGCCAGTGCGCTAACCGCAGTAAAAACCCCTGTCGGGATGTTTCTGGGCTCTTTTGCTGGAACTGTCGGGCTGTTCATCGCCGCCTTGATTCTAATCCGGCTTTGTCCTAATGGATTGTCCAGCATCAAAGTCTTCCGGACATCATGAATATACTTAAGTTATTCTTTGGTCCCAGGGACCTGGGGCGCACGAAAGCATCCGGTCTGGTGTTCACCGCCTTTGCACTGATGCTTTTTGCCGTGCCAGCGATGGTCAGTGATTACGAAGCGATGATCTTCGCATTTTTTCTCGTCAACATCCCTCTGGGTCTGAGTGTGGCCTTGATCTGGGGTTATTGCGGAGTGCTCAGTTTTGGTCAGGTTGCTTTCTTTGGACTAGCGGGCTACTTCTATGGTATGGTCGCCGGCAACATGGCAGGAATCCCGGGGTCTGAAATCATCGGCATCTTCGCCGCCATAGGGTTGAGTGTCTCCGTGGCCGCCATCCTCGCATATTTCCTGTTCTTTGCCCGTGTGGAGAACTGGATTATTCCAGTCATCACACTGGTGTTTACGTTACTTCTTGAAACATTTCTTTCCCAGACGGCCGGATACCAATGGCGAGTTGGCACTGTTCTTCTTGGCGGCTATAACGGCATGACGGGCATACCGTCAATGCGTTTCTTTTCTGGTGATCCGCTCTATGGATACAGCTTTTACTACTATGCGTTGGGGTTTGTTGTTTTACTGTTCACAGGCCTGAGGCTATTTATAAACTCAAAGTACGGTTTGGTAGTCGTGGCGATGCGCGAAAACCTCCAGAGAACCGAGTTGCTGGGCTATGACGTCAGAATGTGGCAGTTCGGGGTGTTCCTCCTGGCCGCGGCACTTGCATCATTCAGCGGTGTTCTTTACGTGCAGTGGGGAAATTACATCACGCCAACCCAACTCGGGCTCGTGTCTGCCGCACAACCGGTTATCTGGGCGGCAATAGGTGGACGTTCCAGTCTGTTTGCGGTGTTCATTGCCACGATTTTGATGACCTGGTTTACTTTCGCTCTTTCCACACAAGGCAGTCAACTGTCGCTTGTGTTTATCGGCGCCGCTACGGTGATTGCGATTATGCTGTTCAGGGATGGTGTTATTACTTCGATTTGGGAGAAAATTGCTGTATTGATTAGCGGGAGCCGATAGATTTGAACGAGACGGACATGGGAATAATCCTGCAGACACGCAATCTGAACAAACACTTTGGGGGTGTCCCAGCGCTGGTTGACGTCAACTTGTCGATTAAACAGAACGAGATTCGTTGTGTCATCGGACCAAATGGAGCTGGAAAATCTACCTTGTTCAAGGTTCTTTGTTGCCTGATCAAGCCCGATGCAGGGACGATTGAGTTCAAGGGCGAAGACATCACGCGAATCTCGCCAAGCGGACGGGTGCGACGCGGGCTCGGTCTCGCATTTCAGACTATCAGTGCGTATGGACAACTTTCGGTCAGAGAGAATCTTCAGATTGCGTCCCGAGTACATTCGATGACTCAAACAAAGGAACTCATCAAAGAGATTTCCGATAAACTTGACTTTGATATGAACCGCGAAACCAGGGCATCAGAGTTATCTCATCATGAGTTGCAATGGTTGGAGATTTTAATGGTAATCCAGAACGGCGCAATAGTTGGATTATTGGACGAACCAACGGCGGGCCTCGCGGAGAGAGAAACCGAAATGACAGCAGACACGATCAAGATCTGTCAAAAGCATGGTCTCACTGTATTAGTAGTCGAACATGACCTTAAATTTATTAAACAAATCGCCGAAACGGTGACGGTGATGCAACAGGGCGGAGTATTTTTTGAAGGTTCCCTGCAGGCAGTTCTGGATAACGAAGATGTCAAGAATATCTACCTCGGCCGCTGACCTTGCAACAGACCGCTGAAATTGAAACCCGAGGGTTAAGTAGCGGTTACGGAACCGCCGAGGTCGTGCGGGGAGTCTCGCTACGGTTGGAACCCGGTCAGATATTGGGAATCATCGGGCGAAACGGAGTTGGGAAAACAACACTGGTTAAAACCATTGTTGGCTTGATTCCAGCAATGAAAGGATCTGTTTACATCCGAACCGAGGAAATCACCCATACAGAGGCTCATTTAATTGCTCGCATGGGAGTCGGTTATGTACCCCAGGGCCGCAGTGTGTTTCCGCGCATGACCGTAAAAGAGCATCTGATTCTGGGTGGATATCTCATCCCGGATACGGCGGTGCGGGAAAGATTTATCAATCTTATCTACACTGTTTTCCCCATCCTGAAGGTGCGAGGAAATCAACTCGCTGGCTCCCTGAGTGGCGGAGAGCAGGAAATGCTTGCGATTGGAAGAGCGATCTCTGGTGGAGCCTCGATATTGATTCTTGACGAGCCAAGCGAAGGCATCCAACCAAACGTGATTAACGAAATCGGCGATGTGATTCTTCAGTTAAAAGCGGAGATGGGTCTTTCGGTTATCCTGATAGATCAAAACGCTGCTCTGATATCGGAATGTGTAGATAAGGCATATGCGATGAACAAAGGCGAGATCGTCTCTACACTGACCACGGAGGAAGTGAAGGATGAAAGTCGCTTGACCGAAGTTCTGTCTCTCCTTTAATTGTCAGGGAAATGACTATAATACGTGTATCTGGCGTTCAGTCGAAACAGGGCGCATTCTTCCGTGAGCTTTTTGCACAGATGCCGCTTGCGTGCCTCTCAAGATTATAGTTAAACTTGCACTAATCAATACTATCAACCAAGAGGGAGAAAGCCATGGAAATGATTACGCGCATATATCCGAATGACTGGGTATCGAATTCGATCATGTTTAAAAAGGGGGTTGCAAAAGTTGCGACGGGCAAGGTGCATAAATTATCCGCTGAGGTTCAGGGGACTTACATCTACACAATCGGTCCGTACAGCGACCCGGTTATTGAAGTTGATCCCGGGGACACTATCGTGGTCGAGACACAGGATGCATTTGAAGGAGCGATCAAGTCAGAAAGCGATAAACCCTCAGAACTTCTCAGAATGCCGTTCCTCAATCCGCAGGCGGGCCCGATCATGGTGCGCGGGTCTCAACCCGGAGACACCCTCTGTGTTCATATAGAGAAAATGGTTCCCCGCGGCGATCAGCCCAGAGGTACCTGTTGCATGATCCGGGAATTCGGCGCTCTCACAGGTACAAATCTCACCGCCACCCTTAACGAGCCGCTACCGGAGATCGTCAGGAAAATTCATGTTGACGAAGAGATTGTCCACTGGAATGACAAAATCAAGTTTCCGTACCGACCTCATATAGGCACTCTTAGTTGCTCGCCAGAGATCGATTCGATAAATTCGCTAACCCCCGACAGTCATGGCGGAAACATGGATCTTCCTGATATGGGGCCGGGGACTGTGACCTATCTTCCAGTTCGGATAGAGGGCGCCAGACTGTTCATTGGCGATGCGCATGCGTGCCAGGGAGACGGGGAGGTCTGTGGAGTCGCTGTTGAATATCCAACGTTCACAACCATCACTGTTAACTTGATAAAGGATCAGCCGATTGATTGGCCACGCCTGGAAAGCGATGATTTCATCATGGCGATCGGGAGCGCCCGACCTTTGGAGGATGCGGGACGTATTGCCTATCGGGAGTTGATCTACTGGCTTGAGAACGACTACGGTTTCAATCGTTACGATGCGTATATGATGCTCAGTCAATGCGGGAAAGTGCGTCTTGGTAACTTTGTCGATCCCAAGTACACAATGGGGGCAGCTATGCCGAAGCGTTATTTGATTTGATGATTCAGATCATTCAAACGTGTACGCGCAACGTCGCCAGAAACCACCTGAAGTACAGGAATTATAAAGTATTTTTTCCCCACCGAATATACTCACTACTCAATGCCGACAAACATCCCAGGAGAAAACAACGCCGGGGGGAAGTTGCCCACTGACCTCCGAAACTGGCTTGACAAAAACAATATAGAAGAGATTGAAGCGGTCATCCCGGATATGACCGGTACCGCAAAAGGGAAAATTCTGCCTGCCAGAAAATACCAGGAAGATGTCGGGCTGCGTCTGCCCGAAAGTGTTTTCGGGCAAACCGTGAATGGTGATTATCCCACTGAATGTGATGTGCTGGATGAATCGGATGGGGACATTTTCCTCAGACCGGACCCATCCACGGTTCGACGGGTTCCCTTTGCCAGTGACCCGACCGCAATCATAATTCACGACTGTTATCATTTTGATGGAAAACCGGTCGAGGTTTCGCCAAGACAGGTATTGAGAAGGGTTCTGAATCTCTACCAGGAGCAGGGATGGACACCGGTGGTCGCCCCCGAAGTGGAGTTTTATCTGGTCAAGCGGAACACGGATGCAGATTGCCCACTGGAGCCGCCCGTCGGCCGGTCCGGACGACCGGAAGCCGGACGACAGCCCTTCAGTATTGATGCACTCAATGAATTCGACCCGTTGTTCGAGGACCTTTACGACTATTGCGAAACCCAGGACATCGGAATAGAAACCCTGATCCATGAGTCAGGTGTCACTCAAATGGAAATCAATCTGCTGCATGGTGATGCTCTTGAACTTGCTGATCAGGTTTTTCTTTTCAAGCGGGGGATGCGGGAGGTCGCCTTGCGCCATGAATTGTATGCCACCTTCATGGCTGCACCGATGGAGAATGAACCAGGCAGTGCAATGCACCTTCATCAAAGTCTGATTGACAGCACAGGCTCGAATGTTTTCACTGACGGGAACGGCAAGGAAAGTGAATTGTTCAGGTGGTATATCGGTGGGCTTCAACGATATCTTCCAGCCGCAATGGCATTGATCGCGCCCAACGTCAATTCTTATCGTCGGCTGGCGCCCGACAAGTTCGGCACTCCTATCAATATCGAATGGGGGTACGACAACCGCACGGCAGGATTACGTGTCCCGGTTTCAAATTCCCAGGCGCGCAGAGTGGAGAACCGTATCGCGGGCGCAGATGTAAATCCGTATCTCGCTATCGCAGCATCCCTGGCATGCGGTTACCTTGGAATAAAACAGCGGATAGATCCGAAGCAACCGGTTTCAGGGGACGCCAGCGAGATGGCAACCACTCTGCCCCATACCCTCAGGGAAGCGGTCAATGAACTGCTCGAATGCGAGGAACTTCATGAAATACTCGGAGAGAAATTTATCCGGTTATACAGCAGCGTCAAACACCATGAGTACAATATTTTCCTGAAAATCATCAGCGCCTGGGAAAGAGAGCACCTGCTGCTCAGCGTTTAGCGTGCCGGATCACCTGATTTTCTCCGGTTTGGCATCAAATATCAGGTTGCGTGCATTGAGCGCAGTAAAATGTCGGCTTTTCGCCCTGGCGATCAAGGTTACGCCCAGATCCACCGCAAGTTCATGGCCCATATTGGTTGTGCCATTGCGGGAAACCAGTACCGGAATACCCATCAAGGCCGCTTTCATCACAATCTCCGAAGTCAGCCGACCCGTGGTATAGAATATCTTATCGTTGCCGTGTATTCCACTTAACCACATTTCCCCGGAAATGGTATCCATTGCATTGTGACGGCCGACATCTTCAATAAATAACAACACCTCTCCGTTCTTGCACAGCCCGCAACCATGTACCGAACCCGCAGCTCGATAAGCTTTGTTGAAATTTGCAACCTGTTTCAATACCTTGTAAATATCCGACTGCCTGATCTCAATATCCGGCAACCTGTACTGATATAATTTGTCAAGGGTACAACTCAGTATCGTGCCCTGGCCACAGCCACTGGTGATGGTTCTTCTGGTGGTGTCAAATCCGCGTACGCCGCGTCCATCCATCGTGACCACTTCAGCCAGTTCACGCTCCCAGTCAACCTGTATGGATTTGATTTCCCGGGGACTTTCAAACAATGTCTGATTGCGCAAATATCCCAGTACCAGTTTTTCCGGATGGGTTCCGAGTGTCATCAACGTCACCAACTCCTGGCCGTCGATCTTTATTGTAAGGGGCGCCTCACCGACAATGTTGATTTCCCGGTCTTCACCATACTGGTTGCGGGATTGCACCTGATAAATTCCTTCCAGCCCCTCATTACTCATTACCGGAAGCGAAAGGTCGATATCCGCCATCCCTAACTCAATCATCGGGCTGCTGTCACCGGTTAATGTGATACCTGGATAATTCATTTGGGTGCAATCACGATACAATATCAACACTCCAATCTATCACAAATCTTAACTCAAAATAACGACAACGGTTCAATAACCGATAAAAATGAATGATAGAGGCGATTGAAGTGTTCTTGTCCAGCACATTGGGATAAATATGGGGAAGAATGCCGGAAAGCCCGATCTCGCCATCATCTGTCTTGCCGGCGGACAAATATGCAATTGGGCCGGATTGTATTATCTGTTTCCGGCGATGCTGGTCAAATGGGAAATGGTTCTGGGCTGGTCAAGGGTCGATCTTACCGGCGCCCTCACCCTGGCAATTTTCATATCTGCCATCGTTTCGCCTCTAGCAGGTAAAGTAATAGATCGGGGCAAGGGACATCTGTTGATGACCTTGAGCGCAATTGTCGGTGGTATCTGCCTGTACAGTCTGTCTTACGTCACCTCGCTTGCACAGTTTTACCTGGTCTGGGGTCTGATCGGTATTGCTCTCTCCGGCTGTCTGTATGAGCCGTGCTTTGCATTGATTACCCGGTGCAGAAGTGAGAACGCCAAACATGGCATTGTCCTGGTTACCGTGATCGCCGGATTCGCCAGCACAGTGTGCTTCCCGCTGACCCATTACCTGACCAGCGCATTTGGCTGGGAGGCCGCTGTCAGGATATTCTCCGGCCTGGTCATATTTATTGGCGCGCCCCTGACCTGGCTGGGATCAAACAGCCTTGGCTATCCGGCCAGACCGCAGTTACCGGAAACGCATCACCGGCGGGAAAAACCGGAAATGTTTACCCGCTTGCCAGCGTTCTGGCTGCTTGCGCTGGGATTTGCATTCAGTGCAGTAGTGCATGGCGTCACGCTTCATCATTTGCTTCCGATTTTGAACGAACGGCAGGTTGCAGCGGATGCGGCAGCCACAATCGCATCACTGATTGGGCCGGCGCAGGTTGCAGGTCGACTGGTCATGATGGCGGCATTTCGGCATGTGACCCATCACAGTATCTCAATCTGTTGCTTTGTAATCCTGGGTTGTTCGTCGCTGGCGCTGATGGTTGCCGGACCACAGACAGGTCTGCTCGTGGGATTTGTAGTGTTATTCGGCGGTGGCTATGGCATGGTCAATGTTATTCGGCCCGTTATAGCGAGAGACATTCTGGGGCAAAATAATTTCGGCGCCAAATCCGGCGCGTTGGCCCTGTTTTTCTTGGCGGGCGCTGCTTCTGGGCCTTTTCTGGGTTCCCTGATCTGGGAAGCCGGTGGTTACGAACTGGTCCTGCCCATACTGATAGCGCTGTCGACAGCAGGACTGGTTTTTTATCTGCTTGCCGCAGGAATGAGCCAAAAGCTCTTGCAATAACAAACAATACCAGGGAGTAAATAAAGTTACATAATAACTACCAGGAAAATTCCAATGTATCCAATATATAAGCGCAAGATTGTTTTGGGATTAGCAGGCGCCGTGGCAGGCGTCATGCTGACTGCGGCGAACCCCGCGAACGCCGATTGCGGTGAGGTATCCATTACCGAGATGAACTGGGCCTCTTCGCAGATCATCACGGAAGTCTCCAAGTTCCTGATGGAGCAGGGATATGGCTGCAAAATTGAGAAGGTACCGTCCGCAACCACCACGTCCGTCGCGTCTCTGGCCGGGAACGGCGAACCGGACATCGTCACCGAATAGTGGCTGAACTCGACTGGCGACGTCTATGCAAGGCTTGAAGCCGAGGGCAAGGTATCGCGTCTGGCCGATGTGATTACGCCGGGTGGTAGGGTAACAGTTCTTCAATCATCTGTTCAGGAGTGCAGATATGCAGATTTTCTTCGGTCTGCTCGATTGGGACTTTCCTCGGTATGGTTGCAATCAGTCCCTGGTTGACGATGGGTAGTCGAAGCCGGATGACAGGCAAGGGATTTGGCATCCCCGATGTTAACCAGCCACAGTATCAGTTGAAGTGCATCGATAAATCTGGTTCCAGCTTCAATGCCACCCTTGATGCCAAAACTCATCACACCGGAACCTTTCCCATTCATGTATTTGTCCAGCAGCGCTTTGTAAGGACTGTCATCCAGACCCGTGTAACGAACCCACTCGACACGTTCATGACCTTGCAGATGTTTGGCCACAGTAAGTGTGTTTTCACAAATTTTATCCATTCTCAAGGACAGGGTTTCGAGGCCCTGCAAGGCCAGGAATGAATTCATCGGAGCCAGGGCTGCCCCTGTATTTCTCAACGGTACCACTCTGGCTCGCAGGATAAAGGGCGGCAAACAGGTTGAAACTGAACGATTGATACCAACTGTGTGAAATAAATTGTATACCAGTAAAGCAATATTAAATATACTTTATCACAGCGCATTCTTGTATCACAAACCGATAAGATTCGCTTACACACAATCAGAACTGAACCGGATTGCAGCCATGTCTCAAAAATCTTCCCCGATAGAACCCGTTAGCGGGACTGTAATACCGCGTTACGCGGGTCCATCCACATTTTGCCGGTTACCCGAACTGCGGGATGTGCCTTATTGTGACGTTGCCATACTCGGCATCCCTTTCGATTCCGGCACCAGCTATCGACCGGGCGCCCGATTCGGCCCACAGGCCATTCGTCAGGCCTCCCGGCATCTCCGCACCAATTTTCATCCGTCTTATGACACTGAACCATTCAGATCGATTCAGGTTGCAGATGCCGGAGATGTGGGATGCAATCCCTTCAGTATAGAAGAAGCCATTCAACAGATCGAAACCGCGGCAACCGGTCTCTTTGCCAAAGCCAACTCCATCGTCAGTCTGGGCGGAGATCACACTATCGCCGTCCCACTGCTGCGGGCAGTCAACAAACAGACGGGGCCGGTAGCGCTGGTTCACTTCGATGCGCATCTCGATACCTGGGATACTTATTTTGGCGCACCGTATACGCATGGAACACCATTTCGCAGAGCAGCTGAAGAAGGCCTGTTCAACGATGATGCCTCGATGCACGTCGGCATCCGTGGGCCTTTGTACAGCAAGGATGACTTGAAGAACGACGAAGAGCTTGGATTCAAGGTCATACACTGCGATGAAATTCATACCCATGGTATTGATCATATCGTCAAACGCATTCGAGACCGCGTCGGCGGCAACCCGCTTTACCTGTCAATAGATATCGATGTGCTCGACCCTGCTCATGCCCCGGGTACAGGGACGCCTGAAATCGCTGGCATGTCCAGCCGGGAACTGATCAATATCATTCGCGGACTCAAGGGCCTGAACCTGATTGCAGCAGATATCGTCGAAGTGGCGCCAGCTTATGATCATGCGGAAATCACCGCGCTGGCAGCGGCTACGATTGCATTTGAAATGATAAATCTGATCGCATTCCTAAGGCAATCAGACCGGTAGCCCGATAAATCAAAACCACCTTGCCATGCCCGGATTTATCAGAAAAAGTTCTGAAGCTGCCCCAATCTGGTAAATGCAAGTCGGGTACAAGACAACTGCTTCGACGATTAAAGGTATAATCCGAATCCCGATAATTCCAGTTTTTCCTTGATGACACGAACAGATAACCGCAGGCCGGACGAGATCAGACCCGTCACCATCACACGTCACTTCACCAAACATGCTGAGGGCTCCGTATTGGTCTGTTTCGGTGATACAAAAGTATTGTGCAACGCTTCGGTAGAGAACCGCGTTCCTCGTTTCCTCAGAAATTCCAAATGCGGTTGGATCACAGCGGAATACAGCATGTTGCCGCGCGCCACCAATGAACGTACGGTACGCGAAGCTGCGCGGGGAAAACAATCTGGCCGCACCCAGGAAATTCAAAGACTGATCGGGCGGTCACTTCGTGCAGCCATCGATACAAGGAAACTGGGAGAGAGAACCATCACCATTGATTGTGACGTACTGCAGGCGGATGGTGGAACCCGCACGGCTTCAATCACAGGGGCATATGTTGCACTGATGGACGCAATCAACGGCCTGATTGATTCAAACCTGCTCCTGGAAAATCCGGTTTACCGCGCTGTCGCTTCGGTTTCAGTCGGAATCTATCAAGGTATGGTGGTCACCGACCTCGACTACCCCGAGGATAGCGGCGCCGAGACCGATATGAATGTCGTGATGGATGATCAGGGCGGCCTTATCGAAATCCAGGGTACTGCAGAAAGAGCGCCTTTTTCCAGAGAGATGCTGGATATGATGCTTGATCATGCGACCCGGGGATGCAATTTGCTGTTTGACAAGCAAAGGGAAAGTCTTGACAGGATATTATGAATGAAGGAATTGCCGAATAATTTCGTCCGGGATCTGAAACAGGGTCCAGAGGCATGAAAATTGTGCTTGCCAGCAGTAATCCGGGGAAAATCAGGGAAATTCAGAAATTGCTGGAATGTTCGGATCACGAAATTGTCAATCAGACTGAATTTGGCATTGGCGACGCAATCGAAAACGGAAATTCTTTCGAAGCCAATGCGCTGATCAAGGCACGCCACGCCAGCAAACAAAGCGCCCTGCCCGCCATCGCTGATGATTCCGGGCTGTGTGTCGACTGTCTGAATGGAGAACCCGGTATCTATTCTGCCCGTTATGCCGGAGAAAACGCCACGGATCAACAAAATATCAACAAGCTGCTTGAAAAATTAAAGAATGTGCCTGCTGTAGACCGCAATGCCCATTTCCAGTGTACCGTAGCGATGGTAATGAGGGCTGATGACCCTGATCCGATTATTTGCCAGGGCATCTGGCAGGGTCGGATATCTGAATCTCCTTGTGGACATAATGGATTCGGATACGACCCGGTTTTCTGCATCCCTGAAATGAATTGCACCTCAGCCGAACTTGATGCGGAAACGAAGAACAGGGTCAGCCATCGTGCCCTGGCATTAAGTAAGCTGATTGTGCAGTTATTGTAATCTTCCGTTCTTAAGTTCACTGTTGGAATCCGTATATGCGACTGAACGAATTAACCACCTTTGAAGGACGACAGGGGCCCCTGCTTCTGGTCGTGGCGGATGGCGTGGGACTGGCTGAAAGTGGTCCCGCAAACGCATTGTCGTTAGCCTATACCCCCGTGATTGATGAATTACTGTCCTCGACTTTGAGTACCCGGTTACATGCCCACGGTACGCATGTTGGCCTGCCTTCGGACAGTGATATGGGAAACAGCGAAGTGGGTCATAATACGCTTGGCGGTGGCCGCATATTTGATCAGGGCGCCAAACTGGTCAAATATGCATTCGAAAGCGGCAGGATTTTCAGAAGCGAAGCCTGGCAGCAGATCGAAAAGTGCGGCTTAAGCGGTCACACCGTGCACTTTCTCGGATTACTTTCAGATGGAAACGTCCATTCCCACCTTGATCATCTGCTCAATTTTCTCGACAGGTGCAGGCAATGCGCGATTTATTCCGTGCGCGTTCACATTCTGCTCGACGGTCGGGATGTGGCGCCGAGGTCAGCATTGATCCATGTTAAAAATTTGCAGGAGAAACTCGACTGGTTCAACAAGACTGATAATCTTGATTATCGTATTGCCAGCGGCGGTGGCCGGATGAGCATTACCATGGACAGGTACGAAGCAGACTGGGGCATGGTGGAACGGGGGTACAAAACACATGTAATCGGAGATGTTGCAGGGTTTGGCCACCAGGTTACCGATGTAATGGCCGAAATCAACAGGCAATATGATACAGACAGCACATTATCGGATCAGTATCTCGCGCCATTTGTCGTTATTGACGATCAGGGTCCAATTGGAAAAATCCAGGACGGTGACGGGGTTGTATTATTCAATTTTCGTGGTGACCGTGCGATCGAAATTTCCCGGGCACTGGAAGATCAGACATTCACAGGCTTTGATCGTGGCTCGTTGCCGGACATTTATTATTGTGGAATATTGCAGTATGACGGTGACTTGAATATCCCGAAAAACTATCTGGTCAATCCGCCGACTATTGACCGAACCATGGTTGAGTACCTGTGCGCAGAAAAATTGAAAACATTTGCGGTCAGTGAAACCCAGAAATTCGGACATGTCACCTACTTCTGGAATGGTAATAAATCCGGGTACATAGATGAATCTATTGAGACTTATGTTGAAGTTCCATCCGACAATTGCGACTTCAGTGAATATCCTGAAATGAAAGCCAGGGAAATCACCAGCGCCACCATTGACCTTCTGAACAGTGGTCAGTTTCGATTCGGAAGAATCAATTTCGCCAACGGTGACATGGTAGGCCATACCGGCAATATTCCTGCCACCGTCAGGGCCCTTGAATGCGTGGACCAGTGTCTCGGGAAATTAATCAAGTGTGTACAGGAAAACAATGGCGTTCTGATCTTTACGGCAGATCATGGCAATGCCGACGAAATGTTTGTTGAGATAGAGGGTAAACGCACAGAGCGAACCTCCCATTCACTCAACCCTGTACCTTTTGTCATTTTCGACAGTACGGACGACGGCCGTTATGTACTCGATTCACAATTGGAAGGCGGACTTGCGAATGTTGCAGCGACCGTATTCAATCTTTTGGGCTACCACGCTCCTGATGATTACTTCCCCTCCCTGATCAAATTTCCGGGAGAACCCCGCAACTTTGAGAGGCAATGAACTCCGACAATGAACCAGAATCCAGGTTTCAGGACAGCAGGGATCTGATTTTAGCGCTGACCGAACTCATATCTGCCCGGCCCTGGACTTTTGATTTGACCAGCCCCATTACCTTGCCCAGATCCTTGATACCGGTGGCGTCGGACTGTTGCAGGATCTGATTGATGATTTCCCCAACGGCTTGTTCTGATAGTGGCTCAGGCAGGTATTGTCGAAGAATCGAAATATTTTCATTTTCCTTGTCTACCAGATCCTGACGATGGCCGTTTGCGAATTGCTGTGCAGCATCGGTAGATTGTTTGACCATTTTTTGAACGATAAGCAAAACTCCCTGATCATCAAGTTCTATCCGGTCATCAACTTCCTTTCTCTGGATGGCTGCCCGTAGCATGCGGATTGTTTCAAGCCTTACGGTCTCTTTCGCACGCATTGCTGCCTTCATGTCAGCAATAATGCATTCCTTGAGGTTCATGTCAAAGCCCAGTCAGGAGCCAGTCAGAAACCGGATCCTAGTACAGTCGCCTGTGCCGCGCTCTTTGTCGAGACACCCGCTTCATTTCCCGGCGCACTGCTGCATCATTATCCCGCTTGCGAATAGTAGTGGGTTTTTCATAACACTGGCGTCGTCGGGACTCGGTGAAGACTCCTGCACGCTCGCAGGCACGACGAAAACGTCTCAAAATGACATCAAACGGTTCGTTTTGGCGAACTTGGACAAAGGGCATGTATAATTCCTGGCTGATTCGAAGGGCAAATATTATACTGTTTTTTCTCTGTAATATCACCCGTATCGCCAAATATTGAGTAATTTTATGGACTCATCATGTAAGTCTCTTGCCAGCAAAATCATCCTGTTCGCCATTGCCTTGTCGGTCACGTCCTGTACATTTATCAGGCCCAGGCCAGCGGGAATCGGAGAAGAGATTAAATGGTCCGAGATTGATGGCTGGGAGGATGACCGACATGCTGAAGTCTGGCCGGCACTGGAAAATAACTGCATCGCTGTGGCGACAAAACCGCTCTGGAAGGATATCTGTACGGCAATGGATCAACTTAAACCCGATCAGGTCAATGATGACAGTGTCAGGGCATTTCTTGAAGCCTGGTTTGTTCCTCATCGTTTATATGGTGAAAAAGGCCGGTCCGAGGGATTGATTACAGGTTATTACGAGCCCTTGTTATTCGGCAGTAAAACCCCTGATCAGCGATACAGGTATCCGATCTACCAGGAGCCTGATTCACTTCTGACCGTTGAATTGGGTAGTATTTACCCTTCACTGGAGAATAAAAGGGTTCGGGGGTTGAAAGTCGGGAAGAAAATCGTTCCCTTTTATTCACGCGAACAGATTGAGTCCAATCGCAATTTACTGGCGGGCAATGAACTGCTTTGGCTGGACGACAGGGAAGCGGTGTTTTTTCTTCATATTCAGGGCTCGGGCAGAGTGGAACTCGAAGATGGGTCACTGATCGGTGTCGGTTACAGCAATCAGAATGGCCATCCGTATGTCCCCATTGGTCGTGTTTTGCTGGATCAGGGAGAACTGGACAGGGATGAAATTTCACTGTTCACGATTCGTCGGTGGCTTGCTGACAATCCGGGCCAGGCTCAGGACCTGCTCAACGAAAATCCGAGTTATGTATTCTTTATCATGAGGGAAACGGTCGAAAACGGTCCAGTGGGCTCGCTGAATGTGCCATTGACACCCGAACGAAGTATTGCGATTGACCCGGAACTGGTGGCCCTTGGCACGCCGATCTGGTTGAACACCAGTTATCCGGGAGAGTCTGGCCGTTTGTTTCAACAACTCCTGATCGCCCAGGACACAGGAGGCGCCATTCGCGGACCATTGCGGGCAGATGTGTTCTGGGGGCATGGAGGAATCGCAGAACGTTCGGCAGGAATAATGAAGGAAAGGGGCAGCATGATTGTCCTGCTACCAAAATCCGGATAGCGTTCAGGCTGATATCTGTTCAGGCTTCTGCAGGAAATCAGCCAGTTCTGACTGTAACTCACGTCCAATCAGGTCATAACGCCATCCCTTCAACAACAAAATCCCTGACTCACCGGTCACCAGCGCCTCGACATCACTGCGGTTCGCCAGCAGTGCCTGACTCAGATTCTTTTCCTGCGCCACTGTTCGAAGCTTTTCCATGATCTCTGTTACCCGACGGCGTTGCCCACCATCCAATGGTCTGTACTTCTCCCAGACCGGATCATCCCGGTCATTGCCGGATACGTTTTGCAACACTCGCAATATCTCGTCACCGGATCGTTCGACCATCTTTTTGCTGACGGAACCCATTGCTGACAGGGCATTGCGGTCACCCGGTCGCTTGTAACAGATTTCCAGCAATATCTGGGTTGACATGATCCACTCGCGCGGAAGATTTCTGATCTGGGCCTTATTTTCTCTCCAGATTGCCAGTGCCTTGGCAAAGTGTTGAAGCCTGCGGGGTAATTTTGCGCCCTGCTTCAATCTCTTCCATCCATCTTCAGGGGCGATGACGAAATCCTTGTTGCCGAACGCCCGCAGGCATTCAGACTGATGCCATTGCAGTTTACCTGACGCGACCAGCCGGTCTTGCAGAAACATCTGGATCTGGCGCAGATAGCGGACATCATCTATCGCATATTGCAATTGATCTTTCGACAACGGCCGCCTGGACCAGTCGGCTCGGGTGTGGGATTTCGCGAGGTTGACCTGACAGATCGATTCAACCAGCGAAGCATAACTCACCTGCTCGTCGGGACCACAAAATGAGGCGGCGATCTGGGTGTCGAAAACATTGACCAGGGGGTGGTTCAACCTTTGATCCAGGGCCTCCACATCCTGTCTGCCCGAATGCAGGATCTTGACGATAGCGGGATTACCGAAAAGCCGTTCTAAAGGCGCCAGATCATCAATCGCCAGTGCATCAACGCAAAATTCATCCGATTCTGTTCGACACTGAATCAGACACAGCTTCGGATAGTAGGTCTTCTCCCGAAGAAATTCGGTATCAATCCCGACCCACCTGGAAGCGAGTGCCTGGTCAACTCTGAAGTTCAGTTCGCTGTGCGTATCGACAAGGTTTATTTTTGACATATAACTAATGGTATGATCGATTCAGGCGTTTATTCCTTGCAACCATGACCCAGACTATCCAGACACTGATACAAATCTGCCTGTTCCGAGCCAGACCCCAGGATTTACCTGCCTCCAGGCAGGCATTGATTTTCACCATTATTGCAACACTGATTTTATCGGCGACAAGGATTAATCGCCTCACTGAGGATATCAATCCGGTAATGATCGGCCTGGTACAAATCGGCCTGCTCGCTCTCGGTCTGAGAATATTGTTGACCCTGTTTTCCAAACGCGAGCGCTGGCTGCAGTCCGCCACTGGAATGTTTGGTTGTTCCGCAGTCCTTCTGCTGGCTGCAACCCCTATACTGATGATAACAGATTCATCTGTTTCCAGGGTTGCCAGTTTGATTCTGGTGGTGGTGAATGTGTGGAGTTTTTCGGTTATCGTATTCATTTTCCGGGAGACTCTGGAAATACGGCTGCTGTTTGCATTTCTGATCACATTCGCACTTGAAATCATATCTGCCATCATCCTGTTGCAAATGTTTGGAGGTCAGGCTATTTGAAACTGTTCATCGCAGGGATATGCGGAACTTTCATGGCAGGAGTAGCACAACTGGCACGGTCAAATGGCCATGACGTTCACGGCTGTGATGAACATATCTATCCGCCCATGTCGACGTTACTTGAAACCAGCAATATCGGGATATTTGAAGGATACGATCCGGCACATCTGAACCGGCGCTATGACCAGATCATTATCGGCAATGCCTTGTCCCGTGGCAACCCACTTGTCGAAGCAGCGCTGAACCACAAATCAGACTATCTGTCGGGACCACAGTGGCTGCACGACAATATACTTCTTCAAAAGGATGTAATTGCAGTGGCTGGCACCCACGGAAAATCCACAACGTCGTCCATGGCCGCATGGATATTGCATTCATCGGGGCGGTCTCCGGGCTTCCTGATCGGTGGCAAACCGGGCAATTTTCCCCACTCTGCGGTAGCAGGCGATGGCAACTGGTTTGTTATCGAAGCAGACGAGTACGATACGGCATTTTTCGACAAACGGTCAAAATTTGTGCATTACCGTCCGACTATTGCGGTATTAAATAATCTCGAGTTTGACCATGGTGATATTTTCGACAATCTCGACCAGATCAAGAGACAGTTTCATCATCTGATCAGAATCGTTCCATCGCGTGGCGCCATTGTCGTCAACAGTGATGATCGTCATTTGGAAGAGGTACTGGGCATGGGGTGCTGGAGCAATCTGGTGCGGTTCTCAATCACGGATGCTTCCAGCCAATGGTTTGCAAGATCATTGAAGCCGGATTGTTCAAGTTTCGAAATTTATCACCACGGCACTGTCTGTGGTCAGGTCAACTGGAATCTGATCGGCGCCTACAACATGCAAAATGCGCTGGCAGCGATCGCCGCCTGCGAACTGTCAGGAGTCAGCACGGCAGACTCCCTGGCTGCATTGGAAGACTTCATCGCTGCGGACCGACGTCTTCAGCTTCTGTTCAATAAGGGCCAGATATACTTGTACGAAGATTTCGCCCATCATCCGACGGCAATAGGTCTGACTATCGAAGCGATACGCTCAAAACATCCGCAGCATCGTATTGTCACCGTCCTGGAGCTTCGCTCAAACACCATGAAAAGCGGGCAACACGGGCACAGACTGGGACAATCCCTGAATCACTCAGATGAAACATTGCTATATCGGACAAGTGACCTGGAATGGCAGCCTGAATCGCTGGAAACTCAAACAGAATTGAAAATATTCAACTCGAAAGACGGTATTCTCGCAGCATTAAATTTGTGCCCTGATAGCAAAACCGTTATCATCTGCATGAGTAACGGAAGTTTCGACGGGATACCAGATTCAATCAGGGAACGCTTGATTGATACGCTGGTTCAGGCTTGACCGGATGCCAATCAAATACTGATCATGAACAAAAACAAATTCAGCAACCGAACTGTTTTCGCAATGGCAATGGCTGTTTTTCTCAGCTTGTCGCTGTCCCCATGCGTCGCTCAGGAAGAACCATTTGCCGAAGGGGAGGATTACCAGTTGCTGGACGAAGTCCAGCCGGTTCAGACCGGGGACAAGATAGAGGTAGCAGAATTGTTCTGGTACCACTGCCCGCACTGTTTTCAACTGGAGCCTTATATCGTTGAATGGCTGAAAAACATTCCTGAAGGAGCGGAATATGTGCCGATACCCGCATTGCTGAATGCCCGATGGGAGTTCGATGCCAGGGTTTACTACACATTCGAAGCTCTGGGATTGCTCGAAGACCTGCATAGCAGATATTTCTCGGCGATTCACGATCAACGACTCACCTTCCGTACTGTCGAACAACTGGCAGCCTGGGCGAATGACAATGGTGTCGACGGGTCGAAAATACCCGATACCTTCACTTCATTTGCCGTGGAGAACAAATTGAATTTCTCCACCGTTATGTCCCGCAGATATGACATCAACGGCGTACCTGCAATTATTGTAGACGGGCGTTACAGAACATCGGTTTCTCTGGCAGGAAGCCAGACGAAACTGATCAAGGTAATTAATTTCCTGATCGAGAAAGCGGCACAACAAAGAAACGAGCAGTGATCCTCGGGGTGACAGGCTGCAGGTTGAATCCGACTTCAGTTCAGTGTTCGCCGCCTGCCTTGAAATTGAAAACCGCTCCTTGCCGGATGCCGGATGGCCATCTCGAAGTAATCGTTTTCAGTCTGGTATAAAAACGCACTCCTTCCGGCCCATGTATCGAATGGTCGCCGAAAAGTGAGCGTTTCCAGCCTCCAAAACTATGAAATGCCATCGGAACAGGGATAGGCACATTCACCCCCACCATGCCGATTTGTATACGTTCGCTGAAATCCCGGGCGGTATCGCCATCACGGGTAAAAATTGCAGTGCCATTACCATATTCATGATCGTTGACCATCTGCACCGCTTCTTCGTAGCTTTGTGCACGGACAATACACAGTACAGGACCAAAAATTTCATCGGTATAGATACTCATACCGGTTTTTACATTGTCGAAGACAGTTGCTCCGACGAAACAACCATTCTCTGAACCCTCGACGACTTCATCTCTGCCATCCCTGATCAGGGTCGCACCCTCCTCAAGCCCCTTGTCGATATAACCTTCGATTCTGGTCTTTGCAGCCGGGTTGATAACCGGACCCATCTCGGTGGACTTTTCAGTATATGGGCCGACTTTCAGGCCATCCAGTCTCGGAACCAGTTTCTCGATCAACGTATCTGCCGGTTCATCCCCTATTGAAACAACCACAGATATCGCCATGCATCTTTCGCCGGCAGAGCCATATGCCGCCCCGACCACCGCATCTGTAACCTGATCCATGTCTGCATCAGGCATCACCACCATGTGATTTTTAGCTCCACACAGCGCCTGCACCCGTTTATTATGGGAAGTTCCGGTCTGGTAAATGTATTCCCCTACCGCAGTGGAGCCGACAAAACTGACTGCCTGAACACGATCATCCTTGAGCAATGTATCGACCGCTTCCTTGTCGCCGTTGACAACATTGAGTACTCCATCCGGCAGTCCGGCCTCCTTCATCAACTCTGCGAGACGAAGCGGACACGAGGGGTCACGCTCCGAGGGTTTCAAAACAAATGTGTTGCCACAGGCGATTGCCAGCGGAAACATCCACATTGGCGTCATCGCAGGAAAATTGAACGGAGTGATACCGGCACACACTCCAAGGGGTTGGCGCATACTCCACGAATCCACCCCGCCTGAGACACTCGATGAATACTCCCCTTTCAACATCTGCGAGATACCACAGGCAAATTCAATGACTTCCAGACCACGGGTGATCGACCCCCTGGCATCGTCCAGGGTTTTTCCATGTTCGCAGGAAACCAACTCAGCGAGTTCATCCATGTGCGATTTGATCAGACCACGGAAAGCGAACATGATCTGGGTGCGTTGCCCCGCCGGGATTGCCGACCATCCCGGAAAAGCCTGTTGGGCCACGGCTATCGCATTCTCCACCTCGCTCCTGCTTGCCAATGGCGCCTGTCTGGTAACCACACCCAAAGCCGGATTGTAAACATCGCCGAAGCGCCCGCTGTTACCTTCGATTTTTTGCCCACCAACATAGTGATGCAGGTTCTGGATTTTTATGGATTCGTGTTTCATGTAAGTTACCGGAAGAGTTGGGCAGTTTGCAGTTTAATTTATGCCAGCACACAGAAAATATCAATCAGTTTCCCTTTTCTCAAAAAAACAACCGCTTGAACCAATCCAGAATTTGAGCCATTATTGGCCCTTCCTCATGGGTTCGGGTTACATGCAAAGAGGAATTGCGTACAGGCTTGTCATCGAATCTTAGCTGTATCTGTCCCACTTCAGTTCCACTTGCAAGCGGGGCTTCCAGACTATCCGGAAGTTTCAGTGTGACAGATATTCTTGCAGACTCCCCACTCGGCACCTGTACGGCAAGATTCTTAAGAACCCCGACACTCGCCTGATCCTGTTGACCCATCCATAAAGGCAGTGTCTTGACCGGCTCTCCGGGTCTGTAAACAATCATACCATCATAGGAATCGTATCCATACTCCAGCAGGGATTGAGCCTGGTTGGCCCGTACGGTCTTGTTTTTGGCGCCTGTTACGGTGGCAATCAGGCGCACCTCATCCCTGAGCGCAGTGCCGATCAGACAATATCCCGCCTTTCTGGTATACCCCGTCTTGAGTCCGTCAACGGTAGGGTCCCGGTCCAACAGGATGTTTCTGTTGGGTTGGGTAATATCGTTGTAGGTAAACTCCCTTTGGGAATAGTAGTGATACAGGTCAGGGAAACGACGGATAAGAGACAACGCCAGTAACGTTATGTCCCTGGCCGTAGTGTAATGATTGTCGTGTGGCAGTCCACTGCTATTGGTGAAATTGGTATTTGTCATACCGATTTTCGCGACCATCAAATTCATTCTTACTACAAATTCCTCTTCACTTCCGGCAATATGTTCAGCCAATGCCACAGCCGCGTCATTGCCGGATTGAACAATCAGTCCCTGAATCAAATCAAGAACACTGACGTGGGTATCCACCAGAATGAACATTCTTGATCCCACTGTTTTCCAGGCTTTCTTACTGATGTATACCTTGTCATCAAACCTTAATTTTTCAGCCTTGATAGCATCGAACACCAGAAAACTGGTCATCAGTTTGGTCAGGCTGGCCGGTTCTATTTTAAGGTCCGCATTCTTGCTCCCCAGTATCCAGCCTGTTTCGAAGTCTGCCAGAACCCAGCTCTTCGCGTCGATTGATGGAGCCGGAATCGGGGACTTTACGGCCTCGGGAATTTCAATCAGGGCACTGCCAGCCGGATTCGAATAACCCAGACAGAGCAACCAGAACGGCATAATAAGTGGCGTTAACAGAAAAGACAGCCAGCGCATAATCAATAACTTAAATCAGTGGAAATCAGGGGACAATGGCATTGATGAGTACCCTTCCCGTTCCTTTCCTGGCAATCCCGAGTTTCTGTGCAGCCGCATACGAAAGATCAATGATTCGACCATGCAGGAAAGGTCCTCTATCATTAACCCTGACAATGATTTTCTTTTTCGTATCGAGATTGATGACACTGACGTACGTCGGCAGTGGCAATGTTGGATGCGCTGCCGTCATCTTGAACATGTCATAAGTCTCACCGCTTGATGTCCGGCGTCCGTGAAATTTTTTCCCGTACCACGAAGCAATCCCCTTCTGCTTGAAGCCCCTGGCTGATTTCATAGGCTTGTAGCGTTTGCCAAAGGCTTTGTAGGGATTGTTACCATACCGGCTGCGGGGTTCACTCCTCGGAACGGCATCCAGAATTTTATCATAATCTCTGGTTTGTGTCGGCGGACTGTCACCGCCATAATAGCCGCCACCCGATTTATTCCGCTTGTTACCACCACAAGCCGCAAGCGCCAACCCGACACAAGCCACGGTAATCAGGGTTTTCAGGGAGACGGTCATCAGTTGCGTCTCCTGTCTATCGCTTCTGACAATTCCGCGACTGCCAACGCGTAATTGATGCTGGTATTATAGCGGGTTATCGCATAAAAATTGCCATAGCCGACGATATATCGTCTCCCCTTTTTATCCTTAAAGGAGAGCAGAGCGCTTTTCTTGCTGCTTCCCGAAGCGTCAAAATTGACACCTGCATCAATCAGGTCTGAGGTGTTGTGGATCAATTTGGCTCTTCTACCGACAAGGGATGCGGCCGATGCAGATAACGGCGGAACAACTGCGGAATAGATTTTCTCGCCACGCGTCCAGCCGTGCACTTTCAGATAGTTGGCGACACTGCCAATCGCATCTTCAATTTCATTGACCAGATCACGTCGTCCGTTGCCATTGAAATCAATCGAATAGGCTTCATAGCTGGTTGGCATGAACTGGGGGATTCCAATCGCACCGGCAAAGGAACCGCGCACCGTCCCAGGAGCTATTTTCTCTTTTCGGGTGGTGTTCAGAAAGGTTCTCAATTCACGGGTGAAAAACTTGCTTCGCCTCGGATAAGCCGCCGACAGCGTGACCAGACTGCCAAGTACACTCCGTTCGCCCATACGGGCGCCGTAATGAGTTTCAATTCCGATCAATGCGACGATCACAGCAGGCGGCGCCCCATATTCCTGATACGCCCTGCCCAGGATCGGTTCATGCTTGTCCCAGAATCCCACACCCCCGTCGATCCGGTTCTGGTTTATGAACAGCTTCCTGTATTTGAACCACGGCAGCGCTTCGTATTGTCTGTCCATCAGAGACAGGGTTTTTTTATCAATTGACACACTGCTGAGAATTTCAACCAGTTCGTCCTTCGGATAACCATCTTCACTGGACATGACTTTGACCAGTTCCTGAAGTGCGGGGTATTGATCTATATCCAGCGCCCAGGCATTAACCGATATTCCCAGCAATACCGGCAATGCAAGTTGCCGGACGGTTTTTCTGAAAAGAAATGATAGATAATTCATCTTCAGCGTTGCAGCAGGTTCTTGTTTCGTGAAATGCTCATAAGCATACCAAATCCGATCATCAGGGTTACTATGGAAGTTCCTCCATAGCTCATCAACGGCAATGGCACACCGACCACCGGCAGAATACCAGAAACCATTCCGATATTGACAAATACATAGAAAAAGAAGGTCGCAGACAACCCCCCAGCCAATAATCGAGAATAAGTATCCTGCGCATAGTAGGCAATCAAAAGCCCGCGAAAAACCAGAAAACAATACAAAAACAGCAAAACAGCAACACCGGCCAGTCCAAACTCTTCGGCAAAAACCGCGAAAATAAAATCCGTATTGCGTTCCGGAATGAACTCAAGCTGGGATTGGGTGCCGGATAGCCATCCCTTACCCCAGATACCTCCGGAACCAACCGCAATGATTGACTGAATGGTATGATAACCGGCGCCAAGGGGGTCGGACCAGGGATCGAACAAAGTCAATATTCGCTTGCGCTGGTAATCATGCAACACGAATGCCCACATCACGGGGGCAGCAAGTCCAGCTAGCGCAATCACGGAAATGATCAGTTTTCGGCTGATTCCGGCCAGAAAAATGACCGTGATTCCGGCCAGTGCAATCAACAGGCCGGTACCAAGATCAGGTTGCAAAATGACCAGGACGGTAGGAGTCAGGATAATCAGAACCGAAATGAACAGGGGCACAAACCCTAGCGAAATCGGCATCCGCGAGAGCACCCATGCAACCATCATCGGCACACCGATTTTCATGATCTCTGCGGGTTGGAATCTGAATACGCCCAGATCTATCCAGCGTTGTGCACCCTTGCCTATGATCCCCACTGCAAGAACCACAAACAGCAGCACCAGCCCCAACAGATAAATATGCGGAGACCAGCGAGTCAGTACTTTTGGCGGGATTCTGGAAAACACATACATCAATACAAGGGCAAGGCCTACCCGGATACTGTGTTTTGCAATCAGGTTGATATTTTCTCCAACCGCACTGTACAGCACGACCAGGCCGACACCACACAACATGAAAATCACAGTCAGAAGCGGATAATCAACATGAGAGGTTTTCTGATTCAAGACCGCAGCCCTGCGAGGCCGTTGAGACCGGTCAATTGCTCGGCGGGTGGCTCGGGATAGAGCTTCAACCGTTCGAGCAGGTAGTAATCAATCAACTTCCTGGCGATTGGCGCTGCGGTCTTACTGCCGCTGCCTGCATGCTCGACGACAACTGCAATCGCGATCTTCGGGTCGTCAACCGGAGCAAAACCGATAAACAACGAATGATCCCTGAATTTCTTTTCGACGTTTTCTTCGTCGTATGTTTCATCCTGGGCAATGCTTTTGACCTGTGCCGTGCCGGTCTTGCCCGCCATCCGGTATCGAATGTCCATGCCTATCGCTCTTGCTGTGCCTTTTTCCCCATGCACTACATCCTGCATACTGTCGATGACTCGCGCAAAAAAATCATCATCCTGCAATTTAACCGTACCGAGTTCTACAGGTGCAACGCGTTGTTTAACCTGACTTGAAGGATGTTCGATAACCGATAAAAATCTGGGAGCGATTTTTTTACCATAATTGGCAAGCGTTGCCGTCGCAGCGGCCAGTTGCAGCGGTGTAACCAGCATATAGCCCTGGCCAATCCCTGTAATGATCGTCTCTCCTGGATACCATGGCTGTTTGAAACGCTGCCGTTTCCATTCCCTCGAGGGAATCAACCCTGAAGGCTCTCCGAGCAAATCAATGCCGGTCTGCTCACCAAAACCGAATCGGGTCATTCCTTCGTTTATCCTGTCAATTCCCAACATCTCTGCGAGCCGGTAAAAATAGACATCACAGGATTGCACGATACTGTCATAACCATCCAGCCAGCCATGGCCGTACTTCTTCCAGCATCGGTAACGATGAGTATGATTTGGCAAACTGTACCAACCAGGACAGTAACTGGTCATGCTATGGTTGATCCCGTTTTCCATGCCAACCAGCGAGATGAACCCCTTTATCGTGGAACCGGGTGCATAGCGACCCGACAATGCTCGGTTCAACAGGGGTTTGCGGTCGGATGTCTTAAGACTGTCGTATTCGGTTTCACTGATACCATTGACAAATGGATTGGGGTCATAGCCAGGTGCGCTGACGAAAGCCAGTATGTCTCCCGTGCCCGGTTCAATGGCAACCACCGCTCCTTCATATCCTTGCATCGCTTCAACACTTTTTTCCTGCAGCTTGATGTCCATACTTAAATAAAGCGTTTTTCCGGTATTGGATGTGGTTTCTTCCAGCTTGCGAATAATTCGCCCGTGCGCATTGGTTTCCACTTGAACCACACCGAGTTTACCCAGCAACATGGATTCATATCGTGCTTCTATGCCACTCTTTCCAATATATTCCATTCCCCGGTAAGCCTGATTATCGACTTTTTCCAGATCGCTTTTGCTTATTCTTCCGACATAGCCGATCACGTGAGAGGTCAGGTCCTCTTTCGGATAATACCGTTGCAGCCGTGCCTTCAAACCCACTCCATCATACCGGTGCTGATTTACCGCAATAATTGCAACCTCTTGTTCACTCAGGTTTGCTTTCAGGGTCTGCCTTACAAATGACGGACGTTCCTTCAACAGCAGTCGAAATGGCTTCAAATGGGCATCTGTCAGTTCAATCAACTGACCCAGTTCGTGCAGCAGGCTGTCCATGTCCTCGACCTTGTCGGGCAATATTTCGAGATTGTAGGCCTTCAGATTTTCGGCCAGGATTTCCCCGTTTCGATCAAAAATAAGGCCCCTTATCGGAGGCAGGGGGAAAATGTCTATGCGATTATTCTGGGCGAGCGTAGAGAACCGCTGGTATTGATGAATCTGGAGATAGCCCAATCTGGCCACAAGAATTAAAACGAGTAACAGTATTATCGTGAACAGGATGGTAATCCGATTACGGACAACACTGATTTCAGCCGGATAATTCCGTATCGGTATCATTACCCAACCCTCATCCGCTGTCTCAGGAAACGCAAGGCAATGAATATGACAGGCCAGAGCAACGCCGACATCAGCGCCGATTGCCAGTAAACCAGTCTGATCTCGGTATTGGTCGTGATATTGGCAATCCACACGGTAATACCAATATCAATCGAAGCGATGAAGAAAACAATGATGCATTGTTGCCACAGGTCATACGTCCGAATCCTGCGACTTGTGGTTACAGCGAAAAGAGCAACGAATGCCTTGGCCACAGCGTGCTGCCCGAGTAAAGAGTAATTCAGTATGTCGATCAGCAATCCCGCAATCCAGCCATAGCCGACACCGATTCTGTCTGGCATTATCAGGCACCAGTAAAACAGGATCAGCAATACCCAATCCGGCTCTGCATACTTCATCCACTCGAAATAAGTGACCAGTTCCAGAACGAGACCGATACCCAATGTGACCAGAACAATTCCGTACGGTGATTTCCTGAATCGATACCTACTCATTTTTCTGACTTGAAACAGATCCTGATTCAGGTGGTTTGAAATCGTCGGTATGGTCGGAATTCCATAACAGCAGCACTTCCCTGACCAATCCGATTTTTGCGATGGTCGACGCAGAGACCTTCATGAATGGCTCGCTCGCATCTTCAACAATATCTGTCACTTCAGCGACCTTGTATCCTATCGGGAAACGTCCGCCCATACCGGAAGTGACCAGTATGTCGCCTCGCCGGATATCCGAGCGGCTGATCAGATCAGGCACTTCGACCCGGTCTGTTTCTCCAGCGCCCTGGACGATGGTTCGCAGCTTATTCCGCTGAATCTGGACAGGCAACCCGTGGCTCGGGTCGGTGATCAGGGTAACAACACTTCTCCTCAGACCGACTTTTGAAATCTGTCCGAGCACACCCTCGGGCGCAACCACAGGTTGGCCCAGAAAAACTCCCGCTTCCGTTCCCCGGTTAAGGACGATATTCTGATTGTAGGGTTCGGGGCTCAATCCGATTATTTCTGCCAGCAGAACCTGGTTGGTGGAACTTTCAGATGAACCCAGCAGTTTTGTGAGACGCTGATTTTCCAGTTCCAGCGCTTCATAGCGTTGTAATCTGGTCTCCAGAATCGCCTGGTTGCGTTGAAGTTCGATAAATTTCCGGTGTAGTGTGTCATCCGGATAATAGTGCTCTACCATAGCGGCTACATTGCCTGGAAACAGCGCAACGGATTCGAATGTGATGTTGATTAACGAAGTAATGTTCCTGACTGGCCCGAGCAAGGTACTTCGATGATCGATGATCATCAATCCGATGGACAGTACGAGGAAGAATGCAAAACGGTAGATTGGAAAGATTCGATTGTAACTCAAGATTACAAATCCGGATTACTGACACACAAACAACAATTCAACTGTGCAATGGTCAGTCTATAAGTAAAACGGTCGATCGATGCAGTCGTCAGCACTCAGCCGGGTCAACCATCGCTTGCAAATATGTCACCAATCACATCCATTTCCTCCAATGCACGGCCACAGCCGCGAACGACGCAACTCATGGGTTCTTCAGCAAGAATCACCGGCAGACCGAGATCCTGCATCAGCCGCCTGTCCATGTCCCGTAACAAGGCGCCACCACCAGCGATTACCATTCCTTTCTCACTGATGTCCGCACTCAGTTCTGGCGGCGCTTTTTCCAGAGCCTGCCTTATCGCGTGAACGATCTGTTGAATGGAATCATTGATCGCTTCGTAAATCTCTTCGCTGGTGATCAACAGACCACGGGCCAGGCTTTCGGTAATATCCCGACCCTTGATTTCCATATCTTTGTGCTCTGACTCCGACCAGGCTGTCGCAATGGTATGTTTGATGCGCTCGGCTGTGGATTCACCGATAAGAACTCCGTGGCGTCGTCGCATGTGATTGATAATCGCTTCATCAAACGAGTCACCGGCAACCCGCAGGGAGCTTGAAAAAACCATCCCCCCCAGAGATAGAATACCGACTTCAGTGGTGCCACCGCCAATATCGACCACCATGGACCCAGTCGGCTCAGCAACAGGCAAATTAGCGCCAATCGCAACCGCCATCGGTTCTTCAATCAGATACACTTCTCTGGCGCCAGCGCCAGTGGCGGATTCACTGATCGCCCGTCTTTCTACCTGGGTTGACCCGCAAGGCACACAGATAATGATCCTCGGGCTTGAAAAAAACTTGTTTTCCTGAGCTTTGCGGATAAAATACTTGAGCATATCTTCCGTGACATTGAAATCAGCTATTACCCCGTCTTTCATCGGACGAATCGCTTTGATTGTTCCCGGTGTTCGTCCCAGCATGCGCTTGGCTTCGTAGCCGACGGCCAGTACAGATTTACCGCTGCTGTTGTTGGCTGGTTCCTTGATCGCCACAACAGAAGGTTCGTTCAGGATAATTCCCTTGTTACGAACATAAATGAGGGTGTTTGCTGTGCCAAGATCTATTGCAAGGTCATTGGAAAAGAGGCCAATCAGGCGCTTGAACATTGTATTGGAAATTCCATATAAGAAAGTGAAGTGAGAAAGTGGAAATAGAGGTAACCGTACCACAAATAATTTGTGCATAGCTTACCAATCCAGGCCATACTATTCAACCACAGAATGTTGTGGTAAGTTGATGTGCTTATGATGGTAATTGCCTCCCGAATCAAATCATCATGTCTTTAACTCCCTCTGAAATCAGTCATATTGCAAAACTTGCAAGACTCAGGATAGACGACCGTCAGGCACAATCGTCTGCGGCACAGCTTTCCCGTATTCTCGAACTGATTGAACAAATGAACCGGATCGATACCAGCGATATTGAACCCATGTCCCACCCTCAGGATACTGCACTGAGATTGAGGGAAGACACGGTCACTTCTGTCAGTCACAGAGCTGCTTATCAAAATATTGCACCCGCTACAGAAAACGGACTATATCTCGTTCCGAGAGTCATCGAATAAACAGTTTTAACGCTATGCATACCAGGACACTGAGGGAACATGGCGAGTCCCTGCGCAAAAAAGAATATTCCAGCGTCGAATTGACTCAACACTTTCTCGACCGCATTCACAATGCAGGTGACCTGAACGCATTTATCACGATCACCGATGAAATTGCACTCAGGCAAGCCCGTAATTCGGATCAGATATTGTCATCGGGTGGGGCCGCGCTGTTGACCGGCATACCAATCGCCCATAAAGACCTGTTTTGCACGCAGGGAGTATTGACCACCTGTGGGTCGAAAATACTGCACAACTTCAAATCACCGTATGACGCGACCGTGGTGGACAAGCTCAATTGTCAGGGCATGGTCACACTGGGCAAAACCAACATGGATGAATTTGCGATGGGCTCTTCCTGTGAAACCAGCTATTTCGGTGCGGTGGCAAATCCATGGGACAAGACACGTGTCCCGGGCGGCAGTTCCGGGGGGTCCGCGTCGGCCGTTGCGGCGCGTCTTGTGCCGGTTGCATCAGCTACCGATACCGGAGGGTCAATTCGCCAACCGGCTGCGTTCTGCGGACTGACTGGAATCAAGCCGAGTTATGGAAGAGTGTCGAGGTACGGAATGATTGCATTCGCGTCATCCCTGGACCAGGGTGGGGTTCTGGCAACCAGTGCAGAGGATGCAGCCATGGTACTACAGGCCATGTCCGGATTTGATACACGCGATTCGACATCACTGCAACTGGAGGCGCCGGATTATTGCAGGATTCTGGATCTTTCGATCGCGGGCAAAACCATTGGATTACCCAGGGAGTTTTTTGATGATGGAGTAGATTGTGAAGTCGCTGCGATTATTCAGCAGAGCATCAGACAGCTCGAATCCATGGGCGCAAAAACCATCGAAGTCGAATTGCCAAACAGCAAGGCAGGCATCCCCTGTTATTACGTTCTGGCGCCTGCTGAAGCATCGTCCAATCTGTCACGTTTTGACGGGGTGCGGTATGGTTACCGTACTGAACAATATGACGATCTCGTCGACATGTATGAAAAGACCAGGGCAGAAGGTTTCGGTGATGAAGTAAAACGCCGGATCATGATAGGCGCCTATGTATTGTCTTCCGGATATTACGATGCCTACTATATCAAGGCGCAAAAGCTGAGACGGATGATTGCAGACGACTTCAGCCGTGCATTTGAGAAATGTGATTTTATCCTTGGACCAACGACACCAGCTACCGCATTCGTTCTGGGTGAGAAAACTGATGATCCGGTGGCAATGTATCTGAACGATATTTTCACCAACTCTGCCAATCTGGCCGGTTTGCCGGCGATGTCCCTTCCGGCAGGCTTTGACAGCTTGGGATTACCCGTGGGACTTCATCTGATTGGCAGATATCTGGATGAATCCACCTTGTTGAACGTCGCTCATCAGTTCCAGCAACAAACAGACTGGCATCGGCGGATTCCGGCAGAATATCGATGACGGGCAAGGAGATTTCATGATGGAATGGGAAGCGGTAATCGGCCTGGAAGTGCATGTCCAGCTTTTGACCCGCAGCAAGATTTTCAGCGGGGCATCCACTGCTTATGGAGCCGAGCCCAATACCCAGGCTTGTGATGTCAGTATCGCACTACCTGGTGTCCTGCCGGTAATGAACAGGGAAGCGGCCAGACTGGCTGTAAAGTTCGGGCTGGGGATCAATGCCAAGATCAATCAAAGGTCAATTTTTGCCCGTAAAAACTACTTCTACCCGGACCTGCCCAAGGGTTATCAGATCAGTCAGTTCGAGTTGCCTATCGTCGGCAAGGGCGAGATTGAAATAGAAACCGGCAATCGTGTCAAAACCATAGGGATTACCCGCGCTCACCTTGAAGAGGATGCAGGCAAGTCATTGCACGAAAGTTTTCACGGCATGACTGGGATCGACCTGAACCGGGCCGGCATCCCCCTTCTGGAAATCGTTTCCGAACCGGACATGCGCTCCGCACAGGAAGCCGTCGCATACCTTAAAAAGCTGCATACCCTGGTCAGATATCTCGAAATCTCGGACGGAAATATGCAGGAAGGTTCGTTTCGCTGCGATGCCAATGTATCAATCCGACCCAAAGGACAGGTCGAATTGGGCACTCGCGCCGAATTGAAAAATATCAATTCATTTCGATTTGTAGAGAAGGCCATCGAATATGAAATTGAACGACAGACAGATATCCTTGAAGAAGGGGGCGAAATCCTGCAGGAAACCCGTCTGTACGATTCTGACAAAAATGAAACCCGATCAATGCGATCCAAGGAAGATGCCCATGACTATCGCTACTTCCCTGATCCTGATCTACCCGGGATGATCCTTGAAGACAGCTTCATAGAAGCCGTTCGACAGGAACTGCCGGAATTGCCCGACGTCAGAAAAGTACGGTTTGAAACTGATTTTCTGTTGTCAGGCAACGATGCCGGTCAAATAACAGCAGACAGGAACATGGCTGATTATTTCGAAACAGTCTGCGGAAAAAGCAACACCGAACCTAAAATGATCGCCAACTGGATGCTTGGGGATTTCAGTGCGGCACTCAACAAATCCAGTCTGGACATCAGACATTGCCCACTGGACAGCGACCGCTTTGCCTCCCTCCTGAACCGGATTGCAGACAATACGATTTCAGGGAAAATCGCCAAGGAAGTATTCGCACTGATGTGGGACAGTCATCAATCGGTTGATGAAATCATAGAACAGAAAGGCCTGAAACAAATTACGGATACAGCCGAGATAGAAGCGATCGTTGATTTGATCGTTGAGAAAAACGCACAACAGGTTAAACAATATCAGGATGGGAACCAGAAGGTTTTTGGATTTTTTGTCGGGCAGGTGATGAAAGAAACCCGGGGAAAGGCAAATCCGAAACAGGTCAATGAGTTGTTGAAAAAGAAACTCGACTAATCCTGTAAAGTAAGGTAAAACACCGCCTCATCAAAATTCGATATGGGCCCGTAGCTCAGCTGGATAGAGTACCTGGCTTCGAACCAGGTGGTCGGGGGTTCGAGTCCCTCCGGGCCCGCCATGTAATCAATGTGTATCAACAAAACGAATCAGGCGTAGAGACAACTCCCTGTGGTTGTCCGAAATACTGATGGCCACGGAGAGACCATCGCATACCTTGTATGGCAGCCTTATGATTGTCGGATCAATGGCAGTCTTTGGTCTGGTCGATAATTTTATTCGCATAATCGCCGAAGAAGGTGGCTTGTGGCAGTTTTACCTGATCCGCGCATTAATGGCTTGCATGGTTATTGCCTGTTACTGTTTGTGCATGAGAAAGAAGCTGCTACCGAAACGAGTTTGGGCGGTTGCGCTTCGATCTGTCCTCGTGTCCGGGGCCATTTTGATTTACTTCTGTTCCCTCTCGGTGATGCCAATCGCGGAGGCGGGAGCGACACTATTCAGTTCACCCATATTCCTGCTGGTATTTTCGGTGCTGTTATTTCGCACCAAAGTGGGTCCTTGGCGGGTCGCAGCGGTGACAGCAGGGTTTGCTGGAATGATTCTGGTTCTTAAGCCTGATCCGGCGAATTTGAGCTTTTTCACACTTTTACCCTTGTTGGCTGGAATTTTGTATGCGCTCGGACAACTGACAACTCGCCACCTCTGCGCTGATGAGGATACGGTTGTCGTCCTGCTGGGGTTCTTTATCGCGACAAGCCTGTTCGGCCTCGTTGGTACCGCTGTGTTCAATGTCTTTAGCGTGCCCGATGGCTGGATACTTGCCGCACCTTTCCTGACCACCGGATGGGTAGAACCGACAGGCAGGTTTCTGTTCTGGACAGCGGTCCAGTGTTGTGGTTCGCTCATTGCTGCCAGAGGACTGATTCGAGGCTATCAGATGGCTGAACCTACTTTCATTACAGTTTTCGAATTCACTTTCGTGTTTTTTGCCGGCTTTTGGGCATGGATGCTGTGGAATGAAGTGCCTGATACAATTAGCATATTCGGCATCTCAGTCATTATCGCAGCCGGAATCGCAATTACGTTACGTACACGAAAAGCCATCCGACAGTAGACGGTCCATGAAGCCCAAAATCATCCTTGCTTCCACTTCTCCTTTCCGCAAGGAGTTGCTTGAACGTATTGGACTGCCCTTCAGAACTGCGTCACCGAATATCGACGAGACGCCTGAGCCGGACGAATCCCCCCTTGATCTGGTTCATCGGCTGTCTGTCCAAAAATCCAGAGTATTACGACACGCGCACCCCGGCTCCGTGATCATTGGCTCTGATCAGGTTGCGGTACTCAATGGGAAATTGGTTGGAAAACCCGGAAATCATGATAATGCGGTATCTCAACTCAGGGAGGCTTCGGGTCGAATCGTACAATTGTATGCAGGCGTGGCGCTGTTTAACACGGATTCAAAAAACCTTCAGTACGATGTCGATACTTTCGAGGTTGAATTCAGAACATTATCCCATTCCCGGATTGAGCGTTATCTGGAGTTGGAAAAACCTTATAACTGCTGCGGCAGCCTGAAAGCGGAAGGCCCCGGTATTGCCCTGCTGAAAAGATTGAGCGGAGATGACCCCAATACGCTTATCGGACTTCCGATCATCAAACTGATCGGTCAGCTTGAAAACGAGGGTATCACGCTGTTCTAGAAGCCTGTCGGATTTAACCGTGCTACCATTTCCTGAATTTTGTCAATACTGTATCAACAAAGCGGATCAGGCGTAGGGACAACTCCCTGTGGTTGTCCGAAATGCGAGTGCCGCCCCAAATCTGGACAGGTACAGAGACCTCTCCCTACTGCAGGCACAACCCGAATGTTGCGGATGTGATGGCGGCGCCAAAAATACTGATAAAAAACAAATACTTCGTTATTTTTTCAATTGTATCGTTTGAGATGTCGGCGCCTGGCAGTTTATCTGACAGATATTTCATATATCCATTCTGCGGGGTAGCAAGGCCGATCTTTTTGCGTACTCTCCACTGGAGGTCGGTAATAACACAATAACCATACTCACTGTCTCTGGCAAAAATCCGCTTCAATCCGTACCATGAGAACAATGTCCCGGCGATGACCAGGTCACTGAGTAATCTTGTCTCACAAAACCACCACCCGGCAACGACTATTACGATCAAACCAATGTGCGCGACATGCAGGATAGCGTTGGCAACGAACAGGAAACCCGTAACTGTATCAGACGCCATGCATACCCTGGCCGGACGCCATTGCCAGTTGCGTTTTTTCTTCTGAATCGCGGGCAGTCCGGTAAGCCCTGTCGCTGGCTGCAATCTGCCCCGCACTGGAGATTACCTTGTCAAACGCAACCACATATTCATCCAGCAACTGTCTGCCGGCCTGTGGAAAGGATGGCATCTTTATAAGGTCAGTATTGCCTGCCTGTGTAACAGGCAGATCCTCCGGGTCGTATACGGGAACCGGAACATCCGCTGGAAGCCTTGCGATTTTCAGGAAGTGCCGCTCGGTAAAGAAGGGCTGCTGATGAACCAGCGGGTATCGTGGCGCAGCTACCTGGCACCCTTCGCATTGCAACGCCGCAACCAGTAATGAAGTTGACAAGCGTGTGTCGGTCGGATTATTCCGAATAATAAATTCAAACCAGGTCCGGTCAATATGGGGTGGAGCCAGAAATGTATGTATTCCCAGAGCCTCCAGCTTGATCGAAAGATAGCTCAGATTTTTATTTCTTCTTGCGTTTCGTTCTTCCAGTTTGTCCAGTTGAGAACAACCGAGCGCCGCAGACATGGGGGCAATACGAGTCTTTACTCCAAAACTTGTCGCGGCAAATCTTTTGGCTGGAGAGTCAAGTTCGATGATACGTGTTATGTCGCCAAATATAACAGCGCGCTCAAAATATTGTTCATCCCGACAAAGTAAAATACCCCCTTCCCCGGCCGGCGCCAGTTTGTCGCCCTGCAAACTGAAAACACAAATATCACCGAGAGAGCCACAGGATCGTCCACGCCAGGTTGCTCCATGTGCATGGGCCGCGTCTTCAACAATTTTCAGTCGATGCTTTTGTGCTACAGCATAAATCTCTGTCATCTTCGCCGGAAGACCCCAAAGATGAACCACAACAACTGCCCTGGTTCGAGCTGTTATTTTCTTCTCCATATCGACAGGGTCGATGCCTAAACGGTCCGGCTCACTTTCACAAAAAACCGGAATAGCGCCTGCCCAGACAATCGGTAGTACTGATGCCCAAAAAGTCGCAGATGGAACGAGAACCTCATCTCCGGGCTTCAAATCCAGCGCAAAAAAGGCGGCATGCAATGCTGACGTGCCATTCGCATGCGCCAATGCGAATGGCATACCGGTAAATTCTGCGTACCGGTCTTCCAGTTCCCTGATGATCGGATGGCTGGAAATGTTGCCGTGTCGAAGAATCTCAAGAACTGCGGCCTCGTCACCGGCATCAATTTGCGGCCAGCGAAGCGCCTCGTCATGACTGCTTGTTACGGCTGGTAAACCACCCAGAATTGCAGGAATACTATTATTCATAACGATTGGAGAAACCTCTGTTCTTCTAATTTAGGATGGCGTCGTATTGTGTGCTGACTTTTCTCAGATAGTCTTCCACTTCATGAGACGCTTTCTTCTCGTCGCCGTTAAAGAGTTCGAGACTGATTTGTCGGAGCGTTTCCGTATTTTCTCCATTTCGGCCCAATCCGCATCGAGGTATCCATTGTGAAATATTGGTTCGCCTTCGCAGGTAACTGTCCAGGGTAAAACAATATTCGTTGTCACGACACCAGCCAACCGAAGGGACCGGATCTGCGAGACCAGGAAATTGCACCCGGTCCGGTTCCTTTGGGACTTGTTCTGTTGCCTGCCCGGGACCACGTTCAAAAGATAACCTGTCCCGTATGACTTTGGCAATTTTGTTCGCAGCATCGATACAACCCGTTAATTTTCCACCATAAGTGGTTATCCAGGGGACATCGTTGCTGGTGGTTATTCGCAGCGACCGGGATAAGTTGAGCGGATAGATTTCGCCGTTGTGTGTAACGGGAACCGGCAAAGATCGTACTCCGCATCGCAAGCCGACAATATCAGTCTTCGTCTGTTTTGAGACAAAATGTTTTTCTCTTTGCGCCAACAAAAATGATATGTCCCCGGAGGTAACCCGAAAGCCACTTTCGACATCGGCTATTGATTCTTCTGTTGGCCCCCACATCTCAACCGGCCCCCATGGAATGCTGGTGATTACATCATTATATCCGTCCATCATAAAGATCAATCCATCATTACGTTCTTCCATTTTATCGAACAAGAGATATACGCCCTTGCTGAAAATATGTTTGACCGGAGAAGTTATTCCGAATGTCTGGTTGATGGCATCTGTCCACACGCCAGCACAGTTAACAACCAATTTTGCCCGAACAGTAGTCTCCTTATCCTGTAGCGTATCTTTTATATCCAGATTCCACAGTCCATCCGATTTCCCGAAACCTCCTGAGACGAGTTCTGCATGGTTTAACGCAATTGATTTCGTATTACAATGTTGAGTGAGCCAATGCAATACAAAGCGACTGTCAGAAGGACGCAGTTCACCTTCCTCAAAAGAAAGAACCTCCTTTGCATTGTTGACGTAGCTGGACAGGTTGCCCAGGGGGGTTCTCCGTGGTCTGGCGCGCGTAAAGGAACTGAGCGCCCAGTAAAAATATAAACCGGCAAGTGCAGGAAGTCTGCTCAACAGTCCCCGCGTGGCTGGAAAAAAATTGTATTCCCTGGGTGATACCCAATCGCGTTTACTCTGCATAATCCAGTCTCTGGACACAGACAGATTGCGAACCGTCTTGACGTCAAAGTTTTTCAGATACAGGAGTCCTCCCCAGATCATCATGCCGGATGCCTGGCTGGTGCCGGAGGCGAAGTCGTTTTTTTCGAGCAAAGCCACCTGGAATCCTTCCCTGCAAAGCCTGTCGTATAAACACGCGCCATTTATACCGCCACCAATGATTGCGACATCAAACTCAGTATTGTTCGATATGTCGAACTGTACGTCACGGATCATCATTTTATGTGGGATGTGTCAAAGGTAATGCTGTTCCAGCCGTCACTACGGCCTCTGTTCGTGCAGACTTCTGGATGTTATCCAGAAATTTCCCGGTTCGAATTCTGTTGATACGGTCACGAACCGATGCGGCAGCTTCAAATTCCAGATTTTTAGCATAAGCATACATTTCCTTCTCCAGTCTTTTTAACAATCTGCCGAGATCCTTCGGTGATTGGCGGCTGTACTCTTCAACGCCCTCGTCTGCAACCATCTGCTCAGGCAGATCGTTCCACAGCGAATCATTGGCAGTCACACCATCAATGATGTCCTTGACCGGTTTGATAACCGACTTCGGTGTAATGTTATGGATTGCATTGTATTCCCGCTGTTTCGACCGGCGCCGGTTGGTCTCGGCCAGGGCCTGTTTTATGGAATTGGTTTCCCTGTCGGCATAAAGAATAACCCTGCCGTCAATGTTTCTTGAGGCACGGCCAATGGTTTGGATCAATGATCTGGTTGACCTGAGAAACCCCTCCTTATCCGCATCCAGAATCGCCACCAGCGAAACCTCAGGAATGTCCAGCCCTTCCCTCAGCAAATTGATCCCGACCAGTACATCGAAGACCCCTTTTCTCAAATCCCGGATGATTTCAACCCGCTCCACGGTATCGATATCCGAGTGCAGGTAGCGAACCCGGACATCATGTTCATGCAGATACTCTGTCAGATCTTCGGCCATACGCTTGGTCAGGGTCGTCACCAGAACCCGCTGTTTGTGCGCAACGCGTATTCTGATTTCCGAAAGCAGGTCGTCCACCTGATGATTTACCGGTCGAACTTCAATTTCCGGGTCCGTCAATCCGGTAGGCCGAACCAATTGTTCGACCACGTCAGAAACACGTTTCGCCTCATAATCCCCCGGGGTCGCAGATACGAAAATGACCTGGGGCAACAGACTTTCGAATTCGTCAAAACGAAGCGGTCGGTTGTCGATCGCCGAAGGCAGGCGAAAGCCGTATTCGACCAGGGTTTCCTTCCTTGACCGGTCTCCGCGATACATGGCGCCAAGTTGGGGTATGGTGGCATGACTTTCATCAATGAAAACCAGTGCATTGTCGGGCAGGTAGTCCATCAAAGTCGGTGGCGGCAAACCCGCATTTCGACCTGATAGATACCTTGAATAATTTTCGATGCCGTTGCAGTATCCCAACTCCCGCATCATTTCCAGATCATACAGTGTTCTTTGCTCCAGCCTTTGCGCTTCTACCAGTTTCCCTCCGTTTCCAAGCTCAACCAGCCTTTCTCTCAACTCCTGCCTGATGTCATCGAGTACATTCAGGATAGTTTCCCTTGCGGTCACATAGTGACTCTTGGGGTAGACTGTCACCCTGTTCAGGTGCTCCTCAACTCCGCCGGTCAGCGGGTCGAATCTGGAAAGACTTTCAACTTCATCTCCAAACAGTTGTATCCGGATTGCCAGCCTTTCGGATTCCGCAGGATAGACATCAATCACATCGCCGCGAACCCGGAATGTGCTCCTCCGCAATTCCAGGTCATTACGAATATATTGCAGCTCGGCAAGACGTTTCAGTATCGCTCTCTGGTTGATCTGGTCTCCTTTTTTGAGATGCAGGATCATTCCATGATAGGCAGCAGGGTCACCCAGGCCATAGATCGCGGAAACCGTTCCCACGATAATGACATCCTGTCTTTCCAGCAAGGCCTTGGTGGCAGATAACCGCATCTGGTCAATGTGATCATTGACTGATGCATCTTTCTCGATAAAGGTATCTGAACTTGGCACATAAGCTTCAGGCTGGTAATAATCATAGTAGGAAACGAAATACTCCACTGCATTTTCCGGGAAAAAATCCCTCATTTCCGAATACAGTTGCGCTGCCAATGTCTTGTTGTGAGCAAGTATCAATGCCGGTTTTCCAGTATTTGCAATCACATTCGCCATGGTGAATGTTTTTCCTGACCCGGTAACACCGAGCAATGTCTGGAATGCTTCGCCGTTCTCAATGCCTTCGGTCAACTTGCGCACCGCATCGGGTTGATCACCAGCAGGCTCGAAATCACTTTGCAGATTAAATTTTGCTTGAACAGACATGGAGATATTTTAATCCAGGCAACCGGAGAAAAGAACCGGAACAGAAATCCTTCAAAATTTTAATCAAATTTACGGAATGACACTTGACCAATTCGATGCTGGCAATTAGTATCCCGTGCTCCGTTCCCCGGTAGCTCAGTTGGTAGAGCAGGTGGCTGTTAACCACCCTGTCGGCAGTTCGAGTCTGTCCCGGGGAGCCAATTTTCAGAAATGCCTGTTCTGGCCTGGTCGGGCATCGTCTGCAAGAGCGCGTTAACGACGCGGACGCTTTATACAAATACCCTTTTGGGTGTGATTTTCCCTTCCATCATCTGGCCCAATCCGAGAAACTGACTGTTTTGCGAATATAATCGAACCAGCCCCTGATCAGGGCATTGCCGAGGATATTCCAATGGATAAACCGATTGACCCTGACAGAAGGCCTCGGCACTGTTTTGTGACAATTCAACATGTGGTAGACGCTTCAGAGCCAGATCAGTGGGGATAAGCAGGTTTTGTCTGATTTCGGCTGATTCCAACGCCTCAAGTTGTTCCAGACTGATGCACTGGTCAATCCTGAAATCTTTGACCGCCACCCTTCTCAGCTGGTCGACATGAGCCCCGCAGTTCAGTGTATTACCGATGTCCATCGCAAGACTGCGTATATAGAACCCTTTTGAGCAATGAACCTGTAACTCCAGGTAATCGTCCTCAATACTCTGAATCGAGATGTCATGCAACGTCACCGTCCTCGGTTCACGTTTCACTTCCAACCCCATCCTTGCAAGTTTATACAATCGCTGTCCGTTTTGTTTTAATGCAGAATACATCGGTGGGATCTGCTGAATTTCACCCTTGAACATGGAAAGCGCCTCATTCAGCGTCTCCATATCGTATTCGACCGTCTGCGTCGACAGCACCTTTCCCGATTTGTCACCACTATCCGTAGTCACCCCAAGCCGGATACCGACCTCATAGTGTTTGGCCGAATCAAGGAACATGCCGGATATTTTTGTCGCATGACCAAAGCAGATGGGCAATACCCCTGTTGCAATCGGATCCAGACTGCCTGTATGACCCGCCTTGCGTGCATTCAGCAACCGTTTGATGATCTGAAGTGTTTTATTGGAAGTGATCCCTGCCGGCTTATCAACCAGCAATATGCCATTGACCGGCATGCCTTTGGGTTCCCTGTTACCCGCCATCCCTGCCGTTTAACCTGTCTATCAGCCGGGACATATCCATGCCCCGCTGAATGCTGTCGTCATACTTGAACACCAGACTCGGGGTAGTTCTCAAATTGACGGTTTGACTTAAGAGATGACGTAAATACCCGGCCGATTTATTGAGCAACTTCTCGACCCGGGTGGATTCCTGATCAGTCCTGTTTAACGAATCCAGGGCTGACGATACAAAGACCGTGGAAATCTTGAGATCTCTGCTTATGGTAACACCGGTCACAGTAACCGAATTGATGCGACTGTCATTCAGTTCTCTGGCAATCAATACCGCAATTTCCCGTTTCAATAATTCTGCGACTCTGCGAGTCCTGTCGACTTCGTACATATTGACACCCTCCCCCAACTTGAATGAGCTATAATTCCTGGGCGGTCTGGATGATTTCAAACACTTCGATCTGATCACCCACCCTGATGTCATTGTAGTCCTTGATTCCGATTCCGCATTCGTAGCCGTTTTTGACCTCATTGACATCATCCTTAAAACGTCGCAGGGAATCAATCGCACCTTCGAAAATCACCATGTTTTCCCGCAACACCCGTACCGGCAGATTCTTTTTAACCATGCCCTCAGAAACATAACTGCCTGCGATTGCGCCAATTTTTGGTGCACGGAATATATCCCTCACCTCGACAAGGCCGACATGGTATTCCTTGGATATCGGAGATAACAACCCTGACATCGTGGCCTTCACCGCATCAATCACATCATAGATCACATTGTAATAAAGAACTGTAATCCCTTCTTTTTCAATCAGTTTTCTGGCCGTTGCATCCGCTCGCACATTAAAGCTGATGACCAGTGCCGTGGTTGCCATCGCCAGATTCACATCCGATTCATTGATACCGCCCACCATGCCATGAACCACATTGACATTGACTGCGTCCACCGACAGATTTATCAGTAATTCCCTGATCGCTTCAACAGAACCCTGCACATCCGCTTTGATCAGAACATTAAGGGTTTTGACATCTCCTTCCTTCATCCGGTTGAAGATACCTTCGAATTTCACTTTTTGTTGCTGGGCAAGTTTTATCTCCTTGGATCTGCCTTGACGATTGGTGGCTATTTCCCGTGCCCTTCTCTCGTCACTGACCACCACGATTTCATCACCTGCCACCGGTGTCCCTGCCAACCCCTGTATTTCAACCGGTGTAGATGGCCCTGCCTGATCAATCTTTTTACCACGATCATTCAATATCTCCCTGACCCGGCCGGTTTCCCTGCCAGCAAGCACAACATCGCCCAGTTTCAACAAACCCTGTTGAACCAGCACCGTGGCGACCGGGCCGCGCCCCTTGTCCAGACGTGCCTCAACCACCAGGCCAGTGGCATTGCCCGCAGGTCTGGCTTTCAGGTCAGCCACTTCGGCCTGTAGCAAGACCGATTCAAGCAGTTCCTCGACACCTTGGCCGGTAATGGCCGACACTTCATTCATCAGTGTATCACCGCCCCATTCTTCGGGAACGATTCCACGATTGGACAACTCCTGTCTTACTCGCTCAGGGTCCGCTTGCTCACGGTCAATCTTGTTCAGCGCGACCACTATCGGAACGTCAGCTGCTTTGGCATGATTGATTGCTTCCAGAGTCTGGGGTTTGACCCCATCGTCTGCGGCGACGACAAGAATAATGATATCCGTCGCTTTTGCCCCCCTGGCCCGCATGGCAGAAAACGCTTCGTGGCCTGGCGTATCCATAAAGCAGATCTCATGGCCATTTATATTAACCCTGTAAGCGCCAATGTGCTGGGTGATTCCCCCGGCCTCTGTGTCGACTACTTTCGTGTTTCGCAGATAATCCAACAATGATGTCTTGCCATGATCAACATGACCCATGATGGTAACCACGGGCGGACGGATCACCTGTTCGGTTATTTCATCCTGGTCGGATAACATTGATTCAGGGTCTTCCTTGTCAGCAGCTCTTGCGACATGCCCCATTTCTTCAATCAGCAGTATAGCCGTATCCTGATCCAGAATCTGGTTGATGGTGACCATTGATCCCATATCCATCATCGCCTTGATCACTTCACCGGCCTTGATCGACATCGCCTGTGCGAGTTCACCCACTGTCATTGTCTCGGACACAATGATCTCATGAACCACCGGTTCAGTGGGTTTTTCAAACACATGCTGGTGCGATGTGGATGAAGATATCCTGCCTGGCTTTCTGATCAGATGCCTGCCTTTATCCTTGCGGCGTTTGGCTGCATGCAACTCTTCCCGGCCTGACAGATTCTCAGTGGTTGCATCCCGGTCGCGTTTACCTTTTTTCCCTCTTTTCGCTTTAGCCGGTCTCTTTCGGTCAGCTGTTTTGGTATCGGCAGCGGGTTTTGGCGCAGCCGAATCAGCGACCTTGGCAACGGTTTCTTCTACTCCGGATTCAGGTGGTGGTGCAGTGTTTTCCAGAGCAACCGTCTCATCCTCCCCGGTTCCCTCTGCAATCTCCTGTGACTCTTCTTTCTGCGGCTCTTCTTTTTGCAGACCCTCTATCTGCAACAACTCCTCTGATTGTGGCTCTTTCTGACTGGTCTCCTGCGTGGTAATATTCTCTTCTTCTCTTTCAGCCTGTTCCTGCGCTTCCCGGGCAATTCTCACTTCTTCGTTCTGACGAATTCGATCCGCCTCCAATGTACTGCGTTTTACAAAGGTCCGACGTTTTTTCACCTCAACGTGAACAGTACGTGCGGCCCCGGTTCTCGAAGTCTGCCTGATTTGCCTGGTCTGTCTGCTTTTCAGAAATATACGGTCTTTTGTAGATTGTTTGGTCTCACGGCTTTTCAGAAATTGCAATAATTTGAGTTTCTCATTGTCTTCAAGCGAATCAACCCTGGTTTTCCCGGAAACACCAGCCTGCTCAAGCTGATCCAGTAACTTTTCGATACTGATGTTGATTTGCCTGGCAAAAGCGTCAATGGTTACCTGAGACATTGTCTTATTTCCAAATTATTGTTGCGTTGAACAAGTTACTCAAACCATGATGCACGAGCGGTCATAATCAACTCGCTTGCACGCTGATTACCCATGTCGACAATCTCCAGAACCTCATCTACCGCACATTCTGCCAGGTCCTCCCTGGTACGCACCCCGCCCATTGCCAGGATCTTTGCGGTTTCTACATCGATCCCTTCCATCGCAAGCAAGTCTTCAGCGGGTTCCTTCTCTTCCTGACTCGCTATCGCACTGGTCAGCAAATTGTCCTGTGCCCTGTTCCGCAATTCGTCAACCAGTTTTTCATCGAACTCTTCAATGTCCATCAACTCCTGTTTGGGTACGTAGGCAATTTCCTCTAGGCTATTGAATCCTTCCTGGGCAAGGATAACCGCTGTGTTCTCGTCAATTCCCAGTTGGATTTTGAATTTGTCGATCAATGCCCTCTGCTCTGAATCCTGTTTTTCCTGAGCATCCTTGTCGGTCATCAGATTCAACTCCCATCCGGTCAGTTCAGATGCAAGACGAACATTCTGTCCTCCTCGTCCAATCGCACGGGAAAGGTTCTCTTCGGTCACGACCACATCCATCGACCTGATCTCTTCATCGACAAATATCGACTCGACTTCCGCCGGCGCCAGTGCCTGAATAACGAATTCAGCGATATTGTCAGACCAGACAATGATATCCACGCGCTCCCCTGCAATTTCGTTGGAAACACTTTGTACCCTGGACCCGCGAATACCCACGCATGCGCCGACCGGGTCTACATTGGCATCGTTGGTTCGTACTGAAATCTTTGCCCGCGACCCCGGGTCTCTGGCCGCTCCTGTAATTTCAATAATTCCTTCGCCCGCTTCCGGAACTTCCAGTTTGAAAAGCTCGATAAGAAATTGTGGAGAAAGCCGGGTAAGAATCAACTGTGGTCCGCGTGATTCCAGATCGATTTCCTTCAGTAGCGCACGAATCCGGTCTCCCGGTCGCAACCCTTCTCTCGGAATCATCCCGTTTTTTGGCAGAATCGCTTCAGCGTCACCCAGGTCAACCATCGCATTGCCATGATCCAGTCTTTTCACGGTTCCGGAAATAAGCGTGCCGAACTTGTCCTGGTAGCGTTGTGCGATCTGGTTTCTCTCCGCCTCCCTGACTTTTTGCATGATCACCTGCTTGGCAGCCTGAGCCGCAATCCGACCGAACTCGACCTTTTCCATGGATTCTTCGATCAAATCCCCGACATTCAGTTCAGGATCACTTTCCCGTGCTTCCGATAATGGAATCTGCCGGTCGGGAAACTCCAGTTCGGTATCGTCATCAATGATTTCCCAAATCCGGTATGTGTCATAGTCACCGGTATCACGGTGAATGCTTACCCGGGCATCAATTTCACCCGGATGCCATTTCTTGGTTGCTGTGACCAATGCCGATTCGATAGCATTAAAAATGATTCCCTTCTCAAGATCCTTTTCCCGGGAAACAACTTCTACCATCATTAATATTTCGTTATTTGTAATCGCCATATTCAATCGACATTGAAAAAATTAAAATACCGGTTCAAGTCTCGCAGTTTCCATATCTTCATAGGTCAACTCGTAACTCTCGCCATCCACTTCAAGGACAACGGTCACATCGTTCGCTTCAACCATTCGTCCGGTAAATCGTCTTCGACCCAACACATGGGTGTGCATCACAATCCTCACCACCTCTCCCAGACATCTCTTGAAATGATCCGGCTTGACCAGAGGCCGATCCAGTCCCGGAGATGAAACCTCAAGCAAATATTTCATGTCCAACGGATCTTCGACATCCAGAATGGCGCTGATCTGTCTACTCACAGCTTCGCAGTCATCTACCTGAATTCCGCCCGGCGCATCGATATAAAAACGCAGCACATTCTGACTGCCCTGATTGCCCTGTTCTACATGCAACAGTTCATAACCGAGGTTTTCTACCGATGGTTCAAGCATCGTTCTCAGTTTTTCAATCATGACACGCAACGGTCAATCACCCCATCTTTACTTACTACATACACAAAAAAATAGGCCCAAGGCCCACCCGAATAAATTGCCGACATCCTAAAATCAAAACCCCGCCTGAAGCGGGGGCATGATCAGCCTTGTCAAAGAGCGAAACTGTCAAAAACCGGTAACGCAGGCAGGTTGCCAATGATTCCTGCTTTCAATATTACCTCTAACCTGTCTCACATCGTTATCGTCAAACCATCTGAAGACCCCCCATACTCCGCCGGGCGTATTATACCGACATAACTCCTGCTCTTCAAGGCACTGTGCTGAATCAGTCCCTATGAAACAAAAGAGTTCAGGCTTGTGCGCGCAACTGGTCATAAACGACCGGTTTGCGTTCGCGCTCAAGCGCTACTTCTCACGAGGTCTTATCCACACGCCATCCGTGGTAGGATTCCAACTGCTGTCAACTTAAATTTACAAGCCCCTTTCCATGTCTGTTTTTCTTGATTCCTTGACCCTGCTGGACCAGATATCGATCCTCTTCTTCCTGTTTGTCTGGATAATGTTTGAGATAGTGAACGATCATTCTGCAATCAAAAAACATAGTTTAAGTGGAATAATGACAGAGCAAAGAACTCAATGGATGCTGGTCATGGTACGAAGGGATATGAGAATGATTGATACACAAATCAATGGAGGCCTGCAACGAGGAGCCGCATTCTTTGCTTCAACATCAATCATCGCCATAGGAGGCTGTTTCGCGTTATTGGGTTCTACGGATATTGTGCTGCAGATATTTCAGGATATTCCGATAAAGAATAATATAAGTCGTGGACTGTGGCAAACAAAAGTATTGGGACTGGCGTTAATTTTCACATATGATTTTTTCAAATTCGGCTGGTCTTACCGTTTGTACAATTATTGTGGAATACTGATTGGAGCCACTCCACTGGTTACGGATATTGCGAACAATGATTCGCACACCGACGGAAGCAAAGAGGCTTTCCGGGCAGCTAACATGAATATTATTGCCGCCCGGCACTTCAGCGCAGGATTAAGAGGAATATTTTTTGCATCGGGTTACATGGGATGGTTTATTGGCCCAAAAATGCTTATAGCTTCAACATTATTTGTCTTGCTGGTATTGATACGCAGACAATTTTATTCAAACGCCAGAAACGTACTTGATGATTAACCGGTTCCACTGACCACAATTTATTCTTGGGCTCACTCCCGCGGTAACCCGTTCAGGCTTTGCGTTCCGGTTCATCGTCATCGGAATCCTCCGGGTCGGGAATAATCAGAAACTCGGCATAGGCTTCTATACCCAGCTCCGCTACATCCTGACCGAGTTCCTCGACTTTTCGGGAGATTCTTACACCCATGATCTTTCCCAGCGCAAACCAGATGACGTACGAAGAAACAAATACAAAAACACCGACTGCAATTATACCGACCACCTGAACACCGAGATTGCTATCCGCCTTGTTGATGCACACCGCCAGGGTTCCCCAGATTCCAGCAATCAGGTGGGCCGGGATGGCGCCGACTACATCGTCAATCTTTAATTGTTCCAGCATTTTCACTCCTGCCGTACATAACAGCCCGCCAATCACTCCGATGATAATCGCCCAGTTATGATCGACAATGTCCGGCCCCGCCGTAATCGCGACCAGACCGGCAATAGCGCCGTTGAGAACAGCCATCAGGTCCACCCTGCCCAGCAGTAAACGGGATACGCTCAGAGCAGCGATGACGCCCCCCGCCGCCGCCAGATTGGTATTCACCAACACGACACTCATTGCCACAGCATCGGTAACCCCAGCAATCGCGAGTTGAGATCCGCCATTGAAGCCAAACCAGCCAAGCCAGAGGATGAACACACCCAGCGTGACCACAGGAACATTGGAAGGGGGCGTCGACTTGACACTGCCGTCAGCGCGGAACTTCCTGAACCTCGGTCCGACCACGAGCGCACCCGCCAGAGCCGCCCAGCCGCCCGTTGAATGCACAATGGTAGAACCGGCAAAGTCCTGAAACCCCATTGCATGGAGCCATCCTCCACCCCATGTCCAGGCCCCCACTATGGGATAGATGAATGCGGTGAGGGCAAGCGTAAAAACGAAGAATGACCAGAGTTTCACCCTCTCGGCCAGCGTTCCGGAGACGATTGAAGCCGCAGTGGCAACGAACACCATCTGGAAAAACCAGTCTGACATGACCGAGTAGCCATTCTCCGCCACCTTCATTTCCAGATCCGAAGCACCGCCCAGTAGCGCTATCTCATCGGCAGACGGGCCGTAAAACGGAATGAAACTACCGATCCATCCGTTGACATCGACATACATCAGGTTGTAACCGATTGCATAGAAGGCCAGTCCCGCTATGGAATACAGTCCGATGTTTTTCAGGCAAATCATAGAAGCATTTTTGGTGCGCACCGAACCCGATTCCAACATGGTGAAACCTGCACACATCCACATCACCAACACTCCCCAGATCAGAAACGAGAAGGTATTGAGCACAAAGGTCAGATCCTGCCCAATCACTGCCGGAGTATCGACTATTTCAATTAAATTCATTGTTAGCACCTGATAAGTTTTCGTACGATTACTACCGAAGTCCCTGCATCGGGTGTTGCCGGACTAACCCTCCTCGTTGTCGCTTTCGGCATTCTTTTCATTTTCGCTCTGCACCGGTGGTTCGAGCGGCAACAGAATACACATTTCGGTAAAACCGCCTTCTTCAGAATCCAGTTCAATGGAACCGCCATGACGAATTATAACATCGCTGGTCAGTGAAAGGCCAAGACCGGTCCCCTTGCCGGGAGCCTTGGTCGTCACAAAAGGCTCGAAAATTCGTTTCTGCAACTCTTCGGAGATACCGGAACCATTATCCCGGATACAGAATTTGGCATGATCGTGAAAACGCCGGGAAACAATCCTGAGTTCCGGTTCCCAGTCCTTTTCGGCTGTAAATCTTTTTTCGTTGAGCGCCTGACAGGCATTGGTGGCAAGATTCATAAACACCCGGGAAATCTCTTGAGGAATGACTTCCAGCAATCCCATATCCGGGTCCAGGTCTTCTTTCCGGGCCATGTTGAAGCCGATCTCTTCAGCACGCAATGCATGGTAGGCGAGTTCGACATATTGTTTGAGTAACGCGTTCAAGTCGACTTCCCGCCATTCTCCTTCACTGCTGCGAGAATGTTCGAGCATACTGTGTACGATGCCATCGGCACGCTTGCTGTGATCGACAATTCTGCCAAGACTGAGTCTGAGTTCCCCAAAAATCGATTGTATTTCTTCCCAACTCCCGGTATCCTTGAAGGCGTCCGGGTTTTCAACTCTTTCTTCCTTGATCAGCTCTTCGATCTCATCGGTCAGTTCACTGGCAACAGCGGAAAAATTACCGATAAAGTTCAGGGGATTCTTGATTTCATGAGCGACACCTGCAGTCAGTTGTCCCAGTGACGCGAGCTTTTGCTCGGCAATGATCTGATCCTGAGCCTTCTTCAGTTCTACCAGGGCCTGTTCGAGCGATTCATTCCTGGCATCCAGTTCCTGGGCAAGCTTCTCCACCAGATTAAGTCGTTGTACCTCCTGGGCATATTGTCTGAATACCTCCAGCGCCTCAGCCATATCGGTGACCTCATCATTGCCCCCGACCTCGACCGGAACCTTCAGATCACCCTCCGCCATCCGGCGCATCGCTTTGGCCAGACCGATCAGACGTCGCAACAGATAACGTCCTACGAATCGCCACGCAAACAATAAGGCGGCGGCAGTACTGAACAGGTTGATTACAATCAGCCACAGTATCCCGGTTCTCACCGAAGAGCGCGATGCTGCACTCGCACTGTGCGCTTCCTGGTTGATTTCCGAGACCAGATTGTTGACCTCTGTAACCAGCAAATCCGATGAAATGCGTACCTTGCCCAAGTCATTCTGCTCCTTCTCCAGACGCTGCAGGACTTCCCGACGCAGTGGAATGATACCTTCCGAACCTTCACCGATCTCACGAAGAAGCCGCAGGTTGGCGCTCAGCAGGTTCAGGGAAAAATGACGTTTCTCTTCCGCACGGAATAATTGCCCGAGTTGTTGCAGCAGACTGCTTCCCTGCAAATCGCTGGTTCGAAAACCTGACAACTTCGCAAAGATATTCTGGGTGTTCTCTGAAGCGCTATGAAAACGATCTTGCAACGGTGGCAGAAACTGACGGTCTGAAAGCACGATGACTTCGTCCAGCAACAGTACCGCCAGACTTGCTTGCTGGCTCAAATTCGCCAGATTGCGGTAAATCGTCAGTTCCTCCTCTGACGCGCGTTGTTCAATCCGGTGCGGAATGTCGTCAAGACTGCGCAAGCCCTCTACCAGATAAAATCCCTGATTATCCAGTGACTGCACCATCAAACGGTTAATGCTGCGATTCAACTCGGCCAACTCTTCGCCAAGCCTTATCAGGGTCTGGTCAATTACCAGACGCCGCGCCGAGGAATGCCGTATCTCTTCCAGATGACCATTAAGCTCCGCCAGATGTTCCTTGATCAATCGGGTGTGCTCACCAAATGCGGAACGCGACTCCAACTCCTCAATGATCAACTCCAGCGATGCCCGCTCCTGCGCTACTGTAGCCACCACCGCAACGTGATCCTGCTCGGAAGAGGCTGATATCAATCGAAAAGCCCCACCCACTACAATCGCACTCTGGCGCGCCACATCCACTGCATTGATCAGGTTCGGCATGCTGTATTCCGCCAAACGGGATTCGTGACTCAGGGTCTCTCGAAACGAAAAATAGGCCACCAGACTCGCGGTCAGCGTAAGCAGTACGCTACCAAACAGGATCAGGTAAAGCTGTGCACCGATCCCGACCCGGAACTTCTTGATTTGCCCCGGCATCTCGTCTGATTCCGTAACCGCTGGCCGCCCCGCCGCCGGGTCCGGTCGACTGGCTGGCAGTTCAACTGTCGAATCCGTCATGGCAGCGACATCGACTTTACCGACTGGAATTTTCCAAAAGCATCAAGCCGCGTCAGGAAAACCTGATCCGAGCCCTGATTGTCTCCAACCCCGTAATTGAGTTTAAAACCATCCAGGTCAATCGTACCTGCTTCACTCAGCGCCTTCAGGAAGCCCTGCCGGGTAGGGTTTGCTCCCGTCAACCGCAGACCTTCTATCACCAGCCGCCCTGCCAGATAACCCTCCAGAGAAACAAAACTCGGGCTGCTTTCCGGGTCAAACTGCGCCAGGGCGGCATGATATTTCGCTACCACCGGCAGTTCGAAACTGAATGGGAAAGGCACCACCTGCGTAACATAAACTCCGGCTCCATCGGAACCGAGTTCCTGAGCCAGCGCCGAACTGCCGATGAATGAAATGTTGATAAAGTAAGGATTGAAGTTGAGTCGCCTGGCCCACCGGATCATACTGGCGGCAGGCTTGTAGGCGCCGACAATGACCACTGCCTCAGCATCAGCATGACGAAGGTCGAGCACTGCAACCTTTACTGCTTCAGTATTGCGGGGATAATAAACCTCTTCAACCAGACTCAAACCACGGCGCTCTACTGCCCCACGCAACCCCTTCAACCCTGCGCGTCCAAAAGAATCGTTCTGATAGAAAATACTGATCCGTTGTATACCCAGATCCTCGGTGAGTCTGGCTACCATCTCTTCGGTCTCCTGATAGTAGGAGGCGCGCATATTGATCACATTGGGCGCGTGCTTTGTATCACGCAAAAACTCGGCCCCTGTAAACGGTGCAATATAGGGCACACCGGCCTCGGTGGAGATCGGCTGAGCAGCTATTGAAGTCGGGGTCCCAACCGCACCGACCAGGGCGAACACCTTGTACTCGTCGATCAACCTGCGGGTGTTGTTGATTGCAGTTTCAGGTTCATAGCTGTCGTCCAGCGATTCGAGGCTGAGGTCATAGCCATTGACTCCGCCCCCGCGATTGACTTCGTCAAATGCCGCAAGCAACCCCAAACGCATACCGCTACCGAGTGCCCTTGCCGGACCACTGAGTACGGCAGACTGACCAAAAAGAATGGTCTTTTGTTGATCTTGCCGGACCTCGGCAAACACTGCCGGAGTCAGCATCATCAATAGCAGGACAACCAGAATCGGAATCGCTGGCATCTCAGACAGCTTGAGTCAAGACGGTCTTCTCCAAATTCTCTGGGGGTGGGTCTTCAATCAGTCATAATTCGCAGTGAACATTCAAACCGACTCAAGCGCTTGCGCTCGACTTGCCCGTATATCAAGTATGGCGCTGAATCCACTGATCTCAAATACCTCCGCAATGTGCGGAATCAACCCACAAAATACCGCCTTGCCTCCCCCAGACTGCATCTTCCGGGCACTCATCAATAATACCCGCAATCCCGCACTGCTGATATAATTCGTCTCCTCAAAATCAAATATCAATACCCCCGCCCCCGCATCTATCCGCTCCTGGACCGCACCGTCCAGTATCCCTATCGTGCTACCATCCACTCGACCACTCGGACAGAGAATAACCGCCTCTCCAGACTCAACAGGCGCCAACTCAACTCTCACCGTTAACTTGGGCTGCCCTTGCTTAGTTTGTTCTACCATTCGGTCTCTCCCGTAATTTTGCATCGTAGCGTAACACAGTTAAGTTCATGGCTATAGCCGTTTCCCCGATATTCCTGACCGAAACTACTGCATCTGCAACGATTTCATCATGAAAGTATTGACTATTGATGTGCCCACTTTTTCAGCAAACTTATCAAGGAATGAAGGCTTGAAGGTATAGTTGACCAGTTTCTCCACACCAATGATGTCCCGTGCGATGCTTTGTGTACTTCCGAACTGATCAATCAATCCCAGTTCCATCGCGCTCGAGCCACTCCAGAACAACCCACTGAAAATTTGCGGGTCATTCTTCAAACGCTCCCCTCTCCCGGATTTTACCGCAGCAATAAATTGCCTGTGGACTTCTGCCAGCAAGGCCTCTACATACTCCACCTGACTCCGGTCCGAAGGACTGAACGGATCAAGTATTGCCTTGTTCTCTCCTGCGGTAATCAGGCGTCTTTCTATGCCCAGTTTGTTCATGGCTTCAACAAATCCAAAGCCATTCATCAACACTCCAATCGAGCCGACGATACTGGAAGGGTGCGCAAAAATCCGGTCTGCGGCAACGGCAATATAATAACCTCCGGAGGCGCAGATATCCGTGATCGATACATAAAAAGGTTTGTCGGGGTAGAGTAATTTCAGTCTTTTGATTTCCTCATTGATTTGCGCCGCTTGAACCGGGGCGCCGCCCGTACTATTGATCTGCAATACCACGCCAGCCGAGTTTTCAGCTTCAAAGGCATCTGCAAGACTGCGGTTGATGATATAGGCTGAATTCGAATTCGGACCAATCACTCCTTTGATCTCGACGAAAGCAGTATGTTCATCAGCAATAAAACCGGAGTCGGTTTCGAAATAAGCAAAGACGGTATAGCCGATACCGACAATAATCAGTGACTTGAAGAATATACCCCAACGTCGTTTCGATTTTCTCTCCTTCAGATAATTCTGTGCCAGTATGGACAGGATACGCGTATTTTCCGACTGCCGGAAGTTTTCATCCGAATCTGTTCTTGTGGAACCAGAAGGGTTTGATTTGTTCCAAAACATGATATTGGTTACCCGTTAAATTAATAATCCGGCATACCGTCCAATGGCCCTGATCAGGCTTCCCTTTCAAAAAGGCCGGCAATACCCTGACCGCCGCCAATACACATTGTCACCACCGCATACCGTCCGCCAGTGCGTTCCAGTTCGGAAATAGCTTTCTCGGCGATGATGACGCCGGTTGCGCCAATCGGATGGCCCAATGAAATTCCGCTGCCATTGGGATTCAGTTTTTGCGCTGGGATATCAAGGTCGCGCGCCACCGCAATTGCCTGTGCGGCAAAGGCTTCATTGACTTCCCAGACATCGATATCCTTGACGGAGAAATCCGTATTTTCGAGAAGATTGCGCACCGCAGGCACTGGCCCGATGCCCATGTATGCGGGTTCAACCCCGGCAAAGGCATACTTCAACAATCGAGCCCTCGGTTTTATACCCTGGGCATCACACTGTTGCCGACTCATCAAAACCATCGCCGCGGCGCCATCATTGATTCCGGATGCATTGCCCGCAGTGACCGTGCCATCCTCCTTGAACACAGGCTTCAACTTTTGCATATCTTCGATCTTCGAACCAAAACGAACATGCTCATCCTGATCGAACCACTCCGTGCCTTTTCTGGATTTCAGCTCAATTGGTAATATCTGGTCTTTGAAATGTCCCTGCTCAATCGCATTTTGTGCACGCTGATGGCTGGTCAGCGCAAGCGCATCCTGTTCCTCGCGGGACACCCCCCATTTTTCGGCAATATTTTCCGCTGTGACTCCCATGTGGCAGAGCTCCATCGGGCAATGCAGGGCGGCAAGCATCATGTCCTGCAATATGCCATCCCCGAGACGGTTTCCATATCTTACCCCGGTTGCCAGATATCCGCCCTTGCTCATCACTTCGACACCGCCCGCCAATGCGGTATCGCACAGACCCAGTTCAATCTGCTGTGCCGAGGTGACAATCGCCTGCATGCCACTACCGCACAAGCGATTCACAGTGACCGCCGGAGTAGCATGAGGCAACCCGCCATTGAGCGCCATCACCCTCGAGATATACATGTCATGGGGTTCGGTATGAATCACGTTCCCTACTGCGACATGGCCCACGGATTGCCCATCGATCCCCGCTCTTTTCACTGCTTCAGATACCACGGCAGCGCCGAGCCTGGCAGGAGTATGATTTTTCAGACTGCCGCCAAAACTGCCGACCGCAGTTCTGACCCCACTCACAATTACGACTTCATTCTTTTGCATACTGTTCTCCTGTATCTACAATTTTACTGATTTACCGGGAATACCCCCCTTCGCAAATTTTCTCGCACCCTGGCGTTCTCCGGGCAATAAGTTTCATTCTGTTTGAAGCTCTTCGATATTCCTGAAATATTCAAGCGTTTCGGGATTGGCCAGCGCTTCCGTGTTTTTGTCCTCATCACCATGAACCATGTTCCGAACCGCAAGTTCTACTATCTTCCCGCTCAGCGTCCGCGGTATATCGGGTACGGCAATAATTTTCTTCGGGACATGTCGCGGTGTGGTATTTTTCCTGATTGTCTGTCGAATCGAAGCCTTCAGTTGATCGGTCAATTCCACCCCATCACGCAGCATCACGAACAACACTACCCGAACATCCCCGTCCCATTTTTGCGCGATGCACAGACTCTCGAGCACTTCATCCTTTTTTTCGACCTGGCGATAAATTTCCGCTGTACCGATTCTGACCCCACCCGGATTGAGCACTGCATCGGAACGGCCATATATGATCACACCATCATTTGCGGTAATTTCAGCATAATCACCCTGCGCCCATACATTCTGAAAACGGGAAAAATAGGATGCATGGTAGCGTCTGTCATCGGGTTCATTCCAGAATCCCAATGGCATGCTGGGAAAGGGTCTGGTACAGACCAGTTCTGCGCGTTTTCCCCTGACCGGGGCTGCATCGTTAAATTCATCGTCATATACATCAACAGCCATGCCCAGGCCAGCGCCTTGAATTTCGCCGCGGTATACCGGTCGCATCGGGTTACCGAGCACGAAACAAGAGGCAATATCCGTTCCACCGGAAATGGAAGAAAGCATGATATCAGCCTTGATGTTCTGATAAACGTAATCAAAGTTTTCCGGCGCCAGTGGCGACCCGGTCGACAGGATGGTCCTGATGCTTGAAAGATCATTCTCCTGTCGTGGGGTCAGTCCTGCTTTGGCGCAGGCGGAGATGTATCGGGCACTGGCGCCAAAGATGGAAATTTTCAACGAATCAGCCATTTTCCACATTGCATTCGCGTCCGGATAAAATGGTGATCCGTCATACAGAATCAGGGTACACCCGCTTGCCAGACCGCTTGCCAGCCAGTTCCACATCATCCAGCCACAGGTTGTAAAGAAAAACAGACGATCCTGTCTCTTCACATCGGTATGCAGCAACTGTTCCTTGATGTGTTGCAGCAATGTTCCACCGGCGCCATGCACAATGCACTTTGGCTTACCTGTTGTGCCTGATGAATAAAGTATATAAAGCGGATGATCAAACGGTAACTGCACAAATTCCATGTCCCCGGAATCGGTCTCGAAATCCCCGAATAACATCGCATTGTCCAAACCACTGATATCAGGAGTCGGATTCAGATACGGAACAACAATCACTGTTTCCACGGCAGGAATATTCTCTGCTACGGAATTGACTGAATCCATCAAATCGTACTGCTTGCCGTTGTAATGATATCCATCCACACAAAACAGGACTTTTGGCCGGATTTGTGCAAATCGCTCCAACACCCCGTTAACCCCGAAATCCGGTGAACAGGATGACCAGATTGCCCCCAGGCTGGTCGTCGCCAGCATCGCAATCACGGCTTCCGGACTATTGGTAATATAACCCGCCACCCTGTCGCCCGACCTGATCCCGAGTGTCTTCAGCCATTCTGAACAGCGAATCACTTCCCCGAAAAGCAGCCGGTAGGACAGTTCTCTGCCCGTCCCGTTTTCACTGCGGAATATCAGTGCGGTCCGGTCATCCCGAAAGCGAAGCAGATTTTCAGCGAAATTCAACCGGGCGCCTTCAAACCACACGGCTCCGGGCATGGCTGTCGGATTGGTCAGAACGCGGTCACACGGCCGGGCGCTGATTACACCCGAGAAATCCCATAGCGATGACCAGAAATGATCGCTGTGTTCTACGCTCCACCGGTACAGGGAGTCGTAATCATGGACTTGTGGATGAGATGCCGTTACCCATTGGATAAATCCATTGAGATTGCTCTGCTGGATTCTTTGCTGAGAGGGTTGCCATAGCGGTGTCATCATGCAGGTCTCTCAATACTGGAACTCAGGAACATGGACAATCAGGCCATCTATCTCTTCCGTGACCTTTATCTGACAACTGAGACGGCTCAATGAATCGACATTTTCCGCAAAATCAAGCATATCGCGCTCGTCGTCTTCCATCTCATCAAGTTTGTCAACCCAGCTCCCGTCAATGTGAACGTGGCAGGTTGCACAGCAACATGAACCACCGCATTCAGCCAGAATGCCGGAAAGCTCACTGCGTCTGGCAAGCAGCATCACGGAGGTTCCGACCATACCTTCGACGGCAAGTTCACTGCCATCCGCCAATACAAAATTAATAGTGGGCATTGCTGCTGTTGGATTGCTGCCTGGATTTTATGTTGATTTCATGGCGGAGAGAGAGGGATTCGAACCCTCGATACGCTATTAACGTATACACACTTTCCAGGCGTGCTCTTTCAACCACTCAGACACCTCTCCGCTGGAAGGTCAATTATCTCATAACAAAGTGGATTTTATCCATATATTGCCTCCGGTTTCGCGACTGACGGCTTAAGGGCTGCCGACCGGAATGGAATAAGTTGCAGTTACATGGGCGACAGGTTGATCAAGCCCCTCTGAATATATGGAGACCTCACACACTACCAGACGCCTGCCTGCTTTCAATAAATGACATTCTGCAAGAATATCCTGATCGGCAACGGGTTTTCTTAAAAAATTTATGTTCAGACTGGTGGTGACTGCCAATGCAATCTCCCCGTATTGGCCCAGAATAGCGATGTAAGCCGCACAATCGGCGAGGGTCATCATGGTGGGACCGGATACGGTTCCGCCGGGACGCAAATGTCTGTGATCTATGGACTGGCGAACGGTCGCCGTACCGGGTCCGATTTTTGTCACCTCGCAGGTGTTTTGCGGAAACTCCCGGGCAAGAAACGCCCGTGCCTGATCTATATTCATCGGCTTGACTCCTCGGTTAATAATCATGGCCCGTATTATAGTTGACGTTTACGTAAACGTAAGGTAATTTAGTACCCTGTTGCTATTGGAATCCGGTCCCCATGCATTATCACTCGCTCAACTTCCACCATGGAGAAGAAATTGACCTGCTTGGTGAGACAGTCCGGTCGTTCTGCCAGGATGAAGTCGCGCCTCGCGCTCAGCAAATCGATCAGTCCAATGAATTTCCCGACGATTTATGGCGAAAATTCGGCGACCTGGGTTTACTGGGTATCACCACTCCGCAAGAGTATGGCGGTGTAGATATGGGCTATCTCGCCCACATCGTCGCCATGGAAGAAATCAGCAGGGCCTCTGCCTCGGTTGGTCTGAGTTACGGCGCACATTCCAATTTATGCGTCAACCAGGTCCGCCGGAATGGCTCAGAGCGGCAGAAACGGAAATATCTGCCCGGGTTGATCTCTGGAGAGTTGATTGGCGCCCTCGCCATGTCGGAGTCCGGCTCAGGGTCGGATGTGGTCAGTATGAGGCTGAAGGCAGAACTCAAAGGAGGACACTATGTATTGAATGGCCACAAGATGTGGATCACCAACGGACCTGATGCCGATGTTGTTGTGGTATACGCAAAAACCGAACCCGAAGCCGCTTCAAGAGGCATTTCCGCTTTCATCGTGGAGAAGGAATTTGGTATACAGGTTGCACAAAAACTGGATAAACTGGGAATGCGTGGCTCCAACACCGGCGAGCTGGTTTTCAATAATGTCGAAGTACCGGCAGACAATTTGCTGGGGCAGGTCAATCGTGGTGTCGAAGTACTGATGAGTGGTCTCGATTTCGAACGTGCGGTACTTTCCGGGGGGCCATTGGGAATCATGCGCGCCTGCATGGACATAGTCGTGCCTTATGTCCACGAACGTAAACAGTTTGGCCGGGCGATTGGTGAGTTTCAACTGATGCAGGGAAAACTGGCTGACATGTACAGCACAATGAATGCGTGTCGGGCTTATGCCTATGCGGTAGGCCGGGCCTGTGACCACGGCGAAACGACACGAAAAGATGCCGCCGGATCGATACTGTACGCCGCAGAAAAAGCGACCTGGATGGCACTCGAAGCAATCCAGGCGCTGGGCGCCAATGGATATATCAATGACTACCCTGCTGGCCGGCTGTTGCGAGATGCAAAGCTGTATGAGATTGGAGCAGGCACTTCGGAAATACGCAGAATGCTGATTGGTCGCGAACTGTTCGATGAGGGTTACTAGCATGGGCAGACAAAACCCATCGCAGAATGGCTCTGATGATCCGGTCGTCATTACCGGATACGCCCGGACACCGATCGGCAGCTTTCGGGGATGTTTCAGCGAAGTGAGCGCAGCGGAACTTGGCGCCTGTGCAATTCGTGCTGCCGTACAACGCTCCGGCCTGGAGGTTGACGATATCGAAGAAGTAATCATGGGCAACATTTTATCTGCGGGTCAAGGTCAGGCTCCTGCCAGGCAGGCGGCATTGGGCGCAGGGCTGCCCTTTTCCACCGGCTGTACTACCATCAACAAAATGTGCGGCTCAGGGATGAAAGCCGTAATGCTTGCGCATGACCTGTTGATCGCCGGCAGCAATGACATCATGGTCGCCGGCGGCATGGAAAACATGTCCAGAGCGCCCTACCTGCTACCCAGGGCGCGTGATGGTCAACGGTTAGGGCACGGCGAGATGCTGGATCACATGTTTCTCGACGGTCTGGAAGATGCCTATGACAAAGGCGTCCTGATGGGTTCATTCGCCGAATCGTGTGCCGACAAATATCATTTCACCCGGCAACAACAGGATCAGTTTGCGATTGAATCCTTGCGCAGGGCCCGGCAGGCCAGTAACAGCGGCGCATTTGATGCTGAAGTCACCGCAGTGACAGTGAAGCATCAAAAGGGCGAACTCACCGTCGAAAAGGACGAACAGCCGTTCAAGGCCGAGATCGGGAAAATTCCGCATTTGAAACCCGTTTTCAAACTACACGGCACGGTCACTGCGGCCAATTCCAGTTCTATCTCCGATGGCGCCGCTGCACTGACACTGATGCGCCAATCGACCGCGCAACGTCGGGGCCTGTCCCCGATTGCCAGAATTTCAGGCCACGCCACCCATGCCCAGATGCCTGCATGGTTCACCACAGCCCCGGTCGGTGCAATCAGGTCGGTGCTGGAAGCCCTCCACCTGACTGTCGATGATGTTGATCTGTTTGAAGTCAACGAAGCATTTGCCGTGGTCACCATGGCCGCCATGCAGGATCACGCAATCAGCCATCAGAAAATCAACATCCATGGCGGCGCCTGTGCATTGGGCCATCCTGTTGGCGCATCCGGCGCCCGCATTCTGGTGACCCTGCTGTCCGCACTGCAACAACACAATCTGAAAACCGGAGTGGCGTCGTTGTGCATAGGCGGAGGAGAAGCCACTGCCATGGTCGTGGAACTCATCTGATCAGCCTGGATGCCTGTATTCGATGCCAAAAATTGAATCCAGCATCAATACCCGTTCGGCCGGATTTGCTGCCAATGCCAGGGCCATGTGCACACAGATATCGGATTATGGGTGCAAGGCAGAAAAAATAACCCTGGGCGGGAGCGAAAGCGCCCGTAAAAAGCATACGGAGCGGGGCAAACTGCTGGTGCGTGAACGCATCCGCAATCTGATTGATACCGGCACGCCGTTTCTCGAACTGTCCCTGTTCGCTGGCTGGGAAATGTATGGGGGCGAAATCAGTGCAGGGGGAATCATTACCGGTATTGGCCGGGTGAATGGTATTGAATGTGCGATCATCGCCAACGATGCCACGGTAAAAGGAGGAACCTATTATCCGATTACTGTCAAAAAACACCTCCGCGCCCAGGAAATCGCCCTGCAGAACAACCTGCCCTGTATCTACCTGGTTGATTCAGGCGGGGCGTTTTTACCGCTACAGGACGAAGTATTTCCGGACAAGGAACATTTCGGGCGAATATTTTATAATCAGGCCAATCTGTCCGCAGCCGGTATTCCCCAGATTGCAGTAACCATGGGAAGTTGTACTGCCGGGGGCGCCTATGTGCCTGCGATGTGTGATGAAAGTATCATCGTTCAGGGTCAGGGTACAATATTTCTGGGCGGGCCACCTCTGGTGAAAGCGGCAACCGGTGAAGAAGTCAGCGCCCAGGCGCTCGGAGGCGCAGAAGTGCATGGCAGGATTTCCGGGGTGGTTGATCATATTGCGATCGATGACTTCGATGCTCTGCGTCTGGCGCGAAATATCGTCGGCCATCTGAACCGCACAAAACGTTTTGACCTGAAGTTGAAACCCCCTCAGGAGCCGGTCTATCCGAGCGAGGATCTGTTGGGGATCATCCCTGTGGGCAAACATCAACAGTTCGATATCCGTGAAATCATTGCACGATTGGTGGATGGCAGTGACCTTGATGAGTTCAAGCAAAACTATGGCGCCAGTCTGGTTTGCGGTTTCGCGCATTTACATGGATATCCGGTCGGCATTGTTGCCAACAATGGTATCCTGTTTTCCGAATCCGCGTTGAAAGGCGCGCATTTTATTGAACTATGCACACAACGAAAAATCCCGCTGATTTTTTTGCAGAACATAACCGGGTTCATGGTGGGTCAAAAATATGAAGCTGGCGGCATCGCCAAGGATGGGGCGAAAATGGTGACTGCGGTCGCCAATGCAGGGGTGCCGAAATTCACCGTTATTGTCGGTGGCAGTTTTGGCGCCGGTAATTATGCGATGTGTGGCCGGGCATTCGGGGCAAGGTTCCTGTGGGCCTGGCCCAATGCCAGAATTTCGGTGATGGGCGGAGAACAGGCGGCTAATGTACTTGCACAGGTCAAACTTGATGCAAGGTCCGCGCAGGGAGAAGAGAGCCGGGAAGATGATCGGAATGACCCCGATCTGGAGAAATTCAAGGATTCGATACTGCAGCAATATGAAACCCAGGGGCACCCCTGTTACGCCAGCGCCCGACTCTGGGATGATGGCATTATCGACCCGAGGGATACCCGCCGGACACTGGCGCTTGGCATCTCGACATCACTCAATGCACCGATAGAAGAAACCCGGTTCGGGGTTTTTCGGATGTGACATCCATGTTCCGGAAAATTCTCATCGCCAATCGTGGGGAAATCGCCTGTCGCATAGCGAAAACGGCAAAAAGGATAGGGGTGAAAACGGTTGCAGTCTATTCCGACGCGGATCAGGGGGCATTGCATGTCCGCTGCTGTGATCAGGCGGTTCCGATTGCCGGCAACACCCCCACCGAGAGCTATCTGGATACCGGCAGGATTCTGGCTGCGGCAAAGGCAACAGGCGCTCAGGCAATTCATCCCGGCTATGGGTTTTTATCGGAGAACGCGGAATTTGCGCAGTTGTGTGGTCAGCACGCAATCACCTTCATTGGACCTTCTGCCGAATCCATAAGAATCATGGGGTCGAAGAACGCAGCGCGCAAAACCGTATCACAGGCAGGCGTTCCGATCCTTCCCGGCTATGATGGCGATAATCAGGACAGTGACTATCTGCAGGAAGCGGCCAATCAAACCGGCTATCCCCTGTTGATCAAGGCGGTCGCAGGCGGCGGCGGCAAGGGCATGCGACGGGTCGATCAGGCAGAGAGCTTTCAGGCGTCTCTTGAATCGGTTAAACGCGAAAGTCTGGCTGCCTTTGGCGACGATGCGGTCTTGCTTGAACGATTTCTGCCCACATCCAGACATATTGAAGTGCAGGTATTTGCCGACCACCACGGCAACATCGTGCATTTACATGAACGCGATTGTTCTATGCAGCGCCGACACCAGAAAGTGATTGAAGAATCCCCTGCCCCGGGTATCAGCGACAGTATGCGGGCACGGATTACAGGTGCGGCGATAGAGTGCGCCCGCTCAATCGATTACCGTGGCGCCGGTACCGTGGAATTTCTGTATTCGTCCGGCGAAACTTTTTACTTCCTGGAAATGAATACACGATTACAGGTAGAACATCCTGTGACTGAAATGGTAACCGGCCAGGATCTGGTGGAATGGCAGATCAGGGTTGCCGCTGGTGATCCCCTGCCCTGCCGACAAGATCAGATCCCGCTGAACGGCCACGCGTTTGAAGCCAGAATTTATGCCGAAAACCCGAGGACCGGGTTTTTACCCTCACCCGGAAAAGTGCATTACATCAACCACCCCGATGTAACCGACGATTTGCGGGTAGACACCGGCATCAGCGCAGGGGACACTATCACCCCTTACTATGACCCGATGATCTGCAAGCTGATTGCCCATGGCAACACTCGAAAAGAAGCGCTTGACCGTATCGCTTGCGCACTGGATGGCTATCGAATTCTGGGCGTAAACAACAATATTGCATTCCTTCGAAATCTGGTCGGGGAACCTGATTTTGTAAAAGGCGCGCTCGATACCGGCTTTGTGGAAAGGAATCTGTCGGCATTGACTACCGACCGGATCAGCATCACCAGAGTCGCTGAATCAGCCGCAATTTTTCTGTATTTGTCCGACATCCGGCAACAACAGGCTGAACAACTAGAACAAAGCGATAAATGGTCACCCTGGATTGTAACCCCCGGTAATGAACCAGATCATCCCGAAAGGGAGGAGTATTCCAGACAATACCTTTTTGAGTCCGAGGCACAACGGTATCTGGTCGCACTCAGGCGCCGGGGAGCAAACTTCCATTTTGATGCGGATGAACAGGATGAACCGATCCGCGCAAGATTGAACGGGATGCGTCTGCAAATACAATCGGAACACCGGTCAGAAATCGTGATGGCAGTCAGAACCGGATCGGTGATTTCACTGTGCTATCAGGGATACCATTATTATTTCAATAAGTTAGATCGTATAGTTGAAGTTAAATCCCGAGAGAATTCCCGGCAACAGACAAAGATGGCGCTGCACTCCCCAATGCCCGGTATGGTGGTTGATATTAAAGTGAAACCAGACCAGCCGGTGGTGGCGGGAGACATACTGATGATTGTCGAAGCGATGAAAATGGAGCATCAGATAAAATCGCCCTGCACTGGTATTGTGGTCAGTGTTAATTATTCGATTGGCGATCAGGTCGCAGAGGGCGCCGTGTTGATGGCGATCGAACAATGAGTCTGCCAGCGATCAAGTTACCGACTGAAGTGAGCCTTGTGGAGGTAGGGCCGAGAGACGGTCTGCAAAACGAGCCGGTCGTACTTGACAGTAAAACCCGCTGTCAATTCGCCCGGCAACTTGCCGCTTGCGGTCTTAAACGAATTGAAGCGGGAGCTTTTGTCCATCCGCAAAGAGTGCCGCAAATGGTTGATTCGGATCAGGTGCTTAAAGGTCTTGTGCACGATACGAATGTATCCTGGCCGGTGCTGGTACCGAACAGGCAGGGGCTTGAGGCAGCGATCACTGCAGGCGCCAGGGAAATTGCGGTCTTCGCCGCAGCATCGGAAACCTTCTCGCAACACAATATCAACTGCAGCATTTCCGAAAGTATCGAACGCTTCTGCGAGGTGGTGGAATCCGCTTCCGCCGAAGGACTGAAAATCCGCGGCTACATCTCCTGTGTGATGGGCTGCCCCTATGAAGGCCCGGTTGACCCTGAAACGGTTGCCCGTGTCTCGAAACGGTTGATCGACCTCGGCTGTTATCAGGTTTCCCTCGGTGATACGATTGGAACCGGCACGCCATTACAAACCCGCCAACTGATAGACCGGCTACTCGATATCATTCCAGCGGATCAGCTTGCCGTACATTTTCACGATACCTACGGGCAGGCGCTGGCCAATATATATGCCGCATTACAGGCCGGAATCACGACCATTGACAGTTCGGTTTCCGGTCTTGGCGGATGTCCTTACGCCAAGGGAGCAAGTGGCAATGTCGCCACTGAAGACGTCGTCTACATGCTCAACGGACTGGGCATCAAACACGGGGTGGATCTGGAGAAACTGATTGAAGCAGGTCGCAGTATTTGTAAAATACTGGGTCGTCCGGTGATGTCGAAAGTTAATCTGGCCTCAACCTGATTCATAGTAAAATCTTTAGCAACCAATACAAACCAACCTGATACAGCATAAACCATGAATATAACACTCGGCTTCGATGTGTACGGCACCTTGATAGATACCCACGGTGTCATTCTACAACTCGAAAAGATGATCGGTGATGATGCCCCCGGATTCTCTCAGACCTGGCGGGAGAAGCAGCTTGAGTACACCTTCCGCCGCGGTCTGATGGGCCGGTATCAGGATTTTAGTGTCTGTACACGCCAAGCGCTGGAACATACTGCCGACACCCTGAATCACGACCTGTCCGAACAGCAAAAGCAGACCCTGCTGGCAGCTTATTCCACTCTGCCCGTTTTTGCTGATGTGGTGGAGTGTCTTGACAGCCTGAAAGATACCGACATGTCACTCTATGCCTTTTCAAACGGTCAGGCGGAAGCAGTCAATACAGCGCTGACCAATGCTGGCATTCGTGACTACTTCGAGGGAGTGATCAGCGTAGACAGCATCGGCACATTCAAACCGAACCCGGCGGTATATGAACATTTTGTAAATGCTGCAAACAGTGATATCGATCATGCCTGGCTGGTCTCCAGCAATGGTTTCGATGTCATCGGCGCCATTGCTTATGGCATCAGGGCCGCATGGGTCCAGCGCTCCGGGTCCGTTGTCTATGACCCCTGGGAGTTTACTCCCACTGTCACCTTGTCTACTCTGGCAGACCTGTGCGAGGTTGTTTCGTAATGCTGGACAGGAACCTGATGAGCCATACTTCAGCGGCCGACTGCCTGGAATTTTTCAATTCCCGTCGGCAAAATCATCTGCCAAGCATGATGGCAATGAAAAGCGTCTCCGTCAGCGCCACCAACTTCGTTATCGAAATGCCGGTTGAGCCTTATATGTTGAATATCAAAGGCAGTGTTCACGGCGGCAGTATTATCGCACTGGCTGATACTGCAGCAGGCTGGGGATGCCTTTCCCATTTACCCGAAGGGGCTACCGGGTTTACCACGATCGAGTTGAAGTGCAATTTCATGGGCATGGCTACCGATGGCACACTATCGAGCACCGCCACCCTGATTCATTCCGGCCGCTCAACCCAGGTCTGGGATTGCAATGTCATTCACCAGCAAACAGACAAACGTATCGCCGAAATGCGCTGCACTCAAATGATTTTTTACCCCAAAAGCTGATCTGTGATGACGCCACCCCGAAAACATCTGCATTCACGGATGATTCATTGTAAAGGGTTTGAACGTGACGATGGTCTGTGGGATATCGAAGCCACACTGACGGATACCAAGACCTGCAACTACTCCACCCATGAACGTGGGGAAATCAAGGCGGATGAGCCGATTCACAGCATGAAGCTGTGTGTCACACTGGACCTCGACATGGTGATTCAGGATATCAGTGTCGAAATGCCTTATACCCCTTTCCAGCTTTGTAAAAGCGCTTCCAACAGCATGAAAAACCTGATTGGATTGAAAATCGGATCCGGTTGGAAGCGTGAAGCCTCGAAGCGAATCCCGAAAACCGACAGTTGCACCCATGTGATGGAACTGCTTGGCCCGATGTCGACCACCGCTTACCAGACCATGCACCTCGCAATAGAGGAAAATGAGAACAGCAAGCCGGGTCGAAAAGTGCCTGTGATTCTGAACCAGTGTCATTCGCTGGCCAGTGACAGTGCGGTGGTAAAGGTAATGTGGCCCGAATTCTACACCGGAAAGGAATAAGCAAACCAAACCCGTTCACATCGACTCCAATTACCGATGTTTTTAAAATACTGCTCCGTCAGTCTGAAACTCAGCGTAATTCTATTACTCATGACCAGCGCCGGATTCTCATCAGCATCAACCCCATCGAAGCGTGTCCCGGCTGAATGGGAACCCCAGGAGGCCATCTGGATACAATGGCCTGGCCGGTACGAAAAAGTCTTTGAGCCCGCATTTGCAAAAATCGCCAGCATCATTGTTGAATACGAGACACTCCATATTCTTCATCACAACAAATCGATCATAGATGAGGCCAGGAGCGCGATTTCCCGCGCGGGCGGGGATCCTGATCATCCGAATATCAACTGGCATCGAATTGCCAACGATAGTGCATGGATGCGTGATAATGGGCCAGTCTATGTAATCGAGGATGGCGCAATGCGTATCCAGAACTGGGAGTTCAATGCCTGGGGTGGTGGTTTTGGCGCCGACATCCCGTTCAAACATGATAACAACATCCCGGACGCCATCGGAGAATTAACCGGGCTGCCGGTTGATCATATTGATATTGTGCATGAACGGGGCAACCTCGAATTCAACGGAACAGACACCGTCATACTCAACTGGAGCACGATTGGCGACCCCGGACGCAACCCCGGTTACACAATCGAACAGGCAACTTCGGACATGCAACGGCATTTCGGGGTTTCAAAAGTCATTTTCATCGAAGGCATCCCCGAGGGCGACCGCACCCGCGGCCATATTGATGGTATAGCGAGATTCATCAACAGGCATACAGTAGTGATACCAAAATGTACCGGCCGTTCCCTCTGTCAACCCGGTGACGGCAGAGACTCGCTGATTTTCGACAACGCAGCCAGAGTGATTGTCGAAGCGGGATTCAATGTGGTGCGTGACCCGATCGAAGGCGCCGTCAGCTACAAGGGAGTCAGATATGACACCAATTACATGAACTGGCTGGTCGGCAACGGATTCGTTATTGCAGTCGGATTTGACAACCCGGAGACCGATAACGCGGCCAGACAACGCCTCCGGAACTATTTCCCCGACCGCGAAATCCATATCATCGAAATGCTCGGCTCGTGGCATGCAGGCGGCGGAATCCACTGCCATACCAACGATCAACCGGCGACATCAACGATTCAGGAATAACATCTCCTTCTGAAACTCGGCTTATTCATATTTACTCATGACAAGAAAAAAGCCTCCGAAGAGGCTTTTCCCTGCCAGATCAAGCAGAAGGTCACTGGGGAATTTCGCCCTGCACACCTTCGACGTAGTAGCCCATGCCGAGCAGGACCCCATCGTCAAGTACTTCGCCCTCGCCAATCACCTGTTCGCCCGCCTGATTCCTGATGGGACCCTGGAACGGATGCAGGCTGCCATCCTTGATGCCCGCGATGATCTTGTCCGCGGCTGCACGCACATCCTCCGGAACCGCGTCACCGTAAGGCGCCATGACCACCATGCCGGGACCAATGCCGTCCCAGGTGTCCATGCTCTCCCAGTTGCCGTCCATCACCGCCTTGACCCGGCTCACGCAATACGGACCCCAGTCGTCCACGATGGCGGTCAGCTGCGCATTGGGCGCGAAGGCACTCATGTCGGAAGCCTGGCCGAATGCATAGACCCCGCGCTGTTCCGCCACCTGCAGCGGCGCCGGAGAATCGGTATGCTGGGAGATGATATCAGCGCCCTGGTCGATCAGCGCCTTGGCGGCATCCCCTTCCCTGCCCGGGTCATACCAGGAGTTGACCCACACCACTTTCACCACCGCGTCGGGGTTCACCTTGCGCATCGCCAGGGTGAACGCGTTGATGCCGCGGATGACCTCCGGAATCGGGAATGACGCGATATATCCGATCACTCCGGTCTTGGTCATGTGGCCGGCAATGGCGCCGATGACCGTACGTCCTTCATAGAAGCGCCCGGAATAGGTGCTGAGATTGTCGCTGCGCTTGTACCCGGTGGCATGTTCGAACTTCACATCGGGAAACTGCTCCGCCACCTTCAGGGTGGGATTCATGTAGCCGAACGACGTCGTGAAGATGATGTCGTGTCCGGTCGAGGCAAGCTTACGAATGACACGCTCCGCATCCGCGCCCTCGGCCACGCTTTCCACAAACGAGGTCTTGATGCCGAGTTCCTCTTCCACTTGCAGTCGACCCTTATCGTGGCGGTAGGTCCAGCCATGATCCCCCACCGGGCCGACATAGATAAATCCTGCCTTGACATCCTCGGCTTGAGCGGCGCCCAGACCTAAGGAAGCGGATAGTGCGGCTCCCGCGAGAGCCCTGATCAGTGTTCTTTTCTGCATAGTGATTACCTCTGAAGATCGGTTGATGGTTTTACGGTTTGGGTTTATTACGATTTCCGGTTTACATATTCAATCAGCTTCCGCGGTACGTGGAGTAGCCCCACGGACTGAGGAGCAGGGGGACATGATAATGTGCCCCACCCTCTACCACGTCGAAGACAATCTCCACGTGTGGATAAAACGTGTCCACGCCCTGGTCCGCGAAATAGCGGCCGGAAGCGAAGGCGATACTGTAGATGCCGCCGGGCAGTGTCTCGTCACCGAGCCACCCCGAGATCCGCCCGTCCGCGTCTGTGACGCCCTGCGTGAGCTCGGCCCTGTCCGATCTGGCGCCCTGGTAGAGTGTTGCCGTCACTCCCCGGGCGGGCGCCCCGCGGGACAGGTCGAGTATGTGTGTAGTGATCTGGCTCATGGAATCCGGGAATACGGTTCAGGCGGCGTGGCCGCGGGTGGCGGCAAACACATCTTCGAGACGCCGCCGGGTGATCTTCCACTGCTCGGCCGCCGCGGTGGCCAGTTCCGCCTGGCGGCTGTTCCCAAGCCGGTTTCGCAGCTGCGCCAGCATTTCCGGGGCACTCTTTCCACTGGCGAAGATAATGAAGATGAAACCAAAACGATCGAAATAGGCCTGGTTGCCTTCGACCAGGTCAGTGAGGGTTTCCTCGTCCGCCTGGCGGACCGAAGACTGTTCCACGCTCGCGGTGGCCAGGGTGGCCCGGAACTTCGCCTTCAGGGATTCGGGATCTCCGATCCGGGGATGCCCATCGAATGCCTCGAGCCAGTCTGCCTCCATCATCCCGGACCAGCGCTCTTCGGCCTTTGCCAGTAGTTCCATAACGCCGGAGAACGGCCTGCCATCCACCACCCGGCCCACCCAGCGCGACGCGGCGCAACTGCACCGCATGACATCGGCTGCTTCGGAAGGTTCGAGGGTGTTAAAGGTTTCGATATCCATTGATGATATCCAGTTGGGACCCGGGCATTATAGAAAAAAGCTGGCCATTTGGTCAAGTTTTTTCCTATAATGCTTCCATGACGATCGCCGCCCATCGCGGGGAAATCCTGCACTTTCTCGACAATCCTGGCATCGCCGGACAGAAGGCTGTCGTCCATTTTCCCGACGGCCTGTTGCTGGTCAAGGACGGATTTGTGATGGACGCGGGGCCTTTCGACAGTCTGCGGGCGAGGATTTCGCCGGACGTGACCATCCTGCACCACCGGGATGCCCTACTGGTACCGGGGTTTGTGGATACCCATATCCACTACCCCCAGTGCGACGTCATTGCGGCTTACGGCGCCCGGCTGCTGGATTGGCTGAAAACCCATACCTTTCCGGCGGAGCGGAAGTTCGAGGACATCATCCATGCCAGGAGCGCTGCCTCGTTCTTCCTCGACGAGTTGCTGCGCAATGGCGCCACGACTGCCCTGGTTTTCGGCACCGTGCATCCGCAATCCGTGGAGGCATTCTTCTCGGAGGCCCGTCGGCGCAACCTGCGCATGATCTGCGGCAAGGTCATGATGGACCGTCATGCTCCGGAGTATCTCTGCGATACGGCGGAGACGGGATATCGAGAGAGCAAGACGCTGATCGAACGCTGGCACAACGTGGACCGGCTGGGGTATGCCGTGACACCCCGTTTCGCAGTCACCTCCAGCCCGGAGCAGCTCGACATGGCGGGTCGGTTGCTCGCCGAGCATCCCAGTGTGCACCTGCATACCCACCTTGCGGAAAACACCGAGGAATGCCGCTGGGTGTCGGAGTTGTTTCCTGACGCATCCGGCTACCTGGACGTCTACGACCGGCACGGACTGCTCGGCCGGCGTTCGGTTTTCGCTCACGGAATCCATCTGAACGACGGTGAATGGCAACGGCTCGCGGATTCGGGCTCCGGCATCGCCCACTGCCCGCTGTCGAACCTGTTCATCGGCAGCGGGCTGTTCGACTATCGCACAGCCCTCGAACACCGCGTCCATACCGGGCTCGGCACGGACGTCGGCGGCGGGGACAGTTTTTCCCTGCTCCGGGTAATCAACGAGGCCTACAAGGTACAGCAACTTCAGAATTACAATCTGTCCCCCTTCCAGTCGCTTTACCTGGCCACCCTGGGAGGCGCCCGGATGCTGGACCTTCACCCATACATCGGCAATTTCGAGCCCGGCAAGGAGGCTGATTTCATCGTGCTCGACTACCGTGCCACGCCGCTGATCGACCGACGCATCCGGAGTTGCAGCAGCCTCATGGAACGCCTGTTCGTGCTGCAGATGCTCGGCGACGACCGCGCCGTCAGGGAGACCAGAATACTGGGAGAGGTTGCACACCGGCGGGATTAGGAAACAATGGACAGGCCGTCGCGCCCGCAGACCTTTGCCCGGTATTGGCTGAGCAGTTGGGCCGCCACCGACACCGCCACCTCCATGGGCATTTTGCCGCCCCCGAGATCAATGCCAATGGGGGATGTGAGCTGTGCGAGTTCAGCGTCGGCAAACCCCATGCGCGACAATCTCTTGCGGAAACTCGCGGCCTTGGACCGGGAACCGATCAAGCCACAGTAGGGAAAGTCGCTGCGCGTCAGTATGGCCTCCACGAGTTCGAGGTCGATTTCATGGCTGTGGGTCATGACCAGGTACCAGGCGCCCGGAGGCAGGTCCTCCACCGCAACATGTGGATTGTCCATAAATCGGGGGATAACGTTGCCCGGCACGCCGGATTCCATGATCGAGGCGGACAGGACATCCTCGCGGCTATCGAGCCAGGTGACTCGGCAGGGCAGGTCCGCCAGAATCCGCACCAGGGCCTTGCCGACATGACCGGCGCCGAAAAGAGCAATGTGAAAATCACAGGCGGGAAAGCATTCGTAGAGGAGTTCTACCTGCCCCCCGCAACACTGTGAAACATCTTTGCCCAAGGTGTAATCCTGACGTTCATTGCCAGCCCGCCCCTGTGACAGTAACCCCCTTGCGTGTCCAATGGCGCTGAATTCGAGGTTGCCGCCGCCGATGGAATCATGGCTTGCGTCCTTCGTGACCACCATCTTGGACTGCCGATCCCGGGGGGCGGAGCCGCGAGTCTCCAGTACCGTGACCACCACGAAGCCCTGGTTGTCGGCGGACAACCGCGCAGTTGCCTCAAGCCAGTTCATGATGACCGCCCCCGCACGCCGTCCACCGCGCGCAGGATTTCCTCCGGCGTGGCCGGCGCGTGCAGTTCCGGGAAAACCCCGTAATCGCCCACCGCCGCCACGGCGTCGCGAATGGCGCACCAGGCGGAAATGGCCAGCATCAGCGGCGGCTCCCCCACGGCCTTGGAACGGAAGATGGTCTCTTCGCTGTTGTCCGCATCGGCCAGCAGCCGGGTATTGAAGATCGGCGGCGTATCGGAGATGGCCGGGATCTTGTAGGTAGCCGGTCCGTCGGTGAGGAGCCGGCCATCCCGGTCCCATTTCAGTTCCTCGCAGGTAAGCCAGCCGAGGCCCTGGATAAAGCCGCCCTCAATCTGGCCGATGTCGATGGCCGGGTTGATGGATCGCCCGACATCGTGGAGGATGTCCACGCGCAGCAGCCGGGATTCCCCGGTGAGGGTGTCAATGACCACTTCCGACACCGCGGCGCCATTGGCGTAGTAGAAGAACGGCCGCCCGGAAGCCTTCGCCCGATCGTAATGGATCTTGGGTGTACAGTAGAAGCCCGTAGCGGACAGGGAAACCCGGCCGAGCCAGGACTCCTTTGCCGCCTGTCCGAACTCGAGCGTGCGGCCGCCCACATGCACCCGGTCGTCCAGGAACACGATTTCCAATTCATCGGCGCCGTATTTTTCCGCGAGAAACGATACCATCCGCCGACGAATGGTGCGCGCTGCGTTCAGTGCCGCCATACCGTTGATGTCGGTACCGGATGACGCTGCGGTGGCCGAGGTATTGGGCACCTTGTCCGTGCGGGTGGCGGAAACCACGATGCGGTCCGGGTTGACCTGGAACTCCTCTGCCACAATCTGCCGTACCTTGGTCATCAGGCCCTGTCCCATTTCGGCGCCGCCGTGGTTCAAGTGAATGCTGCCGTCGGTATATACATGGATCAGGGCGCCTGCCTGATTGAGATGGAACAAGGTGAAGGAAATGCCGAACTTTACCGGGGTCAGTGCGATGCCTTTCTTCAGCGCCGGGCTTCGGCGGTTGAATGCACGGATTGCCTCGCGGCGGACTCGGTAATCAGACTCGGCCTCCAACTGGTCCAGGATACGCGGAACCGAAAAGGCATCAATCCGTTGGTGATAGGGAGTGACGTTACGATCCGTGGTGTTGTAGAGATTCGTCCGCCGCACATCCAGCGGGTCCCTGCCCACCCGGAAGGCGATTTCATCCATGATCGCCTCTATGGCGATCATCCCCTGGGGACCACCGAATCCGCGAAAGGCCGTGGCGGAAACGGTGTGGGTCTTGCAACGCAACCCGTCGATCAGGACATCCGGGATGTAATAGGCATTGTCGCAATGGAACATCGCCCGATCCACGATGGCATCGGACAGATCCGGTGAGTTGCCGCATTGCCCCGCAAGGCGGTACCGGATGGCCTCCAGCCGACCTTCCCCGTTGTGGCAGACGTCGTAATGGTTCAGAAAATTGTGCCGCTTGCCTGTCATGACCATGTCGTCCCGGCGTGACAACCTGCAGGAGACGGCGCAGCCGTTGCGACGAGCGAACACCGCGGCGATGCAGGACCAGGGGGATCCGTGGGTTTCCTTGCCGCCGAAGCCCCCGCCCATCCGCCGGGTGATAACGTTGACCTTGTGCATGGAAATGCCCAGCACCTCCGCCACCAGTTTCTGGGCCTCGGTGGGATTTTGTGAGGAGGTGTAAATGGTCATGCCGCCCTCCTCTTCCGGGATCGCGAGCGAGACCTGCCCCTCGAGGTAGAAATGCTCTTGGCCGCCCACCCGGAGTTCGCCCTGGAATCGCCTGGATGCCTTTTTCAACACAGCCCCGGCGTCCCCCCACTGCATCCGGTGCGGGGGTCGTACGTAGTACGCATCGGCAATGGCCCGGGCGAGGTCCAGCATCGGTTCCATCTCCTCGTATTCTATTTTGGCGAGGGCGACTGCCCGGCGCGCAAGATCGTGGCTGGTCGCCAGAACGGCGAACAGTGGCTGTCCCCGATATTCGATCTCCCCGGCCACCAGCAGTGGGTCACCGGGAAATACCGGGCCGATATCCAGCTTGCCGGGCACATCATCCGCGGTGATCACGTCCACCACGCCGGGCGCCGCGCGCAAGGGATCCAGGTTCATGGATTTCACGCGGCCCCGAGTGATGGCGCTGCCGCCCACGCATGCATGGAGCTGGCCCTCCCTTGGCGTCAGGTCGTCGACATAAACCGCCGTGCCAGCGACATGCCCGCGAGCGCTGTCGTGGATCAGGGGTTGCCCGACTGACCGGGTTCCTTCAATGGACATCTGTCACCTGCAGGGGAAATTCGGATCCCCGAAACTCCAGTAAGCAGCGGCGGAACAGGTTCCGCGCCAACGCCATACGGTAGGCGGCGCTGGCCCGGACATCGTCGATGGGATGGAATTCTTCGGTAATGGCATCCGCGGCCGCGGCCGCCGTGGCTTCATCGAACGGTTTTCCGACCATCGCAGCCTCACAGGCCGGGGCGCGCATGGGAATGGCCGCCATACCGCCAACGCCGATTCCTGCACGGCGGATCACGGCATCCTGCCCTTCGCCTTCAAACATCAGGTTCACCGCGAGACAGACCGCAGAGATATCGTCGTCGATCCGCTTGCTGATCTTGTAGACGCGGAAGAACTGCCCAGGCGCTGGCAACGGCAGGGAAACGCTGCGAACGAATTCCCCCTGTTCAAGTGCAGTCACGCGGTAATCGAGGAAATAATCATCCAGCAATAATGACCGCTGATTGTCACCGCACTGCAGGGTGATCCCGGCCCCGAGGGCCAGCAGGACTGGCGGCAGGTCCCCAATCGGCGAGGCATTGGCGATATTTCCACCCAAGGTGCCAAGATTGCGGACCTGGCGTGAACCGAAGCGCAGAAGGAGATCAGCGACCGTGGGGTAACGCGTGGTGAACAATTCCAGGCAACGGCTCAAGGACACTGCAGCGCCCACGGTTAACCACCCGCCGCTCTCCGTCACCTGCAGGAGCTCTGTGACACGGTCAAGGAGAATGATTCGGTCCAGAGTCTTCAGCTCCTGGGTCACCTCGAGCGCGAGGTCGGTACCCCCACCCAGCAACCTCGCGTCCGGGTGTTCGAGGCACGCCCGGGAGAGTTCGGCCACATCCCGGGGAATCAGGAACCTCGGGGGGTCGGTCAGGTTGCCGCCATTCACCCGGTTGCCGTCTTCAGAACGAATCCGGTCCAGGGTCGCGCGTGTTGTGCAGGACTGGCGATCAAACCGATCCGGCGCTCTGATCGCGGTCGATGCCAGCGCGGCGTCGATGATGGGACGGTATCCGGTGCAACGGCACAGGTTACCGCCGAGATGTTCATGAATGGCATCCCGGTGCTCCTTCCCGCCGGAGGGAGGGGGCTGCTTGCCCAGCGCAAAGAGGGACATCACGAATCCCGGCGTGCAGAAGCCACACTGGGATCCATGGTGATCCACCAGGGCCTGCTGCACAGGGTGCAGGCTTTCACCGTCTGCGAGGTGTTCCACGGCAATCAATTGCTGGCCATGGAGGGCGCCGAGGAAGGTAATACAGCTATTGATCGAGCGGTATACGAGGCCCTCTCCCGCCGGTTCGGCCACCACCACGGTGCAGGCGCCACAGTCACCGGAGGCGCACCCCTCCTTGGTACCGCATAGACCACGTTCCATTCTAAGCCAGTCCAGCACGGTGGCCTGCGCTTCGAAGTCCGAAAGCACAATCTCCTGGTCGTTGAGCAGAAACCGAATCATCTTGGAAAATATCTGACTATTTGGTCAGGATTCTAGCAGATTCCCGGCGCCGCGTGCAACGTCGCTTCCGGGGCGGGGCAGGCCTGGCTGGCGGCCGCTCAGTGCAATCCCTGCAGGTCGTGCGCCAACTCCCCATGTGTTGCTGTGCCGCCTCGCGCTGACGCAGCTTGCGCCGGGCCGTTGAAGTCCAGCTGGAATTTATCTATACTGTCAGTATTCTGACTATTTGATCAGCTTTTTGCAGCCATCCCTCATGACCGGAACCAACGAGGAATTATTGTCCGACCCCCTGCTTACGTTATGCGGCATGACGCGGTCGTTCCCCGGCGTGCTCGCCAACGACGACGTGCATCTTACCTTAAGCCCAGGAGAGATCCATGCCCTCCTGGGTGAGAACGGCGCTGGTAAATCCACCTTGGTGAAAATGATCTACGGCATACTGAAGCCCGATGCCGGGGATATTACCTGGAAAGGTCAGCGGGTCTCAATCAACAGCCCCGCCTATGCCCGCAGACTGGGCATTGCCATGGTGTTCCAGCATTTCTCGCTGTTTGATTCCCTGACGGTGTTCGAGAACATCGTACTCGGCATGGATATCGGGGAGAACAGTGTCGACCTCCGTCAGGAAATTGCCGGGATTTCCCAGCGCTACGGGCTGCCGCTGGACCCCGGTCGGCATGTCTACACCCTGTCCGTGGGAGAACGCCAGCGTATCGAGATCATCCGATGCCTGTTGCAGAACCCGGGACTCCTGATTATGGACGAACCAACCTCGGTACTGACCCCCCAAGAGGTGGAGAAGTTGTTTGAAACCCTGCGCCAGCTCGCCGCCGAAGGAATGGCGATCCTCTACATCAGCCACAAGCTGGATGAGATCAAGGCGCTGTGCAGCCACGCAACCATACTTCGCGGCGGCCGGGTGGTGGATTCGGTGGCGGTAGCACACGAAACGCCGCACACTTTGGCGGCGAAGATGATGGGCGAGGCATTAGCGAAGGAACCCGAACGCAAGACCCACACCCCCGGCGAGGTTCGTCTGGCCCTGGACCACCTGAACGTCACGTCTGCGAGTGAATTCGGCATTCCTCTCAGGAATATCAGCCTTGAGATTCGCGCCGGAGAAATTCTCGGAATTGCGGGCGTCGCCGGCAACGGGCAGGACGAATTACGCATGACCATCAGTGGCGAAATCACGGTGAACGCCGACCAGGTTCGCATCGACGGAAAGGATTGCGGCCACTTGAGGCCCAATGCCCGGCGAATGATGGGGCTGTCCTCCGTTCCCGAGGAGCGTCTCGGCCACGGCGCGGTACCCAGTATGAGCCTGTCCGAAAACAGCTTCCTGACGGCGTTTCTTCGACTCGGGCTGCTCTCCGGGGGCTTCATTAATCGCAGCGCGTGCGACCGGTTCACCGGCGGCGTGATTGAACGCTTTCGGGTCAAGGCGAATGGTCCCCAGGCGCCCGCGGAAAGCCTCTCCGGGGGAAACCTTCAGAAGTTCATCGTCGGGCGGGAAATCCGCCAGAACCCAGAGCTTTTGGTAGTGTCTCAGCCTACCTGGGGCGTGGATGCCGGCGCCGCCCGCGCCATCCATGACGCTCTGCGCGGTCTCGCCGCTGCGGGGAGCGCGGTGCTGGTGATTTCCCAGGATCTGGACGAACTCATGCAGATCAGCGATCACATCGCCGCCATCTGCGCGGGGGGCGTGTCCGCAACCTACCCGGCGAACAGGGTCACCATGGAACAGATCGGCCTCCTTATGGCGGGTGCGCAAACCCTGGAAAACGCCGCGGAGGCGGGACATGCTGATTAAACTGGTCCGGCGTCCTGAGGCATCCCGAAGCATGGCGCTTCTGTCGCCACTGATCGCGCTGGCGCTGACCCTGCTGTCGGGCATCGTCCTTTTCATGTTCATGGGCGCGAATCCCGGCCAAGCCCTGTACGCCTTTTTTATCGAGCCGCTGACATCTCTTTATGGCTGGGGTGAACTCGGGGTGAAGGCGACGCCGCTGGTGCTGATCGCAATGGCGCTGTCCATCGGCTTTCGCGCCGGGGTCTGGAACATCGGCGCCGAGGGCCAACTCACCCTGGGCGCCATCTGCGGTGGCGGCATCGCCCTGTGGCTCCACGACATTGAGGGCTTCTGGGTCCTGCCGCTGATGATTCTCTGTAGCATTCTCGGGGGTATGGCCTGGGCCGCGATCCCCGCCTTCCTGCGTACCCGCTTCAATGCCAATGAGATCCTGGTCAGCCTGATGCTGACCTACGTTGCAATCCTGTTTCTCAGCTATCTGGTGCACGGCCCCTGGCGGGACCCGGATGGTTTCAACTTTCCAGAGTCCCGGGTATTCAACGATTCCGCCACGGTACCGATCATCCTGGACGGTACTCGACTACATTTGGGCTGGCTGCTGGCCCTGGCTGCTGTGGCAGGGGCCTGGATATTAATGGCGCGCACCCTCATCGGGTTCCAGGTCAAGGTCATCGGTGAAGCTCCTGCGGCGGGCCGATACGCCGGTTTCAGCATCAACCGAATCATCTGGTTCACCTTGATGCTGGCTGGCGGGGCCGCGGGACTTGCCGGGCTGTTGGAAGTGGCAGGTCCCATCGGGCAACTCCAGCCCTCCATTTCACCAGGCTACGGCTTTACCGCCATCATCGTCGCCTTCGTCGGGCGCCTGCACCCGGTGGGGGTCCTGCTGGCGGGCCACCTGATGGCACTCAGCTATCTCGGCGGTGAATCCGCCCAGATCACCCTCAACCTGCCCCTCGCGGTCACCGGGGTGTTCCAGGGCATGCTGCTGTTTTTTCTGCTGGCCTGCGACGTACTGATCCACTATCGCATCCGGCCAGCCGCATCCGTCGCGGTCAGGGAAGCCTGATGGAAATACTGATCCCTACCCTGCTGACGATCATCACCGCGGCTACGCCGCTATTGTTCGCCGCTATCGGCGAGATGGTGGCGGAGAAATCCGGTGTGCTCAATCTTGGAATCGAGGGGATGATGCTGATGGGCGCGGTGGTGGCTTTCGCCACGGTGCATCATACCGGCAGCGCAACCCTCGCCATTCTGGCCGGCATCTTCGCGGGGGCCGGGATGTCCGCCATATTCGGCGTGCTGACACTGGGCCTGCAATCCAGCCAGGTGGCTACCGGCCTCGCCTTGACCATCTTTGGTATCGGCCTCAGCGCCCTTTTGGGACAGAGCCTGGTGGGAGTGGCCTACGATGGCCTGCCTAAACTGCCCGTTCCTCTGCTATCGGACATCCCGTTGATCGGGCCGTTGCTGTTCAACCACGATATACTGGTCTACGGATCCCTCGCCGTGGTTTTCGGAGTTGCCTGGTTCCTCGGCCATACCCGGCCGGGCCTGATCCTGCGCGCCGTCGGTGATTCCCATGACGCAGCCCATGCCATTGGCTATCCCGTTCTCAAAATCCGGCTCGCAGCCATCCTGTTCGGCGGCGCCATGGCGGGCATCGCAGGCGCTTACCTGTCCCTTGCCTACTCTCCACTCTGGATTGAGAACATGAGCGCGGGTCGGGGCTGGATTGCTCTGGCGCTGGTGGTATTTTCGACTTGGCGGGCTTGGCGGGTGCTGGCGGGCGCCTATCTCTTCGGTGGCATTTCCATCCTTCAGCTCCATGCCCAGGCACTCGGGGTGGGAATTCCCTCCCAGGTGATGACCATGTTGCCCTACCTCGCCACCATCCTGGTACTGGTGCTCATCTCCCGGGACCAGAACAAGATCAAGCGCAATGCCCCGGCCTGCATCGGCAAACCCTTCCACCCCACCGCCTGATCCGGCCATGGGCATGACCGCATCGGAGCGCAGGATTACGCCGCTCGGCAACCGCCGCCGTGATCAGATACTGCGGGCGGCCGAGGCGGAATTCGAGAAATATGGCTACGAGGGCGCCCGCATCCGACGGGTCGCAGACATCGCCGGCGTGCCCAGGGCCAACGTGCACTACTATTTTGACAACAAGGCTGCGCTGTACGACGCGGTGCTGTCCAACGTGGTGGAACTCTGGAATACGGCGCTGGCGCCCATTGATGCTGATGCCGACCCTGCCACTGTGCTCGAAACCTATATCCGAATGAAGGTGGAACTGACCCGACTATACCCTGCCGCCACACGGATCTTCGCCCAGGAAATGCTCGGCGGATGGCAACATATCAGCGAACACCTGGAACAGGAGACCCGGGAATGGACCGAGCATCTGGCAGCGGAAATCGAAAACTGGATCCGGCAAAATAACATTCTCCCCGTGGACCCCTACCACCTGATCTTCGTCATCTGGGCAACTACCCAGCATTATGCCGAGTCCGGCACACAGGTCGGCTCCATCTACCGCAAGAAGCGTCTGACACGGCGGGACCATGACCGTCTGGCGGATTCCCTGGTCACCATGGTTTTCCGGATCTGTGGTCTGGAGTCGACTCACCCGGATCGTAACGTCTGATGGAAGCCCACATTCACGAGTGGCTGAATCTCCTTTTACGGTGGACCCACTTTATCGTGGGTATTGCCTGGATCGGCGCATCGTTCTACTTCAACTGGCTGGAAAACAATCTTGACCGTAAAACCTCTCAGGAGGAAGGCATTGCAGGGACCTTATGGGCAGTGCATGGCGGCGGTTTCTACCACCTGCAGAAATTCTCCACCGGGCCCCAGAGCCTGCCTTCACCGCTGCACTGGTTCAAGTGGGAAGCCTATGCCACTTGGCTATCCGGCTTTGCCCTCATGGTCACCATCTACTATTTCAACGCCCGCACCTGGCTCATAGACCCGACCATCAGGGCGCTGGAACCCTGGCAGGGCATCGCCATCGGGGTATCTGCGATGGCCATATCCTGGTTCATCTATGACGGACTGTGTAAGGTGCTCAGGGAAAGACCGGGTCTGCTGACAACTCTGGTTTTCGGCTGGTTCGCCCTGCTGGCTTTTGCGCTGACCCAACTGTTGAGCAGCCGCGCCGCCTATATACACGTGGGGGCTGCCATCGGCACGGTAATGGTGGCAAACGTGTTTTTTGTCATTATCCCGGCGCAAAAGGAAATGGTGTCAGCACTGGTGAACAAACGGCCATTGGATCCGGACCACGGAAAGAGCGGCCTGCTTCGCTCCCGCCACAACAACTATTTCACTCTGCCGGTGCTGTTCACCATGATCAGCAGCCACTCCCCCAGCACCTATGGCAACCACCTGAACTGGCTGGTACTGATTCTGCTGGCGCTGGTGAGCATCGCGGTGCGCCATTACTTCAATGTACGCCGCCTCGGCAGCCGGTCTACCTGGATTCTGCCCGCAGTATTCCTTGCGGTGGCAGGTCTGATGTGGCTGACTGCACCGCGCCAGGGCATCCAGCGCAATGCTGTCGTGAGCGATGTCGCTGCCAGTACCATCATTAGCGCCCACTGCGTCAACTGTCATGCCGCGCGACCCACATACCCCGGGTTCGCCATCGCGCCCAAGGGAATCGAACTCGATACTCTGGACAAGATCCGCACCCACCGCGAGGCCATTAACCAGGTCACAGTGCTCACGAAGACCATGCCTCTCGGCAATCTCACCGGCATGCTGGACAAAGAGCGCGCCACACTGGGCCGCTGGCTGCAGGACCAGGAAAACGTCCAATGACGATTCCCTACGCCCGCGATATGATCGGCTACGGGGATAACCCTCCTCATCCCCGCTGGCCGGGCAATGCTCGGGTAGCGATCCAGTTTGTGGTCAACTACGAGGAAGGCGGAGAGAGCTGTATCCTGCACGGCGACGACGCTTCCGAGGCGAATCTTTCCGAAATTGTCAACGCCCAGCCTTACCCGGGTGTCCGCCATCCCAACATGGAGTCCATCTACGAGTTCGGCTCCCGGACCGGCTTCTGGCGCCTCCACCGCCTCTTTACAGGCCGCCGGATTCCGATTACCGTTTTCGGTGTCGCTATGGCCCTGGAGCGCAATCCGCAAGCCGTGGAGGCCATGCTGACGGCCGGATGGGAAATCGCCAGCCACGGCTGGCGCTGGATTAACTACCAGTTCATGCCCGAGGACGAAGAGATCAGACACCTGGAACGTGCAGTCGATGTCCATACCCGATTGACCGGAAAAGCACCGGAAGGCTTCTACCTCGGTCGCACCAGCCCCAACACCCATCGGATCACCGCCGAGCATGGGCGGTTCGTGTACAGTGCAGACAGTTATGCTGACGAATTGCCTTACTGGATCACGGATCATGCAGAACCATTGCTCATCGTGCCCTATACTCTGGATGCCAACGACATGCGATTCGCCACCACCCAGGGGTTCAACAGTGGCGAACAGTTTTTCACTTACCTGAAGGACACTTTCGATTTTCTGTATGCCGAAGGGGAAACAGCCCCCAGGATGATGTCCGTGGGGTTGCACTGCCGCCTTGCGGGACGCCCCGGGCGCGCAGCAGCGCTGGCAAAGTTTCTTGACTACGTGATGAGTCATGATCAGGTCTGGCTGGCCCGGCGCATCGATATCGCGAGGCATTGGATTCAACATTTCCCCTGGCCCGACCGCAGATGACCGTGAACCAAACGGACTTGGCCCAGCACTGGGTTAATCTCGCTTCCTCCCGTCTGGGAGCTGCCGCAGTGGCCTGTAGCGACGATTTTTTTGCGCCCATGCATCGCATGCTGAAAGACAAGCCACCGGTATGGAAGGAAGGCAAGTACGACGATAACGGCAAATGGATGGATGGATGGGAATCACGACGCAAGCGCGGGCCAGGCAATGACTGGTGCATCGTTCGCCTGGCACGACCCGGTGTGATTCACGGCATCGTGATCGAAACCACGTATTTCACCGGCAATTATGGCCCGGCTGCCTCAGTGGAAGCCTGTTTCCACGAGCGTGGAGAGCCCGGCGACAACGATCAATGGGTCGAAATTCTCCCCCGGCATGATCTCCAGGGCGACAGCGAGAATGCCTTCAGTATCAAGCACGATGCTGTGTTCACCCATGTTCGCCTGACCATCTATCCAGACGGCGGCATTGCCCGCCTCCGGGTCTATGCCGAACCGAGGGTGGACTGGGCAGAAATCGAAGTGGGAGAACTGGTGGACCTGGCCGCGGCGCTGAACGGCGGTGTTTCTCTGACCTGCAATGACCAGCATTATGGTCACATCCGCAACCTGCTGGCCCCGGGGCGTGGAAAAGACATGGGCGATGGTTGGGAAACCCGCCGACGCAGGGAGCCGGGGTATGATTGGGTCATCATCGTCCTGGCCCATCCGGGACGCATCCACCAGATCGAGATTGATACCGCCCACTTCAAAGGCAATTACCCGGATCGCTGCGAAATTCGCGGGGCCATGGTCCGTGCCGCCATGGTACAGAGTCTGCCCCGGCGGAGCGAGGACTGGCCGGTCCTGCTACCGGAATCGAAGCTGGAAGCCGACCAGGTGCATCACTTCGAAAAGACGGTGGTGGATGTTGGTCCCATATCCCACGTGCGCATGAACATTTTTCCGGATGGCGGCATCAGTCGCCTGCGCCTTTTCGGCGCCGTGGAAACAATATGAGAATCCTGGAACCTGTGCCGCTTACCCGCAGTGCCTTTTCGGTATTTGGTGAGGTCATTGAACTGGAAGGCGCCAGGCAGATTCCCATCAACCAGGGACTCACCACGCGCTTCCATGACCTCTTCACGTTGGACTGCTGTGCCGAAGGCGGCTACCCCAGCGTCAACGTGTTCCGCACGGACCCGTTGCCATTGCCCCACAGGGTAGAGATGATGGAACGGCATCCGTTTGGCAGCCAGGCTTTCTGGCCCCTGGACCGGTATCCGTTCTTCATACTGGTGGCGCCGCCAGGGGATAGCGTATCCGCCGATAATCTGATCCTGTTCCGTACCAGCGGTCACCAAGGCGTGAATTTCTTTCGCAACACCTGGCATCATTTCCAGATCGTAACCGGAAACAGGCGGGATTTTATCGTGGTGGATCGGGCTGGCCCCGGAAAAAACCTGGAAGAGCAGCCAGTCCGGGGAACCGCGACCATTCCAGATGATGCGGCTAAAGGAAACACAGAAATTGCAGCAACTCTTTGAGACAATTCCCTGTCATCCGACCCAGTCCTGACTACCGGGATACTGTGGCGCTGTGTGTTGGTTCCTCATGATGAAGTGGCAGAGAACCGGGATTTGTCTGATTATGTATTGAACCCGAAATAACACTTGCCTGGTAACCATTTAATGCTATAGCATCTGCCGGAATATCCCGTAAGTAATGTCATGCCCCACTCTGTCATTCCCGCGCAGGCGGGAATCCATGTACCATCTACCGGATTATCCCATAGGTAAAATCATGCCGTCTCTTTCATTACAGACACTTCGCGAGCAGTATGACCGCGACGGATTTGTTTCTGCAGTCGAGATCATTGACCCGGAAACGGCCCTGTCACATCGCCAAAGGCTCGAAGATATCGAGTCAAAGACAGGCCCCCTTCACTACAAGCCAAAAATCCATGCAATGCTGACCTCCCCGTATGAGTTGGCCACCCTGCCGCGGGTTCTGGATGTGGTTGAATCTTTTCTCGGCCCCGATATTCTGCTCTATAACACGACCTTCATCATCAAGGAACCGCATACGCCCAATCTGGTCAGTTGGCATCAGGACCTGACTTACTGGGGCTTTGACTGCGACGATCTGGTCTCGATGTGGCTGGCCCTGTCTCCCGCCACTTCCAAAAGCGGATGCATGCGTGTCATTCCCGGCACACATAAAAATGGCAAGAGAACCCATAATTCTACCGAGGATGAAAATAATATCCTGTACAGCGGACAGACCGTTTGTGACGTAGAAGAAGACAAGGCGGTCGATGCCCAATTACAACCCGGTCAGGCATCGTTTCATCATGGTTGGACATTGCACTCTTCAATGCCCAACCAGAGCGATGACCGCCGTATTGGTCTTAACGTTCAATATATCGCGCCTCACGTCAGACAAACCAAACATGATCAGGATTCTGCCCTGCTGGTCCGGGGTACGGACCAATACCACCATTATCAACACGAGGTTCCGGCAAGGTCTGATTTAACGGAAGATGGCATCAGACAACAGACAATGATGGAAGAACGTTACGAACAGATTGCCGGTACCGCATAGCATAATGTCAATCCTGAAACCCTGATCCGGGGAAATTGAAATCGAATGAACAGGCCTTTACTGACTTCGGCTCAAATTGAAGCGATTACAGCCAGCGGCGGTTGCACCACCGGACTTCCGAATCGGGCCTATACCTGCCCTGATTTTTTCCAGTGGGAACGGGAAGCCGTGTTTGCCAATACCTGGACCTGTGTCGGTCGTGGTTGCAATATTCCGCTGTCGGGAGATTTGAAACCGGTCGTTTTCCTCGGCTCGCCGTTGCTGATGCTTCGTGACCAGCAGGATCAGGTTAAAGTATTCCATAACGTATGCAGTCACCGTGGTAACGAGTTGGTCTGGCAACCTTGTCATGTCGACAGGCTGATTCGATGCCCCTACCACTCCTGGACCTATGATCTGGAAGGCAACCTGCGCGCAACCCCCCATGTAGGCGGCCCCGGAAAGAATGAGGTGGAAGGATTCGACAGATCAGGACACGGCCTGCGCGAAGTCCGCTCGGAGGTCTGGCTGGACCTGGTATTCGTCAACTTGTCGGGAACGGCGCCTCCCTTTGAAGAATTTATCGCCCCCCTGCAACGTCGGGTTGACAGGCTTGGCAACATGTCACAATTTGCAGAACTCAGGCCGGCCAGGGATCATGGCAGCCTGACCATTGATTTTTCCGGTAACTGGAAGCTGGATATGGAAAACAACCTGGAAAGTTATCATTTGCCGTGGGTACACCCTGATTTGAATGCAGTCTCAAGGCTGGAAGATCATTATCATTACTATGGCGGAGACCTGTTTGCCGGACAGGGCAGTACCAGATATGACCACAGCAGAATAAACGAAAAATCATTCCCGTTGTTCGACGGCTGGCCCGAGCAGGAAGCAGAATATCCAACGCTTTATCCCAATGTCTTTCTGGGACTTCATTGCGACCACTTCTGGAGTCGCATCCTTGAGCCGGTTGGGGTTGACCGAACGCTGGATCATCTGCAAATTTATTATCTGGGAGATGCGGCCGAATCTGATGAATACCGTGAAGAACGGGAAATTCGCCTGAAATTCTGGACAAAAGTGTTCAATGAGGACATTGGAGTGATTGAAGGCATGCAGCGGGGAAGGCGTTCTCCGGCATTTGAGGGTGGGGTACTCACCCCCTTGATGGATGAACCTTCGCATCATTTCGCCGGGTGGATCGCTGAAAAGCTGCGGTCGGAACCGGCGTAACCGGACAGGTCGGAGGCGGCTTGCTGTGTTGCCGGAACGAACCCTTACTTTCGACAGGAACCCGGCAAATATTCTCGCAGTTTGCCTGCTCAGGATGTATGGCGTGTTCAGTCGTCCGTTCGGCTATAAATGGCTGGCATGGGTTGGAATGTGGGTTGGAAAGGTTGTTAAAAGAAATTCAACCTGCATTGTCCAGTTGAACCGGGATACCCTGTTCCGGTTTTATCTGGCGGATTATTACTGGAGCAAACTGGTTTGTCAGGGATTTTCCTATGAGCCGGAAATTGAAAGGGTATTAAAGGCAACCGATTCACTCGACTATCTGTTTCTGGATCTCGGCGCAAACTTTGGCTATTGGAGTGTGCTGGTTTCATCCAGCGCATATTCACACAAAACGGTGGTTGCAGTTGAGCCGGTCAAATCCAACTTTGACAATCTTTGTCTTAATAATAAACTGAACGATTGCAGGTTTACCGCGATCAGAGGGGCGGTTTGCGAACAGGGCGGCAGGCTGGTCCGGATAAATGTCAACCCTGGTTCCCTGACCAATGAAGCCGCCTCGGCGCTACTCAAACCCGAATACGCCTTGTCGGAAAGTGAATCGGTCGAATCGGTGTCGATTGACCAACTGGTTTCCCGGTTTGCAGCACAAGATCAGCCGATCGTGATAAAACTTGATGTCGAAGGGCTGGAAATCGAAGCGATCAAAGGTGCACAGCAGACCCTGCGACGCGAGTTTCTGCTGATCTATGAAGATCATGGAAACGACCCGGACAGTGCGGTAAGTCAGTTTGTGCTCGACAGCGGATTTTCCGTATTTCACCTTGAATTCGGAGAATATACCCCGGTTACGGAGGTCAGGGATGTCAATTCCATAAAAACGAGTTCAAACAAAGGTTACAATCTGTTCGCCTACCAGGAAAACTCAAAAACAGCGACCCTGATACAACGTGCCTTTTCAACCAGTTAAACTCTTCCGGCTTCAGTGGTTTCAGCCGCTCCGGCCTGAACGTCCAATCCGGTTAACCCTGGCGGTTGTGCTGCTGGCAACCCTGTATGCCAACGGTGTTCAGGCTGGCGCCTTGCGCCTGGCTTATGACGCAGGTTTCGGCGGCGCTGAATCTCTTGACCCATACTCCCCTACCCGGTTTTATTTCACCACATTGACCCTGTTCGACCGACTGGTGCGACAGAATTACGAAGGCGGAGTTGAACCGGGTCTTGCCACGTCCTGGGAAGTGTCGCAAGACGCCCGAACCTGGACATTCAGCCTGAGACCCGGGGTCAGGTTCCATAGTGGTAAACCGCTTGTGGCTGCAGATGTGGTTTACTCGATCAATCACGCACTCGACCCGAAAAGAGGTTCTCCGGTTGCGTCAACACTGAAAGTCATAGACCGGGTCGAAGCGATTGATGATCTGACGGTCCGCTTTCACCTGAAGTCTGCCCATGCTGATTTTCCTCTGCTGCTGATTGATCAGCGCTGTGGCATCATTGCCGAAGACAGCGCGGCTACGATTGAACAGACCGGCGATGGAACCGGTCCGTATAAATTGCTCAGAAATGATCCAGAGGGTATCACCCTTCTGGTTGCCAATCAGGATTACTGGGAAGGATCTCCCAATGTCGAACGCATTGAGGTGGTTGCCATTCCCGACCAGGTCGCACAGATTCAGGCGATGCTTTCCGGACAGATTGATTACCTGCCCTCTGTCAACCGGAGGCAACTGAAATTATTTGAAAACAATCCCGATTACATCGTGCAGACCATCAAGACCGGACATTGGCCCGGGATGGCCATGCGAACCGACCAGCCACCGTTTGATGATGTCAGGGTACGCAAGGCAATGCGTCTGGTGATAGATCGACCGAACATGATCAGACTGGTGCTTGGCGATGGCGGCGGTGAGCCTGCCTGTGACACTCCGGTGTGGTCAGGCGACCAGTATTATGCAGCCATCATCTGTCGCAGAGATATCCCGGCGGCCAGGGCATTACTGAAGGAGGCAGGTTACAGTGACGGGATCGATGTGGATTTATACACTTCATCGGTTGAGAAACTGTTTATCTCAATGGCCGAGGTATACCAGAGTCAGGCTGCACAAGCCGGTATACGGGTCAATATTCATCAGGTTCCTGCCGATGGTTACTGGACCGATACCTGGATGCAAGAATCATTTGTATCCACCCGCTGGAATCAACGTCCGGCAGATCAAATTCTGAACGAAGCATTTCGATCAGGCGCTTCCTGGAATGAAACCTACTGGAACAATCCCGACTTCGATCACAGTCTGGATATGGCCAGAAAGGAAACAGACCCGGACAAGCGCCTCTCGCTGTATGCCAAAACCCAGCAAATGCTGTTTGACCAGGGCGGAGCGATCATTCCGTTCTACCTGAATATAAACCGGGTATTCAGCGCACGGATTTCAAGCCTGCCTTCTGAAAAAACACTGTTTGTCGAATGGCACAAGGTGGCCAGAGAGTGAACGAGGATTCATTTTGCTGAGGATTCTCCTGCGGCGACTGGTAATGGCGGTGTTCACACTGGTATTTGTCGCCATTGTGGTATTCGGGGTAACCGAAGCGCTGCCGGGTGATGCCTGTACAGCCTACCTCGGCAAACTCGCTCAGGGCGAACGATTATCCAATTGCCAGTCCGAGCTGGGGCTGGACAAGTCTTCTATCGAGCGGTTTTTCGACTGGTCCACCAATGTGCTCCATGGTGATTTCGGGGATTCGCTGAAACGGAAACGACCAATCAGCGATATTATTGCACCCCGGTTTCGAAACACCATCATATTGGGGGCATCCGCTGCCCTGATCGGTATTCCGCTGGCAATTGTACTGGGTGTGATTGCAGGCGTTTACAGGGAGCGGTTATCAGACCATGTCGTGTCCGGCATAGCGTTACTGGCGATGACCATCCCTGAATTCGTCATTGCTACCGTATTGATCTTCATATTCGCCATCAGTCTGAAGTGGTTTCCTGCCGTAACCATTCTGCCGACCGAGGCTTCGGTGGCAGAAATACTGCCCAACATCATATTGCCAATGATCACTCTGGCTTTTGTGATGACCGCGCACATCCTGCGCATAACCAGGGCGAGTGTGATCGATACCATGTCCAGTGAGTTCGTAAAAATGGCGACCTTGAAGGGAGTGCCATTCAGACGCATCATATTTCGTCACATGCTGCCGAGCGCTTTGCTGCCAACCATCAATATTGTCGCCCTGACCATGGCCTGGCTGCTCAGCGGGGTTGTGGTGATAGAGAAGGTTTTCAACTATCCGGGGTTGGGTACCTTGATAATACAGAGTATTTTCGATCGGGATCTGCCTCTGGTTCAGGCCATCGCACTGATGTTCGCAGTGATGTACATCGCGGTCAATCTGATCGCAGATTTTCTGGTCATATTATTGAACCCGAGACTGCGAACAAAGGTTTCAGCGGAAGGTGGTTAGGTGATCGCAGGCGACACTTCAGCGAATCCGGTGGAGTATGCGACCCTGCCCGGACCGGGCCGTTCACGTTTCGCCGGGATCATCATCGTATTGCGTGGCATCATCTCCAGTCCAGTCGGCTCGATTGGTCTGTTTCTGGTTGTGTTTCATCTGCTGCTGGCAGTGATTGCGTCTTTCATCACCCCTTACGATGTTGCCCTGCAAAATGCGGACCGCATCCTTCAGGCGCCCTCGTGGGCGCACCCGATGGGCACCGACAGCCTGGGCAGGGATGTATTCAGCAGAACCATTACCGGTGGCCAGATTTCAATTATCATCACCCTGATCTCCGCTGTTATCGCGGCCCTGTGGGGTGGCATCGTCGGCGTTTCACTCGGTCTGGTGGGGGGGCGAATCGATGAATTCTGCATGCGGCTGGTTGATGCCTTTCTCGCTATTCCCGGGCTGTTGTTCCTGTTGTTGATTATCAGTTTTACAGGTGGCGGGGTCTACGCCCTGATCCCGACCTTGTCCTTCTTCAACGGCATCTCGGTCATTCGTATCGGTCGAGGCGCCGCACAGGGGATTGCAGTCAAGGATTATATTACCGCCGCCCGCGTACGGGGGCATGGCTCACGGTTCATCATCTTTCAGGAGATGCTGCCGAACCTGCAGGATATTCTGCTGGTGGAATGGGCGATGCGCTGGTCGTGGATGATGCTGGCATTCAGTTCCTTAAGCTTCCTCGGATTTGGCGCCACCCCTCCGACGCCGGATTGGGGATTGATGATTTCTGACTCCAGGGAATTTCTGACCGTGGCTCCCTGGGCAGGCATCTGGCCAGCCATCTTCCTGTCTACGCTGATCATCGGAATCAACCTGTTTGCCGATGCACTCGGCAAGGCATTACGTGTTGACCGGCAGCAGGGGGTAATCTGAATGGATCGACTTATTCATCTTGACGACCTGTCTGTCGGGGTTGAAGTCGGGGTTGCAGCTCCGATTCCGATTCTGAGAGGAATTACACTGGATGTTCAGCCAAACGAGATTCTGGGCCTGGTCGGAGAGTCCGGCTCCGGAAAAAGTACTGTTGCGCTGTCAATGATGGGTTATCTGGCTCCTGGACTTGAGTTGCTTGGCGGTGAAGCCATTTTCGATAATGTGTCGATGTTCGATTTAGACCGTAAAGAACTCGAAGCGCTCAGAGGCGGAGAAATTTGCCTGGTACCGCAGAATGCCGGGCAGTCCCTGACCCCCACCATGACGATTGGTCGACAGATTGAAGAGTCATTGATGCTGCACACGGACCTCTCCCCCGCGGACAGAAAAACGGCGGTAACAGACCTTCTGAGTCAGGTCAGACTGCCCTCCCCTGAACAAATCAGGGATCGTCATCCGCATGAATTATCCGGCGGTCAACAGCAGCGCTGTGCCATCGCCATGGCGCTGGCAGGTCGTCCACGGGTATTATTGCTCGATGAGCCGACTACCGGGCTCGATGTCACCACCCAGGTGCATATTCTCGAATTGCTCAAAGACCTGTGCCGTCAGAGTGACGTGGCGATGGTATTTGTCAGTCATGACTTGGGCGCAGTTGCCCGCATCAGTGACCGGGTCGCTGTGCTGTATGCCGGAGAACTGATGGAACTTGGAACCAGTACGCGAAATTCTTAAAAACCCTTCACACCCCTATACCCGCGGATTGCTGACTTCGATTCCCAAAATGGACGGCGCCCGGATACCGGAAGCTCTGCCAGGTTATCCACCCAGGCTGTCAGCAACCAGAAGTGCGTGTGCCTTTGCCCCAAGATGCGCACATCGCCAGGAGATATGCCTCAGTGAATCGCCGCCATTGAACCGTTCGGCGAATGCTTCAATGGTGCGTTGTCACTTCGATTCCGGGAATTTCCCACACAGCAGTTTTCAGGGAAAACTTAAGCCACCGGCCGCAGACAACAAAATGCAGAGGTTACTTGAGCTCCAGGAGCTGGCAATTTCATATGATCGTCCAAGTCTGCTGAGCCGCCTCACGGGGCAAGAAGACAAGCAACGGGTGTTAACAGTGAATAACTTAAGCTTTGTCCTGAACAAAGGGGAAACCATTGCCGTGGTCGGGGAATCAGGCAGCGGAAAATCAACCATACTGCGGGCAATCGTGGGTTTGATCCCCCCCTGCAATGGATCCATGAGAATTGAAGGGGGAGAGGCCCTGGATTGTGTCACCGAGGCAAGGTCGCTACAGTGCAAGAAAGACATCCAGATGATTTTCCAGAATCCTGATGCATCGCTCAATCCCAGGAAAACCATTGCGGAAATCCTGTCTGCCCCGCTTCAACTCTACTTTGATATGGACCGGACCGAAGCAATCGGCAAGGCAGCCGAACTATTGGAAAGTGTCCGGCTGACCAGAGACTATCTGGGGCGCACACCGGATCAACTGTCCGGAGGAGAAAAGCAGCGAGTGTGTATTGCCCGCGCCTTTGCTGCACAACCCATACTGGCGTTATGTGATGAAGTCACTTCGGCGCTGGATGTTTCGGTCCAGGCCGCAGTGCTTGAACTATTGTCGAAACTGCAACAGGAAAACGGAGTCGCGTACCTGTTTGTATCCCATGACCTGGCCACGGTACGTGCGATAGCCGACCGCGTGCTGGTACTGTATCAGGGACGAATTTGTGAAATCGGTCCGGTCGACGCGGTTTACAAACCCGCTTTTCATCCGTATACAGAAGCGTTGATGGAAGCCGTGCTCGAGCCGGACCCCGACGCGCAATCCCATGTCGAGATCAGCGATATTGTTGAAACTGCCCCGCCCGACTCGGGGTGCCCGTTTCAGCTCAGATGCCAGCGCAAGGTCGGCAAGATCTGCGATGAAGTCGCCCCGCCCGCGCAATCAGTCAACGGCCACACGATATTCTGCCATATTGACCGGGATCAGTTGTTTCAATTACAAGATGAATAATCAGGCTGACTTCGGGTAGAATACGCGCCCGTTGGGGCTGTCAGGCCCTGCCATCAAAAACTGGTCCGAAATGTCTGTTTCTCAACTTCGCAATATCGCAATTATTGCCCATGTCGATCATGGTAAAACTACGCTCGTAGATCGATTATTACAGCAATCCGGTACGCTTGGAGAGCGATTTGGCCCAGTCGAGCGGGTCATGGATGTCAGCGATCTCGAAAGAGAAAGGGGTATTACTATTCTATCCAAGAATACTGCGATCAAATGGAACGATTATCGTATCAATATTGTGGACACCCCCGGTCACGCAGATTTTGGCGGTGAAGTGGAACGCGTCTTGTCGATGGTCGATTCGGTACTATTGCTGGTTGACGCAGTGGAAGGCCCTATGCCACAAACCCGATTTGTGACACAGAAAGCCTTTTCCCATGGCCTTAAGCCTATTGTCGTGATTAATAAGATCGACCGACAGGGTGCACGGGCAGATTGGGTCCTGGATCAAACTTTTGATCTATTTGATCGTTTAGGCGCAACGGATCAGCAACTGGATTTTCCCGTGGTTTACACTTCAGCCATCGAAGGATTTGCCTCCCTGGATGCGAAAATTCGAACAAATGACATGACCCCGTTATTTGAGACCATTGTCAATCAGGTGAGTCCACCGGATGTCGATATCGATGGGCCATTTCAAATGCAGGTTTCTTCACTGGATTACTCCAGATATGTCGGCGCTATTGGGATAGGCAGGGTGGCCCGTGGACACCTCTCGCCGAAGTCCCCAGTCAGTATTATTGATCAGGAAGGCCAGAAAAGTAATGGCAGAGTGTTACAGATTTTTGGATTTTACGGTCTCAACAAAGTAGAAGTGGATAGTGCCAGTGCAGGGGATATTGTCGCTATCACAGGCATTGAGAACCTCGGCATATCCGATACAATCTGTCATCCTGATGCGCCAGAAGCATTGCCTTCACTGAGCGTGGATGAACCCGCAGTGCGAATGGACTTTCAGGTAAACACGTCACCGTTCGCAGGAAGAGAAGGGAAGTACGTCACCTCCCGCCAAATTGGCGAAAGATTAAAAATTGAATTAAATCACAACGTGGCGCTCAGGGTAGAGCCCACTGAAGACCGGGATGTGTTTGCAGTATCTGGCCGGGGTGAATTGCATTTAGGTATTCTTCTGGAAACAATGCGCCGTGAAGGTTACGAGCTGGCCGTATCCCGCCCCCGGGTAATTTACAAAACCATTGAGGGTGTACTATGTGAGCCATGGGAAGAACTCTGTGTGGATGTGGAAGAGGTAAACCAGGGTGCGGTTATGGAAGCATTGGGAACCCGTGGTGGTTATCTTCAGGATATGCAACCTGATGGGAAAGGACGAGTACGCCTGCAGTACCGCATCCCTGCCCGTGGGCTGATTGGATTTCAAACAGATTATATGACGCTCACTTCCGGAAGCGGATTGATCTATCATGTATTCGACAAGTATGCACCTGTGGCTGGCGCAGATATAAGTCATCGACGGAGGGGTGCGCTGGTTTCCACTGGCACAGGCAAAGCCCTGGCGTTTGCGTTATTCAATTTACAAGAACGTGGCCGGTTATTTATTAAACCCAATACGGAAGTTTATGAGGGACAGATAATTGGATTGCACTCCAGAGAGAATGATCTTGTTGTCAATCCATTAAAAGGGAAACAACTTACAAACGTGCGCGCATCTGGAAAAGATGACAGTATTGTTCTGGAGCCGCCTGTTCGACACACACTGGAATCTGCGATTGAAACCCTTGATGATGATGAGTTAGTGGAAATCACGCCGATGAGCATCCGTATTCGAAAGAAACACCTCAAAGAGCACGAAAGAAAGACCGCCCTGAGATTAAAGAAAAGCGCCTGAATCCTGACAGGCTATTTACCCCTTTCCACGAATGCCCGCTCTACCACATACTCCCTGTAGTCGCTTTTTCGCGTCTCGCTGAAACCCATTTTGTCGAGAATGCCGGACAGATTTTTCAGCATGCCTGGGCTGCCGCATAACATGAATCGATCATCTTCTACATTCAGGTCAGACATGTTGGCATCCTTTACCAGTTTTCCGCTCTCCAGCAACGCCGTGATACGCCCGAAGTTCTTGTATTTTTCCTGGGTAACAGCGGGATAGTAAATCAGTTTGTCCCTGACACTGTCACCGAAATATTCGTTATCCTTGAGTTCGTGGTTAATCAACTGTTGATATGTCAGTTCGTTTACAGTGCGGCAACCATGCACCAGTACTACCTTTTCAAAGTTTTCATAGACTTCAGGGTCTTTTATGACCGAAAGGAATGGCGCAAGACCGGTACCCGTACACAACAGGTAAAGGTGCTTGCCCGGCCGCAAATGATCCCACAGCAGGGTGCCTGTCGGTTTTTTACTGACCAGTAGCCTGTCCCCCACCTTCACATGCTGTAGTCTGGAGGTCAAAGGCCCATCCTGAACCTTGATACTGTAAAACTCCAGGTAGTCTTCATAATTCGAGCTTGCCATGCTGTACGCGCGCAACAGGGGTTTGCCATCGACTTCCATCCCCATCATGGCGAATTCTCCGTTTCGAAAGCGCAAACCGGGTTGCCGTGTGGTTTTTATCGTAAACAGTGTATCCGACCAGTGGTGGACATCGATAACCGTTTCTGAATGTGATTCAGCCATTGTATTTTAAGGTTTTAGTCTTGTGACTCAGGCCATTATCTGTGTGCCTATGCCCGAATCAGTAAACAATTCAAGCAGCAGCGCATGCCGGACACGTCCGTCAAGAATCAGCGATGAGGACACGCCATTTCGAATTGCATCCTCAGCACATTCGACTTTGGGGATCATACCGCCTGTAATCGTGCCGTCACCACGTAGTTTCTGAATCTGATCGAGTTTCAATTCCCTGATCAGATCGCCATTTTTATCAATAACACCCGGCGTGTTGGTCAGCAACATCAACTTTTCCGCATTCAGGGTTACCGCCAGTCTGCCAGCGACAGTATCCGAGTTGATATTGTAGGTTTGGCCATCCTCACCTACCCCGATCGGAGCGACCACAGGAATGAACGCCTGGGATTCCAGCAACTGGACGATTTGCGGCTCGATATGTTCGACTTCTCCAACATGACCATAGTCGATAATCTCGGATCTTTTCAGCACCGGGTCGTCTTTGCTGACATACAGTTTCCTGGCTCGAATCAGATTACCATCCTTTCCGGTCAATCCAACCGCCTTGCCGCCCAGGGAATTGATCAAACTGACGATTTCCTTGTTGACCAGTCCACCCAATACCATCTCGACAACGTCCATGGTCTCACTGTCGGTGACCCGCAAGCCATCAATAAACGTCGATTCCTTACCGATCTTCCTGAGCAACTCACTGATCTGAGGGCCACCTCCATGCACAATCACCGGATTCATCCCCACCAGTTTCATCATGATGACATCCCTCGCGAAACCATGCTTCAGATCCTGGTCCACCATTGCATTGCCGCCGTACTTTATGACTATCATTTTGCCCTGGTAGCGCCGGATATACGGCAAGGCTTCTATCAGAATCCTTGCTATGGATTGGTCGCTCGGGTTATTCGGATTCATCGAATCAGCGTTTTCATCGGGTTATAGGGGGTGGTATTCTACCGCAACACAACGAATAAAATGCCAGCCAAACACAATTCAAAGCCTTGTCTTTTTGTCCTGATGGGCTGTTTATGTGGTTCAGGAAGTGTTACAATTGAACATATAAAGATATCTTTATATTATGAGAATGATGGATTGGAAAATTTCCGGTCATTTATTTTTCGCGCTTATCGATTCATTCACGGTACCGGGCCGAGAGCGCACTGATTGATTGAGGTCATAAAATAATGTCAAAGTCGTATTTGTTTACATCAGAATCGGTTTCGGAAGGTCATCCGGACAAGGTAGCGGATCAGATCTCTGATTCGGTACTCGATGCATTGTTGGCCAGGGACCCGAAATCCAGAGTCGCGTGCGAAACCATGGTCACGACGGGTATGGCGATCGTCGCCGGAGAAATCACAACCGGCGCAGTGGTGGACTTCCAGGAAGTGGTACGCAATACGATTGGCGAAATCGGCTACAACTCATCCAAAATGGGGTTCGACTGCAACAGTTGCGCTGTGCTTATTTCGATCGACAAGCAATCCGCCGACATTGCTACGGGTGTCAATGAGGGCGAAGGGATGGATCTGGATCAGGGCGCAGGCGATCAGGGTTTGATGTTTGGCTATGCCTGCACTGAAACCGATGTACTGATGCCCTTTCCGATTACCTATGCCCACCGTCTGGTTGCCAGGCAGGCAGAAGTTCGGAAATCAGGGAAACTGCCCTGGATGAGGCCGGATGCAAAATCCCAGGTCACGGTAAAATATGAAGGCGCTACGCCGGTTTTGATCGACACCGTAGTGCTGTCAACCCAGCATGACCCGGATATTGGCCATGCCGAGCTGTCAGAAGCGGTGATCGAAGAAATCATCAAGCCGGTATTACCTGCCAATATGCTGGATGCCCATACCCGTTTTCTGGTCAACCCGACTGGCCGATTTGAGATTGGCGGGCCGGTCGCTGACTGTGGCCTGACCGGCCGGAAAATCATTGTTGACACCTATGGCGGATCAGCGCACCACGGCGGTGGCGCATTTTCCGGCAAGGACCCCTCGAAGGTGGATCGTTCTGCCGCTTACGCCACACGCTACGTAGCGAAAAACATCGTGGCTGCCGGTCTGGCTGATAAATGTGAGGTTCAGGTGGCCTATGCAATAGGTGTTGCCAAACCGGTATCGGTCATGGTCGAAACCTTCGGCACCGGGAAAATTGACGATACGAAAATCGAAGCGCTGGTCAATCGGCATTTTGATCTGCGGCCAAAGGCCATTATCCAGAGTCTGGACCTGCTTCGCCCGATCTACCGTAATACCGCGGCATATGGCCACTTTGGTCGCACGGAGCCCGATTTTTCATGGGAAAGAACAGACAAGGCAGACGCATTGAAAGCAGATGCCGGAATCTGATATCAGAATCCAGTGCCAGAATTCAGTACCAAGTATCACAATCAGAGAGAAAGTTAATTATGTCCATAACAGTCGCAGAAGCCGCCCAGGCTGACTTCCATGTTGCTGATCTGACTCTGGCCGAGTGGGGTCGAAAGGAAATCCGCATCGCTGAAACAGAAATGCCTGGACTGGTCTCAATCCGGGGCAAGTATGCGGACAGTCAGCCACTGAAAGGCGCACGGATCGCAGGTTCATTGCATATGACCATACAAACCGCGGTGCTGATCGAGTCACTGATCTCGCTCGGCGCTGAAGTGCGCTGGGCCTCCTGCAATATTTTTTCGACCCAGGATCACGCGGCGGCAGCGATTGCGGATCAGGGTATTCCGGTATTCGCTTTCAAGGGCGAATCGCTGGATCAATATTGGGAATACAGCCATAGAATCATGGACTGGCCGGATGGCGCTGGACCGAACATGATTCTGGATGATGGCGGCGATGCAACCCTGTTGCTGATCTTGGGCAGCAAGGCGGAAAAGGATCTGTCCGTTCTTGACAATCCTTCGAGCGAGGAGGAGATTGCCCTGTTTTCCAGCATCAGGGCTACCCTCGCCAAAGACCGCGCCTGGTACAGCCGGCGACTGGCAGAGGTCAGGGGGGTGACCGAAGAAACCACGACCGGCGTGCATCGGTTGTATCAAATGGCAAACAACAATGAGTTGCCTTTCCCTGCCATCAATGTGAACGATTCCGTGACCAAATCCAAATTCGATAACCTGTATGGTTGCCGCGAGTCTTTGGTGGACGGTATCAAGAGAGCCACCGATACGATGATTGCCGGCAAGATTGCGGTTGTTCTCGGTTATGGTGATGTCGGCAAAGGCTGTGCGCAATCCCTGCGTGGTCTCGGCGCCACCGTGTGGGTCACTGAAATTGATCCGATTTGTGCATTGCAGGCGGCAATGGAAGGATATCGTGTGGTCAATATGAACGATGTCTGCTCACAGGCAGATATATTCGTAACCACCACCGGTAACTTTCATGTGATTACCCATGATCACATGATCCAAATGAAAAATCAGTCCATCGTTTGCAACATTGGCCACTTTGACAACGAAATCGATATTGCTTCGATGAAACAATACCAATGGGAAAATATCAAACCGCAGGTGGATCAGATCATTCTTCCCAACGGCCGTCGCATTACCCTGCTTGCAGAGGGTCGTCTGGTCAATCTGGGTTGCGGCACAGGTCACCCGAGCTTTGTGATGTCCAACAGCTTCACCAATCAGGTGCTGGCGCAGATTGATATCTGGACCGATGGTGATAAATATCAAAATGACGTTTACGTATTACCCAAACATCTGGACGAAGAAGTCGCCCGCCTGCACCTCGATAAAATTGGCGTCAATCTGACTGAGCTCAGTTCAGAGCAGGCCGATTACATCGGTGTTCCCGTCGCAGGACCCTACAAGGCCGATCATTACAGATATTAAGGGGCAGATATAAGGGTTTCGTAACGCGCGTTACGATAAACCTGTCGCATAAAAAAGCCCGCAGTCATTGCGGGCTTTTTTATCATTGCATGGGGTTATTTGAATTTCTTGATTTCTCCACTGTTGACCCGTTCGAAGTAGGAATTCATTTCCCGTTTGACGATCGGAGCCAGGAAGTACAGTCCCAGGATGTTGGGAACGCATATCAGGAATACCAGAGCGTCTGATATATCGAGAATCGGCCCTAACTCGACAACACAGCCCAATGCGACAAAGGCACAGAAAATGATTTTGTAGATATTCTGCCCTCTGATGCCTTCACCAAACATGTAAGTCCAGCCCTTGAGGCCGTAATAGGACCACGCAATCATGGTTGAAAAGGCAAACAGCAACGCCGCGAAGGCCAGAGGAATCGGGAACCATGAAAATTCACGTTCAAATGCCGCTGAAGTCATCGCAACGCCTTGGGCGCTACCGGCAAAACCGGGTTCTGCAACCTGGGCAGTTCCGATTACCAGGGCGGTAATGGTACAAATCACGATCGTATCGATAAATGGCTCCAGCAGGGAAACGATTCCTTCAGTGACTGGCTCGTCCGTTTTGACTGCGGAGTGGGCGATCGAAGCGGAACCGATACCCGCCTCATTGGAAAATACCGCACGCTGGAAACCAATAATCATGGCCCCGAGTGCGCCGCCCGCAACCCCCTCACCGGTGAATGCGCCGTTGAAAATATTGATGATGACCTGTGGGATCGTGTTCGCATTCATCAGGATCACGATAATGGCAAACAAACAATAAAAGACAGCCATGAATGGCACAACTTTTTCAGTGACTCGCGCAATTGATTTGATGCCGCCAACAATGACAGAGAATACGACCGCAGCCAGGATCAGCCCTACCAGCCAGCCCAGCCCATCCAGCGCACCGCCAGATACATTGTTGAGCTGGACATAAGCCTGATTCGACTGAAACATGTTGCCGATTCCCAAGGCGCCAATAAAAATACCAATGGCATAGAACGTGCCCATGAATTTACCGAATCCTTCCATCCCTCGATCAGAAAACCCTTTTCTGAGGTAATACATCGGACCACCGGACACGTGACCGTCCTTGAACTCCTGACGATATTTGACACCCAGGGTACATTCAACAAACTTGGTCGACATCCCCAAGAACCCTGCCAGGATCAACCAGAACGTCGCCCCGGGCCCACCCACAGTGACCGCAACTGCCACGCCACCGATATTACCGATACCGACGGTTCCGGAAACCGCTGTAGCCAGCGCCTGAAAATGTGAAACCTCACCCTTGCTGTTCGGGTCGGCATAATCCCCTCTGGCCAGCGAGATCGCGTGTTTGAATCCACGCAGGTTAATAAAGCCCATGTAAAAAGTAAAAAACACGGCTCCAGCTACTAACCACAGAACAACCACGGGTAGCTGGGCTCCAAAAATCGAGATTTTGAAAAAGACGATTCGACCGATCAACTCGGCGATAGGCGCCGTTGCGGAATTGATAGCTTCATCAATTCCCGCGTAGGCATTGGTCAACGAAACAATCATCAAACCAAGTGTTACAAGTATTTGTCGCATCTTAGTTTCCTCTACAGTAAGTGTTGTTTGATCCGGTCGATCAAACTCTTTGGCATTGCTCCTTGAGACATCAAGGAACGACAGTGACAGGTACGGAAGAAGTTTGTACCAGTGCAGCAGTGACACTGCCGAATATCATCGAGCGCATCCGCGACTCGCCCAGCTTGCCGATATAGATCTGTGAAGCGTTATGTTCTTCGCTGAGCTCAATCAGGGTTTCGGCAATTTTACCATGTCGAACCACAGTCTCGACCGGGACCCCGGAATCTGCAAGCGCAGAGGCTTCGGGATGAAGAACTGAATCATTGGCTCTTTGAATTTCCGACTCACGCCGTTTATGACGTTCAGATAATTCTTCGGGGGTATGGAAGCTATAAGGCGACCAATCAATTACATAAGCCAGTAGAAGATTTGATTTGGTAAGCCTGGCGTGGTCAACAGCGACACTCAATGCGCGTCTGCCACCTTCACTTCCATCCAGGGCTACGAGAATTTTGTCAGACATACTCCCTCCGGTTTTCGGGTTACGAATCGAAAATCAGATTCAGAAAAATAGAGCGCGAGTGGAGCGCTGGGCTTGGTCTGGTTGGTATTTGAATATACGCCAGGACTTCATTCGCACCCTTACAGTAAGAGTATCGTACAAGTATTAGACCATCCATACAAGAACATATTCCGGGGCCAGGAATCCGAACCCGCCCCGGAATCGTAGGGGCAACCCCCCGTGGTTGCCCGAACCCCATCAGAACCGCGCCGTGAGCGTGAACCCGACCTCGAGCACCGGTTGCGTGTCGTCATTCACGCTCTCGCTCCGGCGCGCCAAGAAGGACAGTTCGAGCGAGCCGCCGCCGCTGCCGGATCCGCCGCGCACCAGACGCCAGCCGAGGCTGTAGTCGCGCCCGGTGTCCGACAGGCCGATGTAGGCCTCCGGCGTCCAGGTGAAACGATCGCCGAAGGCCGGCATGCCATAGCCGAACTTCAACTCCAGCCGCCGGCTCTTCAACTCGTCATCGCTGTCGCCTGCCCCGCCTGCCCCGAACCCCGATCCGGGATCGTTGGCCGCCAGCCCGTCCAGCGTGGTGCGCGACAGCAGCGCGTCGGCGCCGCCCGAGGACGACCCGCCGACCGTTTGGGTCAGCGTCAGCATTGCCCCCCGCTCCGAGGACGGATTCTGCCGCCAGGAGAGCGCTCCCGAGAAGCCGCGCTCGCGGAAGCCCTCCGACTCGTGGGAGAGTAAGCCCCGCCCCCTGATCTCGACTTCAAGGCCGCGCATCGGGTCGGAAAGTCTCAGCCCTGCGCCGAGGTCGAGGCCGAAGCCGGTCTCGGCGTCGCCGCCGTCATGGCGCAGCCCGACCTCCAGGCTGGGCGTCAGGGTCGTCCCGCCATTACCCAGTTGCAACGAATGGCTGGCCTCAACGCCGAGGCGCAGCCGCGTCACCATCGCCCGGGCGGGTTCGAGATTGCCGCCATCGGCGCCCGTGCCCCGCCCGGAGGCGGTCTCGACGATCAACACGTCGGTCTTGCCCGTCAGCGTCAGGCCGTCACCGCCGCCATCGAGCAGCGTCCCGCGCAGACCCGCCGCCGCCATCTTGAGGTCAAGATCAGCACGGATCGCCGCGCCGTCCTGATCCGTGCCCGGCCGCTTCGGCGTCACCGTGAGCTCGCCCGTGCCGTAGCCGGCCGCGCCCCAGGCCTCCAGCCGCCCCGAGAGCGTATGGCGCGCCCAGGGGAACAGGCCGGTCAGGGTCGCCTCGACCCGGCCGCCCGTCCCGGAGGTTCCGTTGGTATCAGCGGGCGCCCCGGCATAGCCGCCCTCACCGGTGCTGTGGGACAGGATCAGCCCCGCGGCCCAGCGCCCCCGGGTCCAGTCGGCGCCAAGCATGCCGGTCACGACCTCGCCGTCCAGCGTCAGATCACCCTCGCGCCCGTCGAAGCGCGTCACCGCGGCCCGGCCCCAGAGCGAGGCCAGGTCCTTGCCCGGCGTCTCCTCCGTGAACATGAAGGAGGAACTGGTCAGCAGGTCGCGCGGCGCCAGCGCACGGGACCCGCCCTGGCGCTCCCCGCCTTCGGTCTCGCGTTGCAGCCATTCGGCGACGCGCAGCGCATCGCGCCGGGCTTCCTCTTCCTGGCGCGCGTCTTCGCCGGATGCCGACTGCTCCCCTGCGGACCCCGATCCGACCCCGATTTGCTGGCCGGCGAGGCTGACCTCAACGCCGGGCGCGGGCGCGGCCCGCATCCGGCCCTGCACCGCCTCCAGAATCTGGTCCGCCACCGTGCGCCCGAAGCGGGCAATCCACGCCTGCGGTATCGCGCCGGTGTTGCTGATGGTCCCGGTTGCTGCGCCATCGGTTATGGTCGCGCCAAAGGGCGCCGACAGCGTGAGCGTCATCGTCTCGCTGCCTTCGTCATGATCGTCGGGAAGCACTGCGACCGAGACCGTCTTGGCGGTCTCGCCCGGCGCGAAGCGCAGCGCTCCGCGGACCGCTACGTAGTCCTGGCCCGCTGTTGCCGTGCCGTTCGCGGTGCCGTAGCGCACCGAGACCGTTGATTGCGCCGGCGCATCCAGCGTCACCCGGAACTGCAGCGGCGCGCCCGACGCTTCGTTGACTTGCGCATCGGCCACCTCGAACCCCGGTCCTGTGGGCGCCGCTACCGCATCCCCGGAAGCGCGCGTCAACCGTACGTGACCTGTTCGCCTACGGTCCACTTTGCATCGACGTCTGCGGTCCTGCCGACCCGGGCCCCGGCAAACGCCGAGAGCGCATCGCCCGGACCTACTTGGAGTTCGCCTATGTGCAGGCTGAGCTGTCCCGGTTCGGCGATCACGCCGCCCGACCCGTCATGCGCCATCCGGAGCGTGCGGGCCCCCGCGTCATACGAGATGTACCAGATGCTATACGCCTGTCCGTCCTCTGACCACCCCGGGTTCGAGAACCCATCCGCGAACCCGCCATACCAGTTGTTGCCAAGGTCGCTCCAGGTCAGGGTCGTGGACCAGAGTTCCTCTACCGCTTGCGCGGCTTCGTCGTTATCGTATACATCCACTCCGGCTCTGGCGTTGTTTGCATCCACTTCGTAGCCGTCACCCGCGACGACGGACGCATTTACCTGCGCATCCGCCTCATTGATGGCATCGTTTTGTGTGGCGACCGTGATCTGCGTCTCGGCCGCGCCGGGGGCGAAGGTCGCGGATCGAGGGCCGGGCGCCGTCGAGCACGCTGCCGGCTTGCGTCACCTGTACCGTTACTGTGAGTTCCGCTGTGACCGCGCCGGTGCGTGTTAGTACGAACGCCGCTGCTGTGCCTTCGGTCACCGGTGTGGATACGGGCGCAATGGAGACCGTGGGCAGCGCTGCTGCCGTGCCGTTGGTCACTTGCGTATCAGTGACGGTGGCTGCGCGGTTGCCTGCTGTGTCCTGCACCGGCGTCGCATCCGTTCCCGTCGGTACGGTATAGCCCACCGTCACCGTCTCGAGCGAAGTTACTGCGGAGAATAGCGTCAGCACCACGGTCTCACCCGACACCGCTGCTTCATCGACCGGGTTGGCCGAGTCGGCCGCCGTCACTGCAAACGACGACGCCGGCGGAACCGAGCCCTCGTCCAGCGCTTCGGTGAAGGTCAGCGTCAGTTGATCGCCGTCCACCGACGCGTTCGTGAGAGTTGGCGGTGCGTCGTCGGCGTCCTCAAGGCGGACCACCAGCGCCGCATCGACCGGGTTGGCTCCGTCCGTCACCCGTACCGTGACTTCATATTCGCCGTCGCCGTCGGCATCGTCCGGCGCCTCATAGTCCTTCGCCTCGCCGAACGACAGCACGCCGTCGGCCGTCAGTGCGAACTGCGCCGCATCCGCGCCCCCGTCTGCCCCTTGCGGGATCGACCAGGTGAGGTCCACCGTGTCCGCATCGGTTGCGACAAGGGTCGCGATGGCCGTGGCGTTCTCCGCTACGACCAGCGGCGAGGCCGTCCCGATTACCGGGGCTGCGTCGTCGTCCTCTACCACCGCTTCGGCAGAGCCCGAGGTTCCACTCACCTCGTAGCCCGTACCCGCAGATACCGCCGCCGTCACCGTGCCCGCGTCCTCGACCGTCTCGTCGTCCACCGTCGCTACGCTCAGCGTGGCGCTTGTTGACCCCGCTGCGAAGGTCACCGACGCAGGCGGTTCACCGTCCAGCACGCTGCCGGTCTCCGTCACCTGCACCGCTACCGTCAGCGCCTCGTCCGTGGCGCCGGTGCGCGTCAGCGTGAAGGCGAGCGAATCGCCCTCAACTGCGGGCGTCTGTGCTGGCGGCGCAATGGAAACCGCAGACAGCGTCTGTTCAGCCAGCGTCGCCGGCCCCGGAACCGCCAGCGTGAGTCCGCCCGCGAACTTCCGCCCGTCGGCATCGCAGGCGGCGTTTTGGGCGGCGCAGTCCGTCGTCGCGCGCGCCGTGAGCGTCACTGCGTCGTCGCCGTCCGGGACAACGGCTATCTCCCACTGGAGATTGCTCCCCTTCACCCGCCGCCGCACCTTTTCGATACTCCCGCCTTCAATGTCGAACAGTCCACTTTGTACTGTGCGGTAGCTGAACCGCTTGGGCTCGTGGCTGAACTCCATGTGGAGCTGGAACTGGCTTGTACCGTCATGTGCGGCCGGGGCCTGCGTGAAGCTCGCCGTGATCGGCACTCCCGGCACTACCGCTTCGACCGCCTCGGCAAGCGCCCGCCCGCCGATGCAGACCGCATTGGCCTCGGCGCAGGCCCGCGCCGGAATCCGCACTGTCACGTCGCTGACGACGTCCGGCGTTACCGTGACTTCCCAGACCGGGCGCTCGCCCTTGGTGGTCGCCTGCGCGCCGGTCACGCTGCCCCCGGTTACTTCGAAGATCGAGGCTGCGTCGCGTTTTGCTGATAATCCGGTGGGCGCTCCACTGAACTGTACATTGACGGTGAATGCGGTTTCTCCGTCATGGTCCGCCGGTACGTCCGCAAACGTCACCGCAGGCCCGGCGCTGCGTTGCGTATTGCCGGTATTGCCCGATGTCAACGCGCCGTTGTGCGCGAGCAGCGCCGCAACGCCGCTCCCAACGCTTTCGATGGTCCCGCCATTAAGCGCAAGGCTGTCCGGCGTCACCGCCATGAATTCGTGCGAGCCGTCTCCGGAAACCAGTGTGTATTTAAAGATGAGTTCGGTGGTTCCGGTTCCGCTCGTGTATGTCGCGCTGCGCGCCTCCGTGCCACCCAGGCCAATGCCGATGGACGGCGTGCCGCCGGAGGCGTCCACGTCCACCGCCTCATTAAAAGTGACGGTCACCCCGACGGTCTCGCCTTCGCTCCACTGTGCGTCGGTCCCCGCCCCGCTTACGCCGGGCGTGCCGTCAACGGCCGGCGGGTCGATTTCCACCTGGCTCGAACTGCATGGAACGGCGACATCGCCCTGGGCATCTTCGAACTCCACGCACAATGTCTGTGTCTCGCCGCGCGGCGACAGCTTGGTCTTGACCAGACCACGGTCGCCGTACTCGAGCAGATACAGCATGAGTGGGCCGCGGTCTGCGGTACTCCGAAAACTTTCCTGCACGGGGAACTCGCGTTCCACATAGCCGGAGCTGGTTTGGTCAAATACGAGCCAGTCCATTCGGATGCCCAGGGAATCCTGATTCTGGACGAGGGGGGCACGCGTTCCGTAGATGTCGGATTCGAACACGGTTACTTGCCTGGTCTCATCGCGGTATTGCAATACGACATGACCGGCTGCGACTCCGTGGGCGGAGGACTCGAACTCATCCGGGCTGGAATTGTGGATGCCGGTGACCCGGTACCGCCAGCGAATCACGGTGTCGCTCGTACTTAACGTCTTGGTCGCGCCGCCTTCGGGAAACTCGATCGATACCTTGACGTCGTTGCTGGGCGCTGAGCCGTCACCCGGCATCCGGATTCGGGAATACCTCGAGCAGATCCCTCTGTCGAAGTTGGGGCTTGCCGTTTCGATTCGGCTCAACTCGCATACCCGGACCTCGTATTCCGTGCCGGATTTGAGGTTGTACAGGTGGTGTTCCCGGGCAGACTTGTCCACCCGCCCATACGTGTGGCCCTCATAGTTGCGGATCACCGGCCTCCATTCCACATTGTAGGCCTGGATCTCGGTCGCACCGACCTCGGTCGCACCGGCCCGCTCGCCCCATCTCACCTGCAGCCAGCCCTCCGTCCCCCGCGGCGGCGCGACGAGTTCGGGCCCCTTTTCGGAGAAGGGGATGAGGCGGACGAGCTTGACCTGGACCATTTCGTCGACGGACCAGGACAGGCCGTGATTATTCACGACATATTCCGCCTTGTCTGAATCCCACGCGCCATCCAGGGAGAGTTCGACACTGTCCAGAATCAGCTTGAACCCAGTCGCAAAGGAATCGTCGTACTGCAGGGTAGTAAAACGCAATTGAGAACCACTATAGTTGAAGGCGCCAATTCTGTGGGTAACGCCATTGTAGGTGAATCTGTCTGGAGACAATGACCCGTAGTTGCCTATTGCGAATCCGTAGTCCGTGGCCGAAGTGTTGGACGCCACCGTCAGGGTGGCGCAAAAGAGCTCGTAGGGGTCCGACGGGTTGCAGTGCGCGACGGTGGAGGCCCTCACCACGATGTTGAAGTCGTCGCTCACCGTGCCGTTATTGGTGTCAGTGGCGGTCACTTTTACCGCAACCGTCACATCCGTAGCCGCCGGCGTGCCCGCGAAGGTCCGCGTGGCGGCGTCGAAGCCCAGCCACGTGGGCAGGTTCGTGCCGTCGGCTTGCGTCGCCGTATAGATCAGCGTGTCGCTGGTGTCCACGTCGTTGAACGTGTTCGCCGGGAATTGGTATCTGAACGCCGCGTCTGCCGTCGCTGTCTGGTCCGGGATGGCGTTCGCGACTGTGGGGGCGTTGTTGGTGGTCGTCTGTTCTGTCCCCCGGATCTGGAATTGGATGCGAGCAGTGGTGGTACTCCAGTTGTTGGCGTTGCTGGCCCTCCAACGCCCGTTGCCAATGCTCCATCCCGCTGCCGTGCCGCTGTCCAGGTTCGTATTGGGGAGCACGTTGACCTTAAACCCCGTGCCATTGGTCGCGGCGGAATTGCTCGTGGTCACCCAGTAGGTGGTGCTGGCGGCCAGCGTGGTGTTGGCCGGGGCGGTGTAGACGTTGAGGGCTCCACTCACGAGCGTGGCCGGATTGGTCATGGTGGCCACCAGGATGCCCGGACTGCCCCCGAGGTCTCCGTAGATCTGGACCACTGGGAGTGGGGCTGCCAGTTTGAGTAGCAACCGATATCGCGACGCTGGACAGCGTGTAGGTGCCGGTGCCCGTGGTGAAAGCTGTGGCTCGAAGCGGGCTGTCGGTGGAGCTACCTGCCTGCCCGGTGTTGCTGATGAAGGCCGTGGCGCCGGTCATCGTGGGCGGGATGGGGGCCGCGCTCACCACGATGTCGAATTCGGCGCTCACGGTGGCGCTACTGGTGTCAGTGGCGGTCACCTTTACCGAAACCGTCTCCACATCCAAAGCCATCGGCGTGCCCTTGAAGGTCCGCGTGGCGGCGTCGAAGCCCAGCCACATCGGCAGGTTCGTGTCGTCGGCTTTCGTCGCCGTGTAGCTCAGCGTGTCGCTGGTGTCCGTATCGTTGAACGTGTTCGCCGGGATTTCGTAGCTGAAATCCGTGCCCACCGTCGCTGTCTGGTCCGGGATCGGGTTCGCGACCACCGGGGCGTTGTTGGTGGGGAGCGTCCCGCTTGTCCCCCGGATCTGGTAGCGGTGGCGGCCAGTGGAGCTACTCCAGGATTCGGCGCTGGCGTTCTTGAAAAGCGCGGAGCCGCCGAGTCATCCCGCTGCCGCGCCGCTGTCCAGGGCTGAGGAGGAGGTCGTTCTGACCCGAAACCCCGCGCCATTGGTCGAGGCGGAATTGCTCGTGACCACCCAGTAACTCGTGCTGGCGCTCAGCGTGGTGTTGGCCGGGTCGGTGAAGATGTTGACGGCGTTATCCACGAGCGTGGCCGGATTGGTCAGGGTGGCCACCAGGGTGCTCGGTGCGCCGACGCCGGTGCCGGTGTTCCCGTAAATCTCGACCAGTGGGGTGGGGGTGGGAGAAGGCTGAATACCAGTATCTATCCCGACGCTGGACAGCGTGTAGGTGCCGGCGCCCGTGGTGAACCTTGTGGCTCGAAGGTTGTTTGAGCCGAAGCCAACATTCTGCCCGGTGTTGCTGAGGAAGGTCGTTTCCGTCTGCGCGGCGGCCTGTTCCGGCGCAGCCACCGCCGCGCCAAGCACGATCAGCAGCGCTGCGAACAGGCGGCGCCACCTCCGGATTGGCCGGGAATCAACCCCGCTCCATGCCAATGTCAATCCCCGGGATCGGATCGGATCCGCCCCCCGCTGTGCTGTATTTTTGGCTGTATTTATGGCTGTGTTTTTGGTAGTCATACGAATCTGTTTCCCACTGGTTTCTGGGGCTGTTTTCTGGAGTTTTTTCTGGAGGAATTCCGCGTGCGATGGAGGTCCGTTTTGTTGTTTTTTTATGTGCTGACGCGCTCGATAACTATATTTATCGAGCGCATCATCCGTAGCTCATCCCTGAAAAGAGAGCAATTCAACCCGTGCGAGCCAACAAAAACGAGATACCACCGAGAACCGGGGGTCAGAAAAACCGGCGCCACCGCGTCGGCCGATTGTCCCTGATTCTCAACCCGCCCCCGGCGGATCCTCTCGACCAATGGCTCCGATTCGCTCACGGCGCCCTCAGCCCAAACACCGAACGCGCCCTGCGCGCCGACCTCGGCATTTACCGCTCCTGGTGCGAACACCGGCGGCTGATTCCCTGGCCCGTGAACGCCACCCCTGTGGCCCGGTTCATCGATTTCATGGCCTCCCGCAAGGCCCCGGCGACGGTCCGCCGGTACGTCGCCAGCATCGCCGCCCTGTGCCGGGCGGCCGGCCGGAAGAACCCCCTCGACAGCGTCACGGTGACCACCGCGCTACAGCGCATGCACCGGCAGAAAGGCCGCCGCCAGGCCCAGGCCCACGGCCTCACCTGGGCCCTGCGGGAGCAGCTCCTGCTGGCCTCGGGCGACCGCCTGATCGACGCGCGCAACCGCGCGCTGCTGCGGAGGTCCGAACTGGTGTCCCTGCAAGTACTTGATTTAATGATGGAAAACGACGGATCGGCCGCCCTGTTCGTCCGCCGAGGCAAGACCGATCAGGAGGGCGAGGGGGCGATGCTGTTTCTCGCCCCGGACAGCGTCACCCTGGTCCGGGAATGGATCGACAGGGGCGCCATCAGCGGGGGACTGCTGTTCCGCTCCCTGCCCAGGGGCGGGCTTTCGAGGGGACCGCTGAACCCCGGGCAGGTCTCCCGAATCTACAAGTCGATGGCCCGAAAGGCCGGACTCGGGGAGGACATCGTGACCGGATTGTCGGGCCACAGCACCCGCGTGGGGGCGGCCCAGGACATGATCGCTTCAGGCATCGAACTGCCGGCGATCCTGCAGGCGGGACGGTGGAAATCCACCACCATGGTGAACCGCTACGGGGAGCGTCTGCTGGCCCGCCGGAGCGGTTCGGCGCAACTGGCGGAACTCCAGAACCGTACTTGTTAAGCCTGAGAGGAGGCTCTTAAGGATCAGGGCCAGGCTGAAAAGAAACCGGAAAAACCCGGGGAAGAAGGAAAAAAGAAGAGAAGAAAAAGACAGGAAAAGAGAAAAATATCTGTAAAGCCCAAAAAAACCACGCTGGCCCCAAACAGGCGTGCTGCATCGCACAAATGTAGTTATCGAGCGCATCAAATGAAAAAAACACCCCTTTTTTAGCCGAATACGATCTTTTTCTATTATTTCCCATACTACGAACCGGGCCTATTCTGGAATATTATTCCCGCATTCGGAGGAATCAGGGTGAAAACAGCAGTAAAAACTCCTCCGTTAAACCCCTTGACAGGAGAGAAAAGAATAATTATTCTCATGCGCTCGATAAATATAGTTATCGAGCGCATCAATGTCATCCGAAATGGCCTAACTGGTTGTTTTTATGTGTCTTTTTATTTTTGTACCAGGTTGATGGATTTTTACCCCGAAAAAAAATTTCCGGGCGCTGAATGGACACCGCCGGATCGGTGAAAATCATCCCCCGAACCGGCCCCCCGCGACCTTCTGATTTCGCCTGAAATTCTTCTGAAATTCTTCTGATTTTCTTCTGAATTACGTCTGAATTTCTTCTGCGGTAATTCGCGGTATGCCCTTATTGGGATGACCCCGAAAAGCCGTGCATAGTTCCCCACGGACGGGGGATTCCGTCTGCCTGAGAAAGGGGGCGTAACCACGCATAACCGGACCGTTGCAAGCGCTTGGAAAGGTGGCGTCATCACAAAATAATCGCCGCGTTATACGAGGTGCTCAGTCGGAACAGATGAAGTTATCGACCGGCTTGCGGGCTACAGCAGCCGGGAGGGCTATGGCGCCAGGTCTCCCAGGGAGGGTGGCGGCGGCCTTCAGCGGCGGCGCGATCAGCAGTAACGGGGACCGACTCAGGCTGACATTGCTTCATGACCACTGCTGGTCGTCCCATTTTAACTGGTATTTAAACACCTCGAGTCCCATCATCGGAACCACGCTGTTTATGTCGGGTTGCCCATAGCACATCTCCAGAATGAAATCCCGCATGTCCTCATGGGTCTTGCACAGAACTTCAATCAACAGGTCATAGTGCCCACCTGCAAACAATACAAACATGACTTCGTCCCTGTCTACAAATGGCTTTGCAACGATACGCGGGTCTGCGCCAGCAGATAGTGTCAAGCCGATAAATGCATAGGCCGCATGATCCAACGCCATCGGGTCTGCTACGGCCACAATTCTCAATACACCTGAATCAACCATTTGATTCACCCTGTTACGAACCGTCCCTTCAGATGTCTCAAGATCGCGGGCGATTGTTGAATAAGGCAATCTGCCGTCTTCCTGCAAACGTTCAATAATAGCCCGGTTAAACGGGTCGGATAGCAGGGAACGGGGTACCATTTTAGCTGCGACCTTGCTCAACTCCTTCTTTTTATCTGCAGGCGCAATGCGTAGTGGTCTGATAGAGGGGTTTCGTTTTTTCATGGTTTTCGGATACTCAAATTACGAAGATCGTAGAAAAACCCCAATATTAAGATGATTTGCATGTTTTTGATAGAGCATAATCTTGGTTTCGTAAGAATCTTCACTATATGGTTTGACATCCGCAATCAGTACAAATAAAATTACCTGACCGATTCAGTAAGAAAGCTGTCCCCGTTTTTAGTCTGTCCGGTAAACGTTGTTTCCCGCCCAGGCAGTGGTTGAATTCAAAAGAGGAATATATCAGATGTACAATCTACTGTACCGGATCGATGACCTGTCATGCATGAGCTTTCGATAGCGCAGAGTCTTATTCAACTGGCATGCGAACATGCCGAACAAAACGGCGCGCATAAAGTTCGACGAATCAGTGTCAGACTGGGTGTGTTGTCTGGCATGTTGAGATCACTTTATTTTTGTTTCGGGTCGGCTTCCAAAGGCACAGGTTGTGAAGGCGCCGTGCTTGAAATAGAAGAAGTCCCGTTGACTGTATATTGCGGTCGATGCGATCAGATCAGGTCGCCGGGGTCACGTTACAGTTTTGCCTGCCCGGACTGCAGCGCTCCGACACCTGACATTGTTACCGGTCGTGAAATGCAACTGGTTGCAATCGAATTGGACAGGAACGAATCAGGAGAGTTTACACTTTATGAATAACAGCGGTTTCAATACATGGGAGTTCGTTCCCCATCAACATCAAGGGCCAGCGGCACATACCGGCAAGGACGATCATATCCATTCTCCGAGCAAACACAACGGTGCATTCAAATCCCGCGGTCTTGCGACTTTCATGGGTGCGCCATATTGCCCTCCGGACCGTGATGCAATCAGGCAGATGGGAGCAAAGATCTGCTTTCTCGGGGTACCATGGGATCAGGGGCAAATGGTACGGGCAGGCACATCACAGGGACCTTCCGGCATCCGCGAAGCTTCAACACAATACTTCCCGTATATGTTCGAGTTTGATGTTGACCTGATGACTTTTTTCAATCCAGTGGATTGCGGAGACGTACCTACCGTTCCGGGAAATAACGAACGCAGCCACGAATATATCTACCAGTATGTAACCGAATGTCTTGAAGGGGGGGCCAAGGTCATCCTCTGCGGCGGAGATCATTCCGTACCCATTCCCGGATCCAGGGCGTTGTCCGATTTTCATAAAAACGGCAAGATAGGATACTTGCATATTGATTGCCACCTGGACTCCGCGCCTGATTGGGAAGGGTCACCCTACACCAACTGTTCGGGGCCGGCACGCGCTTTTGAACTGCCAAATTGTGACGGCGGAAATATGGCGCATATGTGCTCACGGAATGGCTTGAACCCGAAAGACTGGGTTGATTTCTGGATTGACAACAAAGTACGCATGATACCGATGCAGGAGGTTGCTGATCGCGGTATAGAGGTCTGCAGCAAGGAAATATTCGACATCGCCTGGGATGGGACCGATGGTGTATATTGGTCCTGGGATACCGATTCGATTGACGCCAGTTGCATGCCCGGCACTACCGCTCCGGAAACTTTCGGGCTTAAATCAAGAGAGGTGATAAAACATGCCCGTATTGCCGGGACTTACGGCGCTGACATTTTTGAAATATCAGAACTGACACCCCATTTCGATGTCAGTGACATGAGTATCAAACTGGCGTGCTGTATGGTTTATCAGTATCTTGGCAGTCGGGCGAGGACATTACTTGATCAGGGGAAATTACCCTGAGACCATTTCCCGTCAAGCTGAAAACCAAACTAAAACCTTTTCTGAGGCTATTTTCTAGAATTCATCAATGAACCCTGCAAAGAATTTTGAGCACCTGTTTTCTCCTCTGGGTGACCCGGAAAATTTCAAGACCTTAGGAGTAGTGACATTTCTGCGTTCTCCCCAGATCAGTATGCAAACCGATGCACTCAAAGACAGCGGTGCGCGTTTTGCATTCATGGGCATTCCTTATGACGAAGGCAATGTGGGGAAACCCGGATGTGAAGAAGGACCACAGGCATTTCGGGTAGCCAGCCATGAATATTTTCCTTACTGGTTTGAATTTCAGGTTGACCTTGAAGGCGCCTGTGTCGATTGCGGCAATGTACGCATACCGAAAGTCATGCCTGAACTCGCTCACGATCGAATTTATCGGGCGGTCAGGGAGGTGCTGGCTTCGGATGTGGCGCCGGTGATATGTGGTGGCGACCACTCTATATCAATTTCTGCGGCAAAAGCGTTGTCTGATCATATTGGTGAAGACCGAAAAATGGGATACATGTATTTCGGCGCTCATCTGGAGATGGCGGATAGCTGGGCCGGAGAGAAAATGGCCAGTCCATGTACATTGGCCAGAGTCAGCGAACTGCCTAATGTCGACACTGCAAATATGGCGCATGTCGGTGCACGTAATTCCATGAATCCGAAAGATCATGTGGAACTCGCAAAGGAGCGGGGAATCCGGTTTCACTCAATGGATGAAGTGCTGAACCGCGGTCTCGAAACGGTTGTTACGGAATCAGGCGATCAGGTCTGGAACGGTACTGACGCACAATACCTGAGTTTCAACATGAACATCATGGATGCTTCGGCAGCGCCCGGGGTGACCGCACCTGAACCAGGTGGATTCGAGTCCCGCGAAATGATGCAGACAACAAACCTGCTTGGCCAAAGAGGATCTGCCAGCATTATTGAAATATCGGACCTGGCTCCGATCTTTGATGTCAGCGGCGCCACCTCGAAACTGGCAGTATGCATAGTTCTGCGGTTGATGGCTTCGATGGCAAAACAACGAGGTGAAATTGTTGATCAGAAAATCCGGCGGTCTGATTTGCGATGATTTGCACAATGCGTCGGTCACGACTTGATTCCGGATCGTTTTAATGAAACCTGTCCAACTCACCCAGAACCTGGTCCGTTTCAACACGGTAAACCCGTCAGGATACGAATCCGAGTGTGCACACTATCTTGGAAAGTACCTGGAAGATTGCGGATTTGAGGTGCGATATTACGAATTTGCAGAAAAAAGAACCAGCCTGACAGCACGGATAAGAGGCTCCGGGGATGGTCCGCCGCTCTGCTTTACCGGCCACATCGACACCGTTCCGCTGGGCGCTGCCGACTGGAAATACGATCCATTTTCAGCCGACCTGGATGGAGACAAATTAGTTGGCCGTGGAACCACGGATATGAAAGCGGGTGTGGCAGCGTTTGTCATTGCGGCCGAAGAAGTAACCCGGCGCAAACAACCTGTCGCTGGCCTCGAACTTGTGATAACGGCCGGAGAAGAAACCGGTTGCCATGGCGCCGCCCATCTGGCAGAACAAAATGCCCTGGCCCGGTGCGGCGCTATCGTTGTCGGCGAACCGACTTCCAATTATCCGATCGTCGGCCATAAAGGGGCTTACTGGCTGAATTTGATTGCCACCGGAATTACCGCCCATGGTTCCATGCCCGAACAAGGCGACAATGCCGTTTACAAAGCAGCGCGAGCCGTAGGCAAACTTGCGAATTTTGACTGGAAGGGATGCCGACATGACGTGCTCGGAGCGCCTACTCTCAATGTCGGGACAATCACAGGCGGCATGAATATGAACTCTGTTCCGGACAGGGCGGTGGTTGGCGTGGATATCCGCACGGTACCGGGTCAGTCCCATGAGCAGATACGCTCCGAACTTGCCGAACTGCTGGGAGATGAAATCAGCTTTGAAGAGTTGATTGCAGTCGAGGGTATATGGTCAGACCCGCAAGGAGAGTGGGTCCGGAAAACCTTTGGAATTGTTGAAGAGGTGACCGGTGTGTTGCCCGAAGCCCGCGGCGCCACCTATTTTACCGATGGCCCTCTCCTGTCCCGGGCATCCGGGAATCCGCCCACCATCATACTGGGCCCCGGCGAAGCGATCATGGCGCACCAGACTGATGAGTATTGTTCTGTCAACCGACTTGAACAATCCGTTGAGTTATATCGAAAAATTGCGCTCGACTGGTGTTATTGAAATTACGCTCCCACAGGTGATATCCCCGGTGGTATCCGGGTCTTACGCAAGGCCAGCGCTGGCATCGCTGAGTTCCAGGATCGGACCTTCGTAATAAGGCAGGTTATCGACCCTTGGAGTCCAGGAACCGTCATCAATACAAGCCTGGACGTGTGCGGCAATTTCTTCCATGGTTGCAAACCATACCCCGCCACGGTTCTGCATTTCCTCAATCATCTGCCCTATCCGTTCGCAACGGGCCAAACGTCCGGATACGAATGGATGCCACACTGTGACCCACAAGCCACCGTTTCTGTACATGGCTTCAAATTCCGACATGAATACATTCATGGCCTCGTCCGGGGATTTGATCGGCATCATGTAATTCATATCAGGAGCGTGGGTGTAGTGCGGCCAATCATCCATCGCCCAATGGCTGGGCAATTCGATCACCGAACCTTTTTTGGTTTGAAGAACATACGGAATATCATCACCCATCAGGCTGGCATCGTATGTAAATCCCTGCTCTATCATGTAATCAATCGAATGCTTGGAAAAATTGTACAACGGCGCCCGCCAGCCTCTGGGGCGTTTCCCGGTCATTTTCACGATCACCTCGATCTGCCGTTCAAACCAGTACAACTCGTCTTCGGGGCTGAGCTTGTTCGGGTTTTCATGCAAGTACCCATGGGCTGCAATCTCGTGTCCGCCTTTCAGGATAACGTCAACCAGATGAGGGTATCGCTCCATGCACCAGGCCGGATAAAAAAAGGTCTGTTTGATTTCATGGCGCGCATACAACTCGACCAGTCTCGGGATAGCCACTTCGTCATACTTCAACCATGACATGGTCGAAAGCATGGTCGGCGCTCGTTCCCGATGCTCAAGATGCAAAATACTATCGGTATCAATATCGAAGGTGATTGCGCAGGCGACTTTTGCGCCGTCAGGCCACGGTACCGGGTTTTTGATCATGTTATTCTCCTGTCTTGTTTGAATTGTTTCAGATGGGGTTGCCAGACTATTTCAGGGCAATACAGTCGGCCTGGATCAAAAGCCCCGGTTTCGCTGATTCGTGAACGCGCACCGTTGTCATCGCAGGGTGGCCATCCGGGCAGATCTCTGCCCACAGCCGGGACATCTGGTGAAAAGAATCCTCGATTTCATCATCTGCGCCGACAAGAAACAGATTGAGTTTGACCACATCTTCCAAAGTCGCCCCGGCCTGTGCCAGAATCCCCTGTATCCGTTCGAATACGACCCTGCTCTGGGCCTCGAAATCACCCTTTGAGATCACCTCTGCATTATCATTGAGCGCAGTTTGCCCTGCCACATAAATTTCTCCCGCCGCAGATATACCGTGAGAGAAAACATCCGGTTGGTATCGGCCAACAGGACAGTCGGGGGTCAGAATTTTCCGCCCCGGATCAACAATCGCCATGGCGTCAATTTCGAGATCAAGGCCCGGATAAAGCAAATCCACACCGAACGCCGTCACCACCGGAGCGGGGCCGTCGATAATTTCTTTCGTTATTTCCATGATACGGTCTGCGAAGGCAACCCTGGTCAAGGGGTTGCGGCTATCGTATTTGAAACATACCTTGATGTGTACGACATCCTGGTAAGAGGCTCCGGCATCGGACAGTATATTGCCGATGTATCGATAGATATTTCTGGTCTGTGCATCAAGATCACCCACATGAACCGGGGTTCCGTTTTCGTCGGCAGATATCTGGCCGCCGACAAAGATCCGATTACCGACTTTCCATCCCTGGGACAATGGCATCGGGATACTCCAGTCCCAACTTCCATCCGGCATGATGCGCTGCCGGTTTCTCCATGATTCTCCGCGCAGCGCCACGCCTTCTATCTGTATCAACTGACCTTGATACGGCATACCCTTGATACGTACGGCAGTAGCGGCCGGCCCCGGATCAGGGAAATACTCTAGCCGGACACGGGTCATATCCTCCCAGTACCGGGTCGCATCCGCATCGTCACCATCAAACACGTAATAGGTATTCAATCGAACCAGATTGCTCAACCCAAGACCGACCCGGGCCAGGCTTAGTTTCATATTTTCGAACACATTCCGTGTTTGTGCAGCGATATCTCCCGGGTTCAATACCGCACCATTGCGATCCAGTGACTGCTGACCGCTGATAAAAACCTGATCATCTACAACTACGGTCTGCGCAAACGGGCTTTGTTCTTTCCAATGCCATGCTTGCGCATCAGGATAGTTGATTTCTTTGTTCATGATTGTTCAGGTATACGGGATCATCTGAAACATCGGGCTTCAGATTTCAAGACTGCGATGCCAGGCCTGCATCCGTAAAACAGCGGCATCAACACCTCCCTGGTTTTCGGGCAAAGCCGCACAATATGTTGCCATTGCGTTGATTGCCAATGGCATCCATTTATCTATCCAACCCCTGATCACCACTTTGTTTTCAGTTTTTGCCTGTGTGCAGAATCGGACCAGCTCCGCGCTCCATCTGCGCGAACGGTCGCTGTCACGCAGTTGATTGTCGGCCAACATGGCAAGCAAGGGGTCACTGAAATGGCGTGCGGTCGCAGCCAGTTCCCGCAGGGTTTCGTCTGCGGCTGTTTTCGCCACCAGATTGACAGCCACAAAGCTTTCACCATAGTCATAGGTAATCAGAGCTTTTTCCAGCAATTCACGCAATCCCTGCAACGCAGGCTCTTTCTCCCAGTTATTCCGTTCGGTCTTGCCGAAGCCCCGGTGCGGGTGTGCAATCTCAAGTTCACGGGTCCGATAGGCAATCCGCTGCAACCATCGGAATTCATCGCCTTCCTGAAATCCCGCACAGGAAGTAATGGTACTGGCCGGAGCAATTTGTACTATGTACGATGCGGACATTTGCAAGGCAGCCTGCAGATATCTTCTGGGGGTATACAACTTTTCCAGCGTATCCAGCCATTCTGGTTGCAGTTCTGTGTCATAACCGATTTCATTGTGTTCATTCAGCAGGCCGTCAATGTATTCTTCCTGACTGTCCTGAGACCGGGTATAAACACGATAAATCAACGCATCGGGATCCCGGAATTCTTCCCAGTCATCATGTTGCAGGGGACTGTCAAAGACATTTTTCCGATACCACTCATTCATCGGCAAATCGGGAGCCGGGGAAAGCTCATAGGCAGAGTCGCGATGCCGATGTCTGGTTTGCAGATTGGTGGCGACAATTTCATATTCACTGGGACGGCGTTTGTTTCTGGCCAGCTTGCTCCAGGTTTTCATTCCAGTCACTTTTACAGTCATGTTACAACCCCGGTATCTTTATCTTGTCTCGGGTATTCGGAAGCCACTTCAGTCACTCAATGTCTGCAGTAGCGAGAAATCGCATTTTTTCTGAATCAACCCGGATAAATCCTTCCAGCGATGGCATATTGGATTCGATGTCGCTGCGGGTAACGTCTCTGCCCAACATGTCAGAAACCGTGTCGAATCGAAGGACGCATTCTTTTTCCACCTTGATTCGAATGTATGATGCATGTTCCTCCACTTCAATTTTTCGGCCTTGATTATCTTCATAAATGGCTTCAAGAACGGCATCGCCAATTTCGCCATTATTAACTACCGGCCCCACTTGTCGATTGGATTGAGGATTCTTCATTTTTTCTGGTTTATGTTTCAGGGAATTAGTCGGAATCGGGGGGAATTGCGACCCAGATCACATTGTCCTCAATTTTGACTGGATAGTCGGTCAACGATACTCCGGTTGGATTTACGCCCTTTCCGGAAACAACATCGAACTGCCAAAGATGTGCAGAACAGGTCAGGATACAGTCTTCGAGCTCCCCTTCGATCAGCGGGTGTTGCTGGTGAGGACATATCGGATGGTATGCCCTGACCTCTCCTCCAGGCGTATGAACTATCAGCACCTCATCATCTCCTGATTCGAATACCTCCATTTCGCCTTCCCAGACTTCGTCCAGATCACAGATTTTCCGGTATTCAGGATGCTCGCTCACCCTGGCTTATTCCGCATAGATTTGCAGGGCTTCCATTTTTACAAGCCCTGCCTGTTTGACGATTATATTGTTGTCAAGCGGGCTATCGGCACCATGCAGTCTGGCACGCAGCACAGTGTCAGCAGGAAATTCCGGGGTAAGAACACCGACAATCTGATCAACCGCAACATGGATCACTTCTTCTATGGTGTTGCCATCATCTACTACAACGACCTTGTATCCATAGTCACCCTGTACGTTGATTGCGAGTGGAAGTTGAGCCATATCAATAAACCCCGGAGAATTCATGATGTTTCGTGTGATTATCCGGCGGCTCTGTTCGGCGCTTCCCGGCTCGTGTCATCATCGTAGCCATCAATCCACTTAAAATCGTAACCGTCAACACCACGCTCTGCCGGGCTTTGACCCATATACTCGTAAAAATCATCCGGCTCCGGACCGATGGTTCCGTCGAATGCACGGTCAATGATGCTTTTATGCCCTTTATATCGTTTCGGTTCAAGCTCGAAAATCCATTTACAGGGTTCAGAACAGAAATGATATTTGCGACCATCCAGGTCAATCTGGTGATCTACCGGTTGCCACTTGTCGCCTGCTGTCCCGGTTACCTCAAGACCACACATGTTACATATCAACGGAGGAGCAACCGGGGTGGTCTTGTCGTAGTTTCCATTCCGGATGTTCTCGGTGATAGTATCCCAGCATTTGCCGTAAGTCTCGTTCCAGCCCGGATATTTCTCTTCCAGCCATTCCCTTTCTGCTGGTGACACCCCGGATATAGGGCGCCACCACTCGGTTGCCCGATAGATATAGACACCTATCTGGTTGGCATGATGGAATGTTGAAATATCATGTTCGAGGATATGCCAGTACCAGGGCAAGTCCAGCCCGAGCGCCTCGACAGTACGTCCGAACTGTCCAATGACCCACTCTTCCATAAACTCCTTCAGGGAATTTTCACGGTGTTCCAGCGGGGTGTAGTAATCCATGCCAATGCCACTCAATGCAGAAAACTGTTTCCACATGCGCCAAAAAGCAATTTCAACCATTTGCTGTGCTTCCTTCTTCTTGCCGTTTTTAACCATGATCCGCACCATAGGTTCACCGATCTGGGCGTGCCTGGCTTCATCCGTTTGTATACTTTGCAACATGGTTGCAAAGGAATGGTCTCCACATTTGGCGGCATCGGCTGAGAGAGCGACAAACTGCAAGTTGGTAAATGCCTGCTCCAGCCCCATATTGAGCATAATGGCCGCACTTGTCGCATCGCGGGTATGGGCAATGTCATCCAGAGCGTGGCGTAAACTGATGATGATCCAGTTTTCCGTTTTCGAGGATTTATGACACCAGTCGAACACTGAATCATGTTTCAGGAATTCATAGGCGAAGTAGATCTGAATCTGACTATGACGAATCTCGTCCAATGTACCAAATGTCGCCATGTTGCGCATGCCGGGACTTAAGGAAAACCGGGTCATGCGTGCAAAAGCGGATGCCGAATGGAATTCTGCCCAGCATACAGCGCTGAAATGTAATGCCAGCAAGGCTTTCCAGTGCGGCGAGGCGTTTTTAAAAAAATCGGCGCGCGCCAACGCAGCCTTGACGGAATAAGCGCCGATATCCTTGTCTCGTTGTGACTTGACATAATCGCGGAAAGTAACCTTGTAGGGTTCATCGAATGTCTCCCATTCCTCTACCGGTATGCCAAAACTGTCTGACATCGGCTTCGGGAACAACTCATCTGCCGAGACATAGTCAGGAGTCCAGTTGGTCTCGCGCGCCAGATCATACCAATCTTCCATCTTCAGTAATGCCATATACCGCCTCTTTTAAAATATTGATTTACAATAGCTCAGGTTGTAAAATCCCGGATTGTGTAAAAGTTTATGCTATTGTGCGAAATTCGTCAATAATCGTTTTTTTTATCGTATATACTTATATTTTTATCCCGGCTTTTGCGAAATCCGTCATAAATTTGAATATACTTGAAGTATTCCGGGTTGATCAATTACATTTCGAAGAGTAGTGCAAGGATGATGAAGAACGATATAATGACAGTGCCGGAGAATACTTGATGACGACATCTGATTCCGGTATGAAAACGCAGGAAGACAGGCAGGTGACCGAAAAGGCGCCGTTGTACAAGCAGCCTCGAGAACGTTTTCTGGAGATTAGAGGTTCGGTAGGTCGAAACGAAAGTTTTGTTCTTGGCATCCTGGGTGTGGTTGCATTTTTCGGCATCTGGGAAATCTGTCATTATTTGACACCTGTATCCCAGCAAAAGTTTTTACCGGGAGTGCAGCAGGTTGTCGGAAAAATTTATGTGCTGATACTCAGTAAAGGGTATCTGTCGGACATCGGCAAGAGCGTTTACCGGATTTATGTCAGTTTTTTTGCGGCCAGTCTGCTGGCAGTGCCACTGGGTCTGTTCATGGGTTGTTTTGTAAAACTGCGCGCTCTGATCAATCCCACCATTGGCGGGCTGCGCTATCTTCCAGCCGCTTCATTTGTCCCCCTGTTACTGGTCTATTTCGGGCCTACTGATTTTGCCAAGCTGGCGCTGTTGTTTCTCGGGTGTGTGTTTTTTCTGATTGCGTTGATTCTGGACAATGTGCTTTCCGTGCCCAAGGAGTTGATTGAATCCGCTCAAACAATGGGGGCCAGTCGTACACATATCGTGTTCAAGGTGGCTTTCCCTGCGGCAGCGCCACAGATTCTCGATTCAATGAGAAACATGATTGCTGTGTCGTGGACTTACCTGGTCATAGCGGAAATTGTTGCGGCGACCGATGGGATCGGTGCAGTAATGATGCGTGCGGCGCGCTTTCTGCATGTGGATGTTATCATGGCCGGGATACTGACGATCGGAATACTCGGCGTCCTGACCGACATTACATTTCGAATCGCGGGCCGGTTCCTGTTCCCCCACGAATTTGCCCGTCGTTAGCATACAGTTGGCATGGCTGGTTTAAACAAGATCTCAACCAGGCAGAGTGCACTCGAACACGGCCGTGATGCCGGGGAGCCTCCTGTCCGGGCCAATCGTATTAGCAAGGAATACATCGATGGGCGAATTGTTGCGCTGAATGATGTGTCTGTGGATGTCCATGAAAATCAGGTGACCGCGCTGATCGGCCCATCCGGGTGCGGGAAAACGACTCTGCTTCGTCTGATAGCAGGCCTCGAATACCCGACAAGGGGGGGTGTGCAGGTGTATGGACAGCCTATTTTGGGTCCTGGGCCCGAGCGGGGTATGGTTTTCCAGGCCTATACTTCCTTCCCGTGGTTGAATGTTCTGGAAAATGTCGAGCACGGCATGAAGATTCAGGGCATTCCAAAGGTTCAAAGGAGAGAACGTGCGGAACACTTTCTTGATCAGGTTCATCTCACCGATTTTTCGGAATCTTTTCCGGTCCAGCTTTCTGGCGGCATGAAGCAGCGTGTGGCGATTGCCCGTACATTGGCGCAGGACCCCCAGTTGCTGTTGCTTGACGAACCTTTCGGCGCATTGGACGCACAGGTTACCTGGGAGATGGAAGAGATGATTATTGAAATCATCGAGAGTGAGAACAAGACGGTTATTCTGGTTACACACGACATTCAGGAAGCCATCTATCTTGCTGATCGTATTCTGTTTTTCACCAGACAACCTGGGGAAATAAAAGCCGACATAGCGATGGAATTCAAGCAGGGAAAACGATTCCCGAGAAAGGAAGATCTGCTCGTGAATCCCGGATACGTCGAAATGGAAAAGCGTCTTTATCAGATGATGAGAGAGGAAATACAGGGTCACATCAGTTAACATCAGTTAACACCCCTGCCGAACAATCAATTTTTTATCAACACTGGAGAAAATAACATGACTTTCAAAACCAAAAATGCGAAGAGGCACTGTTTTTTGCATCGTCTTCGACTATTTCTATCGACATGCATATTGGGCCTGTTTTCACTCCTTGCCGTTAACATCGCAAACGCCCAGGACACAGTCCGGATCGGCCATTTCAGTTGGCCGGGTTATGGATTCCATTATGTTGCCGAAGCGAACAACCTGACCGACCTGAAATTTGAAAACACGATTATTGAAGATCCTGTTCAACTGTTCAGTTTGCTGGCAACAAATCAACTGGATGTTGTATTCAGCACTATAGAATTCGGCCCGATTGCGGCGGCCGAGGAGATGGGGTTCAAATTGATAAACCTTTCCAATCTGGCGCATGGGTCGGACATGATCATCCTTCATCCGGATATCAAGGAGGCAGCCGACCTGAAAGGCAAGCAGGTTGCGGTGCTTGAAGGCGGCCTGTCCCACATCATGATGGGGATATGGCTTGAACAGAACGGTGTCAAGCCCGAAGAGGTTCAAATGGTGAATCTGATTGCCGGTGATGCAGCGGCGGCCATGATGAGCGGTCAGGTCGCAGCCGCCGAGCTCTGGTCGCCATTCAATTCGCAGGTACTTGCCAACCTTGCGGGTTCACATGTGGCCGCTCATTCCTTCGACCCGTACTGGCTCGGAACGGCACTGATTGCCGACGCTATTTACATGTCCGGCGACTTCCTGGAAAACAATCGGGCGCTGGCCGTAAAAGCTCTTCAGGCAATTTATGCCGGAGTGGAACACTGGAGAGCCAATTCCGAAGCCTCCAACGCGGTTATCGCTGAAGCGGTCGGATTCTCGCTGGAAGATGTTACAGCTATTCTCGGTAACGGTTCACTGACAAGGGACGCGGCGAACAATGATCCGGCAGATGGGGAACTCTATATTTACAGCCTCGAAGATACGGCGCGTTTTTGTGGCGTGTCGGAAGGGGATCCTCCTTTTGGTCAGAAAAACGGCCAGCTCAAGGATCACTGGGAACTCACAAATGACTGGTGGATAAAATTCGGTTTTATCCCCAAGCGCGGCGACTACGCGACCGGTACGGATTGCGAACTGGTCAGGGAAGCGCTGGGTAGCTGATGCCCGTTTGATTTGTCAAATAAATCGGGGCAGCGGTAAATTTCCGGAATAAATTTTCCTGCCCCATTTATTTACCTATTATTCAATAAGTTATTGGATTTAATTAATCTAATTTGTAAATAACGCGGCAATCGCGTCCGGGTTGGACGGGAAGTAAAGGTGCAGATAGCTGGCGGTAATATTGTCTATCTGGTAGATGGGTTCGCCCGGCGCCGAATGTCGTGCGCGTTTCCCGAAGGCGACCGGCCGGGCGGTATTTTCGCAGCGGGTGCGATGATGGGCATGGGCCCGTACATCGCCGCAGGGTAACGGCGCGGTCTGCATACCCTGACATCCGCCCCGGTCCCGCATGATGCCGTGTCCCGGTATCAAACCGAGCATGTCCGAGCGGTTGCCATCTACATCAGTCAGGGATTCCATCAGGTATAGCATTCCGCCACATTCGGCGAGGACTTTCTTTCCGCTTTTGCAGAACCGGATGATCTGATCGGCTAAGGGCCGGTTTTTTGAAAGCCGCTCCTGGTGCAACTCGGGATAGCCACCGGGGAACCATAATGCATCGGCATCGGGTAGTACTTCATCGACAAGGGGAGAGAACCAGACGCAGGTGGCGCCCATATCCTGCAGCAGTTTTATGTTGGCTGCGTAGATAAAGGTAAAGGCATCATCGCGGGCAACCGCAATGACCCTGTTCAGTAATTGCCGGTCGATGGCCGGGGCTTGGCCCGGGTGAAATTCCACTACAGGTGGAAGTGCCGTCAGCCCGGACTGATCCATGATTTCGGCCAGTTGGTCCAGTCGGTATTCAATATCATCAACCTCATCAGGATGGACCAGACCAAGATGACGTTCCGGCAGCAAAACATCGGGATGACGACGAACGCAGCCGATCAGTGGAATTGAAGCTGGCATGGCCTCTGTAATCAAGTCCTGGTGGCGTTGGCTGCCGAGGTTGTTGCCAATAACGCCGGCAATGGTCAGCCCGGGTCGATGAGCGGCCAGACCCAGAGCGATCGCGCCGAAAGTCCGGGCCATCGCTGATGCGTCGATCACGATCGCCACCGGTATGCCGAAACAGGCTGACATATCTGCGCCACTCGGGTTTCCATCAAACATGCCCATGACACCTTCGATCAAAATCAGATCGGCCCGCCCGGCTGCTTCATACAAAATCTGTTGACACTCCTTTTCACCGACCATCCAAAGATCCAGTTGAGCCACGGGATTCCCGGAAGCGCGCTCCAGAATCAGGGGGTCAAGATAATCCGGCCCGGTTTTAAAGACCCTGACATCCCTGCCCTGATTTCGATGAAATCTGGCGATGCCGGCTGTGATCGTGGTCTTGCCCTGCCCGGATGCGGGAGCACAAAAGAAAAGAGCGGGACATCTGACCTTTGCCGGATTCACCATTCGATGCCAGGTTGTGCCTTGACGCCTTTTCTGAAAGCATGCTCGACATCAGCGATCTCACTGATGGTGTCGGCGATTTCCATCAGTTGCTGATGCATCGTTCTTCCTGTGATAATCACATTCTGATGCCTTGGTCTGGCGTTGATTGCCTCGACCACTGGCATGACATCCAGATATCCGTATTTGAACATGTAAGACATTTCGTCAAACACCAGAATATGGTAAGAATCATCGGACAACATCTTCCGTGCGACAAGCCAGGCTTCCCGGGCAGCGGCGATGTCGCGGGATTTGTCCTGGGTCTCCCAGGTAAAACCATGTCCCATGACATGAAAATCGACCCGGGGATGATCCTTGAAAAAGAGAAATTCCCCGGTTTCCATTCTGCCCTTGATGAATTGTACCAGGCCTGCCTGTTGACCGTGGCCGAGTGCCCTGGCCATCGTACCAAAGGCAGAGGAACTCTTGCCCTTACCATTGCCTTTCAGCAGGATGAGCACGCCGCGCTGTTCGGTCGCCCTGGCAATTCGTTGATCCATCACCGCTTTCTTCTTTTTCATTCTTGCAGCATGTCGGGCTTCGCTGCTGCCAGCGTCGCGGGTATCGTTCTTGTCTTCCCTCATTTGTTCCGGCATTTTTCTACCCTCGTTGCGGTATTCCCGAAGCTGGCGCCGGCAACGACAAGCTTGAAATATGCAGGTAGCTGGCATCAATCTGCCGGGCCAGTCGCTGCCCCCAGCCCAACGGCGCCCGGCCACATTCAATATCCACCAGGGTCACCGGATGCGAATGAATCGACCAGTGTCCGCTGATGGCTTCGTCGAATCTTCCATCTGTAATCAGATAGATATGGCAATTCAAGTGGCTGTACTTCTGTCTGGTCAACATGGCGTCAATGCAGTTTAATGCCTTGGTGACCGGTGTTCCACCTCCGGCCTGAATCTGCTCGAGCAGAGGTTCAATGTTCTTCGGCGCTCGCTGGATTTCAAGAAGGACATGTACTTCATCATTGCCGAACGTGACGATACCCAGATGCCTTCTGGCCCGGTAGCTCCGCTCGGAAAACGCCTGAATTGCCCCGCGCGCACGGCCGAGACCCTGACCACCCAGGGTTGAAGCCGAAGTATCCAGCACAATCAGATCAAGATTGACTGTCCCGGGAAGTTGAAACCTGAATTTGAGCGCTTGCTTCTTGTCCTCACAGGGCAGGTATCTGAATCGGTCAGTACTTAAGGTACCTGCCCAGTCTATCCTCCTGTTTCCGATCGAATTTTGAGCGCCATACTTCACGCCCCCGACCAGACCATGCCGATTCCGGCTCCCAATCTGACCAACCATGAAGTCCCGGGCCGGGGCGGGAGGTTTTCCCTGATATTTCCGATGCGCCGACAGAGGTAACGGTGAAGTCGGCAGCGACCAGGAAGGCATTGGCTGCATGGCGCCCCAACTGCCCTGAATTGATGAGCCAGCCTGACTGTCATCGGTTTGATCACCTCCGTTTTGACTATCCTGTCCGGGATCATTGTTATCAGAGTTGTTGCCCCCTGATTTTCCAGTACCACCGGTTTGAACATTTCGACGGTGACTCATTACCATCGGCTCGACTACATCAAGATCACTGATTGTGACTTCCAGCCTTTGATCCAGGGCGCACCAGGCGGTCACTGCACGATGAAAAACAATGTCCGCGCGCATCCCCTCAACCCTGGCCTCTGCGCATCTTTTTGCGATTTGTGTTTCCATCCGATCTGATAATTCGACCCGTGGCAAATTGTCTGTGGCCCACTGTACTTTTTGCCTGATCTGATCGGATTCAGACTGGCTGTCGTTAATCAATCTCTTCGGGTCCTGATCAAAGGCGAGACGGCGTTTGACAATTTGTTTTCTCTCCTCGATCGAGTAGTGCGTTTCCATTTCAATCATCAAGCCGAATCGGTCCAGCAGTTGCGGTCTTAATTCGCCTTCGTCGGGGTTCATCGTGCCGATCAGAACGAAGTTCGCATCATGCCGATGACTGACGTTGTCTCTTTCAACGATATTGACCCCCGATGCAGCCGCATCCAGCAGCAGATCAACCAGGTGATCAAATAGCAGATTGACTTCATCGACATATAGAATGCCATTGTGTGACCTGGCCAGCAACCCGGGACGAAACCTGACCTCGGAATCGCTCAACGCACTTTCCAGGTCAATTGACCCGGTGATCATTTCTTCGGTGGAACCCAAAGGCAATGTGATGAATGGTTTGTCCTGTTGCAGATCTGACAGCCCGCGTACAATGGTTGATTTTGCGCTGCCGCGGGCGCCACTGATCAACAGACCGCCGATCCGTGGGTCTATACTGACCAGCAACAGAGCGGTTTTCAGCAGTGGCTGTCCAACTATGCGGCAAAATGGATAGTAATCTGGCATTGACTGCGTAGGCTTCCAACGTTGAATTTCCGGGACGGGCAACAATACCCGGAAATCACAGATAAAAAACCGGATTATAAACCTGATTTGCCAAAATTAATTTTTATTCCGGCTGCCCTATGAAATTGGATCAAACCCGGTTTATGAAAATCGCATTCGACCCGAAATGCCGGATGTAGGGACAGGTCTCTCCGAAATGCCGGATGTAGGGACAGGTCTCTGTGCCTGTCCGGCTCGGGCACCGTCAATAACGGACAACCACAAGAAATTGTCCCTGCGTTAGCACGGTCTGTGCTTGGATTAGTCTCTCCGAAATGCCGGATGTAGGGACAGGTCTCTGTGCCTGTCCGGCTCGGGCACCGTCAATAACGGACAACCACAAAAGATTGTCCCTACGTTGGCACGGTCTGTGCTTGCACAACATCTCACCTTTCCGGTTGTCGAAAGTGGAAATCGTTGAAGGGAACTTCCCGTTCCTTCGCTGCGCTCTGGAGAATCTTTTTGGTTTCGATCGAGATCGATGTGACCATGTATCCGTGTTGCCCATCGCCGATTACCGCAACGCGGTTACTCGGTGCCCGGCGCCATTGCAACGCGATAATCAGGCAGATTGCCGCGTCTAACTGGTCTTGAAGCGTTTTGCCGACTCTGACCCTGTCGTAACCTGCTGCTACCCTCGCCCATTGCGACAGCCGCGGGACTCCGATTTCTTCGGCATGTCGCGCGACAGTGTTGGCGACCAACTTCCAATCGCAGAGCAAAAAACTCTTCTTGTCTGGATTGTAGCGCGCTGCATGACGACGACTCATGATGCGGGGTTCAAGCGCGGGCAGGGCGAGTGCAGGGTAGACTTCGATGAGATGCAATCCTCGCCTCGCACCTCTAGCGACCGTGGGATTCTCGCGGGCATCAATCCGGTTAAGGAACTTCCAGACCGGGGCATTTGGACCGAAGAGTTTACTCTTGCTGCGGAATGCCGGTTGAACGCCGCTACCCAGTTTACAGATCAGCGAACTGGCTACCTTTTCTACGGGTCTCATGCCTTTCTCATTCGGGACCAGGGTCGGCTGGTCCAACGCCACCAGCACATAGTTGTGCTTGTCCCGCAGTTTCTCAATAATCCGGGCGGCACACTCGAAACTGGCAGGTTCCGGCCGGCTCCAGGAATCGAACTCGCCGTTATCAAATGACACCGAAACAATGCCGCCAAGCTGCTTGCCACCCCAGGCCGAATCAAATCCAACAAATGCTTCACGCATGGAAAAAATATAATCGTATACAATTCACGGATATTGTCATGACTCAAAAATATAACCAAGTATATAATTCCCTTTCGGCGGCTTGGGGTGCCGCCTTCGTTATTGGAATTCCTTGATAATGCTCTCGATTCACGCTAAATCGCCCTGTGCGCTTCGCACCAAACTGCGCGATATTGATGTCAGCGTACCCCCCCGAACGGAGGGTCGGACTACCGCTGATTGCGAAACCTGGGTGAGTTGTCATTTTCTCGCAGCCATCTCCAAGACAGCCCTGCTTGACTACCCGCTTTGCATTACGTCGAGAGAAAAGCCCGACCTCGTCCTGTCCTCTCCATCTGAACGCACCGGCATAGAGATAACCGAAGCAGTTCCCGAGAATCAGGCACAGGTGGATGCATATATAGAGCGTAACGACATCGAAGATTTTATATATGTGCCTCTGTATCCGGCTGGCGAGGAGAACTTTTCTAAGCAAAGAATTGAGAAAATTGCGAAAAACCAAGACCCAAGCCAGCGCTATCCTTTTATGGGTGACCAAATTGAGCGTAATTGGGTTGAGGTTATGCTGAGTATTACGAGAAAAAAGGTCAAAAAATCCCCGGGATACCAAAAATACGACAGAAACTGGTTGCTTATCTATGACAATTGGAGCCCGTCTGCTGATCTGGATGCCTATCCTGACGCCACTACAGATCTTGGCGGGCAACTTTTCAACTGCGACTGGAAGAATCCTTTTGACAGAGTGTTCATTCTCAGGTCGCGTCACGTCTGGGAGTTCTCATGCGGTGAGGATGCCGTCAAGCATGCCACCCTGGATTTGTGGCAGGTTTCTGACGGTTGGCTCAAGTACTGGTCTGGATTCGTTATATTTGTATTTCTTTGGTTTCCGCTTCCAGCCATTTGATTGCTGTTTGTTCATCATCCTCAATGGCAATTTCTACCGCTCGCTTGGCACACTCCAGCAGGTGTCTGGATTGTTTACGTAAGTCAAATGATTCGATGACTTTTTGCTGGATTTGGATTTGTTTGTCTTCTGGCAGAATAGGTATGACTGTTTCTTTCACCTGATCTGGTCTCCAATGGAGAATTACCGACCCGCCAACATCACGGTTGACTTGTTCCTTCGTTAATATTGAGTTGAGTACCAGCGTTAAATATTCGTTATTTACTTTATTTGTTTTATTTTCCAGTCTGAGGATTCCGCCCGATGGAATCATTTTTTGTGGTTGTTCATTCAAGTAATACGCAATTCCAGGGGTCGCATCTTTACTAAACAGAATTTCCCCTTTCCTGGGTTGATGTTGTTCGACTTCGGTGTACAGTTTTTCTGAAATATATTTTTCTTTGGTGATTTCAAGCGGGCTTAGATTGCTGACCCGAACAAACGGGATACCTTCATCAAGATATTCGCCACTTCCGACTTCCACGCATTTCTCTACGTTCACGAGATTCCCCAGCGTATCCCAGCCGCCTTCATAAGCTTTTATGACTTTGATGATTTCCTCATATTTGGGCTGGTAGTATTCAGCGTCGATACGATTTGACTGTTTGGTATCGGAGTAGTTTTTGACAAAGGTTAGCTGGTGCTTGGGTTGCCAGTCGGTTAAGCCGAGTTCGGTGAGGAGGAGGGTTCGGGCTTCTTTAAACTTCAGCTCGGATTTATGAATGAGTGTAAATGCCACATCAAATGCTGTTGTTACTCGCAGTTGTAGGATACGAGAAGCTACAGGTATTTCTACTCGCTTTAATTCTTCGGCATTAACATTTGATTGGTTGATAGATATTCTTGCTCGTCGCTTTATATCAAGGACACCATACTTTGTATTTAAAAATGCAGTTAAATATTCAGGTGTAACTATGTCAGGGTCAGGAACTATACGGACAAGGTAAGAAGCAAAAACCAATTGTTCATCAGAGAATTTTCTAAATAGACCTGTTCTGCCTACGAAATTCTGTGAGTTTGTTCGATTAAACAAAACATCCTTGTCATGTAATTCATAGTCAGCAATTTCATCTTTATTGATCGGGGCATATTTCAATATGTTTCGGTTACACATCATATTGCTTATTTCATTCATTCTATAGATTCTGGTCCCATCTCCTTCTTCGTTCATTGCCACAGACAAACCATATTTAGATAACAAAAGGGTATTGCCGATTGGGATATAGTTGATATTTTTTGCTTTCAATGGTTCGAAACACAAATATTCACTATCCCAACGATAATCCGGGTGCAAGGTGGTTTCTGACAATTTTCTGATGGCAAACTTCACCCTTACCCCTCCGCCCAATTATCAGGATTATCCTTATCCAACGCCCACTTCAACGGATTATTCTGGATATATTCACGAACACGATTTAAATCTTCGTTGTTACGGATGATATGGTCATAAAACGACCGTTGCCATAATTTTTTATCAAAGGGGGACCATTGATGATGCTTTACGCCGTCGATATATCGATTTGTGGTGAACGATTTAAATCGTCCAATTACGTCCGATAATGACATCGTAGGGACCCTCTGTGGTTGTCCTGGACAGGCATGGGGCGGACAGGGCGAAGGCGGACAGGCACGGGGTCCCTACGTCTGACAGAATGATGATGCCGTGCAGGTGATTTGGCATGATTTGACAGGAATCAATTTCTACTCCGCCGTAATAATCAGGTAATTGTCGCCAACTGTTTTCGATCATATTGCCTGTATTATTGAGAATCATGTTGTCGTTGACAATATCACCGAGCAAACAGACACGGCCCTGTATGCAGAGGGTGACAAAATAAAAATCGGCCTGTGAATAATCGTATTGTTTGAGGCGATTTGCTTCACGTACCGGCCTTGCGTTCATTTCCAGAAACTCAGACTTTCATTTTTCGCCCACTCAATGAAGGCTTCAGCAATTCCATCCGGCAGTTCACCATCGTGGTTGTGCAGGTCGTGGTTAACAATCAGATGACCGTTTTTGTCCAGCTTGTATTGGCCGTTACCATTTTTGACGTAAGTGTAATTACCAGAGTTGTTCTTGCCGCCTTTTTCCGACACAGCAAAAAATATAGGGTAATCATCTACCCTGGGGCAAAGCGCTTCGTCCCATTTCTGTACAAACAGCACACTGGTCTTGGTGCCGGTGTGGGGCTTGAAGGTATTGCCGTGTAAACCCACTACCGCGAGAATGCGCCCGTGTCGGGCGATAAATTCGCGGATGTGTTGATTGGAGGTGTTGTTAAATCGACCTTGCGGCAACACAATAGCCATGCGTCCGCCGGGCTTGAGAAAGTCCAGGTTTCTTTCTATAAACAGAATATCCCGTCCAACTTTGCTTTGCGCTTTGCCGTTGCTCTTAAAGCCGAGTTCATACTGGTGCAGGATACGGCTTTCCTTGATATCACCGGCAAAAGGCGGGTTTGCCATCAGGATGTCGAAATTGAACAGTTTGTCTTCACCTTTTTCTGCCCTGAGTTTTTCCAATCGGTCAAATCCCTTGCCGTAGGTGTTGATCCATTTTGGGTCTTTCTGTGTCTTGTCTCGCCAACGGTCAAAGTCCAGTGTGTTCAAATGCAATACATTGGTTTCACCGTCTCCGGCAATCAGGTTCAGGGTTCGGGCGACGCGGACGGTTTTTTCGTCAAAATCAATGCCGAACACTTTCAATACATGTTGCTTGTCCTGTGCCGGGATTTCTTCGTTGGTGAACAAGTGACCAGTGAGCTTGAAAATGGTATGCACGGGAAAGCCGCAACTGCCGGAGGCGGTGTCAATCATGTGCTCACTGCGTTGAGGGTTGAGCATTTGCACGCACATATCAATCACATGGCGTGGCGTGAAGTATTGGCCCTTTTCACCTTTGGCGGATTTGTTAACTAGATATTCAAAGGCTTCATCCACCACCAGCAGGTTGGAATTGAACAGCTTTATATCCTGCAGGCTGGAAACGCAAACGGATAAGTGACTGTCAGACAGTTGAAAGCTTGAACCTTCTGGAAAGACACCCTTCCATTGTTCTTTGGCCTTGTTGAACAGGTCTTGAATCTTGTTTTTCAGTTCAGTGTCGGTCTGCCCGGTGTTTCTGAATTCCATGATTCGAAAACCTTCATCTACAATCCCTCTGACCGCTTTCTTGAGCGCTTCATAGTCCTGCCCATCAAGATAGCCGGGAGGATCGTTATACTTTCTTGTTGGTTCCTGGACGGCGGTTTTTATGACTTGTCTTAGCAAGTAATTGATGACGCCCTTGTCCTGCTGACTCAGGTATTCATCGTAGAGTTTGGTGAATATGAGCTTGAATACTTCCTCGAATACATCCACCCCGGCGTTTGCCAGAACTTCATCCTCCATTTCGAGAATTATGTCTTTAAGGGATTTACGCTCATTGGCGATTCTGTCCTTAAGTATCAGGTCTTTCAGGGTAAAGCGTTCACTGAGAATTTCCGTGAGGGTTTGCTTCCCACCGGGAATGTCGGTGATGGGTTCAAAGTAATTGGGGTCTTTACGGTGGTAGTGGGAGATTTGCTGGCCGTTTGTCCAGACACCAATGGGTGCTCCGGTGGCGTTGCAATAGGAGCGAAGCTGATCTTTGCCGTCTTTGAGTTTGGGCTTTTTCAGTTCAACAATGACATAGGCTGTATCGGTTCGGTCCTTGTCGAAAATGACAATATCAGCGCTTTTCTTTTCTCGTCCGAAGCTGACCGAATACTCAAAAGCCAGACGCTTTTTTGGGTAGCCGTATTGTTCAATCAGTCTTGTTGCGTACAACTGGCGGACTATTTCTTCCGGCTTTAATCGGATGTCCTTGTCTCGAATCAGGCAACGGACAAAGGTAGTTTCCTTATCCTTGACGGTTTTGGTGAAAACCTTTTTCAATAGCGCTCCGATTTCTTTTGCCGAGAACAGGGACAGGTCGTAATTGCTGTTTTTAAACAAAGTTTGAAAAATATCAGATTGTGTCATCATTTGATGGTTTTCCTATTAAACTACCCTGTAATGATCCTGCTCTGCTTACCAGCATCGGAATAGTACAGTACTTTTCTGAAGATATACATTGAGAAAAATTGCCAAACGCTGACCCTGTCCCGGAATCTTATAGTACCAGCAGGCTGTTTCATACATCTCCACCACATTCGAAAATAACGATCACCGGACAGGCACAGGGGCCTGTCCCTACGCGTCGCATTGGGGTAGGAACAACCCACCGTGGTTGTCCTGGACAGGCACATCAGCCTGTCCCTACGCCCGACTTCGGATTAGTCTGTCCTTTGCGAAATTTCCGGTGATATAATCGCGTGCCCCCAGAAGATCAATACTAAATCAACATGAGCAATCTGGATTCACTCCCGGAAAATTCCGGTATATTGATTTGCGGTCATGGCAGTCGAGCCAAAACGGCGGAACAGGAATTCGGTTTGCTGGCAACGGGTTTACGCGCCCGATACCCCGGTATACTGGTCAAATACGGATTCCTGGAATATTCGGCGCCCAATATCCACATGGCGCTGGACGATCTGACAGCAGCCGGAGTGAAACGTATCTATGCGGTGCCGGGCATGCTGTTTCGTGCAACTCACGCCCAGAATGATATTCCCTCCGTACTGACGACGTATATGCAAAGCCACCCTGGACTAGATATCAGATATGGGCGTGAACTCGGATTGCATCCCGAGATGATCGAGGCATTCGAGCATCGAATACTTGAGACTATCGGTCTGGATAAGAAACCGCAGCCGGGTGATCTGTACGACACCATGCTGGTCGTTGTAGGACGCGGCACATCGGTGGCCACGGCCAATGCCGAGGCGGCAAAACTGACCCGCATTGTCACCGAAAACCTTGGCTTCGGATGGTGTGAAACGGTTTATTCCGGAGTCACCTTTCCCTCGGTCGGCAGAGGTCTGGAGATGGCGGTAAAGCTTGGCTTTGAGAAGATAATCGTCGCGCCGTATTTTCTGTTTTCCGGACGATTGATCGGTCGAATCAGGTCATACGTTGAAAAGGTGGCGGCGGAACACCCTGAAATTTCGTTCAAGGTTGCCGACTACCTTAAGGATCAGCCTCATGTCATCAATACCTTTATCGCCAGAATCGAAGAAACCGTGAGTGGCGATCCCGGTAACGAAGATCTGATGGCGGATTTTCATGACCGTCTGGCGGCGGGTAAGATTACGGTTCATCACCACCATGCAGAGTTCCAGTCAGGGCATACTCATCACCATCATCACGAATATGACCATGACCCCCATCATGCGCCTTACCGGCACATTGCCCACCCCCATGGTCCGAGAACAATGATAGGAGAAAATGTATGCTGTTGCTTCATGGGCCAGTTTCCGCAAACGATCATTGACGAGGAATATGCAAGAATGGTTGAAAGCGGCTCCCCAGCCAATCACCGAATACCGCAGTGCCGGCTCAGGTAGCTGACCTGCAGGGTATTCAGAGCCCGGCGGCGGGGAAACGGGTGCGGATCAATGCGCCTCCCAGATGACTGGTTTCGATGGTCAGGACTCCGTCATAGCGTTGCACTATCTCCCTGACCACCGCAAGCCCGATGCCCTGCCCTGGGGTTTGCTGATCCGCACGGACACCCCGTTCCAGAACCGCCGTTCTTTCTGCCTTGGCAATTCCCGGCCCGTCATCGTGAATTTCAATGATCAATCCCTTGTAACCCTTGCCCGCAACCCCGTCTGACCTGCAAACAAACATGATCCGGGAGCGCGCCCATTTGAATGCGTTATCCATGATATTGCCGAGAAACTCGAACAAGTCGCTTTCGTTTCCATGAAAAACAGCGCCGGGCTCGATCTCCCAGGTACTGTCTATGCTCTTGTCGACATATACCTTTTTCATTGAGGCGTGCAATTTCCTCATCGCTTCTTCACAATCGACCGCTCGGTGCATCACCGACAACTGCGATAACGCGGCCCGGTTAAGTTGATATTCGACAATCTTGTTCATGCGATCAACCACTTCGTCAATAATTTTCAAATCCGGTCGAATTTCGTTGTCGGTAATCCCTTTTATCACTGCAAGCGGCGTTTTCAGACTATGTGCGAGATCACCCAGGGTATCCCGGTAACGGGTCAGATTCCTGCGATCATTTTCGATAAACAAATTGATCCTGTGGCTTAACTGGGCGATTTCCCAGGGATACTTGCCCAGAATTTTATCCTGCTTCGCATGCTCTATCAGATCCAGCTCGCGGGTTACCGCACCAAGTGGTTTCAGGCCCCAGCGTAAAATCACCGCCTGCATGACCAGCAGCAATAATGCCGCCATACCAAGCCATAGAACCAGTTCCCTTCTATACAATGATATGGTATCCCGATAGTAATCGCTTGTATCAATCATCGTCCAGGTCAGGTCAACATGCCGGTCCTCGCCAATGCCCCATTCGACCCCGAAACTGTAATGGAAACCATCTCCAACCTGGGTAAAGATCTCCTTTCCACGTTCCGCCGTTTCCAATTGGTTCAGTTCTATGCCGACAGATGATTCCGAGCGCCATAGTACCTCACCCCGGTTATTCAGTATCACCGCATAAAGCTTTGAATTCAGCCTGGTCAGATCTCTTTCAGGCATCGGATCAGGAATAATCAGTGACCCGTCATCAGCAATTTCAAATACTTGCAGAAGGGCATGCACCTGGGTTCTCAACTGATGCCTGATGGCTGCTTTGGCGCTGTAAATAAAGGCACGGTCGAGGGCCATGCCAGCCAGACCCAGAAACGCGACCAGAGTAAAGGTTGCCGCAATCAGCAACCTGTTTCTCAAAGAGAGCGCCCTCACCCGGACCTTGTCTTCAGGTCAGTACGGTAAACCGGTATCCACGCCCTCGAAGTGTTTCGAACGGCTTGAACCGGTTCTCAGGATAGAGTTTTTTTCTCAAGCGGCCCAGGAACACTTCTATCACATTGCTGTCCTTGTCTGAATCTTCATCGTACAGATGATCCATGAGTTCGGTTTTGGATATCACCTTGCCGATGTTGATCATGAAATAATGAAGCAGTCGATACTCAAAGCTGGTGAGTACCAGTGGTTGATCATCAAAAAAAACATCCTGGGTACGGGTATCGAGTGCAATCGCTCCATTGTGCAGGATCGGCGTGGCATGACCTGCAGAACGACGGATCAAAGCCGATACCCTGGCCTGGAGCTCTTCAAAAACAAAGGGTTTAGTCAGGTAATCATCCGCCCCCGCTTCAAGGCCTTCGACTTTTTCCTGCCAGCGGGAGCGGGCAGTCAAAATGATGATCGGATACGTCTTGCCCTGGACACGCAGTTTTTCTATCACCTCCATGCCTGTCATGTCCGGCAATCCCAGATCAATGACGGCAAGATCAACGGGGTATTCCAGACCATGGAAAAGGCCGCTTTTGCCGTTATCGGCACTGTCTACTGCATACCCGGTTTGCCGGAATTTATCCGTTAACTGCCCTCTTAATGTGGCTTCATCCTCAACAATCAATATTCTCATTGTTCCAGATATCCAAAGTTGGGGTTCTTCGGATCAATAAGGATAATCCTTACCTGTCCGCTGCTGTTCATCAATTTGAATCTGTAACGAAAGCCCGATCCTTTTTGTTTCGAACGGGCATCCAGAATCTGCCAGCTTTTATGCTGCCGTATCTGCTCCACAACCTCATCAAAGCTGACTGTGACTGCGGCCGGATTACCAGCGGCATTGTCATTGTCATTCGCCACGGAGACATTGCTGCCAGCATAACCCGCCAGCAGCAAAACCAGAGAGAGATTGTGAAAATTTGATTTCAAGTGTGATCAGTTTGTCGGGGTTACTCAACGGGTACAACCGTGACACTCACCCTGATTGAATTTCCGGGGTCGCGGCTGGTCTGGGAAGTATACAACTGATCATTGAATTTATAGGTCACATCGTACCATAACAGATGTCGTTCGTTGTGATATTGATCGACCGTCCTGCACCGTTGCTGGTATTCAATCCGATCCCCGTGTTTATTCTTATTCTCGAGATCGGAGCCAATCGAACCACCAAGAATCGCTCCGCCCACTGTCGCCACATCCTTACCACGTCCGCTGCCAAATAATCTGCCAACACCGGCGCCGAGAATCGCCCCCAGAATTTCAGGTGTGTGGGATCTCGACCCGCCGGAGACTGTAACCGCCTCCTGCCAGCATTCCTGCCGCGGAGTGTTGATTCTGACGGTTTCATATACCGGACTGGAACTGACCACCGGAACTACAATGACACTGCCCGGATCAACGGCAATGGCCGCTGTTGAAACCGTGGCAAACACACTCGTCAAAACAAAAGCGGGCAACGTTTTTCTAATGTTCATTTTCAAATCCTCCGATTCAAGTTCGTCGATTGCATCACATGGCAAATTGTTTTCACGTGAGCCATTACATTAAACTACATGGATGAATACATCATGAACGAGGCGGGAAACCCGGGAATCAGGATCGGGGGCGTTCATTGGCAGGGTCCCAGACCGGTTCGCCGAGCACGGTGGCTTTTCTGGTTTCATCAATCAACAGCACATCAAACTCCGAACCCGGATCAGCATAGGGTAACTGAACATAGGCAAAACCCAGGCTGCGGCCAGTAGTATGCCCGTAGCCACCCGAGGTGGTGACACCAATGACAACCCCGTTCGCGAGTACCGCCTCCCCACCTGCAATATCGTTATCCCCCTTTTCCTTTTCCAGATACACCAGTTTGAGTGCGATGTTGCCCTGGTCGATATCCAGGGTTGCATGCCTGCCGACAAAATCCTCCTTGTCAGCCCGGAAAAAGCGCATCACATCTGCTTCCGCCATGCTGATTTCATTGGTTAACTCTGCGCCCCAGCCCTTATAGGCCTTTTCAATTCTGAGCGAATTCAACGCATAGACACCAAAATTGGCAATACCATGATCCTGTCCTGCCTGCCACACGGCATCATATATCCCCGGCATGTCTGCCATTCGACAATGTAATTCCCAACCCAGTTCGCCGACATAATTCACCCGGAGCGCCCGCGTCGGCAGGCCTGCAATTTCGATTTCCCTGGCTGTCAGCCATTTGAAGGCATGGTTGGAAAGGTCCGTGTCGGTCAGCCCGGACAAGGTATCGCGTGAATGCGGCCCGGCCACTACCAGAACCCCCCAGTCATCGCTGATATTGGTAACCGAAACATCCTCGCCTGGTCTGATTCCCTGGGTCAGGATAGCCAGATCACGCTCTTCCGAGGTGGCGCCGGAAAGCACATAGTAATGACAATCGGCCAATCGGGTAACTGTAGACTCCCCGTTCAACCGGCCTTCAGGTGACAGATAGTGGGTCAGGGTAATGCCACCTGTGCGCTTCGGCATCAGATTGGCGCTGATGCGATTCAACAACTGTTCTGCATGCCTGCCAGTCACCTCATACTTGGCGAAGGTTGACAAATCCATGATGCCGACCCGATCACGCACCGCCCTGCATTCAGCGGCCACGACTTCGAAAGTATTGTTATGCCTGAATCCGACTTCTTCTTGACGTCCGTCAATCGAAAACCACTTGGCGCGTTCCCAGCCATTGACCTCTGTAAAAACGGCGCCGTACGATTCCAGTCTGTCATACAATGGCGTTATTCTGGTTTTCCGACCTGCCGGACGTTCTTCTCCGGGCAGGTGCAATTTATACATGTGCTCATAATCTTCGTGGGATTTGGCTGTGGTGTAATCACCTGGGGCATAATCACTGAACCGCCTGGGATCCACCCCCGCCATGTTGATTTCCGCATCGCCATAGACCATCCATTGAGCGAGATATTTTCCTGATCCCGCTCCTGCGGCAATGCCGATGGATGCCCCATTGCAATGCCAGAAATTTCTCAACCCGGCAGCGGGCCCAAGAAAAGGATTGCTGTCCGGGGTATGTGGTATCGCACCACACACAACCCGCTTTATGCCCAATTCACTCCACATAGGCATCCGTTCCATCACACGTTCGATGTACGGCATGATGTTATCCAGGTCAGGATCAAACAGTTCGTTTTCTGCATCCCATTCCGGCCACCCGCCCCGATGAGTCCAGCAGGCCTGTGAATTGTGCATCTCATAGATGCCGATCAATCCGGATTTTTGCTCCTGCCGATAATAGGATGACGGCCAGGGGTCGCGAATTACAGGCATCTCATCCTCCCGGTCAAGAAATTCCTGCACCGTGTCGGTCACAAGGTAAGTATGTTTCATGTTGATCAGTGGCACATCGGCGCCTGCCATCTGGGCCACTTGCCTGGCGTAACATCCTGCAGCATTGACCACGTGCTCGGCAATCACGTTACCTTGTTCGGTAAACACTTCCCAATCCCCTGATTTTCGCTGTCTAATGTCTGTCACCCTGTTGCCCGTGACAATGTTCACCCCCAACTGGCGGGCTCCTTTTACCATGGCATTGCACACTCCGGCCGGGTCGACATGGCCGTCTGTCAGCGTCCATGCTCCAGCCAGCACACCTTCGATATTGGCGTAAGGAATCAACGCCTTGATCTTGGCCGGATCAATAATTTCGCAATCAAATCCGATCAGCTTGCCCACTCCGGCAACACGATGAAACCATTCTACTTCCGCGTGGTTATAGGCAAAGCGAATGCCGCCACAGCCATGCCAGCTTACATACTGGCCAGTCAATGCTTCCAGTTGAGGATAAAGCCTGACCCCATGGTCATGAATTTTTGCCATGTTGTAATCGGCAATAAAGCTCGGACACTGACCGGCAGCATGCCAGGTGGAACCGGAGGTCAATTCACCCTTCTCGACAAGCAGTGTGTCGGTCCAGCCTTCCTGCGCCAGATGCAGGGCCAGCCCCGCCCCCATCACACCACCTCCGACTATGACGACCCGGGCTTGCCCCGGCAGACGTTTCTCACTCATTGTCACTCTCCCTGCCATTGCCATTGATATTCCGTTTCATTTGTTCACGGGGCAGGCGTATATCAAAATTCTGCCGCAAACGGGCATCCAGTTCATCGGATATATGGGAGGGAAAATGCGTATCCAGAATTTCTCTGGTTCTTTCCGCTGCCACCTGCTCCACCGACCTGGAGCCATATTCCTTCCATTCGGCCGGGGTCAGGCGATTTCCGACATCGGGATAAACATAGTCGCTTTCCATTCTGGACAATGTCGTCTGATGGCCCAGGAAATGTTCGGGACCGTTGAGGCAAACATCGGCAATCGCCTCCAGAGCAAGATTGTCATCATCAACTTCAACCCCCCGAACACTGCGGTTGATCGCACCCAGCATATCATTGTCGATGGTTGCGCCAGCAAAACTGAAACCCAGCAAACTGCCTTGCATGCCGACCGATTCATAGACCAGATTGGCGCCGCTGTGGCCAGACAATGCCAGGGTATAAGCCTTCTCGTAGCCCGATTGCGCATCCGGAATCTTTGAGTCGGCCATGCCTGCCGCAACGCCTGTCGGCAAATCAAGATATCGACCGACCTGACCACAGGCCGCCATCAACACCGCCTGTTCACCACTGCCGCCACTCATCGCGCCAGTGCGTAAATCAGAAACAAATGGCCAGGGGCCAAAGATTGCAGGATGGCCCTTTTTCATCAGGTTGACATAGGTGAGCGCTGCCAGCGACTCAGCGCATTCCTGAACCACCGCACCGGCCAGAGATGCCGGACTGGTTGCCCCTGCCTGTCCCGCGGCCAGAAGCAGAATCGGCATACCTCCTTCTATGCAAACCTCCATGACCCGGCAGGCATCCGCTGCAAATCTCAGTGGTGGAACGACGAAACAACAGGACACACTGACAAACGGCCTTGCCCTCCATTTATCTTCCCCGCCAGCGATCTCAAACAGCATTTTCAAACCCTCGACCGCATGATCAGGCTCAACATAACTGACACCGCAATGCTTGGTTGTCCCGGACACCGTCGCATACGTAGTGTTCAGGTCCATTGCGGCGGGCTCTTCAATATCCCGGGCTACCATGCAACGCTGGAAGAAGTGAATATGTTCGTGATAATCAACCAGACGCGCCGCATCATACAAATCCTGCACAGTGGATTCCCGGTAAGCCCCTGCACCGGGATATTTGTCATGTTTCTTCCACTCATCGGTAACATGAACCGCCGCGCCTGCGGTCCCGAAATATACCTTGTTGCCGCTCAAGTGCATGTCATGCTTGGGAGATTGCCCATACAGTACGATATCCCTTGCACAGTTCTCCATGGTCCATTCAATCAAATCCCTCGGGAACAGCAACCGCCCGTCATCAGTATAAATTCCCCCGGCCCTGGTGACCGCTTCAATGCAGGACGGGATCGCTCTGGAAAACCCGACATTCTCCAGCAGATCCAGCATCGACTCATGCACCCGCTTTAACTGATCCTCGGTCAACGGCCTGAATCGCCCACCGAGCTGGCCCGGCCTGACTGGTTTGTTTTCCTCTGCCAGAGGCGCCGCCCTTAACGCTTTCCTCGCTTCTCTACCGCCTGCTCTTCGACCCATAAAGTATTCCCGCTGTGAAAGTTGGTTGTGCTGACAATTACACTGGGCATAAGATACCACTAAATACTTGGCTGAATCCATCAAATCCACACAAGTTGTCCGGGCCACCCTGGTCGCCATCGCTGGAATCTGAAGCTGCACAAAGAGCGCCTCAGTCAAAGTGATAATTCGTTAATACAGGCATTTTTTAAAATAATCACTTAACAGTTGATGGTGATAAAAGTACAATCCATCATTTCGATTTTCGACGACGGGACCCGCGCGTGACAACAATCAAAACAGACGACCTGCGAATTACCAGTATCAAAAAGGTAATCAATCCGGAAAAAATCAATGCCGAATTACCCTTATCCGATCGTTCGGCCATGACAGCAACGACAACCCGGGAGGCAATACACAATATACTGGTGGGAAACGATGACCGGCTGCTGATCATTTCGGGACCTTGCTCAATCCATGACCCGGCTGCAGCGCTTGAGTATGCCGAACGATTACTGCCCCTGAGAGAAAAATATCAGGAGGATCTGGTCATTATGATGCGGGTATACTTTGAAAAGCCCCGAACCACGGTAGGCTGGAAAGGATTGATCAATGACCCTGATCTGAACGATACCTTCGATATCAACAAGGGATTGCGAACTGCAAGAAAGTTATTGCTTGACTTGAATGATCTCGGGGTTCCCGCAGGGACCGAGTATCTGGATATCATCACTCCGCAATACGTTGCTGATTTGATTTCATGGGGAGCGATCGGCGCCAGAACTACGGAAAGTCAGGTGCACAGGGAATTGAGTTCCGGGCTATCCTGCCCGGTCGGGTTCAAAAACGGAACCAATGGCAATCTGGATATTGCAGTGGATGGGATACGGGCGGCTGCCAGACCCCATCATTTTTTGTCCCTGACCAAATCAGGACAGTCTGCCATTTTCAGTACCATGGGCAACCGGGACTGCCATATCATTTTGCGCGGAGGCAAATCACCGAACTACGACAGACAGAGCGTAAACGAGGCGTGTGACAAACTGTCCGCAGCAGGATTGAGACCCCAGGTGATGATTGATTTCAGTCATGCCAACAGCATGAAAGTGCATGAAAATCAGGTAGGGGTTTGTAGCGACGTGGCAGGACAGATCGCTTCCGGAGACCAGAGGATTACAGGCGTCATGATTGAAAGTCACCTGGTGGCAGGTCGTCAGGATGTGATCGATGGGCAGGCAAAGACTTTTGGACAAAGCATCACCGATGCCTGTATCGACATTGACACCACTGAAGAGATGATTGCTGAACTGGCAAACGCCGTTCAACAACGTCGCAACACCTGAAGGAAAATTTCAGGCATCAGGATTCAACATGATCAGACCCCACGCTTCAAATGAGTTGCGTCCGCTTTATGTCAGTAACGCGCAGGAAAGACAATATCTTGAAAATCAGTCCCGCTCGCTGGACAGCGTATTGGTGAGTTCCGCGGGAGCGGCTAATGCTGTAATGCTGGGAGCGGGCTATTTCACGCCGGTTTCAGGGTTCATGAACAAGGCGGATAGCATGAATGTCGCCAGAATCATGCGAACCACGGACGGGTTGTTCTGGCCAACGCCGGTGAATTGTCTGGTCGAACAGGCCGGGCATATTGAAGTCGGGCAGACTATCGCGTTACTTGACCCCAATGTAGATGGCCACCCTGCTCTGGCGATCATGCAGGTCAACGGCATCGAATCCATGCTGGAAGATGAAATGATGGAAATCTGCGACCATGTTTACCGCACCCGGGACAGGAAGCACCCGGGGGTTTCTGAATTTCTTGCCCAGGGCAGGACACTGTTGTCCGGGCCGATACGTGTCCTCAATTTCAGTTATTTCAAGACTGAGTTTTCACAAACATTCCGAACCGCATACGAAATCCGGGCCCGGATTGAAGCCAATGGCTGGCGCCGGGTGGTCGCATTCCAGACCCGAAATCCGATGCACCTGGCGCACGAGGAACTATGCCGGATTTCGATGCAGAGGGTGGGTGCGGACGGCTGTGTCATTCATATGCTGCTGGGCAAACTCAAACCCGGAGACATTCCCGCTGATGTCAGGGATGCTGCGATCAGAACCATGGTCGAACACTACTTTCCTGCAAATACAATGATGATTACCGGGTACGGCTTTGACATGCTCTACGCGGGACCGAGGGAAGCGGTATTACATGCCATTTTCCGCCAAAACATGGGTGCGACCCATTTTATAATCGGCCGGGACCATGCAGGCGTCGGAGATTATTACGGCGCTTTTGATGCCCAGACAATTTTCGAGGACGAAGTCCCGCAAGGCGCACTGGAGATTGAAATATTCAACGCCGATCATACAGCATACTCGAAAATATTGAATAAAGTGGTTATGATGAGAGAAGCTCCTGATCATGAACTGTCGGACTTCGTTCTTTTGTCGGGGACCAGGGCCAGGGAAATGCTATCCGACGGGATCGCCCCTCCCCCCGAGTTTTCGAGGCCGGAAGTTGCAAATATACTAATGGATTACTACCAGTCGATACAATCGAAATAAATTGGGAATTGCATTCCACTCCCTCTGACCAATCACAATTTAATCCCATGCGACAATACAATACTGCAGAGCTCCAGGCACTTGACCGCAAGCACTATATCCATCCATTTACCGATCATACGGATATGTATAAAAAGGGAGCCCGGATTATTACGGGCGCCGAAAATATTTATATCTATGACAGCGATGGAAATAAATATCTTGATGGGATGTCCGGTCTGTGGTGCGTGAACATCGGTTACGGAAGAACCGAACTTGCCGAAGCAGCCAAGTTGCAAATGGAGCAATTGCCTTACTACAACAGCTTCTTTCTGACCGCTCAGTTGCCTGCGGTCGAATTGGCAGAGATGCTGGCAACCGTCACCCCACCGCATATCAACCGGACATTTTTCGGCTGCTCGGGATCCGATGGTAACGATACTGTAATCAGAATGGTGCGGTATTTCTGGGAATGCCAGGATCAGCCTGACCGCAATATCGTGATCAGCCGCCACAATGCCTATCATGGCAGCACCATGGCCGGAGGTAGTCTTAGTGGCATGAAAGGTATCCATGCCCAGGGTGGCATGCCGATCCCGAACATCGAGCATATCGATCAACCATATCACTATCGCGAAGGGGGTGATCTGAGCCCGGAAGAATTCGGCCTGCAATGCGCCGGGGCGCTTGAAAGGAAAATACTCGAGGTCGGCGCCGACCGGGTGGCGGCATTTATCGCGGAGCCGGTTCAGGGCGCCGGAGGGGTAATTGTGCCACCGCAGACATACTGGCCGGAAATCAATCGAATTTGCAGAAAGTACGATGTTTTGCTGTGTGCGGATGAGGTGATATGCGGATTCGGACGTACCGGGGAATGGTTCGGTGTCGATACCTATAGCATCGAAGCAGACCTGATGACCATGGCAAAAGGATTATCATCTGGCTATCAGCCTATCGGGGCGGTGATGATTGCCGACCGGGTTGCTGAAGTTCTGGACTCAAAAGGTGGCGAGTTCATGCATGGCTATACCTGGTCCGGTCACCCGGTGGCATGTGCGGTAGCGCTGAAAAATCTCCAGATCATGCGCGAAGAAAGGATTATCGAGCGGGCGCGGGACAATACGATGGATTACCTTCAGTCAAAAATCGCTTCTCTGGGCACTCATCCACTGGTCGGTGAAGTGCGTGGAGTGGGTTTCATGGGTGCGCTGGAACTGGTCAAGAATAAGGATACAAAGGAAAAATACGACGACAAGGGAGGGGCCGCCATCATCTGTCGCGATGTGAGCATGAAAAACGGTCTGGTGATGCGCGCCATAGGGGATACAATGGTTGTTTGTCCTCCGTTGATCATCAGCAAGGCACAAATCGACGACCTGCATGACCTGGTCAGGAGCAGTCTCGACGAAACCCTGAAAACGCTGTACAATTAGCGCTTCTCCTGTCCTTCCTGCATAGATAGCGGACGATTTCAGATGGTTGTGTCTAAAACGGACTATGCTGAAAATGGTCAAATCCGCCAGGTCGACAATGTCGATCATATTTATTTCGATGGGTACTGGATTCGTTACTATGAACCCCCTGAAGAATCGCTCCCCGAAAAAAAGAAACTCCTCGATGCCCTGACCCGCAGGACTTTCCACCATACCGAACCCGGGATTAACACCCCCGGAGACAAACTTGACCAGGTAAGACAGGCTTACCAGCGGGAAACCAATGAGCAACGCAAGCGGGTCAATGCCGCGATGCTGGCAGGCGCCCTCTTCAATCGCGCGACAGACATATTCACCACCATCGTGGACCTGGAAGAACGGGGCATTCATATTACCGACGACGATGATTTGATGCGTCAGTGTTCGAGCTGTTTATCCGAAGCCCTGTCCTTGAGTGGCAATGTCAAGCATCACAGTGGTGAAGAAGGCGTCGATGAGCTCTGGGGAGAACCGGTCAAGGTATTTACCATGTCGATTGCAGATTATTATTGCAGCCGGTATAGAAAAATCGCTCTGGCAATGCGTGAGATCGACAAAATCGGGTTGGCAATGGAACAATCTATCTGCTGTCTGGAGTGGTTCACAGGTTCCCGGGAATTGGTTGACGATTTTATCCTGATCGCTAAAAATGAAAGCGAAATCCTGCGCAGCGACCCGGATTATCTGACCATCTGGCCAGAGTTTGTTGCTGATGGTGAAAAGATATTGAACTTTCGGGCGAACATTCCCGAAACCGCATCCATCAGCCTGGAGCGCCACATCAAACACGGTACACAGCTGCTTCAGACAGGCAAGGAGCTTATTACCTGGATATCCAATGTACGTGTACCGATGCCGGTAAGTTCCGCCCACTATCTGCAAAAATGTGCAAACTACCGGGAAGCCACAAAGCAGTTTTTGTAAGCCTTTTTATCTCCTGCCCGGTTTTCAACATGACACATAATCAGGATTGACCATGGCTATGATTTTATCGAATGCCCAGTAAATTCTTCACCGTCGATGATGTGCGTGCGGCAGCAAGGCGACGCATGCCAGGAATCATGTTTGATTATGTCGATGGGGCAGCAGGAGATGAGGTTGCGGCTGGTCAGAATCGCGCTCTGCTCGAACGTATTCGTTTGCAGCCACGTGTATTGCTCAATGTCGAAAACCGTAACATGAAAAAAACATGCCTCGGTCGCGAATGGAATCTGCCGTTCGGGATTGCCCCAATGGGTATGTGTGATCTTGTCTGGCCCGGCGCCGATAAAATGCTGGCGGCGGCGGCGGTCAAATACAACATTCCACTGGGGCTGTCTACGATGGCTTCAAGCAATATTGAAGTCACCCGGAAACGTGCTGGTGAATGCGCCTGGTTTCAACTATATGCAGGTCAGTCAGAGGAAATTGCATTTGATATGGTTCGACGTGCCGAAGAAGCGGGCTACGACATACTCATTTTGACAGTCGATGTACCGATGGTTGCGGCGCGCCCGCGCGAACAGCGCAATGGTTTTCAGGCGCCGTTGAAAATCGGGGCAAAACAGTTCTTCGATTTTGCGGCACATCCCAGGTGGTCGATTTCGACGCTATTGAAAGGCGTTCCGACAGTGGCTAACAATGCCGGTGGCAATACCAACAGAAAATTTGTCCGCAACGAGAGTCGCGGCAAGGTCGACCTGCAATTTCTCGACCGTCTGCGTGCACGCTGGAAAGGCAGGCTGATCGTCAAGGGCGTGATGTCGCCGGAAGATGCTGTGCGCATTCGGGAAGCCGGGGTTGATGCGATCTACGTATCCAATCATGGTGGACGTCAACTCGATAGCGCCCCTGCAACAATTCAGGCGCTGCCGGCGATTCGGGCCGCGGTCGGCGACGACTGTACAATCATGTTCGACAGCGGTGTCCGCAACGGTGAATCAATTGTCAAAGCGCTGGCGCTCGGCGCCGATTTTGTGTTGCTGGGCCGACCATTCCTGTATGCTATCGGCGCCGCAGGGGAACACGGTTTGAATGATGTTATCGATATGCTGATCAGACAGGTCGATACCACACTGGCACAAATCGGCAGGCCGGATATCAACGATGTTGATCACGATGTGGTGATTGGCGGTACAACATAAAATCAATCTAAAATTCAGCTTGATGGCTCCATCAACTTTATCGGACTGGACGCACTGAGAAAAATTGCCTCTGACGGGGTACGCCAGATGATTCGTGGTGTATTATTTGACGGTGATATCTGCCCGCCGTGCCAGAAACCCTGGCTGGTCATGGTCGGCACACGACAAGTCGGCATGGTGACCACCGCAGTCTGGTCACCGCGCTTCAAAAACAATGTGGCATTGGCGATGATCAGTAAAGACTACTGTGTGTCTGGCGCCCCGGTACGGGTGCAGATTCCGGGGCATGGCAACAGACTGGGCCGGATTATGTCGCTGCCATTTTCCGGCTCGGAATGCCGGGCAGAGGGTGATGAATGAAATACCTGCATACCATGGTTCGTGTTACCGACCTCGAAACTTCACTGGAATTTTATTGCCAGCGTCTGGGCATGGTTCAAGTCACCCGCTGGGATTACGAGCAGGGTCAGTTTACTCTGGTGATGCAGGTATCACAATCAACCGACCACCACGGGATGGCAGAATGGCGTTTGTGCGCTCCCCTGACAATATTTCCATTGAACTGCTTCAGGATGGTCCGGCCTTACCCCTGGTTGAACCCTGGCTGTCCATGCCAAATACAGGCGAATGGTAAATTGTGGAAACGAACTGAGTCTGAACTGAATTTCGCCTGCCTTTATGTTATGTTCCGAACTTGATTTCCGCCAACTTTATTATTCAATAACCTGGATGGGACTGTGAGTGAATCCGCTCAGTTGAAAAGAACCCGGCTATACGGGTTGCACCTTGAAGCGGGTGCGGAAATGGGCCTTTTTGCCGGTTATGACATGCCGCTAAGGTACCCACCGGGGATCATCCGGGAGCACCTTCATACCCGACAACAAGCCAGTCTTTTCGATGTGTCCCACATGGGACAGATTTATGTTTCCGGGGTTGATGCCGCAATCCATCTCGAATCGCTGATACCGGCGGATATCGTTTCCCTTGCCGTCGGCAAACAGAAGTACGGGCTGCTGTTAAACGAAAATGGCGGGATTGTCGACGATTTGATGATTGCCCGCATTACACAGACAGAATTCATTCTAGTGGTGAACGCATCGTGCAAGACCAATGATTTCAGATATTTAAAAGACAAACTTGGAAAAGTACTCAGCGTAGAAATATATCATGACCGGAGTTTGCTGGCGCTGCAGGGACCAAAATCTTCAGACGTGATGAACCAATTGGGGCATGATCTGTCCAGGATGGAATTCATGTCAGTCCGTGAAATTGCTCTGGATGGTATTCCATGCCTGTTTTCCCGCTCCGGCTATACCGGCGAAGATGGATTCGAAATAGGCATGAAAGATGATCATGTCATCGCGGTTGCCGAATTACTTTTGTCCAACCCGAATGTGGCGTGGGCCGGACTGGGCGCCCGGGATTCATTGCGAATGGAAGCCGGGCTGCCACTGTACGGCCATGAAATTACGCAGGACACTACACCGGTGGAAGCGGGTCTGTCATGGGCTGTTTCAAAAGCCAGAAGATCACAGGGGGAGCGTACCGGGGGATTCCCGGGGGATCATATCGTTTTACCACAGATCCCCAATAATATTTCCAGACTGCTGGTTGGACTGCAACCTGTTGGCAAGGCGCCGGTCAGGAAGGGTGCAGTGATCGAAGACGGTGACGGCAACACGGTCGGAACAGTAACGAGCGGGGGATTCAGCCCCAGTATGTGGAAACCGGTTTGCCTCGGTTACGTCAACCTGGAGTATGCTGACCCGGTGGATGCTGACACTGAACACAGCGCCGAACGACCCGGACTCCATGCAGTGGTCAGGGGCAAACACCTGCCTGTACTCGTAACCCGGTTACCTTTTGTCAAAAAGAACACCTACCGGAAACCATAGCCTGGGCACTTCGCGTGTACTATATACAGAATCACATTCACTGGCAAAGAGAGGTCTGAAATGACGATTAAATTTACCGATGATCACGAATGGGTACGTCAGGAAAATGACCTGGTCGTAGTAGGAATCACCGATTTTGCCCAGCAACAATTAGGAGAAGTAGTGTATATAGAACTCCCTGACATTGATCGCAAAATAGAACAGGGAGAGGAAGCGGCAGTCATAGAGTCGGTCAAGGCAGCGGGAGAACTCAAATCCCCGGTTGGCGGTGTGGTCGTCGAAGTCAATGATACTCTGACGGAACTCCCGGAAAAAATCAATGAAGACCCCGATGGAGAAGGCTGGGTGTACAAGATGAAGCCGAATGACCCATCAGAACTGGACGGATTGATGGATCTGACTGCTTATCAATCTCTTGTAGAATCTCTTCAGTAAGAGACTGTCAAGCCCAGGCAAAAATCCCATGTTCCATCACGCAACAGAAATCCGGTAGAAATACATGTCTGAAATGGATGATTTTACCACCCGTCATATCGGCCCCCACCCTGATCATATTGCCCGGATGCTGGGAGTCCTCGGGCTGAAATCTCTGGATGACCTGATAGAACAGACCATTCCTGAATCCATTCGCAGTCACAATGAATTTACCCTGCCCCCTGCCCTTAGTGAAAACCGTCTGAATAAATTGAGTCGGCAAATTGCGTCAGGCAATACGTCCGCTGTTTCGATGATTGGACTGGGTTATTACGGAACCGTCACACCCCCTGTGATTCGCCGTAATGTCATGGAGAACCCGGACTGGTACACAGCATACACTCCCTATCAGCCTGAAGTCAGTCAGGCCCGCCTCGAAATTCTGATTACTTTTCAGCAGATGATCATGGATCTCACCGCGATGGAACTTGCCAATGCTTCCTTGCTGGATGAGGCCACAGCCGCAGCGGAAGCTATGATGGTTGGACTCAGGGTATCCAGGAATAAATCGAACAGATTTTTTGTCGACAAGGATTGTTTTCCTCAAACCATTGCAGTGGTTCAAACCCGCGCTGAGCCCATCGGTATCGATGTCGTGGTGGGAGATTACCTGGTTGATATCGAGAAAGGTGAGTTTTTCGCAGGATTGCTCCAATATCCTGGCGCATCAGGTGAAATACGGGACTACACAAATGCGATCAATCAATTGAAGTCCCGAAACACGGTAGTGGTGATGGCGGCTGACCCCCTGGCTTTGACATTATTGAAACCACCTGGGGAAATGGGGGCGGACATAGTCATAGGCAGCACCCAACGCTTCGGAGTCCCAATGGGATTTGGCGGCCCGCATGCCGCTTACATGGCCACCCACGATAAATATAAACGCCTGTTGCCTGGCCGCCTGATCGGTTCAACCATTGATGCAAACGGCAACCTTGCCTATCGGATGGCGCTGCAAACCCGGGAGCAGCATATCCGGCGGGATAAAGCCACCAGCAATATTTGTACCTCACAGGTTCTGTTGGCCGTAATGGCCACTGTTTATGCGATGTATCATGGCCCCGAAGGCCTGACCCGAATGGCCAAAAGCATTAATAGACTGACTCGGGCGCTATCTCATGCTCTCACCGGTCTGGGCTTTGACATTGTCCATCGACATTTCTTCGACACCATCATGGTCCGGACACAGGGTCAGGCCAAAAAGATTCTGGACAAGGCGGAACAGGAACGCTACAACCTTCGTTTGATCGATGATGACCATATCGGCATCAGCCTGGACGAAACCGTTTCCCGGGAAAAAGTGGCTGGATTGCTGGAAGTCTTTGAAGGCGTGACTCCCGGACAAGTCAGGAGCAATCTGTTTGATATTGATCTGGATCAATCCATCCCGTCATCGCTGCAAAGGACCAGTGACTTTTTGACTCACCCGATATTTCATCGTTATCGCTCGGAAACAGAATTCATGCGCTACCTGAGAAGAACGGCGAGCAAGGACATCACATTGGCGCGGGCAATGATTCCTTTGGGATCATGTACGATGAAACTCAATGCCGCCAGTGAAATGGAGCCCATATCGAATCCACTTTTCGCTCATATCCACCCCTTCGCACCAGCCAGGCACACCAAAGGCTACCATCGAATTATCAATCGCCTTGATTCGATGCTGTGCCAGCTCACCGGATTTGATGGATTTTCCTTTCAGCCCAACGCGGGTTCCCAGGGAGAATTCAGCGGACTTTTGTGTATTCGTGCCTGGCATCGCTCACACGGTGACACACAAAGAAGGATCTGCCTGATTCCCTCTTCAGCTCATGGCACCAATCCAGCCAGCGCAGTCATGGCTGGAATGAAGGTTGTAGTGGTCAAATGTGACAATCAGGGCAACATTGACATAGAAGATTTCAGGAACAAGGCAGAAGAACACAAGGAAGTTCTGGCCGCAACGATGGTGACTTATCCTTCGACCCATGGTGTATTCGAAGAATCCATTCGGGAAATCTGCAGGATCGTCCACTCCAATGGGGGGCAGGTATACATGGATGGCGCTAACATGAATGCGATGGTGGGTATCTGTCGCCCTGCGGAAATCGGTGCAGACGTGATGCATTTGAATCTTCACAAGACCTTTGCGATACCACACGGCGGTGGAGGACCCGGCATGGGCCCGATCGGTGTCAAAAGACACCTGCAACCCTATTTACCTGATCATCCGGTAGTGAGTTGTAATCGTGGAGGGTCCAGTTCGTTGGGAACCGTTTCAGCAGCTCCCTGGGGTTCGCCGCTGATATTGCCTATCTCATGGGCCTATATGAGATTACTCGGGAAACAAGGTCTTAAACGCTCCACCCAGGTAGCAATCCTGAATGCCAACTATATTGCCCATCGCCTGGACCCCCATTTCCCGGTTGTTTACAAAGGGGTAAATGGCAGAGTCGCCCACGAATGCGTGATAGATCTGGCGCCGGTCAAAGCGTGTAGCGGTGTTACTGTCGAAGATGTCGCCAAGCGTTTGATAGATTATGGATTCCATGCGCCTACCATGTCCTGGCCGGTACCTGATTCATTCATGATAGAACCCACGGAGAGCGAATCCCTGGAAGAAATTGATCGATTTTGCAATGCGTTAATCCAGATTCGCGAGGAAATCCGGGAAATAGAAAATAACCCGGCTCTGCGGGGGAACAACCTGTTAACCAATGCACCACATGCGTACCATCTGCTGGTGAGCGACGACTGGAATCGCCCCTATTCCCGGGAATCTGCATTCTTTCCCACTGAGGAGACACGGAAAAACAAATTCTGGCCACCCACAGGACGCGTAGATAATGTTTATGGTGATAAAAATCTGGTTTGCACTTGCCCTCCTGTAAGCGATTATTCATAATCGGAGAACCATGGACAAATATCCACCTGCCACTACAATCAACGGCCCGAAAAAAATTATACAGGGAGAAAAGCTGCGGGGCGCAGACAAGATGGCGCGTATCCCTGTAAAGTTCAAGCCTGTGCCAAGGGAGGAACTTCTACCAAAACCCCGATGGATCCGGGCAAGTTTTACCGGTACCCGGGAAGTGGTTGCACTGAAGAAAGTACTGAGATCGAAAGGATTGCATACCGTTTGCGAAGAGGCAGCCTGCCCCAATCTGGGAGAATGCTTTGGCAACGGCACTGCCACCTTCATGATCATGGGCGACATCTGTACCCGTCGATGCCCGTTTTGTGACGTCGGCCATGGACGTCCGAATCCGCTTGACCAGTCAGAACCGGAAAAACTTGCACAAACCATTGCAGCGATGAAATTGAAATATGTCGTTATCACCTCTGTCGACCGCGATGACCTGCGTGATGGCGGCGCCAGCCATTTTGTCAATTGTATCAAGGCGGTGCGAGCGCACAGCCCACAAACAAGAATCGAAATCCTGACACCTGATTTCAGAGGTAGAATGGAGACAGCAGTTGATATTCTGGCCACAGCGCCGAGCGATGTTTTCAACCATAACCTGGAAACGGTCCCTCGACTATACCGGGAAGTCCGTCCAGGCTCCGATTATCAATATTCTCTCGATCTTCTGAAGCGAGTAAAGCGCGACCAGCCGGGGCTGCCAACCAAATCCGGTCTGATGTTGGGACTGGGTGAATCCAGGACAGAGATTATCGAAGTCATGGAGGATCTGGTGAATCACCGGGTTGACATGCTGACTCTCGGTCAGTATCTTCAGCCGAGTATCCACCATCTTCCGGTACGGCAGTACTGGCATCCCGAAGAATTCGAAGCGCTCCGGGAAATCGGCGAGTCGATTGGCTTTGCCAATGTGGCCTCCGGCGCCATGGTAAGATCGTCCTATCATGCAGATTTGCAGGCGAATTTTGCTGATTCCTTGTCAAATCGTGATATGATCAGGGTTAAATGACTCGTACTGCCGCTCGCATACGACCATTCCCGGAAGGAATCTGTACGCAGTTTCCAGGGAATTGGTCCTATAATCGGCTTGAGAATAACAGCCCCAACTACTGACTATTGAGGAAAAATACTAATGAAACTTACTGAATCTGCGGCACTTGTTGCTGTATCATCATTGATTGCAATGACAGTTCAGGCAGGTACACTGGAAGATGTACAGGCCAGAGGAGAATTGAATTGTGTCGTCACAACCGGTCTGGCGGGCTTTGCCGCTCCTGACGAAAATGGTCGTTGGGAAGGTTTCGATGTCGGCTTCTGTCGTGCTGTTGCCGCTGCTGTCCTGGGCGATGGTGAGAAAGTCAAATTCATTCCTTCAACCGGTAAAACCCGTTTTACCCTGTTGAACTCAGGAGATGGCGACATTCTCTTCCGTAACACGACAGAAACCCTGAGCCGGGATGCAGACCTCAAACTGACCTTCCTGCCAATCAACTATTACGATGGACAGGGCTTCATGATCAGAAAGGACGCGGGGGTTACCTCTGCAACGCAACTGGACGGCGCTTCCGTATGTATCCAGACCGGCACAACCACAGAATTGAATCTGGCTGACTACATGCGTGTCAATGGCATTAGCTATGAACCGGTAGCCATCGAAACCAATGAAGAAGGCATTTCAAACTATTCCGCAAATCGTTGCGACCTGTACACCACGGACGCATCCGGTCTGGCTTCCACCCGTGCGGCGCTGGAAGATCCTTCAGCACATATGATTCTTCCCGAAATCATCTCAAAAGAACCTTTGGGCGGAGCGGTTCGCCATGGTGATGACGAATGGGCTGATATCGGCAAATGGGTCGTTAATGCAATCATCGCTGCCGAAGAACTGGGTATCACCCAGGCCAATGCTGGCGAAATGGCAATGGCAGCGGGCGACAATCCAAGCATCAACCGTCTGCTTGGTACCGAAAGTAATATGGGCGAGATGCTGGGACTGGATGCACAATGGGCAGTTCGAGCCATTCAGGTCGGCGGTAACTACGCTGAATTGTTTGACAGGAATATCGGCCCTGATACCCCCCTTGCTCTTGAACGCGGCCTGAATGCTTCCTGGAGGGATGGCGGTATCCTGTATGCGGCGCCAATACGTTAATCGAACCATCCGTTTACCGGAAATGAAAAAGAGAAAAAGGGCGCTGGAAGCGCCCTTTTTCTTGTCGGAAGGGCAATGAATGAAGCCGTTTTGCCACGTCGAAATACTATTTCACGTCTGTGGAATAACAAGGAAACCCGCGCAGTCATTGTGCAGATTATTGCAATCGTTCTGATCTTCGGCTTCTTTGCTTATCTGATACGAAACGCCGCAATAAACCTGGAGGCGATTGGCAAGGGGTACAGCTTCGACTTTTTGACTCAGCCTTCAAATTACGATATTAATCAGCACTTTATCGAATACGATTCAAGATCATCGCACCTGCGTGCGATGACTGTCGGCATCATCAATACCCTGTTGGTCGCTGTTTGTGGATTGGTACTTGCGACCATTGTGGGCTTTACCCTTGGCGTACTGCGGCTTTCCAGGAACTGGCTGACCAACAAGCTGGCCTATGTCTATATTGAGTACGTCAGAAACGTACCCTTGCTGCTTCACATTTTACTGGTTCACGGCATCATTGTTCATACTTTGCCGGTTCCGAAGCAGGCCATCAATTTTAACGATGCCGCGTTTCTGACCAACCGCGGCTTTTATACCCCCAAACCGGTCTTCGAACCGTTGTTCTGGATTGTCGGCGGACTGATTGCAGCGGGCATTCTTTTTAGTCTGTGGTTTACCCGGTATGCCAAAAAAGTACAGGACCAGACCGGAAACCGTTATCCGGTGTTCTGGGTGAACCTGGGAGCGATAGTCGGTCTGCCGCTTGTGATGTATTTTTTGCTGGGCAACCCGATCACCTGGGATAACCCGGAACTGCAAGGTTTTAATTTCAAAGGCGGGATGGTCCTCCGACCGGAGTTCATCGCACTTTGGCTGGCACTGTCGTTGTATACGGCTTCTTTCATCGGCGAGATCGTGCGGGCTGGCATCACCGCGGTCAGTTGGGGTCAGACCGAAGCCTCCTATGCGCTCGGTATAAATCGCGGACGCACCCTGAATCTGGTCGTCATTCCCCAGGCACTCAGGGTAATTGTTCCACCCCTTACCAGCCAATACCTGAATCTGACGAAAAACTCCTCTCTTGCGATTGCTATCGGGTATATGGATATTGTCGCTACGATCGGGGGGATTTCCCTGAACCAGACCGGTCGGGAAATGGAGTGTATGACTATTGTACTGTTACTGTATCTGACCATGTCGCTGTTAATTTCTGCGGCCATGAACTGGTATAACAAACGAATCAAGCTGGTTGAGCGATAGACTGATAGCGGAAGCGGACAATGAATCAGAAAACGTATCTACCAGGGGAACACCCGAACCTCCCTCCCCCGTCAAACATCATAGGTCCGGTCGCCTGGATAAGAGGAAACCTGTTTTCCACCCCTGCAAATACCGTGATGACCGTTCTGGTAGTGTGGTTCCTTTACAACAGTCTGCCCGCCGCACTCGACTGGTTGTTCATCGACGCAGCCTTTACCGGTGAAAACCGTGACGAGTGCAAGGCTAAGGGAAGTGGCGCCTGCTGGGCGTTTATCAATGAAAGGCTGAGACTTTTTGCCTATGGATTTTATCCCATTGAAGAACGCTGGCGAGTCAATCTGTCCTTTGTTCTGTTGATCGTGGCGACCGTAGCCGTTCTGTTCGACAATTTACCTTATCGCAAATTCGGTTTGTATTTTGCGATGGCATTTCCTTTCATCACTGGCTGGCTTTTGATCGGAGGAGCCGGGCTGACCCCGGTTCCCACAGATAAATTCGGTGGTTTCATGCTGACTCTGGTGATCGGAATTACCGGTATTGCAGCCTCGCTGCCGATTGGAATCGCGCTGGCGCTGGGGCGTCAATCGAACCTGCCGATAATAAGATTGTTCAGTATTGGATTTATCGAATTTATCCGGGGTGTTCCCTTGATCACCTTGTTGTTCGTGGCTTCAACCATGTTGAGTTACTTTCTGCCGCCCGGCACTTCATTCGACCTTTTGTTGCGGGTACTGATCATGGTCACCCTGTTTGCTTCTGCCTATATGGCAGAAGTCATCCGTGGCGGTTTGCAGGCGATACCCAACGGTCAGATAGAAGCCGCCGATGCAATGGGTCTCAAGTACTGGTCTTCAATGCGGCTGGTGGTTTTACCCCAGGCCCTTAAAATTTCCATTCCGGGAATCGTGAATACTTTTATTGGATTATACAAGGACACCACACTGGTTCTGATCATAGGACTACTGGACCCGTTGGGAGTTGGACGCGCTTCCCTGGCCGATACCAAATGGACCGGCCTGGCCTATGAGGTCTATCTGTTTGTAGCTATTTTCTTTTTCATTTCCTGTTTTTCAATGGCAAGGTATTCACTGTATCTCGAAAACAAGCTGCAAACCGGGCATAGGCAGTAATCCCGGAAAGTGACCGAAAAATAACGAGAATCTGACAATGAACGATCAATCATCCCCCGTGGAAAATGTCAATCAATCGGAGTATGCCATCATCATCAATGCAATGCATAAATGGTACGGCGAGTTCCATGTGCTTAAAGACATCAATCTGAACGTTGCCCGTGGAGAAAAAATAGTCATCTGCGGCCCGTCAGGATCCGGCAAGTCAACCGTAATTCGTTGCATCAACCGACTGGAAGAACATCAACAGGGCGACATCATTGTTGATGGTGTTGAATTGACCAACGATCTGAAAAACATTGAACTGGTAAGACGGGAAGTGGGCATGGTCTTTCAGCATTTCAACCTGTTTCCCCATTTGACCGTGCTCGAAAACTGCACCCTGGCTCCGATCTGGGTACGCAAGATGCCGAAGTCAAAAGCAGAAGAGATCGGGATGCAGTTTCTGGAGAGAGTAAAAATTCCCGAACAGGCAAACAAATATCCAGGACAACTGTCAGGTGGTCAGCAACAGCGTGTCGCCATTGCCCGCAGCTTGTGCATGAAACCACGCATCATGCTTTTCGACGAGCCCACTTCGGCTCTCGACCCTGAAATGATCAAGGAAGTACTTGATGTAATGATCGAACTTGCCAATGAAGGAATTACCATGTTGTGCGTAACCCACGAAATGGGGTTCGCCAAAACCGTTGCCGACCGGGTCATTTTCATGGATGGCGGAGAAATTATCGAGGAAAACAATCCGAACGATTTCTTCGACAATGCGCAACATGAACGCACCAAACTGTTTCTCAGCCAGATTCTCGAACACTAGATCCTGTAAACGGCGGACTGCTCACATTTCAATCCAGAGTAGCTGTTCCATAATACTTCCACATCAGAATCGCCACTGCGCTGCGGTAGGGTGACCATCTTTGCGCTATGGTCCGGGTTTTCTTTTCATCGGGCCGATCACTCATCCCTGCATATTTCTGCACAGCAACCTGCAAAGCCAGGTCTTTGGCGGGGAACATGTCTTTCCTCCCCAATGCGAACATGCCGTAGATTTCAGCAGACCAGCGTCCGATTCCCTTTACCATCACAAGCGCCGACACCATTTCCTCGTCAGACATCAAATCCAGCGAGGTCAAATCCAACTCTCCTGAAACAAGCATTTCGGAAAGCCCGGTTATATACTCCGTCTTTCTGGCGGAGAGTCCGCATTCGAGAAGCATATGGGGCGCCCCATCCAGTATCTTTTCAGGGGTAAGTTCACCTCCACATGAGTTTTCAAGTCTTTGCCAGATCGCTCCGGCGGCTTTGGTTGATAACTGCTGGGCATTTATTATCTGTACCAGAGTCGCAAACCCCGGAGGACGGAGTCGGGGTTCGGGATATCCGGTCAGATCCAGTATCGCACACAATTGTGGGTCAAGGTTGCAGGCGGCATCAAGTTGTTGTTTGATCATGTGCTTACGGAGTGGACGGTTATTGCTTTAAAATATCCGTTTGCTGGTATCATTGAGCCAATTTACCCGAAAACCTGCCATGCGTATACTCATAATAGAAGACGATCAGGCAACCGCATCCTATATACATAAAGGACTGGTGGAAGCAGGCCATACCGTCGATATCGCATCCCAGGGCGATAATGGCTTTACCATGGCAAACAGTGGAAACTATCAGGCATTGATCGTAGACCGGATGCTGCCGATAATGGATGGCCTCACCATCGTCTCGAACCTGCGAGAGCAAAACAATCATACCCCGGCATTGATATTAAGTGCATTGGGCGATGTCAATGACCGTGTTGAAGGATTAAAGGCAGGTAGTGACGATTACCTGACCAAACCATTCGCTTTTTCAGAACTTCTGGCACGCCTTGATGCGTTATTTCGAAGAGCCGCAGTCGAAACCCAGGAAACCACCCTGGTTGTAGGAGATCTGATGATGGACCTGCTTGGCAGAGAGGTGAAGCGCGGAGACACCGTGATAGACCTCCAGCCTCGAGAATTTCGCCTGCTTGAATACCTGATGAGACACAGCAATCAGGTGGTAACACGGACCATGTTATTGGAAAACGTATGGGACTACAAGTTTGACCCGCAAACCAATGTCATTGATGTGCATATCAGCCGTTTGCGCAGCAAAATAGACAAGAATTTCGGCACTCCCCTGCTCAATACCGTCCGTGGAACGGGCTACATCTTACGTGCAGAAAAGACATAGCCTGTTTCACAGCTATACGCTCCGCCTGGCGTTACTTTATGCCGTCATTTTCAGCACATCGACCCTTCTGCTGTTCTACTTTTTCTACATCTTCACAGCAACATACATGACCGAGCAAATGGACAGCACTATCCAGGCTGAAATTCAGGGTCTGGCCGAACGCTATGATCAGGAAGGCTTGCAGGGTTTGACTGAACTGATCGCTGAACGAATCAATCGACAACAGGCTACAGGAAACTCGATTTATTTGCTGTCTACCTTTACTCTGCAACCCCTGGTTGGAAATCTGGATAGATGGCCGAAAAATGCCTCTATCAACAACGACTGGATTGAATTCGAACTTGAAATCAACAAGCAAACCAATGAAACCCATCTCGCCCGGGCAAAGATTTTTATACTCCCTGGCAAATATGGCCTACTCGTAGGGCGTGACATACATCAACTTGTCGAGGCGAAACGGCGAATTGTCCAGGCACTGATATGGGGATTGGCGATCATGGTTCTGCTTGCATTTATAGGTGGCCTGTTGCTCAGCCGAAGTACCGTCCGAAAAATTGAGCGAATCAACCAGACGGCACAGGCGATCATGTCCGGAGATTTATCCAGGCGTGTGCCGGACACCGGTCGCAACGATGATTTCGATCAACTGGCAGGCAACCTCAATCAAATGTTTGATCGAATCCAGATGCTGATGGAGGACATAAAAAGAGTATCGGACAACATTGCCCACGATTTGAGAACTCCCCTGGCCCGCCTGCGTCAACATCTGGAAGAAGCAAGACTGGGAGAAGACCTCTCATCAAAAGCGGGGGCCAACCTTGAGCAATCCATAAAGGAAGCAGATTCCCTGTTGACCACCTTCAATGCACTACTGCGCATTGCCAGAATTGAATCCAGGCAGATTAAGGCAGGCTTCTGTCAAGTCGATTTTCATACGCTGCTGGCAGACATCGTCGAGTTTTACGAGCCACTCAGTGAGGAGAAGCACCAGAATCTGAAAACCAATCTGGATACAAACATCCTCTCTCTCGGCGACCGGGACCTGCTGTTTCAGGCGTTTGCCAATGTCATCGAGAATTCCATCAAATACACCCCCGACCACGGCACTATTTCAGTTTCCCTGACTTGCCCGGGCAACCAACTGGTCATCGCCATTGCTGACAATGGGCCCGGAATTCCTGCGTCAGAGAGGGAAAAAGTCTTTCGCCGTTTCTATCGCCTGGATCAAAGCCGGGGCAGCAGTGGCAACGGATTGGGATTGAGCATGGTTCAGGCGGTAGTCGGCATGCATAATGGAACGATCACACTGGAAGACAATACGCCCGGACTACGCACTGGAATCAAATTGCCTTTGGTTCAGGCCGACATTCCCGATCAAACGGTCTGAAAGTCACTACAGGTTACTACGGTTTTTGGCTTCGCTTATCGAATAATCGCTGGATTGAAACAGATTTCAGTTTCCACTGCTTTCATTTATCTCCGACACCGGAAATTTGTATGGGCCGACAAGCTTTTTCACATCCAGTTGAAACCACTGATTCAGTCCAAACAGCACCAGAACGACGAACAACAATACAAAGATAACGAATTTGAAAAAAGATCCGCGTTTTCTGTTCGTTCCAAAAGATCTTCCCCTGAATCTGGTGGCGCCCTTCCCCAAAGGCATTTCCAGCAATTGGTCTGGTTTCACAACGACCATGGCAATCAGTTCATCCGCGTCAATCCGAAGAAGATTGGCATAGGCTCGAATATAGCCTCTGGCGAACGTGGAGCCGGGCAACTTGTCATACTCATCTGCCTCGACGGCCTCAATAATATTGACCCTCAGATTCAGATTTTCTGCCACTTCCTGTACAGATAACCCCCAGCTCTCTCGCGCAGCAGCCAGTTTTTTGCCAGCAGTTTCAGAAGAAAAAAACGGTTCAGGTTCCTTCTGCAAGTCCTCGTTCTGTGTGTCTTTGTGGTCTGTCATTTTAGTCACAGGAAAAATTATTCGACCGAATCAGACTACCACAGATCTGGTTAATCTCAAGAACCCTGGAGACATGGTATTGACAGCAAATTGACTTAATTTCCTTCAACTGCCTTCATACTGAGTCGTACACGACCCTGCTTATCCACTTCAAGGACTTTCACCTTCACCCGATCACCTTCCTTGAGCGCATCACTGACCTGATTCACTCGCTCATTTGAAATCTGGGAGATATGAACCAGACCATCGCGGCCAGGCAGGATATTGACGAATGCGCCAAAGTCCATCAATCGGACGACCTTGCCGTCATACACAGTATTGACCTCGACATCAGCAGTAATTTGCTCGATTCTGCGGATAGCTTCTTTTGCTGCCGCATTATCCGTAGAGGAAATTTTTACTGTACCGTCATCATCAATGTCGATATTCACGCCGGTTTCTTCCGACAATGCCCGGATAACCGACCCGCCCTTGCCAATGACGTCACGAATCTTTCCGGGATTAATATTGATCGTAACGATTCGTGGCGCAAACTCCGACATTTCCTGGCGTGGAGCAGCAATCGTCTTGTTCATTTCGCCGAGGATGTGAAGGCGCCCTTCTTTCGCCTGCTCAAGCGCTTTTCGCATGATCTCTTCGGTAATGCCATTGATCTTTATGTCCATTTGCAAGGCAGTAATGCCTTCAGCGGTTCCGGCTACCTTGAAATCCATGTCACCGAGATGATCTTCGTCACCCAGAATGTCGGTCAGCACTGCGAAGCTGTCTTCTTCCTTGATCAAACCCATGGCCACACCGGCCACCGGCCCCTTGATACAAACCCCCGCATCCATTAACGCCAGACTGGTTCCACATACGCTAGCCATCGAACTTGATCCATTGGACTCGGTTATTTCTGAAACCACCCGCAGGGTATAGGGAAATTCTTCCCGGGTTGGAAGCACTGCCATGATGCTGCGTTTTGCAAGACGGCCATGTCCGATTTCGCGTCGCTTCGGTGACCCCACCCGTCCGGTTTCTCCGACACAATAAGGAGGGAAATTGTAGTGCAGCATGAAACCATCACGATAATCGCCTTCCAGTGCATCAATAATCTGGGAATCCCGTTCGGTTCCGAGTGTGGCCACAACGATTGCCTGGGTTTCGCCACGGGTGAACAAGGCTGAACCATGGGTTCTTGGCAAAACACCGATTTCTATACTGATAGGACGGACTGTTCGGGTATCACGACCATCGATTCTGGGCTTGCCGGCAATGATACTGCTACGAACATGCTGTTTTTCGAGTGACTGGATTTCCGCAATCACTGCACCGGAAATGTCGTCTCCCGAGCCTTCAGGGCAAAGCGCGGCAACGACACTATCCCTGATTTCTCCGACAGCGCTCAGCCGCCTGACCTTGTCGGTAATCCGGTAGGCTTCTGCAATACGATCGCCGACCTGACCGGCAACCCGATCAGTCAGCGTCTGGTCTCTCCCGGCAGGCGGATGCCAGTCCCACTTTACCTTGCCCGCCTGTTGACCGAGTTCCCTGATTGCATTGATCATGGTCCGGCTTTGTTGATGACCAAACATGACCGCACCGAGCATTTGCTCTTCGGTCAGAATGCTGGCTTGTGATTCAACCATCAGAACCGCGGATTCAGTACCTGCGACCACCAGATCCAGTGACGACTTTTCGGATAATACCGAGAGACCGGGGTTGAGCACATATTCGCCATCGACATAACCCACACGGGCAGCGCCCATCGGACCATTGAATGGCAAACCGGAGATTTCAATCGCTGCTGACGTTCCGATCATCGCAACGATGTCGGCGCTTATTTCCGGGTCGATCGACATCACTGTGACCACGACCTGTACTTCGTTCATGAAGCCTTTGGCGAACAACGGTCTGATCGGTCGGTCAATCAACCGGCAGGTCAGGACCGCGTGCTCCGAGGGTCGCCCTTCGCGCTTGAAAAAACCACCCGGGATCTTGCCCGCAGCATAAGTCCTTTCTTCATAGTCTACAGTGAGTGGTAAAAAATCGTGTCCGCGATAGTCCCTGCGTCCAACCACGGTTACCAGTACCATGGTATCGCCCATACTCGCCAATACCGCGCCATCTGCCTGTCTGGCAACAGCGCCGGTTTCAAGGCGTACCTCATGTTGACCATACTGAAAGGTTTTTACTACTTTATTCAATTTATTATCTCCTGTAGTGTTTGGATGCTACTTGCGCAGACCTAACTTGCTGATCAACGCCCGATAGCGCTCGATATCAGTTTTTCTTAAATAGCTCAGCAGTTTTCGGCGGTGATTAACCAACCGCAGCAAACCTTGCCGGGAATGATGATCGTGAATATGGGTCTTGAAATGATCGGACAGATCCAGGATACGCGCCGTCATAAGCGCAATTTGAACTTCAGGAGAACCTGTATCTCCCTCGGCGCGCTGATGCTCTTTTACAACAGCGGCCTTGTCTTCGGCGCCTAGGGCCATTTATTATTCCTCTTTATCAGACTATTACCTGTGTCAAAGTAAGGCCCGGTTCGTGAGCGAATAATCACTCGATCAAACTGGCAAACCTTGAAACACCGTATCCCTCAATATCGGGGGCCTGTATTTTAAAGGCCAACCCTGTAATCCACAAGCTGAAATTCAGATGTCACACAATATATTCGTTGAAAAGTCAGTATAATCCGACACCCGTTTTAAATAAGCTCCGGTAGAGAACAAATAATGCAGCTACATCGTGTTGGCTTCGTCGGCTGGCGAGGTATGGTCGGTTCGGTGCTCCTTGAGAGGATGCGCGAGGAAGATGATTTTGCCCTGATAGACGAACCCACCTTCTATACCACTTCACAGGCCGGACGACCGGGTCCGGATATTGGCCGGGAGGTAAAACCACTGGCGGATGCTCGCGACATTGATTCTCTTTCAAAACTCGATGTCATTGTTACCTGTCAGGGTGGCGGCTTCACCTCTGACGTACACCAAAAGCTCCGCCAACGGGACTGGAACGGCTACTGGATCGATGCGGCATCAACCCTGCGAATGGCAGAACAATCCACGATCATTCTCGACCCGGTCAATCTGCCTGTAATCGAACAGGGGTTGGCTGACGGGCACAAGGATTTTATTGGTGGCAACTGTACTGTCAGTTTGATGATGATGGCCCTGGACGGGTTGTTCAGCGCTGATCAGATCGAATGGATGACGGTGATGACCTACCAGGCAATCTCTGGAGGGGGTGCGCGGCAAATGCGAGAACTGGTGGAGCAAATGGGCATGGTCAATCGCAATGCGAGGGAATTGCTTGGCGATCCTGACAGCTCGATTCTGGATATCGACAGGAATGTGAGCGAGACAATTCACTCTGCCGATTTTCCAAATGACGAAATCGGATATCCTCTTGCCGGCAACCTGCTGTCCTGGATTGACAGTGATCCCGGCTCCGGTACCAGCCGGGAAGAATGGAAAGGTTCGGTGGAAACCAACAAAATCCTGGGGCGACAGGCCGATGCACTGATCCCGATTGAAAGCACCTGCATTCGAATCGGTACGATGCGCTGCCACAGCCAGGCGTTTACCATCAAGCTGAAGGCGGACCTGCCACTGGATGAAATACAGGATATTCTGTCCAATGCAAATGACTGGGTAACCTTGATTGCCAACGAGCGCGAGCAATCATTAAGCCAATTGTGTCCCGCAGCAACTTCGGGAACGCTCAATATTCCGATTGGCCGACTTAAAAAGCTGAACATCGAAAAGGGTTTGATATCCGCTTTTACGGTAGGCGATCAACTATTGTGGGGAGCGGCCGAACCCTTGCGCCGGATGTTGAGAATATTGCATCAAAGCTGATCCATGCAGTCCCCCACCGGCAAATACCTGACCGCTTGTTCATGCATCCGTGGGAATCCCGCAGGGAGTTAAGTTGATGACCTCAGCCATCCGTATCGCCATCGCCGGCTTCCCGGGTGTATTGCCATATGATTGCACGATTGAAGTCGAGGCGCTCGGCAATGGTCGCTTCACCTGCACCGGCGAGATGTACAGGAATATTGAAGCGCAGCTCGGGCCAATGGCCCTGTTGCGAATCATCGACGCCCGCAGCGATGTCCGTGTGATTGTCAATAGCGAGCGTGCACAGTGCCTTGATCTTGCGATGCTCCGGCACCTTGGCGTCGAACCCACCGAACAGCGCATACTCGCAATAAAAAGCACCGTACACTTTCGCGCGGATTTTGATCCGATCGCGGCTGAAACACTGCTGGTCTGTGCGCCGGGAGCGCTGTCGTGCAAACTCGAAGAATTACCCTACCGCAATTTACGACCCGGTATTCGAGTCGCGCCAATGGCGCCAGAAATATAAAGTTTGGTTCAAGTCGATCAGGTTTGCCAGCCCGGGATACCGATCACTATTTCCACCAAAAGAAAAGCAATTGTTTTCATGTGTATTCCCTTATAATTCGTACCATAAAAAGAGCCCGTAAGTCCACACTGAAGAACAAACATGCCCTGCCCGACTCAAATGAAATCATGAGAGCATGGTCATCCCATGATTGAAATACTCGGAGGAATGGTGGGAGGACTCGGGCTCTTCTTCGTGGGAATGTGGATCCTGACAGAGAACCTGAATGCGCTGGTCAGTCACCGACTTCGCATGATCGCAAATCGGTGGACCGGGAACAGATTGTCAGGATTCGTCTGGGGAATATTTACGGGCGCCGTTACACAAAGCTCATCAGCATTGACCTTCATCGTGGTAAGCATGTTGAGGTCGGGCCTGATCTCCACGAGCGGGGCCTTCGCCATACTCATCGGTGGAAATGTCGGTATGACGCTGCTGGTGTTGGTGGTGACTTTCGATATCAAACTGGCCGCACTGTACGCTTTCGGCATCACGAGCGCGGTCATAGTCAGCGAAAAGACCTTGAGGTACCGCTCCATTGCTGCGTCCTTCTTCGGCGGAGCCATGATTATTTTCGGTATCGTCCTGCTCAAGGAATCGGCCGCTCCGCTGGCCGGTCAGCCCTGGTTCGGTGAGATGGTGGACTGGACGAAAGGCTCGTTATTGCTTGCTTTCCTGGTAGCCGCCTTGCTGACCTGCATCGTGCAATCATCGACTGCCGTGTGCGTGTTCGGCATCAGCATGACCACGCTCGGAGTCATCACTATCGACCAGGCCATCATGTTCATCTATGGAAGCTGCTTCGGAGCCAGTCCGATCCTGTATCTGCTGTCGACCAGTCTCACTGGTCGCTCCCGTCAGGTCGCCATGTATCAGGTAGCCTATAATGTAGTGATCTGTGCCGTACTGGTTCCGTTGTTGTACATCGAGTTGAATTTCGATGTCCCGTTGATGAAAGCCCTGGCCCTCTCGATCAATCTGGGTCTGGGCCAGCAACTGGCCTTCGTCTTCATCTTTTTTAGCTTGTTCAGCGCACCGTTAATGCTTGCAGCCCTGGGACCGTCGGCCCGGCTCTCCAAAAGACTATGGCCAGCTACGCAGGATGAAGAGTGGTCAAAGACGAAATTCATTTACGACCACGCATCCAGAAACATTGACACATCGCTGGTGCTGGTTGATCTCGAACAGAGACGTGTGCTGGAGATATTATCGCAATATTTCGAGGCGGTACGGCAAGAGACAAGTCTGGAAACGATTCGTAAGTCAACCCGGCTCGTGCTGTCTCAAATCGGCAATTTTCTGTCTGATCTGAACGTGCGTCACCCAATGCAGAACGCCGATGACTACAGCTCGATGTTGACTCGCCAGAAACTGCTTTACTGGCTGGAGGAGGAGTTGACTGTTTTATGTGAAACACTACAGAATTCAGACGGTCAGTTGGCTGGCGACAGTCTTCGGATCAGTGTCCGCGAAGGAATTGATGCGGTGCTGCTGATTCTGCTGGACGCGCTCGAAAACGGGGACGAGGATTTGTGGACGATTGCGAAGAATCTGACCGAAGACCGCAGTGAGCTGATGCACAAGATACGAAATGGGTACTGGGAAGCGGAACCTCCCCTTAACAATGTGCAACGAACCAATGTCCTCACGATTACCAATTCGGTCGAACAAGTCTTCTTTCTGCTGACGAAACTGGCGTGGGAGTTCGATCATCGCGACCGAATCTACGCAAATCAAACAATCCGCGACACCAGCCCTGATGTTTATTGAATAAACGCTTCAGGACCGGCCGCTGGCGCTGATACCCTGGATTCTGGAGACGATTTCCTCAATCTCCGGGACATCCGGTTTTTTCTGATGACAAAGCCAGTCAATCAACAACGAATCGTCGTATTCCAGCAACGATTGAAACTCAGCCCTGGCTTGTTCGGACAGTCCCTGATAGTGCGACTCGACAAATCTCCCTAAAGTCAGGTCGAGTTCCCGGGTGCCTCGCCGGCATTTCCACAGAATTCGTTTCAGATCATTATGCCCTTGCATCGGGATTCCGCCAGAATTCTGCTGGTCACCTGGTCACTGGCTACCGAATCACCGACTACTTCCTGCGCATGATCGCTGACTTTATTTCTCCGATCGCCTTGGCAGGATTCAGGCCTTTCGGGCAGGCGTTGGTGCAATTCATGATCGTATGGCAACGGTACAGCTTGAAAGTATCATCCAACTCATCGAGTCTTTCATCGGTAGCCTGATCACGGCTGTCTACAATCCATCGGTAAGCCTGCAACAATGCGGCCGGACCGAGATAACGATCACTGTTCCACCAGTAGCTCGGACAACTTGTTGAACAACAGGCGCACAGGATACATTCATACAAACCGTCGAGTTTTGTTCGGTCCTGTTCTGACTGCAACCGCTCATTGTCGGGTGCGGCCTCCTCGGCCTGCAACCAGGGTTTGATCGATGCATATTGCGCATAAAAATTGTTCAGGTCGGAAACCAGATCCTTGATCACAGACATGTGAGGCAATGGGTATATCTTGATATCCCCCCTGATTTCATTGGCTGAACAAATACAGGCGAGAGTATTGACGCCATTGATGTTCATCGAACAGGAGCCACAAATCCCCTCACGGCAGGAGCGGCGAAAAGTCAGAGTGCTGTCAATATTGTCCTTGATCCTGATCAGGATATCCAACACCATCGGCCCACAGGCTTTAATATCCACTTCGTAAGTATCAATTCTGGGATTCTCGCCAGTATCCGGGTCCCAGCGATAAACATGGACCGGACGTAATTCACCAGTACTCGAATCGGTAAATCGTTTTCCCTTTTTTACACGGGAATTGGCAGGCAGTCTGAACTCAGCCATCAGTACACTCTTTCCCTGGGTTTAATATATTCAACTTCATCGGTCAACGTATAGTCATGTACAGGTCGATAGTCAATCACCGGATTACTGTCAACCTCTTTTTGCCAGGCCAGGGTATGTTTCATCCAGTTCTGGTCATCGCGGTCCGGATAATCTTCCCTGGCATGGGCGCCACGACTCTCTTTTCGATTGATTGCCGAATGTATCGACACCCTTGCCTGACGAAGAAGGTTATCCAGTTCCAGGGTTTCGACCAGGTCGGTGTTCCAGATCATCGATCGATCAGTAACCTTGACATCAGCAAACCGCTTGCATACCTGACCGATTCTGTCGATTCCCTCTTGCATCACCTCTTCCGTCCGGAATACCGCACAATAATTCTGCATGATTTTTTGCATATCGAGTCGAATATCAGCGGTCGTCGAATCGCCATCGGCATAACGCAGCCTGTCAAAACGATCAATAATCTCTTCCCCGGCATTTTTCGCCAGGCGCACAGCCGCCCCGCCCGAATCGATAAGGTCTCTGGCCCGATGAGCCGATGCCCGTCCAAAAACCACGATATCCAGAAGGGAATTTGAACCGAGTCTGTTGGCGCCATGCACTGATACGCACGCGGCCTCTCCAATCGCCATCAGACCGGGCACAATATGCTCGGAGTCCCCATCTTTCAACGTGACCACCTGACCATGGATATTGGTTTGTATGCCGCCCATATTGTAGTGAACCGTGGGTAATACCGGAATCGGTTCCCGGGTCACGTCGACCCCGGCAAATATCCGGGCGGATTCAGAAATGCCGGGCAATCGTTCAGCCAGCACTTCCGGCCCGAGATGTTCCAGATGCAAATGAATGTGGTCTTTTTCTTCACCCACACCCAACCCGTCACGGATTTCCAGCGTCATTGAACGACTTACCACGTCACGTGATGCAAGATCCTTGGCGTTCGGCGCATACCGCTCCATGAACCGCTCACCCTTCGAGTTGGTCAAATATCCTCCCTCACCCCTGGCGCCCTCTGTTATCAGGCAGCCCGAACCATAAATTCCGGTAGGATGAAACTGAATGAATTCCATGTCCTGAAGCGGCAATCCGGCACGAAGTACCATACCCCCGCCATCTCCTGTACAACTGTGCGCGGATGTTGCAGAAAAATACGTACGGCCATACCCGCCTGTGGCCAGCACAACCAATTTTGCTGCAAACCGATGCAACTCTCCCCGGTCCAGGTCCCATGCCATCACGCCCTGGCATTGATCGTCCTGCATGATCAGATCAATAGCAAAATATTCAATAAAGAATTCAGCCCGGTGTTTGAGTGATTGCTGGTAAAGGGTATGCAGAATTGCGTGACCGGTCCGGTCCGCCGCCGCACAGGTACGCTGTGCCTGACCTTCGCCGTAATGCGTCGTCATGCCGCCGAAGGCACGCTGATAAATCTTGCCCTCGGGGGTACGCGAAAAGGGGACACCGTAATGCTCCAGTTCTATCACTGCATTCGAGGCTTCCTTGCACATGTACTCAATCGCGTCCTGATCGCCCAGCCAGTCGGAACCCTTGACCGTGTCATACATGTGCCAGCGCCAGTCGTCTTCCCCCATATTTCCAAGGGCGGCGCTCATGCCGCCCTGAGCAGCAACAGTGTGGCTCCGGGTCGGAAACAGCTTGGTAATGCAAGCCGTGCTCAAACCTTCCAGCGCCATACCGAAGGTAGCGCGCAGTCCGGCTCCTCCTGCACCGACCACTACCACATCATACTGGTGATCGATGATTTTATATGCGCCAATCCCGGTCACATGGCAGTCCTCAATACGGCAAAAATGGACACCAGTGCAGACAACGATAAAATTCCCTTGCCTAGCAGGAGGCTGATGGTTTTCAGACCCTGACTGTGAATGTAGTCTTCTATCACCACCTGCACACCGAGCCAGGCATGATAAAACATGGTTGCAAGATACAGGATCAACAACACCGCCACCCAGGGCTGCGACATCCATGCAACCACTTCGTCGAATCGGCTGGCCGTATGACGGATAATCGAAAACATGAACCAGACAGTGAGCGGGACCAGCATCATCGCAGTCACACGCTGGGACCACCAATGGCGAGAACCCTGTGTTGTAGATGTCATATCAACCAGACCCCTGCCGTCAACAAAATCGCAGCCACAACCACCAGCTTGCCGGAAAGGTAAACAATGGAGAGATCATAGCCATAGCCGTAATCCCAAAACAGATGGCGAATGCCATTGAACAAATGATAACTGGTACAGGCTGTCCAGATCACCAGCAATCCTTTGCCCACTGGGGAACTCAACCACTGACTGATACAGTCATAAATCTCTTCCCCCATGGTGACACTCTGGAACCATAGGGTGATAATAACCGCGCCGATGGCGATCATGATTCCGGTTGCCCTGTGAAGAATGGACAATACAGATGTGAGTTGAGGCTTGTAGACCTGCAGGTGCGGAGAAAGCGGGCGCTCAGATCCATTATCTGTTATCTTCATCACTTGATTTTAACTGATAAGCACACCATGTATACTTGGTATTCTGGTTCATCGCAATAAAATTCCCGAAGTCACTCGAAGCGACCCTGCAATTCACTGACCACTCTGCACTGATAACCATCCAACCGTTCAGAAAAATGATCCCGTTGACACAAACACAGTTAGACGCAATGCTGGACAAAGAAAAACCCGGTCAGCACTATATTGATCCAGGTCCGTTGTCCTTGCTCCGCATACAGGGAGAGGATGCAGAATCATTTCTGCAAGGACAATTGAGCAACGATATTACCAAACTCGGTCACGATCAGTCCCAGTTGCATGCCTATTGCAACCCCAAGGGCCGCGCACTCGCTATCCTGAGAATAATGCGTAGTGAAAATGGCTTTTGGGCATTGATTCCGAATGATCTCGTGGCGTCATTCATAAAGCGAATCAAAATGTTTGTGATGCGTGCCAGGGTGACGATTGAAATCGAATCAGATTTCCACTGCCTCGGATTTGTCGGGGAGGTCGATTCGGCAGGCCAGGATTTCATGGCATCAGGCGGCAACCTCTATTGCGTGGATGAACCCCGGTTACGCTATCTGCTGATTGGAAACGATGATCTGATCAAGCGAATCTCTAACCAGGACGATACGACAGTTTTTAATAGTGACTACTGGCGAGCGCTGGATATTCTTTCAGCCATTCCCCAGGTATACGCAAACACGGTTGAAACCTTCATTCCCCAGAACATTAACCTCGAACTGGTTGACGGTGTCAGTTTCAAAAAAGGCTGTTTCCCGGGGCAGGAGATTATTGCAAGGCTGAAATATCTCGGCAAATCAAAAAAAAGATTGATTGTCGCCAGGGTCAATTCCGTCAAACCCGTTGTTCCAGGTGATGCAATCTACACAGGCGACAACCCCGACTCAAAGGCCGGAGCAGTCGTGGACTCTGTTGGACTCGATGATCGAATCAATCTGATATCTGCCATGGTGCCCACAAAATCCATCGATCACGGTGTATTGACCGTTGGTTCGGCTGCGGGCGATCAACTCGAACGAATAGCCATGCCTTACGGTATTCCTGTTGAATAATGATGAGGAATGATGTCATCGCCTTTACCGGTATGTGATTACTTTCAATTCCCCGCGGAGTGCTGTTTCTTTAAAAGAATTGGAAATTTGTCCCGAATCGCACTATCGATTGCATCATCAATGTAACAGGGCCGATGCTGATCAAGGATTTCCCGGACAACCTGCTGACTGCGCGTATAAAGATCACTGGAACCCGCTTTCTCCCATGCATCAGTGGGGGTGCGATCGGATAACTCAGGGTACAGATACTCCGTTTCCAGATAGTTCAGGGTCTGGCTGTGTCCAAGAAAATGGCCGGGGTTGATGACCGATTCGCGTATGACCGCCACCGACAGGGTTTCATCGCTGACCTCAATCCCGCGGGTCGCACGCAGAACCAACCCCAGAATCTCATCATCAATCACCAGGGATTCGAAACTGCAACCCATCAGACTACCCATCATTCCCGCCGCTTCACAGACGCGATTGGCGCCAGCCATTGCAGCCAGCACCAGCGAGACGCCTTTCTCGAAACCGTGCTGCACGTCAGGGATTTTCGAATCTGTCATGCCTGCCGCGACGGAATTGGGAAGGTCATAGAATCTTCCCATCTGTACGGCAGCAGCAGACAGCAACGCTTCCTCTGCACTGCCTCCGGAAAATGAACCCGTACGCAAATCGGTAATAAAGGGCCACGCGGCGAAAGCCATCGGGCAACCGGGGTTGATCAGATTGACGACTGCAAGGCAGGCCAGGGTTTCTGCAATGACTTGCGCCAGGATGCCTGCCAGAGGCGCCGGAGCGGTGGCCCCGCTCTGGGGCGCTACCGCAAGGTCACTGGTCAAGCCGAGCCGACTGGCTTCCATCATCACCTGCAGATTTTCCAGCCCGAATCTCAGCGGTGAAACGATCGGACAACCCCCGAAAATAGCAAATGGCTCTTTTTGAAATCGGCCCTCTCCACCCAATACCATATCAAACATTTCGACCGCAGGGCGGACACTTTTCGAGCTTCGAAAAGCAAAACAAAGGGGTTTCTCTGTCGCCGTCATCATCGTATATGGGATATTGATGTCATGCTCGAAATCATCCGTGACATCTGTCGGAACCACAGTGTCGCCCACCATGTGAATGTTATCGAGTTTATCGGTCAGCCGGGTGAAGTCGTAGATATCCTGAAGTGTGGATGCACGGTAGCTTCTGGTTTCGGCTTCGAATGTGGATACTGCCGACCCCGATGTCGCGAAATACACTTTCGAACCACTGCATTCAATGTCACCTGTCCCTTTCCGGGCCCCTCTTGCGTGAACCACGAAGTGACGCGCAGCGCCTGCGATAATGTCTTCGATCAGGGCTTCGGGGAAACACAGTCTATTGTGTTCATTCAGAAAAGCCCCTCCGGGCAATACCGTTTCCAGTAGATCCTCGGTCCAGTCCTTTATTCCAATCGTCGCCAGAATCTCCAGAGCTGCCTGATGCACCTGCTCCATGTCATGTTCGCTCAACGGTTTATAACTGCCCCCGCGAATACCGGGCCAGACCGCCGGCGAAGTGGTTTGCGCCTGTCTTTTGGTTCTGCGTGCATCCCGGCCTCCTCCGCGCCTCCTCGGGCCACGGGATCTGTCCGGGCTTTTATTGTCTTCGTCGCTGGAAGCTGTGTCAGGCATGTATGGCAAGAGTGAGTGAGTGACGGGTGAGTATCACCCGGTAAGAGAGGGGATTTCCCGCATGAACAACTGGTTTTCGACCATCTCAGGGTCCATCTGAAAATTACGCGCAGCCAGGTGGCCGTAAAATACTGCATCAGCAATCAGTCCCGGCGCGAGTGCATCGCCGATCACTTCAAGGGTGGCAAACTTATTGTCACTTTTGTTGATCTCAAGTAAAGCGTTGGCAAGGTGATCGTTCGATTGTCTTTCAGTAACCAGGATCAATGTGTTGCATTCATAAACACGATCCTTGCCACCAAATATGCACTGGGTGACAAGCTGATGATTATTTACACTTTTCACTGTCTGGTTGGTAGAAATACTGACCCCCTGTGAAATCAACGCCGAGTGAATCCTGTGTTGTTCCAGAGTGTTGCTGGTCCATGCAGAAGCAACGCCAGCCGGTGTTATGTATCTTATATTCCGGTGTGTTGGCGCAAGTTGCTCGGCAATCACCCCGCCCATATAGGATTGTTCGTCATCATAAATGATAACCGGTCCCGGCTCAGGGGTCAGTCCGGCCATGATATCATCGGGCGTCATGACACTGATCCCGGTATCGATATCCATCGCGGTACGGGAACTTCTGCCAGCCCCGTCACGCCGCCAGTGCGCCCCGGTTGCGATAAACACATGGGGGATTCCCAGATCAACAATGTTGTCGGCATCCATTTCGCTTTGCAGATACAGATTGACAGTGGCGGACTGCTCCAGTTGGACGATTCGATAGTCACTCACCCGCTTCCATGCCGACAAACCCTTCAGCTGAGACTCCCTGACCACTCGACCGCCCAGCCGGTCTGATGCTTCAGCCAGAATGACATTATGGCCACGCCGGTTCAACTGCAATGCACATTCCAGGCCCGCGGGTCCACCGCCCACGACGACAACCGGTTCGTCACTCGATTTTGGCTGGATCTTCTCCGGATGCCAGTTCCTTCTCCATTCTTCTCCCATCGTCGGGTTCTGGGTGCATCGGATCGGAATACCGGTCATGTCACAGGAGACACAGATATTGCAGCCGATACACTCGCAAATTTCTTCAACCCGGTTATCCCTGATCTTGTTCGGCAGAAACGGATCTGCGATGGATGGGCGGGCAGCGCCAATAAAATCGAGATGACCTTTTCTGACAAGTGCAACCATTCGATCAGGCGAGGTATACCTCCCTACCCCGACTACCGGTTTGGATGTCAGTTGTTTTACGAATGCGGTATACGATTCCTGGTAGCCTTCTTCGGGGGCATATCTCGATGTCTGCGAATCGTTGTCCCAGCCCGCAACATTGACATCCCACAGATCAGGATATTCAGCCAGCATTTCGACAATTTCCCTGCCTTCTTCCTGAGCCTGCATACCATTGGCACCCGCCATATCATCTACCGCCAGTCGAAATGCAATGGCACATTCTCCAGCAGCCTCATCCAGTGATTCTTCCAGTAACTCCCTGGTCAGACGAACCCGATTTTCCAGGCAACCGCCATATTCATCGGTACGCTGATTGAACACCGGATCAAGAAAATGATGGGGCAGGGTCATGTGGTGACCGGCATAAACATAAATAATATCGAAACCTGCAATTTTGGCATTCCTGACTGCGTTTCGATGCCATTTGCGCAAGTCCCGGATATCGGATCGGGTCATCGCCCGGGCCTGCCTGGGATACAGATCTTCAATGGTTTGCCCGCTGGGCGAAAGTGGCGGGATGCGTGAGAACAGATTAGGTGCATGATGACCATTATGCGCTAACTGAATACCTGCCAGAGAGCCATGTTGATGCACGGCTTCGGTCATCAGGGCCAATGCAGGTATGTCCCGTTGATCCCAGAGGCGTTGTACCGAATAGGGCGACAGGTCGGAACTTGGATGAATCTCGGTTTCTTCGGTACACACCACGGCCCAGCCGCCTTCTGCTTTCATGCCGCGCATCGCGGCATGGCCTCGCGGTCTCAAGTGACCAAATCCGGTACAGTGGGGTACCTGATAAAAACGGTTACGTGCTGTAACAGGTCCGATTTTTACGGATTCGAAAAGGATCGCATATCGATCAGAAACGGTCATCAACCCTGCGGACTCAAGATCTGATTGTACCGGCCACTGACCCCGGGCAGGGTATTGCCCTGCCCGGGGTATGATAAATCAGTGAATAGCAACCGTTTTCCACTCACCGTCAGTGATTTCAAGTTCCTTGTAAGTGCCGAATACTTCGCCTGCTTCATTGAACTCGACATTGGTCGCGCCCTGATAGTTGACATCTCCACCATCCGCCAGAATTTGCAATGCTTTGGCCAGTTCACCGGGACCGATTTCCTCGCCCGGGGCATTCGCTACAGACATGATGCTGGCCTGGATGGCAGCCCGGTCGGCTGAGCCTGCTGCCTGAATGGCGAGAACCAGTAAAGCGCTCGCATCATACGCCTCGGGCACGAAGGCGCCATCGCCCTTGATCCCGTTTGAGTTGGCATAGTCGACAAACGCATCTGCCCCTGATGCCCCGCCAGGCAGGGTCGCAACGGAACCATTGAGACCAGCGCCGATGGCCTCCGTCAGCAGGGAGTCGCCAACCATGCCATCCGCCATCACAAAGCCTGTGAAGGCATCTGCATCGACTGCCGCCTGGATGATCCCTTTGCCGCCCTGATCAACGTATCCGAATACCACCAGGTGTCCGGCGCCGGAAGCCGCAAGGGCGCCGACTTCAGCAGTGTAATCCGCTTTGCCATCTTCATGCGCTGCTGTGATTGAAACCGTCCCGCCATTGGCTTTGAATGCGCCGCCGAATGATTCAGACAACCCTTTGCCATAGTCGTTGTTGGTGTAGGTGATGGCCACTTCGGTAATGCCCCGATCTTTCAAAATATCGGCCAGCAGCTGTCCCTGACGAGCATCCGATGGAGCCGTTCTGAAGAAATAGCCATTGTCATCAATTGTTGAAAGCGCCGGTGAAGTGGCCGATGGCGAAATCATCACAACGCCATTGGGGATAGCCACATTGTTGGCAATTGCGGTCGTTACGCCGGAACAGTCAGCGCCCATTATTGCCGCAACCGCATCAGCAGTGATCAGACGCTCAGCAGCCGAAGATGCGGCCGCAGCATCAATACAGGTGGAGTCACCACGTACACTGACAATGGTTTTCCCACCGAGCAGCTTTCCGGATTCGGAGGCTTCAGATAGCGCAAGCTCTGCGCCACTGGCCATATCCGGCGTCAGCGATTCGATGGGTCCTGTAAATCCGAGGATGACACCTATTTTGATATCATCAGCCAGTGCCGGCGCGGACAGGATAGCAAGTAATGTTGGTATCAGTATAGCTCTTTTCATAATGCACCCCCCCCTAAGAGTAATATATTGTGAATTCCAGAACAGCGGCCTGTATTGCCCCAGTGTATCCAGAAAATGGTCCAGTATAACCCAATCGGCGCGCCGATCCAAAAAATCGGAACATGATCCGGTCAATTTTTCTTGCGTACCCTCTCGGGCAATACACCACCAGGGCTGTAGCGCAATACCAGCAACAAAACCAGCCCCATGCAAAACAGGCGCATATGTTGCGCATTTGCGATCAGATGATCCCTGACCGGGTTGCCGTCCTCCATCCATCCGGTTGCCGACTCCATTAACCAGACACCCACCGGCTCTGCTTCTATCCATACCAGCCAGATCAGAAAACCGCCGAGTACTGACCCCATGTTATTGCCGGAGCCACCTACAATGACCATTACCCAGATCAGAAAAGTATAGCGCAGAGGATGGTAAGTGGTGGGTGTGAACTGGCCATCCAGCGTTGTCAGCATGGCGCCGGCAATGCCAATTACGGCCGAACCAATTACAAATATCTGAAGATGACATCGGGTCACATCCTTTCCCATCGCGCCCGCCGCAGTTTCATTATCACGAATAGCGCGCATCATCCGGCCCCAGGGCGAATTCAATGCCCGTACACTGAGCAATAAAATGATGATCAGTACCGTAGCAAACAATCCGGCATAACAAAGCTTTACAAATATGCTTGAGCCAGCGATGACCTGTTGCTTCAACGCAACGACACGGTCTGTGTCATTTAATGAAGATAATCCGGTCGCGTTCCAGCGGGCAATAAAATCGACAAACCAGGCACTGTTTTGTAACTCGATTTCATAGGGAACGGGGCGTGGCAAACCTGTGACGTTTTTTACGCCCCGTGTCAGCCAGTCCTCATTTTTCAGGATCGCAATGATAATTTCCGAAATCCCCAGGGTAGCAATGGCAAAGTAGTCTGCGCGCAGGCCGAGGGCGACCTTGCCAATCAACCAGGCTGCGCCTGCGGCGAACAGCCCGCCGACCACCCAGGAAAACAGTACCGGCAATCCGAAGCCACCCAGAAATCCCGTTTTTGCCGATTCGACCGCTTCAATAGAAGTCACCGCCGGGTCCAGAAAATAACGGGTCATGAACAGACCGGTAATGATGACCGCCGCCATCGCTGAAGTACGTCTCCGGCCACGAGGCCATCGCCTGTAAAGCCATCGCGCCAACACGATGGTAATCACGAAGCAAACCAGCGCCAGCAGCAGGTTATCCGATCCCGCCTGCCAGGCGGCGGCCACGGGTGCGCGGGATACCAGAACCACACTGACGCCACCCAATGCGGCAAAACCCATGACACCGACATTCAACAACCCCGCATAACCCCACTGCATATTGACTCCAAGCGCCATCACTGCGGAAATCAGGCACAGGTTGAAGATGCCGAGCGATACCGACCAGGATTGAACAAAACCGATAATCAGGAATAAAACGCCGATGGCGGAAAATGACCAGCAGGCCTTTTGTGTATTGGTCATTTTGACCTGCCTTTCACAGTACCTTGCCTTTCAAAATGCCGGTTGGCTTGATCAGCAACACCAGCACGAGGATCATGAACGATACCGCAAATTTGTAATCGGTGGACAGCAATTGCATCAATCCCTGCGGCTCAAGGCTTTGCGGCAGCAGATAGATAAAAACCTTCTTGTATGCGTAGGTGACGACCACCTCGGAAAACGCAATCACATAACCGCCAACAATGGCGCCAATCGGGTTGCCGATACCACCGACGATGGCTGCGGCGAACATGGGTAACAATAGTTGCAGGAAGGTAAACGGTTTGAAGCTCTTGTCGAGTCCGTAAAGTGTACCGGCTATGGTTGCCAGAATGGCAGCGAGTATCCAGGTGACCTGCACCACCCGGTCTGGATTGACACCGGACAGCAGGGCAAGGTCTTCATTGTCGGAATAAGCGCGCATCGCCTTGCCGGTACGGGTTTTCTGCAAGAGCCAGAAAAGCGCGAAAACGCAGATCAGCGCGATGACGACAGTCAACCCCTGGGAAACCTTGATACTCAATCCCTCATTCAACCCGGTCATCACTTTGAATTCGCGGGCGCTGATAATGAAACGTTCTCCATCCAGAAAATTCCGGTCATTCGGGCCGATCACAAATCGTACGATACCGTTCATCATCAACATCACGCCAATGGAAGCGATCATCAGCGTCACCGGTCTGGCCTTTTGATGGCGGAAGTGTCGGTAGACCAGTTTATCGGTCACGGTCACCATCACAATCGTTGCCAGGATACCGACTGGCAGTGCGAGCAATGCAGTCGGTAACGGACCCAGGCTAACCCCGATTGACTGTAACCACCAGGTCATCAGGATGGTGACCATGGTACCGAAGGCCATGGTGTCGCCGTGGGCGAAATTGGCAAATCGCAAAATACCGAACACCAGCGTGATTCCAAGGGCGCCGAGCGCAAGCTGCGAACCGTAGGCCAACCCCGGCACGATGACAAAATTCAACAGCAATATAATCGCGTTGAGCGTGTCGGTAATTGCTTGCATCTATCCCCCCAGAAATGACCTGCGAACTTCGGGGTCTGCCAGCAATGCCTGGCCTGTGTCGGTATAACGATTCTCGCCTACAACCAGTACAAACCCGGTATCAGCGATACCCAGGGCTTGCCGGGCATTCTGTTCAACCATCAGGATCGAGACGCCGGTGTTCCGTATTTCGAGAATACGGTCGAACAATTCATCCATCACTATCGGCGAAACCCCCGCTGTGGGCTCATCAAGCATCAATACCGAAGGCCGGGACATCAGTGCGCGTCCAACCGCGACCTGCTGGCGTTGTCCGCCGGACAGTTCACCCGCCAATTGATCCTTTTTCTCCTCAAGAACCGGAAACAACCGGCAAATCTGCTGCCAGGTCTCACCCGTATCATCCGCACTCAAAAACGCCCCCATCTCAAGATTCTCCTGCACACTCATCGAGAGAAAAACATTGCTGTTCTGCGGTGCAAAGGCAATGCCTCTCGCGATTCGATCCTGAACCGACAGGTGCGATATCTCATCACAATTCAGCCGGACACTGCCGGCTCTCAATTTCAACATGCCCAGCAGCGCTTTCATCGCGGTTGATTTGCCAGCCCCATTGGGGCCGACAATGACCGCAATTTCTCCCTCGGCAACATCCACCGTGCAGCCTTTCAGAATATCGCTGCCGTGGTAGCCACCGACCATTTTCTGACCGATCAGCGCACAATGCGTCCTGCCCGATTTTGAGCTGCTTCGGCCTGGCGAGGCTGCAGACCCGGGCTTGTTTTTGAGACCACGCCCAAGATAGGCTTCGATCACTTCCTCGTTGTTCTGCACTTCTTCGGCAGTGCCTTCGGCCAGTACCGCACCTTCTGCCATACAGATCACCGGGTCGCACAGGCGGCGGATGAAATCCATGTCGTGCTCGATCATGCAGAAAGTATAGCCCTGCTCCCGATTGAGTTTGATGATGGCATCACCGATATCACGCAACAGGGTTCGGTTGACCCCTGCGCCGACTTCGTCAAGGAAAACGATCCTGGCATCCACCATCATGGTACGGCCAAGTTCCAGCAACTTTTTCTGGCCACCGGAGAGATTTCCCGCCAGTTCATCAGCGACCGTCCCCAGATTCAGAAAATCGATCACCTCCCGGGCCTTCTGATAAATCGCATCTTCTTCCCGTGCAACCCTGCCGGGATGGAACCAGGCGTGAATCAGACTTTCGCCGGATTGTCCCGGCGGGACCATCATCAGATTCTCGGTCACAGACATCCGGGAATACTCGTGTGCAATCTGGAAGGTTCGCAGCAGTCCTTTTGCAAAAAGCCGATGGGGTTCCAGGCCGGTGATATCCTCACCGTCCAGCAGCACTCTTCCGTCAGTGGGTGCATGCAACCCTGCGACGGTATTGAACAACGTGGTTTTGCCCGCGCCATTGGGACCGATCAAACCGGTAATGGAACCCTTCGAGATGTTGATTGAGACGTCGTCAACTGCCTTCAATCCACCGAAATGCTTCGAAAGGTGCTCAATACTGATCATGACTGGATTATCGCTGTACTGGAGTCTTGATTCAAACCTGTTCTGTATTTTTGTACAATCAATAAAAAACCGGGAGACCAGGAACAGGCTGATGAGTTTCAAAAAAGTGGCAGTAATAGGCGCGGGGACCATGGGTGCAGGTATAGCAGGTCAGGTGGCCAATGCGGGTGTAGAGGTGTTGCTGCTGGATTTGCCCGGTGATGGCGACAATGTAAATGCCCCGGCCGAGCGGGGTTATCAACGGCTGTTGGACCCGGATCAACCGGGGTTGATGAACAAACAGGCGGGGCAACTGATAACCCTGGGCAATACCAGGGATGATTTTGACAGACTGGTTGATTGTGACTGGATTGCAGAAGCTGTGGTTGAGCGTCTGGGCGTCAAAAAAGATCTGTACAAACGCCTCGACCAAACCTGTAGCCGCCAGGCGATCATTACCTCAAATACTTCCACCATACCGATCAGATTACTGGTCGGGGATATGCCGGAATCCTTTCGCAAACGGTTCGCCATTACCCATTTTTTCAACCCGGTTCGATTCATGCGTCTGCTGGAACTGGTTCGGGGTGACTCCACCGCGCCTGAAGTTATCGACCGTCTGGACACATTTTGCGAACGGCAACTGGGCAAAGGCGTGGTTCGATGCCTTGATACTCCCGGTTTCCTGGGTAACCGGGTCGGGGTATATGCGATTCAGTGCGCCCTGCATTCGGCATTCGAACTCGGCTTGACGCCAGCACAGGCCGATGCTGTTTTCGGACGACCGGTGGGCATTCCAAAGACCGGCGTATTCGGCCTCTATGATCTGATCGGGATTGACCTGATGGCGGATGTGGTAAAAAGCATGAGCAATATCCTGCCTGCAGACGATGCCTTTCACCTTGAAGCGGATGAAATCCCGTTGATGACAACAATGATCGAAAACGGGCAAACCGGCAACAAGCAGGGAAAAGGGTTTTATCGACATTCAGCGCATTCGACTGACCGGTTTGTGCTCAATCTGGAAACCGGGGAATATCAGAAGTTTGAAAGATTGAACCTTTCAATTGCCGCGGATGCAGAGAAAAACGGGATCAGGCGCCTGCTTGAAGACGACTCGGTTTATGGGGAATTTGCCTGGCGGGTATTGTCAAAAACACTGTGTTATGCAGCCTCCCTGATTCCTGAAGTGGGCGATGATCCGGTCGGCATTGATGATGCGATGAAACTGGGCTACAACTGGATATCAGGACCATTTGAAATGATGGACGGGATTGGTGCGGACTATATGATTGACCGGCTTGTCTCGGAAAAGCGCGATATCCCCGCATTTCTGCACAAGGCAAAAGGGACGGGGTTTTATCAGGTGATAAACCGGGAACTTTGCGCAAGAACCGGAAACGGCCAATGGCAGGCTATTTCAAGACCTCAGGGTGTCGTACGGTTCAACGAGAAAAAGCGGACACTGTCTGCGGATAATTCCAACGAAATGGCGAGTTGGTATATCACTGACGATGCCGCACTGGTAGAATTTCACAGCAAAGCGAACGCGCTTGATGCCGATTCGATGGCTATTCTGAGGGATGCGATCGAACAGGTTCCGGCCAGGGGACTGAAAGGGCTGATTGTTCATAATGATGCCCAGCATTTTTCCTGTGGTGTGAACCTGGGCGCCGTCAGAAAATATTATGAACGGGATGATCTTGATGGACTGGACCGGTTTCTGGATCACTTCCAGCAGACTGTCGCGGCGATGAGTCGGGCCGGGTTTCCGGTTGTTGTGGCGCCAGTGGGTCTTTCGCTGGGTGGGGGTTTCGAGGTAGTCCTTCATGCAAAACAGGTTATCGCACATGCCAATTCGGTAATGGGGCTGGTCGAATCCCTGGTCGGTGTTGTTCCCTCCGGCGGAGGATGCAAGGAAATGCTGTATCGCTGGATTGATAAACTCGGATGTGGCGAGGATATCTCGGCAGCAAGCTGGAAGTCATTCATGAATACCGGATATGGAAGAACTGCGACATCACCACTGCGGGCGATCGGCCTGGCTATGGTCAGGAACAATGATCGATACGAATTGAACCGTGACCGGATATACGATGCCGCGGTCCGGGCGCTTGATTCCAGAGAAGGTCAGCAACCGTTCACGCGTCCGCATCTGGCCATGCCCGGTTTGCCTGTTTTTGAAGAAATGGTGAGATGGCTTGAAAAATCCCGTGAAGATGGCTTGTTGATGCCGCATGATGTTGTGGTTGGAACGGAAATTGCCCGAATCGTATCAGGCGGGGAAGTTGAAGCGGGCACAACCTGGTCCGAACAGGATTTACTGGATGCGGAGCGGCGCTCATTTCTGACACTGGTGAGCGCTGACAGCACGCGGGCAAGAATTGGCAATATGCTGGATTTCGGCAAAACTCTTCGAAACTGAGTCGGAATCAGGCGCCAGCGCTTCAATCAATGCCGCTTTTCGAACCTGTCAGGCGAACCTACGCCTATGCGGCGGCACATTAATTTTCTTGCTTTGCGGTGGTGATAAAGGCTCGCAAAGGCGAGACATTGAGAAGGCCAAAGAATTAGCAATACAATGGGAAGTAGCATTTACTTGTTTACTGATCTTCCTCCCCGTTGCTGTCCACACGGGCTTCATTTCTGCGGCTTGAATCAAATTCCTTTATGTATTCATCCCTGAGATTGCGCAAAATGCTTTCATCGCTTGCGTGACGCACATCAATCCCCTTTTCGATAAACACAATATGTCCGGCTATATTACTGCTATGCCCACCAAACCGTTCAAGCGCCCGAATGCCAAGCACAATGTCCACGAAATAACCGACATTTCTGGAATCTTCCAAGATGAATGTGCTCAGACGTCGCAGTATTGATTTCAACTGATCATCCAGTTGTGCGCTCTTAACCAGAACATCTGCTGCAAGATCAAGATTCAGATCATCAAATGCCTGTATTGCCATTTCCAGCATATCGATCACATAAGCGGAAAGAGAATAGATATCGCGTAATATTTCTTCGCTCGGTGGATTTTTACCCGCTTTGAAAAAACGAATAGTCAAACCGGCAATTTTCCTGGCTTCATCACCGGCGCGTTCCAGTTCTGCAACAATTTTTCCGACCGAGATCAGTTCTCTCAAGTCCCTGGCAACAGGCTGGCGTAATGCTATCAGGCGGATGATTTCATCATCCGCCTGCAAATCAAGATCATTCAGTTTTCTATCATTGCTGATGACCTCGTATGCTTTTTCCGGATTCTCGGTTTTCAGAGTATCCAGAGCGTCCTCAAGCTGACTTACCGCAAGCCCGCCCATTTGTACGACCAGATCATGGAGATACTGCATTTCCTTATCAAAACGCTTGAAAATATGTCTCTCACCTTGAATTTTCATAATTATTATCCGCTAAACGGTAAAATCGGATCCGGTCAGCCAAAACGGCCAGTGATATACCCTTCTGTCAGCCGGTGCCGGGGGTTAGTGAAAATAACACCGGTGGGACCGACTTCCACCAGTCTGCCAAGGTGGAAATAGGCTGTTCTCTGTGAAACCCGGGCTGCCTGTTGCATGGAATGAGTCACAATACAGATTGAATATTGTTTTCTCAGTTCATCAATCAGCTCTTCAATGGCTGCCGTCGCAATAGGGTCAAGAGAGGAACAGGGTTCATCCATTAGAATGATCTCCGGACTGATGGCAATGGCCCGCGCAATGCATAGCCTTTGCTGCTGACCACCGGACAGGCCGGTTCCGGGCTTATCCAGCCTGTCGGCAACCTCTTTCCATAAATCCGCCTTGCGCAGACTGCTTTCCACAATATCGTCAAGTTCGGCTTTACTGCTCGCCAGCCCATGCAATTTAACCCCATAGGCAACATTTTCATACAATGACTTCGGGAACGGGTTGGGTTTTTGAAAGACAATACCCACCCGGGCGCGGAGCAGAACCACATCCATGTCTCTGCTGTAGATGTCTTCACCGTGCAATTCAATTCTGCCCTTTACACTGCACGTGTCAATCGTGTCATTCATCCGGTTAAAACAACGCAGGAAGGTTGATTTACCACAGCCCGATGGTCCGATCATCGCGATCACTTCGTTTTTCGCAATGTCGAGAGAGACATTGAAAATAGCCTGCTTGTCGTCATAAAACACATCGACGTTTCGACTGATCATCGCAGGACCGTCGACATGAACATTACCGACCGTCTTGAAATTCGGGTTAAGGACCGGATCATCAAAGTTCTGATCGAAGGTTGCCTGTGGCTCATCCAATGGTGAATTCATTGTGTCTGTTACTGTGTCAGTGAGTGAAATCATGGTATCTGATCGAAGACAAGGGTTACCAGCGGCGTTCAAATTTATTCCTTAACAGAACGATCAACCCATTAACTGCAATCAGGATCAGAAGCAAAACCATTATCGCAGCAGATGTACGTTCCACAAATGCACGTTCCGGGCTGTCTGACCACAAGTAGATCTGAACCGGCAGTGCGGTAGCCGGGTCAAGTGGCCCCCCGGGAACGTCCACGATAAATGCCACCATCCCGATAACCAGCAAAGGCGCTGTTTCGCCCAGTGCCTGGGCCAGACCAATGATGGTTCCGGTCAGCATGCCGGGCATTGCCAGCGGCAACACATGATGCAAGACGGTCTGGATGGGCGAAGCGCCCACCCCTAGTGCGGCCTCCCGTATACTGGGTGGGACCGCTCCGAGCGCGGCCCGGCTGGATATGATTATGGTTGGCAATGTCATCAGCGCCAGCACCATCCCGCCAACCAACGGGACCGAGCGTGGGAGGCCAAAGGTGTTGATAAAAATTGCCAATCCGAGCAGTCCGAATATGATTGATGGAACCGCAGCCAGATTATTGATATTGACCTCGATGAAGTCCGTTATCCAGTTCTTCGGTGCGAACTCCTGCAGATAAATCGCTGCAGAGACACAATTGGAAATGCCAGCAGCATGGTTACCAGTATGGTAAAAACCGACCCCATTACGGCGCCGCGAATACCTGCCTGCTCAGGTTCACGGGAATCACCGGCAGTGAAAAACGGGATATTGAATCGCTTTTCGACACGCTTGTTTGCCGACAATTCATCTATCCATCCAATGGTATTGTTCTTGATCCGGCGGTTCTGCTCTGGAACATCCCGGTCGATTCTGCCTTTGACGAAAACATCGACCTCATCATCGGCCAGTAGCCAGTAAGTGACCGACCTGCCGATCAGGGATGGATCATCCATGACATTTTCGCGCAGCTGATATTGTGCGCCGCCACTGATGATCCGATAGAGGGCTTTTTTCTCCTTGCGTTTGGTGACTTCCGGGAATGTCTGGCGAAGCGCTTTTTTTATGATTCCGGAATAATCAGCCTTCGACAATGATTCCCGACTCAGGTCATCACCGAAATCTTCCGCAAAGAGACCGATATCAAGGCCAATATGGGTCTGCAATAATGCAGTATATCCGTTGGAGATACTGGTAAACAGCAAAAATACCAGGAAAGCCACTCCGCAAATAATCGACGATAGCCCATAAATACGGAATCGGGTTTCCCGCGCGTAGCGTTTGGCAATCCCCGACTTGATAATATCCACCTGGGTCATTCGTATTGCTCCTTGTATCTCCTGACCACCTTCAATGCAATGACATTGAAGATCAGGGTAATCGCGAACAATGTCAGTCCCAATGCAAACGCCGCCAGGGTTTTCGGGCTGTCGAATTCCTGATCTCCGATCAGCAGGGTGACGATCTGCACGGTAACGGTCGTTACCGATTCAAACGGGTTGGCAGTCAGGTTGGCTGCCAGCCCTGCTGCCATCACCACGATCATGGTTTCGCCGATTGCACGCGAAACCGCCAGCAGAATGCTACCGACAATCCCCGGCAGCGCAGTCGGCAGGACCACCCTGCGAATCGTCTCCGACCGGGTCGCACCAAGTCCATAGGAACCATCGCGCAATGACTGGGGCACGGCATTTATCACATCATCCGACAGAGACGACACGAAGGGCAGAATCATGACTCCCATTACCACTCCAGCCGCCAGAGCGCTTTCGCTGGAAACACTCAAACCAAAGGATTCCAGTGAATTACGGATCAGTGGCGCAACCGTCAAAGCTGCGAAGAACCCGTAAACCACAGTTGGAATTCCGGCCAGAATCTCAAGCAGAGGTTTGCCGAATGCACGCATGTGCCGGTTCGCATATTCCGACAGATAAATTGCCGACATCAGTCCTAATGGCACAGAAATCAACATTGCAATCAGGGTAATCAGAAACGTGCCTGCAAACAGGGGCACGGCTCCAAATGAGCCTGATGATCCAACCTGATCGGAGCGAATTGCTGTTTGCGGGGACCACTCCAATCCAAACAGAAAGTCGGTTATTGGAATAATATTGAAGAATCGAATCGATTCAAAAAGTACGGATAATACGATACCAATGGTTGTGAGAACGGCAATACTGGTGCAGGAGAACAAAAACGTCTTGATAACCTTTTCAATCCTGTTTCTTAAAGCCCGGTTTTTCCTGCTCAGGTTCAGTGCAACAAGCATCAGGCACGGAGCGAGAACAAATAACACAAAAAGCAGCGACAAAATGTTCATTATTGTGTTTTTTCAGTTTCGCATAAAAAAGCGACCACCCGTTACCAGATGGTCGCATAATACACTAGCGTAAAGTTATATTTCACATTTGGAGTGGAGTCAGATTGGCCGTATCCGCCCGATATTTCTTTCTTTCGGCGGTTGGCATTGGAATCAAACCCTTATCAACCAGATAACCTTCTTCGCCAAAAGCCGCTTCGTCGGTAAACTCAGCCATGAATTCGGCGATACCCGCGATCATACCGACGTGCGCTTTTTTGGCATAGAAGTAAAGCGGGCGTGAAACCGGGTATGAACCATCTGCAATGGCTTCGAATTCAGGTGGGACACCATCAACCAGTGAACCCTGGATTACATCAGAATTCTGATCAAGGAAGCTGAAGCCGAATACACCGAGCGCTTTTTTGTTTTCCCGCAGTTTTTGCACGATCAGGTTGTCATTTTCCCCTACTTCTACATAAGCCCCGTCTTCGCGAACGGTATGGCAAAGCACCTTGTATGCGTTTTTATCCTGCTTTTCCATGGCCTTGATCCATTTAAAGGACTTGCAACCCCCTTCAAGGGCGAGTTCAACAAAGGCGTCACGGGTACCCGATGTGGGAGGCGGCCCCAGGACTTCAATTTCTACATCCGGCAGCGCTGCATTGACCTCTTTCCAGGTAGAGTAAGGATTGGGAATGATTGATTCGCTGCCATCCGGATTTGGAACATCTTTGGCCAGGGCTAAGAAAATATCCCTTCGGGTTAATTCCAACTGACCAACTTCGTTGGAATTACCCAATACAATGCCGTCGTAACCCACCTTTACTTCTATAACATCGGTCACGCCATTGGCCTGACACTTTTCGAATTCAGAGGACTTGATTCGACGTGAAGCATTGGTAATATCCGGGTGAGAATCACCCACACCGGCACAAAACAATTTCATGCCACCACCCGAACCGGTTGATTCGATGATGGGCGTCTTGAAGTCGCTGGTTTTGCCGAATTTCTCCGCTACCACCGTCGCAAACGGATAAACTGTCGATGACCCGACAATCTGAATATAATTGCGGTCGGCCTGGGCAGAACCCGTGCCTGCCACGAATGCTGCCAAGGCAACTGAAATAACACTTTTTCGCATGGTTCAACTCCGTAGTTGGTAAATAATGATTTGGCGCCAGTATTACAGTATTACATTACAGTTTAATGGCAAATTCAGATTCAATCTTCAGGATGAAACGAGGTGTATACCTGATCGGATATGATACAAGGATAAATTTATATCACCCAATAAAGCCCGCAAACCACATGAGACCTCTGCTTACTGTGCTTCGTGCCGCAGCCGAAGTCACCCGGTTGCGCATACTATCGGTTTTGCGCAACAGTGAACTGACTGTTTCCGAGCTGATGGAAATACTGGAACAAAGCCAGCCAAGGGTCAGCCGCCATTTGAAATTGCTGTGTGATGCCGGGTTACTGCAGCGCTATCAGGAGGGTTCATGGGTGTTTCACAGAATCGCGGATACCGGGAAAACGGCCGAATTTATTTCAAGTGTTCTGGATTTGACCGACATGCAGGATATCGATATCGCCCTGGATCAACAACGGCTAAAAAGGATCAAAAGCAGAAATGCAGCCATGTCTGCTGAATACTTTCGTAAAAATGCAGCGGAGTGGGATACGATTCGCAGACTCGCCGTACCGGAAAGTTATGTCGAGAAAAAACTGATTGACTGTCTTGATATCGAATATCCGGACCTGTTCCTTGACCTTGGCACAGGTACAGGGAGAATTCTCGAAATTTTCTCTCCCTATATCAAAAAGGGAATCGGCATCGACATAACCAGGGAAATGCTGATGCTTGCCCGCTCCAACCTGGATACGGCAGGTGCAAGGAATTGCTCGGTCCGGCATCAGGACATTGGCAATCTGATCCTGGAAGACAATTCCGTCGATGCCATCACAATCCATCAGGTATTACATTATCTGGACAGACCGGATAAAATAATCAGGGAAGCAACCAGAGTATTGCGCGCACACGGTCAACTGATCATCGTCGATTTTCTCCCCCATAACCTGGAATTTCTCAGGGAAAAACATGCCCACCGCCGCCTTGGAATATCACCGCAGTCGATTTCACAGTGGGCCGGATATTGTGGACTCAACCTGATCAGCGCCGAACAATTGTCGCCTGCGGGATCAGATAGTCATAGCCTCAGTGTCGGCTTGTGGAATTTAAGGAAGCAACCGTAGAATCCTGCAGATGCCCCGCGCTGGCCCTGAATCCGGAACGGATATTTGCCGACACCGAAAAATGATATGATCGAATCAAGAAGCTCTAACGATATATGCCAACGATGAATACCAAATTCAGTAAATTCCTGTTTGCATCAGGTCTGGCGCTCCTGTTCAACATCAATGCCCCTGCTTCCGAGCTGAGCGAACTCGAGCAGACGGAAATTTCGGGAAACTATACTACGCAGGCGACAATTACGGCCCTGATCAATGCCATTATCAAAGCCCGGCATTTTCACCAGGTCCCTCTGGATGACCGGTTTTCCGAGAAAATCCTGGATAATTATATTAATCGACTGGATTCGTCGAAAAGTTTTTTTCTCAAGGAAGATATTGACCAGATCGAAACCCTGAAACATGAATTCGATGACTACATCCATAACGGCTTCCTGAAGCCCGCCTTCGCCATTTTCACGATTTACCGGACCCGGGTGAATCAGCGGATTGAATTTGCCATTGAAAGACTGAACCAACCCTTCGATTTCACGATTGACGAGGAGTATTTACTGGACCGCGAAGAGGCTCACTGGGCACAGGATATTGCCGAACTCAATGATAACTGGCGCAAGCGAATCAAAAACGACATTATCAACCTGCGCCTGACAAATAAATCAGAGTATGAGATCAAGGACACTCTGAAAAATCGATACATTCATATTGCACGAAGAACGGGACAGTTGAAGAGTGAAGATGTTTTTCAGAGTTTTATCAATTCCTATCTTTCGGGCATTGAGCCCAATACCGCTTATCATTCTCCAAGGGGAGCCGAAAATTTCATGATCCAGATGCGGTTGTCGCTGGAAGGAATCGGCGCAGTTCTGCAAAACGACAATGAATATACCGTGATAAGGAAAGTCATTCCCGGAGGACCCGCAGCCCTGTCCGGAAAGCTTGATTCCGGTGACCGAATCATCGGGGTTGGACAAGGAGACGAGGATATTGTCGACGTCATTGGATGGCGGCTAGACGATGTCGTGACACTGATCAGAGGGTCGAAGGGGTCTACCGTCAATCTGGAAATCCTTCCCTCTGAAAATGGCCTGGACAGCGAGCCGGAAATCATCGCTATCGTCAGAGACGAAATCAAACTTGAAGAACAGGCGGCAACAAAAAAGATCATTGACATTACCACCGATAACATTACTTCCAGAATAGGCGTAATTCGACTGCCTTCGTTCTATACCGATTTCGCTGGCAGAAATGTCAATAACCCTGATTACCGAAGTACTACCCGGGATGTCAAAAAACTCCTGGCCGAGCTTGAACATGAAAACACGGACGGCCTGATCATGGATTTGCGGGGTAATGGCGGTGGCGCACTCAACGAAGCAATCGCATTGACCGGATTGTTCATTCGTACAGGCCCGGTCGTACAGGTTAAATTTACCAACGGCACCGAGATAGATCGTGACCCGGACCCTGCGATCAATTATGATGGCCCCCTTGCGGTATTGGTTGATCAATACAGTGCCAGCGCTTCTGAGATTTTCGCGGGGGCGATCCAGGATTACAACCGCGGATTGATTCTTGGAGAGCCGACCTTTGGCAAGGGCACCGTTCAAAACCTCGTGAATCTGAACAACCACCATGATTCGGATGTTGATCTCGGAGAACTCAAATTAACCATCGCCCAGTTCTTCAGAGTCAACGGCGACAGCACCCAGTATCGCGGTGTCACTCCTGACATCACATGGAATATCAGTGAAACGGACAACGAATCCGGCGAACGCAGTAATGACAATGCCATTCCCTGGCGCCAGATCGGATCGGTTGCATTCCTGCCCTATCGATCCAGACCGGGTCCCAATGTGATGGATCGAATCATTTTCGAGCATCAGCGGCGGGTAAAAGAAAATCCCGAGTTCACTTACGCCCGGGAAGTAAATCTGTTCAACCGGATTATCAGACAAACGAAAACGGTTCCCCTGTCCGAGGAGAAACGCCAGCAGTTGAGAAAAATTCGGGATCAGCAGCGGCTTGATCTGGAAAACGCGAGGCGAACCGGATTAGGCAAAAAAGCGCTGCTGTCAGTTGAATCGCTGGATGCCGAAGAGGCTCAAAACGACAGCTTTGCAAATCCCGGCAATGCTTCCAGGAATCGAACTGATCCATTTCTGGTCGAGAGCGCAAGGATATTGCTTGATTTCGAACGTTACACGAGACTGCACACAAGTCTGAATTCTCTACCAGACGAATAAAGCAGATATGTCTAAACTTGTCGTCGTCGACCAGGAGAATGAAACGCGGGTTCCCTTTTTGCGCGGAATGTTGACCAAATCATTGCATCAGGCAGGTCTTGAGTTCATCGATGCCTATCGTGTTGCCAGCAATCTTAAGGAAGAGTTTGATGAGTATGGCGAAGTGAGTACGATCGAATTAAGGGACCGGATAGTAGAGATTTTAACGGACGACTATCCAGGCGCTGTACTTTCAAGATATAAAAAAGAGGATATTACAAAGGAGAACATCCGCGTAATAAGTGGAGATGGCAGTTCTGATCCTTTTTCCCGGGCAATCCATGTTCAAAGGCTGCAAAGCTGTGCAATCGATAACGCAAAATGTAATGCCATTACCCGCCAGGTTCACAGCCATCTGGTCAGCAACAAAACGCGTGAAATCTCCTCACGGGATCTGACTGGGCTGACCTACTCTGTGATCAGGCAGCGTGTCGATCAAAAACATGCCGACAATTATCTGCTGTGGAGATTTATCCTGGAAAACAGCATCCCTTTATTTCTGTTGATCGGAGGGGCGCCCGGAAGCGGTAAAAGTACCATCGCGACCGAAGTTGCAAACCGGCTCGGGATTGTGCGGACCCAGTCTACCGATATGTTAAGGGAGGTGATGCGAATCACGATCCCGGCAAAAGTTTCTCCTTCACTGCATACCTCTACGTTCAAGGCGGGCAAGGCGATCAACATTGCGGATATCGGCATCAATGCCGATGATCGTCTTTTATATGGATTTCAGATGCAATCAGAAATGGTAGAGGTCGCTTGCGAAGCAGTCATACAGAGGGCATGCAATGAAAATGTATCGATGATCGTGGAAGGAGTGCATGTTCGCCCTTCACTTTTGAATCGAATTAATTCCAGGAGTGACATGGTGGTCGTACCGGTGTGTCTTGCTGTACTCGACCGGAACAGATTGAAGAGATTTATAAAAGGCCGTTCATCCAAAAACACGCAGCGCAGGGCAAAACGGTATTTGCAGAATCTGGATGAAATCTGGCAACTACAGACTGCATTGCTTTTCGAGGCGGATAATGAAGATATCGAAATTATCGATAACCGGGATATTACCGAGACTTCGCTGGATCTCATAAAGATCATTATTCAAACCATATCAGCCAGATATCAGGGGGAAATCATATCTCTCAGGAATCAGTACACTTGAATCGGAAAATCGGAATCAGGATACTTGAATGCACAATCGTTTAAAAGGCCTGATAATCATTCTCGATGGATTAGGTGATCGTCCAAGTCCGCAACTCGGTGGTCTGACTCCACTTGAGTATGCCAGCACTCCGGTATTGGATCAGTTGGCGCAAAACGGACAATCGGGACTGATGGACCCGCTGCTGCCAGGATTGCCGGTGGATACCCATACGGGCGTCGGCATTCTGTTTGGGTTACCTCCGGACGATGCAGTCAAACTGTGCAGAGGGCCGATAGAAGCATCGGGAATCGGGCTGGCCTCAAGAGCGGGTGATCTATTATTTCGCTCCAATCTGGCAACCGTTGAAAAACAAGGCACTCATTACCGCATCCGTGACAGACGGGCTGGCAGAATCAGTCAGGATGTCATACCGCTCTGTGATTCCCTGCACAACATTCAGGTCGGGGATGAAATAACAGCATCGCTGTACCCCGCCACTCAACATCGCTGTGTACTTCGGCTAAGAGGACTTGAACTTTCGGCACTGGTCAGTGACACCGACCCGGGTGGAAAGAACATCGAAAAGGGAATTCTCGGATGTCATGCAATCTGCGCCACGGACAAGGATGCCGTTCGCACCGCACAGGCAGTCAACCGATTTATCGAGAAATCCCATGATATCCTGAACAGTCATCCGGTCAACAGCGACAGAGTCAGGGCAGGAGAGTTGCCTGCCAACGCAGTAATTACCCGTGGTGCAGGAATTCACCGGGATTTCAGGAATCTGCATGCCTACCTGAATTTGTCGGCCGCTGTCGTTGCTGGTGAAAGCACCATTATCGGATTGGGCAAACTGCTCGGGTTTTTGACAATTAATGACCCTGCTTTCACCTCCCTGCCTGATACCGACCTGGACAGGAAACTCAGCCTGGCAATGGAGGCCATGCAAACCCATGATCTGGTATACATTCACATCAAGGGAATGGATATCGCGGCACACGACCGTGACCCGAAAGCAAAAGCAGACCTGATTTCACGCTTCGATTCCGCACTTGAAGGAATAGATACAAGTGATCTGGTGGTCGGGATTTGTGCGGACCATTCTACCGATTCCAATTACGGAGAACACAACGGAGACCCGGTGCCTGTGACCATCTATAACCCTCTCGGAAGAAGGGATCGGGTGGATAGATATAACGAGACCGACTGTATATCAGGCTCTCTCGGCAGAATAACCGCACATGGTTATTTGATCTCGGTACTCGATGCGATGGGTTGTCTGTCCAATTTCAGGCCTTCTGAAATCGGGCTGTACCGTTAGAACCGACCTCCAACCCATACCCCATGGATTCAAAAACGAGCTTTTCATTTTCAAGATCGAATACCGTGAGAGGATTGGCCTTGCCCCAGTCTTTCGGGAAGGAAACAATCACCTGTCTGTTACTGACTTTAATCAGAATGCCGAATAAATCAACATCCGAGCGACTGCGATAGAACGCCACAGCCAGTCTGAGCAGAATAATCAGTCTGGTTATCCGCTCCACCCATTCATCGGGCAATCTTGCAATGGCATCGATATCTATCTTAAGTCGATGGCATCTGACCAGCAGCGCCAGTACTTTCTGGATCTGCCTGGAAAACCCATCCATATTGCTGTGTTCGATGATATAGGCGCTATGCAGGTGATATTGATCGTAGGAAACAGAAATTCCGATCTCATGCAATCGTGCTGACCAGTAAAGCAACTTATAGTTGAGATTTTCCTGCAGGTCCCAGTCGTCCTTGACCTGATCGAGAAAACGGATTGACAGATTCTGAACCCGGTTCGCCTGCTCCGGGTCAGTCTTGAACTGCGTTACTAACGAAGCCACCCCGTGAAATCTCGAATCTTCATCGTGCAACCGGCCAATCAGATCATAGGCAACCCCTTCCCTCAAGGCGCCCTGTGAAATATCCATTCTATTGATTCCAAGCTCCTCGAAAATTGTCGAAAGAATCACGAACCCAGCCGCAAATACTGGCTTTCGTTGATCAGAAACATGGCTGAGTGAGTGACTGTACTTCGCATCCAGAATCCATTTTTTTACTTCAGCCATGCTTTTTGCGGATACCCAGTCCTGCTCTATACCCAATTCCCTCGCGACCTTGTCTACTGCCTTAATCGTTCCCGATGTGCCGACGGCTTCCTGCCATTTCAGCTTGCGGTAGGCACTGATGACCGGCTGCAATTCCATTGAAACGAGATTCTTTGCCCTCTTGAACCGGGATTTGGTGATACATCCATCGTCAAAGACATTTCGCGTCAGGCTGACACAGCCGATTTCAAGACTATCCATGTGCAATGGTATATGACTTTTTCCCACAATCAGTTCGGTGCTTCCGCCGCCAATATCGACAACCAGTCTTTTTTTACCACGAGTAGACAGATCAAACGCTGCACCAAGATAAACAAGTCGCGCCTCCTCATGGCCTGAAACCACTGAAATCGGGTGTCCGAGAGCCGCTTCTGCACATTTCAGGAATGCATCACTGTTTTGTGCGTTTCTCAAGGTATTGGTACCGACAGCCCGTATCCGGTGAGCTGGAATGCCGGTCAGGCATTGACGGAACCTGTGCAGGCATTCCAGGCCTCTTTGCTGGGCCTCCGCGGAGAGATTCCGATCCGGGTCAAGACCCGCATTCAATCGGATCATTTCCCTCACCTGATCCATGATTTTTATGCTGCCGTGATCACCTGCATCGGCAATCACCATATGAAAACTGTTGGATCCAAGATCTATTGCGGCGACATAATTCTCTTTTTCCATTCAAAACACACGCAGGATTGCCAGCGGCTATCATACCCCGAAGCGATCGCGTAAATAACCCGCTTCGACAAGTCAAGGGCAAATTTCGGTTGGTTGGGATCAGCCGGTGTTGAGTTGAACACCCCGTGCAACCGCCTTTACGGTTTCTGCGGGAACTTCCCCCATCACTGTGACAAGATGATTGCCAATACGGGTACGGTAGGCATGCACGGCGCCCATTCTGCTGAGACCCGTCATCACACCCTGATTCTGACTGCTTTTCTTGATGAACACGGACAGCGATGACAACCCATCGGAATATACAAAGTGCTCGATTTCACCCTTCCCCATCGGCGACATCCTGCGAATATGATTATTCAATCGATAGCCATCAGGGAGATCTGTGACTGACCATACAGAAGATTCGGAAGACTCGGGCATCGGCTCCGAATTACCGAATAACCGCAACTCATCGGCACTGCTCACCGGCGCCAGTTGAGCATCAGTAATGACTCCGTTAATTTCGATATCGGCAAACAGGTATTGTTCAACAATCTCACCGCCCTGGCTGACCAGATCAGACCTTAAAAGCAAGCCTGAATGCTTGTCAGCCCAAAGGGTATACCCATATCGCCAGGCATCTTTGGCAGTCACCTTTATCTGTATCGCCACCCGGTCGGCAATACGCTCTTCTTCGCCTTCCTCAAAACCATAGTTCTGCCTTAATTGATCGAGGTCGTCCGGAAGGATTATCGGGAAGCCACTTTTCGTAACCTGCCGGTAATCATGGACAACCATGTTCTGGTCCGGGATATAACACCAGACCTTGTCTTCGCTGCGAATTATCTCCCTGGGTTCTCCATCAAGCGAATAGATGCGCTCCTGCATCAAACCATCCTGGATCCTGCGTGCCACCTCCATGGTATTGATTTCACCATTATTGGTATATACCAGCGTACCGATAAAATTCACATCTGCCGCTGCCTTGCTGATTTTCATCAACCAGTCAAACGGATCCGCAAAAACATTCGCCGGGAGAAACCCGATCACAAGGACAACCACCATCCGGCGAATCAAACCTGATCCCGTCATATCAACCCTGCCGGAATTGCATGAAGAAAAATGGAATCTATTGAACGGGTGGCTGATTGCTTACCAGAACCACATGGGCAAGCAAGCCATTAAAAGCAGGGGAAGAGGTGAATTCTCCATGTCCGGCCAGCATCTCATTAAACTCCTCAGCGAGCATGATGGACTGCCTTGATTCGACCTGCCCCGATTCAGCCTGATCAACGGCAGCAACCGTGCCGATCCGGGATGAATCATTGAGAGGACCCAGTGTAACCACCGCAACAACGGCAAGGGAAGCGGCCATTGCGAACAACCCGACCGGTTTCCAAATGCCAATTCCGACATCCGGCCCGGCAATACGGTTTTCCCGGGCCGACCTGTCGGGTGCGATCACGGTTGGCTCTACCTGCAGACGCGCACTGATCATTTCTGTCAGATCCGCTCCGACCTGATTAATTTCACCACGAACGATATCACCAATCAAATGATAGCGCTGCCATGTCTTGCCCGCAGGCTCATGATTGATCATTTTGCCAATAACCAACACCTGTTGATCGGGCATCAGTTCCTGATCAATCAATTGAGAAATTCTTTCGTTCGTCTTCCGGGGTTCCAAGATATCCTCCTATGGTATGTATTAGTGCCATCCAATGACAATAAGTTCACATCAGTTTCCTGCATTACAGTTCCGTTTTCGTCAGCACACAGATCAGGATCACCCATCGACAAGATGCGAGATTGATTTTTCAATTGTTTCGCGGGCCCTGAATATCCTGGAGCGTACGGTTCCAACCGGACAATTCATGATGACTGAGATATCTTCATAGCTCAATCCATCAATTTCCCGCAACAGAATGGCTTCCTTCAATTCCTCTGACAGATCGGTGATCGCTCTTTTCACTGCCGCCACCAGTTCATCATTCTGCAATATCTGCTCGGGGGTGTTGAATTCGATCAAACGGTCGGCGCCACGGCTGTACAGCGCATTGTCTATATCGACATCCTGGGCGGGAGGATGCCGACCTGCGGCAACCAGGTGGTTTTTCGATGTATTGACCACGATGCGATAAAACCACGTGTAGAATGCACTGTCTCCACGAAATCTTCCGATCGCCCGGTAAGCCTTGATAAAGGATTCCTGGACGATATCCTCCTGTTCCGATGGATCTCTTACAAATCGACTGACCAGATTCCTGGTTCGATACTGATACTTGCGAACCAGCAAATCAAAAGCCTTCTTGTCCCCGTTCTGGACCCGCTCAACCAGAGCTATATCATTGTCAACTTGATCGTCCATATTCCGGTTATTTTTACCGCAGTATTGATCGAATGCTGTAGTTTATCCTATTCAATATCGAAACAACCATTCATGCACAAATCGTGCCCCATGATCAAACCGGTTCAAAGTATTCAATGATCAACTGCAAGGATTTCGTTCCACGGAAATGATTGACATCAAGTTGATACACGGCACGAACCTTGTCAAGGTCAGGCGCCTTCTGGCCGGGTTCAAGCGCTTTGAATGCGATACACTTGAACTGAGTGTCCTGACCCACAGGCTGCAACGTCATACGCAAATGAATCTGCCCGACGATGCGACAGTCAGATACGATAAATTCACCATCAAACCTGGGGAAAGGAAACCCCTGTCCCCAAGGCATTGCCTCTCGAATCAGTTGTGCATTGGCAAGGTTGATTTCTCCCGGTTCCAATTCACCATCGGTATCAATTGTATTGCTGATGCCAGCCTGACCATAATGCTCCGCTACTTTTCTGTGAAATCTGTCCCGAAATTGATCGTAATTGACCGCTCGAACAGTCAAGCCCGCCGCCATCGCATGACCGCCGAATTTTTCAATCAGTCCGCTGTTTTCCAGGGCAATTCCCTCAAGCAAATCCTTTATATGCAGCCCAGGTACAGACCTGGCTGAACCAGTCAAATCTCCACTTTGGGTCTTGGCGAAGGCAATCACCGGCTGATTGGTTTTTTCCTTTACCCGGGAGGCAACCAGTCCGCTGATCCCCTGATGCCAGTTGGCGTCATACAGACAGAATCCTGTGGGTGTTTCATCCTCGTGTTGGCTGATATTACTTTTTTCTGTCATCAGGCGCTTTACGATTTCCATAGCCCTGTTTTGCATATCGATTTCAATTTCCTTTCTCTGTTCATTTATCTGGTTGAGTTGTAGTGCGTATTTATGCGCAACCGCCCTGTCTTCAGTCAGCAGACATTCTATTCCTGTCGAAATATTGTCCAGACGTCCGGCAGCATTCAGCCTGGGAGCGATTACAAATCCAAAATCGGAAGAAACAATGCCACTATGGTGTCGACCTCCGGCTTCCATTAATGCCAGTATCCCGGGTCGGCATTTGCCGGACCTGATTCGCAGAATTCCATTGGCGACCAGAATCCGGTTATTGTGGTCCAGCGGCACCATGTCGGCGACCGTGCCCAAAGCAACCAGGTCAACCAGATCTCCCAGATTTGGAACCGGACGTTGACTCCCTTCAAACCAGCCAACTGATTTGAGTTTCGCCCTGATCAATAACAAAAAATAGAACATCACGCCAACGCCTGCAATCACCTTGCTCGGGAAATTACAGCCAGGTTGACTGGGATTCAGTATCGCATCCGCCTCCGGCAACCTCCCCGCAGGAAGATGATGGTCGGTAATGATGACGACCACCCCGTTATCTTTAAGCAGGGCAACCCCATCCACACTGTTGATTCCGTTATCTACGGTAATCACAATATCGGGATTTTTCTGCAAGGCAACTTCAGCAATTTCCGGCGACAACCCATAACCGTGTTCAAAACGATTCGGCACAAGATAATCGACATCACCCAACCCCATGGATTTCAATCCGGACAGGCCCAGCACAACAGCGGTAGCGCCATCGGTATCATAGTCACCAATGATCAGAACACGCTTGCCTGCCTTAATCGCGTCACAGATCAGTGATGCGGCAACCTCCCCATCCTTGAGTGAATCGGGTTTACATAAATTGGAGAAAGAGTGGCTCAGTTTAGAAACATGATCGATCCGTCTATTCTCGAATATCCTTTTCAAAAGAGGTGAAATTACCAGATCACCCATCTTTCCATCATCATCAAGACTACAGGCCCGAACCCGGCGCTGAATCGTCTTTTTCCCATATTCCAACAAGTTATGTGTCCTTCGTCACAAGCCGATACCACCCTTTGGTTTATAACCGGGATTATATTCTACTTTCGGTAAAACAGCCCTGGCTATCCGCAAGAGATTCTGATATCCATAACGCTGCGGTACTGACCCTGTTCGCGCATACCGGTCAGCAACGAGAACCCACCGGCGCACACATCCTGACCTTCGACATCATCGATATCGATATCCGCACTTCCGCCCTGAATCCAGAATTGACAATCATGAGCGAGGCTGGCCCCTGGGGCTATGCGTTTGATTTTCCGTTAACGAAAAGCAAAACGATTCCGGACAGGATTAAAATTGCGCCAAACAATTGATTCATGGCGATGGGTTCCTTAAGAACAAAAATAGAAAACAAAAGAGAAATGACAATGGTTCCGCTAACTATTACCGGAATCGCTACACTTGCAGGCATGGGTTCGGAAAGACCTGTCCCACTAAACAGATAGAAATAAGCTATTTCCGCGCCACCAATACATAAACCCGCTATAACTGCCCAGACATAGGAATGGGTTGATAACGAAAACACATGCCCTCCACGTCCAACCAAAACAGTTAAAAATATTGCAGTAGTAACAATTGCGCCTAACTGGAGACAAAAAGTTGCCAAAACTGTAGTCGTTGCAGATGTTGGCACGTACCCTCCGGCGACCTTTATAAACAAGTTATAACCTGCGTATAAAAAGGTAACCAAGGCTAACAATGCGATGCTTGACACGATTACTCTCAGATAAGTTTGTGTAACTGCCCATGGATGGATTAAAGATGGTTGGTGACCCGACCACCAAACCCAATACTAAACCGATAAAGCGCCAACTTCCAGTTTTGAATCGACATGGCCCATATCCTTGAGGCTCGGTCGGAAACAGTTTGTGTTTTTTGTGGCTTCAATGTCGTGGTAAATTAACTACTCTTTTATTCTTTAAATTGTCACAAATGCACTCGCTTGAATCGATCCGGTCCCGAATAAGGAAGTCATACCTGATGAATGAACGAGAGATATTAAACAATCTTGTTCTGGAGGCGAAAATTTCATCTGATTCACACGAATGCATTGCTCATCGGGCGGCAGCGTTGGTGAATTCCATCAGAGATGACAAGCAGCCAGGATTGATGGAAATCTTTCTCAGTGAATATGGTCTTTCTACAAACGAAGGAATCGCATTGATGTGCCTGGCGGAAGCATTATTGAGAGTACCGGATAATGAGACAATTGATAATTTAATATCGGACAAAATTGCACCGTCTTCCTGGGGCCGCCACCTCGGCCAATCCAGTTCATCTCTGGTGAACGCATCAACCTGGGCATTGATGCTCACGGGAAAAGTTTTAGACAACGATACGTCGTCCGGACTGGCCAGCGTCTTGCACAACACCGTAAAAAGGCTGGGAGAGCCGGTAATCCGCGTCGCGGTACGGCGAATTATGAAAGAGATGGGTAATCAGTTCGTTCTGGGAGAGACAATAGAGCAGGCGGCAGTTCGAGCTGAAACGTGGGAACAAAAAGGTTATACCTACTCCTACGATATGTTAGGAGAAGCCGCTGTAACCGCACATGATGCTTCGGGATACTTCGAAGCCTACAGCGCGACTATTGAGTTCCTGGCGACTCATGCGAAAGCTGACCTGGTTCGTGAGAACCCGGGTATTTCAGTTAAATTATCTGCCCTGCATCCCCGCTTTGAGGTGAGTCAGAAATCAAAGGCGGCGCCCGAATTGACAAACCGCGTCCTGGCATTGGCATTGCGTGCAAAGCAAGCACAAATTGGCCTGAATATAGATGCCGAGGAAGCGGACCGATTGGATATGTCTCTCGACATCATTGAAGCCGTTCTTCGTGATGAGCGCCTGGCAAATTGGGACGGTTTTGGTGTGGTCATCCAGGCTTACGGGAAACGTGCTGCAAATGTTATTGACTGGGTCTATTCGTTGTCCGTTGACCTCAACAAAAAGATTTTGGTTCGATTGGTTAAAGGCGCTTACTGGGATACCGAAATAAAACGTGCGCAAATCAATGGCATCCGGGACTTTCCGGTGTTCACACAGAAGTCGGCAACCGACGTGTCCTATATTTGCTGCGCAAAGAAGCTGCTTGGGATGACAGACCGGATATATCCTCAGTTTGCCACACACAATGCACATACCGTTTCTGCGATCCTGGAATTAAGCAGCGATAACTCATTATTTGAGTTTCAACGTCTCCACGGAATGGGGGATGTTTTGCATCGTTTGGTACATGAAAAACAAGGGACACGATGCAGGATTTATGCGCCGGTGGGCGCCCATCGTGATCTGCTTGCATATCTTGTACGACGGCTTTTGGAAAATGGAGCAAATTCATCTTTCGTCAACCAGATTGTCGATAAAAGAGTTCCGGTTGACGACATCGTCACAGACCCCTTTGAAAAATCTGCAATTGATCCCCACAAGTTACCAGCACATATAAAAAATCCGAAATTCCTGTACGCCCCGAAACGCCGGAATTCACGAGGCTGGGACATTAATAACGAAGACGACCTTGTAGAAATTGACCAGGCCCGAACTCCGTTTAAATCCCATCAATGGATTGCCAAACCACTGATAGCCTGCAAATACAAAGGTTATAGACCACGTACTGTTTTTAATCCTGCCAATCCGGACGACGTTGTTGGCAGCGTAGTGTACGCTACTCGCGAGGATGCGGTGGATACCATTAATTCGGCAAAGGATTGGACAGAAGAGAGCGGGGTCAACCGTGCACGCATTCTGAACCGGGCGGCAGATTTCTATGAGGAGAATTATGGCGAATTATTTGCGGCGCTTACTCGCGAAGCTGGCAAAAACACAATGGACGCCATTGCAGAATTGCGCGAGGCAGTGGATTTCCTGCGTTACTATGCTACCCGGATCAAGCTATTGGAGAATCAAACTGCACGGGGTTTAATTGCGTGCATCTCTCCCTGGAACTTTCCCCTTGCCATTTTCACCGGGCAAGTGGCTGCGGCGCTAGCCGCTGGAAACGGCGTGTTGGCGAAACCTGCAGACCCCACTCCAATTGTTGCAACTATTGCTGTCAAGCTCCTGCACAAGGCTGGAGTCCCGAAACCGGTTCTACAGCTTTTGCCTGGACGAGGCTCCGTCGTCGGAGCGGCAATTAGCGAAGACTCTCGTATAGGCGGTGTCTGTTTTACGGGATCAACGTCAACCGCACAGACAATAAACAAAGCAATGGCAGAAAATATTTCTCCTGATGCTGCGCTTATCGCAGAAACCGGAGGCATTAATGCTATGGTAGTCGATTCAACGGCGCTTCTGGAACAGGCCGTTAAAGACATCATTGCTTCTTCTTTTCAATCCGCTGGTCAACGTTGCTCAGCACTGCGCATCCTCTATATACAACAAGACTGTGCCAGCGAATTCACGGGTATGCTACTGGGCGCTATGGACGAGCTTGCAGTCGAAGACCCCTGGTTATTTTCGACTGATGTTGGCCCGGTTATCAATGCAGATGCACGAGACACCATCAACTGTCACCTGGATATCGCAAAGCGCGAGGGACGTTTAATCAAGCAACTGGAAGTCCCCGGCGCGGGTAATTTTGTTGGACCGTCAGTGGTAAAGGTAAATGGGATTGAAGATATTGAAGAAGAAATCTTTGGACCTGTGCTGCATGTCGCAACTTTCAAAGCGGATGAGATTGATCATGTCATTGCCAGCATCAATAGCAAGGGATACGGCCTTACGTTTGGATTACACACACGAATTGATGGTCGTGTGGAGCAGATGACATCACAACTGAAAGTTGGCAATTTCTACATTAATCGAAATCAGATAGGAGCAATTGTCGGTTCTCAACCTTTCGGCGGCGAAGGATTGTCAGGTACCGGTCCCAAAGCAGGAGGGCCAAACTATGTACGACGGTTCACCGCAGATCACTTCGTAGCTCACGATATTGAATCAGGACAAGTTGCGCCACCGGGTATAGTGCAGGAAGCGCTCAATGATTTGGCCGAACCACTACAATCGCCTCTGACCACCTTGGACCTGCCCGGCCCAACCGGAGAATCCAATCGCTTGTCTCTCTTCCCCCGTGGAAAAGTTCTCTGTCTTGGCCCAACTTTAGTCACAGCCAGGAAGCAAGCAGACATTGCCAGGAAGAAGGGGTGTTCAGCGCTCATAGTGACACCCGGCGCAACGGGAAAAAATGCGATTTCAGGATTTCTGTCACGCGAAAGCTTATTACACCTTGAGGGTTTTAACGCTGTTACCTTGTGGAGTAATCTGGAAGATTTACGTGAAGTCAGAAAATATTTATCACACCGCAATGGTGCACTGATCCCACTAATTACGGATTGTGAAATGAGTGATCGCTGCACTTTAGAACGGCACGTATGCATTGATACAACAGCAGCCGGAGGAAATGCAACGCTTCTTGCCCAAATCGGATGAAAAGCGCTGGATATAACAAAGCCTTCCAGCGGGCGGCGCCTGACTTCTCAACCCTTGGCATCATCTCGCCGTCGTACGCCAGCCTGCTACCCCGGATTTTGCATGAACAAGACGTCAAGGCTCCTGTGTTATCCCCGCTTGAGAGATTCCCGGTATTGATTGATAATCCGTCCTGATAGAGATAATCTTCCGCCATGAACAAGAAAATCCTGCTTCTGGAACATCACGACAATCCCTGGGATGACCTCGCTACAATCTACCTGAGCCGGTTCGGCTTCGAACTTGAGCCTTGCTGCCCGTTCAAGGGAGACAGCCTGCCCGCAAACATCCGCGACTATCACGGCGCCGTGATATATGGAGGAGAACCCAACGTCACGGAGCTCGACAACTATCCGTACCTGAAAGACGAGATCAGATGGATCAGGCAAGCCATCGAGGTAGATCTTCCCATACTGGGGATCTGTCTCGGGGCCCAGTTGATCGCCCATTGTCTCGGCGCACGGGTGCAGGGGCATGAACTCGGGTTCTGCGAGTTCGGCTATTACAAAATCAAGCCTACTGCGGCTGGACAATCCTGCTTCCCTGCTCCCATGTACGTCACCCAGGCGCACTTCCAGCAATTCGAACTGCCCGAAGGTGCAACGCTGCTGGCGCGGGGAGAACATTTCCCGAACCAGGCCTTCCGCTATGGACAGCAAGTCTTCGGCGTCCAGTTCCATCCGGAAGTCAGCGCACAGATCTTCCGGCGCTGGCAGGACTCTGACTGGGCCTACTACGGACAACCCGGCGCACAAAGCCGTTCAGAGCAGGATGCGATCCTGCCCCATGCCGACCCGATCCAGGGAACCTGGTTTCACCGGTTTCTGGACCGGCTCTTTGTTTCCCCGACGCAAGTACAAGCGGCGGTTGCCTGATCATGACATCCGCCGATGCAGTCATCGCATCATTCTACCGGCATCTCAAGAACCGGAACCAGGAAGCATTGCACGGCCTGCTGGCCGATGACATAGTAGTTGAATATCACGCACAGCCCGACGTGTTCCCCTGGTCGGGAACCTTTCCCGGAAAGGACGGATTCGACCGTTTCTTTGACATCATCCGGGCTCACCTGAATGTCGTCGAGGTCAATATTGTCCGCTCGATCAGCGGACCCTCACAGGTCGTCAACCTTTGCAAAGGGAAATGGAAGTACCGGGAAAACGGCTATCTGGTCGAGGGGGACATGGTCAACGTGTTTTCAGTCTGCGACGGGAAAATCGACCGCTACGACGTCTATGCCGATACCCAGGCATTCGCCAGCGGAATGCCCGACCGAGGATGATGTCGTCACCGATCAGTTACGCAGCCATGTCCATCAGATGATGCCGTTCCGGCGAGCCTTAATCTGGTTGCAGCACTGGTAATCCATCTGCGCCAACCGCGTCAATCAACCTCCGGAACCTGACCAGTTCGAATGCCGCTTTCATATCCGGGGCAAGGATCCGGTCTTCCTTGAGCGGCGCCACCTTCGTTCTGACCAGCCGGACAGCCTCCTCCAGAGGAACGCTGGACAGCAGGGGGCGCCTGAACTCCACTCCCTGCGTCGCTGCCAGCAACTCAATGGCAATGATCCATGTAAGGTTTTCATTCATTTCAAGGAGTCGCAACGCAGCATGGCAAGCCATGGAGACATGGTCTTCCTGGTTGGCGCTGGTCGGTGTCGAGTCCACAGAACACGGCATAGACTTGTGCTTGTTTTCAGACATCAGCGCCGCAGCGGTCACCTCGGCTGCCATGAAACCGGAATTGCAGCCCGGATCCGGAGAAAGGAATCCCGGCAGCCCGTAGTTCAGGGCCGGATCAACCAGGGTTGCGATACGCCGCTCGGAAATCGACCCGATCTCGGCGATCGCCAGAGCGCACAGATCGGCGACAAGAGCGACCGGTTCGGCATGGAAATTGCCGCCGGAAAGCACTTCACTATCGCCTATTACAAGCGGATTGTCCGTTACCGCATTGGCCTCCGTCTCAAGGGTTTTCGCTACATGCCGCAATTGATCAAGGCAGGCTCCCATGACCTGCGGCTGGCATCTGAGGCAGTACGGATCCTGCACCCTTTCGTCATCCTCACGGTGAGACTCGCGGATCCGGGAACCTGACAGCAAGGATCGCAGCGACCTCGCAACGTCGATCTGCCCGGGCTGGCCCCGCAACGCGTGAATCTCCTCCCGAAACGGCGTGGTGGAAGCCATCAGCGCATCGCAGGAAAGTGCCCCTGTCACCACGGCAGAACGGCACAGGTTCCAGGCATCAAACAACGCCATCACGGCAATCGCCGTGGATACCTGGGTTCCGTTGATCATCGCCAGACCCTCCTTCGGGCCCAGTCGTACCGGACGCAGGCCTGCTGCATCCAGCGCATCCGATGCGGATACCCTCTTGCCGCAGTACACCACCTCTCCTTCTCCGGTCAGAGGCAGGGTCATGTGCGCAAGCGGCGCCAGGTCCCCGGAAGCGCCTACCGATCCCTTGGACGGAACAGTCGGCAATATGTCGGCATTCAGCATGGCCTGCAACAGTTCCAGAATCCGCCATCGCACACCCGATGCTCCTCTTCCCAGGGAACAGAGTTTCAGCAGCATGGTCAGCCGGACAATGGGCAGCGGCAGGTCCGGCCCTATGCCGCAACAATGCGAATGCAGCAGATTCCTCTGCAATACGGATGCCTGGTCCGGGGGGATCCGGGTATTCGCCAGCTTGCCGAATCCGGTGTTCACGCCATACACGGCCTCCTCTTTGGATGCAACGACCCGCACGATTTCGGCTGCCTGTTCAACCCGTTCACGGCAAGCGCCGTCAAGCTCCACCCTGCAGGGGTGCAGGGAAAACGCATATAGCTGATCAAGCGTCAGCTGCCCTGGAACCACCTGCATGACCTGGCCGGTTGTCATGTCCGATTCAGCCTGTCCAGCACATTCCGGTAATTCTGGCATATCCCTTCCTCATCAATATGGCAACCGTCGCAGATCACGCGCCTGCCGCTTGTATAAACATCCTTGACCAGGCATTCGTTCCCGGAAAAGATCCAGTTGTCGACACGCTGATCGCCGGTACATCCGTACAACCTGGGGTGATCAGTATCGAGCACCACAAAATCCGCCCGGTATCCGGGAGCGACAGACCCGATCCGCAGACCGCAACTGGACCGCCCTCCCTGCAAGGCCTGCTCAAGCAAGGCGGCGCCCGTGCTCGGCTCGGCATCCGTGGCCATGATGTTCCTGTGCCGGTTCAGCAGCCTGTGGCCATACTCCAGCCATCGCAGTTCTTCCACCGGGCTTATGGAAATGTGGCTGTCCGACCCGATCGCCCAGGATCCCCCTGCTTGCGAATATTGCTCCAGATTGAAAAAACCGTCCCCGAGATTCGCCTCGGTGGTCGGACACAAGCCCGCCACGGCGCCGCTTTGCGCCAGGCGCCGGGTTTCGCTCTCATCCATGTGCGTGGCATGGACCAGGCACCAGTTGCGACCCACGTCGAACCGGTTCAGCAACCACTCTACAGGCCGCTCGCCCGACCACTCCCGACAATCGTCCACTTCCCGTTCCTGCTCGGCGATGTGTATGTGGATGACTGCAGGAGGCTGACCGGACAGATTTTCAATCACGGCATTGAGCAGCGGATCGCTGACCGCCCGAAGGGAATGCGGTGCAATGCCGACTGTCGCGCATTGCCCGGCATCAGTGCCTGCTTCCTGCTGCAGACGGCAGACAATCTCGCTAAATCCGTCGACATCGGTAATGAACCGCCGCTGTCCCTCCAATGGCGCCTGTTGTCCGAATCCGCCGTATCGGTAAAGAACCGGAAGCGCCGTGAACCCGATTCCCGCGTGCCGGGCCGCCTCCATACACCGCAGTGTCATGGTTGCCGGATTCGCGTACGGCTGACCGTCCGGGCCGTGATGCAGGTACTGGAACTCGGCAACATGCGTATACCCTGACTTCAGCATTTCCAGATACACCATCCTGGCAATCGCGTACAGGTCATCAGGCTGTATCCGCCGCAGGTTCCGGTACATGGCCGAACGCCATGTCCAGAACGAATCCTGCATCCTGCGCCCTGAAGCCGGATCAATGCCAGCCCGCTCGCCCGCCCCGGACATGGCGCGCTGATGAGCATGGGAATGACAATTCGGCATCCCGGGAACAACAGCCCCCGATATGACATGGTCGGGCCGGACACCGGAATCCGGTTCGACAGACCGGATAATCCCGTTGCGGTCAACCTGCACCAGAACCCGGTCGGCCCAGCCATCCGGCAGGCGTACGCTGTCCATCAGATAGCAGGTGGTCTGCATGGTTGGGGATTCCGGTTCGGCTTGTGGCATTTGATCAGTATGGAATAACGGAGCAGGCAGGAGGCGCAGACCCGCAAGAAGTGTTTCCGATGCATTGTAGCAAGCCCCACACAGATAGGAAACGCCTGCAAGCCGCCCGGCCCGAAATGCCGCGTGCATTACGGATCAAAACGGCCTTTTCCGCCATCGGCAGACCCGGTTCCCGCTCCCCTGACGAACGTCCGCGCAGCATTTTCCCGGTCGCGCAAGGCAGGCGTTTACTGTATATTGCCCGTCAGATGCATACAGCGAAGATCGGGCCTGCATACAGAACCTAAGGCCGCTCATGAAGGTCTATACTTCTGTCTGCACGGTTACTATTCCTGTAATCCCGGTACATGCCGGTGACCGGACAATTCTCCTTCTGAACAAAACATGCTGTTGAAAAACGCCACTATCGCCACGTTCTCCGATACCGGATACGGGCTGATCGAAAACGGCGCGATACTGACCGAAGGCCCGTTGATCAGGTGGCTGGGACCAGAACAGGATTTCGCAAAGACCGTCCCGGCCGTTGACGAAGTCGTGGACTGCCGGGGCAGGCTGGTCACGCCGGGCCTGGTTGATTGCCACACGCATGTGGTACATGCCGGAAACCGGGTCCGGGAATTTGAAGTCAAGCTTGAAGGTTCGAGCTACGAGGCCGTTGCAAAGGCTGGCGGGGGAATCCTGTCAACGGTCAGGGCGGTCAGGCAGGCATCTCTGGAAGAACTGGTTGCAGCATCGTTGCCCCGTGTCATGAAACTGATGTCCGAAGGCGTGACCACGATTGAGATCAAATCCGGCTACGGACTGGATACCGAAAACGAGATCAAGATGCTGCATGCGGCACAACTTATCGCCGATCAAACCGGTGTCCGGGTTCACAAGACCTTTCTCGGTGCTCATGCGGTAGCACCCGGGTTTTCCGGACGCAGCGACGAATACATCGACAAGGTGTGCCGGGAAATGCTGCCGGCAGCCCACGAGCGGAACCTGGTGGACTCGGTGGACGGTTTTGTCGAAGGCATTGCATTCAGCGCACAACAGATGAAACGGGTTTTCACGGTTGCCGACAGACTGGAACTGCCTGTAAGGCTGCATGCGGAACAGCTCAGCCACACCGGCGGGACGAAAATGGCAGCGCAGCATGGCGCCCTTTCAGTGGATCACCTCGAATATCTTTGCGCAGATGATGTGCGTGCACTGTCAAGGACCGGGACGGTGGCCGTACTGCTGCCGGGCGCGTTCTACTTCCTGAGACAGACACAGCCCCCCCCTGTCGACCTGCTTCGGCAATACGGCATACCGATCGCAATCGCGACCGACTGCAACCCCGGCAGTTCCCCCTTGTCGTCCATGCTGCTGGCTCTGAACATGGCCTGCATGCTGTTCGGCCTGACTCCCTGCGAGGCGCTGGCCGGCGCCACGATCAACGGCGCCCGGGCGCTCGGGATGCAGGACCGGATAGGGCGTCTGGCGCCCGGGATGGAAGCCGACCTGATATTATGGGATATTCGTGATCCTGCAGAACTGAGTTACCATATGGGCTTGAATCCCTGTCATCGCATCATGCTCCGTGGAAAGTGGCAGGAGATGTCCGCAGTTTTTCAGCCCCCGTACTGACATGCCATCCACCCGAACAGACACCACAAGACGGATCCAGGCGCCGACCGGAAGCACCCTGACCTGCAAAAGCTGGCTTACCGAAGCGGCATGGCGCATGATCCAGAACAATCTGGATAGGAACGTCGCTGAAAAACCCGAGGAATTGATTGTCTATGGCGGCACCGGCCGGGCCGCCCGTGACTGGGAGAGCTTCGACAGGATACTCGAGCTGCTTGTGGACCTTGATGACGACGAATCACTGCTGGTTCAATCCGGCAAACCGGTCGGTGTATTCAGAACCCATCCGGATGCGCCCCGTGTCCTGATCGCCAACTCCAATCTGGTGCCGGCCTGGGCAAACTGGGACCACTTCAATGAACTCGATCGCAAAGGATTGATGATGTACGGCCAGATGACTGCCGGATCATGGATTTATATCGGCAGCCAAGGCATCGTTCAGGGCACGTATGAAACCTTCGTGGAAGCCGGGCGCCAGCACTTTGGCGGCAATACCCGCGGCCGCTGGATTTTTACCTCCGGCCTGGGCGGGATGGGCGGGGCACAACCCCTGGCCGCCGCCATGGCCGGTTATTCCATTCTCTGTGTGGAATGCGATGAAAGCCGTATTGATTTAAGACGCAATACCCGCTATCTGGATTTCAAATGCCGGAATCTGGACGAAGCGCTGGGACTGATCAGGCAGGCCTGTGACAAGGGAGAAGCCGTTTCCGTGGGTCTGCTCGGCAATGCCGCCGACGTCATCGCTGAACTGTTGAGACGGGATATCCGCCCGGACCTGGTGACAGACCAGACTTCGGCGCACGACCCGGGTAACGGCTACCTGCCGATCGGCTGGACCCTGGAGCGCTGGAAAACGGAAAAACGGAAAAACCCGCAAGGCGTTGTGCTGGCTGCGCGCGAATCCATTGCCCAACATGTAAAAACCATGCTGTCGTTCCATGATAAGGGAATCCCTACCGTTGACTATGGAAACAACATCCGCCAGGAGGCGCTCAACGCCGGCGTGGAGAACGCCTTCGACTTCCCCGGCTTCGTGCCGGCCTATATCCGTCCCCTGTTCTGCCGGGGCGTCGGCCCTTTCCGCTGGGTGGCCCTTTCCGGCGATCCCGAGGACATCTACCGAACGGATGCAAAGGTCATGGAACTGATTCCCGATAACCCTCATCTGCACACCTGGCTGAACTTGGCCCGCACGCGCATCAGTTTCCAGGGCCTGCCCGCCCGCATCTGCTGGGTCGGCCTGGGCGACCGTCATCGTCTGGGCCTGGCATTCAATGCCATGGTACGGTCCGGCGAACTGAAGGCTCCGGTAGTCATTGGCCGGGATCATCTCGACTCCGGGTCGGTCGCCAGCCCGAACCGGGAAACGGAATCCATGATCGACGGTTCGGATGCCGTGTCGGACTGGCCTCTGCTCAATGCCCTGCTCAGTACTGCAAGCGGCGCCACCTGGGTATCCCTGCATCATGGCGGCGGCGTGGGCATGGGGTTCTCCCAGCATGCCGGGCTTGTGATTGTCTGCGACGGCAGCGAAGCCGCCGACCGGAGACTGGCCCGGGTCCTGTGGAACGATCCGGCCTCCGGGGTCATGCGCCATGCCGATGCAGGCTACCGTGAGGCGAAGCAATGCGCCAGGGAATTCGGCCTCAATCTGGGGGCGATCGAAATTTAGGCCGTATACTGCACGAGGGAATGAAAACCCCGGATTTGCCGGCTTGCAGGTAGAAGTTTACGGGCTCGACGCTGGTGGTACATGAGCGGTTACACAATTTATTTTACACCCTCATAGCCGGGTAATGCTTGAATAGTGACCAAAATACGTCACATTACCAGCTGCATGCCAGGTCGATCCCGACGTTAGGTTTCGCTTTTCTACCAATACCACATCAGTCCAACCCAGTTTTGACAACCCATATAAAACACTACAGCCAACTATACCGCCACCGATTACAACGACTCGTGCATGTTGTGGCATTAGACTTTCTCCCCAGTTGAAGTGTACCCCATGGTTAGGACCGGGACCGTGTCGGTTTAGCGATACAGGATTGCCGCTAACCTGATCGTGAACCTGCCTCCGCTACCAATTCTATATTTAAAGCCGTCCTAGGACGGCTTTTTTTATTTATATATCAATAAGATAATAAAAAGTGTCGTCTAGTGACGAGGGCGTGTGTGCGAGATTGCCAGTTCGCCTGACGTTCACCACACAGGGATTGCAAACGTCAAACACGTTTCTTATTGATAGATATGGTGGCCAGGGGCGGAATCGAACCACCGACACGAGGATTTTCAGTCCCCTGCTCTACCGACTGAGCTACCTGGCCATGAGCTTTTGTGGAAGGTTGCGCATTTAAAAACAGGATGCCATATTAGTCAAGTGATTTGATCAAATCAGCAGTTCCCGGTACCGGTTCCATTCAAAGTACGGTCCCGGGTCGGTCTTGCGGCCCGGAGCGATGTCGTTATGTCCGGCGATATTGTCGAGGGTGATTTTCGGATAAGCCGACATCAGGCAGCGGGTAAGCCGGGCGAGATTGAGGTATTGAGCCGATTCGAAATCTTCATTATCGCTGCCCGCAAGCTCGATCCCTATCGAAAAATCATTGACCCTGGACCGTCCCTTGAACACGGATTCACCCGCATGCCATGCACGCTGATGGGTGGGCACAAACTGAATCAGTTGACCCTTTCGCTTGATATAGAAATGAGCTGAGAGCGCCAGACCTGCGATATTTTCGAAATAAGGATGTGCCTGCGGGTCGAGACAGTTGGTGAACAGATCCTCGACGTAATGATTGTGATAACAGTCAGGCGGCAGGCTGATCGCATGAATGACCAGAACGGAGACGTCGAAGGGATCAGGGCGATCATCAAAATTGGGTGAAGGAATGAAGCAGGTTTCCTGTACTATTCCTGAATCGGAACAATGCACGAGGGGAGAAAGGGGTTTACCAGTGGTCATGCTGTTCCTGCCGTATGACTACAACCGATCTATTTTCAAACTGACAATCGCCTTTTCAGTGCGCTCTTCCACGGCGAACCTGTATCCCTGCTCTATCAGATATTCACCCTGTTCAGGGATATGTCCCAACTGGGACATGACCAGACCACCAATAGTATGTGCCACCCTGGTATTCAGATTTATTTCCAGTAATTCATTGACCTCGGACACCGACAGTCTTGAATCAACCCGATACTGATTTTCCTGCAGTTCCTGGAAAATGCGTTTTCGACGGGGCAGATATTCTTCAAAGTCATAACCGACATCAATATCCCCGACCACCTCTTCGACAATATCCTCCATGGTAATGATGCCGATTGCAGACCCGAATTCATCCACGACAACCGCCATGTGATCGTCGCGTTGCCGCAGGATAGGCAACAACTGATCAATCGTTTGAAATTGCAGAACATACTGTGCAGGACTGATAAAATCATCCAGGGATTTTTCGGTAATGGTTGAATCCATCAAATCCCAGGTGGTCAGGGTTGCGATGCCGATAATATCGCTGGTATTGCCTTTGTAGACAGGCAACCGGTTATACCCGTTTCGCCTGACGGTGGCTATTGCACGCAGAATATTCCGCGTATTGCTGATCGCTGTTACCTCAGAAATCGGGATCATCGCCTCACCCACAGTGGTATCTCCAAATCGGATTACCCGTCGGATCCTGCCCCGGTCAAACGCATCTATGGACGAGGTTCTCTCGGTCATATCGACCACCAGGCGAATCTGTTCACGGGTCATGAACAGATTCTGTTCGACCTTGCCGCCGCCCAGCAGTCTGGCGATCAGCCTGGCAATGCGCGCGAAAATGAAGATCACCGGATAAAAGACAAGGGAAAAAATCTTTATCGGGAAGATCGCAATCGGTACGATCTCATCAGATTTTTGCTGGAAGATGCTTTTTGGAACAATTTCGCCCAGAATCAAAAGCACCGGCGTAAGAACCAGAAAGGCATAAAAGTCACCCCTGCTGCCAAACGCGTCGATGAACAACATGGTTCCCAATGAGGTGAGCGCCACTGTCGCCACATTGGTACCGACCAGGGTCGTACCCAGCATCACATCGGGGGTTTTGAACAGCTTGAGCACCTCTATCGCGCCCCGGTTACCCTGATTGGCCTTTGCCGTCAGTTTCACCTTGTCCGAATTGACCAATGCAATTTCAGACCCGGAGAAAAATCCCTTGAGCAGCAACAGGACGATGATGACGAGTATCAATGCAACCCCGGTCATGATTTCTTCTCCACGAGATCCGACTCCTCTTCGGATCTGATTGCGACTGTTTCATCGACATCTTCCGGCATTTCATCCGGCTCGCCTCTGTCCCCGACTCCTGCTTCGTTGCCGGATTTTTCTTCTGTCTGGATCATATCTTCCGAATCGATAAATTCCCCTTCATCCATGCCCTTGGCAACGCGCACCCTGGAAATGCGGTGATCATCCATTTCAATGATCTGGATCAGGATGTCTTCACTTTCAACACGGTCTCCTTCCCGGGGCAGTCGGTCCAGCAGGCGGAAGGCATAACCCCCAACCGTGGTCATTCGGGGGTCTTCAATGCCAAAATTGGTCAGGTTGTTGAAATCATTGAGCTTCATGTCTCCAGGGACTTCGTAAATGTTGTAGTCTTTTTCCGCATACAGTCCCGCAGTGGCTTTCGAGCCTCCGCTGACATCACCAAAAATGAAGTTCAATACTCCCCGCATGGTGATGAAACCTTCGACACCGCCGAATTCGTTCAGACATGCCGCCGCCCGAACTTGATTCAACTGAAAGAAATCAAACATTTCATCGACTTTTTTGGTCAACGGCACGACTACGGGGGGATGCATGATGTCTTCAGGCTTGAGCGCCGCCAGATCTTCATCATCCAGCACCATGCGCAAAATGTCTTCGGCGTGAACAAAGCCGACCAGATTATCCCTGTGGGTCTTGAATACCGGCACCCGGGGGTGACGATAGGCAATGAATTTCTCCACCATTTCCGGCACACTCATCTCGACATTCAGGAACGCCATCTGCGTTCTGGGTGTCATTACCTCAACGATCTCCGTTTCACTGGCCTCAAGCAAATTGTAGATCAGGGCACGCTCGGTGGCATCGAGTGTACCTTCTTCGGAGACCTGCTCAATCAGGGTCAGGAATTCATCAACCTGCAAGATGTTGCCAGCCGTCTTGATTTCTCCGACCAGCAAAGTCGTGATTCTGTCGGCAATGCCCCTGATTGCCCAGCGAACCGGCGCGATGACCTTGATCCACAATGCCAGCGGTTGCGCAACAATGCGGGTGCTGTAACGGATCGGATTGCCGACCGCGATGGTTTTCGGGGTAACTTCACCGAACATCAGCATCAACGGCACCATGACCAGCAGATTGATGGCCACGACCTTGTCGGCATCATAAAGAGTGAACAGTATGAATGCCATATTGGCGGTGGCAGCGATGTTGACGAGTTCGTTACCGCTGAGGATGGAAATAATCAGCCTGCGTGGCTGATCAAGCAACTCATGAATGGTTTTTGATTGAGGGTTCTGTTCCCGGCGAAGTTGCTGTAGATCGAGCCGGGAAAGAGAGAATAACGCGATTTCAGAACTGGAGAAAAATGCCGAGCAAACCAGCAGGCAAAGCTGCACCCCGAGTCGGACGATCATGTCCGGCTGTGCAAGCAGACCTAAGTCGAATGCGAAGTATTCGACCACAGGCAGCCAATGCTGATTCATGGTGTGCAGAAACTGTTCCATCAAAATTTTCGGTTAATAACAGACTGGGGGGGTGCTCGGACATGTAAAAGCATGCTTCCTCAAGATTGAATTGGTGCTAATATGGCTCATTATGACTTTGTTTTCAATAAAAAATTGTATAATCCATGCGATGATTTTTTCCACGGCATGACAAATGTCACTAAATACAGAACCTGACAAAACTCCGGCTCCCCTGATGTCAAATGACAATCCGGTTGCTGTGGATATGCTTGTCGATGACCTGACCGCCCCTGATCTTTACCTGAACCGGGAGGTCACCTGGCTTCAATTCAATCGCCGGGTACTGTGCGAAGCGATGGACGCCGAAAACCCCCTGCTTGAACGCCTCAAGTTCTTCGCGATCTTTGCCTCGAACATCGATGAATTTTTCATGAAACGCATTGGCGGTTTAAAGCTTCAGCAACTGGCCGGCGTTGTCGAATTGACGGTTGACGGGCACTCCCCGGAACAACAACTGACGCAGTGCAGGAAACTGGTAAAGGAACTCGAAGAGATCAATGACAGTGCACTCCCTGAACTTCTGGCTGAACTGGATTCAAACGACATCAGAATCCTGGAATACGATGATCTTGATCAGGATCAGCAGGACACCCTGCGGCATCACTACTTCGAAAATATTTTCCCACTGGTCACACCCCAGATTTTCGATCCGGCCCACCCTTTTCCCTTCATTTCCAATTTATCTTTGAACATACTGGTGACCCTGCCATCCATCAACGATGAAGATTCGTTCGTGGCCAGAGTGAAGGTCCCGGTGGGCACTGACGTGCCGCGCTTTGTCCAGATTCCGGATACCAGTGATTTTGTTCCGCTGGAACAGATCATTGCTCACAATCTGGACCTGCTTTTCCCCGGCGAACAGGATTTTGAATTTGACTATTTTTATATTTCCAGGAACGCGGCGGCAGAAAGGCAGGAATCCGGAGTCAGTGACTTGCTCGCAATGATTGAATCGGAGTTGCGTGATCGGCGAATTGCACCGATCGTTCGGGTTGCGGTCAACAAGGGCATGAGCGATGACAGAAAGAAAATGCTTGCGGAGCAACTTGGTCTGAGTGTGGAAATGGACGTATTCGAATCTGGAAGCCTGCTCGCCCAGAAGGATCTGTTCGAACTGGTATCACTGCCACGACCAGAGCTTCACTACCCCACCCATCTGCCGATCAATCACCACAGACTGCAGGACGGGCAGCGCAGTATTTTCAATTCCATCCGCGAAGCCCATTCGATACTGCTGCAACATCCTTATGAATCTTTCAATACCTCTGTCGTCAGGTTCCTGAAGGAAGCGGCCAATGACGAACAGGTTCGCGCGATCAAGATGTCATTATATCGTACAGACGAAGAAACCCGCATTGCCGATTTACTGATTCAGGCCGCGAATAACCGAAAACAGGTTGCGGTAGTGGTTGAGTTAAAGGCAAAATTTGATGAGGCCGCCAATATCAAATGGGCAGAACACATGGAGCGCGCCGGCATCCATGTCACCTATGGCGTCATTGGCCTGAAAACCCATTGCAAGGTATTGATGGTCGTGCGCCAGGATTCCGACAGGCTCAGACGCTATGTTCATATCGGCACCGGTAATTATCACGGAGGAACGGCCAGACAATATACCGATCTGGGGTTATTGACCTGCGACCACCAAATCGGCAACGACGTCACCGAGTTGTTCAACTACCTGACTACAGGCCATTCCAGAAAACGAATTTTCAAACAGATCATGGTTTCCCCGAAACAGTTGAAGCGAGAGCTGATCGACAAGATCAACCGGGAAATCACCCATGCTACCGAAGGCGGCAAGGGGCTGATTCAGATCAAGTCGAATGCCCTTGAGGACAAGGACATTGTGGAAGCCCTGTACCGTGCCTCAGTCGCGGGGGTAAAAGTTGATCTGATTATCAGGGATACCTGCCGGTTACGCCCAGGGATTAAAGGACTGTCGGAAAATGTTACCGTGATCAGCATAGTCGGTCGGTTCCTCGAACACAGCCGGGTGTTTTATTTCTGGAACAATGGGGCGGAAGAGTATCTGATCGGCTCTGCCGATTTGATGAAAAGAAACCTTGAAAGCCGGGTTGAAGTGGTAACCCCGATCAACAGGAAATCGTTGCAGAATGAGCTTCGTCTGATTCTCGACACGTTGCTCGACGACGATGTTGATTCCTGGGAAATGCAACCTGATGGCGCCTATATAAAGCGAGTCTGCAAGTCGCCCGAGGCCATTGGTTGCCAGCATCAGTTGATCGAATACGCCCAGACCCGGCTGAAATCCAAGCGTAACAAGAAATCAGTGCGAACCAAGAGCGTCAAAAAACGGAACTGACAGCAACATCAGATCAATCCACCCGAATTGTCTGTTAATTTGCTTCTTGAATTACTTCTCAGGTAGTCACCTTGTCTGAGATATCATTTTTTTAACTCAAGAGAGAACCAAACATGTCCCCGGAACTTCCAGCAAACGCAACCGCGGTAATTATAGGTGGTGGCGTCATCGGCTCCAGCGTAGCCTACCATCTAGCGAAAATCGGCTGGAGCAACGTCGTGCTGCTTGAGCGCAGCCAATTCAGTTGCGGTACCACCTGGCATGCCGCTGGACTGATTGGCACCATGCGCGCCAATGAAAGCCACGCAGAGCTGGCCCAGTATTCGATGTCGGTTCTGGCGGATATAGAAAAGGAAAGCGGGCAGTCAACCGGGTTCAAACAGGTAGGCTCGCTCAGCATTGCACACAGCGAAGGGCGATTTGAAGAGTTGAAACGGGTGGCGTCGATGAATAACGCCTTTGGTGTAACCCAGGTGGATATTATTACGCCGCAGGAAATCAAGGAGCTTTATCCGTACCTGGAGACTTGCGACCTGTTGGGTGGAAGCTGGGTTGCACAGGATGGTTATGCCAGTCCGGTAGACGTTACCACTGCCTTTGTAAAGAGTGCCCGCAATCGGGGTGTATTGTGTCTTGAAGGCGTAAAAGTCACCGGCATCGTGGTTGAAAACGGGCGGGTTTGCGGCGTGAATACCAATCAGGGCGATATCCAATCGGAATTTGTGGTCAATTGCGCGGGAATGTGGGCCCGGGAGGTTGGCAGGATGGCCGGCGTGAACATCCCACTCCATGCAGCAGAGCATTATTATGCGGTGACCGAGAAACTCGACCACTTGCCGCTGGACCTGCCTGTGATGCGAGACCATGACAATTGTGCTTACTACAAACAGGATGCAGGCAGTCTGCTGGTCGGACAATTTGAACCGAACGCAGTACCGTGGGGGCAAAACGGCATCCCCGAGGATTTCAGCTTCGATGAAATTGACGGCCATTTCGATGAACAGATGATGCCAGTGCTGGAAAATGCAATGGCGCGTGTACCGATGTTACAGGAAGTCGGCTGGCGGAAGTTTTTCTGCGGGCCTGAATCATTTACCCCGGATGATCAGTTTCATATTGGCGAAGCCCCCGAAGTGCGGAATTTTTTCGTGGCCGCGGGTTTGAATTCGATTGGCATCCAGAGTTCCGGCGGCGTAGGCAAGGCACTGTCGGAATGGATGCATTATGGTCATGCCCCGGTGGATTTGTGGAGCGTGGATATTCGTCGCATGTATTCATTTCAGGGAAACAGTCAGTATCTTGAGAAAAGAGTCAGCGAAACCCTCGGGTTGTTATACGACAATCACTGGCCCTACAGGCAGATGGAAACAGCCAGAAACGTGCGTCACTCTCCCATCCATGAAAAACTGGTTGAACGCAATGCCTGCTTCGGTGAAGTGGCCGGGTGGGAACGTCCGAACTGGTTTGCCCCGCAAGGTATCGAACCGAAATATGAGTACAGTTTCGGCAAGCAGAACTGGTTCAATTATTCGGCTGCGGAACATCAGGCATTTCGTGAGAATGTCGCGCTTTTCGATCAAAGCAGTTTTTCAAAGTACCTGATACAGGGCAAGGACAGTTGTCGCGCATTGCAGAGAATATGCAGCGCAAACGTCGATGTCCCGACCGGCAGGATGGTATACACCCACTGGCTCAATGCACGCGGTGGCATCGAGGCTGATTTAACGGTAACCCGTCTTGAAGAAAACAGGTTTCTGGTGGTGAGCGGAGCCGCAGTAACTCATAAGGACCTGGATTGGCTGGCGCGGAATATCCCGGATGATGCGTTTTGCACGGTCACCGATGTCACCAGCAGCCTGGCTGTGCTGGGCGTTATGGGGCCGAACAGCAGGGCATTGCTCAGTGATGTTCTTGGTATCGACATGAGTACGTCGTCATTTCCGTTCGGGATGACCAGACCGGTTGAAATAGGTTGTGCGGTCGGGCGAGCGGCCCGGGTTTCCTTTGTAGGGGAATTGGGATGGGAGTTGTATATTCCGGTAGACATGGTACGTCATGGATTCGATACGCTGTGGCAGGCCGGGGAAAAATACGGCCTTGTAATGGCCGGACTGCATTCTCTGGACAGTGGTCGGATAGAAAAGAAATTCGTTCACTTTGGTCACGATGTCGCAGAGACTGATACGCCATTGGAATGCGGGCTTGGATTTGTCTGTGATTATGAAAAGGAGATTTCTTTCATTGGCCGCGATGCCATGATCAGGCAAAAACAGACAGGAAGCTGGAAAAGAAAACGTATGGTGCAATTTCTGCTCCAGGATCCGGAAGAAGTGCTGTATCTCCACGAGCCGATTCTGCGGGACGGCGAACGGGTGGGGCATTTAACCTCAGGCAACTACGGTCATACACTGGGCGGGGCGGTCGGAATGGGATATGTCTACAATGACGAAGGTGTGGATACCGACTATATCGCCTCCGGGACGTTTGCCATTGATGTTGGCGGCCGTATCGTTCCTGCCAGAGCCAGTCTGTCTGCAATGTATGACCCCAGAGCAGAAAGAATGCGGGGCTGATTGACTGCAACCCGGGTAAAAATCAGACGCGGCTACAGCTGAACCCTGACGTATCGACATCAATATGATCAGTTCCGGAATCAACCTGCGATGATGCTGTCTCAAATTGCTGTTTTCGGTTTGCTGGCCGTGACAATCGGGATGTTTATCTGGAATCGATGGCGCTATGATGTGGTCGCCGGTCTGGCATTACTGGCGGCTGTCTACCTGGGACTGGTCGATGAAAATCACGCTTTCAAGGGGTTTTCCCACCCTGCCGTAATCACCGTTGCCTGTGTATTGGTAATCAGCAAAGCCCTGCAGAATTCGGGAGTGGTGGAGCTTCTGGTTAAATTGCTGGAAGGATCAAGGAGAACCACCACCGGTCAGATTGCCGGAAATTGTGCATTGGTGGGTTTGCTGTCCGCTTTCATGAACAACGTTGGCGCCCTTGCCTTGATGTTACCGGTCAGTATTCGGGACGCGGCCAAAGCCAAACGTCCCGCTGCAAAAGTGCTGATGCCATTATCCTTCGCCAGTCTTCTGGGCGGGCTGGTTACGCTGATTGGCACACCGCCCAATATAATTATCGCCACATTTCGTGAACAAAGTCTGGGCGAACCATTCAGAATGTTTGATTTTGCGCCGGTGGGATTGGCCGTCGCGGTTGTGGGGTTGTTGTTTATCGTAACCGTTGGCTGGAGATTGATACCGATAAAGCAAAGTCAGCAAGTCGAACAGAGCCGGTTCCAGATCACCCGATATATTACAGAAGCCCGGGTTCAGGCAGGGTCGAATCTGATCAATGCCACAGTAGGCGAGCTGGAGCGAATCTGTGATAACGAAATCAATATCATCGCCATTATCCGACACAAACGAAACCGCCTCGCGCCTTCTACCAGTGAAATAATTCACGAAGGGGATGTGTTGGTTTTACAGGGTGACTCAGACACGTTGAAGCCGCTGTTCGAGAACCCGGGTCTGGCACAGCCAGGCCCGGAAGATGTAAACCAGGATCTGCTGCGCTCGAAAAACCTGAAACTGGTGGAAGTAGTGGTCATGCCCAATTCGATGATGGAAGGCGCCTTGATGCGCTCCTTGCGATTGCATGACCGGTATGGTGTCAATCTGCTGGGGGTTTCCAGACAAGGCGGCTCACCGATGTTCCGACTCGGCAGAGTCCGCTTCAGAGTCGGCGATGTATTGTTGCTGCAAGGCCATGATGCAAGACTGGAGCAAACGGTCCATACGCTGGGTTGTATCCTTATCGCCAGCCGGGACCATGGATTCCCGACTCCCAAACGCAGTCTGCTGGCCCCGGCGCTGTTTGCAGTCGGCATTGGCGCTACGGCATTCGGACTGATACCGGTTCAGATCGCATTTGCCACCACCTCCATCGCGTTAATCCTGTTCAATGCAATCAGTCTGCGCGATGCCTATAGAAGTATTCAATGGCCAATCATCATTTTGCTGGGTTGCCTGATTCCGATTGGTGAAGCCTTGCAAACAACCGGAGGCACTCAGTTGATATCCGACAACATATTGCGTGTCTCCGATGATTTACCCTTGTGGGTGATGATCGCGCTTTTGATCGGGGTCTCGATGCTGCTTTCGGATTTGATACACAATTCTCCTACAGCAGTATTAATGGCCCCCCTTGCAATCAGCCTCGCCGAAGGCATGCAGGTATCCCCGGATCCTCTGTTGATGGCAGTGGCAGTGGGTGCGGCATCTGCTTATTTAACCCCGATAGGTCATCAGTCGAATACATTGGTGATGGGACCAGGCGGATACAGGTTTGGAGATTATTGGCGTTTGGGCCTGCCGCTTGATCTGGTTATCCTGTGTGTAGCGGCACCGATGATTGTTCAGGTGTGGTCGTAAGCGCAAATACCGGTCAGGCTGCGCGTTTGAATCTCTTCAGATGCACAAGCAATAGAGAAACAGCGGCCGGAGTCACCCCCGGAATGCGAGCGGCCTGCCCGATGGTTTGCGGACGGGTTTCGGTCAGTTTCTGTTGGACTTCAGCAGACAGTCCCCTGATCCCGGAATAATCCACTGACTGCGGGATTGTCAGCCTGTCACTGTTCTTCTGACGCTCGATTTCGATCATCTGGCGCTCGATATAGCCACTGTATCGCGCCTGGATCTCAAGCTGTCGGATACTTTGCGGATCGTCAAGCGGAGAATCAAGTTCAGCCAGTTCGACCAGTCCACTGTAGTCTATCTCCGGTCTCCTCAGTAGATCAAGCAAATTGGTTTCCCTTTGCAAGGGCTGACCAAGAACCCTCTGAATCCGTGCAGAGTCCGTTTTATCCGGGTGGATCCAGGTTTTTTCCAATCGACCTTTTTCCTTTTCAATGCGATTCCTTTTCAGGTTGAAAGCGGCGATGCGCTGATCATCCACCACTCCCATCTCGAAACCTTTTTCTGTCAATCGCAAGTCAGCATTGTCTTCCCGAAGCTGCAGTCGATATTCCGCCCGGGAAGTAAACATCCGATAGGGTTCGGTAGTGCCACGTGTCACCAGATCATCAATCATCACACCGATATATGCCTCGTTGCGGGCCGGGCACCAGGGTTCCTTTTGCTTTACCTTTCGGGCTGCGTTGATGCCTGCAATCAAACCCTGGCCTGCCGCTTCCTCGTAACCGGTAGTGCCATTAATCTGTCCGGCGAAGAATAATCCACCGACGGATTTGGTTTCCAGCGAATTGTTCAAGCCACGCGGATCGAAAAAATCATATTCGATGGCATAACCCGGTCGGGTAATCAGGGCCTGTTCGAAGCCTTTTATTGTTCTCACGAAGGCATGCTGCACATCGAACGGCAGACTGGTGGAAATTCCGTTGGGGTACACTTCCGTGGTATTCAGCCCCTCAGGTTCGATAAAAATCTGATGACTGTTCTGGTCACCGAAGCGCACCACCTTGTCTTCTACCGAGGGGCAGTATCGCGGACCTACACCTTCAATCCCGCCACTGTAGAGCGGTGATCTGTGCAGGGATTGTCTGATGATTTCGTGGGTCTGGTCATTGGTATGCGTAATGTGGCAGCATACCTGGTCTGGATGCTGCCCGGCGCTCCCAAGAAAGGAAAACACGGGTACAGGTTGATCACCCGGTTGTTTTTCCAGTTCCCTGTAGTCGATGGTTTTGCCATCAATACGCGGCGGGGTTCCGGTTTTCAGCCGGCCAACGCGAAACGGCAGTTCCCGTAGCCGGTTTGCCAATGCGATGGACGGCGGGTCGCCTGCACGCCCCCCTTTGGAATTATCCATCCCGACATGGATTTTACCGTTAAGAAAAGTCCCTGCTGTCAGCACCACCGCCTGCGCTTCAATCTCAATACCTGATTCGGTTTTAACCCCGGTCACCCGGTCTCCCCGTATGATCAGGTCATCGACCGATTGCTGAAACACGGTCAGGCCGGGTTGATGCTCGATCGCTCTTCGGATCGCGATTTTATAAAGTGCCCGGTCCGCCTGTGCGCGGGTCGCCTGTACTGCAGGACCTTTTCGGGAATTCAGTATACGGAAATGAATGCCTGATTGATCAATCGCCCTGGCCATGATGCCACCGAGGGCATCGATCTCTTTAACGATATGGCCTTTGCCAATGCCTCCTATCGCAGGATTGCACGACATTTGCCCGATCGTTTCGATATTGTGGGTAATCAACAGGGTTCGGCAATTCATCCGGGCACAAGCCAGTGCGGCTTCCACGCCCGCGTGACCGCCACCGATCACCACTATCCCGAATTTTTCCGGATACTTCATTGACACAGATTCCAATCAACTTGCTTATCAGCAATTATTGATAATAATAATCATACTTTCGCAGGATTTCCCAGGTAATTCCCCAAGCCTCGTTGAAAGAAAGATTACTATTGTCAGGGACCACGATTTTGGTATACAGCGACTTGCCCAGTTCGTTTTTCAGGTTCTGCAAGGTCGATTCCAGTTCACTTCGGGTAATCGGAGACGATTCGGTATCATCGGGACGCTTGATCTTGTACGACCATTTTCCGGCGGCTTTCGCTACCCAAACCTCAACCACTTTTCTTCCGGCGGTACTCCTCGCGGGGCGAATCAGTTTGTGGAATTCTTCATCCAGAGTTTCGTACTCTTCCTGCAGAGACTGATACCGTTGAACAGAAATACTCGCGATCGCTTTCAGTGCCGTAATCTCCGCCCCCCGTTGTTCGATTAATTCCGTTAGTGACAAAATCTCTTCGGTCACCCGGGTGAACCGTTCCGCCGCGCTTTCATTTATTCTTTCCACCTGCGCCATTTCTTCAGTCAACAATTGATTCTCAAAATTTGACCGGGTCAATAATCGTCTCACTTGTTCGAGTTGCACTGACAGGGTATAAATCTGCTCTTCAAATGTTGCTCTTTCAGTAGTCAGGGAAGTGATTTCTGTTTCAGACTGTAACTTCAAATCTGATAACTTGCCGCTCAGAGATTCAATATTCCGGGTTAAAAGCAGTTCATTGGCAGCCAGTTGCACAACCCGCTGCAAGGTCTCGGATTGGACTTGCTGTAGTTTGATATTAGCCTGTTCAAACTCATCCCGGATCGCAACCAGCTTTGCCAGTTCGTCCTGTAACTCGCTCTGCTTCCCGGAAAGCGAGGCAATCCGTTCAAGCGCCTGTTGCAGGGAATCCGCCAGCAAGGATCGTTCGACTTCCTTGCTTTGCAGCGCGGTTTCGAGGTCGGCATTTTGCTGTGCCAGATCCTCTGTGCCAGCAGTCAGTTGCGCAACCTGCTGCAAGGTCTCGGATTGAACCTGCTGTAATTTGATATTAGCCTGTTCGAACTCATCCCGGAACGCTACCAACTGTGCCAGTTCGTCCTGTAACTCGCTCTGCTTCCCGGAAAGCGAGGCAATCCGTTCAAGCGCCTGTTGCAGGGAATCCGCCAGCAAGGAACGTTCGATTTCCTTGCTTTGCAGCGCGGTTTCGAGGTCGGCATTTTGCTGTGCCAGATCCTCTGTGCCAGCAGTCAGTTGCGCAACCTGCTGCAAGGTCTCGGATTGAGCCTGCTGTAATTTGATATTAGCCTGTTCGAGTTCATCCCGGATCGCAACCAACTGTGCCAGTTCGTCCTGTAACCCGCGCTGACTCTCGGAAAGCGAGGTAATCCGTTCCTGCGCTTGTTTCAGGGATTCCGCCAGCGAGGAACGTTCAGCTTCCGTGCTTTGCAACGCAGTTTCGAGGTCGGCCTTTTGCTGTGCCAGATCCTCTGTGCCGGCAGTCAGTTGCGCAATCTGCTGCAAGGCCCCGGATTGAGCCTGCTGTAATTTGATATTAGCCTGTTCGAGCTCATCCCGGATCGCTACCAACTGTGCCAGTTCGTCCTGTAACCCGCGCTGACTTTCGGAAAGCGCGGCAATCCTTGCAAGTTCCTGTTTCAGGGATTCCGCCAGTGAGGACCGTTCAGCTTCTGTGCTTTGCAACGCGCTTTCAAGCTCGGTCTTTTGCTGCGTCAGACCCTCTGTGCCGGCAGTCAGTTGCACGTTAGCCTGCTCGAGCGCCTGCCGAGCCGCAAGCAGTGTCTCCAGATCTGCCAGCAGTTCAAGCTGATCGGCGGAAAGCAAAGAAATACGTTCAAGAGCCCTCGCCAGTGATGTCGCCAGTGAGGACCGTTCGGCTTCTGTGCTTTGCAACTCACTTTCGAGCTCGGCCCTTTGCTGCGTCAGACCCTCTGTGCTGGCAGTCAGTTGCGCGTTGGACTGCTCGAGCGCCTGCCGAGCCGCAAGCAGTGTCTCCAGATCTGCCTGCAGTTCAAGCTGATCGGCGGAAAGCAAAGAAATACGTTCAAGAGCCCTCGCCAATGAGGACGCCAGTGAGGACCGTTCGGCTTTTGAGCTTTCCAACGCGCTTTCGAGCTCGGTCTTTTGCTGCGTCAGACCCTGATTGGCCAGCATTGCAGCCTCCCGGGCCGAGATGTTGGTCAGTAACTCACTGCTCAATCCAAAATTACGCACCATGATGACCACCAGCGTCATCAGGAATATCATTACGATCACAGTCATGATATCGGTAAAGGACGGCCATACGCTTTCGTCCCCGATACCCGCCGCACCGTGACCGATCCGAAGATCGACAAACCCGTTGGTTTTCGGCATTCAGGAGTCCGGGGCCAGGGTTCTAGGGTTCCAGGCTACCGGGGCGCAACCGAAATCCCCGCTGCAACAGGCTTACAACCTCGCCCAGATTTTCATTGTTCTGGCTGGTCGTTGTCCTCTGGACTTCAATCATTTCACGAATCAGGGCAATCATTTCCTGATTACCCTGTTCTTCCATTGACCGGGATTCAAGCAGTTCTATCAATGTCCGGGCCGTCTGTTCCTGGGATTTTCCCAGTCTTTCAATCAATTCACTGGCGGACTGGATATCGGACAACTCCAGCGCCGAATGTTCCAGTGCCGCCGCCCTTCGGCCACGCTGAAGATGAGGCATCAATGTGGTTGCGGTCACTTCTTCGATCTTGCTGATCAGAAAGGTCTGCGTATCGGTCAGTTTGATATAAAAATAGCCAAAAAACAGATACGCGAGGATGGCAGTCAAGGTGGTGGACAATGCGGTCGACATGCCAAAAATCATTGTGCCCAGGCCTTTCGCACTACCCTGGTCGCCACCCGGAAGAATATTGATCTGCCCGCTACTCTGTAAGATATCAGACGCGCCCAGCAGCGATATCGACAGGGATACAATAGTTCCGAATACACCGACCAGGATAAGTACATTATGGATAAATTTCAGGAAACTGTTGCGACTTGATTCAGAAGCCAGCAAGGTCGCAGCCAAGGCATTCTGATTGATGTCCTCACGCCGCTGGCTCAGTAACTGAAGGGTCAGATACCTTTCGGATATCATCAGGTTGCGGGTGATACCAAGCAACGGTTCCCTGTTACTGGCGATGTTGGACTTGAATCGATTGATCGCCTGTTCCTGGCTCCGATACTCCAGAAACCGTTTGATCAGTTCCAGCAGACCACAAACAAACAGAAGCAGGATGCCCCCGTTGATCAGCCATCCCACTGCGTTGACCTGATTATGGAAATAAATCTGTGTGACGAGATCCCGTTGCCAGAACACTGCCAATGCCAGAATCACCAGAACAAGCAGTATTTGCAGCAGAATATTTCGAGTGTAGTTATGAGGAGTGGCTTCAGTCATTCTAATTTTCCGGGTTCATTCGCATCAGTTTCAGCCTGTCCATTCAGTGGGTGGCGCTGGCAGCATTTACACCGCATTATACCAAATTATACAGATTATATTTTGTTCCTATATAGGAAAAGCACCAAAGCCCGGCAACAGGCTGTAGTTTGGGAATGCGCATTGTCATTTGCCGATACAGAATGAACCGAAAATCATTCCGAGTAAATCGTCACTGCTGACATCACCTGTAATCTCGGATAGCGCCCTTTGACAGGAAGTCAAATCGTCTGCCAGCAATTCGCTGGCGCGGAATTTTTCCTGTTGCTCCAGGCCATGGAGCAGAAACTGTTCAGCACGGTCAAGCGCATCGACATGTCTTTCCCTGGCCAGAAAATCACTATCGTCAACATCGCGAAACCCCGCAATGTTCCTGATTTTTTCCTTCAGATTGTCGAGACCCTCACCAGTGAGCGCCGAAACACACACCTCGTTTTCAGCCTTCGAGGCGAGCCGACCGGTCAGATCAATTTTATTCCGTACCAGTACGACCGGTGCAGATGTGTCCAGCTCTGTCAAAAGAGAATCCGCTTCGTGATCAGAAGTTTCCGAGTCATCAACCAGTAAAAGCACCAAACCGGCGCGGTTCTGCTGCTGTATCGCCCGGCGAACGCCTTCCGCTTCAATTTCGCTGGTGGTCGGCCTGACTCCGGCGGTATCGATAATTTCCACAGGCAGTCCATCCATATCGATAAACTGTCCCAACACGTCCCGTGTGGTACCGGGAATGTCGCTGACAATCGCCCTGTTGGCATTGCACAACTGATTGAGCAGACTCGACTTTCCTGCATTCGGCAAACCCGTCAACACCACCTTCAGCCCCTCCCGCAACAGCATTCCCTGTTTGCCGGAGCTTTTCAACGAAGCAAACAATGACGACAGATGTTCGAGCTGATCAACTACCTTGCCGTCTTCGAGAAAGTCTATTTCCTCATCCGGAAAATCAATGGCGGCTTCGACAAAAATCCGCAGGCGAGTCACCTCCTCCACCAGTTCGTTGATCCGCCTCGAAAAGCCACCCTGAAGAGAGTTGATTGCGGATCTGGCTGCAGCCCGTGTACTGCTGCCAATCAAATCTGCAATCGCCTCTGCCTGAGTCAGATCCAGACGCCCGTTAAGGAAAGCACGCTGAGAAAATTCACCGGGTTGAGCCAGCCTTGCACCCGATGCAAGACAATTCTGCAATAACATCTGCATCACCACAGGGCTGCCATGTGCCTGAAGTTCGAGTGCTGATTCCCCGGTAAAACTGTGTGGCGCGGGAAAATACAAGACAATTCCGTTATCAATAACCAAACCGTTGCAGTCAAGAAAATCGGCATGGTGAGCATGACGGGGTGCAGGACACACACCGATAATCCGTATGGCGATATCGATCACATCCGGGCCGGACAGGCGAACAATACTGATCCCTCCACGTCCGGGTGGAGTCGCGACGGCAACAATCGTATCCGACCTTACAGAGTCGGATAATGGTCCGGGTTCCGACTCAGGCTGCTCACCGGAATCAGGCACTCTGAAACTTTCGGGTGATGTAGTATTGCTGCGCAATGGACAGCAGGTTATTGACGACCCAGTAAAGAACCAGACCGGCCGGGAACCACAGGAAAAATACGGTAAACACGAAAGGCAACGCCATCATGATCTTTTTCTGGATCGGGTCGACCGGAGCGGGGTTCAGATAATGCTGGGCCAGCATTGAAATGCCCATGATAACCGGCAGCACATAGTATGGGTCCGGCAGTGAAAGATCATTCAGCCACCACATAAAATTGGCCTGACGCAACTCCACACTCTCCAGCAGTGTCCAGTACAATGCGATAAATACCGGAATCTGCACCAGCACGGGTAAACAACCGCCTGCCGGATTGACCTTTTCCTGCTTGTAGAGTTTCATCATCTCCTGTTGAAACTTTTGCTTGTCATCGCTGTATCGTTCTTTTAATGTTGCCATTCTCGGCTGAAGTTTTTTCATCTTCGCCATCGACTTGTAGCTGGCCGCCGAAAGAGGATAGAAAACCGCCTTGACCAGAACCGTCAGCAGGATAATGGCCCATCCCCAGTTCAGGGTGAACCCGTGTATCTTGCTCAACAGCCAGAACAGGGGATCGGCGATCGGAGTCAACCATCCGTAATCCACCGTCAACTTCAAACCGTTCTTGTTCTGTCGATCGAGACGCACCTGTTCTTTCGGGCCGACAAACAGCGCGGTCGGGATTAACTCGGTCTGACCCGTATGAATCGTCACCGGCTGGGTTGTCTTGTAGCCAATGCGAAACTGGGGTTTCGATGTCTTGTTGTTTACACCTGAATACAACTGGTAGTGATCGGACTCCATTGGCAGCCAGGCGGCCACAAAATAATGCTGCAACATCGCCACCCATCCATCCGCAGTGGTCATGTTCAAAGGCTCGTCCTGAATCTCGCCGTAGCCGATCTTGTCGTACTTGTCTTCTTCGGTATAAATCGCCGCCCCGTTGTAACTGGGTATTCGACCCAGGAAACCCATTGACCCTTCCTGAACAATTTCGGTTTGTTTCAATTGCCCGTAGACAAAACCCGTCCAGGGCTGGTCGCTGTAATTGGTGACTCGAAAATCAATCTCTATCCGGTATCTGTCCTTTTGAAAATGAAATATCTTTTCATAATCCACCCCATCCGGCGCACTCCAGGTCAATACTACCGCCATATTCTGGTCATCGCCCAACCGGTATTCAAACTGCGATGCGGAAAACTCGACATTGTGATTGGGATACTCCCGATCCTGTCCAATCAGACCGCTTTGTGCAACGAACAGGCCCGAATTGTCTCTGTGCATCAGTACGAATGGAATGTCCGGCGTATCCACACTGACCGGATGTTTCAGCAATTCCACCCGGATCAGATCTCCACCCCGGGTATCAATCTGTGCTTTGACCAGGTCTGTCGTGACATTGATTATCCGGCCATCGTTGACATTCTCTTCTTCAACCACACCCACTTCACCAACAACGTCATCCGAACCGGCGCTGCCACTGCTGACCGTCATTTCAGGGGCCTCGGGCACATCCTCACTCAAGTCGGCACGGGTGGCGCCATCCGACCTGCCGGCGCCCTGCTCTGAAGTCAGGCCGTCAACTGCTGATCTTTCCTGCTGAAATTCCACCCAGGATTGCCAGATCATGACCAGTACCAGGCCCAATGCCCCGAACAGCAACATTTTTTGAAATGGCATGTTAATTTTCTTTCATCCTGAGCGGATCTGATATCGATCTGGTTCAGCGTATTTCACATTCCGGAACCGGGTCATCACCCCCTTCATGCCAGGGGTGGCAACGCCCGATTCGGGTTACCGTTAACCAGGCGCCATGAATGATCCCATGTCGCTTGACTGCTTCGATTGCATATCTCGAACAACTGGGTTGGAAACGGCAGTGTTGCCCCAGAAACGGACTCAGTACGATCTGGTAAAGCCGGATCAGGGCAATCACTGATTTTTCTGGTAACTTTCGCATTTTAGATTTGCTCTATTCCACAAACTGTCCAGATCTTTCTTCAGTATCCGATTGGGTTGTTCTGCGCCACTGGCCCTGGACACAACCACGCAGTCTACAGAACCACCTGCGGACGACAACATCAACTGGTTCGCCCGAAACGATTCTCTGATCTGTCTCTTTATCCGATTGCGTTCAACCGCCTTTTTGCTGACCCGTTTGGAAACAGCCATTCCCAGTCTGGCATGCGATAGTGTGCTCCGGACAACATACAGGCTGAAATACCTGCCATGAACTGAAATCTTCTGCTCAAAAACCGCCTTGAACTGAGCGCCTTTCAATAATTTCTGATGTCGTCCAAAACCAGCCGCAACCGGCGACATGAGTCAATCTTGTCAGGCACTCAAACGAGCACGGCCCTTGGCGCGACGTGCATTGATAACCGCACGCCCACCCCGGGTACGCATACGTTCACGAAACCCATGGGTTCTCTTGCGCTTGACTTCGCTGGGTTGAAATGTACGTTTCATGATATTTGTTCAATGATCATCAGAGGGTTGCGGAATCTAACCTGTTTGATCAGAAAATTCAAGTTAATTGTGTTCTCAAGGCGGCGGTCGAACAAAAAATCTTCATGGCCGGGGGATTAACCTATAATGACCGATGCGTGGAATTCTGACCAACAAGAAGGTATTCGCCTGGGCATTATATGACTGGGCCAACTCAGCATTTGCCACCACTGTGATTGCCGGCTTCTTTCCGGTTTTCTACAGTGTGCTGTCATCGGATATCAGCGTCAGCGATTCTCAATTCTGGTTCAACATGACCCTGGCTGGAAGCAGTGCCCTGATCGCCATTGCGGCGCCTGTTCTGGGGGCTTTTGCCGACTACGGAGGTTCCCGTAAAAAATTCCTGGCCAGTTTCACCCTGCTCGGCATATTGATGTGCGTGGGCCTTGCCTGGGTCGGAGCAGGAATGTGGTGGGTAGCGCTGGTCGTCTATGGTCTGGGGCAGATCGGATTCGCCGGCGCCAATATTTTTTATGATGCACTGATTGTCGAAGTATCGTCCGAAGAAGATCTGGATATCGTATCCGGCTACGGCTACGCACTTGGCTATATCGGAGGCGGACTGCTTTTCCTGCTCAATGTCCTGATGGTGACCCAGTTTGCATGGTTTGGTATATCCGACCAGGGCAGCGCCCTGTCATTGTCCTTCGTTTCCGTGGGAGTATGGTGGGCGGTATTCACCTTGCCTTTACTGTATGGTGTCGAGGAACCCGGAAAATCGGCTGCGGTTTCGACGACAGACACAATCAGACAAGGCTTTTCGCAAGTCTGTGCAACCTTTCGGGAAATCCGGAACCTGAAACATGTATTGTTGTTCCTGATCAGCTATTGGCTGTATATCGATGGCGTAGGCACAATCATAAAAACAGCGGTATTTTTCGCTGACCGAATCCTGAATCTGCCATCGGAAAGTCTGATTACTGCACTCTTGCTGACCCAGTTTGTGGCCTTCCCCGCGGCGCTGTTCTTTGGCTGGCTGGGCAAACGGATCGGCCCCAAATGCGGCATACTGATCGGATTGCTGGTATACACCGGGGTGGTCGTCTATGCCTGGAAGTGGTTGAATAGCGCTGCCGATTTTTACTGGCTTGCCGTCACCATTGGTCTGGTTCAGGGTGGAGTGCAAAGTCTGAGCAGATCCCTGTTTGCCCGTTTGATTCCAGCATCGAAGACCACGGAGTTTTTTGGTTTCTATAACATGGTGGGTAAGTTTGCCAGTATCTTTGGCCCACTCCTGATGGCAATCGTGCCGTTCGTTTTCGCAGGCAGCACTAACAGGGACAGTATTCTGGTTCTGGTTGTTCTTTTTGTCGTGGGTGGGATTCTGCTTTATCGCCTGGATGTCGACAATGCGATCAAGGCGACGCGGACACTGGACGATCAGAACTAGATGCCTGCATTGCCAGCGCATCATTAACGGGTTTGGATATCCTCCTGTCACGCGACACTCTGGTTGATTCCAGAAAAGGACCCGCCATGTTCTACATGGTGGTGAGTTCTGTCGTGATCAGTTTCGGCGGGCTTATCATGCGCAGCCTGGAGACAACGGATCCCTTGCAGATCAGCTTCCATCGTTCACTCAGCCTGCTGGGAGCAGTCATCGTCTTTCTCCTGATCCGTTATCGCAGGGAATCGATTCAGGTCACCCGGAATATCGGCTGGCCCGGAGTCGTCGGTGGAGGTCTGCTCGGTTGTGCCGGCCTCGCTCACCTGCAGGCGATGGCAAATACGACCATCGCCAATTCGACGTTTATTCTCGGTTCGATCCCTTTCTTCACAGCCTTGTTTGCATGGGTTCTACTCAAGGAAAAACTGCAGAGACGAACGCTGGTTGCCATGCTGATTGCAGCGGTGGGACTCGGTGTCATGGTAAAGGAAGGGATGCAGATCGGTGCAGGATACGGCATCATTATGGCCATACTGACCGCGGTCTGCTTTTCAGTCTATGCGGTCATCGTTCGCAGCAGACGACGGGTGCAAATGTTACCCACACTGATCGTATCCTCATTGGTGATTATGGCTTTCTCTGCCATCGCCACCAAGGGAGACATCAAGGTGTCGTACCACGATGCCCTGCTCTGCATAATATGGGGTGCGGTGTTGTCCGGCATCGCCAATTTCCTGTTTCTTTTTGCCTCCCGGCATCTGGCCGCGGCCGAAGTAACCCTTTTCATGTTGCTTGAATTCGCGCTGGCGCCAATCTGGGTATGGTGGGTGGTGAATGAGACCCCATCGCTCTGGACCGTTGTCGGGGGCGCACTGATCATGGGGGCGGTCGTGATCCGGTCCGCCATTGAACTGGTAGACAAGCCACAGACACTCTATAGACCGAATCGGCCGGTTTGAGCCCCGAATCGGCCGGTTTGAGCCCCGGAGCGGTCAGGGACACGCGCCACCACCACCGCCTGCGGGAGTGGGTCACCGGGTCAATAATCCGTGTACAATCCTGGAATCGCGGGTGTATAATCATGCCCTGCATAATCGAATCAATTGCCAGCGAGAAACTGAAAATGACACTTAGAATCAACGATCAGGCGCCCGACTTTACGGCGGATACCACAGAAGGTGAAATCAACTTCCATGAATGGTTGGGAGAGAGCTGGGGGATTTTATTCTCTCACCCGAAAGACTTCACCCCGGTATGTACTACCGAACTGGGTTATGTGGCGAAGCTGAAACCGGAATTCGAGAAGCGCAACTGCAAAGTGATCGGCTTGAGTGTCGATCCCGTGGAAAACCACTCTGAATGGGCGAATGATATCGAAGAAACCCAGGGTCATGCGGTCAACTTCCCGATGATAGGAGACACCAACCTGCATGTGTCGAAGCTTTACAGCATGTTTCCAGCAGATCTGCAAGGAACGGCAGAGGGCCGCACGGCACTTACCAACGCCACCGTGCGCACGGTATTCGTCATCGGGCCTGACAAGAATATCAAACTGATGATGACCTATCCGATGACAACCGGACGCAACTTCGATGAGATACTCCGGGTGATCGATTCGATGCAGCTTACCGCAGCCCATAAGGTAGCCACCCCGGTCAACTGGAAATCGGGAGAAGATGTAATTATCGTCCCGGCTGTCAGCAATGATGAAGCCAAAGAGAAATATCCCGATGGCTGGAAAACGCTGAAACCTTACCTGCGGTTGGTAAAACAGCCTTAAGGCCCTCCCCCTGAACCCGTTTCGTCATTCCCGCGAAAGCGGGAATCCACGTACCGATAACATCGATAGCCGGGGCTGCGCCAGGGGAATAATACGGCGATTAATCCGATACCCGGTCAGACCATTTTATCGAGCAGCCGATGCTGGGTATCTTCGGGGAAGCCGGGATCGCTCAACAACTAAAATCCAACGGCGATGCCATCTTTTCGATGGTCTGACCCCCCCTGGTAGCCATTTTCAGTCTTCCTGATCAATTGCGCCCCACCCATACTGAAAATCTGTTCGTTTTCGAAATCAGGAACATCGTGGCCGCGTTCTCTTAATCCAGCCCGGATACGCTGGTCATATCCCTGTTCCAGCAAAACCTGTTTTTCTTCAGTCACCTGCCATCTCGGCGCGTCACTGGCTGCCTGGGGGTTCATACCCTGGTCACAGACGCGTTGTACTATCTGCGCATGCCCCTGCGCCTGCATGTGTGCACCCATAACGCCAAAACTCATGACCGGCAATTCGTTACGGGTAAGGAATGCCGGAATAATCGTGTGGAAGGGTCGCTTTCCGCCCGCCACCTGGTTCGGATGACCGTCCTCAAGTGAAAATCCCGAACCCCGGTTTTGCAGGCTGATCCCGGTATCGGGAATCACGATCCCTGAGCCAAAACCACAATAATTGCTCTGAATATACGAAACCATCATGCCGGACTGATCGGCAGTCGTGAGATAGATGGTGCCACTTCTTGCGGGGACACCATATCCAGGGTTCCGGGCTTTATCCATGTCAATCATTGCGGCTCGGGATGCGAGGTACTCATCATCAAGCAGGTCAACCGGGGCCCTGTCGATAAAATCCGGGTCTGCGACATAGCGCTGGATGTCGGCAAAGGCCAGCTTCATGGCTTCAATCTGGCAATGCAGGGCATCCACCGAATCCACTTCATACTCCGCTATCGGACTGTGCGATAAAATGCCGAGCATAATCAAGGCGCCGAGACCCTGGCCGTTAGGCGGGATTTCATGGAGGTCATAACCATGCCAGGGGTGAGAGATCAATTCGACCCAGTCACATTGATGCTGATCCAGATCCGCCAGGGTGAATTTTCCTCCGCCGCGCTTCGATGCCGCAACAATTTTCTGTGCGAGTTCACCGCGATAAAACGCATCACCCTTACTGGTTGCAATTTTCTCCAGAGTCCGGGCCTGTTCCGGAAAACGGAACAGGTCACCGACTTCCGGCGCCTTGCCATTTGGTAAAAATGGCGCAAAATCTTCAAACCCGGCAAACTCTTCCGGCGCGAAAGACCATAATCGTGCCGTGATCGGTGTGACCTGGAATCCGGTGTCGGCATAATGGATCGCATCCTCGAACAGTGATTCGAAAGGAAGATTGCCGAATTTTTCGGATAATACAACCCACGCGCTGACAGCGCCCGGCACGGTCACGCTATCCCAGCCGGTCAAAGGCATTGCCTTCAAGCCCCTGAAATCCGGCTTGTCGAACGCCAACGGACTCCTGCCCGAGGCGTTAAGCCCATGCAACTGATTGCCATCCGAAACAATGCAAAAAGCATCGCTGCCGATACCATTCATGGTAGGTTCAACCACGGTCAGGGTAATCGCCGTAGCCAGTGCGGCATCCACCGCATTGCCCCCTTTTCTGATTGCCTGCAACCCGGCCAGCGCCGCCAGTGGCTGGGAAGTCGCCACCATATTGCGACCCATCGCCGGCATGCGTTGCGAAGGCCAGGGAAACTGTTGTTTGAAGGATTTCATGGTGTGGCGGCGTGTGGCTTGCGATCATTCCGGATTGCGATCAGACTGTAGGTGATCACCGAGACCAGGACGACCGCGCTGCCCGCAAGAGTATAATTGCTGGGAACTTCATTAACCCCGATCCATACCCAGAGTGGATTCAGGATCGACTCGCTCATTGAAAACAAGGCAACTTCAGCCGCTGGGATAAAGCGCGTACCCAGAGTGAGGAACAAAAAACCCAGCCCGAGCTGGAAAGAGCCGAGCATCATGCAAATCACCAGATCATGGAGGCTGATGTCAAGATCGCTCACCATCACGGCTGCGATAGCAAAGGTGATCAAACCGGACAGGCCTGTGGCAGGGATCATGTCAATATGTTTTTTTGACCGCAGGATCAACAGGTAAAACGCAAACATGAATACCATCAGCAACGCCAGCAGATTGCCAAACATGCCGCCGCTGATAAAGCCATCAATGAACATCAGACCAATACCGAATACCGAGGTTATCATCGCTACCAGACCCCAGACGCCGATTTTTTCCTTCAGAAACAACCACGCTATCAGAGCGGTGACCAGAGGCGCTGAACCGATAATGAAGACCACATTGGCGACACTGGTATTGAGCATCGCAAAGATATAGCAGACCGAACCCAGCCCGAGGAGAATGGCTGCGAATATACCGGAGACGCCAACAGCGCGATAGGCTGCGAATGTGTTTCTGCGATAGCGGAAAATCATGATCGTCAGGATAGTGATGAAAAATGTGAGTGAACGAATAAGGACCACCTGCCAACCGTTCGCATCATCCATACTGCGCAGCATAATTCCCGAAGTACTGAGGAATACCCCTCCCATAAATACAATCAGGATTCCGATCAGGTATCGATTTTGCATGATTTTGGCTGAGGCCAAATCAGAATTTTGAGTCAAGGTTCAGATTTCCGGTACTATTGCCGTGCCCGGGCTACGGGTTTTACGTTGGCTGGCCCGTCGTTCGATCGGGACAACGATCAGCGACATCATGGGTGGAACGATGAGCAGTGTGATGATAGCAGAAAGACTGAGCCCGCCGACCACAACAGAACCAAGGCCACGATAAAGCTCAGACCCGGCCCCCGGAATTAACACCAGAGGCAGCATACCAAAAACGCTGGTTAGCGTAGACATGAAAATCGGACGAATCCGGTTACGTGTCGCCTGTCTGATTGCTTTGGTAGCTTCAACTCCTTCTATACGGATATGGTACAGCGTCTGATGTACCAGCAGGATTGCATTGTTCACCACGATGCCGATGAGAATGACGAAACCAAGCATGGTCAGCATATCAAGAGGTTGAAAGGTGATCAGATTGAGTAATGCCAGCCCGCCTGCGCCGCCAGCCGCGGCAACCGGTACGGAAAGCATTATGATCAATGGATAGATAAAGCTCTCGAACAGAACGGCCATGACCAGAAATACGATAATGATGGAGATCATCATATTGATTGCCATCGCATTGCGGGTCTCTACCAGCTTGTCCGCCGTGCCGGAAATGTTGAGCTGAATACCGTCCGGAAGTCCTTCTTCCTTCAGCGTATCGATCACCTGTTCCTGTAGCAGATCAATCGCCGACTCCAGGGCGAGAGCGGAGCTCGGACGAATTTCCAGGGTGATGGTACGAAAACCTTCGCGATGGCGGATCTCGGTCGGACCGGCAGTAACGACTGATTCCGCGAGCGAGGAAACAGGAACAATCTGTCCGCCCGGGGTGACCACGGGCAGGTTGCCAATACCCTGGGTCTGGTAGACACTGTCTTCATCGCCTTTCAGAACAATATCCATCAATCTGCCGTCAATAGTGGATTGGGTTACCCGCAAACCATCATTGAAGGTATCAATAGTCCGGGCAAGTTCGGTCGCTGTAACCCCACTGTCGCTCAACCTCAGACGGTTGGGAATAATTCTGACTTCCGGCGCTCCCAACTCCAGACCGGGCACGGGTTTCCATTCATGACCCTGCTCGCGGGGAAACAATTGTGTTATCTTGCCAAACGCCCGGTTGGCAGCCAGGAAAATCCGGTCAAAATCAGGGCCAGAGATATCCAGTTCAATTTTCCGGCCACCCCCTACCCCTCGGCCAAAAATCGAGGGCTGGGTGATAAAGCCGAAGGTTCCAGGCTCCCTGAAAACGGGTTTTTGCAATACCGGTTTGAGTTCCGCCACCCTTTCAGGCTCGATGGCAGTGATTCCGAGTATGGTTTGACCACGGAAGGCAACATAAAAGAAACGTTCGATTTTCGGCAGACCGTCCGCGCCCGATTCCGGACCGGTTTCCGAAGCCCATAGTGGCCTGATTTCAGCTTCAATTCCCTGGGCAATTTGCTTGGTCGTCTCCAGGTTATAACCCGGCGGCGGCACGACGAAACCCAGAAGGAGGTTGCGATTCCCTTCTGGCAAATACTCAAGTTTAGGCAGCGCATGCCAGGCTCCCGCACTCGCGGCCAGGGTAATGACGACCGTAACCAGCAATGCCATGATCCGGCTTCGTAGCACGGCTTCGACAAACCAGACGATCAAACGGACAAACTGGCGAGCCGGCCAGTCAATCACCGGAATACCTGCCCGGTGGTGAGTCACGGCATTCGGACCATCCCCCCCGGTCTTCCTGAAGAACCGTTTTGCCATTGCCGGAATCAGGGTAATCGATACGAGCAGGGAAAGCAGTACCGAGACTGAGATGGCGACTGCGATGTCCCTGAACAACTGTCCCGCCTCCAGCTCCATCACCAGAATCGGTATGAAAACCATGACTGTGGTCAGGGCCGAGACCAGCACCGCTCCCCAGACCTGTTTGGCGCCAAGATAAGCCGCTTTGGCATTGGAATGGCCCTGTTCCTTCAGGCGATAGATATTCTCCAGCACGATGATCGCCGCATCCACCACCATGCCCACTGCAAAAGCAAGACCGGCAAGCGATATGACATTGATCGACCGTCCAAGGATCGCCATGGCGACAAATGCGCCAATCACGGATATCGGAATCGAAAAGGATATCACCAGTGTGGCGCGCAAGGATCGAAGAAAGAGCAATAAAATCAATGCGGCCAGCGAGCCTCCCACCCAGATATTTTGCCGCACCAGATTAATCGCCGAATCGATATAAACTGTTTCATCGTAAACCTGCTGGAGTTTGAGGCCCGCATTGGGGATCTGGAACTGGTTCAATTCATTGATTGCCGCTTTCAGCCCGGCCATGATTTCGATGACATTGGCCCCGGTCTGTCGCTCAGCGCTCAATGCAATCGCAGGGTTTCCAAGCATCCGGATACTGGAGGTGGGTTCCTTGTAGCCGAATTGAACAGTGGCCACATCGGACAGCGCCACCCTGTTCAATGCACCCGCGTTGTCCGAGCTCCTGACCAGTACGTTGCGAATGATTTCCAGACTATTCAGTTCGCCCTCGGTCCGAACTACATAGCGTCTTTTACCTTCATCGATGCTGCCTGCACCGAGAGACACATTGGCATTTCGAAGCGCTGTCGCCAGATCTGTAACCGTCAGTTGAAAGCGTGCCAGCAGGTTGGGGTCAACAATTACATGAATTTCCCGCTCACTGCCTCCGTAGACATTGATCTTGCCGATGCCGGAAACCCGTTCCAGCCGTTCCTTTACGACATCTTCTATGAAATCGCCGTATTCGTGGATCGGTCGTTGATTTCCCTCCAGCCGGTGCAGGGTCATCCATGCGATCGAGTTGTCCTCGCTGCCAGCCGTATCCAGAGTGGGCTGATCTGCTTCATCAGGATAGTCCGGCACCCGGTCCAGTCGATTTGCCACCAGCAGCAGGGCGCGGTCCATGTTGGCGCCAACCTTGAATTCCAGGGTGATCCGGCTTCGCCCCTGTTGAGCCCGACTGGTAATGGATTCCAATCCTTCAAGGCCGGCGAACTCTTCTTCCTGCTGATTGACCAGCTCCCGTTCGATTTCCGCCGGAGCGGCGCCGAACCAATTGGTGGTGACGGTAATCACGGGTCGATTGACATCCGGCGCCAATTGGATCGGGATCGTGGTCAACGCCACCAGACCGAACAGAATAATCAGCAATACTGCGGCCACCACCGCGGTCGGTCGGTCAATGGCAGCGCGAATTATATTCATAGAGACCCCGCAATCCCTACAACCTGCCCCGGCCTCAGTCGCTCGTTTCCTCGAACAACAACCATTTCACCCTCGCCCAATCCAGACAGGACCTCGACACGGCTGCCGGTGGCATAACCGGTTTTCAATTCCCGCATTTCCACCGAATCCGGTTTGATTCCTTCGGCATCCTTGACAACAACGTAGACGATATCACCTTGTCCGCGCCGAATGATGCCATCCTTGTGTACGGTCAGTATTTCACGCACCCGGGCTATCGGAACATACACGGTCACACTTTGCTCGTTCGCAAGATCACCTGCCCCAGCCCCCAGATTCGGTTCGAATCGAACCCGCCGGGTCCGTGTTCTGGGATTTTCTTCCGGTATGATTGCCCGCATTGTGGCATGATGCCGACTTCCGTTTTCCAGCTCGATCTGCACAATGAAGCCCGGCAACAATCCTTTTAACTGAGCTGCCGGGATGTCAGCCTCAAGTTCAAGGCGCAGGTTCGATATCAACCGAAAAACAGGCTGCCCGATTTGCAGGTAATTCCCGACTTCGGTCAATTTCCCGGTAATGGTTCCGTCGAATGGCGCTCGGATGGCCGCATTGTCATTGGCCAGCGCAGCGATCTCAAAAGAAACCCGGCTGCTGTTGATTCCCGCTTCCGCTTCATTGACCCGCGAGTAGGCAATAATCTGTTGCTGCAAGGCATCATCAAGGGTGGCCTGGCTGATTGCTGCCGACCCCTTCAGGGTTTCCAGTCGTTCCACTTCCTGCTCTGCCAGAGCAAGTTGGGCCTTTACGGTTTTTAATCGCGTCTGGGCTTCGATCAACGCATATTCGGCCTGTTTTTTCTGGAGCTCCAGATTGGTCGTATCGAGGCGCGCCAGTATCTGGCCCACGGCTACGACATCTCCGAGATCAACCAGAATTTCAGAAACCGGGCCACCGATACGCACAGCTACGGTACCGGACTGTTTGGCAACCAGTCGCCCCAGTATAGGCACCGTCTGGGTAAACTTCTCTGCAATCACCGCGTCAACCGAAACCCGCGCCCCCTGTTGAGCGTACAAGGAGGAATACCAAAGCAGGGTCAGAATGAACAGGCTTCGAATGAGATTTTTACACACGTACGGGATACGAATCAGTAACCTGGAGACAATCATACCTTAGTCCCTTGAGATACCTTGTCTCCGCTCGCATTCTGCAGGTAAATATCCCGCTTCGGATACGGTATTTTCAGATTTTTCTCCCGAAATGCCTGACGTGTCGCCAGATAAAGCTGGTGCAGTGTCCGTCCGCGCAGTTCGGGATTTTCAATCCAGCAAAGCAGTTCGATATTGACTCCACTGTCCGCAAAGCCGCGCACACGCGCCGCCGCGGGTGGAGTTTTGCACACCCCCGGGTGGTTCTCCGCAATTTCAGTCAATAAACTGCACACCTCTTCAAGGTCGGCCTCGTATGAAGCCTGTACGCTGAGGCGCAGACGAAGTTTGCTCGATGGGCCACCGGTTTCGTTGACGATCTTTGCGTTGCCGATGACTCCATTGGGAATGATGACTTCGATGTCGTCGCGGGTAAGCAAGCGGGTGCTGCGCAAACCTATATGGATAACCTTGCCGCGCTCGCCGGTGTCAAGATTTATGTAGTCACCCAGTTTGTAAGGCATATCAGCGATGATGAAAAAACCTGAGAACAGATTGGCCAGCGTATCTTTGGCAGCAAATCCGATGGCGATACCAGCGATGCCGGCTGAAGCCAGAAAACCAACCGGGTTGATACCCCACAGGATAAACAGGGTATAGACACCGACCATAATAACCACAATCTTGAATACGATACTGAGCAAGGGTTTGCTCTGGTCATTAATCAACGACAAGCGATCATTAGTTGACATCGCGGAAGTGAATAAGCCGGACAATCGAAAACTGAAGCCCAACCAGACCAGAACGAGAACCGAGCCAATCAGCGAAACTGCAATGCCCACAAGTCCACCGGGCAGACCACTGGAAGACAGAGCGATAATCAGTCCAATGCAGATAACAGTGACAAAAACCGGTCGGTTCAGCATGGCGATGACCTGACCGTCCGCGTCGCCCGACAGGCGCATGGCGAATTGTCGACACACCGCGTTCAGTACAAATCGGCGAATGACATAAGCCAGCAACAAAAACAGCAGCGCAATCAGAACAGCCTGCAGAATCGGATACACATCCAGAATATGCCAGTAAGTCTGCAAGCGATCAGGCAGCAGATCCACAAAAGCCGGCAGTTCGGCGGCCAGATCAACCGGTGTCAGCTCTATTGTCTTTTCCGTATTTTGCTGGCTATCGGCCATCGTCGGTCCATCAATTCAGAAACTCGATCTCGACAAAGGCACACTCGAATCCGTTGCCGTTGATAACGTCATGCTCTACACCCGCGTTCCTGAAATAGGGAACCCCGTTTTTCATGTTCGCCCTGACCACTTCCCCATCTCCCGAATCAATTTCGAGGAAACCGTCAAACAGTGGCACAACCACATAGTCGTATTCATGCCGATGCCAGCCGGTATTGTCCCCTTTTTCTGAAAATCGCCATTCGGTCACCCGGGTTGTTTGATTTTCTATCAGAACCGCAGGGACCGCTGTCCCCTTTGTGGATTTATCATTCATCTCATGTCGTACCAGGTTGCACGTACTTTGCAGTGTCGTTCACCTGAGTATACCCGATAGCATCCGACCTGTGACGGGCAAGCCGCCACCCTCAGCAGGGCGTGGATTCGATCCTTTGATTGCCTGTTATCCTGAACAGGCGTGTGGAATAAATTGCTATTGCCAAATACAATCCAGAACAATCAACAACAACGCAAATTATCAGGATACCGAGAAAACGTGAACCAGAACAGCCCAGACCATCGCGCTTCCGGCGAACTCGATTACATTGAAATCCAGACAGGGCTGGACCCTGAAGCAACCATAATCTGGTTACATGGACTGGGGGCGGACGGGCATGATTTTGTCCCCATTGTCGGTGAACTTGGATTACCGGGTGACACCGCTTTTCGATTCGTGTTCCCACATGCTCCGTTGCGTCCGATTACCATAAATAATGGCATGGTCATGCGTGGCTGGTATGACATCCATGAAATGCCGGTCGACGCAGATAAATCAGAACGGGCAGACCGGCCAGGTCTGGAACACGCTTCCGGGATTGTCAGGACTTTGATAGAACAGGAGAATCAACGGGGTATCACCACCGACAAGCTGTTTCTTGCCGGATTTTCCCAGGGAGGCGCCGTTGCTCTGTTTGCCGGTTTGAGATACCGACAACCTCTTGCAGGCATCATTGCGTTGTCGGCTTATCTGCCAGATTCAGATTCAACCGAAGCTGAGCGTTCCAGTGAGAATCTCGGTACGCCGGTTTTCATGGCCCATGGATATCACGACCCGGTTATTCCAGTGAGCGCGGGACGACACAGCTACCGGAAGCTCGCCGCAGCCGGGTACAACGTCGATTGGCATACCTACGATATGCCTCATTCCGTGCACCCTGATGAGATTCGGGATATTGCGCGTTTTATCCAGCGCCATTCAGCAAACTTAAGGTGAGTCAGAGTATCGAACGCACCAGTTTCGGATAATAATAATACAGTGTCATGGTCCTCAAAATCATAAGACAGGTCAACCCGAGAAATAATCCATGATTCCCGAACATGGACTGAAAGACAAACGTGAGAATCAGGTAACCCGCCGTTGAAATAATCATTGCATTACGCATTTCCCTGGCATGTCCTGTGCCAATAAATATTCCGTCAAGCTGAAAGCTCCAGCAAGATACGACCGGGGCGATGATCATCCAGAACAAATACTGATCTGCTGTCTGAATGACTTCTGTTGCATCGGTAAACAACGCCACGATTGTATTTCCAGACAGGTAATAGGCAATGCTGATAAACACCGCCATCCCCCCCGACCAAAGGGTGGTTACCCAGGCCGCCCGTTTAAACTTCTCTCTGTCCCGGGCGCCATAGGCGCTGCCCCCCATGGCTTCAACCGCATGCGCAAAACCATCCAGTCCATAGGCCATAACAGTCTGAAAATGAAGCAATACCGTATTCACTGCCAGAATCAACTCTCCATGAGCGGCACTTTGTGCGGTGAAGAATGCAAATGAAAAAACCAGGCATATTGTGCGGATAAAAATATTGCCGTTAGTGCTCGCCATTTCCTTCAAAGCGCCGACTTCCAGAATTTCAGGCCACCGTAATCTGTCAATAGCCTTGAACAGTGACTTGCGCAACATGAAAAACCCGCACAATGCTGCACTGTATTCTGCGATCAGTGTTGCCCAGGCCACCCCTGGCACGCCCAGTTCAAGAACAGGGACGAACAACAGGTCCAGTCCGGCATTAGTGAAGTTGAGAACCAGTTGCAAAATCAGCGCCAGACGTGTCTGATGCATTCCTACGAAAATGCCGGTGAAAACATAAACGCAGAGGGTGGCAGGGGCGCCCCAGATTCGGATCAGGGAATATTCGGCAGCCAGCGTTTCAACAGCCTCACTGCCATCGATAAAATACAACGCCAGTCTTATCAGAGGATTGCCCAGAATGATCACAGCCAGACCAAAGACAAGCCCCAGCAGAATAAACCGTAACATGGTGCCCGAAATCGAATCCTGATCATCTCTACCATAGGCTCGGGCAATGAATCCGGTAATACCCATCTTCAAAAAGCCGAATCCCCAGTAAATAAAGCTGAAGATCAACGCCCCCAGAGCGACCGCGCCAATATGATGCAATCCCGGCAAATGACCGACCACAGCGGTGTCCACCGCCCCCACCAGAGGCACCGAAATATTCGAGATGATCATTGGTCCTGCCAGCGCCCAGACACTGCGATGGGAAATATCCTGAGTTGGAGGTGTCATCGGGAAAACCGGGGCAGGTAAAGCAGCCAGATTACAATAAACCGACGTACAAAACAGCTACCAATTTAATTGAAAATTAATATGGTAAACCCGGAATATTATCTTTAGAATCCGCCTGATTATAAGCTGATTATTTAGGCAATCACTTGGGAGAAACTGCCATGATTAATGACCTCCGCGCTTCCTGGGCATTGCTGATCGGCATCGGCTTCATGATGCTTGGCAACGGACTTCAGGGAACACTGCTCGGATTGCGCGCCACCATGGAGGGCTTTCCCACCTTCATAACCGGCATTATCATGTCTGGCTACTTTTTCGGCATCCTGGTGGGTTCGATGATCGCACCCAGACTGGTAGAACGAGTGGGCCATATCCGTGTCTTCGCCGCCCTGGCCTCAATGGCTTCGATTTCGATTCTCGTCCACGGCATCTACGTCAGCCCGGTCAGTTGGACTGCAATGCGATTCGTCACCGGTCTGAGTTATGCGGGTCTGTACGTGGTCACAGAGAGCTGGCTGAATTACCGTGCAAGCAATGAGACGCGCGGTCGGGTTCTGTCTGTTTATATGGTGATTACCACACTCGGACTGGGTGGAGGCCAGTTTCTGCTCAATCTGGGTGATCCGATGGAAATTGAGCTTTTCATTCTGGTTTCGATGATTGCGTCGGCCGGATTGATTCCAATCCTGCTTACGGCCAAACCTGCGCCCAGCTTTGGCCGAACCCAAAAATTGTCTTTGAAGGAGCTCTATCGTGCTTCGCCACTGGCAGTGATCAGCAGCGGATTGACCGGGGCCGCCCACGGTACCATTTTTGGAATGGGGCCGGTTTACGCAGCCCACGTTCTCGAAAGGACCGATCTGGTTTCACTATTCATGGCTTGTGTTTTTCTGGGCGGTCTGGTTACTCAATGGCCGATTGGCTGGTTGTCAGACCGTATAAATCGAAGAATCACCCTCTCAGTCCTTTGTTCGGTAGCGGTGCTCGTTTGCATTGCTGCGATGTTGCTGACAAAAGGCAGTATTGCCTACTTTGTCATTATTGTGATTCTGGGCGGAGCGGCAATACCCCTGTATGCATTGAACATCGCTTACGCCAATGATCGTTTGAGGCCCAACCAGATTATCGCGGCCAGCGGCAGTCTGGTGATGATAACCGGAATCGGGTTGAGTACAGGTCCGATTGTCGTATCGTTCCTGATGGGTCAGTTTGGGCCAGTATCCTTTTTCATTGGAATCGCATTTTTCTTTGCCCTGATCCTGGCGTTTTCAACCTATCGTATGGGTATTTCCGAGCCCATCGACCCGAGCGACCAGAGTCCGGCGATTGCGGCAGGACTTATTGGCACCCCGGTGGCGGAGTACGTAGCGCCCGATGCAGAAGATTATGTTGAAGCACTGCTGCAGGACGAACTCCATCTGCTTGACGAGCAAAGCGCCGCGGATGATTCCGATGAAAACAAAACCGATCAATCCCCAAAACAGGAGGCAATCTGAAAACGATGACCAAAACGATAACAGGAAGACAGATCATAAGAACCCGAAGCACCGCATTTGGTGAATACCCCTGGGATCCCGAAAACACCGACATCAGTATGCTGAATCTGAGTTACGATCATACAACCGGCCAGGGCTCCTATATCATGCGTATGGAGCCGGGGGCTGTAACCGAAGTGCACACACATAAATTCAACGAGGAATATTTCATTATCGAGGGTGACCTGGTTGAACCGGATGGTACCGTGCTTGGACCCGGAGACATGGTTATTTTCAAACCGGGGACAGAGCATAACAGCCGAACCGTCAACGGTTGCCTGCTGATTGCGATAGACTATCCCTGACGGGAAAGGATGAATTGACTTATATCAACCCGAAGAGCGCATAACCCCACAGGCCGGCAACCAGAATCAATGACATCAGTACCGCAGCGCTCCCCGTATCCTTGGCTTTTTTCGCATCACGATGAAACTCCCTCGTATTCATGTCCACCACGGCCTCAACAGCGGTATTCAACAACTCGGCAACCAGGACCAGAACATGGCTGAACAAAATGACGGCCTTGAGCCAGGTATCGAAGGGCAGATACAGACAAACAGCGGACAGTAATGCGGCAAGAACGATTTCCAGTCTGAAAGCGGCTTCCTCACGCCAGGCAACCCGAAATCCGCTCATTGAATGAGACAACGCCCGCCACAGTCGAGGCCCGGCAACGGATTCGGGAATTTTCGGCTGTTTGTTCATAGGGGAAATAATACCAGCCCCGCGAACAGTATGACAGAGCTGGATTTATTGTATACTGTGTTTCCATGAAGATCGCAAGACTGCAACGAAAAGACGGTAAGGTCTGCTACGCCATTGAGCACGGTAACCAGTGTTACACCGAAGCTGCGGGCAACCTTTATCAAGGTCTGACAGATACCGGGAATGTGGTTACCGGAAAACTCCTGTCTCCCGTCCTGCCAACCGATATCTACTGTATCGGTCTGAATTATGCAAAGCACGCAAAAGAGGGAAACAAGGAAATTCCGGAACGCCCGGTACTGTTTTTCAAGTCCACGTCCTCGTTACAAAATCCTGGCGACCCGATTATCCTGCCACGAAAACTGCGCAGCGACAAAGTCGATTTTGAAGCTGAACTTGCGGTAGTGATCGGCAGGACATGCCACAACGTCTCAAGACACGACGCGCTCGACTACGTTTTGGGGTACTCCTGTGCAAACGACGTCAGTGCCCGCGACTGGCAGGGACTGGGAGGGAACGGTCAGTGGTGTCGCGGAAAAACATTTGCCACATTCTGCCCGCTTGGTCCGTTACTGGTTACCGCCGATGAAATTCCGAATCCGAACGCACTGGCCATAAAGAGCCATCTGAACGGGGAAACCATGCAGGACTGGAATACGGATGACATGATATTCGATGTGCCTGCCCTGATCGAGTTCCTGAGTGGAAGCACCATACTGAGTTCGGGCAGTATCATACTGACGGGCACACCCCACGGAGTCGGATTTGCCCGCAATCCGCCGGTCTTTCTCAGGCAGGGAGATCAGATCACGATCGAGATAGAAAACATCGGGTGTCTGACAAATCCGGTTATTGAAGAAGAGGTGGTTTGAGGATCCGGTGTTGTTCCCCGGCATGGACTGTGACTCGACTCAAGAGAAGGCTGGAATGTTCTGGAGTCGGCCCCCCAGATTGCATCCCAACCATGGTCAGATGGCAACGTTGGGACAATCGGAATCTCCTGGGGCGGCATTACATTGCGCGCAAGCCTTGTATGCCAGGTACTGATTTTGTATGACAATCTGGTCTGCCAGAAACCTGGCGTCGTGCCAGACACCCCATATAAAGGAAGACCCACGCCGTGACTGCCAGGGCAATCCGAGGAAATAGATCCCCGGCTCCGTTGAAACGCCACGTTGATGCTTCGGCTTGCCTTCTGAATCAAACGCGTCCACATTCAACCAGCTGTAATCGACATCAAAGCCTGTTGCCCAGACGATGGAGGTTATTCCAGCCTCTGCCAGATTCAACTCTGAAATGGGGTTGGTTACGCACTGCGGGTCGGGGCCAACTACGCGAGCTTCAGGCTCTTCTGGAAAGTCCAGACCGTTGCGGACAATGTAAGTATCCGCCTCGTCCAGCACAGACAGGGTATTGGCATTCCCTTGAGCGATATTCTTCGAAAGATCCGTTGCGAAGTTCATCACTCCGTTTTGGAATGATTCTGTTCGGCCAACGAGCGTCATCCCCTGTGCAGCCAACTGCCGGAAGTCTACCGTGTGACCACCGTGGGCACCGCTTACCGCGATTGTGACATGTTCCATTCCGGGTTCGATAGCCGATTCTTCCCACTTGCCAAGTACACCCAGCCACCAGACACAATCACGCCCACGATACCTCCGCGGAGGAAGGTCATGCGGTCCAACAGAGAGATAAACATTTTTACCTGCACGCAAGAGTTCATCCGAAATTTGTGCCCCCGAAGACCCTGCGCCGACCACCAGCGCCCCGCCCAGGGGCAATTGGCCAGGATTACGGTAGACGCTCGAATGAAGTTGTGTAATTCCTGTATCATCAGGCACTATAGCCGGTATGACAGGTCTTTGAAAAGATCCGGTGGCTGCAACCACTCTGTTGGCTTCGATCACGCCTTCTGACGTCTCGACTCTGAAGCCGGGGTAACCTTTGTTTCTCGTCACCTCCAGTACCTCTACACCGCATCGAATCGGGGCTTTGATCATTTCCGCATAAGCGACAAAGTAGTCCGCCACTTCCTCCTTACAAGGAAAACCATCCGGATCGCTTGTAAACTCCATATTCGGAAATCGATCATGCCAGGATGGGCCGTTGGTAACCAGTGAATCCCATCTTTCCGAGCGCCAGCGTTCTGCAATCCGGTATCGCTCCAGAACGAGGTGAGGCACACCGCAATTACTCAAATGCTCGCTCATGGCCACACCGGCCTGGCCGGCGCCGACAACGAGTGTGTCTACTTTTTCAATTGACATTTCGGAGTCCTTTTCTGGCATTACAAAAATATCATTACCGCTTGCCACACATGGGACAGGTCGCTATATCTTTGGCACATTCTGGACATCGGACAGGCACAGAGGCCGCTCCCTGCACACGTCAATCGCAGGAACAACTCCCTTTGGTGGTCCGGAATCCGACCCCGACATTCCGCCCCCACCGGCTCAAGGGGGGGTGAATCGTGGAATGGAAACCGGATGTCTGGTATTTAATGTGTAAAACAGGACTTGAACTACAGATTTACACATAATGTAATACTCGTATGATTTTTCGTGGCTTATCTAAAGAACTGCTCCAGCAACTCAAGGAATACCCGATTGTAACCGTGTTGGGGCCAAGACAGGCTGGAAAAACGACACTCGCGCGGGAATTGTTGAAAGACTATACCTACGTCAGTCTGGAAACACCCGATATCCTGGCCTTTGCCCGGGAAGACCCAAGGGGATTCCTGGCCCGGTATCGGGAAACTGTCATTTTTGACGAAATCCAGCGAGCGCCTCATCTCATCAGTTATCTGCAGGGGATCGTCGACGACACCGGAAAGAATGGTCAGTTCGTTCTCACCGGTTCCCATCAACTTGAATTGAGAGTTGCAATCACCCAGTCACTGGCAGGCAGAACCGGGATTCTCAACCTGCTGCCTTTTTCCATCGACGAATTAAGAGCGGCGAAGATCACCTTCGACACGTTCGAGGAATACGTCTTTACCGGATTTCTTCCCCGTATATACGATCAGAATCAAAGACCCAATACCGCCTGCGCAAATTATTATCAAACTTATATCGAAAGAGATGTTCGCCAGATCATCCAGCTAAAGGATGCCAGTCTGTTCGATAAATTCATGCATTTGCTGGCCGGAAGAACAGGCCAGATCATCAACTATCAATCCCTCGCGTCAGATGTGGGTGTGGGTACCAAAACTGTAAAGGAATGGCTGTCCATTCTGGAAGCGTCATTTGTGGTATTCAAACTTTCACCTTACTTCGAGAATTTCGGTAAACGGGTAATCAAGTCTCCAAAATACTACTTCACGGATACGGGACTACTGACTTATCTGTTAGGCATCGAAAAACCAGAGCAGGTAACCCGTGACCCTCTGGTTGGTCAGTTGTTTGAAAATCTGGTTGTTCTGGAAGCAATCAAGACTCGATATAACCAAGGCAAGACACCGAACCTGTATTTTTATCGGGATAGCCATGGCAATGAAATTGATCTGTTGTATGCGAATGGCCGGAATTTGATTGGCATCGAAATCAAATCCGCGTCAACATTTCATTCTCACTTCAGGAAAATGCTGTTACGATTTTCGGAAAAACAGCAGCCTCTCAAGTCAGGCTATGTCGTTTATAACGGAGAAGAGAGGCAATTCAGTGATGGCGTCAGGGCAATCAATTTCCGTGACGCCGGTGCAATTTTCGGGCTGGGCAAGCAATACGGGAATCCATGATTCAAGTGTAGAAGTTCAGACTTAAGTTACTTGGCCGCCATCGACAGCACAACCCGCGCTTGTGAGGGTGCTCAACAGCGAAGCGCCTACGATTGGGCTGCGAAGGCTCGCTTTGCGGCCCTTCGCTCTTTGATGCAGTCCCTGTACTTCGCGCCGCGCCCGAGCCACTGCCAGACGCTGCCTTTCTCGAATGGATTGAGCGTGGCGAGCAGGCCCAATGTCTTCGGCTTCGGCGGTCGCCCATGCCAGATGCGGTCGGGAATCCAGACGGTGGATCCGGGGAGGCGTATGACCTTGCCGGAGTTCAGTTGCGTGAACACCAAGTCTAGCGCGACCTCGCGCTCGGCGTCGGAGAGCCCGAGCTGTGTGGCCGTGGTCTCCATCTCGGGCGACCAATTGTGCGGGTACCCGCCGCGGTCCTCGTCGTCGCTGGGCTCGGTAAAATCGAGCCACTCGAGCACACCGCTCGCATCCGCGCGAAACGGGCGGCGCTCGCCCTCTCCCCGCGCGGGATTGCTATTGTACGTAGCGTGCTCCGCGCCCACGTAGCCGCCGCCCGCACTGCGCGTCTCCATCCGCATTGACCAGGGTGCGTGGGAGGCGCCCTCACCTGCTCCCATGTGCAGCGCGACGAGGCGAAGCCCGATGAAGATGTCGTCTCGACGCACCGCATCGTGACGCGCGTAGATGAGCACGAGCGCGCGTACGCCCTCTGATCCGAGCTCCGCCCACGCCTGAACCTGGTAGGCCTCGGCGTCGGCGCAGTGGCGCTCGAAGCGGATGGTGTCGGTCGCCCGATAAACGCGGTAGTCGCCGTCCTCACCCTCGGTCGGCTCTGCGACGATGACGCACGCGAGCGCGGCCACGCCCCATGTCCATCGCCTTGCGGCGGTCTCGAACCTTCCTGGCATGCTGTTCCCACTCCTCCCGTGGTCGTTCAGTGATACAGTCGGTGCTATTTTGCGTTTGCGCAAAAGGCACAAATCTTGTTGCCGTCCGGATCACGAGCATAGGCATAGTAGATTGTTCCGTCGGCGGGGCGCGGTCCGGGCGTGCCTTCATCCGTGCCGCCGTTTCCCAGCGGCGTCAAAACGGCGTAGTAGTAGTCCGAAGAGCGCTGCAGGTCGCTGGCCCCAACCATGGCATATCCGATCATATTTGCATCCTCATCATCTGTAGAACATAATTTCAGGAATTATATACTTTGCTCCCCGTTTAAAGCTTCTGTTGGTTCGATGGATTGTTGTTCTACAACAAGGCGAGCAACGCAATTACGCGTTACTACGGCTGGCGGCTCGTGGTGATCTCGATCTTCAAACCGGTGGCGCGCACCAGGGGCGCAAGAGTGGACCATCGGGGATTGCCTTTGGCAGAAAGTACACGGTACAGACTTTCGCGTGGCACCCCGGCCTTCATGGCTACTTCAGACATTCCCTGAACTTCGGCCACCTTGCGCAATGCGTTGAGAAACACGACAGGTTCCTCATCATCCGCTGCAGCAGTGAGGAATTCCGCGGCGAATTCGGGGTCTTTAAGTTTTTCGTACATAAACTCGTCGAACATTCTCGTCTTCATTGGGATGCCCTCCACCCAAACCACAACCGGTTCTCGCCCCTTTTCATCCCTGAAAATCCGAACTTCATACATGGTGAAAATGTAACATAAACGTTACAGATATAACAGCAGGAAAATTCAGGAAATTTTAGTCAGCGCTAATAAATGCGACCTGATTGAACCGGATGGCACAATGCTCGGATCTGGAGACATGGTTATTTTCCAACTAATAAACATCAAGATCGAGTAAATCAATCATCGCATCAAAATCCCGATCGTTATGCAGAAGCGTATGACCATTTCGAATACAAAATGTTGCTATCAAAACGTCAATAGTCTTTCTAACAGTAATACCCTGTTTACGTAACTTCCTATAATTTCCGGCACTGATAACGGCAGTCTCCCGACCGATCATCTCAGCGCAAGGCAGTCGCATGAGTGCGCTTTTAGCTAATTGATAATCTTGATCTCTTCGAAAACCTTGAAGGATTTCTGTCAAGATTAAATCCCCCATTAAAATGAGATGCGATGCTAAAAGTTTATCAAGAATATCTGTTTCACGGTCTTGCACACCATTGAAATAATTTATCCAAACTGATGTGTCTGCAATAATCACTTGTCCAATCGCATCTCGTCCAGCGAGCCTTCCCAAAGCAGTTTGCCTCGAAGAATACGAAGACCGGACTGTCGTTCGATCTGGATAAGTATTTCCAACCCTTTCTCCACAGTCGCCTTCTTCGTTTTTGCACCACAAGCTTTCATTGCATTGACCATCAATTTATCGTCAATATCTATATTTGTACGCATGCTTGTTCCTTAATGTGTATACATGTTGGATATTATACACATAAGTGACGCTGATCACCCAGAAAAGCGGCCTCTTCAAGAACGTAATATAAACATTTATTCTTGCTCGCCAATCGGCATACGTTGTTGTTATCACGGATGGTTGTTTGATCTGGACGGAACTATTCTGGAAACGCCTGGCGAGCCTATCGATAGCAAACCAGCCGAACGATTACGGTCCAGATTAAAACAGGGTGCATACCCGACACGAGAAATCGATTGAATCAGAGTAGGTTGATACTCGTTATGCGTTAACAGCGACGACATTGCCAGCCTCATTGTGTGATGGTTCAGTCTCAAATTGAGCAAATGTTGCTTTTAGTATTTTCAGTACCGTTTCAAGTTCCCTTTTTTCGTCCTTATTCATTTCCTGAAGCGGTTTTCGAACAGGTCCGGCAGGCAACCCACTGACCCTGCATGCATGTTTAATGGATTGAACAAACTTTCCTCCTTGTTCAAGTACATTCATAAATGGCAATAGCGCTAACATGATCGCCCTCCCCTTTTCAACATTATTCTCCTTGACCATGGCCTCATACAAAGCGATGTGCTGCTTTGGCAGACAATTTCCTCCCGCACAGACCCACCCTTTGGCGCCCCAGGCGAAAAACTCGAGCGCTTGATCATCCATTCCACAAAGCAGCGTGATATGAGGATACTCGCAGGCTAACATATGAATTTGATTGATATCCCCTGTCGATTCTTTAATACAGGCAAAATTGCGGCTTCCTCCAACACGGTCAAAAAACTCACTTTGCATTTTGGTTCCTGTGCGCCCGGGATAATTGTAGAGCATGATCGGCAAATTCACTTCCCGGTCAATGGCCAAGGCATGATTCGCCAGTTCGACCTGATTTGGCGTCGCATAAAAAGGCGCACTCATTAAAATCGCGTCCGCCCCGCCTGACTTTGCCAGTTGCCCATATTCAATACAATCCTCAGTACGAATCGCCCCGACGCCAACTATAAGAGGGAGCCTGTCTTTTATGGTTTGATTCGCCAATTTGACCAGTTCCACTCTTTCTTCTTTCGACTGGGCATAGAATTCACCCGTTGTCCCTCCAACAATAATTCCATGAACCCCTGAATCTATAAGATGTTCAATCATCAGGACAAACCCATCCCGATCAATACTTCCATCATTTTTGTAAGGGGTGATTACCGGCGGATATATACCTTCAAATTTCATGGGACTTCACACTCATATAAAGTTGATTATTGTTTGTGACCACTTTTATTTATTTTAACCTATGTAACAAACTATGGAGTCAGGGATTTGACTCACAACCGTTTGATTTTTTATGAACTGAATTTATGACGATACCTATCCCTTATCCTTTAGAGATTCAACCTTTACTTCTACGGTCTATGCAATATGATGTTGAAAAATGAACAACAACGACCATCATCGCTATTCAAACCTGGTCGAAGAGCTTGGTTTAGGACGCAAAGAAGATATCCAGACCATTGACCCTTTATCTGGTGGTGTCTCTTCCAACATTGTCAAGGTAACTGTGGGAGGCAAGACATTTTGTTTAAAGTGCGCCCTCGAAAAACTAAAAGTTGAACAAGATTGGCAAGCGCCGACACATCGAAACACAGCAGAATATGCCTGGCTGGAAATCGCATCTCGGGTGAATCCTGCGGGCTCAGTAAAATTACTCGGAAAATCGAATGAAGAGCCCTGCTTTGCCATGGAGTACATAGAAGGAAGCGATGTCTACTTGTGGAAAGCCCACTTGTTGGCAGGAATGGTTTCAACTACTGAAGCAGAGAGAGTTGGCGAGTCCATAGGCAGGATCCATTCCTCATCGACTCGCAAAGAATTTTCGAACCTCGCATTTGATAATCGTGATGATTTCCACCAACTCCGCCTTGATCCCTACCTGATTTTCACTGCATCCAATCACCCTCAACTTGCGGACGTCTTGCTCCAAAAGGCAGAGCGGCTCTACGAAGCAGACTCTGTATTGATTCATGGAGATGTCAGCCCCAAGAACGTCCTGTTTCGCGACGGCCATCCTGTTGTATTAGATGCAGAATGTGCAACCATGGGTGATCCCGGCTTTGATGTAGCATTTTGCTTGAACCACCTGATATTGAAGGCAATCCACCTCCCGGTAGTTCGCCAGAAATTGTTCGAAAGCGCGATACTGCTATGGGACGCATACGCATCCAGGGTTGACTGGGAGGACGCAGATCAACTTCAGACGAGGGTTTGCGATCTTATACCCGCATTGATGCTTGCCCGAATCGATGGAAAATCACCAGTTGAGTATCTAAGTGAAAACAACCGCGAACTAGTACGAAATATTTCAATTCAAATGATTAAACAACGATCAACCGATCTACGAAGTCTATTTGGTTGTATTTCGTTAAAACTGGAGAGAATCGCCTAATGACCGCAATTACGAATATCGTCGGCAGGAGAGTTTGGGACTCGAGGGGAAATCCTACAGTTGAGGCGGATGTCATACTGGAAGACGGAACTGTAGGCAGCGCGATTGCACCGGCAGGAGCATCGAGGGGTGCTCGGGAAGCTATTGATCTGAGAGATGGCGGTAAATCACTGCGGGGGATGGATGTGCAAAGGGCCTTAAAATCCGTAAATGAACGCATCGCTCCTGCGCTGATCGGTCTGGATGTCGAAAATCAAGCTATCATCGACATGGCAATGTTGGATCTGGACCAAACGCCAATGAAATCAGTATTGGGTGGTAACGCTACAATAGCTGTATCTCTTGCTGCCGTACACGCAGCGGCGAAATCCACAAACACTCCCCTTTGGCGGCACATAGCTGATGTATTCGGATATAAGCCCCTGATACCCTTGCCGGAAATTCAGATTCTTGGGGGTGGAGTGCATGCTGCCCAACGGGTCGATATCCAGGACTTTATGATTATGGTTCCCGGCGCATCAAGTTTCGAGGAGGTCATGGAAATTACCAGCGAAGTCTATTTTGCTGCAGGCGATATTATGAAAAGGCGCGGTCTTTTAGCAGGTGTTGCTGATGAAGGAGGATGGTGGCCGGAATTTCGAGGAAACGAAGAGGCGCTGGAGACGCTGGTTCAGGCCATCGAAATCGCGGGAGAGAAACCGGGAGACCGCGTTGTTATTTCGCTGGACGTTGCTGCCTCTGAGTTTAAGGATGGAGACATGTATCGACTGGCGTTAGATGGCCGGGAACTGGATAACTCGGCGCTAATCGAAGTTCTTGGGAAATGGCTGGATGATTATCCGATAGCTTCAATTGAAGACCCGCTCGCAGAAGATGATGTTGAGGGTATGGTTGAATTTACTCAACGTTTCGGTGACCGTGTTCTAATCATAGGCGATGATTATGTGGTCACCAACGCAGGTTTAATTGAACAGGCATCCCGGGACGGCGCCTGCAACACGGCATTACTCAAAGTCAATCAGGCGGGAACGTTGACGGAGACAATGGCTGCTTATGAGGCTGCCAATTCGGCAGGCTGGAAATCTGTCGTTTCCGCCAGATCAGGAGAAACGGAAGATGTCACTATAAGCCACCTGGCAACAGGGTTAGGAAACGGTCAACTCAAGGTGGGTTCTTTTGCCCGGTCAGAGCGCATGGCCAAGTGGAATGAATGTCTACGCATACAAGAAACGCTAGGCGTTAACGCTTTTGCCGGAGGCGCTGCCTTAGATGGAACCTGGTGGCAAAAGAATCAAGACCAGAAGAAAACCTGAACATAGTCAAATTGGCTCGAACTATCAGGAAGTCGTGGGCTCGGTAGGTCTTGTCTGTCTTCGTAATCTCGTCTTGATGTCTTATTAATGTGTGACTGGTTTGTAGCAGAAACTCAGTAACCTATTGAAAAATATGGTGGGCCCGGTAGGACTTGAACCTACGACCAATGGATTATGAGTCCACTGCTCTAACCAACTGAGCTACAGGCCCTTATCAAGGATATGTTTGGTGCTTTACAATGCCAGTGAGCGTCCCCGGCTGGCGTCAGGCTGCTCTGATCAAGCGTCCCGGAGTCACTTCGAAATTACCGATGGCTGTCAACTGTTTTCCAGGAAACTTCTCAAATGCTCTGAACGACTCGGATGACGCAGCTTTCTTAATGCCTTGGCTTCGATCTGTCGAATACGCTCCCGGGTAACATCAAACTGCTTGCCCACTTCTTCAAGGGTATGATCCGTGTTCATACCGATACCGAATCGCATTTGCAGCACTTTTGCTTCCCGTTCGGTCAGTGATCCCAGTATATCGTCTGTTGCATGTTTCAGGCCGGAGGAAGTCGCAATATCGACGGGGGCTTTGATATTCTTGTCCTCAATAAAATCTCCGAGGTGTGAATCTTCGTCATCACCCACCGGCATTTCCATCGAAATCGGCTCTTTGGCAATCTTCAGTACCTTGCGAACCTTGTCTTCGGACAGTTCCATGCGTTCGGCCAGTTCACCGGGCAGCGCTTCGCGGCCCTTTTCCTGAAGAATCTGGCGGGAGACACGGTTGAGCTTGTTAATGGTTTCGATCATGTGCACTGGAATCCGGATGGTTCTGGCCTGATCTGCAATGGATCGGGTGATAGCTTGACGAATCCACCAGGTGGCATAGGTAGAGAATTTGTAGCCGCGCCGATATTCGAACTTGTCGACTGCCTTCATTAATCCGATATTGCCCTCCTGAATCAAATCCAGGAACTGCAACCCGCGGTTGGTATATTTCTTCGCAATCGAAATGACCAATCGCAGATTGGCTTCGACCATTTCTTTCTTGGCACGCCGTGCCTTGGCTTCACCAATCGAAAGTTTCTTGTTCAGGTCCTTCAGATCCTTCATTTCCAATCCTGCCTTGTCCTGAATCTTGACCAGCCGATATGTACAAACTTCAACCTTGTCCTTGTATTTCTCCAGCCGGGCTCGCTCATCCGAGCGCTCCAGGATCAACCGGTCAAACCATTCCGTATTGGTCTCGTTGTCGCGGAAATATTCCAGAAACCTTTTTCTGGAAACCTTGCCATAGCTGACGCAGTACTTTGCAATACTACGCTCACATTCCTTCACCTCGGCCATGCAATTGCGTAACGTTGAAGCCAGGATGTCCAGTTTCGCAGGTACGAATTTGATTTGTAACAATTCGTCACTCAATCTTTTGCGGTTTCGCAACGCTTGCCTGCTGCCAAGACCATGGGTTTCGATCGCCTTGTTCAGGGAATTCCAGATCCGGCCCATCTTCTTGAAACGGATAATCGCATCGTCGAAGTCAGGACTGTTTGGCAAGCCTTCCGATTCGGCTGCATTTTGACCGGGTTCTCCGGGAATGGCCACGGTTTCATCATCCAGCGCATTCAGCTCCATAAAGTCAACTACCACATCCGAAAGCTTCATTTTGCCCGCTTCAATTTGATCGGCAAATTCCAGCATTTGCCGAATGGCCGCTGGGGTCAGTGCAATCGCAGAAGCGCTTTCACGGTTACCCAATTCAATGCGTTTGGCCAGAGCGATTTCGTCTTCCCGGGTCAACAACTCCACTGTTCCCATTTCCCGCATGTACATACGAACCGGGTCAGTGGTTCGACCGAACTCGCTTTCAACTGCGGTTTTCAGTGCGACGCTGACTTCTTCCGCAACTTCCTGGTCTTCAGGGTTATCCCTTTTCAGTGTCATGATATCCGTATCCGGAGCTTTATCCACCACCTCGATACCCATATCGTTAATCATGTTGACAACGACCTCGATCTGGTCGGTGTCATGCATGTTTTCCGGCAAATGGTCGTTGATCTCGGCATAGGTCAAGAAACCCTGATCCTTGCCTTTGAGTACCAGTTTTTTCAGATCGGACTGGGGTTCGGGCGAAGCCTTTTTTTCCTTGGATTCTTTGGAAAACGGTACGCTCGCTTTGGTCTCTTCCCGGGCTCCCGCTTTGGTTTCGACAACCCCGTTCCCGCCCTTGCCGTTTCCGGATTTGGATTTCGAGGTAACTTTTCCAGATTTTGTTTTCGGGGTAACTTTTCTGGATTGAACTTCTTTACTCATTGGTTACCTGCTGCCTCGGTTATCTGTTGCCCTGGGGAAATCGTCATCCTGACCAACGTCAAGTGTCAGGAAAAATCCAACCGATTATTATACACAATAAATTCAATCTGGTTGTGAAATCTGCAGATTCCTGACCCTTGTTTTCAGCAGTTGATTCAATTCTGCCGATTCTTCCGGAGTCAATTCCGATTGCCGTGCCTTTTCCAGCAATTCCCGTCTGCGCAGGTCGCTCTGATTTTCAAGCAAGTGGCCCAAAGTATCCTTGAATTGCCTCTCAAGCACATTCTCGTCGATCAGATTGGGTCTCATCGCCAGTTCCCCCAGATAGCCATGGACCGGGCTTTCCCGGAAAGATTCCAGTATTCCGGCGGTAGTCAGGTCAGATCGGCGCAAAGACAAATCTATGATGCCTGTCAGGACATCCGCTCCAGGAATACGCAGTTGCTTCAGTTCAGCCAGATTGCCGACCGATTGCGCCAGTCCGGGGTTTTGCAAAAGCAGGCTGACAGCAAGTGCCAGAGGGGATATCTGACCCTCCTGGAGTTGCCCGGATTGCGGGCGCCTCCTCGGTCCCGGTAAAGGACCCCGAGCCACTGCGACATTGTCCGTAAGCCGGCTTCTGGGTAACCCGCTCAATGATTCAAGTTCTGAAACCATCATGTCCTTGAACGCCCCTTCAGGCAACTGTTCAATCAATGGTAACGCCTGGCTCACCAAAGACGCCTTGCCGTCCATTCGATTCATATCGACCCGGGAGATCAGGGTCGTGAACAGAAATTCAGGTAACGGCAGCGCATTGTCAACCTGTTCGACAAACGCTTCCGGGCCTGCGGCGCGAACCGTGGTATCAGGATCTTCGCCTTCCTTGAGAAACAGGAATCCGACCTGGCGGCCAGCCTGCATTTCGAGGAGCGAGATTGTCATCGCCTTCCAGGCCGCGTCCCACCCTGCACGATCACCGTCAAAACAAAATACAATTTCCGGCGCAAGACGGAACAAGCGTTGCAGGTGGGTTCGGGTGGTCGCTGTGCCAAGCGTCGCGACCGCATTGTTCACCCCGAACTGGGCCAGACTGACGACATCCATGTACCCCTCTACCACAATACTTTTTTTCCTGTTGCCGATCTCCCGGCGGGCACGATGCAATCCGTAGAGTTCCGCGCCCTTGTGAAACAGCGGTGTTTCCGGAGAATTCAGATATTTGGGTTCACCATCACCCAATGCCCTGCCGCCAAATCCTACGATCCTGCCTCTATGATCTTCTATCGGAAATATGATGCGCCCCCGAAACCGGTCGTAGAAGCGGGATTGAGCATCGTCTTCCTTCCTGACGATCAGCCCGGTCTTGACCAGTTGCTCCCGCAGGTGGGGACTGGCGCCCAATGCATCGACCAGACTACTCCAACTGTCAGGGGCATAGCCGATTTTGAAGTCCGCCGCCACCTTGCCATCCAGTCCTCTGGATTTCAGGTAGTCGATAGCTTGCCTGGCCCCAGGATGTGTTCGCAGTTGTCTTTGAAACCAATTGCCTGCCTGTTCAACCACTTCCAGTCGTTGATCCAGCCCTTCCCGGGAAGGACTCGGCCCGACAGAATCCCTGGCAGGCAGTTCCATGCCGAGCCCGTCGGCGAGATCTTCAATCGCTTCAACAAACCCCAGATTGGCATAATCCATCAGAAACCCGATCACGGTACCGTGGGCGCCGCAACCAAAGCAATGGTAAAACTGTTTATCGGGGCTGACGGTAAATGACGGTGTTTTCTCTTCGTGGAACGGACAACAGGCGATAAATTCCCGGCCTTTGCGGGTCAGGGGTACCCGCCGGTCGATCACATCGACGATGTCAACCCGGGCGACCAGTTCATCTATAAAGGGTCTGGGAATGTTGCCTGCCATGGCTTCGATTGTACTTTATACCAGGATCTGGCTTGACAGGAATATGTGCGCATAGCGGGTTAATCGGTTAAAATCCGCGCTCCATGAATTGCCCGAACCTGTTTCAGAATGATCGATAAATACAACCCTGCTGAAATCGAGTCTGCTACCCAGAAATACTGGGATGAGAGACAAAGCTTCGCAGTGTCGGAAGATCCGGATCGTGAGAAATACTACTGCCTTTCGATGCTGCCCTACCCTTCAGGGCAATTGCATATGGGGCATGTCCGTAATTACACGATCGGCGATGTGATCAGCCGCTATCAACGCATGCTCGGCAAGAATGTATTGCAACCTATGGGTTGGGACGCCTTTGGATTACCAGCGGAAAATGCCGCTATTGCAAACCGGACACCCCCGGCAAAATGGACTTATGAAAACATTGATTACATGAGAACCCAGTTAAAGCGCCTCGGCTTTGGTTACGACTGGAATCGTGAACTGTCAACCTGTTCTCCCGAATACTATCGCTGGGAACAATGGTTCTTCAACAGGCTGCTTGAGAAAAACCTGGCCTACAAGAAAATTGCAGTGGTCAACTGGGATCCGGTAGAACAGACAGTACTCGCCAATGAGCAGGTCGAGAACGGCCGGGGCTGGCGCTCGGGAGCGATTGTAGAACGCCGGGAAGTGTCTCAATGGTTCATCCGGATTACCGATTATGCTGAAGAATTATTGAATGAAATTGACAATCTTGAAGGCTGGCCGGACGCGGTTCGTACCATGCAGCGCAACTGGATCGGACGCTCCGAGGGGGTCGGGTTTTCATTCACGGTCGAAGGTGAAGAACCACTGGAAGTCTATACAACCCGGCCCGACACGATCATGGGGATCACATTTATTTCCGTGGCCGCAGAACACCCTCTGGCATTGAAAGCAGCCAAAAACAATCGGGAAGTGGCCGCATTCATCCAGTCATGCAAGAATATTCATGCCGCTGAAAAGGAACTGGAAACCATGGAAAAGAAAGGAATTCCCCTCGGCATAATAGGGATTCATCCTGTCAGCGGTGAGGAAATCGACATCTGGGCGGCGAATTTTGTCCTGATGGGATACGGTACAGGTGCGATCATGGCAGTCCCCGCCCATGATCAGAGAGACTGGGAGTTCGCAACAAAACATGGCATCGAGATCAGGCCTGTTATCCGCCCTGCGGATGGCAGCGAACATGATTTCAATCAATCCTCACTGATCAGCAAGGAAGGGATCACATGCAACTCCGGGCAGTTCGATGGACTCGACTTCAGCGATGCCTGCAACGCAGTGGCTGAATATCTCGAAAGCCACGGCGCCGGCAGAAAAACCATAAATTACCGACTGCGTGACTGGGGCGTATCGCGCCAGCGTTACTGGGGCTGCCCTATTCCGGTGGTATATAGCGACAATCAGAAGGCCGTCCCCGTGCCCGACGACGAGTTGCCTGTGCTGTTGCCGGAAGATGTCGAATTCTCCGGAGTCCAGTCGCCGATCAAGAATGATCCGGCTTTTTACCGGACCACATTGCCCTACAGCGATATCCCCGCCATCCGTGAGACCGACACATTCGATACCTTCTTCGAATCGTCGTGGTACTTCGCCCGTTATTGCTGTCCTGGCTCGGACCACGCGATGCTCGATGAGCGAGCCAATTACTGGCTGCCAGTGGACCAGTATATAGGAGGTATCGAACACGCTGTATTGCACCTGCTCTACGCACGTTTCTTTTACAAGCTGATGAGGGATGCCGGACTGATCGACAGTGATGAGCCTTTCACCAACCTGCTTTGTCAGGGTATGGTCCTGAAAGACGGATCGAAGATGTCCAAATCAAAGGGTAATACGGTAGATCCGCAGTCGATGATCGACAAATACGGCGCAGATACAGTCCGGCTGTTCATGATGTTCGCATCGCCTCCCGAACAACCATTGGAATGGAATGACGACGCAGTAGCAGGCTCCTATCGTTTCCTGAAGCGATGGTGGGCTCTGGTTCATCGCAACAGCGATGCAGTGGCTGCGGCCAGACCGTTATCGTCCGTCCCGGGCCGGACCAAAGCCCTGGCCGACAATGATGCAAGGGCACTGCGTCGAAACACCCACCAGATTCTTGCAAAGGCGGACCGGGACTACCAGAGAATCCACTACAATACGGTGGTCGCGGGAGCGATGGAACTGCTCAATTCACTGGACAGGTTCGATCCCGGAAAAAATCAGGATTGTCTGGTGGCCTTTCGGGAAAGTCTGGTCATTCTGAACAAGATTCTATCCCCCATCGTTCCACACATTGCCCACCGGTTGTGGCATGTGATGGGAGAGGCAGGCGATGTGCTGGATGCAGCCTGGCCCCGCGTGGACCACCAGGCGCTGAAGAGCGATACTGTCAAATGGGTCATTCAGGTCAACGGCAAGCTGAGGAGTGAAATTGAACTCACTGCCGATAGCAGCGAACAGGAGATCCGCTCCATGGCCGTCACAGATCGTAAAATCCGGAACTTCATTGGCGACGCAGAAATCCGGAAAATCATTCTCGTCCCATCAAAGCTGGTGAACATCGTGATTTAGAGGGAAATTCATTAAATAGCAGTCAAACTCAAGCAGACCTTGCCTTATAATTACGGCAATTGAAAACCACTCTTTCCCCGGACAATCCATGTCGAAACGCCCGCTCCTTGTCCTTATCGGCCTGTCTTTACTCTCCGGTTGCGGATTCAAACTGCGCGGAAGTTACCAGTTATCTGCGGCATTGTCTCAATTATCCATCGAAGGCGGAAAGCGGGAACTGGTCGAACGGCTCACCGGGATTTTAATGGACAATGGCATCACGGTGGTTGATGCCGGGGCTGATTCTCCGACCCTGATTCTGTCCCGAAGTGAATTCAACAGGAAAGCAGTGGGCGCCGATGCTGACGGTATTGCCACCGAGTACGAATATACCTATCACGTCGATTTCAAGGTTTCCGATGTCCACGGAGAAGTCCTGCTGCCCCTGTCCTCGATATCCCGGTTCAATACCCTCAAATACGATATCGGCAACGAACTCGAGATCGAAGAAGAAGAGAAATTCCTGAAAGAAGGCATGGAAAAAGACATCGTTCTGCAAATCGCGCGGGAACTCGCCCGCATTTAGATTACAACGCCGCAAACACCGGAAAGTCTACGCTTGCGCATCCAGTCCCCTGCCCTGTCCGCGCAATTGAAGCAGGGGATCGGCCCCCTGTATCTGTTGTTCGGTACTGAGACATTGCTGGTCGAAGAAGCGCTCGATCAAATTCGCAGCCAATCAAAGTCGGCAGGCTACACCGAGCGTATACGCCTGAGTGTTGAAACAGGATTTGACTGGAATCGACTGCGGCACGAACGCCAGACAATGTCATTGTTTGCCGACAAGCGACTGATTGAACTGAGAATGCCGACCGGCAAACCGGCAGACGCAGGTAGCAAGGCGCTGATCGACTTCGCCGACAATCTGTCTTGTGATACGACCCTGGTCGTGGTCGCCGATGCCATCGAAAAACGCAGCCAGACAACCAAATGGTTCAAGGCAATCCAGAGCAATGGCATGGTCGTCGAATGCCCTGCGATCAGTACGGCAAACCTGCCCGGCTGGATCAGCCGGAGAATGAGCAGCCAGGGTCTGAAACATGAACCCGGGGCGGTAGAAGATTTAAGCCACCTGGTTGAAGGCAATCTGCTGGCGGCGGCACAGGAAATCAGCCTTCTCGGATTGCTTTATCCCGATCAAACCATTACCTCCCGGATCATCAAGCAGACAAACGCAGACCATGCGCGCTTCAATGTCTATACTTTCGTCGATGCCTGCCTCAGCGGGTCGGTCGAACGCACCATCCGGATTCTGCAGAACCTGAAACACGAGCAGGCTGAACCGGTGATCATTCTCTGGGCACTGGCCCGCGATGTCCGGGTGCTGTGTCGGCTCTCTGCGGCAATCGACAAGGGAGAGCATCCCGGCGCCCTGTTTAAACGCCATGGTATCTGGAGCAGTCGAAGCGCTCTGGTCAGTTCGGCGTTAAGGCGCCTTGCCAAAAACCGATGGGAGAACATCCTGCAACGCATAGGACGCGCCGATTTGATGGTAAAGGGCAGAATCAGCCTCCAGCGCAAGGATATCTGGGAGGAAATCGAAAGTATTTCGCTGGCCATTTGTGGATCACGAAGATAAATTCCCTTGCCGGATTCACTGTCTGATCCTGTATACTCACCTGCTTGACAAATTGTGACCCGAATATGCAACCCGATCTCGTTGATTCCACCCTGGTACAGGATGACGACATCAAGGAGTACATGGTTCAGCTTGGCCGTAATGCAAAGGCTGCGTCGGCGATAGTCTCAAGCGCCACCACCGAACAGAAAAATACGGCTCTGCACAATATCGCCGAATCCATAGAACGTAACAGCGAAACCATCCTTGCAGCCAATGCCAGGGACTTGGCTGCCGCCAGCAGGAATAATCTGGCAAATGCGTTGCTGGATCGCCTTGGACTGGACCGGACACGGGTATTCGCCATCGCCGAAGGCTGTCGGCAGGTTGCCGCCCTGCACGACCCGGTAGGAGACATGTCAGAGTTCAAAGAGCGCCCGAGTGGCCTTCGCATCGGCAAAATGCGGGTGCCTTTGGGGGTCATTGGCATCATTTACGAATCACGTCCCAATGTGACGGTAGACGCGGCCATCCTGTGTCTGAAATCAGGCAATGCAGCCATCTTGCGGGGTGGCTCCGAAGCCATTCACACCAATCTTGCGCTGGCAGAGTGTCTCACCGAAGGGCTGGAAAAAGCGGGCCTCGACAGCCATTGCATACAAGTGGTCGAAACCACGGATCGCGAAGCGGTTGGCGAATTGATCACCCTGTCAGAGTATGTGGATATCATTGTCCCTCGCGGTGGCAAGAGTCTGGTTGAACTAATCAACGACACCGCCACAGTGCCGGTGATCAAGCATCTCGAAGGGCTTTGCCATGTCTATATCGATGATGATGCAGACATCGACAAGGCGGTTGCAGTCGCCTACAACGCCAAAGCAAGACGCTACGGAATCTGCGGCGCAATGGAAACCCTGCTGGTAGCCGGGCGTATCGCGGAGAAAATCCTGCCTCCACTTTGCGATCAGTACCGCAGGAAAGGTATCGAACTGCGGGGATGTGAACAATCCCTCAGGATTGTGCCTGAAATGACCCCGGCCAGCGAAATCGACTGGAGTACCGAATACCTGGATGGCATTTTGTCCATTCGAATTGTCGATGGCATTGATCAGGCAATCCGGCACATCGAAACCTATGGCTCACATCATACCGATGCGATTGTCACTGAAAACCCCGATCATCAACAACAATTCCTGAAACAGGTGGATTCCAGTTCGGTGATGATCAATGCTTCTACCCAGTTTGCTGATGGTTTTGAATATGGCCTCGGCGCCGAGATCGGGATCAGTACGGACAAACTTCACGTTCGCGGCCCGGTCGGACTCGAAGGCCTGACCAGCCAGAAATACATCGTCATCGGTGACGGCACGATCAGAGACTGATTATCGCTATCCTTCAATCACCGGCTTGACCAGAAAAGCGCTCAGTATTTCCCTCGCTTCGGTGACACCCTGTCTGCTGGTTGAGGAAAACAGTTGCACGCTGGTTTGCGGATTCGATTTGATCTGCCGGACCACCGACTGGAAAACATTGATCGCCTTGCCACGCTTGAATTTGTCTGCCTTGGTCAACAGTATGTGCGCCGGTAAGTGTTGCTGCCAACAGCACTCCAGCATGGTGGCATCCAGGTCGGTCAGAGGTCTTCGGATATCCATCGGAATCACCAGAGCACACAGACAATCCCGGTTGAACAGATATTCCGTTATAAGATCCTGCCAGTGACGGCGTAATGATTGTGGCGCCCTGGCGTAACCGTAGCCCGGCAAATCCACCAGTCGATAAGCGATATCCAGATCAAAAAATACGATCTGCCGGGTACGTCCCGGAGTTTTACTGGTTTTGGCCAAACGTATCTGATTGGTAATTGCATTGATTGCACTGGACTTACCGACATTGGAGCGGCCAGCGAAGGCCACTTCAGCGCCGATATCTTCGGGCCATTGATCGGGTAAATGTGCAGCAAGAGAATATTGTGCTTTGGTAAAGTCGATCATGATTCAGTTTTGCTAATAAATGTTGATATAATCGCGGCCTGATTTTACGTATTCTCTCCTGATAGGGGTGAAGTTATTTATTTGAGGCGGATATTCTTAATCGGCCGAATCTAAAAACAGGGCTTATAAATGATTCGAGTGTTTACATTGATGGGTTCACTTGTGCTGCTCGTCACCATGAATACCGCTGGCCTGGCACAGGACGCAGAAGCGGGCAAGGCAAAAGCCGGAACCTGCGTTGCCTGCCATAGTAGTGACGGCAACAGCCCGTTGGAGCAGTTTCCAAAAATCGCCGGTCAGGTACCAGGCTATATCGCCGACCAACTGGCCAGATTCAAATCTGGAGAACGTCCCGGCACGGTGATGATGGGAATGGTCGCCGCCCTGAGCGAACAGGATATGGCCGATATGGATGCCTGGTATTCCAGCCAGACCATGACTGTTGGCGCGGTGTCGCCTGATCAGGAAGAAGACGCCCGGGCGGGTGAAGCCATTTTCCGTGGCGGCATCGCCGAATTTAACGTGCCATCCTGCATGGGGTGCCATGGCCCATCCGGCAGCGGTATCCCCCCCGCATACCCCCGACTGGGCGGACAATACGCAGCTTATATCGAAGCCGAGTTAAAGGCATTCAAATCCGGCGCCCGTGAACACCCGATCATGCAACCGATTGCCTTCGTCCTGAGCAATCAACAGATCAGGCAACTCGCATTATACCTGTCTGCGTTACAGTAAAACCGGACGTAGGGACAGGCCACTGTGCCTGTCCGCAACCAACGGTCACATACAGAAATAACGCGGGCAACCACAGAGAGTCGCCCCCACGCATCATTAAGCCGCAGCCACCCACATATCGAACGACATCCTCCGCGCCCTTCTATCGTCATTCCCGCGAAGGCGGGAATCCACCAACCGCCATCCTCCGCACCCAACCATCATCGTAGGGGCAGGTCTCCGTGCCTGTCCGCCGCCGGTGGGAACGGCTAATCAATCACCGAGGGTACTCCGACATTGTTTTGCCGACAGGCTGCAATCACCGTATTGCGCAGCAAACAGGCAATCGTCATCGGGCCGACACCACCCGGTACCATGGTAACAGCGCCCGCCACTTGTATCGCCGACTGATAATCGACATCTCCTGTCAACCTGTTTTTGTCATCATCCACTGCAATCCGGTTTATTCCAACATCAATCACCGTCGCGCCTGGTTTTATCCAGTCGCCCTTGACCAATTCGGGGACTCCCACTGCCGCCACCAGAATATCCGCCTCACGGCATACCGCAGGCAGATCCCGAGTCCTGGAATGCGCTATGGTGACGGTACAGTTTTCCCTGAGCAACAACATCGATAACGGTTTACCGACAATATTCGAGCGACCTATGATGACCACGCTTTTTCCGCTTAAATCCCTTAAGTGATCTTTCAGCAGCATGACGCATCCTGCGGGCGTGCAGGGAACCAGTGAATCCGCTCCAATCGAAAGCCTCCCCACATTCTGAATGTGGAATCCGTCCACATCCTTATCCACATTGATCGTATTGATCACCTTGACTTCGTCTATCTGCTTCGGCAGAGGCAACTGCACCAGTATTCCGTTGATTGCCGGGTCATCATTCAACTGTTCAATCAGGGCCAGCAACTCTTCCTCCGAAGTGTCTGCGGACAATTTATGCTTAATCGAATCCATACCGACTTCGATGGTCTGCTTCGACTTGTTCCTGACATAGACCTGACTGGCCGGATCTTCGCCCACCAGAACGACAGCCAGACCGGGTTTGATATCGTGTTCGTTGCCGAGTTGCTGAACCGCATCGGCGATACGTCCTCTCAATTTCTCTGCGAACGCCTTGCCATTAATTGCTGTTGCCATTGTATTGCCCGAAATAAGAATCGAAATTGAAAAAGTCGTTATTCTACCCGTTTGATTTCAACCAAACATGAACCAAATTGAAAATTCGGGATATAATTCGGCCAAAAATTCAATCTCCAACCTGCCAATGACCCCATCAAAAATTGCCTTCCTTTTCCCGGGTCAGGGTTCTCAATACCCCGGTATCGGCAAGGATATCCATCAACAACATGCCATCGTCAGACACACCTATGAGCAGGCCAGTGATGCGCTTGATTATGACATCGCCAGACTTTCCTTTGACGACCCTGACGGGGAAATCAATTTGACCCGTTATACCCAGCCGGTATTGCTGACCCATTCCATCGCCTGCCTTCGCCTGTTGATGGAACAACTCGACCGTGAAATCACGCCGGTCCTGGTCGCAGGCCACAGTCTTGGCGAATATTCTGCCCTGGTAGCTGCCGGAGCTTTGAGTTTCGAACTCGGATTGCAACTGGTAAAAACCCGCGGCGAACTGATGGGCGAATACGGTGAAGGTGAAATGGAAGCACTGATGATCGACCTCGAATCTGCCACTGCCCTGGCCGAACAGCACTATTGCGGCATCGCCGCCTGCAACCTCCCTGATCAGAATGTGGTTGGTGGGCGAGCTCAGGACCTTGATGCGCTGGTCGTCACCATGGCTGAAAAATTTCCCGGAAAACGCAGCGCAAGACTGAAAACCGAAGGCGCATTCCATACCTGGTACATGGTAGAGGCAGCACGACGATTCAGGCAAGTGCTGGAGCAGGCCGACATCACCTCGCCATCAGTCGATGTCCTGTCCAACTTCACTGGCCAGGTCCATGACCGGGATCCGGATTCGATACGTTCCAGATTGTTTTTACAACTGTTCAACCCGGTACTCTGGCATCAAAACCTGATTTCAGCAGGCCAGTACGGGGTAGATCTGATGATCGAATTTGGCGGCGGCATAGGCAAAAGCGCGACCAGTAAACGTCCAAATCTCGAAGGCATCGTCAAGCGGGCACTCAGAGGAAGTGAATCCGTGCCTGATTACCTGTCAGTGATCAATCCTGCCACTCTCGAACAGACGGTCTCCTGTTTCCAGAATTGATTCAGGACTGACTCAGTACCCTGACGTGTTCGGTGACCGATTCTGCCAATGCGGTGAGGTCGTATCCTCCTTCGAGAACTGAAATCAATCTTCCCGCGCAACACTGGTCGGCCAACTCCATCATCATCCGGGTCATCCAGACATAGCTTTCATTGTTCAGATTGATCGCGCCCAGAGGATCTGCCCGATGGGCGTCGAATCCCGCAGATATCAGCACCGCATCAGGACAAAAGGCTTTTGCCTGGGGCAGAATGATATCCTCGAAGGCCTCCCGATACTGACGATCCCCAAGGCCAGGACTCATCGGGCAATTGAGTGTCGCCCCTTCGCCTTCACCGATACCTGTTTCTGACAGGGAACCGGTTCCGGGATAATGAGGAAACTGATGCAAACTGATATAAAACACCGATGAATCCTGCTCGAAAATGTGTTGCGTTCCGTTACCGTGATGCACATCCCAGTCCAGAATCAAGATTCGTTCCAAGCCATATTTACTTTGCAGGTACCGGGCTGCGACAGCAACACTGTTGAACAGGCAAAATCCCATCGCCTGAGCCACCTCTGCGTGATGTCCCGGTGGCCGTACCATCGCAAAACCATTGTCTACATTGCCTGCCATGACCTGATCAGCAATTTCAAGTACACTGCCGGTCGCGTTCAGCGCAACCTCACAGGATGCAGTTGAAACCGAAACATCGGGGGTATCAATATGGCGCACGCCGGATTCACAGGCCCGTTGCACCCTGTCGATATAGCCGGGGTCGTGAATCAGTTGCACCGTATCGGGTGACGCCTTCCTGGTCGGGTACTGATGCAGACTATCGAACCACTCCTGTCGGCTCAGCATTGCATGAGCGGAAGTCAGGCGCTCACTGCATTCCGGGTGGCGCGGTCCGGTGTGGTGGGACAGGAATAACGGATCATAGATGTATGCGGTTCGTAACATTGTAAAGGGCCAGGTAAAGATCAGGGTGGGTCATCAGTTTCTCCCGGTTGAGCCGAATCCTCCGTCTGTACGTTCACTTTGGTCGAATGAATCAACCACGTTGAATTCTGCCTGTACCACCGGAATGATCACCATCTGCGCAATGCGGTCACCCGGCTGTATGGTGAACTCCGTACTGCTGCGATTCCAGCAGGAAATGAACAACTGGCCCTGATAGTCGGAATCGATCAGACCCGTCAGATTTCCGAGCACAATACCCTGCCTGTGCCCTGCTCCGGATCTGGGAATCAGAACCGCAGCAAATCCGGGGTCAGCGATATGGATTGCAATTCCGGTTGGAATCAATTCTGTCTGTCCGGGCGCAAGCGCCAGAGCTCCGGTGATACAGGCACGCAAATCAAGACCCGCTGAACCCTGTGTCGCGTACGCAGGCAAGCCGAATTCGTCTGCTATTCGCGAATCCAGTATCTTGACATCGATTTTCTTTTTCAACGCCGTTATTTTATTTTTGCTTCCTTGTAAACAACGTGTTTGCGAACCACCGGGTCGTATTTCCTGAACTCCATTTTTTCGGTCATCTTTCGTTTGTTTTTGGTGGTCGTGTAGTAGTGGCCAGTACCAGCGCTTGAAACCAGTTTTATTTTTTCTCTCATTTTAAAATTCCTCTTCCAAAACGCCTCAGGCGGTTTCTCCGCGGGACCGGATTTCACCCAAAATGCTGTCAATACCCTTCTTGTCTATGGTTCGCAATCCGGCAGAGGATACACGCAGGCGAACCCAGCGATTTTCACTTTCGACCCAGAAACGCCGCTTGTGCAGATTGGGCAGAAACTTGCGCCTGGTTTTGTTGTGCGCGTGGGAAACATTGTTACCTGATACGGTTCGTTTTCCGGTTACTTGACAGACTCTGGCCATTGACTTACCTTGAATTTTCTTAAATTGACGAAGCGGGGCGCGATTTATACCAGAAAACAGCCCTTTTGGGTAGTGATAATTACCTTTTCAAGGGGTAAATTCACTGAGCGTGACCAACTGGTCTGACTTCTCGCTGAAATCCTGCCACATCCGGTCATAGGTTTTGCCAGTGACTGGATGCACCATTTGTGGATGCAGGTCCGAAAGCGGCTTCAGTACGTAAGCGAACTTCTCAATTTCGTGCCGGGGAATATCAAACCCGGCAGATCGCAAATTCTGATCGCCAAACAGGATCACATCGATATCCAGCAACCGGTTGTCAAAAGATTTTCTTCCGCGCACGCGCCCCACATCCGACTCGATTCCCCGCAGGTATTCACGGATTTGCAGCAGGTCATCCCCGGAATGAAGCCCCAGTACCAGATTCAGGAAGGGTTGCCCCACAAACCCGACAGAAGAAGTTTCATAGACCGGTGACAGATTGATTTCGCCATATCTTTCCGCAATTTTCCGGATCGCGTAACGGACATTCTTATCCCGGTCAATATTGCTCCCGATACTGAGCAGAATGTAAATCACGTCTCACGCCTTCCGTCCACGCTCAATGATAATGCCGACATCTCCAGCCCCCCTGATCGCCCCGAACTTATTGATTTTTACCCGACACCACTTGATATCGAATTCACCGATCAGGATACCAGCGACCTCCTCTGCCAGCTTTTCCACCAGTTTAAACCGGGATTCGCGAACAAATGACTCGACCCGTTTGGACACATCCCGATAACTCAACGTATCCCTGATCTCATCGCTGTCAGCCGCAGCCGCTATGTTGAAACCCATGTCGAGATCGACGGTTATGCTCTGGGTAATCTGTTTTTCCCACTCCCAAACCCCGATAACACAATCGACTTTCAAGCCATGAAGGTAAATAATGTCCATGTATTTTTCCGTTACTTCAGGATGCTGATGATAGACTACTTTCTACCCCCGCTTGCATATTGTTTTGGTTCTGTTTCCAGCGCCATCATGGTATGCCGCGTGATGGGGCTGACCGACCCCAGAAGCACAGGTTCACACAATCCCGGGACAACCAATGTATTGCGAATCGGAGGCAAGACGGCCGCAATCATCACCTTGATTGGCGATGTACTCAAGGGACTGATTCCGGTTCTGGTTGCCAGGGAATTGACCGCCAGCACACTCACCGTTTCACTGGTCGGGGCAGCGGCATTCCTGGGACACCTGTACCCCGTATTTTTTGGATTCAGGGGAGGCAAGGGGGTAGCCACCGCCTGTGGAGTATTTTTGGGAATCAGCGGGGTTCTGACCCTGATACTGATGGCGGTCTGGCTGACCGTGGCAGTTCTGTTTCGATACTCATCGCTGGCCGCCCTCACTGCGGCAACGCTGGCGCCCTTGATGGTTCTGTGGTTACTGCCGGACCCCTGGCTGCTGGCGATGAGCCTGATCATCGCCGCACTTCTTTTCTGGCGCCACCGGGAAAACATAACCCGCCTGCTGGCAGGAACCGAAAGCAAGATCAAACTCAAGTCCTCCTGACAAGGCGTTCAACCTTCCTCCCCTTGTCATTGCCATCCATTCCCGCACAGGAACAACCCCCTGTGGTTGTCCAATCCACAACCAGATTGTCCTTAAGAAGCAGGTCGATGCGGTGTTCGGGGAGCCTTGTCCTAACGCGGTTGTCCCTGAAAATCCGGCGCCGGCTTCCGGCGTGGCGCCGAAATGCCGAACTGGCGCAACGTACCTTCGATGGTCGGCCTGGCGAGGCGAACCCGTTCGTCGTTCAACAGATAGGAAAAGGTAAAACCGACTCCGAGTATGAGAACTCCTATGAGGAAACAGTAAATGGTCGCGCGATAAGGGTACTGATCCTTGATATAGCCGACATAAATCGGACCGAAGATGCCCGCCGCCGCCGAAACACAGCAGCACATAGCAAACCAGAGCCGAGAAAATCCACGGATTGCTCTCGGTCATCAAAATACCGAAAACGACCATCTGGCTGGCGAGCAGGAAGCGGAACACCCGGACCCGGCCGATCCGGTCCGACAATAGCCCCCAGAACAGCCGGCCGACACCGTTGCACAGCGAGCTGACAGCGATCAGGGTCGCGCCGTATTGCGCCAGCACTTCCGGATCGATTGAAGGGTCGGCCAGACCGGCAAGAAGATAGCCACAGGAAAACATCGAACTGCCCATGATCGCCAGCTTTCGCGGACCGAGTCGCGGCAGGGCAGCGCCGGCCCAGGCCGCGGACATGCCGAGTGAGAATATAGTGATGCTGAAGGCGATAGCGGTTTCGGTAAATGCCCAGCCGAGTTGCCGGACCAGCAGCGTCTGAAAGAAACTCCACGCATAGACAGTACCGAAACAAAGCTGCAATATGACACAAAGCAGAACCGTCACGGCGCGGGGGGCGTCATGGAAAGCGACTCCCTATGCGTTGCCGACTACCGCCGGATCCGGTCTCCTCGATACTCGTCGCATGGGATACGCCTCATTTCCATTATTACTTGGCGAATCTGGCACAAATACAGGGGTGTTGTCAACACCGCTTGCCGGCCCGTATCCGGGCAACCGTTATGTCTTCCAGGCTCCAGCGGGGATATATGTCAAATCCGTGATCGGTGCGATGATGGGGCGGACACCGATGATCCTGATCGTCGCTGTCGCGCAGCGACAGTCGGAAATATCCTGCGTAGGCGATCATGGCGCCGTTATCAGTGCAGAACTCCGGGCGGGGATAGAATACTTCGACACCCGGATTGGCGGTTGTTTCGCTGAGCGTGTCGCGCAGTCGCTGGTTGGCGCCGACACCACCCGAGACCACGAGCCGCTTGCGGCCGGTTTGTTGCAACGCTCTGCTACATTTTATAGCAAGCGTGTCGACCGCGGCCAGTTCAAAGGCAATCGCAATATCGGCGATGGTCTGCTGGTCGAGCACATGTTGCCGACAGACCGTTGCAACATGGGTTTTCAAACCGCTGAAGCTGAAATTCAGACCGGGTCGGCTGGTCATTGGACGGGGGAAGACAAACCGGTCCGGGTTACCCTCCCGCGCTGCTTTCGCTATGGCGGGGCCTCCAGGGTATCCGAGGCCGAGGAGTTTGGCTGTTTTGTCGAAGGCTTCTCCGGCGGCATCGTCGACAGTTTGACCCAGAATGTGGTATTGCCCCGGAGACGCGACATCAACCAGCATTGTATGGCCACCCGATACCAGTAATGCAAGAAATGGAAATTCAGGAGACGGGGTTTCCAGCATCGGCGCAAGTAAGTGCCCTTCCATGTGATGAACGCCGACTGCGGGAATTTGCCATGCCATGGCAAGACTCCTGCCAATCGAGGCGCCCACCAGCAAGGCTCCTGCAAGGCCGGGGCCAGCGGTATAAGCCACTGCATCGATCCTGCTGCCCCGATTCAGGCTGCCGTTGACCAGATTGTCCACCAGCGGCAACAACGTTCGGATGTGGTCGCGTGCAGCCAGTTCCGGTACGACACCACCGTATTGACTATGCAAATCGACCTGCGAAGCCAGTTGATGGGCAATCATTCCCTGATGGCTGTCGTAGATAGCCACGCCGGTATCATCACAGGATGTTTCGATTCCAAGAACACGCATCAGGATTGTTCATATTATGTATGAAAGCGGCCATTCTATAGAGCGGGCTGAATTTATCCAACAGTTATCAGTGTAATCCGGGCACGACCTGGGTCAGATAATTTACAAATGGCGTCATTCCAATATATGATGCTGGCCTGAGCTTGACGACAATGACTATGACAACCAGATTCCCGGATATCAATCTGACCACAGATGATGCAGGAGGATTGATCGCGGCGCGATCACTGCTGGCGGGGGTGGCGGATTGAGTATCCAGACAAACCAGCCCAAGCTGTATATCTCTGCGCCGCACTCATGTCCGTATATCGAACCTGAAACTGCAACTACGGTTTTGCTCGACCCTGACTACAAGGTCGACAACGCGCTGTTCAGTATCTTGCTCAAATCCGGATTCCGGAGAAGTGGAAACACAATCTATAAACCTCATTGCCGAAATTGCAACGCCTGTGTTTCGGTGCGGATACCTGCGAGTGAATACCGGCCAAACCGCTCGCAGGCCAGATGCAACAAACTCAACAGCGACATTCATACCACCATGGTACCTGCGGTTTTCAAGCAGGAGCATTTCGATCTCTATCGTCGCTATCAAGCCGACCGCCATCCGGGTGATATCATGGATCACAACGACGCCGTGCGATACAGGGAATTTGCGGTCGAGTCGGCCATCGAAACGGTATTTTTTGAATACTGGCTGGATAAAAAGCTGGTTGGCTTATCGGTCTGTGATCTGCCCGACGATGGCATGTCTGCGGTTTACACTTTTTTTGAACCTGAATTGAAGAAACGCAGCCTGGGGACGTTTGCGATCATCACGCAAATCGAATATGTCAATGAAATGGACCTGGAATGGTTGTATCTGGGGTACTGGATAGAAGATTGCAGGAAAATGAACTACAAGACCAATTTCAAACCGATGTTCGGTTTTGTCAACAAGGAATGGAGATTGATCACGCTGTAACGATGCAAACACCAGAGCAAACCCCGGAGCGCATCCATTTAACCCGCCAGCAACTGTTGTCCGGCGCCGCATTTGACGGCCCGGTGAGTAATCAGTGGTTCCTGCCGGTTGGGGCAAGCGAACAGGTTCCTTGTGTCTCCTTCTCAATTACCTTCCCGGAAACGAGGATGTACTGCAATCATCAGGACACTGTGGTCAATGGCCGGTATATCGACCTGTTTCCCGCTGCCGTCCTTTCCCTGACCAGCGATGGCCGGAATCTTGTGCCGTTTGAACGGGGTCTGGTTGGAGACATGGATGGAAACAGTCACTGGAGTCTGGTGGTATCACCCGGACAGATTTGGATGGAATCCGGTGATGACGGGTGGCTGCGCACTGCCCTGCCCTTTCAGCTTTGCAACACCCTGGAAAACGACACCCATCATGGTCTGGCCACCTTTGTCTTGAAACCGGATAAAATTTCGCCAGTCTACTTCCAGATAGTAGCGGAAACCAAGGCTTTTCTGTGTCCAGACAACCTGTTGGCGTGGGGAACCCTGGATGCGGTGGTTGAGGTGGTCGAACCGGAACAGTCGCAACCGGTTGTCCAGGCTTTCCGGCAAGAGCAACAGGATGAACATCCTTTTAAGCCTCTGGATGACTGGCTTTGCGGCGAGACCGAAGCCTGTTTCACGGATTTCAAATCCGGTTTCGGCAGCGACAGCACGCTGATCATCGGTCTGGTCATCGACGATCAGGTCCATCACTCTGCCTGCACGACCCAATACGGTGACTTTCCCTACCCAAGGGCACTGAAATTCGGTATCTGGTCTGCTACCAAGACGGCTTTTTGCAGCATCGCCTGTCTGCGTCTGGCACAAAAGTTCGGGACAGACCCACGCCGGGTGAGGGTTGCATCAGTCTTGCCGGAGGCAGCGGAGTTTCCCCACTGGCGGGAAATTACGATTGGTCAATGCCTCAATATGGCGAGTGGAATCGGTACGGCAGCGCCCGAACCTGAACCGGTCGATATTTTTGCCGACTACCTGCTTGAGGCAGAGCAGACGGAAACTTCGGCACTCGCCAGAAAAAGCTACAACCATTACCGTGACTGGTTTCTGGCGCCGGGCCAGCACGAAAAAAACAGAGCTGCATTTGCCTGTCCGAGCTATCCCTGGCCAGCCGATACAATTGCACGTTACCGCGACCAGGATCTTTATATTGCCGGGGCGGCGCTGGATGCGTGGTTAAAACAGCAGTCCGGTGGCGATGCACGTATCTGGAACATGGTCCGGGATGAAGTATATGGTCCTATCGGCATTCATCATGCCGTCAAGTTCCATACCATCGAAACAGACCCGAGCAAGGAAGTCCCGTTAAGCGATGCCGGCCTACTGCTCACCATGGACCATATTGCATCCCTCGGCAAGCTGATTCATGACGGCGGTAAAATTGGAAACCGTCAAATTCTTGCAACCGACATGCTGGCTGAATGGTTTGACCCGGTTGTTCAAAAAGGGCTGCCTACCGGCATCCGTACAACCGATGGCGAGGTTCGCTATCTGGGCGGTATCTGGCGCCTGCCTTATGTTTCAGGCAACAACCGGAGATGGTGGCTGCCGACCATGTACGGTTATGGCGGGCAGATGATCCAGATTTTACCCAATGGCACGACCGCATTCCGCTTTGGTTTTGATTCGTATCAAACCGAAGAACGCTATGATCGCCTGAAATTGGCGAGGTTGTCTGACGCCATCCGGCCGTTCGGCGGACGCTGACAAACGATCCGCCCCATATCTGGAGCTATAACGAAATGAAAATACCAATGAGGACCCTTTTTGCATCGCTCGTCGTCATCGCCGCACTGGCGGTGAACGCGGCCGATGCCGGTCCCCTCGCACCCACCCCGCGCGTCATCGCCAAGTACGAGCGGGACTTTCTTGAGCGTTCCGGCTCCCAGACGCTCGAGGAACTGCTTGACACCGGCATCATCCGCTATTTCCTGACCGGAGGGTAGCCGCTACTCGTCCTGGTCAATGGCAGACCTTATGCCACGACCTCCGGCGACCTGGATACCTTGCCGGTCTCGGCCATTGAGCGCATAGAGCTTTTGAGTGGCGACACCCTGGGCACTTTCGGTGGCAGCGCCGTGCGCGGCGCGCTTAATGTCGTGCTGCGGAACAATCTGGACGGCTTCGAGGCGCGCACAGTCGTGCGGATGCCGAGTCGGGAAGGCGGCGAAGGCCGGCAGGGTAGCGTCTTCTGGGGCGGGGCGGTCGGTGAGGGGCGCATGACCATCGGCGTGGACGTCCTTGATCGCGAGGAAATCACCTCGCAGAGCCGGGATTAAAGCCGTTCCGTCTGGCAGGACGGCGGTGCGTTCAACCAGGCGAAGAATGTCAGTGTCGGCGGCAACACTGTCTGGGTCGTCCAGCAGGATGAAGACGAATCTTTTACTGGCATGAGGACGGTCGCGCTGGGGGAGTGCGACCCGGCGAAAGGTTATACCGGTCCACTCAGCAATCCGCCCGGCATCGTCTCGGGGGACAAGGGTTGCGGTTTTGCCTACGGCAAGATCGCCTGGAACAGCAGCAGCTATGAGCAGCAAAGCGCGATTGTGAACCTGGACCACCCGCTCACCGAAGAGGCCGACTTCCATCTGGACGTGAATATCACGCAGGGCAAATCGGCGTTCCGCTACGCGCCGTCGGTCGACTCGTTTACCTTCACCCCGAATGAGAACCTGCTGGAAGCAATCAACGATGCAGCCGGCTCGGACTTTGAAGCGGACGATAACGACCTGTTCGTCGTGGGGCACCGCTTCGTCGGCCATGGCAACCGGGACTGGCTGACGAACACCGAGAAATACGACGTCTCCATGGGCCTTGAGGGTCGGATAACGGAGGATCTCGGCTACGATACGCACATCAGCGCCTATGGTCTGGACGGTTTAGTGTCCGGCGACACCTTCGTACATGCTGGCAAGATCACATCGGAAATCCAGGCAGGGCATTACGACCTCGAAAACCCGTTCTCAGACGACCCGGAGCATTTGCGAGCCATAGAGAACAGCAGCTTGCGACTGGAGAACGATTTCGGCGCGGACTACCTGGGAGCCCGGCTGGCGCTGGAGGGGTCCGGATTCGCGGTCGGCGGCCGCAACTCGGCATGGACCGCAGGGCTCGAGCTGGAGAGTACAAAACTGCATGACTTCAGGGTCTATCGAAGCAATGACGGCATGACCTATGACGTGTCCGAGGTGCTCGGTTCCGGCGGGACCAGTTATGCCGGCAAGCGCGAGACCGCCGCGGCCTTTGCGGAGATGTCACTGCCGCTGGCCGAAAACCTGAATTTCAGGGTCGCGGGGCGCGGGGACGAAAGTGACGATGTGGGCGGAATGGGGTCCTGGCGCCTTGGGGCTGACTACCGGCCAAGCGACATCTTCACGCTGCGCAGCTCCTGGAGCGCAGGAGAGAGGCCGCCCTCGATGCTGCATCTCTACAGCTCCGAGGTGCAGGACCATCCCTATATCGAGTGCGACCCGGGGGCCGGGAGCCCGCCACGCTCCTGCACGCAACTCAATCCCCGGCAGGTGACGCGTGTATCCGGGGGCAACCCGAACCTTGATCCTTCAGGCAACGAAAGATTTTCCATCAGCGCCGGGGCCCGCAAGTGGCCTCTCTCCCTGGACGTGGAATGGTATCGACTCTCACGCTCCGGTCTGCCGGGGCAGAACAGCGCCAATTGGGCCATACAAAACCTGAATGAATGCATGGGCGGCGACAGGACGAACTGCATCGACGGAAGCCGGCTGGGGGCGAACCTACTTCCTCACTTTCAACCTGCGGTTCTGAGAAGAAATTTTCCGGTTTACTTTCGAAATTTGCACGATGAAGGGTACCGTGTCAACTGTGTAGAGAACCAGTAATCGGCAGGCGGAATGGACGGAAACGTCAGGGCCGGGGGATGGCCGGGCGACAACAGTTTCAGTGCCTCGGTCGCAGAAAGATAATGCAGATCGGACATGTCCGGCAGATTAAACGTCATCGGACGTACGCTGTTTCTTCCATTTGAATGTCGGCTTCTTCCATTTAAACTTCGGCTTCTTCCAATTGAATGTCGGCTTCTTCCAATTGAATGTCGGCTTCTTCCATTTAAACTTCGGCTTCTTCCATTCGAGTGTCGGCGTCTGGTTTCGGTTTTTCATAAACCGGCAACAGTACAACCCCAGTTCGAACAATACCCATACCGGGAGTGCAAGCAGCGTTTGAGAGAAAATGTCGGGAGGCGTAAGCAACATGCCGAGAACAAATGCCGCTACAATAATGTAGGGTCGCTTTTTCGCCAGACTTCTTTCATCTGTTATTCCCATATAAACCACCAGCACGGTGGCAACAGGGACTTCAAACGCAACACCGAATGCAAAGAACAATTTTATGACGAAGTTGAGGTAAGAGTTGATATCCGTCATCACTGCAACCCCTTCCGGAGCCGTGTTGGCGAAAAACTGGAATATGATAGGGAAGACCGCGAAATAGGCAAACAGAATACCGAGGTAAAACAGAAGGCTGCTGGACAACAACAACGGCACCACCAGTCTCTTTTCGCTCTTGTACAGACCGGGCGCGACAAACGCCCACAACTGATAGAGCAGGTAAGGGACGGCCAGCGCAAAGGCACAGGCAAATGCGAATTTGAACGGCACGAAGAACGGCCCATGAGGTTCGGTTGAAATCATGGTGTTGCCTTCGGGCAGCGCACTCATCAACGGACTCGCAAGCACCTCATAGAGTGTGTTGGCGAATGGCGCCAGTATGATAAAAAAGACCAGTACGGACAAGATGCCCCGCAACAACCGATCGCGCAACTCGAGCAGATGGGTGATCAGAGTCTCCTCTTTCCCGCCCTCAGTCTGGTTGGTGTCAGTATCCGCCATCGCCTGTTTTTATCCGCTGGTTGAAGGCTGCACTGATTCTGTGTTTGCCGTCCCGGCCGTGGTGTCCTCCTCTGCCGTTGTCTTTCCCGAACCTGCCGGTTTCTTCCTTACCGGTGCTTTTTTGGACACCGGTGCTTTTTTGGACGCTGTTTTCCTGGCCGCCACCTTTCTGGTCGCTGGCTTTTTCGACACAGCCTTCTTTGCAGTTGCTTTTTTGGCCGTTGTCTTCCTGGCCGTTGTCTTCCTGGCTGTTGTTTTCTTTGCCGTGGTCTTTTTAACTGTTGTTTTTTTCGCCGTTGCCTTCTTCGCCGTTGCCTTCTTCGCCGCTGTTTTCTTCGCCGCTACCTTCTTTGCCGTTTTCTTCCCGGTCGCTTTCCCCGCTGCCTTGATTTCTGCGCCTGCCTCTTTCAGGTCGGCTGCAACGTCATCGACGGATTTCCTGATTTGATCACCCGCTTTCTTGACCCCGAGCACATCCGGATTGTCGGTCACGTTCTTGATATCACTCGTCACCGAACCCAACTCCTGTTTCAGATTTCTCAGTTCTTGCAGGTCATGTTCCTTGATCTCCTTTTTGATGTCGGTCTTGACTTCGTTCAGCATACGGCGGCCCTTACCCACCCAATGACCTGCGGTGCGAGCCACCCCGGGCAGTCTTTCAGGTCCGATCACGATCAGGGCAACGACGCCAATAAACGCCATCTCCCAGAATCCAATATCAAACATCAGATATCGGGGATTGGATTAAAGTCAGGATTTCTTTACTTCGGCTTCCGCTTTCCGGGTGACAGGTTCATCCTCCACGGCTTCGGCGATGGACTCTTCAAGCTGGTCAGACTCCGGGGCAGATTCCTGGTCAGATTCCTGGTCAGAGCCTTCTTCCTTTACCGCCTTTTTGAATCCCTTGATCGCACCGCCAAGATCACCACCGAGATTCCTTAATTTTTTAGTGCCGAAAATCAATAGAACGATCACCAGAATGATGATCAACTGAACTGGACTGATTCCACCAATACCCATAATAACTCTCCGCGCAGGTTAATTAATTTTTGTGACTGATTCACGTAGACATGTGACCTGAATATGGGTTTGATTCAGCCATATTCAACTATTAAAAACTTATCAAACCCGATAATACACTGATTCCGAGGGAAACCCAATTTGCACGATAGCTTTTTTCAGCGGGGGTTGTCGTCGGCTGAACGATAAATTTCCGCAGGGTCCTTCAATACCGGATCGACGTCAATCCATTTTCCATCCTGGTAGCGCTGGTAGAAGCAGTTGTGGCGTCCGGTATGACAGGCAATTCCACCGATTTGCTCGACCTGCATCAACACCACATCCGCATCACAATCAATCCGGATTTCTTTCAATTGCTGGACATGGCCGGATTCTTCCCCTTTTCTCCACAACTTTTGCCTGGACCTGGAGAAGTAAACCGCCCTGCCCTCTGCCAGTGTCGCCTGCAACGCCTGACGATTCATCCAGGCCACCATCAATACCTTTCCGGTATCATGTTCCTGGGCGATGGCCGGTACCAGCCCGGCCTGATTCCACTTGATTTGATCCAAAGCTGAGTTCATCAATTTCCCTTCTGTCATCTCACCGCTACAATCTGACCTCGATACCCCTGCCCGACATGTGCATCTTGGCCTGTTCGACCGTGTATTCACCATAATGAAATATGCTCGCGGCCAGCACTGCATCAGCGCCGCCTTCCAGCACTCCGTCGGCGAGATGATCCAGATTTCCCACTCCCCCGGAAGCAATCACAGGGACTGAAACGCCAGCCGTAATCTTCCTCATCAGATCAATATCGAATCCGTTCTTTGTACCATCCCTGTCCATGCTGGTAACCAGCAATTCTCCGGCGCCGTACCGGACCATTTTTTGCGACCATTCAATCGCATCAAACCCGGTGGGATTGCGACCGCCATGTGTAAAAATCTCCCAGTGCGGGCGCCCTGGAACCTGCTTTGCATCAATCGCCACAACAATGCACTGGTTGCCGAAATGGTCACTGGCCTGCTTGATGAAATCCGGGTTCCTGACCGCTGTGGTATTGATCGAAACCTTGTCAGCGCCAGCATTCAATATCCGGCGTATATCCTCAAGCGTGCGAATCCCGCCACCCACCGTGAGAGGAATAAAAACCTGACTGGCCACTTGTTCAACCACATGCAAAATGGTTTCACGGTCATCGGAGCTTGCGGTAATGTCGAGGAAGGTGATTTCGTCCGCACCCTGCTGATCATACCTGCAGGCCACTTCCACCGGATCTCCGGCATCCCGGATATCGACAAACCGGATGCCTTTCACCACCCGTCCATTATCGATATCCAGACAAGGGATGATGCGTTTGGCTAAAGCCATTCTCCTGAACCTTGATTACAGACCATAGCTGCCTTCGACAGACAACTCATCCGCCACTTTCTGCCCTTGGGCAAAATCAAGCGTGCCCTCGTAAATCGCCCGACCGGTAATGGCGCCTACAATACCTGAACCGGAGGCCGCGGCCAGTTTTTTGACATTCTCGATATTGTGGATTCCCCCTGAGGCGATAACCGGGATATTGACAGCTTGAGCCAGCTTCACCGTGGCTTCGATATTCACCCCCTGCATCATTCCATCTCTGGCAATGTCGGTATAGATAATCGCTTCCACACCATCGTTGTCAAAACGCCGGGCCATATCTATCGCATCATGCCTGGACAACTTGGACCAACCTTCGATCGCAATTTTTCCATCCCTGGCATCAAGACCGACAATCACGTGAGTAGGAAACTCTACACACAAATCACTGATCAGATGGGGTTCCCTTATCGCCTGGGTTCCTATGATGACATAGCGAACTCCAGCCTGAATGTATATCTCGACCGTATCTTCATTGCGAATGCCGCCACCCACCTGAACCGGGATATCCGGGTGATTTTCTACGATCATGTTGATTACATCTGCATTCACAGGCTCTCCTGCCATGGCTCCATCAAGGTCAACGATATGGATTCGCCTCGCGCCCTCATCGACCCACCGGGCTGCCATCGCGACCGGATCATCGGAAAATATGGTGGATTGATTCATGTCTCCCTGGCGCAGTCGCACACATTTGCCATCCTTGATATCAATTGCCGGGATCAACAGCATGACTAAAAGGCCCCATTCCAGTTCAGGAAGTTTTTCAGAAGTTTCAATCCGGCCCGCTGGCTCTTTTCAGGATGAAACTGGGTTGCGAACAGATTTTTATGGGCAGCCGCTGCCGTGAAACGGTTTCCATACCTGCATTCACCGGCCACCTGGCTCCGGTCATCGCTTTCCACATAGTAACTGTGAACGAAATAAAAACGCTCGCCATCTTCGATGCCATGCCAGAGTGGATGGTCATTGATGATTGAGACATTGTTCCATCCCATGTGAGGAATTTTCAACCGCCCTGTATGCAGAGTCGATTGGTGCTGCCCGTGGCTTGAAAAATGCTTGACCCTTCCTTTGAGGATATCCAGTCCGCGGGTACCCTGATTTTCTTCGCTGGTGTCGTAGAGTGCCTGCAACCCCAGGCAAATGCCCAGCACCGGACCCTCCCCAAGACGTTTTCTGACCGCACGTTCCAGTACCGGGTCGCTGTTGATTTGCCTGATCCAGGTGCCGATCGCCCCTTGTCCGGGCAGGATCAGATATTCGGCAGCCGCAATCTCTTCAGGGCTCGCGGTGACAGTGACGTCATGGCCGGAGCTGACAAAGTTAACCGCCTTGCTGACCGATCTCAGGTTGCCGGTACCGAGATCAACGATGACTATCTTGTTCATAGCAGCGTGGTGACGAATCCGGAACCCGGCCTACAGCACTCCTTTGGTCGAAGGGACATCCGTCACCCGGAGGTCAAGGGCAACCGCACTGCGCAGCGCACGGCCAAATGCCTTGTAGAGTGTTTCAGCGATGTGATGCGAGTTTTTGCCGCGAAGATTGTCCATGTGCAGGGTTGCCAGTGCATGGTTGCAGAACCCCTGAAAGAATTCATGGATCAGGGCGGTAGAGAATCTGCCTATGTTCCGGTCTGGATAATTAACGTGGTTGACCAGCAGGGGCCTGCCAGAAAAATCAATAACCACCCTGCTTAAAGCCTCATCCAGCGGAACGTAGGCGTATCCATAACGCGATATGCCCTTTTTGTCTCCAAGCGCCTGGGCAATCGTCTGCCCAAGGGTGATTCCGATATCTTCCACCGTATGATGATCGTCGATATGCAAATCGCCACGGGCGGTGATTTCAAGATCTACCACACCATGGCGTGCGACCTGCTCCAGCATGTGTTCGAGAAATGGAATCCCGGTATCAAATTGTGCCCTCCCCGTGCCATCCAGGTTCAGGTTGACACTGATCTCCGTTTCCTTGGTGGTGCGGGTGACCCGGGCAGTTCGGTCAGTCATGTTGGAATATAGGGCTTAGCGAATACGAGACAGGGTGTAGTATATGCGTATGAACCTGCGTTTGCCATTGGTTTTTGACGTTCGGCGGCTGAATATTACCGTTGAATATTTCCAGTGTTGTGCTAATCTGGAACCAAATACCAGGGAGCTTGACCATGTTAAAGGATTGGCTGAAACTGATCTACCTGAAATCCGTTTCTCTTGCCCGGAAGCGGGCATTGATAGAACTGTTCGGTACGCCTTCGGCTATTTTCAACGCCAGCGAACAGGCCCTGGGCCGGGCCGGAATAATTTCCAGATCCGGAATCGCCGGTATCCTTGATCAAACCGAACATGTCAGTGCCCAGGTCATCGAAGGTGACCTTGAAGCGCTGGCGTCGCTGCAATGCAATTATATCGGGTTCAATGATTCCCGTTTCCCTGCGTTGGTCAATGAAATTCCTTCCGCCCCTCTCGGCCTGTTCGTCAAAGGCCATATCGAACTGTTACAAAACCCACAAATTGCAGTGGTCGGCAGTCGCAATGCCAGCCCTTCCGGTAAAAGAACGGCCTTTGCCTTCTCCGCGGAACTTGCGAGTATGGGACTGACCATCACCAGCGGTCTGGCTACAGGCATTGACAGCAATGCTCATCAGGGATGTCTATCCAGAAACGGACATACGGTTGGAGTCATTGGCACCGGGATCGACCGTATATACCCGAGAGCAAACCGGAATTTGTACCACGAGATTGCTGAAAAAGGCGTAATAGTGACTGAATTTCCCCCCGGCACCCCACCCTTGCCGACCAACTTCCCCCAGAGAAACCGGATTATCAGTGGTTTGTCACTGGGTACCCTGATAGTGGAAGCAGGCGTTCGCAGCGGCAGCCTGATCACAGCAAGGCTGGCGGCAGAGCAGGGCCGTGAAGTGTTCGCCATACCGGGGTCCATTCATACCGTGACCAGCCGCGGCTGCCACTTCCTGATCAAGCAGGGCGCCAAACTGGTCGAATCGATTGACGATATCATGGATGAATTGAAACACTTCGACAACCTGCCATCGGGCAATAAAAATGAAACCGGACTTCCCGAAAAAACAAATGGAGATAAAAATCCGCTGTATAACCTGATAGACTATGCACCCGTTTCGATGGAGCAGATAATTGAACAGAGTGGGTTGACTGCGGAACAGGTTTCATCCATTCTGATTGACATGGAGCTACAGGGATTGATTGTCGAAACCAATGGCAGTTATCAGCGACTGCCCCCATGATAGCAAACAACAATAAATTGACAGGTCCGTTTCATAATGAAAGAAAATGTTCTGGATGTTCTGGATGTTCTGATCTACCTGTACGAAAGTGTCATATTCGAGGATGATGACGCCGGGTTCGATCAGGAAACCCTGGTGTCTGAATTGAGCCAGGCCGGGTTCGACCATATCTCCATCGGCCTGGCTTTCGACTGGCTGGAAAAGCTTGCAGTGCTTTGTGAAAATTATCCGACAGACCAGCTTGACATAAACCCGGCGACAATTCGACACTACTCCGCGGTGGAGCTGGCACATATTGATACCGAAGCGCGGGGATTACTTCTGAAACTGGAGCAATGCGGCGTACTCAATAAAATATCAAGAGAGATGGTGATTGATCAACTGATGGCGCTTGATTACGAGGACATCGAACCGGATCATGTCAGATGGGTAACACTGCTGGTCCTGGACAGCTATCCGGAAGGAGACGGGGTCAATGAATTGACCGAATCGCTGGTTCTTGACGGGCTGCACAGTTGTGCTCACTAGAACCCGTCCGAGCGCAAAAACACACAATAATAAATAACAAATGGGCAAAGCCCTGATCATCGTCGAATCTCCGGCCAAAGCGCGCTCAATGTCCAAATACCTGGGCAACGACTTCAAGGCATTGGCTTGCTATGGTCATGTCCGGGATCTCCTGCCGAAAGAAGGAGCGGTGGACCCTGACAATGATTTCGAGATGCATTACGAAATCGTCGAACGCAACAGGACGCACATCAATCTGATCGTCAAGGAAATGGCCAAGGCCGATTCACTTTATCTGGCGACCGACCCCGACCGTGAAGGCGAAGCTATTTCATGGCACCTGGTTGAACTGCTCAAGGAAAGAAAAGCAATCGGAGACAAGCCCGTTTACCGGGTCGAGTTTCACGAGATTACCCGCACCGCAATCCAGAAAGCGGTTGCCAATCCGAGGAAAATCTCCACCAGCCTGATCGAGGCGCAGCAAGCCCGGCGCGCGCTTGATTATCTGGTTGGCTTCAACCTCTCACCGCTGTTATGGAAAAAAGTACGCAGGGGGCTGTCCGCAGGCCGGGTACAAAGCCCTGCCCTTCGGATGATCTGTGAACGGGAGGCGGAAATCGAGCAATTCGTTCGCCAGGAATTCTGGACCATTGAGGCCGACATGGATACCGCAGGCCAGAAATTTTCCGGCAAACTGACGCATTACCGGAACCGGAAGCTCAAACAGTTTTCGATCACCGATGAACCAGCGGCCAGTGAAGCCACCACCACGATCAACCACGCCGCCAACGGCAAATTGCAGGTTTCAAAAGTCACCAAACGGCAAAAGAAACGTAATCCGGCACCCCCGTTTACCACTTCAACCCTCCAGCAGGAAGCCTCCAGAAAGCTTGGCTTCAGTACGCAGCGAACCATGCGGGTTGCGCAGCAACTGTATGAAGGTATCGGGAGCGGACGGGGTACAGCAGGGCTTATTACCTATTTGCGAACGGATTCGGTTGTGCTTGCAGGTCAGGCGGTGGCTGAAATCAGGGACTTCATTGCCGGAAAATACGGGATTGCCGCGGTTCCCGCAAGCCCCAGGCTATTCAGGAACAAATCGAAAAATGCCCAGGAAGCGCACGAAGCAATACGGCCTGTTTCGGTCAATCGAACACCTGGCCAACTGAAACCCCGGCTTGGTCAGGATCAATACAAACTGTACGAACTGATCTGGAAACGGACGGTGGCGTGCCAGATGATTCATGCCACCATCGACACCGTTACGGTGGATCTGACTGTGGGAGATGCAGGCATCTTCCGGTCTTCGGGTTCGACCATACGGGTTCCAGGGTTCATGTCCGTATATCTTGAAGGCTTCGATGACCGCGCCGTCAAGAACGATGGGGAAGCATTTTTACCGGACCTGCAAGAGGGCATGGAAGTCGATCTGTTGAAAGTGCGCCCGGAACAGCATTTCACCGAGCCTCTCCCCCGTTATAACGAGGCATCGCTTGTCAAAACCCTGGAAGCCTACGGTATTGGCCGCCCTTCCACCTATGCGTCTATCATCAGCACACTGCAAAACCGGCAATACGCCATACTGGAAAACCGCAGATTCGAACCCACCGAAATAGGCAAGGTCGTCAATCAATTTCTGTCGAATCACTTCACCCAGTATGTCGACTATGAGTTCACCGCAAAAATGGAAGATGAACTGGATGAAATATCGAGAGGGGAAAAACAGCGGATTCCCCTGATGAGAAAATTCTGGGATGCCTTTTCCAAACAGGTCGAGGAGAAGGATAAAACAGTCAGCCGCGATGAGGTTATTCAAGCTCGAACGCTCGGCGCCGACCCCAAATCCGGAAGACCCCTGTCGGTTCGAATGGGAAGATATGGCGCATACGCCCAGATCGGTACCCGTGATGATGAGGAAAAGCCGGTATTCGCCAGTCTGCAAACCAGTCAAAAGCTGGATTCGATCACCTTTGAGGAGGCCATGGCGCTGTTCGACCTGCCAAGATCATTGGGCGAATCACCCGAAGGCGATAAACTGACGGTCGCGATTGGCCGGTTCGGGCCGTATGTCAAATATGGCGACAAGTTTGTCTCTCTCGGTAACCATGATCCCTATACCGTTGATAAAGAGGCAGTCCTCAAGCTGGTCGCTGAGAAAAAGGAGATTGACTCCAAACGCCTGATACTGAATTTTGAAGCGCAGGGCATACAGGTACTGAATGGTCGTTATGGACCGTATGTGACCGACGGCAGTAAAAATGCGCGGGTGCCGAAAGCCGTCGAACCGCATACCCTCAGCCTGGAAGATTGCATCGAGTTGCTGAAAAACGCGAAGCCGCCATCCGATAAAAAGAAAACCACCGGGAAGAAAACTACCGGGAAGAAAACTACCGCAAAAAAGAAAACCCGGAAAAAGGTCGCCCGGGAAAAGGTCGCCCGGAAATCCACGGCAAAATCAAAACCGGTTACCGGCCCAGCCCCTTCAGTATCACCAGAGCAGTTTTGATGACAATGACGATGTCCAGCCTGATCGAGTGGCGCTTGATATAATACAGGTCGTACTCCAGCTTGTGCCGGGCATCTTCAACCGACGATCCATAGGGGTATTTGACCTGCGCCCAGCCGGTTATTCCGGGTGGCACGATGTGGCGCATCTGGTAGTGAGACAATTCCTGCTGCAGCCAGGACACAAACTCCGGCCGTTCAGGACGTGGGCCGATCAAACTCATATTGCCTAAAATCAGGTTCCACAACTGCGGTAATTCGTCGATACGCCAGGCGCGCAATAATCCCCCCAGCCGGGTAATCCTCGGATCGTCCACATCCGACCACTGTACGCCTGACTTTTCCGCATCCTCGAACATGGTCCTGAACTTGTAAAGGGTAAAAACCTTCCCGTTCAAGCCGACTCTTTTCTGCTTGTAGATGACCTTGCCCGGAGAATGCAGACGGATCATCACCCCAACCGTCACCATGAGCGGGGACAGACCGACCAGAGCCACAACGGCAATCAGAAAATCGACTATTCGCTTGATTCGAAATCCGGTCTGACCCTGCACTGGAGTGCGGCTGGCAAAGTGCAGTCCGTCTTCTTCAAGGTGGGCAACCGGCAATAATTTCCAGTACTGCTCATAATATTGGGTAATGGTGAGCACCGGCACCGGGCTTTCCGATTGGTTCAGCAGATCGATCTGCCGCAGGTCCGGTCTGGATTGACCATCGTGAACAATGCATGATCGCCGGGGGTGATCACTTATCCAGGATTCGACCTGATCAAGCGAGTTGACCGCCTCGAACCAGGTCACATTCCTGGGGGGCTCGGCGCGCAGCGACGCTGCCCGTATATCCTGATTGAAATTCGCGACTGATTCCTCACTGCCAATCATCAACCAGTGAACCACCCCCAATGCGTTCTGGTACCATTTCACGAATAACCATCTTGACAGTACCGCCAATACCGCAAACAGGGTCAGGGCGACGGGCAACACCCCCCTGCCAAAAATCGGTTTGAAATTGTCCGTCCCAAGAATGTAGACGACAAACACACTGGCGATGGCAATCACAAACACAGCGACCAGGGTATCGAGACTGAATCTGACCGGGTCCCGGCTGTCGTCCATTCGATACGCATCCATCACATACAGCGCCAGGATTGCAACCGCGACGAGTATCCATAACGAACCGTAAAATGGCGATGGCCATTCGCCCAGTCGCAACTTGTGCGCCAGATAGTAAGCCCCGAAAATACCGACCACATCAAGCCCGCCCAACAGCCAGGCCAGGGGCGAATACCTCCTCAAACGGCGGCTGGTTTTGTTCGTGTCACCCACCCGATACAACCGGTTTCAGTTTTGCCTGTCCCAGAACGACCGGGATGGCGTCAAGGTCCTGAATTCAGGTTCCACTGCGCCACGATCAAACATCATCGCGGCAGCGCCCGCTACCGGCAGCCCGACCTGAATACCGCAGAGCCTCCCGTCAGGGATCGAATTCTCGCCTTCGAACAAGCCGCCCGCTCCGGTATGCCAATGATCCTGATTCAAATGGCTGAACAGGGTAACCTGATTCATCGCATATCGAATCCCGACTCCCAGCAGCTTTCCATAAGCCTCTTTTCTGGTCCAGCAACAAAGCATCGCATTATTGGCCTGATCTGCCGGAACGGCTCCCCAACTCCAGGTTTCCCGGACGGTCAGGATACGTCTGGCAAACCGCCCGACCGCCACTGATCTTGGAAATACTTCCATATCGACACCGAGATTCCGGTTGCGGGCAAATCCATAAAAGGCATGACCTGCCGACACGGTATAGTTGAATTTCAGGTCGCCGTAGCGGGCAGAACGGCACAGTTCGGGTTTTCCCCGCGGGCCGGAAGCAAACTCGAGTTCGGCATTGCTCACTCCGGTATAGCGTTCCAGCAATACCCTTGATCCGGCTCTTCCGGCCACATACAGGCGGTGTTTCACCGGGTCGGCAATCAGCGAAGCCCGACGACGCTCGCGGTCGCTCAGCATCAGGCGATAGCGGGGTTCCTCGAACATCATCCGCATCGCTTCAGGCATCACCACCCACAAATGAATCTGATCCGGCTCAAGCGCAGGTACCCGATCTGCGCTGCGCCACTCAAAGGCTCGTTCAGCCACCGGATTGCGGCGACTTACCACTGATCGAAAATCGGGCCGAAATTATTGATCTGCGCTAAAGCCGTTTCTTCCACGGTGGCGTCGATTCCTCTTTTTTTCTTCTCGATGATCCGATGTTGCAACCCCTGTTTGTCGAACATGTAACTCGAACTTTTGAAGCGAAGTTCAACGACAAATCCTTCCCCGGGAATATTGTAGATGCCACCGGGCTCTACTGATTCAGTGATATCTGTATCTGTCATATTTGACTTTGAATTAACGAAAGATGAATCAACTCTGAATTATAACCCACCACCATTTTAATTTTGATATGATGTGTGTTTCAACTCGGTCATTACCGACACAGCCATGGATTACGAAACAGCCCGAATCAATATGATAGAGCAACAGATTCGACCCTGGAATGTGTTGGAGACACGGACGCTGAACGCCCTGAGTGAGGTCAGGCGGGAAGATTTTGTTGCCAGCAGGTATCGCCATCTGGCTTTTGTCGATACCTGGATACCCCTGGGCGACAATCAGGTCATGCTTGAGCCAAAAGTCAGCGCACGCATGATTGAAGCCCTGGAACTTGAACCCGGCCACCGTGTGCTTGAGATCGGCGCCGGGTCCGGGTATACCAGCGCGCTGATGGCCTCACTCGGCGCTCAAGTGATCAGCATCGAAATCCGTCCGCAATTGTCCGAACAGGCAAAACGGAATCTGGCAATGGCCGGAATCGATAATGTCACTGTGCAATGTGCCGACGGTTTCAGTTTTTGTGAAAACCAGTCTGCTCTGGAGCCGTTCGACCGGATGCTTGTCACCGGCTCCGTACCCCGGATCGGCGAGGTTTTCCTGAATATGATTCATGCCCATGGAAGAATTGTCGGAATCGAAGGCAACGACCCGGCCATGCAGGCTGTAACAGTCCGGGCAACCGGGCAAAGAACCTCCCTGTTCGAAACCAGTGTCCCCAGATTGGATAATGTTCATGAACAAGCCGTATTCGATTTTTAGATGGGTATTCAAGCCGGGTCCCGGGCAGGCATTCAGGAGCCGCCATGCCCGTTGCCTGATCCGGGTTGCCTTGACCGCCATCCTGTCCGGCAGTCTGCCTGGTCACAGCCTTGCTGACGATCTTTGGGATATTTACTCTCTGGCCCTGACCAATGATCCTGTTTATCAGGCAGCAACACTGAGTCACAGCGCCAGCGCCCTGGAGTTGCCGATCGCCCAGACCGCATTTCAACCTTCGGTCACGGCCGAGGGAAGTGTGAGGGGGGATCGGACGGATGAAAAAAATACAGACTCTGGAAACAACGATGATTATATCCTCGGCATCGACTTCAATCTGCCGTTGTATAACAAGGCAGACCGGGTCCGGATCGACCAAAGCAGACGTCGTGTGGAAATTTCGGAGCTTGAGTTGCGGCAGGCAAAACAGGATTTGATCCTGCGCGTCGCCATTCAATACTTCAACGTGCTGGCGGCCCGGGATGCCAGAGAGGTCGCAAGACTGGAAAAAATCGCTATCAAGCGTCAAATGGACCTGGCCAGCGAACGTCTTGAAGTAGGGCTGGTGACCCGTACTGATCTGTTCGATGCAAAAGCCCGGTTCAAGCAGGCGGAAGCCAATCAAATCCAGGCTCAAAACAACATCAACAATGATCTTGCATTGCTGAAACAGATCATCGGCGTAACCCCGGAACAACTCTTGCCGCTGAGTGAGTCCGCTCCGTTGGAACTGCCCCGGCCAAACGATGTTGAAAGCTGGGTAAACCAGTCATTGTCGAACAACGTATTGCTGGCAATAGGATCAGTGGAACTGGAAATTGCACAGGGTGAAATCGAACAGCAAAAGAGCGCCCTGTTTCCCGTTGTCAGTCTGGATGGGGGCCATCTCTGGAAGGATTCCCGTGGCGACTCCAACACCTCTCCCGGCGGTTCCAATACCACCCGAATCGCCGTCAATGTGAGAATCCCTGTTTACGCGCGCGGCCTGCTGGACCTGAAGACCCGGCAGGCAGGGCTTTTGTATAACCTGGACGAAAAACGGCTGGAACAGACGCGCCGGTCTGTTTCCGCCCAGGCGACGACCGCATTCCTGACTATGGCCAGCCGGGTCAGTCAGGTCGAGGCGCTGTTCGATGCGATTACCGCCGGGGAAAGCGCATTGGAGGCGAAGGAAGAAGGATTTAACGCCGGTCTGACCACAAACCTGGATGTGCTCGATGCCCAACGCGATCTGTCACGCTCCAGAACCGACTATTTACGCGCGCGTTACGACTACATCATCTCTGTACTTGAGCTGGAAAGAGCCGTGGGCGACCTCGATGAAGACGACATCAAACGTGTAAACGGCTGGTTATAACCATCACTCCCCCCGGATTTCAGGATTCATCCTTTCCAGAACACCGGAAAAACCAATACCAGCAGAGTAAACAGTTCCAGACGTCCGAGCAGCATCGCGAAGGTCAGGATAATCTTGCCGCTGTCGGAAATGCTCCTGTAATTGTGTGCAACATCACCCAGCCCCGGCCCCAGATTGTTCAACGACGCCACCACCGCGCTCCACGCAGTCAACAGGTCACACCCGGTTGCCAGCATCAGAATCAGCAATACGGTAAAGCTGAATATATAAAGCGATAGAAATCCCCACACCGCATTAATGACATTATCAGCGACCGGTTTGCCACCGAGTTTGATCGGAATCAGGGCGCTCGGGTGAACCAACCGGGAAATTTCCCTCGAACCCTGTTTGAACAACAACGTCATTCTGACGATTTTCATGCCCCCTGCGGTAGACCCGGCACAACCGCCCGCAGTGCTGAGCAGAATCAGCAGCAACGGCACAAAGGTGGGCCAGAGAGAAAATTCCGAGGTGGTGAAGCCAGTTGTGGTCACGATGGAGATGACCTGAACCGTGCCCTGAATCAGATTCTGGCCCAGGGTGTCATAGGTACGATGGTAGGTCAACATGAATATGGTCAGGATAACCGCCATCAAGATCATGCCGAAATAAACTTTCGCTTCAGTGTCCTTCAGATAGACAGAGACCCGCAGGCTGTGGACCGCAGTGAAATGCAGCGCAAAATTCAACCCCGCCAGAATCATGAACAGACAGGCCAGCAAATAGATCGTGTTGTTCTGAAAGTAGCCAAGACTGGCGTCATGGGTAGAAAAACCGCCAATGGAGACGGTGGAAAAAGCATGGCTTACCGCATCGAAACCGCTCATGCCAGCGAAATAATAAGCCCCCCCGCAAACCACCGTGAGCCCCAGATAGATATACCAGATCGCCTTTGCGGTTTCGGTAATACGGGGAGTCAATCTGGCATCCTTCATCGGCCCCGGCGTTTCAGCCCGGTAAAGCTGCATCCCGCCGATTCCGAGGGCGGGCAAGACGGCCACGGCCAGAACGATGATACCCATCCCACCCAGCCATTGCAGTTGCTGGCGATAGTACAGCACCGAATGGGGCACGTTATCCAGCGAAATCAGGATGGTTGCGCCCGTGGTGGTCAAACCCGAGGTCGCCTCGAAGAGTGCATCAACCACCCTCATGTCGGGGTTGTCCACCAGCAACAACGGCACGGCTGCCAAAATGGAAAGCACCACCCATATCAGCACCACCACAACGAAACCTTCCCGTAATTTCAATTCCTGTTTATGCCCACGCACTGACCACCAGCATAACAACCCGAATCCGAAGATAATCACCAATGACGCTATGAAAGCGGTGTGGGCCTGATCTGCGTACAGTATTGATACCACAATCGGCGGAATCAGCGTGGTGCTGAACAGTATGATCAGGATTCCCAGAATTCTGACAGCGCCGAGAAATTGCATGGCTGGATTCGATCCTGCAGGACGGGGTCCGTAAACGATCAGAAAAATGCCGTAGAAACCTGAAACAGTTTCTCGACATCCGGTATCCGGCGTTTGTCGATCACAAAAATGATGATGTGATCACCATCTTCAATCACCGCATCATTGTCCAGTTGAATCAACTCGTCGTCACGCATTATGGCGCCGATGGTGGCGCCAGCCGGAAGCTTTATGTCAGCCAGCTTGCGGCCGACGATTCTGGAGGTCTTGCGGTCACCATGGGCGACTGCTTCGATTGCCTCAGCCACGCCGCGACGCAATGAATGGGCCGCCACGATATCTCCCCGCCTGACATGCGACAACAGCGCACTGACCGTAGACAGCTTCGGCGATATGGCGATATCGAGCACGCTGCTCTCAACCAGATCGATATAGGACGTGCGATTGACGATCGCCATGGCCCGCCGCGCCCCCAATCGCTTGGCCAGCATCGAGGACAGGATATTCGCTTCATCATCATTGGTCAGCGAACAGAACACCTCGGTGCTGCCAATGTTCTCCTGACGCAACAATTCTTCATCCGCCGCATCCCCCTGCAATACGACCGTATTCTCGAGTTCCTCCGAGACCTTGCGGGCGCGGTCGGGATCGCGTTCAATCAACTTCACCTGATACCCGCTGTCCTCCAGCGAATGCGCCAGCCGCAGCCCGATATTGCCAGCGCCGGCGATGAATACCCGCTTGCCCACTTCTTCAATGATGCGCAACTCCTGCATCACCTGTTTGATATCTTCCCGGGTGGCGATAAAGAAGACCTCATCGTCGGCTTCAATAATGGTTTCCCCGCTGGGAATAATGGCTCTGTCCTGCCGGTAGATCGCAGCGACCCGGGTTTTTACCGAGGGCAAATGGTCTTTCAGGTCCTTTAACTCGTGTCCGACCAGCGCACCGCCATAATAGGCTTTCAGCCCAACCAGGCGAATCTTGCCTGCGGCAAAATCAATCACCTGCAAGGCGCCCGGATATTCAATCAGGCGCTGGATCTGATTGTTGAGGATCTGTTCAGGGCTGATGATGACATCGATCGGGATGGCTTCCTTGCTAAAGATTTCAGGGTGACTCAGGTAATCCGCAGAGCGTACCCGCGCAATTTTAGTCGGGGTATGGAACAACGTATGAACAACCTGGCAGGCCACCATGTTAACCTCGTCGGAACTGGTGACCGCAAGCACCAGATCGACATCATCGACCCCGGCCTGCCGCAACACCTCGGGCGAGGATGCCGCCCCTTGCACAGTGCGGATATCCAGTCTGTCCTGCATGGTTTCAAGAATTCTGCGGTCGTGGTCGACCACGGTAATGTCGTTGACTTCCCCTGACAGCACTTCAGCAATGGAAGAACCGACCTGCCCGCCACCCAGAATGACTATCTTCATGTCAGGCTCCCAACCTGTCCCTCAGGGTGTGCCGTCTTTTCGGTGTTTCCTGATACTCGCATAGTAAAATCCGTCACCCGGATGTACTCCGGGCAATCTTTGTCGGCCAAACTGCGTGGCGATACCGAACTCATCGCCCAACGATTGTAATTCAAAATCATCCCTCCGATTGACAAATTTTCCGATAACATGGTCGTTTTCAGCACGAAAGATCGAACAGGTGACATAAAGCAACTGACCACCGGGCGCCAGCAAAGGCCATGCCGAATCCAGCATCCTGGTTTGCTGCCCGGCAAATTTTTCGATATCCGACAACCGTCTGCGGTGTTTGATATCCGGGCGCCTGCGGATCACACCGCTACCCGAACAAGGCACATCCAGCAGGATTCGATCAAACGATTTTCCATCCCACCACGATTCGGTCCGGGTCAGGTCCGCGGCGACCACGCGGGCATTCAGTTTCAGCCTCTCCAGATTTTCCCGGATTCCCTGAACCCTCTCCGGCAGGTCCACTGCAACCACTTCCAGAACGCCGGAAACCGACTCCAGTATCAGGCAGGTCTTGCCTCCGGGAGCTGCACATCCATCCAGGATGCGCTGTCCTGTCGACAACGTAAGTGCAGCAGCAACCAGTTGCGCGGATTCGTCCTGCACCGAGACCCACCCATCGGCAAAGCCTGGGAGTTCCTGGACCGGACACGGCGTATCCAGAGTAATACCGGTCAGGCTGCCAGGGACGGGGGCAAACCCGATCCCTTTCTGTACCAGTATGGATTCGTATTGGGCGCGGGAATTGATGCGCCGATTTACCCGCAGGGTCAACGGCGGTCTGTGGTTCGACCCGGCGACGATGCGGTCGAGATAATCCGGCCAGTCATGCTTTATCAGATCATGCAGATGCTTTGGGAACCCATCGGCAATGTGGCCGGCGTCGATGGACCGAATCACAGTTTCACGATTTCGGATAAAGTTTCTGAGCACGCCATTGACCAGTTTCCTGCCCCATGACAGCCGGGTGCCGCTGAGGCAGGCGACGGTCTCGTTGACTAGGGCATGATCCGGAATCTGCATGAATTCCTTTTGATAGAGTGCGCCGATCAGCAGGAAATGAAGAAGACGCTGTTTGCGCCTGATCGGACTGGACAGCAATTTCGACAGGATGCCGTCGAGGAAAATGTAGTGACGGCAGCCGCCAAATGACAATTCCTTCAGCGCGGAGACATTGCCATCGAATTGTTCGACTTCCAGCGCCAGCGCCCGGTCCAGCGACTCGCCGCCATCCACCACGCGCTGGATGACCAGGGCTCCTGACATTGGAAGCGACATGATAATCGGGGCAAGCGACCGGTTAGCCGTCAGGACAGTATCATACCGGTACAAACCCGGACGCCATTGATGAAATCCCTGATCGCGACCGGCTTGCCGCCGGATTTTTGTACCTTTTCCAGTATCAGTGTGCCTGAACCGGTCTGAACCTCGATACCTGCGGCGGACACGCTGGCAATTTCTCCGGGCCTGCCGATCCGGGCCGGGCTGCCGACACCGGCTTTAAGGATTCTCAAGCTCAAGTCGCCCAAGCGTGCGCTGGCCATCGGCCAGGGGTTGAAGGCGCGGATTTTTCTCTCCAGTACCTGCGCTGGCTGTACCCAGTCCACCCGGCTTTCCGACTTGGACAACTTGTCGGCATAAGTGACCCGGGATGGGTCCTGGGCCACCGGCAACAGCGCCCGGTCTTTCAACCCTTGCAGGTTTTCAACCAGCGTCCCGGCTGCCAGCGCCGACAGGCGATCATGCAACCAGCCAGCAGTGCCATCGTGCGGAATATCAACCTCCCGTGAAGACAGGATATCGCCCGCGTCCAGACCCGCCGCCATTTGCATCAGGCTGATACCCGACTTGCCGTCTCCGGCCTCGATCGCCCGCTGAATCGGCGCTGCCCCACGCCACCGGGGCAGCAATGAAGCATGAAGATTGACGCACCCGAGTACGGGTAAATTCAATACCGTGACCGGTAACAGCAGACTGTAGGCCACCACCACCAGCAAATCCAGTTCAAGCGCCGCCATCCGGTCAATCTCGGCTTGCAGCCGGAACGACTGCGGTTGAAATACCGGCAAGCCGTGATCCAGTCCGCATTGCCTGACGGCGCCGGGCAACACTTTGCGGCCCCTGCCGGCAGGACGGTCAGGCCGGGTATACACAGCGGCCACATCACAAAACGGTGAATCGATCAGGGCTTTGAGGCTTGATACTGAAAATTCAGGGGTGCCTGCAAACCCTACTCGCATAGCTGTCAAAGCGTCACCGGAGCCGACTGCCGGGCTTCCTTTTTGAGTTTTTCCCGCACCCGGGCCTGTTTCAATCTGGACAAATAGTCTACAAAAATCTTGCCATTCAAATGATCCACCTCATGCTGAATACAGACGGACAGCAATTCATCGTCCTTGGCCTGAAACGGATTGCCGTTAATGTCACAGGCATCTACCCGCACTGATTGCGCTCGTTTTACACTGGAGTAAATACCGGGAACGGACAGACAGCCTTCCTCAATTTCAGTGATGCCCTGGTCAAGGTCGGTGATTTCAGGATTGACAAAAACCCTGAGCTGGTTACGTTCTTTGGACAGATCCATCACAATCACCCGCATGGGCACATCAATCTGTACCGCCGCCAGACCGATGCCGGGGGCGGCATACATGGTATCCGTCATGTCGGTAACGAGGTCGTTAAGTGTCTGGTCAAATACGGTGACCGTCCGTGAGATTTGCCTCAGCCTCGGGTCCGGATAAACCAGTATGTCTCGAATTGCCATAAGTGCCGTCAACCCTGCCAAAACGGCGATTGTATGTCCAATGTATTTGCACAGTATACGAAAAATTGCAGATGATACAACTATCCGCAATTTCCTGTTGACTACGCAAGTTATCTACGTACATTTAACCCGGATATTGCTGGTGGGCTGCGGATTACAAGGGAAAATCAATCATACAAGTCGGCGAAACCAGAGCCTGTCCCCGGCTTGACCGGGGAGCGAAGCCCGCCGGAGAGCCGGTGGGGGGGCCACGGAAGTCCCCTGACTTTGAATCTTCACCTGCCCAATGATAGAATCCCGTGCCCTGTGAAACGAGAATCATAGCTTTGGAATACATCAGTACCCGAGGACGAGCCCCTGCGCTGGATTTTGAGCAGACTACGCTTGCGGGTCTTGCCAGCGATGGTGGACTGTACCTGCCTTCGAAGTGGCCGCGCCTGAGTGCAGACCAGATCCGCAGTCTGCGCGACAAGAATTACCCTGAGCTTGCCAGTACGATCCTCGGTCTGTTTGTCGGCAACTCGATCTCACCGCAGGACCTGCAACGGTTGTCGGCGAACGCCTGCCTGAATTTTCATCATGATGCCATTGCCCCGGTCAAGCAACTCGATGACCAGTTGTTCCTGATGGAACTGTTTCATGGCCCGACCCTGGCGTTCAAGGATTTTGCACTGCAAATGCTGGGCCAGTTGTTCCAGCATTTTCTACACGGCAAAAACACATCCTGCACCCTCGTGGGCGCCACTTCGGGCGATACCGGGTCGGCGGCCATCGCCGGAATCCGGGGACTTGAATCAGTCAGGATCTTCATGTTGCATCCGAAAGGCCGGGTTTCCGAGGTACAGCGCCGGCAAATGACCACCGTGCTGGATGACAATGTTCATAACCTGGCCGTGGACGGCACCTTTGATGATTGCCAGAATCTGGTCAAGGCATTGTTCAACGATCTGGAATTCAGGCAAAAACATTCGCTTTCCGCCGTCAATTCCATCAACTGGGCGAGAATCGCAGCCCAGGTCGTCTACTTTTTCCGGGCAGCCCTGGCGCTGGGCGCCCCGGACCGGCAGGTCAATTTTTCCGTACCGACCGGAAATTTCGGCAATGTTCTGGCTGGCTATGTGGCCAGGGAGATGGGATTGCCGGTCGGCAAGCTGATTGTCGGCTCCAACCGCAACGATATCCTGACCCGCTTTTTCCAAAACGGAATCATGCAGCAGAGAACGGTCACACCGACACTGACTCCGAGCATGGATATCCAGATATCGAGCAATTTCGAGCGTTACCTGTTTGAACTGCTCGACCATGACAGCGACAGGCTGAATGACCACATGCAGTCTTTCAGTAAATCCGGGCAGTTCCGGGTTGACCGGGTATTGCTCGACCGTGCCAGGCAAAGTTTCAGTTCGTACAGCATCAACGATCAGCAGATTCGCCAGCAGATCAGGCAAACCTGGCAGGCAACCGGAGAAATTATCGACCCGCATTCAATCATCGGAATTGCTGCTGCGCGTCTGGAAGGGGATTCATCGACCCCCACCGTCGTGATCGGAACCGCGCATCCGGCAAAATTTCCGGACGCAATCAGGGAAGTGACCGGTAAAACCGTGTCATTGCCTGAATTCGTCGGCGACCTGATGAACATGGAGGAATCGTCAAGCGATATCGACAATGATCTGCCGGCGCTGAAATCAATGATTTCGCGAATCAATCATGCGTAAGACCTTTACAGCCTTTTCATCCTCAACAACCTGATATACAAACCTGTGCTGAATATTTATCCTTCTTGAATAGGCTCCTTTTAAATCCCCGGTTAATTTTTCATAGGCAGGCGGGGTTTGATATGGGTTTCCCCTTACAATCCCGATCAGCTTTTCGGCGTTTCTCTTCAGACCCGAAGCTGAAAGTTTCTTCGCATCTTTCCTGGCCTGATTCGTAAAATAAACCTCCCACATTACCAGTCAACAGTGGTATCACAATTTTCAAGACTCTCAGCCATGCCTTCCCGGATTGATTCCCGCATTCCAGGAATCGAAAGCAGAAAAAGCGTCTCTTCAATCGACCTCCAGTCATCCTCGCAAAGCAATACCGCATTCCCCCGCTTTCCTGTGATTGTAATCGGCTTATGAGTCTCTACCGCTTCATCAATCAGGCTATATAATTTTGCCCGCGCCTCGGTTGCATTTAAAGTCGTCACGTCGAATCTCCAGAATCTGATCCAGCAGAGCGTACGCTATCACGACCGTTTGATCAAGGGATTACAGGAGGCACAATGAACAGCTACGCAATCGACACCCACGGCAATTGATCCAAGCCACCCCTGCCCGTCCATTCCCACGCCCATTTCGTCATTACAGGAACTCGGAGTTTCGCCATGATTGATTGCTCCAGCTTGAAATCCGAACTGAGCCCGGAAATAGCCGACCATCATCTCAGGTTATCAATGGGTAATTAAATTTTTATGAATATTTGTTAAATTTTTGTAATTTTGATCAATACCAGAAAGCCTTGCCGTGACCAGTGAATTCGTCTGGTAGAGTCGCGATGTGATGACTGCAAATCTGAGCACAAGAAAACCTTACGGCCAAAATCACCGGATTCCGACCAGTCAATCGAGGGTAAATCCACCCGCTTGAACCGGTCGGAGCAGACGTTCTGCAGAATATTCCAACAAAATTTAAATTTAAATTTTTTTGTAATCAACCAAAATATTCAAAGAGGTAATCTAATGAATAAAACACTAATTGCGGCACACTAGCCGCTGAAGGCACCTCCACCTTACATCGTTTCACTGATGGAAATCGTCGCAGATCATGGGATGGCTGGAACTGACCGTCCTGGTCGTGTCCATAAAAGCAGCGATGACCTCGCAACGGAATCTCCAGTAGCCTTGGATACCGTCATTGTTCCTGCAAATCATGACGGTCTAAAGATCGCATATACACCGTATCACTGCCGGGGAAATTCGGCAGTATTCAACCGCAGGAAAAACACAGACGAATTACTGACAAATACAGTAATTTGAAGATGCAGTCGTAGTTTCAGCTTCACGGATACGATAGCAAATTGGTAAAATTACTTCCCTGAACTGACTCAGAAGAATCTTTTCAATGGACATCAATAAAATAATCAATCTGCTGCGCGACAGAGCCAAAACCGGCTTTGATGTTTATGAACGAAGAACGGGAAAGTATCAACTCATAGTTCCCATTCCATGAAGATGGTGATATGGTGGATATTTATCTTCAGGTAAAGCCCGCAAGGCGAAAACCACTGTCCGCATCTGTGATTTTGGTATGGCAATCATGCATCTTTCCTATACTTATGAAATAAATACGGACTCCCGTCGAAAAATTTTTGACAGCATACTGATTAACAATGATATTCAAAATGATAATGGGAATCTTTAACTGGACACCACTTTTGAGATGCTGTACGAAGGTATTTTGCAATTTGCAGGCTGTGTACAAAAGATAGAATATGCGCTATGGAGTCGGGAAGTTATTCGCTCCACATTTTATGATGACTTGAGAGATCATCAAAACGGAATTGGATGGACCCAAAACAAAATACTATGCCCATTGAGGGTTATGAAATTATCACCGTTGATTGGTCTTTGCGTTACAAAACCCGAGATTTTTACCTTTTTGGAGTGCTGGGCAATGACAAGGCGATCAAACACGGCCATAGCTTTACTGGAGTTCAAAAAAGTGAAATTGCCGTTTATCAGTGGTTGTGCATGAAGATATGCAGGGATTGGGGGCCAGGGAGTCCGCCTATGCCAGGAACGCGGACAAACAGTATCCGAAACTGGATGACTTGCGGGAAGACGCAGTACCTGATATTAGAAGGCTTGCGGCGTGAGGAAAAGGACAATCCCCTGTGGTTGTCTGGTTGCCGTCATCTCTAACTCCCCCACCCCTCCCTGACCAGGCCGGGGACAGGCTCTCGTCAGGGGCTTTCCGGTTCGGGCTTGGGAAAAACTGCCCGTCCATTCCCACGCCCATTTCGTCATTACAGGAACTCGGAGTTTCGCCATGATTGATTGCGCCTTTGAAATCAGCCCGGAAATAGCCGACCATCATGGAGTAATTAAATTTTTATGAATATTTGTTAAATTTTTGTAATATTTGTGTATAAATTGTGGTAGAGTCGCGTTGTGATGACTGCAAAGCACAAGAAAACCTGCCAAAATCACCGGATTCTCAGTCAATCGAGGGTAAATCTGGAAATTGAACCGGTCGGGAGACGTTCTGCAGAATATTCCAACTAAATTTAAATTTAAATTTTTTTGTAATCAACCAAATATTCAAAGAGGTAATCTAATGAATAAAACACTAATTGCGGCAGCCGTGTCGGCCGCACTGATGGCACCCGTCGCAGCCCAGGCAGAAGAGGACGATGCGCAAAGTGTGACCTTATATGGTCGTATCCATCAAGGAATCCATATCGTTAATCCGGAAGTGAGAGACAGCACGACTGACTTCAAACGGTGTTTCATTTTTGGCATCAAGGCCAGTTCTGAACTCGGTAACGGCATGACCGCTTCCGCCCAGTACGAATTTGCCACCAGTTCGGATGTACCCGGGAGCTGGCGTTGTAAGTACCCGTGTTGCCACGGTCGGTCTTTCCGGCGCTTTCGGCAGTGTCAATCTCGGTAACCAGTGGGGCGCCTACTACAATCAGGTCGGTGTGCACGTGGATCCAACCTTCTGGGTAGGGGGAGCGAAATACTATCTCTCAGATGGGCCTCTGCGTACCCCCAACACCATCAAGTACTCCAATTCATTTGGGCCGGTTTCCCTCGAAGTAGATGCACGCCTCGATGATTCCGGTAAACAAGGTGGTGACGGACATGCTGCCGCAGGTAGCATTGCGGTTAATGACAATATCACCCTCGCGGCTGGAGTCGACAATACCAATTCGGAAACAGCTAACATGCCGCGATTCAAGTCTCCTTTGGCAATTACTGGGCCCATCGCGCAGCATTCGGTGAACCCCGAACCGATGGAGCAGACCCCAGCACGACCCAGATCTGGGTAGGCGGCAGCTTTGGCGATACCGCGGCCATGCTGGGTAGGGGTCAAGGTGACATGGATGCGGGTAATGATATGGCAGGTGACGACCCGAGCGATGTCACTCTGGGTGTCTACCACAACCTGGGTGGCGGCTTCAAGTTGCTGTACGAAGGTCACAGAGTGGACTCCGATGGTGCAGGAGGGGATAAAACCGAACATCTGTTTGGCATACGTCTGGACTTCTGATCCTTACCCAATCTGTTTCATCAAACCGGGTTGTGTGCAAGCACAATCCGGTTTTTTTATGGGGGTTATAGCACGGAGAGTTGACAAGCGCCTTAAAGGGACCGGTGGTTCAATATTCATGCGAGATGGTTTTCGACTATTTGAAGAAAAAGAGGCGGATTCAAAACTCGAAGTGTTACGCGTTACCCTGATCGCACACGGTAATTTCTGTCTATGAAAACGGCAGCGCAGTTAGTCAACGATTGATGCCCGGGTAAATATCGGCATTGGTAAGAACGGCCAGTATCTGGCAAGTCCGGGTTTGTCCTGTAACACTTTTCCCGCATTGTATGTTAGCCTTGCCCCTTCGATTTCACTTAATTTTTTGGTCATCAAAAGTGTACTCAACCGTTACCCGGTCGATTGCGACCTCCACAGCGCTCACTCTGCTTCTGCTCGTCTCCGGTTGCGGATCATCCCTGTTCGAGTCGAAAAACGATGGAACCCAAAGTGGACCTCCCAGACCTCAAGAAACTTGACCCCGATGTAACGCATAAACCACTGAAAACAAAAGCTCAGGAAAGCCAAAGCGAAACTGTACAAGCCGTCGACCACGGTATCACTTGATATTCCACCTGATCTGGTGACCACCACCAACCAGACCGTGCTCGACAATCTGGAGGAAGGCAAACAGAACAAAATCAGGGTGCTCCCGGAAGTAGTCGGCGCGAGAATCGTCAAAAATGACGACATGTACGGTCTGGAAGTCGACACCAGTGTGGAGTCCGCCTGGGAAACAGTGACCCGGTTCTGGGCCTTGAGCAACGTCAATCTGATTGAATACAATCCCGAAGCCGGTACGATGGAAACCGACTGGATCGAAGAGCCGCAGGCAGAGGATCCGGATGCATCCTATATCGCCAGGATGTCCAGGGATATACTCACCTCGCTGACCAAAGGCAATACGAAGCTGGATAAATATCGGATCCGATTCGAGAGAATTTCTGCTGACCAGTCATACCTGCATGTCGCCCACAGATCCAGCGCCAGAAAGGAAGCCGGGAGCGCAAACCAGAAAAGAATCAGCGAGTTCAAATGGGTCGAGTTATCCTCGGACCCGAACAAAGTAGCTGACTTCCTGCAACACCTGATATTGATTTTTGACGATCCGGCATCCTCCTGACCCACTGGCTAGCACAACACACAGATCAAAGCAGCCGGTCAGTGATATCCGGGGCATCTTCAGGATAGTGCCCAGTGTAACCCAAATCCGGACCGCCTTCCATCCGCATCAGCGCATCGGCTTCGCGGCAAAGCCGCTTGCATCCCGGAGCAGGGAAATATTGGTTCGACTAGATGATCCATTGATCTGCTCATCAGATAGCATTTTACCGCAAGGCCTGTCTCTCCCTTTCTATTTTCCCATGTCGGAATCAGGGAACCCCAATGTCACACATTCTAGTGGATGGATCGCACTAATCGTAATTTCCATTGTCCGATTGTGTAAGTTGAACCACAACAAATAACTGATATGAAGGCAACAGGACAGGCTCTTTTGAGTGTTTTTATCGCATTGATCACACTCTCTTCCAATTCTTTCGCAGATTCCGGATTAGCGCAGTACTGGAGTCGTTCAAATCAGACCAGTGAAATCTCGATAGATCATGGGACCTGGAACCAGTTGCTGGCCACCTATATTGAGGAAAAACGAGGATTGAATCACTTCCGTTATTCCCAAGTCACCCCGGCAGACCGAGACTCGCTGAAAAGCTATCTGGAACGGTTGCAATCCGTTATCGTGACAGGGTTAAGCGAGCGGCAGCAGTATGCATACTGGATAAACCTTTACAATGCGTTGACGATAAAAGTAATTCTTGATCATTATCCGGTGGAAAGCATCCGCGACATTTCCTACAGCCTGTTTTCCCGTGGTCCGTGGAAAGAAAAACTGGTTGCGGTCGAAGGAATGAAGTTGAGCCTGGATGAAATTGAGCATGAAATCCTGCGCCCCGTGTTCCAGGACAACAGGATTCACTACGCGGTGAATTGCGCGTCCATCGGATGTCCCAACCTGCAGGCGACGGCCTTCACGGCAGACAATCTTGATGATCAGCTTGATGTTGCCGCGAAGCAGTATGTAAATCATCCCAGTCACCATTGATGGGGACAAGTTGACCGCATCCAGTATCTTTGACTGGTACGCAAAAGATTTCGGTGACAGCGACAAGCAGATCATTGAGCATTTCATACAGTATGCCGATACCGGTTTAGCGCAGGAACTGGATAGTCTTTCAAGAAAATCAACGGCTATGAATATGACTGGAGATTGAACGAATAAGGCAATGATCAATCACAGGCACATTACCGTCATCATTCCGGCGCTGGATGAGGAAGAATCCATATCCAGAGTGATTCATGATATTCCCGATTGCGTGGATCAGATTCTGGTGGTGGACAACGCTTCGCAGGATGCAACGGCTGTCAGAGCCGCCCAGGCAGGGGCGCGAGTGGTCCACGAGCCGCAGAAGGGATACGGAAAAGCCTGTTTGACCGGGATTCTCGTGTCAGGTGATACGGACATCCTGGCATTTATCGACGGTGACTACAGCGACTATCCTGAGGATCTGGTCAGGCTGCTCGAACCGGTGGCATACCGTCAATGTGATCTTTCAATCGGTTGCAGACAGGAGGATGGCGACACACCGGGTGGCCTGTTCCGGCACCAGAGGTGGGGAACGCAAATGGCCTGCCGGGTCATCCGAGTTTCTTCACGGCTTTCGCTACGAGGATCTTGGGCCGATGCGGTGCCTGGGCAAAAGCACGCTGAAAACTGCAAGTGGGAGATGAAGGGTTCGGCTGGACGGCAGAGATGCAATTAAAAGCTTCCCAGGCGGGAGCCACGATTCTGCAGGTCTCCGGTGCGTTACCGGCAGAGAGTGGGGAAATCCAAAGTGTCAGGCACGCTGCGGGGATCGCTGATGGCCGGTTACAGGATTTTCTACTGGATTATACGACTGGCTTTCTCGCCCAAACCTCAAGGTCTTCGCTGATTCCCGGATGACACCCGAAACCCGCCCCTCCTGTAGTCAATCAGCAGTGCGACCGCGATGCCCGCCATCTCGATTATCCGGGCGGGCGCAGCGACCTGATAGGCGAGCAAATCCGAGTCCGCCAGATTCAATCCGGTTACGTAGGACAATGACACGAAAATCGAAGCTGTCCAGGCCCAGCAACTGGGACGGAGCGCCGCATAGGGCAGCAACCAGACCAGGTACCACGGATTAACCGCCGGTGAAAACAGTAGAAACATTCCAAAGACCCAGTCCATTCTTGGTATTTCGGTTGAGCTGCACTGACGGTTGTATTTGATGAAATAAAATCCCAGCCATGTCAGAAACAGGACCGCGCACAGAACCCTCGCCGGCAAGTCGGATAAAAATACCCGCACCAGGTCAAACAGAAATGGATTGAAGTTCCAGTGTTCGAGGAATATTCCGTGCACGGGCATATCCGTCTGACCCTGGAGAAGAAATGGCGAATACAACAGCGCTATTGTGCCGAACGTAATTCCCCAGTAGCGCAATGGCTGGCGGTAAAGGAAAAAGGGCAATGCCAGTAAAGCGAATATTTTTGCACAGATGGCGAGACCGACCAGCATACAGGCTACCGCGGTGCGGCTGTTTTTTCGGGCAATAAAAGCAGCCAGCAGATAGACAGGCGCCGATGACATCAGGGTGCCGCAAAGGCAAATTCTTTAAGCGCCGGGGACACCAGGCTTAGAGGGTCCATGTCTGACGACGCATGACCTGAACCAGCTTGCCTGTCAGGGTGATCAAAAATCGCAAATGAGTTGCAGGATACCGATCGACGGCGACAGCAATGGGACAGGCCGAATACATACTCAGTAACAGTTGTGGCAAGGTACCGGGTTGATCACCCCGCTCAGTGTGGCTTCGCACCGGAGAAAGAGTGTTGTCAATGCGGAGGACGGCGCAATCCCGATAGTGAGCGGTGGACACCGGTGAGAGAGAATCCGTCAAGATACGGGTAGAAATCATCCTCCAATATCGGCGACCCCAGACAAATCAGGATGAACAACACCGCCCACAGGACCGACTAGACAGTTCAACCTGGCTTGCTCCGCGACCAGAACCAGTATGACCAGGCGGCTAACCAACACGCGAATATCAGCCGATGATCCATCGTCGCAGTATACTGGCCTCGTGCATCGGGTTTTCTGGACGGCAGCCAGAAACCCGTATCCACCGCAACCAGCGCTCCCACAGAAATGTGGACAAAATGTTGCGATCGAATTGAACTTCGCGGGATTAACTGTGTCCAATTTTGACAATCAGCATGATATTATTGCTTTCGATTTTCAATAACTGATCCAGCCTAAACAGGGGGGTGTCCATGTCAATGAGTGCATATTTGCAGTAAGCAATGTAAATATCGCGAAAGGTATCATGATTTCAGGTTTTCTGGGTCTGTACGCTGGCCTTGGCGTCTGGTCAGAAGTGGTGGAAGCCGGATGGCGGCGGGTACTGGTTCCAGCAATCCGACCAATGTACGCCGTCGGCAAAAAAACGTTTTTGGGGAGTGTCGCTTGCGACACCTGCCCGTATGCCAGTCTGGAACTGAATTCAAGAAGTCAGCGCCGTGTGGCCCAGCCGGCAACTCGACCTGAAACAGGCGGGAGCGATTGGTCAGGAATTATCGTGGTGGCAAGGCACCCGTAAACCACTATATCAAAAAGCGTTTCTCCCTTTAACCGGGCGAAGGCAGGGGATCGGGACTTATTCAGGCCGGAATTGAGATTGGCCGATTCCACCATGAGCCAGGGCATCGGCTCTGATCTCAGTCCATTTCCGGCAATCCTGGTAACCCTGCTCTCCCAGAACCTGTCGCAGGTCTTCTGCAAGGTCATTGTCAACGCGATTCACCGCATCCCTGGCCAACCTGGCGATGAAATCCGTTCGATCCATTATCCTGGATTTGGAAAAACCGGATTCATTCAGAGCCTGCATGAATGTATCTATGTCCACGAAGTGAAAATTCAGACCCTTGTCTCTTAGCAGACTGTCCCATTTACGATAGCGCCAATTATCGCTGATTTTAAACCAGTGCGAACGACCACAGCCCTGCTCGAACACGCCGGATATCCTTGAAAAACCCGACCAGCGACCACATGATCACGGCTGTAACATAAACCAGGTCAAACGATTGTCTTCAATGTAAACGGCCCCGGCTCGAAGTGTTTTAAAGCGACCCTGTCACCGGTGCTTTTTCCACCAATTATTCGCCCGTGCCAGAACAGTTGAGTCAATATCCAGCCCGGTAACCCAGCTCCATGGTCCCGAGCCATAGTTCACATAGCGCCAAGACCATCGCCATCTTCCAAACCTGTGAAACATCAAGACCGTCCAGAATTCGGGCAACATCTTCATCCCCACCCGCAGACAGGTAACCCTCGCCATAGATCATTTCCATCGACGCGATATTCGTTTTGTCGTAGTTGTTTGCCATAACCAGTGGTTTGGACAGTTATCCTCAAGTGATCAGTATATAACAATGCCTTCCTGTTCAGCCTTCATTGTAAACCCGAATCCCGAATAGCCATTAGGGAGCTGGTTCGCGATCACGCAATCGATTTTCAGGGAATACGCAGCATTGTAGTCCACGGAACGCCGGAAAAAAACTGTTCCGCCTCATGGCGCCTCCAATCAATGCCTGGTGAAAGCGGACAGATACTGCTGCGCCACTTGGCATTTGAATTCAAGACTGTAACTTCGATGATATCGGGCCATACTCATGTCCTCCTGGCCCAGCAAGTATACTGGCTAATCCACCCTGTCAGAGTGTCCAACTTCATGGGGTCAATCCAGCGCTGATTCAACATATTATTCTTGCACACGTGCATTCATATTACTATAATGCATTCATAAAATCCAATATGAGATATTGATTATGTCTATGCTGACCGTACGAAAACTACCCGACGAGGTGCACCGTGCCTTGCATCTGCGGGCTGCCCGGAGTGGTCGCAGCATGGAGGCCGAGGTACGCGCCATCCTGGAGGATGCCGTAAAGCCGGATGGGCGAATCAGGCTGGGGTCCCTGCTAACCTCTCTGGGTCAGCGCGCCGGGTTGACAGATGAGGAGTTCGCGGCTTTTACGCAGCGCGACAAGTCCTCGGGGCGTCCGGTCACTTTTGAATGATTTTGGTGGATACGAATATCATTTCGGAGCCACTGCGCATAGCTCCTGAACCCCGCGTCACCGCGTGGATCGACGCACAACCGCTTGAAACGTTGTACCTGTCGGCGATTGTCGTCGCCGAATTGCGTTTCGGAGTCTTGACGTTACCAGCCGGTAGGCGTCGGGACCGGTTGCATGAGGGGCTGGAAAGGCAGGTGTTATCGATGTTCACTGGCAGGGTGTTGCCGTTTGATCTAATGGCCTCGCAGGCCTATGCTGAACTGATGGCTAAGGCGCGGTCCGCCGGACTGGCGATTGGGGTGTCCGATGGATACATTGCGGCGACGGCAGTAGCTCACAGCATGATAGTGGCAACACACGACACGGCGCCGTTCAAGGCGGCCGGGCTGAAAACCATTGATCCGTGGGAAGCGTAAAGGATAACTATGATTGGCCACAGCGACTGTTAGCAACAAATAGAAGAGCATGGAAGCTATTGATGGCAAAATTAGTCTGTGGCACAAATGTCGCCATGACAGCGGCCCACCCAGTAGCATTCAGAACTGTCGACGAACACTTTATTGTTTGAGGGTGTAAAGATTTTGTGGTGCGCCAGGCGAACTGGCAGAAGGTAGGGGGTGCAAGTCCCCTGGAGGGCGTAATTCTGGTGTCAGAGCCTGGTCAAAGTTAGTTTGGCCCAGCTGAGTTCTCCAACCAGCGGTTGGAGTTTTTCATCTTCGTGATATTCCAAAAAATACTGTCGCATGTACCACAGGTTCTGAGAAGAATATCCGCGCACACCCGGGAACTCCGTTTGCAAGTCCGTGGCAAGTTTGAGCAACTACTGATTCACCCCAACCTTCGACCTTCTGACGTTCTGCGATCATCCGACCAATGTCCCAGTACAGAGCGACCAGTTCTTAATTTACCGCTTTCAGTGCCGTATATTGGGCCGCACGAACGCGCTCCTTTACGTCTGTAAGGAGGCGTGCGTAATCTTCCAGAAGCTTTGGTCCGATCTTACACAGGAGATGACCATAGACATACCCGGAGGAGACGCATATGAGTAAGAAAAAATGGACGAAGTTCGTTCACGAAGGAAACTACGTTGCAGAAGTTGACGTAGAACTCCTGGAAAACCCTGAAGGATGGTCACCGTACCTTTCTCTTGAAGACGCATATCGTCTCGACGATGTACGAGAGGCTCTTCGTCGAGGTGACGTTAATACCGCTGCAAAAGATTCGCGCGTGTTCAGTCTCACGCCTGTTGCTGTGTAGGAGCACATAACACATCCTTCAGGAATGTCAACGGTATGGGACAACCACGACGGTACGGACAACCACGGGGGGTTGCCCCTACGATGATGGCGCCTTCGCGGGAATTAAGCGTACTGACTTGACGGCCAGCCCGAAGGTCAACGCCCCGACCTGGTTATACAGCGCTTAACTGTACCTTTTGAACATTGTTCAGGTTGACGGTATTTTTTGCCTGCCACAGGTCGTAGGCATCCTGCATGGCTAACCAGCTTTCCGGGCTGCGACCCAGCGCTTTAGATAATCGAAGAGCCATTTCAGGTGTTACCGCACTCTGAGACTTCAAGACACGGCTTAGTGTTGAAGCCGCAACATTGAGTTGGCCAGCCAGATACCTGCAACTGAGCCCAAAAGGCTCCATATACGTAGTAAACAAAAATTCACCTGGATGAGGAGGGTTGTGCATGATCATCAGTGATAATCCTCATAATTGACGATGTAAACATTGCCATCGGTAAATCAAGGTCTTGAATTTCACAGGCAGAATCAAGGGCGGCCAACTGCATACGAAGCTTTGTTACGCGACAGCCTGCTGGTATAGAAACTCTGGGGCAAGATCAGCGCCTGTGGGCCAGACGATTGTATTCAGTTCATCATTAATTGAAAATGATTGAAACATCTTTGGGTCTTTCAGTGGTTCAAATACCTCACCCCATAATTCACTTTCCAGATCTATCAGGCCCGAAGATCCATCGGAAAAAGTGACTTTTATCTTATAGCCATCTATGTATTCTGCATTAGTCAATCTGGGATTCATTTTACTCTAACGGCTCAATTTTCTTTAGCGGCTTTCTTTGTTCAGCAAGATTCCAATTGATCAGTAGTTCTTCCTTTAACTTACCGTACTGATCTGACAACTCAACTATAACCGAAAAGACACGACCATGATTTGTTCCGGTCCGGGCGTTGGTCCCTTGATTTAATAAGATAAGGTACCCAAAGTAGTGCCTTTCCTACTGTGTTTTACATTTATCCGTCTATATGTAAAATACATTTATGATAAAGCGTAATTTATTCATCAAACCCATATCTCCTTCCGACATCGAAATCACATGGATGATGATATTAAAGAATCGAGCGATAGATTGATATTGTTAGCCAAGAAGTATGCTTCGGAAACAGCAAACCTCAGCAAAGAAGAAAATGCTCGCCTTGAAATGATTAATCAAAGAATGGATCTGAGGTTTCCGAGATACTCCGCCAAAGACTGGAAGTTACTCGACGAAGCAAAAACTCTCATTGGTGAGCTTTCCAGTATTTCAGACAATTCTGAGTATCAACCTACGAGAAGAACTCCCGTTTTGGTATCCTGGATCTGGCATCGCGCGGAAAAATCTCCGGTATTGATTTCCAGCAAAAAAAGCGACTGGGTATCGGGGCTTTTTTTTTAGATTGAAAATAAGCTGATTTAAACCTTGATAGCCCTGTCCTGGATGATAAAGACCCAAACAAAGACAATCATCGGATTCATCTAAGTGATAATACTGTTGGATTTGTCTCGGCTCAATACGTCACGATGCTCTGGAGGAGGTTTATAAGTGGATTTCATATTTAGACGTTTAATAACTTTAATAGCAATGTCTTTGCTGTTCGGTATAGCTATTTCGGCGAAAGCTGCTGGTTTTCGTACATTGGAAGTGAATCAGTTAGTAGTTGGCGTTTGGTATCCATCGGATAGTTCCGAAACTGCCGGACGATTAGGTCCGTTCGACGTTGAATTCGCGTTTGAAGCACCACTAAAAGAGGGAAAGTATCAGCCAATTCTGATGTCACATGGCAACGCCGGACGTATGAGAAATCATCATCTCACAGCGAAAGCGCTGGCGGATTCCGGCTTCATCGTAATCGCGCCCAAGCACACTCCCGATCATCTTGTCGGCTCATCCGACAAAACTTATGAAGCATTAAATTGGCGAATGCAAGAGCTGTCACATGCGCTCGAAGCCGTGCTTCAACTGAGCGAGTTTCGCAACAATATAGACCTGTCACGGGTACACGGGCTAGGGTACTCGCTCGGTTCGGTCACGGTAATGGCGGCGGCTGGTGCGGGAATTGATGGACCCTCGGTGGACAAGCATTGTGCCGATAATGAGGACCCGAATTTTTGTGATACTTTAAGTTTTATCCAGAGATGGAAATTAAAATGGGTCCGAGACGTAAACGTTCCCGATTTAGTTCGTGACATTCCGGAAATTCATTTTCCGCTGGCATTCATAAATGGAAATATTGCTGTAATTGCGCCGATAGGTCAGGGACTTATAATTCAAGAAAATATATTTCGGGCAAATCTGGTTTATGTCGTCGGATTTGAAGATGACACTATTACTGTTCCAGAATTTCACTTTGAAAGACTAGCTCGAATTATTCCAGGTAATCGCCTTTATGGCGCTGTCATGCGTGCCGGAAATCATTCGGCGTTTATCGCACCCTTTGCCAGGCGTGTGACAGATATTGAGGATATACCGGCTGCTAGAGACCCACTTGGATTTGACCGGACAAAATTCATTTCTGATCTGAATGAAGAGTTAATTGAATTCTTCCACAGCCGTTAGTGGTAAATATTAACCCGGCATCAAACCAGGCCATAATCAGGCCACAAAACCGGACAGTCTGGTTGTTCTCTACAAGGTGAGCCGATTTTGTATACATCATGCAGGGAAAAGTGCTATATTTGTATAGCACTTTTCAGACAAGAGCAGACCATGCTTGCAATCCGACTCCCCGAAGACTTGGAAAAACGACTCGAAGCGCTGGCACAGGCTACCAACCGAACCAAGACCTTCTATGTGCGCGAAGCCATCCACGAGCACCTCGACGACCTTGAGGATTTGTATCTGTCCGAGCAGCGTTTGATCGATATCCAGGCAGGCAAAATGGGAACCGTCCCCCTCGCCGATGTCATGAAACGCTATGGCATGGAAGATTGAACTGGCTGATGCAGCCGAGCGGGATCTGGACAAGCTCGATCCACAGATGGCAAGACGTATCCTTGCCTTCCTGCATGATCGTGTTGCTGTACTGGATAACCCGCGCAGCATGGGTCAGGCACTGAAGGGTTCCAGGTTGGGGAAGTTCTGGAAGTACCGGCTCTGGAATTACCGCATTATCAGCAGCATTGAGGACGAAAGGGTACGTATCCTCGTCGTTCGAATTGGAAACCGGCGGGAGGTGTATCGGTAGGCACTTCGCTTAACTGTGCCTTTTTGTACATTGCTCAGGCGTTTCGTGGTAATCGATGATACCCCCAAGGGTCAGAGCGCGTGATCTCAACCACACGCCAACTGTGGTATGATTTCTGGCGCAGAAATTGCATCTGCATGGTTCAGACTCCTAAAGTTCAGCTAAAAGGCACTTGCAACATAACAATGGCTCGGAGGTCAGGCGGCTTCCGCATGTTTTTATCCTGATCACCAGAGGTGATGCCGGTGGCGCACAGAACCATGTCCTCAGCCTGATCCGGCATCTGCGACATCAAATACGCTTTACACTGGGCTGCGGGGAAGCGGGATTTCTGATCACCCAGGCCGATAATATGGGGGTTGAAACCATTGTCGTCCCGCACCTGAAAAGGCCGATATCACCATTGACCGACCTCAGATGCGTTCGGGCATTGAAGCGGATCCTGGCGCGGCAGACCCCCGACCTGGTCCATTTGCACTCATCAAAGTCGGGGGTGGTCGGTCGGCTGGCAGCCAGATCCGTCAACCTCAAATCCCTGTTCACCGCCCATGGCTGGGCATTTACCGAAGGCAGCGGCCTGGTACGCAGAAGCTATGGTTTGATCATTGAGTGGGTCATGGCCAGATTCGGTGACGGTATTATTGCGGTATCCGGGTACGATTACCGGCTGGCAAAAAAGTTCGGTGTGATCGGCAGCAATGTGTCCGGGAACAGGCGAGGCTGGCTGATACCCAACGGGCACGGCCCCGTCCAGGTTGCAGCGCGGGTACGCAGGCGCGGCGGCAAACCGGTCAGGCTGTTGCATGTAGGACGGCTGGAAAGAGCGAAAAACCAGCACCTCCTGATCGAAGCCGTGTCTATGATCGAACGTGATTTCAGCCTGACCATTGTCGGCAGCGGGCAGCTCCGACCCGGGCTGGAAGAATCGGTGGATCGTCACGGGCTGGCTGACCGGGTAACCTTTGCCGAAAGCTCACAGGTTGACCCTTACTTTGCCGACGCCGACATCTTCGTGCTGAGTTCGGATTACGAAGGGTTGCCGCTGGTCATCCTCGAAGCGATGAGCGCCGGTCTGCCGGTCGTGGCTACCGATGTCGGCGGAGTCGGGGAAGTGGTATCGGATGGCATTTCCGGGTATCTGGTGAACAGGGGGGATGCGAGGGGATTAAGCGGGAAACTGACCCGGTTGATTGACGATGAAGACCTGCGCCGAGAGTTCGGCCAGAACGGGCAACGGATTTATCGTGACCAATTCACCGAAGAGCGAATGTGCGAACAGACCCTGGCTGTCTATCAGACGCTTATTGGCGGGAACTCCGGAATTTAGCCAGTAATCGCCGGGTAAGCCAGTAAATGATTCTCGCCGGGTGCCGGAATAACCTGACCGGAGTCAAACTGCGTTCCGGGGGTACGACATAATAAATATGTCGCCACCAGTCTGAACAATCCAGCAATCTGTTCAATCTGACGGCCAGCGACTCGGCGCTGTTCTCTAAACTCGATAACGTTGGAAATCCGTTGCCGACACCGGACGGAGCGCTGACGGTCGGAGCGCCCAGTTTTTCGGCCAGCATCACCGGCAACGGAGACAGGAAATGCAGGCACCGCAAGGTGTTGGTGACAAGAGGTTGTTTTTCCGTAAGCAAAGACCAGTCTATCTGATCGAAATACCGTGTGGCATAGCCGTAAATATCGGCAACCGCCCCAAGCTTTATCCGGTCGCAGGGCTCGAAGGTATGGTGACACAGATGTTTCAGCATGTCGTGATGACCCAGGGTAAAACAATGCCTGCCATTCACCGCTATCGGGTTTGCACCGGCGAAAACATCGTCGAAAGACATGCTGGAGGTTGCATCCCCCGACAGGGCGTTGTGGTGAATCTCAACCTGAATGACCATGCCATTGATGATGCGGGATGCTATAGGCAGGTGGTGGTGGTCATACAGATACCCTTGATTCCGGTCTCTTGCACTATAACCAATCTCCCGCAGTGACTGTTGCGCCAAAACGGCTTTGGACGCCGGAACCAGGATGTCGATATCCCCCATCGGACGTTGATACGGATTCGAATACAGGCAGTTGATCAAGGCCATCCCTTTCAGAAGTACGGTCTCGATCTTGTTTTCCGCGAATTTGTCCAGAATTTGATTCAATGCATTTGAGCGTTCACGGTTTGCGCGCTGATGTTTCGCCGTGATCGCCTTGAACATGATTCCGGCCTGATCGGGAATCGCGATGTCACAGGATAACAGGTGCGTATACAGCAGATTGCTGAGCGCGTGGGATTCGGCCTCCCTGATCAGGGCATCCCAATCCTGGATTTTGAGAGCCGATTGCCTGAATCGCTGCCTGACCGGCGCGTCCAGATCAAGTCGGCAACAGCACCGCAACAAAGTAGTGCGGTCCTGTACATCCATCACTCCAGGTCCTTGGGGAGGGCGCTTATTGGATTTGCCCGATCAATGCGGGCAGGTCGTCGTAATGCCGGTAGCGGACACGGTAGGCAGGGATATTCCTGACCAGCCTGGTAACCTCATTGAATCCATGTGCAGGCAGGTTTCTGGCGATGACATTGCTTCGCATCAGTTCAAGTCCTGCTTCTGCCCCGGACAATTTGACCAGCCCCGACTCGGCATCGCCGATATACCTGGGGAATATAATATGGCTGATATCAGGAAATTCGGTTTTGAAATCCGGATTCGCCAGTCGGTGGGGAATCATGGTTACCCCCGGGGAAATTCTGAGCTGATCCCGGATTGCATCCAGATCAATGATGGATTGAATCGCCGATACACCAAAGGTTTTGACATTGAGTGGCCGGGTGAACGCCTTTGCGGCGCCGGTCACAAGGTCGATGGTCACCAGTTCATCGGTGTGATAGTGCATACCGTTCGTCACCAGCCAGGTCGTCACCGAGGTTTTTCCAGAACCGCTGACTCCGGGAATCAAAATGCTGCCATTGTCATCGGAAACCAGTCCTGCATGAATGGCCAATCCCTTGCGGTTGTCGCAAATCAGATGAAACAGGACATCACCCATCAGGATAACGCCGAGTCCGGCGATACATTCCCCGTTACAAAGCGATTCGCCGTCCCGCGAAAGTTTCCATTTGTCATGCTCTGGACCTTCTTCCTTCTCGATCAGGAACGTCGCATTACTTTTGTTGTCGGTTTCCTCTGACAGATCAGAAAACAGAAACGCCAGCAGGTCGCTGGCTTCCGGATGCATGAATTCGACTGTTACCTTGTGCTCGTCAAATGATATTTCCCTTCTGTCCATAGGCAATGCGGATACAGCTAGCCGATCAATTGGACCGCGTTGTGCTGGACCAGCAGGTCAATGGTATCGGTTACATCCTGTTCGATGGCGTCTTCGCTTTCCGGGAAAGCGCTGGTCAGCAGTTCAATCAGTTCTGCAATCGTCATTCTTCCATCGCACAATCGCCAGATAATCGAAGCAGTCGAATTCATGTGTATCGAGCGGTTTAATTCCGGAGAATACAATAGCAGTTCCCCGTCGATTTCCTCAAGCTCGAAACCGGGCACAGTACTAGGGGTCTTGTTGTACATTGCGTTTGTCATTATCAGGTAAAACAGGCGATTGTTATCAGTCCCGGAACTGAAACGGGAGTGCGGTCACGGTTCAAATCAAGCGATCCAGATGGGCGAATTATAGTGTCCGCCTGATAAAAAAGCAAAAACAAATCATCGAAATTCACATTGGCAGGCCACATTGAATGACCCCGTTTTGTCTGACAATCGAGTCTGCCGGACAGCGGTCGCAGGGTACTATCACCCGCAAATCATGTCAATGGTTATTGCGTCGACCTTCCGATTGCGGTACGCTCCGCAACCCCACTTCACCGGGCAATTCTCAGGTGTTCCTTAGATAATGGCTACGTAGCTCAGCTGGTTAGAGCACATCACTCATAATGATGGGGTCCCCTGTTCGAATCAGGGCGTAGCCACCACACTCACCCGGATTTCAGGCGCTCCTCGACCCGGCCTTTCAACCGACGCGCCCAAGCGCGTTGTCGATGGCGGTGACGATTTCATCAATGTCATCTCTGGTGCAGATCAGGGCGGGACTCAGGCACAGCGTATTGTTGTATTCGACAAAACTGCGGCTGGTGCGCCCGATCATCACGCCCTGGCGCAAACAGTCGGCAACGACATCCGCAACCACACGCTCCGCTACAGGTTCGCGGGTCTTGCGATCCTTGACAAGTTCAGCGCCGACAAACAGGCCCTTGCCTCTGACGTCGCCGATAATGTCATGTTTGTCCATCAGCTCGAAAAGCTGATCCATCAGGTAATCTCCCATTCTGGTTACATTGTCGAGCAGGTTTTCCTCTTCAATGATACGCATGTTTTCCACCGCCGCAGCGGGTCCGCCAGCACAACCGCCAAAGGTACTGATATCACGAAAATAGTGCATCACCTGATCCGATCCGGCCAGAAATTCAGCGAACAGATCCTCCGTGGTTACAGTACAGGAAATCGCGGCATAGCCGCTGGCCACACCCTTGGCCATGGCTACAATGTCAGGCTTGACACCATAATGCTGGTACCCGAACCACTTGCCGGTCCGTCCCATGCCACATACCACCTCATCAATATGGATCAACACCCCGTAGCGGGTACAGATTTCCTGAATGGTCTCGAAATAACCTTCCGGAGGCGTTATCACCCCGCCCCCCGCGGTAATCGGTTCAAGAATAACCGAGCCCACGGTGTCCGGCCCTTCCCTTAAGATCACCCGTTCCAGTTCCCGGGCTGCCTGCACCCCGTAATCCGGGTCATCGCCATTTATCGCGTGATAAGCCAGACAATCCGGGAATGAGACGAATCCTGGGGTAAACGGGCCGTATTGATCCTTGCGCTGAATCTGTCCGGTTGCGCTCAGGGCGGTAATCGTAGTGCCGTGATAATCACGATCGCGGAAGATGATCTTGTGTTTCCTGCCATCATTTTTAAGCGCCGCAAGCTGGCGAACCAGCTTGAATCCCTTTTCATTGGCCTCCGATCCGGAATTTGAATAGTAGACCCGGCTCAACCCCGGCATTTTGTCAACCAGCATTTCGGCAAATCGGGCGCCGGGAACATTGCCGACGGTATTGACGTAATAGCACATCTTCACCAGTTGATCCCGGACCGCGTTGGCAATGCGCTCACGGCCATAACCGACATTAACGGTCCACACGCCTCCGGAAACGGCATCGAGATACTCCTTGCCATCGGCATCCCTGAGCCGTAATCCCTGTCCTTCCACGATCACCATCGGCGCCCCTTCCTGCATCGGCTTGTGTTGGGTAAGGTGGTGCCATACATGTGCCCTGTCACTGCCGACAACCCCGGCGCTGTCGATATTCTCTACTTCTCTGTTCATGATTGACCTTTTTGCATCGGATTCAATGAAGTACGATAACCCGCCAGCCAAAAATCTTCAATAGAGCCAGTTTGTGCCGATTGACTATGCCACTTTCAGGCATTTGCCAATGCACCGTGATCAAGGCGATATCGCTTGGTAGACCGGAAACCTTCCGGGTACAATCAGGCCGATGGATGTTTCGCATATTTTCGACCCCCTGAACGACGCACAGCGGGAAGCCGTGGCGGCGCCGCCGGGGCCGGTTCTGGTGATCGCAGGCGCGGGCAGCGGTAAAACCCGTGTCCTCACCCATCGTATCGCTTACCTGATTGAAGGACATCAGGTTTCCCCGGCCTCCATACTGGCTGTCACCTTCACCAACAAGGCGGCCAGGGAGATGCGTGATCGAGTCGGGAATCTGTTCACAACACCGCTGACCGGTCTGTGGATCGGCACATTTCATGGTATTTGTCACCGATTATTGCGACTGCATCATGAAGATGCAGGGCTGCCGCAGGATTTCGAAATCCTCGACAGCGATGACCAGTACCGGTTGATACGCCGCCTGCTCAAGGAACATGACCTCGATGAGGCCCACTGGCCACCCCGCCAGTTACAGGGAATGATCGGCAACCACAAAGAGGCGGCGATACGTCCTGAACACCTGCCGACGGGGCATGACAGCCACCAACAGACCTTTTATCAGATTTACCTCGCCTATGAAAATCTGTGCCGTCGCTCCGGACTGGTGGATTTTGCCGAACTGCTGCTGCGCACGCTGGAACTGTTTCGCAACAATCAAACCGTCCGGGAAACCTGGCAAGACCGGTTCTTGCATGTTCTGGTCGATGAATTTCAGGATACCAACAGCATTCAGTATCAATGGGTCAGGCTCCTGTCCGCCCGCCACCGGAGTCTGTTTGCCGTGGGCGATGATGACCAGTCGATTTACGGATGGCGTGGGGCGCGGGTGGAAAATGTCCTCAGTTTCGAGAAGGATTTCAAGCAGGCCCGCGTCTTCAGACTGGAACAGAACTATCGCTCGACCGGCAATATACTGAATGCCGCAAATAACGTGATTGCCAACAATGCCAGACGAATGGGCAAGAACCTGTGGACCGACCAACCCGCCGGAACACCCGTTCGCGTCTATACCGCGAGTGATGAAATTGATGAATCCCGCTTTGTCACAGCCCGGATTCAGGACTGGACCGGGCGTGGCAACAGAAGGGATCAGACCGCCATCCTGTATCGCTCCAATGCCCAGTCCCGCGTGTTTGAGGAGCAACTGCTCAAGCAGGGAATTCCTTATCGTGTCTATGGTGGGTTCCGTTTTTTCGAACGGGCTGAAATCAAGGATGCCCTGGCCTATTTGCGATTGATCAGCAACCGGGATTCGGACCCTGCATTCGAGCGCATTGTCAATCTGCCCACCCGCGGTATCGGCAACCGGACGCTCGAAATGATCCGTCAACGCGCCCGCACCGGGGCGATCTCCATGTGGGAGGCAACCACCCGCATAGTTGACCAGCGCGAGCTGGCTCCGCAGACATTGACCGCGGTCAGTAATTTTCAGGATTTGGTCAACCGGATGGTTGCTGACACCAAAACGCTGGAATTGGCGGAACTGACCGACCATGTATTGCAACACAGTGGTCTGCTCGAACACCATGGCAAGGGAAAGGGGGAGATAGCCCGGACGCGGGTTGAAAACCTTGAAGAACTGGTCAATGCGACACGCAACTTTTTTGCCGATGAAGAGGCACAGGAAGAAGCGGAATTAGATGAACTGGCGCTGTTTCTGGCCCAAACCTCATTGGAGGCAGACGCAGGGCAGGCTGATAAATGGGATGATTGCGTTCAGTTGATGAGCCTGCACTCGGCCAAGGGACTGGAATTTCCCCTTGTGTTCCTGTGCGGAATGGAAGACGGGTTGTTGCCCCACCAGAAATGCCTGGACGATGCCAATCTCGAAGAAGAGCGGCGCTTATGTTACGTTGGCATGACGCGGGCGATGCAGCAGCTTTATCTCTGCCATGCAAAAATACGCAGGCTGTACGGCAGGGATCATTATGCCCAACCGTCCCGGTTCTTCACTGAAATGCCGGAGACATGTATCGAACAGATCGCAGAACCGAAACCCGGTCGTAATGCATTCGGAGGCTCACTCAGGGACTCACGCAACCGGACCACACCGGCAACAGGATTCAACGGCCTCACACCCGGCAGGCGGGTCCGGCACAGTAAATTCGGCGAGGGTATGGTTTTAAGCCTGGAGGGCCAGGGTGCACACGCCAGGGTTCAGGTAAATTTCAACAACGTCGGGGCGAAGTGGCTGATTTGCGCCTATGCCAAGCTGGACCCGGTTTGATATCCGGATCGCCTGACGGCGTTCCCGTCCAGTACCATGGTAGAGTCAAAGTGCTGTTTGTCCTTGATCCGGGTCCCTGACTCATCCGCCAGTTCTACCGTTGCCATCCAGTGAAAACAGGGATTGTCTACCTGGTAGGGGCACAACGGCGAGGTAATCAACTCCGGGTGCTCGTAAAGGATTTCATCGGTTACAGGGATAAATACTTTCTGGCTCATGGCAGGATTCCATACATTTCGGGTCACAGTTATTACACTGCACCGGGATGGCAACGGGAGGGGAAAGGGGTGGCAAATTCATGGCATTAATCGGACATAAATTCCCATGTTTGATCACTGTTATTCCGTTATACTGACAGCTCTGATATATATAGTATCCGTATTTGATTGCTTGGCGCATTAAATTCCCGGGAGGCTGAACATGTCGAGAACAATTGCCATTGTCGAAGATGATGCGGACCAGCGCGAAAACTACTCGGATGCGTTGACCCGTCACGGTTATACTGTTCGCACCTACCCCAACAGAACAAGTGCGATGGAGGGGTTCGGCAAATCCCTGCCCGATCTTGCGATACTCGACATTATGCTGGAAAATGAAATGGACGGTGGCTTCGAGCTGTGCCGTTATCTGAGGAGAACCAGCCCCCAGATGCCGATCATTTTCCTGACTGCCCGTGATAACGATGTTGACCGGGTATCCGGACTCAGACTCGATGCCTGGGACTACATTACCAAACCTGTAAACCTTCAGTTTCTTGCGGTCCGGGTATCGTCCCTGTTCCGCATCGCAAGTTCGGTCCAGAGTGAAACCCAAAGCCAGTCGGCGCTGATCCTGGGAGACCTTGAAATCAATCAGAACAGCATGTCGATCAGTTGGAAAGGTCAGTTGCTCCATTTGACCCTTACTGAATTCTGGCTGATCGAAGCGCTGGCCAGAAACCCGGGGCATGTCAAGACATACGAAGCATTGATGCAGGTCACACGCCAGAGCTATGTCGAAAAAAATACGATAAACGGGTATGTCCGCCGTGTCCGTAAAAAATTCAAGGAAGTCGATGCCACTTTTGCGAAGATCCAGACTGTATTCGGTGTTGGTTACCGTTGGCAACCGGAATGACCATTCCCTTTCCCTGATAACCTGTTGCAAGCGCCATGCTGAAATCATTACGAACACTCAGCATACGCGCCAGATTGATGTGGATCGTAATAATATTGCTGGCGATTCCGTGGATGGGCTATCATTATGTGCAGGAAATGAAGCAGTTTCTGGTACAGGGACAGAAAAATGCGCTGCTGCTGACCGCCAATGGTATTGCCACTGTGCTCAATGACCGGTCAGAGTTGTTCAATCCGGAAACCGGGGTGCCGGAAATATTGGGCGACGCGAACGGTCTGTACGCTCACAAGCTGGATAATCTGATCCAGCTTGATGGCCAATCCACCGATTGGGAATCGGTACAGGAACACGCCAAATATTATACCGGTAACGAGTTGCCGATCTGTGACGGTGAATATGACTCGGACTCCTTTTCCGTAAAGAACATCGTCGGTTATCAAGAACAATATTTGTATGTACTGTTTGAAATCAACGACGACAGGATAATCTACCGCGATCTTGAGTTGCGCTTGATCAATAACAGTGATCAGCTCAGAATACTGATCCAGCCACCGGGTGGGCCGCTGGAGCACTATCTTCTGGTCGCATCGGAGCCGGGGAGGATGAGCTCATTTCTGGTTGACGAAGAATGGGAGCTTCCTCTCGAAGGAACTGATGTGACCACATTTACTGCTGAACTGGCCGAAACGGAATGGGGCTACAGGATCGAATTGCGCATTCCCCGTGATGTGATTGGAGATCGCCATGGAGTTGGATTCTTTGCCGTCGATGTGGATGACCCTGATAGTCGGGAAACCAGCATGATTATCCCTGTTTCCCCACAAATATCCGGCAAGCAACCGAGTCAGATTTTGATCACATCGCCCGAATTGACCAAGATACTGAAGGGCCTCGACACCCCGCAATCACTGATCTGGATTCTGGACAATCTGCAACGGGTACGCGCCGTGGTAGGTGGACTTTCGTCGGCCCCATCCCTGGCCACGGCGCCCGAAGAAGAGAACAGCCTTACCAGCGCCCTGTTCGGCCATATCCAGACCCTGTTAGACAACCTGCTCGGCCGCCCTTCCACCCAGTTCATAGATGTTTCCCACGATGTGGCGCTGCGGCCGGACAGGATTTTCACCACGATACTGAATGGCACACCGAAGGCCGAGTTGCGTCCTTCACTGGATGGAAAAGCGGAAATTGTTGTGGCCGGATATCCGATTCGCTCCGGCAACGAGATACTCGGTGCGGTTGTAGTGGAACAAAGCAGTCATGCGATACTCGCCCTGCAGTATCAGCTACTGCGTAGTCTGACCCTGGTTACCATTCTGGTATTCTTTCTTGTTCTGGCCACTTTGTTCATTTTCGCCTGGCGGTTGACGGTGCGGGTTCGCCGGTTGCACGACACCACGGAGCAAGCGATTACTCCGGAAGGACGTGTGCTCGAAGACCGAATTCCTTCCCGTACCTATCCTGCGGACGAACTCGGTAATCTTGGCCGCAGCATCACCAGCATGTTGAATCGCCTGTCGGGATACACACGTTATCTGGAGGGTATGCCGGATATGCTGGCCCATGAGATGAGCAATCCGCTGAATGTGGTCAGTTCTTCCCTGCAGATCCTGGAATCCGACATACCCCGGATTCAACAGAACAAGCACATGCAACGGGCGTTGAACGGGGTCCATCGACTGCGCCTGATTCTGACCAATCTGACCGAGGCTGCGAATCTTGAAGAAGCCATGCGCGATGAGGTCAAGGAACCGATCATCCTGACCAGTCTGTTGTCAGGATTCATGGACGGGTATCGCAGCAGCCAACCCGATCAGGAGTTCATCCTGGATATCCGCTCCCGTTCAATCGTAATCATGGGCAGCCAGGATCATCTCGCGCAGATGTTGGACAAACTGATCGACAACGCGGTGCAGTTCAGCGAGCGGGACAAACCGGTCGTCGTCAAAGTCGTGCAGAATGATAATAAAGCGGAAATTAGCGTTCTGAACCACGGCGGGGAGTTACCCGACCACATCAGCGGCACCCGGTTGTTCGACCCGATGGTTACCGATGGCAAGAACAATGCCCAGCACTCCCACCTCGGCCTGGGCCTGTTTGTCGTGCGATTGATTGTCGAATACCATCAGGGCAAAGTGTGGGCGGAAAACAGGGTAGACACAAACGGCGTACAGGTTACGGTTTCGATTCCACTGTATAACGCGAGAAGGACATCGGCAATTCAGTTATGACCTTCGTTCATAACAGGTTTACTTCAATTTATGTCTCCCGATAAGGAAATCATCCTGGTGGACGGAACCGCGTTTCTGTTTCGCGCCTATCATGTCAGGAGCCGGAATCCGTTAACCACTTCTGACGGCAGGGGCACCCAGGCTATTTTCGGCATGATCAACATGTTGCGCAGCCTGCTGAGGGAATGTCAGCCCACCCATATCGCCGTGTTGATGGATGCCAAGGGCAAAAACTTCAGACACGAGATGTACCGGGAGTACAAAGCCAATCGACCGCCGATGCCGGATGATCTCAGGGAGCAGCTTGACACGATCAGGAAGATCATACCTGCGATGGGGCTGCCATTGATCTCGGTCAGCGGGGTCGAGGCAGATGATGTGATCGGCACCCTCTGCAAACGCGCCACGGCATCCGGATTCCGCACGCTCATCGTCAGTAACGACAAAGACCTCACCCAGCTTGTCGATGACAACGTTGAAATGCTCGATACGATGAAAAAAATCCGGCTTGATGCCAACGGCGTTTTGGCAAAATTCGGGGTGCTGCCGGAAAGAATCGTCGAGTACCTGGCCCTGATTGGTGATAGTTCGGATAATATTCCCGGCATCCCCATGGTCGGTCCGAAAACGGCAGTCAAATGGTTTGAAGAATATGGAACACTGGACAATATCATCGCCAATGCCGACCGGATCAAGGGCAAGGCAGGAGAAAATCTTCGTGCCAATCTGGATCAGCTTGCCCTGTCAAAGCGGCTGACGACGCTCAAGTGTGATGTTGAACTCGATGACAGCCCGGAAAGTCTGGTGATCGGCCAACCGGACAATGCATTACTCAGACACTTCTACGAAGACCTTGAATTCCGCTCCTGGCTGAAGGAAACAATCACACCGGCGACCGGGGTTGACCCGATTGAAGATCAAGTGCAGTACGAGGTTATTCTTGATGAAGACACTTTCGAGAAATGGCTGAAGATCCTGGATCACGCTCCGCTGTTTGCGATTGATACCGAAACAACCTCTGCGGATGCGCATCAGGCCAGACTGGTCGGACTTTCCTTTTGTGCAGACCCGGGCCAGGCAGCCTACCTGCCTGTCGGCCATGATTATCCGGGGATGCCCGACCAGTTGCCGTTTGAACAGACTCTCGAACGGCTTCGCCCGCTGCTCGAAAATCCGTTAAAGGCAAAAACCGGACAGAATCTCAAATACGATGTCGAGGTGCTGCAACGCCATGGTATTGACCTGCAGGGGATCACCCATGACACCATGCTGATGTCCTATGTTCTGGAAGCGGGCAATTCAAGACACGACATGGATACGCTGGCGAAGCGGCATCTGGGCCGGGACACCATCAAATTCTCCGAGGTCGCTGGCGCCGGCAGGAAACAACTGACCTTCGATCAGGTCAGCATCGAGCAGGCGACCCGTTATGCTGCGGAAGACGCCGACGTCACACTTCAGTTGCACCGGGTGCTGACGCAGGAACTTGCTGAAAATCAAACCCTGTCGAGCGTATTCCATGATATCGAAATGCCGCTGCTCCAGGCGCTGGTTCGAACCGAAACCCATGGCGTAAAAATCGACGCTGACCGGCTGCACAGGCAAAGCGCTGAAATCACCGAACGGCTGGCTGAACTGGAACAGGCGGCGCACAAGCTGGCTGGCCAGGTCTTCAGCATCGCATCGCCAAAGCAGATTCAGGAAATACTCTATGACAAGCTCGGTCTGCCGGTATTGAGCAAGACCCCGAAGGGACAACCGTCCACGGCAGAGAATGTTCTGCAGGAACTTGCCGGGAAGTATGAATTGCCAGCGTTGATTCTCGAACACCGGGGGCTGGCTAAGCTGAAGGGCACCTATACCGACCGGCTGCCGGAGTTGATCAATCCCTGTTCGGGCCGGATCCATACTTCCTACCATCAAGCCGTTGCGTCTACCGGACGCTTGTCCTCGTCCGACCCGAATCTGCAAAATATCCCGATCCGGTCCGAACAGGGCCGGAAAATACGCGAAGCCTTCATCCCCGAGCAAGGCTGTCTGCTGCTGGCAGCGGATTATTCACAGATCGAACTGCGCATCATGGCTCACCTCTCACAGGACCAGGGACTGATTGATGCGTTCACCAACGGGGCCGATATACATCGTGCGACCGCTGCGGAAGTATTCGATACACAACCTGATCAGGTTGACGGCGAACAACGCAGAAGGGCGAAAGCCATCAATTTCGGGCTTATCTATGGCATGTCGGCGTTTGGTCTGGCCCGTCAACTGAAAATCGAACTGAAAGAGGCGAGACAGTATATCGACATCTATTTCGAGCGTTACCCCGGAGTAAGAAAATTCATGCAAAGCACTCGTGAGCGCGCCAGGGAACAGGGTTTCGTGGAAACGCTATTCGGGCGACGCCTGAATCTGCCGGAAATCAATTCCAAAAACGGTACCCTGCGCCAATATGCGGAACGCACCGCGATCAATGCTCCGGTACAGGGAACGGCTGCCGACCTGATAAAACTGGCTATGCTGGCGATCGACAGGTGGCTGATCGAAAATGACTCTACCAGCAAAATCATCCTTCAGGTTCATGATGAACTGGTGTTTGAAGTAGAAGAGGCGCAAATCGATGAAATGGTTGAAATAGCGACTGATCTGATGTGTGGAGTCAAAAAACTGAATGTTCCGCTGGTCGTCGATGTTGGCATCGGTCACAACTGGAAAGAAGCGCATTAGGGCATAATCGGATGCGCCCGGAAATTGAAGACATCCTCGCTGCCAGGGGATATGATTATTTCGGACTGCCGCTGTGCGCGAGATTGTTGCTGGTCACCGATGGCACGGTCACGGAACTGCTGGAAGCGCTGGCAGGCGAATCGCTCATACTGGGGTTGAAGAAACAGTCTGTTGACCGTACTGAAAATCACCCTGCGATAGCCTTGCCGGATCGTCACTCGGCCTGTCTTTATCGCCAGATTACCCTGCGAGGAGAAAAAACCGGCCAGGACCTGCTGTATGCCGAGTCGGTCATCCTTCATCAGGAATTAAGACCCGATGCCCGGGACATGCTCGAACAGCAGAACATTCCTCTTGGGGTGATACTGAACAGGCAACTGGCTGACAATCACAGAGAAATTGTCGATTGCGGGTATCGCTGTAGCGGAATGGCTGCAGATCATCTTGGCCTCGACCAGGATCATGAATTTCTCTACCGAGTGTACAGGATCCTGGTCAAAACAAGTCCGATTGCGATCATTACGGAATGGTTCCCACTTGAACGGATATCAAAAATACTTTCAAATCAACCTTGACTGGAGAGTCACTCATTGCACTATAATTACCCGTAAGGCAGAATTGAATCCATAGCTGGACAACCCGCAATTTAAAATACGGGGAGAAATGTCAGAATTTACATCAGAGCAATTTGAACCCGATAATCAGGGATTCGCACAACAGCGAATCGAAAAACTGCTGGGTGGTACCGGGGTGTCGATCAACGGCCCCAATCCCTGGGATATTCAGGTAAACAACCCCGCGTTCTTCAAACGCATCCTGCTGCACGGTTCATTGGGTCTTGGCGAATCGTGGATGAATAACTGGTGGGATTGCAGTCAGCTCGATGAAATGTTCAATCGGCTGCTGAGAACCGATCTCAGCAACGATCAAAGGATTCTAAGCCACTTGATACCCTGGGCTCAGGCAAATCTGTGCAATCTGCAAAAGCATTCCCGTGCATTTCAGGTCGGTGAAAAACACTACGACGCAGGCAATGACCTTTACCAGGAAATGCTGGACCGAAGGATGGTTTATACCTGTGGTTACTGGGCCCATGCCGATAATCTCGATGATGCGCAAGAGGCAAAACTTGATCTGGTATGTCGCAAACTGAATCTTGAAAAAGGCATGACAATACTGGATATCGGTTGCGGTTGGGGTGGCTTTGCCAAATTTGCGGCAGAGAACTATGGCGCTGAAGTCGTTGGTGTCACCGTTTCGAAGGAACAGGTCGACTTGGGCGCCGAACTGTGCAGGGGGTTGCCGGTAGAGATCAGGCTACAGGATTACAGGGATGTCGATGAGCAATTCGATGCCGTTGTCTCTCTTGGCATGTTCGAGCATGTCGGTCACAAGAACTATCGCACTTATATGAATGTGGTCAAAAAGTGTTTGAAGGATGGAGCCAGGGCCATGCTTCATACCATCGGCAAGAACAATTCCAGACCGGGCGTTGATCCATGGATTTCGAAATACATTTTCCCGAACGGGGAAATCCCCTCATTGCAACAAATCTCCAGGGCCTGTGAATCCCGGTTGATTATCGAGGACGTGCATAATTTCGGACCCGACTACGACCACACGCTGATGGCCTGGTTCAGAAATTTCGACCGATCCTGGCCAAAACTGAAGGACCATTACTCCGATCGCTTTTACAGAATTTGGGAGTACTATCTGCATCTATGCGCAGGCGCATTCCGGGCACGGGATCTGCAACTCTGGCAGATTGTACTATCCAACACTCGCGACGCATCCCCGTCTGCCTACCGCAGACCCGAATAAAGCCCGCATAAAAATAGCCCCGCCCCAGGATCCGGGGCGGAGCTTTTTCAATTAATTGCCTGGCAATGACCTACTTTCACATGGGGAGACCCCATACTATCATCGGCGCGCAGCGTTTTCACTTCTGAGTTCGGGATGGGATCAGGTGGTTCCCACTTGCTATTGTCACCAGACAAACCGGTCATAAAACAGTTCTGTCCCACATGGAGCGGAGGTCACTGTTTCAACTATTTATATCCTGTATGAACAGAGGGTTCGTTCATACATATCAGGGTAGTCATTGGCGCATGTCTTTAAATGATGCCTGTTGCATATCACTCCTTCGAGGTCAGGCCTCTTGGGTGTTACATGATCAAGCCTCACGGGCAATTAGTACTGGTTAGCTACATGCATTACTGCACTTCCACACCCAGCCTATCAACGTTGTAGTCTTCAACGACCCTTCAGGGAACCTTAAGTTCCAGGGAGACCTTATCTTGAGGGGGGCTTCCCGCTTAGATGCTTTCAGCGGTTATCCCTTCCGTACATAGCTACCCAGCGATACCATTGGCATGATAACTGGAACACCAGAGGTACGTCCACTTCGGTCCTCTCGTACTGGAAGCAGCTCCTCTCAAGTCTCCGACGCCCACGGCAGATAGGGACCAAACTGTCTCACGACGTTCTAAACCCAGCTCGCGTACCACTTTAAATGGCGAACAGCCATACCCTTGGGACCGGCTACAGCCCCAGGATGTGATGAGCCGACATCGAGGTGCCAAACACCCCCGTCGATGTGAACTCTTGGGGGGTATCAGCCTGTTATCCCCGGCGTACCTTTTATCCGTTGAGCGATGGCCCTTCCATACAGAACCACCGGATCACTAAGACCAACTTTCGTTCCTGCTCGACGTGTCTGTCTCGCAGTCAAGCACTCTTGTGCCTTTACACTAACCATACGATTTCCGACCGTATTTAGAGTACCTTCGCGCTCCTCCGTTACTCTTTGGGAGGAGACCGCCCCAGTCAAACTACCCACCATACACGGTCCCGGATCCGGATAACGGACCTCGGTTAGGACTCCGAACAAGCAAGGGTGGTATCTCAAGGGTGGCTCCACAGAGACTGGCGTCTCCGCTTCAAAGCCTTCCACCTATCCTGCACATACTTGTTCAAAATCCAGTGTAAAGCTGTAGTAAAGGTGCACGGGGTCTTTCCGTCTAGCCGCGGGTACACTGCATCTTCACAGCAAGTTCAATTTCGCTGAGTCCCTGGTGGAGACAGTGTGGCCATCGTTACGCCATTCGTGCAGGTCGGAACTTACCCGACAAGGAATTTCGCTCGATTAATCCCAACTATTTCTAGCAAGGTCGGACTTTCTCTTGAGTATTCACCATTTTCTTACGATTCATCTGATTCACTATGCCTCGAATTTCTTCGAGACCCGATACCGTCAGATGATCCCCTTTCTGCATCAGTAAAAGTGCCCTGCGGAACTTTCTGAACTCAACACCTTTCGATGTTTTCAATTGATGCTTCATAAAAAATGGTGAAATTATATCCAGCAGATGTCCAACATTTCTGACTCGCCAGGCCATTCTGGTTGATGTTTTATCCTTTCTGTTTACTCGTACTACCCCACATCCGAAAAACGCTTTTAAAGCATGTAATACTTTTACGTCTCGTTCGTGTTGTACTACGGTAAATTCAGGCAACACCTGATAACCTGACGTCATTGTGTCGTTTCTGTTTATGCTGATGTGAAAACAACCTTCTCCATCAACAAAACCGACGATCCACTGTGCTTCTAATTTCATATCATACTCCCGAACATAAAGTCTCTGAGGATTTTTGACGGGCTTCCGTCAAATCTTTCCTGCGGATTGTCCCCATGTCTGCCAGATTTTTACTGACTGATTTGAAATTTGAATTCCAGCCCAAAGAAACCTCTTCTTTTTCGTGTCATTCAACAAACCAGACGAGTACTGAACAGTTTTGGAGGAGTTTCCCGCATACGGTTCGGTTTTACTAAGGCTAGCGTTACGTAACCTTAGGACCGTTATAGTTACGGCCGCCGTTCACCGGGGCTTCGATCAAGAGCTTCGCACAAGTGCTAACCCCATCAATTAACCTTCCGGCACCGGGCAGGCGTCACACCCTATACGTCCACTTACGTGTTTGCAGAGTGCTATGTTTTTAGTAAACAGTCGCAGCCACCTCTTTATTGCAACCTCCCTCGGCTCCGAACGCGAAGTTCTTCACCTGACGGAGGCACACCTTCTCCCGAAGTTACGGTGTCATTTTGCCGAGTTCCTTCACCAGAGTTCTCTCAAGCGCCTTAGGATTCTCACCCCACCCACCTGTGTCGGTTTAGGGTACGGTCGTATATAACCTGAAGCTTAGAGGCTTTTCCTGGAAGCATGGCATCAATTACTTCGCTCTTAAAAAAGAACTCGTCATCGCGTCTTGATCTTGAAGGACCCGGATTTTCCTGAAGTCCAAATCTACTCGCTTAAACCGGCATATCCAACAGCCGGCTAACCTAGCCTTCTCCGTCACCCCATCGCAGTTATACACGGTTCAGGAATATTAACCTGATTCCCATCGACTACGCATTTCTGCCTCGCCTTAGGGGCCGACTCACCCTGCGCCGATGAACGTTGCGCAGGAAACCTTGGGTTTTCGGCGTGCGGGCTTTTCACCCGCATTATCGCTACTCATGTCAGCATTCTCACTTCTGATATCTCCAGCAAACCTCACAGTTCACCTTCACAGACTTACAGAACGCTCCCCTACCATACCAGTAAACTGGTATTCGCAGTTTCGGTACACACCTTGAGCCCCGGTATATCTTCCGCGCGGACTGACTCGACCAGTGAGCTATTACGCTATCTTTAAAGGATGGCTGCTTCTAAGCCAACCTCCTGGCTGTCTGAGCCTTTCCACATCGTTTCCCACTGAGATGTGTTTAGGGACCTTAACTGGCGATCTGGGCTGTTTCCCTCTCGACGACGAAACTTAGCTCCCGCCGTCTGTCTCCCGTGATAGTACTTACAGGTATTCGGAGTTTGCTATGGGTTGGTACCGCTAGATGCAGCCCTAGCCATTACAGTGCTCTACCCCCTGTAGTAAGTCACGAGGCACTACCTAAATAGTTTTCGGGGAGAACCAGCTATCTCCGGGCTTGTTTAGCCTTTCACTCCTAGCCACAGCTCATCCACTCATTTTTCAACATAAGTTGGTTCGGTCCTCCAGTCGGTATTACCCGACCTTCAACCTGGCCATGGCTAGATCGCCCGGTTTCGGGTCTAATTCCAGCAACTGATTCGCCCTATTAAGACTCGATTTCTCTACGGCTCCCCTATACGGTTAACCTTGCTACTGAAATTAAGTCGCTGACCCATTATACAAAAGGTACGCAGTCGCCCATCCGAAGACAGGCTTCCACTGCTTGTACACACACGGTTTCAGGTTCTATTTCACTCCCCTAACGGGGTTCTTTTCGCCTTTCCCTCACGGTACTGGTTCACTATCGGTCGATAAGTAGTATTTAGCCTTGGAGGATGGTCCCCCCATGTTCAGACAGAGTTTCTCGTGCTCCGCCCTACTCGATTTCACTTTACAGGCCCTTTCGTGTACGGGGCTGTCACCTTCTATGGCCAGACTTTCCAGACTGTTCCACTAGAACCAATAAAGCTTAAGGGCTGATCCCCGTTCGCTCGCCGCTACTAAGGGAATATCGGTTGATTTCTTTTCCTCCGGGTAATTAGATGTTTCAGTTCCCCGGGTTCGCTTCCTGCACCTATGTATTCAGTGCAGGATACCCGCAAGCGGGTGGGTTTCCCCATTCGGAAATCCCTGAGTCAAAGCCAGTTTGTCGGCTCACCAGGGCTTATCGCAGACTACCACGTCCTTCATCGCCTCTTATCGCCAAGGCATCCACCATGTGCGCTTTTGTGCTTGATCACATAACCCCAAAAAGCCTTTTAAGCTGGTCTTTTTATCTGATTGCTTCGTTGTCCCGCCTCATTCGTTCGATTACATACATGTGTATGCTCACTCACTCACTCGTTGGACGCCTCGCTCTCAAATAAAAATCCTGC
>OY760176.1:0-525000 GCA_963663315.1 Arenicellales bacterium | reverse complement strand
GCGTAGACTATGGAGCGCCAACTGGCACGCCGGTAATGACCACCGGCGATGGTGTGATCGCCATAGCCAGACGGAAAAATGGATACGGCAAAACCGTCATCATCCGCCATGGTGGAGTGTACGATACGCTGTACGCTCATTTGTCGGGATACGGGAAAAAAATATCCCCGGGAAAACGGGTCAACCAGGGTGACATCATCGGTTATGTGGGCAGTACGGGTCTGGCCACCGGACCCCATCTCCACTATGAATTCAGAATCAACGGGGTTCACCACAATCCTGCGACCGTCGAGATTCCGAAGTCGACATCCATCGAGGACAAATACCGGGACGGATTTCTCAGACTCGCGGAGTACTGGGTTGCAGAACTCGAATATTTGAACCGCATCCCGCTCGCTCGATCCGAACCCAAACTGTAGGGCGTTAAATAGTCCGTCTTTGCCGACTGTCGCGCACCTCAAACCGGATGTTAAAACCAAAGGAGACCGTTTACGCTATTGGCTTGATGTCCGGAACCAGCGCTGACGGTATTGATGGTGTGGTCCTTGGGATCACAAACCACGACCGATTCCACATTCATTCCAGCCTCAGCGCCAACTACCCGAAGGAAATCAGGACCAGGATCCGCAAAGTGAATGTGCGCAGGATCAAGCATCAAAATGAGTCTGACGGCCTTGATATCCAATTGACCGGGTTGTATGCAGACGTTGCCAACCGGCTGATCAGGGAAGTCGCCCCTTGTAAGGTCGCAGTCATCGGCTGCCACGGGCAAACAGTCCATCACAGCCCGGCCAGCGATCCGCCATTTTCGATTCAGATAGCAAATGGCGCCGAATTGGCCAGACTGACCGGTCATGTTGCAGTCACCGATTTCCGCTCCGCAGACATATCGATGGGTGGCCAGGGTGCGCCGCTCGCCTGTGCATTTCATCAGGCGGTTTTTGCCCATAGCGCTCAGCATCGCGCCATCGTCAACATCGGCGGCATTTCAAACATCACCTTGCTGCCAAAAGATCAGAATACCGAAGTCATCGGCTTCGATACGGGACCTGGCAATACATTCATCGATTACTGGTGCCGCAAGCACTTCAATTGCGATTTCGACCACGATGGCGAGATTGCAAGAGGCGGACAGATACAACCCGGTTTACTGGACAACTTTCTGAAAGACCCCTATTTTGATGCTCCGCGACCGAAAAGCACGGGACTGGAATATTTCAATGAGAGATGGCTGAAGGAAGCATTGAATACATGGGAAGGCCGAACCCGGTCGAACGACACGGATATTCTGACCACGCTGACTGCACTGACTGCACACTGCATCACCGATCAGATCATTGCGTTACAGCCCTCTGTAGACAGGGTTTACCTGTGCGGTGGCGGCGCCAGGAATTCGTTGCTGGCCGAACTGATAAAAGACCGGTTAACCGCCAAAGTCGAGAGTTCGCTGTCGTTGGGGATTGACCCACAATGGGTCGAAGCCGCCGCATTCGCATGGATGGCCTATCGCACCCTGAATGGGTTGACTTCGACCCTGCCTTCGGTCACCGGCGCACGCTGCGCCACCGTCGCTGGAACGGTTCACCACCCCCCGCTCAGGGCCTGAACCCGGTTTACCTGTTTTTGACAGCGTCGCTGATTATCTCAGCCACTTGCCCGGCAAATCCGTCCTCGATATAGGGGTGCATCGGCAAACTGAAAATGCGTCCGGCGACGTTCTCTGCGACCGGCATGTCGCCGGAGCGATAACCCAGATTTTCAAGTGCAGGCGACAGGTGACAGGGTACCGGATAATATATCACGGTAGGGATGTGGCATGCCGTCAATGCCGACCGGATCGACTGCCGATGATCCGACAGCACTGCATACTGCGCCCATACACTTTTGCAGCCTGCCGGGACACAGGGTGTTTCAACCAGCCCGGCGAGGGCATCGCTATAGTTCCGGGCTACCCGCTGGCGTTGCGTGATCTCTTCAGCGAACACCGCAAGCTTCGGCAACAGCACCGCCGCCTGTATGGAATCCATGCGCGCATTCAGCCCGATCCGGATATTGTCATACTTGTCGGCGCCCTCACCGTGTACCCGGATTGATCTGATTTTTTCGGCAAGCGCATCATCGCTGGTAAATACCGCGCCGCCATCGCCGTAACAACCCAATGGCTTGGGCGGGTAAAAACTGGTGGCCGAGATGTCGCCCAGCGAGCCGGACATCCGACCTTTGTACTCACCGCCAAACCCTTGTGCGGTATCTTCGAGCACGAACATTTGATGATCTGCGGCTATCGCATTGATGGCATCATAATCCGCCGGCAGGCCAAACAGGTTGACTGGAATAATGCCGCGTGGAGTCAACCGGCCTGCGGACGCAACCCGCCTGATCGCCTGATCAAGCTTAACAGGATCGATATTGAAGGTGCGGGCATCGATATCGACAAATACCGGAGTCGCACCGAGTATCACGATCACTTCAGCGGTAGCGAAAAAAGTGAACGGCGTGGTGAAGACGGCATCACCCGGACCCACCTCGCAGGCCATCAGGCCGAGCAGCAGGGCATCGGTTCCACTTGAGCACGCGATTGAGTGCCGGGCGCCGCAGAACGCCGACAATCCGGCTTCCAGCTCGCTGATTTCCGGCCCCATGACGTAGGCGCCGTGATCGAGCACGCGCCGGATGCCTGCGTCAATATCCACCTGCAGGCGTTGATACTGGGTCTTCAAGTCGACAAACCGGGCGGGTACTGGTTTTTCCACTGAATCTTCCATTGAAACTTTTTTGGGTTTTTTATTTTTTTGGCATCGGGATATTATCATGACCGGGTACTATCGTATATAATTCCCACAGTCATCAAACAAATGATGCAGCCGAATAATAGCGACGAACCTGTGACCACCTCCCAAACACCATTCACACTGGAAAACAGGTTTCTTGTTTCCATGCCTCAGCTTGAAGACCCTAATTTCAAGAAAACCGTCATCCTGATATGCAAACACGACGAACAGGGTGCGGTCGGCGTTGTGATAAACCGGCTGACTGATCAGATCATCGGCGATGTATTCTCCCAACTGAAAATAACCATTTCCGATCACAGTCATACGATATCACCGGTATTTGATGGCGGGCCGGTGTATCCCGAACTCGGTCTGGTCATCCATAACGGAGATCTGGAAGTCTGGGAATCGAGCATCGATATTGGCGGTGGTCTGAAACTGACCAGCTCGAAGGATATTCTGATGGATATGGCGACGGGCAATGGACCCGAGAAGGCAATGATGATTCTGGGCTATGCAGGCTGGGCTGCCGGCCAACTCGAACAGGAGCTTCAGGGAAATTCCTGGTTTACCGCACCGGCCGACCACAACATCCTGTTTGCCCCGGATGTCAGCGATAAATGGCAAATGTCCGCCCGGTCGATCGGCATCGAACCCCACCGATTCTCCAACCAGGTAGGTCATGCCTGAAGCCACTCCGGCCTGAGGCATCCGGTGGCTTGTCACAGAGTGCTCGGATTCGATTTCGGTCTGAAGCGGATAGGTACGGCAACAGGTAACCAGGTTACAAAAACCTGCCAGGCGCTCACTACAGTCAAATCCAGCCAGGGCAACCCCGATTGGGTCGCTATCGACCGGTTGATCGATGAATGGAAGCCAGCAGAGCTGGTTGTCGGGTTACCGGTTTCGATGGCAGGTGAGGAAACCGAAATGTCCGGTCTCTGCCGCAGCTTCGGCGCCAGCCTGGCCGACCGCTATTCACTGCCTGTAACCTATACAGATGAAAGACTGTCGAGCAAAGCCGCAGACAATATCTTGTCCGCATCCACCCCGATGGGAAAGAAAACAAAGGCCAGACACACCGGAGCGCGCGACAATCTCGCAGCGCAGTTGATTCTTGAAACCTTTTTCGAAGGATAATTCTTTCGGATTAAAAGGATAATAATTTATGACTTCCACGGACAGTTCAATTCAGTTTGACGACAACGGCAACCTGAAGCATTTCCTGACTATCAACGGCCTGTCGAAAGAGACCCTTGTCAGCATTCTTGATACCGCCGAATCGTTCATCAATTTCGGCGAAAGGAAGATTAAGAAAATCCCGTTGTTGCGGGGCAAGACACTTGTCAATCTTTTTTTTGAAGCGAGTACGCGTACCCGCACCACATTCGAGATTGCGGGCAAGCGGCTGTCGGCCGATGTGATCAATATCAACGCTTCGAGGATATCAACCAGCAAGGGAGAAACCATTCTGGACACAGTACGGACACTGGAAGCGATGCATACGGATCTGTTTGTCGTGCGCGATCATGCCAGCGGCACTGCACATCTGATTGCAAGCCATCTTCCCGACCACGTCCGGGTCATCAATGCAGGCGATGGGCGTCATGCCCACCCGACCCAGGCGATACTGGACATGTTTACCATCCGTCAGGTGAAGCAAGACTTTGCAAACCTGAAGGTTGCAATCGTCGGTGATATTCTCCATTCCCGGGTAGCGCGCTCACAAATCCATGCATTCAACATCCTGGGTTTCCGGGAAGTCCGGGTGATTGGGCCAAGAACCCTGATCCCGACAGAAATCGAGAAGATGGGAGTCTCAGTGACCAGCAACATGATCGAAGGACTCGAAGATGTCGATGTGGTGATGGTGCTGCGGATTCAGCGTGAACGCATGGATGGCAAGCTGATCCCGAGCGAACAGGAATACTTCAACCGCTATGGCCTGACCACGGAAAAACTGAAATCGGCAAAACCCGATGCAGTGGTGATGCATCCGGGTCCGATCAATCGTGGTCTTGAAATTTCATCGGATGTGGCTGATGGTCCACGTTCACTGATTCTCAATCAGGTCACCAACGGCATCGCAGTCAGAATGTCGATCATGGCAAAAATCATGCAGGGGCAGGAGGAACGGTCATGAATACCGTCATCCGCAATGGTCGTCTGATCGACCCGGCCAACGGCATCAACGCAATCACCGACCTGTATATCAGCAACGGCAGGATAGCGGGAATCGGGGCGCAACCGGAATTATCGGCAACCCGATCCTCTGACGAGTCCCGATTTGATCATGAAACAGACGCATCGGGGTGCTATGTTTTGCCGGGGCTGGTCGATCTGTGCGCACGCATGAGAGAACCGGGAGAAGAACACAAGGCGACCATAAGGTCAGAAGCCCGCGCTGCTGCGAGTGCGGGAATTACCCGTACGGTGACCCCTCCGGATACCTTTCCGATCATCGACACCCCGGCCATGGCGCACATGATTCAGGACCGGGCGGATGATGCGGGATTCTCAATCGTACACCCGCTCGGTGCGCTTACGGTCGGACTCAAGGGAGAGAAACTGACCGATATGGCGATGCTGATGGATGCGGGTTGCGTGGGCGTGAGCAATGCGTTGCAGAGTGTGGAAAACACATTGCTGATGCGCAGGGCAATGCAATACGCTTCGACTTACGACATCCCGGTTTTTATCAACCCCCAGGATTTCTGGCTACAGGGAAACGGCGTAGTTCACGAGGGTGAAATCAGCACCCTCCTGGGATTGCCAGCCATTCCGGAAGCCGCCGAAACCGTCGGTGTGGCAAGGGATATTGCACTGATCGAGACCAGTGGCGCACGCGCCCACTTCAACCTGCTGTCCTGCGGACGGTCAGTCAGTATGATCGCCGAAGCACAACATCGGGGTTTGCCAGTCACCGCTTCGGTCTCCATTCATCACCTGTTGTGTTCAGAAAATGACATCGGCGCCTTCAACACCCAATACAAGGTCATGCCACCCTTTCGCACCGAAAAAGACCGGCAGGAATTGATCCGGGGGGTCCGTGACGGTTACATCCGGGCAATCTGTTCTGACCATCAGCCGCATGACATCGACGCCAAACTGGTGCCATTCAGCGAAGCGGCGGCGGGCATTGCAGGGATTGAAACCCTGCTGCCGCTGACTGTCAGTCTGGTCAACGACCATCAACTGCCGATTGAGACTGCAATCGCGGCGGTCACTTCGAATCCGGCCAGAATCATCGGCATCGATGCGGGACACCTCGCTGTCGGCGCCCAGGCTGACCTGTGTCTGTTCGACCCTGTTCGATCCTGGGTTTTCGACAGTGAAACCATGCAGACCCATGGCAGGAACTCCCCTTTTCTGGGCACGCAGCTACAAGGCAAGGTAGTGAAAACACTGATTCAGGGGAGAACAGTCTACAGTGAGGATTGATCCCGCCAACCGCAATCCCGATTCTGGATGACAAATTAGCCGGACACTGCGATTTTTTATCTGTCATTCATCCTGTATTAAGCAATTCCCTGCTCTAATCGTCTCAATTCAACACTTGGTTCAAACCCCGGGAAGTCATTCAATGAGCAATCAACATTCAGATACCGGTTTCATGAATAAAACCAAAGCCGGGTTGAGGCGTAACCCTGCTGTCGCAACGACCATCGTAATGGCCGCTCTGCTTGCCGTAGTGGCGATCCCCAGTTCATCCGTGATCGCAAAAACAAAACCGGCCCATGCGGCTGCACAGTTGCCCCGTATCAATGTCAACGACGGATTTGCCGAACTGGTCAAGGCGGTGAAACCGGCAGTGGTCAACATTTCAGTAACCAGTTATGCCAAGCGACCCGGCTCCGGGCAAAACAACCGCCCACGGGGCCAGAGTCCCCAGCAACTGGAAGAATTCTTTCGGCGCTTCTTCGGCGATTCCTTCAACTTTCCGCGCAACACGCCCGAAGACAGGAATGACAATGACGATAATACCTACCCTGAGCGCAGGAGCAGTGCGGTCGGCTCAGGGTTCATTATCGATCCGGATGGATTTGTGGTCACCAATTACCATGTCATCGAAAATGCCGACGAAATCGAAGTCGTGCTCGACGACGGTACACGGTTTCCGGCAGCGCTGAAAGGAACCGATCAGAAAACCGATCTGGCGCTGCTTGAAATCCAGGCCGGCAGACCCCTGCCCTATCTGGAATTTGGAAATTCCAACGAAGCTGAGGTGGGTGACTGGGTGATCGCCATCGGAAATCCATTCGGACTGGGTGGCACTACGACCAGCGGAATCATTTCAGCGCGGGGGCGGGACCTGCGGACAGGTCAATTGGTGGATTTCATCCAGATCGATGCGTCGATCAACCGGGGTAATTCCGGCGGCCCGCTGTTCAATACCCGGGGACAGGTGATTGGCATCAACAGTGTGATCTACTCGCCCAATGGCGGCAATATCGGAATCGGATTTGCGATCCCCTCTGCCGTGGCGAACGGCGTGATTGCCCAACTGCAACAAACCGGCGTGGTAGAGCGCGGCTACCTGGGTGTCCACATTCAGGCGCTGACCGCAGAGATTGCCGAAAATCTCGGGTTACAGGATGAAAGCGGTGCGCTGGTGACCGAAGTTGTCGAGGACAGCCCGGCCCAGGCCGCAGGGATCGAATCGGGAGATGTGATTCTCGAATATGATGGCAGGGAAGTCACGACCATGCGGGACCTGCCGAAGTTCGTGGCCCTGACCACCAGGAGCGAAGAAGTGGATATCGAACTGTGGCGCAACAACCGCAATCATGCGGTGACGGTAACCATAGGAAGCGTTGACACTGAGGCGGTCGCCAGTGCCGGAAAAGATCATCCCGACGATCTTCAGCTTGGCCTGGAACTGGCAGAACTGGACCAGACTCATATAGAAAAATACGGCCTGACCGGCGCGACTTCAGGGGTCGTCATCGTCGATGTCGATCCACAAAGTCCGGCAGCACAGCGTGGCTTGCGTGAAGGCGACATTATCAAACGGGTCGGTGACACAATGGTCTCGGACCCTGACGATGTCATCGAAGCCATCAGACAGTGGAGGGAGAAGGAAAAGAAATCCGTATTGATGCTCGTCCAGAAAGGCAAGTATTCCCGTTTCGTCGTGCTACCGCTCAAGGCCTGAACCATGCGGTCATATCCTGAAATTACGATGGCGCCGATCCTGGTTTGACGATTGCAATGGACTCCGCCGGTGCGCCATTCCATATTATAATAGGCGGATGTCTGTTATTGAACCAATCTGATGGCGCCCCGGCTGTTTCTGGCTCTGGCGGCTGTGGTCGGCATCATGTGGTACCTGACCTGGTATCACCGTGCCGACCGCCAGCGGCGCAATCAATCGCTCATCCGTATTGCGCTATGGGGCACAGCAGCCCTGTTAGTGATACTGGCAATCACCAAGGGATCGTTGCTGATGGCGATGTTCGGCGCTGCCTTGCCATGGCTCAGCCGGTTGATGGTGGTGAAGCGACTATGGGATGGTTTCAGCCGGGCCAGAGCGGGTGGCAGTCATACCCGGCCCCCGCCGGGACCCTCCGTGTCGATGGATGTCGCTGAAGCACTGGAGATACTGGGATTGGAACCAGGGGCGAGCGAAGAGGAGATAGTCGATGCGCACCGCAGATTGATGCAAAAAATCCATCCTGACCGAGGTGGTTCGGACTACCTTGCCGGGCAAATCAATCTGGCCAAGGACACACTGCTCAAGCAGTATTCCTGACTGTCAATGCTGCCGATGTTTGTCGTATCCTTCAGTGTGGTCATTTTCTCACTTGCATCGGTATGGCCGGTCATCATTGGCCCGGATGATACCGAAGAAGGCAGGGGGCCGACAATACCGGCACAAACCCTCGCCGGGGCGCTGACCCCGTTCGTCCACCAGAAGACGCTCCCCGATCAGATCATAGTCCCCGGAATTTCAGATTCCACCCCTTTGAGAGTGACCTATACCCTGGATTCCGGTCTGCAGGAAATGACCCGCCAACTGCTGGCCAGATATAATCCCGATTATGGGGCGCTGGTTGCAATCGAGCCGGATTCGGGTCGGATTCTGGCCATGGTCGACTCCACACGCAGCGGAGAAAATCAGCGCAATCTGTCGTTGGTTAATTCCTTTCCCGCTGCATCGATATCGAAGATCATCACCGCCATCGCCGCGGTCAATGAAAACAAGTTGACCGGGTCGACCGTGACCCCGTTCAACGGCAAATCCACTTCGCTGTACAAGAAAAACGTGTTCCGGCACAAGAACCACAAATGGACCCGAAAAATCTCCTTCGACGAGGCTTTCGCGAAATCAGTAAACACCGTCTTCGGACGGGTCGGAGCGGTGATGGTGGGCGGCAACACCATGCTTGATTATGCCTATCGACTCGGCTTCAACAGTCAATTCGCTTCGGATTTCACATTTGACAACGGTCACATCGAACTCGACCCCGATGATCAGTGGCAGGTCGCAGAAATGGCATCCGGATATACCAACCGCAATACCCTGTCCGTGCTGCATGGCGCAACGCTCGCGGCCACCGCCGTGAACAACGGCAATCTGGTCATGCCGGTACTGGTTGACTCGCTGACCGACCCGCATGGCATCCCGGTTTACGTTCATGAAAAGCCCGTCATTGCGCCGGTGATGAGCGAGTCAGCCGCGGGCCAGATCAGGGAAATGATGCAATCGACAGTCCGGATCGGATCAGCCAGAAGTTCTTTCCGTGGACTGCACAAAAGCGCATTGAACGATGTCGTAATCGGTGGCAAGACAGGTTCATTGACCGGTCACGACCCGAAAGGGAAATACGATTGGTTTGTCGGTTTCGGACAACGCGGTGATCGCAAGATTGCGTTCGCTGTCCTTTGCATCAACAAGGAAAAGTGGTATGTTAAATCCTCATATCTGGCCAGAAAAATGATGGAGTATTACTTCTCCCCGGACAACCGCACTTGACGATGACCTCGATGACGACACCCGCAAAAGACATTGAAACAATATCTTGACGCAGTAAGGGAAACGCTGGAAACCGGGCAAAGAAAGGCCAACCGAACGGGGGTGGATACGCTCTCAACATTCAACATCAATTATGAAATTGACCTGCGCGAGGGTTTTCCCCTGCTCACCACCAAGGAAATATCCTGGAAGAATATCGTAATTGAAAACCTCTGGTTCCTGTCGGGCAATACCGATATCGACCTGCTTCGACGGCATAACTGCCGATTCTGGGATCCCTGGGCCGACGAAAATGGCAAGGCGCCGAGTGCATACGGCCACTTCTGGCGCAACTTTCCGCTGCCGGATAATCGCGGCAACGACCAGATCGCCTATATCGTCGAGCAGTTGAAAACCAACCCGACGAGCCGGAGGATGGTGGTTTCCGCCTGGGCGCCGGGTAACGCACAAAACAGCGCACTGCCACCCTGCCATGCTTTCTGGGTAGTCAACGTCCAGTATGACGACAACCAATCGCCCTGCCTGTGCCTGCATCTCACCCAGCGCAGTTGTGACATCGCTTTGGGCGTACCCTACAACATTGCAGGATATGCTTTTCTGCTGGAGTTGTTTTCACGGTTCAGCGGAATCCCTGCCGGACTTTTCGGGCATACGCTGATCGACGCCCATATCTACACCGCGAAGGCCAACGGAGAGATGGCGGAATATGATCATGTTCCGGCGCTAAAGGAACAATTGACCCGATCCCCACGCCCTTTGCCAACGCTGGACATCTGTCCTTCGATCCGCTCGCTGGAAGATATCGAATCGCTGCTCGCACTCGAAACCGGGGAGATCATGTCAAAGTTTGTGCTGCGCGACTACCGCCCGCATCCTGCGATCACATTCAAAGTCGCGGTGTAAATGCCTGATCGTTCCTGCGCCCCGACAAGAGGGGCCATTGCAGCAATGACCGAAGACAGAGTGATCGGTCTGGATGGCGGTATTCCCTGGCGCTACCCGGAAGACCTGAAGAGATTCAAACGCATCACAATGAACAGCGCGATTATCATGGGCAGGCTGACCTGGGAGTCGATCCACTGCCGGGCGCTTCCGGGAAGACGCAATATCGTCATCAGCCGTAACCCCGTGCAGGCGGTCGAACACTATGACGATCTGTGCCGGGCGCTGGCTGCCTGTAATGACCAGGACATCTGGGTGATTGGTGGCGGGCAAATATACCAGGCTGCGTTCGAGTGGCTGACTCGGCTCGATATCACTTATGTACCTGACCGCATCGACCGGCCGGATGCAGTCCGCTTTCCGGTTATCGATCCGCAGGTCTGGCAGGTTGCGGAAACCACCCGAACCGAAGGCTCGGAGTTGACCCACATGATTTACCTTAAAAGGCCGGGGTAATTACGGAGGATAAGCCGGGCCGGCTGCAACTGATGATGATTCGCCGGGGGGCGGGATAGCCTTCGACAGTCAACCCGGGGTCAACCGGGTCGAGAAAATCCGACAACGATTGCCCGGTCATCCAATCGGTGCGCCGCTGCTCCGATTGATCGGTGCAGTAGATATCGATGGTCCTGATACGGGTGAATCCCGCATTGCCAAGCATCTTTGCTAAAGCGATTTGTGACGGGATCGACCAGACATTCGACATTTTCGCATAAGTGGTGTCCGGCGCCAGAACATCGTCTTCATCGCCCTCGATGATCAGCGTTTCAAGAACCAGTTCGCCGCCCGGTTTCAGGCAGTCCATCAGGCCGGACAGATGCCGCTCTGGCCGCTTTCTGTGGTACAGAACACCCATGCTGAACAGGGTATCGAACCGCACATTGTGGTCACGAAGGCAAGCCAGCGGCAATTCATCGAAGCGTAGCGGCAAAACCGTTGCGCCAATCCCGGGGGTATATTTCCTGAGCGCATTGAACTGCATCATGAATAGCTGGGAAGGATCGATACCCAATACGAATTTCGCGCCCGCACCCAGCATTCTGTAGATGTAGTAGCCATTGCCACAGCCCACATCCAGCACCCTGCGGCCGGACAGCGGTTGTATGTGATCCTGCAGGCGGCGCCATTTCATGTTCGACCGCCACTCACTGTCGATAGTGACCCCGAACACCTCGAACGGGCCTTTCCTCCACGGCTGCAACCTGAGAAGTAATTCGCGCAGGGTTTGGCGGGTAGCGGTATCGGACTCGGTGGCGCCCCCGATGACGATCCTGGCCGCGTTGAAATCCAATTCGGATGGATGCAGTGCGGGCAATGCGTCTATGATCTCCAGCCACTTGTCAAAATGCCCGTGACGGCGTTGCCGCATGACATTGGCTACCGACGCGATCAGCGCCGGAATCGCTTTTTCGAGCCCGCTGCCGCCCAGTTCATCTTCGAGGTTATTGCGCCAGGACACGGAAAATCACCTGCACAGTCTGGCGATGCATGATCGGATACGGTTATCCCTGAACCTGCTCGAGTTCGATCAGGGTGCCGAGGCCATCCTTAGGGTGGAGAAAAATCACCGGTTTGCCATGCGCCCCGGTTTTCGGTCTGCCATCGCCGAGTACCCTCATGCCCTGCTCGGTCAGTCTGGCCGCGGCATCGTTTATATCGGCGACTTCGTAACAGACATGATGCATCCCGCCATCCGGATTTTTTTCCAGAAACCGGGCAACCGGAGAATTTTCCCCGAGCGGATGCAGGAGTTCAATCCGGGTATTGGGCAGGTTGACGAAAACCGTGGTCACCCCATGATCGGGCATGGGCGTTTTGGCCGAGACATCCGCACCGAACTGCTGGCGGTATAATTGCGTTGCCGTATCGAGATCAGGCACGACAATGGCAACGTGATTCAATCTGCCAATCATTCAGTCAACTCCTCCAGTCATGTTTTACAGCCAACACCTCACCTGTGCCGATCCCCGAGAAACAGGGCAACCAGTTCACCCGCTGCCGCGGACGGCGATATCTCACCCTGCCGGACTTTTTCCTGCATGGCCGGGACGGATTTTCTGATGGTGGCGTCATCCTTAAGCGAGCATAGCAACCTTTCCCGCACTTCGGTCCACAAACCGTTGTTCAACTGGTCCTTGCGTCGGGCTTCGAGGCTGCCGGTGCGGTTCAGTAACCGGCAATAATCCTGTATGCCATCCCATATCCGGTCGATATTGTGATTGCCAGTGGCGGATGCGGTAATCACCGGAACCTCCCACTCCCCGATTGTCGGCCTGATCAGGCGCAGGGCCTGCCTGATATCGGCGGCGGACAGGTTGGCCCGGGATTTCATGTCGCCATCGGCTTTATTGACGACCACCATGTCGGCCAACTCCATCACGCCCCGTTTGATACCCTGCAATTCATCGCCGCCACCCGGTAGCAGCATCAACAGAAATAGGTCGGTCATTTGGCTGACCATGGTTTCGGATTGCCCTGACCCCACTGTTTCGACCACGATCACATCAAATCCGGCGGCCTCGCACAGTAATATGGATTCCCGGGTACGGCGCGCGACTCCGCCTGTTGTTTCGCCGGCAGGAGTTGGACGAATGTATGCATCAGGATTGGTCGCAAGCGTCGGCATCCGGGTTTTATCGCCGAGAATCGACCCTCCACTCAAGGTCGAGCTTGGATCGACTGCCAGCACGGCAATCCGGTGACCCTGTTCGATCACATGATTTCCAAACACTTCGATCAGGCTGGACTTGCCTGCCCCAGGCGCCCCGGTCAGACCGATACGAATGGCATTGCCACTGAATGGCAGGATTTGCTGTATCAGCGCTTCGGCCTGCTGGCGGTGGTCATCACGGGTCGATTCCAGCAAGGTGATGCCGCGGGCCAGTGACTTCCGGTCTGCCGAGCGCAGCGCATCAATGTCAATCAACGGTTTCAAATTCCATGACCGGTTGATCGACTTCAAGGATCGATCCTGCCTCGACCAGAATTTCCCGGATCACGCAATCCTGTTCCGCACGCAGGGAATTTTCCATTTTCATGGCTTCTATCACAGCCAGTTCCTGACCCGCCTTGACCGCCTGTCCGACTTTGACGGATAACGAAACCAGCAATCCCGGCATCGGAGAAAGCAGATATCGGGACTGATCCGCTGCCTGCTTGACCGGCATCCCCTGATTCAACCTTGCGGTACTGGGGGTGACCACGAAAACCCGGTTCAGGCAGCCTGTATAAGTGACGTCAAAGCCGAATCCGTTCCTCTCCAATTGCATGTCCACGGATGCGCCGTTGACAATTCCGGTGTAGATCGCCTCCATCGGTGACCACCCGTCCTCCACCACATATTCATGTTCGTCGTATTCGACCAGCCATGAATCACCCTGGCCAGACCCGTCCCCTTCCCTGACTTTGACCGGATGTGTCTCCCGGCCGATAATCACCACCCATTCAGACCCCGTTTTTCTGCCATGACCCGGCTCCTGATCGGAAATGGTGGCCGCCCTTAGCGCCAGCCTGAAATGCACTGAAGCCATCACTGCGACCAGATTGCCGGTCATTGCGGCGGGCAGGGTCAGCGAGGGAAACCCGTCCGGGTATTCCTCTACAATGAAATCAGTCGAAATATCACCAGCCTGGAAACGGGGATGGTTCATGATCGCATATACAAATGGCAGGTTGGTATCGACACCGCGGATATAATACTGGCCGAGGGAGCGCTGCATGGACTGAATGGCCTGATCCCTGGTTTCCCCCCAGGTGATCAATTTGGAAATCATCGGGTCATAGAACATCGATATTTCCGATCCCTCCACCACCCCGGCATCAACCCGGACGTGACTGCCTTCGGCGGGCGGGCGGTATTTCCTCAATCGGCCGGTGGAAGGCAGAAAGCCCCGGTACGGACTTTCCGCATAAATCCGCGCTTCCATGGCCCAACCGTCAATCCCGATCTCATCCTGGGTCACCGGCAGCTTTTCGCCATCAGCCACCCGGATCATCAGTTCGACCAGATCCAGTCCGGTAATCAGTTCGGTCACCGGATGTTCAACCTGCAGGCGGGTGTTCATTTCCAGAAAATAAAAGTTGCGTTGGCTGTCAACGATAAATTCAACCGTGCCGGCTGACCGATAATCCACGGCTTTCGCCAGCGCGACCGCCTGTTTGCTCATCGCCGCCCGGTCGCCGGGGTCGAGGAATGAAGAAGGCGCCTCCTCAATCACTTTCTGGTGACGGCGCTGAATTGAACATTCCCTTTCATTCAGGGTGATGATATTGCCATGGTTGTCGGCCATGATCTGAATCTCGATGTGTCTTGGCTGTTCGATATATTTCTCCACAAATATCCGGCCATCGCCAAAACTGGATTGGGCTTCGCTGGTGGCGCGCGCAAAACCATCCCGGCATTGCGCGTCATCGCGGGCAATCCGCATACCCTTGCCACCGCCCCCGGCACTGGCTTTTATCATCACCGGGTAACCGATCTGTCCAGCGATCACGACTGCGCTTTCGGCATCGGGCGCCACCTCGGTATGGCCGGGAATGGTATTGACTCCGGCCTGTTCCGCCAGCAGTTTGGAAGTGATCTTGTCTCCCATCGCCTTGATTGCGTAGGCGCCCGGGCCAATGAAAACAAGTCCATGTTCCTCCAGAAGTTCCGCGAACCGGGTATTTTCAGACAGGAAGCCATAGCCGGGATGCACCGCTTCAGCCTGGGTTTGCTGACAAGCCTGAATGATTCTGTCCGCCAGCAGATAGCTTTGTGAGGCTGCTGCGGCGCCGATATGAACGGCTTCGTCCGCTTCCCTGACATGCCTGGCCTCCCGGTCGGCATCCGAATAAACGGCCACGGTACCGATCCCCATCGCCCGGGCGGAGCGGATTACCCGGCAGGCGATCTCGCCACGGTTCGCAATCAGGATTTTACTGAACATGGTTTCTCAAAGTGTTCCGGGGCATTGCCGAGCCCGTTCAAAGCGGGATATTGTCATGCTTCTTGTAAGGGTTTTTCAGTTCCTTGTTCTGCAACATCGCGAGTGACCGGCAGATCCGTTTTCGTGTATTGCGGGGGAAAATCACATCATCTATGTAGCCCCGTCTCCCGGCGACGAACGGGTTGGCGAATTTGCTGCGATACTCTTCGGTTCTGCGTTCCAGTTTTTCCGGTACCTTTGCGTCCTCGCGGAAAATGATCTCGACCGCGCCCTTCGGACCCATTACCGCAATTTCCGCGCTCGGCCAGGCAAAGTTGACATCACCGCGAAGATGTTTGGAAGCCATCACATCGTAGGCCCCGCCATACGCCTTGCGCGTGATTACGGTCACTTTCGGGGCGGTGCATTCGGCATAGGCAAACAGCAGCTTGGCCCCGTGGGTGATGATACCACCGTATTCCTGACTGGTACCGGGCATGAAGCCGGGCACATCGACAAAAGTGACGATCGGGATATCGAATGCGTCACAGAATCGCACGAACCGGGCGCCCTTGATGGCCGCGCTGATATCCAGACAACCGGCCAGTACCATCGGCTGATTGGCAACCAGACCGACTGTACGCCCTTCCATTCTGCCGAATCCGATAATGATGTTTTTGGCGTAGTTGGTCTGCAATTCGAAGAAATCGCCCTCATCGACCACTTTGAAGATCAACTCCTTCATGTCATAAGGCAGATTCGGGTTATCGGGTATCAGGGTATCAAGCGACGGTTCCGCCCGACCCTGATCGTCGGTCGTGTCACGGTGAGGCGGTTTGTGCCGATTGCTGAGCGGCAGAAAATTGAAAAACCGCCGGGTCATCATCAGTGCCTGCACATCATTCTCGAACGACAGGTCGGCCACTCCCGACCGGGTCGTGTGGGTTCTGGCGCCGCCGAGGTCTTCCGCGGTCACTTCTTCATGAGTGACGGTCCTGACCACATCCGGCCCGGTGACGAACATGTAGGAGCTGTCCTCGACCATGAAGATAAAATCGGTAATCGCAGGGGAATAGACTGCACCGCCCGCACAGGGACCCATAATCAGGGAAATCTGGGGGATCACCCCCGAAGCCATCACATTGCGCTGAAACACTTCGGCATAGCCGCCGAGCGAGGCCACCCCTTCCTGGATGCGGGCGCCGCCTGAATCGCTGATCCCGATCAGTGGGGCGCCCACCTTCATTGCCTGATCCATCACCTTGCAGATTTTCTCGGCATGGGCTTCCGACAGGGAGCCGCCAAAAACCGTGAAATCCTGGCTGTAAACAAAAACCAGCCGCCCATTGATGGCGCCATAGCCAGTCACCACGCCATCGCCGGGGATGGTTTTGTCCTGCATCCCGAAATCGGTACAGCGATGTTCCACGAAGATGTCCCATTCCTCGAAACTGTCTTCATCGAGCAGGACATCCATTCTCTCTCTCGCGGTCAGTTTACCCTTGGCATGCTGGGCATTGATTCTGGCCTCTCCGCCGCCGAGTTTGGCCAGGGCTCGCTTTTTCTCAAGTTGTTCTATTATTTCAGACATAAATCAATTCGTATCCTGTTGATTTTCCAGAAGATCCAGAATCCGGCCAGCAGCCTCGGGTATATGGGTGCCGGGGCCAAAGATCGCGGATACCCCGGCCGCATACAGCATTTCATGGTCTGCCGGAGGGATCACACCACCGCAGACAACCCGTATATCATCGCAGTTCGCCGCTTCGAGCGCTGTCATCACCGCCGGAACCAGGGTACGGTGCCCCGCCGCCTGAGACGAGATACCGAGGATATGGACATCGTTTTCGATGGCCTGATTGACCGCCTCGCACGGAGTCTGGAACAAAGGCCCGATATCGACATCGAATCCCATGTCGGCGAATGCGGTGGCGATGGTGCGGGCGCCGCGGTCATGACCGTCCTGTCCCAGCTTGACCACCAGCATGCGTGGCCTGCGTCCGCAAACGCGGGCAAAGTTCTCGATTCGGGTCTTCAACATGTCAAATTCCTGATCGCCCTGATAAGCCCTGCCATACACCCCGCCCAGGGTTCTTGGCTGTGCACGATGCCGATTATATACCGACTCCAGCAGATCGGATATCTCGCCGACACTGGCGCGGGCGCGGGCCGCCTCGATGGCCGCAGCCAACAGATTGCCCTGTCTGGTGATTGCGACCTGTTTCAATGCGTCGAGCGCCGAACGATACTTGCCGGGATCGCGGCTTTTCCGCACCTGTTGCAAGCGCTCAATCTGGGATTCGCGAACCGCATTATTGTCGACCACGAGAATGTCGATCTCGCCTTCCTCCTCGACCTGATATCGGTTCACGCCGACAATGACCTCTTCGCCCCGGTCGATTCTGGCCTGTCGCTTTACCGATGCCTCCTCGATACGCAATTTCGGCAAACCGGCCTCGACTGCCCGGGTCATGCCGCCCATCTGTTCGACTTCATCGATCAGTTTGCCGGCTTCCCTGATCAGACTGTCAGTCAGGCTTTCGAGATAGTACGACCCGCCCAACGGATCAATCACATGGGTAATACCGGCTTCATGATTGAGGATAAGCTGGGTATTTCTGGCAATGCGGGCGGAATTTTCTGTCGGCAGGGCCAACGCCTCATCGAAGGAGTTGGTATGCAGCGACTGGGTTCCACCCAGTACCGCCGCCAGCGCCTCGATGGTAGTGCGGATGATATTGTTGTAGGGGTCCCGGCTGGTCAGGCTGACCCCCGAGGTCTGGCAATGCGTCCGCAGCATCTTCGATGCCGGGTTTGTCGGCGAAAAGTGTTTCTCCATCAGAGCCGACCACAGGGTTCTGGCGGCCCGCAATTTTGCGATTTCCATGAAGAAATTCATGCCGATACCAAAGAAGAAAGACAGCCTCGGGGCGAATTGATCGACTTCAAGGCCGCTTGCAATCGCGCTGCGCACGTATTCCAACCCGTCCGCCAGTGTATAAGCGAGTTCCTGAACAAGGGTGGCTCCGGCTTCCTGCATGTGATACCCCGATATCGAAACCGGATTGAATCGGGGCATGTTGCGGGCGGTATAACCAATAATGTCGGAGACGATTTTCATCGACGGCTCCGGTGGGTAGATATAGGTATTGCGCACCATGAATTCCTTCAGGATATCATTTTGCAACGTGCCCGACAGTGCGCCCCGGGCAACACCCTGCTCCTCGGCAGCAACGATGAACATCGCCATGACCGGCAATACGGCGCCATTCATCGTCATCGAAACCGACATCCTGTCGAGTGGAATGCGGTCGAACAGGAGTTTCATGTCTTCGACGGAATCAATCGCCACCCCGGCCTTGCCGACATCGCCTTCGACTCGCGGATGGTCGGAATCGTAACCCCGGTGGGTTGCCAGATCGAATGCCACCGACAACCCGGTCTGACCGGCTTTCAGGTTGGCCCGGTAAAACGCATTCGATTCTTCTGCAGTAGAAAATCCGGCGTATTGTCGAACCGTCCAGGGACGGCCGGGGTACATGGTCGCCCTCGGTCCGCGGGTAAACGGGGGACATCCCGGCAGCGAAGAGGGATGTGCAATCCGGTCCAGGTCTTCGGCAGTATACAACGGTTTGATCTCGATGCCTTCCGGGGTATGCCAATGCAGGTCATCAAGACTGCTGTCCTTCAGTTCCCGGGCGGCGCGTTGTTGCCAGTCTGGAAGGCCGGCAGGCTGCCCGGATTGATCGGTTAGCGGTGGTCTGGAATCAGTCATGGCATCTGATTGTGAAAAGGGTCCGGCACATCAGTTCAGCAACTGACGGATCGCGTCGTCCAGACAGGCGGCGAAACCGGGGTCGTTACCGGGAGAAGCGACACAGTGTCCCCAGGGGGAGTGATAAACCTTCAATTGTGCGTCGGCAATATGGCTGGCCTCGATTTCATTGTCAGCGGGTCTGAAATACAGATCACGGTCGCAGGCGATAATGATGGTGCGCGCCCGGATCGACGACAAGGCCAACTCGAAATCACCGTTGTAGAGCAGGTTGTCGCTGATATCGCCCCGTTGCCAGGTTTCGAGCTTGCAGAGCAGATCGTTGGCGTCCCAGGCCAGGTGGTCCGCTTCCCAGTCCTGCAGCAACGCCTCGGCGGTGTCGAAGCCCAACTGCCGAAACAGTTCCTGTCGGTAGAAAGACTGGGAAAACGCCCAGCCGGCGTAGACGCGGGCAAAGGCTTTCAACCCGGCCACAGGGGCAACAGAATAGTCTCCCCGGTTGAAATTCTGGGAAGCGGTCAATGCAGCCTTCACCCCCTCCAGGAAAACCCGGTTGTGAACCGATGTTCTGGCGGACCCGCAAAACGGCAGGATCGCCCGCACCTTGTGCGGGTACTGCGCCCCCCACTGAAACGACTGGCAGCCAGCCATCGACCAGCCCGTCACCAACGCGATTTGCTGTATATCGAACAGTTCCTCAAGCAATCTGTTTTGAGCATAAACATTGTCATACAGCGTGACGGCAGGGAAGCGGGGGCCGTCATGGGGTGGCGGGGTATTGCTTGGCGAGGAGGAATAACCGTTACCGAACAGGTTGATCGAGACAATGAAATGCCGGTCCGGGTCAATCGCCCTGCCCTGCCCGAAAAAGCCTTCATTGCGAATATGCGTCCCGGTATAGAAAGTCGGCAACACCACCACATTGTCCTTTGCGGCGTTCAATTCACCATAGGTCCTGTAGACCAGCCTGGCTGTCGGCAACGTTACCCCGCACTGCAATTCAAGATTATCGATGGTGAACGTCTGTGCGATATGATCCATAACGAATCGTAATTACAAGTTTATAAATATCGGATTATATGCGGATTATTATCATATAATCGGCATTAATTTGAAATCAACCCCCCAAACCCTGACCCATGTCATCAGCCAAACCATCTGTTATCGTAAATGGCCGGGAATATGCCTGGCCGCAACAACCCGTCGTAGTCGTTTGTATCGATGGGTCGGAACCGGACTATATCACCGAAGCGGTCAGGGCGGGAGCCATGCCCTGGATGGCACAGGTAATCGGCGATAAGGGGACTGATTTGCAGGCGGTTGACGGACGTGGCATCGATTTACGGGGAGACTGCGTGATACCCAGTTTCACCAATCCGAACAACATGTCCATCGTCACCGGTGTCCTGCCGGAAGTTCACGGCATCTGCGGGAACTTCTATTACGACCGGGAAACGGGGGTTGAAATCATGATGAATGACCCGGCATTGCTGCGCGCCCCAACGCTGTTCAAGGCATTTCAGGAAGCCGGCGCCAAAATCGCCATCATCACCGCCAAAGACAAGCTCAGACGGCTGCTCGGCCATGGGTTGAGTCTGGACGGCGCCCGTGACGGCAATGCAGCGATCTGTTTCTCGTCAGAAAAAGCCGACGAGGCCAGCGTCCAGCACAACGGCATCGACAACCTGGTCGGCATGGTGGGGATGGATGTGCCTTCGGTCTACAGTGCCGGGCTTTCGGAATTTATTTTCAAAGCCGGCGTGAAACTGATGGAATCCGTCAGACCGGATATCATGTATCTGTCTACAACGGATTATATTCAACATAAATTCGCCCCCGGAAGCGAGGGCGCCAACCGGTTCTATTCGATGATGGACGGCTACTGGAGCCGACTCGATGAGTTGGGCGCGGTCATCGGTCTGACTGCGGACCACGGCATGAATGCCAAACACGACAGCGAGGGCCAGCCAAATGTAATCTACCTGCAGGACGTGGTGGACGACCTGCTGGGCGCAGGCAATGGCCGGGTCATACTGCCGATCACCGACCCGTATGTGGTTCATCATGGCGCGCTCGGTTCTTTTGCCACCGTTTATCTGGAAGATGCCGCACAGTTGATTGATTTCGCCACCAGGCTGAAGGAGATGGCCGGGATCGAACGGGTATTCTCAAACGCGGATGGATGCGCACAATTCGGGCTGGCGCCGGATCGCATGGGCGATATCATCGTGCTGTCGGACAAAAATACCGTGATCGGCACCCGCGCAGACAGACACGATCTTTCAGGGCTGGAAGTGCCGTTGCGCTCGCACGGGGGTATCAGCGAGCAAACCGTCCCGTTGATTTTCAACCGAAAACCGGGTGCGTCCCTGGCTACCGGGCAGTACCCCGGACTGCGCAATTTCGATGTATTCGACATCGCTCTCAACCGCCTAGCCGCTTAGCCGGGTGGATTCCGGCCCCTCTGCCTGAACAGGAGAACACCGCATGAACACCGTCAATGCCAACCATCAAAAAATGTGCGTCGCCGGAGAACGGGTGGAAGGGGATACGGGCAGATCGATTGAAGTCATCAACCCCTTTACCCAGGCAGTAGTGGGTACGGTTCCCCGCGCCAGCCGAAAACAGGTGGCGGACGCATTTGCGGCAGCGGCCGGTTACCGGCCGCAACTGAGCCGCTATCAGCGCCAGCAGATCCTGTCGAAAACCGCACAGTTGCTGGCTGTGGCAAAGGACTGGATCTCAGACCTGATCACCGCCGAATCCGGCCTGTCGAAAAAGGACAGTTTGTATGAAGTCGGCCGTGCCTGCGATGTCTTCAACCTGACCAGCCAGTTGTGTATTATTGATGACGGCGAGATTTTTTCCTGCGACCTGACCCCCCACGGCAAGAAAAGAAAGATTTTCACGCAGCGCGAGCCGTTGACCGCGATCTCGGCGATCACGCCTTTCAACCATCCGCTGAATATGATTTCCCATAAGATCGCTCCGTCGATTGCGACCAATAACTGTATGGTGGCCAAGCCCACCGAACTGACCCCGCTGACCGCATTGGCGCTGGCGGATGTGCTGCTCGAGGCGGGTTTGCCGCCACCGATGCTGTCCGTCGTCACCGGGTTGCCCGACGATATCGGCGACGAAATGATTACCAATCCGCATATCGATCTGATTACCTTCACCGGCAGCGTTCCGGTCGGTAAATATATCGCCGCAACCGCAGGCTACAAGCGCACGGTGCTGGAACTCGGCGGCAACTCGCCGTTGATCGTAATGGAGGACGCCGACCTCGATGAGGCTGCGGAAATGGCGGTGCAGGGCGCCACCCGCAATTCCGGGCAGCGATGTACCGCGGTCAAACGCATATTGGCGGTCGAGTCCATCGCCGATGAGTTTGCGGAGCGGGTGGTCGAGAAGGCCGCCAGACTCAAATTCGGTGACCCGATGGACCCCGATACCGATGTCGGCGCCGTGATCACCGAACAGGCGGCCATCCTGTTCGAGGCACGGGTAAATGACGCCATCCACAGGGGCGCGAGGCTGTTATACGGCCACCAGCGTCAGGGCGCGGTCTATTCCCCCACGGTACTGGATCATGTTCCGTATGATTGTGACCTGGTGCGCGAGGAAACCTTTGGTCCGCCGATTCCGATTATCCGGGTAACCGGTATCGACCACGCCATCGAAGTCGCAAACTCGACTGCCTTCGGTCTTTCCAGCGGGGTCTGTACCAACAACATGAAGTACATAAACCGCTTCGTCAATGAACTCAGGACCGGCACAGTCAATATCGGAGAGGTTCCCGGATACCGGACCGAAATGTCGCCATTCGGTGGCATCAAGGATTCCGGCCTCGGCTACAAGGAAGGGGTGGTCGAAGCGATGAAGAGCTATACCTGCGTCAAAACCTTCTCGCTGCCCTGGGGGTAGCCCCCGATTAATTGGACACAGTTATGCGGATTGAGATTGTAAAAAAGGACCAGGTTTACAGTTTTGACGCCCCGGCGAATGAAAAGTTGTTGTATGCCGGTTTGCGAGCCGGTATTCCATTGCCCTACGAATGCGCGACCGGTACCTGCGGGACTTGCCGTGCGCGACTGGACGAGGGCAAACTGAACGAGGGCTGGGCCGAGGCGCCCGGCCGAAAAAACCTGAGGGCGGCCAGAAAGGAATTCCTGTTGTGCCAGGCCACCGCGCAATCGGCTTGCAGCCTGACCGTCCCGGCCCGGATCAAGCCATTTCGAGATGACGACTTTTGTCCCGGTCACCACATCGGCATCGCCTCAAACTGGGACCGACTGACTGCGGACGTGGCCCGGTTTGAAATCAGGCTGCCCCGGCCGGTGCGGTTCCATGCCGGTCAGTTTTTCGTCATCAAGGCGCCGGGAATATCCGCCCACCGCTCCTACTCGATGGTTAATTTTGAACCGCAGACGGATACCCTTGAATTCGTGATAAAGAAAAAACCGGGGGGCGCTTTTTCCGATTGGGCCTTCGATGATGCACGCGACCAGGACGAGGTTGAATTGTTCGGGCCGCTGGGACGTGCAACCTTTCACACCGATGAAGGACACGACCTTTTTCTGATTGCCGGCGGCTCGGGTATCGCGGGGTTGATGTCAATCCTTGCAAAGGCGGCACAAACCGGGTACTTCGACACGCACAAGTGCACCCTGTTTTTCGGCGTCCGGAGCCGTGCCGATATGTTCTATGCAGACCGTCTGGCGGCGATGCAGGCACGCTATCCCGATGCCTTGTCGATCCACATCGTGCTGTCCGATGAAACCGCCGGAAGCGTGACCACCGCTGACGGTGAGCCACTGCCTACCCGCTATGGGCTGGTCCATAACGCGGCGCTGGCGGCGCTGGCGCCGGGACGACCAATACCATGGTCTATATCGCCGGGCCAAAGCCGATGGTCGATGCCTGTATCAGACCCCTGATTCTGGATTTGCAGATACCGGCGCAAATGGTGCGTTACGACAAGTTCACCTGACCGGGCAACAGCCCCCCGAATATCCCGCGCTGGAGTAACCACAAATCGTGAATACTGGATCCCAAACGATATGTCTGGTCATGTTACTGCGCCCCGGAACTGAAATTACCAGTCAATACCTGGAAAGTGTCACTCCCTTTATTGACAGTTGGGTGATCCTCGTCTGTCAGCCTGCGCCGAACCAACCGGATCATCAATTGGATGAATCGGGCAAACGGGTTACGGAAATCCTCAGCCACCTGCCCGGGAAAATGGACCATCACGACTTTACCGGTTTTTCCGGCGCCTACAGCCATGCCTTCAGCCTCGCCCGGGAAATGGCCGACACGGTACTGATGCTTGAGGCAGACGAACAGATACAGTGTCTGGATTCTGGTATTTTCCTGCCCCGCGGAGCGGATATCGGTCTCCTGGAAATTCGAAATCCGCGTTTCTCGCTACGCCAGCCGCGGCTGCTGCGAAGTGATATTACGGTCGAATTCCTTGACAGCGTTACAGGGCAGGCAGGTCAGACAGTGTTTGACGATACCCACATCTACGACACAGTAGCCCATGTCAACATACTGCCCCACCGATATGGTGATGGACTCCGGCGCACGGACATCCTCACCCTGAAAGACGATATCGCGCGGCTCCAGTGCGGGCTGGATGCCGATTGGGCACAAGCCGCTTCCCCGGCCGGATTAAATATCCTGTTATCCATTGCACAATCCTGGCTGGAATCGGATCAAGCCGAAAAGGCCGCAGAATACTTTGAGGCCATAATAGATCAGGTAGCCGATGCCGACCAGACAACCGGGAATATGGCTGAGCTTTACTGGCAGGCCCGGTATTTTCTATCCGGAATTTACACCTCGGAAAACAAAATCCAGCCAGCGCTGGACCTGCTCGGCGCCTGCATAACGCAGGACCTGGAGAGACTGGAGCCGTTCATGCGACTGGCCGAAATCTTTGAAGTCAATAACGAAGAGGAGCGAGCGTTGACACTGATTGAATTGGCGGTTGATGTGCCGCAGCCATTGCTTGCACGATATTTCGAGCCTTGCATCTACCAGTATTCAGCGCGAATGATGGCAGCGAAACTCAGCGCCAGACTGGGTCGGACCGATGCCGCAATTGACCATGCCAACAAACTGGTCCTGCATCCGAAGCTGCCGGGCGAAATAGAGAAACAGCGAAAAGCGCTGCTGGCGGAGCAACAAGGTATAAAACGGATGCACGGGGCCCAGGCTGGTCAAAGGGCGCCAGTGAGATCGACTGAACCTGCAGTATCTCCGGTTCTCCCTGCTGCACAGCTCGACCCGCCGTCCCCGGCGCCAAAACTCACGATTGGAATGGCGACTTACGATGATTTTGATGGAGTCTATTTCACCATTATGTCGATCATACTGTACCATCGTGCAGCCCTGCCTGACATCGAAATAGTGGTCATTGACAACAACCCGGATTCCAGCCACGGTCAGGCGGTCAGCCAGTTTTGCAAGCAGACCGGCCAGGTTCGTTACATCCCCGCAGCAGAGTACAAAGGCACCACGATCAGGGAACGTGTATTTGCCGAGGCGCGGGGTGATTTCGTACTGTGTATGGACTGTCATGTTTTCCTGCACGATGACGCAATAGGCCGCCTGCTGGAGTATTGCACCAATCATCCCGACAGTATCGACCTGCTGCATGGGCCACTGTGCTACGATAATCTTCAAAACATCAGTACGCACATGGAGGCACGCTGGAACAAAGGCTTCTATGGTGTTTGGGGAAACGACCCGCGCGCCAGAAATGGCGATGGTGAACCCTTTGACATTCCACTTCAAGGCATGGGTCTGTTCGCCTGCCGCAAAGCCGCCTGGCCCGGTTTCAACAGAAAATTCCGTGGTTTCGGTGGAGAAGAGGGTTATATCCACGAAAAATTTCGCCAGAATGGCGGCCGGACCCTGTGCCTGCCATTTTTGTATTGGTCACATCGTTTTCAACGCCCGAGCGGCGTCCAGTACGCCAATCGCTGGGAAGACCGCATTCGCAACTACCTGATCGGCTGGGACGAACTGGGAATGCCCAACACGGAACTGCTCTATCACTTCTCCAGCCATGTCAGCCCGAAGGCCGCCAGTACAGCAAATGCACAGTTTATACAAGAGAAGCGCGGCCCGCTCTGGGCGTTCGACACCATATTCTGGCTGTCGGATTCCGACGATGCCTGGCAGCGTGACCTTAAAGCGCTGGAAAACCTTTCAATAGACCGCATCACGCAAAGGATAGAATGTCCGGACACATCAGAACCGGATGATCAGGCATTTATCCAGGCTCAGCAGCGCATCCTTGACCTGGCAATCAGGCAAAACCTGGACGATATCGTAATGATCAACGCCAATCATGGATTTGCCGCAAACCCGAGGAAAAAACTCCTCTCGATCCAATCGAAACTCGAAGACAAAAAGGTCGATATCCTGTCGACAAACGAATTTTGTGATGACTCCGGCCCGGATTCCGACTCCGACTCTTCGGCCACCGCCATGGATCATTTGCTGATCATTCGCAATAATGCATTTCAGGCGGCGCACGCAATCATAAACGCAGGTCAACCCCTGACCCTGTCGAGCCTCGAAGCACACCAGCCCGACCTGTCAGTTCAGCGGCTTTAGCGGATGTTTTAATTCTCTCAGCTACCTCAAATCCACACATTATGTATTGATTTATTGATGGTAACTGAGGTTGCTGAGGTATTTTTCCTATGAGTCGCCGAAGCTTTGCTGCATAACCCTGATTTACTGCTCTCGTTCAACTGCCTCTGAAAACAAACGAACCAGGAATCTTTCGTTGTCTTCGATTAATTCGGGATCAGTGCCATTGTGCTCTTTCATGCCCCGGACGATCTTTCGGGGAACGCCCATGCCCATGTGCTCCAGATAGCCGTAATCGCGCATGATGTCTTTCAGTAGCTGGTTCCGAGACGCCCGCGTTCCCGCTCGCATCCTCTTCGGCGTAATGCCATTCGGTAGTTTGCCAGGAGAGATAATTTCCAGTCGGTCCTGATATAACGCTAGCTCGATATCCGTATTCGAAAGTAGGTAGTCACGATGAATCAGAGCATTTACGACCGCTTCCCGAATGGCTTCCGCTGGGTATGTCGGTTTCTCAACCCTTCGCGCACCGTCCTCAAGTTCGGCGGTTACACCAGAGTTGCGGCTGACAAAACTCAATGCCTGCTCGACCAAACCGGCCTCAACCAATTCACCGTCCTCACTGAGGAGGGGGGTCATCGGTCCGCGCTGTACCGCTCTCTCTCGTGCGGCATACTCCTTCTCGGTACCCGGAAACGCAACCGCATCAATGCCAGCTTGGGGTAAAAAGCGGTTCGGCGTTTTTCCAAAGAGCAGCATCCCGGATAGTGTCACGCCGGCCTCCACCATGATTTCCGTGTTAACGAGCAGTTTTTGCCACTCAGCATCATCGCCATCTTTGGGAATGTCCTGCTGCCGAACCCGACCGAAGTAATCCTTTAGACGACGGCGATCCAGGTCAGCAAGCGTCGCTCCAGAAATTGGTCTCAACTCGGCGCGGAATGTGCCTCGCTGCTGGGAAAGGCGGCTCAGTTCTTCCGGCGTCGGTTCCCGGCTTTGTGTGCCAACTCTGATGTAGTAGGTGTTACGGTTGTTGTGCCATTGGCTGTGTACATCGATTCCACACGGCACACGCACGACGGCCACTTCTTTTCCCGGCTCAACATCCCGAATCGTTTCGAAGAATGGAATGATGCCGGGTCTGATCTTGTCCCGGCAGGTGGTCATCACCCATTCTTCAAGACGATCTCGAGCTAATCCGAAGACGCTCCTATCGTCATCGACGCCGAGCAGAACCATACCGCCCTCAAAATTCGAAAAGGCGACAAGCTCTTTCGCAAGGTCATGATTTTGTAAAACGTCCCGCTTAAACTCAATGCCGGAATTTTCTCCATTCTCAATAATTTCCAGAAGCTCTGTGCGTGTGGTCATATCTCAGAACCCGTACTTGGAACGACGCATTTCAAAGGCATCCTTACCACCTTCCAGAATCTCCTCAACGAGTTCTCGGACAGGCTTGGAATCGATAGAGCCCATATGTTCTGGCGTGATCTTCGCACGGCCTTCCCGGGCCTCACCGGAAGCGGCGAGGCCCAGGATCAACTCGGCGTCGCCAAGCACTGGAATGTTCGCGTTGTGTGTTGAGAAGACGAACTGCCGCCGCTGTTTTTCTTGCCGCATGATCGGCACAACCCCGTCGGTAATGAAACGGTTGTCCAAGTCATCTTCAGGCTGGTCGATAACAAGCGGCGCTTCGGATTCGAGCAGCAAGAGCAGCAGCACGGCTGTCGCCTTCTGTCCAGTGGACAGCGCCTCCAACGTTTGCCATACCAGTGAATCCCCGTCCGGCGCTGTGTTCAATTCAATCTTGGTTGTGGCCGGCAGCTCCAACTCTTCGATTCTCATGAATAGGTCAAGTTCGGCCTGTGAAATTCGCTCAGCCGACCCGGCTGGGATACTATAGTTCCTCATCAGGGATTCTTTGCCTTCCTTACAACGCTGGGCGAATTCGGGCAACGAAAGTTGCTCAAGTCCTTGTAAACGGTCCAAGGCAGCGCTAAGGTTGCCGCCGACCTCCCGCAACAATTGATGAAGCGGATCACGATTCCCGGCCATTCTAACCTCGACTCGAACCCGATCTCGAAGCTTGCGGGAGACTTTTTTGGCTGCACTTTCGATTTCACGGTACTCGCTTGCTTTGATGTCCTCCCATTCCGCAAGCAGCTTGCGGCGATGAGCCTCATGTGTCGCCAAATCGCGTATAAGATTTTCCGCTCTATCTTTCAGGGGGCGCAGTTCCTCAACCTGTTGTCGCAGACGGATAAATTCAGCTCCGTCGATCTTTGATTTCTGTAGCTCGCGCAAGAGATTCCCGTACGTCTCTTCTATGGTTTTTCGCCGTTCGTTCCAACGCGTTTTGGAATTCGCTATAGCGTTGTCTGCTTCGGAAAGCGCTTGGGCGAATTGGTCACCGACGATCTTAAGTTTCGCGCTCAAGGTTCCGAGGACTTTTTCAATCTCCACCAGAATGTCTGCGTTGGGCAGCCCCTCAAGCGCCTTTGCCGATACGAATGCCGCGTCAATCGGAAGTTCCTCGACCAACTCGCTATTAAGCATGCGGATCGGTTCCAGCCGTTCACCTACATTTGTGAATAGACGCTCTTCGCGAATCAGCATACTCTTTTCCTTCAGCCGCTCTTCCAGCCCGGCATCCTGAAAACGCCTCTGAGTCTCTTCGAGGCCAGGCAGCGTTGCGAGGCGATCATCAAGTGCCTTCATTTCACGGCGCACATCTACGATTCGACTTCGTGATCTCTCAAGCTCCAACCTGGTCTTTGTCTTGCGTTCTGATAGGCGCATATCGCGATTCACGAAACGTTCCAGCAACAGGGTAAGCTTTTCGCGACTCTTAGTGAGTTCGGAGATTTCGTGTTGACCGAACACTTCAACGCCGGGCACCACATCTCTTGGCGAAAGTGTCAGCACCTCACCACTCTCGTCCTTAATAATGGGTGGATTTGGCACGGAGCGTTCGATTGTGTAGCACCGCTCGGAAGGTTTGTGAGACCTCACAAGAAGAGAGACTTTAGTACCAGAACGAAGCACATGGCGGATCACTCCTTCATGCGCCTTGCGCGCATCTTCCCCGAGAGGGTCAAGGCCAAGCACGTAGCGCGTGCTCTCGATCATCGTGGATTTGCCTGTTCCACGTCCGCCGACCAGCACATTAAGGTTGCTGTTGAAATGGACCGACGTGTCGTCCAGAAACCCGCCTTCCCAAGTCATCGCCACGAACTCGGCATGCGGCTCTGGTTGGAGATCGCTGTGCAGTTTTATGCGCGACTCCGGGTCGAGGAAGGCCTGCCGAAATGCCTCGACAGACACATTCGACATTTTTATGAAACACGACGCTCCGTTCTTTTTCAGGTCCTCTGGATCATTGATATCCGATGCGTTGATGATAGCCACCCGCCGTGCGCGCCTATGTTGAGCATCCTTGTTCTTGAGGATTGGTCTGATACCTTCTGGAGCGTCATCAACCGGCCCAGGAAGCGCACAAGCAAGAAGTCCCGGTGATGTCCATACATTCACCCGGGTTTGCCCGGAGAGTTTCTTTAAGAGTCCACCATTTGCCGCTACATGAGCGGCAATGCAAATGGCCCCCCAGTTTTTTGAGCGCGTTAGGAGATCAATGGAGTCAAGACTCCCAGTCGGTGAAGTCGCATCGGTATTGTGAATGCCGCATTCGCCTATAAATCGTTCCAGCATGTTGTCCTTGTCGGGATCAAATAAGCAGAGGAAATGTACACCGTCCTTGGCCACAGCCTCAAAGCCACTAAAGACCCATAAGCCTGCCTCGCGCGCGGCCTGTACTAGACTCGCAGATTGGTCCACACGGTAATGGTCCGTAACCCCTATAACCTCGATTCCGATATCGAGACATGCGGTGACAATAGCTTTGTTGTACTCGGCCTCCGAACTGAAAGGAGTCTTCATATTATGCCTGTTCAGATAGGCGAAGGGGTTGACCTGCAAAGCGCAATGATAGAAACGCGCCCCTTTGGGGAGCCTTATCGCGGCTGCCATCCGCTCCGACAGCGACTGTACCAGGTTGTTAGCTTCGGCCGTCATAACCCTTCCCTGAACTTCTTGTTGTGCATCTTCATCCTTTCTCCGACAGCGGTTCCTGTTCGTTGACGTAATGCTGCAATTTCATCTTTCAGGGTTGTCATTTCATATTCCTCTCTCTTCTACACTTTTGGAATTATAAACTCTTTGCCCTTATTTTATTTGTGCTACATTTCACTTGCCATCATTGGCGGGGCACTTCGGTGTCCTGTTTTTTATGTCCAGCCATTAGCTGTTGACATCTCCCCGACCCTCACGAATCAATAGACAATAAAACATCCAGTTCTGACAGGCGATTTTCCAGATAGATACGTTCCTTCAAAGCATCGGAAAGTTCTTGATAATTTTAAACTCCAGCGATTAAGGCTAACTACACTTGGTATTCAAACAATGGAGGCAAAAGACATGACCACCGTTGAACACGTCAAAGGTTCCGACATCACAGGGTCATGAACGCGTAATCTTGATATTAAACCTGATTGCCGATATAAATTTTCTATAAAGCTTGATCTGGCCCCTTCCCCTTCCAGGGATGGCCTGATGCAAGTGATTGAGCAAGCCCAGGGAATCTGGAAAGACAGAATCAATATCGTCGAAGAAATGGCCGAAACCAGGCAAAACGCAGGTCAGTCCCTGACCCTGTCGAACCTCGAAGCACCCCGGCGCCGGGAGGGAAGATATTCGACGCCATGTTGCGCCGGAGGTCAGTCCACCGACGGTCTGGCGCGTCCTGAAGCGGCTGGTCGATGAGGGGCGACTTGAGGTTTCGGGCAAGGCCAGAGCCACGGGGTACAACCTGGCAGGTGCGGTACATACGCGCGGCGTATCCTGGAACGCCTTCTCGTGGATCCGGCCATGGCGGGGAGGCTGCGGCGCATGCCCGTCGGCATCTCCCATTCGAGTTACCGGCCGCTTGAAGACCAGTACGAGATTTCGGAGGAGTTCGAGGTTCTGATTGCGAAGGCTGCGGGAATTGCAGACCCCTTCGAACAGTCTTTCTTTCTTCTTGTTCACGTCCCCTATCTTCAGGCCTTCGACGACATCAACAAGCGAACGTCTCGCATTGCCTCAAACATTCCACTCCTGAAGGCTGATCTTGCACCGATGTCCTTTGTCACCATGGACGACAGCGCCTACATAGACGGACTCATCGGCATCTACGAGTTGAACAACGTGTCCTTGCTGCGCGAAATCTTTATCGACGTCTATCTCGCATCAGCCGAGAACTACAGGGTGCTGCGTGCCGAGTTGGAGTCTCCGGAAAAGGCAGCGCTTGTTTACCGGGACTTCGTCCGAAAGGCTGTGCGGCGGTGTGTGCTCGAATGGAAAAGTTTTCGACGAGAAGACATCGACGGGATGGTGGCCGATGCCGGCATTCCGGAAGCGGATCGCGTGCATGTCGTCGAGTACGTCATTCGAGAGTGTCGTGGACTACATGAGGGCAACGTGGTTCGTTACCGGCTACAGCCGGAAGATCTGGCCGGGGTCCGGGAGGATCAAGTGGCCCCCTAGGGGGTTATCCCAAGTATCGTTGCAAGCGCAGCCAATGACAGAAAGGGGCCGAAACATATAGGGACCCGCATAGCCTGGCCATGAAAATATTTGCGGTACACCAAGAAAAACAAACAGGAGATACATGCCAACGCAAGCACGGTCGGCAGCATCTGTACACCGAGCCAGGCGCCAATCGCGGCGAACAATTTGAAATCTCCATGGCCCATACCCGCCCTGCCCGTCAGGATATGATGCGCCTGGCAGGACAACCACAGCACAAGATACCCGGCAACCGCACCAAATACGGCCAGAGTGCAAATCAACAAAAAGAGACAAGGAATTGAACAGCAATCCAGTCCACAACAGCGGCAGGACAAGCAGGTCCGGCAAGACCTGATGATCAATATCTATCAAACTCAATGTGAGCAAGGCACAGACAAAAAGCATCACGGCCGCAAACTGCAATGTGGCTCAGCAAGGCAGGCAGTACAGCGGGAACCTGGCCGCAACAGTCCTGGGACATCAGCGCGGTCACCATTGGTGAACTGGCCGTCCAATAAGGCCGGCAACCGCAATGACACGACATTGGTAAAACTCCCCAGGCAAGCGCCGAGGGCAAATAAAAGCGGAAACCAGGTCAATGAAGAATAGAGGAAAAAATGTTTCTATGGCGTAGGGACAGGCCACTGTGCCTGTCCGGTGAGCGACCCGATGGGTAAACAACAAGGCATATAAACAAGAGTGTACCGTACAAGCTGTCGACAACAAATGACAAATTCACCTCATGAAAGCCGTGTGGAGCGCTTCGCTGCATCCGATCCCTTTCTTCGCGGACGATTGCAGCGCGTGGCGCGATACGTTACAATCGGTTCCGTACGGCTTCGGCGCATCCTGTTTCGGTTGCAAGAGGCGACGCATCCTGGTAGCGCAGACGCCCCCGGCTTTCGGTTGCATCCATTGAAGGGGAACCGGGCGGGCGAGTGGAGTGTACGCGTATCTGGCAACTGGCGTGTCGTGTTCCGTTTCGAGAATGGTGAAGCTGTAGACGTGAACTTGATTGATTAACACTGACTGTACGGGAGTATAGACTGATGAGCAACAGCGAAACTGAACGAGCAGGCCCCATGCTGAATCCGCCGCATCTGGGCGAGTTGATCCGCGAGAACATGGAGGAATCACGCTTGAATATCACTAAGACAGCGGCTCGCCTGAATTGTGAGCGCGGGACATTGTCACGCCTTTTGAATGGCAAGGCGGGCGTATCGGCTAACATGGCTTTGTCTCTGGAAGACATTGGCTGGGGCGCCGCTGAGCACTGGATGCGTATGCAGGCGAGCTACGAACTGGCACAGGTGCGTCGACAGCGTGCGAATCAGGGACTGTCGGCGAAGACCGAAATCGCCGGTTCTGCGCCAGCGTAAGTGGCGCCCTGCGAATCCATAGTACAAACGGTCATGCGATTGCTCACATCGTGGACCGGCTCTTCGGTCTGCGGGTGGAGTCATAATCGGCAGGGTCGGGGGATGCCCCGGACAACCACGGAGGGATTGTCCCTACCCCGATGCGCCACGCAGGGACAGGCCCCTGTGCCTGTCCGGTAAGCGGTCCGGGGGAACCACGGGGTATGTCGTTACGAGTGCGATTGATGATTGAAATGTGGATTCCCGCTTCCGCGGGAATGACGAAATGAGGGGCGAGGAGTGCAGTTGACTGCTCGTTCCTGAGCGTCGAAGTAGCCGATGATCGAACCGGACGCGCCACCTGCGATCGCACCAGCCACCGCAAGTCTCACCCGTACGTTTAAGCTGCTACCAATTCCAGCAATTTCAGCACCGGTCACAGCACCATCAATTGCACCTCTCACATCGTGCGCCACTACAAGCGAAACGATATTGTAATCGACTTCCTGCAGGTAGTCGTTCGCATAGGCAACGCTTTCCATCAAGATCGCGGCGATCGTGCGCGCCACCGCATCAAGTTCCCCGATCGCGCCGTTGTAAATCCGATTGACCTCACCAAACAAAGTTTCCAGTATCTCGAACTTGAATATTTCCGCTATCAGTGACTCGAGCTTTTCAGACTCCTGCGTGGAAACCAGTTCTTGTTTGTCGAGAACACCGAGCGATTGACTGAGCTCCGCTTCCGACAACGCCGACTCTCCGTCCAGTACTTTTCGCGCATCCAACTGGCGGCGATGCATCTTTTGTACCTCCATCACCGTGGGCAACCGTTGCGCTTCCCCGGCTTCATGAGCCGTTGCGCTTCCCGCCACTCCCATCGTCGCCACAACTTGATCGACCGCCATTGTGGCATGCATTTCTCGACGTGTCCCTGTTGGTGTTGCCATGATAACTCCCTTTGATTCGAATTTTCCTGTTGTGATCATACCACCTTACGACTGGAGAGCGTAAGGGCATATGCTGAGGTGCAGCAATTCCAGCGGGAATTGCTGTCGGTAATGTTGGCATCATCCGAATTGTCCGGATTTGGAATCGCGGGGAACCTTTATCTGGAATCTCGTGTAGAATTTGTTGATGGTCGCATCGGTCAGCAATATCACATCTGCCTCCTCGGCCGTTCAATACTTCGAGAAGGACGGCTACTATTCGAAGAACGACCCGGAACACCGGAAGGCGAGCTACTGGGTTGGGCAAGGCGCGGTGCAACTCGGCCTTACCGGCCACATTGATCCCGCCAGATTCCGTTCGGTCCTCAAGGGATACGTGCCGGAGACGGATATCCGGCTCGGCCGTATTCGCGACGGCGAACACGAGCATCGTCCAGGTGTCGATCTGACGTTGTCTGCACCCAAATCGGTCTCGCTGGAAGCCCTTGTGCATGGTAATGACCTGGTGCAGAGCGCCCATGACGCAGCGATGCGTGCGACGCTCGACTTCGTCGAGGAGCGCATTGTGCAAACCCGGGTCTGGAATCGCACAAAGCAGAGGATGGAACGAGTGTACGCGCCCACATTGGTTGCGGCGACCTTCCGCCATGTCGCCAGCCGCAATCTTGACCCGCAGCTTCATACTCATTGTGTGATTGCCAACATGACCCGCGGCACGAACGGTAAATGGCGGAGTATTGAAACCGGGGACCTGAAGCGGAATGACAAGCTGATCGGCGCATTCTACCGTAACGAGCTTGCACGGCGGTTGCGACAACTGGGGTTCGCACTGGCGCCGACCATGGTCGGCCGTGTTCCGGGCTTCGAGATCGCGGGCCGTGACCGGGTGGCGCTGGAGGCGTTTTCCAGTCGGCGCAGGGATATGCTCGACTATATCGCCGAGAAGGGCTGGGAATATAATGCCGCACGGACACAGCAAGCGGCGCTGGCAACGCGTTTACGCAAAGATGAGCCTCACTGGGAGGTACTGACAGTCCTGTGGCGGCAGCGCGCCGCCGAGTTGGGGATCGAAAAGACGAGGCCCGACAGCATCCGGGAAACTGTCCCCGTGCAGTCACCTCTGGAGATCGTATGGCAGGTGGCGGAGCATCTGGAGGAGCGGCCTCCGGTGTTCGCGCAACGCGATTTGACAACGCTGGCGCTGGGTCACGCTGCAGGCAGTCACACGATCACGGACATCGACGCGGCGACTGAGCGGATGCGCACGGACGGCCACTTGATAGCAGGGACGCGGCGCGGTATCGGGGCGTCGTTCGTAACCGACCGCACGCTACGGGCGGAGAAGGAAGTGGTATCGCGGATGAGGGAGGGCATCGGTGCGGCCGCGCCGCTGGTCACGGGGGATGTAGTGGAAGCACGGCTGGGCAGCGCTGGATTGACCGAAAGCCAGCAGGATGCGGTACGGATCATTCTCGCGAGCAGCGACCGGGTGGTAGGGGTTCAGGTTTACGCCGGAATCGGCAAGATGACAATGCTGCGCCAGATGACGGCATTGGCGAAAGGGCAGTTGATCATCGGGCTCGCGCCTTCGGTGAGTGTGATGCGGGAACTCGCGCGCGAAACCGGTATCGCATGCCGGACGCTGCAAGGGTTCCTCGCTCACTACCGCGATGTGGTGGACAACCTCGTCGGCGGGGAGCAACTGGCGGGACTTCGAAAGGACTTCGCAGGATCGATCCTGGTGGTCGACGAGATGTCACAGTCATCGACGGAACAGACGCTGCGGCTGATTATGATCGCCGACCGCCTCAGAGTCGGGCGGCTGGTGCTGGTCGGGGACAGGAAGCAATTGCGGGCAGTCGGCGCCGGGCAACCCTTCAGGCAGCTTCGGGACGCGGGGATGCAAACGGCGCTGATGGACGACATCCGGCGTCAGCGCAATCCGGGGTTGAAAGCGACCACGCTGGATGTGATCGGGAGAGCGCCGGAGCCGACACCCGGACAATCAGGAGAGAATCTGTACCAGGTACCAGCGGACGAACTCGGTGAGAATGCGGCGCGGATCTGGCTGGAGTTGTTGCCAGCATCGCGTGCACGTACGGCAATTCTGGCGCCGACCCGCGCACTGCGCGAGCGGATCAACGAGACCGTTCGTGAGGGATTCGAAGAAGAAGGTACGTTGCATGGCCGGGAAATCGTGATTGAGACCCTGGTTGGGCTGGGGCTGACGCAGGCGCAGAAGAAGGACATTCGCAACTGGCATGAGGGAGATATCGCAGTCTTTCATAACGACCTTTCCCGGTTCCGGATCCGCGCAGATGACACCTGCACGGTGACTGCTGTTGAAGGCGAACGGGTGTGGCTCCACCACCCCGACGGCAAGCCGCGCCATATCTCACCGGCGGGTTCTGTCCACTACCGTCTGGAGCTTTGCGAGGCAGCCCCGGTTCGCATCCGGGCGGGAGACCGCATTCGCTGGACTCGTAACGACAATGACAGGGGACTGGCCCACGGTGAGCAGGCAGCGATTCTCACAATCAATCACAATACCCTGCTGGTGCGAACCGATGACGGCAGGACGCTGGGGTTTCACCATAACGACCCACAACTCCGGTATATCGAACACGCCTACGCATCGTCCATGCACACGGCGCAAAGGCTGGCGCGAGACGACGTGATCATAGCGCTTGATTCGGGACACGGCCGGCTGAGTGACCAGCAGATGTTTTACCTGAAAATCTGCCAGACGCGGGAAAATGCCGTGGTGCTGACCGACAACCACGAACAGCTGATCGCTCGTCATTATGACCGGCATCTATCCCGGAGTCTGGACCTGGATATGGATATGGGCTTGTGACCGGGCAGATCCGGCATTGCTGCCCTGTACCTTACCGGCCTGCCGTCTCCTCCGCCTTGATGGCAATGTTGGCAGCGGCTACGATCTCATCCCATGTCCCGGTGTCGCCCGCGTGTTGGTGGCGCACGAGGGCGCGCTCTACCATGAAGCGTGAGATCGACATCCGGGCTGTCTCCGCCCGCTCGCCGATGATCTGCCATTCGCTGTCTGTCGCCATCACGATGTGCGCCTTGCGCATGTCGTCTGTCATGGCCAGCGTCTCCGGGCATACGGCCCAGGACTGATTGCTGGTGAAATTTTCATGGGTTTCCCGGTTCCTTTGGGTAGAAGAATATGATTGCGGAACTGAAGAGTATCATACGTATGACTTCGCAGGCATATAAACAAGAATGTACCGTACAAGCAGTCGACAACCAATGACAAATTCACCTCGCGCAGCAAGCCCCTGCACGATACCCCTTACCAGCAAGCAAAATCTGCAATAATTGCCTGAATCAGTCCAGTTGACCCGGCAACAATGTTTCTATATCGGGATTTGGGGAAATATCCTTGTATTTCTGGCACAGAATGCCATAATTGCAAGGATGATACCACGTTATAGAGCGCTCCTTCGTTGTGTATTCGGGTGACGACCGGTATCCCAAAAGTGAAGGAATCGAGGTGATCGGCCTGGGTGAGCTTGCGTCACTTCTCGCCACGTAGGGACAGGCCACTGTGCCTGTCCGGTGAGCGACCCGATGGGCGGTTCGGGATAACGCCCCATCCGCATATCCAAGGGTTCGAATCCCTTACTTGATTAATTATTCATAAATACTCTGAAAGTAAACATCGGGTAATGGCCGGATGTTCTGGAACGCCTTTGTCATTTGTCAGAAAAACATCACATCCAGCCGCTAATGCCGAAGCCAGATGGATCGAATCTGGTGTTTTAGCGCTTGTTGTTGCTCGAAGATTGGCCGCCTCTAAAAATACACCATTTGTCACCCGCAAACATGTAAGGTGGGGACTGCCGGTAATCGCCTTGATGTACGCTTCTTTACTTTTTTACTGATCCCATGAATCCCTTTCTGATCGAATGTATGCATCAATTTCGTCCGCGTCCTTGAAATCCCCACCTCTGACTTCAAGCAGGTTTGAAAGCGAATAGGTTTTCTCTTGAATCGGCCGCAGGGTGATCGACACCCATTCATCCGCCCGTACCTGCGCTTTACGTCGCAAGCTTTCTGGCAATTCTGCCGCAAGTATATTTTCCTGAATCGGTTGCATTACTTTCTCCATGATGTGAATAGCTGAGTATCACCTTTCACCATAAATGGTTTCCGGTAGTTGTCAATAAAATTGTACCATAAATATTTAACATCCATCCGTAGAGACAGGCCCCTGCCTGTCCGGGGGAACCACGGGGGATGTCGTTACGAGTGCGGTTGATGATCGTAATGTGGATTCCCGCTTCCGCGGGAATGACGAAATCAGGGGCGGGTTGTGGGTTTTCGCGGGCGGGCACAGGAACCCGCCCCTACGATTACGGTCGGGGGCAAGCCCCGGACAACCACGGGGGATGTCGTTACGAGTGCGGGGGATGATTGATTTTGTGGATTCCCGCTTCTGCCGAAGCCCGCCTTCGTATTTATCCACTTGTTGGGTTCCCGGTGACTGACAGACTCCAGGTGCCCTTGCGGTCACCGGTCAGCCGATGCGCCTTCCAACCCGACTTTCAGGAGAAGACCTGTGGTTTGAAATTCTCCTGATTGACGATGCTGGCGCTGCTTCCAGTGGCTCTGATTACGAACAGACCCTGTCTTTCCGCGTAAGTATCCGATTCCTCCTCCGCTCTCAACCAGGCCACCGCCCCATAGATTGTTTTGTTTTTATAATGGGGCATACGGGTCGTGAATTTCCTTAAACTCTCCAGAAAGTCTTTGACCGAGTTCACTTTTAATGTGGTCTTGACTTCGACCACGACGATTTCCTTGCCGTTTACCGCAATAATGTCATATTCATAATTGTCTCCCCGGCCTCTTTGTTTGACATTGGTGGAGGTGTTTTCAATCTGGATTCCCTGTTGATTCAGAATGGTCAGCAAATCCCCTTCCACCAGGCTTTCCATCAGTCGTCCCCACTGGGTGTTAAACAGGCCTTCGGTTTTTTTCAGTTGCTTGCCCATTTCCTTAATTTGTTCAGACGTTTCTTTCTGGTTGGAAGAAACTTCTTTCAGGATTTTCCAGATTTCGTCGGGAGTGGGTACGGCGCTGGGCGGCATTTTGATATTCCTTTATGTTTATGGTTTCGGTCATTATATCAGAGAGTGGGCAGGCACAGGGACCGGCCCGCAACCGTCATCAAGTCTTGGCGAGCCGATAGCTGGTGCTGCGGCCGCCGCCCGGATTCCGGACCAGAATACCACCGGTAAGCAACTCACGAATATCACGTAAAGCCGTGTCTCTGGAAGTCTTCGCTAACTTCGCATATTTGGATGTGTTCAAATGCCCCTCCCAATCGTCCTCCAGCATCCGGTCAATGACGATTTTCTGACGCTCGTTTATCATTAATTGGCTGGTGATCGAATACAGATACGCCTTATGAAGTACAGCCTCCAGCGTTTTCTCTGCACGTTCAAATGCACGGCCGAGACAGCCCAAAAACCAGTCGAGCCATCTTGTGATATCGAGTCTGCCTCTTTGCTGCACCTCAAGGTTACTGTAATAGTCTTTCCGCTCAGCTTCGATCTGCGAGGACATACTGTAGAAACGCTCTTCGCTGCCATCTGCGCGCGCGAGCGCCATATCAGTGATGGCGCGAGCGATTCTGCCGTTGCCATCTTCAAAGGGATGGATGGTTATGAACCACAAATGTGCAATTCCCGCCTTTAACACAGGGTCTGTTGTTGCCGGGGCATTGAACCATTTCAGGAAATGACTCATTTCCTTGTGCAGCCGCTCCGCGGCCGGAGCTTCAAAATGCACTTTCTCCCGACCGGGAGACCCGGAGACAACCTGCATGGAACCCGCTTCTTTCTGTCTCCATGCCCCGACAGTGATCCGGCGCATGCCGCTCCGCCCGGTCGGAAACAGGGCGGCATGCCAGTCGAACAGCCGTTCAGCCGTTAGCGGCGTTGCAAAATTCTGTGTTGCGTCGAGTATCATCTCCACAATCCCTTCTACGTGATGCCGCGCCGGAACAAGCCCGCCCGCCTCCAGCCCGAGACGACGCACAATGGAGGAACGAACTTCTTGCGGATTGAGTTGCTCGCCTTCTATGGCCGATGATTTAACCACATCATCAGTCAATGCCCGCAGACTTGCTTCCTGACGAAGCCTGAAGCCCGAAGCCTGCATCCGACCGACAAGCTGACCTTGCGCGTAACGCACGGCAGCAAGCGCCGGTGACAGCGTTTCGCTGTTCCAGATGAAATCCGGCCAATTCTCGTTCTGGTGAATATAAAGCATATTCGTCGCATATTATGCGGTGATTATGAACATTAATCACCGCAAATGCAACGTTCACCCACACATCGACCGTGCCCGTGCCCAAACGTAATCACAGGGGCAGAGCCTGTCCCCGGCTTGATCGGGGAGCACCGTGCCTGCCCGCACTGGTGAGACAAAAAAATTGGTTAATCAATTGCAAATAACCTGCACTTTTTACGGAGCTCGGTTAATTCGGCCAATTTGCATGGATTGCCTTGAATGTTCAGTAAAGGCTGTTGAGAAACAATCAAAGCCTTTTCCAATTCTGGACGATGCTGGCTCATGTGCAGGGCGGCACGCTCAATGCGGCACAGCTCTCGCGTGGCCTCGGCGTTGATGGCAAGACAGTCGCCCGCTATCTCGACTTGCTTGTTGATCTCCTGCTGGTGCGGCGCCTGCCTCCCCTCCACGCCAATGTCGGCAAGCGACTGGTGAAATCTCCGAAGATCTATGTACGCGACAGCGGCATCGTCCACACGTTGCTCGGACTTGATGACCGGGATGCGACGCTGGGTCATCCGGTCGCTGGCGGAAGCTGGGAAAGGTTCGTACTGGAAAATCTGCTTGGTGCGGCGCCGGAGCGGACGAATGCGTACTTTTACCGAACGGCCGCTGGCGCCGAAATCGATCTGGTGCTGGAGATGCCAGACAAAAAGCTATGGGCGGTCGAAATCAAGCGCGGCCTCGCACCGAAGCTCGACAAGGGATTCCACCACGCGCGGGAAGACATCAATCCAGAGCGCTCCTTCGTAGTGTATTCGGGTGACGACCGGTATCCCAAAAGTGAAGGAATCGAGGTGATCGGCCTGGGTGAGCTTGCGTCACTTCTTGCCACGTAGGGACAGGCCACTGTGCCTGTCCGCTTTCGCCCCCCCACCGACTCTCCGGCGGGCTCCGCTCGCCCGGCCAGCTCGCCTTGCTTCAGCTACTGGCTGATGACCGTATCCATGCGCTTGATTTCCCGGTCCAGCCAGGCAGCATCTGTGTTTGATTAACGCCCTGGTCAAAGTCTGTCTGGACCGGGCAGTTGCACACCGACGCCCCCACCCGGACTCTTCAATTAATTTTCCCTATAACGTAATCCGATGTTGTAACATCGCCATTCAAACCGGTTATTCAGACATGACATTCAATACTGAATGATCAGCAATCCCGCCCATCAATTGTAATTTACCCAATGCTTGCCATTTCCCTGACGCTGGCGCTTGTATCAATCTTTTTATGGCGCCAGCAAATACATTCCACATTGTTCGCTGTCCTGATTTCAATATTGATATTCGGTTCGTTATTCTTATCCGGACTCTACTACTTTTCTGATTCCATAACTGGATCCGGTATAGATGAATCGATATCCTGGCATCTGGCGACCAATATGGAAGGCGCCGGCTGGGAAGATTTCAGCGGGCTTATCATTGCTGCGCTGATTTACCTTGTTGCCATTTCAGTAATTTCATTCATCGCCTACAAGTGTTTCCGGGGAGGGGGAGGCAGGTTGTATAAGGGGAAATACATGATTGGCGCTGCATTTATTACACTTCTGATGTCCTACGGTTTGAATCCGGCCGTTACCGATCTGTATTCGCTGTATCAGTCCAGTTTGAAGCGGATCGCCTCGAAGGAGGCGCCTGATTCTTTTGTCAAAATCGCACCTGTAAAGTTTGCTGACAAACCCAGGAATATCGTCTGGTTGTACCTGGAGTCACTCGAAAGAACGTATCTGGATGAAAGTTTGTTTCCGGGACTGATGCCGAATCTGGGTTCTCTGGAGGAGGAGTCCGTAAGTTTTACAAATGTTTCACCAGGTTTACGGAACAGGCTGGACCATAGCCGGTATGGTAGCAAGTCAATGTGGCATTCCTTTGGTTACACCGAACGGTAATAGAAACTCAATGTCCGGTATGGACCAGTTTCTTCCAGGAGCAGAGTGTATTGGTGATATCCTGGATGAAACCGGATATGACCTGAATTATATGGGAGGCGCCATCCTGAATTTTGCCGGTAAGGGCCAGTTTTATCAGACACATGGTTTTAACCGGGTTGAGGGATACCGCAAGTTTGTTGGTACTCTGGATGATCGGGGTTATAAACACGGCTGGGGACTTTACGATGACAGCCTGTTCACGCTGGCCAAACAGAGATTTGATGAACTGGCTGCAAGAGATAAGCCATTTGGATTGTTCCTGCTTACGGTAGATACGCATCACCCTTACGGAACTATAGCAAAATCCTGCAAGGACCTGATTTATCAGGATGGAAGCAATCCAATACTCAACACGGTGCATTGCGCCGACAGGCTGGCAGGTGATTTCATCCGTTATGTGAAGGGCAGTAAATTCTTCGAGAACACCCTTCTTGTGGTTTCCTCGGATCACCTGGCTATGCGAAACACCGCTTCTAAGTTACTTGAGACGGGTGAGAGGCGTAATCTATGGATGGTTTTTGACAAGAGTACAAGTCCACGCAAGATTACCGGGAAAGGGTCTACCCTGGACGTTGCGCCTACCGTTTTAAATCTGATGGGGGCCAATATTGACGGTTTCGGTTTCGGCCGGGACATGATGAAAGACGCGCCCACGTTATCTGAATCAGAGGAGCCGGTTGATGAATTGCTTACCCGGAGTCGTGGCTACGTATCTTCGCTATGGGACTTCCCTCAAATTTCCGATGGCTTCCTTGTTGATCTGAAAAAGAAGCAACTGCGCTTTGAGAATAGATACGTCAAATTTCCAGTGTTATTTGTACTGGATAAAACCCTGAAGACGAAGGAAGTCCGGTTTGGGTTTTACGCCGCCCCGTTACGGAAGCAAATCAGAAAACTTGATTATGATCAGCGTATTTTGTGGGTGGACAAATGTTCACAAAATGCCTGGTTGGCGCCAATTTCACAGTTTAAGAAGAATAGTTTCTGTGTGGTGTACGGCACTTTGGGAAACGAAAAGCTCAATCGTATTACGCTGCATGAAAACACTGAAATCAGTATTTCCGCACCTGAAAAATCATTTCGAGCGGCAACGGCTAACCCGGCATTCCATAAAAATAACCTGTCCAGGTTAGACGAAATGGTCCTGTTGGACCCTTCGTTTGAAGAGAGCGAACGAATCCCTGAATCTACGTTGGACGGAATCATTCGATCCTTTATGTCTGACGGGATTCGAGATAAGCCAAAAGATGGCGCACGGTCACGTTGTCCTCAAATCTGCCGGATACAATGCCGGCCGCTCGTATATCATTGATCTTGTGTCGGGGAAAAAGATAGAGTTGAAGCGCGGTTTAACGATTGTGGGTTTCAGCGTCAGGGCCGATCCCGTTAAACTCGGCCATATCGACACATGTCTGGGCCACGGTAAAGGACGATGTGCCCCTGGATAAGGATTTTCAGACCGTTCTTGAAACTCACGCGGATGAGTTCGACGGATTTGCGATTATGGTGCACGACAGTGCGGTTTGCGGGAATTTTAACCTTGAACCGTTGTTTGCCGGAACCGGCCTGAAGCAGTGGGACAAGATTGAATTCAGGCAACCCTATATCGCAATTATTTCAAGTGATGGCAGCATTCAGGAACGCCGTGGTGAAAAGGAGTCCTGGCTGCTGGAGGACTTGAGTAATGTTGCAAGGAAAAAATGAGATTGACCCCATTCTACTCCAATCACATGACGAAATCAGGGGCGTGAGATGATCTGGACAACCACGGAGGGATTGTCCCTACCCCGATGCAATTTGTAGGGACAGGCCACTGTGCCTGTCCGGGGGAACCACGGGGGATGTCGTTACGAGTGCGGTTGATGATTGTAATGTGGATTCCCGCTTCCGTGGGAATGACGAAATCAGGGACGGGGAGTGCAGTTGACTGCTCGTTCCTAAGCGTCGAAGCAGCCGGGAGTGTGCCTCTACCTCACCGACATGGAGTGTTCCTCCAATATGAGTGGTGACCGTGCCGGAACATACAGTTTTCATGTTACGGCGAACTGGCGAATTACCTTCAGGTATGACGCTGGGGAACACCAACTGTATGATATGGATTACGAGGATTATCACTAACCAGTGAGGAGTATGAACGATGGCGATTAAAGCAGGTATGAAACCACCACACCCGGGCGGGTTTATCAAGCGCTCGGTTTTACCGGATGATTTATCCGTTACCGCCGCCGCTGAAATCCTGGATATCGGACGGCCTGCGCTTTCCAGACTGCTGAATGAAAAAGCCTCGCTATCACCTGAAATGGCGCTGCGAGTCGAAAAATTGCATTTGGCGTAAAGATGGATACACTCTTACGCATGCAAGCGCGTTATGACGCCTGCCACATGCGCCAGCGTACGAAAGATATTCAGGTGAAGAAATTTGTGACCGCGTAGTTGGCTGCTCCCGGAATCCGGCGAACTGAACATTAGGAATTTCGCGGATTGCACATTAGATGAAGTATTTGACTGTCAGTAACAAACGGAAGTGTCGATTGTGGATTCCCGCTTCCGCGGGAATGACGAAATGAGGGTCGGGTGATGACTCGGACAACCACGGGGGGTTGAGGTGTACTGACTTTGATGGACCGTTGAATTAAGCGACTCTTTGGTTTTTCTCATATTCCACGAGTGGGATATAACCCAAAGTCTCCTTTGGCATGAATCCCCCAAAATGAAAAAGGGGACATTACAGAATTGCGCTGACATCCCGGCGGGAATTGCTGTAAATCACTCGTTATGGATCTGGTATATATTGCCGGAAAAATATTACATGGGAGGCCATGAAAATCCATGGAAAAAGATTCAGGGCATAGTTGTTTATATCCCTGACCAACAACATTTTATAGATCAGTTTTACGGTCTCTGGTATAGCTTGGTCCGTAAGACCGACCTTTATCGAAAATATGATTTTCTGGTTGCCGGACCGACTCCCATTGAGGGCAAAATCCCGAAACTTCATTGCAGGTTTGTGGGCATCGGAAGAACTTTCTTCCCAAAAAGATTTCCAGTATGTGTATTCGGGTGATGGCTACGGTTTTGTAAACTCTTTTGCGCCTTTTATCGACCATCAATGCATTGAAATTATTAGCAGGTACAAATATTGCCTGCGTCTTGCGGATGTCGATACGTTCGTGTGCCCTGGGCTCCATTCCATACAATGCGCAGATGATGAAATCATAGTGGGTAATGCTGGTTACTCAAGCGAAACCGCACGACGGCGCCTTTCTGAAATATTAAAAAACCTGAACCTTCCCGATCAAAATATTCACAACATTGGTTCCACCTGGTTTGCGACTTCTTCAACCATGATCGAATCTGGAGCCAAAACCATCAAGTATGTGAAATATTTTTTAAAAAATCACTTCTCACAACACAAAGGCTCATGGCCCGAATGGTATGCGGGAGTTGTTTCAATGTACGCGGGTCACCTGGTCTTGAATTCTTCTTCCTTAAAGATAAGTAAAACACAAAAGCTTGATTTCCAATCTACTTCAGATGAATGAAGTCACCGACTACTATACATTGCACTGCTGGCATAGCAATGACTTTTACAGCAAGTTTCAGTTTATGCAAGGAGGTATATGCCGGGAGACGACCGGATGCTTCATCCCTGAAATGCAATGAATACTGTTATGATTGTATATCTCGCGGAGCCAGTCTCGGAGCCGTACTGTATCCCCCCACACCGGCTGCTGTTTCCACTGCTTCCAGAATATTCAGATTCCTGACAGCCCCTGTACGCGGACGTGGGTGGCGCAAGAAATTACAGTCCATATTTTCGAGAATTGCGGGATAAAAACCGCTCAAACCAACGGGTGAACCCCAATTCCCGCACAGGCGGGAATCCATCTCCCGGACGATGTGAAACTCAATCTATTGCAAAACAGCCGAGACCTACCCGGATGGGCACTGCCGCTCGCGCGCAGCATCACGAGTGACCAGGCGGTTGCCGTATGAATGGAAATTTCGCATCCTTGAAAGGCTCCCCAGGCAAGCGCCGAGGGCAAATAAAAGCGGAAACCAGATCACTGTCGAATAAAGCAAAAAATGTTTCTATGGCGCAGGGACAGGCTCTGGTTCTCGCCGGCACCCCGCCGAAGGAAATGGCCGCTGACTCCCCGATCTCCGCGGGGAGTGACCACTCGGCAGGGTCGGGGGATGCCCCGGACAACCACGGGGGGATTGTCCCTACGATTATTTTCCGAAGAAACATCCGCATATCCGGGGTAACGCTCTGGCGTAGGGACAGGCCACTGTGCCTGTCCGGTAAGCGGTTCGGATGGAAGCGCTCCCCGTTCGGGATGCCTCGAAGGGGCCCGTATCTGTTGAAGCTTCGCCGGAATGACCCAAGGGCGAGGGTCAGCCCCTGACGTGATCGAACCTCGAAGCACACCGGCCCGACCTGTCAATTATCTGCCTGGATTTATGGATTCCCGCTCCCCGATCAGGGTCGGGGACAAGCTTTGCGGGAATGACGGCTTGGGGCGCAGGAATGGCGGGGAATAAAACCACCATTAACTGGTGGCTTTCTGATCTTGGAACCTTCGTGAGGCCTGTAAGGGGTGAAACCGGTTATGTTGAGGAAACCGATCCTCAGTATCCAGCCACCGGTTGGTGGCTACCATAGCTTCATCGTCTGGCTTTAGGAACAGGATCATCATTCAGCAACTGATCTTCGTAGATCCGCAATTCAGGTGACTACTCACTGACCGTAGACAGTGCCTTTATCAAGGGTCAATATACCGGTAGTTCTGGCAAACTGCCCCATAGCTGCCCGCCGACATATAATTTCTTGGGTTTACTTCTACCAACCCTGTTGTCTGAGCTGCATCATTCATGTTCCCAACTCACGAGCAACTGACACCTTCACAAGTTGCGCTTCCCGGTTGCAACCTCACCGCGGTAAGAGCATCATTCCCACCCTTTGCTGCACTTCGGTCACGGCTTCTTTGAATATACCTTTGTCCACCACCGTAACCGTCATAACCGTTTCTGTCCTTTCGGCATAGCCGACCTGTGAACAGACGGACGTAAAGCTTGTCCACCAGCGTTTCCACATTCGTCTACATTACCGGTTTCACAATCGTAAACCTCGTCACATCTTCACTAGTCTTCGGCCGTGAATGTATGACACCGGTCTGCAGTAGGAACATCGTGAAGGTCAATCGGAAGGGTATCCTACCATCAGATTACCATCTTCACCTTGCTCAGCATCGTGGCCGAGTGAGACCGCCTACCATTGACAGGGCTTCCCTATCATGCCGGACTCGTCGCCAGACTCACCATGTAGGTGGCCATCCCATCAGCAGACCGGACTCGAATCACCACCCTCTGTCAGCGTAATCGCCATTGTTAATCGTGAGGACAATTCCAGCCATAGTTTCTCGTCCAGGAGCCATAGGAGGAGCCAGTAGTTTCACCTGGAGCCATAGTTTCACCTGGAGCCATAGTTTCACCTGGAGCCATAGTTTCCATGGGGGTCATGATATTTGCTGCATGAGCGGGGAGGATGATGGAGTTGACCGCCGGTTTAACCCAGGTGCTGGGAACGAGAGCGGTGGCGCCGACGACACCGGAGGTAACTCCGATGGAAGTCAGGATTTTCCGTTTGGATTGCGAGAGGTTTTCCTGTTTATCCTGCTCGATAGAGGAGTCATTCATCTCGGTATGTTTGGTGTTTTTCATCGATGGTTTCCAAATGTAAGTTTAATTAGTTTAACAAATATATCTCTAGTCAAATGCTACTCCCGGTGGTCGGATTTTGCAACTCCGGCAAAGCCAGCCTCATAACTTATGTACTGTTTGTGTACTGTACTGTACTGTATTATTCCCATTTCAGCAAGTGCGAACATTAAATTAAATTTAACCAACAGTCAACACTTTTTTTGCATATTCTACAAGTATGCCGTGAAATGTCTGTGGTTCAACGATAGTCATAGAATCCGACCCCGGTTTTTCTGCCCAGTTTGTTCGCATCAACCATTTTGATCAACAGGGGGCAAGGTCTGAATTTGGGGTCGCCCATACCCTCCTGCAACACTCTCAGGACCGATAATACCACATCCAGCCCGACCAGGTCAGCCAGCGCCAATGGCCCGATCGGATGCCTGGTTCCGAGCTTCATGATTTCATCAATCGCCTCCGCGGTGGCAATCCCTTCGTACAGCGTGAAGATCGCCTCGTTGATCATTGGAACGAGGATTCGATTGGCGACGAAGCCGGGGCTGTCATTGGCCAGTAACGGAGTTTTCCCTAAGGCCAGCGCCAACTGGCAGGTTACATCACAGGTTTGATCATCGGTTTGCAACGCCCGGATGACTTCAATCAGCTCCATCACCGGGACCGGGTTCATGAAGTGCATGCCGATGACCTTTTCCGGCCTGCCGGTTTGTGCGGCCAGCCGGGTCAGCGAAATGGATGACGTGTTCGATGCAAGCAGGGTTTGTACAGGACAAATATGATCGAGTTGTTTCAAAATGGTCGACTTGATGTTGAAATCCTCCGGCACGGCTTCGACCACGAATTGCGCCGCCGACAGGCTGTCCAGCGAAGTCGCTGTGGCGATCCGCGACAGGGTGTCTGCTTTATCCTGCCCCGAGATCACCTCCTTCTTCACCATTCTGTCGAGACTGCCGCTGATCGCAGCCATGCCCCGGTCTACGGCTTGCTGGTTGACATCAACCAGAATGACGGAGAAACCGGATGCGGCGAAAACCTGGGCAATGCCATTACCCATAGTGCCGGCGCCGGCTACGCCGATGTTCTTTATGTTCAATTTTACCTCGCGGATTACATGTTTCTGCGATACTGCCCGCCGACTTCGTACAGGGCTTCGGATATTTCCCCGAGCGAGCAGGTGCACACTGCATTCATCAATTGTTCAAAGATATTCTGATTGTCGATGGCGGCCTGTCTCACGCCTTGCAGGGCAGCCGCTGAGGAGTCGCGGTGGGTCGCCTTGAATTCCCGCAACCGTTTTATCTGGCTGCGTTTCTCCTGTTCGGTCGATCTGGACAATCGGATAGCCGTGTTGCTGTGGTTTCGGGTCGGGATTGATAAATGTATTGACGCCGATGACCGGCAGCGAACCGTCGTGCTTGCGATGTTCGTATTCCATCGACTGGTCCTGTATCCTGCCTCTTTGATATCCGGTTTCCATGGCGCCGAGTACACCGCCCCGCTCTGAAATTCGCTCGAACTCGCACAATACGGCTTCTTCCATAAGGTCGGTCAACTCCTCAATGATGAAACTGCCCTGATTGGGGTTTTCATTCATTGCCAGTCCCCATTCCCGGTTGATGATCAACTGAATCGCCAGGGCGCGGCGAACCGATTCGTCGGTGGGGGTGGTAATCGCTTCATCAAAGGCATTGGTGTGCAGACTGTTGCAGTTGTCGTAAATGGCAATCAGCGCCTGCAAGGTGGTGCGGATGTCGTTGAAATCAATTTCCTGGGCATGCAGGGAACGTCCCGAGGTCTGGATATGGTATTTCAACTTCTGCGAACGTTCGTTTGCCCCGTAGCGGTCCCGCATCGCCACCGCCCATATACGCCGGGCGACCCGCCCCATCACGGTATATTCGGGACACATCCCGTTGCTGAAAAAGAAAGAAAGATTGGGCGCGAAATCATCAATATCCATGCCCCGGGCCAGCCAGGCTTCGACGTAGGTAAACCCATTGGCCAGGGTAAATGCCAGTTCGGTGACCGGGTTGGCGCCGGCTTCTGCAATATGATAACCGGAGATCGAGACGGAGTAGAAATTGCGGATATGATGCCAGGTGAAGTACTGCTGGACGTCCCCCATCAGCTTTAAGGCGAATTCGGTGGAAAAGATGCAGGTATTCTGTCCCTGATCTTCCTTCAGGATATCGGCCTGTACGGTGCCGCGTACACTGGTCAGTGCATCGGCCCGCAGCAGCGAAGCTTCCGCCGCGTCCGGGGGTCTGCCTTCGCGCTCGATGAATGCCTGTTGCTGCTGGTCGATGGCGACATTCAGGAACATCGCCAGTATGATCGGCGCGGGGCCGTTGATGGTCATGGAAACCGATGTGTTCGGGTCGCAAAGATCGAATCCGTCATACAGCACCCTTAAGTCATCCAGGGTGGCAATCGAGACTCCGGAATTGCCGACCTTGCCGTAAATGTCCGGCCGCTCATCCGGGTCGCAACCGTACAGGGTCACCGAATCGAAGGCGGTGGACAATCTTTTGGCGCTGGAATGTTCCGACAACTTAAGGAACCGGCGCCGGGTTTTGAATGCGTCCCCTTCGCCTGCAAACATCCGGGTCGGGGCTTCGCTGTCACGCTTGAATGGAAAGACCCCTGCGGTAAACGGGAACCGGCCGGGCAGATTGTCCAGCATCATCCATCTGGCAAGTTCTCCCTGATCGTCGAATTTCGGCAGGGCAACCCTGGGGATGGCCGTACCCGACAGGGTTTTCCTTTTCAACTGATTGCGTATCTCGCGGTCCCGGACGGTGACGACGTATTCATCCCCGGAAAAATCCTGCCGGTCCTGCGGCCATTGATTCAATGCGGATTTCAGTTGTGGGTCGAGCCGGGCCTTGCGGTCTGCGAGCAGTCGTTCCAGCGCTGCGGTTTCCGCCTCTGCCCCGTCACCGGCTTCGGCCTGCAACATCGAGCGGGTCGATTCAAGCTGTTGGATCTGCCGCGCGATGGCGGCCTGTCCGGCTGCCCGTTGCCGGTAGTCACGAACGGCGCCGGCAATGCGGGCGAGGTAACGTTCCCGGTTTTCCGGGATAATCCGGTTCTGGTCGGTCGAGGCGCCTGTATCGACCCGGGGCAATCGACTGCCTTCGCATTTCAATCCACGGGTTTTCAGTTGAGCGAGGACTTCCTGGTACAGCGCCGTGATGCCGTCGTCGTTGAACCGGGAGGCGATGGTGCCGAATACCGGCATGTCTTCGGGGCGGGCGGCAAATGCTTTGCGGTTTCGCTGCACCTGTTTGGCGACATCACGCCAGGCATCCTCGGCGCCCCTGCGGTCGAACTTGTTGATCGCGACGATGTCGGCAAAGTCGAGCATGTCTATTTTCTCCAGTTGCGACTGCGCTCCGAACTCCGGGGTCATCACATATAACGCACAGTCAACCAGGGCCGAGATACCGGTATCACCCTGGCCGATGCCCGGTGTCTCGACGATAATCAGGTCGAACCCGGCGGCCTTGCACAGTGCGATCATTGGCCCGATGCAATCGGGGATTTCCGTTACACTGTCGCGGGTAGCGACCGAGCGCATGAAAATATTCGGATGATTGACCGCATTCATCCGGATGCGGTCGCCGAGCAGGGCGCCGCCGGTTTTGCGCCGGGTCGGGTCTACCGCCAGGATTGCGATTTTCAGTGAGTCTGCCAGATCCATCCGGAAACGCAGAATCAACTCATCGGTCAACGATGATTTACCGGCGCCGCCCGTACCGGTAATGCCGAGAACCGGAATTTTCCCATCTTGCTCCCGCCCGTGTTTGATCGCGCTCAACAGGCGCGTGGCCGGGGCGGTTCGGTCCTGGATCGCCGACAAGGCTCGGGACAGGGCTCGCAAATCGCCTTTCGCCAGCGCTTCCGGATCCAGAGACGCAGCGGCGGGCGGGTCGAGCCGGACGTGGGCAAGGGTGGTCTCGATCATGTGTTCAATCATCCCGTCCAGGCCCAACTGCTGTCCGTCTTCGGGCGTGTAGATACGGGTCACGCCACTGGCTTCCAGAATGGCTTTTTCCTCGGGGATGATGACACCGCCGCCACCGGCAAACACGAGGATATTCTCACCGCCGTTGCGGGCAAGCAGGTCGAGCATGTATTTCAGATATTCGACATGACCGCCCTGATACGAGCTGATGGCAATGCCATGCGCGTCTTCCTGCAACGCGGCATCGACGACTTCGGCGACCGAGCGGTTGTGCCCCAGGTGAATGACTTCGACCCCCTTGGACTGGAGAATCCGGCGCATGATGTTGATGGCGGCATCGTGACCATCGAACAGACTGGCGGCGGTCACGAATCTGAGATGTACGTCGGCCTGTGTACCGATTTTTGTCAGGCCGGCAGTGGCCAACTGATCAACTCTGCCCAAAATAATCCTCGCTTCCGGGTATGGAATCTGATAGGGTTATACGGTACATTACGTTTACGTAAACGTCAACTGTCAACATTTTCAACATCGTCATCAACCATACATTGTATCACGGTTCGCGCATGCCCGGTCGGATGTCCTCAAAAGCCACCTACAGCATATCGGATTTAGCCCGACATTTCGCTCTTACCCCAAGAACCATCCGGTTTTATGAAGCCGAGAAGCTGTTGTCGCCCCGGCGGGAAAAAAACAAACGGGTTTACAGCGAACGCGATCTGGTCCGCCTGAAACTGATCCTGCGGGGAAAGCGGCTCGGATTTTCCCTGGCGGAGATCAAAACGACGATGCAACTGTACGATACCCATCCCAACGAGTCGGAGCAGTTGAAATTCGTGCTGCGCACCATCCGTGCCCACAAGCAGGAGCTGAAACAGAAGCAGATGGATATCTCCAACACCCTGGATGAAATGGATTCGGTAGCAAGACAAGTGCGCAGGACGCTGAAAGAACATTCAACCCGAGAAACCACATCGTGAGTCAATATAAAGTACCGGTACGCGACATTATGTTCGCAATCGAGCATCTGGGCGACCTGGAAGGCGTGAGTTCGCTGCCCGGTTATGAGGAGGCCACGCCGGAGATGATCAATGCCATCCTGATCGAGGCCGGGAAGCTGGCCGAAGAAGTCCTGGACCCGCTCAACCGGGTCGGCGATCAACAGGGAGTCAAACTGGAAAACGGCCATGTGCGCACGCCGGATGGCTGGGTTGACGCCTGGCAGCGATTCATCGAAGGCGGCTGGAATGGTATGGCGTGCGATCCCGAACGGGGCGGCATGGGACTGCCGTGGCTGGTGGCGACCGCAGTCCAGGAGTTATGGCACTCGTCGAACATGGCGTTTTCACTCTGTACGCTGCTGACCCAGGGCGCCATCGAAGCCATCGAACTGCACGGTTCCAGCGAACAGAAGGATATTTTCCTTAAAGATATGATCCATGGCAACTGGTCCGGCACGATGAATCTGACCGAACCCCAGGCCGGTTCCGACTTAGGCCTGGTCAAGACTCTGGCGACGCCGAACGGGGATCATCACCTGCTCACCGGCCAGAAGATTTTCATAACCTACGGCGACCACGACATGACCGACAATATCATCCATCTGGTATTGGCGCGCACCCCCGGCGCGCCGGCCGGAGTAAAAGGAATTTCACTGTTCATCGTGCCCAAATTTCTGCCTGGCGAGAACGGCGACTGGACGGTGCGCAACGACATAGAAACCCTTTCCCTTGAACACAAGCTCGGCATCCATGGCAGTCCGACTGCGGTGCTGGGCTACGGAACCGGTCTGTACCGTGATCCTGCGGGCGCGGTCGGTTATCTGGTCGGAGACGAGAATCAGGGTATGGTATACATGTTCACGATGATGAACATTGCCCGCCTCGCGGTCGGTCTGGAGGGCAACGGGGTGGCCGAGCGCGCCTATCAACAGGCGGCGTGGTTTGCCGGTGAGCGGGTTCAGGGTACACCGATCGAGAACCCCGGCGGCGAGCGGGTGACGATTATCAATCATCCCGATGTCAAGCGTATGCTGATGCTGCAGAAATGCCGGATCGAAGGGCTGCGTTCGCTGGGGCTGGTTCTGGGCGGTTCATTCGACAAGGCGCTTAAGACTGCCGACCCGCAGGCGCGGGAATTCGCCCAGGCCATGGTCGATATACTGACCCCGATCATCAAGGGTTACATGACGGAAATCGGCCTGGAGAATGTATCGCTGGCATTGCAGGTACATGGAGGCATGGGGTTCATCGAGGAAACCGGCGCGGCGCAGTATTACCGCGACCAGCGCATTACCCCGATTTATGAAGGCGCCAACGGCATTCAGGCGCTGGACCTGATCGGCCGCAAACTGGTGCGCGACAATGGACGGATTGCGCGGATGGTGATCGGCCATATTCGTGACGATATGGCGAATGTGGATCAGCCCGAACTGAAAAAACTGCATGACTGCACCCGGTCAGGGCTGGATAGTCTGGAGGCCACCATTCAAACCGTGCTGTCCATGGCGGCGGATGACATGCGCAAACCCGGCGGCATTGCCGACCCGTATTTACGGCTCTGGGGTACTGTGTGTTGCGGATGGCAACTGGCCAGGGCGGCGGCAGTGGCGATGACGCTGGACCCGGACAGCGACCCCTTTTATGCTGCCAAAATCGAGACCGCCCGTTTCTATTTCGCTTACGAAATGCCGAAGGTGGCCTGTTACCAGAGCATCATCACAGAGGCTGCGGGTCTCATCGCGCGGATGGATACCAGCCTGTTCGAGACGACACAGTAAAGACGAGACAGTAAATATGTGGCCGAACCTTGAGTTTCTCGAATCGTTCGGGTTCGAGGCGCCGATTATCCAGGCGCCGATGGCGGGGTCAACCGGGTCAGCGATGGTGGTTGCCGTGTGCCGGGCCGGTGGGCTGGGCTCGCTGCCCTGCGCCCTGCTCGACGCCGGACAGATACTGGAGGAAGTCGCGATCATCCGTGCGCACACAGACAAGCCCTTCAACCTGAATTTCTTCTGCCACCGGCAACCGGAGGTCAACCCTGACCAGATCGAGGCATGGCGCAATACTCTGGCCCGCTTCCATCAGGAAACCGGGGCGCCCAGGACGCCTGACACCGGGACGCCTTCAGGTCGCCGCCCTTTCGACCGGGAAATGTGTGACGTGGTTGAACAGGCGCTGCCGAAAGTGGTCAGTTTTCATTTCGGCCTGCCGCAAGACGATCTGTACGACCGGGTCAGGGCATTGGGGTGCCGGGTGCTGTGCTCGGCAACCACGGTTGAAGAGGCGGTCTTTCTTGAATCAAAAGGGGTGGATGCGATCATTGCCCAGGGGGTTGAAGCAGGCGGGCACCGCGGCATGTTCCTGGAAAAGGATATCAGCAACCAGCCCGGCGCCCTGGCGCTGGTCCCTCAAATTGTCGATGCCGTTTCGGTCCCGGTCATCGCTGCCGGCGGTATCGGCGATAGCCGGGGTATCGCGGCCAGCTTTGCACTGGGGGCCAGTTGTGTGCAGATCGGGACGCTGTTCCTGTTTTGCAAGGAGGCATTGACCACAAGACTTCACCTCGATGCATTGAACAGGATCACCGACAACAATACCGTGCTGACCAATCTCTTCACCGGAAGACCGGCCAGAGGCATTATCAACTATCTGATCCGGGAAATCGGTCCGATGAACGGTTCGGCGCTGCCCTTCCCTCTGGCAGGCGATGCGCTCGCTGCGCTCAGGGCTGGCGCGGAAGCCAGGTCGAGCAGCGACTTCACTCCGTTGTGGGCAGGTCAGGCTGCCTCCATGGGCAAACCGTATCTGGGACTGTCGGCGACCGATGCGGTCAAAAAGCTGATCGAACCGTTATCTTTGTAAGAACCGGAATCCGCCACCGGTCAGCCGCCGATCAGCATCGAAATCACATTCGCCAGACCACGGGCGAATTCACTTTCCAGCGGGAAGGAAAGCATTCCCATTACCGAATAGCCGAGTAGCCAGGGCATCAGGTAAAAGCGGATGGCATAGAAAAACCAGGCCACATACAGGGGAACCAGTGGGTCGATTAGAAAGCCGGGGGTGATCGGAGAGAACAGTTTGAGGATCGGGTTGGTATATTTGACGAATACGCGCATGAAAAAGAACGAACTGTCTTCGCGCAGGAAAATACTCATCCCGAACCGGCCTAACAGGGTCCACATGATCATCCCCATGATGTAATCGAAGGTCAGCAGCCAGGCCGGAAATTCACTATACACTTGCAGTCACTTTTAGTCGGTTTCAGGTCGGCGTCATCAGCGGGGCGAAAAAAAATGCCGGGGCAAGCCCCGGCATATTCATGACTGAAAACAATTTCAGTAAACAGGTTCAGTGAGAAGAACCCAGTATCGCCTTACCTGCAGGCACCCGGATTTCATCCACCATGGCCTGGGTCTCGGCGTCGGGTTCCGCGGTCATCAGCGTAACTGCAACCATCGCAATCAGGCTCACCGGCATACCGATAACTCCGAATCGCAGATGGTCGATACCGATCCACGGATCCATCCCGGCGAACCGGACCATGTACAGATACCAGGTTCCCGCGAGGAAACCGAATACCATACCGGCAATGGCGCCAGCCTGGTTAGCCCGTTTCCACCAGATACCCAGAACGATCGGGAAGAACAGGCCGGAACAGGCGAAGTCAAATGCCCATGCCACCGCACCGAGGATGCTGGTCAGTTTCAGACTCGCCACAAAGGCGCCCGCAGCCCCGATCACCAGCAACAGAATCCTCGCCACCAGCAGACGTTTCCGGGTTTCTGCGGCCGGATCGATGATTTTGTAGTACAGATCATGAGACAGGGCGTTTGCAATCGCCAGCAGCAAGCCATCTGCCGTTGACATCGCTGCCGCCATACCGCCCGCAGCGACCAGACCGGTGATAACATAAGGCAGACCGGCAATTTCCGGGGTGGCCAGCACCACGATATCGCCACGCATGAAGAACTCGTTGAGTTGCAGAATGCCATCGCCGTTGCCGTCGATAACCTGCAGGAATCCAACGTTGCTCCACTTCTGCACCCATTCCAGCGCATTCACTTCGGTGATCGCCTTGCCGATGATCCCGGTTGCCAACTCAGGGTTAAGCAACTGGAGCTTGGTAAACGTCGCCAGCGCCGGAGCGGTGAAATACAACAGGAAAATGAACAACAGTGACCATGCAACTGACTGTCTGGCCGACCGGACGGAAGGAGTCGTGAAGTAGCGCATCAATATGTGCGGCAATGATGCCGTACCGGCCATCATGCACAGCACCAGGGTGACGAACTTCCAACTGTCGCCTGCGGCTGCAAAAGGAACGCTCAATGCCTTCAGGCCCGCTTTAGCGCCGGCCACCGCTTCCAGAGTACCCAGTCCATGCAATGCTTCAAGTTCGGTGATTTTCATCACTGCATCGCCATAAACCAGTTGCGGAATCAGGCCGAAACCCTGCTTGTTGGACATCCAGATTACCGGTACCAGATAGGCGATGATCAATACGATGTATTGCGCGACCTGGGTCCAGGTTACCGCACGCATGCCACCGAGCATTGAACACAGCAGGATACCCAGCAGTCCGAACCAGACACCCACCTCGAATGGAATCTGAAGCGCGCGCGAGGCGATGGTTCCGGTGGCGTTGATCTGCGCGGTCACATAAGTGAACGAGGCGACCACCAGCACCACCACTGCACAGAAGCGGGCGAGGTTACCACCATAGCGCGTACCGATGAAATCCGGTACCGTATAACAGCCGAACTTGCGCAGGTAAGGCGCCATCAATGCGGCGACCAGTACGTAACCGCCGGTCCAGCCGACGACGAACGCCAGATAGCCATGCCCGCCGAAGTAGATACCCCCGGCCATGGCGACGAACGAAGCGCCCGACATCCAGTCTGCGGCAGTGGCCATACCATTGAAAACGGTGGGCACCTGACGACCGGCAACATAGTACGTATCGACCTGCATGGTTCGGGACAACCAGCCGATAGCGGCGTAGATAACAACAGTAAAGGCCACGAAAAGTATGCCAATGGTATCGGCTTGCATTCCCATTTGCTCGAACACGGCCATAAGCAGAATGAATATCAGGAACCCCCCGGTATACAGCCCGTAGATCTTGGGTAAATTCTCAATAAAATTGTCTTTTAGATTTCCTTTCATCTTCTATTCCTCCGCAAAGCCAGTTTCCTGGTCGATTTTATGTTGTGCCCATGCGAACCAGAATATCAGTATCACGAAGATGACTTCCGAACCCTGTGCCGCCATGTAAAAACCCAGCGGGAAACCCATGAACGAAGCCGCGTTCAATGTATCGGCAAACCAGTGTACGGCGAAAGAAAAGACAAACCAAATCAACAGAGTGATGACCATCAGGCGCTTGGTACGCGTCCAATGCTCAACCCTTTGGCTGGTATCGGTCATATATCCTCCTCTATAAATTGAATATAGTTATTAATTGGTATTGTTGTGAATCCGCAAATGCGGAGAGAGGGGGGGGTCTCAGACTTTACGATAGATACCCCCAGCACTGATACTAGATGGAGTGGAGGAAAATAGCAACAGGGAGGGTAAAGTGGTGTTTCCGGCGCTCTGGCTCAACCCTGCCGGGCGTAGGGACAGGCCCCTGTGCCTGTCCGTTACAGGCCCCTGTGCCTGTCCGATAATCGGTCCGGGGTAGTAACGCCCCAACCCTGCCGGGCGTAGGGACAGGCCCCTGTGCCTGTCCGATAATCGGTCCGGGGTAGTAACGCCCCAACCCTGCCGGGCGTAGGGACAGGCCCCTGTGCCTGTCCGTTATACGACCCGAGGTAACGCCCTAACCCTTCGGCGAAGAATGGTTTTCAGGTAATCCTCCGTTGATTCAAATATTGGCTCAAACCGGGTCCGGAGCCAGCTTCAGATTCAGCATTCTCAATGTCGCCTCGATTCCGGCGAACACCTGGTTGGCATCAATGCCACGGGTTCTGAATTTTATTTCCCCATCCTGCCAGGTGATGAAACATTCGACCAGTGCACTGGTCTTGCCGCCTCTCGGTATTCGCACCTGATAGTCGACCAGCTCGGGAAATTCGAATCCGGTTCCATCCAGAACCTTCTTTACAGCGACGATAAAGGCGTCGAATCCACCATTGCCGGTACCGGTGGATTTCAGTGTTTTGCCGAACACGCGCACGCTGATGCTGACCACGGAATCAAGCCCCAGCACGCTGGTAATCGAACAATTCAATAATTCGATCACATTTTCATCCCGGGTCTCCAGCACATCGGCTATGATCAGGGGCAGGTCTTCCGGGGTAATGATTTCCTTCGAGTCGCCCAGCTCGACAACACGCTCAAGCACTTTCAACTGGTTCTCCGGCGAAAGGCTGATGCCCAGTGTTTCGAGGTTTTTCTGCAGTGATGCCTTGCCGCTCATCTTGCCCAGTGCATAAGAGCGGGTCCGGTTGAAGCGGTCCGGGCTGAGACGGGTCTGGTACAGGCCGCCTTTCTGGTCGCCATCGGCGTGAATGCCGGCGGTCTGGGTAAACACGTCGGTGCCGATTACCGGGGCATTCCCGGCTATCATTTTCCCGGAAAAATTTTCGACCATCTGGCTGATGTTGTAAATCTCGTGCTCCTCGACCGACATTCGCGCCCCCAGCTTGTCCCTCAATACCAGACAGACTTCCGCCAGGGAAGCGTTCCCGGCACGCTCGCCAAGGCAGTTGACCGTACAATGAATCGAGGTCGCGCCCGCCCGGGCAGCCGCCAGGCAGTTCGCCGTTCCGAGACCGTAGTCATTGTGGGGATGAAAGTCGAACCGGCAGCCGGAGAACCGGTCAATCATGTCGGAAAAGCTGTCGTGCACCTCACGCGGAGACATCACACCGAGCGTATCGGGTAACATGTAATGCCCTATCGGCAGGGTTTGCAGTTGCTCCATCATGTCGAAAACATACTGTGGGCTGTCAACATAGCCATTCGACCAGTCTTCGAGGTACAGATTGACTTCCAGTCCCTGGTCGGAAGCATATTCGACGGTCCGGTATATTCCGTCGAGATGTTGCGACAGGCTCTTTCCCAACTGTTCCCGGCAGTGCTTTTCACTGCCTTTGGTAAGCAGGTTCATCACTTTTCCACCGACCGAAGAAATCCAGTCCACGCTGCGTCTGTGATCGACAAATCCGAGGACTTCGACCTGTCCCAGATACCCCTTTTCATTCGCCCATATATTGATGTTCCGTACTGCTTCACGCTCGCCTTCGGATATTCCGGCGGACGCGACTTCGATGCGGTCTACCTTGACCGAGTCCAGAAGTGACCGGGCAATGCTCTCTTTCTCGGAACGGGAGAACGAAACTCCCTGAGTCTGTTCGCCATCGCGCAGGGTCACATCGACAATCTTGACGGCAGGGTTAGTTGTTTGCATGGTTCGGATAATGAATTATTCAGCCAAGCCAAATATTATTAACCGTATCTGTTGACATGTCCATCATTATGTAGGGATAACCCCCCGTGGTTGTCCGGAATATCAGGGTGTAAGGCGTTACTTGACATATTTGCCGCATTTCTCTATATTGTGGTCATGATTGGAAGCATCCGGCACAAGGCCCTTCGAAACTATTGGACCAGAGGCCAGAAGAAAGGATTGAACGCCGGGTGGGTACGGAAGTTGCGACGAATCCTGTCGGCGCTTGAGGCCGCCGAGAGGCCGGAACAAATGGACTATCACTGATGATCGAGAGACACCGTTCCATAGACCCGGCGCATCCGGGCGAAATCCTGCGGGAAGACGTATTGCCCTCCCTTGGCATGAGTAAGACGGCCGTGGCCGAAGCCCTCGGCATATCCCGACAGACGCTCTACGATATTCTCAATGAAAAGCAGCCGGTTACCGCCGAAATGGCGGTTCGCTTCGGCAAACTCTTCGGCAACGGTTCGCAATTCTGGATCAACCTGCAGCGCAATTACGATCTGGCTCGCGCGGAACGCTCGGTAGATATCAGCAGAATACCGACCCTTGAAACTATAATACCTGGACTACGGCGGTGAGGGATTGTACCTCACTGAGGGCGCCATAATCTCAATACGTCACGATGCTCCAGATGAGGTTCGTATATGAAGAATAGCCTGATATCTTTCCTTAAACAAAAGGTCTGGGGGACTAGCCCCAGTTATACGTCTTTAGAGACACCCATGGATCGAATCCTGGAGGTTTATCTTCAATCAACGAACGGACGACGGCTATTGGTGGGTCGGCTTTCCTATGGCCATTCTTTACTACCCGCATTCCGCCACTTGATCGTGCAGACATGAAAAGAGAGATACTGAACCGGTCGCTCAAAGAAGATCAGGTTATTGAGATTCTTGGATTGGTCGCCAAAGTTTCAGCGACCAATCCATACGAGTTAGAGCTTGTTGATGGCGTGACTTGATGTTGACCCTGGCGGAGGAACAACCCCCCGTGGTTGTCCGGTAATCCGGGGTAACGCCCGGAATAACTCCTGATGGTTCACCCTCATTCTTCGTTGCCGAAATAGGCTTCGAATTTCGCTTTACCCTGATTGCCGAACAACCGGTCGCACAATTCCGGCATACCTTCCATTGCCATTAATTCCTCGTGCCGGTAAAGCAGCGCCAACCTGGAGCGCCGCCGCAGGAGATCGGCCAGTGTCACGATCATTTCACGATCCCGCAAATGATCAATCTCGCACAGGCGCAGCCCGGTTCCGGCAATGGCCGGAGCCGCCAGGGCCGGATTTATCACGACGGCATCCAGCATCGCCCCGGCTTCCTTTCCGTACCGTCTCCATAACCGTTCAGCCAGAGGTTCTCCGGTGTCGAGCGCCCGGTCACCGGCAATGCCAGCTTCCGTGGCTCGCGCCAGGAATGCCGCCCGCGCTCCCGCCCCCGGTCCAACGTCCCAGCGCGACGGCCTTCGCGCCAGCATGACCCCAAGCCTGGAAACTTGTCGGCATACCTCTTCCCCGACGTTGATGCAGTCCGTCAGCTTCCCCCCAAAGATGCTGATTTGTCGCCTCGAACGGTCTGTCTCCACCACGTGCCTGCGTGAGAGATGGAGAAAATCCATGTCGGCATCGGACCCTCCAGGAACCACCAGGGGCCGGACTCCGCATCGCTCTGCTATAATGTCCGATCTCATCAGCGGTCGCGGCAGATTCAATCTGGCATTGATATTAGACAGAATATAGTCCCTGTCCTGGTCGGTGACGGCAGTATCGGGCGTGTCCACCCGGGTATCGGTCGTCCCGATACAGGTTCGGTTGGCCATGGGTATGGCGAAGAACAGTCGGCCATCATCGGCAAAAAAAGTCAAAACCTTTCCGCTGTCCCCGAGCCGGGGAACGATCAGGTGTATGCCTTTTGACAGGATATGCTGGTGGTTCGTCTTGATATCCGCGGCTGCATTCAGTGTATCGACATAAGCTCCGGCCGCATTGATCAGCACTTTGCAGCGGATGTCGAGATTCCGTCCGGAAACGCCATCCTTCGCCATAACCCGCCATCCCTCTCCCTCATCCTGCATCTCCACCGCTTCCACGTAATTGGCGGCAAGACAGCCGTGATCCAGCGCCGAACGGATGAATCCGAAAACAAAGCGTGCATCGTTATCGAACAGGTAAGCGTCCGAGTGCTCCAGCCCCCCGATACTGTGGTTGGTATCGATGATCGGCTCCACGGCCTCGATGGCGCCGGAACGCAAATAGCGGGGCGGGCGGGTATATCCCTGCCCTATCAACCAGTACAACCAGGCTCCGGCCCACAATACCACGGGGTGGTGACGGTATCCGCGTGGAATCGTGGTCAGAAAACGGATTTCCCGGATGGCGCAGGGAAATTGTCGCATTAGATCATTGCGCGACTTGCACAACTCCGCCACCAGGCCGAGTTCATAACTTTCCATGTACTTGATTCCACCCCAGATCAGGTTGGATGAATGCTGGCTGGTAAATCCGGCGAAGTCCCTGGCATCGATCAGACCGGCTTTCGCGCCCCGCGCCGCCAGTGACGCGGCGCACACGGCGCCGTTGATACCGCCACCGACAATCAGGACATCCAGGGGTTTCCGGGACAACGCTTCCAAATTTTGTTTACGCAACACCATCCCTCTGTTGAATCTTTTGACCGGCAGCCGATCAAACCCACCTGAACACGAACAGGAACCAGGCCATGGAAATGCCCAGAGGAATCCACAAGGGTGTGCCCACGAGTCCCAGCCACACCAAGTGAATGAACCCCGTCCCGAGCCATGAAATGAACAAGCGGGAGACCACCTTATAATAAAAGGGCTGCAATGGCCTGCGGGTTGGACGGGAAGTAATGATGAAGCCAGGTCAATGTCAGTTTCCCCGATTGATAGAAGGCTTCGCCCTGCCCGCCATCCTGTTTCTGCCCGAATCCATCGGCAACACGGTCCGGGTCAATCGGTTCAAGCACCGAGTGATGGAACGAGTGACCCCGTATCTCGCCGTGGCCATAGTCGATTTTCTGCAATCCGACACTCTGGAATCTGTTCGTCAGCGTGCAGGTTGCATCGAACAAGCCGAATCCTGACCCGGTTTCTCCGTCCCGGCCGGTGATGGCATGGCAGGCGGCCATCATTCCGCCACACTCTGCGAGAACCGGTTTGCCGTTGCGGTGGTGTTCGTTGAGGCGTCTTTTTATGCGCTGCGCTCCGGACAGCTTTTGCAAATGCAGTTCAGGGTATCCTCCGGGCAGCCAGACCGCGTCGCACCGGGGCAACGGTTCATCGTCCAACGGCGAAAACCGGACCACCCGGGCGCCGAGTGATTCGAGCAGGCTGATGTTTTCGGGGTAAATGAAACTAAAGCCGGCATCGCAGGCCACCGCGATGGTTCTGCCTTCCAGCAAGGCGGGGGGCTGAATCTGACGGACGGCCCGGAACTCGACCTGTCGCAGCGGAACATCGATCCCGAATTCATCGAGTGCCCGGGCAGCACGGTCGAGTTGCCGGTCCAGCCCTTCGATGTCGGCAGCCTGAACCAGCCCGAGATGCCTGTGCGGCAGTTCCATTCTCTCATCCCGCCGGATGCTGCCCGCATAGTCCTCGCCGACCGATTCGCGCAACAGGCGATCATGGTTGTCACTGCCGACACAATTACCGATCACCGCTGTGATCTTCGCCTGGTTATGATTTTCTTCCTGATTTTCTTCTGTCTGCCCTTGCGCCTGTTCTGTCCGGTAATTTTTAAGCCCCTCGACGATGGCGGCGGCAGTCTGGGCATATTTGGCGACATTCATCACCAGGGTAACCGGCAACCCGAAACGTCTTGCCAGTTGCATATTGTCGGGAACGTTGTCATGCAACCCCATCAGGCTCTCCACCAGAACAATGTCGTTTGCGGCTGCCGCTCTGGCCAGCAGGTTGCGGCAATGCGATTCCCCCATCATCCATAAATCGAGGTTATAAACGCGCTGCCGGGAGGCCAGTTCAAGTATGGTCGGGTCGAGGTAGTCCGGACCGATCTTGAAAACCCGGACTGTTTTACCCTGATTGACGAAGCGGCGCGCCATCGCCGCGGTCAGGATGGTCTTGCCCTGCCCGGAAGCGGGAGCTGCAATCATCGTGGCGAGGCGCCTGAAGTGGCCTTGCCGGGAGGTCCCAGGGAGATCCCCGGGCAGGCCGGGTGACGGACTTTGTGGAAACATCATGTAGCGCAAAACCTGTGGCGTGATTGTGTATACAGACGTAGAATACAATGATCCGGTATAACATGACTCGCCGACCGAACCTTATCTTATCTTATCTTAGCCTGTCCATGGAATTCATATCGATCTATAGTTTGCTGACGCTGGGTTTCAGCCTGGGGCTGGTACATGCTCTGGATGCGGATCATATCATGGCTGTCTCTTCGCTGGCTTCTGCCAACAACGGTGACGACCGTCGCCGTCTGGTTCGCCGGATGCTGGGCTATTGCTGCCGCTGGGCATTCGGTCATGGCGCCATTATCCTGTCGCTGGGATTATTGTTCATTCTTACCCGGATTCAGTTGCCCGCCTCGGCCACCCTGCTCGCGGAAAAGCTGATCAGTGTGGTGCTGATCGCGCTCGGCGGCTGGATATTCTGGCAAGTCTGTCGCAACCGCCTGACCCTGAGAGCGCATCACCATGGCGATGTCACCCACATGCATTTATCCGCACCCGGCGGGCAACATCATCATCGACCAATCCTGATCGGGGCGACCCACGGACTGGCAGGCAGCGCCCCTGTGCTGGCGTTGATTCCGGTTGCCGGTTCGACGCCAGTTGGAACAGGCATGTTAGCCGGGGTGATGTATATCGTCCTGTTCTGTCTGGGTGTTCTGGTTTCGATGCTGGTTTTCGGGTTGTTCTTCGGTCGGTTGCAGAACTGGATTGCGGGCTTTGGACAGAAGCTGTTCCATGCCAGCCGGTTGCTGATCGCCTCTGCTTCGATTGGGGTCGGAGCATACTGGTTGCTCCATTAGCCTTGGGTTTTGATTGCCGTTGGCGATGCGTGACGAGACCCCGGAGAAAAAAACCAGGCTGCGCAGTGGGTTTACCACGGGCGCCTGTGCGACGGCAACCTCGCTGGCTGCCGCCGACCTGTTGCTGAATGGCCGCAGGACCGAAACCGCGACCATCCTGTTGCCGAAAGGCCGGCAAGTCGGATTCAGACTGGAAGAATGCAGGTTGCTGAACGACTGTTGCGCCCGCGCCAGCACGATCAAGGATGCAGGCGATGATCCGGATGACACCCATGGCGCTACGATATTTGCACAAGTCGAATTGTCGGACGATCCGGGGGTTCGGTTTCATGCGGGTCAAGGCGTCGGCACGGTTACCCGGGCCGGGCTGTCGCTTGCGGTCGGTGAGGCGGCCATCAACCCGGTGCCGAGGAAAATGATGACCGGGCATCTCGAAACCCTGGCCGGGGAAAGCGGTTACGGTGGCGGCTTCGAGGTCACTATCGGTGTTGTCGATGGAGAACGGATTGCGTTGAAAACGATGAATGGCCGTTTGGGTATTCTCGGCGGACTCTCGATTCTTGGAACCACCGGCATCGTCCGCCCCTATTCCTGTTCCGCATTCATTGCCTCGATCCATCAGTCGATTGATGTTGCCCATGCCAATGGGATCGAGCATATTGCTGCAGCGACCGGTTCGACCAGCGAAGACTATATTCAATCCGCCCTTGATCTTGACGATATGGCCGTGGTGGAAATGGGAGATTTTGCCGGAGCCGTGCTCAAGCATCTGCGCCGGGTGCCGATGAAGAAACTGAGTATCTGTGGCGGCTTCGGCAAGATCAGCAAACTGGCAGCAGGCTACCAATCGCTGCACAGCAAGGATTCATCCATTGATTTCGGGTTCCTGGGGGAACAGGCGGTAAAAGCAGGCGGCGACCGGGTTTTGAGAGACAGAATCCTGTGCGCCAACACCAGTCTTGAAGCCCTGACCTGGTGTCAGGAGGAGAACCTTCCGCTGGCCGATGAAATTTGTGCGCTGGCCAGAGAGACGGCCCTGAAAGCGGCCAGACACCACTGCGAAATCGATGTGTACACGCTCGGCCGAGACGGCGCACTGGTCGGTTCCTCGACCCGGCATTGATGAAGATTCTGATTCTGGGCGGGATTGCGGAATCCAGGGAACTGGCTCTGGCATTGATCGAAGCCGGTCATCAGGTGATTTACAGCATCGCCGGTCTGGTGCGACAACCCGACCTGCCCTGCCCTGTTCACAGCGGCGGGTTCAGCACCGATCAGCTTGACGGGGTGCAGGGGCTGACCGGGTATTGCCGGATCAACCGGATTGACCTGCTGATCGATTCGACCCATCCCTATGCAGTGAACATCTCTGCCAATGCCGTGGCTGCGGCAGCCGATGCGGCCATTCCGTGCTGGCGATTCGACCGGCCGGGATGGAACCGCGATGATCATCCAAACTGGCGCGACTATCGGCAGTGGCATGATCTGTTGCCGCAGATTCGCCATTTTCGGCGTCCGTTTTTCTCAATCGGGGTCAGCGCTCTCCGGTTTGCCGACCAGCGGCCACCCCGCCAGCAGTGGCTGATACGCAGCGCCAGGCCTTTCGAACCGGTCGAGGGAATCATCCAGATCAATGCCATCGGACCTTTCGATCTGGCCGGGGAACTGGATTTGATGCGGCGATACCGGGTTGACGCGCTGATCAGCAAGAACAGTGGTTGCAGCCGTGTGGCGGCCAAACTCGATGCTGCAACCGCACTCGACATCCCTGTTTATGTGCAGGAGCGGCCTGAACTTCCCCCGGTTTCTCACAGTTTTGGCAAGATTGCATCGTTGATCGACGCCATCGCCTGAACAATCACTGACCGAATCCCCTGTCGGCGGACTGTTTATTGTCGGCGATTCCCGTTAGAATGCACGAGTGGTCAGGGAATACGGTAAATTGCCCCATCAAGCCGTAGCTGCCCCCGCAACTGTATGCAAGGTGTCACCCACATCTTCGCCACTGGGAAAATCCGGAAAACCGGTTATTCCCGGGAAGGCCTGGCGTGACCATACCTGCAAGCCAGGAAACCTGAACACAGCATTCTTCACTGACAACGGGCCGGGTGAGGCCTATTCGAGTAAAACCGATGAATCGATTCAAACTCTTTTTCCCCGAACGAGTTGCCGGCGCGGGCCGCGGTCTGTCGCGTGGATGATTACCTGAAAGACCCTGCCCGGATCGAGGATAAATCCTTCGCGATGATTCGCGAGGCGACCGATCTGTCCGGATTTTCCGAGCCGGAACGGCAAGTGGTGATGCGGCTGGTGCATACCTCCAGCCATCTTAAAGTCGCGCAACAGGTTCGCTTCAGCCAAAATGCGGTGGCTGCCGGAATCGCTGCATTGAACGCAGGTTGCGATATCCTGTGCGACACCGAAATGGTCAGACAGGGGTTGAGTAAACGCTTCCTGGACAACCCGCCTCATTGTTTTCTGAATGACCGGGCGGTGTCCGGCCTGGCCCGGCAAAACAACCAGTCGCGGTCGATGACCGCGGTGCAATTCTGGACGCCGTATCTCAAGGACAGCATTGCGATTGTCGGCAATGCCCCTACTGCGCTTTTTCGCCTGATGGAGATGCTGGAAGAAGGCGCGGCAAAACCGGCCCTGGTGATCGGGTTCCCTGTGGGTTTTGTCGGCGCTGCCGAATCCAAACAATATCTGGTCGATCATCAACCCGGACTCGGCATCGAGTACATCACGCTTCCGGGCAGAAGCGGTGGCAGCGCACTGGCGGCGGCGGCATTCAACGCGCTGGCCCGGTTAAGGCGGGGGATTCGTTGTTAGCGCCGGGCACAGCGCCGGAGGAGGCTTTGCCGACGCCGATCAAGTGGCGCGGTCCACCGGTCAGCGTGGTCAGTCTGGGTTGTGGTGAAAAGGCTCTGCTGTCGGAGTCCGCCCTTGCGGACTTGATGAAAGCGGATCTGATCTACGGCTCGGAACATCACTTCCACGAGATTGCGGATGTAAAAAGCGCCGCCCGGAAGGTGGTTTTTCCTACTCCGCTTTCAGCGTTGCGAGAACGGCTCGATGCAAACCAGTCGGCCCGGATCGTGGTGCTGGGTTCGGGCGATGCGCTGTTTTACGGGATCGGCAACTGGCTCGGGCAATGGATTGCAAAAGACAAACTGCGGTTTCATCCGAACATTTCGAGCATTCAGAGCTGTTTTCATGCGCTCGGTCTGCCCTGGCAACAGGTGGAGGTGGTCAGCCTGCATGGACGGTCGCTGGACACCCTGCGCCGGCATATCAGACACCGTCATCCGATCGCGGTTTTTACTGATCGGGACTGCGGCCCTGTGGCCATTGCCGCGGAACTGGAGCGACAGGGTTATGGTCAATCGGTCATCCAGGTGTGCGAAGCCATGGGCAGCCCGGAACAGCGCATACGGCAGTTTTCAGCGAGCGAACTTGCCGGGCCGGGGCTGGACCAGGCGGACGTGGGGTTTCATGCGCTGAATGTCTGTATCATAGATCAGCGGCGCGACCGGGACGTGGCGGGGCCGATGCTGCCTGCTTTTCCGGGCATTCCCGACCCCCATTTCTCAACCGGCGCAGAAGCCGGGTACGGTATGATCAGCAAACGCGAAACACGTTTGACGATCCTCTCCCTGATGTCTCCGGAAAATGGCGAAATCGCCTGGGATATCGGCGCGGGGTGCGGTAGCGTCAGTGTCGAGTGGGCAAGGTGGAACCGTCCTGGCCGGATTTATGCGATTGAACGATTCGCCGCCCGTGTCGATCATATCGTTACCAATAGCGGGCGCTTTGGAACCGGCCTGAATCTGATCCCGGTACATGGCTGCGCACCGGCAAGCTGCGAGGCCCTGCCGGATCCGGATTGTATCTTTATCGGTGGCAGTGGCGGCCCCGGAAAACTGCCCGAACTGCTCGACTACGCCTGGCAGCGGTTGAAGCCGTCAGGGAAGCTGGTTGCCAGTGCGGTAACCGGGCAAAGCGTGGCTGCGCTGACCTCTTTTTTCGACGACAAACCCGCTCGCGAGTGGATCACGCTCCAGATCGGGAAAACCCTGCCCGGAAGCGTGACCCCGAGAGCGTTGAAACCGGTCACTGTCGCGAAATGCATCAAATTCTGAAAGCCCCGGTATTTTCTGACAACCGTTGACATCGACACGGACAATGACATCACCCGATAACAGTTCATCAGGCCGGTTTTATGGTATCGGGGTCGGACCGGGCGACCCGGAGTTGCTGACCCTGAAAGCCTGGCGCCTGATCCGGCAATGCGATGTGGTCACTTACCTGTCCAGCGACCGGGGCTATTCGATGGCGCGGGAGATTGCGGCCGACGCCCTCGTCGATCCGACCAATCCGGGGCAGCAACAGCGGGCTTTCGTGATGCCGATGTGTGAAAACCGGGAGGTCGCCAACCGGGTTTACGATGAGGCCGCGCATACTATTGCAGGCCATCTGGATGAAGGCCGGGATGTGGGCTTTCTGTGTCAGGGGGATCCCTTGCTGTTTGGTTCGTTTTCCTGTCTGCAGGACCGGTTGAGCGGGCAATATCCGACCTTTGTAGTGCCGGGCATCAACTCGATCAATGCCTGTGCCGCGCTGACCGGAACAGCGATGACACGGCTGACCGAAAACCTGGCTGTGATATCGGGGCGCAGGGATGATGACGACATCCTCGACACGCTGACCCGGTTCGACAATATCGCGATCATGAAGCCAGGTCGCCGCCGGGCCAGAATCCTCGAATTGATCAAACGGTCGAATCGATCCAAAGAGGCCTGTTATGTTGAATATGCCGGACATTCGAGACAAAAAATCGTACTCGACATCACCTCGCTCGATGACGGCGCAGGACCGTATTTTTCGTTATTTCTGATTCAATGTTCGAGGCGCAATCCGGCATGACCGGCAAACAGCCCACCATCATATTCAGCCTGACCGGGCCGGGTCGCGCGCTGGGCGACAGGGTGCTGGCTGCGGTTCCCGACAGCATTCACAAACACCGGGCAAGTCCGTTCATCGGCGCCGTACAGGAAGCTTTCGTGCAAGGCCATGACTGTATTTTCATCTGTGCGACCGGAATTGTTATCCGCGCCCTTGCACCGGTACTGCAAGACAAATACCGGGATCCGGCGGTGGTGGTACTGGATGAATCCGGTGATCATGTCATCCCGCTTTTATCCGGACATCAAGGGGGGGCGGGTGCCCTCGCCCGGCGGATCGCGGACAGCATCGGCGCCCGTTGCGTGGCCACCAGCTCAGGCGACTACGGACAACCGGTTTATACTCTCGGTATCGGCTGCGACCGGAACTGCCCGGTCGAGATGATCGGCGAACTGTTACCGAAAGCCTCCGCCCTGCTTGATGTCAGCGAATCGTTCTGTGCCCTGGCCAGCATTGACCTGAAAGCCGCCGAGCCCTGTCTGATCGCCACCGCCGCAGACCTTGCGCTGCCTTTTCGAACCTATCGGGCAGAGCGCTTGAGGAGCGTCGAGGATCAATTGACAGAAAAATCCGAGATCGTTTTCAGGGAGGTGGGATGTTTTGGCGTAGCTGAGGCGGCGGCCCTGATTGCCGCCGCGGAGATAACCGGCAACCCGGCCGAACTGGCGCTGCCCAAGCAAAAAAATGCAAGAGCCACCATCGCGGTGGCACGCAGCTATCTGCCCCGCAGGCCGGATTGATGACCAGGTTGTATCTGGTCAGTACCGGCCCCGGTGATCAGTCATTGATTCCGGCCAGGGCGTTGGACGCAATCAGAGCGTCTACCGATCTGGTGGCGTACCGCCTTTATATCGACTTGCTGGAGCGGCAAGTCGAAGGGTTGTGCGCTGGCAAACAGTGTCATCAGCGCCCCCTTGGAGAAGAAGTCGAGCGCGCCAGACTGGCGCTCGATCTGGCCGCGGGCGGCAGGACCACGGCGCTGCTGTCAAGCGGGGATATCGGTATCTATGCAATGGCAACGCTGGTTCTGGAGTTGATCGACGGTCAGTTGAACGGGGTACAAAACCATCCTGAATGGCTCCAGGTGGATATTGAAATCATCCCTGGAATCAGTGCGATGCAGGTCAATTCGAGTTATGCCGGAGCATTGCTGGGGCATGATTTCTGTACCATTTCACTGTCTGATCTGCTCACCCCCTGGCAGACCATCGAAAAGAGAATCCATGCTGCCGGAAGCGGGGATTTCGTGGTTTCCTTTTATAACCCGGTATCGAAAAGAAGAAACTGGCAACTCAACCGTGCGCGTGACATATTGCTTGAATACCGGTCGGCATCGACGCCGGTGGTATCGGGTCGAAACCTGACCAGGGCGGATCATCAGACCGGCATCACCACCCTGGGCAATCTGGATGCCTGCCAAATCGACATGTTCACCTGCGTCTCCATTGGCAACAGCGAATCCAGGCATATCATCAATCCCGGTCTGAACCGCGAATGGGTCTACACCCCGCGCGGTTATGCGAAACAACCCGGAGAACCCGAATGACGGTGTATTTCATTGGCGCCGGACCCGGAGACCCGGAACTGATTACGGTAAAGGGATTGAACCTGATCCGGCGTTGTCCGGTGATTCTTTACGCCGGATCACTGGTCCCCGAAGAAGTCCTGCAGGACGCCGGGGCGGATGTCGGTGGTGAAGTAACCATCGAAGACACGGCGCCGCTGAATCTTGAGGAAATTATCGACCTCATCCAGACAGCCCATTCCGGGGGCAGGGATGTCGCCAGAGTGCATTCCGGAGACCCGTCCATTTATGGCGCCATCGGTGAACAGATACGTCGGCTGGATCAACTCGACATTCCCTGCCAGGTGATTCCGGGGGTGACCGCAACCAGCGCATCGGCGGCATGGCTGAAAAAGGAACTGACCCTGTCCGGGGTCACGCAGACGGTTATCCATACCCGCTATGGCGCAAAAACCCCGATGCCGGAGAACGAGAATCTGGACAGCCTGGCCCGGCATGGCGCCACCCTGGCGATTCATCTCGGGGTCAGCCATATCCATAAAATCGTCAAGGAACTGATTCCACACTATGGCGAATACTGCCCGGTCGCAGTGTGTTATCGCACAGGCTGGCCTGAACAGGACTTCGTCACCGGAACCCTTGCAGACATCGTCGGCAAGGTTCGGGCACGGAAATTTACCCGTACCAGTCTGATTCTGGTTGGCCATGTGCTGGACCCGGACTGGTTCAACGATTCATTTTTATATGACCCGAGCCAGGCCCATGTCTACCGGCCAAAAATGAAACCCAACCACCCGCGAAAAGTAAAAAGAACATGAAACTCGACAAAACCCCGGCCACCATTGTCACCGGTTTCCTCGGCAGCGGCAAAACCACACTGCTGTCGAATGTGATCAAGCAGGCGAACGGCAAACGCATTGCCGTTATTGTCAATGAATTCGGTGAACTGGATATCGATGCCGATCTGTTGCGAAGCTGCGCACTGGGCTGTGACGATCAGGGCAGCGGACAAGATACGACCCGGACCCGCCCTGCAGACACCTGTGCAGACGGAATCTATGAACTGGCGAATGGCTGTATCTGCTGCACGGTGGAGGAAGAGTTCCTGCCAGTGATGAAACAACTGGTCAATCGACGCGGCGATATCGATCATGTCCTGATCGAAACTTCAGGTCTGGCGCTGCCCAAGCCCTTGGTGCAGGCTTTCAACTGGCCTGAAATCAGGCAGTACTTTACCGTTGATTGCGTGATTACCGTGGTCGATGGCCCGGCCATGGCGGATGGCAGACTGGCGCATGATCCTGACCGGGTGCGGGCACAACGTCAGCGGGATCAAAGTCTCGACCATGATTCTTCCCTGCGTGAATTGCTGGAAGATCAACTGGTATCCGCTGACCTTGTCATCATCAGCAAGACGGACGCGATGGATGAGAGGCAAATCCTGCAAGTTCGCGATGGACTGGAACCACATGTCAACTCCGGGGTCAAGATGATCGAAGTAAAACACGGCGAAATCGATGGCGAACTGATCATGGGACTTCAGTTCGCTGCCGAAGAAAACATCGAAACCATTCATACCCACCATGATCATCAGCACCGACACAGCCAGGAGCATGACCACGTCCACGAGCATTTCGACTCGGTCTGCATCGAATTCGGCGAAGTGGACGGTGACCGGATCACCCACGCCGTCAAACAACTCATACGGGAAAACACGATATACCGGGTAAAAGGGTTTCTGGCCTTGCCGGGCAAGGCCATGCGCCAGGTTTTTCAGGGTGTGGGCGACCGCATCGACCGTTACTTCGACCGGCTCTGGCACAGTAGCGAAGAACGCCGGGGTAAACTGGTCTTCATCGGCAGGGAACTGAATGCAGAGGTAATCGGGTCTGCCTTGAAAAACAGCGTGATCGACTGACTGATCGAGGATGCATTTACTGACAGCCAGACCCGGCGGTTTCAGCGATGAAGAAGGCATCATCGACCTGCAACAGAGCCCGGCAGAGATCGTTATTCTTTCCTCGCAGGATACTTCCCTGGGTCTGCTGGCTGAAGGCGCCGATGCGCTGGCCGGGCAATATCCTACGGTGCGTCTGGCCAATCTGGCCAATCTGGCGAAACCCGCCGCTTATGATCTGTACGAACATTCGGTTCTGCAACACGCCGGACTGATCCTGGTTTCCCTGCTCGGCGGCAGCGCCTACTGGCAGTATGGTATCGACCGGCTCGAAGCGCTGGCAGCACACCATAAAATCAATCTGGTTGTGGTTCCCGGCGATGATCAGCCTGATCCGCAGTTGGTACGGATTTCCAATTGCCATCCTGAACAGCGCCATGCGATATGGCGTTATCTGCGCGAGGGTGGAAAACACAATACATCCAATCTGTTTGCGTTTCTTAAAGAGCAGTTTTTCGGTCAGGAGGGGGCCGTGCACGGGTTCCAGTCTGTTGTGCCACCTCCCGTGATGCTGCCTTTTTCACTGATTCATGACCCGTTGCGGCAGTCGATTTCACTTGACCAGTGGCTGATGTCGAAAGACGATGCCAAACCCAATGCGTTGCTGTTGTTCTATCGCAGCCATGTGCAGTCGGGCAATACCGACGCCTTTGATCGGTTCATCGAAATTCTCGGGGCTGAGTTCAACATCCTTGCGGTTGCCACCCTTTCCCTGAAAAATCCGGATTGCATGAGGGCAATCAACCATCTGATCGAACAGTCCAATTGCCATGTCGTTATCAATACGACCAGTTTTTCCCAGCATGTCGAGGGCAACGCGTCCCTGTCCTCTGAACCGCAGGTCCCAACCCGGCTTTTTGAAAGGAACATCCCGGTCATTCAGGCCATCCTGGCGGCCAACAGCGAACAGGACTGGGCACAGTCCGCCCAAGGGCTGCGCAGCCGCGACATTGCGATGAATGTGGCGCTGCCGGAGTACGACGGCAGGATTATCGGGCGCGCTGTCAGCTTCAAGACCCTGTTTCGCCATAGTGATCAAACCCAGATGGATGTCATCCGCTACCGGTTAAACCCGGAGCGGGCGGGATTCGTCGCCTCGCTGGCCGCCAGGTGGGCGGCATTATCGATCAGGCCGAACCGTGACAAGCGCATCGCGCTGATACTGGCTAATTACCCCACCCGCAACGGCAGAATAGGTAATGGGGTCGGCCTCGACACCCCGGCATCGGTCATCAATATCCTGCATGGGCTGCAGCAAGCGGGTTTTCCGGTCGGCGGGATTCCTGAAAATGGCGATGCGATGATTGAACTGTTACAGTCGGCGGTGACCAATGATGCGGATACCAACCTGATCAAAGCGTGCAATCAGAGCCTGGCGCTGAATGATTATCTGAAGTGGTTCGGACAACTGCCGCAGACCAATCGTGATCAAGTCATCCAACGCTGGGGAACCCCTGAAAGCGACCCGATGTTCAGAAACGGACGGATCATGGTTTCCGGCTTGCATGCCGGGGATACCTTTGTCGGCATTCAACCTGCCCGGGGATACAATCTCGATGTGGCTGCCTGCTATCATGACCCGGATCTGATACCGCCGCATGGTTATATCGCCTTTTACTTCTGGGTCCGGCACATCTACCGGGCAGATGCGATTGCCCATATCGGCAAACATGGCAATCTCGAATGGCTGCCGGGTAAAAGTGTCGCTCTTTCACAGCAGTGCTGGCCGGATGCCATTCTGGGGCCGATACCGCACCTGTATCCATTTATCGTCAATGATCCCGGAGAAGGGGCGCAGGCGAAACGCCGCACCGCGGCCGTCATCCTCGATCATCTGACACCCCCGATGGCGCGGGCAGAAATCTATGGCGAGCTGCTCGAACTGGAAAACCTGGTGGATGAGTACTATCAGGCTGCCGGTCTCGACTCCCGTCGTGAAACTTACCTCAAAGACGTAATCTTACAGAAACTGGCAGAGTCCAATCTGCGCACGGAGATCGGCGCCGGCAATGAAAATGATCAGGATGTGCTGCTTGGTCGGCTGGATGCCTGGTTGTGCGATCTGAAGGAATCCCAGATTCGCCATGGACTTCATCGGTTCGGGAGGATCCCCGATCAACACAAACTGGCTGAAACACTGGTGGCGCTGACCCGCCTCCCGCGCGGAGAACGGCCTCACGATAGCGGATTGCTGCACTGCCTGTGCCATGATCTGGAGTTGGTCAACGCAGATCAGCCATTCGATCCCTTAAGATTCGATCCGGCTGCGCCCTGGCACGGAACGCGCCCGGAAATGCTTGCAGCGGTGTGCGGTTCATACTGGCGCACCGAAGCAGATACGCGGGAGCGGCTGGAACTGCTTGCCGAGCAATGTGTGCAGGACACGTTGTCCGGCAGACCGGTCGATCCGGTTCTGGTAACGACAAAACCCTTACTGCAATACATCGTCAAGGTGGTTGCAGAGGCAATCAGCGATTCCGCAAGGGATGAAATCGCCAATCTGATCGGAGCCCTGGAGGGGCGATTCGTGCCCGCCGGACCGAGCGGTGCGCCAACCCGCGGCAGGCTCGACGTGTTGCCGACCGGCCGCAACTTTTATGCACTGGACTCACGCTCGATTCCGACCCGGAGCGCCTGGGAACTGGGGCAGCGGTCTGCCGACGAGTTGCTTGCAAGGCACCTTCAGGAACAAGGCGAATATCCGCGTCAACTGGGCATATCGGTATGGGGAACTTCGACCATGCGCACCGGCGGCGATGACATTGCCCAGGCTTTTGCATTGATCGGGGTGCGTCCGCTCTGGGCTGAAGGTTCCAACCGGGTGATGGATATCGAAGTCATTCCCGGCTTTTTGCTGGCACGACCACGAGTGGATGTGACGCTTCGGATTTCAGGGTTTTTCCGGGATGCGTTCCCCAACGTCGCAAAACTGTTCGATACTGCGGTACAGGCGCTGGCCGAGTATCAGGAACCCGGAGACAGCAATGTCGTCCGTGAAAATATCGAGCGAGATACCTGCGATCTGATTGCCGGTGGCATGGACAGCGTCCAGGCCGAAGCGCACGCCCGGTTCAGGGTTTTCGGCTCAAAACCCGGCGGTTATGGCGCCGGGCTACAGGGGCTGATCGATCACGGGGTATGGAAGGATGGCAGCGATCTGGCCCAGGCTTATGTCAACTGGGGAGGTTACAGTTACAGCCAGTCGCATTTTGGTGAAGCCGCCTTTGCTGCATTCGAATCGCGCCTGGGCCAGCTTGAGGCGGTGGTGCAAAATCAGGACAACCGGGAACACGATGTGCTGGATTCCGATGATTATTATCAGTTTCAGGGCGGCATGAGCAATGCAGTTGAAGTCCTTCGCGGGCAACAACCGGTCATTTATCACGGTGATCACTCGAACCCCGCCAATCCCAGAATCAGGACACTGAAAGAAGAGATCAACCGGGTCATTCGCAGCCGGGTCATCAATCCCAAATGGATCGCTGCGATGCGGGAGCATGGTTATAAGGGCGCATTTGAAATGGCGGCCTCGGTGGATTATCTGTTCGCCTACGATGCCACCACCGCCCTGATCGATGATTATCAATATGAGGCGGTTACCGATGCGCTGGTTATCGACCCCGAAAACCGGGCTTTCATGGAACGGTCGAACCCCCATGCCCTGAAGGAGATGGCCGAACGATTGCTGGAAGCGCAACAAAGAGGGCTGTGGCAGGAGCCCGGCGACTATCACTCACTGCTGACCGGAGCCATCCTGCAAATCGACCGCATGCTTGAGGGTTTGCCGGGTAACAGTCAGGCAAATAACAGTGTAATCAGAAGCCAGGGGATCACCAGCGCGCAGGCATAGCCTGCCAGCCAGAGCGCAATACTCCTTTCAATCAACCGAATCGTGCGCCCAATGTCCGCAGGGGTTGCGCACTCGCCGACACCGAGGATAATTTTGTCTTCCGGCACACCGCTATAGACTGCTGGCCCGCTAATGGTGACATCGAGTGCGCCAGCGCCGGCTGCCATCACCAGACCACCATTCGGGCTTTTGTGTTTACCCGCCTGATTGCGCGTAGCTTGCAGGGCCTTGCGAAATGATCCCGACAGGGCGTAGCTAAGTGCAGTGAGTCGAGCCGGAATCCAGCCAAGCAGGTCGTCGAGCCTGGCCGCAGCCCAGCCGAAGTCGATAAACCGTTCCGTTTTATAGCCCCACATCGCATCCAGCGTATTCGACAACCGGTGAATCACAGCGCCAGCCGGGCCAAATACGGCATACCAGAACAACGAGGCGAACAGGCAATCATTGGCATTCTCCAGCAACGATTCGATGACCGAGCTGGTAATTTTTTCCACCTCCATGCCTTCGGTCTCGCGACTGACGATCCGGGACAGCTTTTCCCGTGCCTCCGGAAGATTGCCGGAATCAAGCGGGCAGGAAACGGCGCTGGCATGTTCTTTCATGCTGCGCCAGCCAATGACGACAGTCAGGACAAGGAGTTCGAACAATGCGCCGGGAACAGACCCAAAAAGCCAGCTTTGCGCCATATAAACACACAACCCCGGCACTCCGACCAGCAGAACCACGGCCAATCCACCGAGGAGCCTGTTCCGGGATTTTTTCGAACCGTGATTGAGTTTGCCTTCGAGCCAGCCTGCGACATGACCGAAAGCCGCCAGTGGATGATGTCGGGGTTCACCCAGCGCACGGTCACACAGCAGTGCGGCAACACATACGATAACCGGAGACAACGCGACCAGCAGGGTCAGCACGGGTTTTTCAGTTCGATAATGGCAGCAAGTTGCTGGTAGTCCAACTGCTGTTCAAGCATTTCGGCAACCCGGTTGATCTGCTGTTGCCTGAATTGCCGGTAGTCGAATTGATGGTCCTGCCTGGCCTTGAGCCCGGCCCATTCGAGCAAGGCCCGCCGCGCACTGTCATGGTCGAAAACACCGTGAAGATAGGTGCACAATATCTGATTGTCTGCTGAAATCACTCCCTCTTTTTCTCCGGCGAGGTCTATGGCCGGGCGCTCCAGTGCCGTCCCTTCGGTGAAACCGGCATGGATTTCGTAGCCGGTCACTTCAGCATTGCTTTCAATCAGCGTCCCGGACACCCGTTTCAATTGTTTGGCCGGTTGCAGGGTGGTCTCGAAATCCATCAATGCAAGACCGTCCATTGAGCCGGGGTCGCCTTCAATGCCGTGCGGATCATGAATTTTTGAACCGATCATCTGGTAACCGCCGCAGATGCCGATCAGTTTACCGCCATACCTGAGATGTCTTTTGATATAGGCAGGCCAATCATTCGCAACCAGCCACCGCAAATCATTCATCGTATTTTTACTGCCCGGCAAGATCACAAGATCACAGGCGGCCTTGCAGTCACCCTGTTCGACAAATTCAAGTTCAACCGCAGGGTGAAGCCGGAGCGCATCGAAATCGGTGTGGTTGCTGATCCGGGGGATTCTGGGCACTACCACCTTCAGCTTTTCGGATGCCAATCGCAGGGACAATCCCCCTGATGCTGATCGTAGGGACAATCCCTCTGTGGTTGTCCCATCTGCTTCTTCGGAATTCGCGTGGAAATTCCGGTGATCTACCGCATCCTCTGCTTCAATGTGCAATCCCGGCAGAAATGGCAACACACCCAGGGTCGGAATCGAGGTTTTTCGTGTCAACCAGTCAATTCCGGACTCCAGCAGGGAACGGTCACCACGAAACCGGTTGATCAAAAATCCCCTTACCTGCTCCCGTTCGTTTTGTTCAAGGCAGTCGAGGGTTCCAGTCAAATGCGCGAACACACCGCCACGGTCTATATCCGCCACCAGCAGCACCGGGCAATCAATCGCAGTGGCGAAACCCATGTTCGCGATATCATTTTCTCTCAGGTTGATTTCAGCCGGACTGCCCGCTCCTTCAATGACAATCATGTCGTATTGCCCGGCAAGGCGATGATAAGCCGCCAGGGCATGATTGATGGCTGTCTTTTTGAAGGCATGATATTCGACTGCATTCATGTTTCCAATCGACTGCCCGTTGATAATTACCTGCGCTCCCTTGTCACTGTTCGGCTTCAGCAAAATCGGGTTCATGTCGGTATGGGGCAGGATGCCACAGGCCAGCGCCTGAACAGCCTGGGAGCGCCCGATCTCACCGCCGTCGACGGTGACCGCGCTGTTCAGCGCCATATTCTGGGGTTTGAATGGCGCGATGCGGATTCCCTTTTTCGCAAGCAGCCGACATAATCCGGCGGCAATGACACTCTTGCCGGCGTTCGAAGTGGCGCCCTGAATCATGATTGCCCTTGCCATTAATTTTTCTGCGGCATCAGGAGCCTGTCCGGTCACTATATTTTCCAACCTTAACATTTTACAGGTCCATGTTACCAACCCACTCTCTCAATTTAAAAGGACAAGTAGATTGTCTGGCGTCCTGTCACCGGAAGCAGTATCATCGGACCCTGCCCCAAGGGATTGATCACACGACAGGAGACAACCATGAAACGTCAGACCATGAGTCCGGATTCGCGCAAGACGAATCCTGTTGCAAAAAACGCGCATCTGTTCAATCAGTGCAAGGTTTTTACGGACCGGAAAAAAGCTGCGAAGCGAGGACATGTTAAATATAAACAACCCCGAGGTGGATAGCAGCGCACGGAATATCCTTCAGCAGGTCTTTGGCTACGACCATTTCCGAGACCGGCAGGAGTCGATAATCAATGCTGCGATTGCCGGGCGGGATTCGCTGGTTTTGATGCCTACCGGCGGTGGAAAATCGCTGTGTTACCAAATCCCCGCCCTGGTTCGCCCGGGTGTCGGACTTGTGGTATCGCCGCTGATCGCATTGATGCAGGATCAGGTCAATACTCTGAGACAATTGGGGGTTAAGGCCGCATTCCTGAATTCGACGCTGAGCTGGCAGCAGAAACAGGACATCGTCGCACGCATGAACAGCGGTGAAACAGACCTGATTTATGTCGCACCGGAAAGGCTCTCGCAAGCCGATACGCTGGAATGGCTGAGTCGGCACAGGATTTCCCTGATTGCTATTGATGAAGCCCATTGTGTTTCCCAGTGGGGTCACGATTTTCGCCCTGATTATTTGTCTCTGGGGCAACTTGGCGCCTGTTTTCCCGATGTGCCGCGTATGGCGCTGACGGCAACGGCCACACCCGCAACGCGCCAGGATATCCTGCAGAATCTGCAACTGCATGAACCGGTTGTTTATGTCAGTAGTTTTGATCGACCGAATATTCGCTACAGCGTTGCACCCAAGCTGGATGCAAAAAATCAACTGATCCGGTTTCTGGAAAATCACCGGGCAGACTGTGGCATCGTTTACTGTCTTTCGAGAAAAAAAGTGGAGTCCACTGCCCTCTGGTTAAACCAGCGTGGTTTTAACGCCCTGCCCTATCATGCCGGTCTACCGGGTTCGGAACGCGCCGAAAATCAGTCCAGATTTCAGTTCGAGGACAACCTGATCATGGTTGCCACGATCGCGTTTGGCATGGGTATAGACAAACCGGATGTCAGGTTCGTTGCCCATCTGGATTTGCCGGGCAGTGTCGAATCGTATTATCAGGAAACCGGGCGGGCAGGCCGCGATGGTCAACCTTCCGATGCCTGGATGGTGTATGGATTAAACGATGTGGTGCAACGCAGCCAGATGCTGGAGCGCTCCGATGCAGACGAAATCCACAAGCGCAATGAACGCAGCAAGCTGGATTCGCTGCTGGGCTGGTGTGAGGTGACGCAATGTCGCCGGAGCTCACTGCTGGAATACTTCGGGGAGAAACTGCAAGCCCCCTGTGGCAACTGTGACACCTGCCTTGATCCACCGAAGACACGGCATGGCACTGAAATCGCACAAAAGCTGCTTTCATGTATCTATCGTACCGGGCAGCGTTTTGGCGCACTGCATATCATTGATGTTTTGCTTGGTAAGGATACTGAAAAAATCAGGCAACACGGTCATCTGCATTTAAGCACTTTCGGTATCGGCGCTGACCTGTCACAAAACCAGTGGCGTTCGGTCATCCGACAGTTAATTGTGCGCGGGTTTCTGGTATCCGATGCCGAACGATTCGGAGCGCTGCGCTTCACCGGAACCACACATCCATTGCTTAAAGGCGAAATTGATTTGATGTTGCGGGAAGATATAAAGAAGCAGACAGTTGCCAGAAAGACAAAAATCAAAACTGATGTTGGCGAGGAAAATCAGGAACTGTGGGAGGCGTTGCGGACCTGTCGGAAACAACTGGCGGAGCAATACGGTATCCCTCCCTATATGGTTTTTCATGACAACACTTTGAAGGAAATCATGCAGCAAAAACCGGTCCGGCACGAAGAACTGTTAAATATCAGCGGTATCGGCCATGCCAAGCTGGAAAAATTCGGAGACGAGTTTCTGGAAGTGGTTCGAGGTTATCCGGGGGAGTCGTTTGAAGTTCGCCACAGCCGGCAGGTCGGGCGCACAGATCAATAACCTGCGCCAGTGAATATAAAAAAATGCCCCGTAGCCGGGGCATTTTTATGTTTCTTTATGTGGCGCTGCGTGGTTGTTTACACGCTGTAATACATGTCGAATTCAGCGGGATGGGTCGCCAGTCTCATCCGGTTGACTTCTTCCATTTTCAATTCGATATAAGCGTCGATGGCATCGTTACTGAATACCCCTCCGGCAAGCAGAAACTCGCGGTCATTGTCCAGCGCTTCGAGGGCGATATCGAGACCATGGGCAACGCTTGGAAAATCGGTTTCTTCTTCCGGCGACAAGTCATAAAGGTCCTTGTCTGCCGGACCACCGGGATGAATCTTGTTTTGAATACCATCCAGCCCGGCCATCAGCATGGCTGAAAACGCCAGATAAGGGTTGGCTGTCGAATCCGGGAAGCGGATTTCTATTCTCCGGCCCTTGGGGTTTGCAACATAGGGAATTCGACAGGATGCAGAACGGTTTTTCGCGGAATAGGCGAGCAGGACAGGGGCTTCAAATCCTGGCACCAGTCTTTTATAGCTGTTGGTACTGGCATTTGCGAAGGCGTTGATGGCTTTCGCATGTTTGAAGATACCGCCAATATAATAAAGCGCCTCATCGCTTAATCCGCCATACTGATCTCCAGAGAAAACATTCTCCCCGCCCTTGAAGATCGATTGATGCACATGCATACCCGTACCGTTGTCACCGACCAGAGGTTTTGGCATGAACGTGGCCGTCAGACCGTGATTGTGGGCCACATTGTGCACGACATATTTATAGATCTGCACTTCATCCGCCTTCAGAACCAGTGTATTGAACTTCATGCCGATTTCACCCTGCCCGGCAGTACCGACTTCATGGTGATGGACTTCGACCGAAAGGCCCATCTGTTCCATCACCAGGCACATCGTACTGCGAACGTCAGACTGGCTATCGACCGGAGGCACAGGAAAATATCCGCCTTTAACTCCGGGACGATGACCTGTGTTGCCATCTTCGTATTTGCGGGCGCTGTTCCAGGCGCCTTCGGTGGAATCCACCTTGTAGAAGCAATGCTCCATGTCATTGCGCCATTGCACCGAATCAAACAGGAAAAACTCGTTTTCGGGGCCGAAGAAGGCGGTATCACCAATGCCGGTTGACGACAGATAGGCCTCCGCACGCTTCGCAATCGAGCGCGGGTCACGTTCATAACCCTGCATGTCGGAAGGCTCGATAATGTCGCACCGGATATTGACTGTCGTTTCCTCACTGAACGGGTCGATCACCGCACTGTCGGTGTCCGGCATCAGGATCATGTCCGACTCGTTGATGCCTTTCCATCCGGATATGGATGAACCATCGAACATTTTACCTTCTTCAAAAAGATCATCATCTACCATCCCAATCGGAAGTGTCACATGCTGTTCCTTTCCTTTTGTATCGGTAAATCGAAGATCGACGAACTTGGCATCACACTCTTCAAGTAAACTCAACGTATCTGATACAGACATAGTAAAACTCCAGGTAAGACCGTAACCCCGGCCATAATTCAATTATGCGAGTCAAAGCCCGCCGGACCAGAACATGGCGGTTGCCATGTCCAATTCTTTATTTCGTGTTCACGCTTCCACCCACCTGAATGCACGCTATCATTATATAACGGATAAAAATATTATTCGTACAGCTTTTGCGCTTTTTGCACTACGTATACCCCTGGTATTCAATTATTCAAGCCCGACTACTCATGCCTGGTATTCAGCCATATTCATTCATCCATCCGCCGCCATCGCGCAAACATCGGAATTCGCCTCGAGCATATCAAGCAGACCCTTGGCGATCAAACTCAGTCCACCGGTCAAAAAACCCACCCCCAGAGAGACTCCGCCCTGCAGCAGTCCACCGGCACTAACTTCAGGGTCACTGATCTTTCCTTTGACTACGATCAGATTGGCAAAGGTACTGACATTGACCCCCAACCCCTTTCTGGCCTTGGTGGAAACCGCCAGGTCCAGATTCTCTTCGGACAAATCCACTTCTCCACCGCCAAGCAAAGTGAACCCGGTAGTTTTCAGCGCAATGCCCTGACCGCTTGTGGCCAGCCCGTTGTTGATATCGAAATGGATCACGCCACACTCGAGATTAATAATCTCATCCTGATTTGTGAACGGATTGACGATTGTCAGCAACCCCAGAAACAGGTCTGTGCCGAATAACCGGAGTCCCTGATGTTTCAGTGTTGCATGATTCAATCTGAACAGTACCGGGCCATTGGCGCTGCCCATGATTTCAGCAACGGAACCGCCCGATCCCTTAATGTCTGTCTGAATTGAAAAGCTGCCCTTATGCTTGTAGTCCAGGTCTCCCGCACCAACCAATGCAGAGAGGTCAACATCCTCTCCTTCCAGCACGATCCGTGATTTCAGTCTTCCCTGTGACAGATTTGACAGTGACAACCCGATGGCCAGCGAGCCTGGACCCGTTTTGCCGGTTCCTGCTCTTGCGCTTTCACTTGTAATCTCAGAATACAGCCGACCTTCGCGTACCACCGTATCCGAGACGACGTTGTCAAGCAGCAGGATACTGTTCCTGAAACGCTTGAAATCGGCCTCTATCTCTATGTTCAGATCTTCCAGCCAGGGTAACAGGATGGGCTGCCGTGAAAAGAAGTGGGGGGAGTCTCCTGATTTTTTCAACAATTGAATCAAATTCATATTCAGTGAAGTGAACCTGCCGGTCATTCCGGTTTGGGTGTTTCCGGATTCGGGCTGTTTGTCATTGGCCGGCGGCCAATAAAGGTGGCCGGTCAAATCGCTGTCAGCCACCTTCAGGTCAAGCGATAGCTGGCCGGGCTGACCGGCATTTTTGAAACCCAGCCTGCCCGACACAGGGTTTTCCCTGGCCAGAGCGGGCCAGGCTCCTTCAACCAGCAGAGCGTCGAGGCTCGGTCTGTCGATAATCAGTTCCAGCCCGGTCGTTTCAAAGGGCGCCAGATTTTCGATTTTTCCCGAAACCCTGGTTTCGCTGTAGCCGGAGATGACTCTGGCATCAATCTGATCAACTGTCAGCCCCTGCCCTGAAACCGACACTTTGGCTGTACTGTGGAGATAGCCTTCCAAATCGACAAGATCGGAGTGGACGGAGGGTAAGCTCCTTTCGCCAAGTTCTCCGTAAACACTGATCGAGAAAGGTCCACCCCACTGCCTGGTAAACAAATGATCGATATGGCCAGTGGCCCTGCCTTTCAAATCCGCATCGGAAGATATTTCAAGATTCTCCATGCTGTGACTGATCCTGCCATTTTGCATTTCCACACTGCGTAGCTGACCCCTGCCCTTTGCAGGCAACAGTTCGGTCACAAGCTGCTTCATCGGCAGGTCGGGATAGTGTTCGAGGATAAAGTCTGCCTGCTTGAGTTCGACATCAAAATCCATAGCCAGCGTCTGCGATTTACCAAGGTTGCGTATTTCACCCGACAGGGCGGCGCTGACCGCGGAATCCGTCAGATTCAACTGAATGTTGCCAAGGGTTAATTTCTGCTGCGCGTTGCCATACAGGTTTGCGCTGCCAGCAATCGTTTCAGTCGAGGGTAGCGGCTGGCCGACCCAATCACTCAGTTTGTCGAGCCCCTGCACGCTGGCCTTGAAATCGACTTTCAGGGTTTCGGGATGGCTGATGGACCCAAACTCACCCGTGCCGTCAATGCGGATACCCTGCCCCGCTGCATCAATCCTGAGATCCGGGATCGAAACTTCATCTGCGGTCAGTTGAATGGTTCCGGTGATGTTCAAATCCTGCAGCAACCCGGCAATCCGGGAGTCTGTAAACTGACCGATAAAACCGGTTCCGGCCTGTGCAGTGAAGTCAATCACGCCCTGTTGCTGTGCACCCGGATTTTCGATACTGCCCGCAGCCAGCACCTTGATTTTCGGGGAGTCATTGTCAAGCAGGAAGTTAAACAGGTTGAATTTTTTATCCAGACGGTAGATGTCGGCAGACACCGAGAGCTTCGGAACGCTGGGTAAATCCCGGTTTATCAAATTTCCGAGGGTGGTCAGATCATTGAGTTCGAGACTGACTTCCAGCGGGCTGGTCCAGTCACCAAGCAGGCGCTCTACTGTGCCAGTCAAATTCAGTTTCATGCCTTCCGACTGAATGGCGCCGTGAATCACGCTCAGGCGTAAATCTTCCCTGTCACCTGCAATCGTTCCCTTTATGTCGGTATTCAGTACCACGTCCTGATTCCACTCTTGCGGAATCAGCGCGTGTTTGAGGTCGCCTCTGGCAGAAAAAGTCAGGTCGAATTGCCTGAACCGGGACAACTGCCCTATGCGTCCTTCAAGATTCGATTGCAGTCCATGGGCGGAGGAGGAGACTTTGATCGATTCCATCCGCAATGTCTCCGGTGATCCGGGTTGAAGCCACTGCCAGGAAGCCGTGAGGTCGCGGTAGGGAACCAATTGCACCCCTGCCAGGCCGGACAGTTCAGACAGGTCGGTGATAAAAGTCTCAAACCCCAGATTCAGGCCCTGCCATCGCCTGACTTCACTGATGGTTCCGGCAATGAACAGCGTATTTTCCGGTTTGACGATGTGGCCCTGCAGACTGACCCCGGATTCGGCGCGCTCGATGATGGATTGAATGCTGCCCATTTGTCCGGCCAGCACGACCGGGATATTTTCCACAGCGCCGGACATGTTGAGATCAATTGGCTGATCGATTGCATGTGCGCGGGCAACGGCATCGGTGATCTCGATTTCCAGGTTGCGCCGGGGATCAAAGTAGATCACCTGACCTTTGCCGATAGACGCCTGCCTGAAATTCAGAAAATTCCAGAATACGGAATTCGGGTCGGAGCGGTCGGCTGAATTTGTATTTTTCCTGAAGTCGAGGTTGAATCTTCCAGTTTCAGGGTGACGCTCTAACCATAATACCGGGTTTTGGGCATGGATTTCCCTGATCAGTCCCTCGCCCCTCAGAAATCCGGCAACAGACAGTGTTAATGAAAATTTGCCGATCGAAAGCATGTCTGGAGTCTGTGCCCATTCGCTGTTCGACAACCGCACCTCCTCTGCAAAGATTGTGGTAGACAGGCCCATGGCTATACCCAGTCTGCCATCAATTGAAAATACCCTTCCGGTTCTGTTTTCGATATAGGTTGAGATGATTGACTTCGCTTGCGCGGAATTGAGGGACAGCGCGGCGACGAGCGACAGCAGCGCCATCAGCACGACCAGCACGGCAATAGTCCAGATTGTTATTCGTATTGATCGGAGCATGGCTTACTGTCAGCCGATCAGGGTACCAGTGCGATACCTGAAAGCCCAGTGGTTTCCTCATATTCCGACATCAGATTCATGTTCTGAATAGCCTGTCCGGCGGCGCCTTTGACCAGATTGTCTTCCACCGCCAGGACCACGATGGTATCGCCATCCTGTGGCCGGTGTATCGACAACCGGCAGTGATTGGAACCACGGACACTGCGCGTATCCGGGTGCGAGCCTGGCTCCAGCACATCGACAAAGGGTTCGTGTTGATAACGCTCGATGAAAATCTGATGGATACGGTCAATACCCAGCGCTGCGCCCTGTTTCGACAAACGGGCATACAGGGTGCCATGGATACCCCGGATCATCGGCAATAAATGCGGGATAAACACCAGTTCAACAGGATCATCGGATACTTGCTGCAACCCCTGTTTTATCTCCGGCAGATGGCGATGACCGGATGCGCAATAGGCTTTGAACGAATCCGCCACCTCGCAAAAGGAGATCTTTCGGTCCGCCCCCCGGCCAGCGCCGGAAACACCGGATTTCGCATCTGCGATCAGGGTGGTGACATCAATCAACCGGTTTTCAATCAACGGTAGAAATCCCAATTGAATCGCTGTCGGGTAACATCCGGGGTTGGCAACCAGCCGGGCGGTTTTTATCGACTCCCGATGGACTTCCGGCAATCCATACACCGCCTTGTCGACCAGGTCCGGGCAGGCATGTCTGCGTCCATACCATTGCTCCCACACGGCGACATCCCTGAGTCGGAAATCCGCTGACAAATCAATCAATTTGACGTTGCTTTCCAGCAACGATCGGGCATGGGTCATCGCCACCCCGCTGGGAGTCGCACTGAATACCAGATCACAGGTTGCAAGATCCGATTCCGCCGGATCGGTGAAAACCAGAGCCTGTCCCCGGCTTGACCGGGGAGCACAGTCCCCCCGCAGAGAGGGAAATAAATCCGTGACATTCTTACCGGCTTCTTCGCGGGAAGTGATAGTCGTTACATTGGCCCGGGGATGGGATGCCAGCAGGCGCAACAACTCCATCCCGGTGTAACCGGCGCCACCAATAATTCCGACATTAACAGGTTGTGGGTCAATGTTCACAGGGGTTGTCCAGTGCGTATTCGCGTTTCGTAGTCTTCTCCGTTCAATACAGTTTCGCTTAACACAATCGACAATATCATATCACAGGGGTTCCGGTCTGGTACAATCCGGATTGGCCGCAGCGAAGGCGCGATCCACTTCGGCCAGAACCTGACCAGTAGCCCTGGACATTCTGACCCTGAATTATTCACGATCACTATCTGCGATACACCCGGCTGCGATGACAAGCGAAGAAACTTCACTGCTGAAACGCTATCGGCAGACCCGGGATTTGATTGACCGGTATGCTGAACAATACCGCCGTTCGAGTGATTCAATATCATTGATCGCCGTCAGCAAGCGTCACCGGATAGAGAAAATCATCGCATTGCTGGAAAACGGACACCTTGAATTCGCTGAAAATTTTCTGCAGGAAGGGGTAGAGAAAATTGACCAGGTTGCGAAGTATTGTGCTGAAAATGAGATTGACCGATCCCCCTGCTGGCATTTCATCGGACATATTCAAAGCAAAAAAAGCAAAATGATCGCAGAGAAATTTGACTGGGTGCATAGCGTCGAATCGATAAAGGTGGCCGACCGGCTGGACCGATACAGAGAGGGATCAAAACCGCTCAATTCGCTGATCCAGTTGAATCTGCAAGGGGAGGAATCGAAGTCCGGCATCAGCGTCAGTGACTCCGAAAGGCTGGCGTGTCATATCGAAACGCTGCCCAACCTGAAGCTGCGCGGTTTGATGATCATTCCAAAACCGGAACCGGATTTTGAACGGCAGTGCGCCGTGTTTCACCAGTGCCGGGAACAGTTCGAGTATCTGAACGGGAATGGGCATGACCTCGACCAACTGTCGATGGGCATGACTGCGGATATGGAAGCAGCCATCGCCGAGGGCGCCACCCAGATCAGGATAGGGACTGCCGTCTTCGGGCCAAGACCGAGGTAGCATGAGCTATCGGTCAGAGAATGGACATATCCGAAATGCAGAGTTATACATGATCGTGATATCAACACTGCGAAGATCGATACGCGTAATATGGACGAAGCGCAATCGATCACACGCGAAACTCCGAGGACAAGTTTTATGAATCAAGCAACTGAAAATCAGGTGATCTCGTTGATTGGCGGTGGCAACATGGCGTACAGCATAATCGGCGGACTGGTTGCATCCGGCTGGGCAGTAGGTCGCATCCATGTCGCGGACCCGGTGGAAAGTCGCCGAAATCTGCTGGAGCAGGAATTCGGTGTGCATGTCTACCGCGACAATCAACCCTGCGTGGAAAACAGCAGGGTCGTTGTTTTCGCGGTCAAGCCACAATTGATGCGGCAGGCCGTGACATCGATAGACCTTCAGTTGAGGACCGACAGGCCGCTGGTCATGTCGATTGCCGCCGGCATCCGGATTGCCGACATCATCCGGTGGATCGGCGCAGCATTACCGGTTGTCCGTGTGATGCCGAACATGCCTGCTCTGGTCAACAGCGGCGTATCCGCAATGCTGGCGAACCCGAAAACCAGCGACCATCAACGCATGATCGCGGAGTCGGTAATGCAATCGGTTGGCTCCGTGGTGTGGGTAGACAGTGAACGTGATATTGATGTCGTGACCGGAATTTCCGGGACCGGCCCGGCTTATTATTTCAAGCTGATGGAAATCATGATCAACTCGGCGAAAGACAACGGGCTTGACCAACAGACCGCCACGACACTGGTTCTGCAAACCGCGCTGGGGGCTGCCCGGCTGGCGCTTGCCAGTGAACATCCACCTGCTCAGCTACGCCAGCAAGTGACCTCGCCGGGGGGCGCCACCCAGGCTGCCCTGTCATCCATGGAGGGAAACGGAATCGACCGGATTATAGCGGATGGCATCGAGGCAGCGATTGAAAAATCAAATGAACTGGCTATCGTCCTGGGAGAAACATAATGCCCTATATCCAAAACGCACTCACCTTTGTTATCGAAACCATCCTCGGTTTTTACCTGATTATCGCAATCCTGAGATTCCTGTTTCAAGTTTTGCGGGCGGATTTCAGAAATCCGATCTGCCAACTGGCCATCAGGGCCACAAACCTTCCGCTGCAAATCCTTCGCAGGTTCATACCCGGGCTTTTCGGTATTGATCTGGCAACCATCGTACTCATCGTGGTCACCGCCTTTGTCAAAACCATGCTGCTGTTGTCGGCCTCAGGATACCCGACCAATCCCGCTGGCGCATTTGTGCTTGCGCTCGGCGAATCAGTCAATGTATTGACCTGGATACTGATCATTATCATTCTCGCAAGCGCAGTATTGAGTTGGGTCGCACCGATGTCGAAACATCCGGCAGCCTGGCTGGTATCGAGCATGAGTGAACCCGTCCTGAGACCATTCCGAAAATTCATTCCCGCTATTCAGGGCATTGACCTGACACCGATACTGGCGTTGCTGCTGTTGAATCTGGTACAGCGTCTGGTCGTTCACCCGCTGACTGACCTGGGTCGCAGCATGTTAATTTGAGTGCAGCCGATCCGGTCAGGAAAATCTTGAATCCCGCGAGAGAAACAGAATCAGGATAATGACCGGAATCCCGAGCAATGTCGTGATAATGAAAAACTGGGAATACCCCAGGGTATCTACCATTGTTCCCGAATATCCACCCAGCATCTTCGGAATCAGGGTCATCACCGATGTGAATATGGCAAATTGCATGGCGGTAAATCTGATATTGGTCAAAGCAGATAAAAAGGCGACAAAGGAGGCTGTCGCAATTCCCGCGCTCAGATTATCTGCGCCAATGACAATGTATAACCAGTTTATGTCATAACCGATACGGGCCAATACCAGAAACAACAGATTGGTAGCGGCAGACAAGACCGCACCGAGCAGAAGAATCCGGATTACACCGAATCTGAACGCCAGCACCCCACCGAGGAACCCGCCGAGCAGCGTCATGCCCAAACCAAATACCTTGGAAACCGTGGCGATCTCGATTTTGGAGAAGCCGAGATCCTGATAAAACACATTCGAGATAACACCAAGAACGATATCCGAGATTCGATACAACCCGACCAGGGCAAGCAAAACCAACGCACTGGTCAAGCCGTATCTCTGAAAGAACTCCTGTACGGGTTTGAGATAAAGCACGTTCATCCCGTCCCCTTTGATAATTTTCAGTTTGACCAGTGAGATTGCGGCCGCCGCGGCGACGATTGCGCCCGCTGCCAACCGAAATAATTCAGTCACGACTCCGGCAATCACCTTGTTATGAAGAACCGATTGCAGCATGGTTCTGGATTGGGAGGCGATGTCACCCGAAATCCTGTAGGTAAAAATAAACGCGATCACACAAAAAACAAACAGGGCCAGAATATGAAATTTTCCACTAACCTGACTGCCTGCGTCCGGATCATCACCGTCCTGGTCAGCGTCTGAACGGCGCACCGGCTCGGGAATGAATAACGTGGTCGCAACCCCCACCAGCATAAAGGCTGCCATCGCAAAATAAGCCAATTTCCACGCCGCATAGAGGTACTGATCGGTAGTGGAACCGAAATAGCTCGCCAGAAAAAGTCCGCCTGCGCCAGCGACCAGCATTCCGATTCGGTATCCTGCGATATAAGTGGACGACATCAGCGCCTGGAGATTCACCTCTGCCGACTCGATACGGTAGGCATCAATGACGATATCCTGGGTGGCGGAAGAAAATCCAAGCATCACCGCGGCGGCTGCCATCCAGGTCAGGCTGTTGGCCCCTGCTGACGGGTCCTGCGACGCCATCAGGGATATCGACAGAATAACCATAAACTGCGCGAGCAGAATCCAGCTTCGACGTCTGCCCAGTTTGCGCGTCAGCCCGGGCAATGGCAACGAATCGACCAGCGGCGCCCAGATAAACTTGAACGAATAGCCAAGCGCAGCCCAACTGAACAGGGTAACCACGGAACGCTCGATGCCCGCTTCCCTGAGCCACAGTGACAGCGAGGAGAAAATCAGCATCAGCGGCAAGCCCGCAGAGAATCCGAAAAACAACATGGTTATCACCCGCGGATGGGCAAATGAACGCAGTGTATCGGTCCAGCGAATCAGGGGGGCCGGATACTCGGCAGTATCAGTCACGGGTTGTCTTCGTAGTCGTCAATCAGACCTGTATAATACTCTGTATTGACAAGCGACATAAATCGGAATCAGACTCAGAACATGAAGTCATACCAGATCGAACTACTGCAAATCTGTATTGAAAATGATATTTTGAGGTTTGGGGAATATACACTCAAATCAGGAAGGAAGAGTCCTTATTTTTTCAATGCCGGATTATTCAACAATGGCCGCCTGCTTGCCCGGATAGGCAGGTGTTATGCCTCATTGTTGTCGGAGAAGATAGCTCATGACTACATGCTTTATGGTCCGGCCTACAAGGGAATCCCGCTGGTATCAGCCACCGCCATGCAACTGGCACAGCGCCACGACGCCGACGTTGACTTCGCATTCAACCGCAAGGAGGAAAAAGATCATGGCGAGGGGGGAAATATCGTAGGCGCCGAACTGAAAGGGAATGTAGTGATCCTTGATGACGTCATTACTTCAGGAATCTCGGTTATCGAATCCATTGAACTGATTCGCGCTGCCGGAGCTACGCCTTGTGCGCTCGTCATCGCCCTTGACCGGCAGGAGACCGTGGTCAACGAGAATCTTTCATCGGTACAGATGATTGAGCAGCGCTGCCGGATACCGGTATATTCATTGCTCAAACTGGAAGATCTGATTGCTTTTCTGCAACAAACCCCGGAATTGGGGACCCATCTTGAAGCTGTATCAAATTATCAGGCTGACTATGGGATTCCCAAAGATGCGAACTGAATCGCGTAACCCTGATTGCCCAACCGCCGGTACGAATTCATGTCAGATATGCTCACCAAACCAATAGTGCACGATCAGGATATTCTTGATCGGTCGATTGACCATGCCCGCAGGCATCGCATTGTACTGCCTGCTTTCGCTGAACTTGCGAACCCTGAGAAAATTCCGGCAGACATCCTGAACGGACTGCGGAGCGTCCCTGTGGATCAGGCCGACCCGATGAATCTGTTCCGCATTCACTGGTTCAATGATCACCAGGGCAGCCGGATACTGCGATCGCCCGTCTGCCTGGAAATTCCCACCGCGCTGAGCGGCGTCAGGGCACGGATAGTGGTTGCAATCGGCGACACATTTCCGATGATTGCGTCGCACAAGGCGCTGGCTGCTTATGCCTGCCTGGTGACCCGGCTGGTCACTGGTGGTATCGACCCGGTGAACAACCGGGCAATCTGGCCGTCAACCGGCAATTATTGCCGGGGCGGTATTGCTATTTCCCGAATTCTCGGGTGTCGCGGGGTAGCGGTATTGCCCGAACAGATGAGCCAGGAAAGATTTGACTGGCTGCAACAATGGACCCTTCGACCGGAACAGGACATTATCAGAACGACCGGTTCCGAGAGTAACGTCAAGGAGATTTATGACGCCTGCGACACCCTTTCCCAGGACCCTTCCAATGTGATTCTGAATCAGTTCAGTGAGTTCGCAAATTACTTGTGCCACAGAAATATTACCGGCCCTTCAATGGGCAGGCTGTATGAACAGATAGCCGGGAAGGAAGACCGTCTGTATGGACTGGTAGCCGGAACCGGGTCAGCCGGCACGATCGCTGCCGGTGATTATCTGAAGGCCAGATTCGGTTCGAACATCATTGCGACAGAACCCCTCGAATGCCCTACCATGCTCAACAACGGTTACGGAGAACACCGTATACAGGGTATTGGCGACAAGCATATTCCGCTGATACACAATGTCCTGAACATGGACTATGTGGTCGGCATTTCAGATTCCGGCCCCGACCTGCTGAATGTTCTGTTCAACACCCGTGAGGGACTGAAGTTTGTGGCAGCACGGAGCGGGGTTTCTGAATCATTGCTCGCGCAATTCAGACACATCGGGCTATCAGGTCTGGCGAACATTCAAACCGCCATCAAACTGTCCCGGCATCAGGACCTGGGCAGCAACGATGTCATCATCTGCATAGCGACGGATGGCGCAAAACTCTATTCCAGCGAAATCGGGCACGTCAAGCAAAAGTTCTTCAATGGCCAATTCGGCGAAACACAGGCTGCCGAAGTTTTCGGCCGCACCTTGTCGGGATGTGAGCCGTCCCACGTACTTGAGCTTTCCTCCCGCGAAAAACAACGTATTTTCAATCTCGGCTACTATACCTGGGTCGAGCAACGGGGAATCCCGGTTCAGGATTTCAACTTGAGAAGGAAGCAGTCCTTTTGGGATGACATTTCCAATCAGGCGGATGAATGGGACAGATTGATCGAAGAATTCAATCAACGGGTCGCGGCCAGATAGTGCTTTAAGGATCGCGTGGGCTGCCGACTATACGATAGTATATGAGTTTTGGTTTTATAAATTACGTTCAGCGGCATTGGCGGGGTGATTTGCCGTTGGGCCATGCCTGCCTGATCAACCTGGTTTTATTGTTTTTTGCGTTGAATTTTCTTGAGAGATTCATTTTTCCTCCCTGGCTCGAAGGAGAAACCGTGGTTAGCGCCGCCGTGCTTGTCTTTTCGATTCTGGTACGATTGATTATCTATCCTTGGCAAGCCATAGGGGTTTTGCGTAACTGTGAGAAATCCCTGCAACGGGACGTCGACAGATATTGGATCGTCGTCGTTCAGGGAGTTGTGGTGCTGAGTATCGTTGCAACCCTGGCATCGGCATTTTCCAGCTACCAGTCATTGACAGAATACAGGCAGAGTCTAAACCCGCACAAGGGTCTTCAGATTCCACCGGAATATACTTTTGATCTGATCAATCAGGGCACGATAGTGCATTTGCGTGGACCCTTCCAATCCGGGATCACCCGGCGGTTTTCCGAATTTATCGAACCGCATCCACAAATTGCCGGGGTGATTCTGGACAGTGATGGCGGACAGATCTCAGAAGGCCGGGGGCTGGCCAGGGTAATCAGGGAAAACGGATTGAACACCTATAGCCTTGACCACTGTATGTCTGCCTGCACCACGGCATTTGCCGCAGGCGTCAAACGCACCCTCGGAGTGAACGCCAGAGTCGGATTTCATCAGTATCAGGCATTCACGATTTACCCGAAATTTGATCTGGAAGAAGAGCAGGCCAAAGATATTGCCCTGTTCAGAGCACAAGGGGTTTCGGAATCGTTTTTACAGAAGATATTCAGCCAGCCACCGGAGGAAATGTGGTGGCCGGAGCATGAGGAACTGCTGGAGGCCAATTTTATCCAGCGGTCCGGGTTTTCGTTTGATTGATGCCCGGACGAGGCGGGGGGCGGGGTTAGTTCAATGCGGGGTGATTCCGCGCAATCTCTCGCCACGCCGGCGCAGCAACTCGATGGTGGACAACAACATGATCGACATAATGACCAGCAGTGTCGCCACCGCCAGAATGGTCGGGCTGATCTGTTCACGAATACCTGAGAACATCTGCCAGGGAATGGTACGCTGTTCATAGCTGCCGACGAACAGCACCACGACCACTTCGTCAAATGAGGTGATGAATGCGAACAATGCGCCGGAAATGACGCCCGGTAAAATCAGCGGCACGATTATTTTGAAAAATGTGGTTGTCGGCGATGCGCCAAGGGTGGCTGCGGCCCGTATCAGACTATGGTCGAAACCAACCAGTGTTGCGGTGACTGTTATGACGACAAACGGGGTGCCCAGTGCTGCATGCGCCAGTATCACACCGATATGGGTAGAAGACAGCCCGATCTTGGTGTAGAAAAAATACATTCCGGCGGCAGAGATGATCAGTGGCACAATCATCGGGGAAATCAGTATGCCCATGACGACAGATTTGTACGGCATGTTTTCGCGACTGAGTCCGAGGGCAGCCACGGTCCCCAGGGTAGTGGAAATCATCGTCGCAAATATGGCAATGATAAAACTGTTCTCCACCGCACCCTGCCAGTTCAGGTTGGTGAAAAAATCCTCATACCATTTGAGCGAGTACCCTGCCGGATCAAGGGTCAGCATTTTTTCAGTAAAGGTGAAAAACGGCACGGCGTTGAAGGACAGCGGGATCACGATCACGATAGGCGCGATCAGGAAAAAGAATATCAGCCCACAAATCACCAGATAGGTGTAGTGCCAGACTCTTCCCAACGGGGTTGTGTATGCGGGTAAGGACATGATCTCGTGGCTCTATCCCAGTTTCATATTGTTGATGCCGACCAGTTTGTCGTACAGGAAGTACAGAACCAGCACGATCACCAGTAAAATCGAACCCAATGCGGCTGCCAGCCCCCAATTCAGTGAACTGGACATGTGGAAGGCGATAAAGTTGCTGATCAGTGTACCGCTTTGACCGCCAACCAGCGCCGGGGTGATATAGTAACCAATGGCGAGAATGAACACCAGAATGGCGCCCGCGCCAATCCCCGCAACCGTGTTCGGCATATAAACCCGGACGAATGCGGTAAACGGGGTGGCGCCCAGCGATTTGGCTGCGCGCATATAACTCGGCGGGATGGTTTTCATGACACTGAACAGGGGCAATACCATGAACGGCAGCAGGATATGCACCATGGCCACGATTGTCCCGGTACGATTGTGAATCATCGCCAGACGATCATCGGTGGCAACGAATCCCAGCCAGACCAGAAAATCGTTGATCACGCCTTCCTGTTGCAGCAACGCAATCCATGCCGTAGTCCTGACCAGCAACGAAGTCCAGAACGGCAGCAATACCAGGATGATGAGCAGATTGGATTTCCTGACCGGCAACACCGACAGCAGGTATGAGATCGGATAAGCCAACACCAGACAGACCACGGTGATCAACAGACTCATCCATATCGTCCGCCAGAACAGCTTCAGATAAATCCGCCTTTTGTCATCGTTGCGTACAATGTCTCCGGTCTCGTCGTATCCCATATCCGTTGCTGCCAGATAATAGGAAATGGTAAATGCCGTGCTTTCCCTCTTGAAAACCTTCCAGTTCTCGATGTCGCCCCACTTTTTGTCCAGATCGATAAACGCCTGCTGGTAGGGCGGTTCGACCGTATTTATTTTCCGCGCGGTTCTTCTGAACATGCCGGAGAAACCGGGTTTTTCGTAATTCAGTCGTCGACCTACCTTGCCGGACGATTTCGTTTCTTGCGCTTCCCTGAAATCTTCAGCCAGTGCGGCAAATACAGCCTCATCGGGTAATTCTCCAGTGCGCTCATCCCATTGGTGCAGCATCGGAGCGGTTCGATACATGATCTGTCCGACCAGTTGATTTTCGACACTGCGAAATAACATGTCGAGTATCGGAACGAAAAAAGTAACGAGAATAAAAAGAAAGAGCGGAACGACCAATCCGATGGCTTTCAGTTTTCCACGACGCTGGGCACGGGCCAGACTGACCTTCAGAGGGATGCCATCGGCGGTAACCAGTGTTTCCCCTGCAGATTGAGCAATCGTTGCCATACCTTCAGCCAGCCTGGAAGTCAGTCGAACCGGTTTGTCTGAATACGGTCAAGAGAGCGGATTGCCTCCGCCCCCTTGACCTTTTGCCGGTTTGGTTTTGTCACCGAACCGGATTATTGAGCCAGCCAGGAATTGAATCGTTCGGTCAGATCGTCACGATTGTCAGCCCAGAACTCATAGTTGAACAGCAGGGTGTTCTTGGCGTTATCCGGAGCCGTTGGCATGTGTGGCGCCATTTCGATACCCAAGGTCGCATGTTTGCCGACCATTGTAGCAGATGAAGCGCGTGCCGGGCCATAGGAAATGAACTTCGCCTGATCAGCCAGACGCTGGGTATCGGTCGCGAATTTCACGTATTTCATAATTTCCTCACGATGCGGCGCGCCTTTCGGAATAACCCAGCCGTCAAGGTCAAACACCTGCCAGTCCCACATCATTGCGATCGGTTGTTTTTCTTCCTCAATGACCGAGAACAAACGGCCGTTGTAGGTTGAACCCATCACGATTTCGCCATCCGCCAGCAACTGCGGAGTCTGTGAACCAGTGTCCCACCAGATTACATTGTCCTTGATGGTATCAAGCTTGGCCAGAGCACGGTCTACGCCTTCGTCACTACTCAATACATCATAGACATTGGCAGGGTCTACGCCATCCGCAATCAACGCCCATTCAAGGTTGCCGATCGGCTTTTTCTCGAGTGCCCGCTTGCCTGGAATTTTTTCCAGATCAAATACGTCATTGATTGTAGTCGGAGCTTCACTGACCAGATCGGTTCGATAGCCGAATGTGGTTGAATAAACGATTTGCGGCATAAAGCATGGAGAGACGATCATATTGCCGAAATCTACAGTAGCGGGTGTACCATCCGGAGCCGGAGCCAGGATTGCATCGTGGTCGACTTCTTCCAGCAACCCTTCGTCACACAGCAGGATTGCATCAGATGGCACCATATCGACCAGTGCCCAGGTGACGGCGCCTGCTTCATTCATGGCTCGAATCTTGGCAACGGCTTTACCAGCCGAATCATCATTAATGATCGTGACATCGGGGTTAGCTGCCATATACGGTTCATGGTAGGCGTTTTGCTGGCTTGCGGTATAAGCGCCGCCCCATGACACGATAATTAGTTCGGTTTCTGCATGTACTGCAGTCACCAGACCGAATGCCGCTGTCGTCAGCAGGGTTTGTATAACGGTTTTGTTCATATTAGGAATCCTCCTCCTGTAAAGAAACGTCTGTTGTTAAAAATAAAAAATGTCTTGCACGCATACCCTGGCCTTTAATCCGACGCATCCAGTGCACGGCAATCTTCCACATTCCAGCCAATGGTCACCGAATCTCCTTGCTGGAGATTGATCAGCCCGGCTGAATTTGGAATTTTGCAAATAAAATCATCATGACCCAACACGGTGAACCGTGTTCGGATATGGTCGCCGAGGTAAATCAGTTCTTCTGCCCTGGCAGTAAAAATGTTCGGCAGACTGCCTGCCTGCGGAGAAACCACGACCCGCTCCGGGCGCAGCGACAGCGTTGTGCGCTGACCGACACCCTCGACATTGATCTTGTTGGCATGGACAACACCGCCGCTATCGATTTCGACCTTGACGCTATCGCCCAGGTCTTCGGAAACCACGCCCAGAAAGCGGTTGTTTTCACCGATAAAGTTGGCGCAAAATGCGTTTTCCGGTTTTTCGTAGAGCACTGCCGGCGGTGCGCACTGCTGGATGATGCCATCATCAAATACGGCGATACGGTTCGACATGGTCAGGGCTTCGCTCTGGTCATGGGTCACGTAGACTACCGTCAAACCGAGGTTCTCATGCATGTGCTTGATTTCATATTGCATCTGCTCACGCAAATTCTTGTCCAGAGCGCCGAGCGGTTCATCCATCAGCACCAGGTCGGGATCGAAAACCAGTGATCTTGCGACTGCAACACGCTGTTGCTGTCCACCGGAGAGCTGGGCCGGTCGCCGGTCTCCAAACGCTCCAAGCTGCACCATGTCCAGCGCCCGTTTGACTCGCCGCTCACGTTCGCTTTTGCTCATTTTGCGAACCTCAAGAGGGAATGCCAGGTTTTCGGCGACCGTCATGTGCGGAAACAGGGCATAATTCTGGAAAACCATGCCGATTCCACGCTTGTGGGGCGCGACATTGTTGATGCCCTGGCCTTTCAGATAAATTTCGCCGTGGGTAGCGGGTTCAAAGCCCGCCAGCATCATCAGGCAGGTGGTTTTTCCAGAACCGGAAGGCCCCAGCATGGTGAGGAATTCTCCCTCCGCCACATCAAGATTCAGATCCTTGACGACCAGAGTTTCGCCGTCATAGCTTTTCTGGATGTTTTCGAATCGAACCAGTGCGTTATCGTTGACCATAAATTTTATCCGCCAGAAACCATTTGCAAAGTATTACGACAGGGTACGGGAATCGAACTGTAACTGATCCGATCCTGAAATTCAAACAAATTTTCATTCCGGTATATTCATTCCGGTATATTCATTCCGGTATTCTCAAAGATTCGGCCAGTGGTCGAGCAATCCTGACAAGGCAAAGTCAATCGATTGCTCGCGAACGCTCTGCCGGTCACCTTCGAATTTCGTCATCCCGGTCTGCGCGACATGACGCGGACCGACCCAGCCAAAACAAACCATACCGACCGGTTTGCTCGTTGAGCCGCCGCCTGGCCCGGCAATACCGGTGACTGACATGCAATATTCAGCGCCTGCCCTGATCCGGCCACCGGCAGCCATCGCCGCCGCAACGGCTTCACTGACCTCACCATTGGCGATAATCAATTCCATCGGCACCCCCGCCAACTCCGATTTCGCCTGATTGCCATAGGTGACCAGGCCGCGCTCGAACCAGTTTGAACTCCCCGCAATTGCAGTCAAGGCAAAGGCGATACCGCCGCCGGTGCACGATTCCACCGTGGTTACCCAGGCAGATGCCGCCGTCAACCTGTCGGCGAGCTCGGCAATCCTCGATTGTCTTTGGTCAATCCTGCTCATTGGTCACCGGGGTCGTCTGTCCGGTGTCGATCAATCGAAATGCAGTCGCATCCCCGGTCGTCTCGAAGGTGTCTCCTGTAATCAGACCCTCACCCGAAGGGTCCCGACTACCGGCCATCTGTACCGCCAGTTCACCGCCCACCGAAGCAATCAGAGCGTTGAAGTATTTCTGCATACCGGTCAGGGTCAACGCCGATAGCGCAGCATCAAATTGGTCCCGACTGTCAAAACCGAATTCCTGCCGGTCAATTTCACGCCAGTAGCGGGCGCTGCGTTCGGCCAGATTCCGGTCCTTGTGCCGAACCTCTATCAGTAATCCTGCCTTGACCGTATCGAACTGCGCTTCGGTCATCTCATTCAACTGCCCGGCAAAATCCCGGGTAAACTCATCATACAGCGCCTTGATCCGGACAGGGGAATGGCTCGGGCTTTGCACGGAAAACAACAGCCCCGGCATTTCAAGGATATTCAGGGTACTGCTGTAAACCAGGTATCCTGTCCGGTTGTCGGTGCGCAAGCGGGTATAAAAAGGCGATTCAAGCAAACTCTCCAACAGGGCTGCTTTCGCCCTTTCATCGACCGTGGATCGCCAACCCTGATAGTACCAGGACAATGCCGAATCGGTATGCTCCGTCGCGACTGTTCTTAAGTACCGTTTCGACCTGTCCAGAATACGGACTTGCGGAGCGAAATCCTGTTCAACAAATTCACTGTTGTCGAACAGTGAATTGATGATGGCCACTCGCGCAAGCGAGTTTTCGACACTGATATCACCGTGGGACAGTGCATTGACCTTTACTTTTTCAAAAAACCGGTCGACGAATTTTTCAACATCCTGCCGGGTTGTCTCTGCCAGCGCCTGCAATCTTTCCGACTCGGTCCAGTACGGCAACAGCAACAGTCGATAGATTTCATGGATGGACTGATCCGATGGGGATTTGCGGGCCACATTGTTCAATTCACGTTGCAATCCAGCCTTGACTACCCCAAAAAGCTGCTCATCGAATTGCGAGTGAAGAAAGGCATCGACAATCATCTCCAAAAGCTCCGATTGCCGATCCTCGTAACCACTCAGTTTCACCGAAATGCCCTTGCTATGACGATACAGATCGTAGTCCATGCCGGCCAGTAAAGCCGGATAAACGGTTTTGTCGAGCTGACTGACCAGGAGGCGCACATACAATTCGGTCAACACGCTGTCTCTGGCGCTGCTGTTGGCAACCGGCGAGATGATATTGAAATAAAAATTGGCCCGCGGTGTTGCGAATTGATCGTCTGGCCGGTACCACAACCGGACACCGGAGCCGGTCGGGATTGGTTGCGGAACGGGCGGGGGATTCTCAAATCCAATCAGATCCAGCCGTTGTGGAATAAATGGATTGGCTGCGGGCAAACTCAATTCGCCGACATCGCCGGATGTCAGCCTGTCTGTCTGGTCGGCAAGTGCATTGTTCCAGCGGGTGATCCATTCATCGGATATTTTTTCGATGCCGTATCTGACCTCGTAGTGTTCGGTAATCCGGTCGGTCTCAAGCGCCTGTGAAACCACATTGACATAGACATTTGCGGGGGTCAGCCGGGCCAGTAACTGCCTGATACGTTGAGCATCAAAAGAGCGAAAAAGATAAGGTCCCTGCAAGACATCAAGCGGCGGGTACAACTGCAAACGCGAAGCCAGCGATTGCACCACCCTTGCCGGGTCGCGTTCACGGACGAAGCGGAAATCGATTTGCGACAATTTGCCCTGCTCTTCGAATCGCCATTGTTCGATGTCCGTATCCCTGATCAGCGCGATCGCGTCAAACAGACGCTCTCCGATTTCATCGATCCGTTGCAAGCCTTGCCGGGTCAGCCCGATATGAACCTCAAACTGTCCTTGCACCTGATCCATGTAGCCCCGACCAGCGCTCAACTCCTCCACCCAGCCTGCATCCTTGAGCACGGAATACAGCGATCCGGCACCCTCGTGGCCAAGCAGATTGGCAATATAGTCGAGCGGCTTTGAGCGATACTGGTTCAGCGTCGATGGGATCGGAAAGACGAAACTGACACTGTTCTGTTGTTGTTCAGTGACGGTGTTCAGCCGGGCCGGGGCCAACTCGGGATTCATGTACGGACGGGTAAACTTCTGCGGGACCAGATTTTTATCCGGAATTGCGGAAAAATAACGCCTGGCGAGTTGTTCAAGCTCACCGAGCGGCTGTTTGCCGAGGATCACCAGGGTCATGATATTGGCCGAATAGCGCTGTTCATAAAATTCGATCAACTGGTCGCGGACCGAAGTCCCTTCCCGGTCGCGCAACGTGTCGAGCGAGCCGACTGTAAACCGCGAAGCCGGGTGGGACGGATTCAACCATTGTTTGCGAGCCGCCCACAGGCGTCGCTGCTCGTCTTTCTTTCTGGCCTGGTATTCAGAGTGAACCACCGACCGCTCGCGATCGACATAGGTCTGATCGAATGTCGGTGCAATAAAGAATTGTGAAAACCGGTCCAGCGCCGGTTCAAGATGATCGGCGCCGATACTGAAATGGTAATTGGTATGGCTGAACGAGGTCCAGGCGTTGCTGGCGCCGCCGTGATTCTTGAGAAATTCCTGATAATCGTCCACTTTCGGATACTTGCGGGTACCGAGGAAAAGCATGTGTTCAAGAAAGTGCGCCAGCCCCTGCCAGCCGTCCGGTTCGGATCCGCTCCCTGCATAAACATCCAGCGCCGCTGCCGACAAATCGGTGGCCGGGTCGGAGACCAGCAACACCTTCAGTTGATTGTCAAGCTTAAGATAGCAATAGGCTTTGCGATCGACAGCGCTGCTAACCGGAATGGTATTGCAGGGTTCGGCCAGAGCAGCGGGACTTGAGCATAAAAGCAGCGCAACGAGTAGAATCCGGGTGATCAAATAAAATTCCGATCAGGAGTTTTTGTCAGTGGTTCAGTAATCAGCGGTGAATTATACTCGGCGAAAGACATTGCGAACAAATCAATGTATGAACAACATAAACAGATCGGTCCAGCGAAAGTTGATTGAAGATTTTCTTTAGACTCTGCATACCAGCCTTTAATAATCAACCCTTTAAAATATCATGCCCATGGGAAACACCAGTCGACAGGTTCAGCAAATCCAGCAATTCATGAGCGGATTTACCGCCGAAACCACCCCGGCTTCTGCAGCTAAAATAGCTGATTTCAGAGAACATCTGCGCTCCGGTACGGTAGTGTATATCACATTTTTGCCGGGGTCTGATTTTAACGACACCGTCACTGTGGCAAAACGGCTGCGTGATGAAGGTTTTATCCCTGTTCCGCATTTCGCTGCCCGCAGTATTACCAACCGCAGGACACTGGATCAGTATCTCAGTCTGGTTGTGGGCGAGGCAGGGGTTGATCGGGTGTTGTGTATCGCCGGAGCGGTAAACAATCCGGTCGGCGACTTCCGTGATTCAATGCAACTGCTCGACACCGGACTGTTCGACAAACACGGCATCACGACCATTGGCCTCGCTGGCCACCCCGAAGGCAGCCCGGACATGTCCGATGAGGCGATCCGGTCGGCCTTGAAATGGAAAAATGACTTCAACCAGCGAACCGATGCCAGAATGTACCTGGTCACGCAGTTTGCCTTCGACAGCAAGCCGGTCATTGCCTGGGACAGGATGCTGCAGGCCGATGGCAACAGCTTGCCGGTTCACATCGGTATTCCTGGACTCGCGACATTAAAAACCCTGCTGATGCATGCCAAAAACTGTGGTATCGGCAATTCCATCAAATTCCTGACCCGGCAGGCGAAAATTGTGACCCGGCTGATGGCTGTCAATACTCCCGACAAACTGGTTGCCGAGCTGGCCGATTACTCTGCCAATGATCCCGACACAGGGATCAGCGGAGTACATGTCTATCCGCTTGGAGGGTTACGTAAAAGCGCAAAATGGAGTTATGCGGTGATCGATGGACACTTGACGATGAATGGCAAGGGCGGATTCAAGGTGGATGTCGAACTGGATTAAGCCCGTGTGCCCAGTGATCGTCATCGTTTCGCATCAGCCATTTTGGATCAACAGCACATGAAAACGACGCGGACCATGGGCGCCATAGACAATGGTTTGTTCAATATCCGCGGTCTTTGAAGGTCCAGTGATAAAATTGATGGCCCTTGGCTGGGATTTCGGTATCAGCCAGAATTGTTCCATTGATGGCAACAGTCTGGACTGCTCCAGTACAACGATATTGGTTTCCGGCAGAAAATTGAGCGTAATCGGAGAGGCCGGTGACGAAACCATCACAATGGTCCCGGTTTCAGCAATCCCTGCGCAGGCATGGGTGACAGAAACCTGATCCGATTCCACCGCGGCCCGGTATTCGACTGCGATATCGCCCCAGTCCAGGGGGGTGAAACAATCATCAGGCGAAGCGACCACTTTGCCGGGCTGCCGGGTATCCGTCAGATACCGGTTGATCGCATCCGGCAGCCGATTCCAGCCGCCAACCGTCTCGCAGGTGGCATGAACCTGTGACAGTCTGAAGATGAACAGATCGACCAGGTCCCGGGGTTGATCAGGGCCAAAATCAGGCGCCGGTAACGGGATCAGGAAATCCGGTTTGCGGGAACCACCTTTTCGGGTATGGCGTCGAATGTTTTTCAGAATGGTTTCCCTGGCATTCATCACAGACCCCTTCAGCGTTTTTTCCACATCTGCTGAAAAGTCGATTTGCCGGGCGCTGGGAAATCACGGCTTGCAGTCCACGGCCTGGTCAGAGGCAACCATCGGAATCGCCCCCTGTATTTGCCAGGTTTGATACGGTCCATGGTATTCAGGATCAGTGCCGCAATGCGGGTAAACACGACATAACGCTTCGGGTTCCTCGCCAGTCGATACCATAATGAAAATCCTGCTCTGCCGATGGCGCTGTCCGCCTTCATCCGATTCAGTTGCACGCGGTGCGTCCGAATCAGATCGGGCAACGGGATCTTCACCGGGCAGACTGTCTGGCAGCGGCCATTCATAGTGCAGGCATGGGGCAGATCGCGCGCATTTTTCTGTCCAACCAGAATCGGTGTCAATACCGAACCCATCGGTCCGGGGTAAACCCAGCCATAGGCATGTCCGCCGATACGGGTATAGACCGGGCAATGATTCAGGCAGGCGCCACAGCGGATGCAGCGCAACATGTCCCTGAAACTTCCGTTCAGAATTTCGCTGCGGCCATTATCGAGCAGAACGACATGAAATTCATCCGGACCATCGAGGTCGCCCTGACGCCTGGGGCCGTTGAATAACGTGGTATAGACACTCATGATCTGGCCGGTTGCACTGCGCCCCAGCAACCTCAGGAAACCACCGAGTGCAGTCAGATCGGGAATGACCTTTTCGATACTCGCCGTGACGATATGCACTCCTGGCAGGGTCGCGGTCAAATCACCATTACCCTCGTTGGTCACGACCGCGACGGAACCGGTTTCCGCTACCAGAAAATTAGCGCCGGTTATGCCGACATCAGCGCTGCAAAAATGGCCTCTCAAGACCTGGCGCGCCTGATCGACAATATCCTCGCGAACCGTTACCCTGCCGTCAAATCCAAGTCCGGCATGGTGCTGATGAAACAACTCCGTCACCTGATCCTTGGATTTATGCACTGCCGGAGCAATGATATGGCTCGGGGTTTCATTGGCCAGTTGAATGATGTACTCCCCCAGATCGGTTTCCAGCACTTCGTAGCCACTCCGTTCCAGCGCCTCATTGGTCGCCGCTTCTTCGGATACCATCGACTTGCCCTTGGTTATCTTGCGGGCGTTCGCTTGTGCGCAGATGTCGAGGATGATCTGATTCGCCTGTTCACCGTTCTGCGCCCAGTGAACCTGGCCTCCTGCTTTTTCCACATTTTGCTCGAACAGGTCAAGGTAGTAGTCCAGATGATCCAGCGTGTGGTTCTTGACCTTCTCGCCATACTCCCTGAAAGCCTCAAAATTTTTCAGGTCATCGACTGCTTCTTTCCGTGTATCAACGAATCCGCCTTCAGCCCGACCCAGCGCCGCCTGCAACACCGGATCCAGCAAGGCAGCGCGGGAGGCTTTTTTGAAATTATGGGAAAGCACTTCCATGGCTAATTCCCGGCGATGGATTTGCCGGCTCCGGGTTCATCGGCATCCTCTGTCAGCAACTCGGCATAATGCATAACATTGACCTTGCTCCCGGTTCTTTTCAACCTCCCGGCAATATTCATCAGACAGCCCAGGTCCCCGCCCAGCAGCAACTCTGCCCCTGTTTCATGCATCCCGGCTATCTTGCCATCGACCATTGCCGTGGAGATTTCCGGAAACTTCACGCAAAAGGCGCCACCGAAGCCACAACAGATTTCGGAATTGGTCATTTCATTGATGCTGATTCCCGCCCGTTGCCGCAACAGGATTCTGGGTTGGGCGCGGATGCCGAGTTCCCGTAATCCGGAACACGAATCATGGTAGGTGATCTTCGCATTGCGCCAGGCATGGGCAGGGGCCGGTTCCGGTTCGACCTTCATGACATCAACCAGAAACTGGGACAACTCGAAGGTCTTCGCCGCCATTTCGCGTGCCCGCTGATGCCAGTCGGCGTCTTCCTGAAGCAACTTCGGGTAGTGCTCCCTGATCATCGCCGCACAGGAGCCTGACGGAACTACCAGGTAATCGAATGATTCGAAAATTCCGATATTCTGCCGGGCAAGCCGGGCGGCTTTTGGTTCATCACCGGCATTGTAAACCGGCTGGCCGCAACAGCTTTGAGTCGGAACGAAAACCTGACAATTACAGGCTTGAATCAACCGTGCCGCAGCAAAGCCGATCTGCGGGCGCAGCAAATCAACCAGACAGGTGACGAACAGACCGACCCGTGTACGCCCGGATTGCGTTGTATCCTGAGATTCCATTTGTGTATTGTGGCCTTTTGAACTCAAACTCGCAAATGATTGATTGTCTGATTCAACTGTTCTGCCTTGTCAGCCGCGGCCCGGGCGAAATCCTGACCGTTGTCGGCGGCATTGATAATGGCCCTTGAAACATTGATCACGAGCCCGGTCTTGTCCGCGGTCAAGCCATTGGCCAGCACCGCTTCGATGTCCCCGCCCTGGGCGCCAATACCGGGAATCAACAAGGGCATGTCGCCGACGATGTGTCGAATCTGGCCAATGATTTTCGGAAAGGTGGCGCCGACAACCAAAGCGACATTGTTGTTCTTGTTCCAACTGCTGACGGCCAGATTTGCCACCTTTTTATAGACTTCCTCTCCTGCGACGGTCAAATCCTGAATATCCCCGCTACCGGGATTAGAGGTTTTGCAGAGCACGATCACTCCCCGGTCCCTGAATGACAGAAACGGGGCCAGGGAATCTCCCCCCATATAAGGATTGACGGTTAGAGCATCGGCATTATAGCGCACAAAGGCTTCCCGGGCATACATCCTTGCAGTAGCGCCGATGTCACCCCGTTTGGCATCGAGAATGACCGGCATTGAAGGATAACGGGTTTTGATGTATTCGATGGTTTTCTCCAACTGATGTTCTGCCCGGTGAGCAGAATAATGGGCAATCTGGGGCTTGAACGCACAGCAAAAACCGGCCGTTGCATCAATGATCGCCCGGTTGAATTCAAACAGGGGGTGGTCGCTGGTTCTTAACGAACGCGGCAGTATTTCCGGGTCAGGGTCGAGTCCGACACAGAGCAGGGATTGTTGTCTGTGCCAGCTTTCGGATAGTTTTTGACGAAAATTCAAAGTGTTATTTTTTTCTGTAGTTTCGGCAGAAGTATGGTCTGGTTGGCCTGCAACTGGCGGATTTTCAATGTCGGATTCAATCTGTAGAACAACCATACAGGGAAACCGAATTCATTGGAAAGCGACCACAGGGTTTCACCGGGTCTGACCCGGTGCTTCTCGAATCCGGTCAAGGTATAGTGCGATTTTAATGCTTCGCTCAAAACCTGATGGTATTCAATCCGCTTTTGCTCAAAGGTCTGTACGGCATTACCGGATTTGATCGGCAGTTTCAGGGATTGCCCCATACGCAGCCGTTTGGCCGTCGTGTTGTTCAGTTTGCGGAGCTTCCTGGTCGAACCCATACCCAACCAGTCAGCATAGTGTCCCAGGGTTTCATCCGGTTCCACCCGGATTTTGTATATCCCCTCCCCCGATGATTCGCTCACCGACACACTCAGGTCCGGCAAGGTGTCGAGCAGGTTGGTCAATGACGGGCTTTCGAAGATATTTTGTGCATTGCCGTTGTCCGGCAGCGCCTGATTGACTTCCGTAATCACCTGATCCACCCTGGCCAGCCGGGTGGCGGTTTCCGTGGTATCGGGAACAACCAGCCCCGGGACTTTCAGTTTTTGTCCGGGATAAATGGTTGCCCTGCTGTCCAGACTGTTGATTTGCCGCAGTTCGCGGCAATTGACCGAAAGCAGTTTGGCAATGGAACAGGCAGTATCGCCCTTGCGCACGATATAACGGTTATTTTCATTCAGTACCACGACCCGGGTTTCTGCTGCAACGCCGGGAATGATCAGTTTTTGACCAATCCTGATCGTCGCCCTTCGATTCAGATTGTTGGCGCTGATAAGCGATCGGCATTTAACGCCATAACGTTCGGCGATCAGGCAGGCGCTGTCACCCCGCCTGACCGTATGAATGACCTGTCCGGCGGCGTTGGCGACCAGGGTAGTCGAGTTCCTGTCGGTGGTTGCCCTGACCACGGCCAGATTGCGAGGAATCGTGAGTTTCTGCCCGACCCGGATCACCGCCTTTTTACCCAGGCGATTGATATCGATCAACTGTCGGCAATTGACTTTCAGCGCCCGCGCCACTCCGCAGGCGGTATCTCCCCTGCGGACGACATAACTGTCGGCTCCGGCGGTGAAAGCTTCCGCCGGCAGGGATTTGAATTTGGCCAGTGCGGACTGATAGCCGTCATTGCGAAAAGGCAGCTTGAGCCGATAGCCGGCAGGAATCAACCGCCATCCATTCCAGACAAACCGTGTCAACGCCGGGTTCATTGGTTTCAATTTGCTTTCCCGCAGATTAAAGGCGGACTTTATCCGCTTGACTGAGGTTGCCCGCTTTAGGACCAGGGTTTGAACCTTCGGCATCTTGCCAGCGCTGACCTTGCCAAAATAGGAAGCTGAATTTTTCTCTATGTGCCGGGCTGCCAGAAAACTGGAATAAAAGTTTTTTACCGCAACCTGAAAACCCGAGGATTTATACTTTTCGAGAACGGTCATGTAATCCGGTTTCACCTTCAGGATCGCCCGTCGCATTCCGTTAACGCCATAATTATAGGAAGTAATGATAAACGGATTGATTTCCCTGCTGCTGATCTTCGGATCGATTGATTTCGCCACCCCGGTCAAGGTCTTTCTGGCATCAACCAGATAACGCGCAGCGGCATGGGTCGATGCTTCAGGGTCAAGACGTTCGTCGATCGCGGCATCGAGTTCCAGCCCCAGAGTCCTTGCCGTTTTCGGCATGATCTGCCACATCCCTGCTGCGCCCGCCTTGGAATAGGTTGCCGGATTGTATGAGGATTCGACAAAAGGCAGATAGCGGATATCATAGGGCAGCTTGTATTGCGCCAGCGTCGAATCCACCATTGGATGGTAAACCTGAAATCTCCTCAAGCCTGCGATGTAACTGTCCCTGACCCCGCTTTGACAACGGATGTTCTCTCCCGCCCATCGAATACGCCGGGGGTTCCTGTCCGGGAACAATCCGGCAAGGTGCTGCTCTTCGGAGTTCAATTTTCCGCCGGACTCGAGTTTGCGCGCGGCATTATACAGCGCTGTCTTTAAACGTTTTCTTTCCTTTTTCAGCTTCTTCCTGACACTTCTGCCACAACCTTGGCCGGTATTGACGACAGAGTAGACCCGCTCGGGATGGTCAGGGTTGTGAAAAACAGCGGTCTCCCTGTCCCAATCCTTGAAAACCTGTATCCAGAAATCAATACGGCGGCGCAGTGAGTCAGGGCAAGGAAAATCATCGCTGCAATCCAGCTTGTAGCGTTCAACAAGGTGATGACCGGCAGCGGAATCAGGATAAAATGATATACTGATCACACAGCAAATCAGGAATATCGAAATGACTGGGCAGGATTTCACTATGGATTACAGATTCCAGGACGGAGGCAGAGTTTTAAACGGGCGTATTGTACGCGATAATTGAATCAAGTCATCTTCAAATCCATAATTCATACCATGACCATAATCAGACAAGACGACCTCATCCAAAGTGTGGCGGATGCACTCCAGTTTATCTCCTTTTACCACCCCCCGGATTTTGTAGAGGCCATGCATCAGGCCTGGCTGCGCGAGCAATCGAAAGCGGCTAAAAACGCCATTTCCCAGATCCTGATCAATTCAAGACTATGCGCTGAAGGCAGACGACCGGTCTGTCAGGATACCGGGATCGTTGTGATATTCCTGAAAGTGGGCATGGATATTCGCTGGGATACGCAATTGTCGCTGCATGACATGATCAATCAGGGCGTACGTCAGGCCTATCTCGATCCCGACAATCCCTTGCGCCCTTCGATTGTCTCGCCGCCTTTCGGCGCCCGGAAAAACACGCAGGACAATACTCCGGCCGTAATCCATACTGAAATAGTTCCCGGCAATACCCTCGAAGTCACAGTTTCCGCCAAAGGCGGAGGGTCTGAAAACAAGTCCAGATTCACCATATTGAATCCAAGTGACAGTATCGTCGACTGGGTGCTGGAAACGGTTCCGAAAATGGGCGCGGGATGGTGTCCGCCGGGGATTCTGGGTATCGGGCTTGGCGGCAGCGCTGAAAAGGCCATGGTCATGGCGAAGGAAGCATTGATGGAGCATATTGATATCCAGCAATTGATCGACATGGGACCATCGAACCAGTCCGAAGAGTTGCGGCTTGAACTGTTTGAAAAAGTAAACAGACTTGGAATCGGCGCCCAGGGTCTTGGCGGGGTAACCACGGTGCTTGATGTGAAGGTCAAGGAATACCCGACCCATGCCGCTTCATTGCCGGTGGCAATGATTCCGAATTGTGCCGCCACCCGTCATGCCCGTTTCGTGCTTGATGGTTCAGGCCCGGCCACTCTGGAGCCGCCCAGACTGTCTGACTGGCCGGACATCGCCCTGGAAAAAAGTGATGACACGATTTCAGTCAACCTGGACCGGGTAACACGGGAAGACATCAGGAAATGGCAGCCGGGGCAGACTTTGCTGTTATCGGGGAAAATCCTGACCGGAAGAGATGCGGCCCACAAAAGAATTGCCGAATACCATGCGCAGGGCAAACCCCTGCCGAATAACGTCGATTTTACCGGCAGGTTCATCTATTACGTTGGCCCGGTCGATGCAACCGGCGATGAGGCGGTCGGACCGGCCGGCCCGACCACCGCAACCAGGATGGACAAGTATTCTGATCTGATGCTGGACAAGATGGGCGTACTGGGAATGATCGGCAAGGCAGAGAGAGGGTTGGAGACGATCGCGAAAATCAGGGACCATCGGTCGGTTTATCTGATCGCGGTCGGTGGCGCCGCCTATCTGGTGTCCAAAGCGATCAAGTCTGCCAGGGTACTGGCGTTTGAAGACCTCGGCATGGAGGCGATTTATGAATTCGAGGTCGAGGAAATGCCAGTCACGGTTGCCGTCGACAGTAACGGACAATCGGTTCATCATACCGCCCCCGAAATCTGGAAGCAAAAACTGAACGTGGGGGCGCCTTCGTTAACCGGCTAATCCCAGGCAGTCAATGGATGGATTCCCGGCTTTGAGTTCAACCCGGAGTCCGGCATTATCGGCCTTACATATAAAGCCAATTGAGCATCGAGATCATGACGGCGAGAAACATCACGGTCATGATGCCTCCGGCCTTGATAAAGTCCATTACCTGATAACCCCCGGGTCCCATTATCAGTGCATTGACCTGGTGGGTGGGGATCAGAAAGGAGTTTGAGGTGGCAAGGGCGACCGTCAATGCAAATACGGAAGGATCGGCGCCCACGCCAATGGCGATATTGATTGCCAGTGGAACCAGCAGTACGGTTGCTCCGACATTGGACATCACCAGGGTAAATATGGTTGCCATCACCGCCAGCACGGTTTGCAGCACCCATATTGGCACATCCCCCAGATAATAGAGCACCTGCTGGGCAACCCATGCCGCAGTGTTACTGTTTTCCATTGCGATACCAAGCGGTATCAGGCTGGCCAGCAAAAATACACTTTGCCAGCCTATCGCCTGGTAAGCTTCCTCGATTTTGATCACGCCACATAAAATCATGCCGACTGCGCCGGTCATCAACGCTGCCGACAATCGGATATCGGTGAAGATGACCAGGAACAGGGTGAGTGCGAAAAATCCGCAGGCATACCTCAGCTTTTCGGGACGCAGATTTTCGCGCGGAAAGTCGGTTACTACCACATAGTCATGATTGTCGGAAATCGCACCCAGATTATCCCACTTGATATGCAGAACCAGCGTATCCCCGGCCTGCAAAACCAGTTCAGCTATGCCCGTATCGATCACATCATCGACCCGGAAAACCGTCAATATGGTGGCGTCATAGCGTCTTCTCAAGGCAATCTCCCGGGTGGTTTTGCCGATGATCGAAGAATCCGGCGGAATAACCACTTCCGCAATTCCGGCGCTGCCGGGACTCAACAGTTCGGCAAACACATCCATTCGGTGTTTGATTTCGAGACTGTATTCTTCCGCAAACCTGTAAACCGCATCCCTGCGTCCCATGATGGCTATTTCACTGTCAGCCCAGATTTCGGAATCGCCTCTGGGCGCCACCACCACCTCATTTCCGGTTTTGATGGCAATGATCCATCCTGCCCTTCCGGCAGCATCGATTTCTGAAAGCGTGGTGGAGACCAGCGGACTTTCCCCGGTAACGACACATTCATAGACCTCCCCTTCTATACCATACACTTCCCTGAAGTATTTCAGCATGTTACCCGACTCACCCGGCTTGTCCTTGATCACCGGAAGCACGAATCTGCCGAGGAATACAAAATAACAGACACCACAAAAAAGCAGCACGATACCGATAGGGGCTACCGCAAAAAGACCGAACTGGGACATGCCTTCACTGCGGCCCGACTCCGCAATCGAGTTGGCAATCAGATCATTGAGCAGGATCAGTGGGCTTGACCCCACCATGGTAATGGTTCCACCCAGGATGGCGCAAAATCCCATTGGCATCAACAACCGTGAGATCGGCAGGTTTCCTCTTCTGGCGATACGGTTGACGACTGGTAAAAATAACGCGGCAGCGCCGATGTTCTGCAGGAAACTGGAGACGACTCCGACCACACTGGAGATGATCAGGATCACCCGGCCTTCCGTGCTGCCGCCGATTTTCAGAATTTTGGACGCAAGCTGCCCCATGATTCCAGTGCGGTCCATTCCGGCTCCAATGATCATCACCGCGATGATCGAAATCACCGCATTACTGGAGTAACCACTGAACAGTTGATCGACTCCGACCAGGCCATCGTAGCCGGGGACAAGTGAAGTGAGGCCGATCAGAACCATGATGGATATGGCTGCGACATCCACTCTAACCACTTCAAACGCAAACAGATAGATGGTAAGCAGCAGAATTACCATGACCACCCCCATTTCAAAAGTTAACGGAATGGCTTCGGTCATTTGGCGATTACAACCATCATCGGTGAACAATTATCCCTAAACTATCCCTGAACTATATGATAATACTTTGAAATATTTATGTAGAATGCCGGAATTATATAATGGTGACAGGCGGGCGGATTCTAACACTTAATCCAGCGATGTTTAAGGTTCATAACTCAGGTTCGATGAATATTATTGCCGGGCAAGTCTGTTGCATGACGTAGATCCATCCCCTCTCCCCTGAAAGGTTGTTTGCTGTGCCTCCATCCATCCAGAATTTACCGATTCGAATATCCCTGGTCGCGCTGTGGCTTTTCAGTTTTGCCCCGTTGAGGGTGATTCATGCTGTCGGCACACTGATCGGCGAGATGGCCTTCCGGCTTTTCCGGTCAAGACGCCGCATCACCGAGATCAATCTCCGGCTTTGTTTCCCTGCCCTTTCCGACAAGGATATCAGACACCTTGCCAGATCCCACTTTCATGCCATAGTGACCGGGTTTTTATTGATATCCTGGGCATGGTGGGCGCCGGCAAAGCGATTGGCAGCCATTACTACATTCAAAAACAGGGCAATTCTTGATGACTCTCTGGCAAAGGGCGAAAACATGATCCTGCTGGTACCGCATTTTTGCTGCCTCGAGTTTCTGGGCGGGCTGCTGTTCAGCCAGTTGAATATGGCAAGCATATACCAGAAACACAAAAACCCGTTCATGGATCAGTTCATACTGAAACGCCGTTCCCGGTTTGGTGATACCATGTATCGCTCCAAGGGTATTTCCGGCAGTCTGATCAAGTCGATTCGCAATGGCGCCCCGTTTTATTATCTGCCGGACCAGGATCCTGGTAAGGAAAAGGGGGTGTTCGCCTCATTTTACGGTATACAGACGGCTACTTTTCCGTCGCTGAACAAGATTGCGGGAATAACCCGTGCAAAAGTAATCCCCTGCATGGCCAGAATCAAAAGGTTCGGGGCCGGAATAGAAGTCATTTTTCACCCTCCGCTTGAGAATTATCCTTGTGGCGATGTGATTGAGGATGCCAATACCATGAACCGGGCCATCGAAGATCTGATCGCCAATGCGCCTGCTCAATACTTCTGGTCGCACAAGCGATTCAAGACCAGACCTGACGGAGAAGAATCGTTTTACTGACCCTGCACACTCCCTCGACAAATATTGTAGAATTTGCGGTTCACTCCAAATTGACTTGCGGAATCAATGCAACAAATACCTGATTTTACCGACGCTGAGCTGCATGGTATCCGCGAAATGCTGACTCAGCGGTACAAAAAGGATGTAGAGATACAATTGGCTGATTGCGACCTTGGCATTGACAAGGATGATTCTGGACAAACGACATCATGCCCGACGGTTTTCTGGCATGAGCGTGGCGCCAGTTTTGTCGTGTTCAAGACCGGTTTTTTTCGATTCCGATCCCAGTTTTTCTATACACCTCACGAGCAGTATGGCGCCGGAATCAAGGAATACAATGAACTCGATGAATGTGTAGCAGCCGTTCTGCAAATCCAGTCGGACCACGAGCGTGATCGCGAGGATATGGATACAAAATGAAGAAGGCGAAGAACGCATTCTACGCTCAATCAGGGGGCGTGACCGCTGTAATCAATACATCCGCAGCCGGTGTCATCGAAACCGCACGCAAAAACAGCGACAGGATCGGCAAGGTCTATGCCGGTCGGAATGGTATTATTGGAGCCCTGACCGAGGATCTGATCGACACCTCGAAAGAATCGGATGAAGCCATCGCCAGACTGCGCCATACCCCGTCCGGAGCCTTTGGTTCGTGCCGCTATAAACTGAAAAGTCTGGAAGAAAACCGGCAACATTACGAACGCCTGATCGAGGTGTTCGCAGCGCATCAGATCGAATATTTCTTTTACAACGGCGGCGGGGATTCGGCGGATACCTGCCTGAAGATTTCCGAGCTGTCCAAGCGCCTGAACTACCCGATCCAGGCGATTCACATTCCCAAGACCGTGGATAACGATCTGCCGGTCACCGACAATTGCCCGGGCTTTGGTTCGGTTGCAAAATATATTGCCATATCTACCAGAGAAGCCAGCTTTGACGTTGCTTCGATGGCACTGACTTCGACCAGAGTTTTTGTATTGGAAGTGATGGGTCGCCATGCAGGCTGGATCGCCGCCTCGGGTGCGCTGGCATCCGACAGCGAGACCCCGATACCCATCATCGTCCTGTTTCCCGAAGTCCCGTTCGACCGCAAAAAGTTTCTCGACGAAGTAAAAAGCAGGGTTGAAAAACACGGGTACGTATCCATCGTCGTATCGGAAGGGGTCAAGGACGCTTCAGGCAGGTTTCTGTCCGACCAGGGACTGGTGGATGCCTTTGGTCATGCACAACTCGGTGGTGTTGCTCCCGTGGTTGCAAATATGGTAAAACAGGACTTGGGCTACAAATTCCATTGGGCAGTGGCAGACTACATGCAACGGTCTGCCCGGCATATCGCTTCGAAGACCGATCTGGAGCAGGCTTACGCGGTGGGCAAAGCGGCAGTCGAACTGGTGTTAAACGGAGAAAATGCGGTTATGCCCACGATCGTTCGGGTGAGCGACAAACCCTATCGCTGGGAAATCGGCAAAACTCAATTGGACCGGGTGGCCAATGTAGAAAAAATGATGCCACAAAATTTTATCAGTGAAGACGGCTTCGGAATAACCCGGGAGTGCCGTGATTATCTGCTTCCACTTGTGCAGGGGGAAGACCCGCCCCCGTACAAAAACGGCCTGCCCGATTACGTCCGTCTGCAGAATCTCCCGGTCAGGAAGAAGCTCAAATCAGACTTCAAACCATAACCTGACCCGACGACAAGATGACCCTGGACAAAGCACGCCAACTGATCAAGGTACAGGCCGATTTTGGCGGTTCCTACAATCGCCATTCGGCGAAACTGATATTGACCGAAGTTGCCAGAGAACATGGTCAGAAAGCCGTAGATCAGTTAATCAGCGAGTATCGGCTCGACCAGATATTCGACTTTGAAACAGGCCAGAATTTCATCAACGACGGCAACTGATCCGGTCACAGAATCTGACTCAGAAACTCTCTGGTCCGGGGATCACTTGCCTCAGTAAAAAAAGTGGAAGGCGGGCCGTATTCTACAATGACACCCCGGTCGGTGAAGTAGATCCGGTCGGCCAATTCGCGGGCAAATCCCATTTCATGGGTCACCAGAATACAGGTCATTCCCTCGGCAGCAAGGTCCTTGATGGTCACCAGCACCTCTTTCACGGTTTCAGGGTCCAACGCCGCCGTAACCTCATCGAACAACATCACATCGGGATTCATTGCCAATGACCGGGCGATGGCGACCCGCTGTTGCTGACCGCCGGACAGTTCCCCTGGATAGCTGTCTTCCTTGCCCTCGAGCCGCACTTTCCTGACCAGATCCCTGGCCAGGATTTCGACCTCTTTTCTGCTCTGCTTGAGCACCAGTAACGGCGCCATCATGACATTTTCCAGGGCGGTCTTGTGCGGGAAAAGGTTGTACTGCTGGAAAACCATGCCCACCTTTTTCCGCAATTCCAGTTTGTTCAGGTTGGGAGTATGAACTTCCTGCCCCTCAACGGTAATGGAACCCTGCTGAATCGTGTTCAGTGCATTGATACAGCGAATCAAGGTCGATTTACCCGATCCTGATGGACCAATGATACAGACAACCTCGCCTTTCATGACATCCATACTGATCCCTTTCAACACCTCAAGATCGCCGAAAGACTTGTGGACATTCCTGATCGATACGATCGGCTGATCAGGAGTCCATTTATCCGGTTCGGTCATATCACAATACCTTAGAATTTGACGGCGAACTTTCGTTCGAGCGCAATGGTTGCACGGGCGATGGGGTAACAGTAAGCGAAAAATACAAGCAATGCAAAAGTATAAAATGGCACCAGCAGTTCCGGGTGATTGTTTTCCGATTCCATGGCCTGTCGCGAAAGCGTGATCAGCTCTTCAACGCCAAGCAATGACACCAGCGGGGTGGCCATGGTCAGTATTGCATACCAGTTCATCCAGGGAGGGATCATGCGCTTGAAACATTGCGGCAGTATAATTTTCCATAATGTCTGATGGCGACTGTAAGCCAATGACTCCGCCGCCTCCCATTGACCGCTGGGTACGGACAATATGCCACCCCGTACAATCTCGGAAATATTGGCCATTACCGGCAGTGAAAGTCCGAATATGGCCTTCATCCAATCCGGTATGCTGATGATTTTCCCGCCAATGACAACCTCGAAAGGCAGTACCAGCAGCACAATAAACAAAATGACGAGCCAGGGAGAATTACGGAATGTCTGGGTCACAAATTTTGCCGACCATCTGATCAAACGCCATGGAGAAATCTGTGCAAGCCCCAGAACCACTCCCGCGGATGTGGCGATAATCATGGTAATCAGCGATATTATGACATTGAACAGGAATCCTTTGGTGACCAGAAACGGCAGCCATCTCCAAAGTGCAGCGAAGGCTTCACCATAAGTGTAATGAGACTGTGCCAGCGCCACCAATGGCCAGAGCAACACGATCAGCACCAGAATCGGCCAAAAGTAAAAGGGGATAGAGGCAAGCCAGCGAGACAAACCAAGCGGGTCGGAAATTCGCGACAGATCGACCGCCTTCAGTACCGGCAGGTCTGTGCCTGTTCGGGAATGTATGCCGGGAATATTATGATTCAGCATGTCATACCCCATAGCCGGGTATTTTCATTGCCCGCTCCCACCTGCCCATGCCAAGCACCAGCAAGCCAACAAGGCAGACAAATGTAACGAACAAAACCAGCATGGTGGGATAAAGCGCACTGGGGAAATCATTCCAGATACCCACACACTGGTACAGCAGTTCCGGCACAGCGATGCCAATAGCCTGGGTTGTGGTTTTCACAAGATTAACCAGATTATTGTTAAGCGCCGGTAACGACACTCGAAAAGCCAAAGGTAAAACCACATTTGAATACGTCTGTAATCTCGAAAATCCAAGGGATTCAGCCGCTTCGACCGTAGACTCCGGCACCGCCTCTATGCCAGCACGAAATATCTCTACATTGAAAGCGCCAGCGAAGAAAGACAGTGAAATAATGGCCCAGCCGACACTGGATATCAGTGGAATTTCAGTCCAGCCATCGTCGCCCGGGATCGTTGGAGTGAATTGACCCAGCGCAAAATAGAAGAACAACAGTTGGATGAAAGGCGGAGTATTACGGAAAAACTGGATGTAGCCCTGAACAAGACGCCGCACCAGAAGATTTTGCGCACCCTGCAACCAGGCCCCGACCACTCCGATAATGACCGAGAAAATCAGACAGGCAACCGATAGCCATACGGTGTACTGAAAACCGCTGACAATGCGGTTCCACTGGCGAGCGTCATAGAAGAATATAAAATTCCAGCGCGGATGCTGATCGGCGAGCTGGATAAAGAACTCAGTGATGACCTCAAGCAATCAATTCACCTCCCGCAGCAAAAACGGGGCACAGATTTCTTACAGATTTCCTGCACCCCGTTTTGACTGTTTACCGATGGTTACTCGACAAGCCAGTCAGCGTATGCGGCCTGTTTGTCAACCAGATACTGGGTTGCTTTGATACCCCAGAGTTTTTCCATGGCAATCAATCCCCCGGTCTGGTGCAAATTGAAAGTGAGGCCCGACATGAAGTTGCCCAATATACAGTCACGTTCGGCCAACGGCACAGAAATACCCCAGGGATTATCATCTTCCGAGTTCAGAGGCATCTCAAAATCATCATAATTTCCTGAGGCCAGATCCGAACCGATTGATGAATCATCGTACACCCAGGCGACGCATTTTTTATCCCGCAGCGCCTGCTTGGCTTCAGCATTACCGGTAAAGGCGATCACATTCACGCCGTAGCGCTCGGTCACGATCTGATTGTAAAATGCACCCTGTTTACCGCAGACATTCCTGCCTCGCAATTCTTCCCAGCTTTTGAACCCCAGCGCTTTGGGTGACATGATGTTGGTGCCGGAGGTGTAATGGTTCGGTTGAGTGATACCGACAATTTTTCGACGGTCGGAGCGGTCCGACATGGTCGCAATCGACATGTCTATCTTGCCCTGCTCCAGAAACTGCATGCGGTTGGACGATTGCACCGCGACCAGTTCAAGTTCCACCCCCATAGTTTCTGCCGCCAGTTTGGCAATATCAACCTCCATGCCCACAATTTCACCATCGGCATTACGAAACCCCCAGGGCTTGTAATCCGCTTTTACCCCGACCACGACCTTGCCGCGGGACATGACCTTGTTCCAGGTGTCATTGGTGCATTGTTCAGCCTGGACAGGCGCTGATGAAAACAGCACTGCCGCAGCCGAAGCAGTCACCAGATAATTTTTGACTTTCGTTGTCATTGTCGTTAAATAATAAATCAGGCCAAGTATATACATAAATCCGCATATTACGAAACTGAACCGCGCAGGTAGGTTTTTTTTATCATGTTTGCTCCTGAATTTCAGATCACACCAGAGATTACGTCACCCTGACTGGTTGGCAAAACCAGGATGAGGTCAGGCAGTATATGTTTAACTCAGATATATTCTTGATGACCAGCCATCGTGGTGAAGGTTGGGGTATGGTGGTGAATGAAGCTCTGAGTTGTGGCTGCTGTGTTATTGCCAACCGCGAATTGGGAGCTGCACCCTGGCTGGTTGAGCATGGTAAAAACTTGCGGGTTTTTATAGCGGATTTGTGTCAGGTGATCATCATGCGCAAGCGATTCAGTGAATCTGCGGGTTTTTATACGACGATGAATTCCTGGATGAATTACTTGATGAAGTCGTCGCAACAAGCCGTGACCGGCTGCTGGATATGGGGCGGCTGGGCCAACAGCGGATGGTGGATGAATGGTCTGCCAGGGTGGCGGGCAACGCCATCACCCCCCACCGCATCAGCCGATGCCTGACGGCTCGGCTTCTGCGAGCACTTTACCATAGCCATGCATGTATTCCAATTTTCGACTGTTCGTTGTAATAATAAAATCGTTTGGATATACTTGAAACCATCAGACTGTCATTCCCGAAATATGACAGCGCTGACCAATACCAAGAACTGATCAATCCTGCAAGGAGAAAACATCATGTCCGAACCCGAAACAACAAACCGCCCCGAAGAAACAAACGATGATATTGATCGCAGAGATTTTCTGAAGATGTCAACATTGGTGTCGACTTCGGCAGCATTCAGTGCACTTGCCATTGCTGGAAGTCAGAATGCGGCAGCATATGGCACATCGGATGCAGATCAGCACACAGGCCTCAGTGCATCCATGAGCGAGGAAGAGATTGCGGCGCTGCCCCGGGTGAAACAGGAACTCGTAGCGCCGCCTTTTGCACCCGAGCATGAGCAGGTTGCAAGTGGAGGACCCAAGGTCGTTGAAGTGACACTCACGACCCCTGAGATAAAAATGGACATAGATGGAAACGGAACCGAGATATGGGCACTGACATTTAATGGTTCAGTGCCGGGTCCATTGATCATTTGTCATGAAGGTGATTTCGTCGAGTTGACGCTGGTCAATCCCAAGGAAAGCAGCATGGTACACAACATAGACTTTCATGCATCTACCGGAGGATTGGGTGGTGGAACCCTGAGTAGTGTCTCGCCCGGGGAACAGATGAAACTTCGCTGGAGAGCAACCAAGCCTGGGGTCTTTGTCTATCACTGCGCTCCAGGTGGCGTCATGATTCCGTACCATGTAGTGCATGGCATGAATGGCGCCTGCATGGTTCTGCCCCGTGACGGTCTGAAAGACAAGGATGGCAATCGCCTTGGCTACGATCAGATTTTCTATGTTGGCGAGCAGGATTACTATGTACCGAAGGACGAAAGCGGCAACTACAAAAAATACGATGCTCCAGGCGCCAACCTGGGCGATGTGCTGCCATTGATGGCCAAGCTGATACCATCGCATGTAGTTTTCAACGGCAAGGTAGGCGCCCTTACCGGTGACAACGCCTTGAAGTCGAAAGTTGGAAACACGGCTCTGTTCATTCACGCTCAGTCGAATCGGGATTCGCGCCCGCATCTGATCGGCGGGCATGGTAATTATGTGTGGGAAACCGGGTCTTTCTCGGATGATCCGGCAACGGGACTGGAAACATGGTTCATACGAGGAGGTTCTGCTGGCGCTGCATTGTATACGTTCCGACAGCCTGGCATATATGTATACCTCAGTCACAACTTGATTGAGGCAGTCCAGTTGGGAGCTGCTTCTCATGTCATGGTTGAAGGCGACTGGGATGATGGTTTGATGAAACAGGTGGCGAAAGCAGGTCCAATTCCGACATAGTACCGGCTTATCAACCGGACCACAGCGGTTGATCACAGAGGGTTGAGGGGAGCCAGACGTTCGCTCCTTAGGGTTAGAGTCATGTCTCGAACACACCAGCGCTATCGAAAATTCAATACCAGAGAGACTTATCCTGATCAGAGGCTCGACAACGACCTGTGCCAGTTGGTCAAGGCCGAAGGCACTCTGGTATTTGTTCGCGGGCAGGTCGGCCAGGATATCGATGGCTTTGAAAGTATCGAAGACATGACCCCCTGTGCTCAGGCGGATCGGGCCATGCAAAATGTAAAGCAACTGCTCGAAGAAGCGGGATCGGAGTTAAGTCATATCTGCCGTATACAGGTTTATATTACAGACCGCGCCTACCGGGACGATGTCTACCAGGCTATCGGCAAGTGGTTGAAAGGCGTATACCCGGTTTCTACCGGGCTGATCGTAAATGGTCTGGCTCGCCCGGAATGGGTCATGGAGATTGAAGTCACCGCCGTTATCCCGAATTGACCCCGCCGAGGCATAGCCCGAAACCAATTCATCGGATTCCCGCGTCAAGCGGAGTCGCTTAATTTCGACAATTCTTCCCTCCCGACCCGCTTGATGAACTCCAGGGTCTCACGTACGTCGTTCCAGGTCGTGTTGTGGTTGATGATGCAGAGTCGGAGGGAGAATTTACTTTCAACCATCGTCGAGGAAATCAGCGCCCGGTCTTCCCAGCGCGCGAGCGCGAGCGCCGCCCTGTTGACATCATGCAAGGCTTGCTCGTCAACCGTGGCATCCGCGGGGTTGATTCGGAAACACACGATCCCCAGCGACACCGGAGCCAACAACTCCAGAGTCGAACTCTCCTGAGTCAACTCTCCGGCCTTCAGCAGCCCAACCTCGAGTGACTTCCGAAAGTCCCCATCCCAAGCGTTTTCTTCCGGCAGACCCTGGATACGATCCACCAGCAACTCGGCCGCCCGGCGCGCGAGATCACCAAGCATCAGTTCGGGGGCCATCTCGAGTTCGCTGCACGCGTCATCGTCAAGCCATTTGCCGGGTATTTTTCCCCTGTGGGTCGAATCAGTCATTCTTTCTCGCTCCTTATGCGGGAGTATTGGAGGAAGTTCATACTACTCAAGTAATCTCCGATTTATTGACATGAAATCAGGTAATGGAACCTAACAACATTGTCAGAGTATGTAAAGCAAGTGAAGGTGATATCCATGAACCGGGTATTCCGAGCCTCAGGTACTTCATAGGTGAAAATAGTTCATAACTCGATAGAAAAAGCCTGCTTTTTCGTTTGACAATATTGGACTGCACCCCGATAATCGCGCTTATCATAAATACCGAACGGACCTACCTTGGGTAACTTCGAATTTTCGATCCAGTCGCCCGTGAAGCGACCTCGCATGGAAACCCTGGCGAATTGCCAGTCGGTCGGAGAGACCCTCCCCCAATTGATCCAGAAACTCTCAGGCCTTGGCAAAAATCGTCCGGCTGTTGCCTTGGGTATCAAGGCGATCAAACATGGATTCGGGGTTGTGTTCTTTCAGTCTGCCCCGCCTCGCACGCATAGCTCCATGCAATATCCGCGCCCCGGTTTCCCCGGCCGGTTGCCGGCCATCATCCTGGCCTTACTCCTGTCTTCGCTTCTTTGCATTCTCGCCCCGCTACGGGCCCACGCCCAGAACGCGACCTGGCCTGGAACCGTGGAGGTGATGACGAACTCGCTGGAGATCGGACCGGGAGAAAGCGCTACTTACTACGTCAGACTGAGCGAGAAACCCAGCGTAAACGGGGTCGACGTCAATGACGTCAATGACGAGTGGTTCGTGATGGTCCACATGAACGGCGTGCGGTATATGGACGGACGGCACAAGGATCTCTGGATCATTCCCTCGTTTTACCGCTCTTTCAATAAGAATGACTGGAACACCTGGAAGAATTTCCACGTAAGGAGAGACAGTGATGCGGAATGGGCGGATAGGGTGAATCAGGACGACTCCCGTGCCACATCGGTGACATTCACGCATGAAGTATGGGATCACACCAGTAATTGCCCGGTACACAATGTGGGTGCCGTGACACTCAGCAACGGCGACGGAAATAACGGGAATAACGGGGACAACGAGGACAACGGAAACAACGGAAACAACGGAAACAACGGAAACAACGGAAACAACGGAAACAACGGGGACAACGAAGACAACGGGAACAACGGGGACAACGGAAACAACGGAAACAACGGAAACAACGGACAACAACGAAGACAACGGGAACAACGGGAACAACGGGAACAACGGGGAACAACGGGGACAACGGAAATAACGGAGACAGTGAGAACGGGGGGGATGACAGCAACACAGAACCCACCGTGCCGAGGGCCTCGGACGGCACGGTTACGACTCCTCCGAGCGAGACATACACATTCACCGCAGACGATTTCGCCGATACCGGTAACGACCCGTTTGAATGCGTGCAAATCGTGACCCTGCCTGCGGATGGATTGCTGACACTAAACGGCGTGGCTATCAATGCGGGCGATGAGATCCGCAAGCGCGATATTGATAACGGTCTCCTGGTCTTCACCCCCGACGAGGGCGAATCGGGCAGTTCCTATACGCCGTTCACCTTCAGTGTGGGTGCTTGCGGCGCCCTGGAGGGTGAGCCGACCAACACGATCACCATCCAAATCATCAAGGCGCCAGCCCCGCAGGCGCCTGCAGCACCGACAGTGACAAAGACCGAGGGAAGCGAGTTTAGCCTGGATGTCCGCTGGACAGCGCCTGACAACACGCACTGCCCGGGAGGCTGCCCGGAGATCACACACTACGAACTGCAGTACCGGCGTGGCACGGGCGGGAGTTGGGAAAGCTGGACAGACGGGCCCCAGGATGTGACGGACACCCGCACGACCATTACCGTGCCTGACCTGACGAGCCGATATCAGGTGCGTGTGCGCGCGGTGAACGCGGAAGGGACAGCCGGGGCATGGTCGAGGCCGGGGCTCTGGTTGCCGCCTGGGGAGTTGGCCAGCAGCCGTCTGACGACGGCATGGCTATCGCGCTTCGGACGCACCGTTGCCGACCAGGTGATTGACGCGGTGGGCGCCCGGCTGCAGGCGCCAGCGGATCCGGCGGGTCTGCAGGCGAGCATGGCCGGACATCGCCTGGTCGGGACCCTGCCCCGGGAGACCGGCCCTGCACAGTATCACTCAAATTATAACCACTATGATGCATGGTACGGTGCGGGCGATGGCGCCGAACCAGAAGTGCGCACACGGGATCTCAGCGGACAGGAGATTCTCCGAAGTTCCTCCTTCAGCTACCGCAGCGGGGACGAAGGCGCCGGGATGCTGTCGGTGTGGGGCCGCGGCGCGACCACCAGCTTTGACGGGCGGGACGAGTATAATAGCGGGAATGTGGAAGTGGACGGAAAGGTCCAGAGCCTGATGCTGGGAACGGACTTCCGGCAGGTGAAAGGGGTGTTCGGCGCCTTGCTGGCGCACTCCAGCGGAACGGGGGACTACCGCGGGGAATCGGACGGGGATGTACGGCTGTCCCTGACGGGGGTGTATCCGTACGCGAGCTATGAGGTGAGAGAGGACCTGTCGCTGTGGGGAATCGCGGGCTTTGGCAAAGGGGAAGTGAAACCCACCCGGGAGGGCGAGTCATTGGCGAGTGCGAACATCGACCTGCTGATGGCGGCGGCGGGACTTCGCAGCCGGTTGCCGGAACTCACCCCGAACGACCCGTCATTCCCTTCCATCGCCGCGGTTGCGGACGTGATGGCGGTCCGGGTGAGGTCGGATGGGTTCGGGGACCTCCGGTGGGAGACGGATGCGGAAGTGTCCCGCCTGCGGGCGGGCCTGGAGGGTGCCTGGGACACCGTGGCGGCGTGGGGCGGCTGGATGACCCCGGTGATGCGGATCGGCCTTCGGGCTGACCGGGGAGACGCGGAGAGGGGATTTGGTACGGATGTCGAGGGACGGTTGCACTGGTCCAATCCGCCCCAGGGGGTTCAGATGCAGCTGCGGGCCCATGGTCTGCTGTCGCACAAGGCGGGCAGATTCCGTGAGCGGAGCCTGTCGGGGTCGATCTCGTGGGACCCGGATCCGGCTTCCCGGTGGGGGGCAACGTTCCGGCTGACCGGTGGCGTGAGTGACACGGCCATGTGGGGGTTGGATTCGCTGCTGGGCAACCCGGGGGGTCATGATGTGACTGCCACGGGAAAATGGCTGGGCGGGGAGAGTGACTCCGGGCGGGGCCACGGGAGCCGTCATGAGCAGGTGCGGGCGAGAGTGGGGTATGGTTTTGGTGTATTCGAGGACCGGTTCACGGGGATACCGGAGCTTGGGATGAGCTGGACGGATGAGAGCCGTGACTACAGTGTGGGCTGGCGGTTGCTGAAGGAGAGATCGGACGCGGGCGCCTTTGAGATTCTGCTGGAGGCGACGCACCGGGAGGATACGGACGATGGCGAATCGAGGGACGGGATCGGGTTCAGGCTGAGGGCATACTGGTAGGGGCGTGCCGGCGGGTCGGATAGCCTCACGTTTTACCAATCGCCGGCATGACCACGCATGGATGTTCTCCTGATAAGGTATTTCTATCTTCACCGTTCGTTTATAATAACTGCCACCAACCCGGTATTATAATCCTGTTGACCAATATTCTGTATAAGCCCCATGGCTTTCGGGTACAGCCCTCGTAAAGTGACGCTGACCAACCTGCCCCAACCACTCAGACAGGGCGCCGAGCAACAATGGCAACGATTCGTGGAAACAATCACCTGCGGCGGTCTGGCCGACAGCATGGGGCAAGCGCTCCACCTTTGCCAGTCCCGTCCGGAGTTAAAAGCTGTCTGGGCCTGTAGTGAATTCATCAGCCATACCTGTATTTCCGATCCCGCGTTGTTGATTGATCTGATTGAAAGCGGTGATCTGGACAGACAGATCTCACCCGCCATCTATCGGAGCATGATCGGCAATCGCATTGGACTGTGTGCCGATGAGCACACGCTGCACCGCAAATTGCGTCTAATACGACGGCGGGAGATGGTCAGGATTGCCTGGCGGGATCTGGCCGGATTTTCGGGTCTGGAAGAAACCATGAGTGACCTGTCAGCGCTTGCAGAGCAGGCGATCAGTCTTGCGCTTGAACACCATTCGCGATGGTTGTCGGAAAGGTTTGGCCAGCCGTTCGGTGTCAATGGCGAGCCTGCTTCGATGGTGGTTCTGGGACTGGGGAAACTGGGCGGTTCCGAGTTGAACTATTCATCTGATGTGGATTTGATTTTTGCCTACGATCATCCGGGACGGACTCGCCCGGAGGCGGGAGAGGATGTCATCGACAATCAGGTTTACTTCATAAAACTGGGGCAGAAGATAATCGCAGCGCTGGCTCAGGCGACAGTGGATGGCTTTGTGTTCCGGACCGACATGCGCTTGCGGCCGAATGGAAGTAATGGCCCTCTGGTATTGTCCTGTCCGGCCATGGAACACTATTACCAGACTCATGGCCGCGACTGGGAGCGCTACGCACTGATCAAGGCCCGTCAGGTGGCCGGTGATGAAAATGCCGGACAGGAAATTCTTGACATATTGAAACCTTTCGTCTACCGCAAGTATCTGGATTTCGGCGCATTCGACTCTATCCGGGTGATGAAGGGCATGATCAAGCGTGAACTCGAGCAGGCAGACTTCAATCAGAATATCAAACTGGGGTGGGGTGGCATCAGGGAAGTGGAGTTCCTGATTCAAAGCCATCAATTGATTCGGGGTGGCCGTGAAAACAGCCTGCAAACTTCGCGCCTGTATCAGGCGATGACTGCCCTGAAGAAACTGGGAGTGATAGATGACCAGGCCTGTGCCGGGTTGACAGCGGGATACCGGTTTTTCCGCAATTCCGAACATCGTTTGCAGATGGTTCAGGACAGACAAACCCAATTGCTGCCGCAAACACAAATGGATCAGGCACGGCTGGCCTGGAGTATGGGTTTTGACAACTGGGACCGCTATATCGAAAAGCTTGATGCGCATCGTAACCATGTCCACGGCCAGTTCCGCATGATTCTCGATGAAGAACCGGATTCACCCAAAGGCGGCAGTCCGGGACGGGATCAACTGGTTGATCTGTGGCAGGGAAAGCTGGACGGGCCGCAGTCACGCGAAATCATGGCCGGGATCGGGTTTCAGTCCTCAGATTCGACCCCGCGATTACTGCAGGGATTCAGGGAAGGCAGGCTTTATCAGGCTTTCTCCGGAATCGAGCGCGACCGGATTGATCGCCTGATACCGCTGGCGTTAAGGGAAGCTGGCACGCACAGTGATGCCGAGCGTGGAATGGCGGCATTCGTCAGTGTGATCGAGGCCATCGGGCGGCGTTCAGCCTATCTCAGCCTGCTGATCGAGAATCGGATTGCGCTGAAACAACTGCTGCATTTATGTGCCGCCAGTCCATGGATCTCCAGACATATCGGTCGCCACCCTGTGATCCTTGATGAACTGCTCCATCCGATCATGGATATTCGAAACCGGGACGACCGGGATCTGAAAAGTGAACTGGATCATCGACTGGTTCAAATTGACCTCGATGATGCTGAGGGCCGGATGGTTGCGTTGCGTGAATTTCAAAATGCCCAGTTGCTTCGTATTGCGGCGGCGGACGTGTCGAGAGTGTTGAGCGTGGCTGATGTTCACCGGGCGCTTGTCCAGTTAGCGGAAGTATTGCTGAACAGTGTGTTTAGCGATGCTGTTCGATTTGTTGAAGGCAAGCAGGGGGCGGCTCCCTGTAGTGGCGGGGTGATTGCCTACGGCAAGTTTGCCAGCGGCGAGTTCGGTTATCATTCGGACCTGGATGTCGTGGTCTGCTATGATTCATCGTTGGCGGATGGCTCCTTCTCCAGGAGTCAGGCTGAATACTTTTACAGTCGCGTGGGGCAAAGACTGGTCCATCTGCTTATGGCCAGGACCCAAGCCGGATTGCTCTACGAAACAGACATGCGACTACGCCCGAGCGGACGCAGTGGTACGCTGGCGGTTTCGCTTTCGGGATTTTTTAATTATCAGATTAACAATGCCTGGACATGGGAGCATCAGGCGTTGGTTCGCGCCCGGGTAGTGGTCGGCGAAAAGGGTTTGATCAACCGGTTCGAGCAGGCCCGGACAGCAATTCTGTCGATGGAGCGGGATCCGGATCAACTGGCAGATGATATTACCGGGATGCGCCGCAAGATGATTAATGAAAATTGCATTTCAACCGAACAGATATATGATATCAAGCTGGATGAGGGCGGTATTGTCGATATCGAATTCCTGATTCAGTACTGGATTTTGCGTCATGCCCGTTCCTGTCCGAACCTGGCCGAACCCAGAACGACTGCGGATTCGATCGGAGCGCTGATCGCCCATGGCATTATTGATGCATCTACCGGTGAGCGGCTGCTGACCAGCTATCAGACCTATCTGCGCCATTCGCTGGATCTGAAACTGATGGACCGCCCGGTTCTGGTTGAACAGGGGACACTGCAGGTCGAACGGCAGGCTGTGAAAGAAGTCTGGCAGCAGACTTTTGGTTGACAGATCGAAGGCAAGTGGTTTAATTTACTGGTCAAGCCAGATTCCAGCAATCTGAACTGGAGCATAGTCGCGGAAATAGTATCTATGGAAAAAACATCAGCAAAGAAACCGGTTGCCGGAGGTCATCATGTCGTTCAGTGACCGCGATGGCGTAATATGGATGGACGGGGAGATGATTCCCTGGCGTGATGCGACCACTCATGTGCTGACCCATACCCTGCATTATGGTATGGGTGTGTTCGAGGGGGTGCGTGCCTACAGGGCGGAGGGGGGCACTGCAATTTTCCGCCTCCGGGAACATACTCAGCGGCTTTTCCATTCCGCTCATATTCTCCGTATGAAAATTCCTTTTGACCAGCAGACGCTGATTGACGCCCAGGTCGATTCGATCAGACAGAACAAGCTGGAGGCCGGGTATTTGCGACCAATGGCTTTTTATGGCTCGGAAGGAATGGGCATCCGGGCAGACAATCTCAAGGTGCATGTGATTGTTGCCTCCTGGGAATGGGGGACGTACCTTGGCGAGGAGAGCCTTCGATCCGGCATCCGTGTCCGGGTATCTTCTTACACCCGCCATCACGTCAACGTTGCGATGTGCCGGGCAAAAGCCAATGGGCACTATATCAATTCGATGCTGGCGCTGCAGGAAGCCATCGATACCGGTTACGATGAAGCATTATTGCTGGATACCAATGGTTTTGTGATGGAGGGCAGCGGCGAGAACCTGTTCATTGTTCGGGACAATGTGATATACACCCCGGACCTGACTTCAGTCCTCGACGGCATTACCCGCAACACCGTGATGAAAATCATTGCTGATGAAGGCCTGGAGCTGGTTGAAAAACGGATTACCCGGGATGAGGTCTATATTTGCGACGAAGCCTTCTTCACCGGTACCGCCGCAGAAGTGACGCCTGTTCGCGAATTGGACAATCGCCAGATCGGCAGTGGCACACGGGGTCCGGTTACTGAAAAAATACAGTCCCGGTTTTTCGATGCCGTGCACGGCCGTATCCCTGAATATGAGGATTGGTTGACCTATGTCTGAACCCCGGCGCGATGGTATTGACGCGGATGCGCTATCAGATGACAGCGATGTTCCGAATGACCGCGAACGGGTTGAAGTAACCGCAGCGGATCTGCCACTGCACTGCCCGATGCCCGGCAAGCGCCTGTGGGATTCTCATCCAAGGGTATATTTGCCGATTGAAGACAGTGGGCAGGAACTGTGTCCTTATTGCGGGACGCTTTATGTACTTGCGGATCCGGCCTCCGAACCACAATCGTAGGGACAACCCCCCGTGGTTGTCCGGTACCATCGGTGCACGTCTCCGATTCGGACAGGCACGGAGACCTGTCCCTACCCCCATATTTCGGGGAACTAAAGACCGGCCAGGCCGCCGTAAAACACGCGTCGAATCAGCCTGGAACAGTGACGATGCCCATATTCTGGTAGTCGGTCCTTCCTGGGTCGGGGATATGGTGATGGCGCAAAGTCTGTTCAAGACCATCAAGGCCCGTTCGGAGAAAATTCGTATCACCGTGCTTGCGCCAGGGTGGAGTGAGCCGATTCTGAAAAGAATGCCCGAAGTCCACGCAACCATCGAAATGCCGGTCGGGCACGGCAAGATTCAACTCGGCGTGCGCAGAAGACTGGCGAGAAACATTCGCCAATATCGTTTTGATCAGGCCATCGTAGTGCCAGGGTCTTTCAAGTCGGCGCTGATCCCCTGGTTCGCGGGCATTCCGAAACGCACCGGGTATGTCGGCGAGCAACGCTGGGGGTTGCTGAATGATATTCGACGTCTGGATGAGCGGGCGACCCCCGCGAATGTGCAGCGTTATGCAGCGCTCGGCATCGACCGGGAACAAACGATTTCAGGGATGCCCCCGTATCCGGCATTGCAGGTCAACCGGGAGCAGTTGACCGCAACCCTGTCCCGGTTCGGATTGACCCTCGACAAACCGGCGCTGGCATTTTGTCCGGGAGCAGAGTACGGTTCCGCCAATCGCTGGCCTGCCCGACATTTTGCTGAAGTAGCCAGGATAAAGATAAAGGCGGGTTGGCAGGTCTGGATTTTCGGCGCCAAAAACGAACAACCGATCGCCCAACGGATCAATCATCTGAGCGCAGGCGGCTGCATCGACCTGACCGGCCAAACCCGCCTTGAAGAAGTCGTGGACCTGATTTCCTGTGCCCGTTATGTGGTGACCAATGATTCAGGACTGATGCATGTCGCCGCCGCCACAGGCAGGCATGTGATCGCCCTGTACGGAGCGAGCACCCCGGCTTTTACCCCGCCGTTGACCGACCGCGCCGACCTGTTGAATCTCAATCTTGAATGCAGCCCGTGTTTTGAACGGGAATGTCCGCTCAAACACCACCACTGCATGACTCAACTGAACCCTGGCAAAGTGCTGGAAAAAACAAGGTAAGCCTGAGCGCTCCCTTAAGGAGTGCCCAGGCGCTACCGGTTACTTCAACTTATTTCAACAGAGTAGTCTCCGGGTACTGCAATATCATATCGTTGGCGTACAGGTCCTTTGCCGATTCCGAGTGGAATGCCGACCAGAACGAAGAACACCACCGATACCATCAAGGTAGGTATTGCCTTGCGTATCGGACACATAAGCGCCGTTGGCATCGGTCAGACTACTCGTCGACATTGTCCGACAGGCCTGCGGCATGTTTGACAAAATCCAGCGGACCGTCCCAGCCAAAATTACGGTAGACCGCCGCTAAATGAGCAAAAGGCGGAGATTGGGCGAACAAGTGAAATGTCAGGCGATGTCCGGCATAGCCGGAATTAAGCAAGTCCCGTGCGAAGGACAGCAACTTGCGGCGGTCGTCGGCCTGCCAGCGTTCGTTGATCGTGTAGTATTTATCCAGCCACTTTCCGGTTTCCTCGCCCCTGAACGAATCCACATCGGGTGTAATACAGATCTGGCCGCCACACAACTCCCGGGCAATATGCATCATCGCGGGCAGATTGGAAACCGCATGTACCCGGCCAGTCATCAGCAAGGACTGGTTCGGCATCAAAAACCCGCCGGGGCTGCGTTCAGCCAGGGTAATCGCAGCGGTCAGGTGGGCGTTGATTCCTTCACGGTATACTGCAAGCTGAGCCAGTTTTTCCTGCACCGCGGGCTGCTTCTCCAGCCCCGTTTGCTTCACATTCCACAGGGCAGCGCCGATCATCATGTCTGCATAGGTAATCAGGCGTTGCACAAATGGCATCGCAGAATAGCGATGCAGAGTTGCACGGATAAAAGCGGCAGCCCGGGTATGCTGATAAAACAGTACATCTTCCCAGGGAATCAGCACATCATCGAGAATCATCAGGGTATCAACTTCATCGAATTTATTGGACAACGGGTAATCCGCCTGTGCGCCGTCCCTTTGAAATCCTGCCCGGCAGATATGCTTTACCCCCGGCGCATTCATGTGCACTATGCAGCCCACCGCATAATCGGAAATCGAGTCATCCCCCCAGTTGGCGATGGTTGGCTTCAGGAAAGCCTGGTTGGAACAGGATGCCGCAGTTTCAAATTTTGCCCCACGGATCACGATCCCCTGATCGGTTTCCCGGACCACATGGGTCAACATGTCTGGATCCTGGTCCTGGGGTTTCAGCGACCGGTCTCCTTTCGGATCGGTATTGGCCGACACATGAAATGGATCGTCCTGGACAGCGAGTCTGATATGCCTGTTGATGTTTTCAGCAAACCTGGGATCGATCTCGTTCAGAACATCGGCGCCATCAGCAAGCGACCACATCTCTCCCACGGTTTCATCCCCAACCCGGGTGACCACCCCGCCAATATCCTTCATCACGGTATCCACGGCCTTTCGTTTAGCCTGCCAGTGCGCCTCCTCCAGTGGAATCTGATTGCCTACCGGGAAGCGTTCACCATCCTCCTCGAAGGTCATCAGATCCTGAAATTCCGCTTCGTGCTGCAAATCATAGATGCGGGCGCGAATGTCAATCAGTGGCGTGAACTGGGGATGAGTGGTGACATCCAGAACCCGCTTGCCATCCATGTACACTTCTCTGCCGTCGCGCAGGGATTCCCGGTATTGTTTGCCTGTTCTGATCATGATTTGAATTTAACTCACAAGTCTGCTACAGGGTAACGAATGGCGGAGAAATATCCTTGTGGTCGAAAGCCTGGAAGGATTCGGTGGCTTCAGGGTTGAACTGCCCGTTCCACAGAAGCCGGGCCGCTCCGCTCTCGTTTATCCACTCCCGGGCCACTTCGTTTTCCTCACACAACGCGTCCTGCGCCCGTTTTTTTATCATCACAACCTGACCGATATCGACCCGGACATCCGGGCGATATTCAGCCGCGAACCGGTTGTTTTCGCGAATCGGCATCATCAGCAGAATTCCATGCCTGCCTGTTTTATTGTATTTGCCCTGAAGTCTGAGGGCTGCACTCACGATCGGATCATCGGCATCGGCAACATGGGAAAAGCAACTGGTAATGATGGTTGCCTTGTGCCGGGACGACAACACATTGAAATCATCGACGGCGGATATCGGTTCAATTGAAAATGCAGGGTAGTCGGTCAGAACCTCTCGCAGTATGTCCACTCCATGACCACAATCCTGTCCAAGGAATGCGGTAACACGGCTGCCGCTTTTCAGTTTCTTCGCAATCAGACCAATAGAACCGGTAATAATGTCTTCAGCGGTATCAGTGACTACAAAAAGAGGGTTCTGGGCTGCCTGCTCATGGCGGTCGATCAGAAACCGAAGCAGGGTTTCAGACATTTTGTTGTAGTGCTGGAGATTGCGCGTGTTGTGGGTGATCTGACCGACATCCACTTCAACCGTGTTCCATCCGGCAGTGTGCATTCGCAGCATTACATCGAGATCCGCGCCATAACCATCGGTCAGTTCACTGACTGCAATGCGTGATCGGTCAAACAGGAACAAGCCGGAATTGACAGCGCGGATATGCGATAAACCGGGAAACATGATGGCAATCGCAGGTCTGACCATCAAACGGGTCATTGGCATATTGTCGTTGGCGTCAAACCACAGTCCCTTTACCAGCCCTACTCCGGGTCTGACAGCGCCATGCAGCGTCTCCACCAGGGTTGGGCTGAACTCGGAAAGGTCGGCATCAAGTTTTATGATCCAGTCGTTGTGCGCTACGGTATAACCTGTTCGCAATGCATTGCCCTGCCCGGCAACCGGTTCATCAACGACTTTCGCGCCTGCCGCCCTGGCCACCAGGGTGGTATTGTCGGTAGAACCGTTATCGACCACAACCACTTCATCGATCAAGGGGCATGAGAGTGCAGCGCTGACCACAGTGGCGACGGTGTCCTGCTCATTAAGCGCAGGAATGACGACTGAAATGGCGACCGGTTTTTCAAATATATTTCTCACGTTTTTTCTCGCATTCTATTGATGGCGTGCAAATGTCAGTCAATCAAACCCCGAAAAAGTTCCGTTGAATTACAACCGCTCATACTTGAACTGCTGGAAATCTTTCTGGTATATCCTGTAAACCAGATTCTCAAGCTGGTCGGTGTAGCAGGCAATCAGTTGTTGTTCCGAGTGGGTGGTGTGACGGGCTTCCGTCCCCCAGAATGTCTGAAATCCGGGATTGACCATGCAAAGTACGGATTTCAGGTCTTCCTCCAGCGACTCGAACCGCCCGATGAAATCATAATCGATCTGATCCTGGAAGGTCTGGTAATACTGAATCCTCCAATGCTGATCCATTGCCGAAATAGATTGTCCGGCCACTGCGCTGACAAATTCACTGAAGGACACGGGACGGTTAATCTCCTCCGGGTCGAAACCAAGTTGCCTGAGTATCCCCTTTTTCCCAGGCATATTGTTTTCGATTTTATCGAGATAAGCGGACAATAGCCGGGAGTATGGATTCCGGACAAAACAGAATTTGATCACGTTTGGCCGTTTAATGTAGTTGCTGAAGGATTTGACCTGAGCGGGCCTGATCAACGGTGAGAAAATCCGGGTATGCAGGTCAATCAGGTCATCGGGGCGATAATCCGGGTCGTTGAGTTCCATCCGTTGAAGAATCAACTTGATGGTCGAGCAGGCGACCTTCGCATTTTCTGCATAGACATAGTGGTACTTGAGAGAAATATTGATGGTGTAATCAAATTCCTCGGCAGGGATATGGGTGGTGAAAGGAGCAATATCCGAATAAAACTGTTCCCATAAATCTGACATGTTCAGAAAAGTATCGAAAAAAATACCCTGACACGCAGTGCCAGGGTATTGATGAGTCTCGCCTTCGGAAACGGATGATCAAAAATCAGCTATAACGGTAAGGAACGCCTGCTTTTTGCATCACGGCGGAATAATCCTTGTACGCCTGAACCACCTTTGCAGTCCGCGGGCTGATAGATGCCAGTTCATCCCAGAACTCTTCGGAATCCTTGACTACCTGATCCCATTCTTCTGCCGGAATTGTGGTCAGTTCCATTTTTTTGCCGTTGACCCGAAGGTCAGCTTCACCGCCCCAATACCAGACCTGCCGGTAGTAATGAGAACTGTCGACGGACAATTTGAACAATTCCTGGAGGTGAGCAGGCACCTTGTTCCAGCTTTCGGTGTTGGCGAAATAAGAGCCACACCAAGCGCCCGTAATGTTGTTCAACAACGCATAGCTGCATACATCCGCCCAGCCTACTTCGTATGCTTCAGTAAAACCACACCAGGCCACGCCATCAAGTTCGCCTGTCTGGATCGCAACCTCAATGTCATCCCAGGGCAGTGTCACCGGCACAAGCCCATAGCGCGACAGAAACTTGCCGGCAGTAGGCACACCGAATACACGCTTGCCTTTCATGTCGGCAACGCTTCGTATCGGGTCTTTTGTAAAGATATGACAAGGGTCCCAGGCCCCTGCGCTGATCCACTCGACGCCTTCGATTTCGCCATAGGCTTCAGCCCAGATTTCATCAAGGCCGTAATATTTGAACAACACCGGCATATCCAGACTGTACCGTGTCGAAAAGGGAAAGTAACCGCCAAACACACTGATATCCACCGGTGAAGCCATGGTCGCATCATCGCTTTGTACCGCATCTATCGTGCCGTTTTGCATGGACCTGAATAACTCACCGGTTGCGACCAGTTGATCCGCGTAATACAACTCGATTTCCATCTGCCCATGGGCGGCAATGTTGAATGCCTCTATCTGGGGTTTGATGACATGGGCGCCGAGGGGAGCGCCGGAATAAGTCTGTAACCGCCATTTGATCGGGTCAGTCGGGCTATAGGCTACGGGGGCTTCCTTCTCTGCCAGCATCTTCTCCAGTTCGGAGATTTTCTCGTTCGCCTGGCTGAGCGCCTTCTCTGACTCCGTCATTCCGGTATCATCCTTGGTGCAGGCGGTCACAACCACTGCCAGCGCACCCGCGGTCGCGGTCGCCACTCCTGCAGTTTTTATAAACGAGCGTCGGGTCGGTTCCTTTGGCGACTCTTCGATTTTAGTGTCTTTCATTTAGTTCACCTCTTTTTTGGTTGAGACAACAGACGGATAATCAATCAATTATACATGCAAAATCGCGGCTGTGGATGATTTCTAGACCTTCAAGTATACCTGCTCCGGTAACCACAGAGCAATTTGTGGAAACAGGATGACCAATATTAACGCAAGAGTCATGACCAGCACAAACGGAGTGATCGACCGGTAGATGTCACCAAGCGATATCTCTTTGGGCGCCATTGCCCGCATCAGAAAAAGATTGTAACCAAATGGCGGTGTCATATAGGCAATCTGGCAGGTAATGGTATAGAGCACGCCATACCAGATGGGATCGAAACCCAGGACGATGATGAGAGGCACATAAAGCGGGGCGACAATCACCAGCATCGCCGTATCGTCCAGAAACATCCCCATCAGAATGTAGGACAACTGCATCATGATCAACACTTCCCAGGGTGTAAGATTCCATTTGGTTATGAACAGCGATTCGATTGCCCTGACCGCACCAATGCCGTCGAAGACCGCGCCGAAGCTCAGGGCCGCCAGAATAATCCACATGAACATGCAGGAAATGCCCAGAGTTTTTCTGACGGTTTCTTCCAGCACCGCCTTGGTCAATCGCCGCTTGGCCAGTGCGGCAATGGTCGCCGAAGTGGCGCCGACCGCCGAACTTTCAACCAGACTGGTAATTCCCATGACGAATAATCCGGTCATGAAGAAAAAGATCAGGAACGGAATAATGCCGGCCTTCAGCAACTTCAACTTTTCCGACAGGGGCAAATTCCGTGACTGCTGGTCAAGAGCAGGGCCGAGATGCGGCTGCAACCAGCAGCGAACGACAATGTATATTATAAACATCGCAGCCATCATCAGTCCCGGGAAAACCCCTGCCAGCCATAGCTTGCCGACCGGCTGACGTGCGATCATGCCGTACAGCACCAGCACCACGCTGGGAGGAACCAGGATTCCGAGCGAACTGCCAGCCTGAACAACTCCGGTGATCATGATCTTGTCATAACCACGACGAAGCATTTCCGGCAATGCAATGGTGGCGCCGATTGCCATGCCAGCAACACTCAGGCCGTTCATCGCTGATATCACGATCATCAGACCGATGGTGCCGACCGCAAGGCCGCCTTTCAGGCCACCAAACCAGACGTGGAACATCTTGTATAAATCGCCTGCTATGCCTGATTCAGACAGGATAAAGCCCATATAGACGAACAATGGCAGGGTCAGCAGCGGATACCAGTTGAACAATTTGAATGCGGCATTGAACGGCATCTCGATTGCTCCATTGCCATACAACATCAGCGCTACCGCTGCTGAAACAAACCCGATCGCTGCAAACACTCGCTGGCCAGTCAGCAGCATCAACAACATTGATGCGAACATGAAAATGGCGATCGCTTCGTGACTCATGAAATCTCCATTCCGCGAGACTTTGCGATGTCCTTGAAAAAGGTGGAAATGGTTTGCAGCAGCATCAGGATAATACCGAACAACATGATTAACTTGATCGGCACCATTGAAGGATTCCATTGGGAAAACTTTCGCTGATCGTACTCAATCGCATAAATCGTGCTGGAAATGGACCCGAACAGCAGACATACCAGATAGAAGACCAGGAAAAAGTTCGTCCAGATGTCTATTTTTGCCTTGGTTTTGTCAGAATAACGGTCATAGAGCAAATCCATCCGGACATGACTGTCCAACTGCATTGAATAGGCGCCGCCGAGAATATAGTAGGCCGTCATGGTAAATTGAGCCATTTCCACGGTCCACGAAAGCGGGATATTCAGAATGTTTCTGGTGACTGCGCCGAGCAACAATGTGCCAATCATCAGGAAGATGGCGTACATCGCCAGCCGACCGAAACGGGTCGAAATGTAATCGACCCATTTGACGTACTTGACAATCAGAGAGGGCATAGGCTAAGGGTATCGAATGATGGCTGAATCAGTGAACTCAAATCCGGTATCGGCGAATCATACAATAACTTCGGGACTTAGATAAATAATTAAAGACAACCATGACTCAGAACTCATTACTGCCGATCAGAACCGGGATGGTCGATGGAGAAAACGCAGCGATCATCTATGATACCGCCTATGCTGTTCGCAGTGGCGCCTCTGCCGCAGACCTGCCGGCAGCGCTGTCTGCAATCAGGCGCATTCATGGCGAAGAAATCTGCCTGCTGCCCATTTCAGGCGGATCTTCCGGCGAGGGTTTGTTCCGGATAAGACCCGATAACGGGAAGCCGATCATCGGTTTGAGGATCGAACCGGCCGTGAAACCCGAAGTGCGCTTCGGTCGGCCTGAAATCACCGGGGTTAACCTCGGTCAGGTCTTTATCGACATGGAATCAATGGAGGTCAGTGCCGGGGCTGCAATCACACTGGAGCAGTTAAACCGGTCTCTGATTCAGCACGCGGGAATCCCGTACCGGGTACTCGGCGCGGATTTGACCAGTTACAGCTATGCCCAGGTCGGCGCAACCTTCATGACCGGAGGCATGGGACCACAGCGTCGCTACTTCAGTGACAGCGTCCTCGAAATTGCACTCCTCGATGGTCATGGTATCAGACGTATTGGTGGCTCTGAACTTCAGGGATATGCTGGCACACTGGGCTGGACAGGGCTGGTATCTGCGGTACGGTGCCGGTTTCACCGTTTACCGGAAAACGAAATCGCTTTTGCACTGCCGGTCAGCAATGATCCGGAGAGTCTCGCGGGTTTACTGTCCCATCTGTCACCGTATTGCTACCTCGATCTCGACAACAGGACTGTTTCAGCCACTTCCAAAGGAGAAAATATCGTTCTTGGTCTGGAGCATGTCACCGTATCATCCATGCAACCGCTGTTGAATCAGGGAATAAACAACGAAATCACCAAACGCGGACAGGAATTGGCCGACAAATGCCAGCAGGCGGATGCCGAAGGCCTGATTTTCGTAAACGGTTTCAGTAACCGCAGTGGTGAGGACTTTCTGTTCGATCTGGTCGATGACCTGGACGCGCAAACCCCTACCATAGCCGGCATTCAATTGCATCACGCCGAAATGTTCAGGGACCCCGAGCAAATGCGCATACTCAGGGAAGCCATCCCGTTTGCCGCCCGCACGCAATTACCCGACAGTCAATATATCTATAAAAACCATACCGATGCCAATTTCGCGCTTGACCCTGATCAGGTCCTGGCATCGATGACCCGTTTCTGGCAATGGAATCTCGAATACGTCAGATCAATTGAAGATTATTTCCGCTCGACTGAAAACCTTCGTGGTGAGATCATTATCTACGGGCACCTTAATCCTGCGGGAATCGACCCGCACAATCGAATTACCATGGCCTGCGATGACAAACCGACATTCGATCAGGCCGTTGTATTCCTGACTCGTCAGCGCAACCGGTACTTCCGTAATGTCCAGACCATCTGCGAGCTGTACAATGCCAGATTGATTGGTGGTGAAAAAAGCGCAGCCTCCGAATGCAAAATATTTCCGGCATTCGGCGGTGTCGATAAATCACCGGAGGCACTGAAAAGAAAGTTCCACCAACAGAACAGGCGGATTAAAATGGCGGATACGATGTTCAACTGGCGAACTCTCCCCCCCTATGGCGAATAGTCCTGGAGATGCCGCCAGAGGCAGGGGTTGCAATGGCAACTGGCCCTGTTGCCAAAATAGAACTGGCTCACCATTTCGAGGGTAACCTCTGCTACATTTCGGTATGTTAGCTAAAATCCATCCAGATTTATTCTTGATACCGAGTCAGCACCATTGATTCCGACCTTGAATCCGACTTGGATTTCCGACAGGGGGGTAATGACAGGATACCGGACAGATGGTCTGGGATGTTCACCCGTTTCCTTCTAAACAATTTAAAATTATAACTATCTGGAGTAAAAATGAATTCCGTCAAAACACTAATTGGTACAACTGCGGCAGCGGTACTGATGTCCGCTTCAGTTCATGCGGCCGATCAGGTCAATGTTGCATTCTTCCTTGAATGGGCCACCCCGAACCAGGAGGCCAAGGTTACCAAGGCATACGATGATGCCTTCGGTATTCCGGTAAACTGGACCAACTTCGATACCGGTACGGCGATGACAGAAGCCATGCTGGCCGGAGATATCGACATTTCCTACAGCCAGGGCCTGGCCCCTTTCATCAATGCGGTCAATGCCAATGCGCCGATTAAACTGGTTGCCATTGCAGTACAGTATCCGGCAAATGATTGTGTTGTTCGCACCGGCGAAGGTATCGACAAAACCAACGCGAACGAATTGGAAGGCAAAGCCGTTGCCGTGCCTTTGGCGACCATGGCCGACTACAGTTTCCGCATGATGATGCGGGCGCTTGATGTCGATGTCAGCAAAGTCAACGTAATCGACCAGGCTCCTGCGGATGGCGCTGTATCGCTGGTTGATGGCGCAGTTTCGATGGCGTGCGGGTTTGGCGCGGAATCAATGTCGAAAATGTATGAAGCAGGTACGCCCTTGATGTCACCACAAGACAAGATTGATACTGGAATTATCAGCTTTGACGTGGTTTCCGTAACTGAAAAATTCACTCAGGAAAATCCCGAGATCGTGCGCACCTTCCTTGAAGTAACCCATCAGTCCAACGCCAATTTCACGGCAGGCAATTCAGATATCGGCATCATTGCAAAAGATGCCGGCATGAGTGAAGAAGGCGCCATGGCACAGATGGCCGAGTTCATCTTCCCAACCGCTGAAGCACAGCTTAACAACTACTTCAATGATTCCGGCATGGCCAGTGTTGCAATCGGTGTGGTGGGTGGCGCTTTCGCGACTGAGGACAGACCGGCTCTTGACGATTACAATGCGGTTATAGACACATCCTTCCTGCAATAACCTTAACCGTTTGTACCGACCTTGAGAGGGCAGGTTCACCGTATTCATGCTGTGACCTGCCCTCTTTCATGCACTTGCGAGTGGTATCCCAATTTATGTGTGATTGACTATGAGTGATTTGATTTCCGATAATCTCAATATGGTGTTCAACATGCCAAAAGGTGGCAGCGTCCATGCCTTGAAGGATGTGACGTTCACCTTGAAGAAAGGAGAACTCCTGTCCGTACTCGGACCATCCGGATGCGGCAAAACGACCTTGCTCAACATCGTAGCCGGATTTTTGATGCCAACCGGCGGCTCGGTTCAACTTGGCGAGTCGGAAATAGACGGACCGGGCGTTGACCGCGGCATGGTTTTTCAGCAGGGTGCGCTGTTCGAATGGCTCACGGTTGAAGAAAACGTCAATTTCGGGTTGAGAATGAAAAAGGCAGACCCGGCCGAAACGGCAAAAAAAGTAGAGGAATGGCTGGAAATTGTCGGCCTGCAGGGTTTTGGGGATACTCCCACCTACCAACTGTCTGGCGGAATGCAACAACGTATCGCTCTGGCTCGTTGTCTGATCAATAACCCGGACCTGATCCTGATGGATGAGCCACTGGGGGCGCTGGATGCCCTGACACGGGAAAAAATGCAGACACTGGTATTGAAGATCTGGAAGGAAACCGGAAAAACCATCATGATCATCACTCACTCCGTTGAAGAAGCATTGCTGCTCGGCGAGAGATTGTTTGTAATGGCGCCCCGACCCGGGCGATTGCACAAGGAATACCGGTTGCCGTTTGCCGAGCAGGGATTGATCGGAGATTCCCGTGAAATCAAGAACAGTGCCCCGTTCATTGAAACCAGAGAAGAAATTCTGTCGATGATCTGGAATATGGAAGAAGAGATCATGGGCAAGACAGACACGGCCTGACCACGGCATCATTTATTTACAACCACTACAAAAGACATCAATCATGGTCGTTGGCATTCTTTTTATCGCACTCATTAGTGCATTGATCTGGTCGATTTTTTACGGCCAGAGGCTGATTAAAACCGAGAGAACGGATGCTGTTTTTGGAAACCCGGTCAGAGCGCTGGGTGGCTGGCATTGGGTACTTGCCGGAGTATCAAGCATATTGCTCGTCTGGTTTTATTTCTCATGGGATGCAGCCAGATCGTACTTCCCCAAGGCAGGAAACGAACTGTGCCAGGTGGCAAAACTGACGCGGGCGGCCAACCCGATCAGGTCGGTTTATCCGCTGGATAATCGGCTACTGTTGGGAACCGAACTCATACACCGGGATTACATCCAGATCAACTTGCTGGAATCCACCCTTGAGCGGACCAATTTCAATCAGAACGACCGTCAGGAACTTGAAGAAATCATCAATGACATGCGCGCCGCAATCGCGGCCCACGCCGACCCCGCAATCGTCGATCCGGCCACAGCGGGCAGGTTCGGTGATATCGCAGCGCGGATAGATCAGCTTGCCAGTAACCTGACCTCCGCAGACTATCCCGGACCGGTCGATGAAGCCATGCAGGCAAAAGCGCTTGCACAACCAGGGTGGGGTGAATCCACCACCGAAATTCCGACACTGCCGATGACGGATCGTGGACGCAAGTTCGACGCGGCCAGTGTAGTGATGTCGCAGATCGCCGCAGACTATGGCAAGATCAAAAATAATGGAGTGGAAATCACCCGTCTCCTCGAAAATCTGAAACTGCGAATCGTTTCTTTCGAGATCGATCAGACTGGAAATGAAGGCCAGATCGCGGCACGCAAGGAACTGCATAAACAAATCAGTAAAATCTACAACCGGATTGATGATGGCAGGATATTTCCTGCCGCTCTGACTCTACCTGTTGAAACCGCTCTGATCAGCCTGGACGAGGCACAGAAGGAACAACAGGGTTCATTGTATTACATCAATGCCCTGGCCATGCCGGGCGGCGAAGTTCTTGCAGGCAACAAAGCCTGCTCTGAGCAAGGCTCGGGACGGTGGCTGCCAAAACCTTCGGACACCCTGTTTACCTTTTTGCGATTGGCCAACCCTGCTGAGGGTTACAAAGGATTCCCATTGCTCTGGGTTAAAATGAAGCCCGTTTCGGAGATGATTGCCTTCATTGTCCCCGACTGGATTGCCGATCTGATCCCCGGACAATATGCCCGGCATAATAACGATGGCCAGGTCGAAAACAATTTCAAGAACAAGGTGTACAACTTTGTTACAGGCAACTATCCCTCGATATCCTTTCCGGTGCCGACCGGACATGTCTGGGACTCGGTACTTCGTGTATTGGCCGGGCTGTTCTTTGGCATAGTCGCGGGGGTACCACTTGGATTATTCATGGGGCTCTCGCGTTTCGCCAAAGGTTATTTTGACCCCCTGGTCGAGCTTTACCGACCGGTACCGCCGCTGGCCTGGGCACCCCTGATCCTGACCATATTCGGTATCCAGGATGACGGGAAAATCTTCCTGCTGTTTATGGTTGCCTTCGCGATTATGGTGATCTCGGCAAGAACCGGAGCCACCGGCACCCAGTTGTCCAAGATTCACGCTGCACACTCACTGGGCGCATCCAGAATGCAGATTCTCCGTCAGGTCATCCTGCCCAACTCACTGCCTGAAATCCTGACCGGAATCAGAATAGCCATCGGAGTTTGCTGGGGAACACTGGTCGCTGCCGAAATGCTCGCCGGAACCACAGGTATCGGTTTCGTCGAAAATGTGGCCCGCAAGCAATCGGATTACGAAATTATCTGGGTGACGATTATCCTGCTGGGCATGCTTGGATTGATGTTTGACATGGTCATGCGCTGGGTGATCAAGCGCTCAATCCCATGGCGCGGAAAGGGCTGATCCTTAAGCCCTGGCTGCTGGCTGCAAACAGACCTGCGATCGACGGTACTAGCGGGTAATTCCCAGAATCACAGCAGCCTGGGTCGGGGTTGCAGGTTCCCGCCCGGTTTCGCGGATTATCCTGACTGCCCGTTCAACCAGTTCAACGTTGGTCGCAAACCTGCCTCTGCTCAGGTAAAGGTTGTCCTCCAGGCCCACCCTGCAATTGCCGTTCCGGGATGCCGCCTGGGCCACTATATCGAATTCTGACCGGGAAATGCCAAAAGCGCTCCAGTTCGCATTTTCGGGCAGCAGGTCTTTCATCACCGTCAGAATCTCCGGCGTCGCAGGTGCGGCATGGGGAATGCCCAGACAGATCTGAAACATCGAAGGACTATCGATCAACCCCTCACGAATCAGTTGATGGGCAAACATGATATGTCCGGGTTCAAATACCTCCAGTTCCGGCTTGACCCCAAGTTCCCTGATCCGCCCGGCCATGATTCGAAGGTGCTGCGGGGTATTCATGAATACCACCTCACCAAAATTGAATGTGCCGACATCCAGGGTACAGATATCAGGCTTCAACGCTTCGATATGATGCAGTCGGTCAAGAGGTTGAACCAGCGTGGTCCCTGATCCGCCGACTTTTGCATCCCCACTGCCGGGGGTAAACCGGGCGCCTTCACTGGTGGTCAGGTTTATCAGGATATCGCTCCCGGAGTCCTTTATCCGGTCGAATACTTCGCTGAACAGTGCGGGATCACCCGAGCGCATACCGGTTTGGGGATCGCGCACATGGATGTGGGCAATGGCAGCGCCCGCCCTGCCGACTGCAATACAATCATTCGCAATCTGCTGTGGCGTGATCGGGTAATCCGGATGTTTGGCCTGATTGTCATGGCCTCCGGTGACTGCACATGTCAGTATGACTTGATTATTCATTTATTTGTTTCCTGAAGGTCAGGCAACCGTCCTGCCAGATTGGCGATCAGGTTCGTGGTTTTCTCAAATGAGGAAGGCAGCAGTGGCGGCCTCACATTTCGCCATCGTTCGTCGGATCGTCGCACAGCCAGCAATCCCTTCATGGCGGGAATGGGCACATAGCCTTCAATCAGTTTTCTTATGCTTTTCATTTCAGCCTCTGCCCGATCCAGGTCTGCCACTATTTCACCTGTGGCAATATCAAATACCTCGCGGATTCCGGCGGGGTTGACATTACAGGTTGCGGAGATGCACCCCGCCGCTCCGTTTTCGAGGCCTGGACGAAGAAATTCCGCTCCGGGGAACACTGCAATATCAGGTGCGGCCGCAATCACTGCCCGGGTGTTTTCAAAATCACCGGAACTGTCTTTATAAGCCACCACGGTTTCCGGGAAATCCGTTGCCAGCCGACCTGCCAGGGAAGGAGTGAAGCCAATACCCGCCATCGGCGGAATATGATACAGGCATATTCGAAGTCCGGGATGATCAACCTTTTCGATCAATCGGGAAAAATAGACATGCAGCCCCTCATCGCTGGCATTCTTGCGGCAAGGCCATCACTGCGGCACACTCTCTGTCAACCGCGTGAAGGCAGAGTTTTTTTGTGTCGCTTAAGTTGCACAACCCCACTCCCGGCATCAGTCTTGCCGGGTCGATACCACCATTGATCAACACATCCAGGGCACTGATTCTCTCATCGGCTGTCAGGCTGAGCGCTTCGCCTGTCGTGCCAAAGGGGGAGAGGTAATGCATGCCCTGCTGCAACAACCAGTGGGCGTGCCGCAGATACAGTTCACAATTGAAGCTGAGATCATCGTTGAAGGGGGTCAGGATCGGGGTGATCACCCCGCTCATTTGGTGGCTGGTCATGAATAAGTATAGATGGATCAGGTGGAGACTTCAGGTTATGGGGTTTATTCAACCGGACGGGAATATAGTGCCCGCAAGGTCTTCTTGTCCAGCTTTCCGACACTGGTTTTTTCGATGGCATCAACAAATTCAACTCGCTCGGGCACGGCCCACCGGGATAAATTTCCGTTGTCTACACAGACACGTATTGCATTTTTAATATCTTCAGCACTGACTTTCCGGGCACATTCGGGAGATCTCGTGACGATCAGAAGGGGGCGTTCTCCCCAGCGTTGGTCGGGTATACCTATTGCAGCCACTTCGCCCACTCCTTCACATTGTGATGCGATATTTTCAAGCTGCAGTGAAGAAATCCATTCGCCCCCGGATTTGATCACGTCCTTCATCCGGTCGGTTATCCGCAAGGACCCTGTGCCGTCGATATAACCGACATCTCCGGTATGGAGGTAATTGCCCTGCCACAACTGGTCAGACCCTTCCGCATCTCCGGTGTAACCCTGCGTCAGCCAGGGTGTGCGAATAACCACTTCTCCGGTGGTCTTTTCATCTATCGGCAGGTCATTCATGTTTTCATCGACTACACGCAATTCGACCAGAGGCACAGGATGTACGATTCGATCATAAATCCGGTTGATGATCTGAATGAAATCCGAGTGAACCAGAATGATATCGTCCTCGGCATGATTAATGGTATACAGAATCTGTTCTGGCGAGAGCCGGATGTTGATGGTATGCAGCACTGCGCCCATCATCGGCACACCGAAAAAGCATTCCAGATATCGGTGGCTGTCCCAATCCATGACTGCGACCGTATCTCCCTGTTCAATGCCCGAGGAGGTAAGACCGCTTGCCAGTCGTGCAATGCGCTGTCGAAAGGTGCGGTAGCTGTATCTGCACAGGTCGCCGCTCACGATCTCCTGGTCAGGCGAAACCACCAATGCGGCATCAAGCAAGCGCCTTATCAATAATGGATACGAGTAAGCGCTGCTGGCGGTCTGTTTTTTCATTGTCAGGATTTTATAGTTTTAACTTTACCCCTGACTATATATATGTATAGTCCAATACAAATTTTACCTGTCTGCATAAGATGCGTTTGCTTATCTCCTTCGCCGCACTTTTTCTGTCGATCACCCTGTTGCAGTTGGGTTCCGGGTCAATCGGTCCATTGGATGCGCTGTCGGGTCTTGTACTCGGCTTTACCAAAACCCAGATAGGTATTCTCGGTTCTGCCCACTTTCTCGGGTTCTTTGTCGGCTGCTGGTGGGCGCCAAGACTTTTGGGGTCTGTGGGTCATGCGCGCGGGTTTGCAGCCTTCGCTGCATGTGGCGCTATCGGCGCCGTCGCCCATCCGATATATACGGATCCCTGGTTGTGGTCAGGGTTGCGTGTCATGACCGGATTGTGTATCGCGGGATGTTACACCGTCGTCGAGGCGTGGATGCAGTCCAAGGTAACCAATCAGTCGCGTGGGCGGGTGATGGGTGTATACCGGGCTGTAGATATCATAGCGTCGTCCGGCGCCCAGTTGATGATCGCGGTATTGGAACCAGCCTCCTATATTTCCTACAATCTGTTGGCGATACTTTGCTGTGCCTGCCTGTTTCCGCTGACATTGACCAAACTGAATCAGCCCGACATTCCTCCCGCACCCAGATTGAGGCCGATCAAGACGGCGCTGATTTCCCCGCTTGGAGTGGCCGGAGTCGTGGTTGCGGGCGTCACTACATCGTCCTTTCGGATGGTCGGCCCGATCTACGGACAGGAAGTGGGGTTAAGTGCGCAACAAATCGGTTATTTTCTGGCAACCGTACTCCTGGGAGGGGCTCTGGCGCAATTTCCGGTCGGCTGGCTGGCGGACAAATATGATCGCAGATGGGTGTTGATTGCCCTGTCCGCCGGCAGCGTGGTCGTGTGCGGTGTGATAGCGGTGACCAGCTCGGTGGCGCTCTGGGCCATTTTTACAGGTGCGATCCTGTTCGGAATTACGACTTTCCCCATTTTCTCGGTATCCGCAGCCCACACCAATGATTTCGTCGGTCCTGAGAGCGCCATTGAGGTGAATGCCTCGCTGATATTCATATACGGTATCGGTGCAATTTTCAGCCCGTTGGTTACTGCCAGTCTGATCGAAAAATTCGGACCCTCGGCATTATTCGTATTCATGGCCATTGCTCACATTCTACTGGTCATATTCAGTCTGTCCCGAATGCGAATCCGTCCAACCAAAGTTGACCGAACCAGCTATGCCTATATCCCCCGCACCTCATTCACTATCGGCAAATTACTGCGTCGAAACAAGTGAGAATTGATTTCCGTCTCCACTGACAAGAATGACCCGTTTATCCGAATCCAGCCCAGGAATATGTCATTTCGAAGCCATGCCATAAGAACAGGACTTCCGCTGTTGTTCGTATTCCTGTGGAGTACCGGTTTTATCAGTGCGAAATTCGGCTTGCCGAGTGCCGAGCCATTCACTTTTCTCGGCATCAGAATGCTGCTCGCGACTCTGCTATTGTTCTCACTGGTTCCGTTTTTCGATGTGACCTGGCCAAAGCGGATGGTTGACTACGGCCACATGGCGGTGGTCGCCATGCTGATCCACTGTGTTTACCTTGGAGGTGTTTTTAGTGCGATCAAGATAGGGCTGCCTTCTTCGATGACTGCAATCGTGATCGGCATGCAACCCCTTGTAACGGTATTTATGGCGACCCGCTGGCTGGGCGAATCCATTACCCGGATCAAAATTGCCGGGTTGATCCTGGGGTTTATCGGGGTCACCATTGTCATCGGCCAACAGGACATTGACACCGGGGCCATCAATTACCCCGGACTGGTTTTCTCAACGGTTGCATTGATTGCTATCTCCGCCGGCACGGTTTACCAGAAAAAATTCTGCGGAGGGTATGACCTGTTACCGAGTGTTTGCTTCCAGTTCCTGATCAATACCGTGGTCATGTGCGTTCTTGCATTTTCACTGGAATCCCGCGATGTCGACTGGACAATGTCATTTATTCTGGCGATGGGATGGCTGGTGCTGGTTTTGTCGGTCGGCACATCGATGCTCCTGCTGTGGTTGATCCGCACCGGAGAAGCAGGCAAAGTGGCGGGGCTGTTTTACCTGGTGCCGCCTTTTGTGGTGGTTCAGGCCTGGATATTTTTCGACGAGACATTCGGGCTGGTGTCGATTATGGGAATCGTTGCCTGTGTGATCGGTGTCGTAATGGTACTGAAATCCGGCAATAAATCACTCGTGAATATATCCTGAGCAGGAATCCGATGACAAAAAATGAATCCCCCGACCAAAATGAAATCCAGGCAGTGAAGGAAAAACCCGGAAATATGGCTACAGGCCCGGGAGAGTTCGTAACTGAAGCCTACAACCTTCAAAACAGGGAGAGCATGAAGCTTTTCTATGCAAAGTGGGCACAGGAATACGATCAGCAAATGGTCGGAGAGTTGAATTATGCATCACCCGGATTGATCGCAGCGAAAATGATGGCGCATCTCGATGACAGGGACGCGAAAATCCTCGACCTTGGATGCGGTACGGGTCTGACCGTATATGCGCTGATGGAACAGGGGTATACCAACCTGTACGGCATCGATTTATCCTGGGAGATGGTCGCTGTGGCGAATCGCAAGGGGCTGTATAAAGGTCTGAAAGTCGGCGATATCAACCTGCCGCTGGACTATGAAAGCGACAGCTTTGATTGTGTCATTTCGTCGGGAACCTTCACTCATGGTCATGTCGGCCCTGAACCACTTAATGAAATTTGCAGGATTCTGAAACCCGCCGGTATTCTTGCCTGCACGGTTCACAAGGATCTATGGGAAAGCATGGGATTTGCCGACATGTTCGAACAACTGGAAAATCAGTCCATACTCCGCTGCCTGAGTCTGGAAATGGATCACTACTATGAGGGTAATCAGCCTGAAGGCTGGTTCTGCATCTACCGGAAAGGATAATCCGCGCTTGCAGTACGCTCGCCGCGTAGGGACAACCCACCGTGGTTGTCCGGACCGAAATTCAGGTGGCGGAATAGCCTTCGACGACGGATGCCAGTGTCTGCCTGATCTGGTCGGCATTTCCTTTCCTTACCTGGGTTTCCAGTTGATCGAGCTTTTCCCGTATCTTTTCCCACGGCAGGAATCTTTCATTCGCCATCATGATTCGATCATGTTGCGTTGTCGCCACATTGCCGCCGATCAACAATTCTTCATGCAGCTTCTCACCTGGCCTCAATCCGGAAAATTCTATTTCGATGTCGCCATTGAGATGCCCGGCATCCTTGAGGACAAGCCCGCTCAGCTTGATCATTTTAACCGCAAGGTCATAGATTCTGACCGATTCTCCCATGTCCAGAACGAATACTTCCCCGCCATTGCCCATGGCCCCGGCCTGGATTACCAACTGGGCGGCTTCCGGGATCGTCATGAAGTAGCGCGTGACTTCTTCATGGGTCACAGTCACCGGCCCACCCATGTTGATCTGGTCCCGGAACAACGGGATCACGGATCCCGACGAATCAATCACATTACCGAATCGAACGATAATGAACCGGGTCTGGTCGGCAATCGCATGATCATTGATGGATTGGAGAATCAGTTCGGAAAAACGTTTGGTCGCACCCATCACATTGGTGGGACGAACGGCCTTGTCCGTAGAAATCAGTACAAAACTTTTCACATTGGCCCGAATCGCCGCCATGGCTGTGGCGTGGGTTCCAAATACATTGTTTTTAACACCGATCGCAGGATTCGTCTCCACCAGGGGGACATGCTTGTAAGCTGCGGCATGGAAGATCGTATCCACCTCCAGCGATTTGCATCGCTCGGTAATATGGTCCATATCCGAAACCGAACCCAGCACCGGAACAAACTCGACCTCGCGGGATCGAAGCTCACGGTCGATTTTATATAAATTGAATTCGCTTTGCTCAAACAGAATGATCTTCCTGGGGTTCAACAGGGAAATCTGGCGGCACAACTCGAAGCCGATAGAGCCGCCCGCGCCGGTTACCATGACCACACGGTTGTCGATATTCCGGAGCATCAATGATCTGTCGGGTGAGACCAATTCCCTGCCGAGAAGATCAACGACACTGATTTCCCTGATATCCTGGACCTTGACTTTGCCGGATGCGATGGAGGCAATATCGGGTAATGTTCTGACCGGAATCGGCAAGGACTCCAGAGCAGATAAAATTTCGACTCTCCGGCCGCGGGAAACTGAAGGCATGGCCAGCAGAATTTCAGAGACCTCCATGGTGACCACCAGCACGGACAGGTTTTCGGATGGATAGACCCGCTTGCCCTGGATAGACTGATTCTGGAGCAGATTGGAGTCGTCAATAAAGCCGACGACTTCGGTCCCGCGATAAGATGACAATCCCGAAGCAATCTGAATCCCGGCCTCTCCGGCGCCATAGATCAGAACCTTTTTGACATTTGCATCGCTACCGCTTTTATGGACGGCAATGAAATACAGATTGGTCAGGTACCAGGCGAGAAACCGGGCTCCGCCAATCAATATCAGACTGACCCCCCAGTTGATTAATATAATGGAACGAGGTTTCTCAAGGATGCCTGAAAACAACACCACCAATGTCCACAGAACACAATAGATCGTCACCGCACGCAGTATGGTCCAGATGGCATCGGCGGTCAGATAACGAATGATGGCGCGATAAACCCCGTTTCTGATAAAAACCGGAATGGCAATGACAGGCGCGGCCAGCCCCAGAAGAGCAAAACGAAAATCGGTGATGACGAAGGTATCCATCCTCAAAAAATACGACGCCCAGAGGCCGAGCAATATCAGCACAACATCCAGGATCAGGAAAACGGTAAATCTGGTCTGTCTCGATGAATTGACCAGTGAATTTATGCGGCGATTCACTATTCCCTGAATCCCGTTAATTCATGTCCTGTTAATCGGGGAGACAGGCTGTGACCTCATAACCCGCGAACTTGCGAATGTTGATCACGCCACAGTCGAGAATCAGATACTGACCCTTTATTCCCATCAATGTGCCTGAAATCTCCGGGGTTTTATCCAGATTCAGGCTGACTATCTTCTCAGGATAATGATCCACCGGATAGGTCAGTTGAATGGGGGCGTCATCCAATTGCTCCCACTCAAGGTCGGCATTCGATTGCTTCAGCGCTTCCAGGTCGGACTGAACCAAACCGATAAGCCGTTCGCGTGCCGCAACCATGTCCTGCTCTTGTGGTAGTCCCTTCAAAAGCTTTCGCCAGTCGGTGCGGTCACTCACCTGCTTTTTCAATGCGACTTCGAGCAACCCCGAATGAAGTCGGTTCCTGACTCTGAACATCGCAATGGCCTGGGACGCCCCCTGATCGATCCAGCGTGTGGGTATCTGTGTCCCCCTGGTAATTCCGACCTTTAATCCTGAAGAGTTTGCGAGATAGACATAGTGATCCTGCATGCAATGACTTTTTGCCCATTCCTCATCCCTGCAGGTTCCCTGGGCAAAATGGCAGGTCTCCGGCTTCATGATACACAGGTCGCATTCAGCCAGGGATTTGAAACATGGGTAACAGTACCCTTGTGCAAAACTCTTGCTGGTTTTCCTGCCGCATTCAACACAATGAATATTGCCGGTATACTGCAATCTCAGTGGGCGGCCGAGTTGATCGTTTACTGCCAGCAGCGCGTCTCCCACCGGCATCAGATAACTCACGGGACGGGTTGCTTCAACCCTCATCTTGCGCAGGCAACCTGTCACTTCATCAACCATATCCGTAAACCCGAATCAACTTTCCCGCAGTATACCAAATGAAGCCCCTGGAATTGGTTTCAATCATTCCCTTTATATCCTGTGCCATGGCCGCAGCTTTGTATGCGTCTCGTTGGCGAACAATCTCCTCTAAATCCTGTTCTGTACGGCGTCTGGTTGCAGTATGGTGGGGCAGCCAGTGATACAATGCTGGCTGTAAACCATGCCAATGTTGATTGAACAGACATGAGTCATCCCGAAAAATTAGCCGAACATTATCATTCTCTCCTGGGTATGATCGGAGAGGATCCCGAACGTACCGGTCTTTTCGATACCCCACTGCGGGCCGCAAAAGCACTACAGTATCTGACCCGGGGTTATCAGCAGAATCTCGAAGAAGTCGTCAACAATGCGATTTACGAATCCGACAATGACCAGATGGTGATCATCAAGGATATTGAATTGTATTCTTTATGTGAGCATCACCTGTTACCTTTTGTCGGCAAATGCCACATTGCCTATGTGCCCAATGGAAAGGTGATCGGATTATCCAAAATGGCCCGAATCACCGACATGTACGCCCGCAGGTTGCAAATTCAGGAAAATCTGACGGAACAAATTGCACACGCCATAGAATCAGTAACGGGGGCAAGGGGAGTCGGCGTCATCATTGAAGCGAAACATTTTTGCATGATGATGCGAGGTGTCGAGAAACAGAACTCGACGATGAAAACCTCAATGATGCTGGGTACGTTTCGCACCAGCCATCGCACTCGCTCAGAATTTCTTACCCTTATCGGAGCCTGATTCCAGGGTTTGACTGACCGCATCGTGAAATATTGCAGTATTGACCAAAACCTGCTTTACCGGTTTCAGAAAATCGGCGATACTACCTGCACGTCCCTGATTTAAACATACATGCACCTGGGTCTGAAAATCGTAATTAGAAAGATTAAATAAACTGAAAATTGAGGATATTCTTATGAAACGTCGTGAACTGATAAAAAACGGAGTTGCGGTTGCCACAGCAGCCGGAGTTTCTACCCTGATGGCGCCCGCTATCGCACAGGAACGCATTGAAATTGCAATAGTCTCGACCTGGCCACGGGATTTTCCGGGTCTGGGTACGGGCGCACAACGATTTGCGAAAAGACTCAGTGACATGAGCGATGGCCGATTCGCGGTCGAATATTTCGCCGCAGGTGAACGGGTCGGCGCATTTGATGCGTTTGATGAAGTAGCATCCGGGAATGCACAGATATATCATGCGGCCGACTATTACTGGAAAGGCAAACACCCTGCCTGGGCATACTTTACCGCCGTACCTTTTGGTTTAACCTATACCGAGATCAATGCCTGGATCCGATTTGGCGGAGGTCAGGAGCTTTGGGACGAACTTGCGGGCGATTCCGGATTGAAAAACCTGATGTGCGGTAACACTGGCGTGCAAATGGGCGGATGGTTCCGCAAGGAAATGAATTCAGCCGATGACTTTAAAGGTTTGAAAATGCGGATCCCGGGCCTGGGTGGCGATGTACTGGCAAAACTGGGGGCTTCTCCTGTTTCGGTGCCAGGTGGTCAGATATACGAGAATCTTATTTCAGGCGCAATCGATGCCACAGAGTGGGTTGGGCCCTGGAACGATGAAGCCATGAAATTCTATGAAGCTGCCAAGTACTATTACTATCCCGGAATGCATGAACCCGGTTCAATGCTGGCAGCGGGAATCAACAAAGACTTCTGGGAAGGGTTGTCGAATTCGGACAAAGTGATAGTTGAGGCGGCCGCTTCGATGGAAAACGATGTGATGATGGCGGAATTCAATGCTAAAAATGGTGCTTCGCTCGCTCGTCTGATAAATGATCAAGGTGTGCAACTGAAAATATTCAGCGATGACATTTATGACTCATTTGGTGAGGCCGCAGAAGAAGTTTTCGCGGAAACCGTAGAACACAGTGATCTCGCAAAACGAGTCCACGAGAGCTTTGTCAGGACACGATCCGATGTCGGTGGCTGGACTAAAATCTCCGACCAGGAATACCTCAGACAAAGAAACAGAGTCTTGGGCGTATAGCAACTTCTGGCTTCCAACCACAGGAAACGGAGCTTTATGCTCCGTTTCCTGATTACAACGCGGGCCGCTACTGATCTACTTCGCCCGGATTTGATCACAGGCTCCGAAGTGCACAACTCCATTTTTTGTCAATTGTGAAGAGTGCTCATTCTTCACATCCAGTATCCAGTCAGAACACCTGGTTTCGGGCGCTGGCTGCGTCAATGATTGTTTTTTTGTTCCTGTTTCTTATCGACAACACACTGATCTACTGGTTTGAGTGGCCAGGAATACGAACCTTTCTCTCTCACCTCGGATTGATCGGCGCAGAGGGTTCTGTCAAAAAACTGACCGACTCCGATGTTGTCAAGGGCTGGGTACAGTTTATTGCCACACTGGTTACGATTTTGGGCATTATCTCCCTGGTCATAAAGACCCCCGCACGAAAGCTGGACGATGATGCCGAACTGTACAGCCGCATTTCCGCTTTCATCGTCAGGGCTGCATTCTGGTCGGTTTTCCTGGTTGGTTTGGTGGATATGCTTATTTCATTTTTAAGGATTGAAGGATTTTTAAATGCGGTCGTGGGCAAACATTTAACCATCCAGTTGGGCAGGCCCATTTTTCGAGGCAGTTATATTCACTTTCCATTGATCCTGCTTTCCATTTTCATCGCCAGCTTTACCCGAACACTGGGATTTATCTGGTTTGCCTTACTGATTGTCGCAGCAGAATTTCTGATTGTGATTACCCGCTTTGTCTTTTCCTATGAGCAGGCGTTCATGGGAGACCTGGTACGATTCTGGTATGCCGGTCTGTTCCTGTTCGCCAGCGCTTACACACTGGTCAAGGATGGACATGTCCGGGTCGATGTGCTCTACACCAACTTCAGCGACAAGGGCAAGGCGTTGACCAACACGCTGGGGGCTCTTTTTCTGGGACTGCCGCTTTGCTGGAATATTCTGATCCAGGGCATGTCGGGGAAAGGCAGCATCATCAATAGTCCGCTGCTCAGTTTTGAAATCTCACAAAGTGGGTTTGGCATGTATATCAAGTATCTGATGGCGGCTTACCTGATTATATTCGCCGTCAGTATGGCCATTCAGTTTGTCAGTTTCATGCTGACCAATATCTCTGTTTTTCAAAACAGTAACTTGGGAGGAATCGTGGCCACAGAGGAGCCCGCATAGTGGAATTGATTTTCCTGGGCATTCTCATTCTCTTGATGATCATTTCATTGAGTTCAGGATTCCCGGTCGCTTTTGCCTTGCCCGGGTCTGCCATTGGAGCGATTGGTCTTGCCGCAATCTGTGGCTATTTGTTTGCAGGAGACCCGGGGGCTTATTTTGCCCAGGATGGTCCGGTACAGTGGTTGACAGCAGGAGTGACAAATTTCCGCAGCCTCTACTGGGAAGTCGAGCGCGATACGCTCATCGCAATTCCATTATTTGTGTTTATGGGCATCATGTTACAGCGCTCCAAAATCGCTGAAGACCTGCTGGTGGCGATGGCTCAATTATTCGGGCCAGTGCCCGGGGGATTAGGAATTTCCGTTGTATTCGTTGGGGCATTGCTGGCTGCGACAACCGGTATTCTGGGCGCCACGGTGATTGCCATGGGGCTCATCTCATTACCTGCCATGCTTCGCAATAATTACTCAAAACCATTGGCCACGGGAACCATTTGCGCTTCAGGCACCCTCGGACAAATCATCCCACCCTCAATTGTATTGATCATCCTTGCTGACCAATTAGCCAATGCAGCGGACCAGGCAAGAACCCTGAGGGCCCAGGAATTCAGAAAGGCAACAGGTGAATTTTCGATGCCTGCCGAACTCGACATTACCTCTGCCAGCGCCGGGGATATGTTCATGGGCGCACTCATCCCTGGCCTTATTCTGGTCAGTTTGTACATGTTGTACATTTTGACCAGAGCAATCCTGAAACCAGGTACGGCGCCACCGATTCCCTATGACGGGGAGTATGATCGAAAATTCTTCAGTAATGTCGTTATTTCCCTGGTGCCGCCTCTTTTTCTTATTTTTGCTGTACTCGGTTCCATTGTGACCGGGGTGGCCACAGTGAATCAGGCTGGCGCGATTGGCGCGGTTGGCGCAATTGTCATGGGAGGATATCGACTAAAGGATGATCCGGGAAACAGGTACACGCCATTAATTCTTTTTATCTGTTCGGTTGCAGTTATTCTGGTCTTGCTTCAATTCTTCGATCTCAATATAAAGAATATAACCGGTCGAAGAGATCAGTTTGGAGTCATTCTCGCAGCCATCGCGGTAGCCGTATGCCTGGGCGCCGTTATCTGGAGCACATGGAGGACCTACAAAATAAATAACACACTGGTCAGTGTGATGATTGATACCGCCAAGACAACCTCCATGGTATTTATTATTCTAATCGGCGCGGCAATGCTGACGGCGGCATTCCGGGGCTTTGGAGGAGAATATCTGGTTCGGGAGTTTTTAACGAGTTTGCCCGGCGGGTTCTGGACTCAATTTCTGGTGGTGATGCTGGTAATATTCCTGCTTGGATTCTTCCTCGACTTTATTGAAATTGCAGTAGTCGTTGTTCCCATCGTGGCGCCGATCCTGTTGGCCGATCCCTCCGCCAACGTCACCGCAGTCTGGCTGGGTGTAATGATCGGTTTGAATATTCAAACCTCATTCCTGACACCTCCGTTTGGCTTTGCCCTGTTTTACCTGAGAGGCGTGGCGCCGCCGGAAGTCAAAACCACGCAAATTTACAAAGGCGCGGTAGCATTTATCTTATTGCAGCTTGTCGGACTCGCTATCGTGGGCTACTTTCCGGGTCTGGTTAACTATATGCCTAATCGTACCTACCTCACCTCGGATACGGCGCCCCCCCCTATTAATCCAAAGCTGCAGTATTGTCTTGAAGAACAGGTTTTCAGCGAATACGACGAGCGCGAAACAGAAATACTCGATAGTCTGGCGATGATCAGACTAACTGATTTTCGTGAACTGCCGGATGCCTGGCAGGGCTCTCTGACAGACAGCTTCGGGCTGGCGGAAAATACATTCGGCCTGATAGAAAAAATAAGGGAAGCGAACTTTGTACTTGACGCATTCGTATCTGATTACAAGCCATTTCACAGCGAAGTACGCCAACTCAATAATCGAATCAAAAGTATTGCCGATCAACTGAATAAATTGCAGGACGAACACAGGCGATGGTCACGGAATGTCGATGCAACGCCCGATGAACTGGAATCAATTGAATTGGAAATTCATGAACTTGAGCTCGAACAGAAAATGCTGGGAAATCGTCTGCCGCCAAACTGGCAGGAAGAAAACCAAAAGTATAAAGTTCTTGCGAAAGTGGAAAAGAACGCAAGGGTCAGTTATCGTCGAAACTCGGATGCAGCTTATGAACCGCTGCAAAATCTGATACAGCTTCTTGATCAGAAAGTGCAATTGGCTGGTACGGAAACAGCCATAATGAAACTTGCTCCAACAATCGAAAACAATCAGGCGGAAATGGCTATAGAAGCCATTAAATCCGTCGAATTGCAACTTGGCGACTTCGACGGTATTTCCAAAATCAAATCGCAACTTTCAAAATCGAGACGCAAATTAAAAGGAGACAATCCGGATATCGAAGCTGCAAAACGGCATCAGGCGGAAGCCATGTCACTACTTGCTGCAGAACTGGAGTGGAGAGATCGGGCATCATCATTATTGCCCGCGCTTCGAGATTACGACGACGTCATAAAAAACACAATAGGTATACGGTTGCAACCACGATTCACGAAAGCCCAGGCAAAACAGATAGCCGCCTGCCGGTCCGTACATCGTGACGTATCCCTGCACTTTTGATTACCCGTCCTGCAACCTCGACCGGAACAGAATTTACGGAACGCGCCCGGCAACCTGCACTTCATAACCCACTTCTTCCGGCTCATCATCCAGTATTTCCGGTGGGAACCCCGGCGCAGTGACACTGATTCCGGTGACATCTTCAAGGCGCCGAATGATATTGGGAGAAAGTTCCCCGGAGCCATATCGCGCCTGACCATCTGCAGATATGTCCACCATCACCGGCGCCATTTCCAAAGGAATATTTTCGCGTTTGGCCATCTCACTTTTCCTCATGACAATTCCCGGTTAAAATAGAATGTGTCCAAATTTCAGAATACATCAGACAACAATGAAAAGAATATGCGTATATTGCGGGTCCAAAACCGGTAACCGGCCGGAATATCTTGAAGCGGCGAAATCTCTGGCCAGAGCCATGACCGACCGCAATATCGGATTGGTCTACGGCGGTGGCAGCATTGGCCTGATGGGACAGATAGCCGACTCGGTACTGGCAAACAACGGCGAAGTCATCGGTGTCATTCCGCGAAATTTGTTCAAGAACGAAATAGCCCATCGTGATCTGACCAGACTGATCACTACGGCCGGCATGCATCATCGGAAAGCAAAAATGACCAGTCTGGCGGATGGATTCATTGCACTGCCTGGCGGATTCGGCACCCTGGAGGAATTATTCGAGGCGATCACCTGGTCTCAACTGAAGATTCACAGCAAATCCAAACCTGTCGGGCTTTTGAATGCGGCCGGATACTACGACCAACTGCATGACTTCATCAGCCATGCGGTCGGTCAGGAGTTCATCAAGTCAAGACATCAGGCGCTCTATACGGTGCATTGTGATGCACATGCCCTGCTCGACATGATGGAGGAGATGATTTGCTCCGCCTGAAAACTTAGATCCCGCGTCAGGCCCTGTGCTTCTGATTGCATCAGTCAATACTGGAGATATAGGCAACGATACGCTCACAGGCAACCGCAAGCCTGTCATCCGGAACGCATAAACTGACACGAATCAGACCCTTGCCTGTTGTACCGAATCCATCGCAGGGCATAACCGCAACATCATGCTGATCCAGCATGTCCCTGGCGAATTGCCGACTCGAAACCGGCAAGCGCGTGATATCAAGCACCACATACATGCCACCGGCAGCGCTATGGAGTGACAGGGACTTCACTTTTTCGAGTATCCGATAGAGTATCCTGCGCCGGGTATCCATATTATGCCGGACCTGGTCCGCTGTATGCGTCCCGGTTTGAAACGCAGTAACCGCTGCATCCAGGATGAACTCCGGCAGACCATAGGCCATGCATACCGAAAGATTATACAGATTCCCGATCAGCGCAACAGGTCCGACCACCCAGCCCAGCCGCCAACCGGTCATCCGGTGCGACTTCGACAAACTGGAAACGGTAATGCAAACCTGGTCGGCGCCGGGAAGACTGGCGGGGCTTGCCCTCTCCTGCGGATGCAATAATTCCTGATACACTTCATCATTGATCAACCAGATACCCCTTTCCGCGCAAGCGGCGACCAGGGGTTTGAATTGCTCGATGGTGTAGGCCACCCCAACCGGGTTGTTCGGGGAATTGAGCACGATCGCCCGGGTCTTTTCAGTGATCGCGGCAATCACATCCGAGGGGTTCAGTTCAAAATTGTGTTGCGCCTTGACCGGCACACTCACCAGTGTGGCGCCGGATGCGGTGAATGTGGCCGGGTAGGTGGTATAGTAGGGCTCGATCAAAATCACCTCGTCGCCGTACTCGAGGACACACTGGGCGGCGGCGAACAATGCATTTTGTGCCCCGGAGAAAACCGCACAGTGATGTTCGTCGACGGCTTGCCCGGTGAGTTCATTGTGACGCCTTGCAATCGCCCTTCTCAACTCCATCGGACCCTGGATCTGGGTATAATGATGACGGCCGCCCCTCAGGCTTGCGACCGCTGACTCTACAATCACGTCTTCGGTCACCTCGTCGGTTTCCTGACCGACGCTCAAAACGATAATATCCTCTCCGGCTTCCCTGCGGGCCATTCCCTCAAAGTGCACCTCCCAGGCGTCCACACTTTCACCCGAAATGCGGTCGGTCAGGCTGGAAAATTTCATGGCGGATGGCTCACTTGGATGGGCTCGCGGGGTGCGTGATTGCGTCGGATGGTATCACAAGTATTATTGACACAAAATAAATTCGTCACTTGACAAGACTGTTTGTTTTTACTCAAAATCTTTGCCTATGACAACTGCAACGAATCTGGAACAGTCAGGGTAAAACATAGTGGAATTTTTGCTTCATTTCGATAAGGTTTTTACGCTCTATCATATTGCATTACTGGTCGGCGGGACGTTGGCAGGGCTGATATTGGGCGCATTGCCCGGCCTCAGTCCAACCATGGCAGTAGCATTGATGATTCCATTTACCTTTCGCATGGAGCCTGCCGCGGGGTTGATTCTATTGGGTGCGATGTACACTTCCACCGTTGCAGGCGGCGCCATCAGCGCCATTCTGGTCAATGTACCCGGCGCGCCGGCGAATATTGCCACCGCTCTGGACGGGCATCAACTGGCAACCAGAGGAAGAGCGACAGAGGCATTGCACTATTGTTTTACCAGTTCGTTCATCGGCGGTGTGCTTGGCATTATTGTGCTGATATTCTTTACCCCTCCGCTTGCCCGGCTGGCACTGAAATTCGGGCCGACGGAAATGTTCTGGATCGCGATTCTCGGAGTCACGATTATCGGGACAATAGGCAGCTCTTCAGTGGTCAAGGGGCTGCTTGCCGGATTGTTCGGGCTGTCACTATCCACCATCGGCGACAATCCAATGCTTGGAGAGGAGCGATTCGTGGTTTCCGAACATCTGGAAAGCGGCGTTCATATCGTCGCTGCACTGATTGGACTGTTTGCTGTTCCCCAGGTCTTCACCCTGATGGAACAGACGATGATGAACAAGGCATCAACCATCCACACGCTGGGCGATTCAAGCCTGTTCAAGTCAATTTCCTACAATATACGACGGGTGAGAGCTTTGAGTATTGGTTCGATAATCGGCATCATTGTCGGTATCATTCCCGGCGCCGGTGGACAGATTGCCGGGCTGGTTGCCTACGACCAGACCAAAAAAACCAGCAAGAACCCCTCTGCCTACGGACAGGGTGAACCTGATGGAATTATCGCAGCGGAATCGGCAAACAATGCGATGGTTGGCCCTTCTCTGGTGCCGCTCCTGACCTTGAGCATACCCGGCAGTCCGACTGCCGCTGTGCTTTTGGGTGGCCTGTTGATCCATGGACTGTTCCCAGGACCGGATCTGTTTACCATTCATGCAGAAGTGACCTGGACCTTCATCAATTCGTTGCTGGTCGCACAGGTACTGATGCTGGTTATCGGCCTGTTTCTGAGCCAGCACAGCGGCTGGATAATGAAAGTCCCCGGGCACTATATGGCAGCGGTCATATTGATTCTCTCGGTCTTCGGCACCTATAGTATCCAATCCAGCTATTCCGATGTATTGATCATGATGTCGTTGGGAATGTTGATGTATTTTGCCAGTAAATTCGGTTTCGGACCGGCGCCGCTGGTTCTCGGTATCATTCTGGGGCCGATCGCTGAAGACAATTTTCTGCAAGGGAGACTGATCGGTGAAAGCGGGGATGGGGTGTTCAGTTATTTTACGAGTGGCACTATAAATATCGTGCTGATCTCACTTTGCATCATCTCTATCGTCTATAGTGTCTACAGTGGCAGCCGAAGCGCCAGCAAGGGTTGAAATCATGTTGCATATCGACAGCAATGAAACAAAGGCAACAATATTTTCGTTGACCGCCGCAATCGTGTTTGCGATTGCCTGTTTCTGGGATACAGACCCGGAAGTCTATCTGTTCCCGAGAATACTGGCGGTATTCATGGTTGCGCTTGGTTTGATCCAGCTAATCAATGCAGCAAGAGAAGGGACAGAACCATCGCAAAAGCCTGCCACGGGGGCAATTGCGTGGCCGGTCCTGCTTCCCGGACTGGCGGTCACCGTTGTTTTTGTTCTCTCGATTGAGACGATCGGGTTTTATACAGGGTCGTTCCTGGCTTTTCTGTGTATTGTCCTTGTTTACGGAAAACGCAAATGGAATGATCGTCAGGCTGTGTTGTACAAATCCCTGATTGGCGTGGTCTTCATGCTGGTACTTTATGGCCTGTTCTGGAAACTTTTATATGTACGTACCCCTGAGGGCTGGCTTATCTGAACACTAAGGTTGTATAAAATTTACTGAAGTTGTAATAAAATTTTTTTAAATATTGTTACAGATTTTTATGTAACAGCATGTAATGTAAAATATCGGTTTCAATCAACGCTCTTTACTTTCACTACCCAGGAGACAAACATGAACAAATACTCACAAAGACTTACCAGGAAAGCATTAAAGTCCGGTATCACCGCCATTTCGGCGGCTCTGCTGCTGGCTGGTGGGACAACCGCCCATGCCGAAGGCTATCCCGACAGACCGATTGGTGTTATGGTCGCTTACAGTCCCGGTGGCGCCACTGACTTCCAGGCCCGGATTGCCACCCTTGCATCAGCAAAAGAGGACAAGGATGGCGCTCCGCTGTCGATCGGTCAACCGATTTATGTCACCAACAAACCGGGAGCAGGCGGGCGTAAAGGCTGGAACTGGTTTGCTGGAAAAGCCCCGACCGATGGTTATATGATGGCGGCTTACAACGTTCCGCATTTTATCGCCCAATCAATCGTCTTTGATACCAAATACAGTGTCGACAACCTTGAGCCGGTGGGCAACTGGGGAGCCGACCCCGCAGTACTGATCACCGGCAAGGACAGCCAGTTTGATACTGCTGAACAACTGGTCGAATTCGCCAAAGCCAATCCCGGCAAGGTCACGGTCAGTGGTGCAGGTAAATTTGTAGGTCACCATATCGCTCATCTGCAATTGGCCAGGGCGACCGGCGCTGATTTCCAGTATATACCCGGCAAGGGCGGTGTTGATGCGCTGAAACTGGTCAAGGGCGGTCAGGTCATGGCTGGATTCAATAACCTTTCGGACTCCGCACGGGCGGCTGGAGATATCAAGATCCTGGCAGTCGCAGACCTTGAACGACACGAATTTCTGCCCGATGTGCCTACCTTCAAGGAACTCGGAATAGATGTGGACAATTCCAGTGTAAACTTCAGAGGGCTGATGGTTCCTAAAGGCACCGACCAGGCGATTATCGACTTCCTCGCCGAGAAAGTACCTGTGATGTTCAGTGACAAGAAGACTCTTGGCAAGATGGCGCAAACCAATTCACCTGTTCGAATCATGAACCGTAACGAGGTGCTTGCAATGTGGCAGGAAAGACAGAAGGCGCTGACGGAATTGCTGGCTACCCTGAAGGAAAACTGACCGGTTAAGTGGATACAAAGTTGCGGCAGGATATTATTAACCGTGGCCTGTGGCCCTGATTTCTACTGACCGACCTTGACGACCAAATCCGTTCTGGCTCGTGCCCGGGTTGCTCAAAAGCTATACAGCGCCTATGATCAACGCCAGGTTGATGAGGTGGTCACGGCGCTCGGCTGGAGCATTGTCAATCCTGACAATAACCGGCTGCTTGCCGAAATGGCGGTGGCCGATACCGGGATGGGCAATGTCGAGGATAAAATCGTCAAGAATCGACGCAAGACGATTGGCCTGCTGAGGGATTTGCGACACGCCAGGACGGTGGGTATTGTCGCTGAATATCCAGACCGGGGAATAGTCGAAATCGCAAGACCGGTGGGGGTGGTCGGAGCCATTGTGCCTTCGACCAACCCCGCTGCCACTCCTGCAAACAAAACCATCAATGCAATCAAGGGCAGAAACGCAATTATTCTGGCGCCCTCACCCAAAGGCGACCGCACCTGCGCAAAACTGGTCGAACTGATGCAAACCGAACTGCACAGGGTTGGTGCGCCGCCGGATCTGGTACAGAAACTGCCCTCACCGGTGAGCAGGGAGGCCACCCGGCAATTGATGTCGTCGGTTGATTTGATCGTCGCCACAGGTTCGCAGAACAACGTTCGTGCCGCCTACTCCAGTGGCACGCCTGCGATCGGTGTCGGTGTGGGTAATGTCGTGTCCATTATTGATGAAACCGCGGAAGTGGACGAAGCCGCCGGCAAGATTGTGATTTCGAAATCTTTCGACAACGCAACCAGTTGTTCCTCAGAGAATAATCTGATTGTGGTGGACGCCGTTTATGACTCAGCGCTGACTGCACTCAAAGGTCATGGTGGGGTGTTGCTCGATGCGGATGACAATGCGATTCTGGAGGCGTTCATGTGGCCGGACGGCAAGCTGAATCCCAACATCATCGCCCGCTCTGCCGCAGAAATAGCAACCTTGTGCGGCCTCAAGACAGCTGGGGCAGGTGATGCGCGAATTCTGATGGTCGAACAAGTCGAGTTCGGGGCAGGCGCAAGATTTTCCGGGGAAAAACTGTCACCCGTGTTGTCGGTTTACCGCGCCGATGACTTCGACCAGGCCTGCGCCGTGGCCGAGGGAATCATGGACTATCAGGGCAAGGGGCATTCGATATCGATCCATACCAACACCCGCGACCGGCCGGTTGCAATGGGGTTGAACATGCCGGTATGCAGAGTCATCGTCAACCAGATACATTGTTATGCCACCGGCGGCAGTTTCGACAACGGCCTGCCTTTTTCCTTATCCATGGGTTGCGGCAGTTGGGGTGGGAACAGTATTTCCGACAACATGAACTATCGGAATTATCTCAACACAACCCGCGTGGCCTACCGGATCGAACCCTGTGAGCCATCTGAACAGGACCTGTTTTCAGACTATTGGGATCGCCATCATTGCCGTCCGGACTGTCAGGTCTGACCTGATTATTTTTGTTTCACCGTGCAAACTGTCAGGCAACTCATCGACTCCCTTGCACTTCAGAACCCGGACAAACTGTTTCTTCAGGTAGCGGAATCCGGGGCAAGCCTGAGCTACCTGGAATTACAGCAAAAATGTCAATGGATCACCCGCCTGCTTGAACACAAGGGCATAGGACGCGGCATGACGGTGGCGTTTCTGATGGACAATGGATTATGGACAACCTGTCTGTTTCTGGGCGTGATGTACAGTGGGCGTGTGGTATTGCCGCTGAATGCAGTGGCAGGTCAGGATCAAATTGACTATGTGATTGGGTTTTCGCAACCAAAATTACTGTTTTGTTCCGACAAGTATAGAAATCAATATACAGGTTGCTTCCAGGACAGGCAGGATTTCGAATGCATGCTGTGCAACGAAGACGAGGGGCCACAAGCGGATTTAACCGCTTTGGAGGATATCGCTGTCGATCAACCGGCGGTTTCGGATCAGGATACGGCACTGTTGATTTTTACTTCGGGAACCACCGGACGACCCAAGGGGGTTTTGCTCAGCCACAGGAACGTGATCGCAGGCGGGAGAAACACGGTCAACGCTCATGGGCTGGATGATCGTGACAAGGGACTATGTGTCCTTCCACTTTATCATATCAACGCTGAAATGGTATCCGTTATGGCCACCCTGGTCAGCAACAGCGCCGTGGTCATGGCGAAAAAGTTCAGCGTCCAGCATTTTTGGCGCTGGATCGGGAAATACCGCTGCACCTGGTTCAGTGTAGTGCCGACCATCGTCTCCTGGCTGATTGAGCGCCGGCAAAGACAGATAGCTGGCGACAACGACCCGGGTATCGGGTTTCCCGGGATCAGTGATCATCTGCGGTTTGGCCGTTCTGCTTCAGCGGCACTGGCGCCCTCCACTCACCAGCAGTTCGAATCGTTGTTCAATATTCCCGTCATCGAAACCATGGGAATCAGCGAATGTGCCGCGCAGATTCTGTCAACTCCGATGCGCAGCAAGGAAATGGTTTACGGGTCGGTCGGACTACCGGTTGGAAACGAAGTCGTGATTTTCGACGAAAACCGCAAATGTTGTGCAGATAATGTGATTGGAGAAATTGTAGTGCGCGGGGACAACATAATGAAAGGCTACTTAAAGAACCCGCAGGCCACTCGTCAGGCGATTGATGAAAACGGCTGGTTTTATACCGGCGACCTGGGATACCGGGATGAACGGGGTTATGTCTTTGTGACCGGAAGGCTGAAAGAACTGATCATTCGTGGCGGAGAAAATATTTCGCCACGGGAAATTGATGACATTCTGTACAGGCACCCTGATGTACTCGAAGCAGCCGCATTCGGCGTTGCCGATCCGTACTACGGTCAGGAGGTCATGGCCTGTGTCGCGCTAAAACCCGGTACCCAATGTGGCCAGACTCAACTTCTGGACCACTGCAGGCAGTTGCTCGGAGAGATCAAGCGACCCAAGACGATTCACATAATGGAAGAGTTGCCAAAAGGCCCTTCCGGAAAAATTCAAAGACTGAAACTGGCGGAGTCATTGACATCTATGGATTGAACGCCAGTACCCGGGGCCGGTTTGATGGCGGCGCAGAATCCGGGTTTACTGCCTGAGATTGAAGCCCTTGTCGAGCAGTCTGAGATTGATCATGAACAGTACGACACAGAACACGGATATCAGCAGAAACGAAGTGGTCAGGTCTATGTCGGCAGTACCCAGAAAGCCGAACCTGAAGCCACTGATCATGTAGAGAATCGGGTTGGCATGGGAAACCACCTGCCAGAACTCGGGTAACAGCTTTATCGAATAAAAAACGCCACCCAGAAAGGTCAGTGGTGTCAAAATGAAATTGGGAATAATGGTCACATCGTCAAATTTTCTGGCGCACATCCCATTCAGAAACCCGGCAAGGGAAAACAACAGCGCTGTAAGCAGGATAATGCCTCCGGAGACCAGAAAATTATGAATCGATAAGTCGCTGAAAAAGAGTGACACCAAAGTGACCACGATGCCTACCAGCAACCCACGCAGAATGCCTCCGCATACATATCCGAGCAACACAACGCTGTTTGGAACAGGAGCCACCAGCAATTCCTCGATTGAGCGCTGAAACTTCGCGCCGAAGAAAGAAGAGGAAACATTGGCATACGAATTGTTGATGACCGACATCAGGATTAATCCGGGAACAATGAATTCCATGTAGGAGTGCCCTGCCATCTCGCCTATCCGGGGGCCAATCAGATTGCCGAATATAACGAAGTACAATGCCGTGGTAATTACAGGCGGAAAAACGGTCTGCTGCCAGATTCGCATGAAGCGGGTGACTTCCTTGTTCAGTATGGTGATGAATGCGACCCAGTTTCGTTCCCAGTTCATCGATTTTCTCGCTTGACTGATTGACCTTCCGCTGTAATTTCCATGAACAACTGTTCCAGTCTGTTGGTCTTGTTGCGCATGCTTTCCACCCGGATCTGATGTTTCGAGAGTAGATCAAAAACAGCATTCATCCCCTGGGTTTTGGACACCATGACTTCCAGAGTCATGGTGTTCCTTAATTTCCAGTTCTGATCGACCGAATCGGTCAATTGATCGGGCAGTCGAGTCAAAGGAGACGCCAGATCAAGCACATAGGTATCCTGTCGTAACTGGGACAACAGAGTTTTGGTGTCGGTGTTTTCCATCAACTCTCCGCGTTCTATGATTGCGATATTTCGACAAAGGCTTTCAGCCTCTTCCAGATAGTGGGTCGTCAATATGATGGTGGTCCCATTTTCATTGATTTCTGCCAAAAAATCCCACATCAATCGTCTGATCTCAATATCAACTCCTGCAGTCGGCTCATCCAGAATCAACAGCCATGGTTCATTGACCAGGGCGCGTGCAATCATCAGCCTGCGTTTCATGCCTCCGGAAAGTTCTCTTGCAGTCGAGTCCATTTTATCGCCCAGGCCGAGCATCTCCAGATAGTATTGCGCGCGTTGTCTGGCAGGCTTTCGACGAATACCATAGTATCCCGCCTGATTCATTACAATCTGCCGCGGGGTCTCGAAGATGTTGAAGTTGATCTCCTGCGGCACAATGCCAATGCGGGACTTGGCCAGATTGAAGTCCTTGTCGATGTCGATATCAAAAACCCTGACTGAACCCGAGGTCTTGTTGACCAATGAAGAGATAATGCCGATCGTTGTCGATTTCCCGGCCCCGTTTTTACCAATCAATCCAAAAAAATCACCCTGATCGACAGACAGATTGATGCCGTTCAGGGCAATGTGACCGTTGTCATAGATTTTTCTCAGATTTGAAATACTGAGCGCTTTGATCATTACGATAACCGGTACTCCGTGAACCGGGGTCAATCAAGCAGGGTCAGGATCGTCTCCCTGCCTTTTTTGATGGTGATAATTTTAAGTGGAATATTCTGCCTGCCCGGATCCAGCCAATACGTGACAGTTCTGTAAATGTCTCCCTGTTTGGTTCGTGTCACCTTCCAGGTTTTGTATAGCCTGCCATTGAGTTCGAACATTTCAGATTTCGGCGCATGATAGATATAGCGTCTTGCCTTTCGGGCATTGACCTCCCACACAATTTTCCCGGTCACGGATGCAATATCGGCGGTGATCAGGGCAACCGGAAACTCGGTTGAATCCAGGATTTCACCGGAGGTGATAGGGTAAGTGTCTCCGGAGTCGAGTTGCAGCGTTTTGTTGGGGTAATCGACCATAAAACCCAGCCCCTTATTGCCACCCTGTGTCCTCAGCCGTCCCCGGTCCAATATCGCATGATCTCCATCCAGATGAAACCAGGTTTCAGCGGTATAGTCTCCCAGAAGTATTTTCGCCAGACCGTCCAGATGGGTAATGACGGTTGTCCTTATCTGCCCGTCGTCGTGCCCTATAATAACCTCCAATTCCCCGATAGCCATATTTCCTTCGGATACGGCATAGCGCAGTGTCTGGTCGCCAGGCATCCCGGCAATCGAAAGCGTTGTGCAGCACAACAATATCATACCGGCCAGGAGAATCCTTGTTACGGCGGGCTGGGCGGGCTTGAATAATCTGATCATGAGTTCGATTATAACCTGTTGAAACTGACTTCCCCGGTGACGATCCGCTGAATCGCAATCGGGTATATCCAGTGTTCTGCCTTGTGCACTTTCTGCTGGAGGGTGGCCGCGGTCTCCCCCGGTGAAATGTCGACTTGCTGTTGAATGATAATCGGACCATCGTCGAGTTCACAAGTCACGAAATGAACACTTGCCCCGTGTTCGCTGTCTCCTGCATCAATGGCGCGTTGGTGCGTATTCAGCCCTTTGTATTTTGGCAGAAGTGAAGGATGAATGTTTATGATTTTCCCTTCGAACCGCTTGACGAAAGCAGCGCCCAATATTCGCATATAGCCCGCCAGTACCACCAGGTCAGGTTGATAGCGGGACACTGTCCTGGCCAGCTTTTGGTCGAAGTCACACGCCGATGAATAGTTTCCGGGATCAATCGTGAGGGATTCGATGCCTGCGGACCTTGCCCGATCAAGACCGAATGCATCTGCACGGTTACTGACGACTGCCGCGATTCTGGCATCCAGTTTCTTTGCGTGGATATGATCGATAATCGACTGCAGGTTGGAACCGTTTCCGGAAATCAGCACCACCAGTTTGAATATTTGAGAAGACAAGAGGCAGTACTAATCTTTCAGGATCACTTCCGTCCGGTCAGATTCGACAATCTCTCCAAGGACAATAACCTTCTCCCCTGAATTCTCCAGGTGGATGATCGCACACTCTGCATCCTGCGGGCCGACGCAAACCACCATGCCGATCCCGCAATTGAATGTGCGTAACATTTCAGCCTGTTCAACCCTGCCACATTCCTGCAACCATTTGAAGACAGGAGGCATTGACCACGATGCCTGGGAAATTCCGGCGCTGACACCCTGTGGCAATACCCTGGGCAGATTCTCGAGCAAGCCCCCGCCGGTGATATGAGCGATGGCAGTGACGTTGATTGATTCGAGCAGCGCGAGAATCGTTTTAACATAGATCCGGGTGGGAGCGAGGAGGGCCTCGCCCAGTGTGGTTCCTTCAAATTCCTGGTTGAGGTTGCTGCCGCTGACTTCGATAATCTTCCGGATCAGGGAATAACCATTGGCATGGGGACCCGAAGAGCCAAGTCCGATGATGGTATCACCTGCACTGACCCGTTGCGGGGTGACCATGTCATTTTTTTCGACGACACCGACCGCAAAACCTGCCAGGTCATAGTCTCCGGGAGCATACATACCCGGCATTTCCGCAGTCTCCCCGCCAACCAGAGCACAACCTGCGATGGCGCATCCCTTTGCAATCCCGTTGATGATGATTTCCGCCTGATCCACATTGAGCTTTCCTGTGGCGAAATAATCCAGAAAATACAGCGGTTCTGCGCCGCAGACTATGAGGTCATTGACGCACATCGCAACCAGGTCGATACCGATTGTGTGATGACGATCCAGCATACCGGCAAGCTTCAGCTTGGTGCCCACACCATCGGTTGCGGACACCAGTACCGGCGACTGGAACCTGCCTGCGGGTAATTCAAATAATGCGCCGAAACCACCCAGGCCCTGGAGAACACCCGGACGGAATGTATCCGTGACCGCAGGTTTGATCCGCTCGATCAGTGCCTTACCCGCATTGATGTCAACACCACTTTGACTATAGCTCAGGGCGGATTTCGATTTCTTTTCCAGCGGCATTGGGCAGTTTGGGGCAGTTTGGCATCCAGCCGCGATTATGCCTGATCGAACCTGAATCTGGTATTAAGTATATCGAAACTCAATTTTTTAAATCTGATATGGTCTAGCCGTAAATCCTCCTGCAATAGTTTGAAAATTGACCGATACAGTGATAGGTTAGCCGAAGTTATTTCTTTAACACCTGACACAACTGAATGTGCTGAATCTGATCTCCCTCATCCCGAACCTGTTGACGCTGGCCCGAATCTCGGCATGCCCGATATTGGTGTTATTGCTGCATGACCATAACTACGATCTGGCTCTGTACCTGTTCATCGCTGCCGGCATCACGGATGGCCTCGATGGATACATCGCGAAGCAATTCAATTGTGTTTCAAACCTGGGTATGGTGCTCGACCCGATGGCTGACAAGCTGTTGATTGGCAGCACCTATATCATGCTGGCGATACTGGGTGACATTCCTTTCTGGTTGCTGATCGTGGTGATGTTCAGGGACCTGGTCATCGTGGTCGGATATCTGATTATAGTGGTAATGGGCCAAACGGTGTCTATCCGACCCACCTACTCAAGCAAGGTCAACACGTTTCTGCAGATTTCACTGATGGTCGCAGTTTTACTGGAGAAATCAGCAATTCTTTCTGTTCCGGTAGTGGTCAGCGCTCTTGTTTACGGGGTACTGATTACGACGGTGGTCAGCGGGGTCCAGTATGTATGGCTGTGGGGAATTCGACAGGAATTTCGTAAACTGGCCGAAGAATGAGTAGCCAGACACTGATTCCGACCGATATCGGAAACGATATTGTTCTTGAAAGTTTTTACGAGAGTGGCAATGAGACACTGATCAAGGAACTGAAGAATCTGCTTTCAGGAGTTCGAACCCGGCCGATACTGTATCTGTGGGGAGAATCCGGCAGTGGCAAAACCCATTTACTCAATGCATGCTGTATAGCAGCAGGAAAACGATTGAAACCCGGCATTTACGTTTCCCTGACCGGGCAAAGCGATGACAAACTGGATGAGTTGATCCCCGTTGCTGCCAATACCATCCTTTGCGTTGATGATATCGATACGATTGCCGGTCTGGAAAACGCACAGGTGAAGATTCTGTCACTGTACGAGAGCACGATACAAAATTCCGGAACGCTCATCGTCAGCGGTTCAGCGCCACCCGGCAAGATCAATCTGGAACTGAAGGATCTGGAATCCCGTTTGTCCTATGGGGGGGTTTACCATGTCCACCCTCTTGATGAAGAACAAAAACAGCAGGCATTACGACGCCAGGCAAGGTCAAGAGGGTTTTATCTGGATGAAAAAGTGATCGCGTTTATCATGTCTCATTGCGATCGTGATACCCGTTCTTTGTTTGCCCTGCTCGACAAACTCGATCATGCATCACTGCGCGCCCACCGGAAGATCACCATCCCTTTTCTGAAAACGTTATTGTGACGGTCTGGCTGGTGTCAAGCGCTACAGTGCCTTGCCATCAAGGGCAATCGCGAGGTTGGCAACCCGGCGCCCGAGCAATTCCGCCAACGCTTTTTCATCATCTGTAACAGGCCGGATGTCATTCGGACCCGCAACATGGCTGGCGCCGTAGGGGCTGCCGCCGGTTTGCGTTTGAGCGAGTTGCGTGCCGCTATAGGGCAGCCCTGTAATGACCATGCCATGATGAATCAGGGGCAGCATCATGGAGAGCAGAGTACTTTCCTGGCCACCATGCATGCTCGCAGAAGAAGTGAATACGGCAGCGGGTTTATCCTTGAGTGCGCCGTTCAGCCATTGCGGGACCGTCTGATCGAAAAAATACTTCAATGGCGATGCGATGGTGCCAAAGCGGGTGGGACTGCCGAGTATCAGTCCTGCGCAGCTTTCAAGATCATCAATTGATGCATAGACATCGCCACTCGGATTAATGTACTCTTCAGTCGCTTCACAAACAGTGGATACTGCAGGTACGGTTCTCATCACGGCTTCGCACTGGTCAAGACTTTCCACGCCATGCCCTGCATGTCTCGCCAGCTCCGCGGTGGCGCCCTGTCGGCTGTAGTACAGAATCAGTATCTTTTTCATCGTGAAATAACTTGTCCAGTGGTTTGTATCAGAAAATCTAACATGACACTACTCTCCTCTCAAGCTGACAGATTAAAATCCGGCTTGTCGCTCTGCCGGAATAAGAGATGACTTTATCGATAATCGAACCCGTCCATAGACTATTCAATCATCCGGGATTGAGGAAATGGCTCCTCAGACTGCGTATACCGATAGCGCTGATACTGGTCGCGTTGTGGCCGTGGTGGGTCAGGCCGGAGTTAATCTGGGCGGGCCTTGGGATTTCGCTGATCGGCGAAGCGATTCAGTTGTGGTGTTTCGCCTGTGTGGAAAAGGACAAGGTGCTGACCATGCGCGGCCCTTATCAACTGTGCCGAAACCCGATGTATCTTGGCCGGTACTTATTGATACTGGGATTTGTCGTGACCACCGGAAACGCTTTCATGATGGTTCTGTACACCCTGTTCTACTGGTTTTATATGGTCAATCGTGTGCAAAGGGAAGAACCCGTTCTTGAGGAAATCTTCGGCGAACCCTATCGGCTGTATTGCCGACAGGTCAATCGATTTCTGCCGGGAACGAAAAGACTGGACCGGCATTTCTGGTTTTTCAACTGGAAAATCATGTTTGAAAACCATGGTCACTGGAATCTGTTGGCCGTGGTCGCGGGCTATGGTTATCTGCTGGGATTCCAGTCGTTAGTTGTCTGACATCAGAAATTCGATCAGCGCCTTTTGCGCGTGAAGCCGGTTTTCTGCTTCATCCCAGACCACGCTTTGCGGACCGTCTATCACCTCTGAAGTGACTTCGCTGCCGCGATATGCCGGCAGGCAGTGCATGAACAGCGCGTCGCTGGCTGCGTGCTCCATCAGTTTCTGATCAACACAATAACCCTTGAAAATCTTCTCGCGAATTTTCTTTTCCTTTTCAAAACCCATGCCGGACCAGGTATCGGTAACGACCAGCGCCGCGCCTGTACAGGCCTCTACGGGGTCCTCGGTCAAAACGATATGACTGGCGCATTGCGCTGTCAATGTCTCATCAGGTTGCTGATTTTTCGGTGTGGCAATATGGAGTTCGAAGTCGAATTGCCGAGCTGCATTCATCCACGAATGGCAGACATTGTTGCCATCACCTACCCAGGATATTTTCCTGCCCTCGATCTCCCCGCGATGTTCGGTAAATGTCTGGATGTCTGCGAGAATCTGGCAGGGATGATTATAGTCGGATAATCCGTTGATGACGGGTATCGAGGCATTTTCCGCCATCGTCTCGATGCGTTCGTGTGGCCCGGTCCGCATCACGATCAGGTCGACCATTCTGGAAAGCACCCGGGCAGTATCAGCTATCGACTCGCCATAACCAAGATGAGAGTCGGACGGCGCCAGAAAAATCGAATTTCCGCCAAATTGACCGATCCCGGTTTCAAACGAAACCCGGGTACGGGTCGATAATTTTTCGAATACCAGTATCGCGGTTTTGCCCTTCATAAAATGGGCATGGCGGCCTGAGGGGATCTCGGCCTTGAGTTCAATGGACCGCGAAATCAATTGCCGAAGCTCTTGTCCGGTTAAATCCATACAACTTAACAAATGTCGAATTGCCACTTCTTTAAATCCATAAATAGGTCTGTAATAAATGATACGTCGAACGCAGCGCATCCCTGATGCATCAGGAATCCTCTGCCGGACCGTCCGTAATCCTGACGGCCCCTCAAACGCTTGCATGGTTAATGATATAATAAATTTCTTTTCCTTACCAAAATAAGAAAACAACCATGTCAGAAATCAACAAGGCTGTACTGGCCTATTCCGGAGGACTGGATACTTCTATTATCCTGAAATGGCTGCAAGACGAATACCATTGCGAGGTGGTCACCTTTACGGCGGATATCGGTCAGGGTGAAGATCTTGAGCCAGCCCGGAAGAAAGCACAAAAGTATGGGATAAAGGATATATTCATCGAAGATCTGACCGAGGAATTTGCCCGTGACTATGTTTTTCCGATGTTTCGCGCCAATGCAGTCTACGAAGGAGAATATCTGCTGGGCACCTCGATTGCCCGCCCGTTGATCGCCAAATACCTGGTTGAGACTGCCAGAAAAACCAATGCCGACGCAATCTCCCACGGCGCCACCGGCAAAGGCAATGACCAGGTCAGATTTGAGTTATCCGCCTATGCCCTGAATCCTGATATCAGGATCATAGCGCCCTGGCGGGAGTGGGATTTGACCTCCCGGGCAAAACTGATGGAGTATGCACAGAAGCATGGCATTAGTGTTGAGAAGAAAAAGGATGGAAGTTCTCCCTACTCGATTGATGCAAATCTGTTGCATATCTCGCATGAGGGAGGGGAACTGGAAGATCCGTGGACGACGCCGGATGATGAGGTCTGGAGCTGGACCCGTTCTCCGATGGATGCCCCGGACAAGCCAGAGGAATTGTTGCTTGGCTTCAATCAGGGAGATGTCGTATCGATCAACGGTGAAGTATTGACTCCGGCGCAGGTTATGGTGGATTTGAACAGGCGGGGATCGATCCATGGTATTGGCCGGGCAGACATTGTCGAAAACAGGTATGTCGGCATGAAGAACAGGGGCTGTTATGAAACCCCGGGGGGCGCCATCATTCACAAAGCTCATCGTGCGGTCGAATCACTCACCCTCGACAGGGAGGTGGCCCACCTGAAAGACGAACTGATGCCGCGCTATGCCAGTCTTATCTACAATGGTTACTGGTACAGCCCCGAGCGGGTTATGATGCAGGGCATGATTGATGCCTCCCAGGCAAACGTCAACGGAGAGGTCCGGCTGCGTTTGTACAAGGGCAATGTCGATGTGCTGGGCCGCCAGTCAAAAACAGATTCATTGTTTGATGAGAAAATTGTGACCTTCGAAGAGGATGCGGGCGCCTATGACCAGGCCGATGCAACCGGATTCATCAAACTGAATGCCTTGCGGCTGCGAATCGCCGGCAGCCGGAAAAAATGACCCGCACCCGTGTCACAGAGCGCTTGATTCGCTGACATTGACATGATTTCGATCATCGCTCCTCTTTACAACGAAGGACGAACCGTCGAAGGTCTGGTTAGTCATTTGCGAACCTTGCGCGGGTTACACGAGGCCATCCTGGTCGATGCGAGCGATCAGGCCGAATCGCTGCAAATCCTGGAGACCATTGACCGGCTTTACCGACCCGAACCGGGAAAGCCATCGATCAGGATCATATCGACGGATCAACCCGGACGAAGCAGGCAAATGAACCTGGGTGCAAAAGCGGCCACCGGTGACATTCTGTTGTTTCTTCACTGCGATACCCGGTTGCCGGTCAATGCCATTGCCATGGTGGAGCAGGTAATCAGCCGCCAACGTCAATGGGGGCGATTTGATGTGGTACTCGAACCAAAAGGGTTGATCTATCGACTCATCGAAAATATGATCCGTATTCGTTCACGTGTCTGGGCTCTCGCTACCGGGGATCAGGGGATATTCATCACTGCGTCGCTGTTCAATCGTGTCAACGGCTTTCCTCAAATCTCGCTGATGGAAGATATCGCAATGAGCAAGCTGCTCAAACAGTACTCGAATCCTCTGCTGATCAGTCCGCCGGTCATTACTTCCGCCCGTCGATGGCAGAACCGGGGCGTGGTCCGAACCATATTGCTGATGTGGAAATTGAGGTTTCTGTTCTGGATAGGGATTGATCCACAGCGTCTGGGTGAGATGTACGGCAATGAGCGCTAACCCCGATATTCCTTTATTCCTGTTTGCCAAGGCCCCTGTTCCAGGTCAGGTCAAAACGCGAATGCAACCGGAGTTGACTGAAGCCGGAGCGGCGGAACTGGCGAACATGATGCTGGCCCAGTCAGTCAGAAAAATCAACACGCACTGGCCCGGTTCTCTGGTGCTCACTGTGTCTCCCGACCTGGAGCATGGCTGCTTCAAAGATTTGAGAAGTCGCTACCGGATGGATATTGAAGTTCAGGTTGAAGGCGACCTGGGGCAAAGAATAATTCATGTCCTGGAAAAAGCGATAAGGGAATCCGGCGGGGGGGTAGTAATGGGCTGCGATGTCCCGCAAATATCCGGCAATATACTCTCGCGGGTCCATGCACGGATCAGCAAGCGGAAAAACATAATCGGCCCGGCGGTGGATGGCGGTTTCTATATTCTCGGCCTGCATGAACTGAACTGCGGGATTTTCAATCGGGTGGACTGGGGTTCAAATCAGGTTTTGACGCAGACACTCGATAACCTGAAGTCCCTCGGTATGGATATTGAATTTTGCCAGGAGTTGCGCGATATCGACAATTGGAGCGATCTGTGCTGGCTTGCAGGTGAAGACCCCTGCTATCAGAGGTTCATCAACAACACCGGCGCTGAAAATTGTGCACACCACCATCGGTACGCATAAGGGGCCGGGGCAAGACTCGAAACGCTGATGCCAACCGGTTATCCCCCGAAAGTCAAACTCGACCTGGCATGCTTCAAACCAAGGTACTGGGGGGCCTGGCTGCTCTTGCTGATTCTTTGGCTGATTACCTGGCTGCCGAGAAAAGTTGTGATGTGGCTGGGTGGATTCGTGGGCGACCAGATGCGCTTGCGGAACGGGAAACGCAGAAATATTGCCGCAGTCAATATTCGACTTTGCTTCCCCGAGTTATCGCAATCCGAACAGCAGGAACTGCTTGAAGCGCACTTTCGTTGCTATGGTCGTGTCATCATCGATATGGGCCTGAGCATGATGAGTACGCGCAGGAGACTGAAACGCTATGTTGATATCGAGGGCACTGAACATATCAGGGGGTGGCCGGGGTCCTCGCAGGATTCCCCACAGGATTCCCGACAAAATGTGATCATGATTGCATACCATACAACTACCATGGATATAGGGTCCTGCGCTCTTCTCCATGACACTCCTGTGGTTGGAATGATGAAGCGGGATAAACACCCCGTGTACAACTGGTTTTTGTACAGTGGCCGGACCCGGTTCAACCAACTCGACCTTTATATGCGGGATCAAAGTCCCCGGGGATTGGTCGAGGGGATGAAACAGGGACGCATCTGCCTGCTGATTCCGGATGAAGATCACGGAGAAGGGAAGCATGCCGTGTATGCTCCTTTTTTCGGCCAGCAACGGTCCACCCTCAATATGGTCAGCCGGTTGGCAAAAAAAGCCAACGCCGTGGTGATTCCATTCATCTGTATTCTGACCGCACAGACCGGGAGATACAGAATCATCGTTGCGCCGCCCCTGCAACAGGTTCCGAGCAACGACCATGTGTCCGATGCAACCGGAATCAACCAGGCGATGGAAGCCCTTATCCGTCAGGCGCCGGAACAGTATATGTGGACTTTCAGATGGTTCCGGACGCAGCCGGACGGGTCTGATCCATATCGTGCCGACTAACCGGGCGGGTTCAGGGTCGGTGAAAATTCTGGTCATCAAACAGACTTCGCTGGGAGATGTATTGCACTCGACCGGGCATGTCCGTGCGATCAAGAAGCACTATCCGGACAGTCATTTGACCCTGCTCACTGCCAGCACATCGATGACCATCTACCAGTATAACGCCTGGGTGGATGAAATCATTGCCATAGACCGCTATCGAATCAAGCACAACTGGTACAGGGAGCCGGTGTGGGCATGGCAGGAAATGTCCCGGGTGATGACAAAAATCAGACAACAGCGGTTCGACCTGGCAATTGATCTCCAGGGTCTGGCAAAGTCGGTACTCTTTCTGTATGGCGCAAAATCGGATCGCAAACTGGTCAAGGGAAACTGGTGGGGCCTGGAAGGATTCAGGGACCCGCGTTTGCATGCGATCAGGGAGATGGATCGGGTGCTGGGACTGGCAGGGATACCGGCAGTGGATACATCGATGGAATTCTGTGTCAGTGAGAAAGAGAAACTCGCAGTCGATGACCTGCTTGCCAGAACAAACCCGCAGGCAAATCCGATCCTGATCATGAGTCCGTTTACGCGCTGGCTTTCAAAAGACTGGCCGCTTGAATATTACCTGGTGGCCCGGGAAGCGGTTGCGGACAAATTCCACGTCGTGTTTACCGGCTCTGCAGAGCGCAAACAAGAAGTGGATGAGTCGATGATTCTTCATGGTTTGACTGCACGACAGGCTGATGCCACCAACCTGCTGGGTGCGCTGACCTTGCCGGAATTCGCGGAACTCACTCGACGGGCTGAGCTGATGCTGACCGGGGACAGTTTCCCGATGCATGTCGCCGGGGCAGTAAAAACCCCGGTGGTTGCGCTGTTCGGCCCGACGGATGAAAAAAAAACAGGGCCACTGGGTCAGAATGATCTGGTTGTCCGGGTTCCCGAATGCGATATTTGCGATCAACCATTGTGCCCGAGGCAATGTATCGCCAGACTCGGCAGTACAGAGGTGGTCCGGGCAATCAGATCGGTTTGGTCCTGAAGCCCGCAGACCTTCAACTCAGCATTTTCTCAAACTCGTTTTCGGATAGTTCCGCCTCGCGCTTTAACCAGCCCCGAAAAGCGGTGATTTGCGGTTCGTGTTCCCTGCCCCGGATACAGACGAAAAAATAGGAAAGGTTGGATTTGCTTTTTACTTCGGGAAACAGTCTGACCAACCGGCCTGCCTTGACGTCATCAAGCACATGAGCGCTGCGGGCAAGCGCGACCCCCTGATCGTCGATCGCGGCCTGAATTGCCAGACTGGTTTGTGGGAAATGGGTGCCCTTGGGCATTTTTCTGACCGTGACATCCGCATCCCTGAACCAGTCTCTCCAGCGTTGCAGTATATCTATTGCATTTCGCCGCAATAAAGGAAGACTGAGCAAATCCTCGGGTTTCTCAGGTATGCCGTATTCCTCAAGAAAATGTGGACTGCACACCGGAAAAACATATTCCTGCAGCAGCAATTCTTCATACAGGTTGCTCCAGCTACCATAGCCCAGCCGAATGCCAACATCGGCATTTACCGAATCAAAATCCTCCAGTTCATCCGTGGTGGAAATCCATACATTGATATCGGGATATTCATGGTTGAAATTGCCCAGTCTCGGCACCAGCCATTTAAAGGCGAATGACTGCAGCAATGTCACCCTCAAGGCTGTTGACCCGGATTGGGCTTCTTTCAGGTCTTCCAGGGTTACGGTCATTCGTCTTATGAAATCCCTGACAATCGGCACGATGGCATGGCCTGCTTCGGTCAGGATCAGGGTCCGCCCTCTGCGCTGAAACAGAGTAAACCCCCAGAGTTCTTCGATATGCTTGATCTGGTGGCTGATGGCGCTTTGCGTCACAAACATGTCTTCGGCTGCACGGGTATAACTCAAATGCCGGGCTGCAGCTTCAAGAGCCCGTAGTGAAGACATCGAAGGATAGCGGATCGCCATAATTCAACCATGAGTAATTACTCATGTATTATATGAAAATTTATCGTTTGCGTACAGCGCTTCCAAGCCCTATATTCTCTCCATCAGCTGATTGATTTGATTTCAACTGATCCAATTAATCAACAATGTAACAGAGGCACAAGAAAATGTCAGACATACAAATCAAAGTGGGACTCTCCTATGTCGGTGCTCTCACATTATTAACAATTATCATGGCCGTGATCAATTAGGAGGTGGGTATGAATAATATAGCAATTACAGGTGACAAAACGAACGTCATCCACAATTCATTCCGTCGCGGTATTGCAAGACGGATTGTAGACCGATACAGAACCTGGAAAGAACGTAAAGCAGCAATTCGCCAGTTGTCTGGAATGAGCGACAGATTGCTGCGCGATATCGGTATTGAACGTCATGAAATCTATGCGTCCATCACCCGACCTCGCGCCTCTGTAAAAATGGTCTCTGAAAGAACCGGCAAACCCGAAGTTTCAGTGGAGCTTCGAAAAGCCGCATAGTGTTTTAATCCTCCATTGGTGTTATTGATTCGGACGTCCAGTTTCTGGACGTCCTTTTTTTTGCCTGCCCGAACCGCTAACCCTGACCCGTGGATGATTCAGGATAATTCGGGTTAACCATTCGAGTCAACCAAATCAAGCCGAATGCCTGCTAGAATTGATCCGGCCACAGGCTGACCGACTTATAAAAAATGCTCTGGATCAAATCATTTCATATCATCTCGATGGTTGTCTGGTTCGCCGGATTGTTCTATCTGCCCAGGTTGTATGTCTATCATGCCCAGGCCGACGACCGCATCAGTATTGATCGATTCAAGATCATGGAAAGAAAACTTTTTTTCGGAATCATGACGCCGGGTGCGGTATTGACTGTCTTTTCCGGATTCTGGCTATGGGCAGGTTATGGATTTTCCGGAAACTGGTTAACAGCAAAACTGGTACTGGTGGGGCTGGTTATCGTCCATCATATCTGGTGTTACCGGGCGCTGCTTGCTTTCCAGCGTGACGCCAACAGACGGAGCCACGTTTACTACCGGTGGATGAATGAATTACCCGTACTCTACCTGATCGGAATCATTATTCTGGTCGTGGTCAAACCAGTTTAGTGGCTGATGCGTAAGCAATCCGAATCAGATCAAATGCAGTATAATCGCCAGCGCGGTCCGAATCCCGGATTTAACCTTACCCTTTGAAAAGATCCATGACACAAACCAGCAAAAATTCATTCGACAGCTATTCGACGATGGATGTCAACGGAACCACCTGTGGTTACTATAATCTCAACTCGGCGAAAGTGTCCGGTCTTGCAGATATCGGCCGACTGCCCAATTCGATAAAGGTGCTGCTGGAGAATCTGCTGCGCCATGAAGACGGGATTTCCTGCACCGCAGACGATATTGCAGCCGTTGCAAAAAGTGCCGAAGACTACACCTCTCAGGAAATCGCCTACCATCCCGTCCGTGTACTGATGCAGGATTTTACCGGAGTGCCAGCGGTGGTAGATCTGGCTGCGATGCGCAATGCGCTGGTCAAGGCCGGTATCGACCCGGAAAAGATCAACCCGCTTTCACCGGTTGATCTGGTGATTGATCACTCCGTGGTGATTGATCAGTATGCAACCCATACCGCATTTGCAACCAATGTTAATCTGGAAATGCAGCGGAACGCAGAGCGGTATCAATTCCTGAAATGGGGTCAGGGGGCTTTTGACAACTTCAGTCTGGTTCCTCCGGGAACAGGCATCTGCCACCAGGTTAACCTCGAATACCTTGCCAGGGGCGTGTGGAGTGACAGCAAAGGCGGTCAGCTCGTTGCCTACCCTGACACACTGGTCGGGACAGACAGTCATACGACCATGATCAATGGCCTCGGTGTGCTGGGTTGGGGCGTGGGTGGCATTGAAGCCGAAGCCGCCATGCTGGGGCAACCGATACCGATGTTGATTCCGCGGGTCGTCGGCTTTGAGTTGACCGGAAAACTGAAGGAAGGCATTACTGCGACAGATCTGGTTCTGCTTATCGTGCAGATGCTTCGTGAGCATGGCGTGGTTGGAAAGTTTGTAGAGTTTTATGGAAGCGCACTGGATAATCTGCCGATTGCAGACCGCGCAACCATTGCCAACATGGCTCCGGAATACGGGGCAACCTGCGGCTTTTTTCCGGTAGACCAGAAAACTATTGACTACCTTCGCCTGAGCGGTCGGCCAGCGGATACTGTGGCGCTGGTCGAAGCATACTGCAAGGCCCAGGGGCTGTGGAGATACAGTGACGATCCCGACCCGGTTTTCAGTTCCACCCTGTACCTGGATATCAGTGAAGTTAATCCAAACCTGTCCGGGCCAAAACGCCCCCAGGACCGGGTCGCCCTGCCCGACCTGCCTGAAGCGATGGAGGCATTCATCACCCAGGAGGGCAAGGAAAACGAAATGGACGAGGGTTTTGAAAGCAGCGACGGATTCGACATGCATCATGGCGATGTCGTCGTGGCTGCCATCACCTCCTGCACCAACACTTCCAACCCTGCGGTCATGGTAGGGGCTGGACTTGTCGCAAAGAAAGCGGTGGAAAAAGGGATCACCCGCAAACCCTGGGTCAAGTCATCACTGGCGCCTGGCTCGAAAGTGGTGACCGAATATCTTGAAAAGGCGGGACTGCAACCTTATCTTGATGCGTTGGGCTTCAATACAGTGGGGTATGGCTGTACCACCTGTATCGGAAACTCGGGACCCCTGCCCGAATCGGTAGACAAAGTGGTGACTGAAAAAGACCTGGTGGTGGCCGCGGTACTGTCGGGCAATCGAAATTTTGAAGGCAGGATTCACCCTCTGGTGAAAGCAAACTGGCTGGCTTCTCCACCCCTGGTCGTCGCTTATGCACTGGCGGGAACCACCCGGATCAATCTGGCGAGTGACCCGGTCGCCCGGGACCGGGAAGGCAATCCGGTGTATCTGAAAGATCTCTGGCCGACCAATGAAGAGATAGCCCGCGAGGTGGGCAGGATTGACGACTCGATGTTCGCCAGCAAGTACGCCGACGTCTTCGCCGGCGACGAACAATGGCAGGCCGTTCCTGCCCGGCAGGGTCAAACCTATGCGTTCTCTACGGATTCAACCTATATTCAATTGCCGCCGTTCTTCGAGGAACAGTACACCAGCGGCAAGGACAGCGATATACGAGGCGCACGGATTCTCGCATTGCTCGGAGATTCTGTGACGACGGATCACATTTCACCGGCAGGCTCGATCGCTGCCGACAGTCCTGCAGCCAGATACCTGATCGACAACGGGGTGGCTCGACGGGATTTCAATTCATACGGCTCAAGACGGGGCAACCATGAAGTCATGATGCGAGGCACTTTCGGCAATATCCGGATCAGAAATGAACTGGCGCCCGGAATTGAAGGAGGATTTACCCGTACCGTTGACGACCCTGCACCTGTTTCAATCTATGATGCTGCAATGCGGTATATGTCGCGGCAAATACCCACTGTGGTCATTGGCGGCAAGGAATATGGCACTGGATCAAGTCGTGACTGGGCTGCCAAAGGGACGCTGCTACTCGGCGTCAAAGCCGTCATCGTGGAAAGTTTTGAGCGGATACACCGATCCAACCTGGTCGGCATGGGGGTCCTTCCGCTACAGTTCATGCCCGGAGAAGACCGCAAAACCCATAATCTCGGTATCACCGACAACATCGATATTCTGGGACTCGAAAGCGGCCTTAAGCCTGGGCAGATTTTCGAAGCACGGATCAACCGGGCAGACGGCTCGGTAGACAATATCCAGTTGCAGTCCAGAATAGATACCGCAGTCGAAGTGGAATATTATCTCGCCGGAGGTGTTTTACATTACGTGCTTAATCGCATCAAGGCGACCTGAACGGCCACTCTATCAGTTTGTTTCAATCCGTTGCGCTGATTTTTCCGGCCAGGACTACCGGGCCATGTTATCGGCAATCAGCGATATTATCTCAAACATGATTGATATCGCCACCAGTGAGGTTTGCTTGTTCGACGCATCCTTGGTCGGCATCAGGCAGACCACGTCACCGCCGATGATGTTTTTGCCTCGTACCGAACGCAGCATTTTCATGGTTTCGTCAATGTACAGACCTTCGACGCCTGCTTCGAGATTGGCCACCCCGGGTGCGACTGTGGTATCAAGCGCATCAAGATCAAAGGTAATGTAGACTGGCTCATCGCCGATTCTTCGATTGATGATTTCTATTGCCTTGTCTACCCCGATTTGCCTGAAACGTTTGATATCGATCACCTCGTATCCCAGGTCATAACTCGGTTCGAGCCAGTCGAGTGTGCGTGGATTACCGCGTATGCCGACCTGGACGCTGTTGTGCGGGTTGACATGTCCATCACGGACCAGATAACTGGCCCAATGCGCTGCTGACTTTATCGCGCCAAGGAAATGTTCGATGTGGTGAAACGCATCGGTATGGGCATCAAAATGCAGCAGGGTTGTTTTCTTGCCCTGGGTGAGCTTCGCATCCTTGCCTGCAATTGCCTGAAGAATACCGCCTGTCACCGAATGGTCTCCCCCGACAGAGACAGGTCTTACCCCGGCCTGATCGATCGATTTATAGAAATCGGTTATCCGCTGGATGCTCTTTTCATTGTCGTTGGCTTCAGGTAACGCCACATCACCCAGATCATGGATTCGGCATTGTTCCCACGGGTCCATGGCAAATTCCATGTGTACCCGACGGCCAAGCGCAGACATGTCGCGCACCGCTCTTGGACCCAGGTGCTGGTCACGCTCGGTAGTACCGTTACCAGTGCTGTGCGGCACACCAACCAACGCAATGTCACAGTGCTCAGGATTCGGATCATGGGGACAACGAAAAAGCGTTGGCACTCCCCACCAGTACAGGCCGCTGTTCATCCGGTCGAGTTTCTGCTGAGTCTCGTGGTCTGTATTATCGGTCATACGTTTCCCTCAAATTGTCAGGTTCTGAACCACATTTGAAAATTCGGGTGATTCTGGAAAATACCGCAATCAGGCCAACAGGTACAACGCCAGCAACGGGGTATCGCCCGCCTTGACCCCATGCCAGTCCCACGGGTAGTTATAAATGACATTGCCTGCCGACAGTCTTTGATAGTCGTCGTGACCCCCATAGCGCCATTCGGCAGTACCGGATATCAGGAAGTACATCTCCTGACCCGCGTGATTGTGTTCAGGGTAATTTTGACTGGCATCGACATACATCAATCCCGATACGATATCGCCCATATCAAAAATCGGGTCGAAATCCATGATCGCCACCTGATGTCCCTGATCGACGGTACGGGGAGAGACACGCCACGGCAGATAAGGTGCAAACCGGCGAAAATCCTTTGCCAGCTTCATATCCTTGACCCACTGCAAATTACGGAGAACAGGCAGAGGGTTCGCAGAGAATGATCTGGACTGCTTCTTACCAATCTGCCCGGACAGCCTGGCAAGCATTTCCTGCTGTACCCGGGTCTCGGCACAAAGCATCATGGCGTTGGCACAGGACACAACGAAGGAATACACCTGTTCTGTGACTCTGGATTGGTCGAAGGTAATCGGTGTATTGATCAAGTGATGTTGGGCAGGTATCCGGTTCAGGTGACAGGGCGCATCGTCTCCTGCGCTGAGACATCCTTCTTCCCCGCTACGATTGGTTTACTACATATTGACTTCTATGTTTCTGGATTCGGATTGTTCCGGTTTTGCAATGGTCAGGACAAGGGTTCCATCCGAGTAGTCGGCAACGATGCCACTTTCGTCAATGGCTGCGCCAAACCGGAGATTACGCACAAAATTCCCGACCGGCCTTTCATGCCGCACCCAGTGCCCACCCTCAAGATTCAACTTTTGAGTGCGGGCATTGACTGCTACTTCATTCCCGGATACGGTAACCTGAATGCTGTCCTTATCGACTCCGGGAAGATCCATCCACAACCTCAAGGATCGGCTGTCTTCATAAATGTCAACGTTGGGAGTCATGGCAACCGACTCATGACGGCGAGCCTTCTGTTCCCCGTCGTTGTTGATAGATTTGATCAGACCGCTCATATCATCCTGATCGATAATAATTGTGCCGAAAGGTGAACTTATTCTCTTTGACATGATGATTCTCCGAATTGTAATCCAGCTTGTTGAGCTTAACTTTTTTCGTCGGGTTCTTGCGCTACTGCCGAGTGAGAGACTACCACATCGCCGCCGGAATTTTGTTGCGGTTGGAGATCAATTACGCCGATTTTGTCCGGTTCCGGGTAATCTTCATTCAACCAGCGGAAGAAAGAGATCACCATGATAACCAGGATGACCATCAGCGGCAGGCCGACGACGATTGATGCCGTCTGAAGGGGTTTCAGGCCACCGAGATACATCAGTGCCAGTGAAACCGCAGCAAGAATGAATGCCCAGAACAAACGATGCCATCTTGCCGGTTCGGTATTTGCGTCATCCTGCTCTTCGGTAGCGACAGAAGCCAGTGTAAAGGCGGATGAATCCAGGGTCGTTGCACCAAATATAAAGGCCAACACGATGAATACTATCAGTAAAAGAGGAGCTACGAATCCGATTCCAAGACCGAAAATTGAGGCGTTTTGCCCAATCCCGACAATGGTTGCAATCACTGCTGCGGCTCCGTCCTGATTGCTCAGGATATCACTGATTGGGGCAATGTCGTTAAGTTGAAAATACATTCCGGTATTTCCCAGTATGGCGAAAAACAGCCAGCAACCCAGAGAGCCTCCGACCACTTCGGCGACAATCAACTGGCGGATGGTCCGGCCATAGGAAATACGCGCAACAAACAACCCCATGAACGGCGCATAGGCAATCCACCAGGCCCAGTAGAATATCGTCCAGCCCTGAGGGAATCCGCCTTCGGCTATAGGGTCAGTCCAGAAGCTCATTTCAACGAAGTTGGACATCAACAGCCCCACGCTGTTGGTGAAAGTAGTCAATATGAACACGGTCGGGCCAAACAGGAAAGTAAACCCGAGGATGACGATGATCAACCACAGGTTGATATCACTTAAAACCTTGATGCCCTTTTCCAAACCTGAATAAACGCTGGTGCCAAAAATGATCCCCCATACCACCACCACCGCGACATCAAGCATGAAACTACGTTCGACACCCAGTAATTCGGAGATTCCGGCGGACAGCATCGGTGTTCCCAATCCCATCGAGGTGCCGATTCCGCCGATCAGGCCGAACATGAACAGGACATCGATAATTTTTCCCGGCCATCCGGCTGCGGCATTTTCCCCGATCACAGGGGCACAGGCAGCGGATAATCTCAACACCGCCCGCTTTTTGTTCCACAGCATGTAGGCCAATGGCAATGTGGGAATGCAATAAACCGCCCAGGCGGTGAAACCCCAGTGAAAAAGGCCGTACGTGGATGCCCATTCGGCGGCTTTGTCGGATTTCGGTTCAATACCGAACGGTGGGCCTGAATAGTAGTATGCCCACTCGATTGCCCCCCAGTACATTACACTTGCGCCAATGCCGGCACAAAACAACATGGCCACCCAACTTGCCATTTTGAACTGCGGGCGCGCATCCTGGCCGCCAAAACGAACGTTTCCGAAGCGACCCAGGGCAAGCCATGCGAGAACGAAAAATGTACCGATGGTAAACCACAGAAAGCTCCAGCCGAGCTGTTTGGTCGCGAAATTGAACAATACGTTAAGAACGCTTTTCGAACCTTCTTCGAACAGAACCAGCGGCGTGACAAGCGTGACGATGACAATCAGAGCCGTCCAGAATATTGCCTTGTCTATTTTTGGTTGTTGCATACTTTTACACTCTATAAAGAAGGGTCATTCGGTTGTCAGAAGCGTGCGCCGCGTCCTTGCACATCAAGGCCCGAAGGCGAAATCCAATGCTCGAATCTCTCACGTATCGGGGTGATGTTATCCGCCCACCATTGTGAATCGAAGCGTAATGACGTATCAGACATGTTTTCTGCAGGAAGGTATGGTTTGACCTCTTCAGGAACGTTGGCCTGTGCCGACTTTCTTACCGGACCGTACGGAATATACCGGGTCACTTCAGTCATTCCCCGGGGGCTGGACGCAAACGCAATGAACTGCCTTGCATTTTCAGAATTACGGCTGCCTTTCGGGATTGCAAGAAACTCCATTTCCCAGAGTTGACCATCCCAGACAATGTCTATCGGCTCATTATCTTCCAGCATCGGCCGGTGCAGTCGCCCGTTCCAGGCAGCCGTCATAGTGACCGTATCGTCTTTAAGCAACTGCGCAGGTTCGCCTCCCGAACTCCACCACACAATGTTCGATTTCAATCTGTCGAGCGAAGCGAAGGCAAGATTCAGGCCCTCTACGGTGGATAGTTCGGCGTACACCTGATTCGCCGGAATACCGACTGCCATCAGTGCCCATTCCAGGGTTCCGCGCGGGTCTTTTCTCAATCCCCTTCTTCCAGGAAATTCCCGGGTATTGAAAAAATCAGCAATACTGGTCGGCTGGCGGTCGGTAAAGACATCCGTGTCGTAAGCATACACCGTTGCCCAGGTGTAAATACCGACCCCGCACTCATTCTCCAGCGCACCCTCGACAAAATCGCTGTCGGCATCAGCGAGCATGGAATGATCGAATTTCTCCAGCAATCCCTCGTCACAGGCTTGAATGAGGTCGGAAAATTCCATATCAACCACATCCCAGGTCACGTTGGTGGTATTGACCTGATCCCGGATCTGTCCAATGCCGCCACCGTAATACACCAGATCTGCCGATTTGTTGTACTCTTTTTCCCAGGGTAGAACCCATGCCTGCATATGTGCACGCGCCAGATCCCCACCCCAGTCAACTACCGTCAAATCCCGATGTGCATACGCACTCCCGCAAAAAAACATGACCAGGACGATCAGTGAAGCTGTTTTCCTGAGGAATTTCAAGCTGATTCGCAACATTCTCTACCTCCCAAAGCAAAGTTTCCGGGCTTGTCAACATTGTCTGCAGGGACAATCACCAGCACTTATACCCTAATCAGGCAATTTCACAAAATCCCAGTCATTTTAGTTTAGATTTCAGGTCTTGGCAAACTTTTCGAAATTTATTTTGGTATTTTCATTGCCGGCCGGTCATAGTGCAGATACCTCACTGACCTGGTAGGCTGATTTCTCCAGCCAGGATGAACTAATCTCAACACCCCAGCCGGGTCCATCGGGAATTTGCACCTTGCCGTCTCTGGCAACCGGGAACGCTCCATACTGCCCCTGTGCAGCCGCGCCCAGAGTGCTTAAGTACAGGGATCTCCTGAAGCCGGTTGATGATTTCGAGGCTTGGCCCGCGTATACCGACCCGGTATTTTCGTATCCTTCGTTGTTCCACCCCGGAGTTTGTGGTTTAATTGACTTGACACTACTGCCGGACAGCCATCGGAACGGGCGATATAATGAAACAAAGTCGTAACTTCAAACACTCCTGAATCCACCGTGACCAGCAATCTCTGGAAGCTGATGGAACCATCCTTGTTGCGGCACGGGGACCGCACGGCTTGGATATGCCGTCAGCACAAAGGCCGCAGAGAGGTGCAATACCACCAGATCCACCAGGCAGCCCTGGTCACCGCACAGAAACTGCGGAAGTCTGGAATCGGCCCGGGCGCAACGGTGGGCATTACGGCGCCCAACGGTCCGGAATGGACCGTGGCCGCCTTGGCCGCATGGCGCGTGGGCTGCATGATCGCCCCGATTCATATCGGTAACAGCGACCACGAGATCACCGCCCAGATCGGAGCGGTCAAGCCGGATATCATGCTGGTGCACGATTCCAATCTGGTCCACGAACCCCGGATCGAAATCACCCTGGACAGCGACACGGTGTTGGCTGCTGCGGAAAATGCGATTGAGTCAGCGGACGATCCGGATTCCGTGGCGGTTCGGATCTACACTTCCGGAAGCACCGGCCAGCCCAAGGTGGTACGCCTGTCCCATGGCAATCTGGCTGCCAACGTGCTGGCCGCGGTAAAGATTGAAACGTTCGGTCCCGATGACCGATTCATCTCCTTGTTGCCTTTTTCCCACGCCATGGGCATTACCGCCAATGTCAACCTCCCCTACTACGTCGGCGCCACACTGGTAACGCCAAAGGTTCTGGCTGCCACTGAAATTGTCACGACTCTGCAGGAGGAAAAGATCACCGTGGTCATCGCCGTCCCACGATTGTTCCGAAACGTGATGCTGGGCCTGGAAAAGAAGTTCTCAGAAGGCGGAAAGATCCTGGCATTCTACCGCCGGGCGCTCAAGGCCACCCCCCTGGGACTCAGGCAATACCTCAATGCGCCCCTGCGCAACCGGCTCGGGGGACGGATCAAGGCTTGGGTCAGTGGAGGTTCCCATCTGGACGGGCGGATTACGCGCTACTATCATGAACTCGGTTTTCCGTTGCGCCAGGGTTACGGCCTCACTGAAACCGCGCCCCTGGTCTGTATCCAGGACAACTTCGACGATGCCCCGGAGAGCGTTGGCAAACCCGTGGAACACGTCCAGGTGCGGGTCAACGAACCCGACGAAAGCGGTCAGGGAGAGATCTGGATCAAGGGACCCAACGTCATGCTGGGCTACGAAGATGCTGCGCAAACCGCACAGGTACTCGAAGATGGCTGGTTCAAGTCCGGCGATATCGGCCATATCGACGACCAGGGACGTGTCACCCTGACCGGACGTTCGAAACGATTGATTGTGACTGAGGCTGGCAAGAATGTCTATCCGGAAGAGTTGGAAACCCTGCTGGAACGGGACCCCATAGTCAAGGAAGCCAGCGTGCTGGAGGTAGATATGAAACCGGTCTGCGTGCTCTCGATGAACGGTGACAACCCGGCCGCCGATGCCCGCAAAACGCTCAGGGAATACAATGCGCTGGTGTCCAGGCACAACCAGATCACGCGGGTTGCCATCGTTGAGGAACTGCCGCGCACCCCGCTTGGCAAGATAGCATTGCAGGAACTGCCCGCGCTATTCCAGGAATACGAAGTCGGTACCGGAAACGGCTGAACCATCCACAGGAACAGGCCACCATGCCTGTCCGGAACAACTCCCTTCGCCCACGATGCAGATTCACAACTTGTTGTTGTATCTCAGGTATTTGACCGTTTCATAATAATTGTTCAGTCGCAGCATCATCTGGTCCGCGAGAGGTTTATTTTCCTCGACCAGATTTTCGCCGGGATTTTCAGAGAATATTTTGTAAAGCTGCCGGTTGGTTTGATCCGCATGCATACGGAATAAATATTCTTCTCCTATCAATCCGATTTCCGGACCGTATTGATGGCGGATTGTAAATGCGTACCGTTCATTGTCATACTGTTGATCAAACAGGCTTCTTCCGATGGTATTGTTCCGATAATCGGATAACGTCAACGATGCGATAGTCGGGAGCAGATCAACTTCACTCGCGACTTTGCTTATCGTATCTGGTGCAAGACTTTTTGGCGCATATAAAAGCAGCGGCACGTGTCCCTGCGTCAACAGCAGCTTCTCTTCCCCCGGAAACATATGATCAGCGCTTCTTATCAGACCATGATCGCCGATAAATACAAACAGGGTACGATCAAAAAATGCTTTGGTACGGGCTTGCTCAATCAATTTTCCGATGCTGAAATCCATGAATCGAAATGAATTCAATGCCTCTGGAGAAACAAATCCGTATGGCTCCACTTCGCTTTTATCATAATCGACTTTTTCAAATCCCTCGATATTTTTCGGTAACGTGTAAGGACTGTGATTCCCTGATGTTTGAATGATGCTGAAAAAAGGTTTGTCCTGCTGCTCAAGTATTTCCAACGCTTCTGAAAACAGATCCAGGTCGGTTATTCCCCAGGCATCGATACGCGGAGAACGATAGCTTCCTTCTTCAAATATCTTCAGTCCGCTTATGTTCCTACTGAGCAGACCCCGAATCTGTCCCCAGTTCGCGCTGCCTCCGAGAAAAAACAATTTCTCATACCCCGCATACTCATCCACAATGGTATGCTGCTCTACAATCAACGGGTTTCTCGATGATGTTTCATGAAGCTCAATGTCAGGCAGCCCTGTAACCGCAGCAAATATGGAACGTGCGGTTCCTCCATGGGGTGTATAGAAACGATCAAACAGAACACCTTCTCTGGCAATTCGATCAAATTCAGGGGTGGGATTCAACGGGTTGCCGGAAATTCCCGTTTTATAGAAGGCAAATGATTCCAGGATGACCAGAATTACATTAGCCCCCTGCATCGGAGGTGCGCTGTTATTTTCCACCCTCAGATAATTCAGGTTCTTCTGGTCGTATTCTGTCACACCCAGGTAGTCAGCCATATCGGGGTAGGCGGATTGAGCCGTCAGCGCGTCAGCCTCGACATTTCTGTTTTTGAATGTCTGTGCGAAAAACAGTACCGGATTCAATGACAGGGAAGATATGAAGTTATCGCTGGAGAAAAAAGCCTCGCTCCATCGCAATGGATACCAGGACAATTTCCCGTACATACCGAACAACATCAAAAATACAACACAGGTCGATACAATAATTTTCTGCCAGCGCTTATCGGTTTGCCCGATTTGACTGTTTGCAATACGCGAAAAAAGGAAATCCATTACTTTATAAAATCCGAATGCCACGAAGATCAACCCGATTGCAATCTTGAATACCGGGTAGGTCTGGAATACCATTTCGAAAGAGGTTTCGGTGTTTTTCAGAAATCGCAGGAAAGAGGCATCGATTCTCATTCCAAGAAACGCATAATTGGCGAAATCCAGAATGTAAAGGAATGAAATCAATACAATGACCAACAAAAGCCAAACCATCCAGACGATTTTAAATCGCTGATACCTGAAAGGATTGAGCCATGGGACAACACTGAGAATTAACAGTGGCACGACGATGAAAATTGCCAATCTCAGATCAAATTTCGCTCCAAGATACATTCCTTTTATTGTTCCATCGGACAGTATTGGTTCCGCCGAATCCTGATAGCTGAACAAAAATATAAATCTTAAGGTCAGGAAAAACAGCCAGAAAATCAAACTTGCACCGACACAGAAATACAGAGGCCTTGGAGCCTGTCCGAGAAAAGCGACCGTAGCGCGGGCCAGACTGTTTGATTCAGATTTTGCAGTCATTTGAGGCGAATGCTGGACATATTAAGGAGAATCAGCGTGAAATCCAGCCAGTCAGGCTTGTCCCTACACCCCATACTCTGCCGGTTTTTTCCGTAGGGGCAACCCTCTGTGGTTGTCCGATATTGTCCGCGCCCGTGACCTGCCATTTGCCCTCCGTTCGAACTATTCGGAATTTCCGAATAGTTGCCTCTGACACCCCCCATATTCCTTGGAAATGCGTTAGGCGCCTTTGTCATTAATGACCTTCTCTCTCGGCGAAAACCAATTCTCCGAGCGTTTTCTCATGCCACTTTTTGGTATACGCCTCGTGAAGAGCGATTCCCGGCCGATTCCCGACCGCATCGAGAAGTTCTTGCATCGACACGAGCCTCTCGCGGAACCCCAGCCTTACTCCGCAACGGAGACTGGCCTTGTCCGGGCCGCACAGGATCCAGTCATCAGTCCGACTCAACGCGTACGCCCAAAGCGAGGCTTCACCTTCGTCCAACGCGATATTGCCGACCCTGACCGCCAATCTGGCACGGTCCAGGTCTTTGACAGCATGAACCGTCGATAACCTGTCTCGCAGTTCAACTCCATCAATCTGACATTCCGTCCGGCGAAGCTGGAATCCAGTCTGCGTTTCGACTACGCAATCCTCTACGGTTTCCACCCGGTAGCCACCGGTCAGCGCTCGCCATGTTTCCGTCCGGTGAGCCTCCAGGATGACATTCGTATCTACCAGCACGGTGCCGCAATACCTGACCATGACGGCTCATTGACAGGTCGGGCGCGCAACGCCATGCGCTGCGAATACATCCGCCAGATCCTCGACGGCAAGATCGAGCAATGCCGCGGCGCGGCGCACCGAGACATGCCCCCTCTTGATGGCAAGCCCGATAACCTCCGCGAACGGTCTGGAGAACAGCGCAGGCGGGATATCCTCCGCAACCTCCCGACCGTTATTACGCAATGCCTCGTCAGGAAGCGCTTGCGCCGTCGCCTTAGCGAGCAAGCCGAGCGCCACCAGCCTCCATTTCAGCGCCGAAGCCGTCACCTGTAACTTGTCCGCCGCCTCATTCAGCCGCCGAATCAACACGTCTTCGGACTGTCCCGACCAATCACCGAACTGCGCCAGAGTGTCGGCTGGCATCAATACCGCTGCCGCAAAATTGTTGGCGAGTTGCTCGACGCGGTTGCCACCGGTCTCCATCGCCTCCTCCGAGCGCTCGGGCGGCATCGCGTCCCAGGTAAGGACATGAAACAGCTCATGGGCGAGGTCGAAATGACGGCGGCCAGCGACTTCATGGCGAGCGATCAGCACGGAATCCATCTCCGGCAGCCGGCATGCCGCGCCGGAGATGCCTCGGTCGGCCTCAACCATGAGAACCAGGATACCGAGTTCCCGCTCCATGACATCCAGTAAGCGCGTTGCCGGCACATCGCCCAGACCGAACTTGGCAACGAACCGCTCGCCGGCCGACATGGCGTCCTCGTAACGGGAATGCCGGTGAAGGTTGAGTGTCCGTCGCATAAGCGGCGCCTCACGCCCGACCAGCGGCGTCAGGGCCCTGAACGCGGCGATCCAGCGGCCTGCCCTCTGTTCGTAGTCTTCAAGCTGTTGTACGCCAACGCCAGTCTGGCGCCAGGAGAAGCGGCCTTCACCGGCGAGCAGAAAGGGATCGGTGAAATACTCCAGCGGGGCGCCGAGCCCCTCCACCGCAAGCACCAGTTCCTCTGCCGTCACCTGTCTGGCGCCGGTCTCAATGGCCGAAACGGTCTGCCGGTCCTTGAATCCGAGCATCCCCGCCAGCTTCTCTTGGGTAAACCCGCGTTCCTCACGCAACGCCTTGATCCGCTTACCGATAAGTTGTGCCGTCACCCAAACCCCCGCATATAATTGTTGCGTTTCTCAATTTGCAACAATTATATGCGATTCTGTATTTGTTAACAATCCCATCGAAGGCGATCTTTCTCACGCTGGATAAAACATGATTGCGGACAGGTACAAAGACCTGTCCCTACACCCCATACTCTGCCGGTTTTTTCCGTAGGGGCAACCCTCTGTGGTTGTCCGATATTGTCCGCGCCCGTGACCTGCCATTTGCTCTCCGTTCGAACTATTCGGAATTTCCGAATAGTTGCCTCTGACACCCCCCATATTCCAGCGCAGTTCAATTCACAACCAGTTCCATCGGCGCATGATTGACCCGTTCAGAACCGGTCGAGGTGACGATGCTGGTTTCGCCAAGACTCATGGTCAATCCCGTCCTGTCATCGAGTAATATCATGTGGATGAAAAACACCATGCCGGATTGAATAATATCCGGGTTATCCTGCCATATCATCGGCTAGTCCATCCAGGTTGGCGGATAGGATTTGCCCATGGAATAACCACAGGCCTTCAGGGTCGCATGACCATAGCCGGTCTCTACGAATCCATCGACATGGGTCCGATAAATATCGCCGACCGTATTACCCGGCTTGAGAGTATCTTCACACGCCAGCAGGGTATCGCGGCAGGCATCAAACATACCGGATTGCGCAGGTGTTGGCTTGCCGGTGACGATCACACTCATCGCCGCAGCGTGATAGTGCCGATAAGCGCCGGCAAATTCATGCTGGACCTGGTCATTCCCTGAAACATGATTCTTGCCGGTATGGTAGCGAATCATCATTGCATCTGACCCGGCCCCCATAATCCAGCGACTCGCGCTCGGGTCGCCATCGGCAGACAGGACTACCTGCATCATTTCCCTGAAACATCGTGTAACCCGAGGTATCATAACCTATCAGGTAATACATGCTCTCCTGACGGAAAATCAGCAACCCATCCAGCCCCTCGGCAACAAGAGACCGGCGTACTGCGCTCTGTCGTTGGCCGAACTCTTGTTCAGTAAAGTGAATGGTCATGACCGAAAGAGAACTTTGTGGGTTGATTTGCCACTTTGCCGGTATGTTGACGGCAAGGCTTGAGAAATCGTCCGTGACTATGTATGGGCTGTGCGATGGACTGTTTCGTGGAGCATGTAAATCAATTTTCCGTCAGGTCAATGATCTGGTAGAAGCTCTCGCCTTCCTTGATCAGTCCGAGTTCGGATCTGGCAATGGTCTCGACACTTTCTCCATCCGCTTTCAGGTCATTGACTTCAGCGCTGAATCGACGGTTTTCCTGTAATTGCATTTCGATTTCAAAGGCAGTCTGGCCGGCTGATTCCTTGAGCAGGTTAAGATCAAATACATTCTTGTCGCCGAACCACAATGCATACTGGGTTCCGGCAAAAAGCGTCAGCAAAAGGATATTTAGCGGATTCAAATCTATTTTCCCGGCGTTATCAGACAGTCATCTACCAAGTCGTCGAAGATTGGCAAATGCATCGATTCCGGCATAATGCGCATTGTCACCCAGTATCTGTTCAATTTTCAAGAGTCTATTGTACTTTGCCACCCTTTCCGAGCGGCACAGGGAACCGGTTTTGATCTGCCCTGCCGATGTCGCCACTGCCAGGTCGGCAATGGTGGTATCCCCGGTATCTCCGGAGCGGTGGGAAATTGTGGCGCTGTATCCTGCCTGTTGCGCCATCGCAATCGCATCCAGGGTTTCAGACAAGGTGCCGATCTGATTGAACTTGATCAAAATCGAATTGCCAACCCCCTGATCAATGCCCTTTTGCAGTATTCTGGTATTGGTCACAAACAAGTCATCCCCGGTCAATTGTACGCAGTCGCCAATCCGGTCGGTCAACTCTTTCCATCCTGCCCAATCGCGCTCCTGCATGCCATCCTCGATACTGATGATCGGGTATTTGCCGACCCAGTTCTGCAGATAGTCTGCAAATTGCAGTGCATCCAATGCCACACCTTCGGCCGCGAGATGATATTTTCCGTCGCTGTAGAACTCGGAACTGGCCGCATCCAGCCCAATCATCACTTGCTCGCCAGGACGGTATCCTGCCTTTTCAATGGCCTGCATGATCAGTCTGATCGCTTCCTCATTTGATTTACATTCAGGGGCAAATCCGCCTTCATCCCCGACGCCGGTGCTCAAATGACTGGCCAGCAATACCGATTTGAGACAATGGAATATCTCTACCCCGCAACGCAGCGCTTCAGAGTATTGATCAAAGCCGACTGGCAGGATCATGAACTCCTGAAAATCAATCACATTGTCGGCATGGGCGCCGCCATTGATAATATTCATTTGTGGCACTGGCAGGAGGAATTTCCGGTTCCGGTAAATCGTGCCCAAATGTTCAAACAGGGGGATTCCCTGCGCATTGGCGGCGGCGTGGGCGGTGGCCAATGAAATACCCAACAGAGCATTGGCGCCCAGATTTTCCTTGTTGGCGGTACCATCAAGTTCGAGCATCAGACTGTCAACCCCCTGCTGATCCAGGGCATCGTGTCCGCACAGGACAGGATTGAGAGTCGAATTGACATTGCGGACCGCTTTTAATACCCCCTTGCCGAGGTAACGCTGGCTGTCGTTGTCACGCAACTCCAGCGCTTCAAGAGACCCTGTCGATGCACCGGAAGGGACCGCAGCAGTGCCGACAATCCCGTTCTGGAGGGTAATGTCTACGGCAATGGTGGGGTTCCCCCTGGAGTCCAGAATTTCACGGGCATGGATACTTCTGATGTTTGTATCGGTTTTAGGCATCGATTTTGATTATCCTGTTTAATTATCCTGTCTGGCATTGTCGGCAGCCGGTTGCTTTGCGACCCGGTCAATTTCGATCAGTTTGAGCAGCAGGGCCTGCATTTGATCGAGTGGCCAGGCATTCGGACCATCACTGAATGCCTGGTCCGGACTCGGATGGGTTTCCATGAACAGGCCATGGATTCCGATCGCCATGGCCGCTTTCGACAGAACCGGCACAAACTCCCTCTGGCCGCCGGACCTGCCCTGACCTGCTCCCGGGAGCTGCACCGAATGGGTCGCGTCAAATACCACCGGACACCGTGTGTCTTTCATGATTTCCAGGCTTCGCATATCGACCACAAGATTGTTATAGCCAAAACTCGACCCCCGTTCGCAAACCAGAATCTGTGCGTCCGGATTCGCCGTTTTGGCCTTGTCAATCACATGTTGCATCTCGTGGGGAGAAAGAAACTGCCCCTTTTTCATGTTCACCGGCTTGCCCGACCGTGCCGCAGCCTGAATCAGGTCGGTTTGTCGGCAAAGGAAAGCCGGAGTCTGGATCACATCCACTACAGGAGCCGCCCGTTCCACATCTTCGACAGTATGCACATCGGTCAATACCGGAACATCCAGATCCCGTCTTACTTTTTGCAGTATTTCGAGCCCCTGCTCCCGGCCAGGTCCGCGTGGGGAGGCAGCCGAGGTTCGATTCGCCTTGTCAAACGAAGATTTGTAGATAAACGGGATACCGAGTCTGCCAGTGATCTCTTTCAGCCTGGCAGCGGTCGACATCGCCATGGCCTCGGATTCGATCACACAGGGGCCTGCGATCAGGAAAAAGCGACCGTGCTTCGAGGCATTGAAATCAGGTATTTTCATGGCCGGACCGGGTCAGGTTAGAGCATGACTTCTGATAATTGAGACCAGCATTGATGTAATCGCTGAACAGTTTGTGGCCATCCCTGGGCGAAGAAGTAAACTCCGGGTGGAACTGACAGGCAACGAACCACGGATGATCATTGAGTTCGATGATTTCGACCAGTCCGTTGCCGGACAGCCCGGAAAAAACCAGGCCATGCCGCTCAAGCCTTTCCATGTAATTGTTGTTGAATTCATAGCGGTGCCTGTGGCGCTCGCGGATCACAGCCGACTGGTAAATCTGTCGATAGCGTGTGTCCTCTTTAAGGTGGATGTTCTGGGCTCCCAGCCGCATTGTTCCGCCGAGTGCAGTTGATTCGTCCCTCAGTTCAAGATTTCCGGTATCATCGATCCATTCAGTGATCAGGGCGATCACCGGATCAGGGGTGTTCTTGTCAAATTCGGTGCTGTGCGCCTTTGCAAGACCGACCACATTGCGGGAGAACTCAATGGTCGCAACCTGCATCCCCAGGCAAATACCCAGATAGGGAATTTTATTCACGCGGGCGTATTGTGCAGCCAGAATCATGCCTTCAATACCCCTTCCACCAAATCCCCCCGGTATCAGGATGGCACTGGCGCCGTTCAGCATCCCGGTACCCTTTTCTTCTATTTCGGTTGACTCAATATATTGGATGTCGATTTCGGTCCGGGTGTGAATGCCAGCATGAATCAGGGCCTCGGAGAGTGACTTGTATGACTCCGTCAGGCTGATATATTTACCGACCATGCAGATCCTGATTTTATTGACCGGATTGCGGATATTTTTATTGACCTGTTGCCATTCAGACAAATCAGGCGGTCTGGCATCAATCTCCAACTGCTCGGTGACGATCTGATCCATTTTTTGTTCGACATACAACTCGGGAATATCATAAATATTGTCCACATCAACCCCGGAAATAACAGCCGCCTCCTCAACGTTGGTAAACAACGCGATTTTGCGTCGGGCAGCATCAGGCAGAGCTTCGCGCACACGGCACAGCAATATGTCGGGCTGTATACCAATCGATCTCATTTCCTTCACCGAGTGCTGTGTCGGTTTGGTCTTGATTTCCCCCGCAACCTGGATTTCCGGTACCAGGGTAAGGTGAATGAACAGGGTATTCCGTCTGCCATGCTCAACCCGCATCTGCCGAATGGCTTCCAGAAATGGCAGTGATTCTATATCACCGACGGTGCCCCCTATCTCGACCAGTGCAATTTGCGCATCGCCGGCGCCCGTCACTATGGCTGATTTTATTTCGTCGGTAATATGAGGAATGACCTGAACGGTCCCGCCCAGATAATCTCCCCTGCGCTCCTTGCCGATCACACTTTCATAAATCTGGCCGGTGGTGAAGTTGTTGTCTTTGCACATAGTAGTGCGGACAAATCTCTCGTAATGCCCCAGGTCAAGGTCGGTTTCGGCGCCGTCTTCAGTAACAAACACCTCGCCGTGTTGAAACGGACTCATGGTCCCCGGGTCCACATTGATATATGGATCAAGTTTCAACAAGGTCACGTTGATTCCCCGGGCTTCGAGAATACTGCCGAGGGATGCCGAGGCAATGCCCTTACCCAGTGAAGAGACCACACCCCCTGTAACAAATATGTATTTAGTCATTCACAGCAGGCAGATTGTGGGATTCGATCCTTGTGTTCAATAAAAACGCAACGGTAGCGTACCAAATAGCCGACTGACTCTCAATCATTGGTTGAAGAAAAACAGGGGTAAACCCCTTCTTCCCCCGGAATCACGGCGAACCTGTCTGACACCCCGACACCCCGTACCCAGGCAATCTCACCATCCGCCGCCAGCATCGGCAGATTCTCTCTCTCCCAGGGCGGAACCTGACTGGATTGCAGTAATTTCTTCAATGCTGCGCTGTGGGTACGATTGGGTAATGTTATGCGTTCACCCCCTTTGCGCCATACCCATTTCAATTGCGCCCCTTCTACACGTGACGGACTCAGCCCCTGATTCAAGCCGGTTCCAGCCTGAACCAGGATGTTGCACTGCGCGATCTCAAGTCTCTGCAGGTTCCAGTTGATCGGGTCGGGCAGGTTTTCCGTGAATGCGCGGGTCAGGTACAGATGTTGATTGTATTTGCGGATGACCTGCTGCCCGAGCGGCAATTGCGAATGTTCTGCCTTACCGCAAAGCTGACGATAAAACTCCGATAATTTCCTGTTTCCAGGCGAAGCACAGCCGGATTTGTGCAACCAGTTTCGAATCAGGCCGTTGAATTCATACTGATCCAGATTGAGCAGGCTATCCAGCTTGAGCGGGTCAGCCAGACAGAAAATCCGCCTGGCATCAGGGTCTGCACTGTGCCGGTAAAGCCGATCAAGGGTTTCGATTTCACGTTCGGCCAATTTCCGGCAATGATTCGCGGCATTATTCAATCTTTCGATCAAACCCGGAGAACGTCTGCACAAAACAGGAATCAGATCATGACGCAGCAGATTTCTATAGCGGGAAATCGAATCATTCGACGGATCCTCTATCCAGCTCAGGTTGTGCTGCCGTGCATATTGATGGAGCTGGTCCCGGGTAAATCCCAACAGCGGCCTGACCAGGCGAGTGGTGGAACCGTATACAATCTCCCGACAAGGAGAAATACCGGCAAGCTGTGCGATACCCTTGCCCTGAAACAGATTCATCAGAAATGTTTCCGCCTGATCATTGGCGTGATGCGCGGTCAGAACCACATCATCTTCATGCGCGGTCCGGGACAGCCACTGATAGCGCGCATCTCTTGCCCAGGCTTCGACATTTTCCCCGTGTCCAGGAATGCTCGACGGTCGATTTGCCAACGGTTGACCGGTTACGAAATCAACGCCAAGAGACCCCGCCCAATGTCGACAAAGATCAACCCAGTGATCGGATTCGGGTTGCAGTCCATGATTGAAATGCGCTGCCACCACTTCACATTTTGTCCCTTGAAGCGCGACTGTCAGACTGTTCAGAAGTACCTGGGAATCGCATCCGCCACTGTAAGCGACAATGAAGCGGGTATTGCCCTGAAACCCGAAATACTGGAACAAGACACCGGACAGCGCTTCCGGGCTGTAAGTCTGCCGGGATAACGCTCCGCTTGCCGTTACATTGCCGCAGGCAGAATGCAACCGGTTATTCCTTGATTGTGAATCGTCCAAAACCCATCAATCGATCATGGCGCTGCGCCCGTATTGCTTCTATTCCCAGTTCGGCAAAACTTTCCAGTGATGCCACAAGACTCGACTTCAGGGATTCTGCAACTTCCCCGTAATTTCTGTGGGCTCCGCCCAGTGGCTCGGCAATAATCTCGTCAACCAGACCGAATTTGGATATCTCCGTCGTGGTCACACCCATCGCTTCAGCCGCCTCTGCCGCTTTTTCGGCGCTCTTCCAGAGTATGGATGCACAGCCTTCTGGAGAAATCACCGAATAGGTTGAATATTGCAGCATAATCAACTTATCGCACACGCCAATCGCCAGGGCGCCGCCAGACCCGCCTTCACCGATAACAACAGAAATAATCGGTGTGTTCAGGCTGACCATCACCTCGATTGATCTGGCGATGGCCTGACTTTGCCCTCTTTCTTCGGCGCCAATCCCCGGGTAGGCGCCCGGGGTATCTATCAATGTAACCACCGGCAGCTTGAATCGTTCCGCCAGACTCATGATGCGCTGGGCCTTGCGATAACCCTCCGGTCGCGGCATGCCAAAATTCCGATAGGTTCGTTCCCGCGTATCCTTGCCTTTCTGATGGCCGATAATGGCCACCCGGTGTCCGTCGATCAGACCCAGACCACAGATAATCGAAGGGTCATCCGCATACATCCGGTCGCCATGCAATTCCTGAAAATCCTTGACCATGAGGTCAATGTAGTCGAGTGTATAGGGGCGTAATGGATGCCGGGCGAGTTGAGTGATCTGCCATGCACTCAACTTGGAAAATATGTCGCGGGTAAGCTGCGAGCTTCGGGCCTGAAGGCTCTCAATCTCCTCATCGAGATTCAGTCCACCCTCGACACTGACACGTTTGAGTTCCGAGATTTTCTCCTGCAACTCGGCGACAGGTTTTTCGAATTCGAGATACTCCAGGCCCATTATCAGGTTCTATCATGCTATTGCGTTGTTTTATCGATTTTAAACTATTTCCGCACAGGTTATACTTCCCGCTCCAATTCGATTGTTGTCCGGCAACGGGCACACTCTGCCGTTGATTCAGCAACCCCTCTGAACCAATCGCTGATTGTCCGGAAAATTCCACAATGTCATCACAAAACCGAATCGAACACCTGTTCCGGCTGAATGGAAAAATCGCACTGGTCACCGGGGCCAGCAAAGGCATCGGTGAAGCCATGGCCCGGGGTCTGGCTGAATTTGGCGCAAGAGTGGTTGTCAGCAGCCGGAATCAGGCGGCGGTGGACGAGGTGGCGGCCGCGTTTCAGGCCGATGGACTTGATGCAACCGCGATCGCCGCCAATATCGGACATCGTGAAGACATAGACCGGCTGGTGGAAAGAACCGTGGAACGCTGCGGAGGGATTGATATCATTATCAACAATGCCGCCGCCAATCCGGTGTTTGGCCCGATTCAAGAAACCGATGAACGTGCGTTTGACAAGATAATCGATGTCAATCTCAAAGGGCCTTTCGAACTTTGTAAGAAGGCCTATCCTGTTTTAAGGGAACGCGGAGGGGGATCGATCATCAACTTAAGTTCGATCGGCGGTATCACTCCTGAACAGTTTATTGGCATCTACAGCGTCAGCAAGGCTGCAATCAACAGTTTGACCAAGGCCATGGCCCAGGACTGGGGGAAAGACAATATCCGGGTGAATGCGATCTGCCCGGGATTGATAAAAACCGGGTTCAGCGAGGCGCTTTGGCGCAATGACGCCATTCTGCAACGTTTCGTCGACAATATCCCCCTCGGCAGGCCAGGGCAAGCCGACGATATTGCGGGACTTGCGGTATTTCTGGCTTCAGATGCGGCGGCCTACTGTACCGGTGGTATTTATATGGTGGATGGCGGCTATTCTGCTGCCTGACGGTTACGGGTAATTTCGAGAAGATACATCACCATCGTGTGCTCGTTGTCAGAATACTTGAAATGATACGCGTCGGAAAGTTTTTCCACCGCATAAATCTGTTCCAGGTTACCGTTGAACATTGGATTAAACTGGTACAGATTGAAATCGACGACCCGGAATCTGTATCCGTATTTCTGCAACAAGTCCCGAGTCCGTTTGGCGCCGAGCATTGAAACCTGCATCAGATAGGCCACCCCGTCAGGGTTCATGTAGTTGTCGAGGTTCTTGATAAAATGATCAAGCAGGTTTCGACCCCAATAGTCAATATCACGATGTCCCCGGCTTTGTCCTGTTGGATTGGTAGGCATCTGGTAAAGACTGGCAACGATCACATCAAACTTTTCCTCCGGCAGAAAAGAATACAGATCTGCGGCGATACCGGTCATCCGGTCTGCAACGCCATTACGAAATGCGTTGGTCAATGTGTTGTTCACCGCCTCCTGTAAAATATCAAAAGCGGTTACATTTCTGGCCCCGTTAAGCGCCAGTTGTATTGCCAGTATACCGACACCACAACCGATATCAAGACAGGTCCTGCCAGTGCCTGTGCCATTGTTGAACAGGTATTTCCAGATCAGATAACTGCCCTGGGTAGGTACGAATACCCCGGTATCGACCACGATTTCAGGCAAGGGCAGTGGATATAACTCCCTGCCAGCCGCATCCATCCAGCCAAATCCGTCCGGCATTTCAGGTATGTCCGAAGAGACAGGTTCTTCTTCCCTGACCTTTCTGCGCTCGTGGCCATGCGGCACATCCTTCAACACTTCTGCCACAGCGGATATGTCGGATGGTCCGACACCGCAACAACCACCAATGATCTGCGCTCCCTCTGCCCGCCACCTCATGGCCCTGTTGGCAAAATCATCCGAACTCATTGACTGGTCGAATTTCCAGCCGGAATCTTCGAATCTGCCGACGTTGGGGTAAACCCCCAGAGGCAACGTCGTAAAATCCCTCAGCCACGACAGAGTTCCATCTACCCGGTTGACCGGCAGGCAATTGATCAGCAACGCCTCAACCCCCATTTTTTCAAGGGTTTGAGCCAGCCGTCCAAAGCGGTCTCCCTCGGGACCACCCCAAAGCTGCCCGTGTATACCACAGACTCCCTTGCGACATCGTCTGAAGGAAACCCAGACCGGAAAACCGGAATCGATCAGTGTCTGGATGGCCTCGAAAGTCAGGTTGTCTTCAATCAGTGACAGGGTTTCAAACAGGATAATGTCCGGCGGATTCTCCTGGAAAATCCGTAATAAAAATTCCATGGTGGCCTGCTGCTCGCTATTTTCGATCTCCCCGCCAATGCTGAACGCAACCACGGCATTATCTTCCCGCTTCTGCTCAGCGATTGCCTGCCTTGGCAATTCGATTGCGGTTCGAGCCAGATCCATCCAGTGAATCGGATTCGGAACATGGATATCGTAATCCCCGGAATAGGAGGGCGCATCCAGAATCGTGTAGGTATCGGTAGTCAGTATGTGCGCTCCCGCATCCAGATATTGTTTGTGAAGGTCGAGAACGGATTGCGGGGCAACGTGCAGTGCATCGAATCCCCAATGAATATCTTCCTTCAGCCCCCAGCCTCTGATACCTGTGCGCTGCAACTCTGTGGCAATAGCGCCATCCAGTATGACGCACTGATCATTTTCGATAAGATTTTTGATATGGAAATACCCCACACGGTTTTTCATCAGTTGCCCTTAAGTTGTCGCATATTGTTTTTCTGCCCAGGCGGTCAGCCCTCCCTTCATCCTGGCAACCTTGTCCAGGCCCTGTCTCTTTAGCAGGACCACGCCCTGGGCGGAGAGAATACCTGAATTGCATACTACTATAACCGATTGATCCGGCTTTAAATCCGCAGCATTCGACAGCAACTGGCTTAACGGGATGTTTATCGTGCCGGGGATGCAACCCCCTGAATCCATGGCTTCGCTTTCTTCCCTGACATCCACAATCTGCACCTGATCGATGTTTTCATTGACCCAATCAGGATCGACTTCTTCTATTCCGGCAAAGGTATGGAGCAGCGGCGCCCATGACGAAGAATCCGGGATTAATTGACAATCGTCTATTTTTCCACATTGCAGGTTTGCCGGTACCGCCTGATCAATCTGCTTTGGATGGGGCAAATGAAGATTATTCATGTACTCGACAAAGTCTTTTTCGTTGGCCCCGGCGCCACAACGAAGGTTGAAAGTTTTCTCTTCGAGCACCGAGGTAACCGTCCTTCCTGAGTAATCATGCGCAGGCCACAGTAAAGTGGCGTCAGGCAGAGTGAAAATTTTTCTTGAAATCGAGCGATACATCGAAACCGGATCGCCCTGCTGAAAATCGGTACGGCCCGTCCCTCTGACCAGCAGGCAATCACCGGTAAAAGCCATGCTCTGATCATCCAGGACCAGAGTCATGCAACCATCAGTATGCCCCGGAGTCAGCCGGGTTTCAACGAATCGCGAGCCGAATTCGATACGCCTGCCGTCCCCGCAATAGAGATCAGCTTTGCGGACATGACTATGCGACGAAATAACAATGTCTGCACCGAGATGTTGCTTGAACAGCCAGGCCGAGGTGATATGGTCAGCATGAACATGGGTGTCGATGCTGTACTTCAGATCCAGTCCAAGCTCCTGCACCAGCGCACTGTCGCGATGGAAGTCATCCAGGACCGGATCAATGATGATCCCCTGTCGGGTGGCTTCATCTGCCAACAGATAGGTGAAGGTGGAAGATTCTGCATCGAATAGCTGTCTGAAAATCATGGTGTTATTATCACGGCATATCTGAACACAAGTACGGGTTACGATTCTACCCCAACACGCAATAAAAAAAGCAGCATGGGATAGAGCCTGCAGACCGCCCTTTTCAGATGCCTGTCCGGTCTGGATATGATGTATTGTCACGGCAATTCAACCACGACATTTGATAAAATGGAACTCAAATCCCTGTCTGTAACACCGGAACACAAAACCCATGACGTAGTGATCATAGGGGGCGCCGTGATCGGTTCATCCGTGGCCTGGTTCCTGTCTGCCAACCAGGATTTCAATGGCAGGATTCTGGTGGTGGAAAAGGACCCGACCTATCAGTGGTGCTCGACGTCACACACCAACAGTTGTATTCGCCAGCAGTTTTCAAACGAAATCAACATCCGGATTGCCCAGTCCGGGGTCAGATTTCTGAAGTCTTTCCGGGAAAATCTTGGCGGAGATGCCGAAATTCCGGAAATCAGATTGCATAGTTTTGGCTATTTGTTGCTGGCAAACAACGAGAAAATGGCGCAGGTTCTACGCGAGAACCAGGTATTGCAAGCATCCTGTGGAGCGGGGACACAGATCATGTCCCGCGATCAGATAGCAGAAGCATACCCATTTTATAATCTGGATGACATCATCCTCGGCAGCCATAATCTGAAGGACGAGGGTTATTTCGATGGCAGCGCCATGTTTGACTGGTGGCGCCGCAAGGCACGGGAAAATGGCGTCGAATACATTACCAATGAGGTAGTCGGGATTGCCCGCAATGGCAACAGGGTTGAAAGCGTCACTCTGAAATCAGGCGAAGTGATCGGTGCAGGTACGATCGTGAATGCCTCCGGGCCGCGAGCCGGGGTCACTGCCAAAATGGCGAACATGGATTTGCCGGTTGAAGCAAGACGCCGGTATACCTTTATTTTCGATGCGCAGACCCCTTTACAATGCGACCTGCCGCTGACCGTGGACCCATCAGGGATACACGTCAGAACGGACGGACGCTATTACATGTGCGGCTGCCCCCCTGACGAAGACCCGGCAGTCGCATTCGATGACTTTGAAATGGATCATTCAATATGGGAAGAAAAACTCTGGCCTGCCCTCGCCACCCGCATTCCTGCGTTCGAATCAATCAAGGTTATCAATTCATGGGTCGGGCACTATGCCTTCAATACCCTGGATCAAAACGCCATTATCGGGCCGCACCCTGAAGTGGACAACTTCATTTTTGTGAATGGCTTTTCTGGCCATGGCTTCCAGCAGTCACCGGCGATGGGGCGGGGCGTATCTGAAATTATCACCTATGGTGAATTCAGGGAACTCGACCTGTCTGATCTGGGCTATCAACGGGTGCTTGACAATCGACCGTTCCTTGAAAAAGCAGTGATCTGAATCAGAACATCCCTGCCTACAAAGCATCTACATTCAGTTCCCCGGTGCGAATCCGGACCGCCTTGTCCAGGTTATAAACAAAAATCTTGCCGTCGCCAAGTTTTCCGGTTTGCGCGGCCCCGACAATGGCTTCAACCACCTTGTCTTCTATCGAATCTTCCACTGCCACTTCAAGTTTGACTTTCGGCACAAAATCCACAATATATTCTGCCCCCCGGTATAATTCGGTATGTCCCTTCTGTCTTCCAAAACCCTTGAGTTCGGTCACGGTCATCCCCTGTACACCGACCTCGGACAGGGCATCCCTGACTTCATCAAGTTTGAATGGCTTGATTATTGCAGTGATCAGTTTCATTATTATATCTTGGCTTTAATCTTGTTGGTATCTGTTTCCCGAAAGATAATACCATGCCCGTATCCGCAATGACATGTCCATGCTCACATATAAAAACCAGTATAAATAACGACTTATTTCCAGTTCATGATTTTCAGTGTCCGACAGGATGTTTAGTGTGAATTTCATTGCTCTGTGCGAGTGCTGGACTCCTGGAATGCACGCACTTGTTCCGACCAAGTCGATTTGATGAATGCCAGGATGTCCCAGATTTCCTGATCGCTTAGCGCTTCACCGAAACCTGGCATACCACTCTTGAAATTTTTGTGTCCCCGCATTTCAAGTGCAGCCATGCCACCATACTTTGTGTAGTCAAACAACAATCCATCACCATGGTGCCAGGTATGCCCTGTTTCATCATGCGGGGAGGCAGGAAACCCTCCGTCCGCACCCTTTTTCCGCCAATCCTTTTGACCTTCCAGACGAACTCCGTGACAAGATGCGCAGTTATTGGTGTAGAGAGTCTCACCTGCCTTGATATCCACTGTCTGCGGCTGCACTGGGATTGCTGGACGCGTATCCAGTAGGCTGCTCACCGCAACAGCCAGCCCAACCGAAACTGCAACGGCAACTATCCATACAACGTATCTTATGCCAGAACCCTGATCCACGTTTTCATACCTGACTCCTGATGCGACAACATGTGACAATGAATCAGCCAATTGCCGGGATTGTCTGCAACAAAGACGATTTCACGTGTTTCACCACGAAAGATTAGAATTGTATCGCGCATGGACCCAAGTCCATCATCTGCACCAACCTCACGGAAATGCTGTCCATGAAGATGCATCCCGTGCGGAAACTCCGTATCGTTCCTGATACTTAGCCGCACGGCCTCACCTCGCCCAACCTCTATCAATGGATTTTCGGTTAAACCGACCACGCCGTTGAAGGCCCAAAACTGGTTGGCCTGAACAAGCAATAGAGGCTGCCGCCTTCAGCAATTTCCGTCTTGTTGTAGACATCCGCACCTCTACACTATACCCAATAGCTTATTCTAAACAGGATAACATGAAATTACACATCAACTTTTCATTGTTACTCAAGTAAAATCAAGCATTAAGGAGCATTGCACGAATATGCTCTTCCGCAATTATCTTCAGCCACGCTTGCCGGGCACCGGTATTCACCCGACCCTGCGGAGTGTGGCCCTTTGTCTTACACCACAATCAAGAGAATTATCATCCGATGAAGAAAACACTCAGCTTGCTGGGCTGCGCACTTGGCGCGTCCCTGCTGTTCGCCAATTCGGCATCCGCCCAGGATTGCGACACCATTACCCTGGGGTCCGCGATCTCCCTTACTGGAATATACGCGACCAACGGTATCCATACCAGGAATGGCTACGAGTTCGCCACCCAGAAAATCAGGGAAGCCGGCGGCGTGAAGGTTGGTGACAAATGCTACAACTTCAACGTTATCTATTACGACGACGAGTCCAGGGGTGACCGCGGCGCCACCCTGGCGGAGCGCCTGATCAGCCAGGACAAGGTCCAGTACATGCTTGGCCCCTACTCCTCCGGTCTCACCAAAGCCATCGCGCCGGTGACGGAGAAGTACCAGATTCCCATGGTGGAGGCCGGAGGTGCATCCCGCTCGCTTTTCAACCAGGGCTACAAGTACCTGTTCGCGGTGCTGTCCACTTCGGAGCAGTATCTCGCTTCCGCAGTGACCCTGGCCGCCGAGAAGGCCGAAGAATCCAGCAAGGCCTCGTCTTCCGTTAAAGTGGCGGTGGCGGTGGAGAACGATCCGCTCTCTCTCGACATCCGTGCGGGTGTGCTGGAGGATGCCGCCAAGTACGACATGGAGATCGTGGTCGACGAGCAGCTTCCGCGTGACTTGTCCGACATGAGCGCCATCCTGACCAAGGTCAAGCTGCTGAAGCCGGACCTGCTGATCGTCAGCGGTCATTCCAAGGGCGCCGCCACGGCGGTCCGCCAGATCAGCGAGCAGAAGATCGCTACACCCATGGTTGCCGTCACCCACTGTGAGGCGGCAGACGTGGTCGGTAACTTCGGTGCTTCGGCCAACGATATTCTCTGTTCCACGCAGTGGGCGGAAACGCTGAGCTACGAGGATTCGTTGTTCGGCTCCGCCGCCAACTACGAGATGGAGTTCAAGGCTGCGTTCCCGGAATACGCGGAGAAAACCGTTCCCTACCAGACTGCCCAGGCATCCGCTGCGGTGTACGTGTTCAAGGATTCTTTCGAGCGGGCCGGCAGCCTGGACAAGGAAGCGGTGCGTGATGCCATTGCGGCGACCGACATGATGACATTCTACGGCGCCATCAAGTTCTCCGAGTTCGGCAACAATATCGACAAGCCCATGGTGCTGCGGCAGATTCAGGATGGCAAGTACAACGTGGTGGCGCCATCACAATTTGCATCGCACAAGGTCAACTGGCCGCGTACTCCCAAGTAACGTCAGACCTGCTTGACCTGGACCCGCACAGATTGCCCCCCGTTGAACGTTGAACTGTTTGCGCCAGTCAAGCTGAGACGTATCGCTCAACCTTGACTTTTCCTGAGCATGCACGCATCCGGGAAGCGTCATACCATGCCTGCATCCGCAATAACATGTCCATGCTCACATTGAAGGCCTTCTCGATTCGCAGCGCCATCTCCGGCGATAGACTGGCTTTGCCATTCAGAAAGTCTGAAAGCGTCGCCCTGCGAACCCCGAGAACCTCCGCCGCTTTCGTCACGGTCAGACCCAATTCTTCAATGATCTCCGTCCGAACGAAATCACCCGGATGAGAAGGCGTCATGTTCACTTTGATACCGTTAGTAGTCATTAGTGGTAGTCCTCCAAGTTCAGGCCATCAACATAGCCACTTTCTTCTTTAAACGTAATCCGCCAGTTGCCCGAAACCGAAACGCTCCATAGCGCAAAACTGGTTCGAAAGTTCATTTCATTTCCTTGTTTTGAATGTGCCCCGACTCCTTACCGGCATCCTCACCTCAACAGACTGGGCAGCTGTCAAGAGACCAGGGATACCGTAGCGCTCAGACTCCGGTTTTCCTGCTGGCCATCGTTCCGCAACAGATGAATCGTAACCCTCCCGCTTGTGGCGCCCCCTGGAATCGTCATCGCCACGGGCTGATCGACAAAATCTTCGCCGGGCACGGCGGGATGGTTCCCGCTTCCGGGCACGAGACGAACCTCGACCCGTATGTCTTCCGGCGCCGCGGACGAAAGCACGACTTCCAGTTGGACCGAGTCACCACTGCCGACGGAGTACTGCAGGAACCGGATCTCCGCATCGCTGACGAGACCGGAGACACTCATGCGGGTGGCGACCCTGATCTGACCGCCGCCCTCAACCGGCCGCCATAGCTCCGAATTGGTCGGCGTGGAACTGCCGGCCGCCACGCCCAACCCATCCCACCGCGAAGGGTTCAACAGTCCCCCGAGAGGCATCCTGAATTCGGCGTGGAAAGTCATCCCCCCCTCACCCCCGCCGGTTCGATCGTAATCGGCGACAAGGTTCAGCCAGGAATGCGGTCGCCAGCCGAACCCCAGGCGGACACCGCTGGTCCAGTGCCCGGAACCGTCTTCGGACTCCCAGCGATAGCTGGTTGCGTTCACCCGAAGGGTCGAGGTGATGTCGAAACGTGTCTCGAACTCCGTGCCCGCAAGCGCCCGCTCTTCCTGCCCCAGGCGGTTTGAGCGCCAGCCGGTTGTCGGGCTGAAGTAACGGAACGACCCGTTTCCCCATCTGCCCGTATAGTCGATCCCGGATACGAGTACCTCGTGCTGCTGCTCGGCATTGTGCAGCTGTAGCATGGAGAGTCCGAGGATGCCCGCACCCGGCCTGTCCGAAAGCCGAAAACGGTAGACAAGTCCATGGCGCAAGTCATTATGAGGCGAGCCGGTGTTGTCCCACCAGCGGGTAACGCCCTGCTGAAGGAACAGCGCGGATCCTGACGGCTTTTCCGCCGACAATGGTTCCCCTCCAGCAAACGGAATCACGACATCCAGGTCACCTGTCAGCCGGATCCCGTCGGGAACCGGTAAAACGGACGGATTCCCGACCACCCGGAAATGTTGCCCAAAAGCCCGTTCTCCGTACTCACCTGCCAGGCGTGTACTTTCGTCCACCAGAAGATTCAGGCCGTTGCCAAACAGGCAGCGCGTGCCCTCCGACAGGGTTTCGTTGAACGCCGTTTCGCATCTGCCCACCTGAACCGGGAGTTCCTCCCAAAGCAGTTTGGCCGAATCGGCCTGCGCGACGGAGGGGACGGTAACGAACACCACGACAAGCGCGGCAGCCGCTACGAGCGGAATGTTCCCGGGTGAGGTGTCAAAGTGGCACGAAGCGAACTCTCTGATCGAAAGCTTCTGGATATGGTTGTCGATTTTCTCGCTGGTGGCCGCGAAGAAACGGTGTATTCTGTTAATCCTATTAACCCTGTTTATTCTGTTTGCGATTCGTCACCGCCGGGTTCGCTGTCAAAGACAGGTCCCCACCTCCACTGAGTTCTCAAATACCGGAAGCGATTTTCAATTCGGGGCGGAGTATATCTGCACCAAACTCAAAGTCAAGGCATTCATTCGTCCAAAGTGGGTGAGCTCGATTCTATTGGACATCCCGACACCTATTGGACAGTCCCCTGCTCCGGGTGGACGTAAGTCATTGAAAATGGCGCGCCCGGAGAGATTCGAACTCCCGACCTCCTGGTTCGTAGCCAGGCACTCTATCCAACTGAGCTACGGGCGCAGATGAAACTGCATATCAGCGATGCACCCTAATGAATTTGAAGGTCAAATTCAATAGATATCCAATAATTTTTTCATTGGTCGAAGCAGTCACTGAGCAATGAACTGAACCCTTCATGTTATATTCGCGGCATGTTTGAACAAAGGGCAAATCGACTGTGTGAAAGGTTGGGTGAAAACGATATCGACCTCGCGATTATCAGCGATGACGACAGTGTGTATTACTACACAGGCTACTATGACTATCTTCACATGGAGTTTGGCCGGCCCACGCTGTTGCTTGTCACTGCAGACGGAGAAAGCGTATTGATTACCCCGGTCCTTGATGCCGGCATGGCGTTCGACCATGCAAGGGTTGATTGCATCAAGGCATGGAATGATGGGGTCCCGGGGGAATGGCAGCAATACCTTCATAACGGGATCAAGGGCAAACAGAATATCGCCATCGAAAAGTATCAGATGTCTACTGTCGTTCGTGAGTATTTGAGTTCGTTGATCAGCGACCGGCAGATTGTTGACGTAACCCCGATCATCTCCGAAATGCGCATGATCAAATCCGAAGAGGAGCTGATGCTTGCACGACACGCCGGTCAGGTTGCGAACGCAATGATGGAGGCGGGCAAAGAAGCAATCGGGCATGGCGTGGCTGAATATGAGGTGGCGCTGGCCACTACTGCCGCAGGCACGAAAAAGGCCTCGACACTCCTTGCAAAATACTACAACGACTCAAAAATGTCCCCCAGCATCCATTTTCTTCAGATCATGGCCTCCGGAGATCAAATCACCCGCACCCACCATCGCGCCTCAAACCGGATAATGAGCTACGGGGAACCCGTATTCCTGTGCTTTTGTGGCATGACCAACTTTCATCGCTTCAAACTGGGATTTGATCGCACCTTTTGGATCGGGGAAATCAAGGACGCATTTCAGGAAAAGATTTACCAGGTGGCGGTGGATAGCCAGGCGGCCGCATTGAAAGTGCTGCGGGCCGGCGTTCCGGCAGAAGATGTCCATGCGGCCTACGCCGAGGTGATCCAGTCTGCGGGCTATGATTATCCTTTTCGCTGCGGTCGCGGGACAGGATTCAGTTTCCTGGAAAGACCCCAACTGGTGACCGGAGACAAAACCGTTTTACAGTCCAACATGGTTCTGGCTGTGGATGGTTCAGTCAGCGTCGGATCGTTCAGGGCACAGGTCGGAGACAGTTTTATAGTCACTGACGATGGCTCAGAGGCGTTGACCCACCACTCAAAAGCCATTGAACAAGTAATCATTCACTAAAACTCTCCTGTCATCAATATATAAATATGCCTTCACTTTTACCCGACCTTGATCCAGATGGATTACTTGAATATTCCGTAGTATTTACTGATCGTTCGTTGAACCACATGTCAGGCAGCTTTCAGGGCGTAATGAATGAGATATCAAACACGTTGAGAGAGGTCTATCAGGCGGATACCGCTATTCTTGTCCCGGGTGGTGGCACCTACGGCATGGAGGCAGTCGCCCGGCAGTTTGCCCATGACAAACACTGTCTGGTCATTCGTAATGGATTTTTCAGTTATCGATGGACCCGGATTTTTGAAATGGGAAACATTCCCTCAAGGCATACCGTGCTGAAGGCAGCCATGGTCGACAGTGCGCCTCAATCTCCTTTCGCACCTGCTTCGGTTGATTCTGTGGTAGAGACCATACTGAATGAAAAGCCTGCGCTTGTGTTCGCGCCTCATGTGGAAACATCTGCAGGGATGATTCTTCCGGATGATTATCTGAAAAAGGTGGCCAACGCAGTTCACCAGGTCGACGGATTGTTTGTGCTGGATTGCATTGCATCAGGGGCAATGTGGGTGGACATGAAAGCCATCGGTGTCGATATCCTGATCAGCGCCCCGCAGAAAGGATGGAGCGCATCCCCCTGCGCTGGTCTGGTCATGCTGAACGATAATGCGTTAGCGATACTCAACCAGACTACAAGCAGCAGCTATTCGTGTGATCTGAAGAAATGGCATCAGATCATGCAGGCTTATGTCAATGGAGGTCATGCCTATCATGCCACCATGCCGACGGATGCGCTGGTTGGTCTGCGGGACGCAATGAATGAATTGCGGGAATCCGGATTTGAAAATAGCAGGATTGCCCAAATTCAGTTGGGCAGGCAAGTGCGTGAGCTATTACAGGACAAAGGCTTCAAAAGTGTGGCAGCACAAGGCTTTGAGTCGCCTGGCGTCGTGGTCAGCTATACCCGCGATGCTGATGTGCAGAATGGCAGCAAGTTCGCCGCCAACGGATTGCAGATCGCAGCGGGCGTACCGTTGATGTGTGACGAGCCCGATGACTTCAGAACATTCAGGCTGGGGTTGTTCGGTCTCGACAAACTCAAGGACATTGAGCGAACCGTCGGATATCTGGCGAAGGCACTCGACAGAATAACCTGACAAGATAACCTGAAGAACAGCTTAACGGCTGTTCTTCACTGGATTGTATTCTCAATTCGCCGTAAACGGGTCTGGGCAGAAATCGTTACATTATGTCCGGGGAACCTGACAAGAATATCCCGAAAAATTTCCGCCGCCTCGTCATAGGCGCCAATGTCGTACTGGATATATCCTGTTTTTAATAGCGCTTCGGGTACTCGTTGACTATCCGGGTAGCTTGCCACTACGGTTCGAAAGCCGTTCAGGGCGTGCTCAAATTCACGATTGACGTAGTGTGCTTCCGCCAACCAGTACCAGGCATCATCGGCAAGTTGACTGGTCGGCCAGGTAGTAACAAATTGCTGGGCCGCAAGAATAAAATCCTGATATCGGCTTTGTTTCAGCAATTCAAATGCCTGGTCGTATTCATTCTGTTCTTCCAGGGAAACCGTTGCCGGACTGGCAGTCGATGACGATACGTCTGAGCCCGGGACGGCTGTATCTGCCAGATTCTCACCTGGGATCTGCGGGGTCTGATCAGAACCATCCACCACAAGCACACTGGTGACAGGAGTTGCAGAGACTTCTTCAGCACCGGTTGACGGACTGATATCGATCATGCCCCACTCCTCTTCGCCTGACTCCCCTTCACTTGTCCCGGCAGTTCCAGTCCCCTCTCCAGTCATTCCCTCTGCGGCAATTATTACCCGCTGATTTCTTTCGATATCGAGTAGACGCCGGTCAACATCCTGATATAAATCCTGCCGACGACGTTTATTGTTTTCAGACTCGAACTGAAGTTCTTCGACCGAATTTCTGATCAGTTTCAGTTCGTCCCTTATTTCCATCAACTGGGACAGGGCTCTTAGAATCTCCTGGTTTTGCGGTGCAGGCTGGAGCTGCTCAACAACTTCCGGCGTATCTACCGGAGTGAGGGTAGATGTGGCAGCCGTAACAGGAGCGGGTGAGCCAATCCCGGCAGGGCTGTTATCGGGGATGGGAGTAGTAGCGGGAACCGGCACACAACCTGCCATCAGGAAAACGGCAACGGATACCGATAAAAAACTTCTGGTCATGATCATTTCAGGTTTCGATTTACTCATTTGCCATGGTAGTTAATGTCCGGCCCGACCTAAAGCCAGGACCATTCAATCGGTTTGCACTTTAGTTAACATTCATTTTACTGATAGAGAATTTCAACGCGGCGATTCAAGCCCCAGGCATCTTCATCACTACCCAGAGAAACCGGTCTTTCTTCACCATAGGAAATAGCCTGGATACTACCTGCGCCTACTCCCAATGCCTTCATCAGCGTTGCCACTGATTGAACACGGTCTTCACCTAACGACAGGTTATATTCCCGGGTACCCCGTTCATCCGCATGACCTTCGAGGATGACCGCCGTCCCGGGCGCACTGCTCAGATATTGAGCATGTGCCTGGACTATGACCTCACTCTCCTCGGTCAGACTGCTGCTGTCGTAGTCGAAATAGATGACCCTCTGATTCAACAGACTAATGGTCTGATCGACTTCGACGACTCCTTCATCCAGACCCGTTCCTTCAAGTGAGTCATCGCTATCCAAACCTGATGAACCAGCTTCCCCGGTGACGACAGTGACTGGTTCTGCAATTACGCCATCTTCCATAGCCACCCTGGGTCCAGCACACGCGGCCAGAGCGGAAACGACGATGAAAATGGTTACAAAGGTTAGCGAATTACGCATCATTAATTTCCTCTAAAGCTTACGGGTGAATGGAGACCAGGCTGGCTCTCGTATTGATAAACCACCCTGATAATTAAGAATTTGTTGTACCTGACCGTCTGCTGAAACTGTGGCCAGAACGTTTTTCCCATTTTGTTTTGTCGCATATATTATAACGTCCCCGTTGGGGGCGAATGACGGAGATTCATCATCCCTGGAATCAGTCAACTCCTGAGTTGTTCGAGTTTCAGTAGAGTATATCCCAACTTTATAACCATTGCCCTGATTGGTAATCATAACGATGGATTTTCCGTCCGGTGAAAAAGATGCATTGGCATTATAGTCTCCCTGGAAAGTCAGTCGCCGGGCCGGGCCTCCGGCTGCGGGCATTTGATAGATCTGTGGACCACCGGCCCGTCCAGAGGTAAAGATGATCGAATCCCCGTCAGGCGACCAGGAGGGTTCGGTATCGATGGCAGTATGTCGAGTCAGTCTGCGCAGTTTTCCCCCTGTGAAATCATGAATATAGATCTCTGAATTTCCATCCTTGGAAAGCGTCAGTGCCAGCATACTGCCATCAGGCGACCACGCCGGGGCACTATTCAGACCTTCAAACATGGCCACACGGTCGCGTTTTCCGGTGCGAAGACTTTGAACAAAGATCATTGAATGCCGGTCTTCGAATGACACATAGGCGAGACGACTGCTATCAGGCGACCAGGATGGGGATAATATGGGATGTTTCGATTCAAGGACCGTCTTTGCATTCCATCCGTCGGAATCTGCCACCTGGAGAAAATACTGTCGATCATCGCCTGCACCCCGTACGGTGACAAATGCGATCTGGGTATCAAAGGCTCCCGCCCTTCCAGTCAGTGTCTGATAGATGATATCGCTTATCTGATGGAAGAGTTTGCGCATCTGTTTGGCGTTGACAGTATACCTGTGACCCACCACCTGGGCTTCGCGAAACACATCGACCAACCGGAATCGAACTTCGTATTGATCATTTCCGAGAAAAATCACCTTGCCGACCACCAGCGCTTCGGATTTGATCAATCGCCAGTCCTTGAAACGGATTGACTCGAGATCATCGGGCGTACTTAAAAAACTGGAGCGCGGCACCATTTCAAATCGACCGCTTAATCCGAGGTCCGATTCGATGATATCTGCGGGTTGTTGATCTCCGGGACTCACCCCTTCCAGTGAAAAAGGCACGATGGCAATCGGAATACTTGCTGTGGTGCCGGAAGTGATCTCAATGGTGAATACCGCCGCTGAAGGCATCGAAAACCCGATCATTAACAATGCAATACATGAGATCACTGACTTCTTCAGGGATTTCATGGAACTGTCAACCACCCGGATTGAATAAGAAATTAAATTCAGAGATATATTCATAATACCTGGGATCTGTTGGGAACGGTAATGGCGACGCTCTTTTGATGGCCCATTCTGCGGACTCATCGAAAGAACGATCCCCACTGCTTTTTATCACATTTGCCGATTGAACATCACCATTCCGACTTACTTTTACTCGAATCAGCGCTTTTAATCCTCGTCCGCCGTTTACACGCCACTTGTCTTCCACCGCCTGCGCGATACGGTTAAACAGGGCTTGCAACGCTGTGCCCGCTTCCTTCTGTATACGCTCACGCTGCAACTTGTCTTTCAATTCCTGTTCTTGTCTGGCCCTGGCTTCTGCTTCCAGCCTTTTCTGCTCATCCAACCTCCTATTCTCTTCTTCTCTCTTTTTCTCTGCTTCTAACCGCTTCTTCTCCTCTAGCCGCTTCTTTTCTTCCAGTTTTCTTTTCTCCTCCTCCAGCCGTTTGTTCTCTTCTAGTTTCTTCTGTTCATCCAACCGCTGTTCATCCAACCGCTTTTTTTCCGCCAGCCGTTTCTCCTCCTCTAGTTTCTTCTGTTCCTCCAACTTCCGTTTCTGTTCCTCCAGCCGCTTTTGTTCTTCAAGTTTCCTTTTCTCCTCCTCCAGCCGTTTGTTCTCTTCTAGTTTCTTCTGTTCATCCAACCGCTGTTCATCCAACCGCTTTTTTTCCGCCAGTTGTTTCTCCTCCTCCAGTGTCCTCTGTTCCTCCAGTCGTTTTTGCTCGTCCAGTCGCTTCTGTTCTTCCAGTTTCCTTTTCTCCTCCTCCAGCCGTTTGTTCTCTTCTAGTTTCTTCTGTTCACCCAACCGCTTTTTTTCCGCCAGTTGTTTCTTCTCCTCCTCCAGCTTCCTCTGTTCCTCCAGTCGTTTTCGTTCTTCTTCCAGTCGTTTCTCCTCCTCCAGCCGCTTCTGTTCCTCCAGCTGTTTCTTCTCCTCTAGCTTCTTCTGTTCTTCCTCCAGCCGTTTCTGCTCCTCCAATTTCTTTTGCTCTTCCAGCTTCCTTTCCTCTTCTTCCTGTTTTTTTCCCTCCGCTTCTTTCTTTATACGAACTGCTTCCAGTGTTTCAAGTTTCTTTTTTTCCTCCTCCTGTTGTTTTCTGAGCTTCTCCAAGTCCTCAGCAAGCTTCTTCTTTTCCGAGATCCTTTCTTCCTGAGCCTTCACCTGTTCGTTTATTTCCGCACTTGAAATTGCCTGAGCCTGAATTGGCTCCACAACTCCGCGCTCTAATTCAGTATCTGAAAGCGGCCAAAGGAACCCGGCGATCAGTGAGGCGATCAGAACACCATGTATCGCGGTGGTAAACAGTGCCGCTCGTGCAATGTGAACAATTCGCCGAAGATGTTGTTTCATTCCATAGTCTTGCAATCTTGAGTTTGCACCGGTCAGGACTCAGGCGGGTCAGTGACCAGGCCCACTGACTCAACACCCGCTTTTTGCAACAGCACCATGGCTTGCATCACAAAGGAATACTCTGCTGCACCATCTCCCCTTATCACAAAAGGCAGTTCCGGGTTTCTTGCCAGCACCGCTCTGGCTTTCAGTTCAATTTCACGCCCCGAAGCAATTTTCTGTTCATCATCGTTGATATAGTAGTTCCCATCGGCATCCACGGTAACGACAAAGGGCTCTTCACTATCGTTCTCCATAGGTTCGGCTGCGGCTTTGGGTAAATCAACGGTGACTCCGGTACTTAAAAGCGGTGCGGTCACCATGAATATAATCAGCAATACCAGCATCACATCGATATAAGGTACAACATTGATTTCCGAAATCATGCGATTTTTACGACGTTGGCTGCTGTAATTCATTCCGGCGATCCCCCTACATCCTGACGATTGACAATACTCAGGAATTCTTCAATGAACACTTCGTAGCGACCGCTTAGTCTTTCAGCGGTATTGGCAAACTTGTTATAAGCGATCACCGCTGGAATCGCCGCAAACAATCCCATGGCTGTAGCGATCAATGCCTCGGCAATGCCCGGCGCAACCGTAGCAATGGTAACCTGCTGCATCCCGCTCAAGCCCTGGAATGAATGCATGATTCCCCACACAGTGCCGAACAACCCCACATACGGGCTGATTGATCCAACCGTGGCAAGAAATGGCAAATGTTGTTCAATACTCACCATTTCCCGGCTAAGCGCCACCCGCATCGAGCGATGCACTCCATCCACCATGTCTGACCGGTGGACGTTCTGCTGTTTGACCAGTCTGTTGAATTCACGGAATCCGGCCAGAAAAATATTGGCTATTCCCTCGGATTCCCGTTGCCCAACCCAATACCGGTAGATTACCTTCATCTCCCCCCAGGACCAGAACTGGTCTTCGAACTCGTCTGCAACGTTATTCCAGCGTTTGAAAGCAGTTCTCTTGCGTTCAATCATGTACCATGATGTTACAGAAGCGCCAAGGAGTATCAGCATCACCATCTGTACCGGCCAACTGGCGCCCAGGATCAGGGACAGAAGGGAGCTATTGGCTTGTATCGTGCTTTCTACGTTCATAGGCCTGAACAGGTTAAAAATTCGTTATAATATGTCTTACTCATGAACCGGGTCTGAACAGTCAGCATCCGGGGATATTTCCTGTTGGTCGCTGGTCGCTTCTCTCGGCATTTTCAACCCCATGTGTTGCCAGGCATTTCTGGTTACCACACGCCCCCGGGGTGTCCGCATAAGATATCCCTGCTGAATAAGGTAAGGCTCGACAACTTCTTCAAGGGTGCCGCGCTCCTCTCCGATCGCTGCAGCAATACTGTCGATTCCCACTGGTCCGCCGTCAAATTTCTGTATGATCGCCAGCAACAGATTCCGGTCAAGCAAATCCAGTCCTGATTGATCCACTTCCAGCATATCCAGTGCAGCATTGGCGATATCCTCCGTCAGATTGCCATCACCCTTGACCTGGGCATAATCCCGAACCCGTCGCAACAACCGGTTCGCAATTCGTGGCGTACCGCGAGAGCGCATCGCAATCGCCTTTATGCCGTCCGGTTCATGCTCCACATTCAGAAGTCCGGCGGACCGCTCAACAATTAGGGTCAACTCTTCAGTCGTATAAAACTGTAATCGCTGGACGATACCGAACCGGTCCCGCAAGGGTGATGTCAGCAGTCCCGCCCGGGTGGTTGCACCGACCAGAGTAAAGGGAGGCAGGTTCAATTTGATTGACCTTGCTGCGGGGCCTTCGCCGATCATGATATCGAGATGATAATCTTCCAGCGCAGGATACAAAATCTCTTCAATAGCCGGATTCAATCGATGAATTTCATCAATAAAAAGCACATCTCCGGCTTCCAGATTGGTCAGAATCGCCGCCAGATCACCCGCTTTTTCCAGTACCGGTCCGGATGTCTGGCGCAGATTTGCACCCATCTCCACGGCAAGAATATGCGCCAGGGTGGTTTTCCCCAGACCGGGCGGGCCAAACACCAGCACATGATCCAGCGCTTCCTCCCTGTACTTCGCCGCCTTAATGAATATGTCCAGTTGCGCTTTGGTGCTGGTCTGCCCGACAAACTCTTCCAGGCTGGATGGACGCAGACTGCGTTCGAGCATTCCCTCCTGGGCGGAATCATTATGCTCGCCCCGGGATAACAAGGGGTTATATTCAGTCATCTTTTTGTCAAATACTGCAATGCATTCCTGATCAGTTCATCGCGTTTTTCGCTTTCATCCCTGACCAACTGAACCGCACGACTGGCCTCTGCAGGCTTGTAACCAAGCGCTATCAATGCACTCACAGCATCCTGAACCGGATTATCCTGGTCTGCCGGTTTGCGGGGCAACCCCGCAGATAAACCCTTGCCCTCCAGCGCTTCGACGCGATCCCGCATGTCGATAATAATTCTCTCTGCAGTCTTTTTGCCTATCCCCGGCACCCGGGTCAGAGTGACAGTGTCTTCATGCTGGATACAGATAATAAACTCGCTTGTCGTCAGTGTGGACAGGATAGCCAGCGCCACCCGTGGACCCACTCCGTTGATTTTCAGCAGATTGCGAAAAAGCTGTCGTTGGTTCTGATCTGAAAAACCATACAAAAGCTGTGCATCTTCGCGCACCACCAGATGGATATACAATGCCACCTCTGTCGCCCCGGTCTCGTTGGACAAGTCATAAAATGTCGACATCGGCGCCTCGACTTCGTAGCCAACACCGTTGACATCAAGTAACAGGAACGGCGGTTGCTTTTGCAACAACTGTCCTTTCAGGAATCCAATCACAGGGCAGCCAGTACTGTATTCAATCCTTTCATGATGTTACGTGCAGTTTTTCCTGTGTCCGGGCAGTGTGGATATGACAGATCGCACAGGCCAGGGCATCTGCCTCATCCGGACCAGGCGTTTGCGCCAGACCGAGCAATACCCGCACCATATACTGCACCTGTTCTTTCTTCGCATTACCTGAACCGACCAGAGCGCGTTTTATCTGCAATGCACTATACTCGAAAACGGCTCGATCAGCATTCACCGCGGAACAGACAGCGCTGCCTCTGGCCTGTCCCAGAACCAGCGCAGATTTGGCGTTCTTGGCAACAAACACCTGTTCTACTGCAACCAGATCAGGCTCATACTGCGTGATCATATCCTGCACGCCCTGATAAATCCGACCCAATCGATCAGGAAGCGGCTCGCTACCCATTCGGATACAATGATGTGCAACAGGGCGAAGTCGATCATTGATCGCTTCAACAACGCCAAGCCCTGTATTTCGGGAACCCGGATCGATTCCCAGCACCCGCATTACTCTACCTCGCTTCCGTTGAAACTGGCGTTGGTAAAAACATCCTGAACATCGTCCAGTTCTTCCAGGGCATTGATCAGCTTCATCACCTTCTCGACATCCTCTCCCTGTACTTCGATTTCTATCGAGGGCCGCTGGATCAATTCAGCCATTTCTGCCCGCAGTCCCGCCTCTTTCATCGCCTGCTGGACTTCGTGAAAATCTTCCGGGAGTGTCACCACCTCAATGATTCCGTCTTCACTCTCAATATCTTCCGCGCCTGCTTCAAGGGCCACACCCATGATTTCTTCTTCATCTTCCCCATTTGAAAACACGATGGATCCGATTTTACTGAAAAGCCAGGCGACCGACCCATCCGTTCCGAGATTCCCACCATGTTTGGTGAAGGCATGGCGCACTTCACTGACTGTCCTGTTTTTGTTGTCCGTGGCACACTCCACCAAAACGGCGACCCCTTTGGGACCATAACCCTCATAACGGATCTCGACGATATCATCCCCTTCCAATGCACCAGAGCCGCGTTTTACCGCACGATTGATGGTATCCCAGGTCATGTTGCCGGCCAATGCCTTGTCAATGGCTGCCCGCAATCTCGGATTCGCATCCGGGTCGCCACCGCCCAGCCGAGTCGAGACCGTGATCTCTTTGATCAGTTTAGTGAATATCTTGCCGCGTTTGGCGTCCTGGGCTGCTTTTCGGAACTTGATATTGGCCCACTTGCTATGCCCTGCCATCGATGATCCTTCCCGACTTTGTTCTTTGCTGCCCGGCAAGGCAAAACCTGAACCTGTAACTGGTTTCAAACATGAGCATGATAGTATCATAAACACCGGGAATATCCTTTCCACCTGACACATTCCACCAGCGGGAACCCAATGTGTCGCAAGAATTTCTTTGATCTTGCTGATGGATTATTTAATTGAGCGGAGGTTTTTGTCCTGTTTACCAGTCGAATACCCGGTCCATGCCCACCATCTTTACACCGGCAAGCGCAGACGCTTCCAGTGACATTGCTCTTAAGTCTTCTGATTCGAGATTGTGCACCGACGACTTGCCGCAGGCTTTTGCGAGCATGGTAATCTCCATTGTGATCGCGGTAAGAAATCTTGCGACTCGCTCTGCACCGGCTGCGATATCCACTCTTTTCTCCAGCTCGGGATCTTGAGTGGTAATACCGACCGGACACAATCCAGTGTGACAGTGATGACACGCGCCTGGCGATGTGCCAAGTTTTGCATAATCATCTCCATATCGCGGTGAATTGCATCCTAAGGCGATCATGGCCGCATTACCGATCATCACCGCGTCAGCTCCCAGCGCAAGACATTTGGCCGCATCCACGCCCGAACGGATCCCGCCTGAAATCACCAACGAAACCTTTCCTGTCATCCCGCACTCATCAAGCGCTTCGCGCGCAGGTCTAATTGCGGACAAGGTCGGGATGCCAGTATGATTCAGCAATAATTCCGGGGAGGCGCCGGTGCCGCCTTCGGCGCCGTCGACAACCACGACATCAGCGCCCGCCTTGGCCGCTATCGCAACATCGTATCGTGGGCGTGTCGCGCCAATTTTCACAAAAATGGGAATCCTGTAGTTGGTTGCAATTCGCAGTTCCTCAATTTTTACCGCCAGGTCGTCAGCGCCGAGGAAATCCGGATGTCGAACCGTTGAACGTTGATCAACACCCTCCGGCAAAGTACGCATCTGTGACACTCGTTTCGACACTTTCATGCCAAGTAAGATTCCCCCCGTTCCTGGTTTGGCGCCCTGACCCATAACCAGTTCAAAACCGTCTGCTTTTCTTAGATGATCCAGGTCCATGCCGTAACGTGAAGGCGTCATTTGATACACCAGGCACTGACTGGCTTCGCGTTCTTCATCCAGCATCCCGCCTTCTCCGGTGCAGGTCATCGTCCCGACCTTTGATGCGCCATAGCCCAGCGCCACCTTGGCGCTTGCCGACAGGGCGCCGAACGACATGGAAGCAATATAAACGGGTATCTTCAATTCGATTGGCTTTTCAACCTTTCCAGTCCCTGCGCCCAGAATCGTAGTCGTATCACAATTTTCCCGATACCCCTCCAGAGGAAGCCGGGTCATCGTTGCCGGGACAAAAGTGAGGTCATCGAAAGTTGGCATACGTTTATTGAACGTGTTGTAGCCTCGGACCTGATACCGTCCCAATTGCGCGAGCGCATGCACTTCCGCGATGGCATCCGGGGTCCAGCGAGTCGATCCGCCTTCGCTGTAGGAAGAGGGCACACCTGCCGGGCGGCCGGCAATTGCGTTGTCGCCGAACCTGATTTCCTCTTCCGAGGGAAGTTCAAAGGGGTAGACGTAGGGTTTTGTCAGATCATCAGCCATGCATCCGCCTCCCGGCTCTCAAAATACCATAGACGTTGGTTAGAAACTATTTTCCGCCACTCACGCCCACTATTTCCAAGCCCATATTCGTTGAGCAGCGATTCCACTGTGGCAACTTCGTCATTATTCGGGTCGACGACTCTGGTATCAACGCCGAGCGATTCAATATTGCCGGCAACCCAGACTTCACCAGCCCAAAGTGCGTCTGCACAAGACGCTCCTGCGCCTCCAAGAGCAATAATGCGCCCGGCGTGCGACATAAAACCAGACTGGTAGCCCAATTTTCCTTCGACAATAATGGTCCCGCCCTTCATTGCAACACCGCACCTGGGGCCGCTATCGCCTTTGATGTGAATGGCGCCACCCGACATGGAAGCGCCAGCCGACATGCCTGCATACCCACCTACTGTGATATGACCACCAGACATGCCTTCGCCGGTTCCCCAGCCCGAATTACGCTCAATGCTGATTTCTGCACCATTGTTGAGTCCTCCACAGTAATAGCCGACACTGCCTTCAAATCGAATCTTTGCGCCAGCCGGCAGTCCGACGCCCAGATTATGCCTCGACAATGTTTCCCGAACGAAAACAGCATATCCCTGTCCAACGGCAGCTTGAATCTCTTCGTTCACCGTGCGGATATCGCGACGCCCGACTACAATTTCCACTTCGCTCATGCCGCTTCCCGATGCCTCGACATAACTGGCCAGATATTTGTCAGCGCTGGTCCATCATAATTCACAATATCAACCGCATTCGGCAAAACGCATCGCACTGCCTGTTCCTCAGTTGCAGCGATCAACTCACCATTCTCCTCGACCGTTACCAGCGGTTTCATCGCAAACCGATCCTTGGCGAAACCGATTCCATTGAGGTCACTGATCATATAAGTGAATACACCATCTATCTCGATTATGGATCGCTTCAACGCTTGCATCTGTTGTAACCCACTTTTCATTTGATCCGAGATCCACACTGCGATGAGTTCACTGTCGTTATGCGTTAAAAAGCGATAACCAGACGCTTCCAGACGCTTCCTCCAGGTAAAATAGTTTGTGATCTGTCCATTGTGAACAATGGCCACATCAGGAAAAGGTCGCGCCCAGAATGGGTGGCTGGCATCCGGCAGCACATCGGATTCAGTTGCCAGCCTCGCATGCCCAAGGCCATGCGTGCCAAGCATCTCTCTCACGCCGTGCTTGTCAGCGACCATTGCCGCATCGCCGATATCCTTGATAATTTCCAGTGACTTCCCCACGGATTCGACCGCAATCCGATCAGAAATCAGATCAGCGTCGCGAATCCATCTGTCAAGGCTGAGTGGTTCAGTAACGATCAGTCGAGCCGAATAATGGCTTTCTTCAGTTTGAAATATTTCCGGCTCTCCGAGGAAATCCGATTCATGCTCACGAAGTATCAACCGAAAATCTTCCAGGTCATTGTCCAGTCGCTTGCGATTGAAACCCATGACTCGAACCTTGTAGCCTTTATCACAAGGTTGTGTATAAATCGCAAACCCCGTCGAATCAGCGCCACGATGTGATTGCGCGTCCATGAGCATCACCAGATCGTGGCCGACTCGACCATGTTCCCGTAAAATTCTTCCGGCTATTCCGCACATGCTTCTGTTCCTGACATAATAATGGATAGTTACTGTGTGATTGTTTCAGGCATCGGTTCAGTTGCTTTTCACTTCCCGGGTTACGAATTCGTCATCTGCGATGGAATGTCGGTGAAGTTCCAGCCCGTCGCGAATGTGCTGCCGCATTTTCCGCATCGCCAACTGTTCGTCCTTGTGGTTGAGCACATCGCACAAGTCGAGATGCCCGGTCAGCGACCTTTCCAATTCTGCCGGATTAAACTCCGAAAACAAAAATGGACACCCGCCCCGATTCCAGATGCTGTCAAACATTTCCACCAGAAAGGGGTTTTTCGCCTGAACCACGAATTCACGGTGAATGGCCCTGTTAGTGTTAAAATAGTCCATAACTGATTCCTGAGAACCGCGTTCCAATTCTTCGATGGTTACCTTGAGTCTGCTGATGTCGTCGGCATTTAACTGCTGGCTTAACCGTCCAAACCCATAACATTCGACTGCTTCCCTGGCGCGATAGAGTAGCTCTACTTCTTCGAATGTAAAACTGCGCAAATGGAATCCTCTGCGACCAACACGCACCAGTACTCCTTCGCTTTCCAGTCTGAGCAAAGCGTCGCGAACCGGTGTTCTGCTGACATCCATCATGTCCGCAAGGTCTTCCTGAATGATTCTATCGTGCGGACTGATCGAGCGATTTGAAACCGCTTCCAGTATCTGTCGGTGCACTTCATCCGATAATCGGGATATGTTTCTGATTTTGTTAAACTTTTTCATGGCTGTTTTTCAGAATTATTTGTAGGCGTGTTTTTTTCTAACTGACTGGTCACAAAATAATTCCGCTATCTTCGTCCACCGAAATACGATTCCTGAATCGCGCGCTCTCGCTGCAGTTCAATTCTGGAGCCGCTTCGAATAATTCGTCCGGCTTCAAGCAGGTAAATCTGTTCAGCGAGACTCAGCGTAAAATTAGCGTTCTGTTCTGCGATGATGATGGTGAGGCCGTGCTCCAGATTCAGGCGGGTCAGTACGGATGCGATGTCCAGGCACACCTTTGGAGATAATCCAATGGTGGGCTCGTCTACCAGAAGCAGGCGTGGACTGTTCATCAGCGCTCGTCCCAGAGATACCATCTGACGTTCACCACCACTTTGTGTGCCGACTTCCTGATTGTACCGTTCCGCAAGAACCGGAAACAGATCGAACACCAGGTCCAGGTTTCTGCGAATATTCGAGCGACTGGTGTACGCGCCGACCAGCAGATTTTCCCTGACATTCATTTGTGTAAAGAGATTGCCTCTCTCGGGTGCATATCCGACACCCATTCGCACGATATTCCCGGTAGAAAATCGTCGTAGATTCTGCCCTTCAAAAATAATATTTCCGGTCGATGAGTTCAGCCCCAGCACTGCATCCAGTAAAGTTGACTTGCCTGCGCCTACCGGTCCGATGATGGCAGCGATTTGGCCGGATTCGACTCCGAGCGATACCTTTTCCAGCGACATTGCTTTGCCGTAGAAGACGGTCAGATTTTCTATTTGCAGCATCATTGACAAATTCAACCTAAGGTTGTCTGTCCCCAGCCTGTTCCCAGGTAGGCGTTTTGTACATCCTTGTCGGACACCACTTCCCGGAAAGTCCCCTCTGCCATGATTTCGCCGAAATTAATGACGATGACTCGATCAACCAGTGGTTCCAGAGCTTTCAAGTCATGGCTCACGATCAGGCAGGTGGTGTTGTGAGTATATCTTCTTTTCATCAGTAGAGTAGATATCTGTTCAATTTCTAGAACAGTCAGTCCGGCGAAGACCTCATCCAGCAACAAAACCTTCGGTTCTGTAGCAAGTGTACGAGCTAACTCAAGCCTGCGCAGATCTCCCATGGCCAATTCGTATGGCAGCCTCCTGAAGCGTTCACCACCGAGGCCGACACTTTCGGATACTTCCTGTTCTGCTTTTTTATCAGCGCCCTTCAAAAGCATGTCCCACAGGTCATCAGGCATCATTCCGACCCGGATGTTCTCTTGAACCGTCAATTCACTGAACGGTCTGGGGACCTGGTAAGTCCTGGCTAATCCGGCTTTAACCCGACTGTGAACTGGAAGATTATCAATACACACACCTTCAAGGAAAATACTGCCTGCATCCATGTCGATTTCCCTTGTCAGCAAATTCAGCAATGTTGTCTTACCGGCCCCGTTCGGCCCGATTATTCCAACTGATTCACCGATTTTCGCGTGAATCGAAACATCGTTGGTGGCTCTGAGTCCTCCAAAAGATTTCACCAGCCCGAGCGCTTCAAGCGCATGAAATTCGTCCTTTTCCTTCGCAACAGTCGGCATTGTGTGGAGATCGCCTGGCATGCAGGATGTCCGTCTTGCAGCATTGTCATTCATATCGGTTTCTTCCGTAGTACTGCCTGAGAAACCCGATTCAGCGTCAGATGAATGATCCTGTGAATTCCCCCGGGTTGCAGCACGTATAGAACCAGTGTCACTACTGCGTAGATCAGATAGCGTTCCGAACCCGGGATGTATGGCCTCAACCACTCCAGCAGAAGTGTCAGAAATATGGCGCCCATAATCGGACCACTGATCGTACCCGCTCCGCCCAGCAGACAGGCAACCAGAATTGTAAACAGGAAGTTCACATCAAACAGACCGCGTGGTGCAATCGAGCCGAGATAGTGGATATACATTGCTCCACCCAATCCGGCAATCATCGCGCTCAGCATGAAAGCGAACAACTTCAGTTTTGTTGTGTTCAATCCACTGGCTCGCGCCGCTTCCTCATTCATGCCGATAGAACTCAGCGCTGTTCCAAGTCGTGTTCGAATCAGCAGCCAGAGCATCACGCCAAGAATGAACATTACGCTGAACGACAGATAATAATTTTTCAAGGCGCCGGTGACGATGCTGGGAAGCCCGGTCAATCCGCGAGTACCGCCTGTAACATCCGGCGCAATGACTTGCACCAATCCGTACATCAGTTCCATGAATGCTAATGTAACCAGCGCAAAATAAGTTCCGCGTATGCGTAGCGCAGGCAGAAAAAAAAGCGTACCGGCAACCATAGTAGTAGCAACTGCGGCCGGAATGGTTAAATACAGCGGCCAACCAGGATGATAGGTCAATAAAGCAGTTGTGTACCCCCCGATTCCGATCAGGAAGGGATGCCCAAAACTGATATAGCCTGTTTTGCCCGATAATATGTCCCAACTGATGGCAAATATTGCCAGATAAAAGGCGAATACGAATATGCGCACGGTTCCAGTCGTTGCGAATAGAGGCAACAACAGCATCACTATGCCGAATACTGCCCAGCCTATTAAACCTTTGCCTGTGCCGTCGTTAAACACGTTACAACTCCGCCTTTCCGAACAGTCCCTTTGGTGCAAGAACCAGCACCAGTATAATTAATACCATGGTGGCGACCCCCCGGAGTTCTGCAGCGATCAACGTCGTTGTGATCGTTTCCAGCATACCAATCACATGCGCGGCGACCAGGCTACCCATAATGCTGCCGATACCACCCACGATGACTACTGCAACTGCAATAATCAGCGGTGTAACCCACATGGTTGGAGCGAGTTGGGTATAAGTGGCCAGAAATACTCCGGCGATGGCGCCCAATCCGCCGGAAATTCCCCAGGTGATCAGATTGATTCGGTCAGGGTCAATTCCTGAAATCACTGCACCTTTGCGGTCCATTGATACTGCCCGTATGGCGCGGCCGATGTGTGTTTTTCCAATGAATACAAATAATGCCCCCAGTATCACCCAGCTTGTCACTGTGGCGACGACAAGGTTGTATGTAACATTCACGTCACCGATACGAAGGACACCCGGTATCAGGGGCCACATTGATTTTGGCGAAGGTGAGAACACAACGACAATCGCTGCCTGGATTACAATCGCAAGGATCAACGTTGAGATTTCAATTGCAATGGCATTTCCTTCCAGTCTCTTGATCAAAATCAAATACACGAGGAGTCCAAACAGAATCCCTGCGGCGACTGCGACCAGGAAACTCGGAACTTTCCCCAGGCCCAGAATTTGCGCACTCTGGTAGTAGATATAGCCACCCAGCATCAGGAACGCTCCATAGCCCAGATTCAGTACCCGGCCGACACTGAAAATCAAGGTAAATCCGATTGCGATCAAAGCGTAAAGACCGCTTAGCAACAATCCTGGCACCAGAATCTGAATTAACACAAGATCCTCCGAATCTGTGGTAAACAACCTCGACTATGCAACTCTCGTTCCCTGCAAATAAATGCCGGGAACGAGTCAGGTTTTCTCATTTGATCCAAGAGGGCTCCTGAAACTTGCCGGTTGCATATTTCGGCGGATAAATCACAGCGGAAGAACCGTCCTCATACCATTGCACAACAACCATCGCCGGTGAGCCATCATCAAATGGCGGGGTGATGTCAAATTTCACGTTGTGAGTGTATTGCCGTTGTGTCCTGGGTTCGATCTCCCCCTGTTTCCAAAACGCGTAGCGAAACCATAGTTCGTTGTCTTTGAACAACTTGAGATCTCCATCCTCCATCTCTCGCACCCAATCGTCCAGTGGTGCAAAACCACCAGCGCGTTCAGCGGCATCAAGAGCGGTATAGATACCATAGTAAGCGTTGAAACCGTTGAAGTGCGGATAAACCGGACGTTCGGAACCATATCTGGCCTGATACTTCCTGATGAATTCGGCTGAACGATCATCCAGCGCCATTCCAACCGAAGGAACAGGACTTAAAGTCGAGGTTCCCGCACCCAGGCCGCCCGTATCGTTCCAGAAATCCTGTCCGAAGGCCGCCACATTGACACCGGTCATTGGAATCGGAACCTGAAGTTTCACGTACTGTGAGGCGGGCACCTGGCTTCTGACGGAAGAAACAATGTAAATGAAGTCTGCGCCGGAATTAACCGCCTTGTTGAATAGCGGACTGAAATCCACCGTATTGGCATCGTAGATTATTTTGTCTTTAATCTCGATTCCAGCCTCGGGAGCAAGCAATCCCTCCACCAGACCTGCAATTGAAACGCCGAAGGCCGTATCTTCGTACATCAGCACAGTGCTTGAATAACCCATTTCCTTTGCAAGTACATCCTTGCCGAAGTCGACATAAAGAGTCGCCAGGGCCTCATCGCACGCAATATTCATGAAGTACATTTTGTATTTATCGTACTCGTTAACCACCAGATCGATAATGCCAACGTAGGATGTCCACGTATCAAGCGTAGGTGTCCTGAATTCCGTCATTCTGGGCAGCCAGCCCAGAGATACATCGTCGATACTGCCGGAAATAATGAAATCCACGTTCTCGACTTCATTCAGATATTCATAGGCTTTAATGCCTTCAGTAACATCTTCCCGTGTATCTGCTTTGACGAACTTGATTTGCCGTCCACCAAGCACACCGCCAGCAGCGTTAATTTCGTCGATTGCGATTTCAGCGCCACGAATGGTACTGAGTCCGGTGTCGGACGCAAACGAACCAATGTATCCAATAACGATCGGATCCTCGGCGCTGGAAACACCGCTGATTCCAACTCCGAATAACATTGTTACAGCAATCAATGCTGTCTTGAATTTACTAGATTTCATCATTTTAACTCCTGAATTTCAATTGAGTAAACTTACACAGCCCACCGTTTCACCAGCAAGCTGCAACCAAACTCCGTTGTCCACAACGAAAATCTTGAATCAGTCCCTTCGTGATCTTTTAATCCGCTAAACATCAGTAATCCACCACACCGTCCTGATCGTGAATCAGCGCATCAAACTCGATTTCCACCATCATTCCGGGCATCGTTAATCCGGCTTCGACACCGGAAGTCACCGGGTCAATGCCCTGGAAAACCTCGCCGTGGGCACGGACGAATTCACTTGCCCTGGATATATCCGCCAGAAACGCGCGTGTTCTGACTACGTGGCGAAGTTCCGCGCCTAATTGACGCAGCGTTTCCCCGGTGCGGTCCAGAATGTACACGGATTGCTTGTAAGTATCGTACGGAGCATACAGTCGGCCACTTGGTTCGATTGCCGTTGTCCCTGATACGAAAACAAATGGTCCCACTCGTTTGGCGCGGCTATAGGCGCCAATCTTCTCGAATCTTCCGCCAGTCGATACTTGGGCGATGGTCATCAGTTTGCCCTCTGTCTTGCCTGCACGGCCTCTGCGGCATGCTGAAGGGATGACAGCTCATCCGCGCTGAGCAACATCTCAACGATATTCAGCACCCCTGATCTTCCCAGTTCACACGGTACGCCCAGAACCGTATCTTCAATACCATATTCTCCGTTCAACAGAACGGATACAGGAACCGTACCCGCAACAGTGCCTCGAATATAGTCAACCAACTCCATGGTGGCATGAGCCGGAGCGATCGTTGCCGATCCTTTTTTACGCAGTGCAACCACATCGGCGCCGGCTGAAACGGTTTGTTTTCGACAGGCATCAATCTGCTCCTCATTCAGAAATTCGCGAACTGATCTCTCCCGTATGCTGGCTTTTGAAACAACCGGTATCATTTCGTCACCGTGGCTGCCCAGGGCTATCGCATCCACATCTGCGACTGGCACGCCCGCCGCCTGTGACAACGCATTACGAAATCGTGCGCTGTCAAGCGTGCCTGCCATACCGAGGACCCGTTCCCTGGGAAATCGGGTTGCCTGCAGCATCAGGTAAGTCATCTCATCCAGTGGATTGCTGACGACGATAACAATGGAATCAGGCGCAAGGTTGGCGATGGATTCGCCAATACTTCTGACTATTCGTCCGTTCACCGAGAGAAGATCCGCTCGACTCATGCCGGGTGTCCGAGGTTGTCCGGCAGTCACGATCACCAATTCCGAATCAGCCAGACCACTCATGGATTCACCGCCTGTAATTCGGACTGTGGAACGTGTGGACCCGCGGGTGTGCTGCAGGTCCAGCGCAGTTGATTCAGCCAGGCCTGGCAGGACGTCAATCAGTGCAATTTCTTCGGCAATATTCTGGTTGGCCGCCAGATGTGCGACATTCATACCAACTCCACCAATGCCAACGACTGCCAGCCTGGTCAGTGTGCGCGGATAATCGGCCAATCGGCGTTGTGGTGGTTTCCAGCCCGGATGACGCCGATACAGAATTCGTCGCATTGATACAGCGCCGTCCAGCCTGGGTACAGCGGATTTCTCGACAGGATGGTCCAGAAGTTTGATGTTTAGTCGCTCTGCGGTTTCCCGCGCCTGCGCGGTAATAATGTCGCCAGGGAGAATTTCCACATGAAGCCGCCCGCGACGGTGGGCATCCACTATCTGTTCGTTGGCGATCACAGACGACATTGTCTACTACTCATTTTGACCGTCGACCAACTGGATCGCTTCACAGGCGGAATTTATTGCAATTTTCACAGATTCTTCCGAACCGGAAATGAACAATCGACCGTATCTTCCGACTGCGCGAACCTGAACGATGTCGATTAACGCTGCCTTTTCCGCCTCATTCGCTGCGATTGAAATATACGCTGCCGGCGAGCACTCCACAATTCCGAGCGTTTGTCCAGGTACAACGAGGGATCCTGATGACCATTTGTTGAGCAACTGCGCCTGATAGGGTTCGACAGAAGTAATTACCTGTGTTGACTCTATTTTCGGCTTGAGCCGATCATGCAGGGTTTGACCAATTTCTGAAAGAATCGCATCCAGTGCAGCGCTGACATGGGAATTCGATGGAGACCGAAGAATGAAGAATCCGTATTCACGCTCTACAATCTGACTGGTTGCTTCGACCGGACTGGCTTTTAACGCAATGTCGATCAAGCTGAACACTTCGTTTCCGGGTGCGAATTCGCCAATCAGCGCTGTATCTCCCGCGAGCGGAATCGAACCTTGTACAGTGGCCCCGTTATAGGCCGCGAACTTCGGTTGCAATCGGTCAATCTGCATCAATGCCCGTATCGTCAAATTTCTGGCCATGCTTTAATCCCCGTATACTTCATTGATGTCGCGCCAAGGGCGAGACTCGTATGCAACACGCTTGATATTGATCAAGTGCAGCGCGGTTACATTGTCGGAAACGATGGAACCCGACGCGGTCCCGGTGCCGAGCATGAAACTGGGTTCGAGCGCAGTCGAAAACCCCATACCACCGTACAATGCAGGTGTGTTGACCAATATCCGGTTAACTGGCAGACGACTGAATTGTGCAATGATATCGGGGTCATCACTTTGTATTACTGCGGTGTGTCCCCAACCGCCGAATCTTGCAATATCCGCTGATAATTCAATGGCTTGCTCTTCGGAACGAGCCTCATACCAGGCCAGTGCAGGATTCAGTTTTTCTGCAGAAAGCGGCGCTTGCCAACCCACTTCGGTCTGTTCACTGACCAATACTCTGGTTCGGGGTGGCAACTCGAGATCGGCGTAAGATGCCAGCGCTTCGGGAGACTGTCCAACTCGCTCCGGATCAATCACCTTACCTCGTGGAAAAATTGCCGTCGCAAGTCGCTGTGATTCCCTGTTGCTGCAGAAATAGGCCCCGCGAAGCTTCATTTCAGCCTTCAGTTCACGGCAGATTGACCGATCGACGATGACGGCCTGCTCGGAGACGCATGCCGTACCATAGTCAAAGGCTTTCGAGGTTATGATCTGTTCGGCGACCTCACCCAGGTCGTTGCGTCTGGATGCGTGCACATAACACGGTACATTGCCAGCGCCCACCGCAAGGGTGGGCTTGCCAGACGAATATGCTGCCTTGACCATAGCCGGACCGCCAGTGGCAAGTATCACTGACGTTCGTCTGTGCTTCATCAGTTCATCGGTACCGGGAAGGGTGACCGTGTTCAGACACTGGACAAGATTCTTCGGGGCGCCGGCGCGTTCTGCCGCGCTTGCCATGATTTCGGCGGTTGCAACACCACACTTGACTCCTCGTGGATGCGGGGCGCAGACAATGGCGTTGCCTGCCTTGACGGCTGACAGTATTTTGTAGATAACGGTAGAAGTCGGATTGGTCACTGGAATCAGCGCAGCTACCACCCCCATCGGTTCACCAAACGCGGCGATTTTTGCTACTTCGTCGTGCCATAGCAGATTCAATGTCTTGATGTCTTTCAACCAATCTGCAACCGACAGGGAATTAAACAGGTTCTTGATGCGTTTATCGCTGGCATTGCCATAACCCGTCTCCGCGACCGCCATCTCACCCAATCGATAAGCTTCGGGTTCTATCGCTTTGGCCATTTCGTCAACTATGACGTCAATATCTGCCGGGTCGTATTGTCGAAACTTCAGATACGCTTCCCAGGCTGCCTCTGCGGCCCTGCGTGATTTCTCGATTGACTGGAGATCAAGGTCCATCATCTTTCTCCGCGTACAATGGATTCCAGCTGGCGTCTGGCATCATCTGTTGAACCTGCGCTTATACCCATGGCATCGAGTTTGCGTCCGGCCGTTTCAAGATTACGCCCCAGACTGGCGCTGGCCAACGATACGATTGAATCGGTTACAGGAGTTGCAACCCCTGTCAGTCTGCCCGCGGATTGAAGCGGGACCAGTGACCCGGTCACGGCGCAATGCACCATATCCACAGCGAGTTCAGGAGACGGAATTTTACGACTGCCACTGCCGGCAATGCTTCCTGAAAAATTTACTATCCAATCACTGATTTCAGGCAGATTTCGAACGCCGAATTGTCGCGCTACATCGCGGCGCTCCCTGAGCAGGGTAACCAGCAATTCGTGGCTTCGATCATTATCGATCAAAGAGAACAATGTTTGACGTTCTTCAAGTGGTTGCGCACCATCCGGTAACTTTTCAGTGGACCGGTGAACCAGTGAACCGCCCAGCAGCAAAGCGACACACTCGACTGCACCCCCGGCATCGGCAAAGCCGCTGTGAATAACCGAAGGCGCTACTGTCATATTCTGAAATATTGCCTGCATTGCCTGAACCCGATCCGACCGTTGACCTGGAAGCGCGGCGGCAGTTGTATTGCCGCACGCAGACAAGTGAAGTATATTGCCTGTGGTTTCCGGCCAGTAAGACAGGTTCTGCAACTCGACGACCGTACAATCCGCCCGGCAACCACCTACGTGCAACAACCAGTTCATTTCGACCGCGGCGAACGTTCGTGCCGGTGCAACAACCAAAGTTTGCCCGTCGACCAGATGATCGGCGAGCACCATTGCGTAAGTCCGCTGCTTGTGGACCGGTCCGGTGAGGAAAATCAGATCAGATGAGGCAACGGCAACATCAAGTTCTGCTGTCGTCAGAATTGAAGGCGAATCACTTTGATCAATTTGATAAGTGCCAGCAGGTCCGTCGCCGCGCAGGGTGATACCGCCAGCAGAATGCAGGGCCTTCATTTCAGCGCCATAGGCGCTGAACAGCGTCACAGACAGTCCATTGGCCAACAACAGCCCGGCCAGCATTCGCCCATCGGCGCCTCCGCCCAATACAGTTGCATTGGAGAAAGAGGGCGAAGAATCACGAACCTGCTTCGCGGCGCTTCGTTGCTGTACTGCTTGTGTGAAACGCTCAAAGTCAGTAGCCATATTCAAGCCTCAGGCAGAAAGCAACAGTACATTTACCTGGATTGACCATTTCGAAACCCCGCTGGTCCCGTCTAACACAGAAACCCGGGATTTCTTTTGCGGGCGGCTAACCGCCAACATTTTCAAGCAAGATTTCGACATCATCATGCGGACGTGGAATGAGGTGTACGGATACCACTTCACCGACTTTATTGGCTGCGCTGGCGCCCGCATCAGTCGCGGCTTTTACAGCGCCTACTTCGCCGCGAACCATCACCGTCACCAGTCCGCCTCCGGCCTTGACTTGTCCCGCCAGACTTACATTGGCAGCCTTCACCATTGCGTCGGCTGCTTCAATCGAGGCTACAATTCCCCGGGTTTCGATCATGCCAAGCGCGGTTTGACCAGTTTCTGCGTTCTTTACCATTTAGGGGCCCCTTTATAAATTGCGTGTAATTTAATTGGTTCTCTTGAAATGCTTAAATAATCAACGATGAGTAATGGATATCTCATCGATAATAGCGACTACGGTTGCATCGACTGCAATATTTGAAATCCCGGCTGGAATTCTTGCCGCCGAACCGCATACCACCAGTACGGAATCGCCGACGCCCGCGCCAACTGAGTCTATTGCGACAACAGACGATTCCATTTTGTTACCTTCACCATCCTCAATATCGACGACGAGGAGTTTATGTCCAGCCAGCTTTGGTTCCTTGACGCTTGCTGTTACCGTTCCGGTCACGCGTGCGATTCGCATCAGAAATTCTCCAGATAGCGTTCGATTTCAGTTGGCGTGACTTTTGCTGCCAGAAATTCGACTTCGCGCTCTGCCTGTTGCAGCAGGATAGTCAGACAATCATCACCAATCACATTCCTTAACCAGTCGGATTCCCAGGCAAGCTGAATCGCAGTTGAAATATCCTGTGGAATAGGCTGGGCATCTTCCTGCTCGTAGGCATTACTGTCGGTCATCGCCGTTGGATTCATGTCTTGTTCCACTCCATCCAGTCCAGCGGCGATTTCAGTTGCAAACAGATAGTAGGGATTGCAATCGGCAGACCCATCGCGTTTTTCAATGCGGACTGCGTGATTTGCACCTTCGATTACCCGGAGCGCAACGGTTCGATTGTCCATGCCCCAGGTATTGTTGATTGGACAAAATGTATATGGTCGGCGACGCCGATAAGCATTTGGCGTGGTCGAACTGGCAATAGCAGCCTCAGCCATACGCAACTGCATGCCTGCCAGATATGATTTGCCGTAGTGCGACAGTTTACCGTTTCCATCGGAAAACCGGTTTTCACCATCCTTCCAGACAGAATGATGGGTGTGAAAACCACTACCCGATTCCTCTGAAAAAGGCTTCGACATAAAAGTAGCGTGATAGCCATGAATGCGTGCAATATCACGAACTGCCATGCGAAACATGACAACCCGGTCTGCGGCGATCAGGGCATCGTCATATCGCATGTTAATTTCGACCTGCCCGGCAGCGTATTCCGGATTGGACTGCTCGACCGGAATGCCGATTTCATTGAGATACTGGCGAATGGGACCAATCACATGTTCAAGCTCCGCGGCTCGTGTCAGACTGTAAACCTGAACGCCGCGGTCTTTCGGTTTCATTGTTTCCGGGTCGAGCAGATAGAACTCCAGCTCGGCGCCGATCTGTATTGACAATCCCATGGATTTCGCTCTTTCCATCTGCGCAATCAATGCATTGCGAGGATCAATTGGCACTGGCTTGTGGTCCATGCCCTCAAGGTAGCCCATACACATTGCCACACCTGGCTCCCATGGCAATGCAACCGGCGCCGTGAGCGGATACATATGCATATCAGGGTATCCGTTTTCATAATTGACGTAGGGCGTATCCCATACTTCGCAAGTCATATCCAGTGCAACAAGGGCCATAGACAGTGCGTTCCCACGCTTGCACACAGTCGACCAATTGCTGGCTGGAACCCGTTTGCCTCGCATGATGCCGTTCAAATCCCCAACTCCCATTGCGACGGTATGCGTACCTTCGGGCAAACTCTCAAATTGACAGTCTTTCTCTTTGTTCATCTCACTAGGAGTTTTTGGTGATAAGGTGATTTATCTTTAACATACTATACACTGTATACAGTATACTTATACAGTGTACTATATTCAAAAGCAAACAAAATAATATAAATTTTCCTAGAAAATCAGTATATGAAAAAATTAATCGCCAAACTGAAACTGGACAGAAAATGGTGAACAAGAGCGAAATCGTTGTTGTCGGCGCGGGCATCGCTGGTGTGATGAGCGCGTTGAGCCTGCAACAACAGGGCCATCGGGTAACACTGATAGATCGCTGGGAGCCCGGGCACCCCAGATCGTCATCATCTGATTACAATCGGGTATTTCGTTGCATTCATGGCGCTGATCGACTGTATACACTGTGGGCTCGACAGTCCCGCCTGCGATGGATGGAACTGCAGGCAGAAATGAATTGTGTACTGTATGTTGAGTGTGGCGCATTGACTATGGCTTCAGAGCGTCACTCCGGCTGGGAAGATGCAACATTTGCCACATTCGACGATTTGGGCGTGCCTTATTTCAAGTTTGACACTGACGAGTTAAAGCTTCGATTTCCACAGTTTGACTTCAGGAATGTAGCCTATGGAATTTATGAACCGGAGGCTGGCGCACTGATGGCGCATCGAATTCTGGTGGAAACAACCAGGAAATTCGTTCGCAAGGGAGGGACAGTTCTGAGACATCAGGTCAGATCCGACGAGAATGAAAATCTTCAGATTGACGGCAAGCCATTGGAAGCCGATTTGATTGTTGCCTGTGCCGGTCCCTGGCTTGGCAGCCTGTTTCCAAGGACCATAGCGCCACTGCTGGATATCGTTCGCCAGAATATCATCTACACTTCCACTCCTGATTCCGATGCATCCTATGACAGTGAAAACATGCCGTGCTGGATTGACCACGGGTATACGGCATACGGGTCTCCATCTTTGGAAGGACATGGTGTAAAGGCAGCGATTGCATGGACCGAAGCCATTATTGATCTTGACAACGATGAACGCATTGTCGATCAAGCTACATTTACCCGTACTCGTCAGTACCTGAGAAATCGATTACCGGGCCTGGCCAGGGAAAGAGCGGTAGATCAGAAAGCCTGCCAGATCGCCATGACACCGGACACACATTTTATTATTGATTTTCACCCGCAGCACGAGAATATTCTGATCGTCGGTGGATGTTCTGGACATTTGTTCAAGCATGGGCCGGTGTTGGGGGAATTCGTTGCCGGTGTTGGTCTTAAGGAGTACGGCACCGCAGATCGATTCAAAATTAATTCGCGTACCAGATTGGATGCCGGAAGTTCACCCACGGGAAGGTAATTGGTGTAATTATGTATAAGAGCTGCCCGCACCCGAATATTAAATAATATTGTTTTGATAACTTGTCAGTTCTTTTTAATTAAGGTTTAACCGACGGAGGATAATGTGCAAATGAATCAGTTAATCGATAATCGCGGACTGGAAGTAACCGTCGCCAGTCAGGCTGCGCTGGATAAATTTGAAATTGCGCTCGCACAAATGTTGTCCTATACAGGAGACCCGGTAGAAAGCGTCGACGAAGCAATCGCCGAGGACCCTGACTTTGTTCTTGCTCACTGTTTGCGTGCTCATGCTGGAGGCGTAATGGCAGATTCAGCGTTCCGTGACCATATAAGAGAGTCTCTTGCAGCGGTGAGCACACTGGAGGAAAAGGCGAATGAACGGGAGCGTAAGCACATTATTGCCGCACGGTATTGGCTGGATGGCAGGTTTAACCGTGCAACCGATATGCTGGAGTCAGTTCTGGTTGACTATCCTCGTGACACGCTTGCCTTGCTGATCGCACATCTGTTTGATTTCTATCGCGGTGATTCACAAAATCTTCGGGATCGTGTTGCCCGTGTACTGCCGCATTATCCGAAAGATTCTGCAGAGACTGGTTACGCATTCGGTATGTATTCTTTCGGACTGGAAGAATGCAACGAGTACGTAATTGCGGAAGAAACCGGCAAGCAGGCGGTAGAAATGAATCCGGGTGATGTTTGGGCGATTCATGCTGTCGCACATGTGCTGGAAATGCAGGGAAGACAGGTCGATGGCATAAAATGGTATGAATCCCGTTTGAATGACTGGTCGGTGGACAATGGTTTCTCGGTTCACAACTGGTGGCATCTGGCTCTTTACTACCTTGACCTGGAGCAGTACGACAAAGTGTTGGAGATTTACGACAAATCTATCGCCGATGGAACTGTCGCACTGGAGATGCTCGATGCCAGTGCGCTGTTGTGGCGCCTGTATTTGAAGAAAATCGACACTGGAGACCGTTGGCAGGCATTGAATGACAAATGGGAGAAAACAATTGATCAGGCGGGTTACTACTGTTTCAACGACGCACATGCAATGATGGCATTCTCAGCAAGCGGTCAGTTTGGGCTGGCTGACAGCCTGATCGCGAGACTTGAAAACCAGGCGTCTGAAGACAATGATTCAGGAAGCATGGTTCGAAGAGTCGGCCTGCCAGTCAGCCAGGCGTTGTACTCATTCGCGAAGGGCGACTATTCCAATTCTGTCGATCTGATGTCAAAGGTTCGCTACACAGCCAATCATTTTGGAGGCAGCCATGCGCAAAGGGACTTCATTTCACAGACGCTGATTGAATCAGCGATTCGGTCGAACCAGTTAAATTACGCGCGCGCTTTGCTGGCAGAACGGGCAGCGAAAAAACCAGACAGTCCACCCACCTGGAAACAGACCTGGAGAGTAATGCGAAAACTGGAATGTGAAGATGATGCCGGGAGTGCGATGGACCGGGCCGAACGGATGATTTCGCAATCATGCGCGGAACTCAACCGGAGTCGAAATAAATAACGCCAGGAAACTGAATCCGGACTTCAACAAAATTGAACACGAAATCAACCAAAAACAGTTCTCTGGTTGTTCTGCCATACGATCAGACCTGGCCGAAGCTGGCTGCGGAGCCGGTGTATGCCGGTGATCGTGCGGCAGTACTCGGACAGGTAACTCTGGCCGAGGGCGCATGGCTTGGCAACCAGTCCGTGCTTCGCGCCGATGGCCATTACATTCGGGTCGGGCGCAACTTTCACCTCGGCTCCCGCGGCACAGTCCACATTGTTGACGACATTTATCCCGCAATCATTGGCCATGATGTCAGTGCCGGTGAAAACGCTGTGATCCATGCCTGCGAGATTGGCGACGAGTGCATAATCGGGCATGGCGCCACGGTACTCGACGGTTCGGCGCTGGCTTCTGGCACGGTTCTGGCGCCCGCATCGGTGGTCTACCCACGCTCCGGACTGGAGGGCGGATGGCTGTATTCAGGGTGCCCTGCCAAGCCGGTCCGGCCACTTGCGCCCGGTGAACTTGAGAGCGAACATGCCCGTATCCGTACGGCTCTGTCGGCAGCCAATCAACCGGGCTCAAAGCGCCAGCAGACCGGCGCCGGCACATCCGTTGCAGGCGAACCCTTTATCGGATGCACGGCAGATATCTCGGGGATGATCTGCGCCGAACCCGATGTCAGTATCTGGTATGGCTGCCACTTTGACGCTGTCTACAATAAAATCATGATTGGGACAAGAACCAACATCCAGGATAATACAACGGTTGTTTGCAGTGAACGTGATGTCGTGATTGGTGAAGATGTGACCATTGGTCACAACGTATCTCTGACCGATTGTACTATCGGCGCCAACTCCCTGATCGGGATCAGTGCGTCGGTAGCCCGCGATACCGTGGTCGAAAACGATGTTCTACTGGCAGCAGGCGCACAAACCGAGCCAGGTCAATTATTGGAAAGCGGCTGGTTATGGGCAGGACAACCGGCCCGCCGCATCACCCCGCTCAATCAGGCCAAACGCACCATGATGGCGCAAATCATTCCAATCTACTGTCTGTATACACGGCACTTCAAGCAGTCTCAAAAGGCGTTTGGAAAATCAGGTGCGGTTCGGGCCTGAACCGGATTCAACGGGTGGCCCTGCCCGGGTTTTTTATCTTCAGGCCGAGATCTCGAAGCTGCCCGGCATCCACATGATTGGGCGCTTCAGTCAACAGGCAGGACGCTTTCTGGGTTTTCGGGAAGGCAATGACCTCACGAATCGACTCCACCCCGGTCATCATCGCCACCAGTCGATCTATACCAAAGGCAATGCCGCCGTGGGGCGGAGCGCCATATTTGAGACCATTCAGCAGGAAACCGAATTTTTCCCTGGCTTCCCGGTCATTGATGCCCAGCAGATTGAGAATTTTTCCTTGCAGGTCAGACCGATGAATACGAATCGAACCGCCGCCAATTTCTTTGCCATTCAATACCATGTCATAGGCGCGTGACAGCATCTGGCCGGGATCCTGGTCGGACAGGTCGTCCTCTTTTGGCGAGGTGAACGGATGGTGCAACGCTTGCCACCGTTTCTCGTCCTTGTTCCATTCCACCAGTGGAAAATCAACGATCCAGACCGGCTTCCAACCAGTCTCTACCCGGTCGAGATCATGCCCCAGCCTGACCCTGAGTGATCCCAAGGCGGCATTCACGACAGCGGCCTTGTCGGCGCCAAAGAAAATCAGGTCGCCGGTTTTGGCGCTGGTACGGCCAATGATACCGTCCAGCGCCTCGTCCGGGAGAAATTTCAGAATGGGCGATTGCAATCCATCGCGACCGGATGAGGCATCGTTTACCTTTATATAGGCCAGTCCTTTGGCGCCAAATTGCCCGACAAATTCAGTGTATTGATCAATCTGTGCTCTCGACAAGCGGTTTCCGCCGGGCACAAGCAATGCCGCAATACGACCTTCGGGGTCATTGGCCGGACTGGAAAACACTTTGAACTCGACTGTCTTCATCAGATCGGTCAGATCGGTCAGTTCCAGATCGATTCGCAGATCCGGGCGATCAGTTCCATAACGTGACACAGCCTCATGGTAACTCAACCTTGGCAGGGGGTTCGGCAATTTAACCTTGAGCGCTTTTTTGAAACAGCGTCTGATCAGTTGCTCCATCATCTGCATTATCCCGTTCTCGTCCATGAACGAGACTTCGATATCAAGCTGGGTAAATTCAGGCTGTCGGTCAGCCCGCAGGTCTTCATCCCGGAAGCAACGGGCAATCTGAAAATAACGTTCGAACCCGGATACCATCAGCAATTGCTTGAATAGCTGCGGCGACTGGGGGAGAGAAAAGAACGCCCCCGGATGGGTTCGGCTCGGCACCAGATAATCCCGCGCTCCTTCAGGCGTGGACCGGGTCAGGATAGGCGTTTCGATTTCCACGAAATCGCGCTTTTCGAGGAACTTCCGCAAAGTGGAAATGATCTTGTGACGGTAACGTAAGGTGCGCTGCATGGACGGGCGCCGCAGATCGAGAAAGCGGTACTTCAGCCGGGTTGCTTCGCCGATATCATCTTCATCCAACTGGAATGGCAAGGGCTCGCAACGATTGAGCAATTCAATCCTGTCTGCCACAATTTCAATCTCCCCGGTGGACAATTCCTGATTCACTGTGCCCTCGGGTCGCGCACGAACCTGACCTGTAACCGATAATACAAATTCGTTTCGGGACTTGTCCGCAATTTCAAAAGGAGCCGGATGATCAGGATCAGCGACGACCTGAACGTGGCCGGAACGATCCCTCAGATCAATAAAAATGACCCCGCCATGATCCCGGCGATTCAAAACCCAGCCGTTAATTGAAACGGTCTCGTCAATATTGGAGGGTTTCAGTTTTCCACACAGATGGGTTCGCATGTCGTCGCTGGCAAATGGCGTACAGGGAGATTTCCGGGGACGGAAAAATCAGGCTGTGGCGGAAGCGCCGGAACTCTTTCCGCCAGTGGGGTTCATGCTGTCTGATTTTTTGCCGTCGGATTTACTCGGGATTTCGCCGGTTTTGTCTTTGGACGTCTCCTTGCCTGTATCCGACGACTTGTCGTCAGCAGATTTTTCTTCCTTTTTACCGTTGCCTTTGAAATCCGTTTCGTACCAGCCCGTACCCTTCAATCGAAATGCCGCTGCCGAAACCAGCTTCCTGAGAGTGGCTTCATTACACTCGGGACAATACACAAGAGGGTCGTCAGATAATTTCTGAAGTACTTCGAGCCGGTGGTCACAATGACGGCATTGATATTCGTAAAATGGCATTGGAATAGGTATTTCTGGTGCAAAAAATTTGAGGCATGGATTGTATAGCAAATCGAATTGCATTTTCGAATAAATCTACCTGAAACCTTCGAAAACCCTGGTTGACCGGTGTATTTGGTGGTCTATCTGTCCTTATCCCGTGCATCACCCACCCAGTCGAGATCCATGTCGTCGCGTTCAATTGGCTGTCCTTCCTTGTCCACGCAATATCGACCAAACACCACGGCCTCATGGACCACAGCATGGCGGCGCATCAGGGTGTGCTCAAACAGCATGCTTCTATGGATTTTAGCGCCGCCTTGCAGATAACAACCGTGAGAAATCCATGTCGGACCCTGGATTTCGCAGCCAGCTTCAATTCTGGAATTCGAACCGATATAAACCGGCCCTTCGATATAAATATCATTCCAGTCAACGTTAACATTCAAACCCGTCCAGACTTGCGGCATAACTTCCGTCCCAGGCATATCGATACCTCGTACCGAGCCACGCATCATCTGTTGATTGACCAGCCAGAAATCATTCACTCGCCCTATGTCCAACCAGTGAAACGTCATATCAATGGCGCGAAATGGTACGCCCTTCTCGATCAAGTCAGGCAACAGGTCGATCGCGATATCATAAAACATGTCCGCCGGAATCAGGTCGATGATCTCTGGCTCAAAAAAATAAATCCCGGTATTGACCAGAGTGGACCTGGCATCTTCTACCGCAGGTTTTTCCTGAAAAGAAGTAATCGTCCCTTTTTCATCGGTAACAACAACGCCATATTCCGACAACCGTTTCCTTTCCATCTGTTTGGTCAGGATGCTGGCTTTGGCCCCGGATTGCCAGTGTTTTCGAATCGCTTCGGTCAGATCCAGATCGATGATCAGATCGCCACAAATCACTAAAAAGGTATCATCGAAATATCCGCCATAATCCTGTATTCGCCGAATCCCTCCCGCCGACCCCAGCGGCTCCCGGATCAGTTCACCTCCTTCAATGTATCCTTCGAAAGAATATCCGATATTCACTCCCCAGCGCCGTCCATCCGTGAAATAGGTTTCAATGGATTCCGACAGGTGGCTGACATTGATCATGATATCGAGGAATTTATGGAGCGCGAGTCGCTCGACCAGATACTCCATGACGGGCTTGCCCAGTACCGGAATCATCGGTTTGGGCATTTCGTAGGAGAGTGGTCGCAGACGGGTTCCTTTCCCCGCTGCCAGAATCATGGCCTTCATGCTGCTTTACCTGGAAATGGACGGGATGTTCTGGAAACGCGATTCTGCCTCATGTCCCGAATGCCTCCCTTGCCTTTTGTAAATCCTGCTCGGTGTCAATCCCCGGGCCAGGGGTCTGCAACGCTTCAACGACACGGATTTTTTCCCCATGCCAGATCACACGAAGTTGCTCCAGCTTCTCCAGGTTCTCAAGTTGGCAATGCCCTCTTGCTGCGAATCTCCGGATGTATCCCGCCGAATACGCATAAATTCCAACATGACGCCGCAGTTGATCCTGTGCGTGACTGGCCAGAGCAGAAGTCGACTCACCACGCACCCAGGGAATCGTCGCCCGGCTGAAATAGATTGCATATCCTGATTTATCGCTGACGACCTTGACTACGGAAGGATCGGACACCTCCAATGGTGAAGTCAAGGGAGCGCTGGCCGTGGCCATGACTGCATCACTGTCCTGATCCAGCGCATTGGCAACCTGATTGATCAGGACCGCAGGCATGTCGAGTTCGTCCCCCTGAACATTGACGATAATATCGTCCGGCGCAAGGCCGAGTATTTCTGAAGCCTCTGCAATGCGGTCGCTGCCGGATGGATGATCACTGGATGTGAGCGCCGATTGACCACCGAAAAGCTCAACCGCTGCAACGATACGCGGATCATCCGTCGCCACCACGATACTGCTGGCTTCGCTTTGGCGGCATCTCTCGACAACGTGCTGAATCATGGATTTACCTGCAATCTCAAGCAGTGGCTTGCCCGGCAACCGACTGGACTGGTAGCGTGCAGGAATGATTACGTGGAAAGGGACAGACAACGGGCTTGCCTCGACAGAGCTACTTCGTGGAAATGAGTTGATCGATCTGATCGAATACACGCGCATCGATTTCAGTGATCGCGGGAACTGCCCATAGATTATTTGCAATCGTCATATCCCTGCATTTTACCGCATCTTTTTCGGTCATGAGAATGATCCCGTCATCGCCGAATTCCAGGTCGGATTCTTCGAACGGATGATGGTCCGGGAAAGGATGGCGAACCAGATCAATGCCGAACTGCTCCAGTTGCCGGAAAAACCGGGCCGGATTGCCTACCCCTGCGACTCCATGCACAGGCTCGCCTGTAAATTCAGACAACTGTTTGCGGATGCCGCCCGCCAGATTATACGCTTCTGATATCCTCATCGACATCCGGCTGGCATCAGGTATTTCAAACCGGCGCTCTTCGCTTGTGCCATTTACCAGCACAATATCCGCCCGTCTGGTCTGACTGCGAAACTCCCGTAACGGCCCGGCCGGCAGGCACCAGCCATTACCGTACCCGGCCTGCCCATCAAGCGCCAGAATATCCAGATCACGCTCCAATGCGTGGTGCTGGAATCCGTCATCGCTGAACAGGATATCGCAACCGAATTTATCGATCAGACAGACCCCGTTTCTCGCTCGCTCCGGACCCGCCACCACCGCAACCCCGGTCAACTCGTAAATCAATTGGGCTTCATCCCCGACCAGCGTGGAGGTGGTTGAATGATTCACTTCTCTGGGCCAGAACGGGGAATTACCCTTGTAACCCTTGCAGATAACCCCTGGACGGAAGCCCTTGTCCTGAAAATGCCTGACCAGTGACAACACGACCGGCGTTTTTCCGTTGCCACCCACCGTCACCCCGCCGACCACGATGACCGGGACAGCAAGAGAGATCCGCTTGAAAACTCCGAGGCGATAACATTGCCTCCTTGCCAGCATCAGCAGTCCGTAGACAAGGGACAGGGGGAGCAGCAGGTAATTCAGCCACCCTGGGCGTTGCCATCCCTGCTGCAGTTTATCCAGCATTTTCGGAATTGTGGCGATATTGGGTATTGTACAAATGATAGTAATGCCCCTTTTTTGCGAGCAGCGCCTGATGACACCCGCGTTCCAGAATCTGACCCTTGCCCAGCACCAGGATCAAATCCGCATTTTCGATGGTGCTCAGTCGATGGGCAATCACCAGAGTGGTTCGATTGCGGATCAGTCGGCCGATCGCATCCTGAATATGTTTCTCCGAGTGGGAATCGAGGGAAGAGGTCGCTTCGTCGAGGACCAGGATCGGCGCATCCTTGTAGATTGCACGGGCGATGGCAATGCGTTGCCGCTGCCCGCCGGACAAACGGGCGCCTTCTTCACCCACAAGCGTGTTCAGTCCGTCAGCGAAGTCATCTGCAAATTCCCGGATGTGGGCGGTCTCGACCGCCGTCATCAACCTGCCTTCGTCGATGCTACCGACCCTTCCATACACAATGTTGTTTCTGATTGTGTCTTCAACCAGTATCACCTCCTGGCTGACCATGGCCAGGTTTCCCCTGAGCGATTGCAACCGGATGTCCTGCAATGGGTGACCGTCAATGCTTATACTGCCGCTGGTCGGGCTGTAAAACCGCATCAACATCGAAGTAATGGTTGATTTTCCGCTGCCGGATGACCCCACCAGCGCCACCGTTGAACCCGCCTTTATTTCAAAGTTGATATTTATCAGAACCCGGGATTGGTCACCCGGGTAATGGAATGAAACATCTGAAAATGACACGTTGCCGGTGATATCGCGAAGGACAATCCGGCCCTCATCCTTTTCCTTGTGCAGGTCAATGGTCTCGAAAACCGATTGCACACCCGCCATGCCTGTTTGTATCACCTCGTTCACCCTGGAAAGGCTTTTGACCGGACCCACTACCATGGTCATGGCCACCAGATAAGAGGTAAATACACCCGGCGTGATTTCGAGAATCAAGGCCAGCCAGATCATCAGAGCCATCCCCATGCCCATCAAAAAAACGACCATCGGTACAGTGGCTGCCAGAATCCCGGTTTTTTTCATGGACTGCTGGCGGTGGCGATTGTTGGCCACGAAAAACGTTTGCTTTTCGTGGTCATAGGAATTGAAAATCTTGACCAGTTTGTGACCCTGGAATGCCTGTTTGGCGATTTGGGTGATATCCCCCACACTTTCCTGGATACTGGTACTGATTTTCCTGAATCGCCCACTGGTAAAATTCAAGATCAAAAAGGTAACCGGAAGTATGGCAATGAATATGACCGACAATTCCCAACTCAGATAGAACAACAGGGACAGCAGAAATACCGCTTTCAGAATATCCCGGACCAGAACCCGAAAGGCATCCGAACTCGCTCGCGCAACCTGCTCCACATCGTAGGTCAACCGGGAGACCAGTCCGCCACTCGAATGCTTGTCGTAAAATCCGGTGGGTGCATAAATCAACTGCTCGAACATCTTCTGCCGCAAATCCTGAATGACCTTCCTTGATACCCAGTTGGTGCAGTAAACATCAATGAAATCCCCCAGCGCCCGGGCGAAAGCAATGGCCACCAGCAACAGCGGAATAAACCGGATAAAGTCAGCATCGCGTTCCACAAAACCTTTGTCCATCAGCGGCTGAAGAACCCAGGCGAAGCCGGTATCCCCGGCCGCCACCACCAGCATGCCAAACAGCGCCACGCCGAACACGCCCTTGTAGGGAAGCACATGAGCGAACAGGCGACGGTACAGCGTGGCGCTGGCCACGTTTTGGGAGGGATCAGTCACAAAGGGAATCAGATTTGGCGAAATTCAAAAGCCGTAACGGATTACTGCGTCGCTGGAATTCTTGTCAGACATTCACGGGTGTGCCCTCATGCGGCGTATATTATGATACGTCAATGGTGTATTATGTTACATATGAGGCGCGTGACGCAATCGGATAATCCCAGGTCGCAGGGCGACCTGTCGGAGGCAGGTAATGCCTCCATACTTTCCTGTTCAGATAACAAATCAAAACGATGACATGTCAAGAACAATAAGAAAGCGCGGCGGCCGTCAAGCCAGACAGATACGCGAGCAAAGCTCAGTCCCTGCCATCACTCCCTTCATTACCCGGAAAATACCGGAGTATGTACTGCTCGACGAAGAAGGTCTGTCACTGATCGAAGAAAACGCCGATACCATCCTTCAGGAAATCGGTATCGAGTATCACTACCCGCCAGCGTTGAAACTGTTCAAGCAGGCCGGGGCAGATGTCAAGGACCAACTGGTGCGTTTTCCGAAAGGCATGTGCCGAAAAATCATCCAGGACTCGGCGCCGCGGATTTTTGAACAAAAAGCCAGAAATCCCCTGAGAAACGTCACTATCGGTGGCAAATCCACCGTGTTCGCACCGGTATATGGTCCCCCTTTCGTTCGCGACCTCGACAAGGGGCGGCGCTATGCGAAGATTGAGGACTTTCGCAACTTCGTCAAACTCACCTGGATGCTGCCTTCGCTGCATCATTCAGGCGGTACGGTCTGTGAACCGACCGATTTGCCGGTTAACAAGCGACATTTCGATATGGTTTACAGCCACATCAAGTATTCCGACAAACCCTTCATGGGGTCGGTGACCCATCCGGAAAGAGCGCAGGATACAGTAGACATGTGCAAGATTCTGTTTGGCGAAGAGTTCGTGGATCAAAATTCCGTGGTTATCAATCTGATCAACGCTAACTCACCGATGACTTTCGATGAAACCATGCTGGGCGCCTCCGAAGTGTATGCGAGAAACAATCAGGCCAGTATTATCTCACCCTTTATTCTTTCCGGCGCCATGTCGCCGGTCACTGCCGCTGGCACCATGGCGCAGATCCTGGCCGAGGCTCTCACCGGGATGGCATTCACCCAATTGGTCCGTCCCGGCTGTCCGGTTATCTTCGGAACATTCTCCAGCTCAATGTCGATGCAATCGGGGGCGCCCACTTTTGGTACCCCGGAACCTTCACTGGTAATCAATGGCTGCGCTGCGCTGGCCCGGCGATTGGGTGTGCCATTTCGAAGCGGTGGTTCGTTGTGCGCCTCCAAGATCACCGATGCCCAGGCGGCCTATGAAAGCGCCAATACGCTTTTGCCCACAATCACTGCGGGAGTGAACTTTGTCCTCCATGCGGCTGGCTGGCTGGAAGGCGGGTTGTCATCAAGCTATGAAAAGCTGATCATGGATGCAGATCAACTCGGCATGATGCAGGTATTCGCCGAAGGCACAGACCTTTCGGAAAACGGTCAGGCCTTGAGCGCGATTCGTGAAGTCGGGCCGGGTAATCATTTCCTTGGCTGCAACCACACCCAGGAGAATTTCAAAACCGCCTTTTACCGCTCCAGCATCGCCGACAACAACAGCTTTGAGCAATGGAAACTGGAAGGGTCGTCCGATGCCACTGTTCGTGCCAATAAAATCTGGAAACAGATGCTGAACGACTATCAGCCGCCGGAACTCGACCCGGCTATCGATGAGGCGTTGCTGGAATTCATTGCAAAGCGCAAGGGCTCTTTCGCAGACTCCAACATATAGACTGGACCTGACAATATAGACCGGATCTGACACGGTCGAAATTCAAATAGTATTTCACGCCACAGTCCGAAGGTGATAGTATGACGTGATGATTGCCAGAACCATAATACTGGTTGACCGGTGATCGTGGTCTCAATACGAGGTCATGAATCCTGGTGGGCAACCCGAAAAACTAATCCTTAACTTAACGAGGCAGTACCATGAGAAAAACGATTCTATCTTCGATAATTGCCGCTGGAATGGCCGTGACCGGCATGAGCGCAATGACAGCCCATGCCCAGCAACAGTTCATTTCCATCGGTACGGGCGGTATAACCGGCGTTTACTATCCAACCGGCGGCGCTATTTGCAGACTGGTAAACAAGAACCGCAAGGAGCATGGCATTCGTTGCTCGGCGGAGTCGACCGGTGGCTCGATTTATAATCTCAATACCATTCGCTCTGGCGAACTCGAATTTGGTGTAGCGCAATCCGACTGGCAATATCATTCTTACCACGGCACTTCAAAATTTGAAGATCAGGGCCCATTCGAAAACCTGCGCGCTGTCTTCTCGGTCCACCCTGAACCTGTTACCGTCATCGCCAGCAATGCATCCGGGATCAATACCCTGACCGATGCCAAGGGCAAGCGCCTTAACATCGGCAACCCCGGTTCGGGCCAGCGCGCCACCTGGGAAGTAATTGAAGAAGCGTTCGGCTGGGAACGCAGCGACCTCAGACTTGCAGCAGAAATGAAATCGGCGGAAACCGGACAGGCCGTATGCGATGGCAAGATTGATGCCTATTTCTGGCTGGTCGGCCACCCGTCTGCCCTGACCCAGGAATCCCTGGTAACCTGCGATGCCCATCTGGTCAATGTTGAAGGGCCTGCAATCGATAAACTGGTTGCCGACAAACCGTACTATCGAACCGCCTCAATTCCAGCGGGCATGTACAACAATGAGAGTGACATCAAGACTTTCGGGGTTGGCGCCACCTTCGTTTCCAGTGCGGATGTGCCTGATGAGGTGGTCTACATAGTGGTCAAAGCCGTCTTTGAAAACTTTGATGATTTCAAGAAACTGCATCCTGCATTTGCAAATCTGAGCGAAGCGGAAATGATTTCCGACTCCCTTTCAGCTCCGCTGCATCCGGGCGCAATAAAGTATTACATGGAACGCGGCTGGATGTAATTTTTCCAGCTACCGGTCAAAACCTGAAAAACCCTCCCGCAATTCCCGGGAGGGTTTTTTGGTTTCTGGCGCCGGATATACGCAATACAATACCAGGGCAACCTATCAGGCATTGAAGTAAACGAGTTCCAGCGAGGCAATGATGGTACAAAACAATGAATCCCAGGGCAGCCTGGAGGATTTTACGTCAATAGATACAGGAGGACGCAACCCGACGGGCTGGGAAGGCAGACTGATAACCTGGGTTGCATTTATCTGGGCGCTGTTTCAACTCTATTTTGCATCCAATCTTCCATTCTGGCTGACCGATGTAACCGGAATCAGTGTGATCGTTACCAACTCTAACGCCAGATTGATTCACTTGGCGTTCGGCTTTTTCCTGGCCACTCTCGCCTTTCCATTGTTCAAATCCAGCCCTAAAAATCGAATCCCCTGGTATGACTGGGTTCTGGCCATTGCCGGCGTGGTATGCTGTCTTTATATCGTGGTTCTTCGAAACGAAATTGCGATCCGTGCCGGATTGCCGACAACCGGCGACCTGGTCGCATCCACCATCGGCATGCTGATTCTTGGAATCACGGTTTATCGTTCTCTCGGGCTGCCGTTACTGATCGTTGCCAGTGTGTTTGTCGCTTATGTCTTCTTTGGCAATGCCGACTGGCTGCCTGAAACTATTCAATGGAAAGGCGCGTCCTACGGCAAGGCAACGTGGCATTTCTGGATGCAGAATGAAGGCGTGTTTGGCGTTGCGCTCGGTGTTTCGGCGACTCTTATATTCCTGTTTGTGCTGTTTGGATCAATTCTGGAAAAGGCAGGCGCAGGAAATTATTTCATAAAAATCGCCTTTGCCCTGCTCGGACATTTAAGGGGCGGACCGGCCAAGGCCGCGGTGGTTGCTTCTGCACTGAGCGGCATGTATTCCGGGTCATCCATCGCCAATACCGTCACCACCGGAACGTTTACCATTCCACTGATGAAGCGCACCGGATTTTCTGCCGAAAAGGCAGGCGCAGTCGAAGTTGCCTCCTCGACCAACGGTCAGTTGACGCCTCCGGTCATGGGGGCTGCCGCATTCCTGATCGCCGAATTTACCGGCATCAGCTACCAGGAAATACTGAAACATGCCCTGGTACCCGCGCTGGTATCCTATATTGCACTATTTTATATCGTTCATCTCGAAGCCATGAAGATGAACCTGCAGGGACTGCCCAAACCCCCCTCTCCTCATACCTTTACCCGCAAGATGATGGGTTTTCTGGGCGGATTTATCGGCATCGGGCTGCTTGGAATAATTGTCTACTACGGTCTCGGCTGGATCAAGGTCGTGGCCCCGGATTCGGCCTTTTATGTCGTTGCAGCAGGTTGTGCGGGGGGTTATCTGTTTCTCCTGAAGCTTGCATCCCGACTACCCGACCTGGTTGTCGACGACCCGGATGCGCCGATCACTGAACTGCCGCCAGCGGGCGCAACGGCAATTACCGGTCTGTATTATATCCTGCCTATCGTCATCCTGATCTGGAGTATCGTGATCGAAAGGCTGTCTCCGGGATTATCGGCATTCTGGGCAGCCATCACGATGGTCATCGTGTCCCTGACCCAACATCCGATAAAGGCATTTTTCCGTGGCAGCGGAAACTATCGGGCAGCATTTGAAACCGGCAAGGCAGATTGGATCGACGGCATGATCGCAGGGTCGCGCAACATGATCAGTATTTCGGTCGCGACCGGTGCGGCGGGGATTATCGTCGGCACCATATCATTGACCGGCGCCCATCAGGTGGTCGGCGAGTTCGTGGAATTTCTCTCTGGAGGATACCTGATCGTGATGTTGTTTCTGGTCGCCGTGATGAGTCTGATTCTTGGCATGGGGTTACCCACAACGGCCAACTACATTGTCGTCTCCTCGTTGATGGCTCCGGTGATCATTACCCTGGGCGCGGCCAACGGCTTGCTGGTTCCGTTGATTGCCGTGCACTTGTTTGTATTTTATTTTGGCATACTTGCAGACGATACACCCCCGGTCGGGCTGGCGGCGTTTGCCGCAGCGGCGATTTCAAAGGGAGACCCGATCAAAACAGGGATTCAGGGGTTTGCTTATGATATTCGCACCGCCCTGCTGCCTTTCCTGTTTATTTTCAATACCGAACTGCTGCTGATTAATGTGTCGCCGCTGAAGGCCGTATTTGTATTTATTGTCGCCGTCATCGCCATGATGCTGTTCGCCTCGGCGACCCAGGGCTGGTTACTGACCCGAAACAGGATCTGGGAATCCCTGGTGCTGCTGCTGGTCGCCTTCACCCTGTTTCGCCCGGGCTTCTGGCTTGACCGGGTGGACCCGCCATTCGATGACATTCACCCTTCCAGGGTTTATGAAGTAGTCGATAGCGCGACTCCCGACGGGGTGCTGACCATGATCGTAACCGGCCCTGATTTTGATACCGGTGAAATCACCAGTACCACCATCCTGGTGCCACTGGGTGATCAGGCCGCAGCCATTGCCAGACTGGAAAAGGCCGGACTCACAGTAACCGTAGAAGATGGCCGCGCGATTATCGAGGAACCCTTTCCCGGATCGCCCTTCTTTGAAACCATCGGGAAAACCTTCGACTACTACACCGATAATCCGGTGGAATTAAGTTCCATCAGAACCAAAAAGGACCGTGTTCCAAAAGAGGTATTTTACCTGCCGGCGGTTTTGTTGCTGGGCCTGGTTTATTGGACCCAGAGAAGAAGAAGGGGGACTTTGCATAAGCGCTAAGCGTTCCTTCTTCTAGTTTACTGTAATAGTGATTTGCTCTGATGAGACAGGATTATCATGGGGTTTATGCAACCAATCTCCCAATAAAAGCTGTAAGGTGTGCTTCCCCGGAGCAAGCTCAATAATTGTTTCTGTTTGACCTTTACCGAAGTGCAGATGGTTGTCATCAGAAGGGACTGGCATTCCAGTATCAGGCAGTGGCGCATCAACAATAAGATGGTGATGCCCTGTATTCGCTATATTGGCTCCCGCTGGCGCTACTCCCATTCCACTTAGCCCAAATACAACTTTCACCGGATTTGATACAACGTCGCCATTGGAGGGTGAAACAATATAGGCCGTTGCATCAACGGGCGCCATGGAGGTTTCCTGGGACATGGCCGATGCACATAGCAGTAAGGAAAAGAGTGAAAAACAGATTCTCGTAATTTGTTTGTTGATCATATTTAGTTACCTCTGCCAACGAGTTGACATGTTACCACTATTTTTTTGACTACAGGGTTTGATTTTAATGTGAGGCGCTGTCTACCGGATAATTTCTCTTATCGCCTGAATATGCTCAACCCGTATCCCGCAACACCCGCCAACAACCTGGACACCACGGTCCAGCCAGCGTTTACAGGCGGTTGCATAATCTTCAGGGGAAATGGCGCCATCGAAAACCCAGTCGGAATCAACCTTGCATCCTGTATGTGCATACACGCCAATCCGCCCGGACCAGTTTTCCTGGATTATATCCAGACACTCATCAATGTATGCCACTTCCGTGTGCATAACACTAATCAATGGCACCTGTTTATCCTGTAACTCTGCCAACGCATCAATCAGGGGTTCTCCTTCCAGCAAGTGCATCACGCCATCCGCTTTCGGCTCACAGGAGAGCCCTGTCCAGACAGGCAGGCCGCTGCTTTGTGCGGCCTTCAGCGTGACCAGCATACGGCGAATGTCCACCATCATTTCGAGCATCAGCAGGTCTGCACCCGCCTGCTTCATGATGGCCGCCTGCTCTGCCACGCCGCTATATAACTCATCCGGAGTCGGCGGCACACCCGTCCAGATCCAATCCGTTATACCTCCGGCAACCAGGGCATCAGGTGTCCCGGCACGATCCCTCGCTTCTACCGCCAACTCCACCCCGCGCCGATTCAAAAATTCAAACTGCTGCCCCAGTCCTGCATTTTCAAGCGCACGTCTGGAGTTGCCAAAAGTGTTTGAAATTACGATCTCGGCGCCATGGCGAAGATAATCTTCGTGAATCTGACGGACGACATCGGGATCGCTCAGGACACCTGCCCCATTCCAGATTTTCTTGTTTTTTACAACACCACGCCGTTCCACTTCAGTCCCGGTGGCGCCATCAATCAGGATACATTCACCGGCAGCGATGCGTTGCATCAGATTATAATAACGGTCTCTATTCATCATCTTCCTCTGGTTTGATTCCGGGTTTATTACGGGGCGGACTTCCAGTAATGTCCGTCAGTATGACATTATCCGGATTCCGGCCTGATTATTACGATTCCGGCGATATACCAGATTTATTACAGTCAGGCAAACATTTTGTGAACAGGAACAACGAATCGGCCAGAGCGATGTGGATGATGATCATCGCCATGCTGTTATTGCCCGGCATTGATGCCATCGCAAAATGGCTGGCGGGGTCAATCTCTCCCGGCCAGATCTCATGGAGTCGCTTTTCCTTTCAGTTGATTCTGATGACCCCGTTCGTTTTCCGGACAAGGGAACCCTGGCTGACTGCCACCTTGTACCTGCATGCCATACGAGGCGCGCTGATCGCTGCCGCGACGGTTTTGTTTTTCACCGGACTGATATACCTGCCGATTGCAGAAGCGATATCCATTTTCTTTATTGAACCGATGCTGGTCACGCTGTTATCGGTCGTTGTTCTGCGCGAACGTATTGGAATCAGGCGACTGTCTGCCATTGCCATCGGGTTTTGTGGAGCAATGATCATCATTCGACCGACATTTTCCGAGGTGGGCTGGGCCGTGATGTACCCGGTCGGCACAGCGTTGTGTTTCTCCTTTTATATTCTGCTGACCCGAAAACTGGTCAGATACGAAGAGCCGATCCGATTACAGTTTTTTTCCGGGGTGTTCGGTTGTCTGGTGATGAGTATCGCCTTGCTTGTCGGCACGCAGAGTCAATTCGATATCCTGACAGCAGTTTATCCGACCAGTGGTCAATGGTTGCTACTGGGCGGATTGGGTCTGATTGCCACGGTCGGCCATTTGCTCGTCGTGTATGCATTCCGTCACGCCCCGGTGGGCGTGCTTGCACCGTTTCAGTACGTCGAGATCATCGGCGCAACGATCTACGGGCTACTGCTGTTTAACGATTTCCCGGATCTTTTGACCTGGGTGGGGATATTGATAATCACCGGCTCCGGAGTCTATATATTCAATCGTGAATCCAAGCTGGCATCATGATCAGAAATTCCAATGGTACAGTTATGACGTGAAAGTGAAAGACGGCCAGATATACATATGGACAGGTTCAGGGAAACCGGGTTAGACTTTCACCAAATCACCGGGATTTCCTGAAGTCGTTGATGACCACCATCTACCACAATCCACGCTGCTCCAAATCAAGAGCGACCATAAAGCTGGTTGAAGAGGCCGGAGTCATCCCGGAAGTCGTCCTTTATCTCGAACAACCGCCGGATACCGATACCCTCAAAAGCATTATCGAGATGCTGGGCTACCCTGTCAGTCACATAATCCGTAAGGGTGAAGCAATTTACAGGGAGTTGGGTCTGGCGGACAGAACTCCCGATGATGGTGAATTATTGCAGACCCTGGTCAGCCACCCTCAATTACTCGAACGCCCGATTGTCGTGAACAATGGCAAAGCGGTGATTGGCCGACCGCCGGAAAACGTATTGGCCATCTTATAGTTTAACTTGCAACCTTGAGGACATCACTGTGGATACAGTTAATTTTGTACATATGATCGACGGCACCGCCGAAGAGTATGCTTTCCTCGCGGACCACGAAAAAGAATACACAAGAACACTGCCTGACCGTTTGATGACGGCGCTTGCAGGTCTCGAAAATTCCTTTTCCGGCTACAGGGTGAACAGACTGGAGCACTCATTGCAGTCCGCTACCCGGGCTTTTGATGCAGGAGAATCCGAACAAATGGTAGTGGCGGCCTTGTTTCACGACATTGGGGATAACCTTGCGCCCTGCTCTCACAGTGAAATGGCGGCTTCGATATTGCGCCCTTATGTTTCCGGGAAAATTTACTGGATAGTCAAACATCACGGTTTGTTCCAGACCTACTATTACGCCCATCATTTTGACCAGGATCGCAATGCAAGGGATCAATTCAGGGAACATGAGTGGTACCAGGACTGTGTCGATTTTTGCGAGAACTATGATCAAAACTGTTTCGACCCGGATTTTGAGTCGAGACCTCTGGCATTTTTCAGACCGATGGTAGAGCGGGTATTCTCGGAACCTGTAAATCATTTTGCCTGAAAATGAAAAAATTCCCGCCCTGATCATGGCGGTCTGAATCAACCGTCAACGTGATGAGAACCCTTTCAACGGTGGCGAAAGATCATGCATGAAACAGAGAGCTTTTCGGTCTGGGAGTACTCGGCAATTATTTTTGCCGTAGTCGTAATTTCAAAACTTCTCAGCAAGAAAACAGGAACAGTGGATGTTCTCTGGCTGATTATCGCGGGCGCGATTCTGACCAACACGGGTCTGTTACCGACTCACAATGAATTCCTGGAGACCATTGGCGAATGGGGCATCGTGTTCATCATGTTCGCATTGGGACTCGAAGAGGATATCAATCGTTTTTCGCAGGGGGTCAAACGCGGCCTTGGCGTCGCTCTGATTGGTGCGGCCTTTCCGTTCATGGCAGGATACGGAACCGCCCTGCTATTTGGTTACGATCACAACTCGGCATTGCTCTGGGGACTGACCATGACGGCCACCGCAGTCAGCCTGACCATGATGAGTTTGCGCGGGGATTTATTGCACAAATCGACCGCAGCCACAGGCATCATAACCGCAGCCGTGATTGATGACGTATTGTCGTTGATTGGTGTCGCCATCCTGATTCCGATTATTCTGGTCAGCACAGTCAGCACCGGGGGCGACGCCATTACCATGGCAGACATACTGTGGATCATAGCCAAGGTCGTACTCTTTTTCGTGATTGCCCTGTTTTTGGGACTGGTTGCATTTCCGGATCGCTCACCGAAGGTGCTGCCCGAGAACCCCTCCTTCTATCAGGTCATTGACCACAAAGTCAGCCGACTCTTTGCGTTGTTTGGCGCACGCCGGTTCCTGATGCTGCACCGCGGAGAATTCACCCCGCTGATTATGTTGTTCATGGCAATGGTGGCAGGAGTGGTCGCCCATTGGCTGGGCTTTCACCCCGCTATCGGCGCCTACTTTGCAGGGTTATTCCTGCACGCAGACTATTTCACTCACTCCAAGACGGTAAGAGTCAAGAATGCAGAAGGCGAATGGGTGGAGCAGCAAGAAACCGACGAAACCTTCAAACAGACCAACCATGTCATCGAGCATCTGGCATTCACCATTTTCGGACCGATTTTCTTCGTAAACCTGGGCGGTAAACTGATATTTGACATGGATGTGGTTATCGACGCACTGCCCGCAGTTATCTGCCTGTATCTGATTGTGATTGTCCTGCAGGTGCTCTCCGCCTCTCTGGCGGCCAGATTTACCGGCAGCTACAAATGGCACGAGAGCGTGATGATCGGATTCGGTATGCTGGGCCGCGCTGAACTCGCGTTCATTGTCATCAACATCGCCTTTGTACAGAACAAGATCATTGATATTACCCAGTTCTATACGCTGATGTTTACCGCCTTCCTGTTGAACATCACGGTTCCCATAGCCTTGAAATGGTGGAAACCCTACTACCTCGGCTTCAAGGAGTTCAAAGTGTTCGACGTCAACCTGGCCCGCGAAGAACCAGCGCCGGTCCCGGACGACATGCCCGAATACAAGGAAATGATGGAAGAAGAGCGAAAGCGGTATATGTGAGTGACGGATTCTCCTTCACAAGGCATGCATCACAAGGCATGCACTTGAAAGTATAGTGTGCCACCACCTATTGTTTGTTCGGCCTGAACATGTCACGCTTATCTGCTTCAAGCCAGGTTATATGTGAGCGGTGGTACAACCTGGAACCGTCTTTATAGGGTTGGAAATCCCATGATACGTGTCGACCAATCTGATGAGCTTTATGTATAAAATTTCGCCTGCGTTGGTTGAGGTGGATAAACGCGGTGATTTTATCCAGATCCCACCGCTCTGCAATCATTGTCTGAAATTCGGCAACCACTGTCGTACAACTTTCCTCGTTTGTCAGATCGTTATGCTCCAATGGATCGCTCTCCATATCAAATAATAGTCGGTCATTTGGATTGATATGCACATATTTGTACTTGCCTTTTCGAATCATGATGGCAGCTGCAGTGAGTCCTTCAAACATCATTTCCGAAATAGCGATGTCGTGCCAATTACTTGAATTATTTTCTAACAGGCAGCGCAGGCTTTTACCCGCAAGTTGCTCAATCGATTCCTGGCTTGCGAGTGCCTGGCCCGCTGTCCCTAAATCCAACAACGTTGGTACCAAATCCATTAATGAAACATTTTCCTTAACACGCATTGTTTGCACATTATCGGGCATTTTCACTATCATCGGTACGCGGCTGGCGTGATCGAACGGGGTCATTTTGTACCATTGGCCTCTTTCGCCGAGCATTTCGCCGTGATCTGCACAAAGCACAATAATGGTATTGTCCTTCTCACCAATGCGATCAAGTGTATTCAGTACCTGACCGATCAAGTCGTCGACATAGCTGATGTTTGCATAGTATGCATGCCTCGCGTTGCGAATGTCCTCTTCGCCAATATCGTATTCACCACGATCGTAATGTTGATAGGTCCAGACACTGTAGGGGTCTCTTTCCTCCAACGCAATATAAGGCGTGCGAGGTAAATCTATTTCACTGTGATCGTATAGATCCCAATAGCGCTGCGGGGTAACATAAGGGTCGTGTGGATGGCTCAGTGATACTTGCAGATAAAACGGCCTGTCCCGGTCCTGACGTACCCAATCGTAAAGCCATTGATTGGCTTGGTGAGTTGATTCTTCGTCATGATCCTGTTGTGTAGAACGCTCGGCAATTCCGGCGGTTTTAACGTTTTCCAGGGTGTGGAAGAAGCCGAGAATCTCTTCTCCTTTGTCCCAGTTGCCGGTCATCGAAAAATCTGCCGGGCAAATATCAGACGTGAGTCTTTGTTCAAAGCCATGCATTTGATCCGGTCCAATAAAATGACACTTACCGGACAGGCAGGTAGCGTATCCAAACTCGCGAAGGTAATGCCCCAGTGTCGGTATGCTGGCTGACAATTCAGAACCCGTGTCAAACACATTGAGTGTTGACGCCAACTGCCCGGTAAACAGAGAAGCCCGCGCTGGCACACATAGCGGACTATTGGTGTAGGCGTTATCGAAAGTTGCTGCATTTCGCGAAAGGGCGGCAATGTTAGGCGCCTTCACAATCGAGTGCCCATAATTTGGCAAGAAGTGAGGTGCGATTTGGTCGAGTACCATATGTAGTATGTTGTAAGTTTTGCCCGTCATTAGTTCTAACTCTTGAGAATGGTTTTCCAGGTAATACCCTTGCCGGTTCACTTGTAATAATTATGAATAAATCCGGGCGAAGTCTGCTGAGTCGCTTTAAGCGCGCAAACATGCGATCAACGGATTCGAACCACTGGCAGACGCACTGGCCTTTATACATGAACCCGTCTACCTACCGAATTCATATTAACCGATGAGGGCGGCGCCACAATATACGATCCAAGTCCAACACGCCGTGACAATTTTCGGTTCTTTGGATTCTCCGAGGAATCAGGTATAAAACTTGTAATTTCGAAGTTTAACGCATTGTATGCTTTCGAACCCGCGGCCCTGGCGGGCATGTACGCCCGGCAGGGTGCCATGGTTGATCTCCTGAGCTCTGAAGTATGCTTCGGCTTAGTTCGAACTGACTAAAAATTCATCCATTGGTTGACGATATCAGGGTTATCGTTGACCCATTGATTTGCAAACTCCGCCGGGTCCCGCTTATTGATCCCGACCTCGTAAACCCATGCACTCACCATGTCCGAGTTGGGCGCAAAATTATCGAGCAATTTGGCGAACTGGGGTGTTCGTTCTTCCAGGCTTTTGCTATAAGAGACGTAGACCAGAGTCTCGCCCCACGCCGTGGAAACGTGTGACTGCTCATACCAGTCGCTTGATTCACTCGGCTGTACAACCTTGAATTTTTCAGGATCATGAACGGGCTCTTCCAGGACCACGAGGTCATACTGTTTGAAAATATGGTGTGGCGCATAGCAGTAGAATACATACGGCTCGTTGCGCGTAACCGCTGCGCTCAGTCGTGCCATAGCGGCTGCCTCTTCCATGACTTGCAGATCGAAAACCTCGCCATATCCGTAGTCCCGGGCTCGCACTTTTTCGATGTTCGTTGACATCCAACCATTCGGACCTATCCATATCTCACCCTTTCCATTGCCATCAGTATCAAAGAGTTTCGCGTTGGTCGCACTGATGAGATCGTAGACGGATTTAATACCGTGCTTTTCGCTGGTCATCTTCGTGGTACAGATGCCGTTCATAGCCTGATACGGCTTTGAACCCAGCCTCACCGTGCCTCTTTCGGTGACGTACTCGTCGACAAGGGCCTTCTGGTTAGGCATCCACACCTCGGGCCAAACATCTATGTCACCTTTGCCGGCATCCATAGCCTTCCAGATAACGGGTATGGAGCTGGCAGGCACAGTACCGATTTCCAAACCAAGGCGCTGCTCGGCAATGGTCTTGATAACGTGTACGAGAGCCTTTCCTCCCGGGTAGTTGGGGTCAGGCAACATTGCGTCAGCTGCGAACAAGTTAGTAACGAATGTTGATAGAAACACCATTGCAATGTTGCTGAAAGTAAAGATATTTTTCATTTTGAACCTCCTTAACTTTTATGGTTAATTATTGATGTATCTTGCGTAGATACTAGAGCGTCGTGAGCACGACCTCACTGAACACCATCAGTGATAGTAACAGTTAGGCGCTTCATCCAGAAACGATTAAATTTCTTTCAGATATACATATAAATTATACCTGAATTCATTAAACACTTTCCGCTTTTAACCACACTTGCGAACTACCCGTGTTGAGGCTTTGAGGTATTCGCAGGCGGTTACATCTTGCTGCTGGTCTCCGACGTTCCACGGCCTTGGACAATACGGTCAAGGACCATTGCGCATAGCAGAATCGCGAGGCCCGCGAGCATGCCTGCCCCTTCGGCTGCATACTGAAGTGCTTCAAGCACATCCCCACCGAGACCTCCGGCACCGATTAACGAAGCAATGACTACCATCGACAGGCACATGAGGATGGTTTGGTTTATGCCGGTCATGATAGATGGCAGGGCCAGGGGTAACTCAACCTTGAACAGCAAATAACGGTTGGATACACCGAATGCGGTGGCTGCCTCCTTAACCGAATACGGGACTCCCTGGAGCCCGAGCGCAGTAAGGCGGACAACCGGCGGCAACCCGAACACCACAGTGGCGACGATTCCCGGCGGCTTACCGATTCCAAAGAACGCAATGACAGGAATCAGATATACGAAAGCTGGCATGGTCTGCATTAAGTCGAGTACAGGTCGTAAGCACGAGTACACTGTTTTGTTTTTGTAACAACACACACCGAGTGGAATGCCAAGGACAACACAGATTACAGCCGCAGTGCCGAGCAGAGCGACGGTCGTCATGCTCTTCTCCCAGAATCCAAGCAGGGCCAGATACGAGAGCGAAGCCACGGTGAAGATGGCGGTGCGAGTTCCTGCCAAACGCCAGGCCAACACAACGATGACCAACATCACAACCGGCCATGGCGTACCGACCAGCAGGACCTCCATTGAACCCAGGATGATTCGAATGAAATTCGTGACCGAGCTAAAAAATGTGTCGCCTTGGCGCGTTAAAGACTCGAACAGCCCGTCAACGGATTTCGAGAGCTCGCTATGCCAATGCTTGTCGGCCGGAAAAGCGATCAGCCAGTCAGGCAGATCAGTGACCGTGAAGCGATAAATTGTGATGGGATACATGATCACCATTAGAATGCTGGCACCGACTATACTGATGGCGCTAATTCCTGATTTCAGGGATCGGTCCGAACGCCATCGCATGAAGCGCCGCTCCAGTGTCCAATTGGCCAGCACGCCTTCAATACCTTTGACAATCAGCAACAAAATTACGCCAATGATCAATAACCAGGGCCCCAATGACGCGGCGGCTTCGGAAGCCAGTCTCGCCTGCTCGGCGTTCTGCAGCATGTACTCGGCCGCCTTAGCCAGGTTGCCTGCATTTTCGGCGCCAGCAGCCGCTTCATCCTGCGCCTCAATGAGTCGCTGTGCAGCCAAATTCGTCAGCTTTTCAGCCCGGGCCGCTTCACCAGCGCCCAGGTTGCCCCACAGCCCCCGACCAACCTGAACTAACGCCACCAGTTCCGCCAGGATGAAGACCCAGAACAGCCCCCAGAGGTTACGACCGGCCATCCACAGCGGACCAAGCAACGCTGCCGCCCAGTTGAAAGTCCAGGCGAAAGTTTGTGCATCCTCGAGTCGCTCGAACTGATGCACGTAGTACAGCCCGTTTCGAACCACGAATTCTTCGATGAGTCCGGTAATTGGCGGAGTGGCACTCTGTGGCAGCAGTTCGGAACTGATATTGTCGGGAGTATCATTCATTATCTTTTACCTCCTTGAATGCCTCGTAATAAGTGTTGCTTGTCGACAATGCCAATATCGTGATTATTCGCATCAACGATAATAATCGGATTGTCGGTTTCTGCTGCGATGTCTATCAACTGATCCAAATCAGTGTCTTCAGAAACCCGGGGTGAGCCACTAGGCGCCTTGCCTCCCTGGGCTTTGTACTGATCAATCGAAGCCATTATTGTGCGGGCAAACACCAGCTTTAATCGTGAGATACCGGATACGAAGTCCGTTACATATTCATCCACCGGATTAGTAACGATCTCTTCAGGGGTGCCGACCTGAACGATCAAGCCGTCTTTCATGATGGCGATACGATGACCGATGCGAATGGCCTCGTCCAGATCATGGGTGATGAACACGGTGGTTTTGCGGGTTACCCTGGCAAGGTTCATGAACTGGTCTTGCAATTGTCTTCTGATCAATGGATCAAGTGCGCTGAAAGGTTCGTCCATCAAAAGAATATCTGGATCTGCAGCCATAGCACGGGCCAGACCTACACGTTGCTGCATCCCGCCTGAGAGTTCATGAGCGAATTTGTCCTCCCAGCCGGTAAGCTCTACATTAGCGAGCGATTTCTCTGCAATCTCATAGCGCTTGCGTTTGCTCAAACCCTGTACCTCCAACGGTAAAGCAACGTTATCGCGTACAGTCCTGTGGGGCATCAGAGCGATGTTCTGAAATACCATACCAATCTTACGAGCCCGTAGCTGGCGAAGTTCGGCTTTCGATTTCTTCATGATGTCCTCATCATGAATCAGTATTTTGCCAGCGGTTGGCTCAAGCAGACGATTGATTTGACGAACCAGGGTAGATTTTCCACTTCCAGAAAGACCCATCACGCAGAAGATCTCCCCCTCGGTGACAGTAAAACTTGCATCCATAACACCGACCACACAGTCGTAGCGCTCCTGAACTTCAGCTTTGCTGATGTTTTCATCCCGGATTGCATTAAGCGCTTCATCCACCCGGTCACCAAAAATCTTCCAGACGTGTTGCAGCTTGATTATATCTTTCATATATATGTGTCCGTAGCAGGCACACATGGTACTACAAGCAGATGTTACCATCCGTCTGTGAGATCTGCTTATGTGTTTTGATACACCACAACGGTCAGCTGATCACAGGACTCAAATACCGACTTTTTAATCGTAAGTCAATATTTCGATGCTGTGGCCATTGGGATCTTCAAAGTACAGGGATTTACAAATCCCCCTGGCTCCGATTTCCAGATCGGGGCCTTTCATGTTGAGCTTTTCACCATAGAGATTGCCATCTTCGCCAAAACCTTCTGTTGCATTCCCGTACCTGATCCCTGCATGTTTTATTCGCAGGAATATTTCATCAAACTCGTCTCCAGTTAAGGCGAATGCGACATGCTGGCACTGTCTTTCTGCCGTCTCCCATATGGCGAAAGCCGTCGTATCCGAAATTTGGATATTTGCGAATTCAAGGCCATTATCGACGCTTTTCTCGGTCTTATCCAAACCTAAAATTCTTGAATAGAATTCTATGGTTTCATCGATATTTCTTACCAGCAACCCCACATGGTCAAGCGTAATGCTCATAACATAACCTCGGCATTACTAAAGAATAGTTTCTCCCTGTTTAGGGATATTATTTGTGAGACGATCATCACCGACGTCCCTGCGTCTGCGTACATTTCGACTGGCTTGGCCTGCATTACACACCACATAATTTATTGATCTGTCTATCCACTATGATTATAGTAACAGTTAGGCACTTCATCCAGAAGTAATTAAAACTCTTTTAGCAATACATTTCAACTATGCCTGAATTCATTAAACATCTTCCGCCTTTAACCACCCTGAAAGGGTTTGTTAGTGCTGCACGTTTGGAAAGTTTCAGCCAAGCGGCCGAAGAGCTTCACGTGAGTCAGGCGGCAGTTAGCAGACAGATTCGCAAATTGGAAGCGGATCTTAACGCGCAGTTGTTTGTACGTGAACGTTACAATGTGCGACTCACCGAGTGCGGGCGACGGCTGTATGAAATCGTCAACCCTTTGCTACTTGAACTCGGTAGCGTATCCACCCAGATTCGTCGCCAGGACTCCAACTCGGTGTTTGTTATCTATTCAGATTTGTCCATTGCGAGTTGGCTGCTCATGCCATTGATGCGGGACATTCAAACTCAATGGCCAGACACCGAAATTCGCCTCATCAGCTCGGGAAAACCCCTCGAATCCTACGACGAGCGGATCTCGGTCGGACTACAGTCCGCACACTGGGACGATAGTCGGTTTGAAGTGACGACTCTATGTGCTGATGAAGTATTTCCTGTATACAGTCCGGCATATCAGAGAAACAATCCGACAAGCCGGGGGGAGACCATCCTGACGGGGGCAACCTTGCTCCACCTACAGCAACCAGGGAGTCCCTGGCCAAGCTGGCGCGAATACTGTAACGCCACCGGGCAGGCCTTCCCGACGCAAAGCCAGGAAATTGTCTTCACCAGTTACGCGGCATTGTTGGATGCTGTGTTACGCGGCCATGGCATTGCGCTTGTTTGGAAACTGAGAGTGAATGAATATCTCAAATGCGGGTCGCTGAAAAAACTGGTCTCTCAATCCTTACACTGGCAACACGGCGTATGTGCCTATGTTCCGAGACTGGGCAAACCTCACAAATTGACCAAAGAATTTGTCGCCTGGTTGCAGCAGCGACTATAAAGAATGTAAAAAAATACGGAAATTCAGTAGGTTCCAGCCTGTCCCCTTTTCCAATTTTTACCTGCCGCGCGACAACCGATGTTAATATGGACAGCAAATAGCAATATATTTGGGAAACCAAAATGCTAAAAAGAATATTTTTACCTACGATACTGCTTATCCTTGCTTATGGTTTTTGGATCAGCCCGGATTTTAAGGAAATCGCAGCAGGGGTTGCCATATTTTTATTCGGAATGTTATTCCTTGAAGAAGGATTTAAAGCTTTTACCGGAGGTTTGCTGGAGAAGTTGTTAAAAAAAACCACGGATAAGACCTGGAAATCGCTGGGCTTTGGAATCGTCGCTACCACAATAATGCAGTCCAGTTCACTGGTTTCAGTGATTGCAATATCTTTTATCAGTGCAGGTATGATTTCGCTGGTGGCAGGTATTGGAATAATTTTTGGCGCCAACATTGGAACCACAACCGGGGCCTGGTTAGTCGCTGCGTTCGGCCTGAAAGTTAAAATATCCGCCTACGCCATGCCGATGCTGGTATTTGGGATTGTGCTTTCATTTCAACAGTCAAAATACCTCAAGGGAATTGGCTCGGTACTTGCGGGACTGGGGTTTTTGTTTCTCGGTATACACTATATGAAAGAGGGATTCGAAGCGTTTAAGGGTAGCTTCGACCTGGCTTCATTTGCGGTAAGTGGTTATCTCGGCCTGTTTATATTTGCAGGAATTGGCGCCGCCGCCACCGTAGTCATGCAGTCATCCCATGCAACGCTGGTACTCATTCTGACGGCGTTGGCAGCGGGTCAGGTTACTTATGAAAATGGTTTGGCATTAGCCATTGGCGCTAATGTCGGCACCACTATAACCGCAATTATAGGCTCATTAAGCGCAAATATTGAAGGTAAACGGCTTGCCGGGGCGCATCTGATTTTTAATACGGTAACCGGTGTGATCGCCATTGTTTTTATTAGCCAATTTGTATGGGCAGTGAATGAATTCAGCAGTATGGTGGGTATAGCTGAAGATAACTACACCATGAAACTCGCTGTATTTCATACGTTTTTTAATGTGGTTGGCGTCGTTGTCATGGTGCCTTTAATCCAACGGTTAGCTGGATTTTTATTTAGATATTTCCCCGACAAGGATTTGGATTTTGCCGAGCCGAAATATCTAAGCGAAGCCGCATTCGATTTTCCAGACACTGTATTATTGTCTGTCAAAAAGGAAGTCTGGCACCTGTTTGATGCGGCATTCGAGCTGATGGCGCATGGCATGAATTTACATCGTACACAAATTCTCAAATCTGATGATCTTGAAAAAACCATAAACGATGACCGGGTAATTATTGAGTTCGATCTTGATGATCTTTACGAAAGAAAAGTCAAGGTCCTTTATAGCTCTATTATCGAATTTATTTCCCGGGCACAGGCAAATATTCCCAGCGTATTTTCGGAAGAACTGTACCGACTTCGCAACGCTGCTGCAGAAATTGTGGAATGCGTCAAGCACATCAAACATTTGAGAAAAAACACAACCAGGTACATGGTTTCAGATAATCAACACATTCGTGATGAGTACAACACTTTAAGACTGAAATTAGCCTCTATTCTCAAGGATATATGCAGGTACAGGGATGGGAATGAAAGCCTCGACACTATGCGTGAATTAGGTCAACGCAAAGCAGAGGCCAAAGTTGCGAAAAAGAATATTGATAATACTATTAACCACTTGCTTCAGGAAAATCGTATTTCGCCGTTGATGGCCAGTTCGTTGCTTAATGATTTTAACTATTCCCACAAAACGGTAAAAAACATGTTGGACTTTGCTACGGCACTACTGGCTACCCATGATGAGCTGATCGCCGAAGCCGCTGAAGAAACCAATCTTGATGAAGTGGATTGAGCAATACTGATAAAGAATTTTATAAATTCATACTCGCTCGTCGCTGGTTGATTCTGCGGGTTGCTTCTTCGGTACCATCGTGCATGGTGCCGAGCCATTATTCATCATCTTTGTTCTTGACATGCCCGATATCCCAAAAATCCGCCGCGCCATATCGGTAAATTACCTGGACTCTCAGCCCGTAGCGCATCCGCATTGATTGGATTGTAAGTCGGGTCGTGGAGCACGCCAATATCGTGATGAAACAGGTCCATCACATTTGCATTGAGACGATTGAGACAGGATAAAGAGGTGCTGGATAAATCAGGCAGGTACTGCGTCCGGTAAAAGCTGCTTTCACGACTTCCGTCCCAACCAACGCGCTGAAACATCGAATTCAAACAGTTCTTTCTTCGAATTTCGTTTTCGGATTGCGCGACATTCGACATCTTGGAAACCTAAACGTTCAAGCATTGCCACGTACATCTTCTCCACAGACAACAACACCCCATAGAAGGTAGAATTTCCCAGCTATCGTAAGTGCAGTTCGCCTGCACTACCTTTGCTCAGCACGGATACCACTGAGTTGAAGTGTTCCCACATGTCATCAAAATACTTTGCAACATAGTTGGCCAGTATCTGACCGTTCTTGTTATCGTGATGCGCTATCGCATTTAACGCGGCGTCGAGCAGCGGGTGTCTAAAAGACCCAGTCGGCCGTTTCCAATCGTTAAGTCTGCTGGTTGCTACACCCCATGTACCACCAATCGCCAGCCAGTCAAGTTCGCCTGCATCCCGACCGTTATTCAGGAATCCCAACCAATACATGTAAGGACGAAGCTCACGAATGTACGACATCCGGTTAGCGTATGGCGGCGACGTAATAATCAAATTAAAGCAGCCGTTTACCGCTTGCGTCAACATTCTGGCATCCCCGAGGACATGTATCCTTTCCCTTCAGGATTTCTCTCCGCCCCCTCCAGAACAAACTCCACATGGTTCCGGAATACCTGCATTGTGTCGTCCTTCACAAACGGAATACGCAATTGGCTGGCAGCTTTAAAAGACATGGACTGGTGATTAAAGGCCGCGTTAGAAAGCTCAATGAGTATTCTGCAAAATGCTACTAAAAGAAGATTGCGATCAGGAGAACCTGTGGCGCTCTCCGCTTCAATACTGGCTTTAAGCGTGCAAAGAAAAGTCAAATCATCGGAACTCCACCATCTTTCTATGTTATGAACAGGCGGAGCCTTTATCGGCTCAATCGCACCCCGTTTAACTACCTTTTCTATTCGATCACACGCATCCCGTGTCGACACTATAGAATGTCTGGAGTAATGGGCCGTCTTTACTTTACCAAACCACACCAGGAAAGGATTGATATCCATCGTTACGCTTTCGTGCCCATGATACGCCGCACTCAACGCCGTAGTTGCAGTTCCGCAAAACGGGTCCAGAACACGCAAGGGCTTCTCGTATTGGTCCATAAGTTCTTCGGTAATCTTGACCGAATACGCGGGGGTCAGTCGTAACCAACCGTGCCGCCCCGCCTTGGTGTTGAACTTATACGTATAGTCGGCTCGTTGGCGTAGCGCTTCTGTCAAAACGGCGCTCATGTCGTTTTCGGCGCCAAAAGCACTTTCAGAATGGAGTCTATCTCTTCACGGATAGCAGAACTATTCCGCTCAAAAAATGCTGCAAGGTTGTACCCAACGACATCCTGCATGAAGTCATAGGTCGATATCAACGGGTTATTTGCCCCGATTATTCCCGTAACGACTGACCATTTTTCGGCGCGGTAGCGCATAAGCACATTGACGTCGATCTGTCCCGACAAAATCACGGCGCAGGGAAAATACCCTTTCGTGTAAGCTAGAGATGCGTTTGCGATATCAGCATTCTGCCGCTTAGAGTCTTTGCTCTTATAACCCTGTCGAACCTCAAAAATAGTGCCCGTCAGACTTTCGAATACCTTGTTGTCGACATCCAGTATTTCCGCCGAATCTCTCATCCACTTATGGAAACGGACTCGCTTGCCTCTATCGTTGATCTTCTCAAGGGGAACTCTCCCGTCCAGATACAGTGTTCGTTTCCGTCCACTTGGTAGCGTCACCTGATACGACCAGGTCACATCGTCCTCGGATAACTCCAGGGAATCCTTCACCACTCTGCGAAACAGTTTTTCACACCCGATACCGATCTGCCGGTAAATGCTTGTCATGCCACCAGCCGCCTTGTGCGCCGCATACATTGTCGGATTATCCAGCCCGAACCAATTATAGAAAGCGTCTCCTTAATACAAATCCTGAAACTGCTCAAGCGTCAGCCCTTCACCACTCGCCCCCCGACCAAATTTCGGCTTATAGAGCGCAGAAACACGGATTGCATCCAGCACAATCTGTAAATATTCTTCATCCGTGCCGTTCATACCTGTCCCTATCAATTGCCGCCAGCAGTGGCCACTGCTCGTCCACATATCTCTCCGCTGCGTCGCGAACTACCCAAGCCACCGATACTTTTTTCTGCCGCGCAATCACTTCCAGAGTCTCGTAGAGCTCCGGTGGAAAGCTCACCGATGCCCGATGCGATACTGGTGTTCCTCCAGCCTTATACTCTGCCATACTTATTAGCCCCTCAATCAACAGTTGCACCACTTTACACCATATTGGTGGGCTAATCAACGTCATTAGTTTGTATTATCAGTGCAATCTGCCCGAGTTTGCCTGCTACGCCGGCAGTGAAAGCTCTACTTTCTTGATCGTATCCAGCTCTGGAATATTATTCTCTCAGCCCGGGGAGTTGTGGCGGAATAATCTAAAGATCCTCAAAAAAACTTTCGACAACATTAACTCGTTCGACGGTTTCAGTAGATGTCCCAAGACCGTATCTCTTGAGAAGGTCGCAAAGCTGATCGCCATCAACGAGATCAATCGCGGTTGCTCCATCCCGGACAGCTTCCTGTTCTGCGGCTGTTGTGAAGTTGCCAGTCGTAATGAACAAACCTTTGTCCGCACGGCCAATCAACCCTCCCCTGAAATCACGAATCTGGCCAGCTCCCACAGTCCCCTTGTATCTCTTGCACTGGAATCGCACATGGAACGACAGGAGATTGACTCGAAGAACGCCAGCACCATCTATGCCCCCGTCGCCTGACCGACCAGTCACTTCAACCATCACGAAACCCGCCTCTCGAAGGACACGCTGACAAAGACGTTCGAAGGCATCCGGCTCGATTTTGCGAATAACGGCGAGAAGGCGTTCCTTCCAGTTGTATGCATCTGATTCTAGATCGCCGTGTTCCACATCATCTGGATTTGAGGATCGCTGGCGAGCTTTATATCTATCCACTCGCATTTGGCGAATCAGGTCTTTTATATCCTGTTCTGAGTTAATCTCCCGCCCAGCCTTCGAGACCGTCCAAACACCTCGTTCTGAGTTGGTAACTGACCCCACAAGTTTCAGATGAGTTCGAGCCCAAGCCGCTCGATATGCTACCTCTGACTGAGGTCCTTCACCATGCGGAGTTTTCATGATCGAATCGGGCAAATTCAGATAGATCGATAATTGCTTCAGAATTTCCTGAATGGAAGCGGAACCGCCCGAAGACTCCAGTATCTTCAGGGTCGGCCAAAGTAATGTTTCGTATGTAGGCATTCTTTCCATTGTCTGTACTTTCAGGAATTCATGCTGGCTCGTCGCTGGTTGATTCTGCGGGTTGCTTCTTCGGTACCATCGTGCATGGTGCCGAGCCATTTGTCCCAGGGCATATAGGGTGTCCCGTAGTTACATTCGAAGTATCGGTGATGGAGTTGATGGAACATGTTTGCGACTCCGAGCGTGGATTTGCCCTTGATCACAATGGTTTCAAATCCGACGTGCCCGGTATAGGCTGACAGGGCAGTCAGGTAGATATGGAAGAACATATGGATCGGGTGGGAGGGAATGACCAGATGAATGAGCACGGTACTGAAATAAAACAGGTGCTCGATCGGGTGCATCGCCAACCCCGACCACGGGCCGATGGTGACATTTTTATGGTGCAGGGAATGGGCAATCTTATATAGTGGAGGCCAATGAATCAGCCGATGTACGAAGTAGAAATGCATCGACTCCCATGCAGTCATAATCAGGAACAGGCCGACGAACCAGTAAGGATTATCCGACCAGGTATTCCACATGATGATCTGATTGGCATACGCCCACATCAGCAATACCTGAAAGCCTGTCCATACTGTTATACCGCTGGCGCAGGTCCAGAAGATATTGTCCCAGACCTGATTGTTGAAGAGGAATGTCCGGTTTTTTCTTGCTAAATCACGATGTTCATATTTTTGCACCTTGCCCTGGCATTTCCAGGTATGGAAATACAGATGCAGGCCGCCTGCCACCACAATCGACAGTCCCATATTGATCGCCCAGACATGGAAGATCCAATCTATCGAGAAGGTCTTCCATCCCTCCATCCCCGGAGCAAGGTAGATCCAGGTTGCAATTCCCAGCAAGACATAGATCATCATCTGAGACATCGCAAATCCTCTGCCCAGAATAAATTTCAATGCGGCGACGGGTTGCGGTGGCCATATAAAAATGGGCGGTATTGCCAGTGGAAATTGCGGATGCCAGTTCCACGGACTCTTTGGCCTGGGGATGGATTGCTGGGAAGCAGATTCGGCCATAAGCAGTCAGGGCCGGTCAGGTGGACAACATGGTAGCCGTTTTTTTTGCCCTGTTTTCCTCGTAAACATAAAGCGGTCGTGAGCCTTCGGTAATGACAGAGGAATCAACCACGACTTTGTTGATCCCTTCGATCGAAGGTAACTCATACATCGTTTCTATCAGCGCACTCTCCATAATGGAGCGCAGCCCTCTTGCTCCTGATTTGCGCTCCATGGCTTTTATCGCAATCTGGCGCAATGCATCCTCCCGGAACTCAAGTTCGACACCTTCAAACTTGAACAAGGTCTGATATTGCTTTGTCAGGGCATTTTTGGGTTCAACCAGAATGCGCACAAGGGAATCTTCATCCAGCTCTTCGAGTGTCGCAATCACGGGCAGCCGACCGACAAATTCGGGGATTAATCCAAACTTGACCAAATCTTCAGGCTCGAGCTTCTGGAGCAGTTCATTGGAGCGCTTGTCCGGTGATTTTTCCTTGATATCCGCGCCAAAACCAATCCCGGATTTTTCTGTCCGATCCTGAATCACCTTCTCTATACCCGAGAATGCACCGCCGCACAGAAACAGGATATTGCGGGTATTCACCTGCAGCAGTTCCTGATGCGGATGTTTGCGCCCGCCATGCGGCGGAATCGCGGCAACGGTGCCTTCGATCAGTTTCAACAACGCCTGTTGGACGCCTTCGCCGGAAACATCGCGGGTAATCGACGGGCCTTCGGCCTTGCGCGATACCTTGTCTATCTCGTCAATATAGACTATTCCGGCTTCGGCTTTTTCAACTTCATAGTCGCAGGCCTGTAGCAGTTTCTGAATGATATTTTCAACATCCTCGCCGACATAGCCGGCTTCGGTCAGTGTGGTTGCATCAGCGATGGTGAACGGAACGTTCAGTTGTCTCGCCAGCGTTTCGGCCAGTAATGTTTTACCTGAACCGGTCGGGCCGATCAGGAGAATATTGCTTTTGGAAATATCAACGGTAGAAGTCGATTCTTCGTTTTCAATTCTTTTGTAGTGGTTGTATACCGCAACCGACAGCATTTTCTTGGCGCCCTGCTGTCCGATCACATAGTCATTGAGAATAGCGTGAATTTCCCGGGGTTTTGGAAATCCGGTTTCATTACCCGCAGTAGAAACTTCGCTGGTGATTTCATCACGAATGATTTCGTTACAAAGATCGACACATTCGTCACAAATGAATACTGATGGTCCTGCGATCAGTTTCCTGGCCTCATGCTGACTTTTACCGCAAAATGAACAATATAGTAGTTTTTCGTTTCTAGCTGAGGTTTCGTCAGTCATCGGTATTCGGTCAATTATCGTATAGTGGGATAAGCGGCGATCCCTGACTATAACCGTTTTTTTAATATAGAATCAATAATGCCATATTCCTGGGCATCATTGGCGCTCATGAAATTGTCCCTGTCTGTATCGGTTTGGATCGTATCCATGGATTGCCCGGTGTGATCGGAGAGAATCTGATTGAGTCGATCTCTGACACCGAGAATCTCTTTGGTATGAATTTCAATATCAGAGGCTTGTCCCTGGGATCCCCCCATGGGCTGGTGAATCATCATCCTGGAGTGAGGTAGTGCATGACGTTTCTCATTTTCTCCTCCGGCGAGGATCACGGCTCCCATGCTGGCAGCCTGACCGATACACACGGTACTGACATCCGGTCGTATGAACTGCATGGTATCATAGACCGCCAGGCCCGATGAAACGGCGCCTCCCGGACTGTTGATATACAGGGAAATATCTTTTTCCGGGTTTTCCGACTCAAGAAACAGCAGTTGCGCAACGATGATATTGGCCATGTGGTCGTCAACCGGTCCAACCATAAAGACGACCCGCTCCTTGAGCAACCGGGAATAGATGTCATAAGCCCTTTCCCCGCGCCCTGTTGATTCCACCACCATGGGCACAAAACCGATATTTTCAGTTTTCATTTCAGTCTCCTTCATGTGATCTCGCCAACCCTGGGTTCAGATACCGGATTTATCCGTCCATTGTACCCAATCAGGGTCCGGTCTGGGTATTCAAATCCGGGTGATTCATAAAATCCCGAAGCGAGAGTTTTTCATCTTCAACTGTCGCAGTTTCCAGCATCGATTTCACAACCTGCTCTTCGAACATCATTGCTTCGATTCGTTTTACCTGCTCGGAATCCGACATGTATTGGTCTATAAAAGCTTCTGGCTGCTGATAGCTGGACGCCAGTTCGGTCACTTTTGCTTTTACTGATTCAGGATCAATCTCGAATTTCTGCTCATCAATAATGGCCTTTACGATCAGACTCAGGGCAACGCGTCTCTTCGCTTCAGCGGCGTAATGATCCCGGCCAATTTCAGCCGCAGACATGCCCTGGGCGGCCATATACTGTTCAAACCTCCTTATTGAGTGGTCAATTTCAATTTCGACCAGCGATTTCGGCACTTCGATCTGGTTTTTCTCCAATAGCCCGTTCATTACCCTGCGGTGGGTAACGGCCCTCAGGCGATCATTAAGCTCAAGGGACAAATTCTTTTCCACCTCCTGTCTCATTTTTTCGATGCCACCCTCACTGATACCCAGGGTTTTTGCAAAGTCGTCGTCCAACTCAGGCAGTTTCGGTATTTCTATCTCCTGGGTCGTTACCAAATACTCTGCCTCCTTGCCAGCCAGGATGGGATTGTCGTGGTCTTGCGGATATGAAACCGTGATGGTCGTGACTTCATCTTTGCCGACACCGACAAGACCGGTTTCAAACTCTTCCGGCATCTCCTTGTTGCCGAGGATGAAAGTATGCCCCTTTACAGTGCCTCCTTCAAAGTCTTCACTCTCTATTTTCCCTTCAAAGTCGATAGTCAGCTTGTCGCCGATTTCGGATTTACCCTGCCTGGTAACATATTCAGTATTATGCTTGCGTATGTCCTCCATCGTATTGTCAACATCCTGTGTGGTCACCTCTACGACAGGTTTGCGGATAGTCACCCCATCCAGGTCCAGTGAAGGAATTTGTGGAAAGACCTCTACGGTAGCGACAAACTCCAGGTCGTTGCCTGACTCATAAGGCACGGGTTCAATGGAAATGAGGCCGGCCGGAACCATTTTCTGCTCCTTCAGGGCAGCGTCGTAACTCGACTCGATCGTTTCCATCACGACTTCGTGGGTAATCCTGGGAGAATATCGTTGTCGGATAATACGCAGTGGCGCCTTACCTGGTCTGAAGCCGGGGATTCGCGTCTGTCTGGCTACATCGTTCAGTCGTTTGGATACTTCTGAATCGATCTTTTCAGATGGAACACAAATGGCGAGTTTTCGCTCAATAGCGCCAGACTCTTCAATGGAAACCTGCATTTCTGTTCCTCATAAATTTCATTATGTCAATTTCCTGATCTCGAATGCTCTTGCTGTATTATACAGGCTGAAAAATGGTGCGAAAGGAGAGACTCGAACTCTCACGGGTTACCCCACTGGAACCTAAATCCAGCGCGTCTACCAATTCCGCCACTCTCGCAGATATTATTCGCAGTTTTACCCTGCCTGCCACTGATTCAGCTCTTATGATTCAATTCAACTCAATCGAACCAGCTTGAAAATGGGGTGAACGATGGGACTCGAACCCACGACGACCGGAATCACAATCCGGGGCTCTACCAACTGAGCTACGCTCACCACAAACCTATACAACACCCTGAACGAAAACCGTTATGGCGCGCCCGACAGGACTCGAACCTGTAACCTACGGCTTAGCTTACCCACTACGGTTTTCACCGCCCCGGAAAGTCAGGATTTTGAAACCCATTCATCTCAAATCCACTCACCCGGGTTTGGGGTCTGGACTATATCTTCACCATTTCAGGTGGGGCACGTATAGTCTCTACGGATCCCCTGTCCGATTTTAACAGATCAGAACGGGTTTCCTCGGTATTGCCATCGCCAACCAGATTACAGACTAATGTCTGTGATCCGCTGCGTTAAGGTTCCACCGATACAGTGCCCTCCACTTCGAAAGTTACTTGTTCCTTCCGAAGGCTCCCGGTTTTATTCTGAACAAACTCACCTGCGGTCTGACGTCAGAATAAGGCTTAAAGGCCGTTGCTCTATCCGGTTGAGCTACGGGCGCAACGGATAAAACGGAAAGCTGGTCGGGGTAGAGAGATTCGAACTCCCGACATCCTGCTCCCAAAGCAGGCGCGCTACCAGACTGCGCTATACCCCGAATATAATGTAAAATGAAGCTTTACAGGTTTAAACAGCCTGAAATTAATATTCTCCTCCAACGGTTGCGCAATATACGAATTATGGCCTCTCAGGTCAATAATTATCGCCCTCACGCAAAAGATTATAAAGAAAAAAGACAAAAAACCGGCCTCGCAATCCAACTAATCGGAAAAACCGGGAAAACAGCACAAAATCGCTTGAAAGATCACCACTCGCCCCCATTTCAGCTTGCAAATCAAAAATTCGGTTACCTGTATAAAAATGAGCACAAAACCTTCACCCCGGAATGACACCGTAGAAACCCATTCATTTCAGACCGAGGTGCAACAACTACTGCACCTGATGATCCATTCCCTGTACAGCAACAAGGAAATTTTTCTGCGGGAACTGATTTCAAATGCTTCGGATGCCTGCGACAAATTAAGATTTGAATCGCTGACCAATAATGCGCTTCTCGAAGACGATGAGGCCCTCGGTATCCGCATCAACATGGATGAAAAGAAAAGAACCGTTACCATCATCGACAATGGTATCGGCATGACCCATGATGAGGTGATTGCAGATATCGGGACCATTGCCCGCTCCGGCACGCGGACGTTTCTCGAGAAAATGAGTAACGACGAATCGGCAGACAGTACTTTTATCGGACAGTTCGGGGTCGGCTTCTACTCCAGTTTCCTGGTGGGGAAAAAGGTCACATTACTGACTAGAAAAGCCGGGGCGAAAAGCAGTGAAGGCGTTAAGTGGATCTCCGATGGCAGTGGAGAATATACGGTCGAATCCATCAACCGGCCCCAACGGGGGACGGAAATCATCATCCAGTTGAAAAAGGACTGCAAGGAGTATGCCCAGAAATTCAGGGTGCGCAGTACAGTTTCGAAATACTCGGATCATATTTCCCTGCCGATTCTAATGCTGAAAAGCCCGGAACTGGATGATGACGGCAAGCCAGTGAAAGATCAGACCATCGAATGGGAAACCATCAACAAAGGATCAGCATTGTGGGCACGGCCAAAAAAAGACATTTCCGAAGAGGAACACAATACCTTCTATACCTCCCTGACCTATGATCCCGAACCCCCTGCGATTACGATTCATAATCGGGTTGAAGGAAGGATGGAATACATCTCCCTGTTTTACATTCCATCGAAAGCGCCGTTTGATTTATGGGACCGGGAACAGCGCCACGGCATCAAGCTTTATGTTCGGCGCATATTCATCGCTGATGACGCAAAAAAACTGATGCCGAATTATTTGAGATTCGTGCGCGGTCTGATTGATTCAGCCGACCTGCCTTTGAATGTCTCGCGTGAATTTCTGCAGCAAAACAAGGAAATCGAAAAAATCCGCAATGCCTCCGTCAGGAAAGTACTGGCGGAACTTGGTAAAATAGCCAGCAAGGATGAAGAAAAATACAATGCGCTGTGGAAAGAGTACGGGCGAGTGCTGAAAGAAGGCATGGTCGAGGATTTTCAGAACAAGGACACGCTGGCAAAACTGACCCGATTCACGACTACTCACCGGGACGATGAGGAGCAGACCATTTCTCTGGATGACTACATTGTGCGCATGCCTGAAAAGCAAAAGGACATTTATTACATTTCGGCTGATAACTACAACGCGGCAAATTCCTCTCCGCATCTCGAAGTGTTTCGCAAAAATGAGATTGAAGTGGTGTTGCTGACGGACCCGGTTGACGAGTGGTTTGTCAACCATCTGCGCGAGTACGAAGGGAAAGCGCTGAAATCCATCGCCAAAGGCGACCTGGATATCGACCATCTGAAAACCACGCAAAGCAAGGAAGAAAACCAAAAGAAAGAAGAGGACATGAAACCGCTGATCGAGAAACTCAAGGCGGTGCTCAAGGATCAAGTCAAGGAAGTTCGCATTTCAGACCGGCTGGTGGATTCGCCGAGCTGCCTGGTGGCGGATGAGCATGATCTGGGTGGCAATATGGAGCGAATACTGCAATCGATCGGCCAAGAGGCGCCGATTGCAAAACCGATTCTGGAAATCAATCCCGAGCATCAGATTGTCAAACAGATCGATGTCGAGGCGGAACTGGCGGAAGAGTGGGCGAATCTATTGTTCGATCAGGCGGTACTGGCGGAAGGGACACCATTGAAAAACCCGAGTGAATTTGTGAAACGGGTCAATCTGCTGTTGACCCGGTGATCATTCCGGGACAGTATACCCGTTCAGGATAATCTGCCTGCGCTTGACAACGCTCCAGGATACGTTACGAAAGGATACATATCTAATAACTGCGAGAATGGATAAATCACCTGGTATTGATGATGCCTCCTGCAAACAAACTTGACGACAACACCATAACCCAGCTTGTTGATGAAGTTGATGAGTCGCGTCTGGTAACAAACCTGGCGACCATGGTGGCCATGCCAAGCGTAAATCCATTCGATGGCATGGCAAAAAAAGGCTGCCGTGAACTCGAATTCGCTGACCTTTATCAGGATCAGATGGCCGCGCTCGGCTTGCAGACTTCAAGGCGGGATGTGGCGCCTGGACGGCCCAATGTGTATGGGCGAATTATCGGCAGTGAGCGCAAAAGTGAACATAAAAAATGCGTTATGCTGGCAGGTCACACCGATACCGTGGGTGTTGAAGGCTATCATGATCCATTCAATCCGATGATCCGGGACGGCCGTTTATACGGTCGTGGATCGTGTGACATGAAGGCGGCGCTGGCGGCCTATATCGAAGTCGCTCATATCCTGCAAAACAGTGACATCCGACTCACCGGCGATTTGATCATCGCAGGGGTGGCAGATGAAGAGAATGGGATGATCGGCTCGAAAGAGATTTCAGAAAACGGGCCAATCCCGGACATGGCGATTGTCGGTGAACCGACTGAACTGAAGGTATGTCATACCCATAAGGGACAGTTGTGCATGCATATCAGGACATTCGGCAGGGCCTCGCATTCAAGCGTCCCCGAAATGGGAATCAATGCCATCAACCACATGGCGGATGTGATCAAGGGTATTGAGCGCTACGCAGATGACCTGGCAAATCGACCCGGACATCCGGTTTGCGGGCACGCACGAGTCAATCCAGGGGTGATCAGGGGCGGTACGATTTCTTCTTCGGTACCTGATTATTGTGAACTGGAAGTCGACCGGAGATACCTGCCGGGTGAAACTGCTGAGGCGATCATCGCGGAATATCGCGGTTTTCTGGAAAACATCGCCCTTCATACCCCCGATTTCAGATATGAAATCGGCAAGCCTGTGGTGAATAACTCGGCGCTTGATACGCCGGTTGAATCAGAAGTGGTCTCGACCATTGCCTCGGCATTCGCGGCAGTACAGGGAAAACCCGCCGATGTGGGGGTATTCCCGGCAGCGACAGACGCACCGCACTTTCTTTGCCCGGCGGTGGTGTGTGGCCCGGGATCAATCTATCAGGCTCATACTCTGGATGAATACGTGGCCATTGATGAACTGACAGCTGCTGCCAGAATTTATCTTCGCACCGTTTTGCAGTTGCTTAAAATAAGGCTGTAACCGAAAATGGAACTGATTAAGCTGATCGCCATTGTGCTCAGCCTGTCTGCTGCATTTTCCTATGTGAACTTTCGCTTCATCGGACTACCCACGACCATAGGCGTGATGATTATTGCGCTGGTTGTATCGCTCGGGTTGATTCTGCTGGACAGCCTTGGCGTGGTGGATATCCGGACCCACGCCAGCAAGCTGCTTTCGGGTATTGATTTTAACAAGGCGCTGATGGATGGTATGTTGAGCTTTCTGTTATTCGCCGGCGCACTCCATGTCAGCGCTGAAGATCTTGCCGACATGAAATGGACGATTGGCGTGCTCGCAACAGTAGGGGTGGCGCTATCGACGTTTATTGTCGGTACGATGACGTATTACCTGCTGATCGTTCTTGGTTTCGATATTCAATATCTTTACTGTCTGTTGTTTGGTGCGTTGATTTCTCCGACCGACCCGATTGCAGTGATGTCGACTTTGAAGAGGGTTGGTATTGCACGCAGCCTGGAAACAAAAATCGCTGGCGAATCCCTGTTCAACGATGGCGTGGGGGTTGTCGTCTTTGTCGTGTTACTGGGCATAGTCCAGCAACCCGAACAGTTATCTTTCTCTCAGGTGGCCGTCATTTTCGCCAAGGAAGCCATTGGCGGCCTGATTTTCGGGTTCGGGTTGGGCATGCTCGGCATCTATCTTCTGAAAAGCGTGGACAACTATCAGGTGGAGATTCTGGTCACCCTGGCGCTGGTCATGGGGGGCTACACCCTGGCTCTCGAACTTCATACATCCGGACCTATCGCTGTCGTCGTTGCCGGACTGATTATCGGCAACCACGGTCGAACCCACGCAATGTCGATTACCACGCGGGAACGTCTGGACAATTTCTGGGAGTTGCTGGATGAGATTCTGAATGCCGTGTTATTCGTTTTGATCGGCCTTGAAGTGCTGATTTTGCAATTCCAGGGCCAGTATCTGCTCGCAGGGGCGCTCGCCATTCCGCTTGTTCTGTTCGGCAGATTGATCAGTGTCGGCATACCGATCACGTTCTTACGAACCGTGACCAAATGGGCCTACAGCCCCCATGTTGTCAAGATTCTGGTCTGGGGTGGCTTACGCGGAGGAATATCAGTTGCCCTTGCACTCACCCTGCCGGAAGGTCCGCAGCGCGATGTGTTTCTGGTACTGACTTACATGATCGTTATCTTTTCCATTATAATTCAAGGGCTTACCATCGGCAGGGTGGCGAAATACTACAGCGAATAGCGACCGGCCCCGGTCAGACCGCGACCGCTTTATGCTTTTTGATTTCTGCCAGCCCGATTCCACCAATCACCAGAATCAATGCGACTGCGTGATATCCCCGAAATGGCTCGTCCAGAACCGACACCGCAAGAATAGAAGCAAATACAGGGACCAGATTGACAAATATTCCGGCCCTGCCTGCGCCCAATTCCGTTACGCCTTTGATAAAACAAATTTGAGCGAGAAAAGATGGCAGCGCGGTAATCAGTATAATTACGATCCATCCCTTTCGGGTCGGCCACTGTGAGCTTCCAAGATACACTTCCACCAGACTCAATGGCACCGATGCAATGAAGGCGGCAATGGCGATCACAGCGAACAGGCTTAACGCCGACACACCGGAAAATCTTCTCAGTATCAGCGCATAACCCGAATACAGCAGGCAGGCGATAATCATGAAATAATCGCCCTGATTGATCGACAGTGAGGCCAGTTTATCAAGGTTACCAGCCGATGCGACAACGCACACACCGAGTATGGTAACGATGACACCGAGCCCCTGCAACATTGACACCGGGCTGCGATACATAAAATACATACCGATCAGCAGGAACACCGGGACAATGCCCTGGATGATACCTATATTAAGCGCGGTAGTGGTATGGGCAGCCAGATAGAACAGGGCATTGAATGCGGTGAAACCCAGCGCCCCCATCATGAAAAGCAGAGGGAGATGCGATTTCAGTTTATCCCAATCCCGGTAAATGGCCTGCCTGACGAAAAAAAACAGCATCACTACGCCCAACCAGCGCAGGCTGACAATCAGCATCGGCGATACCTCACCGACCGCAAGGCGCGCCAGCACGGAATTGGCTCCCCAGCAAAAGGCGGTCGTGGTCAGCATGACATAGGCCCTGGCAGTGGGACTCAGCACAGCCAAAACTAATCAGTCGAATCGGATTGATTCAAGATATCAGAGAACCTTCCAACCAGAGGATGGGATTCTCCGAGCAAGGCAAATACAGCAATTATCGATCTGGTTGCCTGGTCCACAAGGCTGGAATCACGGCTCTGATTTCTGATCGACATCAACGACTTACACGCGGATTCATAATCGTCGCTCACCAGATTCAAGGCGGCCAGTTGATAGATCGACTGAAAATCCCGGGGGTCATCCGCAATTCGCTTGACGATGACCTGCCGCTCCGGCGATAGTTGAGCCGCCCGAATCAAATCGACATGGGCTTTGACCAGACCTATTTCCGGAGTCTCCAGAGCCTCACGGGAAAGCGAATCGAGCAGGGCAGCCGCATTGATCGCTTGTCCTTGTAGAAGAAGCTTTTTTGCACGATCCAGCAGATTCAGTAAAAACCGACCCGAAAATTCATCGGCAAGTCTGATCAGATTCGGCAAAAGTTTCATGCATGGGCCGACATTGTGTGACCAGAAGTAAACCAGCACCAGTCCCTTGAACGAATTCTCAAGCACCATCGCATTGAAATCTTCCGGGGTAATGTCGTAGATATGGCCGGAGCGGGACATCAGGTCTGGGTATAGTGTTGCCAGGCACGCTCGAATCGGCTTCTGTTCTCGCGAGTGTAGTCAGCAAAATCAAAGTCAATCGTCGAATACGCTTCCGATACCATCGACCACATCGTTTCCCGCAACAGGGAAGCGCATTTCATCGCATTGTAACTGCGCCAGAGTTCGGCGCTGACCGGCCGGTCAAAATAAAGCGCCAGCAGATGCCGTTCCTGTGCCTCATCCAGCTCACTGTTCGACGCCAGGTTGGATAGATCAAACAAAGGACTGTTAAATCCGGCATAGTCAAAATCGATCAACCAGATTTTCTCGCCGTCATCAATAAAATTTGCGGCCAGCAGATCATTATGCCCGAAGACGATATCAACCGGGCCCACAGTCCGTTCAAGTTCCTCTGCGATATCCATTAGTTCAGGAATTTGCCCGCTGTATGCCGAGTCCCTGGCTGCCAGCATGTTGCGATAATGCCGCAGCACCTGGAATACCCAGAACATGATCGTGTAACCCTCGAATCTGAGGGGCATTTGCCGATGGAATCGCTGCAGAAGATCGACCAGTCTCCGCAGATTTTCAGGATTCCTGACATCGTCCCCGGAGAATACCTTGCCATCAATGAAATCTATTACCAGTAAGCCCGGTTCGCGGTAAAAAACAGCCGGTGAAAATCCGTATTTTGCCGCGGTCATGGAGACCCTGCCTTCGTTCTCACGCCACAAGAGATGCTCGGGAACATCGGCGCCCAGGCGCACAACGTAGTTTTTCCCGGAATCCTCGACCTTGAAGTTATGGTTTGTCATGCCGCCAGCGAGTGGTTCGACATGGATTTGACCACGCCAGCAGGGTAACGAGTTTATCTGACTGACATGCTCTATGTTCATAAATTGATTCCAGACTGTGGACAGCCGGGTCTATTCCAGACCCAGGCGTTGCCGGGACCGTGCGACCCCGGCATGGATCAATCGATCAGTAGTGATCGCAATGAATGCGACACATAAACCCGCTACGATGCCCCTTCCGGTATCGGCCTTGGTTAACGCAATATAGACCTCCTGGCCCAGTTCCCGGGTGCCGACCAAAGCGGTAATCACCAGCATCGAAAGCGCCAGCATCACGGTTTGATTGATGCCGAGCATGATTTCCGGAAAGGCCAGGCGAAGTTTGATTTTCGTCAGAATCTGCCAGCGGGTACATCCGCTGGCCAGACCCGCCTCAATCAGTTCCGGGTTGACCTGACGAATACCATGCAAAGTATATCGAATCGCAGGGGCAATCGAATAAACTATTACGGCAATCATCGCCGAAAAATCGCCCACCCTGAACAGCATGACGACTGGCATCAGATAAACGAATGACGGCAGCGTCTGCAGGGTATCGACGATAGTCTCGATGATCCTGCCAAGAACCGGCCGCTGGGCGCCCAGAATGCCGATCGGAATGCCCAGAAGCGCAGCAAACACAACCGAAATTCCGCACAGATATACGGTTACCATGGTTTTGTCCCACAACCCCGTCAGCGCACAGAACAGCGCGAGAAAAAATGTAATCAGGCCCAGTCGAATACCGCCGAGTTGAAAACCAAGCAACCCCACAGCGAGCACAACCATCGGCCAGGGCAGGATCAGCAGAAATCGTTTTATCGGTAACAACACATTCATCAGTAAGAATATCTTGACTGCTTCGATCTGGTCGAAATAGTTAATGTTGATGTACTTGACCAGATTGCTCCAGAAATCCCCTGTAGTAATGATCAGCGATTCGGGATAGGTCTGAACCCAGTTCAAAACCAGCGAGACCAGCGAAATCACAACCAGTATACTCACGGAAAATGCCAGATGGGGATGCCGCTTGATCAACCCCTTGTGCTTAGCGCTTCTGGAACTGGCGCCGGGGCGGGTGGCGTAAGCCTGACTCAGCCGGTCAAGGGCAATTGCCAGTACCACAATCGCCAGCCCGGATTCAAAACCCGCTCCGATATCCAGCCTCCTCAATGCTGACAGGACATCATAGCCCAGCCCCCCGGCCCCGATCATCGAGGCGATGATGACCATGTTCAAAGACAACATGATGACCTGATTGACGCCAACCATCAGCATCGGCGTTGAGGAGGGTAACAATACCTTTACAATCATTTGCAATGAGTTGCAGCCTGCCATCTTACCGGCTTCGATCAGGTCATCCGGGACCTGTTGCAATGCGAGGATGGTGACCCGAACCATCGGCGGCATGGCATAGATAATGGTCGCAATCATTGCCGCCACTGGTCCGAATCCGAACAGGAACAGGATCGGCACCAGATAGGCAAAAACAGGCACCGTCTGCATCAGGTCGAGAAGAGGCGATATGATTTTCTCAAACCAGCGATTGCGATGTGCCAGAATGCCAAGAAATACGCCTGTGGCGACCCCGATAGGAACGGCAATCAGGACCGAAGACAATGTCAGCATGGCGCTTTCCCATTGCCCGAAAACCGCCAGATAGCAGAAACATGCGCCGACAAACAGGGACAGCCTCCAGCCCTTGGCATAGTGTCCAAGCACCATCACCAGCAGTGTCACCGCGATCCATGACAGCGGCGGAGTCAGTTTAACAGCGGCAGAACCTTCACCGGACAGCAGCCCGGTAGCCAATACCCCCGTGGCAAAGTCCAATGGCTGTTCCAACAACCATGAGACACTCCGGGTCAACTCGTAAAATGTAAATAATCCCAGATCCGCGACATTGACCAGCCAATCCATGAAATCCGATATCTGGTTGCGCAGCGGTATTCGCCAACCGGGAGGAACCTTGAACGCCCATCGGATATTCGCCTTGCCCAGATACGCCGTGAGCACAGTGAGACCGACGACACCGAACCAACTGAGCCGAATCAGCCAGTAGCGGCCACGCTCAGACATACAGGGACTGCTTTATTCGGAATCAGGGAAATCCCGCTGCACACAGAACGAACTGTCTGCAGCGGGTACAGTATCCGTCTATTCCTGCCAGGCTTTCCATCGGGACTGATTGTTCACCAGCCAATCGGCAACCACGGCATCAAGTTCCTGCCCTTCCAGATCTATGGCGGTAATCATTTGTCCCATTTCGTCATTGTTGATTTCGAAATTCCTGATCATATTATAGGCGCCCGGCCATTTATCCTTGACTCCAGCCCAGGCCACTTTCCAGATGGGACCGCGCGGCTTAGCACAATCATAAGCCATATCAGGGTTCACACCGACCGACGGGTCGTTGTAGCACTCGGCTGAATAGGGCGGGAATTCGATCCACTCTCCCTCGTACTTGGAAGGCGCCCAATGGGGTGCATAAACCCATAGCAAAATCGGATCCTGTCTTTGATAGGCAGCTTCAAGTTCCGCGAACAACGCCGCATCGGTACCGGCATGAATCACCTCATAGTCCAGTCCCAGGGCTTCGATACGTTCATCATCAAATCCGCCCCAGGTCACCGGTGCGCCGACATAACGTCCCATAGGCGCGGTTTCCGGCGTGGAAAATTCTTCTGTGCAGTCATTCAAGGCTGTCCAGTCCGGCAATCCGGGACAGCGTTCTTTCATGTATAACGGATACCACCACTCTTCAATTCCTTCCATGCCGGTTTCACCGATATTCTCTACCTTTCCGGTAGCAGTCGCTTCATCCATCGCATCGCGACCGGTGGTTTCCCACATCTCCATCGCAACATGAAGGTCTCCGGTTTTCAGGCCGGCAAACTGAGCAATATAATCCGCCTGAACCAGATCGGTATTGTATCCTCCGTCTATCAATACTTCGGCCATAATGTTCGTGGTGATCAGTTGTCCGGTCCAGTCATGCAGGGTGAGTTTGATCGGATCGTTTGATTCTACTGACCATGACGGGCTCGAAATCATCATTAATCCTGCGATCAATGATGCGAGCAATACGTTTATTTTCAGATTGTAAAACATGATGTTTCTCCTGTTATGGATTGATTAATTATAGAGAGAATTGTATATATCATTCACGAACGCCAGGAAGCATCTTTCCGGTCCATCATTCGTGTTACCGCGTCCCACGCCATGCGTGCATCACCGAACGGGGCGTCAGCGGGTGGCATGCCATAGTCATTCAGGGCTTTGATCGCCCCCTCGTCAGGAACGATCCTGTTGGTACCGGACGCCATCACATCGACCTGAACCTTGCAGGCATTTTCAAGCTGGTACAGAAAATAAAAGGCCTCCCCCACCGTTCGCCCTGCACTCAGCAAGCCGTGGTTATACATGATCATCGCCCATTTGTCTGCAATGCTTTCCCCAAGCAACCTGCATTCTTCCTCGTTATCCGTCACCACTCCATATTTGTGGTAGCAGACAGCGCCATTGATCTCATTAGCCTGTTGAGTCAGAGGCAGTAATCCCTCTTCCATACAGGATACAGCCATTCCGGCGCGAGTATGACTGTGGAGCACGACGTTGACGTCCGGGCGCGCTTTCAATATCGCAGTATGGATGGCATGGCCTGCGTTGTTGTACGGATAATCTCCGGCAACAACATTTCCATCAAAATCAACCTTGATCAGATTGCTTGCCGTGATTTCCTGAAAGAGCAGTCCATAAGGATTGATAAGATACCGGTCATTCTCTCCCGGCGCCCGCACACTCAAATGGGTATAGATCAGATCCGTCCAGCCATAATGGACAAAAGCACGATAGCAACAGGCCAGCTCTTGTCGTGCCTGCCATTCCTGTTCGCTTATATTGTCAAGGTTTATTTTCGATACTGCCGCTTTCATGATTCTACCCCGCTGCTTAAAGACAAAGACTCCAGACAAATTTACCGTCTGGTTCCCCGACGATAGAGTACATCATAAATTGCTGAAATTATACTACCCGGATGCAATTACAATGCAGCCGGGAGTCTAAGTAAATGACCGCGATGAAAAAAATTTTACTTGCTACTGGAAATTCAGATGGATATACTCGACTCATGAGTTCAATCGCAACCAATCTGGTCATCAATACAATGCCTTCGGCGCTTATCTGTTGTTGCTGTACAACGGGGAGCGTTGGCTCGCGTATTATTGCGAACTCTGTAGTTTATTAAATCCCGATTTTCTATCTGACGCTCCCCGAAACCCGACTCAGTTCTGAGTCATGACTTAGGGGTTTTTGTTTAACTTTCGGAGCGCTTCCAGATGTACCAGTATTCTCAAACAGATCAAAAAATAGTTGATCAACGTGTTATTCAATTTCGAGATCAGACCGACCGCTATCTGAAAGGCGATTTGTCGGAAGATCAATTCCGCCCTCTGCGTTTGATGAATGGGTTATACATTCAGCGATACGCACCAATGTTGCGAATAGCCATTCCCTACGGAGAATTAAATTCAAAGCAGTTACGGATGCTGGGCACAGTTGCAAGAAAATACGATAAGGGTTATGGACACATTACCACTCGTCAGAATATACAGTTTAACTGGTTGAAACTGGAGCAGGTTCCGGATTTACTTGCTGACCTTGCTACGGTGCAAATGCATGCTATTCAAACCAGTGGAAATTGCATCCGGAATATCACGTCCGATCATCTGGCAGGGATCAATGCAGGAGAGATAGAAGATCCACGACCCTGGTGCGAAATCATTCGACAATGGGCCTCATTACATCCGGAATTTCTATACCTTCCACGAAAATTCAAAATTGCAGTAACCGGTTCTGAAACCGACAGAGCAGCGATTCTGGCTCACGATATCGGGTTAAGACTTGTACAGAATGACAGGCAGGAAACCGGTTTTCAGGTTTTTGCCGGAGGGGGTTTGGGGCGGACGCCGGTTATAGGTAAACTGATTCGCGAATTCCTGCCAAAACAACATCTGTTAACCTATCTTGAAGCCATTCTGCGCGTCTACAACTTAAACGGTCGGCGTGACAATATATACAAGGCCCGCATAAAAATTCTGGTCAATAGTATGGGAATAGAGGCATTTCAGTCAGCGGTCAATCAGCGATTCCAGGAGATAAAAGGAGGAAATCTGACTTTAACAACTTCCCAGGTCACGGAAGTCAAATCCCGCTTCAGAAACCCTTTAATTAATACTGCGCTGGGAACCAACCGGAACCATGGTAAAAATTCAGAACAGACTCATACTGATGAATTCGAATATTGGAAAGCGCAAAACACCATCGACTCAAAGTACAGGGAATTCCGGTCTGTATTCATTTCATTGAAAAAAGAAAATGTGGCGCCCGGTGATATCAATGCGGATGAGATGGAAATTTTAGCCAATCTTGCTGACAGCTACTCTGGTGGAATCATACGCACCACCCACAGACAGAATTTGCTATTGCCCCTGGTTCATACCGGAAATTTGTATTCGCTCTGGAATGAACTTCGAAAATCCAATCAATCGGATACCAATGTCCATACCATACAGGATATTATTTGCTGCCCCGGTATGGAATTCTGTAGTCTGGCCAATACCACGTCCATTCCAATCGCATTGGAAATTCGGGAAAGATTCTCCGACCCCCGGGAGTTGGATTCTCTGGGCGATATTCAGATCAAGATTTCTGGATGTATGAATGCCTGCGGTCACCACCACATCGGACATATCGGAATATTGGGCGTGGATAAGAAGGGCCAGCAGTGGTTTCAAATAACCCTTGGGGGTCGCGCTGACCAGCATCTGAAACTGGGAGAGCGTCTGGGACCTGCTGTAGACCGCAACAGAATAGCCGAATGTGTCGAATTGATAATTCGTCAATACCTGAAACTGAGGTCGGGTGTGGGCGAAACCTTCCTCGACACCCTGGAACGAGTGGGACTGGAACCATTCAGGGAGGTGGTCTATGCTTGAAACAGTAAACTGGATTGAAAGTCCGGGCAAACAAAGGCGTATTATCATCTTCGCCGACAACTTCAATGACGGCAGAATTTTCAGTCTGGGCAAACAAATCAGGATCGACGGATACCCCGGCGACCTGATTGCCGCCGGAGATTTTCTTCCTGACCAGCTTGACAGCCTCGCGCTTTGTGGATTTAACCACTATCTGCCATTGCAAAACGGTACAGATGGAATCGACGACATTGACCTGACAAATCTGATAGCGTTGCCGGAACAGGGAGGAATCGACGACCATTCTTATCATACTGCCAGCCTGAGGATTGAAAAATGACTGATTCAATACCCATCATCATCAATCCGGACGCACTCTTTCAATTAAATCGTGACCCTGAAATCCTGTTGGTGGATGTACGCAGCCGGGAGGAATATGACGCCGGACACCTGCCTGATGCGGTTTTACTGGATTACGCCTGCTTGATCGAAGCGCAACCGCCCGCACTTGGGCTACCCCCTGGTGAAGAAAAACTCTCAGCATTGTTTTCATGGCTGGGGTTGTCAGATCAGAAGCATGTCGTTGCCTATGATCAGGATGCAGGTGCGGCGGCCTGTCGACTACTGTGGACGCTGGATATAACAGGGCGCCCGAACTTCTCGTTACTGAACGGAGGATATGACGCCTGGGTGGATTCCGGACTTCCCACAAATTCTTTATATCATCCACCTTCACCGACAATCTGCAACGCGAAAACGGGCAGCCACGGGATCAGATCCAGACAACAGATTATCGAGAAACTGGATGATCCGAATGTGGTTTTACTGGATTCACGTTCGGCCATGGAGTTTAGTGGAAAAATGCGGCTGGCGGCCCGGGGCGGACATATACCCGGCGCAGTCAACCTTGACTGGATAGAAGTCACCGACCCAGCCAGAAACCATCAACTACTCGATGAAGATAAACTGTTAGTGACCTACCATGGTCTCGGAGTGGTGCCGGAAAAAGAAATTATTCCCTATTGCCAGACACACCGCCGATCTTCCCACACCTACATTGTTCTCAAGCATTTAGGTTACAAAAACGTCCATGCCTATGCAGGTTCATGGTCTGAATGGGGCAATCTGAGCGAGGTTCCAGTTGAAAGCAATAATTCTACAGGATGATGGCATGAAAAATTATATTCGTGACCCTGACCACGCACTGGAAACCCTTGCAGTTCGGTCAGGACAGGTACGTGGACCCGAAGGGGAACACAGTGATCCGATTTACCTGACTTCAAGTTTTATATTCGAAAGCGCTGCACAGGCATCGGCACGATTCGCCGAAACCGAACCAGGCAATATTTACTCCAGATTTACCAACCCGACAGTACGCGCATATCAACAAAGAATCAGCGCACTTGAAAACGGACTGCATTGTACTGCGACCTCAACCGGGATGGCCGCCATCATGACAATGGCCCTTGGCGTCCTGAATCAGGGAGACCATATTGTTATTTCAAGAAACGTGTTTGGTTCAACCATTAACCTGTTCAAAACAATTTTCTCACGATTCGGAATCGAGGCCAGCTACGTTGGTCTCAAGGACCATTCAGCCTGGGAGAAAAGCATAAAACGAAATACCCGCCTATTCCTTATTGAAACGCCTTCGAATCCTCTTCTGGAGGTCGCAGATATCAAGCATTTATCTGAAATTGCCAGACACCATAACGTATTGCTCGCGGTCGACAACACATTCCTGACCCCGGTATTTCAACAGCCATTGAGTCTGGGTGCGGACATCGTGATTCACTCTGCAACCAAGTATCTGGATGGACAAGGGCGATGCATGGGTGGCTCCATTGTCGTCAATGACGATAAGATTGCAGATGCCCTGTATAAAGTCATGCGTACCTCCGGAGCCAGTTTAAGCCCGTTCAATGCCTGGGTCATGCTAACGGCGCTCGAAACATTGAGTTTGCGCATGAGACAGCACAGCGCAAATGCCAGACAGATTGCGACCTGGCTGGAATCGCACCCCACGGTAAGTCGAGTGTACTACCCCGGACTTCAGTCTCATCAGGACCACAAACTGGCCTCTGAGCAGCAATCCGGATATGGCGGGGTGGTATCTTTCGAAATTAAAGGCGACCGTGGAGCTGCATGGCGAATGATCGACAATGTCAGGTGGATTTCCATTACCGCAAACCTGGGAGATACCAAAACCACGATTACCCATCCGGCCAGCACCACCCATTGCAGAATCACTCAACGCGAACGTGATCTGGCGGGTATCAGCGACTCCCTGATCCGATTGAGTATCGGTCTGGAGGATACAGAAGATATTAAACAGGATATTGCAGATGGATTGGAAGCTGTCCAGCCGGGCGATTGAACCGGTCGCCGTCGTCCCGGATTGCGATTGTCCCGATAAGCATCATATCCTCCCGTCATAGGATCGCGGACCGATCTCGGCGGCGAGGATCGTGAAGGTTTCACGCGAGAGCGCCGCGCCGATCTCGCGTGCAAGGGTGTCGCGGTCGCCAACCCGGACGCCCTCGCCGCCGAGCGCTTTCGCGACGGCGGCAAAATCGGTGGCGCCGAAGTTCACGGCGAGAACGGGAAGTTGTGAGCTGCGCTGCTTCAGCTCGATCAGGCCGAGCTGCGTGTCGACGAAGACGACGATGGGGATGGCGAGCTTCAGGTCGCGAACGGTGGCAAGCTCGCCCAGGAACATCTCCAGGCCTGCGTCGCCCACGGTCGCAACGACCGCGCGTTCCGGCTCCGCCAGCTTGCGGCCGATGGCCAGGGGAACCGCGCATCCCATCGTGCAGAGCGCGGAAGACTGCAGGAGGCCGCGCGGCCGGTAGCATTCGTAGAACTGGCTGAGAACGATCCGATGGGCGCCGCTGTCGGTTGTGACCACGGCGTCGCGGGGCAGCGACCTGCGGAGAACGTCGACGACCGCCGCCGGGCCCCAGTCCTCGTCGAGGCGGCTATCCGCCCGAAGCGCCGTCCTGGCGGAAGCTGGCTCTTTCGACGGCCAGGTTTCGCGCGGCGCCACGCCTCTGCCCAGAGCCTCGAGTCCGGCGCCAACATCGCCCGGGAACGCAAGGGAAGCCCGGTGCATCCCATGATGAGCGACGACCGCCGGAAAATCGATCGTGCGGGCCTCTTCCGGCCAGGGGTTGCGCCAGCCTGCGCGCATCTCGATCGGATCGTACCCGGCGAGGACGATGCAGTCCGATGCCGCCACCAGAGGCAGAAGACACTTGTCGGCCCGTGGGCTGAGCCCGGCGGCTCCGAGGGCGAGAGGATCGTCTTCGGGCAGGACCCCCTTCGCCTTGTAGGTCGTGATCAGGGGCACGCGGAAGCGGCGGCAGAACGCCGCGACAGGCCCGGCGGCTTGCTGCGTCAGGACATCCAGTCCGACGATCATGAGCGGCCGTCGCGCTTCCGCGAGCCACGCGCGGGCCGTATCCAGCGCCGGGCCCGCGGCCGGCGCCATCGGCGCGGTGGCCGCGACCGGGACCGGCGGCGGTGCGGACTGCTCCCGGGTCTGCACATCGACCGGGACGTCGAGGAGCACCGGGCCCGGCCGGCCTTCGGTCGCGATGGCGACCGCCTTGTCGGCGAGGATGGCGGCCATCCCGTCCTCGACGCGAAACGCCGCCTTGGCGATCGGTTCCACCAGCCTGACATGGTCGAACACCTGGTGGGTGTAGCTGTGCTGTTCGCCCGGGGAAACGCAGGCTGTCAGGACCACCATCGGTACGCGGTCCTGGAAGCAATTGGCGATGACGTTTACGGCGTTGGCGATGCCCGGGCCGATCGTCGCGACCAGGATCGCCGGGGCGAAATCGCGGTGATGGGCGCCTTCGCCCATGAAGCCGGCGCAATTCTCGTGCTTGGCGAGCACGACCCTGATGCCAGCCCGTTCGAGTGCATCCATGATCGCCAGCACTTCGCCGCCCGGTATGCCGAATGCGTAGCGGCAGCCGGCCGCGGCCACGGCGCCGGCAGCCCGAGTGCCAAGGACGACCTGGCGATCAGATCTGCGGAACTAGCCACCGCGGTCCTCCCCATCCCCGCCTGTCGCCGGGCCAGTTCATGGGCTGATGGTTCGTTCATGAGTGGATTATACCCCGATTTCAGGAAATGGTGATATCGATGCGATCTACCCGGGGCTACCGGTCCCATATGCCGGGGAGATCCGGGAGGCCGAGGTCTTCGTGGGAGTACTGGGCGATCGAACTTTACGGTTTCCTCTTGGCTGCGAACGCTCCGCTCACGGCCCCGTTATTAAACGACTCACTGAATGACCCGCCTATGTATTCAGGGTTGACTTTACCCCTGACATCCGCGGTAGCCGGGCCAAAGAAGTTGAACGTGTAGGGTTTGCCGCCAGCGGTAGTGCCTTCTTGGTACTCGTCTCCAGATTTTGATCCATCGAACAGTTGCTCCTGCAGCGTCACTTTCCATGAGTTGTCGATGACGTTGCCCTGCGCATCCTTGAAGTCGGAAATCGTACCGCTGACGGATATGGGTGGCTTCCAAGGCGCACCGTCAGCTGGTTGAACTGGTTGCGGTGCATCAAAATTCGCCCTCAGCGCGGCCTGTGCTCTAAACTCCCCATGCTCATGATACACCCCTCTCTCCTTCTTTGCGTACAACCCAATCGCAGGGCCCGAGTACGTGGCGCTCCCGTTGGCATGAGCGCCAACACCCGGCTCCAACAGCGTACTGCCAATGGAAATTGTCGTAATTACGGGGGAGTTTTCAAAAAGCGCAGAATCGCCCGGTCTGTACTGAATCCAGTACGCGAGGTCCATGTAATCCGTGTCCGAGGCGCCATCCCTGTCGGTAAAAATGACAAACTCGTCCCTGTAGCCCCCTGGTGCGCTGTTTCCATGTAGATCACCTAATGTTCTAGTCCAACTGGAACGACGCCAGCCGTCGATGGTGGAGGCCGTCTCGTCCAGGCCCCCCTCGAACGAGATGACTGGAAGAGTAGGATCCTGAACGGCGCCGCCATCAATCATGTGGCCACCAACGTGTTACGTCCGTTGTACAACTTCGTGCGGTCAGCAAGCCGTTCCCCTAGTATCGCTGCGTTCGGATCCTCAACAGGGGGGGGAGGAGGAGTCACGTCAACAGGAGGAGGGGTCACGTCAACAGGGGGAGGAGTCACGTCTACAACTGGATCAGGGTCTTTTGCAGGAGTCTCAGGAGTCTCAGGCACGATCACCGCGCCAGAACCTCCGGAACCCCCGCCACATGCAACTAACGCGCTTAGCGAAGCTGCCAAAATCATGGCTCGATAATTCATGGTTGGACTGTCTCTAAATAAAAAGCATCTCGTATAAATGGTGAACTTGTCCTTGTCTGTATCAACCTGTGATCAGCACTGCAGTACGCACTGCACTTCCACTGAAACCAGTTGTAATACTATACAAAGTTTACGGTTCCCTCTTGGCTGCGAACGCTCCGCTCACGGCCCCGTTACCAAACGACTCATTAAATGACCCGCCTATGTATTCAGGGTTGGTATCACCCCTGACATCCGCGGTAGCCGGGCCAAAGAAGTTGAACGTGTAGGGTTTGCCGCCAGCGGTAGTGCCTTCTTCTTGGTACTGGTCGTTTTCAAGTTTTGATCCATCGTACAGGTGCTCCTGCAGCGTCACTTTCCATGAGTTGTCGATGACGTTGTCCTGCGCGTCCCTGAAGTTGGAAATCGTACCGCTGACGGATATGGGTGGCTTCCAAATCAAAGGGGGCGCTGGTGGCGGTGCATCAAAATCCACACTCAGCGCGGCCTGTGCTCTAAACTCCCCATGCTCCTGATACACCCCTCTCTCCTTCTTTGCGTACAGTCCCATCGCAGGGCCCGAGTACGTGGCGCTCCCGTTGACGAGATCGCCAACACTCGGCGGCAACAGCGTACTGCCAACCGAAATTGTCGTAATCAGGTGTATGCCTTCAAAAGGCACAGCATCGGCCGGTATGTACCGAATCCAGTACGCGAGGTTCATGTAATCCATGTCCGAGGCGTCCTCCTTGTCGGTAAAAATGACAAACTCGTCCCTTAGGCCCCCTGGTAATGCCGAGAATTTCTTTGCGAACCCACTTGGAACCAGACCAGCCTGGCACGTTGATGATGGAGGCCGTCGTGTCCCGGACCGGGTCGTCCGAGGTGTCTGAAGTTGGACCCGAACGGTGTAGCCAGAAAACATGTAGCCATCCAACGGGACGTCCGGCGTACTTATCCGCCGTGCGCGTAAGCAAGCCGTACCCCTAGTATCGCTTGCGTTCGGATCCTCAACAGGGGGGGGAGGAGGAGTCACGTCAACAGGAGGAGGGGTCACGTCAACAGGGGGAGGAGTCACGTCTACAACTGGTATCAGGGTCTTTTGCAGGAGTCACAGGAATCTCAGGCACGATCACCGCGCCAGAACCTCCAGAACCCCCGCCACATGCAACTAACGCGCTTAGCGAAGCTGCCAAAATCATGGCTCGATATTTCATGGTTGGATTGTCTCTAAAAAGATGCTGGCATTGGCCAGTCTTTATGGCCTGTCGGACGAGGACCACGAGCCGAGGAGCTGGCAGCAGGACGCTGAACAACCTGGTGTACAACATGAGCCGATATCGGTTCCTTTTATCACAGGCGTAGTGCGTCTAACAATTTCAAAGTTATTCGAGGTGCTCACTTGTCTATCTTCTCTTTATGGTGAACTTGTTCTTGTCTGTATCAACCTGTGATCAGTGCTGCAGTACGCACTGCACTTCCACTGGAACCAATTGCAATTCTATGTAAAGTTTAGTGAAATGTGTGTGCATAATCGCATCTATTAAGTGCGGATATAGTGAATATTGCCGATATATGGCCCTCTTGCCCCCAGAGCCGACCCCCGGGGAGAAACCGTCAATGCACTAACATTGAAACTGGACCAGTCAGTGGGGACTGATCAAGAGTCTCGAGCTTTACGGTTCCCTCTTGGCTGCGAACGCTCCGCTCACGGCCCCGTTACCAAACGACTCCCTGAATGACCCGCCTATGTATTCAGGGTTGGTATCATTATTGCCATCCTTGGTAGCCGGGCCAAAGAAGTTGAACGTGTAGCTATTGCCGCCAGCGGTAGCGCCGGTGCGGTACCAGTAGGATTTAAGTGTTGATCCATCGTACAGGTGCTCCTGCAGCGTCACTTTCCATGAGTTGTCGATGACGTTGCCCTGCGCGTCCCTGAAGCCGGAAATCGTACCGCTGACGGCTATGGGTGGCTTCCAATTTACAGCGTCAGCTGGTGGCGTTGCATTAAAATTCGCACTCAGCGCGGCCTGTGCTCTAAACTCCCCATACTCCTGATACACCCCTCTCTCCTTCTTTGCGTACAGTCCCATCGCAGGGCCCAAGTACGTGGCGCTCCCGTTGGCATGAGCGCCAGCACCCGGCGGCAACAGCTTACTGCCAACCGAAATTGTCTTAATTAAGGGGAAGTCTTCAAAAGGCACAGAATCGGCCGGCTTGTACTGAATCCAGTACGCGAGGTCCATGTAATCCATGTCCGAGGCGTCCTCCTTGTCGGTAAAAATGACAAACTCGTCCCTTATGCCCCCTGGTACGCTGTCTCCATGTTTATCACCTAACGTGCGAACCCACTTGGAACCACGCCAGTCTGGCACGTTGATGATGGAGGCCGTCGTGTCCTGGACCGGGTCGTCCGAGGTGTCTGAATTGTCATCCCGAACGGTGCCGCCGGAAATCGTGTAGCCACGCAACGGGCTACGTCCTTCGTACAACTCCGTGTCGTAAGCAAGCAATCCCCCTAGTATCGCTGCGTTCCGATCCTCAACAGGTGGAGGTGGAGGGAGCACCTCTACAACTGCATCAGAGTCTGCAGGAGTCTCAGGCACGATAGGTGGAGGGGGCGCCTCTACAACTGCATCAGAGTCTGCAGGAGTCTCAGGCACGATAGGGGGAGGGGGCGCCTCTACAACTGCATCAGAGTCTGCAGGAGTCTCAGGCACGATCACCGCGCCAGAACCTCCGGAACCCCCGCCACATGCAACTAACGCGCTTAGCGCAGCTGCCAAAATCATGGCTCGATATTTCATGGTTGGATTGTCTCTAAAAAGATGCTGGCATTGGCCAGTCTTTATGGCCTGTCGGACGAGGACCACGAACCGAGGAGCTGGCAGCAGGACGCTGAACAACCTGGTGTACAACATGAGCCGATATCGGTTCCTTTTGTCACAGGCGTAGTGCGTCTAACAATTTCAAAGTTATTCGAGGTGCCCACTTGTCTATCTTCTCTTTATGGTGAACTTGTTCTTGTCTGTATCAACCTGTGATCAGTGCTGCAGTACGGACTGCACTTCCACTGAAACCAGTTGAAATTCTACATAAAGTTTAGTGAAATGTGTGTGCATAGTCGCATCAATTAAGTGCGGATATAGTGAATATTGCCGATAAATGGCCCTCTTGCCGCCAGAGCCGACCCCCCACGCGTCAGGGTGGTGGTCCGGGAGCAGGGGGAGTGGCCATGGCCCATCCCTCTCGGATTCGGATTCTGGGAGCCAGAATGATCATCTGTACCATTCACACTTTCGAGGTATGAACCATGACCAAGGCAAAGCATATCGATCTCGTCCAGAGGGCGGCGTGCGCCTGGTGTGCCTTGACCGTCGCCAGGCCCCTCTGACCTGGTAAATTGGCGATCATCAAGTTGCCCTGAATTCCCCGTCCGCGAGACGAATGGCGGCAAGGTCATCCCGCAACTGAATGAACTCATTCCTTGAAATGCAACCATGGTCCGCCATATCCAGGCAGGAGGGTGGCGGAAGCGCAGCTGACCCCCGTATTCCGGGTGTCCGCCGCCGCGGGTGTTCTCTCTGCGCGTGCCTTCAAGGCTCAGGTTGAAGTCCAGGTCCTCCCGGTGCGCGAAGCCGATCCGGTACGATGCCAGACGTTTAGGTGGTGGGCCCATCTCGTCAACCGAATACTTTCCGTATCATCTAAAATTTGACTGAGCAATGCTTTGGAGTGAGCCACATCCATTTTTTCATGAGTCAATATCTTCCAGTCTTCTTTTAGCCACTCGACCAGACTTTTTCCGCGGTATAATTTGTTTCCTTAACGTGACCAGAGAGACATAATCCTTTGCTTGTGGTGGTCAAATAGACCGCATAGCCAGAATGGAATGCAGGCTGATCGAATGCGGACAGGCTCCGGGTCTTCTCAGGATTTTGCTGCGTTCCGTTCCAGGGTTTCCTTGATCACGGCTTCAGCCACATTCTTTGGACACGGCAAGTAGTGAGAAAACTCCATTGAGAACTGCCCGCGGCCTGAAGTCAGTGTTCGTAAGTCACTGATATAGCCGAACATGTCGGACAGCGGCACATCGCCCTTGATACGCACACCCACCACCCCTGCATCCTGGGACCTGATCATGCCGCGACGCCGGTTAAGATCACCGATCACATCTCCGACATTGGTATCGGGGGTAAATACGTCCACCTTCATGATCGGCTCAAGTAACTGTGGACCGGCCTTTCCCATGGATTGTCGATAAGCCGCCCTGGCCGCCAGTTCGAATGCCACTGCAGAGGAATCCACCGCATGGTAGGCGCCATCCAGCAATGTCACCTTAACGTCAATACAAGGGTATCCGGCCAGTATCCCGTTCTGCATGCATACCCTGAAACCCTTGTCTATCGCAGGCCAGAATTCACGGGGGACGTTACCCCCGGTTACTTTCGATTCAAACTGATAACCCGAGCCGGCTTCAGCCGGTTCGATGGTGTATTCGATTTTACCAAACTGACCTGCCCCACCGGTTTGCTTCTTGTGGATATAGGTATCCAAGATGCTTTTCGTAATGGTCTCACGATAGGCCACCTGCGGTTTGCCCACTTCCACTTCAACGCCATGGGTTCGTTTCAATAGATCAACCTTGATATCGAGGTGCAATTCACCCATTCCCTGTAAAATGGTTTCGCCGCTGTCATCGTCGGTGCTGACATGAAAAGACGGGTCTTCTGACACCATCTTGCCCAGAGCGACACCCATCTTTTCCGATGCCGCCTTGTTTTTGGGCGCGACCGACATGAAAATCACCGGATCGGGGAATACCATCGGCTCCAGGGCGGCAGGGTAATTCGGATCACACAGGGTATGGCCGGTTTTGACATTTTTCATGCCCAGTACCGCGACGATATCCCCGGCTTGCGCAGAATTCAGGTCTTCTCTGGAATCAGCGTGCATTTCAACAATCCGACCGATTCGCTCTGTCCTGCCGGTGGCGGTATTCAACACGGTTGCTCCCTTGGAGATCGTTCCTGAGTACACGCGCAGGAAGGTCAGTGCGCCATATCGATCATCCATGATCTTGAATGCCAGTGCGCGCATCGGTTTGTCCGGATCGGCAATCGCAAAATTACCGGTTTCGACTCCTTCAATATCGGTCTCGGGTTGGGGCTTGACGTCAACAGGGTTCGGCAGGTAATCGACCACCGCATTCAATACCAGTTGAATCCCCTTGTTCTTGAATGCAGAACCACAAAGGGTAGGAAAGAAGTCGAGCTCGATCGTACCTTTCCGGATACAGGCCTTGATGGTATCGATATCCGGCTCTTCACCATCGAGATATTTTTCCATGGCAACATCGTCATGTTCAAGGGCAGTCTCGATCAACTCCTCACGAAATTGCTCGATTTTGTCAGCCATATCAGCAGGGGGCTCCTTGATATGATAGTTTTGCGGATCACCTGATCCGTCCCAGACCCAGGCCTTGCGGGTCAACAGGTCGACCACCCCGCTGAATTGATCCTCAATACCGATGGGCAGAGTCAGAACCAGAGGTTTTGCACCCAGAATCTTCCTGATCTGATCGACTACCCGATAAAAGTCGGCGCCGAGTCGGTCCAGCTTGTTGACGAAAATAATCCGTGCAACCTCGGAATCGTTGGCATATCGCCAGTTTGTTTCTGATTGCGGCTCCACGCCCCCGGAGCCGCAAAACACACCTATGCCACCGTCCAGCACTTTCAGCGAGCGATAAACCTCAATGGTGAAATCGACGTGGCCCGGGGTATCGATAATATTCAGGCGATGATCATTCCAGAATGTGCTGGTTGCCGCCGACTGGATTGTAATCCCGCGCTCACGCTCCTGATCCATGAAATCTGTCGTCGCTTCGCCATCGTGCACTTCACCCATTTTATGAATCTTGCCTGTCAGGCTCAAAATTCGTTCCGTGGTGGTGGTTTTCCCTGCATCGACATGGGCAAAAATCCCGATGTTTCTATACTTCGTCAAGTCTTTCATGGCTGTAAATGGTTTGAATTTGCACTTAAGGGTATGGTTTCGGGAACAGCCGGGCCCGACCAATTCCAAGGGGCGCGATAATACAACAAATAGCCTGTTAAAACAGGATATTTATCAAAAACCAGTCACACCCTGTCAAACCTCTTTATCAAACTTTGAACCGCCCAGGCATTCAGGAGAGGGACTGGATTTCTCACCTTTGTCAAACCATTCATCACCAGTCAAGGTATTCAGTGACAAAGCGTGAATGGGTCCCGCAAGTTCATCACCCAGCAGTTCATTGACCAACCGGTGCCGGGCAAGCAACGCCTTGTCCCTGAAAACATCCGATACAAGAACAACTTTGAAATGCGACTCAGAGCCAACCGGCACGTTGTGGTTGCCACTCTCATTCAATACTTCGAGGTGCATCGGCTCAAGCGCTTCGAGTTTGGAGCGGATCGATAATTCGACAGTGTTCGGGTTATTCATACTGGTTCAACCGTATCTTAAACGTATGTCGATATTCTATCCCGGTTATCGCTTTGTCTGGCAAGTTTTGTTTCCCGATGCATCGAATACAGGCCACAGCCGATGATGATGACAATGCCGGTCAACGTCAAGCCGTCCGGAGTTTCAGACCAGACCAGATAACCAATTATTCCCCCTGCGATAATGGACAGGTACTTGAAAGGGGCAATGATACTGACCGCTGCGTAACGCAGGCTCAAGGCCAGCGCATATTGCGCCAACCCGCCCATCAGCCCCACGCAGATCAACAGGATCAAATCCCATCCGCCCGGCGCCACCCAATCGGAAAAGATGCACAGAATCGTGGTCAGGACAGCGCCGCACAGGGTAAAGTAGAAAGTAATGCTGATGGCCTGATCGGTGGCGCTCAGCATTCGGACGACAGTACTGTTGATGCCGACAATGAAGGCCGCCGTCAACATCGACAACCCTCCGAGATTGAACACCGCCCCGCCTGGACGGGTAATGATCAATACCCCCGTAAAACCAATCAATATCGCCAACCAGCGTCGTATACCGACATATTCTCCCAGGATAGGGACTGAGAACGCCGTCCCGATCAGGGGCGCCATGTAAAAAACCGCAGAGGCATCCGCCAGCGGCAGTACAGTGAATCCATAAAATGCGGTGACCATGGCCAGCATCCCGAGAAACGACCGTATAGCATGCATCCAGGGGCGGCTTGTCCGTAAAATCCTGATGCCCCCTGCACGATACAGAAAAAACAATATCGGTATCATCGCTACATTACAGCGGAAGAACATGATCTGATAGATGGAATAGTCAGAACCCAGCCACTTCACCATGGCATCCATAGTGCTGAAACACAGAATACTCAACAGCGCGGCAGACACGCCAAGTACCAGCGCCCTGGAATGTTTACCGGATTGCCCCGCCGTGACCGGATACGCGGAAGGTAAGGAACGGAATTTCATATCCTATTTTACTTGATCAGAACCGTCCTGACCGGGCAATATCCGCATTGATCTGCCGAACAGAAGGAAATATTTGACAATCTCAGATGGATTGCCTAAAAGGCAGGCTCCAATTTGTTATAGTCCATCACCATTCACATTTAGCAAGATCAGATTATGTTTGAACAGTTCGAACCGGTTGCCCAGGACCCCATTCTCAAACTTATGGGCATGTTCAGGGACGACCCCCGTCCACAGAAAATAGATGTGGGTGTAGGAGTTTTCCGCGATGCCCGCGGTGTCACCCCTATCATGGATGCTGTGCGGGAGGCAGAAGACAGACTGCATAATCTGCAAACCACAAAGGCTTATGTCGGCCTGACCGGGGATGAGCAATTCAACAGTGCAATCGCCAATATGATATTCGGCGACTTTTCGGGAATGGACCGGGTTCGGGCAGTGCAGACTCCGGGCGGCTGCGGCGCCCTCAGAATGCTGTCCGATATGCTGTACCGGATTGCCGACGACAAGACCTTCTGGGTCAGTGATCCGACCTGGGGCAATCATTATCCCATTTTTCGACAAAGCGGATTCAATGTCGATGCCTACCCATACCTTGACCGGCGCACCAAGCAGGTGGATTTTGATGCCATGATGGGTAAGCTGACCACATTGGGACAAGACGACATTGTTGTTTTTCATGGCTGTTGCCATAACCCGACAGGCGCCGAACTTCTGCCCGGGAACTGGGATGAGATCGCAGATCTTGCCGTGAAAAACGGATTTTTTCCCTATTTTGATCTGGCCTATCAGGGTTTTGGTGACTCACTCGAAGAGGATGCCTATGGCGTTCGGGCCATAGCCAGTCATGTCGAATCGATGGTCGTGGCCAGCTCCTGTTCCAAGAATTTCGGACTTTACCGCGACCGTGCAGGCTGTTCCCTGCTGGTCGGGGAGACCCCCGGTACCGCCGAAATCGCACGCAACCATATCGCCAGCAACGCACGAAGCTCTTACTCAATGCCTCCCGATCATGGCGCTGCGATCGTCTCTCTTATCATGTCGGATCCCGACTTGAAAGATAACTGGGAAAGCGAATTGACATCGATGCGCCAACGGATGCTCACATTGAGAAAACAGTTAAGCGACATACTCAGGGAAAAATCCCAGTCAAATCGATGGGATTTCATTGAACATCACCGCGGCATGTTTTCGCTGCTGGCATTGAGCGATGAGGAAGTTGACAGCTTGCGTAACGAACACGCAGTGTATGCCGTGGCAGGTGGCCGGATAAACATCGCAGGACTCAAGGACGAAGCACAACTGCATCAGTTTGCCGATGCACTGGTCACAGTGACCCGATAAGCCGTTGATGGGTCATGTCATCTTCTCCATTGATTTTAAGCATTGATCAGGGAACGACCAGCTCCAGAGCGATCCTGTTTAATCTCGACAGTCAGGTTGTTGCAAGCTGCCAGCAGGAGTTCGAGCAAATCTTCCCGGACGATGGCTGGGTTGAACATGATCCGGAAGTTATCTGGCGCAGTACCCTGCAATCAGTTAAAAGCGTTATTGAGAAAAGCGCAGCGCTCACTGATATCGTAGCCATAGGGATAGCCAACCAGCGGGAAACAACGCTGATCTGGGACAGGAAGACCGGCAAACCCCTGTACAACGCCATCGTCTGGCAGGACAGGAGAACTGCACGGTATTGTGAAAGACTCCACGAACAAGGCCTGGAATCGCTGGTTTCTTCGAAAACCGGACTGTTACTCGATCCTTATTTTTCCGCCACCAAGATAAACTGGATTCTTGACAATGTCGGCGGCGCAAGAAAAAAGGCCGAAAACGGGCAGTTGGCATTTGGCACCGTTGATACATTCCTGATCTGGCGTCTGACTGCGGGAAGATGTCACCTGACTGACGCGACCAATGCCAGCAGAACACTGTTGTATAACATTCATAGTGGAGAATGGGACAAGGAACTGCTGCAACTGTTCGAGATCCCGGAATCTCTTCTACCGCAGGTCAGAAATTGTGCGGATGAATTTGGCGTAACCGATGCTTCGGTACTGGGCAGGGAGATACCCGTTTGCGGTGTCGCCGGCGATCAGCAGTCGGCGCTGATCGGGCAGGCTTGTTTCAAATCAGGCATGGTCAAAAGCACCTTTGGAACGGGATGTTTCATGATCATGAATACGGGCGACACTCCGGTCAGATCGTCGAGCAGATTACTGACCACTATCGCCTACCAGCTTAACAATGAAACCAGCTATGCTTTGGAAGGTTCGATATTCAATGCCGGAACTGTGATTCAGTGGCTGAGGGACGGACTGGGAATCATAAAATCCACCGATGAGATGAACCGGTTACCGCCTGATACAGAACCCCGCAGCACGGGTAAACTCTATCTTGTGCCTGCATTTACCGGTCTCGGAGCCCCTCACTGGAACCCGGATGCGCGCGGCATACTGACCGGCATCACACGGGATACAACGAAATCAGACCTTCTCAGATCCGCATTGGAATCGGTTTGTTATCAAACCAACGATCTGATCACGGCCATGTTAGCGGACAGCGGCGAAGAAGTGCGGGAAATCCGGGTTGACGGCGGCATGACCGTCAACCTCCGGTTACTTCAAAGTCTGGCCGATATTACTCAATCAATGGTCACCCAGCCCACGATTACGCAAACTACCGCACTCGGTGCATCGTATCTTGCCGGACTGCATCAGGGGCTGTATCAATCGCTTGATGCGATTGCCGAAAAATGGAAAGTCGATTCGATATACAAACCTGAAATAGACATGGCAATGCGCTCGGTCAAGGTGGATGGCTGGAACCAGGCAGTGGCAAGATGTCTGTTGTGACGAGTGTGGTCCACCGCCCTGGTTTTCAGATCAATGTGCCTGTGACCTGATTGGGAAAATAATCTTCGCAGTTGCCTTCCCTGTACACATCTGCGGTGGCACAGTGGAGGCCACCACCAAAAGCGTAGGCATCACGGAACTCCAGCGGCAGTACCTCCATGCCGAGCCTGTCCATCTGTTCCATCTGATGAACTTCGCTGGCCTCGACAATCACCGTCTTGTGATCGATGACAAGGCAGTTCATGGATAGCCACACACTGGAATAACAAAGCGGTGGCGGCGCCTCATGGGCGGGTTGCGCGGCATCGATAATTTCCCAGTCATTGGCCTCGAAAATCCTGCGCTGCGCTTCCGGTATTCTTCGTCCCGGGTTGTTGATAATCAAGCCGGGACGCAGTGACACGAAAGTGGCGTCAATATGTATGGGGTAGGGATCCCCCGGGAAATTCACTGCATGCACACGATGATCCGGGAAATGGCGCTTGAGCCATTGCATCCCCCGTCTGTTGGTGGTCAAGCCATGCTGACAAAATAAATCCTTGCCCATACGGCATACATCCGCGGCATCAAACAGTGGTTCATTCTCGTTGGTCACAAAATCGAGTGCAGCAGTTCGCCTCAATCGCTCGGAGACGGTAATTTCATCGAAGTAACCCGATTTGTAGGAGGCATCACTCAATCGGGGCCGGGGCGCCTGCTCCCAGCGAAACCCGGGGTCCTCATCAAAATATTTCTGCATCAGGTCATGGTATGCGAGATACTCGAAATACCGGCAGCGAAATGACATGGGTGCGCTGAGAATTTCCTTGCCGACAGTGAGCAATACATCTCTCGGAGGCATACAACCAAATTGCGAGGCGGTCGTGAAATCCGGAGTATGCACGGCCTGATTCCATTGCAGGGGGGTGGGCCGATCGACACGTATGCCCCGGCTTTCCAGTAACCTGGCCAGATTATCCAGCCGGAAATTGGCTTTTTCCACGGTATCGAGCGAGCGCGGTCCCCACATGCCGCGCATATCACTGTCCCGGGGTATTTTGGCCTCTGTCGCAGGTTCGTTGGGTGGAATACAGGTATAATCCGCCCGGCCAACGATGGCATGTTTTAATGGATCAAAATCATTCCAGGAACTAACGATAGTCTTTACCATAGGGTCAACTGCCTGTTTGCCGCGGAGCGAGTGTATCATGGTGGCTGATTGAATTGTCCAGCTTTTTGGGTATCATGTCAGGTATTATGAAAACCGAAGCAGTCATAAATCATATTGTCGCCTGGCTCGATTGTTACAATCAGACGGCAACAACCAGGGGGTTTGTGGTAGGCGTTTCCGGGGGGATCGACTCGGCTGTGACTTCGGCCCTGGCAGCCAGAACAGGCAACCCGGTGTTGTGCCTCGAAATGCCGGTTCACCAGGCGCCTTCACAGGAATCGAGGGCGAGGAAACATATCGATCAGCTTGAAAACAACTTCCCGAATGTGTCTTCGGTCAGAACCGACCTCACCCCGATATTTGATCAATTCGTCCAATCCATGCCAGCGGTGGAAGATGAGAAAACCCGATCCCTGGCGTTGGCGAATTCCCGTGCGCGATTACGAATGACCACGCTTTATTACTTTGCCGGACTGCACAATTATCTGGTTGCCGGTACCGGCAACCGGGTCGAGGATTTCGGTGTCGGGTTTTTCACAAAATATGGCGATGGCGGCGTTGACCTGAGTCCGATTGCCGACCTCGATAAATCTGAAGTTTACCGGCTTGGAAAAGCCCTGGGTATCATCGAAGAGATCATGGTAGCCAGACCAACCGATGGTTTATGGGGAGATAATCGCTCTGACGAAGATCAACTGGGCGCCAGCTACGACGAACTGGAATGGGCCATGGCCCGTACCGAAGAAGATTCCGGGAACCCCGACCGGGAAGGATCGCTCACCGGTGCAAGCGCCCGGCAGCGTCAGGCGCTGGAAATTTATATCCGCCTGCACAAAGCCAACCGGCATAAAATGGAACCCATTCCCGTTTGTAAAATTCCGCGGGAACTGCGCTGATTCCTGCACAAACGGCAACCGCCCGGATCACCGAATAATTGTCATGGCGCTGATCGCCCAAACACAACTGGCCAATGGCATATCCATTCCGACCAGAGGGTTTGGTACTGCGGGATTGAATGGCTGGCGCAACGATGGCCGCGAGGTGGTGGATACCCTGCTCAACGCATTGAGACACGGTTATCGACATGTTGACACGTCACCGGTATATGGTAACGAGCGCAGTGTCGGGGCCGCGATCAGGCAGTCCCGAATCAATCGGGATTCGATATTCATTACCTCGAAGGCGCCGATGATGAGTTTCGGTTATGACAACGCCCTGCGGGCGTTTGAATCGAGTCTTGACAGATTGAATCTTGAATATATTGATCTATATCTACTGCACTGGCCGGTTTCCGGAAAAAACAGGCAAACCTGGAAAGCGCTGGAAAAACTCGTTGAGGAAAATCGGGTAAGGAGTATCGGGGTTTCAAATTTTGATGTGGCAGATCTGAAATCCCTTCAGGGGTTTGCCCATATTCCCGCCGTTTGTAACCAGATTGAACTCCATCCCTATTGTTGCCAGAACGAGATCAGGCAGTTTTGTGATCAAAACGAGATCAAAATTATCAGCGGGTCGCCGTTGGGAGCCGCACAATGGAAGTCCGGCGCTTCCGTGGAAACCCCGTTTCGTGACCCGTTAATCCAGGAGTTGGCCATCAGACACGCAGTGACCCCGGCGCAGATTCTTCTGCGCTGGCATTACCAGCATAATCTGATCGCCATTCCAAAAGCGCAGACTTCGGCCCATATTCGCCAGAATTTCAGCATCGGGGAGTTTGTGTTGGGAGTGGAGGAAATGAGCCGCATCGACGCGCTTGACCGTCATGTCCGGTTTGGCGCCGTCCCCGAAACTATCCTGTATCAGCCCTGAAACGGATCAGACAAGCCAATCAGACATGTGGGTACATTCATGCTCGGGCCGAGCGATATACAACTGTGCATGGTAGGAGCCGGTTGTTTCAAAACCCTGGGATTCACGTCCTCTTTCCCTGACCAGTCGAATCGCTCTTTGTTTCTCCTCTTCATCCGCGAATATCCGGTGAGGAAACGGCGAAATCGGCATCGCTTCAACGACCAGTCCGGCTTTCTCCATGATCTCCCAGGATTCCTTTGACTCATTTCCTCTGACCGGAGAAGAAACAATCCAGGGGAGCGAGTCCCCGGCCAGGTCAAGTATCGTTTGCAGTGTGCCTTGCAGCATGTGCATCATCGAGCCCACCTCAATGATCATGTCACACTGCTCAATCATTTGTTGCAGTTCTTCACCAGGTGACTCGGATTGCAGATCAATCGCGAACACATCGTCGTAAATACCGACAGATTTACCGTACATGAGCGCCCGTTCAGCCACATCTATGCCAAAGATCCGGCACGGCACATCAAAATATTTGTTCTGGTCAATCCACTGGCTGTCCCACTGGATAACCTCTTCCATCGAAGCGTCGATAAACTTCGGCTCCTGATATCGATCCAGCACCTGATCCAGAGTAATGTGATGCCGCATCAGAAGGGCGCCAATGCCATAGCCGGAGGCAAAATCCATCACACACGGTACCTCAATACCGCGAATACGTTTCAATTCATTGAGTGCTGGGGCAAATCCTTTCATCGCAATGCCAGCGTTACTGTATTGCACCGCATTCATGGCGTGATAATAGGCCCGGCAATCAGGCATATTATAAACATCGTCAAATCGGGTCACCAACGGGGTATTACACTGATCAGTCATAATATTGTTTACCGCAAATCTTCGATATCTTTTAGCTCCGCCTTCATGTCGGCAGGGTCACTGGATGGGATAATTCTATATTCATTGGAACTATAACCGGAATTGAAACTCGAACCTCCGGGTTCTTGTTCACAGATGCACCGAATTTTACTATACAATTTCAGTCCGCACGCCCGATCCATTCAAATAATTTATCCCTATGAATATCTCCAAAAGCAGCGTTCTGAGTTCAACCATCGTCCAGGGCATGATTCTCTCCTGGGTAGCCGTCATCATTTATGCATCTGCCAACTCAATTATTCTTATCCTCACTGATATCGGATCAAAAAATCTGCTGGATGGACGTAACACGATTACATTCTGTAATCTGCTGTTTCTCGGAAGCCTGTTTTCCCTGGTGCCGATGGTTTTCTTTTTCTGGAAGGAATGGACTCGGGAGAATCTGAACAAAATATCGCGCTCTGACTGGATTGCGATGACTATCTCGGCGATATTGTCCTCCGCCCTGACTCCTTCGCTGTTTTTCTTTGCGCTGGAATTTTCGACCGTCACCAATGTAGTCCTGATCGGTCGGATCGAACCACCGATGATGCTGATTCTGTCCTGTCTGGTACTCAAGGTCGCATTCGACAGATGGGCCTTCGCCGGTACCCTGATTGCGCTGTCGGGCGCCGTTATCGTCATCACCATGCGTAGTGAGGATGCAGCCGGGTTTGAATTCGGCAGGGGAGAATATGCTGCGCTTGGCGGGATTTTTTCATTTATGGCTTCGAATCTGCTTTCAAAGAAGAAACTGAACGAGGTGTCATTTGGCGTCTTTTCGATCTATCGCACCACGCTTGGAACCATCATTTACTTTATGTGGGCAATTTACCTGTTTGGCCCGGATCACTTTCAGGATGTTTTTGCCCCGACCGTGTTGAAATGGACCGTTATCTATGCGGTTATCGTGATAATCGGTGGGCAGTTCGCCTGGAACATGGCTCTTAAGAAAGCGCGTTCCAGCGATATGACGCTGGCCACTTCCTTTACTCCGATCGCCGCAATCACGATTGCCGTCTTGCTCGTCGGTGAAGACCCGGGTGACGGGATATGGTTGGGCGGTTCGGTGATAATCGGTGGAATTCTGTTTGCGCTATATGGTCGCCACAGAAGAGCCACGGCAGAAAAGCGGCAAGCAGAAAAGCTTGCACAGGAAAATGTAATGGAACATGAATCAGAATATCACTTCAAAGGGGCCTGATTCACTCTCCCCTTTCACGTACGCACTCATCCCGGAAATCATAAACCACCATAGCCAACACCTGTCCACTACCATAATAAACCCAGCCAAGCACTTCCTGACTGGACCAGCCGAAACACGGGCCGGTGCCGAATAATAAGGTTTATGTCCCGGTTCATATCGGGACTCATTGACATTCCATCATCTATCCTCCCATCCGACCGGCGATGGCAACCGTGTTTTCAAGATCAGAGACTTCCTGAAGATTACTCATGTCTCTACCATTTCGATTGACGCTCCGGTGGTCGGATTTTCAGGTCTCAATATGATGGGGGGCTCGTGTGCGGTAACGGGTGGCGGGTTGGCGTCAAACCGCTCGATTTCGACAAGACAGGTATGCGCCGTCGGGCCCTGACCAAGCCTCGACGTGCCCTTGTCGCGTGTCAGGACATTTGGATTGCCGTGTTTGCAAAGGCTTCCGGGCCCGGACAGATCAACAGGGTCATACCACGCACCGGTGCTCATTTGCACGACTCCGGGGCGGATTTTGTCGTCGATCACTGCGCCACCCAGACAGGCGCCCCGGTCGTTGAACACTCTCACGACATCGCCACCCCGAACACCACGAGCAACCGCCTCTTCGGGATGGATGTGGACAGGCTCGCGGCCCTGCACCTTGGCGGACTTGCTGTAACCGCCATGGTCAAGTTGTGAATGCAGTTTGTCTTTTGGCTGGTTCGAGATCAGGTGGAGCGGCCAGCGCGAATGGGCGCACCCAAGCCATTCGTAGGGTTCCAGCCAGACCGGGTGTCCCGGGCAATCATCATATCCGAACCGGGCCACGGTTTCGGAGAATATCTCGATCTTTCCGCTTGGTGTCGAAAGCGGGTACTTGACCGGGTCGGCGCGAAAGTCGCGCAGCATGACGATCGGTTCTGCAAGGTCCGGGGTCTTGAACCACCCCTGTTCTCGAAAGGTCTCATAGTCCGGCATGTCGATGTTGGTGGACCTCGCCTGGGCCCGGGTCTGATCGTAAATCCATCGCTGCCAGTCGTCCTGGTCTCGCCCTTCGGTGAAGGCGCTTTCGACGCCCATCGCCCGTGCAATACCCTTGAATATCTCGAAATCATCGCGAGACTGACCGTAGGGTTCGGTAAGTTTGCACATGGAGACCGCGTAGGGATCGCGCGGTGTCAGCGCGATATCATTCCGTTCCAGTGGCGTGGTGCAAGGTAAGACTATATCGGCTCGTTTTGCCAGTGAATTCCAGCACCATTCATTTACGATGATCGTGTCCGGTTTCTGCCAGGCCCTGATCAACCGGTTAAGATCCTGGTGATGATGGAAGGGATTGCCGCCCGCCCAGTAAACCACCTTGATGTCCGGATACTCGTAGCGGACACCATCGAAATCGAAGGGCCCGCCCGGATGCAAAAGCAGGTCGCTGATGCGGGCGACCGGGATAAAGTTCTTCACCGCGTTTTGAGCTTGTGGAAAGGAGGCTCCGGGCAAGACTGTGAACTGGCCACCGATGAAATTCATGGCGCTGTAGCCAAAGCCGAATCCTCCGCCCGGCAAGCCAACCTGACCCAGCATTGAAGCCAGCACAATAGCGGCCCAGAACGGCTGCTCCCCATGATCCTGCCGGGTCAGAGACCAGCTGACCGAGATCATCGTCCGCTCGGCTGCCATACGTCGGGCGAGTGTACGGATGGTCTCGGCGGAGATCCCGCTGATTTCCGCAGCCCAGTCGGCATCTTTTGCAACACCGTCCCAATCCCCCATCAGATAGGGCAGGAATCGATCGAAGCCCTCGGTATAACGATCCAGAAACGCCTGGTCGGTCAAACCCTCGATCTGCAACGTATGGGCAAGGCCAAGAATGACAGCGACATCGGTATTGGGACGCACGGCCAACCATTCGCCACCCACATCATCCAGCAGATCCGACTTCAACGGGCTGATGTTTACGAAATCAATACCGGCGACCCCGGCGGCCTCAAGACAATCGCGCTGGCAGTGGCGACCGGTACCGCCCTGGGATATCTGTCCATTCTTCAGGGGAACACCACCAAAACAGACCAAAAGTCTGGTGTTCTCGCAGATCGACGACCAGCTGGTGCAGGTATCGAGATAGGCACGGTAGCTGCCCAGAATATGCGGCACAACCGCCTCTGCCGCAGCGAAGCTGTAAGTGAATTTCGACCCCGTGTATCCTCCGATACAGTTGAGGAACCGGTGCAGCTGGCTTTGCGCATGGTGAAAACGCCCGGCACTGGCCCAACCGTATGATCCGCCAAAGATTGACGCGTTTCCGTAAGAGTTGCGGATACGGTCGAGTTCTTTCGCAACAAGTTCGTTCGCCTGACTCCAACCGACTTCCACAAAAGGATCAACACCACGCCGCTCAGGACGACAGCCCGGCCCACCCTTCAACCAGCTCTCTCGCACCATCGGCGCATCGATACGCGTAGGGCCGTCCTGAACATCGAGGATCCCCTGGCCTATCGGGGAGGGATCAGGGTCATGTTCAAACGCCAGCAGTTCCAGCACGCGGCCATTTCCCACCCGGGCACGATAGGTGCCCCAATGCGAACTGGTCAGCGGCAGATTGTCTTGACTGGTCATGCTACGCTCAATCCCAATGATGTCTGACGATTTGTGGCTCCCATCATGCGGGCGGCTTCGATCACGTTTTACGGAACCTTGTCAATTCCGCGATGAATGGATCACCCGCTCGATTGCTTCTGCAATCCGGTACAACTGCGCATCATGACCATGAACAGCAGACACCATCAACCCGGTCGGCGCCTTGCCTGAATCATGACACGGCAGGCTGATTGAACAGCCATCAAAGTAGTTTGCCGAGGCGGTATTTCTCAGGTTTCGCAAATTGATTTTCGTCCTGTTTTGTGCAACCCTGGCTTCGGCAATGGTCGGAGGAATACACGGGGTAGTCGGAAATATTACCGCGTCAGCCTGAAAATCCTTCATTACCTGTTCAAAGGATGCTTTCAGATCAGCCTTGTCGCGATATCTGGATTGCTGTTCTTCATAAGTAACCTCTTTGAAAGCAATCATCCGGTCATACACAAAAGGATCATATTCATGTCCGTACTCCTCCAGTAGTGCAGCATGGTGCTGCAATGCCTCATACCCCACCACTGCACGGGTGAGAAACAATTCCACGCTCTCACCGATGACCGGCATTTCGATAAATTCCACGCTGGCGCCGGCCTGCCTGAGTGTGTCCACAGCCCGGTCAAAATCGTCAGCCACCTCATTGGCCAGATCATCCATCACCGTACTTTCGGGAACAATCAGTTTCAGCGAAGCACAATCAATGTGACCGATCGATGGCAGCGTGCCTTGTCCGTCCCAGGCTCCAGACATCAGTTGATCCAGTAAAAAGCAGCTATCGACATCAACCCCCATCGGACCCGGCGCATCAGAGGTGGGCGACAAGGGATAGACTCCATCCAGCGATAATCGACCGTAACTCGGTTTTACCCCTACGATACCATTGAAAGAAGCGGGCACACGACAGGACCCGGCGGTATCCGACCCGATTGTCGCGGGCACGATGCCTTCTGCCACGCTGACTGCACTACCCGAAGAAGAACCGCCTGGCAGTCGTCCGGTCTGCCGATTCCAGATGCACTTCGGAGTACCATAATGAGGGTTGGTTCCCATGCCACTGAAAGCAAATTCACTCATATTGGCCCGCCCTGCGAACAACAGGCCAGCCCCTCGCAGTCGATTTGCCACAGCACAGTCCCTTTGGGCAGGTGTGGCCGAGTGCCGCAAGGCAATCGACCCTGCCAGCGTGACCTCACCCTCAATATCGAACAGATCCTTCAAAATGATCGGAATACCGGCCAACGGGGGGACGCGATGCCCGGCTTGAATTGAACTGTCAACCTGCCTGGCCTGATCCAGTACATCATGATTGATGGAAACAAGGACATTTTCACTCGCCTTCGCCTTTTTCAGGGTCGCGTTTATAATCGACTCAGTCGTTATCTGCCGGTTCTGAATGTCCTGTGACAGAGATCTGAGGTTGTTCCTGATCTTCATTATTGTGTTCGGTTCTTTTTCTGCCGCCGGGTTGCCAATGACCGCAATCATAAGTCAAACCGATATTCCGGGGCAAAAAAACATCATAAAAACAGGTATCCGGTGAATATTTTTTTGAGTAGAATCCAGCCATGGAAATAAAACAACTGACTCCTGCCATTGGCGCCCGGATTACCGGAGTGAATCTCGCTGATCCGCTGAGTGAAGCGCAACTTAAAGCCATTTATGGCGCCTTGATCGACCACAAGGTCATCTTCCTGCCAAGACAGAGTCTGAGCCCCGAGTCACAACTGAAATTTGCCGAAAATTTCGGTGAAATTGGCAAACCCCACATGGTTTATCCCCATGTCGATGGTTTTCAGGAAGTGACATTGCTGGAAAACGATGCAGACCGCCCGCCCGATACCAACACATGGCATACCGACCTGACCTTTCACCCGGACCCTCCTTTCGCATCGATTCTGCATGCCCGGGTCTTGCCGGAAATTGGAGGAGACACTCTCTGGACCAGTCTGTATGCGGCCTGGGAGGCATTGTCGGCGCCAATGAAAACCGAACTTTCGAATCTCGAAGCCATCCATGATCCCGGCACTTTTCGCAACCAGTTCCTCGGTCAGGACAAAAGCGTGGAATGTCTGAACAACGCACTGAAAAACGCTGGCTCGGCATTGCATCCGGTGATTCAGGTGCATCCGGTTACCGGGCGAAAATTTCTTTATGTCAATCAGTCGTTCACCAATCAGATTTACGGATACTCGGCGGCCGACAGTGATCGTTTGCTGCAATATCTTTATAACCACATCAACCAGCCGGAATTTCAGGTAAGACATCGCTGGACCGAGGGCGATGTAGCGATGTGGGACAACCGCGTCACTCAACATTATGCGGTGGCTGATTACGCGCCCCAATATCGACGAATGCACCGGGTCACGGTGGTCAAAGACCGCCGTGCTGTCTGAATAACCCAGGTTCATGGAATGCATTGACGGAGCAAGCCGATGAAATGCGTGACCTACAATATTCAATATGGCAAGGGCCGGGATAATCGGGTTGATCTGTCCAGAATCGGTGATGAAATCAGTGGCGCGGATCTGATCGCGTTGCAGGAAGTCGAACGTTTCTGGCCGCGAACCGGAAATATCGATCAGATGCAATACTTCCAGGACCGATTCAACGACTATTACAGTGTTTATGGCGCAGGGGTTGATTTGCATGTCCCCGGATCAAAACCTGAAGACCGTCAACGGCGGCAGTTCGGCAACATGATCCTGAGTCGATATCCGCTCGAAACATTTCGTCATCATCTTCTGCCCAAACACGGCAGCATCGGCCCGCTCAGTCTGCAACGATCAGCGATTGAAGCCACCATAATTTTAAACGGCTTCCCTGTCAGGATTTATTCGGTACACCTGACCCATCTGTCAGCAGCAACCCGGTTACCCCAGGTAGATCGAATTCTGGAAATTCATCGGCAGGCAGTACATGAAGGTCATGCTGTCAGTGGCAATCTGTCCGGCATGGATTGGGAGTCCGGGGTGTCGAATCAGTCAGTGGCGGAACATGCCATCCTGTTCGGTGACTTCAATTTTCAGCCGGACTCGGAAGAATACCTCAAAATGGTGGGGCCGATCAGCGATTATGGCGGACACATTACCAGCCCCTGTGGATTTGTCGATGCGTGGCGCCAGTGCGGTAATGATAAATACGAGGGTTCGACCGGCGAAGTAAACGACATTCCGGCTCGACTGGATTATGCCTTTGTCAGCAGTGCGATTCGACACAGGGTGACCGGGTGCCGGGTAGATGACAACGCCACCGGGTCGGACCATCTGCCGGTCTGGGTGGAATTCGAGATATAAATCATTTGTCTTGAACCGTCCAACCAATAAGGCTATGGAAAACCCGATAGAAGAAACCGGATTGAAAACTGATCTGGATGTCGACCTGAGTGACCCTGGTGCGCTGCCCGATGAGGCGATCGAACAGGCCGTGGAGTTGATGAAATCCGGCCGGTTACATCGCTATGGCGAATACAATGAAACCGAACCTCATGCGGCCCTGTTCGAAAAAGAGTTTGCCGAATATGTCGGCTCACGTTATGCCATCGGGGTGAACTCCGGCGGCTGCGCAATTTTTCTTGGATTAAAGATAGCCGGGGTCGAGCCGGGTGACGCGGTTCTGGTCAATGCTTTCAATCTTGCGCCGGTCCCTGGCGCGATAAAACACGCGGGCGGGGAAGCGTTACTGGTCGAAATCGACAATGACCATCGGATCAACCTGGATGATCTGGAACGCAAGGCGCAACAGAGCCAGGCCGGTGTATTATTGCTGACTCACATGCGCGGTCATATTGCCGATATGGGAAAGATCGTGAAACTGTGCGATCAAAATGGCTTGACCCTGATTGAAGACTGCGCGCATACCATGGGCGCAAAATGGAATGGCCGGTTCACCGGACGATTTGGTTCTGTTGGCTGTTTCAGCACCCAGACTTTCAAACATATCAATTCTGGAGAAGGCGGAATTATCGTTACCGACGATGATGACATGGCTGCAAAGGCTATTCTGTATTCGGGCAGCTATATGCTCTATGGTCAGCACCAGTCAACCCCGTCCGCCAGCGTGTTCGAAAAATGGAAAAAGCGGATTCCGAACTTCAGCATGCGCATGTCCAATCTGGTGGCTTGTGTATTGCGTCCCCAGTTGCGGGAAATGACCGCCAGAGGAGCAAAATGGAATCAGATCTATCGCCGGCTGGAACAGGCCCTGAACTGTATCGATGGAATCGAGGTTCCTCATCGCGAGCAACATGAAGCATTCGTTGCAAGCTCTATCCAGTTCCATGTCAACGGGTTGGACAAGGCGCAACTGCAAACCCTCGCAGACAGATGTACGCAAAGAGGGGTGGCGATCAAATGGTTCGGTCGCGCAGAGCCAGTCGGCTATACCAGCCAGTATCATCATTGGCAATACCTGCAACCCCAGGCATTGCCCGACACTTCAGAGATTTTGGCAACCACTTGTGACATGCGGATTCCATTGTCGCTGAGCCGAACTCAATGCGGCGCCGTCGCCCGTATAATCGAACAGGAAATTTCAAACCTGAAGAACCCTTAACCCGCACGGAGATACCATTACATGCATCTTTCACGTTTCCCGCGAGTAAACCTCGCCCACCTGCCCACACCATTGGAGTTTTTACCCAATCTGTCAAAAAAACTGGGAGGGCCTGATATCTATATCAAGCGCGATGATTGCACGGGTCTCGGTACGGGTGGCAATAAAACGCGCAAACTGGAGTTTTTGATGGCAGAGGCACTGGCAGAGAAAGCAGATGTGGTGATTACCCAGGGCGCAGTGCAGTCAAATCACGCACGCCAAACGGCGGCGGCGGCGGCCAAGTTGGGAATGGCCTGTGAAATTCTTCTGGAGAACCGCACCGGATACGCCAACCGTGATTACACCGATTCCGGAAACGTATTGCTGGACAGGATCTTCGGCGCCAATATTACCCGCTTTGCAAAAGACACGGACATGAACGCGGCCATGTTCGATAAAGCCGGGGAAATTCGCTCACAGGGTAAAACGGTCTATATCATTCCCGGAGGAGGCTCCAATGCGGTCGGTGCGCTGGGCTATGTGAATTGTGCCATCGAAACCCTGACCCAGGCCAATGACAGGGGACTTCGTATTGATCACCTGGTGACTGCCACAGGCAGCACGGGTACCCAGGCAGGGTTGGTGGTTGGACTGGAAGCCACCCGTTCCGGGATTCCATTGCTCGGCATCAGCGTACGCGCCCTCCGGGAACAGCAGGAAGAGAACGTGTACGACCTGGCCTGTAAAACCGCAGATCACATGGGAATTTCCGGCTGTGTCGCCAGAGAAAAAGTGGTTGCCAATTCCGACTATGTCGGTGACGGTTACGGCATCCCGACCGAAAGTATGATCGAGGCCGTGAACCTGATGGCTCGGGAAGAAGCCATCCTGATGGACCCCGTCTATTCCGGCAAGGGTCTGGCCGGGTTAATCGATCATATCCGCAATGGATTCTTTACCAAAGGGCAGAATATCGTGTTCCTTCACACCGGAGGAAGCGCTGCATTGTTTGGCTATGTGGATACCTTTGATTAGCTGGTATCCTTATCCGGTCTAAAAGGATTCCTTATGGGTACGGAGATCAAGTTCATGACTCCAGGCGTTACGGGGTTGCCGGTATAAGAACATATACGCATCGGCAATACCGGTCAGTCCCACCAGACTGTCCATACCATATTTTTCCACAATCCGGGGCATACGTGTCAGGGCTTTCTCGCCGGCAATACTACCGTCAATCATGACCTGTGCCACATGAATGCCTTGCGGGCCGTATTGCCGGGCCAGACTCTGTGTCAGGGTGCGAAGCCCCGCTTTTGCCGACGTGAAGGCTCCGAAATTGGGTTTGCCACGTAACGAGGCGCTGGCCCCGGTAACCAGCAGACAACCTTCCCCGCGGGGCGCCATACACCGCAACGCCTGCTGTGCAAACAGAAAACCGCCAAAACAGATCACTCTCCAGGCCGCCTCAAAATAATCGGCCTCCATCTCCAGAAAATCACCAGGCCAGTTATTACCCGCATTGTAAATGGCCAGATCGACTGGCCCGCTGGCCTCCGCCTGAGCGACTATACCCGCTACCGCAGCCTGTTCGGTCACGTCCGTGACCACAGCGGATGCCCGTCCACCGCTGTCGCGTGTCGCATCGGCAACCGCTTCGATTCTGGCAGCGGTACGCCCGCCGATGAACACATGCAACCCTGCTTCCGCCGCGCTGTGGCACAAATATGCACCCAGCCCCTCTTCGGCGCCGACACCGACAATGACAGCGGTTTTCTGTTCAGTCATATTCTCACCTCATTTACGCATACTGATGCCACCGACTTACAGGGCATCCGGTTTTTTCACACATTGATCCGGCCCGTCATCCGGCCCCCCACCGTCTCACTGGCGGGCTGGCGCTCCCCGGTCAAGCCGGGGACAGGCTCTGGTTTCGCCGACTCCCCCTCAAGGAGGGAGTGATTGGGTCATCGTTACATTCCGTTATTCATCCGCTGCCTGCAAGTAAGGCTCGAACAGATCGACATAAACGGCAAACCGGCCTTCTGCATCCTGCTCCCCCCACAACTCTCCGGCTTCAAATCTGATACTGTAAAGATGTGCAGGGCGCTTTTCTCCGCGGGCTGAATGCAGATCCGGAAAAATATGTGCGCCATAGTGTGCCGAAACCCGGCCTGATCTGGTTCGAATATAACGTGGCGCCCTCGTATGTGATTTCGGGTGGAAATTCCTGACCTTTACAAGCTGTCCGATCACAAACCCCGGTGCAGTTTGCGGGCGCATCTGTGCAGGGCTGCCACGCCCGAGAATTTCCGGGATTTTCTCGACAGCAACCGGACTCATGCTGCTTTTCCGTTTGCTTCTCCCGGATTCGAGCTCATCAACAGTCACTAACCCTTTTTCGATCAGCAATCTCTCGAGACCGTGCAGCCAGCGCTCATAGTAGCTGCTTCGCAAATACTCACCCGCTTCCATCCGTTCCCGTGCATGGCGGGACTCATCCAGATTCCATTGCCCCAACAGACCACAGGCCAGGGTCAACCCAAAAACCTTTTCTTCCCATTGATGGGTGAAGTTTTCCCGCTGGCTTTGATCAATGTTTCCGAAGCCGTGCATACCGCCGAGATCATGTACCGAATTCATGGTACCGTGTCCGCCAATGCAACACCGATCATGGCATCCCGGCTGACCAGTTTCGCCAGTTCCGTTGCCGATAAATGTTCTGTTCCCTCCGGTTGCCGGGGTAATACCATGTATCGCATTTCCGCAGTGGAATCCCAGACCCGCACTTCGACATCTTCGTCCAGCTCCAGCCCGAACTCGGACAGCACGGCCCGAGGCTCATTCACCGCCCTGGCGCGATAACTGGATGATTTGTACCAGGCAGGAGGCAGCCCAAGTACAGGCCACGGGTAACACGAGCACAACGTGCAAACCACCATGTTATGGACCCGCTCCGTATTCTCGACGACCCGCATGTGCTCTCCCTGCCGGCCACTGTAGCCCAACTCCTTGATCGCGGCAGTGGCATCAGACAATAACCGCTCTTTATATTCCGGGTCTGTCCATGCCCGTGCAACCACGTGAGCGCCATTACGCGGCCCCACTTTATTTTGATAGGTATCCACCAACTGGTCCACGACCCGGGGGTCCACCAGCCCTTTCCCGATCAGCAGATTCTCAAGGCTCTTGACCCGTTGTTCGATCTCACCCGCACTGTGGCTGTGACCCGACTGTATTTTATCCATCATAAGGCAATCAGTACAGGATTTTCGATTACTCTACCATAAACACGCGACATTTCCCCGTATGTCAGGGATGTAGGGACAACCCCCCGTGGTTGTCTGGATAATAACAGGGTTGGGTCTGATATGTATTGAACCTGGGCAGGGCAGATGCAAAAACCGTCTGTTTGACATAAACTTGCGCTTAATCTCTCGCGGAACCCATTTATGAAACATGACGTTATCGAAGGCGACGAATTATCGGTCTGCCTGCAAAAACTCAACCAGGATATTGCCCAGCCCTGGCAGTCGGTGGATGGAAAATTGTACAAGCAATTCAAGTTTGGCAATTTCATTCAAGCCATGGGGTTCTTCACCCAGGCAGGCATGCTGGCAGAAAAAATGAACCATCACCCGGAGTGGTCCAACGTTTACAACAAGGTAGACATCCATCTGGTTACCCATAGCAGTGGCGGCGTTACCCGACTCGACTTTGAGCTTGCCGACAAAATTGAACAGATTCAGTCCTGAACTTATCGAGCGCGACCCTGACCTGAGAGGTAGTCTCCTGGCTGAATCGATGTTCGATTTACTGCGTGATGGCGCAACCCTGATTACCGCAACCCCCCGCTTGTCCCGGGAGATCGTTCAGGCCTATAACCAGAGCCAACTGCAAAACGGACTGACATCCTGGAATACACCGGACGTTCTTCCCTACCCGCCCTGGGTTGAACGCACCTGGAAACACATGCGTACGGATTCCGGGAACCGGCAAGCCGGGCTGGATGTGGTCCTGAACCCCTCACAAAGCCGACAACTCTGGAAAAAGATCATCCATCGGGACATCCAGTCGAATGGCGGGGATACCGAACACCTGTGGAACATCAATGCCACGGTGCGCTCCGCGATGGAAGCCTGGCGAATCTGCCAGCAATGGAATATTGAATTCAATGACTTCGGTGATTTCTCCCTGACCGATCACCGCAGTTTTTCCAGGTGGGCCAGAGAATATCAGTCGTACTCCCGCCAGCGTCAGTGGCTTGACCCCTATCAAGTCCCCGGCCATATCGTTACACGGATAAAACAGGGCATACAACCGGACTTGCCGCACCTGGTCTGGGCGGGATTCGGCAATCTGAACCCGGATCAGGAGCGCCTGATTGAGTGTTTGCGTACATCGGGGATCCGGGTAAGCCTGTCAAAACCGGACGGCCAACCGGCGTCGGAGAAGAAATTCCTGGAATTCGAATCCGGGCGTGACCAATGGCTTGCCGCCGCGCAATGGGCCAAACGCATATTAACCCGCAACCCGGAACATCGGATTGCGGTCGTGGCCCCTGACCTGGTCCGGTCACGACAGGGTATTGAACTGGAGTTCACCCGGACGCTTTGCCCGGGCAGCCTCATCGACCCCGAAAAGTATTACGACCGCCCCTTTCATATCGCACTCGGCAAGCAACTCGCCACGTATCCGGTGGTGCGCTCGGCAATCAACCTGCTGACCCTGTTTACAGAAAAACCGGTCAGGTTTGAAGCCATTGCGCGCATGTTGATCGACCCCTGGACCCGTGGCGCAACACGGGAAATGGCCCAGCGGCACCAGTTCGAATACCGATACCGACAGCAATTTGCCCACGAGATGAAAGTGCCCGATGCCTGGGCCCGGATTGCCAGGGATACCGCCAACGGCGATTCCCCCGAACCGGCGCCCGAACTGATCCGGATCTTCAATCGCCTCAAGCCCCTTCTTCAGCGGTCAAGACAAAAAAACCCCTGCAGTGAATGGGCGGGCATTGTCACACAATGGCTGGACGGGTTCGGCTGGCCTGGAGATGAAACCCTGGGCAGCGCTGAACATCAGGTCGTCCAGGCATTCAGGAAGGAGATCCTGAATCTGGCTACGCTGGACCTGGTCGAGTCTCGCACAACGCTGGCCGAAGCGCTCTCCGTACTGAACGAACGGTTGGCGACACAGCCGTTCGAACCCGAATCGGCAAAAGTCAACATCGAGATCATGGGTATACTGGAATCTGCCGGGATTGAATTCGATGCCGTCTGGTTCGGCAATCTGAACGAGAAAGAGTGGCCACCCCGGCTCAATAAAAACCCGTTTATTCCTGCCGCACTGCAATCGGAAGCGAGGTACTTCAAAGCCGATTTTGATCTGAACTATGCACAAGCCGCTGATCTGCAACGGCAATTGACCAATCAGTGCTGTGAGGTCGTATTCAGTCGGCCCCGATTTGAAGAGGAAGTCGAGCAATCGCCCAGCCCACTGGTGTCGTGGTCAACCGCTTCATCCGATGCCGCGCCACCCGAACCTTCGCTGTTTGATTACTATCAGCGACACAAACCCTTGCTGGAAGTGTTTGAGGATCGCATCGGGATACCGGTAACAACCCCGGATGTCCGGGGCGGTACGGCCATCATCGAGAACCATTCGGCCTGCCCTTTTCGCAGCTATGCGATCCACCGGCTGAACGCCAGGGAAAACGAATATCGTCAACCGGGACTGGATGCGATGGGCCGCGGCGCCCTGGTACATCGGATTCTGGAGAAAATCTGGCAACAGGTCAAAACCCTGGAAAATCTCCGCGCGATGGAGCCAACCAGGCTTGAAAGGTTAATAGTGGAGGTGATTGACGATTGCAGCCGATCCGGTTTGAATCAAAGCGGCCTCGGCAGGGGTTTCCTCAAAGTACAGACCCGCTGGCTGACAAACCTGATGCGCCAGTGGTTCGACACGGAACTGACCCGGAATCAGGATTTTCAGGTGGCGGAGACAGAAAAAAAATATCTCCTGAAGCTCGGCGGTCTGGAACTGTTTATCAAGGTGGATCGGATTGACCGGCTGGCGGACGGCTCCTGTGTCGTGATCGACTACAAGACAGGCATGACCAACAGCGTCTCCACCTGGATCGGTGATCGACCTGAACATCCTCAGCTTCCGCTTTACGCGCTGGCCATAATCAGGGACAGCGGAAACAATGACATTATTGAGTGCATGGCCTATGGCCGGGTGCGTCACGCCGACTGCGGCTACCAGGGGATTTCGATCAAACATGAGTTTGACGCTAAAACCGGGGGGGCACGAGTCGTACCGCTGCCACAAGCCCGGATTAACGGAGTATCGCTCTCCTGGTCCGGTCTGCTTGCCGACTGGAACACCCGGCTCGAACAGATCGCGCAGTCATTTTCCGAGGGTCGGGCCGAAGTCAATCCCAGAGACAGCACGGTATGCAAAAACTGTAACCTGACCGGGCTGTGCCGACGCCACGAATTCAACGAAAATCCGGATCACGAAACGGGCCTGACAGCATGAACCCGGAACTGCCAGACCAGAAACATCGGGACGAGGCGCTGGACCCGTCGCGTTCATTCATCGTTCAGGCTCCGGCAGGTTCCGGTAAAACCGGATTGTTGATTCGCCGCTTTCTCACCCTGCTGGCCACGGTCGAACACCCGGAGCAGATTCTGGCGATCACCTTCACCCGAAAAGCCACCGCAGAGATGCAGGAGCGGATTGTCCGTGCACTGGCAGGGGCAAGTGATACCGACCAGGCCCGGCAGGTGGATGAGGACATACTGGAGTTGGCAAGGCGGGCGATAAAACGGGACCATGCCCTCGGCTGGAACCTGTCCGGTAACCCCGGCAGACTGAGAATCATGACCATCGATGCATTGTGTTATAAACTGGTGAAGTATATGCCCTGGTCGGCGCGTTTTGGCGCGACGCCGGACCTGCTGGACAACAACCAGACCGAACTCCTGTATCTGGAAGCGGCGAAACAAACCCTTGACCTGATTGAGGAGGGTCCGCCACTGGCCGATTACTGTGCCGACCTGCTCAGACTGACCCGGGCTGACTTCAATCTGGCCCGGTCCCTGCTGTCGACCATGTTGTCCAAACGGGTTCACTGGATGGGTGGGCTGAATCTGGGTACGCGGGAACAGATGGAACAGATGTGGCGGCAGGTCATCGGTCGGCATCTCAAACAGATATCCAATGCCATACCGGACTCAATCAAGGATGATCTGGCTCTCCTTGGTCGATTCGCGGCCTCCAGGCTGATCGAACAGAATCCCGAACATCCGCTATGCGCCTGTCTGGAGATCGAAACCTTTCCGGATACACAATTCGAATCGGTCGATCAATGGCTCGGCATCGCTAGTCTTTTGTTGACCACTCAGGGGAATCTGCGTAAACGGGTGGATGCAAGGCTGGGATTCCCGCCCAAATACCAGAATGAAAAACAACGGATCGGCGCTCTCCTCCAACACATCGAAGACACGGACAAAGACTCCCGGATCATTGAGGCGCTAGCTCAAATCCGCTCGCTGCCGGGTACCGGAATGACAGAAAGACACTGGCAAACGCTGAACTCCCTGCTCCGGATTCTGCCTGTTGCCGCTGCCCAGTTGCGCTTGTTGTTCAAGGATCGAAACCAGGCCGACTTCATCGAAATAGCGCACCGGGCGGAGCTCGCCCTGGGTGAGGAGGACAACCCGACCGACCTTGCGCTGGTGATGGATCATCAACTGTCACACTTGTTGATGGATGAAGTGCAGGACACCTCCAGAGCACAGATTGAACTGATCAGAAAGCTGACCGCGGGCTGGCAGAACGGGGACGGCAGAACGTTGTTTTTCGTGGGTGACCCGATGCAGTCAATCTATCGTTTTCGGGAAGCGGATGTGGCCAATTTTCGGCAGATACGGAAGCACGGTATTGGTGACGTGCGGCCTGAATCGCTGGTGCTGAAAAGCAATTTCCGCTCTTCCCCGGAACTGGTCGACTGGTTCAATCGGACCTTCCCGCAGGTGTTCTCGACGGCGCAGGACATCCTGGGCGGGGGAGTCAAGTACGCGCCAGCCCGCGCAGCGCTTCCTGGGGAGACCGGCAGTGTGATCGAAATTCACCGCTACCTGGACGGTGGGAAAAGTAAGACCGGAAGTTCCGGGCAACACGAAGCAGACATGATCTGCCAGCAGGTGAAAAAGGCCCTGGAAAGCAATGCGGATGCCAGCATCGGCATTCTCGGGCGCAACCGCAACCATTTGGTCGGGATTGCGCAAGCCCTGCGCCAGCGTGGAATTTCCTACCAGGCGGTCAAACTGGAGAGTCTGCATGAACGTACGCCGATCCAGGACCTGCTCGCCCTGACCCGGGCATTAAACCAGCTCAGTGATCGCATCGCCTGGCTGACTGTGCTGCGCGCGCCCTGGTGCGGACTCGACCTCAAGGATCTGTCGGTGGTTGCGATGGCCGAACCATTTCCCGCTATTCTCCAGGCCTGCCTGGCGGATCAGGCGGTTGCGGCGATGAGCGCAGACGGGCAACAAAGAATCCGGCGATTTACCGCTGCGATACAACCCATGGTCATCCGCCATGGCCGGGTTTCGTTGCGACACAATGTGGAAGCCGCGTGGCTCAGACTGGGCGGGCCGGCTTGTATCGAATCGACCGATCTGGCTGATTGTGAAGCCTGGCTGGACCTGCTCGACACCCTGGAGACCGAGCACGCATTGATCACCCCCGAAATCCTTTTCCAGGCCACAGAACAACTCTGGTCCAGGGCCGATGTCCTTTCTCAGGTTCAGTTGATGACCATGCATAAATCCAAGGGTCTGGAATTTGATGTGGTAATCCTGCCGCAACTGCATCGACAGAGTCCCCGGCAGGACAAGGAACTGGTGCGCTCAATGCGATTTCCCGACCAGCTTCTGCTATCCGGGTTACCGGACGCGGAGGAGTCTGACCCGCTGTACGAATACCTCGGTACCCTCGAAGCAAAACAACGGGAAAACGATAATCGTCGATTGCTGTATGTGGCCTGTACCCGGGCCCGCCGGGAATTGCATCTGTATGTCTGCTCGTTCGATCGGGAAGGGAATGTCAGACCGCCGACACGGAGCTCGCTGCTGCACCTGTTATGGCCAGCCCTGGAAGGCCAGTTCATCACGGACGAAATGGCGATACCGGATAAACCCGGGAAACCGGATGAATCGGCTGAAGCGAGGCAAACCATGCTTTCACTAACCCGGTTCAGACGATTGCCGGCAGCCTGGTCTGCGCCGGAATTTCCCGAAAGCCCGGACCTCAAAACCACCGAAACCACCCGTGATATCGCCGTCGGAAATGAAATTGAATTCTCATGGGCCGGGGAAACCCTGCGTATCACCGGTATTGCCATCCATCATATACTCCAGGGAATCAATGATCGGAACTGGCAGGAGTGGAAATCCCGCGATATCGGGAAAATTGTTGACGGCGGCCGGATCGTTCTCGTTGAACATGGATTGAGCGGGGCAGAACTCAAGTCGGCCTGTGATAACCTGAAAGCCGCCGTGGAAAATGTCAAATCCGACCCAAGGGCCGAATGGATATTTTCCAGTGACCACAGCCGGATCAGGACCGAATGGTCACTGACCGGCATGGTGGATCACACCCTTGTCAGGGTTGTGATTGATCGCACCTTTGTCGATCGGTCCGGGATACGATGGATCATCGATTTCAAGTCAGGGCGACACGAAGGCGGGGACAGGGCCCGCTTTCTTGAGCAGGAGAGACAGCGATATTACAATCAGATGGGGCGTTATGCACAGATCACGCACAATCTGGAGGGAAACAAGGTTATGCTTGCACTTTATTTTCCTTTACTGAAAGAATGGTGCGAATGGGCGGCCTGACCTCTTCACCTGCGTCCATCCCTCACTCAGTCGATGTGGTCGTCATCGGCGGCGGCATCGTGGGCGCCAGCGCCGCCTGTCATCTGGCACGGCGTAAGGTCAAAGTGGCACTGTGCGAAAAGGGAGAGATTGCTTGCGAACAATCCAGCCGCAATTGGGGATTTATCCGGAATCAGGGACGGCACCCGTCCGAAATCCCGCTGATGATCGAATCTCTGGAGTGCTGGCACGAACTGGTTCCGCAACTCGACCGGGAAATCGGCTTCCGTGTCGGTGGCACACTGTACCTGTCTGATTCACCCGCCCTCCACCAGTCCAATCTGGCCTGGCTTGAACATGCCAAAGCGTTCAATCTCGATACCCGTTTTCTATCCCTCGGTGAATTGAAAACACTGGTTCCGGACATCGGCAACCAGACTCGCGGCGCCTTGTTTACGCCGAGCGATGCCAGCGCGGAACCGTATCTTGCAACGAACGCCATTGCCGAAAAGGCCCGCGCCGAGGGGGCGCAAATCCTGACCCGTTGTGCGGTTCGCGGTATTGATATCGAAGCCGGAAGAGTAGCGGGAGTGGTCACCGAACACGGCCCGATTCGTACCTCCAGGGTTATCTGTGCGGGCGGGGCCTGGTCGGGCTACTTTTGCAGGAATCTCGATATCGTATTTCCCCACTTAAAAGTCGTGGGCTCGGTGATGGCAACCGCACCCACCGAATTTCTCACCCTGCAATCAATCTGGAGCGGCGGGCTCGGACTGCGGCGCCGTCTGGATGGCGGATACAATGTAGCTTGCGGCGGACATTCAAACTGCGACGTGACCCCGGATTTCCTCCGGTTTTTAATGAATTTCTATCCTGCCTACCGGCAATCCAAGGAACAGGTCTCACTCAGAATTGGCAAACGGTTCCTTGAGGAACTGAAATGGCCCGCGAGATGGTCGCTCGATTCAGTCACGCCATTTGAAACCGAGCGGGTTCTCGATCCACAACCCGATCTCAAATTGCTCAACCAGGCCCACCGGTTGCTGGGCAAAACCCTGCCGTCGCTCAAAGGCATCGGGATCAGCCAGCGATGGGCCGGGATGATTGATGTGACTCCCGACGAATTGCCGATCATTTCGACTGTCGCCGGGATTCCCGGACTGATCATCTCCACAGGGTATAGTGGCCACGGTTTCGGGATCGGTCCGGGGGCAGGCAAAGTGACCGCCGAACTGGCAATGGATATCAAACCCTGCGTTGACTTGTCGGCTTTCTCCGTGGATCGGTTTCTGTAGACGGTCACTTTACAATGGGAAGTAGTCAATACCGGTCAGGATTTGACTTTTGATCTATGCCCGAGTTTCCCCTCAGTCGTTAATGTGCCCAATACATCCAGGACAATCCTGCAGGCGAGCTGGGATGTATTCTGATTCACATCATAAGGTGGAGCAACCTCAACGACCTCCATACCACAGAGACCTTCACGGGCTATAAGACGCACCAGTTGAAGCGCTTCCCTGGGTAATAATCCGCCCGGCTCCGGCGACCCTGTCCCAGGCGCAAAACCCGGATCAATTGAATCAATGTCAAATGACAAATAAACTGCCTTTGCATCTTTCCAGGCCAGATCAAGCGCCATTTCAGCAGCCTTTTTAACTCCTGATTCTTCGATATCTGTCATTGTCATAACGCTGGAACCGCGTTCTCGTGCGACTTGCGAACCCGGGCGGGATCCGTACCAGCCTCCAATACCCATTTGAACCAGATTTTTTGGTGGGCAATTCGACAACCCAACGTCATGCATGTGGCTGTGGGAATGATGCGAGGTTGAAACGTCACTGTTTTCATGGTTATGTCCATTTGTCGTCCAGAACCACGGCGTCGTATGCATACGCTCATCCATGTCCATTTCCTGCATATCAACCGCACCGTCTACTGAAAACCCGTCATACAAAGCGGATATCTGGCGCACTGCCTGCGGCCCAAACCGGGCTCCGGGGCGATATGTCGTCCCCGTATCAAATGGTATTCCTACAAAAGCAGCTTCATACTGACCAATATTACGCATATCCTCACAATAAGGCGCTTTCATAAAGGTATTAATTCCTGCAAAAGCAGGTTGATGCCCACGACTGAAAAGTGAAATCGTTCTATCATTGATTGACCCGGCTGCTTCCAGGCCAAATTCCAACCCCCGTTCAATCTCCTGTTGCTGTCTTGTCTGGGAAATTTTCTCCAGTCGTTTCAGATTCCGGTTACCGCGTAACTCTCCTGTTTTTTTATCTGGCATTACAAACCTCTGTTGCAGAACTGGATTACCATCTTCTGTTCAGGGAAAAACACCGTGCATACTGTAATTCCAACCATCCCCTGTTCGGCACAACGATCAGTAAATTTAAACTTCTGTCCCGGGAGAAATTTGTTCTTACTGGTAATGATGAACCGGATCAACTCACCAAGTTTCGACTCAAATATAATCTCGGGCATTACGTTGGTGGGATGTCTTCCAGTCTGGAAGAAGCAAAGCGATTGACCGTAGCTGGAGCAGGTATTTGCTTTTTGCCTGAAGGTTTTACTGAAAATGAAGTTGAATCCGGTCAGCTTTGGCCGGTCACGGAGTTCATGGACGAACTGACACTGGAAATATTTTTAATAAACCGTCAGCGAATTCCCAAACGACTTGCACAACAACTCTTTATAAACAAGGTTCTGGAGTTCAGACCCTGAGATGCCCGGACTCTGGATGCGCTACAAATCACCTGCCGACCCCACCGCCCTGGAATATCGATAATTTCGAGAGCTTTCTGATACCTGCAAGGACAGGCACAAGGGACCTGTCCCTGCGACATCCGGTCGAGTACGGGATGATCAGGCAACCAGGCTGGCCGCAGCCAGCAGTTCCCGGGTATAAGGATGCCCCGGATTGGAAAAAATGGTTTTTGCATCACCCTGTTCCACCACATCCCCGGACTGCATCACCATCAAGTCATCTGCAATCGCACGGATCACGCTCAAATCGTGGGAAATAAAAACATAGGCCAACTGATGTTGTCGTTGAATCCGGTTCAACAGTTTCAGCACCTGAACCTGAACGGTTCGATCCAGTGCAGATGTAGGCTCATCAAGAAACAGTATTCTCGGCTCGAGGACCAGCGCACGGGCGATCGCAATTCGCTGCCGCTGCCCCCCCGAGAATTCATGCGGATAACGGAAACGGTTGTCCGGGTCAATTTCCACCTCTTCCAGAATTTTCACCACCGTCCGATCTCGTGCTTTCGGGTCGGTAATCAGGCCATGCGCCTCCAGTCCTTCGCTGACGATCTCGCCAATCGTCAATCGGGGCGAAAGGGAGCCGTAAGGGTCCTGAAAAACTATCTGCATGGCGCTTCGCACTTGCGCCATCGACAGGGCTCCCTGTTCACCGAGTGGCATGCCATCCAGACATATTCTGCCTTCGGACCGTACCAGTTTCAACAATGCCAGCGCCAGCGTGGTTTTGCCGGAGCCCGATTCTCCAACCACCCCCAGGGTACGACCCGGATACAGCTTCAGAGATGCATCATTCACCGCCTTGACATGATCCACGGTTCGCCTGAGCAGCCCACGCCTAACCGGGAACCAGACCTTGAGATTGTCTACCGAAAGAATCTGGTCGCCTTTGCCATCAGGCTTTTGCCGGAGCGGAGGCTCTGCAGATAACAGCAACTTTGTGTAGTCCTGTGCAGGGGAGGTGAATATCTGTACCACGGGTCCGGTTTCCACCAGTCTCCCGTTTTTCATCACCAATACACGATCTGCTGTCTTACGCACCATATTGAGGTCATGGGTGATCAACAGGATTCCCAGATTATCCGTCGCCTGCAATTCCTTGAGCAATTCCAGGATTCTGGCCTGTACCGTCACATCGAGGGCTGTTGTCGGTTCATCGGCCAGCAGAATCCCGGGGCGATTGGCCAGCGCCATTGCAATCATCACACGCTGGCGCTGACCTCCGGACAACTGGTGGGGATAGTCAGCCAGACGCGATTCGGGATGATGGATACGGACACGGTCCAGCAGTGCGATTGTCCTGTTTCTGGCTTCATCATCGTTGAGACCCTGATGCATGGTCAGCGATTCGCCGATCTGTTTTTCAATGGTATGCAGTGGGTTCAACGCAGTCATGGGTTCCTGAAAAATGATGGAAACCTGATTACCTCGTATTCGTTGCAGTACAGTCTGATTGGCTCCGATGACCTGTTCGCCCTGAATAGTGATTGAACCGCTCGGGTGAAAGGCGTGGGGATAAGGCAGCAACTGCATCACTGACAGCGCAATCAGGGATTTACCCGCTCCCGACTCCCCAACCAGTGCAACCGTCTCTCCGGCATGAAGGTCAAACCCGACACCCTTGACAACATTGGAAATGAGTTCCCGATCCCTGGTTTTTCGGCGAAAACTGATTGACAGGTCACTCACTTCGAGTATCGGATGAGTACTCATGAGAATACTTTCCTCGGATCAAAGCCGTCACGCACCGCTTCGCCGATAAAGACCAGCAACGACAGCATCAGACCAATCACAGCAAATCCGGTGATGCCGAGCCAGGGCGCTTGCAGGTTGTTCTTGCCCTGATTCAGCAACTCTCCCAGAGAAGGTGAGCCAATAGGCAACCCGAACCCCAGAAAATCCAGGCTGGTCAGTGTAGTGACCGAGCCACTTAAGATAAATGGCATGAAAGTAAAAGTCGCGACCATTGCGTTGGGCAGTATATGCCGGACCATGATCCGGATATCACTGACGCCCAAAGCCCTGGCAGCGCGTATATATTCAAAATTGCGGACGCGCAGAAACTCGGCGCGTACGACAGCGACCAGTCCGGTCCACGAAAACAACAGCATCAGGATCAGCAGGCTGAAAAACCCGGGTTCAATGACCGCAGCCATGATAATCAGCAGGTACAGGACCGGCAATCCTTCCCAGACCTCAATAAACCGTTGCATGAACAGGTCGGTCAGCCCCCCGAAGTATCCCTGCACGGCCCCGGCCGCGATGCCAATTGCAGAACTCAGCAGGGTCAACAACAAACCAAACAGTGCCGAGATGCGAAACCCGTACATCACCCGCGCCAGAACATCCCGCGCCTGATCGTCTGTCCCCAGCCAATGACGCTTTGAGGGCGGTGAAGGCGCCGGCGCTTCGAGTTCATAGTCAATGGTATCGTAGGAATACGGTATCAAGGGCCATATCATCCAGCCCTTCTCCAGAATCAACTCTTGTACATAAGGGTCCCTGTAATCAGCTTCCAGTTCAAATTCCCCTCCAAATTCGGTTTCTGGATAGTGGTGAAAAATCGGTGTGTAAAAGGCATTGTCGTATCTGATCAGGGCCGGCTTGTCATTGGCCACCAACTCCGACATCAGGGTAACGATGAATAATGCCAGAAATATCCACAGCGACCAGTATCCCCGCCTGTTTGCCTTGAAGTTTTCCCACCGACGGACACTTAATGGCGACATCGTCAGACCTGCCTTGATTCAAAATCAATCCTGGGATCGATAATGGTATACATCACATCGCGCAGAATCTGCATCAGCAGTCCAGCCAGTGTAAAAATATACAAAATCGCAAACATCACTGGATAATCCCGGTTAAGAGCTGCTTCATAGCCCAGCAACCCCAGGCCATCGAGAGAGAAAATCACTTCAATCAGCAGTGCGCCGGTAAACAGAATGCCAATGAACAGCGCCGGGAAGCCAGCTATCACGATGAGCATCGCATTCCTGAAAACATGTCCGTACATAACCTGGTTTTCCGATAACCCTTTTGCTCTTGCGGTCAATACATACTGCAGCTTTATCTGATCCAGAAATGAATTCTTGGTCAACATGGTGAGAGTAGCGAACCCCCCGATTACCATGGAGAACACGGGTAATGTAATGTGCCAGAAATAATCCAGAACCTGCTTCCACCAGGGGAAATCCTCCCAGCCGTCGGAAGTCAGTCCGCGTAGTGGAAAGAGGTCGAAATATTTCCCTCCCGAGAAGACCACAACCAGCAGAATGGCAAACAGAAAGCTGGGAATGGCATATCCGGAGACAATCAATCCGCTGGTCCAGACATCGAAACCCGACTCATCGCGCACCGCCTTGCGTATACCGAGCGGGATCGACACCAGATACATGATCAGGGTGGTCCAGAGTCCGAGTGAGATCGAGACCGGCATTTTTTCTATCAGCAATGCCGTCACGCGCTTGTTGCTATAGTAGCTTTCTCCAAAGTCAAAGCGGGCATAGTCCCACAGCATTTTCAGAAAGCGTTGATGGGCTGGCTTGTCAAAGCCGTACTGCTTTTCTATCTCGGCGATGATTTCCGGCCTTAACCCTTGCGCACCCCGATACTTGCTGACACTGCTGCCCTGCGTTCCCGCGTTGCCATTGTTGCCTCCCTGCAGATCCGAACCGGTACCAGAGAATCGGCTGGTGGCATCCACCGCCTGCCCCTGCCATTTTGCGATTGTCTGCTCTACCGGCCCGCCGGGCGCAAACTGGATGATTGCGAAATTAACGACCATGATTCCCAGCAGCGTGGGGATCACCAGCAATAGTCGACGGATGATATAGGCCAGCATGATCGCAACGGAGATTGATAATCAGCGGTTCAATGCTTTTTCCTTGTCCACATCAATCCACCAACTGGAGGGAAAACCGGTATTGTAGATCGGCTTGCGCACCGGAGAACCGAATTTATTCCAGTACGCTGCCCAGATTTCATCCTTGTAGAAAGTCGGAATCACATAATGGTTCCACAGCATCACCCGATCAAGCGCACGCGTGCTGTTTTGCAGGGTTTCCAGGTCCCTGGCGGCAATAGCCTGTTCTATAAGTGCGTCGACCACAGGATTCCTGATTCCACCCGAATTGCCACCCCGGACATCGGCAGACGCCGAGCCGAAGAAACTGCGCAGCTCGGTGCCGGGAGGCGGGAAAAAGTTAAGCCCCCCTACCCACAAGTCAAAATCGTAATCGTAAATTCTGGTTCTCCATTGAGAGGTATCCACCAACCGGATTGATGCTTCGATGCCTGATTTCTTCAGATTCTCTACGTATGGCAGGGCCAGACGCTGGGATTCCGGATAGGCAGTCATCAACTCCAGTTGAATTGGCTCTCCGGTTTCGGTGGAAATCAATGTACCGTCCTTCAGATTCCAGCCGGCCTGTTTGAACAGACTCAGCGCTTTTCTCCTGTTGACACGATCCCGTCCGCTGCCATCCGTTTTGGGTGGGACAAAGGCCTCAGTCAAGGCTTTCTCCGGAATCTCTCCGACAAACCCGGACAGAATTGCCTTTACAGCAGGGGTCGGTTGACCTGTCGAGCCATAACCGGAATTCGGAAAGAAACTGCTGATACGCTTGTACTTGCCATGAAGAAGTGTGCGTTGTATGGTTTCGAAATCGTACAGAATCATAAGGGCTTCGCGAACACGCGCATCCTTGAATTTCTGCCTGTTCAGATTAAAGAAGTACCCCGCCATGCCCCGCGGGTTTTTATCCGGTATCTCGATACGGATGACGTCGCCACTCGCTATTTCGTCCATGTCATATTCTGTTACCCAGCGCTTGGCGCTCCCTTCCTGACGAAAATCAATTTTACCCGCCTTGAACGCCTCGAATTCAACAGTCAGGTCCCGGTAGTAATCATAGCGAATCTCGTCAATGTTATTCAGTCCCCGATTGATCGGCAGATCTTTTGCCCAGTAATTTTCAATTCGCTGGTAGGTAATGGATCGCCCCGGATCCAGCCCTTTTATCCGATAGGGGCCGCTGGTCAGAGGTGGCTCAAGGGTTGAAGCGGTTACATCCCTGTCCCTCCAGTAGTGCAATGGCAACGGTGACAACCCGGCAACCGTCATGATCGGTTTCATGCTGTCCGTGCTCGAGAAAGTGAACTTCAGTCGTCTGGGAGACAACGCTTCGGCAAGGGTTACTTCCTCGAAGAAAGACCGGTAAAACGGTCTGCCATGTTGCTTTATGGTGTCAAATGTAAACACGAAGTCTTCTGCCACAATCGGCATACCATCGTGATACACTGCCTCTTCGCGCAGGTTGAATATGGCCCAGCCCTTGTTGGCTGGATACTCGACGGACTGGGCAATAAGTCCGTACAGTCCGTCTATTTCATCACCGGTACCGGTCATCAATTCATCGTACGCCAAGCCGATACTGCCTGGCCATTCACCCTTTTGTACGTAGGGGTTAAGGGTATCAAAACTACCGAAAGCGCTGAGTACAGTCCTGCCGCCTTTGGGTGCGTCGGGTTTGGCGTAGGGAAGGTGTTCGATACCGGCTGCATATAAGGGCTCGCCAAATTCTGCAATCGCCGGTTTCCTGGCTACGCCTTCTTCCGCCTGCAATCCGATGGGCCAGGCCACGGCTGTCGCCAGCCAGATTGCGGTCATCGAATGGACCGACTTGCGGATCGTCCCTGACCAGATTTCAGGTTTGGTTTTTCTCATCATCGGGATAGTGGGAATTGCGTTTATGATGGTTTTGATTATGCCATCAACTGGCCTGGACACAGAATTGTTTTGCTGTTCGTCTTTTAGCCTGAGTTCAGGTTTCTCTTCTTTCGTCATCAGGATAGACTCGCAGCATGTACGAAACCGATTGGTCAGATCCGGACAACGATTTCTCCCGCCTTGTACTTGCATGGTTTGACCATCATGGCCGCCATTCCCTGCCCTGGCAACGCAACCGGGATCCGTACCGAATCTGGATTTCAGAAATCATGCTACAACAAACCCGGGTGGAGACGGTAATCCCGTATTATCAAAAATTCATCGCCCGGTTTACCGACATTGACACACTGGCAAACGCCGACCCCGGAGAGGTCATGGCCTGTTGGGCCGGGCTGGGTTATTACGCCAGAGCCCGAAATCTGCATCTTGCCGCACAACAAATCCGCGATCAGCATGATGGCCTTTTCCCGCTGTCGTTTGATGACGTGATCGCCTTGCCGGGGATCGGACGTTCCACTGCGGGCGCCATTCTGGCCCTTTCCGATCATCAGTGTCACCCGGTTCTGGATGGCAATGTCAAACGGGTGCTGAGTCGCTGTTTTGGTGTTTTCGGGCATCCTGGAAAGAAGTCCACCCGGAACAGACTATGGGAAATTGCGGAGCGGCTGACACCACCGGCACGGGTTGCAGATTATACGCAGGCCATGATGGATATGGGCGCGACTGTTTGCGTTCGTTCCAGCCCGGACTGCCGGATTTGCCCGCTTCAATGCCGATGTATTGCATTCAGCCAGAATCTCCAGGACACCCTGCCCGAACCGATACCAGGGAAGGCGCGTCCGGTGCGAAGAGCCCGGATGTTGTTGATCCGTGACGGGCAATCCGGTTATTTATTGACCAGACGTCCACCGACCGGAATCTGGGGCGGACTATGGTCATTGCCGGAAATAACCGAAACCGGAGTCAATCACCAGCAATGGTGCCGGGACGAACTGGGCCTGGAAGTGGATACCGGGTCAATACTGAACCCGGTCAACCATGTGTTCACCCATTTTGAATTGAATATCACCCCGGTCATCTGTACGCTCATTTCAAAACCGGACGTCATCATGGATGAAACGCACACTCTGTGGTATACCATGGACTCGGATGCCGACCCCGGTATGCCGTCTGCGGTAAGGAAAATTTTTCGGCTGATGAAAGGTTGACCGTGCATGCTTCAATGGTTATTGTGACGGGTAATTCGCCATTGCTGCGTGTATCGGTGGCACATAAGTATGCCAGTTGCAGTGTTTTTCAATCAGCGCAGAGGCTTGCAGCACAACATGATCCGCCCCCAAATGCCCGGCCAACTGAATAGCGCAGGGTGACTCTTCTTCAGAAAGCCGTATGGGTAGAGATGCGGCGGGCTGGCCGGTGATGTTGCAGATGTAGGAAAACGGGGCGAATTGGTAGCCCTGCATGGCCCAGTGTTGATAATCGAACGCGGCTGTGCGGCTGTCCAGTGTGCCGACGGGTACCGGGTCACTACCGAGCGCCGGGGTCAGGAGCAGGTCCAGACCGGCCATTGAATTCATGAGTTTCACGCTGGTTCGGTGTGCGCTCAATCGCGCATGATAATGATCCATTGCACTCATCGACCTGACTTTCTCTCTTATGTAATGAGTCATGGCCTCCATCTCTTCGGCTTCCGGTTGCCGTCCCATCAGATCAATTTGCCGGTCCAGTTCATAAACGACGTCAAACATCCAGAGAGTGTCTGTCCACTCGCCCGGGTCCAGGCCTTGAGGAAACGAATACTCCCTCAAGTCGTGTCCGTTTTCCTCAAACAACTTCGCGGCAACCTGTACCGCAGCCTGTTGACTCAACGGCGTGGACTGCCCGGACGGAGTATCGGTACATACCCCGATTCGCAGTCTTTCAGGTGGCTGCCGAAGGCAATCCAGAAAAGACGACACTACTGGAGAGACTTGATAGCGGTATCCGGGTATGGGCTTTGCGGTAACGTCCAGCGCGGCAGCGCTGTCCCGAACTGAGCGGGTGAGTATGTGATCTGAATTAAATCCGCCGGCCAGTTCCTGATGAGAGGCGTCCACCGGATTCAGGCCGGTGGTCGGTTTCAGGCCATAAACCCCACAACATGCGGCAGGAATCCGGATTGAACCCCCCAGATCGGTACCATGGGCAACAGGTACCATGCCAGATGCGACCGCAGCGCCCGCCCCTCCACTGCTTCCCCCGGTGGTGACTGCGGGATTCCATGGATTGAACGCGGCTCCACGGAAAGTGGGTTCACAAACAAAATCTTCCGCAAATTCAGGCGTATTGGTTTTCCCTGCCACGATCAGACCGGCGTTGCGCCAGCGCTTGACAATTTCGCTGTCCTCACGAGGCTTCACATCCTTGAAAAACCGGCAAGAAAATGTGGTTGGCATGTCATGGGTAAACACGTTGACATCTTTCAGTAGAAACGGCGCCCCTGCAAGCGGGCCATTGGCTGTGTTCGACGCTGCTGCCTGCCGTGCGTTTTGATAATTTTTGATGACAACGGCGTTGAGCTGCGGATTCAACAACTCAATCGCATTAATCGCGGCCTCAATGACCTCGCTACAGGTCACCTCGCCGCGTTTGATCGCAGCGGCCAAAGCCACTGCATCAAGCCTGGTATATTCACTTATCTGCAATTTTACTACTCCACATCTATTACTTCATGTCATTTACTCCATGTCCGACGCCACCCCGCCCACGACCCTGGCCGGGATATGCCTGCAACTATACCTTTGAATATTAGGTATTTCTACCTATTTACTTTCAGACCGTACGGATTGATGATTCTATGACGAACTGGCCGTTGTCCGGTGCTGTTCGAACGTAGATCCCGGCCATCCAATTACATTTCAGTTAAAACCTGGGAGGTTATTATGACTGGCCTTATGCCTCTGACTATCAGTATTGGATTACTCGCGGGTGTTGCCACCTGGATATTTCTATCCGTAGGTACAATTCTCATCTGGGCTGCGTTTGCGGCTTGGGCTTGCTACTTCCACAATGGCGGCGATGTAGCAGCGCTGAAGAGCACGATCATCTGCAATATATTCGGGGTGGTTGTGGCTTGGATAGCGGCCATGGTTATCCTGTCCATACCATTGGCCGAGACGTTGACCCTGCCTGTATGGGCCGGAATTGTAGTCGCTGTAACCGTGGCCATCTACACCAAAATGGCCGATATTCCGGTCTTTTCCTCTATTCCGGCAACAACATACGGTTATGCCTGTACCTTTGCATTTTTGTTACAGACCCCCGATAAACTGAGTCTCGGCAACCTGACTTCGCCAAGTTTCGACAACGCGCTGGTTGTGGTCATCGTTTCCATGGTGATTGGCGCCCTGTTCGGAATGGCTACCGGCAAGTTTGCCGCCGCATTAACCAAAGAATAACCGGCAATCGTGATAGCCTCTGCCAGCCAGTGCAGTGGCTGGCAGGGGTTATTGGCGTTTGGAAATCCGACCGAGGGGGTTGTTTTTTACGATGTCGACCAGCCAGCCGTTCTGTCGTTCAAGCAGATAGTTCTTAAAGGGCATGGCGTGACACCGTGCGCGAGCATACCGTGCAACTATCTTGAGGCGGACCTGCCCGCAATGCTGGTCGAGGCCGGTCTTGATCCCGATCAGCCGATATTGTTTATCTGGGAAGGCAACACAATGTATCTGCCGGTCGAACTGATCTTTGGCTTTTTAAACCAGCTATGCAGCAAGCTGCCCCGATTCAGCATCGCTTTCGATTATCTCTCGAAGCAGATCATTGATCGAACCTCCGGCATCCAGGAAGTCACGGCGGCCACAGACAAGTTCGAGAAACTCTTCAATGTAAAATGGCTCACAGGCTTTGATGATCTGGACGTATTCGAGCAACGAACCGACCTTAAGGTGTCCGAGTCAGCCGGACTGCTCGATGTCGGTATGCGGGTAGCGCCGGATGCCGCACCCTCCCTCAGTGCACTGATGGGCCTTTATTCATACGCAATCCTGACGCACGGAACCTGACTCCGGGGTCACAACTGGCCTCCAGATTCGGCCAGCAGGGATTCAAGATCGGCTACTTCGGTTATCGGCATCTGGCAGGTATTGCCGGAGCATACGTACACGGTAGGTTGATTGTTTATCAGGGTTTTTGCTGAAGCCGGATGCGCCTCAGGAAGCGCTGTATCAGGCGTCAGGTTCAGAACCAACCGGGTGGGCGTTGCAGTCTGATTGATCACCCGGAATATATGTTCGGTTTCCTCTGCTCCCTGATTGCTGACCACTACAATTTGCAGGAGGTTCCCCAGGAGTCCACTGTGATTCAGGAGTGATGCCATACCGACAAAATCAGACTGTGCTTCAGTACTGAATGCGGCAATGGTCGCTTCGGCACGTTGTCGATAAGACTCAACAGCGGTCAGTGCATGAAGGTGCGCCAGTACACTGACCATCATTCCATTACCTGAGGGCGTTGCGGTTTCGGATGCTGTTTTGGTGCGCAATATGATTGACCTGGCATTATCGGCGGTATAGAAATAGCCTGATCCATCCGCATCCCAATAATGCTGATCGGCCATCGCCACCCAGTCCCGGGCCTGTTGCAGACAGGACAGGTCCGCGCTGATCTGGTACAGTGAAATCGCGGCGTGTGCCATATTGGCGTAATCATCGAGCAGGGCCATCGGGGTGCATTGGCCCTGTCGGTATGCATGATGGAGCACATTGTCCGCACTCATTTTATTTTGCACAAAATGATAGGCAGCGACAGCGGCATCAATCCATTCCTGTCGATTGAAGGTGACGCCCGCTTCTGCCAGCGCTGCAATCGCCAGACCGTTCCAATCCGCCAGAACCTTGTCATCAATGGCGGGGCGGGGTCTGTGTTCGCGCACTGCAAACAGTTTTTCCCGCAGTCGGGTCAGCCTGTCCTCAATCTCCCTGTTCCTGCCATACGGATGATCCGTTCTATTGAGAATGGTTTCATCCTCCCAATTACCGGTCGCGGTGACATCATGATATTTTTTGAACAACCGCGCTTCGTCAGCAGTCAGTACACTGTCTATCCCGGATTCAGTCCATATATAAAATGCGCCCTCACCGGAGTCTGTTTCTTCATCTCCTTCACTATACCCTTCGCTGTCTGCGGCGATGCTTGCTGCGAATCCACCTTCAGCGGTCGTCATCTCGCGTATCATCCACTGCGCTGTCTGTTCGATGCAATGCGAAAAAAGCGGGTTTTTTGTCTCCCTCCACAACAAGATCAGCAATGAGATGATCAGGGCGTTGTCGTACAGCATTTTTTCAAAATGCGGGATCAGCCACCTGTCATCTATTGTGTAGCGGTGGAACCCGCCACCCAGATGATCATAAATTCCACCCAGACACATATATTCGGCAGAACGCAGAACAGCATCCCTGAACGGAGTATGACCAGTGCGGCCGTATGCATTCCACAATAGCTCAAGTAACATGGTTTGCGGAAACTTGGCATCCAGTCCAAATCCGCCATAAACAGAGTCCATCCCGTCGAGTATCTGACCCGCCACATGATTCAGAAATTCCCGGGAAATTTCGCCATGGCGATGCCCACGGTGGATGTCGGTCAGATCGTTTACACGTTTGACCGCCTCTTGCACTACCTTGCCGGGATTGTTTCTGAAAACCTGTGAATTTGCGGTCAGCACACTTTTGAATGAAGGGACTTCCTGCCGTGCGGTCGGAGGGAAGTAGGTTCCGCCGTAAAACGGTTCTCCGGTCGGGGTCAGAAACATGGTCAACGGCCAGCCTCGCCGTTGCCCCATACTGGCCAGCGCTGACTGGTAGATATTGTCCAGATCAGGACGTTCTTCCCGATCAACCTTTATATTGACAAACAGTTCGTTCATTAATTGTCCGGTTTCGGGATCTTCAAAACTCTCCTCGGCCATCACGTGACACCAGTGGCATGCCGAATAGCCGATCGACAGCAAAATCGGTTTTTGGGTGTCATTCGCGATGGCGAGCGCTTCCTCATCCCAGGGCTGCCAGTGTACCGGGTTATCCTTGTGCAATAGCAGGTAGGGGCTGGTTTCCTGATCAAGGCGATTGCGTATATTCATAATTTCTACTACGGCTGATCTAGTGGCGCGGTCCCTGATCAGGATTCAGCATCAGCCGCTCAACCAATCTCCCGCCCATGATATGACTGCGCACGATTTCATCAATATCCTTTTCAGTTGAATAGGTATACCAGATTCCTTCCGGATAAATCACCATCACCGGGCCCATTTCACAACGATTGAGGCATCCAGCGCTGTTAACCCGGATATTCCGGAGTCCCAGAGCCATGGTCCGCCTGCACATGTAGTCACAAAGCAGTTGGGATTCCTTGGCAGAACAACAACCCCGGCGGTGTTTGGGCGGTCGTTCATTGACACAACAAAACACGTGCACATTGTAAAATAACGGCATTTCATCAGCGCTCCCTGCTGAATCTTTATTTTCCAATAAACGATCATTCGCCGTACTATGCCATTCAGTCATTTGTCTTCTCCGGTTTAAACAGGTTTCTGGAATGTGTAAAGAGATACAGCCAGGCGCCGAGCAACATGCCGACAATTGGTCCTGCCAGATAAATCCAGTAGGTAGAGAAATCTCCATACACAAGATACGGACCGAAGGCCCGGGCAGGATTCATTGCCGCACCCGCATAAGATCCCATCAGCATAACTTCGATACCGACCGTTGCTCCGATTGCAATGCCCGCGAATTTATTGGCGGCCGATTTATGAAATGCGGTTGCGCAAACAACCCACATCAGCAAAAGAGACAGAAACAATTCTATGGCAAAGGCAGGCAATGGCATCACACCGATTTCGGTATTCGGAATGTTGACACCCATTTTTCCGTGGTTGCCTAAAACCTGAAGCAGGAAAATTCCGGCCATGGCGGAGCCGACCATTTGTGCGGTGATATAACCCGCCAACAGGCGTTTTTGCAATTGGCCGAGCGCCGTGGCGGCAATCGACAGCGCCGGATTGACATGGGCGCCGGAGACACTGCCGAAGGTGTAGATGACAATGGTGATAATCGAGCCTGATACGATTCCCGAGCCCACAGGGCCGATCCGGCCGGTGATGTCATCCATCATCACGGCCCCGGCTGCAAAGAATACCAGAGCGAAAGTACCGAGCAGCTCACACAGATATTTACGGTAATCATCAATTTTCAAGGACCTGCACCTACGGCTGGTCACGCAGTTAGCCTGAAGTACAGCATCGGCAGACGTTCCGGGAGAGATTCAAGCTTGTTTATCTGGACGAAGTTGCGCTGTCCGAAAATGCGTGTCAGGTAATTTTCTCCGCCTGTATCGAGAGCCACACAAAATACATCGATCCCATCCTGGGCCATCGTATGTACCGCATCGCGGGCATCCTCAACCAGATAATTCTTGTCGAGAATGTCGATGTCGGACGGTTCGCCGTCAGACAGCACCAGAATCAGTCGCCGGTGGGTCAACCGGGTCTTGATGTCTGCTCCGGCGTGTCTGATCGCCGCCCCCAGGCGGGTTGAATATCCCCCTGACAAACCGGCCAGAGAGGACTGGCAACGTCTATCGTAGCCCGCATCAAAATCCTTGATCCGGTAATATCGGACTTCTTCGCGTTGATTCGAACAAAATGCGGCAATCGCGAATGGATCTCCCAGACCTGACATCGCATGGGCAAGCAGTGCGGTCGCCTGACACTCTATATCGATTACCTTTGATTTTGAACCACAAACACAGTCATTGGTTGACTCTGAAATATCCAGTAACACCAGCACTGACAAATCCCGGTGTCTGCGTTCTGTGCGGGCATAAACCCTGGGGTCGGGCTGTTCGCCCAGCCTTTGTTCAATCACCGACTCGATACATGCGTCAATATCCAGATAGTCGCCCTCGTGTTGCCTGCGTATTCTTTGTGGTCGGCTTACCCGCGCATTACTGATGAGCAACCTGATTCTGTTGACTACATCGGCATATTGTTCCAGCGTATTCTCGACGATCTGTACCGGCCCTGACTTCGGCGTAAATTCGACTATCGTTGTCCATTCCCGCCGTTTGCGTCCGGTAAGATAGTCATATTCGGAGTAGCGCGCAACAGGAATACCGTCTTCTTCCATCACCTCAACCGATATCGGGGTGGCCGGGTCGTCACCAGGCTCAAGTTCGTTGCGTTCATCGTCTGAAGGTTGTTCCGGATCCTCAAGCTCTTCTATCCGTGCCGAATCGAACAACATCTCAGTGTCCATCTGCATCGCTGATTGTTGTTCCCCGAAATCCCACAGACCTCGGTTATCATCCCGATATGCCGGTTCAACGACATAGGTCTTGGCATTGAACTGCACTCGCATCTGCCCGAGGTTATTGCCGAGCAGGCCACCTATCTCACGGCTGACCTCAGCGTCCCATCGATCCCTGTTGGCATCCACCATTTCACGGCCACGGCGAATCCAGCCATCTCCATCGCGGTAATCCGGATCCATCAATGCGCGGGACAAGCGGGCCAGCAGGCTTGGAGCCGTCATCACGCCACTTGCCAGCGCAATATGAAACGGCAACCACAGGCGTTGCAGACCCGGAAATTCCCGCATCGCCAGATACTCGACGCGCGCATCTTCGATCAGGGAGATTAATGCGACCTGCATCGGCTTCAACTTCAGCACCGGAAACGGTTTGCCGGAATAACGCAGGTGAGCGCCGATATGTGCCACGCTGGCCTGGTATAAATCCAATGCCTGATCCCCTTTGTACCCCGGAAACGCCGGCGGCATGTGAACGATGCCGCCACCAAAAGTGGCGCGTCGCCAGACATGATCGGGGGTGTGCATCGAGGTTTCACGCAAGGGCTGGTGAACACCCCATAATGCTTTCATATAGCCTTTCAACTGGCGTTGTACATCGGCAAAAGTGACCGACCCCGATTCACGCTCCAACCATCGCTCCGCCTCCGGATTGGCAAAGGTGAAGAATTGAAATCGGCGCTCGGCATCCGCGCCCGCTGCCCTCACCCCCGCCAGCATCCAGGATTCCAGTCTCGATACATTCAGTCGACTCAGCAGATAGTCCATTTTTTGTAGCACGACAAGCATGGATTCCGGTGCAAGATGAGTGAATCGCTCCATCAAACCCAGCCATGTACGAAACAGCCATTCATCCCCTTTCAATCGGACCGCGACCCTGCATGCTGCAACTGGCAGTTCCTGCGCGGCGACCTTGCCTGATTTGATCGCAACCGAGGAGACCACATCGGCCAGTTGCAAAACATCATCAGGATCGATTTTATCGGCGAGTTCGCAGGAGTACCGCGTATATGACGAAACTACACCCTGGCCATAGCCAGCCTGGTCCAGGCGGCGACACGCCCGCAACCAGCGCGCCTCATGGGTTTTCGGAAAAGAATGATTGAGAACCCGGCCATCGATAGCTTCATCCGTCAGTTTGCCGTCGTTGACGACAACATCAAGGAAACCGGGTTTCGCGCGGGGACCCATATCTGGCCAAAATGATCAGGCACAAGCTGCAACCGCAGCTCCCAGGGCCTGACGTATGTCCGGATCGTCAGTAAGCGGAGATATCAGGGCGATTTTACAGGCTTCTCCCAGTGGAATTCCCCGATTAATCAATTTCCCGACATGGATCAACATTCGGGTCGAACCGCCTTCTTCAAGACCATAACCCTTGAGATTGCGCGACCGCTCGGCAATCTTTATCAGTCGGGTGCCGGTTACCATATCAATCCCCGATTCACGGCAAACAATTTCCGCTTCAACTGCAACTTCCGGATAGTGGAAATCAATGGCGCCAAATCGCTGTTTGGTGGATTCCTTCAGGTCTTTCAACACGCTCTGGTATCCTGGGTTGTAGGAAATCACCAGATGAAAATCAGGATGCGCCTTGATGAGTTCGTTCTTTTTCTCAAGCGCAAGCATCCTGCGATGGTCGGTCAGAGAATGAATCACAACACTGGTATCCTGACGCGCTTCGACGATCTCATCGAGATAGCAGATTGCACCGTGTCGTACGGCCAGCGTCAGCGGGCCATCATGCCATACCGTACCATCAGCATCCAGCAGAAACCGCCCGACCAGATCCGACGCCGTCATATCCTCATGACAGGAAACCGTAATCAATGGCATATTCAACTTCCATGCCAAATACTCGATAAACCGGGTCTTGCCACATCCGGTTGGGCCTTTCAATATAACCGGTGTTCGGTCTGCATGAGCGGCCAGGTAATGCTGGATTTCGTTACCGGATGGTCTGTAGTAAGGCTCCTCCGTTATCAGATATTCTGCAAGCGGCATGGTTGAATTATGCCATTCCCTGTGAAATCAGCTTTCAGCCTTAACGGTGTGCCGCTGTTTTCTGATTCGGGATGCCGTCTATTTCACACTCATCGGTGCCGACCGTCTCACGGGTGATTTCCTCAACCATTTGGCGGGTTGCGTCCGGATCATTAATCCACTTGCTATAGAAGTCATACGGGCACACAGCCAGTCCCTGATCCCCATCGCCAGAATTGATCATGCCGGTATAGCCACGATGCAACAGTTTGAACAGATGGTTTTCAGACTGACCGTTACGCCGTGCATCACGAATCAATGACACCGAAATGGCGGCATATTGAATACCATTTTCCTCTTCGCCACACTCGCCCAGGGTACGTCCATCAAAGCCGATAATGGCAGAGTGACCGAAATAGGAATAAACACCGTCAAAACCGGCTGCATTGGCCACTGCGACATAACTGTTGTTGGCCCAGGCCATGGCCTTGGCCATGATGACCTGCTGATCTTTTGCAGGGTACATATATCCCTGACAACGGATGATCAGTTCAGCCCCTTTCATCGCGCAGTCACGCCATATTTCAGGGTAGTTGCCGTCATCGCAGATGATCAGACTCATCTTCATGCCTTTGGGTCCTTCACTGACATACGTGCAATTACCTGGATACCAGCCTTCGATTGGAACCCAGGGCATGATCTTGCGGTATTTTTGTACCACTTCACCCTTGTCATTCATCAGGATCAAAGTGTTATATGGCGCTTTGTTGGGATGCTCCTCATGCCGCTCTCCGGTCAATGAAAACACCCCCCAGCACTTGGCCTTGCGACAGGCTTCTCCAAAAATTTCGGTTTCCTCTCCCGGACATGCCGAAGCGGTTTCGTACATTTCCTTTTCGTCGTACATGATACCATGGGTGCTGTACTCTGGGAAAATGCACAAATCCATTCCCGGAAGTCCCACTTTCATGCCCACCATCATATCTGCAATCTTATGGCAGTTCTCAATCACATCCGCCTTGGAGTGCAAGCGGGGCATTTTAAAGTTTACGACGGCTACGCCGACCGTGTCTTTACTGCTTGAAATATCACCATGATACATAATTCGCTCCTGTTAGGTAATTTATAGTGTTAGATATTCTGTGGAAGCCACCTGCTGGTCCGTAATCACAGTTCATCAAGCAGTGCTTTGCTACTGCTGACACCACATGCGAGGATGCTTTCTTCAACGTGCAGCGCCGTGACTGTACCGTCTTCAACAATCATCGAGTAACGTTCCGACCGGTTTCCCAGACCAAAATCGCCAAGGTCAAGCGTCAGCCCCATTGCAGCGGTAAATTCTCCATTGTGGTCGGAAAGCATCATTACATTGTCACCAGCATTTTGCGTTTCAGCCCATGCCTGCATGACAAACGGATCGTTTCCGGAAACACATACTACAGTATCTACACCCTTGTCCCTGAGCGCTGCCGCTTTTTCTACAAAACCCGGAAGATGCTGTTCTGAACAGACCGGCGTAAATGCGCCTGGCAGTCCAAACACCACCACCTTTTTTCCGCTGCAGAGTTCTTCAATAGAAATGTCACGAACATCAATAGGGCCATCAGACCCCAAGTGTTTCAAAACAACAGACGGAATCTTGTCGCCAATTTCAATACTCATTTTACCTGTATGCTCCTGTCTTTTTTCTAAACGATTATGTCAACACTCATCTGGTTGCAGTTGACCCACCTCCGAAACGACCATACAGAAAGGCAGTCATCGCACCAAGCACAATCCAGAAAATCGCATTGGTGGCCAGCGAGGTATATATAAAGGTACTGGCCAGTTCAGGTGGCGTCAGACTGGCATGTATGTCGGGTTGTGGCGCCCCGAGTAGATGGGGTATCGCGATCAGCGCCAAACCAAGCCACCTGATGAAGCCCGGCACGAAAGCGAGCAACAACAAACCGGTGGCTGTCAACACCACCGCAAGCAGCCACCACTCCTGACGTCCACTCAACCCAGCGGCAGCCGCGCCCGGCAACTCTGGAGGCAGCCCAAGAGCAGGAGCCAGATGGAATACTGCAAACCCGCCCAGCCCCCATAAAATTCCCCATCGCCAATTGACCCGGGATTTCATCACCCTGGACTCTGCGACCATGGTCCGAATTGCATAACAGACGACCAGCAACAACGCGAAACCGATACCGACGATCATGGTGTTGGCAAACGTGAAGAAGCTCCTTTCAAATCCATCTTGTGGACCCCAGGCTTCTTCGTCGTGTGAGTCTCCTCCACCGGAACCATCTTGTTGCTGGCCATCATCATGGCCACCACCGATCACGCCGGTTTCGTAGGTCTCAGCCTCAAGAATCAGGGGCACCACGGTGAATTGCTGGATACATGCGAGCACCAGACCCGCAACACCGCCAGCAATCACCGCAGTTGAGAAAATGCGATAAATGAAGCTGCCTGTCATGAAGACAATTCCTCAGTGGCAAGGAAACGCCAGTCCGTGACGCCCATCGTGTGCCACATTGTGGATGATTTCAGGTGAGGCGAAACCGACCGCGTAAACGATGAATACACCCATCAGAATTGCAGCGCTGATTCCGATCACCTTCGACCATGGAACAGATATCGTTTGGATATTAGTAAATTGACTCATTGATTGTCGTATAGCACCCATTTTATGTCTCCCGTAGTATACGTTTAGGTTTAATTGATGTTTGATTTGATATTTTAGATTATCAAAATTTAAGAAAATGTCGATAACTTCGTTATCTTTTCGCCTGAGCTTCAGGCACTACACAGCTCGCAATACCTTTCACAAATATTTCCCGATCAAGATTACGCCCGATCACAACATATTCGGTGACTCTTGGTTCATCTGATTTCCACGCCCTGTCGGGCTGGATGGTAGTCAACATGCGTACACTCTGAAATATCATGCGTTCGTTGAATCCCCTGGCATTGAAAATGCCCTTGGTTCTATAGATATCATCACCTTGCTCGGCCAGTAACGGCGTCAGCCACAACATGAACCGGTTCAGATCTATCGGTCGTTCTTCACGTATTACGAACGAACCGACCGCCTGATCGTGCTCGTGCTCAAGGTCATCCAGAAATGTCGGATCAACCTGAAGCTTTGCCGCCAGTTCAAAAGCGCCCACACCGACCACCTTCTCAAGATCAATTTCGCTGTGTTCAGTGTGGTAAATCCTGGCAAATGGATTGGACTTGCGAATGGTGCGCTCTGCTTCCGCCAACTGCTCTTTCGTGACCAGATCAGCCTTGTTGAGCAAAATGATATCAGCAAATGCGATTTGCTCCTGGGCTTCCTCGCTTTGAGCCAGGTTTTGTCCAAGATTAACCGCATCAGCGAGTGCGACAAAGGAATCAAGCCGGGTTTTCGAGGTCAACTCGTCGGCCAGAAAAAAAGTCGACGCAACCGGTGCAGGATCAGCTAATCCAGTGGTTTCGATCAGAATCGCATCGAGTTCCGAGCGCTCCTGCAACCGCTGCAGTGTCTCAATCAGATCGCCTCGTACCGTACAGCACAGGCAACCGTTGTTGAATTCCACCAAGTCTTCCTGATCTTCCTGAATAATCAATTGGCCGTCAATGCTGACCTCGCCAAATTCATTGACGATGACCGCAATTTTACGACCATGCTGTTCGGAAAGAATCCGGTTGATCAGTGTTGTCTTTCCAGAACCGAGAAATCCCGTCACCACCGTGACCGGTATCCGCGAATCTTCTTGAACCTGTGTTTCAGTCATTGAAATCTCTGTGTATGTTTTTCATATTTGCTGTATCGTGCATTGAGGCTGGAATCCGACCGCCATATATAACACTAAATAGCGGCCGGAATCTTGCCCTTCATGCAAGTTAAAGCATGCGAATACCCGTATTTACGGGGTTGCTACCACCGTCTTGGTCATCATGTCGATGCCTGCGGCCAGAATCGAGGTTCGGTCTGCCGGTGGCAGTTCGTCTCCTCGCATCTGATCGTAAGGGACTACCACCCAGCAGGCACAGCCCCACAGACATTCACCTGCCATTCCGTTGAATCGGATTGCGGGTTCAGACATCAATACGCCGAGATCAAGCAGCCAGGAATGTTTCAGCAACTTCTCTTCCCAATCGTATTTATCGTATTCATCTCGAGCCTGCCAGAAAATATCCAGATCAGTTTTTGCCATACCTGGCAAAATGATGTCGGCATAGGAGGTGAGATGATCGAAAAACTCATGGTTTTGCAACTGAATGGTGGAGTCTTCACCGGATACCAGGAACCGTTCGGAGATCTTCTCCTTCAGCTTGGCGTTGATATGTTCAAATCCGATTTCGCGAGGTGCGTGTACATGCAATTCCGCGTAATCCGTTCTGAACTTGTCGCTCACACCGGAGTAATCATCAATATGATCTACCCATTCCTCCATCACGCTGCGCCATTTACTGATCGCTTCACCCGGCAATACCTGCACGCCAGGATGGGTGAACTTGGCCAGGTTGTACAGAGTCCAGTTACGGGATTTACCGCTTACCGTTTCATGAGGTGCACCGGTAAAACCAGCCGGACGCAACGCCCGGAACAGCAATTTTCCGTCATCTTTCGACGCAAACCGCATGAGTGAATCCTGGGCAAACTTGTTCGTCACCTCGTTAGCAATGCGGTGACGCACTTCAGGATTTATGTTGCGATTTCTGTCGTCATTCTGGGTGTAGGATGACAGACGCTGGAATGAGTGCTCGGTATTGACAGCCAGGAATCCACCAGTGAACGGGCTCTTGTAAAGATCACCCCAGACCGCGCAGACACCAGCGTTCTTGTCATCATCCAGCATGCAATCGATTTCATTCAAGGTGGGGAACATCGCAGGATTGACTTCTCCATCACCTGAATTGGGCAATTGTCCAACACCAATGACGGGGATCCGTCTTCCCAGCTTGACGCTGGCCAGATGTCGGGCAAGGTCGACAATCATGCCGCTGCCGGTTCCGCCATTAAGGCTGAAACAAGCCAGAACCATGGAAGGAAGCTCTGCCTCTTCGATATGATTGACAAATCTTTGCAACGCTTTTTCCATAGGCCGGTCGCCATCGTAGTAAGCTTTTGCGTAAACCGCTTTTGCCACTGCTCTTGGGATATGGTCTCCGGTTTTGGGCAACTTTATTGCCGACGGCAACCACGGTTCATAATTTGGATTCCAGTAATATCTCGGAAACTCCAGTTTCAGGAACTCGCGCATACGACGCAACGTGTTGAACAAATCGTCACGATCTGGTATTTCAAGGGCGACAGATTCGAAGTGAAACCGCTCTTGCGGTATACCTCTTTCCTCAAGGCGCTGACGGAAACCGGCGGCATAATCACTTGCCGCAATCATATCGTCTTCGCCGATATCGACAACCAGCGCCGCGACTCGCGCCCGTGAACTCTCCAGGATATCTTCGATCTCTCCGGTGCGGAGTAGACCTTCCACATAACCTGAGCCGGTCCGCCCCACACCAACCACGTGTATGCAGTGTGGAGCCTGCTCACCGGTCGCACTGTGATACATAGAATGTTGTGCCATTTCTTTATCTCCTCTTTAATTAAGCTTAGTTATAACTAATTTCCGGACCTGCAGGTAATGGAGAACCCGATACCTGTAGCTCCGGAAGCCTGAAAATTGTAAGTAACATCTGATTTAACATCTGATAGTGAAGCCCGTATCTTCATCCAGAAATCCAAGATCATAGAGTACATGGGCTGCCGAGGTTGAACGTTCATCGGTCACGTACACCCGATAATCTTCTACAAACAATCCCGGGTCCCTGTCTATCAACCCTTCCTCAATCAGTTCAACACCTTTTTCCAGATTGAGGCGGCTCAACTGAGCTTTCCATAACGGATTCTCAATATAGATGGCTTTGTCATCGCAACCTGTTATTATCAGTGTCTTGCCTCCAGCGACAGTCGGTATTTCCGCTCCTTTGGCGTACTTCTTTTTTACATTCTTCCAGTCAAGCGGCATTTTTCAGTTCCTGTGATTATGTTTCCGGATATTCAAAAATTTCTGTTTGCTATGCGGCCACTGCCGTTTCGACTTCTTCCGGGCCTCTGATCTGGTCGTAAGGAACCACTACCCAGCATGCACAACCCCACAGACATTCCCCGGCCATACCGTCAAATCGAATCGCTGGCTCGCACAAAAGAACGCCGAGATCAAGCAACCAGGCATGAATACTCAGCTTTTCTTCCCAATCCAGTGTGTCGTAGGACTTGCGGGCTTGAAAAAACATCTCAAGGTCGGTTTTGCTGACACATGGCAGAATAAACTGTACTGTGTCCGGGGCTGAACCAGCTGAAGCGGTGATTGCAGGTTCCGCCAGCGGTGAAAATGCCTCGCCCAGAATCTCCGCGACCTGTCTGGTATCGGAATCCTCCGGGTCGGCTGCGCGTATTTCGATAAATTCCGGCTGGTAACTCGAGCGAACACCAAGACGGCTGGCCATGTCCTTGTCTGCCAGTACACCCTCTTTGATGTCGACAAAGCCCAGCACATGCGCCCACTTTTTCCCATACGGAGTGCGTGCTGCAGCATGTTGGGTGGGCGGCGCCCCGACCCAGTTCAGCATACGCAAAGTCTCCCAGAAATCGAGCCCATTATTGCGTGTCAGAAATGAAGAAATTTCCTGGTCGACACGTTCATGCGTTTCCGTAAGGCTGCCGGTTGACTCCCAGACTGATTGCTGTGGCACGATGATGACACCGCTGGTAAACGGATTCCGGTAAAGATCACCCCAAACGGCAATCACACCTTCGTTCTTCGCTTCGTCACCCATACAATCGAGTTCGTTCAATGCCGGGAATAACTGGCTGCCTTTGTGAATGTCCTCATCGCCGTCACACGGAGCAATGCAAATGCCGACCACCAGAACCCGCCTGCCAAAGGCGACGTTGGAAAGATGACGAATCATATCGACCATTATGCCGCTGCCTGTGCCGCCGCCGAGACCAAACACGACCGCCACCACCGACTGACCGGACGCGCCGTCCACATGGTCGGCAAATCGTCTGAGCGATGCGCGCATGTCCCTGGCGCCATCATAATAGGAGCGGGCATAGAGCGCCTTGGCGACAGACCGCGGCACATGCTGGCCCTCCTCGGGAAGCTGTGTCCTCGAGGGCAACCACGGTTCATAATTCGGATTCCAGTAATATCTTGGATATTCAAGCTTGAGAAATTCGCGCATTCGTCGCAACGAATTGAACAACTCATCACGACCCGGCATTTCCAGCGCGACAGTTTCTACCTGTACACTTTTGTCAGGCAACTCGTTGGCCAGTTGTCGTACCCAGGCAAGATTCTGATCGCCAATGTCTACCGCCAGGGCGGTGAACCCCGGATCCTCATCGGATGAGGAGTTCGCAGCTTTGTCCTTGAGTACCTGCGACACGACATCAGCGCCCGCTTTACCAATACCCACAACATGCACCGAGAATGGTGTGGTTTCCGAATCGGTAATGCGATGAATACCCCGTTTAAGGGCATCCAGCTTACGTCTTGCGAGTTTTTCTTCAGTAGACATCTTCTTTGCCGAAGGTGTCTTTTTTTTACTCACCATTTCCTTAATCCCCTTTCTGAATCTTGAAGTTTCACCCTGACAACATGCAGAATCGATTCACACATGCACCCAATGCTATTATTGCGGTACGGTAGCGATATGGCTGGGTCTAGTAAATAGGTAACACTACCCAAATTCAAATCACCTGAACCCCGGATATATCTCTTCATAACCGGAACCCTCCGATCCTGACCATGTCAACCAGTTCCAGTAATGAGCGGGCGTGCAATTTTTTCTTTATCGCAGCACGATGATGCTCAACAGTCCGTCGGCTGATAAACAATCTGGCGGCAATCTGTTCACTCGACACCGTAGACCCGTTATTGACTTCAACCAGTTGCCCCAGAATCTGTCGTTCGCGTCGGGTTAATATCGCCAGTCTTGCCTTGATTCTTTCGCGCTCGCAGTTGTCCCGCTGTTCCTGTTCATACCGGGTCAGCGCTTCAGACACACTGTGTAGCAGATTCGGATCAGGGCAAGGCATTTCCAGAACATCAACGGCGCCGGCCTTCATCGCCTGAACACACTGAACGATATCTCTTTCGCAAGTGAGGAAAACACACGGCAGGTTAATTTGATTGGCCTTGAGACTGGCCTGCAATTCCAGTCCGGTCATACCCGGCAGCAAAACATCGACTAACACACAAAATCCCTGGCCGCGTGGCTGTTGTTCGGGGTCGAAACTATCCAGAAACTCCTCTCCGGACGCATAAATACGTGTGCCAAAGCCAGCCGTCTCCAGGGTCATGCCCAGAGACTCGCAGGTATCACATTTACCTTCGATTATGAATACAGTCGACAGTTCAGCATTCATTGTCCATTACTCCTATGTTTGACATCTGTCGCTCGAACAAGCTTCCATCAACCTTATTAAGTTCCTGTAAACCAAAAAAAAGCCCCAAAAAATGTTCACTCGCGCTAACGAGTGCTTTTTTGGGGCTTTTTTGCCCAATTCCAGAATGGCATAATTGCCACCGTTTTAAATACGAGACCGATACTGCTTGATCGGCTACTACTATTATTACTACAGACAATCCTGCTTGTCAAGAAATATATTTATTTAATTCATAGTATTATTTCTTTCTGCGGTTCGGGCTTTTACCGAGCAGCATCTGGCGAGTTGTCGCCCACAGTTGCTGAATTGCCGAGCGCAACACGAAGGCATCCTGCGCAATCAGACGGACCCAGATACCACAGCCATTCGGCAGGCTTGACATTCCAGCATAGCCGGAAAATCCTGATTCCAGGTAACGACGAATTGATCCGCCGAGGTCGGTTGTGCTGTGAAACCTGTTCAATAATACGAATGTCCCCTGGATTCTGTTATTGCCCATGACCCCTGACTGACCGCTGGTAAACTGTTCTCCTGAAACCTTGTAACGGTCGAGGCACAACAATGTTCCATCCAGGCTCTCCACCCGGGTTTCGTTGTGATATTCAGTAAAGTTCTCCTGCCGCGCAGCCGGGACTTCAGTGGTTGGGTCGTGGTGCATGAAGGCATCGGTCATGATGACGGTAGCGCTCGGGTGAAGCTGTACCACGGTGGCGGCATGCATCTTTGCCTTAGGGAACAGGATCATCGGATCCGGGAGGTATTCAATGAGACTGTCCTCGTCGGCACGAATGGTCACACAATGACGGGCATTGCCTTGATCCATGCGATGTACGATGGTTGAGGATTGCGTGGTGATATGCGACTGAGACCGGGGCAGCGCTTGAAATTCGCACGACAACCGATCATTTGCAAAAATCCCGCCGGAGCTCGATTGCAGATAAATTGTTGCCAACCCTTCGGGGTCGGGGTCGACATACTGTGCCCGGCATATATGAAACGGATACTGGTAAAACTGGTGGCTGATATAAGTCCGACCATCAGGCGTGGCCCTGAATACAAGATTCAGGTCTGCCGATGTCGGCCGCTGAATCCTGACTGAAGGCTTGACTGATGCATCCAATTGAATTGGGTCTCAGGTAAACAGGACATCGTGTACCAGTTGATCCATGACCGATTCAATACCTTCACCGGTCGCGCAGTTGGTCAGCAGGATGGGTTTGCCACCGCGTACCTCCGCACCCTCCCTGACCATCCGCTCCAGATCGGCGCCGACGTAGGGTGCGAGATCGGTCTTGTTGATGATCAGCAAATCCGAACGAACAATGCCGGGGCCCTTTTTACGCGGTATGTCATCGCCATCTGCCGCGTCAATCACAAACAACCAGTAATCAACCAGATCCAGCGAGAATGTCGATGCAAGATTGTCACCGCCGCTTTCTATGATCACAGCCGCCAGATGCGGAAAATCATGAACAAGTTGATCGGCGCTCTGGATATTCAGGGTCGGGTCTTCACGAATAGCGGTATGCGGGCAGGCGCCGGTTTCCACCGCCAGCACGCGCTCGGGATCAATCAGTCCGCTGTGCCGGATGCGTTCTGCATCCTCACAGGTGACAAGATCATTGGTAATGATCGCCAGTTCCAGATTGCGCGCTGCGAATACTGGAATCAGATTCTCGATCAGGGCGGTTTTGCCTGATCCTACAGGACCACCAATTCCGATTCGGGCAGGGGTCGGCAAGCCATGCGAATCTGCACTGATCTTTGTGTTCATCTTTTTACTCGTCCTTGACCTTATCGTAACATGTATCGTTGTGTCAGCGGCAACTCACTGGCCGGTTCGCAGAACGCCAGTTCACCGTCAACAAAAACATCAAAGGTCTGCGGGTTGACAGAGATATCGGGACAGGCAGAATTGTGCAGCATGTTCTGTTTGCTGAGTTTACGAGTCTGACCGGTTGGCAACAGTTGTTTGGTCAATTGCAATTTGTCCTGCAATCCTGCTTCAATCGCTACGGGATTGACGAAAGAAGCGCTCAGCGACTCTTTCGCTGAACCGAATGCACCCCATTGTGGCCGCATGATAATCGGTTCACAAGTCATCAACGAGGCCGCGCTGTCACCCATTGGAGACCAGACAATAAATCCGCTCTTGACCACCAGTTCCGGCTTGATGCCGAAAAATCCGGGTCGCCACAATACCACGTCGGCCATTTTGCCCGATTCCAGTGAGCCGACATATTGATCGATGCCGAATGTCCGGGCAGCGTTGATGGTATATTTGGCGATATAGCGCTTGATGCGTTGATTATCTCCCTGGCTGGTTTCTTCTTCGCTTAACCGGCCGCGCTGGTCTTTCATTTTGGAAGCAAGCTGCCAGGTTCGGCATATCACCTCGTTGATCCGGCCCATGCCCTGGCTGTCGGAACCAAGCATCGCAATCGCACCGAGATCATGCAGGACATCCTCAGCGGCAATGCTTTGCGAACGTATCCGGCTTTCGGCAAAGGCGACATCTTCCGGAATGGAGGGACTCAGGTGATGACACACCATGATCATGTCGAGATGCTCGTCGAATGTGTTTATGGTGAATGGATTGGTCGGATTGGTCGATGAAGTAAGGCAGTGGCTCATACCGGCTACCTTGATGATGTCGGGCGCATGACCACCACCGGCCCCCTCAGTATGGTACATGTGAATCGTGCGGCCACGGATAGCCGCCAGTGTGTCTTCCACAAAACCGCTCTCATTCAATGTGTCAGTATGAAGCTGAACCTGAAAATCCAGTTCGTCAGCGACTGACAGACAAGTGTCGATGACACTGGGCATCGCACCCCAGTCCTCGTGAATTTTCAGACCGAGACACCCTCCCTCCATCTGGTCGTACAGTGATCGTGGTTTGGAGGAGTTGCCGCGACCGAGGAAACCGAAGTTGATCGGCCATTGTTCGGCGGCCTGCAGCATTTTCCCGACATTGAACGCACCGCCACAATCTATACCCACTGTGATCGGTCCAAGCGAACCACCCAGCATCGTCGTAATACCAGAACTGATCGCGTGCTCACATAGCTGTGCACTATCAAAATGCACATGGACGTCAATACCGCCAGGCGTTGCAATCAGCCCTTCCGAATCGCGTACTGTTGTTGCCGCACCGCAAATCAGCCTGGGGTCCACACCGTCCATCGTCTCTGGATTTCCAGCTTTTCCGATACCGACAATTTTTCCATCCTTGATGCCGATATCGCCTTTGACGATACCGAGAACCGGATCGATAACCAGTGCGTTGCACAACAACATATCCAGCGACCCCATGGCACTATCATAGCCTGGGGCCAGACCTAATCCATCGCGCAATGTTTTACCACCACCATGCAGACATTCATCGCCTGGCACTGCGTAGTCGTGTTCGACCTGCGCCACTAATGAAGTGTCTCCCAGCCGCACGGCATCACCGGTTGTGGGGCCGTACATTTGCGCATATTCTTTTCGTGTCATTATTGCCATGGTCTTATGCCCCCCTGAATTTTCTTTGTCTGGCTAATTGCAAGGCCTGCGCCTTGTTGTCATCGCTGTTCGCCGAGCCGTTGGTAAGACCGTTCAGGCCATATAACATCTGGCTTCCACCAAAGCAGGTCAAGGACACCTGTTTGGCTTCACCCGGCTCGAAACGCACCGCAGTTCCGGCCGGGATATCGAGATGCATACCGTAGGCCGCTTCCCGATCGAAATCCAGCGCACGATTGGTTTCAAAAAAATGATAGTGGCTACCAACCTGTACCGGCCGGTCACCGGTGTTGGTCACTTCAATACTCGCCTTTCGACGGCCCTTGTTGATTTCGATTTCTCCGGCTGCCGGCAACAACTGGCCCGGCGCAACCTGTTCTGAATTTTGTCGGTTGCTGTCGCCGGGCCGAATCGGATCGTGAACGGTAACCAGTTTGGTCCCGTCAGGGAAGGTGCCTTCAATCTGGATCATCGGAATCAGGTCGGCCACCCCCGGCATCACATCGTCGGCGCTGAGCAATGTCGAACCAAATGAGATCATTTCCGCAACCGACCGGCCCTCACGCGCACCTTCGAGAATTTCGTCGCTGATATAGGCCACCGCCTCTGGATGATTCAGCGCAAGTCCCTTGTTTTTCCTTTTTCTGGCCAGCTCTGCGGCCGTGAACAAGGTCAATCGTTCCATTTCGGTTGGTGTAAGTAACATTGTCTAATTCTCCTTACGTAAATCACGTAATTGTCTGGTTTTCAATTTACAAACAGGCGATAGGACATCGTCTCATGCCGCATGACCGCAATTTCCTGCTCTGGAGTGAATGAATATGCGCCGTCGAGACCCGTCACTTCATCCAGCATTATCTGCTGGATGATCCGGCGTGCGCGAGTGATGATTATCTGGCAATCGATATGCCCGATCACCCCCAGACGCAATGCAGCGCCTGCGATGCCAACACAAAATGAATAGGCTGACATCAACTCGGCTGTGGTTTCACGGATTCCGATTGAATTCCATACGATTCCCTGTACCACGGTATTGTGTCCATGCGCCATTTCGTCTGTGATCATGCGCTGATACTCGGCGGCCTGTGCGGTACCGAGGCGGGCATGTACGCCCAACAAAGCCTGACCTGTGCGTTTCGACCCGGCACGTGCATCGGCTGCCAATGTTTGTGCTTCAACCAGTGCGTCTATATCACCAACCCGGGGCAGGCTGTCGGTTGCCCGCCAGGTTGCAACCAGGATTTGTCGATCAAATAACGCCCAGCGAAATTTCAACTGGCCGTGCACAAACATTTCAACCTGATCCGATGATGTCACCCGCCCATCATTAACCAGCGTTTCCAGTCCGCCGGACATCGCGGTCGCACCACTCGGAAAAAAGCTGTCTGCATGCTGTAGCGACAGCAGAATATCCTCGTTTTCAATCTGTGGTGACTTGTTTGACACGGCGCTGTTGCAAGAAGGATTGAAGACGGGCAAGGTAGTCTTTTTCCGGGCCTTCGAGTGCGACTTTCAGTACCGGCCCGTCGAACTGCACCCGCCAGTGCAGATTACCTGCAAAGTAGCCGAGTTCCACTGCACTCGGCATATCCGAGGGCATCAGCGACAACCACCGCTGTTCTGCCATCCGTATAACGATGGCACGCTCAGCTTCGAGCAACATTACCGCACCATCGAAAAGCTGCTGGTCGCGAGGCAGCGCAACAAGACATTCCGTGCCCTGATCAGAGCGGATCCGCAAGCGCCGCCGCAGGGTGTCCTCGGCTGTAATCAGGACGTACTCGATAGCCTGTTTATGGCTCAGGGCATGCAGTTTCTCACTGATTGCAGGATCACTCGCCCGCCCGGCAATGCCGCTGATGACGGTCGCTGATTCTGCAAATGGTTTTGTCACTGCGTTCGAACCGGGTCAGGCCTGCTCATAGGCATGTCCGGCGCGCAGCACCGTGGCATCCTCGAAATGACGACCGGTCAGCATCAGACCGACCGGCAAACTTTCAACATTCCTGCACGGCACCGTGATTGACGGATGTCCGGTCAAGTCAAATGTTGCCGTATTCGCCACCATGTTGAGTGCCTGTCGGATATAGGTTTTCCGGTCTTCTTCCGGGCTCGGTGGAATTTCATGTGCAGTCTGCGGCGTGGTCGGCATGGCTACCAGGTCGAACGATTCGAACACCTGATTGTACACCCTGGTCAACTGAGTCGTCAGATTCCTTGCCCGTCCATAAAAAACGCCATGGTATTGATCGGTCATGTAGTCAGCAATGAGAGTACCCAATTTGGCGGTGGGAGAAAAATCGCCACCGTGGGTCTTGATCCCCCGGCCCATGGCTGACATCAATCTCGGATTATACCAGCCCTTGTTCTGGTAGCTGTGATGACCCGAATAAAAACTCGAGACTCCGCCTTCTATCGCAATTGCGTTCCACAACGGCACTACGGTATTGTGCTCCGGAACCGATATCTCCCTGACCTCGGCGCCGAGACCTTCAAGAACCTTTATCGCTTCTCTGACCGCCGAGTCTACCGCGGGCATGGCCAACTGAGAACCGAACCCTTCGCTGACTACGGCAATCTTGAGTCCCTTTATTTCGCCGGACAATGCTTCTGTGTAGTCTTCTGATTCGACCTGATCGGGCTGTCGCGGGTCGGCATTATCAGGGTCCTTGCCTGCAATCACCGACAGCAGCAAGGCTGCGTCCTGGACCGTGCGTGTCATCGGCCCGATATGATCTATGGTCAGGTCGAAACCAACGATGCCGGTGTAGGGCACCAGACCATGAGTCGGTTTGTGGCCGACAATCCCCGACCATGCTGACGGAATACGGATAGACCCGCCCTGATCGCCACCGAGTGCAATATCGACCAGATTATCCGCAATCGCAGCGGCAGAGCCACATGAAGAACCCCCTGCCGTATGATTTTGGTCAACCGGGTTCAGGCTCACACCGTAAGCGCTGGTATGTCCTCCCCCGGAGAAGGCGAAGTCATCGGTATTCATGACCGCTGTAATGTGACCACCCGCCTGGAGTATGCGAGTAACCACCGTGGCATCAATGTCAGGGGTATAGTCATACAGCAGGCGCGAGGCGCAGGAAATCGGAATTCCTGAAACACAGATTGTATCCTTGACACCGATTGATCTACCGGACAGTCTGCCGCTGGCGCCCGGAAGCGTGACCGAGCAGGTTCGAACGATGGCATTAAGCGGGTCTTCTGCAGGTGTCAGGCGCCGTCCCGGCACCCGCACTGCGGGTACGACTTCGCGAACCGGGTCCGGATATTGTTCGAGGATATCGTATAGCTCCAGGTTATCACAAACCAGTTCGTATAAATCGTCCAGTTCAGCTTCCGTTAGTTGTAAATGGCGCTTTCCACTGATCGTGGCGAGATCGGCTTTTGAAGGTCGTCGGAGTGGCATGATAATATCTCCATCTGGATAATGAATTAAATGGTCAGGTAGGTGTGAATTATTTCGGTCTCTACATTGTCTCTGGTATCTTCGTAAACAAACTCTCCATTTTCCATAATCAGGAATCGGTCCGAAATTTCCATGGTAAAACTCAACACCTGCTCGGACACGACCAGGGCAAAACCCAGTTCCTTCTTGAGGTGGTTGAGTGCCTTGGCGATGTCTTTGATGATTGACGGCTGAATACCCTCGGTCGGCTCATCCAGTATCAGCACCCTGGGATTATTGACCAGCGCCCGCGCTATCGCCAACTGTTGCTGCTGTCCGCCGGACAGGTTGCCGCCGCGGCGATTTCGAATTTCCCGGAGTACTGGAAACACTTCGTAAACGAACGGGGGCACGATCTTAATAATATATCGAACTGTAACAGCCAAAAAAAACGCCCCATACCAAGAACCCGTTTTACCGGACATCTTCTGAGGCGTTTTCGCTCAATTTTGTAATGGCGCCATTGCCATTTTGCAGGGTCATTGTTGTTATGACTGCAACCTGTGTATTATCACCTCAATAGTTCGTGTGAGTCAACAATTGCTTTTGCGATCGTCCCCAGGGTAATCCGGCGTTCCATCGCAGTTTGTCTGAGTACCCGGTATGCCTCACTTTCACCAATGTTCCTGGCTTCCATCAGGATCGCCTTGGCTTTCTCCACCGAACGCATTGATCTTAAATTATCATCAAGCTTGTTTATCCGAAACCGCAAGCGCCGCTCATAGTTGAACTGGTCCCGCGCATGCAGAATTGTTGTAGCAATCGATGTTTCGGTAACCGGGGAGTACAGTAATCCATGGGGTGCACTATTGCGGATTTCCTTGAAATCGACTTCCTGGTTCCTGGGCACATGCAATATGAATGGGAGCGGGGAATTTCCCGGCAGCCAGGACGTGCACTCGGCAATGTCAGGAACAAGCTCGCAAATCAGTATTTCACCTTCCGTCGGCAAGGGTACCGGAGCAGGCCATAGCTGCTTTACGATACCACCGAGGTGCCGCAGTTCCCGCGTAATATTGTTACCATCTTCATCAAACGGAATAACGACCAGAAATTCAAGTTTTCTGAACTCCTTTAAATATTCTCTGTCAGTTCCCACACTACTGGCATCACTTGATTAATGATCAATCGGAAGCGACCCTTCCATAACCAATCAGATACGGGTCTGCTGCAACCTGCTTTGATGATTCATAAACAATATCAAACTGACCCTCACAATTTGCGCGTCCTATCCTTGGCCACAGGGCTGTGTGACCATTTCTCGAGTCCAGTGAGACTTTCCCCTGGGGTGCGGTGTATTCGGTTTCCATTACCATTTTTCTCAAGACATCGGTGTCCATTGTTCCAGCTTCATGCAGCGCCCTGGCAAAAAGATGCACCTGAAAATAGGAGGCTTCCGCACAAACATTGGTCGGCTCGTCTTCGCCAAAATGTTCTTTGTATTTTCTTACAAATTGAAAATTCGTATCGCTCTTTATCCCTTGAAAATAACTCGCAGCGGTAAGATGATGCTCGCCGACATCATAACCCATCTCCCGGATTTCCGTTTCTGTCGTGGTCAGACTTGCAATCGGCATGGTCTTGGGATTGAGACCGGAATCAGCATAAGCCTGATACAGATAAGTGGTTGTCTCTCCAACCACCGTTGAGAAAATAATGTCGGGTTGACATTTTTTTATCTCACTGATGATCGGGTTGAAATCGCTCCGGCTGGCGCGCAGACTCAAGTACGACTCCCCCACCACCGAGCCACCATTGTGGCCGAGAAATTCCTTCAACAGGCGATTCAACTCACGGGGATATATGTAGTCAGAACCGATAAAATAGAAACGGCTGCCATAGCGCTTCATCAGATAGCGGCACAACACGGTCACGTTCTGGTTGGGTGAGGCTCCGGTGTAAACGATGTTCGGGGAAAACTCGAATCCTTCATACAGCGTAGGGTACCACAACAATCCATTGAGTCGCTCTACGACTGGTAAAACAGACTTCCGGCTACTGGAGGTATAACACCCGAAAATGGTATTGACGCCGTCCTTGATCATCAACTGTTTGGCGTAGCGACCAAAAGCAGTCGTATCCGACATGGGATTGTAGACTACCGGCTCAAGCGGGCGACCACGAATTCCCCCGGCGTTATTTATTTCCTCTATAGCGAGCATCGTCCCGGCCAATTGAGTTTTCTCAATTTCCGCAGTATTCCCCGTTACAGAGAAAAGGACACCAATCCGCCAAGGGGCGGATGTCTTGGTTTTCTTTAACCCCATATTTGTTTCCTTCTTGTCATAAAGCATAAGGAACTATCGTTTCAAGTTGGGGTAATTCGCTCTTAGACTTCTAATTATTCGATTATGTCTAATAATCTACCACCTACATCAATCTTTTATTAACACACTTAAATTTTCTTGTCTAGTATTGATGCGTAATTTACAGCACGAATTATCGGTAAAAATAGGTAGTAACCCCTATTGAATTAGAGTGCCTATAGCGGTTATTGGTTGAGTGTTTCAAGAGGATGCTCCAAAGCAGCACTTTACACTATTGACTTGTATCAATCTGGACAATCGGAGGAGAGACGATGTCGAATGTTAATGAATCACCTTATTGCCTGCATGTTGTGGGTATTGGCCGTTCCGGCGCAGGTTACGTAGACGGGCTTTTGCGTACCGGGGAAGTCGAAGATATACTAATGAAGCCGGGGGCACGGGTTGCCACTCTTGTGGTGGATGTGGGGGACGAGGACCTGGACCGTGCAAAAGGCTATGCAGATGCCTTAAAGACACGACTCAAAGAACTGGGAATTCCACCTGAGAATTTTCATTTCCAGTCGGTCTCGCTTGATGGAGCCGAAGCCGGGTCGCATTTATCCCGTGCTGCCGCCAAGAAAATCTACAACGACGACTACAATGATGACGCAGGCGCTTTGAACGCTGCCCTGACAGATTTCGCCGGGCATATCGGTCAAACGGAAATGCCATCCAGAATCATGGTTTGCTTCAGTCTGGCGGGTGGAACCGGGAGTGGCATGGCTGTGGATCTTGCATCCCATCTGGCAAACGACAAGCTTGGCGGCAACGGTACGATCATCGGTGTCGGACAGTTGCCTCATAGTGGTGATGGTGATGTCCCGGCGACTCTGCGCGAAAGCCTCGACGAGCTCGACAGCTTGACTGACGATGCCAATCCGTTCAACGGCGGGTTTTTTGTAACCAATACCGAACATTCATGGCAGCGTCTGACCTCGTATACGAATACCGGTGAAGTAGACTTACGTAACCGTATCCGCCAGGAAGTGACCACCAAGTTCACGCAAGATGCGTTCATGCGCCTTTCGGTTCACAACGACGGTGGCGCACTGTCCCGGGTGCTGGCATCTGCCACTGAAGGTGGGAACTGGATTTATTACAATCTGGCGAAATTCACCCACCCCGGTGTACAGGTTCTGCCGGGTGAACCCTTGAGCAAATGGCGCAATGTCATCAGCCAGTGGATTGACCACCTGGATGACTTTTCATGCGTCAGCAAGGATTTTCGTTCGCACTGTGCAGATGTTCATTTACATGTTCCAAGAGAGATCGGTTTTGACCGAATCACCGACAAGTTACGCCAACGACTGGCTGACAGCTTCCTGTCCGAAGGCAATGAATCGAACGTGACGATTGATTGCCATGAGTTTTTCGATCATCTTACGTCTTACGCTGATATTTGCCTGCCAGGACTTTCAGCAAAGGACCTTGATCAATACCACCAGGCAGGTAAGAGTTAAGCAGAAATGTGGTTGATTGAAAATGGTTGATCCAATGGCAACTGAAACCCGGCTCAACATTGATGACAGGAGGCGATAATGGTTATTAATAGTCAAATCAAGAAGTTTAATATGTTCTGGCCTCCCATCTGTGAACATACTTACGAGCGTGTTTCGCGCATGAAATGGCGGATTCAACTCAACTATAAATGCGGCGCCGAGACCATTCTGGAAGATCATCCCGACGATTTTATCCAGTACATGGTTCTCGGCGCCTATAACTCCGGGCTCGAAATAACCACAAACCTGAACCATTTTCCCGCGGACAGGCCGCGCCCGGCTGAACCGGTCGTTCTGTGGTCGGATTTTCAGCCGCTGATTCTTGAATAGCATGACCGGGCTGAAGCTCTGGCTCCCGATTATGCAAATTAATTGGGAATTATAAACTGTATCAGAGAGTAATTGATCCCTACCATGGGGAGGGTTACAAACGCGCCGCCAATGAACAGGTGATCACCACCACTCAGACGCGCCGTGACCGATAGGTGTAGTAGTTGCATGAGGCAAAAAACTGTCGGCTGGCAATCAGTTCGGCCTGCCCATTGACCCAACGCTCCACCTCACCGGCGCCCATCATGTCACCACTCGCCACCATGGGTGCGTAGGTGTCGGCAAAGGACTTGAAGTAGCTGGCCTCCCCAATTTCCGAAACGACCTCGGCAAGGGTATCTTCGATGTCAAAACAACTTTCGGGCAACAGCTTGATCAGATCTCGCATTACCAGCGGATTGTGGAAGGTGGTTTCGGCAAGTGCGCGATCCATACGCCGTCCCAGCTCCGGATCGCCAGGAAACCCGTAGGTCAGCGACGAGTAGTCACCGTCGAAAACTACAAGCAATCCTCCAGGGCGTAAGACTCGGGCGCACTCGTTAACAACCGATTGCGGATCAACAACATGACTGATCACAGTGTGGGCGATGACCAGATCGAATTTTCCGTCTTCACTATCAAGACCATGCGCGTCGCCGACGCGAAATTCGACCCTATCCGCGATACCTGCATTGTCGGCGAAGCCTGACGCTGCATCGATGAAAGCCGGACTCTGATCGACACCGACAATGCGGCCGCGGAAATTCGGTTTGTTCACCAGCGAGCGAATCATGGCCCCGGTTCCGCACCCCAGCTCCAGCGTGAGTGAATCGTCGGAAAATTCCAGGGTATCGGCATAGCGGTCGAACAGCCGGGTGAACACGACATCCTGCGCACGGCTTTCCAGCCGACTGATCAGGCGCCCGGCGGTTTCGTCATCCAGCGAATGGGATCGGCAGTGGGGATCTACACTGGTCATCAAAACAGCCTCTACTTTGAACGGTCCACCCTATCACAACCGCTCTTTCATCGCACCCTTCGCTTGACGTACCAAAGCATAGCGCAAGTCCATCGGATTGCCCTTGCTCGCGATCCCTCGGGACGAAAACACCCCCGTTGCATAACCGTAGATCAGAAGCTTCACCATCATCCGGGGCTCATAGGACGACTTGCGCCGACCGTCCCCCTCATAACGCTCGTAGAGAACACCGTTAAATCCAGACCGTCCACCAGATCGCTGACCTGGTTCGCAAAGTGACCTTCCGGCAACCAATCCCGCAAACTCGGCGGCAACAACAGCGCTTGATCCGGTTAGTAGGGACGAAATGTCGTGGGCATCGCAATATCCTCCGAACTGTGACACTATTATCTCATCAGATTCCTGCGGCGCAGATCCTAGCCCGGAAATTTCACCGATGAGGTAGAAAAAGGCTGCTCCAAGTGGCATAAACATTTTTTCATCAACAGGTTATGCCAATCAACCAGGAGACAGCCCTGGACACACAGTGTACTTCAGAATCGTTGGAATTTCACCCGCTGGGGAGACGATCCGTGACCGGGCTGAAGCTCTGGCTCCCGATAATGCAAATTAATTGGCCGGATGACTTGACTTGGAGTGCCGGCAAGGTTCATTCTGCCGATTCAGAGACTTTCCAATCAGAGGCAGTCATTTGAAATTCCTTGGTATGCGCATTCGCGATGAACTCAGCAAGTCGTGGGGCCAGATCGTAGGCGTGGAAAAGCGTGGCCATGTCATTCTGCGTTTCTGTATCCTGCTGGATAGTGGCTTCCTTGTAAAACGGACACGTGCAGATCTGTTCATCAAACCCGACAGAAAGCCGATATACATGTCGCTGGCATGGGATCGGGATGCGGTATAGATTGATCAATAACCAGTTGATTCAACCACTGACGGTCAAGGCATAGATATTCCGGTCGATATGCCCCTTGTTTTCGACCACCACGAACTGACCACCGCTGTCGGCGATTCTCTGGTTGGTCGGATGTTGATACAACAGTTTTCTGAACCCCGGATACCCAAGTTCAATAATTTCACTGTTTGACTGACAACAGAAATCATACAACTCCGGCAGCGTAAACTGCCACTGTCGACCTGCCGGAGACTGGCTGAATGACAGGCCACCGGTATTGATGACTGCGGTTATCGAATCGGGCATACCATCTTCCATCGAAAGCATGCCCTGAAAAATTTCGATCAGCTTCTCATGTTTCTGCCAACTCATGATTGGATTCTTTCGCCAAGAATGTTGAGGCAATCACATATCCTGGTGAAGCTTCGGTCGGCTTTCGCGCTGCAATGACGAGCACGCAGGTAACCGTGGATCAAACCCGTCTCTTCGAAATACTCCGACAGCACGCCCACCTTATTCAGCTTGTCAACATAAGCCCTGGCGTCATCCTTCAACGGATCATATTCGGCTGCGATGGCGATACAGGGCGGCAGTTTTTCAAATTGATCGAAACTCAAGGGCGCAAACAGCGGGTCAGACCAGGGGAACGGGGGGTTCGCCCAAAAGTTCAGGTATCTTTCGATGTCGGCGATGGTAAGGCCGGGGGCGTCGCTCCACAGTCGATACGAATCGTAGTCGAATTGCTGCCCGCCCAATACCGGGTAAATCAACAACTGTCCAACCGGTTGCCGTTCCTGATCACACCGGGAAATGCACACTGCCGCAGCCAGCAGGCCGCCAGCGGAATCTCCGGCTACGATTGTTTTTCCCCGATCCAGCGCCAGAAACGCATCCACAGCGTCCTCAATCTGGGTTGGCCAGGTGAATTCGGGCGCCAACCTGTAATCCACGGCGACAAGACGATACCCGCTCCGGTCCGCGATTTCAGCGCAAATGGAATGATGGCTTTCAAGTCCACCCAGAATAAACCCGCCTCCGTGGAAATACAGAATCGTTATTTCAGATTCTGCCGCCGGTTTTTCGTAAGTCCGTATCTTCAGGTCACCACTGGCGACACCAACCGTACTGTCAGTGAACAATATCCCCTCGGGGATGGGCGCCTGGTAAGCGCGGCACAACAGATCATAACAGTCGCGCTCGTCTTCTATCGTGCAGGAACCCGGGTCGTCCGGAAAATACCGTGCCGAATCCGTTAAAAAATAGCTTATTTCAGGATCGAGATTATATTTTTCCATAAACTGATAGTTGGTGGATAAGTATCAATCTGTCCCGGTTATCGAAATTAAGTGGATTCGCAGGAAATAATAACACTTATCTATCAATTATTGAAAAATTGATAGATATTGATAGATAAGTATCAATTTCAAGATCAGATCGGGTGTCAGGAAACAACCAGGAATCTGCCGGGAATGATTGACTGCCGCACAGAACAGTGACAGGCGGCGGATTCATACCCGGTTTACTTGTATTCCTGTGGGCAAACAATACAATCCGGTATCGTTAATAACACAGGCAGCGGAACAACCCATGGCATACAGCACAATTCGAATCAGCGACCTCATACGAGAAGAAGTCAATCAAAACCTGTATCTCCCCGCGATTCAGCGAGAATTTGTATGGGGACATAACAGGATTGCACGACTTTTCGACTCCATTATGTCAGATTTCCCTATTGGTTCATTTTTATATTGGAAACTGAAACAAGAGAACAAAAATGAATGGCCCGTTTATGAATTTGTTCGTGATTACGACGAGGAAGCACCACACAATCAGGAAGCCAGCATGGCCGGAATTAACAAGGATATTCTACTTGCACTAGATGGCCAACAGCGCATCACATCACTTTTTATTGGGTTGCGGGGCTCATACCGCTATCACTATTATCGTTGGAGAAAAACAAGACTGTATCTCAATCTATTGAAACTGCCGAAATCAGATGACGAAAATCCAGAAGAATTGGCGTACGGATTTGCGTTTCGGGAAGATTCGGGACAGTCCGGCGAGCAAGAGCAGCTATGGTATCCTGTTGCTCGCATTCTTGATTTTGAAGACGCCGAGGATGCCAAGACCGATATGAGAGAGCAGTTAGCGAAGCTATCGGAGGACTAGAGAAATAATGCCAATAAGCTAATTGGACAGCTACATAATCGCGTACATACGACACCGGTGGGAAACTACTACGAAGAAAAATCACAGAATTATGACAAGGTCTTGCAGATTTTTGTTAGAGCAAACTCTGCTGGGCAGCCACTAGAATATTCTGATCTCCTGTTAGCTACGGCGACGGCAAAATGGGAAACGCTCGATGCCCGGAGCGAAATTCACAGTTTTACCGATCAGTTGAATGAAATTGGGACAGGTTTTAAGTTCGGAAAAGACTTCGTACTGAAGGCGTGTTTGTACTTGTGCGAATCACTTCCTATCCAGTACCACTTCCTATCCAGTACAAAGTGAAAAACTTTACACGGACAAATCTTTTAACTATTGAGAAAAATTGGGAGAAAATTAAAGAATCACTAGCGATAACTGTACGACTAATTGCTCGATTTGGCTTCCATTCGAAGGATGTCGTTGCACCGTTGGCTTTGCTTCCTATTGCGTTCTACCTGATGAAGAGAGGGGATCGCAACTTTGATGTTTCTTCGGATATCGGAGATGTAGACGCACAAGAAGCCATTCGCAGATGGTTTGTATATGCGACTCTGAAAAATGCCTTTAGCGGGTCGTCAGATACTACATTATCTCGACTCCGGGTTCTGTTAAAGGACTTGGACGGTGAAGCTGCATTTCCTAGCGCCCAATTATATAGATCTCTGGAGATTGAGCCATCATTGGACAATGCCGAAATTGAGCGAATCTTGGAATACAAATACCAAGGACGCTACACGAATTTGGTGTTGTCACTTCTGTATCCAGACAAATACTGGAAAGACACCACCTTTCACGTAGATCACATTTATCCACAGTCAGAATTCAGTCGTTCTGCGTTAAGAAGACGAGGGTATGATGATGCGAAGATTGATAATTACATTTCTCTATTCAATTCGCTGTGTAATTTGCAACTATTGACAGTGTCAGAGAACTTGAAGAAAAACAATTCAGGGTTTGACAAATGGATTGCAAGCCGAGATGAATCATTTCGATCAAGACACTTGATTCCGGAAATACAGGACTATGATTTCAATTTCTTTGATGAATTTGCGGCGGCACGGACAGATCAAATCGTCTCCAAATTGAAATCCCATATCGTGACTTCAGTTGAGAGCGCTTAAGAGCGCAACAACTGCTGAATCGCCACCGCACCCATTCGGCAGACTTGCTCAGGGTCGCGTCGTTGATATGAACGTAGCGATTAGTGGTAGATACCCTCCAATGCCCGAGAAGGCGACCAGCGACATGCAGGCGCCCCCGACGATTGCGATTGTATGACGGATCATGTTGTCATCCTGTCATTTTGCGGGTTACCCGCTCCGTCTCCTTGCAGGTGAATATCTCTATTTGGCGGACGTATTCGGGTTCTCCTGTCTCGATTTCCTTGAACGGGTCGCCTGTCTCGAAGAGGGTCGCATCCGAGCCTTCCATTATTGCTATGTAGTTGATTCCGTTGATGATGCTTCCGTTGATTTCTTTTTGTCCGTGTACTTTGTACGCGCCGGTGCCTTCTATCCCGTCAATATTCAGTGAGGCGAACCCTTGGATGATGTCGGTTTCACCCAGGTTGATTTCATGGTTGAGTGACACTTTTTTTATTGTCAGTTTGTTGTATTCCGACGTGCTGTTGAAGTGTGGCGTGCATTCGTGCGTTGTCCATGTCATGGACTCCACTTCCTGCGCCCGCGCCGTGGTGTATCCGGCCAAGAACATCGTAGCAGCCAGTGCCGCGACGGCGGCAATCATCATGCCGGGATAACGCTTCATTCGGGATTCCTCCGTTGGCGTGTCTGAATTGACCGGTACGCGATTCTACAGCCTGTCGACAGGGCCATGCAAGACAGACTTGGCTGGCTCTTAACACCAGACTCATCCAACATCAACCCAAGTGCAATATGTGGTGGACTCGCCCCCTGGAGCGAGCGTTTACTTGTATTCCTGTGAATACTACAATCCGGTAACAGTATCATTCATCTGGAGACACCCACGGGGAGGGTTAGGCATGCACCCCGCCATCGCTGACAAGAAGGAGTATCTGGCCGAACTCTGCCAACGCTACGATGTCGTGCGTCTTGAGGTGTTTGGATCAGCCGCGCGCGGCGTGGATTTCAATCCCGACACCAGTGACGCCGATTTCCTTGTCGAGTTCGATCCCGACAGCGACCTGCGGCCTCTCGAACAGTTCTTCGGCTTCGTCGACGCGCTGAGCGACGCCTTGGGACGCCCTGTGGATCTGGTTGAGAATCACGAGATCCGCAACCCGTATTTGCGTGCCTCCATCAACAAGTCCCGCGAACTTGTTTATGCGACGTGACCCTCGCGTCCTGTTGACGGACATTGACCAAGCAGAAACCGATATACAGTCGTTCATCGACGGCATGGACAGACCTCCACCTCTCCGGTGGGCCATACGCTGACTCGGGCAGTACCGGTGAAAATTGATCCGCCTGACACCAGCGGGACAGGAAATACCAAATCGGATAGCGGGCAATCCCGGTGAAGGCTTAAGAACCTGATTCCTTCCGCCCGCAGGCTGAGTGGTATTCGATCAGGGCCGACCGGCCCGTGATATCGACGACGCGCAACCGCTTTTCCTTTTCATCGGTGTCGGTGGCGAGCAATTCTTCGTCAATGGCTAAGGGAACCGGCTGCTGTTGTTCCCCACCGCTAACAGAAATTCAGGCTATTTCAAAGTCCGACTTTGAATTGGCATAACCATATCGGATAAAACCGGTCAATCTGCATCACCCGACCCGGCATCGCACCGCAAAAGATTACGCACAGGGGCCCGGCCTGTCCCTGGCGATGGATTTGTTTTAATGTACAGGTTCAAGATACATGAGTTCACATGGTAAATCATGAAAGATCAGATGCACAACCCGGTAATAGCGCACTATGGCGATGACGAAACCCTGGCCGATATGATCGCGGGCGCTCTGCAGGAGAGTGGGAAAAGTCTGGCGCAATTGACAACCCGGGATCTGGCCACCTTCGATGAATTTCATATCCGCGGACGTGGCGCGACCCTGAAACTGGCAGCGCGGATGAACCTGTCGATGGACAGTCATGTGCTTGATATCGGCAGCGGACTGGGCGGGCCTGCCCGGTGTCTGGCCGAAGTGTATGGTTGCAGGGTGACCGGCATTGACCTGACCCCTGCATTTAGTCATGCGGCAACCACGCTGTCCGGGTGGACAGGGCTGTCAGACCGGGTTGACTTTCAGCAAGGAGACGCAACCCGCCTGTCCTTCGGGGAAGATCAGTTCGATGCGGCCATGACCATTCATGTTGCGATGAATATCAAGGCCAGGGACAGGGTATACGCCGAAGCGAAAAGAGTCATCAGATCCGGTGGCATTTTCGCGGTCTATGACGTGCTCCAGGGAGAAGGAGGCGACGTATTGTACCCGGTTCCCTGGGCACGGGATTCGCATATCAGTCATCTGGCAACGACTGATCAGATGACTGCCCTGCTTGCGGATGCAGGATTCAAGTTGCTCGAAGTCACCGATTCCACCGAACAAAACCAAAGCTGGTTTGAAAGAATGGCATCGAAAACTGCGGCCCGGATTGGGCCATCCGCCGTATCATCTGCACCACCGGTGTCCTTCCAGGTCATTCTCGGCGAGGACTACCCGGAAATGGTTAAAAATCAGGTGCGCAATCTTTGCGAACGCCGAATCAGAACCGTCTCCTTCATTTGCCGGGCCTGAGATCGGGAAAGGGCAATAACCCCGGTTGAACGCCAGATAATCGCTGGTGAGCTTTCACCAGGCCCCGAGCGCCTGCAGGACCTTCTTCTGAAAATCATGCACGCCATGCTCGCTGAAATAGCTTCGATCTCGATTTGCGACAAATCTCCCTTGCGTATAGCCCGCGCTGTGTAATCCCTTTTGAACGGTTTCGCAAAGCGGGATATCCTCATTGCGTACCTGATCCACGAAGTCAATAACTTGTTGTTGTTCTTCGGTTGGCGTCTCGTTCGGGAAATACCACTCACAGATTTGCAGGGTTTCTTCCAGTCCGACGGGCAAATGATGAAATACATTCAGATAGCCCCCCGGATAGACCTCAATAACAAAATTCGGCCACAGTAACCAGCTACCAAACTCGCGCCCTGGATCATTATCGAATGAACGGGCATAAGCGGTGTTGTCGCCGACACCGGCACTGGCATGGCTATGATACTTCTCGTGGGTGGTGATCCGGTAGGACTCCATATCCAGCGAACCCTGCGCCAGACCAGGATGCTGGTTGGGGCAGTGATAGCATTCGGAATAGTTTTCCACCGAGTTCTTCCAATTTGCCGCCAGCCTGATTTCCCGATAGCTTGCCCGTTTGAGATTATCCATATCGGGACTCAATACCCTGATCTCCCACTCCAGTTCATCCAGGCCATCCACCAGGGAGTCGGCCTGGTCGTTCAGATTAATGAACCAGAATCCGCAGAACGATTCAACCCTGACCGGACTCAGGCTGAATTCAGTAAGATCAAATCCGGCAACCTGATCGCTGTGCCGTGCAAATTTGAGATCTCCGGTGAGACTGTAGGTCCAGTTATGATAGGGACAAACAATCAAGGCGCCCGTTTTGCCGGAACCTTCGAGCAGTCGGTGAGCGCGATGGCGACAGACGTTGTGATAAGCCTGTATGGCGCCGTTGTGATCACGCAGTACCACCACGCTCTGGTCGCCGAGGTCGCGAACAGCGTAATCACCGGGTTTTTGCAAAGCGCTACGATGACAGACATACTGCCAACTATCGGCAAATATGTCGCGCATTTCCCGGGCATAAACAGCCGGGTCGAAGTAATAGGCTCCTGGCAGGGTATAGGATTGGGCAGGGTCGTCGTGAAATTTCCCTGTCCCCGGCAGATCACCGGAACTCACCATCATCGGCTTGTTCATGGTCATTTCTCAAGGTTGTGCGAATAGGTTAAATTCTAAAGCCGATTGCTCCGGTTTGTCCATATCGTAATACCGACCTGATCGGGAACGACGGAATGGAGTGTTGAGTCAGATTATGTATTGAACCAGGACAAATTTATTGAACAGGGTTGAACACCATTTTAAAATCCAGGGTACTTGTATCGGTCCTGATATCGTGAATCCCCATCTCTTTTATAAAAACGGTTGGTGCACAATCGACTTTGACCCGGTTCTGAAGGACTGGGTGGACAAGGTATTGCCCTGTGCCAGAGAGCAGGTCAACTCGGTACGGAACAGACAATGGTTTCGCTGCAATGATACCTGGTTTGCCGGGGTCAATGTGATGCCCAACAACGGACTCGGCGAGGTGGGCGACTCCGGCCCGCTGGCAGGAAAGGCCATGGCGTTTATCCGACAATCGCTTCAGTTGAACGAATTTGATCTGGATCCCGGTCAGCTCTCCATTTGCTACCCGGGTTATCCCCAGGCCGGGGCCTCTGAAACACCGCTATCGCACCACTATCGTCTGAAGCGCGATGCCGCCCATGTCGATGGCTTGCTGCCGGAAGGACCTGACAGACGCAGGCACTTACGAGAGTACCATGCGTTCATACTGGGTATTCCAATGGTGACGTTCAGTTCCGGTGCCTCCCCTTTTGTTGTCTGGGAAGGCTCGCACGAAATCATCCGGCATGCTTTCAGGGCAGTCTGGCAAAAGCTGCCGCCAGAGCAATGGGGCAACCTTGATGTCACCAAAATCTACAAACAGGCCCGACGGACCATATTCAGTCAGTGTCGGCGGGTTTTGATACATGCCCGGCCGGGAGAATCATTCGTTGTTCATCGCCTGGCGCTACATGGCACGTCGCCCTGGGGGGGAAATGCCGAGGCAGGACAGGACGGTCGGATGATCTGCTTTTTCCGTCCGCAGGTGGGGGGTGCGGATAACTGGCTGAATGCGCCTTGACCACTTTGTCCGGCCAAGTCGGCCTGTACTAATAACCCAGTTTCATGTCAGCAACGTGGGTCAGCGGCAGATTATTGCGAAACCGCTCGATGTTGCTGTAAACATAGTCTGCGCTGGATGCCGGTATTGTCATACTGGCAACATGCGGGGTAAAGTAAATTTTCGGATGCTCCCAGACCGGGCTGGTTTTCGGCAACGGCTCGACTTCAAACACATCGAGCGCGGCGCCGGCCAACTGTCCTTCGTCCAGAGCCGCGATAATGTCTGCTTCGACCTGACAGGCGCCTCGGCCTGCGTTGATCAGATAAGCGCCTCTGGGGAGTTTACCCAGATTTTTCGCGTTCAGAATTCCCCGCGTCCGGTCGGTGCGGGGTAACAGACAAACCAGTATTTCGCTCGCAGACAACATGGCGTCCAACTGATCGTCGCCGAAAAAACTCTTGACCCCCGGTATGGTTTTTTCGGTTCGGCTCCAGCCGATGACGTTAAAACCCAGCGCCAGTAAAAATTCGGCCGCGGCCTGCCCCAGCACCCCTATTCCCAAAATGCCGACCGTGCGGTCGCAGGTTGGGGTCTGTACAATTTCACCCCAATGATGATCCCTTTTATCCTGTTCATATTGTGGCATGTGTCGATGAAAGCGCAGCGTCTGGTAAATGATGTATTCCACCATGCCCGCCGTCAGCCCTTCTTCAACCATCCGCACAACCGGGACATCGGCAGGTAGAACGTTCTCACCTTTCAGATGATCAATTCCCGCCCCAACCGAAAAGACGATCTTCAGATTCGGAAACTGTCCGAGAAAACCAGGGGACGGTTGCCAGACCAAAGCATAATCTATATCGTCCTTGTCGGTAAACTCTTGCCAATCGACAGTGTCAATATCGAAACCGCGGAACGCATTTACCCAACCATCGGATCTTTCCAGGTCGGATTTGATCAGCAGTGTTTCTGACATGTTTTCAGCGCGAGAAGAATTCAACCAGCATTCCGAAAGCAGGAATTGGAAAAGCAGGAATTATAAACTGCAAATTTCAAAATGTACTGACGTATTCGATATTTTTAAAATTTCACAAATTTGATTGTCTGATTTTCGAAGGCCGGAGATCTACATGTTCCAAATCGGAACCGGCGCAGTAACGCCATCCGGAGTGTCACTGGCATTCGTCCCTGAAGCGCGGGTCAACGAGGTATTGCGAAGCGAATGCACTTTTTTGATAGAATCCGGGTACTACTTTGCCCGACCCTTGCCTGATTACTTGGTCAAACCCCGGCCCGACCCGATAACGATGAAGATGACGCAGACCATATCCCAGCCCTTCGACTGGAAGGAGTATCTGGAACTATGCAAACCGAAAGTCGTGTTGCTGATCCTGTTTACCGCACTGGTCGGTATGTTTCTTTCGACCGATGGGCTGGTGCCTTTTGATGCCTGGTTCTTTGGATTGATCGGAATCGGGCTGGCTGCCTGCGCTGGCGCCGCCCTCAACCACTGGGTCGATGAGGAAATTGATGCCCGCATGGAACGCACCCGGACAAGACCCCTGCCTCAGGGAAAAGTCAGCGGAAAGCAGGCAGTGGCATTTTCGCTTGCCCTGGCGACGTTGTCCATGGTGATTCTGCTGGCTTTCGTGAATGTGCTGACAGCGGTTCTGACCTTTGCCTCCATGGTCGGTTATGCCGTCATTTATTCCATGTTTCTGAAACACAGTACGCCTCAGAATATTGTCCTTGGGGGGGCGGCCGGAGCCGCACCACCGGTACTCGGCTGGACCGCAGTGACGGGCGAGCTCCATGGTGAAGCACTGTTGCTTTTCCTGATTATATTTGTCTGGACACCGCCTCATTTCTGGGCGCTGGCGATCAAGCGTGTCGACGACTATAGCCGGGCACAAGTGCCAATGCTCCCGGTCACCCATGGCATTGCTTATACAAAACTCCATGTTCTGCTGTACACCATTTTGCTGGTGGTGGTTACGATCATGCCGTTTGTCACAATGATGAGCGGTACTATTTATCTGGCGGGCGCGCTTGCACTCGGCGCCGGTTTCGTGTTTTATTCGATCAAGCTCTATCGAACGCCTGGCGATCAATATGCGATGAAAACCTTTGGCTATTCGATCTTTTATCTAAGTGCCCTGTTCGGATTTCTACTGATAGATCATTATGCGCGTATTTTTATCCGGACTTTTATCCTTTGATCCTGGTTGATTGCCCGGTTTGATCGGAACGATTTGTCCTGCCAGTATGCCGACCGACAACTTGTAAGTTACCATGAGCACCCATAATCAACCACCGGAAGAGGATGACGCAGATCCTCAGCCTGTCACTTTTTTCACTATTTTGAAAAGTGTATTTTCATCCTTTATCGGTATTCAGACCAATGCCAATCGCATCAGGGATTTTGAAAGCGGAAAGTTCTGGCATTTTTTTGCAGCAGGCATAATTTTCGTTGTGGTCTTCCTGCTGTCTATTCTGGGTATCGTAAAGTACCTGATTGCCACATCTTCATAGAGGAAAATTGAACATTCGTCTTTCCAATTCCACCTTCCCAATCATGGATAATTTGATATAATTGCGGGCGCACCTCGAAGCGATACCTCCAAAAAAGGATGTTTCTTACCGTTGACCAAGTGCATTTTATTAAAGAATTCATAATGCAAGGCAACGATCATATCTATCAATCCGGTTTATTTTTATTGTTGGTGAGGACCCATAATTATATGAAAATATTTGAACGAATGTCCGTTCACAAGCATGCGATTCTTTCCGCAATACTGCTGTCGGTGATCAGTTCCACCGTTTCAGCCGATTGGCAACTCAATCTGACCGAAGGTGTCACAGAAATCAGTCGAAGGGTATACGACATGCACATGATGGTGTTGTGGATATGCTTCTGGATTGGTGTCGTGGTGTTTGGCGTAATGACCATCAGTATCGTCAGACATCGCAAGTCGAAAGGAGTCACACCCGCTGATTTCCATGAAAGTATGACAGCGGAGATTGCCTGGACGGTCGTCCCTTTCATTATCCTGATTGCGATGGCGGTTCCCGCAGCGAAAACCCTGATCGTGATGGAGCAGACCGAGGATGCTGAAATCACGCTGAAAATTACGGGCCATCAGTGGAAATGGGAGTACGAATACCTCGAGTCCGGCATCAGATTTATCAGCAATCTTCATGCGGATAGCCGCGAAGCGGCGCAACTCGACTCCGGCATTGACCCGGCAAGCGTTGAAAACTACCTGCTGGAAACCGACAAGCATGTGGTATTGCCTGTCGGCAAGAAAGTACGAATCCTGCTGACCGCCAACGATGTACTGCACGCCTGGTGGTTGCCTGCATTTGCGATTAAAAAAGACGCGATTCCCGGATTCATCAACGATATGTGGGTGATTATTGATGAAGAAGGTATTTATCGGGGGCAGTGCGCCGAACTCTGTGGCCGGGGTCACGGCTTTATGCCGATTGTGGTCGATGCAAGATCAGAAAGCGGCTATAACGACTGGGTGGCGGCAGAACTGGCCGCAGCCGAGGCAGCGGTAAATTCTGTGGACCGGGAATGGACGATTGAAGAGTTGATGACAAGAGGGGAAGGGGTTTACGGGACCTACTGTGTTGTCTGCCACCAGGGAAATGGTCAGGGCATTCAGGGTGCATTTCCTTCACTGGTCGGCACCCCAATGACGCTTGGGGACATTGAGGGCCATATCGATGTCGTTTTGAATGGTAAGTCAGGCACCGCGATGCAGGCTTTTTCCGCCCAGCTCAATGACGCCGACCTGGCCGCAGTCATCACCTATGAACGAAATGCGTGGGGTAACGATACCGGTGATTCAGTGCAGCCGTTGACAATTAAAAACCTGCGCGTGCAATAGCCCGTAAAATACGAGAACAGATACAGAGGAATAAATAGATGAACGCATACGCAACGACCACCTATCATGACGATCACCATGGCCCGGCGCCTGGGTTGATGCGCTGGGTGACCACCACCAACCATAAGGATATCGGCACATTGTATCTGTGGTTCTCACTGATCATGTTTTTTATCGGTGGCGCCATGGCGCTGGTGATTCGGGCTGAACTGTTTCAACCTGGATTGCAGATCGTGGAACCGCATTTCTTTAACCAGATGACGACACTGCATGCGCTGGTGATGATTTTTGGTGTGGTGATGCCGGCATTCGTCGGACTGGCCAACTGGATGCTGCCGATGATGGTCGGCGCTCCGGATATGGCGTTACCCAGAATGAATAACTGGAGTTTCTGGATACTGCCTTTTGGAATTGGTTTGATGCTTTCCACGTTGTTCATGGAGGGCGGCGGACCGGCATCGGGCTGGACTCTGTACCCGCCCCTGTCACTGCAAACCGGCAATGCTTTACCATTCCTGATTTTTTCCATCCATCTGCTGGGTATCTCTTCAATCATGGGGGCCATCAACATCATTGCCACCATCATGAATCTGCGGGCGCCGGGCATGACATTCATGAAAATGCCGTTATTTGTCTGGACCTGGTTTATTACGGCCTATCTGTTGATCGCGGTAATGCCGGTACTGGCGGGCGCTGTCACCATGTTGCTGACGGATAAATACTTCGGCACCAGCTTTTTCGATGCGGCGGGCGGGGGTGATCCGGTCATGTTTCAACATATCTTCTGGTTCTTCGGACATCCAGAAGTCTATATATTGATTCTGCCGTCGTTTGGCCTGGTATCTGAAATTATTCCCACCTTCTCCCGAAAGCGACTGTTCGGATACAGTTCCATGGTTTATGCGACCGCATCCATTGCATTTTTGTCCTTCATCGTATGGGCTCACCACATGTTTACAGTGGGCATGCCACTGATCGGTGAAATCTTCTTCATGTTTACCACCATGCTGATTGCGGTCCCGACCGGCGTGAAAGTGTTTAACTGGGTATCGACGATGTGGAGAGGTGCGCTGACGTTCGAGACACCGATGCTGTTTGCGCTGAGTTTTGTCGTCCTGTTCACGATCGGGGGATTCTCCGGCCTGATGCTTGCAATGACACCCATCGATTTCCAGTACCATGATACCTATTTTGTCGTTGCCCACTTCCACTACGTGCTGGTCCCGGGCGCAATCTTCGGGATCATGGGCGGGGTTTACTACTGGCTACCGAAGTGGACCGGCAACATGTACGACGAAAAGCTCGGCAAAACCCATTTCTGGTTATCCACGATTTTTGTCAATATCCTGTTCTTTCCGATGCACTTTGTTGGCCTGGCGGGTATGCCGCGGCGTATTCCCGACTATGCGGTACAATTTACTGATTTCAATCAGATCGCGACCATCGGCGCATTTGGCTTCGGTTTTTCGCAAATTTTGTTGCTGGTGGTGGTGGTCAAATGTATCCTCGGTGGTAAAAAAGCTACCGATCAGGTCTGGGAGGGAGCGCGGGGACTGGAGTGGAGCATCAGTTCGCCACCACCATACCATACCTTCGACCCGCAACCGATTGTCAGATAGGCATCAGAAACAGGGCATGATGGATCGATCCGCAGCGAAAAACGCCAGGATGACGGTGATCATATTATTTGCCGTCGTCTGCCTGGTCTACTTCGGATTTATTTTTCTTGCCGGCACGGGCCGACTGTAAGGCCGTTTGCAGACATGAAATCCGGGAAAGACCAAAACAGGAAAATGAAGAAAAAGATCAATACATGGCATTTGTTTCTGATACCGGTTGTCATGTTTGGCTTCGGTTATCTGATGGTGCCGATTTATGATGTTTTCTGCGACCTGACAGGCTTGAATGGAAAAACCGGCCGTACCAGCGAAGCCCAGGCGAATACTCTCGAGGTGGACCCGGATCGGCTGATCAAGGTCGAGTTCCTGAGTTCAGTAAACCGGGATGCGCCGTGGGATTTCAGAGCTGAGGTTAAAAATATGACAGTCAACCCGGGCAGGCAATATACCGCGCAATACATTGCGACCAACAAACGTGACCACGCCATGGTCGGCCAGGCAATTCCAAGCGTTGCGCCAGCGAAGGCGGCCACTCACTTCAACAAGATCGAATGTTTCTGTTTCACCCAGCAGGTGTTCGAGGCAAACCAGCAGAAGCTGATGCCACTCATTTTTGTAGTGGATCCGGCGCTACCCGCAGATATCAGCACGGTGACACTTTCCTATACTTTTTTTGATGTAAACCGTCAAATCAACTAAATATTACACAGAGGCACAACTATGTCAGAGACAGCGCGCGGTCATTACTATGTTCCGGATGCTGCAAGGTGGCCGTTCGTCGGGTCCATTTCGCTCACGTTGATGGTAAGCGGATTCGGGGCTTATCTGAACGGCAGCGAGAGCGGCCTTAAATTCACTGCAGCGGGTTTCGCGCTTTTCATTGTGATGTTGTTCGGGTGGTTTGGTACGGTAATTCATGAAAGTGAATCCGGGACTTACAAAGCCTGGGAAGATGTCTCTTTCCGCATGGGGATGAGCTGGTTCATTTTTTCTGAAGTGATGTTTTTTGCGGCATTTTTTGGCGCCTTGTTCTACGCACGGGAATTGTCCGTTCCATGGCTGCTGGGTGAGGGTACGGGAGTCTCTACACATAACTATCTGTGGGGTGAATTCACTGAGATCTGGCCAACCAATGGTCCTGGCGACCTTGGGGAAAGTGATTTTCACATGGGCTGGTGGCCGTTGCCATTCCTGAATACGGTGATCCTGCTGACCTCCGGCTTGACTGTGACCTGGGCGCACCACGCAATCAAGACCCAGCATCGTGCACAAATCATCATCGGCTTGTTCCTGACAGTGACTCTGGGCTTCCTGTTCGTCTTTTTACAGGGTGTGGAGTATGTGGAAGCCTACCATGAAGGCATGAAACTGAACAGTGGTATCTACGGCTCAACGTTTTTCATGCTGACCGGATTCCACGGCATGCATGTAACTCTCGGTGCAATCATGCTCACCGTGATGATGTTTCGTGCAATCAGGGGCCATTTTACCGCAGAACGTCATTTTGCTTTCGAGGCGGCCGCATGGTACTGGCACTTTGTGGATGTGGTCTGGCTGGGGCTATTTATATTTGTCTACGTCCTGTAGATCAAATCCCCGGCCCGGTTATACCGGAAAAGTGCCATAAGCCAGGCTATTTCCGGTTCCTGTTGTCTTGAATTTCAGGAATTATGCAGACTCCTCAAAACCAGCTATTGCCCGAAACCATGCGGTGTCACCCAGCCCATTTTTACACCCAATGCCAGAAGCGCCATGATGAACAGCGATAACCCAACCCGGATGAACAGCGATTTGACGACCCGGGTGGAACTGGACGGGTCTTTCACCAGATAGTAAAACGCGGTAAACAGACTTACGACGACAAAAAGTAACAAGGCAACCAGTGAAATCTTGAACAACATGTCTGGGACCGATGATTGATAACAGATTGGCATATCATCACGAAAATGCGCAAAAAACCAGCAAAAATTATTATTCATGCCTTGTACTTTGCGGGGTTGGGTGTACTCATTCTTCTGGGCGGCTGGCAGCTTGTTCGCGGACTTGAAAAGCAGGCCATTGACCGTCAACTCACAGCCGGGGGGGACAGTCCGGTCATACTGGACCGGACCACGGAGAACTGGCAGACGCTGAACCACCAGCAGGTTGAGTTGAACGGAAAATGGTTACAGGAGAAGGTATTTTTGATGGAGAATCGCGTTTACAATGGAACAGTGGGACATGAATTATGGGCGCCATTCATGCTGAAAGAGGACGATATGGTCATACTGGTCAACCTCGGCTGGAGTACTGATGTGCAGGCACTGCCGATTGCTGGCACGAAAGATACCGACAACGTTACAGTCACGGGCCAGTTGACACTCCCTGGTACAGGATTCACCCTGGGACCAGCCTACACTGATCAATCGACCTGGCCAAGGCGTATACAGTATTTCGAACGCACTGAACTTGCGAAAGCTCTCGGCATGAGCATTGCTCCCGCCATCCTGGTCATCGACCCCGGTGAAAGTCAATCGTTGATCAGAATCTGGAAACCTTATGCAATGAACGCTACCCGCCATATTGGCTATGCTGTGCAGTGGTGGGGGCTGGCCGTGGTACTGATTGTTTTCGGGATAATCTGGCTGAAAAACAGCCATGCAAAACAACCATAATGATGCAGGTTAAATGCAGTGGGAAATAATTCAGAAAAATCTGGCGTACTGGTATCCAGACTGAAACTGGTGCTGGTTATCTCGGTTTTCCTGGGACCAATGCTGGCTGCTTTCATCTGGTACTACGGATTCGATGCCAGCCAGGCGCCGGCAGGCAAATCGAATCATGCGCTTTTGATCCAGCCCGCTGTGCCGCTCGGGGCATTCGAAAACATGCGTTATGGTCAGGACCCGGTTAATCAGGATTCGCTGAAAAGATTCTGGACTGTGGTGCATCTGGTGAAACAGCCATGCGATGAAGTCTGCCAGAAATCAATCTACAACACCCGCCAGACACGCATTGCGGTCGGCAAGGATTCAGGCCGGGTTCAACGATATCTGATACTGCAGAACAGGGACCTGCTGGATCGGCTACAGACCGGACACGGTGATGCAAGTTTCCTGATCGATTCGGGTCAGGGATTGGAAGATCAGATTCGATCGATCGTCAGAGAGAACAGCCTCGGCGCCAACGACGCGATATTGATTGATCCGCTGGGTAATGCCATGATGGCCATTCCTGCGGATCTGGACCCGCGTTTGTTTCTGAAAGACCTGAAAAAACTGCTCAAAATCTCTCGCATCGGCTGATCGAAATGAGTAAAGAAAAAAAGTTATGGGGCGGACGGTTTGCTGCACCCACCAGTTCGTTGATGGAAAAATATTCACAATCGGTCAACTTCGACTACCGTCTGTACCGTCAGGATATCACCGGTTCAATCGCACATGCACGAATGCTGGCCAAACAGGACATCATCTCCAACTCGGATTATGAAGAAATAAGGAATGGCCTCGAAGCGATTCGCCTCGAAATAGAGGACGGACAATTCAACTGGTGCGAAAGCCTCGAAGATGTCCATATGAATATCGAATCGGCGCTGACTGCACGAATAGGCGAAGCAGGCAAAAAACTCCATACCGGGCGCAGCAGAAATGATCAGATTGCGACTGACATGCGACTGTATCTGCGACAGGAAGTTGACCGGATCTGCTACCATCTGACCCGGCTCCAGTACACGCTGGTTGAACTTGCAGACACGGAGGTCGGGACAATCATGCCAGGCTATACTCACATGCAATCCGCTCAACCCGTTACTTTTGGGCATCATGTTCTGGCCTGGAACGAAATGTTCCAGCGGGATTTTGAGCGATTGCGCGAGTGCAGGCGCCGGATCAATGTCTGTCCGCTCGGCAGCGCAGCGCTGGCCGGAACCGGATTTCCGATTGACCGGGAAATGACCGCCCGGGAACTTGGCTTTGACGAAGTTTCGGGTAACTCGCTTGATGCGGTTTCAGACCGGGATTTCATTGTTGAATTTCTGGGCCATGGCGCCCTTTTGATGGTACATCTGTCCCGTATATCCGAAGAACTGGTGTTATGGTCTTCGGATGCCTTCGGCTTTGTCGATCTGGGTGATCAGTTCTGTACCGGATCAAGCATCATGCCACAAAAGAAAAATCCCGATGTCGCGGAGTTGACCCGGGGCAAGAATGGCAGGGTGATTGGAAACCTGGTGGCATTACTGGTTTTGATGAAAGGACAACCGCTTGCATACAATCGCGATAATCAGGAAGACAAGGAACCCTTGTTTGATACTGTCGATACCCTGCTTTTGTGCCTTCAGGTTTTTGCCGCGATGGTTCCTCAGATGAAAATAAATCGCGATGCGATGCGGCGTGCGGCGTCACGCGGACATGCCACGGCAACTGATCTTGCCGACTATCTGGTCAGCAGGAACATACCGTTTCGCGACGCGCATGAGATCGTGGGAAAGATCGTCAGTCATGCTCTGCACAGCGACCAGCCGCTGTCAGCCATAAAACTCGACAAATTGAAGTCATTCTGTAATCTCATAGAGGAGGATGTTTATCAGATACTGACCCTTGAGGGGTCGGTCAATGCGCGCAATCATTTTGGTGGCACCGCTCCTGAAAGGGTCAGCGAACAGGTTGTAAAAGCGCGGGAATTACTCGATACAAGAGGGGTCGATCCGGTATAGAATCGAAGTTTGCCCATATTCCACTCCAGAACCCGATTTATATCAAATGATAAAAACACTGATTGTGAGTCTGCTCATTTGTTTGTGGATGACCGCCTGTGGCCAGAAAGGCCCGTTATACCTGCCCCCGGACGAAGCCGAACAGGAACAGGTTGACCAGTCGGTTGAAGTGTCATCGATTGAAGGGTCTGTTGCAACGTCAGTTGATCTGTCCTGACCTGCAATATGGATCACTTTGAGTATCGCAATGGCGCATTGTGCGCCGAGAATGTGGTTGTGGCGAAGATTGCCGAAGAAATCGGCACACCGTGCTATATCTATTCCCGCGCAACCATGGAAAGACACTGGCATGCCTTCAACGACGCATTCGGGAACTATCCCCACCAGATTTGCTACTCAGTAAAAGCGAACGATAATCTGGCAGTTCTCAACCTGCTGGCCCGCCTTGGGTCGGGCTTTGACATCGTATCGGGTGGTGAATTGTTGAAAGTGATCAAGGCGGGAGGTGACCCGGCCAAGGTCATTTTTTCCGGTGTATGCAAACAGGATTGGGAAATCCGTCTGGCACTCGAATCCGGAGTCAGCCGCTTCAATATCGAATCCCAGGGCGAAGTCGATCACATCAGCAGTATTGCCTGTGAACTCGGTACGGTTGCGGAGATCTCAGTACGGATTAATCCCGATGTCGATTCAAAAACCCACCCCTATATCTCGACCGGTCTTCGCAACAACAAATTCGGGCTATCGCCTGACAAGGCTCTGCCAATCTATTTAACCGCGGCAAAAGACCGGAATCTCAAGATTCACGGTGTGGCCTGCCACATTGGCTCCCAAATCACCGAACTGTCGCCGTATCGCGATGCCTTGAAACGGGTATTGCATTTCGTTGACCAGTTGTCCGACCACGGCATCACGCTGACGCAGATTGATTTCGGCGGCGGTCTCGGAGTGCGCTACTTCGATGAGCAACCACCCGACCCGAATCAGTACTGGCAAATGATGTATGATCAATTACGCCACCGTCAGGATAAGATTCAGATTGCAATCGAACCGGGGCGGGCGATCATGGCGAATGCCGGCATCTTGCTGACCCGGGTGCATTATCTGAAAAAGGGAGAGGCCTCGAATTTTTGTGTGGTCGATGCGGGAATGAATGACCTGATCCGACCTTCCCTGTATCAGGCCTGGCAGGAGATCATTGAAGTAGAGCAGAATCCCAATACGCAATCTGAAGTTTATGATGTAGTGGGTCCGGTCTGTGAAAGCAGTGATTTTCTCGGCAAGGGCCATACCCTGCAAGTCAGGGAAAATGACCTGCTCGCGGTCAGGACCTGCGGAGCCTATTGTTCGGTGATGAGCTCAAATTACAATTCACGTCCCCGCTCGGCGGAAGTCATGGTCGACGGCGATCAATACCACATCATTAAACCAAGAGAAGAGTTGGCATCGCTATACGCAGGGGAACGCCTGCTGCCTTGATCCGTCCATTTGTTCAGCGGTTGGCAATACCGCTCGGTACATGTCCTGTCGGAACGTGTTGTCCTGCTGATTCACAATTGCTGTACTGGTCGTCGAAAAATATATCCGCTCTGAAGGATTTCAGAAACACTGCCTTATCCATACCGCCAAGAAAATAGCTCTCATCGATACGTACATCCCACGCACGCAGGGTTTTGATCACGCGCTCATGGGCAGGGGCCGCCCGCGCAGTTATCAAGGCAGTCCGTATCGGCGACTCATCATGGTTTTGTTGAATCTGGTGCAGGGCAGAAAGAAATTTCTTGAAAGGACCGCCAGGCAACGGATTATTGGCGGCCTGCTTCTCATTTTCAGCGAAAGCGGCCAACCCTTTTTCCTGAAAAACCTGTTCTGCCTCATCAGAGAAAATGACGGCATCGCCATCAAAAGCGATTTTCAGTTGATCGCCATCGGAATTATTCTCATAGTGATCGGCCCGGGACGGTAAAATGGTGGCTGCCGCATGACCTGCATCGAGTGCCTTTCTTACAGCTTCCTGGTCAGCCGACAGGAATAAATCGGCGCCGAATGCCTCGACATAAGGATAAGCTATACTGCCCCCGGTAAAAGCGGCACGGGTGATATCGAGCCCATAATGTTGAATCGAATTGAATATGCGCAAACCCGTATCCGCACTGTTTCTCGACACCAGAACAATTTCCACATGCGGGGCATTCTTATCGGTGTTTCGGTTCAGAGAAAGAAATTTCCTGACCATCGGGAAAGCGATGCCCGGCGCCAGCTTTTCTGTCTCATGACGGATCTGGTATTTGCAATAAGCGTCAATGCCTTCATTTTCAAAGACCTGATGGCTCTCGGACAGATCAAACAGTGTCCTTGAAGAAATCGCAATCACCAGGGTTTTTCCAAATGTCTGTGCCATGTCTCGTCCTACCGGCTAATGTTTTCGAATTGCCTGGATAACAGGTTCCGTATCCGGGGCTTTGTGATGCCATGCAAAAAATGATTCCGCAGCCTGTTCAACCAGCATTCCCAATCCATCATGGGCCTGGTCCGCACCCTCGGACAATGCCCATTTCATGAAAACCGTCGAACAGGAGCCATACACCATATCATAGACGACCGTACTCGAATCGATGCAGGCCCCGCTGATTCCCGGCAACATTCCGGCCAGGCTGGCTGCGGTGCCGTTGATAATCAGATCATAACGTTGCCTGACGCAATCCTCAATACGGCTGCTCGCAAGCAGTGTACGACTACTGTCCACAGTTGTGGAAAATGCTTCTACCAGATCGTAGGCTTTGGTAAATGTACGATTAACGACCGAGATTGAAGCAGGGCGGCATTCAAGAAGCGGACCGAGAACGCCGCGGACAGCGCCGCCGGCGCCAATTACCAGCAGGTTTTTATTGTGCAGGGAGACACCGAGATTTTTCTGAAGATCGGTCACCAGCCCTGCCCCATCGGTATTGTCACCATGGATTTTTCCTGACTTTTCGATGCTCAGGGTATTCACGGCTCGGGCGAGGTCCGCTCTTGTTGACAGACTATGCTTCCCCTGACCACACATTTTCCAGGCTTCAACCTTGTAAGGGATGGTAATATTAAGTCCCGCGCCACCGTGGGCGCAGAAATGGCTCACTGCCTGCTCAAAGCCACCAGTATCCACCTGGATTCGGTCATAGCTGAGCAATATCCCGAATTGCCGGGCGAACAGACCGTGTATCAGCGGCGACAGGCTGTGTGCGACCGGATTTCCTATCACTGCAAAGGCAGAAGATTCCGGTTGGAAGTCGAACAGGTCAGTCATGGCAAAGATCAGCGCGGGTGATCCAGACGGTTTGTCGAGTATTCCAGATCCTCAAAAAAGACAAAAACCGGCTGAGAACACTCCAGCCGTATTGTACCACTTCCGATATTACTCAAACCCAGCGAAGTGAACGGTTTGAACAGCGTCGGGTCGGTACATCGATACAGACAATCACCATCAACCCTGACCCGGGTTTCTTCCAGCACACCGAGACTGAATCCGCCATGACGGCAGAAACTCCATCGTCCGGCGGAATAGACAACCACCTTGTCATCGAACCGCACCCGCACTGGTGCGGCTGTTGTCAAAAACTGGTGCACCTCGCCGAAATTGAATAATTCATGATCCCGTCGCCCGCCCAGAAACCCAAGCAGATGAATCTCTGAAAATCCTTGCGGGATATTGACCAGGGCAAAAGCCAGATCAGAAAAATCCTTGTCGGGGTTCAATAATATATCCAGTTCACCATCGAAAGAATCACCATCACCGACGGCAATACCATGACTGGATTTCCGGCAACGGGTACCGCGATCGACAAATATGACCGGCTCCTCCAATGGCGCAGATGGATTACAAAATGGCCCGACCAGGGTTAATGGTTTTTCACCTTCGAATCGACCAAGGTAACGCTTGATGGACATGGACGACATGGTTCTAAATGCCAGTGAAGAACTGCACACGCGCACGATTGCGCTCAACCCAGTCCTTCTTCTACTGCAATCACGGCGGCTTCGACCCTGGAATGGACATTGAGTTTTCTGAGAATGGATTTGACGTGCAACTTGACCGTGCCATCAGTAATGCCGAGGTCTCTGGCAATAATTTTGTTGCTCCACCCTTTTGTTATATCCTTCAGTACATCCATCTCTCTTGAAGTCAATACATCACGGACCGACTGAAAGGTGGACGAATTACTGGTGGTCACCTCTTTTTGGACTGCACTGGCCAATACCCCGGTCAGGTCAGGAGCAACAACGGTTTCTCCATCCAGTACATTTCTCAATGATTTGACCAGATCATCCGGGTCCATATCCTTCAGCAGATAACCCTGTGCACCGAGTCGCAGGGATTCAATCAGGTCCTTTTCTTCGCTGGAGGTCGACAACATGACAACAGGGGTTTTGATCCGCGCCTGTCGTAGCCACTGCAGAACATCGAGCCCGCTCATATCCGGCATTCTCAAGTCAAGCAGAATGATTTCAAACTCTTCCCTGGCCAGCAATGCTATCCCTGCCCCTCCATCGCCGGCCTCAACCACATCAATTTTTCTTCGCTCCAGCAGACTTTTCAGTCCGGCCCGGAATAATGTGTGATCATCAATTACAAGCAATTTCATCAGAATTGTCCCTGTTCAGGAAATACAAGGCAAATTCGGGTGCCTTCGCCGGGAACACTGTCAATGCCGAGTTCGCCATCAATCCGGGCAGCTCGTTCACGCATTACCTTCAAACCAAAATGCTCATTCCTGCCGTCCGGCAACATTTCCTGATCAAAGCCGATGCCATCATCTTCGATCAGCAGATGGTAGCATTCCGATTCGAAATACAGCATCACGCGAATCATGTTCGCTTTAGCATGCTTGCGAATATTCGCCATTGCTTCCTGGACGATCCTGACCACCTGGGTGACCACGACGGGTGGAAAATCAGACTCTCCCAGCCGGTTCTGAAAAACCGCATTCAAGCCTGTCTCATCCCGGTATTTGCGAATGATGCCTTCTATGGCCGGGATGAAACTGTCTTCCTCCATAGGCGCACGAAATCGGCTGATCAGCGCACGCAGCTCGGTATTCGCGATCTCCACGTTATCTTCCACCACTTCCAGCAGTTCGTAAATTTCACACTCATCCCCGCCCTGAATCGCATGATCGAGATTACGAATGTAGTAACGAACGCTGGCCAGTGTCTGGGCCAGGGAATCATGCAACTCATGGGCAAGATCAGTCCTTTCCAGCATACGGGACTGTTGAATTGATTGTTCCTGATCCGAAAGCATGATTAATGATCGCTGGTCAACCTCTGGGTTCAAGGGAATTATACTGTGATTTGATGATTGATAACGACAGCATCAGGTTTTGCATTGTCTTACAAAATCAACAAATCTCGATACCCAGTCTACACCACCCGCCGACCGCAAATGGGAATAACCGGCCAGAACGTTTTTGCAGACCATGCCGTCACGCTTCCCATCCAGCCCCCATCCGCGCTTGACCTCAAAAGCAAAATGATCGATGTCTCCGGTTATTTCAACTCTGGAATAGTGAAACTCATGGGCATGAATGGTCTCATTCGCTGCCACCAGTTCGCCCCAGATCGAATCGCCGGTTTCACGCAATTTGACATATCCACGGCCCACAGGCTTGTCCTCCATCACCACATTAACTGGCAACGCGCCGACCATTTCCACCTGCCTGCCATTCCATCGTATTGAATTTGCCAGATACATCAGCCCGCCGCATTCAGCATAGACCGGGCCATCGGCATTGATGAATTCGAGTACTGATTGCCGCATGGCTGAATTATTACCGAGTTCATCCAGATAAACTTCCGGGAAACCACCGCCAATAAACAAGCCATCAAGTCCCTCGGGTATGCCGTCATCTTCTATTGTACTGAAATGGACGATTTCGGCGCCATTGTCTGAAAATGCCTGAAGATCATCCGCATAGTAAAAACCGAATGCAGCATCTTTCGGCACGCCGATGCACACATCGGTTACCTTGTGCCCGGACGTCACTCTTTTGGCTGCCCTTTCATACTCTGCCTGTCGAGGTCCTGATTTGTCCGGAACAAGGAGGTCAACATCCACACTGTCTTCAATAACATCCCTGATCGCCTCAATCCTGGCCTCTATCCGGTCAACCTCGTTACTGGGTGTAAGCCCGAGATGCCTTTCATTGATCGACAAGCGGTCATCGTTCGGTATTGAGCCGATTACTTCAAAATCGGTATACGTCTCGATGTTCGCCCTCAATTTTTGTTCGTGCCTGGGGCCAGCAACCCTGTTCAAAATAATGCCCTTGAAGTGGATATCCGGATCAAACTGCTGGTATCCGAGGAGCAACGGCGCAACGCCGCGGGTGATTCCCCGGGTATCAAGCGCCAGTATTACAGGCAGCGCCAACAGTTTCGCCAGCGCAGCGTTGCTGTCATGCCCGTCAATCGAAACACCATCATACAGACCCTTGTTGCCCTCAACGATAACCATGTCTGAACCACTGGATCGACGCGAAAAAAACCGGACGATCTGCTCGGGACTCTGCGTATTGAAATCCAGGTTATAGCAGTGGGTTCCGGCAGCCTGGCTCAACCACAGCGGGTCTATGTAATCAGGCCCTTTCTTGAATGGCTGAACCTTTCTGCTGCGCGCACCAAGAGCAGCGCAAATGCCGATTGACACAATCGTTTTGCCGGAAGACTTTCGGGAAGCGGAAAGATAGAAGCCAGGCATGAGTTGATCTGGCGTTGCCATCAGGCGCTAATCGGGAGATGGGATGTTTTCAGGCAAAAAGGGCAAAACCCTGATCACCAGCAAACTTGCAACAATGGCAAGCGACATTCCGCCGAGGCCAAGCGACAGTTCAGCAAATGTAGGGCAATAACCTGCAATAGCGCCATCATAAAAACTGCTTGAAATCTCCTTGTTCTGAAAAAGCACAAGAGGATACGCCTGCCCACCGATAATGATCACATAAAGATGAGCCAGGCTGCCCGGAATGTGCAGAACACAAGCGGACAGGATTCGGCTCGAAGCGCCGCCGCCCGTACCCGAAAGCAGCAAAAGCGGCGCCAGCATACCGAGCACAAGAGACCCTGCCCAGAACAATGCAGTCAACAGACCGCCGTCAAGCAAAATGAACCGCTCGTAATCCCGGGTCGCCGTGTCCCAGACTTTTGTAATGTGAAAAATCATTGTGATCAGCAAAACCGCACAGATAAAAATTATCAGCAGCTTCCGTAATTTCAGGAGCAAGTCTGAATCACCGGTAAAAGCCGGTTGCCTCAAGGCAAACAGGTAAGTTACGAAAAATGCGGCGCCGAGACTCAATGACATGGCAATGAACAAGGGGACCAGGATGACGGTATCATAGGCTTGACGGGCGACGATCACCCCGAAGATTGATCCTGTCCCGGTGGTCAGAATGATTCGCCAGACAAAGGCAACCCGGCCCACCGGGTTTACTTTATGCGCCATCCTCGGCTCGAACATCATCCACAGATAGACCACGACAATCAGCACAAACCCAGTATAGAGAAAAATGTTCCAGGCAAAAATTGATTTGAAGTTGTAGTGGGTCATGGCTATGATCAGGCGATCAGGTCGACCGAGGTCGAGTACCAGCACCATCAGACCTCCAGCCAGCAAGGTAATCGCAAGCAATCCTGACAATCTTGCCCATACCTTGTATGCGGGTTTTCCAAACACGGATGAGAGCGATGCAATGTTCAGGACACCCGATGCGGTGACGATCAGAAAAATCGCAAAAACATGCGGCAACCCCCAGACAATCTGATTGTTCATACCGGTCACCCAATGACCATGATGTTCCATGAACCATGCAAAATACAAACCGTTCAAGGTCAGGATCGCAAAACCGGCCAGCAACATCCAGTACAGCCTGCAATTATATGCCAGAGGGGTATAAGTGATCCGCTTCATCAAGCTCAGGTGGTGGCTCAGGGGTTCAGGTCAAACACCATGGTAACGCACCCCGGTATTGAGGTTGAGGTCTGCACGAATTTGCACAGAGGATTTTTCCCGTAGCTGTCTGGACAACTCGCTATCCGGGTCATTCATATCACCAAACACCAGGGCCTTGTGACCGTTGGCATCACAGGCTTCAACACAGGCAGGGGTTCCGCCACGATCAACCCGTTGAGTGCAAAAATTGCAGGACTCCACCGTGCCCTTGCCACGGGGGGTGGTTGGTACCTGATCGGTGAGATTTTCGTGAATGAACGAACGCGCTTTGTAGGGACAGGCCAACATGCAATAGCGACAGCCAATGCAAGTGTGTTTATCCACCAGTACAACCCCATCCTCTCTTCGAAAAGATGCCCCGGTCGGGCAGACATCGACACACGGCGCTGTTTCACAATGCTGGCACATCAACGGCAGTGAAGATGTATGCCCGGTGGATTTATCCTTCAGATCAACGATACGAATATACTGTGCATCGGTCTGAGGGCGGCCTTTGCCGGTCAGTCCGTGTTCCGTATTGCAGGCATCGACACAGTCGGTACAACCGTCCGCGCACCGGGTTGCATCTACCAGCATGCCCCATCGGACAAGCTGGTCGCTTGCTTCGGTCTTTGTGGCCGCCATCGCAAGGTCAACCAGCTTTATCCCTGATACCAGACCGGCAAGTAAGATACCGGACTTTTTCAGGACTGTCCTGCGCGAGTGGGTGGGCTTGCTCAAAGTACTCATTTATTGGAAGTCGTCCGCACAGGAGTGGTGGCATGGCATTGAAAACAGTCCATCTTTACTGCCGTATAGGAATGGCATTCCTGACAGAACTGGCCGGGGGCATTGATCGGAATGTATTTCCCCCCGGCATCTTTCCGGGTATGACAGGATAGACACCCGATCAGGCTGTTTTTGGCATCACGCACACCAAAATACATGGTTTGATCACGCTGGTGGAAAAGCATCTCCATGTGGTTCCGTCGCATCTCTTCAACCGGTGCAACACAGCTTTCACCCTTGGCCGCCTTCGGGATATCCAGAACTGACTGCGGCGGTTGATCATAAGACCGGGATGAGTGAGACAGGCCGATCATACCAGATATCACAACCAGTCCTGCCATTCGAAAGAAAAATATCATGATCAGTCCACTGCCCTGATCTTATTTTCCGAGACCCATGTCAATATATCCAGAGGGGCAGACATCGGCACAGATATGACAGCCAATGCATTTGCTGTAGTCGGTATCGACATAACGACCGAGCGTGGCTTTGTCTTTCTTGACGCGGAAAACCGCTATTTGCGGGCAGTAGATCACACAATTATTGCACTCAAAACACATGCCGCAACTCATACATCGCTTCGACTCCGCCACTGCCTGTTCTTCGCTGAGGATCATGTGACGTTCCTCGAAGTGCCCTAGAACCTGATCCGCATCGGGCACCACCGAGGTCCGTTTATTTCGGGCTGAAGGTTTAAAGTGGGCAAGAAACAAATCGTCTGATGAAATGATTTCATTGGCGGAACGATCCTCGTAATTATGTACCGCAAATCCGGCGCTATCGGTACCATGCACCTGGCTTTTGTCGTATTCACTCACCTCCAGGCCCTGCTCGTTCAATTTGTTCAGCAAATTGAAGTGATGCACATCCACCCTGGGGCGTTTCGATGGGTCGTTCCCTGCCATATAACCGATTGCGCTAGCCGCAGCGATGGAGGCTTGACCGATCGCAGTGGTCAACAAATGGGGACGAACAATATCTCCTGCAACAAAATGTCCTGGCCGGTCAGGCACCCGGAAACCGGGATCGGCATTGATCAGGTTTCGCTGGTTACCCAGATCCTCGATACCTTCAAGATCACCGCCCTGTCCGATTGCAGAGACGATCAAATCCGCTTCCAACTCGAATTCCGTACCCTCGACAGCCACAGGCGCACCTTTATTATCCATTTCACACTGCGTCATCTTCAGTCCGACCGCTCTGCCAGTGTCACCAATCAATATTTCAACCGGCATCACGCCATCAATGATATTGACACCTTCCGTGGTGGCGTCCTCCACCTCGATTTCCGATGCCGTCATATTCTGGCGCTTGAACAACGCGGTCAGGGTCACATCGCAACCCTGCCTGCGTGCAACCATCGCCGCATCATGGGCCGTGTACCCGCCAATGACTTCCTCTGGACGATCCTTCTGATTGATATTCACTATCTTGCCCAATCTACGAGCCACCGAAACCACGTCGATCGAAGTATCGCCGCCGCCGACACAAACCACCTTTTCAGCCGTGATCTTCATGTGGCCCTTATTGAAAGCTTCCAGGAAGGCAACGCCACTGACACAATTCGGTGCGTCATCCCAGCCTTTAAGAGGCAAACCGTTGCCGCTTTGGCAGCCAATCGCCCAGATGATTGCATCATAGTCATTTTCGAGTTGCTGCACAGTGATGTCGGTACCCACTCGCGTATTCAATCTGACCTCAATACCGTCGAGATCCAGTATCCGCTGGATCTCGTGATCAAGTACACTCCTTGGCGTTCGATATCCCGGAATCCCGTAACGGAACATACCACCAAGCTCCGCCTGCCTCTCGATAATCACCGAGCCATAGCCTTTCCGCCTTAACTGATAAGCCGCTGCCAGCCCGGCCGGCCCGCCGCCAATGACGGCAACACGCTGTTGATTGAGAGGTGGCGCAGTCTCATACCTGAAGTTTTCCTCAACAGCGGTATCACCAATGAATTGTTCGACTGCATTGATGCCGACAAAGTCATCCACGTCATTGCGGTTACAGCCCGCTTCACAAGGGGCGGGACATACCCGACCCATCATCGAGGGGAATGGATTGGCATCGGTCGAGCGACGAAATGCATACTCTTGCCAACTCATGTCGACTGGCGGCTTTTCAATACCACGGATAATCTGCAACCACCCCCGAATATCTTCGCCTGAAGGGCAACTGCCCTGGCACGGCGGCGTGCGATTAACATAAGTGGGGCATTTGTGGGAGGTGTCTTCATTAAAGATATCGTCCTGATAGTTTGCCCACTTGAACGCACCCTCCCTGAATTTCCTGAAGGTAGGCTTTTTTTCCTGCTCTGTTGCTTTTGACATTTCAGCTTCCGGACTTATATAATGTCATCATCTCTAGTGCTCGGTCTGCATGATCAGCGCATCACCGACCAGTTGGTGCACACTGACCACCATATCCATGTCCATGCCGTACATCGGCAGAACCTTTGTGAACTGGCTTTTGCAAATGGCACAAATCGCGGCCATGTGGGTGACACCGTGATCTTCAATCACATGTTGCAGCGCCTGTGCCCTTGGCATCGCGCCCTTTACCCTGAGTTCCAGCAGATCATCGGTCAGCAGCCCGCCCCCTCCACCACAACAAAAGGTATTCTCACGAATCGTATCCGGCGCCATTTCGACAAAATGGCGACTGCATGCCTTGATAATCTGCCGCGGGATAATGAACTGCCCACCCGGCATGTTACCCATACGTGATCCCCGCGAAACATTGCAGGAGTCATGGAATGTGATCACCTTGTCATCATGCACTTCAGGATCAAACTTCAAAGCGCCCTGTTGAATCAGATCATGGGTAAGCTCACAGATATGTTGCGGCACAGGATAGTTCTGATCGAGAAAATCAAAAGGTCCGATCAGGGTGTTCCAGAAACTGTAGGCCACGCGCCAGGCATGACCGCATTCACCCACCACAATGCGCTTTACACCGAGTTCCAGGGCCGCAGTACGCACCCGGTTTGCCACTTTTTGCATGTGTTCATAGGAGCCGGTAAAGACCCCGAAGTTGGCCGCTTCGGATGCATAGGAACTGACTGTCCAGCTAATTCCGGCCCGGTGGAAAACCTTGGCGTAGCCGATCAGCCCGTCAATATGCGGCTCGGCGACAAAATCGGCGCTCGGCGTAACCAGCAATACCTCTGCGCCTTCCTGGTCTACCGGCAATCTGACTGCAATCCCGGTTTCCTCTTCAATGTCTTCTTCCAGTCCTTCCAGTGTATTCACCAATGCCGGTTCGGGCAGTCCCAGGTTGTTACCAATCCTGTGGACTTTGGCGATGATTTCATTACTGTATTTTTGTCCTACCCCGATATGGGCAAGGATTTCCCTCGCCGCCATCGTCACTTCAGCGGTATCGATACCGATCGGACAAAACCCGGAACAGCGCCGACATTCCGAACACTGATAGAAATAGCGATACCAGTCCCTGATCACTTCTTCGGTCAAATCTACTGCCCCTACCAACTTCGGGAAATACCTGCCGGCAAAGGTAAAATAACGCCGGTACACCGCCCGCATCAGATCCTGACGGGCCACCGGCATATTCTTCGGGTCTGCGGTGCCAAGGTAGTAATGGCATTTATCGGTGCAGGCTCCACACTTGACACAGGTATCCATGAATACCCTCAGGGAACGGAACTTGTCGAGTAATTCCCCCATTTTTTCGATCGCCTTATCGTGCCAGTCGGGAACCAGTTCACCCGGATAACCAAGCGGCTCCTGATATTCCGGTTTAGCCACAAAAGGCTGGCTGTGTTTCATCGCGCCATTAACCAGCACTGGAATCTCCGGATATTCCTTCAGTTCCGGAATCTGGAAATCTACTTTCATGCTCTGCTTCTCATGTCATGATCGCCCTGATCTTCATATATCGGTCGCACACATCAATTCCCGGGCGAAGAGTCTGCCCACTTTGCAACATGGCGCCGTTCTCTTGGATTGTCGACCTGGTTGCGGGTCGGGCTGAAAAACAGACCTGGCGCATGCAGCAATTTACTGATCGGGAAAATCAACATCAGGATGATGACCAGCGCCAGATGAATCAGCAAGCCTAAGTCGGCTGGCAATGGCTGCCAGTTGAATACGATCAAGCCGGAGATAAAGGCTTTCAACTGGACAATGTCACTGTGAAAAACATGTTTCACCAATAGTCCACTGACACCCATGGCGATAATCAGCAGCAGCATCAGATAATCGGATGGAGCAGAAATATAACGAATACGGTCCACCCCGATCCGGCGAATCAGCAATCCCAGTAACCCGAAAATCATGACCCAGCCCATATAAACGCCGATATCCGCAGTCAGCACAGCCACCCCCCAGACCGGTTCGGTGAAATACCGCAGATGGCGGATAGCCACGACCAGCAGACCAAAATGAAACAACCACCCGAATAACCAGCTCCACTTGCTGCCCTTGAACAGACTCTCGAAGAAAACGATTTCACGAATCAGGCGCGCAACCACACCTGTTTTGGTGATCGGTGCCGGGGTTGTCGGAATTTTAAGCGGCGCCGGAGTGCGTGAATACTGAATTATCTTGCGACTTGTACCAATCACCAGCACCGCAGTGGCGATATAGAACATCACTGCATAGATGATCGTTATTGCCGACATTGTCACGCGCAGGAAACTGACTAGACGCAGCCTGTTGGCTTTGGCAGTCCGGCATATTTACAGGCCTGTTTGGCCGGCCCATAAGGGAACAGTTGATAAAGATATTTGCTGTTACCCTTATCTTTTCCCAGTGTTCTGCCAATCGACTTGGTCAACACCCGGACTGCAGGAGCGATTTGATATTCTTCGTAATAATTACGCAGAAAATTGATCACCTCCCAGTGATGTTCACCCAGGTCGCAATCATCCAGTTTGGCCATCAGGCCCGCTATCTCAGGACTCCAGTCAGACAGATTTGCGAGGTAGCCCTCCTCATCAGTGTCATAACTGCGCCCACCAAGTTCTATACCCATTTTATTTTTCCGGTCAAATATTAAATCAGATATTATAGTTGATACACTACAGCCGAATATGCGTAGATGAATTCAGACTCCTGCGCGATCCACGCCAGTGATCGATGTGGTATTTGGTGAACGGCAGGCCGGTACGCTCGAAAAACCGTGGCCAGCCGATTCGATCAATCCAGTCGTTCATCCGCTCCCAGTCTTTCGCATCTTCCTTGTAAGTCCGTAAAATCTGTTTCACGATTGCTGTCGCTTCCGGCCAACGCGGCGGATTGTTCGGAATACCGGCGGCCACCAGTTTCTGGAAACTCGGTTTTGATCTGGCATTCGAATGGTTGCCGCCGACCCAGACCGCAAGTTTGGTATGTTCAGGGTCATTGATCTGCATCGGCGGACAAGGCGGATAACACGCGCCACAGCAGATACATTTTTTCTCATCGACTTCGAGGGTCGGTTTCCCATTCACCACCGCCGGGCGGATCGCCGCCACCGGACAGCGGGCCACTACCGAAGGGCGCTCGCAGACATTGGATACCAGATCGTGATTGATTCGCGGTGGCTTGGTATGTTGGATATTGATTGCTATGTCACCCTGACCTCCACAGTTTACCTGGCAGCAGGAGGTGGTCATGTGTACCCGATTCGGCATTTCGCAATTCTTGAACTCGTCGATCAATTCATCCATCATCGCTTTCACCACACCCGAGGCATCGGTGCCCGGAATATCGCAATGCAGCCAGCCCTGGGTATGCGAGATCATAGCCAGGGAGTTTGCGGTTCCGCCGACGACAAAGCCTGCTTTTTCCAGCGCTTCGATCAGCGGTTCAACCTTCGCTTCGTCTTCGACGAAATATTCAATGTTGGAGCGGATGGTAAATCGCAGATGCCCATCGGCAAACGCGTCACCGATGTCACAAAGCTTGCGCAGCGTATAGACATCCAGTATTCGCTGGGTACCCGCTTTAACCGTCCATACCTGCTCACCACTCTCCGCTGCATGTCTGAGCACGCCAGGTCGTGGATGGTCATGCCATTGCCATTGTCCGAAGTTGCGTATCATCACAGGATGCATATACTGAAACCCGTCGGGACAACCCGATTCGATGGGCATTCTCATTTGTCTGGCCATTGTTCTGTCTCCCGGTATCTAGTTTGTCTGAGCAGCCGCACGTTTCTCCGCACGCTTCCTGAACCATGCTTTCGCTTCATCATCCCAGCCATCGGTTCTGACGTAGGAACTCTCCCTTGGATGGGCAATCATGTTCGGATCGACATCAACACCGATACCCTCGAGAAAATTGACCAGTCCGATCCGCTCAATCATTTCACCGCAGCGCTCATGTTCCAGACCATTCTCCGCCCAGAACTCGATGGTTTCTTCCGCCAGTTCAACAATCCGCTCATAATCTTCATCACTTTTCATTTCCATAAATGGAACAATGACGGTTCCCATCAGATCGCCGATCTTAAGCGTCCGTTTGCCACCAATCAGGACGGTAACCCCTTTATCTACGCCGGGGCTGAGTGCCTTGGGCACCACATTCAGACAATGCATGCATTTGACACAATCCGCATTTTCGATTTCCAGTGTGTCATCATCCTTCAGGGAAAGGCACGAGGTCGGGCATCGGGTAATTATGTTGTCGATCACATGCTTGCGACCCTTCTCTTCGACATATTTCTTCCATTCCGGCATGTCGACCCTGATGTCATCCCGCCACGTTCCGATCACCGCAAAGTCAGCGCGTTCAATCGAATTGGTGCAATCATTCGGACAACCGGAAATCTTGAATTTGAATTTATAGGGCAGTGCCGGTCGGTGCACATCATCGGTAAAGTTGTTGACCAGGGTTCTGTGCAACTTCTGCTCATTGGCGCACGACTGTTCGCATCGCGCGGCGCCGACACAGGACATCGCGGTTCGAACACAAGGACCCGCACCACCGAGATCGAATCCGTATTCGTTTATTTCATCGAAGAAATGTTGCGTATTTTTAGTCGAAGCCCCGATGAACATGATGTTTCCGGTTTGACCATGGAAAGTCACCAGGCCGGAACCCCATTTTTCCCAACTGTCCGCAAGCTCGCGCAGAATATCGGTCGTGTAATGATTGCCGGCCGGCGGCTGCACCCGAAGTGTGTGAAACTCTCTGGATTTCGGGAATTGATCGCCGACTTCAGAGAACCTTGGAATAATTCCACTGCCATAACCATAGACACTGACGGTGCCACCTTTCCAGTAACCCTTTCTGGTCTCGTAGGAATGTTCGAGTTGCCCCAACAGATCATTGGCTACGCCGTTGACGCGCTCATCCTCATGATCGTTACGAAGTTTTTTGATGCCGGATATAAAACTCGGCCAGGGGCCATTCTCCAGTTCATCGAGCATTGGAGTATCATGGAAAGAAACTTCTACGGCAGTATCTTCGACAGATTCTTCCACGGATTCATTGGTCACGGATTGATCGATTTCGTCAGTCATTTTCGCACCTCGTCTCAGCAGTTCGGTTGCAATGCAGGATTTTTAGCAATCTCGCCATTAATAAAGACTATTCTATGATAGTATCAAAAAATAAAACACTGCCTGATTGTTCTTGATACAGTACCCCTTCCGGGATATAAAAGGCAGGCAGGAGCGCACAGCAGAGGCTGGAATTACATCGTAAATGCGAGATAAAAACCGAACCCGATTTTAAGCAGTTTGATCGTCCAGGCGATGACGAAGCCAAGACCCAGACTCAACGCCGCGACCATGTAGATCCTGATTACTGATGAGAAATCGAACGAAGCAGGCGTAACATGACCAAAACCGGAAACCAGAAAAGTTATACTGACAACCTTGAAATAAATCCACATCATAACGGCGGCTCCATCCACGGATTGACTGTCTCGGCGCCGGTCCAGGGGATGACCCGCCCTTCGAAAACACAATAAAACGTACCCGGATATTCGATTCTTAACTGACGGGCGCTCATATTGTGTAATATTTGTCGTACTATAAACTGATCCATATTATAAAAGATATAATCCCTTGAATCAGCGTATCATACTTACATGCAATCAATAGACAGCATTATTGAGTTCTGGTTTGGCAGCCATACTTCAAACCGGGAAATCAATAACCAGAAAAAATCAATATGGTGGTCGAAAAACGATCAGACAGACCAGCAGATCACGGAGCGATTTGAAAGTATTTCGACTGCGGTATATCGAGGTGAACTGGCAGAAATGCAGCACTCTACCCGTGGACTTCTGGCCTCGATTATCTGCCTCGACCAGTTTCCGAGAAACATGTACCGGGGTACCGCCAAATCCTTTGCCTGTGATCCAGCCGCGCTCGGTTTCGCGATTGAAATGGTCGACAAAGCCTGGGACCAGACGCTGCTGCCTGTCTATCGGGTGTTTGCCTGGTTGCCATTCGAGCATAGCGAGGAAATCGCCATGCAGCATAAATCATTGATGCTGTACGACAATCTGCGCAATTCGGTGGAACAGGACGAGCGGGAAATGTTCAATGAATATTATCAATTCGCCTACCAGCATTTCGAGATTATCGACCGGTTCGGACGTTATCCGCATCGCAATCAGGTCCTGGGCCGGGAATCCACCGCCGAAGAACTGGCTTTCCTGAGCCAGCCCGGGTCTTCTTTTTGATGGTTCAGGACCGGACATGCTGTCGCAGCAATGCAATCCATTTGACCTCGGCAACCACGCGGCTTACCGGCGCTGGCGGGACCGGAAACTTGCCCGCCATGTGACCGATGTGCCGGCGCTGATGACCCGGATCGCAGACCCCGGGAGTATTTCAGCCAGCGAACGACAGTCATTGCAAGCGTCCTGTGACAGCAATAATTTCTGCTTTTACCACAGTGATGCCGAAATGACCCGAAGCTGCGTATTGGAGCTTGGCGCGTGCATGGGGTTGAAGCATGTCGTCTCCAATCTCTATGCGGATGATCAGGGCATCAGTGAAGTCCGGGTGAGCCGGGATCACAGGCAACAAAAATTTATTCCCTATACCGACAGGTCATTGAACTGGCACACGGATGGCTATTACCAGTCTGCTGGAGACGGCGATAACACGGGCGACATGATTCAGTCATTTATTCTGCATTGCGTCGAATCAGCGCCCAGCGGCGGAGAGAATCAATTACTGGATCACGAAATCGCCTATATCCTGCTCCGGGATCAAAATCCGGCTTATATTGCGGCGCTGATGAACCCCGAAGCGATGACCATTCCGGCCAATCGAATCGACAACCGGAGCATTCGGGAAAGCGTCACCGGCCCGGTTTTTGCGGTCACGATCAGTGGCCAACTGTGGATGCGGTATACTGCCCGTACCCGGTCTGTCCTGTGGCGCCCTGATCCGGTTCTCAGTAAGGCACGGGCGGCGTTAACCGATTTACTGGAGAATTCCGAATATGTCATCAAACATACCCTGTCCCCCGGCCAGGGACTGATCTGTAATAATGTTCTGCACAACAGAACGTCATTCAAACAGTGCGGACAACAAAACCGGTTGCTTTATCGCGTTCGCTATCTTGATCAGGTCGACACGCATATCCCGATAACCCCTGTTCATTCCGATAACCACAACAATGCCTCCAAAAACCAGATTTGACTTCGGCGCTGAAACCGGCGCAGATACGGTCGTCTCAATCGCTGCTATCCAGTCCCGGCTGACTCTGCTCGAAACCCGCCTGAACGAACAACGATCAACGGCTGAACCGGACCCTGTAATGATTGCGCAGCTCGACAAGGATGCCGCCTGGCTGTTGCTCGAACTGGGACAGCACAATCGGGCATGGCAAAGGGCAAGGGCACAATTCGACCCGCTTTTCGCTGCCCGCGACTGGCCGGCAGTGATCGATTTATGTGATCTCCTGTTCCAGTGTAATCTTGCTGACAGTCTGGCCGCGCTGGGCCAGGGGGTCTGGCTCGCGGTCACTTTTCCGGTCAACCCGAAAATCACTATCGACATGCTGCAGCATGTTATCGATGAAACCGCTGACGATGCCGATGGCGCCGCCGTGGCGGCGGCTACCGCAGTCTATGTCCATGATTTGCGTAAGGAACAGATCGAAGATGCCGGGTTGTATGTCGATGCCATGCAGATGCTGACCACCGTTGGCCGCCGCCATGCCGATGCCCATAATCAGGCCACCTTCGATCAATGGATTGAGAGGATGGAACTGGACGACCCGGAAAAGTTCTTAGGTAGACTGCGTAATGTGATCGACGTGCTGGTACAGGACCAGTGGTGGTTTGACCGGAACCAAGTGCAGGCCGGGCTGCCGGACGACGGCTGACGGAGGTCAGAATTATGATCTGGCACGAAACCCAGGGCCGGGCGCAATCAGTTGTGCCCGACCTGATACAGGATATAACGTTCCGTATCGAAGCGAAAACACTACCGCTGGATCATGCAAGCGCACTGTCCGATGCGGTGCTGAACCGGTTACCCTGGTTGAAAGATGAACCACAAGCCGGAATACATTTGATCAACTACCCGGAATCGGGAAGTGGCTGGACGCGCCAGCCCGATAGTCCCCGACAATGGTTCTTCGCATCAAAACGGCTTCGCCTGAGATTGCGTTTACCGAAACAGTGTCTTGAGCAGGCAAAAACATTGATCGGCCAGAAACTGGATCTCGACGGTCATACGATAACCATAGGCCAGACAAACACGCTGCTTTTGGTCAGATCATCCACCCTTTTTGCACGACGGGTTATTTTTGAAGAACAGGAAAGCGAATCCGATTTTATCGAGCGAGTCGTCATTGAACTCGATCAGATGGGCATAACACCGCAGAAAATCCTGTGTGGCCGACACAAGTATCTGCAAAGACATGCAAACAGACTATCGGTCAGAAGTGTCATGCTGGCAGACCTTGAATTCGACGAATCCATCCGTTTGCAGCAAAACGGATTGGGTCCCGGCAGATTGTTCGGTTGCGGTATCTTCATACCCCATAAAAGCATCGGGGCAACAAAATCCGAAGATGAGTAATTGGAAGCGTGCAGGCATCAGCCCGGAAATGGCGGTTCGGCTATCCATCGCTTTCAATACATCAGCAGAAAGCTGGATCAATCAGCAAGGTCAATATGACTTATGGCAGGCAGAACAGCATCGTGGACAATTACATGCCCGGTCTTTATTTGCTTGAGCATCAAATGTATAACAAATATTGCAAAACCACGAAACAGGTATATACTAACATATATTAACACTGCTCATATCCGCTTGTATCAGGAAACATTGTGGCATCACAATCCATGAATTATCTGGCTTTCAGGGGGTTTAAAGATACATCCCCTGAGGCTCTGAATGAATCACTCAGAGTCGTACTCGAGAGCATGAAGCCCTTGGCCTATGGTGATTCCAACAGCGGGTTGACGACCGGCGAACAGGCAGTTTTGCGCGCAGGTGGGATGACCCTGGAACCCACCCCGGGGGATGATCCACTGGCGGATACGGCCGTGAAATACGCTGCAATCGTGACGCGCAGCCTATCCGCCGAGGACGCTCGACAACGACTCGGGATTTCCGCGAGTCGAGTACGTCAGATGATTGCAAATTGTTCGCTCTATAGCTTCCTGATTGATGGAAAGCGTTACATCCCGGATTTTCAGTTTGGACCAAAAGATAAATTAATTCCTAACATTGCCCGCGTCAACAAGGCGCTGAATCCCCGGATGCACCCGGTTGAGGTATACAACTGGTTTCACTTACCAAATGTCGACCTGTATCTGGACGACAATATGGAAGCGACCGTCAGCCCGTTGGACTGGCTCAATATCGGCCGAGACATTGATCTATTGTTACAGTTGACGACTCATCTGTAATAAACATGGTCAAGCTCCCAATCGAGCCAGACCTCGAACGTCTCCGAGGTCTCTCACCAGTCATCATTTCTGTCCCTGTCGGAACTACTCTGCATCGCGTTTACCGACGCGGTGGTGAACATCCCACGGTTTGGAATACGTTTCGACACTACGGCCCAACCGCGGCCCGGTTCGATCATCACCTTAAAGACGATGCTGGACAACCACAGGTGCAGGCTCGGGGCGTTTTCTACGCCGCTACGGATATCATCACCGTCATTGCTGAAGTATTCCAGAACAAACGTACCGTAAATCGCACGTATAAGCAGCCCTGGCTGGTTTCATATGTGCTCACGACAGAACTGAACTTGCTCGACCTCTCTGATACCTTTCCGGTCAAAGCCGGTGGATCCATGAAACTCGTGAGTGGCCCAACTTTGTATGCACAGAATTGGGCACGCAGTTTCTACGATTGTTACCCTGAAATACAGGGTATTTACTATCCCTCTTCGTTAACCAATCGACCTGTGGTGGCGGTGTACGAACGGGCAGCGTTGTTAAACCCGTTCCCTTTGACACCGCAATTCCATCGCGCGCTGAGGGACGCTCTGCTTATTGAACCCATCCGTAATGCTTGCAAAGACATTGGCTACGATTTCCTTTAATCAAACAATCTGTGCGACAACGAATTCCAGGTCACCTTGCAGGAGTAAATAGAACTGTCCTGATAATTAACACAGAGTCTGTCCGCTTTAGTGATAGCCGATGAATTGTATGTCGTCAAAGAATGTGGACAGATGGCAGCCTGAAGATAAGAGACATTTCAGCTCATCAGGTTGGTTAAATTATTTCGGTTATCGTAAACCATTTTTCGCCTCATCGACATCGTATTGTGTTTGATCTGTTGTCTCTGTTCCAGGATGTCCTGATCACGCCCATAAAACACATCAGCAGGAGTCAGGTTGTCTAACGACTCATGATAGCGCTCATGGTTGTAATAGCTGATAAACCGTTGCAGATGTTCCTGTAATTCACTGGGTAAATAATAGTGGTTGAGCAGGATCTGATTTTTCATCGACCGGCGCCAGCGTTCAATTTTTCCTTGAGTCTGTGGATGATAGGGTGCTCCACGAGTATGCGTCATGCCCTGCTGCTCCAGATAATCAGATAGCTCACCCGATACATAACACGGTCCATTATCGCTGAGCAGTCGGGGTTTATGATTGACCTCAACCTGATCCAACCCGGTAAAGGCCAGTGCATCATCCAACGTATCCTGGACATCAGTTGCTGCCATGCCACTACAGAGTCGCCAGGCGATGATATAGCGCGAGTCATCATCCAGTATGGTCGATAGGTAATACCAGCCCCAGCCGATAATCTTGAAGTAGGTAAAGTCGGTCTGCCACAGTTCATTCACTCGGGTACTGGGATTCTGGAACTGATCACCGGCCTGCATCAGGATATAGGCTGGACTGGTAATCAAGTCTTCAGCTTTCAGGATGCGGTATACCGTGGACTCTGAGACGAAGTATTGCTGTTGGTCGGTATAGGATATCGCGATCTCTCGTGGTGACAGCTCGGTCTTATCCAGGGCCAGTTCGATCACTGAATCCCGATGGTCTTGGGGCACCTTGTTCCAGGCGGCAACCGCTGACGGTTTGTTATCTTCAAGCCCATCGATGCCGTTGTCCTGATAGCGTTTTAGCCAACTATAGAAGGCCGATTTGCCTATATCCAGCTGCCGGAGTGTCTGTCGGATAGGTAAGCTGGATGCTTCCACCAGACGAATGATCTCGTACTTCTCAGAGGCCGAATACCTCATGTATCGTCCTCCCCATCCGCAATCACGCTTTTTTTAAGCAGGCGGTTTTCCATCCATTGTTCGGCCAGGGCCTCTTTCAAGGCAGCTGACTCAGCCCGTAACTCTTTGACTTCATCTGTGGTTGCTTCACGGACAACATCCCCTGCCAGACGTTTCTTGCCCGCTTCCATAAACTCCTTGGACCAACGGTAATAGACATTGGCGTTAATACCTTCTCGACGGCACAACTCGGCAATACTGTCTTCACCACGAAGACCTTCTATGACAATACGGATTTTTTCTTCTGCGGAATACTTCCGGCGGGTGGCCCGGCGAATATCCCGAACCGTTTTCTCTGCACTTCTTTTCTTGCTCATCATCGTTTCCTCATCAAGGTGAACGATGAACTAAAACTGTCTCTTAGTAAATCAGGCTAGCGGTCCACATTGGGCTGACGGGGAACAGCCGCTTCCCGGCCCTGCGGTTTCATCCCGATCTCATCTATCGTGGAGATGACGGCATCCACCGAATGCCGGCGCTGGTCGCCGCCGTCACCGGCGATGATGGCGCCGTCGAGGGTGTGCAGCGCACCTGGCTTGACCCCAAGCGACCCGAAAAAGCCAACCTCGCCCGCCCGCGCAAAGCGCTTGGGCGGGTCCACGGCCGCGCCGTTCGCTTCGGCGGAACCGCCTCCGGCGCGACCCTGCTTGCCGGCGAGGGCATCGAAACCGTTCTATCGCTGGTTACCGCCGTTCCCGTCATTCATGCTGCAGCGGCTCTATCGGCGGGCAGCCTGGGCGCCTTCGAACCACCCCAAGATCTCGCCCTGTTGGTCATCGCCCGCGATAAAGACGTGGAGGGCGGGAACGCCGCCAACCGTCTTCAGCGCCGCTGCTCGGAACGCAGCATTCCCTCAATCGTGATTGTTCCCGAACGCTCCGATTTTAATGACGACCTCGTTGCCGTCGGCGCCGACACCCTCGCGGCTCGACTCTCGCCCCTTATTGCAAGCTCCAAGTCCGCGGCAACTGGAGAAGAGAGGGGTGGGAGTGGGAGAATAATCACCCCGTCATGATGACTCTTTGTCCCACACGTTCTCACTGCGCCAACCCCTGCGGGGTCCTCCACTCCGCTCGCGCTCCGTTACGGCGATAGCGCGCAATGCCACGCCGCTGCGCGGCTAGCGCCGGTTGAATACGCGACCGTGGCTCAGTCGCTCCGCTCCCTGCGCCCGCACCACTCGCGCATCCCCCCGGCGCAGGCATTCCGGCCATCGTGGCTCCGCTGCGAGCGCGTGAAACAAAGAGTCATCACGACGGGGCAGCACGCCTCGGAGGATAGCAACATAGCAATGGAGAGAATCATGCAGAACCTCATCAGCACCGAAACGTCGTCACAGACCGCAATGGCTTGCGAGCAGGCCGCCCTGTTCGGCGCGACCCCTGGTCCCGACGAGTTCGACAATCGCGAGATCTGGAACGAGGAAGAGACGCTTGCCGGGATCGAGGAAGCGATCCACATCCTGGCCGGCGCCGTCGCACCGGACGGCACGCAACTCGCCGACGAACGGGAGAGCCTGCTCTGGGGCTTCGTGAATACGCTGCACGCCCAGGTCCAGCGCCTCGACCGCGGCATCGACAAGATCGCGCCCGAGATGAAAGACCTCGGCCAAGAGCAGGACGGCTCCGAGATCAAGTCGCGCGAACTGGAACTCCTGACCGACCGGGTCCAGAACCTCGGCGACCGCCGCGATGCCTTCGAGGCCATGCGCGACCTCGCCGCCGAGGGATACCGCACCGAGACCGGCGATACCTGGCGCCCGCGCAACGGGTCGCACAGCAGCCAGACCGGCAAACTCACCTCGGCCGCCATCGACGCCCGCGACTACCTGCGCGCCCGCAAAGACCGCGAAACCACCGCGCATCTGCCCGAAGGCACCCTGGTCGCCTTCACCGGCGGCAAGGACTTTGCCGACGTCACCGCCATCTGGCGCTCGCTGGACAGCATCAAGATTAAGTACGACGATATGGTCCTGCTGCACGGCGGCGGACCTGGTGCGGAGAAGATCGCGGCAAGCTGGGCGGAGAAGAACGGCGTCCACCAGGTCGTCTGCAAGCCGAACTGGGATAGAGACGGCAAGGCCGCGCCCTTCCGGCGCAACGACGTACTGCTGAACTTCCTGCCGAAGGGCGTCCTCGCCTTTCCCGGTTCTGGCATCACCAACAATCTAGTCGATAAGGCACGCAAGATCGGAATCCCCGTCCTGCTTGCCGCCGCGTAGCGATACCCTTCAGGGCCGGTCCCCGCCACTACTCGGCGCGGGACCGGTCCCTTTTTTTGCCGGTTTGCTAAAGACGAAGTCCATGGCGGGGCGCTTCGCGCCATCGCCAACTGTGCGAGCTTACGCTCGCTGGCGGCTCCTCGTTCTTCGAACGATGCATCGCCGCCTATCGGCTCGGCGCTTCGCGCCATCGCCGTACGCGGGCGCTGACGCGCCACGCTAGAGCCCGGCCATCCCCCATTGCAACTTCATTATCCGCACCCCTTAAACCACGATGACGGACCGCCGTTCTTCGAACGCTGCTTCCTTGCTTTGCGAACCCACATGCACCCTCGTTCGGCTCAGAACGGATCACTGCCTTCTTCCGACACCATGGCCCTCGCAGCCTCGGCAACTTTCCTTCCCGGCAACACGCCCTTGGTCAGAAACGTCCGCAGACTGCGCTCCGTGATATCGATGCCGCCCGATTTCAACACTTCATGCATCTGAGCCACCGTAACGCCCTTCGCCTGTTGCTCGACCAATCGCTTCCGCAAACGGTCCAGCACATCCGTCAGGCTCAGCTTAGGCGGCACAAGTTTCGCCAACTCACCGTCTATGGCATCGAAGTCGATATCCGCTTCGTTGAAGCGTTTCGCCGGCATCGTCCATCTCCCCGCTGTTTCCAGAATTCGCAATCAGGCCCGAATTCTGCCATTGGCCCGACAGCCGATCAATTCCACCCTTCGACCGGTCAATTACAAATGTCCCGCCCCGTTCCAAGGCAGGGCCAAATTCCCCTTGATCTCCGATTATGCAGTCTATATCCTCTCGCGAAACGTATCAAGTAATAATAACCTTCTCACACCTCTGCACAGAATGTGCACAGTAAAATCCAAGCAAAACTAACCATTAAACACCGTTTTTTCTCTGGTTCTTCTCGGGGCATGCACCCAAAACCTGCCCCGGTTGCAACTCGAAACCGGAGAAAAGACCATGCGGAATCTTCCCCTAAACCAGTCACGTGTCGACCGACTAAAGCCGCGAAACTCAGCCTACGACATCCGCGATACCGACCTTAAAGGCTTCGGGATCAGGACCCTGCCTTCGGGCAAGAAAAGCTACTTCCTGCAAACGCAACACGAAGGACAACGCCGCTGGACAAAGATCGGCGATGCCGATGCCATGTCCGAGGCCGAGGCCCGGTTGCAAGCACGGTCGTTGTTGGCAGGCATCAAGAAAGGGCGGGAGAGTGTCCCCGATCTACCGGCGGATATCGCTTTCGAGGCTGTCGCCGACGAGGTGTTCTCCTATTACCGGAGGCACTGGAAACCGCGCACGCTTGCCGTCAACCTGAACTACTACCAGAATAATATTCTGCCATCGTTCGCGGGTCGGCCGGTCGCCGGTATTTCGCGGCGGGAGGTGCTGGAATGGTTCGAGTCCCTTCACGCGAAGCCGGCCTCGGCTAACCGTTCGCTGCCGGTGCTATCGGTCATTCTGCGGCAGGCCGAGGTATACGGATACCGACCGGAGGACAGTAACCCTTGCAAAGGTATCAAGCGTTACCGCCGCCGCGCGCGGGAACGCTTCCTGTCGCCGGAGGATATCCGCCGCGTCGTCGAGGTTCTGAACCGGTATGACGAAGCGCGTCCGTTCCAGGCGGCCGTTATCCGGCTGCTGTTACTGACGGGGTGCCGCAAGGGCGAACTTCTGACCCTTAAATGGCGGGATTACCGGGAAGGCAAGCTCTTCCTTCGGGATAGCAAGAGCGGGCCACGCACGGTCTGGCTGTCGTCTGCCGCGCGGGAGGTCCTGGACCGGCTGCCGAGGAAAAGCGCATGGGTCTTTCCCTCGCATTGGCGGAACTTGGACCATCTCTCGGGAATCACCGATTTCTGGCAGGACGTGCGGACGGAAGCCGGCCTTCGGGATGTCCGGCCGCACGATCTGCGGCACACCTACGCCAGCATTGCCCTCATGCATGGCGAAACTGTGCTGACCATAGGCCGGTTGCTGGGGCACGACCATCCGGGAACCACGCTCAAATACACCAACTTCGCCGATGCGGCGGCCCGTGAGGCGGTCGATGCCGTCTCGTCGGTCCTGCGGAGGGCATGAGCCATGGCAAGGAGGATCAAGCTGACCGATGCGAGGATCGGCAAGCTCAGAGCCGGGGATGTCGAATACACGGTTTGGGACACCCGTATCTTGGGGTTCGGGGTCCGGATCAGGCCGACGGGGCACAAGAGCTACGTGTATCATCGTTATGCCGAAGGCCAATCCCGGAGGTTCACGCTTGGGCAGGTAGCGCTCGGGAGCGTCGACGAGGCCCGGCGCGACTGCATGGAGGTCTGGGGAATAATGCAGTCGGGTGGGCGGGCGGAAGGCGCCGACGACGCGCAGGCTCCACTGTTCCGGGACTTTGTCGCGGGGTCGTGGAGAGCGGCGTGTTATGAGCCCTGTAAACCATCGACAAAGACATCAAAAGACTGGGCTTTGAACAATCAGCTTCTACCCCTTTTTGGCGACTTGCCGCTTGACAAGATCGACAGGCCAGGTGTCATCCGATGGTTCGAGGGGTACAGCGCGACAGCACCCGGGGGGGCGAACTCGGCGCTGCTCGTATTCCGGCAGATCATGAATCACGCGATTGCCCGGGGCCACATCGAAACCAACCCGACCCGGGGCCTAAAGAGGAATCCGCGCCCCAAGCTCACCCGCTTCCTATCGCGCGAGGAAATCGGCCGTCTCCATGAGGTGCTGGACGGGTACGAACCCAGGCAGCCTTCAGGCAAGGCACAGGCGGACATCATTCGGCTGTTGTTGCTGACGGGTTGCCGCGTGGGCGAAATGGTGAAGCTGCGGTGGCGGGAAGTGGATGGCGACACCCTCGAGCTAGAGGACAGCAAGACCGGCCCGAGACAGGTGCTGTTGAGCCCCGAGGCGCGCGCCATTATCGAACGGCAGCCGCGGCCGGGGAGCCCCTGGGTGTTTCCCTCACCGATGAATCCGGCGCGGGCGCGCACGGATCTCAGCTTGTGGAAAAGGGTGCGGAAGCTGGCCGGTATCGAAGATGTGCGCCTTCACGACCTCAGGCATACATTTGCCAGCCAAGCAGCGATGCAGGGCATTCCGCTGCCGGTGGTGGCGCGTCTGCTCGGCCACGCCCAGGTGCAAATGACGCTGCGCTACGCGCACGTCAGCGACCGGGACGTCGAGGCCGCCGCCGAGCGCATCGGCGGGGTAATGGCGGGAATCATGGACAGACCGTGCTTTCGGCCGGAGCCCACGCCATGAAAACTGCCGTCTGAAATCGACGGCATTATCAGGGTCTTTGGACCTTGGAGGGACCGGTGCAATGCCTTGTGCGCTGACCGCCGGATCGGCGAAGGCCGGATTGCCGACATTGCACGGCCGGGCGTCGCGGCAGGGGGGAATTCGTGGTCGTCGGCTTACGGGAGCGGCCGCAAGGCATCGGCGAAGCGCGGAGCGCCACAACGTCATGGTGGAAGGTGCCGTTCCCGGGGACCTCACAAGCGCGCGGCCACCCGAGAGCCGAGGGCGTGCCCGGGCGCTGCGTCGTCGATTGCGCGCTCGAGCGCCGTCGCCTCGATGCCGAGATCAACTGCATTGGCGCCCCGCTGGGTTAGCACCAGACGCCAGGAGAGGCCGTACTCCACGAACGTCTGTACTGCGCCCGCGGCGAGATGGAGAACCGCATCAAAGACCAGCAGCTACGGCTCTTCGTCGACAGAGACTGTTGATTGGCGCGTAGATTGCGCGCCGATCGGCACCGTAACTTATTGATTTGACTGGATCGAGTGGGGTCAAGGTTGGGCGCTGAACGACAATCTCGCAGACCACGACATCGAGGCCGCCTCCGAGAGGGTCGGGCCGTTCATCGCATCCATCATTGGCCTGGAGAACAATTAAGCCCCCGTTGTCACCCCCTACTTCGTTCTGGTCAGGCGTCGGGGGCGTGCGTGCGTTTCGCCCGCACCCGAAGTAGCACATGTTGTCTCCCCTTGTCTGTCGAACCTAGCACCAGGCGCTATCCGGGGGTCGAGGCATCCCCCTCGGTTTGGGGTTCAATCTCCTGACATAGGACGCTGGCAACTGCGTCCTCGACCGCCTGCCGGAACATCTCGTGCTTGTCCATCTTCCGATACTTTGGGATTCGGGGAGATCCGAGGGACGTGAAATAGGGGTGGTTCTCCACGACAGCCGCCATGTCCTCTGCCGATTCAGGCAGAGCCGCTCCATGCTCGCGGCAGGCGGCGGCAACGCGCGACCGCAGCCTTCGGGCGGAGATAGCGTCGTCGTATACGGAAATGACCTCCATCGCGATGTCCTGTCCGAGGATAACTTCCATCTTCCTCCGGAAGCTGCGGCTGCCGAGAGTCCGCGCGTAGGCCGGGGCCGGATGCTGCGGCTCGCGATCGTCGGATTCCCACCGATTCTGAAAGCTCCAGTCGAACACTGCGGTTATGTCGTGCGGCCTTTCGATGCGCGCTTCGATACATGCGAAGACGCCCCTGGCGGCGAAGTTCCTCTCCATGTCCGTCATGCACGCCGCCATGGCTTTCACGACGCGATTGGGGAGGTTGTGAAGCCAATTTCCGACGTCCTTGGCGTTGGAGGCTCCGCTTACCGTAGCTGCCGTCTCCAGCGCATCAGCGTATGCGGGAAACGCACGAAGCGTTGCCCTGCGAAGTCTTTTCATATGCCAGAGAAGGACGTTGAGACGACGTGACTTCCTGGGAGCCAGACGCCACACCCAATCCACTATGATGTCATGCGCGAGTTCCGCCTCGGCGACGGACAACTCGACCGGCTTCTTCCTGTCGTCGGAGTGCGGCGGTGGTGGATTGCCGCCGAACGTCATGTGGTGTACTTCCTCGAAATCCTTGCGAACGCCTTTCAGTTCCCGCATATCGATGGTGAATCGCCCGGGTTTGTCGGAGGCTCCATTTCTTGAGAGGATGGAGTAATGAACAGATCCAAAAGATATTCCCCGGAAATCCGGGAACGTGCAGTACGCATGGTGTTTGAACCCCAAAGTGAGTATGAATCCGAATGGGCGGCCATGTGTTCGATATCGAGCAAGATTGGCTGTACGGCGGAGACTTTGCGTAAATGGGTGCGACGGTCAGAGACTGATCAGGGAAAACGATCAGGAATGACGACTTCAGATCGAGAACGACTCAAGGAGTTGGAGCGCGAGAATCGAGAACTGAAGCGTGCTAACGAGATTCTGCGTAAGGCGTCCGCTTTTTTTGCCCAGGCGGAGCTCGACCGCCGACCGAAGTATTGATCTCGTTTATCGACGAGCATCGGGCTAAATATGGAGTCGAGCCAGTTTGCAAGCAATTGCCGATCGCCCCTTCGACCTATTACGAAGAGAAGGCGCGTGAGACTGATCCTGACCGGTTGCCGGAACGGACTAAGCAGGATCAACAACTCCAGATTGATATCAAGCGAATCTGGGAAGATAACTTTCGGGTCTACGGTGCGCGAAAGGTTTGGCGCCAGATGAATCGCGAAAAGATTGAAGTGGCCCGTTGCACCGTGGAGCGCCTGATGAATCAACTGGGAATACAAGGCGTGACACGGGGTCGCAAGTGTTGGACAACTATTCGCGACGATACCCTGGCTGGTCCGGCTGACCTGGTAAATCGCCAGTTTATCGCGAAGCGGCCGAACCAACTCTGGGTCGCCGACATCACGCAGGTCGCGACCTGGTCAGGATTCGTCTACGTGGCCTTTGTCATCGATGTATTTTCCCGGCACATCGTCGGCTGGCGGGTCAGTCGATCACTGCATACCGATCTGGTACTGGATGCACTGGAACAAGCGTTATGGTCTCGTACAAAAATAGAAGGGCTGATTCATCATAGCGACCGTGGCAGCCAGTATCTGTCGATTCGTTATACTGAGCGTTTGGCCGAGGCTGATATGGATGCATCGGTCGGCAGTGTTGGTGATTCCTACGACAATGCCCTGGCCGAGACCATCCATGGTCTTTATAAAACCGAAGTGATTCGTCGTCGGGGTCCGTGGAAAAATATTGAAGAGGTTGAATATGCAACCCTGGAATGGGTGGACTGGTTTAACAATCGCCGTCTACTTGAACCGATCGGCGATGTGCCACCGGCTGAATATGAAATGATGTATTATCGACAGCTTGAAGAGTCAGCCATGGTGGCTTGACTCAAACAACCGAGTCTCCGGAATTCCCGGGGCGATTCAGTTCAGTTAGCAGTCGGGGTTTGACGCCTGCGGCTCTGGTTGAGCCTGTAGCTGTCACCGTTCATCTCGAGGATGTTGACGTGGTGGGTGAGGCGATCGAGGAGCGCGCCGGTGAGGCGCTCGGAGCCGAACACCTCGGTCCATTCGTCGAAGGGCAGATTGGTGGTGACCAGGGTCGAGCCCCGCTCGTAGCGTTGGCTGAACACCTCGAACAACAGCTCGGCGCCGGTCTTCGACAGCGGCACGAAGCCGAGTTCGTCGACGATCAGAAGCTTGTAGGTGGCGAGCTTCTTCTGGAACCTCAGCAGCTGCTTGTCATCGCGGGCCTCGATGAGTTCGTGGACCAGCGCGGCGGCGGTGATGAAGCCGACCGAGAGGCCCTTCTGGCAGGCCGCCAGGCCGAGACCGAGGGCGATGTGGGTCTTGCCGGTCCCACTGTTGCCGAGCGCGATGAGGTTCTCGCGGCGCTCGATGTACTCGCAGCGGGCCAGCTCCAGGACCAGCGCCTTGTTGAGCGAGGGGATGACCTTGAAGTCGAAGCTGTCGAGGCTCTTGACCACGGGGAAGCGCGCCGCCTTGATGCGCCGCTCGACCATGCGGCGCTCGCGGTCGATCAGCTCGAGCTCGGCGAGTCTCAACAGGTAGCGGACGTGATCGACGCCTTCCGAGGCGCACTGCCGGGCGATCTTGTCGTACTCGCGCAGGAAGGTCGGCAGCTTCAGCGTCTTGAGGTGGTGGGCGAGCAGCACTTGCGGTGTGTCGGTCATGCGCCGAGCCCCGACAGCAGGCTCATGTACGACTTGGCGGACGTCATCGCGACCCGGGCGCGCGGCAGATACGGATAGACGTCGAGGTTGAGCCTGGGCGGCCGCCGCTCGATGCGGCACAGTACCAGGTGCTTCACCGCATCAAAGCCGATTGCGCCGAGCCGCAGGGCGTCGCCGACCGCACCCTCGACCTCCTCGAGCCGGAAGGTCTCCAGTAGACGGAGCACCTGGACGTACTCGCGCTTGCCTGCCTTGCCCATACGAGCTTCGAGGAGCCGCCGCAGAGTGATGAAGGCCTCGGGCAGGTCCCAGCCCGCCAATGGCGCGGCCTGGTCGAGGGCGCCGATCTTCTGCTCGATCAAGGGCAGGTAATGCAGCGGGTCGAAGATCAGGTCCTCGCTGTCGTAGGACCGGCGGTGCCGGGCGATCACCTCGGCCCCGCAGCTGATCACCACCTCATCGACGTAGCCCCGGATGAGCACCTCACGGTGGCCGTAGGCCACGGGCACGGAATAGTCGTTGCTGCGGTAACGCACCAGCGACAGCGAACTCGCCCGTCCAGGGCGCTTATCGCAGGCATCATAGGGAGCAGGCGGCAATGGCAAGAGAACTTGACGATCCCGCTCGAGACGCTCGCCGATGGTCTCCTTGTGGCCCCGCAGCCGCGCCGCCTGGCGCCGGCGGCACTGTTCGGCGAGAGCATCGTTGAGGGCCGCGAAGCTCTCGGCACGCGGGACGGGGACCAGGAAGTTCCGCCGGATGAAGCCGACCAGTCCCTCGACCTTGCCCTTGTCGTTGCCCTTGCCCGGCCGGCCGAACCTGTCCTCGAACAGATAGTGGGACTGAAGCTCCGTGAAGACGCGCGTTCGCTGCCGCTTCCCATCGCCCAGGATCCGGGCAACCGCCAGCTTGGTGTTGTCGTACAGGATGGATCGGGGGACGCCGCCGAAGAAGGCAAACGCCGCGTTGTGGCCATCGCAGAATGCTTCGGTCGTCTCCGCCGGGAGCTATAACCGAATCTTGTGTACGGCGTTGAAATGAAGGCGGCGTATCCTGGTGATTGTTGATGTCACCACTTGAGCTAAGCCAAGGAAGGATACGCCATGAAAGAGAATACCGTTGTTGCTTTTCAAAACCCATCTGATTTTCAGAAAGATACGTTGACGGAAGTCCTACAAGCTGGAGCTCGCGAGTTGTTGGCCCAAGCCGTTGAGGCCGAGGTCTCCGTGTTTTTGGGTAGCCATGCGGCGCTTGTTGACGCCGCCGGCCGCCGCCGGGTTGTCCGCAATGGATATCTGCCGGAACGCTTCATCCAGACCGGGATCGGCCCGGTGAGCGTGCGCCAACCCCGTGTGCGGGACCGGGGGGACGGCGCCATCCGCTTCACGTCGGCGATCCTGCCGCGCTATCTGCGCCGCGCCAAGAGCCTGGAAGACCTTTTGCCATGGCTGTATCTGAAGGGCATTTCCACCGGCGACTTCGGGGAAGCCTTGGCGGCGCTCCTGGGGAGCTCCGCGCCGGGGCTTTCGGCCTCCACGATCACCCGGCTGAAAGAGGTCTGGGGGGTTGAGGCGGAGCGCTGGCAACGGCGCGACCTCACGGCCAAGCGCTACGTCTATTTCTGGGTGGACGGCATCTATTTCAGCGCCCGCATGGAGGAAGAGAAGCAGTGCATCCTGGTGATCGTCGGGGCCACGGACAAGGGACAGAAGGAACTGATCGCCATCGCCGACGGCTATCGCGAAAGTGAGCAGTCCTGGCTCGAAGTTCTGCTCGATCTCAAGCGGCGCGGCCTTGAAATGGGTCCGCAACTGGCGCTCGGCGACGGCGCGCTCGGCTTCTGGAAGGCGCTCCGCCAAGTCTACCCAGGCGCCCGCGAGCAACGCTGCTGGGTTCACAAGACGGGCAACGTCTTGAACAAGCTGCCCAAGGGTCTGCAAAAGAAAGCCAAGGGGCGCCTGCAAGACATCTGGATGGCCGAAACCAGGAAGGATGCCGAGAGCGCCTTCGACTTCTTCCTGGAAGCCTACGGGCCGAAGTACGACAAGGCCGCGGCCTGCCTGGCCAAGGACCGCGACGTCCTGCTGACGTTCTACGACTTCCCCGCCGAGCACTGGAAGCATGTACGCACGACCAACCCCATCGAGAGCACGTTCGCCACGGTTCGTCTGCGCACCTACCGGACCAAGGGCTGCCTGTCGCGCAAGACGGCGATGGCCATGGTCTTCAAACTATGCCAGTGCGCTCAGAGAAAATGGAGAAAACTCGATGGATCGAACCATCTCGCCGAGATCATTCGCGGCGTCAAATTCGTAGATGGAGAACGCCAGGATCGCGCCGCCGCATGATCAGCCCATACACAACTTTTGACAATAGCTCCTCCGCCGGATAGGCCGCAACAAAGCAACCATCACTGTGGGGAAGGTCGAAGGCAAGGAAGTGGATCTTCCGTAACGCGCCGCCGATCACCGCCATCGCTTCGCCGAAGTCCGCCTGGGCGTGACCGGGGGAATGGGAGAGTGGCACGAACACCTCACGCGACCGAAGCCCCTGCTCACGAACGTAGTCCTTCACGATGGTGTAGCCGCCCGTGAAACCGTACTCGTCCCGGAGGCGGTCGAAGATGCGCTTCGCAGTGTGCCGTTGCTTGCGGTGGCTGGTCCGATCGTCTTCCAAGATCCGATCGATGATTCCCGTGAACGGACCCAGCTTTGGCCGCCTCGGCGGCGCGCTTCGGCGATACCCTGGCGGCACCGAGAACGACAGCATCTTACGGACTGTCTTGCGGTCTACACCAAACACCCGCGAGGCCTCGCGGGTGCTCATCCCCTCGACATGACACGCCCGCCGAACCCGTGCGTACAACTCCACCCGATACATCCCCCCCGCCTTCCAGTCAGAGCAACCCTGACAGAAGGCTATACGCGGTCCCATTTTGGTCCGCCGCAGCCGGATCGACCGGCCGCTTCAGTGGGGGATTATTGCTCTGCCGTTCTCAGTTAGCCCATTCGCCCGCTATGACGCTGCAGCGCGCCTGTACATCACGATCCTTCGAACTACTTCCAAATTCATCACCAATGCAACGACACCCAGGGTGAATAATGGCTGGTTCAGGATGGCGCCAAGGAAGATGACGAACACCCGAACGTCACGGCCCAGCCGGACGTATGAGACGCCTCGCAACCTTTGAGCCATCAGCCCGTCGTACTTGTCCGCCGTATAGCTGTTTAGGAACGACCCGACAATTGCCGCGAACCCCAGCACGACGGACAGGGTTGTGCCGGTCGCAGCGAATTCGTGCCACATCAGGCCGAACAACAGGGCGGCGTCGGCATACCGATCGAGGACCGCGTCGAACCAGCCGCCGAACTCGCTCTGGGAATGCTTCAGCCGGGCGATCTCGCCATCGCAACCGTCGATGATCGAGGCCAGTTGCGCCAGCACGCCACCGGCGGCCAGGGCGGGATAGCCGCCCAATGCCATCAACCCCGCAGCACTGCAGGACAGTATCCACGAGGCCAGGGAGACTTGGTTGGGCGTTACCGCCGTGCGTACCAGATAGCGGCTGAGCCATCGGGAAACCGGGCGGTTGAGATGGCGCGACACCGGCCCGTCCCGGGTCTTGCGGCCCTGGTCGCGCATCAGACGTCGTTCGGCTTCACGCAAGGCGTCGGGCGTGTCCACGTCGAGCCACCGCATTCCAGTCACGTCGACGGTTCTCGCCCGCCCCTCGCGCGCCAGTTCCCTGAGCCCGTCGGAAAGCCCGTGCTTGTTGCTTGCCGCCGCGCGCTCGAGACCTTCGAACAGGCCGGTCGTGCAAAGCATGACCCCGGTGTCGCCGGCATCCCAATCGTCGAGGTTCTTCTCGATTTCCTTAATGCGTCCGTCGTCGATCTTGACCCGGGTGACATCGTCGAGATCGAAGATGGCGCCTTTGTCGCGGTCCACGGCGAGGCGAAGTTCGCCCACTGCCGGCGGGTCGTTGGCCAGGGCCCGTGCGATTGCGGGATTGAACAGATGATCGATCATGACCAGGAAGAAGGGCGCCTCGCCGGTGCGACCCTTGGCCGCCAGGGCGCTGGCGCCGTTGCCCTGCTCCCAGCCCTCGGCTTCGATGAAGTCGATCGTGACGCCGCGACGCCGGGCGATGCCGGAAAAATGCTCCTTCACTGATTCGGCCTCATGACCCAGAGTGACGAGGACCCGCCGGACGCCTGCGTCCAGCAACGTGCAGACGACCCGTTCGGCGAGGCTCAGTCCGAGCACCTTGATCAGGGGCTTCGGTGTCGTGGTTTGCGGAAATAGGCGTGACCCAAGTCCAGCAGCAAGCATCACCGCAACCTCCGGGGTCGCTATCTGGTCGTTAGTTCCCACCATCACTCAGACTTCCGATGATTTTATCGCACGACGCGCGGTTGGCCGGGCCGTCAGATTTGGCATCATTCTTGGCGGTCCGACTCCGCCATGGCCTCGGCTTCTCTCAGGCGAGCTTGGACCTCTTGCGCGTCGCCCGTGAACGGTCCATGACGTTCCAGTTTGAGCGCCGCCAGGGCAGCCGCGAACCGGCCGGCGGCTCCGATGTCATCCGATTGCAGCCGGTGAAAGATGTAACCGGCGCTGTAGGTGTCGCCGCAGCCGGTAGGGTCGGCGACAACCCGCGGCGGATAGGCTGGAATGTCGTAGAGGCGCCCCCCTGCAAGGATAAGAGAACCGTTGCCGCCGAACGTCAAGATGACCTCCTCCGGCCCGAGTTCGACAAGCTTTCGCGCCGCGCGCTCGGGTTCTTTCTCTCCCGACAGGAATCGGGCCTCGGCGAGGTTCGCCTTCAAGACGTGGACATGAGCGAGCACCTCCCGCTTCTCGGGCCAGTCGACCAAGCGGACCTTTCCGTTCTCGACCTCTCTGAGAAAGCCTTGAACGTCCAAAAACACGCGACCGTCCCGCTCGGACACCGCTTTCACAAATTCGGCGGACATTTCGCCATTCGTGAGCGGACCGAGATAAAACGTCTTGGCCCAAACCGGTGGCAGACAGCGGGGGTCGAAAGTATTAGCGATCGACCGGACTTTCTGATTCCTGAATTCGAGTCCGTTTCCCGAGTAATTATTCTCAAAGACCGTGGTCGACCGGCTAGCAAGCCAATGGACCTTGACGCCAATTTTCCGCAGCTGTCCCAGGATCTCGTCGGCATCGACATTTGCCGCTTTGGTGATGACCGCGGTCTTGAGGCCTAGGCTCTGAAGCGCGATCCCCGCGTAGTTGACAACTCCGCCCGGCATCTCGCTCCCGGGCCGTCGGTTAAATGCGCCAATATCCCTTGTGACGTGGCCAATTATGCAGACATCGTACATATGATATTGAGCCCAGACCGAGGTCGGTTGGTGTAAATTCTCAGACACTTCGTTGCCGGGGAAACGACACGAGCCACGGCCGAGCTTGTCGTTGGCGGCCCGAACATGCAGACGACCCGTTCGGCGAGGCTCAGTCCGAGCACCCTGGTCAGGGGCTTCGGTGTCTTGGTTCCCGGTCGAAACCGCGATCCCAGCCCGGCTGCCATAATCAGCGCCCCCTCCGGCGCCGGGTTTGCCAAGCCACTATCCTGCATCGCCCAGGAGTTCCACGATTTCCTCACAGAGCTCCCGGCTCGCCGCCGCAATCAGGCCGACGCGGTCGGTCAAGCCTTCCGGCGCCGCCAGGGGCGCGCCATCGAGGCCAACAATCCAGCCTCCCGCCTCGATCACCAACCGCGCAGCGGCGAGGTAGCTTTCCACCGTCAGACGGCCACGCACGTCCACATGGGCGTCGGTCGCGCCCTCGGCGACCAGGGAGATGGCGCGCGAAGCGCAGCCATAGCACCGCACTCCCCTGGCGGCCGCGATTAGGTGGACAAGCCCCGGCGACGGAGAATGATGGTTGAGTTCGACCGAAATCGTGGCCCTGGCAATGGTGCCAAGCTGCGATGTTGCGAGACGCTCGTTCCCGCGCCAGGCCCCGGAGCCCTTGAACGCGATCAGGGGCGTTTCCTGTTCGAGCGGCCCGACCAGGGCCGCCTCGACCCAATCGGGCTGGAGAGGGGCGTCGATTGGCAGCACGGCACAGGACAAGGCCGATAACGGCATTCCCCGCGCCCAGTTGTCGGACCCGTCCACCGGATCGAGGACGAGGCGATGCCGCGGTGTGCCGGAGCCGATTTCCTGGCGCCCGCTCTCCTCGGAATCGACGACAACCGGCACTTGGAGTCGCCTTAGAACGGCCAATGCCGCGTCATTGGCGGCAAGGTCGAACCGTTTAACGTCGTCACCCTTCGGGTTCTTGGACCCGATTGCTTCGAGGCCGGCTTTCGCGACCGCGCTCCGCACTTGGCGGTGGAGCGTGAGCAGCCGTTCCACCCAGGGCGAGTCCACGGTCCGGATTGTGTTGCCACCGCCCGGACCGTTGTTGGCGGCCTGACCGGCGAGACTATTCATCGGCGACCGCTTGAGATGTCCCCTCGCCGGCCTTTCTGTCTTGGATAAACGAACCCGTCAATTCATAGGCCAGCGAATCGCGCATCTGATTGGGCGGGCTCTTCATGTAGTAGGCGGAGGCCGCCTCCAAAGGACCGCCGATGCCGCGCTCCAACCCCAGCTTGGCGCACCGAATCGCATCGATGACCACGCCCGCGCTGTTGGGTGAATCCTGGACCGACAGCCTGAGCTCCAACTCCAACGGCACATCCCCGAAACCGCGGCCTTCCATACGGATGAAGGCAACCTTGTTGTCGTCCTGCCACGGCACGTAATCGGACGGCCCGATATGAATGTTCCGGGAATCCAGCCGTTCGTCCAACTGGGACTGCACGGATTCCGTCTTGGAAACTTTCTTGGACTTCAAGCGGTCGAGCGCCTTCATGTTGAGAAAATCCGTGTTGCCGCCCGTGTTCAACTGGTAGGTTCGATCAAGCGGTACGCCGCGGTCTCCGAACAGGCGAGCGAGGGTCCGGTGCACGATGGTGGCGCCGACCTGGCTTTTGATGTCGTCGCCGACGATGGGCAGGCCGGCATCGCGAAATTTCCCAGCCCATTCGGGGTCGGAAGCCATAAACACCGGAACGCAGTTGACCATGGCCACGCTGGCCTCCAGGCAAGCCCTGGCATAGTGCCGAACCGCCTGTTCCGAGCCAACCGGCATGTAGCAGACCAGAACTTCGGCCCGAGCGTCCTTGAGGACTTGGACGACGTCGACCGGTTCTTCGTCAGAGGGGCGGAAAGCCTCGTCATCCGGGTAGTCGGCCATGTGAGGCGCGACGCCATCGAGAACCGGTCCCATCCGCACCACGACCTCGGATACGGGCAGAGCGCTCTGGAATATTTTGGTGCAGTTGGGTCTGGCGAAAATCGCTTTTTCCACCCGCTTGCCGACCTTACGGCGGTCGACATCAAAGGCGGCCACGATCTCGATATCGCTGGGCCCCCAATCGCCGATCTTTGCGTTCATTAGACCGCTGAATGACGCCTCGTTGCGGCCCCGGTAGTATTCCAACCCTTGTACCAAGGAACTCGCGCAGTTGCCGACACCAGCGATGGCCACCCTGATTTTTTTCATCGAAGACACATCCTCCCTAACATTGTTATGAGCCGCAAACCCGTCTCGTGCCGGGATCGCAGCCGTTACGCAGCGACGCACCCGGCGTAGTTCGCACAAACGCGCTGGAGCGGCCGCGGCTTTCTTGAAAGTACACCGGTATATGTCGCGAAGACGGGTGAAGGCAGCCTCTCCAGGGATCGCCCTCTCGGACGATTCTTTCGGCGACCGGAACCCGTAGACACGCTTTCACTCGGTCGATGCGTGCTGGACCATGCGGTCCGCTCGGGGAGTCGTGCCCCGAACACCGTTGTGGCAAGAAGAGTAGAGATTGTCCCCTTGCAGTTGCACCTTACTCTCTTCGCCGTGGAGTGTCAAGAATTCGAAGTGCCCCCCTCCCCACAGTCCTGCGGGAAACTCTGGGCTCCGGTCCACTCTCACATCTCCCGTGCAATCGGTTCTGGCCCACCACTACCATCCTCCAATGGTGTTTCGCGCCGTCGGGGGCACTGTCCGCTCGATGGATCGGACTATCTCGTCGAAGTCATCCAGGGAGTGACGTACAAGGACGGCATCAAGCACATCCACGACACTGCCTGATCAACGCGTCACCAACATTTGGCCATAGCTCCGCTCTGTTTGATGCTCACGGGTATGTGCTTTTTTAGACGCAGGAAACCTACGAGAATTACTCACAGTTACATCTGGGCCAAAAGCTCAATGTTCCCAATGGGATATCTAACCTCCCAGGGTATGTCAGGGTGAAGGACTGAGGGTGTCGGCGCGGCCCGACTACACATAGTTAACGATAAAATTCCCAAAATTAGCAGTGTTATGATGTAGCCCATTGCGCGGACAAGGCTTCGGCCTGTTGCAGAACCGTCTGCACGGCAGCATCTTGCAGGTCTGGCGGATATCCATGGTGGCGCAGGATACGTTTGACCAGAACCCGCATTCGCGCCCGAGCGCTCTCCCTGTGTGACCAATCAACCGTGATGTTGGACTTGAGGCTACTCAGCAGTTCATGGGCGATGAGCTTGAGGGAGTCATTACCCATCACCTCAATGGCACTTTCGTTCTCCGCCAGGGCGTCGTAGAAAGCCACCTCGTCCGTGGACAAGCCCTCGTCTTCACCGCGCTTCCGGGCTTCCCTAATTTCCCGGGCAAGATTGATCAGTTCCTGGAGGACCTCGACCGTGCTGATGGCATTGGTGTGGTAACGGGCCACGGCCTGCTCCAGGCGGTCTGAGAACCGTTTGGTCTCCACCACGTTCGAGCGGCTGCGGGAGGTGATCTCGTCATTGAGCAGCTTTTTCAAGGCTTCCAGTGCAAGGTTCTTTTTCTCCATCTGCTGGACTTCGGCCAGAAACTCCTCCGACAGGATTGAAATGTCAGGCGTTCCCAAGCCGGCTGCCGCCAAAATATCTACGATCTCCGTCGAGACGACGGCGCGGTCGATGATCTGTTGAACCGCCAATTGCTGATCGGCGACTGATTTGCCGGTTCCTTGGGCCGACTTGACCAGTGCGGCACGGACCGTCTGGAAGAATCCGACTTCGTCGCGGATCTGGCGGGCGTCGTCACTGGCGGCGGCAAAGGCAAAGGCCTTGGACAAGGCGAGCACTTCGTCCTGGTAGCGACGATGAGCCTTCTTCCTGGCCTCCTCCGTCGTTTCCCTCTCGGCGGCCTTGTGCTGGCGTTCAAGAATCCACTCAATCGCCTCCGCCATGGCGATAAGCCGCTCTTGAGGCGTGCCGGCCAGGCCCCGCATGTAATCGAAGCCGTGGTACATGGTGCGCACCACGTCGTACTTTTCGAGCATCATTGCGACGGCATCGGCCTCGTCGATCCCCGCGTTCTTCTGGTCCGCCGCCGAATACTGGCCCAGCGCATTCTTCAGGTTCTGAGCGACGCCGATGTAGTCGACCACCAATCCGGCAGGCTTGTCCTGGAACACCCTATTGACCCGCGCGATGGCCTGCATCAGCCCATGACCCCGCATGGGCTTGTCGATGTACATGGTGTGCATGGAGGGGGCATCGAAGCCGGTCAACCACATGTCGCAGACGATAACCAGCATGAGCGGGTCGCTCGGGTCCTTCGCCCGTTTGGCAAGCAGGTCCCGGCGGGTCTTGTTGCCCACATAGGGCTGCCAGGCTTCAGGATCGGCTGCCGAGCCGGTCATGACGATTTTGATCGCGCCGCCCTTATCGTCGTCGGAATGCCAATCGGGGCGAAGGGCGATGATCTCTTTGTACAAAGCGACGCAAATGCGGCGGCTCATGCAGACCACCATGGCCTTGCCTTCCATCGCCTCGACTCGGTCCTCGAAATGCCGCACCAGATCTTCCGCCACCATCTTGAGGCGCTTCTCCGCGCCGACGAGTGCTTCGACGGTCGACCATTTACGCTTCAGACGCTCCTGCTCCGTTATCGCCTCGTCCTCGGTCAATTCCTCGATCTCGGCGTCGATTCTGGGTTTTTCCTCATCGGGCAGTTCGATGCGCGCCAACCGGCTTTCGTAATAAATCGGCACCGTTGCGCCGTCCTCGACCGCCCGGCTGATGTCGTAAACGTCGATGTACTGGCCGAACACGGCGGGCGTGTTGGCGTCGTCCTTCTCAATCGGCGTTCCGGTAAACCCGATAAAAGAGGCGTTGGGCAGCGCATCGCGCAGGTACTTGGCGAAGCCATAGGCGATCTCGCCGGTCTTCTGTTCAACCCTTGCCTTGAAGCCATATTGGCTGCGGTGCGCTTCATCGGCGATGACCACCACGTTGCGCCGGTCCGTCAGCGCAGGATAGTCCGCCCCGCTCCTGGCGGGAGCAAACTTCTGGATGGTGGTGAATATGACCCCGCCCGAAGCCCGGTTCAGCGCCTTTTGCAGATCCTCACGGTTTTCCGCCTGGATTGGCGTTTGACGGATCAGGTCGCGGTACATGGAGAAGGTGCCGAACAACTGATCGTCCAGGTCGTTGCGGTCGGTCATGACAACGATGGTCGGGTTTTGCAGTTCCGGTCGTCGAACCAGTTGGCCCGCGTAGAACGCCATGAGAAGGCTCTTGCCGGAACCCTGGGTGTGCCAGATCACGCCCACCTTGCGGTTGCCTTCGGGCGAGGTAGCACCCACCGTGCTTTCCACGGCGTGTCGCACGGCGTGATACTGATGATAGCCCGCGATGATCTTGGAAATACCCGATCCGGTATCGCCGAAGACCGTGAAATCGCGGATTAGATCGAGGAACCGCCGCTGTTCGAACACGCCCTCGATCAGCACGGACATCTCGGGACTGCCCTTGGCCGCGACATCGGTGCCATCCGTCGTTCGCCATGGCATGAACCGTTCTTCATTAGCTGTCAGAGAGCCGATCCGCGCCATCAGGCCGTCAGAAGTCACCAACGCGGCATTGGTTCGAAACAGGGACGGAATCTGTGACTTGTAGGTCTGCAACTGGTTGTAGGCGCCGGTTAGCGTGGCACTCTCGGTGCCGGGGTTCTTGATTTCGATCACTCCCAGCGGCAGGCCGTTGACGAACACCACCACGTCCGGACGGCGGTTGTTGCCGTGTTGGATGACCGTGAACTGGTCCACTGCCAGCCAGTCGTTCGCCGACGGATCGCCGAAATCGATCAGACGGACCTTGTCGCCGCGTATGGTGCCGTCCTCGACGTAGAACTCCACATCGATGCCTTCGACCAGGGCACGGTGAATACGCCGGTTCTCTTCGATCAGAGACGGGGTCTCGTCGGCAATGACCTTCTTCAACGCATCTTGGCGTGCCTCGGACGGGATATCCGGGTTGAGACGATCCACGGCCCGTTTCAGGCGGTCCACCAGCACCACGTCGGAATAGGACGCGCGCTCGGGCGCGGAGCCGTCGGGTCCCGCGATGCCGTCCGGAAGACGGGTATAACCGAGGCCTTCGAGCTGATCGAGTAGTGCGGCCTCGACACCGGCTTCTGAGATGAACGCCATCAGGCAGCCTCCTCATCAACCGAAAGTTTTGAGGCTGCCGCACCCCGACATGTGTTCAACGCCAGTTTGTAGGCCTCACGGTCGACGCCAAACAGGAGCCGGGACGGCTCGACGGTCAACGTGATTGCTTCGTTATTGGGTAAGAGAACTCGAGCCCGGAGAATACCGTCTTCATCGGCTTCCGCGATGATGGCGGCGTATTCGTCGATAGTGGCGTTCGATTCCGCGAACCGCTCAAACGGCTCCAATGAATCGCCCCGGGAATTCCGGAGACTCGGTTGTTTGAGTCAAGCCACCATGGCTGACTCTTCAAGCTGTCGATAATACATCATTTCATATTCAGCCGGTGGCACATCGCCGATCGGTTCAAGTAGACGGCGATTGTTAAACCAGTCCACCCATTCCAGGGTTGCATATTCAACCTCTTCAATATTTTTCCACGGACCCCGACAACGAATCACTTCGGTTTTGTAAAGACCATTGATGGTCTCGGCCAGGGCATTGTCGTAGGAATCACCCACACTGCCGACCGATGCATCCATATCAGCCTCGGCCAAACGCTCAGTATAACGAATCGACAGATACTGGCTGCCGCGGTCGCTATGATGAATCAGCCCTTCTATTTTTGTACGAGACCATAACGCTTGTTCCAGTGCATCCAGTACCAGATCGGTATGCAGTGATCGACTGACCCGCCAGCCGACGATGTGCCGGGAAAATACATCGATGACAAAGGCCACGTAGACGAATCCTGACCAGGTCGCGACCTGCGTGATGTCGGCGACCCAGAGTTGGTTCGGCCGCTTCGCGATAAACTGGCGATTTACCAGGTCAGCCGGACCAGCCAGGGTATCGTCGCTAATAGTTGTCCAACACTTGCGACCCCGTGTCACGCCTTGTATTCCCAGTTGATTCATCAGGCGCTCCACGGTGCAACGGGCCACTTCAATCTTTTCGCGATTCATCTGGCGCCAAACCTTTCGCGCACCGTAGACCCGAAAGTTATCTTCCCAGATTCGCTTGATATCAATCTGGAGTTGTTGATCCTGCTTAGTCCGTTCCGGCAACCGGTCAGGATCAGTCTCACGCGCCTTCTCTTCGTAATAGGTCGAAGGGGCGATCGGCAATTGCTTGCAAACTGGCTCGACTCCATATTTAGCCCGATGCTCGTCGATAAACGAGATCAATACTTCGGTCGGCGGTCGAGCTCCGCCTGGGCAAAAAAAGCGGACGCCTTACGCAGAATCTCGTTAGCACGCTTCAGTTCTCGATTCTCGCGCTCCAACTCCTTGAGTCGTTCTCGATCTGAAGTCGTCATTCCTGATCGTTTTCCCTGATCAGTCTCTGACCGTCGCACCCATTTACGCAAAGTCTCCGCCGTACAGCCAATCTTGCTCGATATCGAACACATGGCCGCCCATTCGGATTCATACTCACTTTGGGGTTCAAACACCATGCGTACTGCACGTTCCCGGATTTCCGGGGAATATCTTTTGGATCTGTTCATTACTCCATCCTCTCAAGAAATGGAGCCTCCGACAAACCCGGGGCGATTCAGTCCGGTCGGGGCTGTCGTTCTATGACGGCTTTTGCTTTCGGGCTGAGAAACACTGTCCGGGGACCGGTCTTGCTGTCCATAAGTTCCAGGATGTCCTCGCCCACCTCGCGCCATTGCAGGTTCACGATCTCGCCGCGCCGGCATCCGGTGAGCAGAAGGAGACGGATGATATCCGCCGCTGGAGCGTTCACCGGACGTTCAGCCACGCAGGCGTCAAGCACCGCGTGAAGGCGGCGGATTTCCTCCCGAGAAAGAAACCGGGTCATCTTCCGTCTCGGGTTCCGCCTTACACCCCGGGCTGGATTCATCGTGATGTGCCCGCAGACTATCGCATGATTCAGGATCCCTGACAGGATAACGAGGGCATGATTGGCGCCGCCCGGCGCACTGCGGCTGTATTGATCAAACCACCGGTTGACACGGGAGCGCGTGAGCCGGTCGAGCGGCAGTGTCCCGAAATTCGGCAGAAGTTGGGTTTTCAGAGCGTTGTCCACGCCTTTCCTGGTAGAGGGTTTAAAATGGTCGTAACGCGCCGTCTTCCATTCTCCCTCGACGAAGTCACGGAATTTGGGCACGGCCAATTTCACGGTTTCATCCGGAGCGCCACTGATCTGTTCCTTCAAGCCGATTTCAAGACATTCGAGCCGCGCATCCTCTACTGTTTTCAGGCTGACGGGGCCAAGACTGTGGCGCCTGGGACTGCCGGCGGCGTTGCCGTGATACACCCAGGTCCGATAACCTGATGGCTTGATCCGGACACCGAGGCCGGGTGTCTTCGTGTCCCGGACCGTGTACTCGGACTCGCCCGGTCTGAACCTGCCCGCATTGGAGTCGGTCAGTCGTATTCTTCTCGTCGTTCTTCTCGTAGTATTTTCTGGCATCGTTCACGCCTCCCCGGCGAGGATCGGAGCAACAGTCTCGACCGCCGCGCGGACCGCAGTTTGGTTGAGATGCGTGTATTTCAGCGTCGTGGCCGTATCGTTGTGGCCGAGGAGCTTGGCAATCGTGGGGACCGTCGCACCATTCAGGAGGGCCACCGAGGCGTAGCTGTGCCGGAGGTCATGCAACCGGACATCGCCAAGTCCGGCCTCGCCCCGAACCTTCGACCAGTAATATTGGATCATGGTCCGGCAAAAGAAACCCCGCCTTCGCCGTGCAGGGAATATCCACGCGCCACGCCGGGGAAGCCCATCCAGTATCCCGCGGGCCGGGGACGACAGCCAGACCGTCCTCGGCCCGGTCTTGGAGTCGCGCAGATACAGGTGCCCCTCGCGGTAGTCGGACCATTTGAGTGTCAGGATTTCGTTGCGGCGGCACCCGGTCAGGAGTAGCAGCCGGATCGTTGCGGCCTCAAGCGGATGATCCGGTTCATGCCGACTCAGTACGGCGCCGAGCCTTTGCATTTCTTCCGGCGAGAGAAAGCGTTCCCGGCCACGCCGCCGGTATCGCCTGATACCGACACAGGGGTTGGAACCCTCCGGGCGATAGCCATAAACCTCAGCCTGCCTGAGGATAACGCTGAGCACGGGCGCCGCGCGGTCGGCGGCGAAGGGAGTCGCATGGAGCGAGGCGTGCCATTGCTTGACGTCCCGCTCGGTGATCCCGGCGACCTGCATGTTCCGGAACCAGGGCAGTATCTGGTTCTTGAGATAAAAACGGTTGGCCTTTCTGGTGCTGACCTTCCAGTGCCTCTCGCAAGCCTCGAACAGCTTCTCCGCGACCACCCCGAACCGCGTCTCCTCGTTCGTGGCGGCAATGATCTCCTCACCGTTGTGTAGGGACGCGAGGACCGACCGTGCGCGGCAGCGCGCTTCCTCAAGGGTCATTGCGGCGGCATTGCCGATGATGCGCCAGGTACGGGTCCCCTCATGCTGGCTTTGCACGAAATAGCGTTTGATTCCGGAGCTGCGCACGCGGACACCGAAACCCTTGAGTTCCGTGTCGCGGAGATCGAAGGTTTTCTTGCGGGGTTTGAGGGCGTCGATCAGACGCTGGGTAAGACGGGTATTGGACATGATTTTCTCCCGGTTTTCGTAGCACCGCGGGAACAGAAACGGGCGTTTCTGCTACGGGGCAATAAAATTATGAGAGAAAAACAGTAATATAATCAATCAGTTAGCACTTCATAGTGCGGCAGCGGGTGTAGACAATAGCCACAATCCAAACACCGTGTAACCCACCATCAGTATGGCCGGGAACACCTGACTCTTTACCGCGACCCGTGGGGTTTGGTAAATATCCAGTGCGATAACGTGGGCGATGAAAACACCTGTCACATGCCCGAGGACGATGATCGTCGTCTGCAAACCCCAGATCAAGGCCACCGCATCCAGATGATTGAAAAATGAAGTGGTAACGTAAAAGTTACTGGCGCCGAGTATGTTCGATCCCTGGGATAACGGATCATTATAGGCAAGAAAAGCATACTGAACGTTCACCAGAACCTGGGGCAGGTAGTGAGCGCAATGAAAAACCAGGGATATGGGGATAATGGAGTACACCAATCTCCCGGCGACATCCACAAAGCCGACTTTTGCCCCCGCCATTTTCCAGCCCGCATACACGCACACCAGGTACAGAAAAACCAGCAACCCGAATCCACCCAGCAACCCCAGGGAATTGTCGGGAATCACTGCACTTCTGCCAGGGAACTCCAGCGGGTTGACTCCAATCATGCCCAACCAGAAGAATGTTCCTGAAAGGCCATCAAAGGAAACAGTACTCAGGGTTAACAGTACGAAAAGTGTGCCGGAAAGAGGCAGGGCAGGCAGGGCGCCCATGGTTAACCCGGGAACAGCTATCCTGATTTTGCTGCTGGCGCCATTGCCGGAGGGTTGCAATGGAGAAAGATTCCCGATTAAGCGAAAGAAAATGGAAAAGGGCTCGCCACGCTCAAACCATTTGTCCTCGCCGTATATCAGTACCGCAATCAGGTTAATCAGCCAATAGACCAAAATCATCCAGGCAAGTCGGTGGGGGTCTTCAGGAGCAGGGTCGACCAGTTCAAACCAGGCAAATCCAGCAAACAGGATGATCCCCGGGAAATATCCGAGGCCTTCCGGTAGTGAAGCATATCGGGACTTGAGACAAAAAATTCGCCGGATACTCCAGGCTATACCACTCCAGGGGTTGACGTGGGTCCAGAGATTGCCCGTAATACATTGAAGGAGAGTAAACAAGACCCAAAACAATGTCCAGGTTGTGATGGGCAGGGGATTAAGCAATGGGTCCCTTGACCCGAAGAATCCCGTGATGATCAAAAAGGCGAGTACCAGAAAAGACCCCAGGCTAAAGGGAATAACGGGCAGCCCTGAAAATCCTTTTATTGGCTGGCTGAAACCGGACAAGCGTTTGATAAAACCATGGGGGATGACGGCTAACACAAAAAAAGACAGCAAAACGGCCAGTGCCCCGCCGATTATATAAAGTTCCGTCGGAAGCAGCAGAATCAGCCCGCGTTCGGCGCTGTGGGCCAAAACATCAGCCGGGCAAAAGCTCCAGCCAGCAAGTAATAACAGTTTTGGAAATTCAGATTTCAATCAGCCCGTCCAATACCGATATATCGCCTGACCAGCTCTTCATCGTGTTCCACTTCCGCCACATCAAGGGGTTTATGCAGAACCCCATTCTCCATAAATGCGATGCGGTCAGCGACTCCCAGTACAGCATCGATTCGTTGTTCCACGAGAAGTATGGCAACCCCTTCCCCGGCGAGTCGGCTGATGACGTTGCGGATAGTTGAAATCATTGAGGGCATTAACCCTTCGGTGGGTTCATCCAGCAGCAGCAGAGAAGGGTGAAGACACAATGCCCTTGCCATGGCCAGCATTTGTTGTTCCCCTCCACTCAGCGTGCCTGAAATCTGTTTGAGCCGCGTTCCAAGGGCAGGGAACAGGTCCAGCGCCTGATCCAGAAGGCGCTTATCCTGTTTTTTCAGCAACAAGCCAATTTCAAGATTCTCTGCCACGGTCAGTTCAGCAAACAGCCGTCTTCCCTGGGGAACATAGCCCACCCCGTTAGCGGGAATCTGGTGAGCCTTCATGGCTGTCAACTCGAGCCCATTCAGTAAAATTTCCCCCGAGCTGAATGGTATCAGACCCATGATCGTTTTTAACAATGATGTTTTTCCGGCGCCGTTTCGGCCCAGCAGGCAAAGCACTTTTCCTCTTTCCAGTTCAAGTGAAACACCCCTGATCACGTTACTGCCAGAGGTATAACCAGCGCTGACATGGCTTGCTGAAAACATGGCGCTCACACACGTCCCAGATAGGCAGTCTGAACCGCCTCGTTGTGCTGGATTTCATCGGGTGTGCCTTCGGCAAGTATGGCGCCCTGATTCATTACCGTAATCCGGTCCGATAGAGAAATGACCACCGGGACATTATGTTCAATCAGCAGGATTGTGGTGGATTGTCTGATGTCCCGGATCAGGGATTTAAACTCTTCCGTTTCTCCGTCAGATAATCCTTGGGTGGGCTCATCCAGTATCAGAAGTAATGGGCGTAACGCCAGCCCCATGGCTATTTCCAGCAGCCGTTGGTGACCGTAGGCTGTTTCTCCCGCTTTTTGCCGTGGGTCAATGTTTAATCCTGCCCTCCCCAGACACTCGGCCACGATATCCTTTATAGACCGGGTCGTGCTCACAGCATCAGAGGATTGCCGGAGTTGCATCCGAAGTTGCGCGGCGATGGCGACATTCTCAAAAACCGACAGAGCCGGGTAGATGCTGGTAATTTGAAATGTATAAGCAATGCCGAGCCGCACTCTCCGCCATGTCGGTAAAGACGTGACTTCTTTTCCGGAAAACCGGATTGAACCATTGTCCGGTGACAATCTTCCGGATATGAGGCTGGCCAGGGTGGTCTTTCCTGCGCCATTGGGACCGATGATTGACCTCACCTCGCCAGCGCTAACCGAGAAGTCCACACTCCGGACGGCCTGTAATCCACCAAACGACCGAGACAGGTTACGGGTTTCGACAAGCATTACGGCAACCAGGTTATCCACCGTTCCCGCACCGTGCCGAGAATACCTTTTGGAAAATAAAGGATGAGCAATATGAGTACTATCCCGGTGACAAGCAGCCAGGCAGAGGTATAGTTACTGGCGGTATCAATCAGGTAAAACATCACGAAACTGCCCAGCAATGGGCCCAGGATAGTACCGGCGCCCCCCACAAGGGTGAACAACAGGGCATCGATTGAATACTGGAAGCTCGCGAAAGTTGATCCGATATAGGCAAATAACAGGGCATAGGTGGCGCCTGCGGCAGCGGACAGTGTTCCCGAGATGACCACAGCCTTGAGCTTTATGGCAAAGGTATTGTAGCCAAGCATACGGGTTCTATCTTCGTTTTCGCGGATTGCGATCAATGCCCTGCCGGTAGGACCATTGACCAGGCGATAAACAATGACCAGGCAGACTGTCAGCAGGGTCAACGCGATAAAATAGCGGGTGGCAGGGTCTGTCAGGTTTAACTGCAACCCCATAAATTCCATGCTTCGTGCCGACTCTGGAAGGACCAGTCCTTCATCACCCCGGGTATAAGTCGTGAAATACAAAGTGGCCAGGTAAGCCACCTGGGCAAACATCAACGTGACAATCATGAATGCCACACCACGGGTACGCAATGCGATGGCGCCGATCAATGCAGAGACGAGGGCGCCTGTGAATATGGCGAAAACGAATGCGGGGAGCACACCCCATCCCAGATGATAGACGGTCAGGCCTGCGGCATAGAGCCCGGTGGCGAAAAACATGGCATGGCCGAGGCTAAGCAATCCGGTATAGCCGAAAAGGACATTGAATCCCATGGCAAAAACCGCCAGGACCATTATCCGGGTAGCGGTGAGATGATAGTATTCCGGCAGGACGAACTGTAGACAAAAAAGAACCACAATGACCATGGCATGGAGCAGGAGGGATTTCTTTCCTGTAATCGCTTTCATCGTTCTTTAATCCCGAATAGCCCTTCGGGCTTGAATACCAGCACCATGGCAACCAGAAATGTCGCGACCATCTTGGCCAGAGTGGGGGAAAAGAACATGGAAATGATGCCATCGCTCATGCCGATGACAATCGCCGCAATTATGGTTCCACGGATGCTCCCAAGCCCGCCTGTAATGACAACGATAAATGACATCAACAACGGATCGAGACCCATGAGATAGTGGGCTTGGCGAATGGGAACAATGAGAACCGCAGCCAGCGCCGCAAACATGGCTCCCACAGCGAAAACCCAGCCATAGACACGGTTCACGGGAATACCAAAGGCCTGTGCCATTTCACCATCGATCTGTGTGGCTCGCATGATCAGACCTGCTCGGGTGCGGCTGAGCACATACCAACTGCCCAGCAGGATAACAATGGCCATGGCAACGACCAGGAGCTTGTAACCGGAGTAGCCGAACCAGGGAAATTCAACCCGGAAATACAATGGCGGCTGCACTGGTCTGGCATCGGGGCCGAACAGTAGCAAGGCAGATTGCTGCAAAATATACAAAACTCCTATCGTGGCAACGATAGTGGCTTCAGGGTTGTAGTTGAGCTTTTTAAGAACCAGTCTTTCGGTGCAATAGGCAATGATTCCAACCAGAGCCGGGCCGATTAACAGAGCAGCTAAAAATCCCAGAGCAGGATGAATCGGCGACAAACTGGTAATCCACCAGGCCAGAACGGCGCCCAGCATGTAGAACTCCCCATGGGCGACATTGACAACGCGCATGACTCCGAACACCAGGCACAATCCCAGTGCCGTCAGGCTTAGTACCGCCGACTGCACCAGCCCTTCCAGGGAAGCGAGAATCAGGAATGGTCCGAAATCCACAGAGAGCCTGGGGGTTTTTCAGCTTGTTCGAATACGGGATGCATCCATCCGCGCTGGCCCACCCCGTTTCCGGGGTGGGCCGTCCGGGCGCAGAATATCTAAAGCGCCATCAGAGTGTAGTCGCCCTCGGGTTCGTACAGGCCATCTTCGATGGATGTTCTATGGACCACATTGAGGCGGCCGCCTTCAACCCGGGAGATATTCTGATGGCCGAAGCTCTGGTGAATCCTGCCATTGAAAACCTTGTCCCCCTGAGGATGATTCCTGCCTTCGGCAAATTTCTGCAATGATTCCGTAGCTTCAATCAGCGCTTTTTTGTGCGTTGCACTTTGATCCGAATAACCGCTCATTTCCATGGCCTGTTTGATAATGAACAGGGTTTCCCAACAACCGAACATGTGGGAATAGGTCGATACATCCCGGGCGTCGTTCACGCTGGCGCCATTCTGATCCACCCCTACAGCCTGACGATAAAAACGATCATACTCACTTTGCCCGGTCTGGGCATAACGGGGGTTCGCTTCCCAGAAGTGAGTCCCTTCCAGAAACTCAAGCTGGGGTGTGGCCAGATCAACCGCCTCCAGAGAGTCAATAAAACCAAAAATTTGCGGACGATTACTACCGAAATGTTGGCCCATTTCCTTGACGAAAGTGAGCACACCCGGCCCGACCATGACGTGATAAAGCACTTCGGTGCTGGAGGGTATTCTGGGCAGATACCGGGTAAACGAGGATTCGGTGGGAGGAATCGCAATCAGTTCAAGCACTTCGCCACCCTGTTCCCTGATAGCGGCAGAAAAATAGTCCCGATGGTCATGACCGAAGGCAAAGTCCGGGAAGATCATAGTGACCTTCTTGCCCAGATTTTCTGACACCCAGGGCGCCATGGAAATAACCTGGGATTTGACATCGGTTATTCCGGGCTGGAATACATAACGATTCAGACTGCCCGATGCAACGTGATGACCTTCGGATACCACAAAATAGGGTAGTTTCAGTTCCCCGGCCCGAGGGGAGGAACCGATGACAACATGGGAAAACAGGGTGCCGTATGCGACGTCCACTTTATGCAGGGTAGCAAATTTTTCAATCACTTCAGCGCCACGCCTGGGGTCCGTGCCATCATCCTCGATCACCAGTTCAAGCGGACGGCCGTTAATCCCGCCTTCGTCGTTTATGATCCCGGCTGCAGCCGATGCAGCTCGCTCATACCACCTGCCATAGGAGGCGCCAATCCCGGTTCTGTGTAATTGCATTCCAACCTTGATGGGTAAATCAGAGCCGGATACCCAGGCTGTCGTTGCGGGGTTGAACTGGGCCGTGGCAACGAGCGCTGCTACCGTTCCCGCTTTCTTCAGGGTCGCTCTTTTTGCAGGATCAATACATCTGTTTTTCGTTTTCATCTTTATCTCCTCCTGTCATACAGGGATTAGTTTGATTAGAATACTCGTAGGGACAACCCCCGTGGTTGTCCTGTTGTGGTTGTCCTGTCATATTTATTATCCAGGTTTCCAGGCCGTGAAGCAGACTCCGCCGAGATTCCCTGCTGTAAACAGGTTAACAATGGCGCTGTAAAACTCCGACAGGCTATTAACGATTTTCCTCCCGTGCAGGTTTTCGTTGCGCTCCCTGGCGTTTTCGAAGGCAGATTGCCGCTCGACAACAAACTCTGTCCATTGGGCTGATTTGTCTACAAGCTCAATCCGGGTGAATCCCGCTTCTGAAAGTTCATTAAAATACTCAGACATGGTCGGAACACAGTCGCAGTAAACTTCCCGACGCAACACCAGCTTATCCTGATCGCTCAGGGGATTACGCTCAAAATAATCTTCAACATAAATACCTGTCCCGGGCTTCAGGGCAGCAAAGCAGTTACTGTAGAGAGTGGGACGGTCAGGAATATGCAAAAATGTCAGCCAACTGACCAGCGCATCATATTGTTTGTTCTCCGGAAGACCATCCAGTATGTCGCCACACAGATGGGTCACCTTGTCCTGGAGACGACAGCGGGCAGTCAGTTTCATTGCCGTGGAATTCAAGTCCGGTTGCAGTTCCAGAGCAGTCACCTTACATCCTGAAGTATGCGCAAGGTAGCGGGCGGGGCCACCGATTCCAGCGCCGATTTCCATGATTTCCATGCTCGAATTCATATCCAGCTTTTTTATTGCTTCATCCACGGCATCGGTGCCGAGATAATGGTATTGATCAAATGCGCTCAACACAGATACATCAACCGGGTCCTTGTCCTTGATCCCAAGGGAGTTCAGCTCGTTAAATACCCTGTTTACCTGGTGGTAGAGCTTCATGGCTTTTATGTCATCAATCACGTCTGTGGTTGTTGAAGATAATTACTGATATATTATTATGGCACAGTTCAGAATACCGGAAATCAAAATGATACAAAACAATACAGATTGTCTGTTAATTATTGATGTGCAAAACGATTTTTGTGCCGGGGGAGCGCTGGAAGTCCCTGATGGTGATGCAGTTGTTCCGATTATCAATACGATTTCGGAAAAATTTCAGCACCGGATGCTGACCCAGGACTGGCACCCCGAAAACCACAGCTCGTTTGCGTCAAGCCACCCCGGACATTCCCCGTTTGATCAGATCAGTATGCCCTATGGAGATCAGGTTCTATGGCCGGATCATTGTACCCAGGGTTCTCCAGGAGCGGCATTTCATTCCCGGCTTGATGTTAAAAATACAGAATTGATTATCCGCAAGGGATTTCGGACAGAAATAGATTCTTATTCTGCATTTTTTGAAAATGACAAATCAACACCAACCGGACTAACCGGTTATCTTCGAAGCCGGGGGTTCGAGCGAATTTTCATGGTTGGCCTGGCGACGGATTTTTGTGTTGCCTGGTCAGCCCTTGATGCCAGATCAGAAGGTTTCGATGTGTTCCTGATTGAAGATGCCTGTCGCGCAATTAATATGGAAGGCTCATTAGCAACAGCCATGAAAATAATGGACGATGTAAATGTAATCAGAATCAGATCCGGGGAAATCCATTGCTAACACTGGCTTAATATGTCAAGATACGGCCCGCTATAGCCAGAGTTTAATGGTTAATTGCATTTTTGAAAGAATCTGTTCTTTGATTGGGCGGGTTCTTTTTTAATATTCTCCTGAGATTTTTTCGGGAAACCAACCTGAAGTGATCAAATTAAACATCAATTAGTAAAGAGGATACACAATGATACAAACTTTTAAACGAGTGGCAGCCACGCTGATCGGACTGTCCATGCTTATCGGCGCCAGCGCAATCGCGGAGGTAAAAATCCGGGTCCAGACTGCGGTGACAACCAAAGCGGATGAAACTGTCATGCTGAAGGATTTTGCCGCAAATGTCGCTTCCTTGACCAACGGCGAAGTGCAACTTGAGATGCTGCCTGCTGGGGCGATCGTAAGTGTTTCAAATATTCTCGATGCGGTAGACAAAGGTCTGGTTGAAGCCGGATTCGCCTGGACGCATTACTGGTCCGGCAAACACCCTGCCGCCATGCTGTTCGGTTCCCCGGTTGCAGGCGCTGGCGTGGGTATCGATAACATCGCCTTCCTCTCGTGGTTCATGAATGCAGGAGGGCGCGAGTTGTATGACCGCTTGTGGGATGAAATGGGTATGAATATCCATGGCGTCATGCTCCAGCCTGTTGGCCCTGAAGCGCTGGGCTGGTTCAAGGAACCGATCAACAGTATGGAAGATTTCCGAAAATACCGTTTCCGTACCCCTCCGGGTATTCCCGGCCAGACCTATAAAGACATTGGCGTCGCGAGCGTGGCGATGGCCGGGGGTGACATTCTTCCTGCCCTGGAAAAAGGCATCATTGACGCCGCAGAATGGTGTTGTCCAAAACCGGATAGTGTATTCGGCTTCCACAAAGTACTGAAACACTACTACTTGCAAGGGCTTCACCAGGTCGTGGTCAACGCTGACATCTATTTCAACGGCGATGTCTGGAACAGCTTGACCGAATACCAGCGAAACGCGATCAATATTGCTGCCGATGCGTCGTTGATCAGGTCCATTAGCTATCGGATCTTTGAAAACGGCAAGGCGCTGAAAGACCTGACGGAAAATCACGGCGTCATTCTTCATGATACACCTGCAGATTATTTTCCGGCGTACATGAATGCGGCGAGGGCAAGTCTTGAGAAAAATGCTGCCGAGAATGCGTTCTTTGCCGAAGTCTGGGATTCCCAAAAAGCATTTGCTGACATCGCTGTTCCTTTCTGGGCGGGTGCACAAACGTCAAACGCGGCCCTCGGGCAGGCGTACGCCAAACAATTGCAGATGGCACAATAATTCTGCGTCATGTGCCCGAATCGAGGGCACAGTTCAAGATTTTCCAATACGGGCTTTCGGGCCCGTATTGGCGCTATCTTAATAAATAATCACGACTCTGCTTAAATGCGGGTTATACTGCCATCCCGTCATTCAAGTCACGACAGCCATGGCTGAAGAAATCATTCCAGACGAACTCGAGATCGCTGACGAATTGATAGCGGAACGCCGTTCTGCGGATCCGGGTAATCTGCCGGACGATATGCCACCCTGGGTAGCCTGTCTGATAAGCTGGATAGACCGCACGAGTATGTGGGTGGGGAAACTGATTTGCTGGTTTCTGGTGCCAATGTGCCTGACGATGGTGTATGAGGTCCTCGCCCGCAAGTTCTTTATTGCACCGACGATGTGGGCGTACGATGTCAGCCGCATGCTGTACGGCTCGATGTTCATGCTGGGCGCTGGTTATGCGTTATCGCGCGGGGTACACATCCGTGCCGATTTCATCTACCGCAACTGGTCGCAACGAACCCAGGGAATCGTGGATGGTACGTTGTACGTAATTTTTTATTTCCCCGGGTTGCTGGTTTTTCTGTGGATGTCGTTTGACTATGCCTGGACCGCGATTTATCGGGGAGAACGCGGCATGGACACGGCCTGGATGCCCTACATGGGGCCGATAAAAAGCGCTATCCCGATCGGGATTGTGCTGCTGTTGATGCAGGGTATATCCGAATTGCTTAAATGCTGGTATGCAATCACCCGTGGCAGGTGGCCAGTCTGATGATAGATTTACTTGCTAACCTTCGCCCCGAGTATATCGGGTTGGTCATGATCGCCTGCATGCTGTTTGCCATTTTTATCGGCTTCCCGATTTCGTTCACATTGATTTTCCTCGGTATGTCGTTTGGTCTGTGGGGATTTGGTGAACTGGTTTTTTATCTGATGACATTCCAGTTTTCCGGAGTCATGCTGGAACAGACACTGGCCGCGGTGCCGTTGTTCATTTTTATGGGCATCCTGATGGAACAGGCCGGTCTTATGGAACGGCTGTTTCGCGCAGTGCAGTTAACCCTGTCCCGAACCCGTGGCTCCCTCTATATCGCAGTGCTTTTTGTCTCTACCATTTTTGCCGCCGCCACCGGTATTGTGGGCGCTTCGGTGACCATTCTCGGCATCATGGCGGCCAAAACCATGAATCGCGCCGGTTACGACGTGCAACTTTCGGCCGGAGCGATTACCGCAGGTGGTACGTTGGGAATTCTGATCCCGCCCAGTATCATGCTGGTGGTCATGGGGCCGATTCTGGAAGTGCCGGTCACCGATCTTTTCGCCGCCGCCGTAATTCCAGGGTTTATGCTGGCCTTCCTGTATACCGGCTATGCGCTTATCCGCTGCCAGATCAATCCATCCCTGGGACCGATTTTACCAGAAGATCTGCAACCGACTTCAATGTCCTATGTCTGGAAGGAGTTTTTCCTTGGGCTGGTGCCGCCTGCGGCGCTGGTCGGTTTTGCACTGGGCAGCATTCTGCTCGGATTTGCCACCCCGACAGAAGCCGCCGGCATGGGCGCCTTCGGCTCGTTCCTGCTCGCGGCAGCCTATAGAAAACTGTCCTGGCAGGGGTTCAAGGATGCGCTGATCAAAACTCTGGAAATTTCGGTCCTGATACTGATACTCGTCGCCGCCTCGAATTTCTTTGGATCCGTGTTCGCAAGACTTGGCACGCCGACCATGCTTACCGAGGTTCTGTTGTCACTGGATGTGTCGCCTTACGCGATCCTCGCAATGGTGATGGCGCTGATATTTTTGCTGGGCTGGCCGTTGGAGTGGGTACCGATTGTCCTGATCATCGTGCCGATCCTGTTGCCCTTGATCGATAAACTTGGATTCAATCTGACCTGGTTCGGAATTCTGGTTGCAGTAAACCTGCAAACCGCCTGGCTATCGCCGCCGGTCGCTCTATCGGCCTATTTCCTCAAGGGCGTGGTACCCGAATGGGATTTGAAGGATATCTATGGAGGAATGATGCAGTTCATGGTCATCCAGCTTTTCGGATTGATATTGATCGTCATGTTCCCGCAAATCGCACTATGGCTGCCGGAATATCTGAGCTCCTCCGCAAACTAACAAACTAACACAATTCAGGAATTTTCTGCATTAACAATGGCGGTTCACTATATCAGGAAAGCGCCGAAAACCTCGGCCACCGGACAGGACGACACCCATGAAACCGTTCGCACCATGCTCCGGGAAATCGAAAAGGGCGGCCAGGGAAAAGCACTGGAGTATGCGCAGAAACTGGATGGCTGGGAGAAGGAAGTAGTCGTCAGCCAACAGGAAATCGAGCAGGCGACCACTTCACTGCCTGAACAGATCAAGCAGGATATCCGGTTCTCCCATGCACGTGTGAAGACATTCGCAGAAGCGCAGTTAGCAAGTATGAGGGAGTTTGAAACCGAATTATCTCCCGGCTTCTTTTGTGGACAACGCCTGGTTCCGGTGCAGACTGCGGGTTGTTACATACCGGGCGGACGCTACGCACACATCGCCTCTGCAATCATGAGCGTCACCACAGCCAGAGTCGCTGGCGTCAGCAATATCATTGCCTGCTCTCCGACCCACGGTGAGCGGGGTGTTCATCCTGCGATTCTGTATGCGGCGAATTATGCCGGAGCAGATACCATACTCCATCTCGGCGGCGTTCAGGGAGTGGCCGCCCTTGCCTTCGGACTGTTCACCGGCAATGCCGCTGACATACTCGTGGGTCCGGGAAATCGATTTGTAGCAGAAGCCAAACGAATCCTGTTCGGGCGAGTGGGTATCGACATGTTCGCTGGCCCCACCGAAGTATTGATCATCGCTGATGAGACGGCCGACCCTGAAATTATCGCCTGTGATCTGACAAGCCAGGCAGAACATGGTCCTGATTCTCCTGCGTGGCTGATCAGTACTTCAGCATCGCAGGCAGATAAAGTCATTGAGTTGATGCCTGAATATATCGAGAGACTGGCCGAACCCAATCGTTCGACTGCACAAAGCGCCTGGCGTGACTATGGTGAGGTCGTGGTGGTCGACTCCCGGGAAGAAGCCGTTCAGGTCAGCGACCGGTATGCCAGTGAACATCTTGAAGTTCACTGTCAGGACCTCGACTGGTGGCTTGAAAATCTGAACAACTACGGCTCGCTGTTTCTCGGTGAAGAAACGACGGTTTCCTATGGCGACAAGTGTTCAGGGACCAATCATATTCTGCCAACCAAGGGCGCAGCGCGTTATACCGGGGGGTTAAGTGTAGCCAAGTTTATAAAAGTGCTGACCTACCAGCGCATGAATCAACAGGCCAATCGGGATGTCGGCGCGGTGACTGCAAGAATTTCCCGTGCAGAAGGCATGGAAGGTCATGCCCGCAGTGGAGATGACCGTCTCTACAAGTATTTTCCGGGCGAAGAATTCGATCTGGGGATTGATCAGCGGACGCTTTAGGACAAGTCTGCCCGGACATGCCAGACCCGTCACCGATCCAGGATAACCCACTCGACCAGTTCTCCCTGAGTGGCCGGGTATTTGTGATCACCGGCGCCAGTTCAGGCATTGGTCGTGAGATAACCCGGTTTCTGGCCGGAGCGGGAGCCGCCGTCGTCGGCATTGCCCGACGCCAGGATAAACTTGATCACGTTATTGAGCAAATTACTGAAAGCGGAGGACGGGCAAGGTCAGTATGTGCCGATCTTGCCGACCGACCGGGAATTGGCGATGTCGCTGCACAGTGCAAGGACGCATTCGGGCATGTCGATGGCGTTGTCAATGCAGCCGGAATCAACCTTCGTCAGAGTGTGGATGAGGTCACAATCGAAGGTTGGGACGCAACTCTCAATCTGAATCTTTGCGTACCATTTTTTTTCAGCCGGGAATTTATTCCGGGTATGGTTGAAAACAGATTTGGACGCATTATCAACATTGCATCGTTACAATCATTTCGCGCATTTGCCAATAGCATGGCCTATGGCGCCTCAAAAGGCGGAATCTGCCAACTGACCAGGGCGATGGCGCAAGCGTGGTCTCCTCAGGGTATCACCTGTAACGCGATTGCACCGGGGTTTTTCCCAACCGAGCTGACCGCCCCCATATTCGACAATCCCGAAAACGAACATTGGGCTGCCAGCCAAACCATGTTGGGACGAAACGGGAAATTGAGCGATCTGTCCGGCATTGCCATTTTCTTCGCATCTGCCGCTTCCGCCTATATCACCGGGCAGACACTTTACATCGATGGCGGTTTCACTGCACGATAATACTTGGATCCTGAAATGAAAGCCCTGGTATATACAGCCAATCAACAAATGACCTACCGTGACGAACCGGACCCGAACCCCGGTCACGATGAAGCATTGGTTGCCGTTCAATCCGTCGGTATTTGCGGATCTGACATGCATGCCTGGCTGGGTCACGATCCACGCAGGGCGCCGCCACTGATTCTCGGACATGAAGCCGTTGGAGTGGTATTGCAAGGCAGCAAACCGGGTAAAAGAGTGGTGCTCAATCCCCTCATTACCTGTGGAAAATGCGATGACTGTTCAGGCGGCCGTCAGAATCTCTGTGCACACAGGGATTTGATCGGCATGGTTCGGGCAGGAGCCTTCGCCGAACAGATTGCCATCCCGGAACGTAATCTGATTGAAGCGCCAGACAGCATGGATACCGCCAAGGCAGCATTAACCGAACCAGGCGCTACCGCGTTACATGCGATCTTGCTTGCCGAAAAATCCAGCGCACGCCCGGTCAGTGAAGCCAGTGCACTGGTAATCGGCGCCGGTTCGGTTGGCCTGCTGACTGCATTGATTCTGCTGGACAAGGGGGTGGCACAGGTCGATCTGGCCGAAACCAATCCATTGAGACGGCAAACGGTCATTGACCAAACCGATTGCAATGTATTTGACCCGATTGAAACCTCTCCCCGGGAAAATCACTATGATCTGGTCTTCGATGCCGTGGGAAATGCAAAAACACGGAATATCAGCGTAGCCTGCGCACGCCCGGGATCAATCATTGTACATATCGGACTGATGGACAACGAGGGCAGCGTTGATGTGAGGCGCATGACCCTGCAGGAAATTACACTGATAGGATGTTATACCTACTCTCCGCTGGATTTGCGCGTCACACTACAAAAGTTGCACAGTGGGGCGCTCGGAACGCTGGACTGGATCGAATCCCGCCCGCTCGGCGATGGGGGAAGCGCATTTGACGAAATCCTCAAGGGACATTGTGCCGCACCCAAGGTGGTATTGCAGATTTAGCGCCGGACACACCGCTGGTAATCCGGCAGGGGAACCCTTAAAACGGGCTGCAGACAAGCCTGGTTTCAGACAAGCCTGTCTGCATTTGCTCTGTCCCTAAAAGTTACTGGACAGGCACAACATTATTGGCGCAGGGTCCTTTCTGACCCTGACCCACATCGAACTCAACTTCCTGACCCTCATTGAGAGTTGCATACCCTCCACCACTTTGAATTTCAGAAAAGTGGACAAAAAGATCTTTTCCTCCCTCCTGTGGCGTGATAAATCCGAAACCCTTGGCTGCACTGAACCACTTGACCTTACCTTTACTCATTTAAATTCTCTAAATTAATGGTGAATAATCATAAAATTTCCGCATTCAAATTCACCGTTTCGAAGTAGGAAAGGAAAAACGTGACGATGATCTGTACCGTCAAGATAACAACCGGCGAACCATAACACCTTAAGCAGAATATTTCACAAGAAATTCAGACAAACATCGTCCAATCCGCAACATTTCGGGACTTAAGCCTGATATTTGATTTTACTTTACCATTTAAATTGGCTAATCTGCCATTTCCGTCAAGATTTGGACCTGTGTGGATGAATCCAGAATTTTCATTACGTTGCCGAAAACAGGGCGGTGGCACCCCTACCCTGCAAAGCTGGGGCGCTGATTGTGACTACGGCGTACTGCGGGACGTATTACTTGGGCCAGCCGACTTCTACAAATGGCGGGAAACCAGTTCTGTTTCGAAAAAAAGTATTCGTCGTAATTATCAGTTCGACCCGGAAACCGCCAACAGGCAACACCGGGAAATGATTGCGGCCTATCGGTCTGCCGGGGTGACGGTGCATCTGCATGAACCGGACCCGGTACTGCCTTATCAGATTTTCGCAAGGGATTCTTCAGTGATGACCCCCTATGGCGCGATCATCACCAACATGGCGAACTGGTGGCGTCGAGGTGAAAATTTCCGTGCCATAGAAACCTATGCGCGGCTCGGTATCCCTGTCTATGATTATGTGACTGCGGGAACATTCGAAGGCGGAGACTTCAACGTGATTGAGCCCGGCGCCGTGCTGATTGGGTGGGAAGGCTACGAAGGCCGAAGCCAGCAGGAAGCTGCGCTGCAATTGCAGCAATGGTTTACTGCGGAAGGATGGGAAGTCATGCTTACCGATATCGATCCTTTTTACGTACATATCGACCTGATGGTCGTGATGCTGGCGCCCAAACTGGCGGCAGTCTGCCTGGAATCGACCGACCCTGATGTGGTGAACTGGTTGAAATCGAAAAACATTGAAATTATCTCCGTACCATTTCAGGATACGCTGGATCTCGGATGCAACGTAGTGGCTTTGGGCAATGACCGAATCCTGTTGCCCGAAAAAAGCAGCGTACTGAAAGAAAAGGCCCGCGCCCATGGCCTTGAAGTGTATGACCCTGATGTGTCGATGATTACCCCGGGAGGCGGGGGAGTTCATTGCATGTGTCAGGCATTGAGGCGTGACCCCGGCTAAAGCTGTTTCCTTTCACATCTATATATATCTGTAATATTGGAACTATGTCCCAATATGGATCGGATGATTGAATTTATTTGGACTATTTTTCCAAATAATCTGGTATATAATTTTTCTCGCAAGATCACCAGTCTGCAATTCAGATTACGACACGTCATTAATTCTATTTGCGAGGATCCTCATGAAAGAACACTATTATCTGGACAATGCCGCCACTACCTGGCCGAAACCTGAATGTGTATATGAGTATATGGATCAATTCTACCGCAGCTACGGTGTAAACCCCGGTCGCGCCGGTCACGAACTTGCAGTGGAAGCCGAGAGGATGGTTTCTCAAACACGTCGGTTGCTGGGACAGTTTTTCAATTTCGGCAGTGACAGCAATCGTGTGGTTTTTACCCAGAATGCCTCAGACTCACTCAACATCGTGCTGTTTGGCATGCTTGAATCCGGTGATCATGTAATCAGTACCCGTGTAGAACATAATTCAGTTATTCGACCATTGAACCACCTGGAACGGGATCATGGTGTCGCTGTCACTCGTGTAGAACATGATGAACAGGGTTATGTCGATGCTGTAGAAATAAAAAAGGCGATTCGTCCCGAAACAAAAGTGATCGTGGTCAATCATGCTTCGAACGTGCTGGGTTCTGTTCAGGATTTGAAGTCAATTGGACTGATTGCACGCGAAGCGGGGGTGACGTTTGTTGTCGATACCTGCCAGACTGCGGGAGTACTGGCTATAGACATGCAGGACTCGTGCATTGATGTCCTGACCTTTACTGGCCACAAGGGTCTGTTTGGCCCCATGGGCATCGGTGGAATACTGGTCAATGATGGCGTTCAGATTCGTGCAGCCCGGGTTGGCGGAACCGGTGTTGATTCAATCACGCCATTTCAACCTGACAGCTATCCCCATCATCTTGAGACAGGCACAGTGGCGCTGCCCGGCATTGCGGGTTTGAATGCCGCACAAAAATGGTTTGCAGAACTTGGCAGACAACAACTGAATGGCGATAGCGTGAACGTCAGCCATACTGAAGTCTGCCGGGCCGCGCTGCAATATATAGAGGAGAAAGAGGTAGCCCATGTGAAAGAGTTGGAGACCGCATTCAGGAATATTGAGAATGTCAAGGTTTACGGTCCTGAAGGAGACCGCCCCAGGGTTGCAACACTATCGATCAATATCGGAGACCTTCCCGCAGATCAAATCGGTACGATGCTGGACGCTGATTACGCTGTGTGTGTAAGAGCCGGTCTGCATTGTGCGCCATTGGTTCACCAGGATGCCAACACGGTTCCCCAGAATGGGACAGTTCGATTTTCTCCCGGTTACTTCACAGATGAAGAAGATCTGGGACAGGCTATCGAGGGCGTTAAAGATCTTGCACAGATGTAGTTCAGGGTGAGGCGCACTCCGAGCGTTTTTACTCCCTATTTCCATTCGGGCCATTCAAAAATCCAGGTTTTGAAGCGGACAAACTCGTTTACTTTTTCAGGCCTTCCCTTTTGTGTCTTTTGTGCCAACGGTTCCTTTTGAACATCACTCACCTCATCGCCGAAGCCTCGCAGCCACCATTCCAGTTGTTCGGTATCGATCACCGTAGCGGTTATTTCGTGTTCTTCTTCTAATTCTTTACCTGTTGGTCCCCGGACAGCGGGGTCTCAAGCAGGTGGGCTCCGGATTTTCTTCCAGTCTCCGGTTGAACCCGGATCTGGGATTCCGTATGACCTTTCCCGACCCGAAAATCATACCGAAATCCCGCCGGTCACTGCTGAGGCTAGTTTTTTATTCGTTGAACCACCCCAGCTTCGAAAGTTTGCGCTGATACAGAGGCTGCTACAAACCATATATGTCTGACACGGTCAAACAAAAATATTGACATAAGAAGTATACTTCTCTATTGTCGTCAGAATCAGGACTAATCCAAACACATTCGAGATATTTCAAAATGACTACAGCTATCATTGCAGGCGGTGGCCCTGGCGGTTTGTATACTGCGTGGCGACTACTCAGCGACCCTTCGAAGCCATTTGACAAAGTTAATGTCTTCGAGATGTCATCGGAACGACTCGGTGGCAGAATTTTCACAAAAACTTTCTCGAATAATGGTTATGTCGATGTAGGAGGGATGAGATTTTCAAATAAACATCAGATCATCGGTAAGGTTATTTCGGAACTTGGTGTAACTAATACAACGGATTTTGTGGAAACTAAAAACAGACTGTATTACTTGCGTGGGAAACATTTTTACGAATCGGCGATCAGCACAGATAACCCGGTACCCTATAATGACGATAACTATAACCATATGATTGTTGATGAAGTATTCGCAACCTTGTCAAAAGCGATAGCTGGAGCAGATTCGCGAACTCGCCAGCAATGGTGCGATTTTTTTGAAAACGGCACAATTCCAGGCGACCTTGATTCATTTGTGTATCCGAAAGGAGCAAACCTTGGCAATATTGGATATTGGGATTTGATGATTGATTTTTTTGGAAGCGAAGCTTTCAAATATTGTGCTGATGCGGGTGGTTATACTTCAAATGTCATTAACTGGAATGCTGCAGATGCAATTTCATATAACGGCGAATTTGCAGGAGATGTTAAGTATCTGCGCTTCAAGGGTGGATATACAACCTTTATCCAAAAACTTGCCGACAAAGTAGAAGAACTGGGCGGTGTCATTATGAAGGGTCGGCGACTGATTTCATTTGATGCCGGTTCTTCTGATCCAATCGATTGCACTTTTCGTGATCAAAGCGACCAAACATACACAATTTCTGGTGATGCTTTGTTTCTGGCAATGCCGAGAAAGTCCGTTGAATTGGTTCGGGCTTCCTCTGCGTCGAACTCGCTTGCGGCGGATTTGGGTAATGCCAAGGTTCGCCTGTTGCTGGAAGCGGTTATTGAGCAGCCGTCCTACAAAATAGCAATCTCATTTGATACCGACTGGTGGAACAGTGCTGATTTTCCACCCGATCTATCTGGAGACGCTTGGGGGCCGACGATAACCGATTTACCACTTCGTCAGATTTACTATTTTTCACCAGAGGAACAGGCCCCCGATGCTCACTCAATGCTTGCGTCATACGACGATATGCGATTTACGCAATTTTGGCGAGAACTGGAATTAGACCTCGCGGAACGCAGAACAGTGCCGTTGTCGTTGGATTACCAACCGCTTGGAAATGGACAGGCGCTGACAGATAGTATGAAAGCGATGGTTGCCAGACAATTGGCCGAAGTCCATTTTTCATCAGCCAACACTGCAACCGCTCAACAAAACATCCTTGGCGGAATCAAGGAAGCCTTCTTCATGGATTGGTCGCTGAATCCTTTTGGCGCTGGCTACCATGCTTGGGCGGCGCACAACAGCTTGTGCAAAGTGATGACAGACATCCGCCAACCTATGTCTTCAATCTCTCCTGACGCACCGGTGTATTTGGTCGGATCAGCCTATTCCAACGATCAGGCGTGGGTTGAGGGTGCATTCTGTACATCCGAATCCGTTCTGGTTGATTATTTTAGCCTCAAGCCGATTGTCGATACGAAAAGCTATCCTCTGATCTGCAAATGTAAATAAAAATTTAATTCAATTGCACAGGAGAAAATCTATGTCGAAACATTACGATGTCCTCGTTGTTGGAGGAGGCACCATAGGCTTGTCCGCTGCCTATTACGCTGCAAGTCGCGGGCTCTCTACGGCACTTTTTGAGCAAATGACCATCCACAATGACGTTGCAAGCTCGAAAGGATTGGAGAGAATTTTTCGTATTCTTTACGCAACGCAATCCCGTGTGAGGCTTGTAGAGTCATCTTACGCCATGTGGAAAGAGATCGAGAACTACGTCGGCTACGAACTTCTCGCTCCTTCTCCTCTCTTGTTTTTTGGTGACCCAGACAAGCAAACTGTAGAAGGCAGCATAGCGGATATCGAAAAATCAATGCGGCAGTTGGGTGTGCCATTTACCTATTTGGAAAACCCATCGGCGATTGAGGATGCGTTTTCGATGTTCAATGCGAAGGGCATGCCGACCAATTATGTCGGCTTGGTTCAAAAAAGTGCAACAATCAACGTAAGCAACTCGTTCAAGGCTTTTCAGTCACTTGCAACGGAAAATGATGTGACAATAATTACCGGCGAAACGGCCGGCAAGGTGGTCGACATTACGCCGATATCGAGTGGTCAGAGCGGTTATACCGTTAAGACCGAGGATGGCACAGAGTACACCGGTTCTCACATAATTTTGGCTCCGGGCATTTGGCTCAATACTGTCCTGCCCTTTTTTGGCCTCCAGGTCAACGCTCAAGGCGCTTCAGTATGGAAAATCTGGAAATGCTCACTCGCGTTTTTTGACAAGCAAACAAGTTCGGAAATTCCGTTGTGGTATGAATTTGCGAAGTCAGATCAAGCGCTTTATTATGGTTTTCCCGATATGGGCTTCACCAGCGAAACGCAGAACAAATGCAAGATTGCGGCCGATTTTACAAACACGACCTACACCAATGTTAAGGATATAGACACTGAACCAGATCCGAAGATCATTGAAAGTATCCAGGCTCGCCTTGAAGAGTTGTTCCAACCAAGTACTTATGACATCAACAATCCGCATATGGAGGAAGCCTGCTTTTATTCCATGGCGCCGGATTTTGACATGGTAATTGGTCGGATCCCTACTGCTCCTGGCGCCACCAGTTTTTTTGACAATGCGTCAATGTTCGTCATGGCATCCGGGAGAGGGTTCAAGTTCACCCCAATATTCGGCCGAATACTTGTCGATTTGGCGGTAGATGGTGATACGCCGTATACAGGCGACCTTACCGACTTCTCTCCCTCAAGAAACGGAATATTCCAGTCTGCGAGTCCTTGAGGATGTCAAGGTATCGTTGTGGAACACTTCACCCTTACTTTGTGATCGAAGCGCGTTGATATTCCAATCCCATGGACAGGACGACCGGGGCCTCATCTTGCTGCTGCTTGAAATCCAGTTTTGACGTCATCCCCAGCCATTCGGCCAGGATCAATGATTGCGCAACCGCGCCCCCGAGGTTGGTTCCGGGACCTGTGACTATGAAAAGATCGGGCGCAAATTCCCGGGCGGCTGTGATAACCGCCTTTGTGAAATCATAGGTCTCGACCACCTGATGGGTGAGCGTGTAACCCCACAAGTCCTCGGTATCCGTGGCGCCAGGCCACCAGACTTGTCCTCGGCCATCCACAAGCGCCACATCTGGCTGTCGAAACATTTCCTTGGGGAGTCGTTCCCTCCCGAGTGCAGATACAGGGCTTTGGAGCGGACTGTGGAATGCAGCATGGTTAGCAAGCCGCATGGGGAATCGCCCCTGAGCACTTGGCACCGAGGCTTCGAAAGCCATCAGACCGGCATCATTGCCCGCAAGCACCAACATGCCCCCGAGATTGATTGATAAGGAGAGCGAGTGATCAGGGCGTACGTCAATCTCGTCAACCAAGGCCATGAGTTCGAATTTGCGTTCGGTTTCGACCGTCCAGTCGTCATTCATAAACGGGTAGATTAGTTGCCCGCCGATCAGGTTTTGTTGCATAAGCGTGCCCATTGTGTTGGCAACATCGAAGCCCGCTTCCGGTGTCAGGGCACCTCCGCAGGCAAGCGCCGAATACCATCCCATGGAGTTTCCAGTGATAGCGACAATATCCGCACCATGAATCGCACAGTAATCGGCCCATGTCACCGCGTAGATTAGAGCAGAGGCATTGTCGCCGCGGGTGTGCCGGGCGATGGAAAATAGCGGCGCGCTGTCCAATTCGGTCAGCGTGGACTGGCCTGCGTGATGCCGCCGCTCATCAAGTTCGGCCAATAACGCCTTGTCTGTGAAATAGCGCCCAAGAATCCCTAGATCGCCTTTATTGTAAGTGCCGCGACCCGGGCAGATCACGACCGCACTCTTGCGCGTGCCCTTTGTCATACCGCCACGCCCACTAGCTCCTGCGCCGCAGCCACAATGCTTTTGACTGATGGCATTGTTGTGGCATAGGCTGGACCCGTTGCAATGAAGCTGTTGGCCGCTGTCAAACGGCTGAGCGGCACATCTGTCGTCTCATGAAAATGTGCCATCAAGGCTTCGGCTACACCGCCGCTATGACGAGTTTCATCGACTATCAGGATATTCTCTGTACCTCGTATCGCTGTCCATAGTGCGTCTTCTGGGATCGGAGACAGCCAGCGCATGTCGATGATGCGAGTTTTGATTCCCGACTTTGCCAGTGAAGGCTCTGCCTGTCGACTCAGGAAATATCCGTTGCCGAAGGTGACGATGGCCAGATCACGCCCATTCCCGTACACGCCAACTTCACCGAGTGGAGTCATTTCGGTTGGTTCGGGGTAACGATCCATCCAGCCGCTGTCTTTGTCGTCATGAAGATCACGCGTCGCATAAAGCGCGATCGGTTCTATGAATACGATCAGCCTTTGTTCTTCGCGCGCCAGACGCACGCATTGGCGAAGCATTTTTACTGCATCTGCCCCGTGTGACGGACATGCCATGATGAGTCCGGGAATGTCGCGCAACACTGCCAGTGAATTATCGTTGTGAAAATGACCACCAAAACCTTTCTGATAGCCGAGACCGGCAATTCGCAAAACCATCGGGCTGCTGAACTGCCCATTGGAGAAGAAAGGGAGCGTTGCGGCCTCACCCCGAATTTGATCCTCAGCATTGTGCAAATAGGCAAGGAACTGTATCTCGGGTATGGAAATGAAGCCATTTTGCGCCATCCCGATAGCAAGGCCAAGGATGGATTGCTCGTCTAAAAGCGTGTCGATGACCCGATCAACGCCAAAACAAATTTGGAGTTTCCGGGTTACCCCGTAAACGCCCCCTTTGCGCCCCACGTCTTGGCCCATGATGATAATTTCGTTGTGATCAAGCATGAGATCGGTGAGAGCCCAATTGATCAAACGCGACATGATCTGTGGTTCTTTCATTGCCTTCAGGTCGGTGCCGAATACATCTGCGCGTAACTCTTGCGAAGCATTGTTTGATGGGCGGCATTCCCGACACGGCGGGATCAGGCTCGCCATCACGTCAGACGCGCTTTCGAGGCGCGGTCGGGTGACCGACTGAGCTGCAACGCGCTTGACGCGCGCGCATGTTTCGTCATATATGGCAAGCGCCGCGTCGGGCTGCAGCGCACTAGCTTGCTGCAAGAGCCGTACTGAGTGCAGCAAGGGATCTTGAGCTTCTTGCGTCTCAACCTCGGCACGGGGCAAATAGGTCGTTGGTACGTCTGCACCCGCATGACCGTACAATCGCACTACCGAAACGTGAAGAAACGCGGGCTTTCGCCGGACACGAACGTACTCTGCAGCCTCTTGTGTCACTTGATATGTCTCGAAGAGATCAAGTCCGTTGCAGCAGAAATACTTAAGACCCGGGCGCGTCGAAAATATCGCTTCGATCCAACCTTTAGGGGTCTTTGTTGAAATTCCGATCCCGTTGTCTTCACAAGCAAAAAGCAATGGAAGCGGAATCGACTGATATGATGTCCATTGTGCCGCGTTGAACGCCCCTTGAGCGGTGGAATGGTTGGCTGACGCATCTCCGAAGGAACAGAAAACAATTCCATCATCCGGCAAAGTCGCGTGTTCCGGACGATGCCGTTTTGCCGCGCCGATACTGTAGGCTGCTCCGACGGCCTTGGGCAGGTGCGAAGCAATTGTCGATGTTTGCGGCGGGATGTTTAGGGATTTAGAGCCAAGAACCTTGTGCCGTCCACCACTGATTGGATCCTCACGAGAAGATGCAAAGGACAACAGGATGTCCCAAGTCGGAGACTCTCCTGGTACTTGAGCACTCCGCACAATCTGGAAAGCAGCGTCTCGGTAGTGCAGGAATGCTACATCATCGGGCCTTAATGCCGCAGCTACTGCGGCCATACCTTCGTGTCCGGAAGAGCCAATCGTATAGAACCCTTTGCCTGCCTTCTGCATCGTGCGACTTTCACGATCCAGTGCGCGCGAAAGGCATTGGGCTCGATAAAGTGCCACCACTTTTGTATTGGTCAACGAACCCTGAGGAGGGGCGCCTTCCGGCAGTTCTCCCGCTGCAACACGTCTTCGGAAATTATTGTGGACGACAGCTACGCGGTCCATGGGGGCCTCAGAAAAAAGCTTGCAGACCCGTTTGCGCGCGCCCAAGGATCAATGCGTGTACATCGTGTGTGCCTTCGTAGGTGTTCACGGTTTCTAGATTCATCATGTGACGGATCACCTGAAATTCTTCGGAAATCCCGTTAGCGCCGTGCATGTCCCGGGCCATCCGCGCGATATCCAGTGCCCAACCGCAATTGTTGCGCTTGACGAGGCTGATCATCTCAGGCGCGGCCATACCATCGTCCATAAGACGCCCAGTCCTGAGGCTCCCTTGCAAGCCAAACGCAATTTCGGTCTGCATATCGGCGAGTTTTTTCTGGAAGAGCTGCGTCTGGGCCAAGGGCCTACCAAATTGCTTTCTGTCGAGCCCGTACTTTCGAGCAGCCATCCAGCAATACTCTGCCGCTCCCAACACTCCCCAACTGATCCCGTAGCGGGCGCGATTAAGGCAACCAAAAGGGCCCTTCAGGCCATCCACACCTGGCAGTAAGGCTTCTTCCGATACCTCCACACCGTCCATGACGATTTCTCCAGTGACGGACGTTCGAAGTGACAGCTTCCCTCCGATCTTGGGTGCTGAGAGACCCTTCATGCCTTTTTCAAGGAGAAAACCGCGAATTTTTCCATCATGTTGCCCGGATTTCGCCCAGATCACAAAAATGTCGGCAATTGGGCTATTTGATATCCACATTTTTGATCCCGTCAGTCGATATCCCGAAGCGATCTTTTCAGCTTTGGTTTTCATATCGGCCGGATCCGACCCTGCATCCGGTTCTGTGAGACCAAAGCACCCGATCAGGTCACCCGAAATCAAGCCGGGGAGGTATTTATGACGCTGAGTTTCGGACCCATAGCTATAGATGGGATAAATTACCAAAGAGCTTTGTACGCTCATCATCGAGCGATAACCGGAATCCACCCGCTCTACCTCACGCGCTACGAGCCCGTAAGCGACATAGGAGGCGTTCAGTCCTCCGTGGGTCTCGGGCACTGTCATCCCCAAAAGCCCAGCCAAGCCCATTTCCTTAAATATTCCGGGCTCAACCGCTTCGTCGGCATAGGCCTGAACAACGCGAGGCTGAAGCCGGTCCTGGGCAAAGGCATGCGCAGCATCCCGAATCATGCGCTCGTCTTCCGTTAGTTGATCCTCAAGCAAAAAAGGATCGCCCCAGTTAAATTTCGCAAGTGATGGTCCGTATCCGTCTTCCATTATTGCCTTAACCTTCTATTGGCACAGAAATGATATCATAAGTGTGTCGGATTGTTCGACCCAAAACGGGATCAATAAGTTCCAGCCGGAATCTGGGACTGAACCGAACCTCTCCGATTGCCCCACAGGTGCCCCCAAACAGCAGCGTTTCTTCGGCCAAATCGTCGTTATCAGCTCTGAGATTGTCAAGAAGCTCGGCTGGTGAGAGCAGCGAGGATACACTACCATCCTGATAGACGACATCTTCACCATATTCTCTGATTATGGAACGAATCCTGATTTGATCCCAATGTCCTTCAACCTCGTCCAGCGGCCAGAATTCAGTGGCGATTGGCTTGTCACACAATTGCTTGGCGACAGTTATCCCGATATGTTCATGTACTCTATCGGTATGGTCTGAAGCCACTCCGACCCAAATTCGGTTACGGTGATTTATCAGGATGTACTCTACCTCGCCACTGGATCCATCACCAATAACCTCAATTGCGTCGGCCGTCGTTAGGCGTGATACGCTCACAAAATAGAACATTGGTGTTTTTTTTGGTGCTTGAACGCCAATTTTTGCGAGCTCATCAATATGATGATCAATCGTGGCCTTGTCGCGCCCAGTCCATCCACCAATGACCACGCGAGAGATTTTGATTTCCTCGGAATGGGTGCCTCCCCTGGTTGTGAAGGACACGTCGATGGTAACTCTGGGCGACATAATGAATTTCTGCTACTCAGCGACCACACTGCACAACTTACGGGATAAGTTCGCGAGGTTCTGGATCATTGTGATGCCCAAAAAAGCCGGGGTGCGGAGATGTATCCAGTCCCGAAAAAGATTATTGTGGATCGTAGTAGTGTTGTTCGAGTAGAAGGCAACCGTTCTCTGTGCGGAAAGGCCCGTGAGGAACATGCGGCGGGCGCGCACAATAAGTGAAGGGACCGAAACGTTCGCCGCCTTCTGGACCTTCGTTACCAACCCACATATCGCCTTCAATTACGAAGACTTCTTCCCAATAGTCATGCTCAAAGGGAATAGTTGTGTAGGTGCCCGGTTCGAATTTCAAAAGTCGGGTCCAACCGCCCTGACGATTTTCCACATCCAGATATCCGGAAAGGATCTTCTGCTTGATACCAGACGGGTAGCCTTCTAACATCTCCCATCCTTCGTTCATATCAACCTGGTAGAATTCTTGATGTTCTTTGTTGACAGCCATAGTTTCTCCTCACTCGGTAAACTTTGGTAAATTTCGGGCCGTCCTTGCGGATCGTGTCCATTTTGCTCCCGCAGGTCTTGGATTTGTCCTTATAGCGAGGCGGTCTCCCGCCTCGCTCAATCTCAATGCTGCTGTCTCGAATCCCCTTTCTTTCTACAATTCATTGAGTCGGTGCAGTCAGATTCAGCACCTTACCAGCAGTGTCATTCCATGCGGCCACACAATCCGCTCCGCATCTCTCAGCCCACCGCGGCACCACAACCTCATTCATGATCGCCCGAATCTTTTCATAATCACTGTCCTTGACAGGGATCAAAGTCATGTCCGCAACATTTCCATCGACACAGCTTCCCCCGGTGTTGCACGAGATTCCGTCGTCTGTTTCAGACCGGCCCGATTCCCATGCGCGATCTTCCCATCCTTCAAGCTCTGCCTTCAGCAACGCCTGAACAGAAGGATCCAGGCCGTCCCAAAATTGCTTGTTCGCAGCCACGAACGTAATGGCCCAACTGATCGGCAACGGATAAAGATGCGTGGTCACCTGATGCCATTTCGCAATGTTCCCACTAAGCGCACCGGTGATCGCGCAATCAACAACCCCCCTTTCCAATGCAGGAACAACCTCTCCAAATGCCATCCCGACAGCAGCGCCACCCAAAGCTTCAATCATGTCACCCTGCGAGCGACCGGATCCTCGTACCTTGAGCCCTGCAAAGTCCTCAATGCCTTCGATTGGCTGCCGACACCAGGCAATCTGGGCATGGTAGGGAATAATGGCCAGGAGCTTGACCCCATACTGTTCTTCAAAAACCTTCTCCAGAACAGGCTTGTATGCATCAGAAACAGCGTGCGCCTCTTCGATGTTGCGCGTGATACCGGCAAGATCAATCGCTTCGGCCTCGGGGATCTCACCGCCAACATAGGATAGCAGCGTGGCACTGATCTCAAGTACACCGTTTCGCAGCAAGCGCAGTATCTCATCACCCTTGAGACCCATTTCCGTAAACGGCTGAACGTTAACCTTGATGGCGCCACCCGATGCTTCACTCAACTCGCGACTCCAGAAAGGGTATTCCACTTTCTTGAAAAGAGACAGACTTCCCCAAGTCCCAACATAGTTGATCTCCGTATCAGGGTATTGCTGGGCATCAACCGGCATCACAATCACTGCGACACCGAGCAAGGCGGAAAAAAACGCCGATCCGAATTTGCTGAATTTTCTCATGTTTCCTCCTGTCGGGCAGCCACCCAACGTTTGATAAGTAGATTGCATTATTGAGAAGCATACTTCTCTTTTTCTGTGCCGTCAAGTGCCAAGAGTAAATTTTCACCACCAGCGTTGCCAGCGGGCAGTGAATCAGATAAACTTTAGTCGGGAATAAAATCAATGGTTCCTGTCACTAGTAGCATCTTCTCTTCGAATGAAGAATTGCAGAGCAGCAAATTCAGGGGTTGCAGTTACAGAACAAGCGGTGCGTTCCCAGGTGACAACTACGGACACAGACTTCTCCTGCATCTTACGACACAACATATACCCGGCAGAAGGTGACAGCAGACGGCGCGGATGGTTTATCGTCGTTGATTACGTCGGCCCCTTCAAGCAAGGTGACATGTGTCTGGATGGTGCCAATCCAGTCTTTAGGCAATCATCCAGAAAGTATTTGACAGAGGGCATACTGCTTTCATGTGAGGTAACAGCGCCGAAATAATTGCTTTATCCGGGAAACGAAATCAGGATAAGGGAAGAAAAGAAACCAAAGTATCAATGAGTGTAAAAGAGAACAAGAGCACAACTGACACGTTTGACAAAAGAAAGAACAGGGACCGGACGTATAGGGACTTGTGGTCGCGTCCTGGATTTTTCATACGGCGACTTCATCAGATCCACGTTGGCTTGTGGGCAGATGAATGTCAAGGGGAAAACCTCACACCCATCCAATTCGGAATGCTCTCCGTTCTTTCCAGTGGTGAGGCAATGGATCAATTGACCCTGTCTACTTATGTCGGGGTAGACCGTGTCAGCGGTGCAGATGTTATCCGACGCCTCAAACGGCGCGGGTTCCTGGAAATAAATCCGTCAGAACGAGATAAACGCGCGAAAAATCTCCAGATTACAGATCTGGGGCGGCAAGTTGTTGAACGAGTGCGCCCCAGAATGATCCGAGTACAGGCCAAGCTCGTCTCTCCACTGACTGAGCAGGAATTGGAAGAGTTCGAGCGGTTGATCAAGAAGCTCATCAAGGCGAACAACACAGCCAGTCGTGCTCCTATGGGCCGAGCCTGATCAAACAGTCCTGTTTTCTTTGTAAGCACATGGAGTGGACCCTACCTCCCACCGACGACATCGCTACTTGCGCCGGTCGAGTGCCGGTGCGGCAAGTTGACACCGGACCCGTAGCGATCAAATCCAGTCAATAATACATTTCTGGCAGAAACAAAACAATCTCAGGATAAAAGACCATAAGAACCATCATTATGATCAAGGCAACGACAAACGGGAGTGAACCGATTATCACATCGTTAACATTACCTGATCCGCGTACGCCCTGAATGACATATAAATTCAAACCAACGGGGGGTGTAATCAGAGCTGTTTCAATCAGGAGCATCAAGAGTATTCCAAACCACACCGGATCGTAGCCCAGAGAGAACACAACAGGAGCTACGATTGGTACCGTGGTGATCATCAAAGTCAACGTTTCAAGAAACAGCCCAAGAAAAAGATACAATAAAATGATGAGGAACAACGAAACGGCAGACGAATAGCCCAATTCGATCACAAATTCGCTAATAGCCTGTGGTAATCCTATCGTTGCGAGTACAAGATTTAGAAAAAATGCGGCAACAATAATCAACATAATCATTGCACTGGTTTGCATTGCGCCTTCGATTGACTCCGCGATAACCTTCCAGGTCAGCCGACGTCTACCGGCCGCCAGGATCAGGGAACTCAGCACACCAAGAGCCGCGGATTCCGTTGGCGTGGCAAACCCGGTATAGATTGAACCAATCACGATCAAAAAAATGAAGAACGGTGGGATCAAGTCTGGCAATGTTCTGAAGCGGTCCCGCCAGCTAAAGTGCACTTTGGTACCGCCCAGTTCAGGTCTGACAAGGCATGCAATCAGTACAGTTACACTGAAGAGAAATGCCAGGATCAAACCGGGTATGATCCCAGCCAGATAGAGTTTTGGTATTAATGTATTCGTGAGCGCACCATATATGATCATATTGATTGATGGCGGGATGAGTATGCCCAATGTCCCACCAGATGCTAGCGTACCGAGAAACAATTTTCGACTGTACCGCATCTCATCCATTTCTGGAATCGCAACGGTTCCGATTGTTGCCGCAGTCGCAACAGTGGAGCCGGAAATAGCAGCGAATGTCGCGCACGCACCGATGTTTGAATGCATCAGCCCGCCTGGCAGCCAGGATAGCCAGGTCGAAACTGAGCGATAAACTGATTGCGCGATTCCGGTTCTCAAGAGCAACTCTCCCATAAGAATGAACAATGGAATAGCAATCAGCAAAAATTCCGTAGAAGACGACCACGCAACCTCGCCCATGGCACGATGGAGCGGCAGGAAAGCGTACATCTGGTCAAGAATCAAACCAAGAATGCCCAACGCCGCAGCGACGGGCAGAGAAAGCGCAATCAGGATGAGCAGGAGGAATAGAGAAGTTTTCAGCATCACCGTTTGCCCGAATTGGAAGATGGGCTCGGCGAGTCAGTAACATATTCCTTATCAATCGTCCGGCTTCCAACCAGTGATCGTACTCTGTGATGATCTCCTGCAAGGAGCGATGAAAAGCTTGAGAATGTCAGCAATATGCAAGTGAAGGAGAATAGTACAAATCCGGCAATCCATAGTGATTGAGGAATCCATAATGGTGTACCCAAAGTCGTGTTTGATCGAGCGCCCAACTCAAGGGTGTCCAGGAGAACAAGTACACAGAAGTAAGTCAGTGTGATCGCGTAGATTGACAGAGCCAGGATACTCAGGCAATCCAGGTAAGCCCTACCCCTTACGCCAAGGCGAGTAACTATTACGTCAATTCTTATATGGGAGCGTTTCAGGACGGTGAAACTCAATGCCCAGGAAAAACTGATGGCAAGTGCATAGCTTGAGAGCTCATCGGCCCCGCTGGTTGATTCATTCATCAGCTTTCGAAGCAAGATTTCCACGCCCAACCACCCGGCAGTGGCCAGCATAACCAATCCACCAAACCTTATAGCGAGGCGGGAGACCGCCTCGCTCAATCTCAATGCTGCTGTCTCGAATCCCCTCTTTCTAAAATTCATTGAGTCGGTGCAGTCAGATTCAGCACCTTACCAGCAGTGTCATTACCATGCGGCTGCACAATCCGCTCCGCATCTCCCAGCCCACCGCGGCGCCACAACCTCATTCATGATCGCCCGAATCTTTTCATAATCACTGTCCTTGACAGGGATCAAAGTCATGTCCGCAACATTTCCATCGACACAGCTTCCCCAGGTGCGGAAAAACTTCGATCCGATTTTGCTGAATTTTCTCATGTTTCCATCTGTCGGGCAGCCAACCAACGCTTGGTAAGCGGATTGCATTATAAGTAGTATGCTTCTTTATTCCTGTTCCGTCAAGTTCTGGTGTTAGCAGTGTCTGGTGTTGGCAGGGGTTTTTATTTTTTGAACCACCCCAGCTTCGAATGCAGACTGACTACGGAGCCGACTATGGTCAGGGTCGGCGCCTTGATATGGCTTTGGGCCATGACATCGGGAAGCTTTTCCAGGGTGCTGATGTAAACACGTTGCTCTGGCGTCGTCCCTTTTTCAATGACTGCGGCCATTGTGTCGGGAGAACAGCCATGGGCGATCAATTGCTTGCAGATTGTCGGCATCCCATGCAGGGCCATATAGAAAACCAGCGTCTGCTCGCGGGCAATCAGGCTATCCCAGTCAAGATCAATGGACCCGTTTTGCAGTTGCCCGGTAACAAACCGTACTGATTGTGCATGATCACGGTGAGTCAGCGGAATGCCTGCATAGCTTGCACAACCGGTTGCTGCGGTAATACCGGGAATAATCTGGAAAGGGATGTGATTCTCGGCCAGTTTCTCTATTTCTTCCCCGCCTCTGCCGAAAATAAAGGGATCACCTCCCTTCAATCTCGCTACCCGCTTCCCCTGTTTGGCATACTGCACCAGAAGATCATTAATTTGTGTTTGCGGCAGCGTATGATCCGAACGCTGCTTGCCGACATAAATCAATTCCTTGTCCTCTTCCAGTCGATCCAGGATTTCCTTCGACACCAGCCGGTCATAGATCACAATCTCGGACTGCTGCAATAATCGAAATGCACGCAGGGTCAGCAGGTCAGGGTCACCCGGTCCGGCCCCGATCAGATAAACTTCTCCGCTGTCAGAAAAACCCTGGTAATCGTCAATCGCCTCCTGAAGCCGGGATTCCGCAAGCTCGATGTTTCCCGATAACGCACTTTCGGCAATGTGACCATACACGACCTTGTTCCAGAAGTTTTTGCGTTCGCCCGAATGCTTGATCCGTTGATTGATCTGTCTGCGATATCGCCCGAACAGATCCGCAAGTCTGCCATAGCCGCTCGGAATGAAAAGATTGATCCGGTGTCGCAGCAAGTTGGCAAACTGGGGGGATGCACTTCCACTGGAAATGGCAATTTGCGTTGGGTCCCGGTTGATGACTGTCGGAAAGATCACGTCGCACAGTGAAGAATCATCAACCACATTGACTGGAATTCGATGTCGTTTGCCATCCTCGGCAATTTGCCGATTGACCTCTTTATCATCGGTCGCGGCCACCACCAGTTTATAGTGACACTCAAGGTCGCTGGATTTATAGGGTCTCTCCCGCACGCCCCCGTCGTTGGCAAGGATCATTTCGTTCAGTTCGGGCAAACATTGCGCTGCGATTACATCTACCCTTCCCCCGGCATCCAATACACGTCGGGCGCGTCTGAGCGCCACTTTTCCGCCGCCTACCACGAGGCAGCGACAACCGGAAAAATTGTGCATCAATGGCAGATATTTCATAACAGTCACATCAGTCGGGAAACTTAGCTCAACGACTCGCTGCCTTGAATCTTGCCAGCGCTTCACCACTGGCAATCGCTTTTGATGCTTTGACCGCCGCCTCGTGTGAATCAGAAACCATCCTGAATTGTCTCAATCCTATGGCAGCGCCGTATATCAGACTGTCACGCATCTTCCCGGGGGTATTGCCAAGCGCTTCGAGCCCAAGGTCAACGGTATGCTGCACAACTCCCTTGAGTACCTGGGTATTATTGCAGGATGTTTGTTCAATGTCTGCCTGAAACGACTCTGGAACCGGTATCGCCCGTTGTTTTTGTTCTATCCCGAATTCAGCGGGTGATAATTTGTTCAGCGCCAACTCTCCATCCCCCCAACAGCCGAAATATCGTGATACCTGGCTGAGCGAAGGAATACATCCCCCTTCGACACCACGGATAATGGCGCTCGAATCAAATCCGGCGTGTCTGGCCAACATCGCATATACCGGGGGATAGACCTTGTGCACGAACCCGGTTGCAAGGTAAGTGGCGTGGGAGCCTCGCAAGGGTTGCAAAACCACCTCCAGAGTAGAAATGCAACTTCGTTTTACCATCTCATCCCGAAGATCAACCAGTTTGTTCAAAGCGGGAATGTATTTCCCCTGATCAATATAACTCCAGCCGGACTCTGCATGATCCAGTTGTTGCGCCGCCTCGGCCGGATTCAGTTCCACATTGACCCCTGCCGCATCGAGCACTTTGCGCACAGTAATGCCGTACTTCGGGCCGACGTGATCCAACCCGTGTATATAGGTCGGCAATCCACAAGCAGCATAGACCGCCGGTAAAAACGGGGTTGCAGGCAGGCTGCGGGTATAACCGTTGAAAGGATCGGCGATGGCAAGGATTTTCGGGCTGCGGGTTACACAAGTCTTCAGATTGCGCATCAGTGCATTGAGAACGCCAGCATTCTCGGCATCGGTTTCGCGTTTCATGCGTAACGCAATCAGAAACAGCGCAGTTCGTACCGGACTGATCCTGCCATTAAGGATCAGGTCCATGGCATCCTCTGCCTGCGCTTCGTTCAGGGGTTTGCTCATCTCAGGGCCGGTTGCGATGAGTTGAAGATATCTTCGCATACGCAACTGTGGAGTGATAGACGTATCCACCTGGCTGTGTTTAGTGGAAGTATTCAAAGCGAATCCGCCTTGTCACCAAAACCCGCCTTTCGGTACCACAATTTCGCTTTTTCCAGATCCACCTTGCAACCGCGGCCTTCTTCGTAGAGTAATGCCAGGGTCGCCTGCGAACCCACCAGCCCCTGATTTGAAGCCTGGGTAAACCAGTACACCGCTTTTTCTGCATCCTGGCCCACGCACTCCCCCTCCATATACATGAACCCCAGCCCGTGTTGAGCCAGAGCAAGCGATTGTTCGGCAGCCAGTTTCATGTTTTTAAATGCCATCAGTTCATTTTCGAGCAGGCCCAGACCATTTTGATACATGATCGCCATACGGTACTGTGCATCTGCATTGCCGTTTTCCGCCAAAGGTGACAATATACGCAGGGCCAAAGTGAAATGCTTTGATTCGAACGCAGAAATTCCGCTGGCCAGGTTTATCATAGGGTCATCGTTCATACTGGTGCCTGATGGTTTTTTCATGGTCTGTTATTCATTAGTTTCGGCTGATTTTGTCGATCACAAGCTTAACCCTGTGCAGAGCCATCGGAAATATGGCTAATGGGATATTCGAATTATGCCCGACAAACCTGAACTTGATAAATTTTAATGATTAATCTATATACCTGGAGTACCCCGAATGGACGGAAAGTATCTATCATACTCGAAGAAATTGGCCTGCCCTACCAGGTTCACCCGATCGATATCGGGAAGAATGATCAATTCGATGAAGAATTTCTGAAGATAAGCCCGAACAACAAGATTCCTGCCATTGTCGATCAGGAGAATGGCTTGAGTATGATGGAATCAGGTGCAATCCTGATTTATCTGGCAGACAAAACCGGAATGCTGATGCCGGAAAACAAGCGCTGGCAGATTCTGGAATGGCTGATGTTCCAAATGGGTGGCTTCGGCCCGATGCTGGGGCAGGCCCATCACTTCCTGCACTTTAAATCCGGGACAAGTGAATACGCCGAGAAAAGATACAAGGTAGAAGCTCAGCGCCTCTATGCCGTACTCGACGACCACCTGGAAGAAAATGAATATGTCGCGGGCGAATACTCGATTGCCGATATTGCATTATGGCCCTGGGCAAGCAGATTTGATTGGCAGCAGGTCGATATGAATTACTTCCCGAATGTTAAACGCTGGTACACTGAAATTGCTGCACGCCCGGCTGTACAAGCAGGCTATCAGGTCCCGATCGAGACAGAAATACCGATGCCCTGATTATGAACACGACTGATCCGGACAAAATCGAATCCCGCACCCTGGATCATTACAACAATAATGCGGCCTCCTTTTTCTCAGGCACCATAGACCATGACGTGACCCAGAACTATGCGGCGTTCCTGGCCCCGTTCCCTGCTGGCCAAAAGCTCGACATCCTCGATTTTGGTTGCGGCCCCGGCAGGGACCTCAAATATTTTTGCGATCTCGGACACACACCGGTCGGACTCGATGGCAGCATCGAATTCTGTAAAATGGCCCGGCAATATTCCGGTTGCGAGACGCTGCATCAAGGTTTCATGAATTTGTCGTTGCCGCCACAAACCTTCGATGGCATTTTCGCCAACGCCTCCCTGTTTCATGTGCCGAGCAGTAAGCTTCCCGCCGTACTGAAAACACTGCACGGCACATTGCGAACCGGCGGCATCCTGTTCATGTCCAATCCTCGCGGCAACGCCGAGGGCTGGACAGGTGATCGATATGGCTGCTTCATGGAGATTGATGTGATCAGCCAGCGCTTGCGAACAGCGGGTTTTGCAGTATTGAATCATTACTACCGGCCTGCCGGGTTACCGATTGATCAACAACCGTGGCTGGCGGTCGTAAGCAAAGCAGTCCAGAGTAATTCCTGAAGGAACAACAGAACTAATCCAGCAGAGGCTTTATGCTTTTTATCAACTGGTCTGCGGCATCCCGTGAGTCAATGTCGATGATCTGCTGGATGACCCATTTGTTGGTCTGGGATTGCCCCATAATTTCCTGAATCAGGGTTCCAAACATTCTTCTGGCGGCATAGCCAGGCTCATCTCCATCAAATACCCCTTTGGCGTATTCGTCGAATCGTGTATTGATGTTGGACAGGAAGCCGGTACGATAGTCACCGCTTCCCATGATTTCCTCGACATTACGTTGATATTGCCGAGCGACTTGTTCAACCAATGACGAGACATAAATTTGCCGTTGTTCATCATCCAGTCGCTGATGTGCAAATCTATCCGTGATATGGCTAAGAAAAATCAAATATTCCGCAATAACCCTGACGCGCTGGTGATCAGATTCGTAGTCGAATTTTTCCTGATGCAGATTTTTGGTAAAATGCAATCCGATCTGCCAGATAATATAGGCAACCGCAGTCGCATTGTCTTCCAATGTGCGGGGTTTGGCTGTGCGCCATTTATTGCGGATACGCATCGCTGTCTGCTGCCTGATCGCGGAAGGATCGAGTATGAATCAACAGGGTGTATCGGATGTCCTGATCTGAAGCATCACATCCGGTGAGCGGGGATTAACGTTTGGAACCTTTTTCCTGATGAGCGAGGTCAATCACCCGGGCCGCTTTTTCCGCGTAGATCTCACGATAGTTGTTCAGTGGATGATTTTCATCGTCCATCCAGTAGCTTTCCTGGCTCATGCCTGATTCCCGGTCATATTCAATGAACTTGCGTTGAAGTTCCAGCATTTCAGCAATCAACTTTTGTTTCTCACTCATGGCATGACTCTTGACAGTGACAGATTGAAAACTATCTTATCATGAATAAAACCAGTTCCGGATATACCGGAATGGATATAAGTTTTCCCCTCGATCTATTCACATACCATCCCATCATTGTCGCCATCATTCATGTAAGCGTAAGCCGGGTGGCCGCGCAACACCGGCGTTATGCCATGCGCCCGCGCTTCTGAACAGGTTATGCGCCCGTTTTTGTTGTCGTCATAGAGCATCAAGGCGTTAGGATATCGGCAATCAACCACCCCCAGCGCCGTGCTGTTGCAGCGTCCCAGAATTTCTGACAAGGCGGCTTTTTCCCTGGCGTCAATGGTCAATCCATAGACCGAACGGACCTCAATGACGCGAGCCGCGAACCAGCAGCGGTTGCGCTGTGGCTGCCATTGGGCAGCATCCTTGGCGGATTTTGCCTTATTGACAGTGGAAGAAGCCAATGTCAGGTTGCGCAGATCCGATGCAAATTGGCGGCGTGTAGCCAGACTCGCCGCGCACAATCCACTATCGTGGGCCTCGCTAACGGCAACGATATGCTCAATAGTCGTTTCATAAAGAGATACAAAGCAGGTCCCTGTATAGGGTCCGTAGATGCCACCCAATTCTGCCGAGATGAGGAGTTCAATGCGTTGCGAATGCGGGTAGTGCTTTTCGCGCTCAAAGGGACTGCATCTTATTTCCTCGGCGACGGTGAGTTTGTCCAACATCTGTATCGATTCAGCAACATCGGCGCTGGACACTGTTGAGGAAAACGAGAATAAAACAACGACGAATCCGAGTATGGATTTAAAGAGCAGTGTAGACATGGGTTTCACTCGTATTCCATCGAGGGCGATTCACCCGCAGGGTGGCACATTCGTGGGGAGCCGGTTGTTGTGTGCCCCAAGCGTACCTTCGTTTACATGATCATGAAAGCGTAAGTTAAACGAACGCAAGGAACCCCGTGCCTTCTTATTTGGGTCGCACAGCAGTTTTCAGGCTGGTTCAGCTCCTGGCTGAAATTTGCCTGTTCCGGATCAGTGCAGGGACTTCCAAGGGTATACCGTGCTGCCGCATATATTTGCCGGCGCGGCTGAAAAACCCACGGCACTGTCAGGCAGCCGAAACGGCGGGAATTTCCAGATTGGCTGACGGCAAAACCGAAGGTCAAAAGGTCGGGGGAGTATTCACCCAAACGATACGGGCGGTTGCCTCGCCCTTGTTGCGATAGCCGTGGGGGAGTTCCGAATTGAAACAGAAGGCATCGCCTTCACTGAGCCAATAGACCTCGTCGCCCACCAGAAGCTCCAACTGGCCTTCGAGGACAAAGCCGAACTCTTGGCCTCTATGGGAAATCAACTCCTCGCTGCCGCCGCCCGGTGCGACCACATGGATGTTGGCCTGCAACAGGTTATTGGGCCGCGAGGGGATGAGTTTTTCGAGGCTTGTGCCTACACCCGCGCGGCCGTCGGTGAATTGGAACACCTGCCGGCGGTCCCGCAGCACCACGACCACATTCTTGCCGAAGGGATCGGCCTCCGACACCAACTCGCCGATGGTGGTCTGCAAAATGTTCGCGAGCCTGTGGAGTGTCGCCAGGGAAGGCCGAACGCGGTCGTTCTCCAATTTGGAGACGTAGCCTTCGGTGATACCGGCCGCCTCGGCCACCTGGCGCAGACTGAAACCGAGCAGCAGGCGTGCATGCTTGAGGCGTCCGCCCAGATGCAACGCCAGTTCCGACGCGCTCGACTGGGCACGGCGAGGCTTACTGCTTTCGTCCACTCGCTCGCTTTTGGCTATTGACTTGGAACCCGGGGTCCTATCAGTTTCAAAAGCCTTGGTATCTGTAACATTTAAACTTCGATTAGCCATCGCCCATCAATTTCCGCATGATTGCGACACAGTAAACTTTCTGGTCGCAAAATTCAAGTGCTCTCTACAGCATAATTCAAGTGCTCTCTACAGCATAATTCAAGCGGGTTGACATATAGTCATGTTACAGGTAATTTGATGCGCAAAACGAGAGGACAGCAAGCATCGTGGAGAACCTGTTATGAGCTACCCCAGCTGGAAGGAGATCCGCCAAGGGGCGATCACCAACACCTATTCCTTCATGAACCCCTGGTACTATCCCATGATCGCGGAAGAAACGCCGACCTTCATGGCGCGCCCGCACGCGACCAAGCCGAAAGACCTGGTGGGCGCCGACGTGGTGATCATCGGAGCGCCTTACGTTGCCGGCTGGGGCGACTACATGGGGGTTGGCGCCGAGGAATGGCTGGCTGCGCCCAAGCGCATCCGTCAACAGTCGATTCGCTACGGCTCGGGCTACATCCAGGAATTCGATCTCGATGTGTTCGAACATCTAAGGATGGTGGACTACGGCGATGCCGAAATCCCATCGGAATGCCTGACCGAGCCCACGGCCGAGAACATTTTGCGCGCTCAAGCTGCGGTCGAAGCCAAGGTTAACGACGCGATGGCCGCCGGCGCCGTTCCGGTGGTCATCGGTCAGAACAGCCCCTGTGGATCCTTCGCCATTGCCAAGGTGGTCTCGGAACGGACCGCGGGGGCCGTCGGCTGCGTTTCCCTGGATACGCACTGGGATATAGCTCCGCTCGACAAGTTGACTATGGACCCGCGCATAGCGGGGTCCGATTCCTGGAAGTACAAAACCTACGAGTTTCTGGACAACTTTGACCAGACTCATCTGGTCGAGATCGGCGAGCGGGGCATGCTGGAGCACAAGGACATCGTCCGCATGTTTCTCGAGAAGGGTACGCACTTCTATCCCATGTGGAAGATCCGCTCTGGACTTGGGATCGAGGGCCTTGTGGAGGAACTGCACCACGCCTACGACGGAACAGAAGCGGTCTATTGCCACTGGGATATGGATGTTCTCGGTGGCGCAGGTCCTGCTCCTGGTGACATCTTGGGCGAGCTCGCAGAACCCTTTGGGATGTCTGATTACGAGGTCATCCGCCTCGCCCATGAGGTCGGACGCCGCGGGATCGCTGCCTTGTCCTTTATTTGCATTCCGCCGGGATCGCCGGCCATCTATCGCGTCCTCGTCTATGTGATCATGTACATGGCGGCCGGGTTGGCGATGAAGAAAATCGAGGAGGCTCCAAATAGCCAAAGGGCTCGAGCATCTCGGAGCGGAAGGAAAGACAGCCGATGATAAAGATGATCAAAAACCCGGTCCCTTGGCCGAACAGCGACATTTCGTAGACTATGACTATTTGTAGCAGCCTGGTTTCCCCCTGCTTTTCCACGGGCGGAGTTCTGCCCCAAGCAAGTGAGGCCTGTGGGAAAGTAGGGTGAAACCAGGCTCTGCTACCTCATTCAAAAGGGCCTGAGCCCTGTGCTTTCCGGAACCGGTGGCCGGGCCGGGCCATTGACAGTAGTGGAATCCGCTGGTACAGTTGTTCCCCGGCAACAGTATTCATAAAGGACACACTCATGGCTACCTACGAATGCGAAGTCTGCGGCATGAGCGTCAATACAAGCTGCGGCAAATGTGACGCACCGCTGGAGAACGGCAGTATCACACTGGACGACGGCACCGATGTGCAGGTATCAAAGTGCCCCAACGACCACGGCATGATCAAGTCGCCGTTGTGTTGCGGGCAGGATATGGCCTGTTCCACCTGACGGCGAACAGTGCGCCCGGCGGCTGACCTTCCCTTCAGCCATCTTCCCATCAGGATGCCGATCGTGGACCCCGGTCCATGATCCCTTCTGCCGCACGGTCCACCGGGTGACCCGTGTTCAGGGGGAACGCAACTGCATCGTCGCCATTCTCAGCTACCACCAGACACCGGACCAGCAGATCAGCGAGGGCACCCGCCTCGCACTCTACGGTCGCGTGAACTGATACGGGCCGAGACATTCCACGTCAGCGGCATGGTGACTGTGCGGTCGCTCGTTATCGAGAGTCTAGATTGCCGGATCATCCGGGTTGATACCGGGCAGCACCGGTCTGGCCTCGCCGTGCCTGACGGTCTCGCGATACAGGATGTAAAGCCCGCTGGCGGCGATGATGGATGCCCCGATCAGTGTATATCGGTCCGGGAGGTCTCCCCAAATCAGATAACCGAGCACGGTGGCCCAGATCAGGGCGGTGTACTCGAACGGGGAAACCAGTGCAGCCGGGGAAAGCCGGAAGGCATGGGTGAGACAGACGATACCGAAACTGCCGAACATTCCCGCCGCCACGAACAATACCAGGTCGGTGGCTGTAGGCGTCACCCACTGGATCGGTGCAATTGCGAGCCCGACCACCGCCACCCCGGATGCCGGCCAGAACATCAGTGCCTCGGTATGCTCGGTGGATTTGAACCTGCGTGTGGTCACCATGAGCAATGCATAGCAAAGAGCGCTCATCACCACCGCCACCGAAGCCCATTGAAACACTCCGCTGCCGGGCCGCAGCATCACGATGATGCCGACGAATCCGGCCAGAACCGCCGTCCAGCGATGACGGCCCACGGATTCGCCCAGTAACGGAACGGAGAGGATGGCCACAAGGATCGGGGCGATGAATGTCAGCGCAACCGCATCCACCAGTTTCATTTGTGACAACGCCCAGAAGAAGCTGGTCGACAATCCGAGGACGAGCATGGACCGCATCAGATGGACTTCCGGCCGCCGGCTTCTCAACCGGGAGAGTCCCCCCTGTAGATGAACAATGAGCAGCAAAAACGGCAGTCCGCACCAGCTTCTCAGGGCGATCACCTGGAGGACCGGGTAAATGCCGGTCAACCACTTGATGATCGCATCCATACAGGCAAAGGAGGCAATACTCACCACCATCAGCAGTATGCCGACAAAAGGCCTGTCGGTGTGTATGCTGCCGGAAATCAAGTTGCCCGGAAGTTTGCTGCTGGCGGTGTACAACCGGTCAACCGGGCGCCTCGACAACAATATTGCCGACGTGTCGTTTCTCCATGAATGCCCTCTGTGCCCCTGCAAGCTCCCTCAGCGGGAAAGTCCCGGCCAGCAGCGGCCGCAGCAGGCCCTGCTTGATCAGGCTGACGATGCGCCGGGTGGCCCGACGGATATCTCGAACCGTTTTTTCTGCGCTTCTTTTGTTTGTCATCATCATTTCCTCTTCAGGTTAACAATGAGCTAATTCTGTCTCTTAGGCAATCAGGTGGTTTGGCCCACATGGGGCTGACGGGATACTAATCCGGACTACTTGACTCAACCGCTTCGTGTTATCGTCACTCATAGTGGTTCTCTCGTCTGTAATTATCGTTTTTGTCAACAATAGTATTATAAGATCAGGCCCACCGCCTCTATAATGTGCGAAATATATTTCACGTTATCTTGTAGTTTTCCATTCATTGACAATATCAGACATCCCCCTCTACCGGATAGACCCGCAACCTTTTTCTGGCCGGCGCTCCCTCGGATATGAGGGTGCCGGGCATATCCGTATTCCCGCTACGGTAGAGGTCGAAGCTTTGGCGGGTCATCAGGTACGCGCGGATTTCATATTCCGTGTTCACATCGAGATTCGGAATCGTCAACACGGTCCCGCTGCTAACGCCCGATACTAAGCGGAACGTGGGCGTCCTGCCGCTTTTTCTCCACCCCAGCCGGACATAGCTGGAGTCGGGAACACCCGTTATCTGGATATCCACTGCATCCGGGCGCGCCTCCGACAGGCTCAGTGCGTCTAATTGATGAGGCGCGCGGTCGGAAACCGTGTACAGGCGAAATACCCCGTCCTCGGTATCGCTTCCCGCCGTTCCAGTCACGGTGCAAACAGTTTCGTTTTGCGGGTTCAATCCGTGAACGTGGCCCAGCGTGTTGGAAGTCAGCTTCAGTTTGCCGTCCGTCACACTGGCCGTACTGTAGTAATCGGCTCGACTGGTGTCGCAGGACTTAAGCACAAACGTCGCAGTCACCCCCTCCGCCTGATAATCGGCCAGTTCGATGCTGGTATTCACGCCGTATATAGTAAGAATTCGATAGTCGGCATCGGGGGTGAATACCGGCTCCGCCCGCGCTGGCCCTGCCGTAATCAGCAGCGCAACTGTCGCGAACAACAGAGTCACTACGAAGCAGAGGAAATGTCGGGAACGCCAAATGTCAACCGCAACGGATAACACGTTCGACGGGGGCGGAGGAGGAGGCTGTGGAGTTTCCGGAATCACCGCGGGCTGCGTTTGTACTCTGGCTCCACCGCGCGACATGATCGCAGGCCTGCAAGCATTATCACCATCAGTTGTAGTGCACAGCCAAATCTAGGGCAATGATAACCCATTGATAACATAGCATTTATAGGGGAAGTGTTTCGGTCGGGAAACTGCTGCGCGTTGAGGCTTCATTTTTTTCTTGTTCGGGCATTATTGCTATTCTTGTTTTCAGGTTTACCCTGGCCGGTTCGCGGACAGCGGTTCCTGCAGTCCCCCCGAACCACCGCCGGGCATGGATAAGCCTCTCTCCTGCTTGGGAGAAGCGCCTGTATAAACAGGTTGCAAGTGTAATCAAAAGATTGTGAAATGTGCGCTAAAATTTGTGGATCAAGTGTGATGGTTTCGCGAATTTATGGTGTTTACCCAAAAACCGCCCCCGATAATGTACCCGTCCCGCATGTATAAGGGCATCTGGCTCAGGTGCGCCAGTCCCCGGTTGGGCGGCAGTCTTGTCCAGGGCGCCGTGCTAAGGAGAACTGACGATTGAGCGATTACAACGAACCGGGTAGCGAGAAAAATGTGCCGAAGGATCGCCGCACCAGCCTGAGTGCTGCGATGCTGTGCATCAGTGCGAGCCTCGACCTTGAGACCGTACTGCGTGAGGTGGTGGAAAATGCCCGCACGCTCACCGGCGCGCGCTATGGCGCCATCACCATGATTGATGAGACCGGGGCGCCCAAGAACTTCGTCACCTCAGGCCTCACCGAGGGCGTGCATGTCGGGAACTTCTACATAGTGAATATTGCAGATAAATGGCCCTCTTGCCGCCAGAGCGAACCCCCACGCGTCAGTACGCACTCCACCTCCGGCGTACCGATCAGCCCGGCGCACCGCTGTTCCCGCCGCGCCGCCGTACGCCGGCCGGAATCGTTTCATCGATATCGTGATCTTGGCCACTGCAACGAGAGAAAAGAGGCGCTTGAGACTGCCGGCCGCAATGAGATGGGCGCGTTCATGGTCTGATGGAACAGAGTCCTGCCTGATTTCACCGGCAGGTAATTGAAACGGATTCGTTGATCGTGCTCCGCCTGACAGAAAGCGTGATGGTCACGTTGCCATAGAAGCCCTCCTGGCATCTGAACGAAAAGTAGCTACGGTCCCCGATATTGTCTAAGTAGGACATCCTTCCGGCAGAAGTCCCCGCATGGTTGAATCCGAGACTGGGCAACCTGGCGCCCGCCGGTTCCGGCGACACGCTCAAGACAGTCTTCCGTGGTTTCGAGAACTGCACGGCAAACACTACACCCGTCAACTCTGTCTCCGGTTCTATCTCCGGCTCTATCTCCGGCTCTATCTCCGGTTCTATCTCCGGCTCTATCTCCGGCTCTATCTCCGGCTCTATCTCCGGCTCTATCTCCGGCTCTATCTCCGGCTCTATCTCCGGCTCTATCTCCCGCATTGGCTCTGTCTCCGGCGCTTGACTGCCTTTCAGCACCGTCGCGGCAATGATCTGCGTGGCGGCCACATGGCCATCGCTGGCGGTCACCGTGACCGTCGTCGTGCCGGCCGAGACCGGGGTGAGGGTCATCGTGCCGCCTGACATTCTCGCCCTCACGATTCCCGGACGATCTGATACCGCCGAGTACCTCAGCGGGTCGTTATCTGGATTCCGGAAGTACAGCGCAACGTCCATCCTTACCGTGTTCCCGCCCACGGTCAGTGTTTGATCGTGAATGGAACCTCCGGTTCCTGGCGCACGGTTTCCGGACGGCGTGATCACGATATCAGGGGCACGAATGCCAGCTGGTATGGTCGTTGCCCCGGGTGTGGACGGGCCGCCGCCGCCGCAAGCCGACAACCCGACCAGTCCGGCCACGACCACGAGAAACAGGAATGCCATCAGCGCAGGATGGCTTCGATGCTGCATCTCATTCTCTCATGCCGGGTGAAGTTTGCCGCCCTGAAGGTGTAGGCCGTGTAGGCCGTGTCCTGGCCCGCCGTGAGCCCGCCTGTGGCGGGTTTCTGCCGAAGTTCCAGCCGAAGATGGGATACTGGTGGGATTTGCAACTGTTCCATGGGTGGTTCACACTTTCATTGTCGTCAACCCATTCCGGGGACAGGTTCAAGGGTTCGGGCACGCTTGCAGGCACCGGCGGCGCAGTCCGGGTGGAGGTTCGCGAAGCCTCCCCCGTCCCGAGCCGCCGCTATCGCTGCGTCCGCACAAATTTCTTGCAATTCTACTCGAAGTTATGTGAAATAGACGTTAGTAATAACAGAGTTGGAGTATGGTATTCGTGAATTATGCTGGTATTTCATCGCATTGCCTGCCGAATCGCCCCGGCCCCGTCACACTGATTCGACCCCCCGCCGGGGGGCGGCGGTGAGCGCTCCGGACGACCTCGTCCGCGAGATCGCGGTGCTGCGCGAGCGCATCTCGGCGCTCAGCGCGGCGAGCCTGCGGATCAGCGCGAGCCTCGACCTCGAGACCGTGCTCCGCGAGGTCGTCGAGAGCGCCCGGGCGCTGACCGGCGCCCGCTTCGGCGCCATCGCCACCATCGACGAGGCGGGCGCGCCGCAGGACTTCGTCACCTCGGGCTTCACCGAAGCGGAGCACCGGGCCATGGTGGAATGGTCCGACGGACCGCGGCTGTTCGAGTATTTCCGAGACCTCGAGGGGCCGCTCCGGATCGCCGACGTCCCGGCCTATGTGCAGGCGCTCGGTTTCCCTATCGACCGGCTGCCGTCGAAGACCTTCCAGGGTACGCCGATGCGCCATCGCGGCGTCCATGTCGGCAACTTCTATCTGGTCGAGAAGGAGGGCGGGGAGGCGTTCACCGACGAGGACGAGGAGATCCTGGTGCTGTTCGCATCGCAGGCCGCGACCGCGATTGCCAATGCGCGCACCTACCGCGCCGAGCAGCGGGCGCGGTCCGACCTTGAGGTGCTGATCGAGACCTCGCCGGTCGGTGTGGTGGTGTTCGACGTCGAAACCGGCCGCCCGGTCTCGCTCAACCGCGAGGCGCGGCGCATCGTCGAGAAACTGCGCATGCCGGGCCACACCGCCGAGGAACTCCTCGGGATCCTCACCTGCCGCTTTGCCAACGGGCGCGAGATCGCCCTCGACCGGCTGCCGCTGGCGCGCGTGCTGAGCCGCGCCGAGACGGTGCGCGCCGAGGAGATCGTGCTCACCACCCCCGACGGACGCAGCATCACCACGCTGGTCAACGCGACCCCGATCCATGCCGAGGACGGCGCGATCGCGTCGGTGGTGGTCACCATGCAGGACCTCGCCCCGCTCGAGGAACTCGAGCGCCAGCGCGCCGAGTTCCTCGGCATGGTGAGCCACGAGCTGCGCATGCCGCTCACCTCCATCAAGGGCTCGACCTCCGCGCTGCTCGGCGCCTCGCGGCAGTTCGCGCCGGCCGAGACCCGCGAGTTCATCCGCATTGTCGACGAGCAGGCCGACTGCATGATCGGCCTGATCGCCGACCTGCTCGACGCCGGGCGCATCGGCACCGGCACGCTCTCGGTCTCGCCCGAGGCCTCGGAGGTGGCGGCGCTGGTTGACCGGGCGCGCAACACTTTCCTCTCCGGCGGCGGGCGCCACACGGTGCTGATCGACCTGCCGCCGGACCTGCCGCGCGTCATGGCTGACCGCCAGCGCGTCGAGCAGGTGCTGAACAACCTGCTGGCTAACGCGGCGCTGCAGGCGCCGGAGTCCTCGCCGATCCGGGTCGCGGCCGAGCGCGACGGGGTGCATGTCGCGTTCTCGGTTGCCGACGAGGGCAAGGGCATCCCTCCCGAGCGCCTGGCGCAACTGTTCCGCAAGTTTTCCGGCGCCGCGGGCGGCGAGCGCGGTGCTGGCGGGTCGGGCCTCGGCCTCGCCATCTGCAAGGGGCTGGTCGAGGCCCATGGTGGGCGCATCCGGGCCGAGAGCGGCGGGACTGGCCAGGGCGCCCGCTTCACCTTCACGCTGCCGGTTGCAGTGGAGGCGGGCGCCAGCGCCCCCGTCGTCGCCCCGGATCGGCCGACGACCCGGCAGGGACGCGAGCCCGACCGCATACTCGTGGTCGACGACGACCCGCAGACCCTGCGCCATGTCCGCGACACGCTGACCGAGGCGGGCTATTCCCCGCTGATCACCGGCAAACATAGCGATCTCGCCGTGATCATCCGCACCGAGAATCCCGCGCTGGTCCTGCTCGACCTGATACTGCCCGGGACCGACGGCATCGAGCTGATGCAGAACGTCCCGGAACTCGCCAACCTGCCGGTGATCTTCATCTCGGGATACGGCCGCGACGAGACCATCGCGCGGGCGCTCGAGGCGGGCGCGTCAGACTACATCGTCAAGCCATTCTCGCCGACCGAGCTGACGGCGCGGATCGGGGCGGTGCTGCGCCGGCATGCCGACCCCGAGCGGTTCGTGCTGGGCGACCTTGCCATCAACTACGACCGGCGGCAGGTCACCGTGGCCGGGCGCAACATCGAACTCACCGCCACCGAATTCGAGCTGCTGCGCGTCCTCTCGCTCAACGCCGGACGGGTCACGACCTTCATGATGCTGCTGAAACGGGTCTGGACCAAGCGGGGCAACGGCGATACGAAGGTCGTGCGCGCCTTCGTCAAGCAGCTCCGCCAGAAGCTCGGCGACGATGCGGCAAACCCGGCCTGGATCTTCAACGTGCGCGGCGTCGGCTACCGCATGCCCCGGCCGGGCGAGAGTGCATGACCAACTCGATGGCAGATGCAGAGGTCCTGCTGGCTTGGGCTATTAATTTCGACCCCGCGTAAAATCAGAGAGAGCCTTCGCCGGTCTCCCTGGCGCCCCGCATCCGGCCGGGGCGCCTCACTGCCTGAACCCGGGGTCCCGCCGCTCAGAACCGCGCCGTCAGCGTGAACCCGATGCTGTGCTCGGGCGCGACGTCGTCGTTCGCGCTCTCGCGCCGCCGCGCATTGATCGACAGCTCCAGCGACCCCGGTCCAGACCGGGTCCGGGTCAGGCGCCAGCCCAGGTCGTAGTCGCGCCCCGCATCCGACAGGCCGAGCCCGATCTCCGGCGTCATCGTGAACCCGCCGCCGAAGGCCGCGAACCCGTAGCCGAACCGCGCCTCCAGGCTCTGGCGCCCGGAGTCGTTGTCGCTCCCGCACCCGCTTCATCAGGCACGGTGAACGCGCCCTCCAGGTACCCGCTCGAGCCGGTCTGGTGGATGAAGTGGCGCTGGGTGATCCCCTTGGTCGATTGGTAGTAGCCGACCCGGCGGTGGTGTCGCTCGGGTTCCCAGATCCGTATCTTGGCCTTGCCGATCCCGCCGCGCGCCCGCACCGCGGCCCAATCGTGGATGCCGGTGGCTTTCACCCGGTAGGTTACTTCCTCGCCGGACGCCGCCGTCATGCTGCGCGTCCCGTCGGGAAACTCGAGCGAGAGTTGGATTAGGAGTTGATCGCGCGCACCTCGACCTCGTACTCGGTGTTCGGGTCGAGGAAGTAGATGAGCGGTGCGTCGTCGTAGGGCGTATCGCAGACATGCAGCCGGAGCGCGTCCACTTCCGCGTCCGTCAGTCTGAGAGTGTCCTTCAACAAGCTGATCTCGAGGTCGCCGTCAAAGGGGAGATCCCGGTTGATGTAAGCGCCATCAATGCCTCCACGCGGCCTGCCCGACTACCGTGGGCGGACCGCACGCACACAAAATTCTCCTTGCGATCATAGATAAAGTTTGTGTGATAATGGTGTACAAATACGGTAAAAATACGCGAATAAAACATGAATTTATTGGATTTCAACGCGATACGCCCAAGCAGTGGATGGGCCAGGGCGCGTTCCTGACACGTCGGCTCGACAACATCCGCGGGGAGTTCAGCCTCACCGCCTTGCATGATTTTCTCACTATGTATACTTACTGGGACTGTCCCGTAAGCATGGATTTGCGCCTCTCTTAAGTCGTCTTATAATCGTTGACGCAAAACCCTAAGACAATTTGAGACATGGCGACAGTGGGATATGCCCGGGTCAGCACCATCGGGCAGAATCTGGACGTGCAGCTCGAGAAACTCCGGGAATACGGCTGCGAGGAGATCTCCGAGGAGAAACGTTCCGGGCGGACTGTGGCCCGGCTGGCGCGCTCAACCCTGGACCTGCACCGGATCCTGGATCAGCTGTAGGAGAACGAGGTCGGATTCGTTGTATCGATCATTGTCATCAAGGCGCTTCGCCTGGACCAGAATCCCCTGGTAGTCGCATCCGATTGATTCCGCGTATCTGCAAGGCGACTGCTTCAGGTTCATTGTCTTTGATATCGGCAGCATCCTTCACAGTAAGCGCCCGTTTTTTGATAGCGGTATCGAAGTCGAATTGCGGCTGAGCGCCCGGCGCGTTCGGCAGAATGCCGGGAATGATTTCGTACACACCAAACCGTCTGTAGCCCGCAAGGAAGCGCTCAGGATTTTCCGAACTCGTCGGCGTCATTTCTAGAGAGCGTATCGTCGTCATGAGCACTTTTGATGCGTTTGGATTGCCACCGCTCGGCAGGCTCGATCCGATCTGAACGATATAATGATGGGGATTCCATTCCGGTAAATTGCGGATGATCGATATGGCAATCTCGTCGTTTTCATCTCTCCCGCCGAAGCGTGCGCGCCACCGCTCGAAAATCTTCCGGCCCGCATCCGCGTCTTCGAACAAGAGCGCCATGATGGGCGGAAGCTCGTTACCGATTTGCAGATAGCCACAGCCCTTCCAGACAGCCTTGTCCCATGTCGCCAGATCGATGACCGAGCGCGTAGAGGAGTGCTGTGTACGACATATAGAGGTCCAGATCATCAAGTATGTGGTCCGTGCCGCCATCGAATCGACCGGTCACGGAGCGTGTGCCCAAAGGGTGAAATTCCAACGATTCTGAAGTACACTGTGTGTTCAGGGCTGTCACCTGGTAGGTTGGCATAACCTGTTTATGACAAAACGTTCCTGCCACAAGGAGCAGCCATTTTCTACTTCATCGGTGAATTTTCCGGGCTAACATTCAAACTGGAACAGTCACTGGATGCCGGACCGCCGCCACTACAACACCGCAAAGGTAAACCCGGAGAGAGGACAATCATGACACCGAAACGAACGGATCACAGCGCAGACCCTACGCCAGACGCCGGTCAGACCCCTAAGCGAAAGACCATCGCCGCCAGCGAAGTTGGGTTGTCGCTCACGATCAGCGACGAGGCACTGAAAGAGTTTGGCCGTATTCAAGAGGAAACCATCAAAACCATTGAGAAGGGCCAGAAGTTCTCATGGCGATGAGTCTACCACTCAATTACCTGCCCCCAAGTCCCACATCCATCTTTCGGTCCAACAATGAAAATAACTCATGGCATCCTAATTTAAGAGGCAGTTCAGCTCATCCGGTTTAAATTATTACGGTTATCGTAATGCATCTTCCGGCGCATGGCCAAGGTGTTTAGTTTGATCGCTTGTCTCTCATCCAGTATTTTCTGACCCCGTCCATAAAACACATCAGCCGGTATCAGATTGTTTAGCCGGATTTGGTTCTTCCTGGTTCAATGCCAACGCTCGATCTTGCCCTGGGTCTGCGGGTGATAGGGCCAGCCCCGGGTATGCGCCATGCCCTTATCTTCCAGATAGGCGGATTATTCGCCTGAGATATAGCTGGGTCCATTATCGCTCAGCTGTTAATGCCTTCCCGCCAACACAGTTCGGCCATACTGTCCTCGCCACGGAGGCCTTCCAGTACAATACGGATTTCCTCTTCATAGACCCGCAACCTAAAGGCGGGAGATTTACGGATCCCCTATTGGAGGCTCAAAAAAGCCATCCCACGATTTCGGTTTAGGTATTTCCTTATTGTGAAAATTTAACCTTAGACTTGCTAAGCGGCTGGTTACTTTAATATGATCGCTTTGTTTTTCGCTTTTCTTTGGGGGAATTCAAAGATGTGCAGATTATGAAACCTGTTTCATCGAAGTCTTTGAAGTCAGAAAAACGTCCAGTAGCGAGATCCGTATCGTGCGCCGTCCGGGACGATCGTTGATTTGGTCGATTACGGGGTACCCCAAAGCAGACGAAGACTGGTTTTGCTTGGCAGTCGGCTCGACTCCATTAAAATTCCGCCGCCTACTCACGGACCTGGAACTGGTCACCCAGGTATTCCTACCGTTTGGGAGTGGATTTCACACTTGCCTCCCATCAAGGCTGGCGAAACCCATCCCAGGATAGCCAACCATCGTGCCGCACGGCTTTCACTTTTGAATCTGCGCCGGATTGCAGCTATTCCACCAGGAGGAGACCGGAGAGATTGGCCACAGGAACTTGAATTGCCGTGTCACCAAAGACACTCAGGATACACCGATGTTTATGGCAGAATGATAAAAAATCGACCATCCGCCGCATTGACAACGCGATGTATTAGTCTTTCGAACGGCCGCTTCGGACACCCCGTCCAGAATCGGGCAATCAGTGTACGCGAAGCGGCCTGTTCTGGGCGAAAAGGGAATCGGAAGACTCGCGATCGCAATCATCGGCTCACAAGTGCTTGTACTGTCAAGAGCCAGAATAAGAGGAAAGCCCAGTGAAAAAACGATTGCGGCGTACCTGCACTGGGGATTTTTTGAATTGCCGGGATTGAATCTGGAAGATGTAGCTATTCCCGTTCGGGAGTTCCAGGGCGGAACTTTACCTGACCGGGATGACGTTAAGGAAATGCTTACCGAAGCTGCCTCTACACTGAAGAGACTCGCTCCGCTAACTGATAGTAAGCGAATAGAAGAGATTCAGGAAGATATGGAGAGCTTCAATGCTGATCTTCTTGAATATTCGAAGTACTTGGGCGACCCCTCACTAAAAGATTCCGGGTGCGGAACGCACTTCTATATCATTCCTGCCGATACCATTCTTGATGATGACATTGACAACAGGGATATCGGTAACAAAGCCACGCGTTTCGAGAAACATCTGATCGGATTCACTAATACGATGATGCCAGATCACGCTTCTCCGCCGATGGTTGCACGATTTCGGGATCATAAAGATCTGGGCGGACCTATAGAATTGATCGGCGAGCGAGCGTTTTTCACGCCTGATGAATTCAAGACAGTAGATCATCATTTTCTGGGCCGTTTCGACGAATTTGGACAGTTTCGAGGCGAAGTCGGTATCTACCAAATGAAACCTGAAAATTACGTTCTTAACTGGAGCGAGTCAGATGGACAGATGACCGAGTGTGGACCATTCAATCTTTCATTCGCGTATATGCAGGGTGTTGCACGCGATTCACTGGTCCCCCCGGAGGAACACATCTTACTTAAACGGAAGCTCGACCGCCATGGAGGTCTGTACATTTACCGGGATGGTATTCGTGTCCAGCCATACGGAGACTCCGACTACGACTGGCTTGATATTGAACGGAACAGGACGCTTGGGGCAAGCTACTATTTCTATTCATACCGCCGCATGCTCGGTGTTATTGAGCTTAGTCAGAATGAAAATGGGTATCTTACCGAAAAAGCGGGTCGTGAAGGTTTTCGGGAAAACAAAGCCTATCGCCAACTCAGGTCAATTCTCATGAATTTCTTTCTTCAAACGGCGGGGGACTTTTTCCGGGAAGAAGGAGAATTTGCCGATCCACACGTTATCAAGAAAGGCGAATTGAACCGTAATGCTGAAATACTGCGCAAAAAAGAAAAACAGGCCCGACAAAGAAAAGTGAAGTTTCAAAAAGACTTGCAGGGAGTATTTGCGAATATCGATGAATTAAGTCCAAAAGCAGAAGCCGAAAAGCTTCTGTTGGCAGTACAGCATGATGTAGGAAAAAGCCTGGCAAGCGATATTCCAAAACGGAACAAGGCATGGGCGCTCATGAGAAGTGAAAAACAAGCACGCGAGCAACTACACGATTTACGCAAAAAGTTCATCGTGACCAAGCCTCGCGGTGTCGGACTTTCACGACAACTTTCGAACGAATGGAATTCCTATCAGGCCCAGATGGAGCTACTGGATTCAGAGGTTTTCAAACCGACTGAAAAAGAAATTGAAGCCTGGATCTCTGATGCCGCGAGGGAAGCCAAAGTCCCCTTGAACGACATCGTCCGTCTGAACACAGCAGTATCAGAACATGAGACTGACGCACTGAAAGAAGTGCGACGGCTCAAAAGCGAGGTGGACACACTGGCTAACGATATTACTACAATTGTAATAGATGAAACCAAAAACAGTGTTAGAACAGTTACCCAGACCGTCGATGCAATAGCAGCCAAAATTGAACACATGAAGCAGGAGACCACGGATGTATCCAAGCTAACAATAATAAGAGAGAAATTCGTGGATCAAATCATGTCAGCATATAAAACTGAGAGTCAAAAATTACTGCGCCTGCATGATCAATTGAACCTGGTAAGTACGATTTGGGAACAGGACGGCTACGACAGCAATGACTTGACTGAAGCCTTGGAAGAAGAATTGGAGGAATTAAAAACACAGCGTGATGTCAACCAAGAACTGGCCCAGATCGGTATGGCAATAAAGACAATCAGTCATGAATTTGACAAGACAGTCGGGGCGCTTCGTGATGGATTAAGAATACTGGAAGCCTGGTCGGATGCGAACCCTGAATTGAATAGCCTGTACCAGGATATACGTACCAACTTTGATCATTTGGATGAGTACCTGACATTGTTTACGTCACTGGACCGGCGTCTCCATCGTACTCGCATCGACGTTACCGGTAAGCAAATATATGAATTTCTGAAAAAACTGTTCCAAACGCATTTTATCTGGCACAACGTCACTTTAACAGCGACAAAAAAGTTTTTTAATACATCAAATCGGGGCTACCCATCCTCCCTTTATCTACCCTTTATCAATCTGGTAGATAATGCAATCTTCTGGGTGCAACGATCACATGATCGGCCACGGAAGATCACTCTGGATGCGGATGGCAAAGACTTGCTGGTTCGAGACAATGGACCAGGTGTCAGCGCACGGGATCGGGAAAACATATTCGCTATGAATTTTTCGCGAAAACCGGGAGGACGGGGCATGGGCTTGCCTATCTCGCGTGAGACTCTGTCTCGAGTTGGCTTGAAGTTGACGTTGGACCCCTCCACTCACTCAATAAAAGAAGGTGCTGTTTTCAGGATCTCAAGACACGAAAACAGTTAACGCTGAGAAAAATGGACAACAGTCCAATCCCGCTGGTTTGAGTTGAACATCTTCGCAACTTGCTGTGACGCTTGCGCTTCGTTCTCATCTTCCATCCACGGCCAAACAAGTGGTGACAAGCCGTCAATGGGATTGTCGGTCTGAATACAATCCAGAATGACGTACCATCGGTCGCTCTTGGTATCGTACTTGTGCTTCGCGCCGATTGCATCCGACAGACCAAAACGGCGTACTGCACCGACGCGGATGTCGTTTCTGCCAGACCCGTGACTGTCGACCCAGCGCGTCACACCTTTTCTTTGTGGGAATATTTTCTTATTCGAATTAATGTTGACCGTACGGCGGGAATTTCCAGATTGGCTGACGGCAAAACCGAAGGTCAAAAGGTCGGGGGAGTATTCATCCAAACGATACGGGCGGTTGCCTCGCCCTTGTTGCGATAGCCGTGGGGGAGTTCCGAATTGAAACAGAAGGCATCGCCTTCACTGAGCCAATAGACCTCGTCGCCCACCAGAAGCTCCAACTGGCCTTCGAGGACAAAGCCGAACTCTTGGCCTCTATGGGAAATCAACTCCTCGCTGCCGCCGCCCGGTGCGACCACATGGATGTTGGCCTGCAACAGGTTATCGGGCCGCGAGGGGATGAGTTTTTCGAGGCTTGTGCCTACACCCCCGCGGCCGTCGGTGAATTGGAACACCTGCCGGCGGTCCCGCAGCACCACGACCACGTTCTTGCCGAAGGGATCGGCCTCCGACACCAACCCGCCGATAGTGGTCTGCAAAATGTTCGCGAGCCTGTGGAGTGTCGCCAGGGAAGGCCGAACGCGGTCGTTCTCCAATTTGGAGACGTAGCCTTCGGTGATACCGGCCGCCTCGGCCACTTGGCGCAGAGTGAAACCGAGCAGCAGGCGTGCATGCTTGAGGCGTCCGCCCAGATGCAACGCCAATTCCGACGCGCTCGACTGGGCACGGCGAGGCTTACTGCTTTCGTCCACTCGCTTGCTTTTGGCTATTGACCGACAGGTCGCTCGGATTGGTCAGCGTCGCCAGGAAGGCAGCCGGTCTTTGGCCGCTGGTCGCACTCCACAGCGTCACCCTCAGGTTGGACGCATCGCTCCCCGATGACCACACACGTAAAAAATCGATTTCAATCGACTCCAGGGTGTAGCCACCCGTGTTGCTGCCCGTCCGGAACCCTTGGGCAGTTTCCCCAACTACCTGCGTCCAATACTTGGTGTTCGGCTGTTGGACATTGCTGACCAGCGCAACGGCCTGGGCCGCGGCGGGCATGCCGAGCAGCGCGGCGCCGAACGCGAACACCAGGACCGCCGCCGCGCAGCGGGCCGAAGCGACCGCACACGACCATGCCGGCCGGAGACGGGCCGACCGGTTCTCGGCTCTCAATAGGACTGCCGCCCGCGCGGCAGAGCCGCGGTTCCTTCTTCCCGGCGATTTCGCCAAAACCAACAATTCACTCATTAACTGCCTCCAAATTGTCTCAAAATCAACTGGCATCCCGGCAGCCCATCGCCGCGCACGCAGCGCCGACCGTCAAAGCCCTCCACGCGGCCTGCCCGACTACCGTGGGCGGACCGCACACACACAAAATTCTCCTTGCGATCATAGACATAGTTGTGTGAAAAAGGTGTACCTATACGGTACATATACGTGAATATAACGTGAATATTGGATATAATGGATTTAATCGCGATACGCCTGGAATCGGGGCGGCCGCACCACCCCGCGGGGCGCCCGCCGACGCCATGGCAAGATCCGTATCCGTCTCCATCGGCGCATTTTTTGTTTGACAACCCCTCCGGGGTCAGCGTCAGCGTGCCCGTGCCGTATGTTGCCTGGCCTGTGACGACGATACCGGCCTATCTCAAGTTCAGATTCAGTTTCCTGTAGAGACCGTCCAACTTTTCCGAGACAATGTTTTGAATCGTTGACATTTCTTTCTCAGACCACATTTTTGTGTTTCGATCCGACAAAAAAATCAATGATTTGAAAGGTTTTCGACCTCCACGTGAATTCAAAATGGAGAAGCGAGCCGGGTCATGCAATTTTGCGAGGGGTCGACGAAGAAAAGGCGCAAGGGATTCAGCCCTCGTGTTAATAGGCGACACGTATATACGACAGACGAAGATCCCGACTTGCTTGGGTTGTTCGATGAAGTACATCAAAAAAGTGGAGGGTTACTCGCCTATGTTGGTCTGGCCCCGTGCACCCAAGTTCATGTACTTCGATGAATACTACGCCAAAAACTCATACAACGGGACCGTATGCCACCCTTCGAAATTCCGACTATCCGATTAGGATTTTTGCGTTTGGCAGGAACAGAGCCAGGCAAACTTCTCAATCCAGAAACGACACATGCGCAATCTGCTACAGGCCGCTAAGGAGAATCACGAACATCGTGAAGTATTGGTCACAGGGCATCTGGAAGTCGAATTCCAGGTGTTGCCGGGCACCTCGGAAGACCCTGACGACATGCGAAATGCACAGGCGAACATTTGGGCATTGGTGCGCGATAGCATACATGGAAGTTTGACCGAAATTGAAGATCGAAGGGATTCGTCTGGTTCTTTTCCTTTCTAGCTTGGTACGGGCACATACGGAGAACACGGCAACAATGGACGAACCCGGCCTAGGCAAGGCACAGCACGATCTTCTGAGGTACACGAACTGTCAGAACACCAGATAATCTATACGACGCACTCGCCATTCATGCCGACATCGAACACGGTGAGCGCATTCGGGTAGTGCAGGACAAGAGCATAGACGCACCCGTCGAACTGCCGAAAGCATCTAGCGGCAAAGGTGGACTTGAACGAAGTCTGGACAGATGCGAACGAAGACACTTTCCCTCTCTTGACTGGGGATTGAGATGTGGCAGATGGACTTCGTGGGGAAGAACAGGCTAATTATCGAAGGCCCATCAGACAAACACTATCTAGATGCCATGTCGTTGGTTTTAGAACGTGAAGGGGCGAGAAGGCTTGTCTCGGCGCTGGATCATCATCCATGCGGGTGGAAAATACAAGGTATCGCCAATTGCGGCCAAACTCTCAGAAGGGACTGAACATCGCGGTGATGTCAGCACGGAGAACGATGGCAAGATACAAGACCTTTACACGGTCCATCGGGTATCGGACTTCACCGATACGCCAGTTGCCGATATAGAGGACATGTTCGATCGCGACTTTTATGTCCAATTGGTCAACGCACCTATGCCAAACAATGGTTGCAGCCTGTCGGTGGACGACCTTGTTGCCGACGGTTGGTCAAGGCAGGGCATGGAAGACGAAGTGGAGAAATCTTCAGCCATCTTCGTCCTGCAACGTATCTCGTTTCAAATCTTGCCCGGTACAACATCTCGGAAGATACGAAAGGACGGTTCGAGAAAATCTAGGGAAACTCTGATTAATTCAGCCGGTGCTATATAATCGGCTTTGATGTCTCAACACTGTTTATGCCCATGCGCCAGACTACTCTTTCCGATGCCGGTTTTGACAAATACAGAAAACAGACTCGCAAGGAGCGTTTTCTGGATGACATGGAGAAGATCATTCCGTGGGCGGAGTTGGCCGAAGCCATCGAACCCTTTTATCCGAAACCGAAAGGAGCGGGACGCCGGCCGATCGGAGTCGAGCGGATGCTGCGCATCCACTTTCTCCAGCACTGGTTCAACCTCTCGGATCCGGCTGCCGAGGAGGCGCTGTACGACTCGCGCGCGATGCGCCGGTTTGTGGGCATTGACTTGGGCCGGGAGCCCGCACCGGACGAGACCACGGTCTGCAAGTTCCGTCATCGGATGGAAAGGCACAACCTGGGGGATCGCCTGTTCGGGCTGGTCAACGAGTATTTGCGCGAGAACGGGCTGAAGGTGAACCGGGGCACGATCGTGGATGCCAGCATCATTGATGCGCCGAGTTCGACGAAGAACCGGAAGAAAGAACGCGACCCGGAGATGCACCAGACGCGCAAGGGCCGACAGTGGTACTTCGGCATGAAAGCGCATATCGGCGTGGACAGTCGCAGCAAGCTGATTCATTCGGTGGTGGCCACGCCAGCCAATGTCCATGATTCGCGGGTTCTGCGTGACCTTTTGCATGGCGACGAGACGCGGGTGTGGGGGGATTCGGCCTATGCGGGTCAGAAGGCCGTGATCTTGGAGGTGGCGCCGGATGCGAAGGATTTCACCCAGGCGAAGGGATCGCGCTACCGCAAGCTGACGGAGTCGGAGCGTTCGAGGAATCGCAACAAATCCCGGGTGCGGGCGAAGGTGGAACACCAGTTCGGCATCATCAAGCGGCAATTCGGTTTTACCAAGGTACGTTACCGCGGGCTGTCGAAGAACGCTCATCGTCTGTTTGTGGCCTGTGCTTTGAGCAACCTGGTGATGGCAAAGCAGGCGCTGTTGAAACGAAGACGGCTGGAGTTGCAGGCTACGTACGCCTGAAAAACGGGAAAGGCGCGGTAAAGTCCGTTTTCTTCTCATATCCGGTCGCTGATTCGGGAAAATTCGACTACTCAAGTTCACTGAAATCGTGGAATTGAAAAAGTTACTGCTCAAGTGCTCAATTGATCAGACCTTCCTTAGATGTTTCTAATAAAATAAAGAACAGTACCTCCGGAGAAATTCCGTTGGCAGCACCCCAGGCGCACCAGTCCCCGGCGTCGATCCGGACCTCGAGATGAACAAAACGGGAAGCAAGTGGGGTCTGCATGCGATGGACGACTCTGCGCTCGGTCTCGTGGTTGACGCAGGCGATGTGAGAGGCACCTTTCCCCACGATGACGCCATCCAGAAATGACGGTACCTTATTGTTACTGCGCTCGGCACTTGGCGTACCTTAAAAGCAATGTGGGAATCATGTTCGGCCTCCCAACTGAAAATTTAAAACCAAGAAAGGGCTGCAGATTCAACTGAGGGCTTTTTAATACTTGTCATGTGGGGTTGTTAACGATTTGCGGTTGCGAACTGTCAACCTTTGTCATTTGTAAGTTTTTCCCACGGAAGAAATTCATAAGGTCGCTAGCAAACTCTTCCATAGGTTCCAATTCAACAATTTTTGATAATTCTTTCCCTGACTCAGTCAGGGCAACACCATGCAGTTTAAATTCCTTGCTCAAAGCATGTGGGCCTACAGGAACCAAAACCCAGTATCGGTTCTGAAAGCTGAAAGGCATACGGAACAGTATAGATGTATTATCGCTCATGATTCCGATGGCACTCCTATAATCACACCAGGAATTGTAATCCGATATAATCAAGCCATGTTCGTTGAGAATGTTAAGTGCAGCGTAATTCAGACCATACTTGATCAAAGAATTAGATGCTGCGTTACCCCCAAGCGAAGGAACTCTAGCATCGCTGAATCTCTTCTCATTTGGATCCAAGAATGTGCAGGCTGAACATAACTTGCTAAATAGCTTTGCCGTTTCCTGGTCAAGATTCTTCAACATTTCCAACGTCCGAACGGATGTGCTTCCTGCCCGCTCAACTTCACCGGCAAGGACTTTCGCCCACAATAATTGCATCTCCTTCGATGATACATCCTGTACCTCATTGAAGAAACGGGCCGTCCAGTCGTGATCCGGATCGCTGTTTGCGACACTTTTATCTCCGAGTTGGTGGGCAGCTTCCCTGACTACTGATTCAATATTGATCTGTCTTTTCCGTTCTTGAAACTGAATCCTTTGATTTACCATGTTTGTTATGTCTAATTCTCCAGAAACATCAGAATCTTGCGACACTAAAATTGCTCGCGCTTTTGATTGAGCCTCTGCTTGAATTTGCAGTACAGTCGCATCTCCTTCTGCAGCTATCTGCTCTGCTTGGACTTCTCGTCGAGCTTTCCAAGGAGCCAACATCGAACCGGCAACGCTGCCGATGCCGCTAGCGGCATAATCCAAGAGTTTCTCGATTGCAGGAACATTCAGATTTACGTCCATAGCATTAGCTTCCTCTCTGGTTTCTTACCTGCAACCCTGAAGCACGCATCTGCCCAACGCAGAAGCTCGGGATTGACGATGACAAAGGTCATTGACCAATTTTGCAAACTGTCTCACATCGTTCAAGCAAACACCTCCTGATACCAGATTCGATAGAAACATACTTCGTAAATCGGTGATGTCAAGCCCCTTGGGTAATGCTCCAGGTTTTGAAACAGAGCCGGTGATTTGTGGTGGTCTCCCCATAAATTAGTCCAAAGCGTTTGCGAAACTGGCATGATAAAAGTCCCCGGCATGAGGAGGAGGCAGTATGGCACACAAGCGTTATTCGGTGAAGTGGGTTGTGGCGGCGGTCAAACCGCCTAGGTACCCCCGCCGTCACACTCTATGCGCCGCCGGGCAGGTGTCAGCGCACAGCGAGCTCGACAGCGTAGCCCGCCCCCGAAGCGACGCGCCCAAGGAACACCAGAGCTACATACTAACAGTTTCGTCGAGGAAAGCGCTTAGGCCCCGTGCGGCTGCATCCACGTCGGCAAGTTCGCACTCCCATAGCGTAAGCACCGTCCAACCGGCGGTGGTCAATTCGTCGACTTGATCCGAGTGCCGTTCAACATTGCGCGCAATTTTCGCCTGCCAGTACTCGGCGTTGGTTTTCGGCAGCCGACTCCCGCGCTTGCAAGAATGCCCGTGCCAGAAACATCCGTGAACGAAGATGACCTTCTGACGTGGGCCGAACACAATGTCCGGCTTGCCCGGCAGGTTCTTCCGGTGCAGGCGGTACCGATAGCCCATACGATGCAGGAGGCGCCGCACCACCATCTCGGGTTTGGTGTCGCAACCTTTGACCGCGCGCATGGTCCGGCTGCGCAGTTCCGACGGCATCGTTACGTTCGACGGATTGCGGTCGGCCTGGACTCTCTCTGCACCTCGTCGTCGCGGACGATGCGCGTTGTTCGAACGGTGTCGGCGTCTCGATGGGCAACATCGAAACTGACGTAATTGGTTTCCTGTGGCCTACTTCCGAAGCAGTCATTAAAGGCTTGCAGTATCTGGACATCAGATAGCCGTTGAGCCTGGGGAGTGGGGTTGTTACGGACACTCGGAATCGTGGCTGGCAAGACGTAGAGACACGGCGGCGGAAGCGAATACGGACCGACAATGGTGATACGGGAAGGGTCAGCCAGCAACTTGGGACAGGGCCGCCCGATGGTGCCGCAAAACATGTCCCAGATGACTATCCCGTCAACGCGTTGTTCGCGGGAGATGATTTCGGCGCTCAGGCGCGTATGGATTCCGGACCAGACGCCTTTCCGTAGATCGGAGCCCATGTTCGTGCATAAGCTCCAGACTATGAATTCATCCGCATTCTGCGGCCGTTCAAAAATGTTGGTGTTGTTTCCGTCCAGACATCCCTTCAATTCGACAATGGCTGTTCGGCCCGATGGGAGATTGATGGCATAGTCATGGCGATTGACTTCGCCAGCGGACTCCCAATCGATAATGAACTTCTTATCCTGCATGTGGTTGAGAACATGCTGAACGAATTCTCGCTTCTCGCGCATGTCGGCGACGATCTGTCCGCGAACTCGCTCGATGGCCCCTCGGAAAAGGCCACTGGCGTAAAAATTCGACTCACTGAGGCCGTGATCGCCAAGCGTGTGAGCCTCGGTCTTCAGTGTTTCGGCGAATGCTTCAATTTGCTGGCCAAGGCTACTGTTCCGCTGGCACGGAATGACGCTCATGCGGCTTTCTGCGCCTCGACTATGCACGAGATCACGGGCTGGATGATCGTGTCCGCCAGGAACCGGACCACGGGCACAACAACCCCATCGCCTGTCAGATGATAGGCTTCGTTGTAGTTCTCGGGCAGAGTATAATCATCCGGAAGGCCCATGAGGCGCGCGGTTTCGCGGCTTGAAATGAGACGCGACCGCACCTTGCAGCCTTCGACAACGAGGACAAGTTGTCGGCTTGAGCCGCCGGCCGGGGTGCGTAGGCATCCGGCTATGTCGTCGAAGCGCACTTCGGCGCGCTGGACCTTTCGGCCGGTCCCGTCGCGCCGCGTGCGCTTGTAAACCGTACCGACTATCCGCCGCCCTTCTAACTTCGCTAAGCGAACCTTATCCAGGTTTATGTCGCTCATCATGTCCAGGAGCTTCCGCGTCTCAACGGGCGTATGCCAAGGCACGTCTCGCGGGTCTTCTTCAAGGAGATCGGAGAAATCGGTGTTGCGCACCGGCGGCATGGGGAGCCGCCACCATATCCAGCCATCCGTCAAGTCGGTGGGCAGTCTTACGTAGGCATTCCGAAGGGAGTGCGGATGAAACACTCGTGCAGGCCACATCTCGCAAAGCGTGTCGGGGATGGGAATGTCAGCCCGCACCGCAACAATGAAAAGGCGGGGCCGCGATTGCGGGACGAAATGAACGGCATCAATGACCAGGGATCCGAACCTGTAGCCCCCATCGCGAAGCGCTTTACAAATCGACTTGAAATCCTTACCGCCGTGAGAAGACAAGGTTCCACAGACATTCTCCAAGACAACCACAGCAGGGGCGCGCGATTCATCGACAAGCGTGGTCATCAGGCGCCAGAACGGCCAGAAGGTACCGGAGCGTTCGCCTTCCAGCCCGGCGCCGCTGCCTGCGAGAGACAGGTCCTGACATGGGAACGATGCCCAGACCAGATCGGCAACGCCAGTTAAGTCGGCAGTAGTGACCTCTCGCACGTCGCCGCATACAAGATTGTCTACGCCCCAATTGAGGGCATAGGTCGCGGCCTTCTTCCGGTCGAAGTCGTTGGCGAACAGGCAACGCCATCGGTCCCCAAGACCAGCACGCGCCATGCCTGCGCCAGCGAAGAACTCGTAGAAGCTTCCGACTATGCCGACCATCTACCGCTCCAATTGACCGATGACATTTGGGAGGAACGGAATTTCGCGTTGGCTGTTGTTATGCTCTAGAAGCCAAGTGATGGCCCGACGGCCAAGCCACGCCATCGAGACATTATTTTGTTGAGCGAGCCTTTGAAGCTCCTGATATTCAGCAACTTCGAGGTTGACTGTGAGGCGTTGTTTAGCGGCCACCTCACACTGCCGCACAATGCTGCATCATGCGGCAGATGATACATGCAGGGGCGAATTGTGTCAACCCCTAAAACAGCAACCCCATCCGGTAGAGACTGCCTGGATGATAGGCCGCCTCCGGTTCGAGCAGGCCAGCGACAACAACAAACATGGTGTTTTCAGCCAGGGAGGACGTCTTTCTCCATCTGGATCGGCTTAAAAACCGACTTATCACGTTCAAGAGCCCTACTATCAACTCTACTTGGCCATCAATGACATCGATCACGGCAAGACCAAGGCCCAATCGCCCCAAACCAACGGCATCTGTGAGCGCTTCCACAAAACCATCCTGAACGAGTTCTACCAGATCACGTTCCGCAAGAGCGTGTACGGCGACCTGGAGACCTTGCAGAAAGACCTTGACGGGCGGCTTGATCAGTATAATACTGAACGGACCCATCAAGGGAAAATGGGTTGTGGCCGAACTCCCATGGAGACATTGGAGGACGGCAGGAAAATCTGGCAGGAGAAGTTTGTGAACTAGACTTCAACTGACAGGCACCCCTTCAAACCGGTAACTGTCAGATCAAGTCCCAACTTTTACATATTAGGCGTATACTTGTTCATGCTTCCGTGCGTCGCGTTCATACGTACTATCCCAGTACCCTACTTGGACGATCGACTCTAAATAAAGTGGGAGGAACAATGCGATTGATCCTGCTTGTTCGTACTGGTACACATGGCGACACTCGTGCGACAACAGGCGTCTGCACAACCTTCCATGACAGATCAGAATCGAGTATCCAAGGGTGAGACCTTCAACATCTGGCCCGAGTAGTTCAGCTTGTATGGCGGCCGCTTGGAGTTCAGGGTCTGATGGTAGTGGAATTTGATCGACCAATAATACACGGATCCTATCGGCTCGCTGAACGCCTACGGCCCTCGCAATCGAAAGGTCAGATTGACCCAAAGATTTTCCTCTTGAGGCAACATCCGCAGCCATTTCTTCTGCCCATGTGATGGCTCGTGGGATAAGGCGAGGAAGATTACTGTGTAAGTCCAACTGCAGATTTCCTTAGATACAAAAATTGCACTAGAGGGCACGCCCGGTCTCGGGAAAAAAAAGAGTAACAGGACACCCTACCGCCAAAGGCTGGCATGAAGGTGAAAATTGGCTTTCGCAGAAAGTAAGCCGATCTGCTCGGTGGTGGTCACTTTGGTCAGTTTTCACGATTCCCGGGTTCTGACTTCCCTTCTGCATGGTTGATCAAGCAAGAGGGTAGCGGCGCCGGGCAAGTTGCAACGACCTCGTGCTAGCCCGTAGACATGAAAATATTGGGTGATACTTCCTGCGCCGGGACAATTCTAGCTCAACAGAATAGCCTTAGACAACAGTTAAAGGTTAACGACCCAACTCGTCGGAGTTGAGTAGAAAATGGTCTTGCTCCTCTCCAACATTCCTGAATGCTGTTGGGACCTGCCGTCAAATTGCTTTATGCGGTTCTGCAGCGCATGGCCGCACTCGACACCGGAATGGCGAGAACATTTCTTGGACGTTGGCGTTGTTCCGATATGGCGATCTACCGGCGTCTATGGGCAGCTGCCGCTCGCAACACCGAACGTGTGTTCTCAACTTTCCCGTCTTCTGGCAGTCTCGGGCGGAGCCTTTACAGAAGCGGTCGACGAAATCGAACGTTTCCTCATCCCTTTCGACTGCTCGTCGATGCTCAGCGCGGCGGTGCAGGTCGCGGCCGGGGCGCACGTTGAAGCTGCCCTTCAGCGGCACATCGGGCTTACGGTCTTCGGCCTCGCAAAGCTCAAGATAATCGTCCACAGCACCTGAAACGGGGGCTGAAGAATCCGGTATACGGTCCCCGGCATCCGCGTCCGCGGCTTCTGGACCCGTACGAGGGGTATCTGCGTGAGCGGGTCGAATTGTGTCCGGGGTTGTCGGGGAAGCGGTTGTTTCGCGAGATTCGGGAACTCGGCTATTACCACGAGCGCTATCCTGAATCGCTAAACAATCTGACACCGGCTGATGTGTTTTATGGACGGGGTCAGAACATACTGGATGAGCTGAACTGCCTCTTAAATCAGGATGCCATCGACCCAACTTGGTTTGACGACGTACATACCTACCGTAAATTCGTCTGAGTCGATCTGTTGGGGGGAAAGTGAAGAACATTTTGGATACACAAATGTACATCCATCGTGTACACTATGATTATGTCGAGGAAAGACGCAGGATTCCGGATTCGTATCGAGAGCAGTTTGCACGAACGCTTTATGATGGTTTGTCGCGCTCAGGACAGGCCTGCGGCACAAGTGTTACGCGAATTCATGCGAGACTATATTGAAGAGAACTGGGTGGCAGTGCAGGGCTCCCTGTTTGACATTGAAGAAATCAGGGATGAGACCGGGCAAATATCAGACAACAATACAGGGAAATGAGTAGAATGCTAAAAACTGTCTCTGCTTTGGCTGTCCAATCCGATTTGGCCGAAATCGTCATAGAATGCCGTGACAATCTGCAATTCATGTCCGACCTGCCGGATGGCTTATTCAAGCTGATAGTCACTTCGCCGCCATACAATCTTGGCAAGACCTATGAGAAGAAGCGTCTGTCCACGGATGAGTATATCGTCGGGCAGACAAGAGTGATTGCCGAGTGCGTCCGTCTTTTGCACGATCAGGGGTCAATTTGTTGGCAGGTAGGGAACCATGTGGACAACGGAGAGATTGTGCCGCTGGATGTGCTGCTCTATCCCGTTTTCGCATCTCACGGTCTGAAGCTTCGCAACCGCATAGTTTGGCATTTCGGTCATGGGCTGCACTGCACCAGGCGTCTGTCAGGTCGCTACGAAACGATCAACTGGTGGACAAAGAGCGACAACTACACGTGGAATCTTGACCCGATTCGGGTTCCGTCGAAGTACCCTGGGAAAAGACACTTCAAGGGACCAAATGCCGGCAAGCTGTCTTGCAACCCTAACGGGAAGAATCCGAGTGATGTCTGGATGTTTCCGAACGTGAAGAGCAATCACCCTGAAAAGACGATCCACCCATGCCAGTTCCCGGTAGAGCTGGTGGAACGCCTGATTCTGTCGATGACCGATGAAGGGGACGCGGTGTTCGATCCATATATTGGTGTCGGGTCTGCGGCGATTGCCGCCCTGAAGCACGGACGCGACGCGTATGGGTGCGATATCGTGGAAGAATACATTTCGATTGCCCACAACCGGGTCGACCGGTTACTCGATGGAAGCCTGAAGACAAGACCGATGGGAAAGCCGATTTACGACCCCTCTTTGCCGAAAGGCGGGCACTGATGAAAATTGCAGCACGATATTCCCACCTGAATGGTGAGGAATACCTGATCGTTCACAAGAAAGAACTATGGGATGAGGTGCTCAATGTAATTTCCACTCCTATAACCAAACTGATTTCGTGAAGGATCGGGTGGCCGTTGAAGTTCAGTTCGGAAAGTATGCATTCGTGGCGCATGACCTGTTCGTCAAGCACCTCAGTTTCTATATTTCCGATATCATTGATGTTGGAATTGAAATCTTGCCAATGAAGACGTTGGAACAAGAAATGTCCAGCGGCGTACCATATTATGAGCGCGACCTTCTGAATGTAATACGGCAAGGTCGTGGGGCGCCGGCCGTGCCACTTGTCCTGATAGGAGTCGCGCCATAATCGGCAACCCCATGAAACCTGAATACCAAAGGCCCATGATGAAGAATAACTGGATATGGCAAAGACCGGACTGGCCGGTATGGGAGTACGTTTTATCTGAACAGACCGTCATGCAGTTATTGAAGATTTATAAACTTGCAGAAAAACGCAATGGGAATACGGTTCACGCTGAGCAAACGGTTTTACAGGGTGAGGGTGCGATTCGTTCCCTGGTCATGGAAGCCCGCGCTACCAGCGCAATCGAAGGGGAGCATCTTTCCTATGGTGACCTTCATTCTGTTGCGACTTCCCTGCTGAAAACCGGGCGCCCTGTGGACCGGAATATCGACGAACGTGCTACCGGTGTGGTGCAGATGTTGATCGCCTCCCGTGGGAATATCTGTGAGCCGCTGACCAGAGACTATTTGCATGGGTTGCATCAACAATTACTGGGATATCTGGAACGGGATAAGCGATACCAGGGACAAATCGGCCAATACCGGTCTGAGGTCGTAGTCATCGGCGACGGGCAGCGAATTCTGTATGAAGCGCCGCCACCGGAGCAGGTCGAATCCGGGATGGCTGCTTTTATCGAGTGGTACAATTGTCCCCTTCAGTTGCTCACCGGCAGTGCATCTGCACTACCCGATCAGGACCAGAATAATCCGGTATTGCTGGCGCCGCTGAAGTCGGCTATCGCGCATCTGTGGTTTGAGCGTATTCATCCATTCATTGACGGTAACGGCCGTATCGGTCGGGCCTTGTCGGAGCAAATTCTGTTCAAGGCGAATCTTCCCAATATGCAGTTGTCTACGGCAATTGAAAGACAACATCAATCTTACTACGGGGAATTAAACAAGTATGGCAGGTATCATCAGGGAAATAATATCAGCGGTTGGATCGATTGGTTTACGACACTGGTTTATAAGGCTATAGTGAGAGAAATGGTGGCAGAGCAGGAAATTGAATACTGATAAGGAGGCAGTTGGAGTACAAGGCTTCAAGCGCGGTGGCAATCCCCCTGTGGTTGCCCGCGGTGACAGTGGATTCCCGCCCCTTGATCGTAGGGGCAATCCCCCTGTGGTTGCCCGCGGTGGGGCAATCCCCCTGTGGTTGCCCGCGGTGACAGTGGATTCCCGCCCCTTGATCGTAGGGGCAATCCCCCTGTGGTTGCCCGCGGTGACAGTGGATTCCCGCCCCTTGATCGTAGGGGCAATCCCCCTGTGGTTGCCCGCGGTGACGGTGGATTCCCGCCCCTTGATCGTAGGGGCAATCCCCCTGTGGTTGCCCGCGGTGCGGGATTGAAGGCTAGTCGTTCTCCCGACCTTTGCCCGAACCATCTGAAAGAATGCCGCTGGCTGGGTCAAACTCTTTCGGAATCCGGCGCTTACGTTCAAATATGGCCTGCATGGCCTGAGCGGTGGTCACATGCGATTCGATCATCTCTCTGAGATCCCGATTTTCCTTGCGTAATATCCGGTTATCGGATTCCAGCCTGTCTATTTCGGTAATCAGGTTTTCCCATTTCCCGATCATCTGTCGGATAGCGCCAGCCTGTGTTCTGGCCGTGACCCGCATCTGTGCATTGATGATCCTTTCAAGTTCATCCTTATGCAAGCAATCCAGCCGCAATGTAGTAATTGTAGCGAATTCTTTCTTCATCGATTTACATTATCATCTACAACCACCGGAGTAGAAATTAACGCAATATGCAAAAAGGCATTTCCAGACATCAATCCTGATATCAGGGAGGCTCAGCAGTATCAGGAGCGCCCTGACAATTGATGTACTGACCTATACTAATGCTTTGAATCTATTTTTGCAAATATCACAGGAACATCCGGATTCAAACGGATACACTATCATTTTTCGACCGTTGAAACCGCTCGGTTCAAAAACGCTTCCTATCATAGCGACTTGACGGGGGTGTGCCCGCGCGTTCCGGCGTGACGGGAGCGCCGCTTCGTCAAGACGAAGTTCCGGTTCTCAAGTCAGGTGCTGCTTGAAAAAAGCCGTGGTGCGTTCCCAGGAGAGTGCGGCCTCTTGTGCGTCATAACGGGCACTGGTAGGGTTGGCGAATGCATGATCCGCCTTGTACCAGTGTACGGTCAGGTCCGATTTGCCAGCGGCCTTCATCGCGGCCTCGAAGCCATTCACCATGCCCTTGTCGATCCAGTTGTCCTGGGTTGCGAAGTGTCCGAGTACAGGGCTTTGCAGGGAAGCGAGGTCGGAGACATCCTTTTTGACATTGCCGTAGTAGATCACGGTGGCATTCACCGGCGCCGCCAGTGAGGCGTTGAGTGACCAACCGCCGCCAAAACACCAGCCGACCGTGCCCACCTTGCCGTTGGTGGCTTCATGGTTTTTCAGGAAGTCAATCCAGCTGGCCAGGGTATCGGTAGCCGAGACGCCATCCACGCTTTGCATAAGCGCCCGAGCGTCGTCCGGAGTGGAGGCCGCTTTCCCCTTGTAGAGGTCCACAGCCAGAGCCACATACCCGAGTTGGGCCAGCTCCGCGGCCACGGACTTGATCTGGTCATTCAGTCCCCACCATTCATGAATGAGGAGTACGACCGGCGCCTTGGGCGCATCCGGCCAGGCAATGGCGGCAGAGACTGTCTGACCGCCCCGGGTGGTGAGGCTGATGGTTTCGGTACCGCTTGCCGCCGCGCGACTGAACTCGGGATATGCCAGGACTGTGGCCAGTGGCAGGGTTACCAGTCCCTTGAGAAACAGGCGCCGCTCGGTGTCGGAAACCTGGATTGGCAACATTTTCTGGTGGCTGCCACAACCGTTGATATCACACATTTTATTTTTCCCCCCTATTGGATCATCGGAGAACCAAGTCTATCTAATCACAGATCAAGCGCATCATCAACTCTTGATTGGGTTCTATCGGCTAATCAAACATTCATCGCCGAGATATAGGGCACATCAAAAAGTCTGGACCAGGCGGCGATGTGCAGTCGCACTATATCCGGAAGATTGGTCTCCCTGCCCCACCACAGATTGCTGGCGACCAGAACCATGTCCGGCTCATTCCAGTGCGTCTGGAAAATGAGCAGCGGGAGCGCAATTTCGTAGCAGATCAATGCCCCCACATTGATCTCATCGAATACGAATGTACCCGGTCGAGTCAAATCAGCTTTGAAAAATCCGTCCATGCCGCCACGCCACATAAACCAGGGTGCAGGCATGCGTTGTCGATAGAGGATATTGATATTCCCCGCCGAAACGTGTGCCAGGATATTGTTGTATTGACCTGAATCCGTGAACTCTTCTCCCCCGGCAATGAATTCACGGTTGGCGGCGGCAGCGAATGAGCGCAGCCTGGCCTGTGCCGTATCGGTCAACCGTCCTGCCATGGCTTCAGGGAATACCGGTATTGCGGTGGATGCTTTCGTGTTTTTCAAGATCGCCGGGATCCGGCTTTGGGAATGATAATCAGCGATATAATCCGGGTCCGCGCTCAAGGAATGATTCAGTCGCATATCGATTCCGACAAACCGCGGGTCTGGTTGGGATACGGCGCCACCGATACCGCCGTATGACGAGATTCCGACCAGTGCAAGCATCAGACCTGCTCCGACCTGTTTTGGAACGGACAGGGAATAAAGCAGTTGGAACAACACAAGAATCAATGCCAGCCCGACAAAACCGGCGCCGGGCAGAATGGCGCCGGCTACGATCAGGGGGCTTGGCAGACCGATGATGCCAAGTGGCGGCAATGTCATCAGTACCAGCGCCGCCATCACGCCAGTCCATGGCATGGTTGGCGCCAGCGCAAACGGAATAGAGAGTAACAGCGCGGGTATGACCCAGGCAGACAATGCGGTAATCAGATCGTTTGATAACGTGTGGATACCGGGCAACAATCCGAAACCTGCGACCAGATTGAATGTGATCGCGATACCCACAGTGTGAGGTATTGATGGGGCATATCGAAGTCCCACCGGAAACAGGCAAAGCGCCCAGACCGTCGAAGCCGAATAAAAGCCAAGACCGGCCGCCAAGCCGCCCAGACCATACCCGATCAAAAAACGTTTCGGGCAGTACCCGTAACCCATGATGCATCAATCTCGCCAAAGTAACGGCTATCGAGACTATGATCGGTATCACCTGCGAGAATGTATTTGTTGGCTGGCAGGACATATCGGCGGTCCACCGCGATTGTGGGGGCGATGACCCTTGCAGTGTGCGGCAACAAAGTGTGATTGATCATGATCCCGCTGTCATTGATTCCAATGTGATCCCCGGACATGCCAACCACACGCTTCAGCAACGGAACAATACCACCGCAGGTATTTGTAACGGTATGGGTGACATGATCATCCAGTCGATGCCGTGTTACAAAATCCTTCGGCAGGCAAACCAGCGCCAGGTCACCACGAATGGGCCGGGCGCCGGTATTTATTTTCCAGATCAATCCGTCCACGGAGGGTGTCAGATTGATCCTGTAGTCAAGTGAATAACAGGTAATCAGGCCGCCCGCGAGTACCGGTACAAACCAGAGGCAAAAAGCTTTAATTGAGAACATCTGATTTCTCCAATGCCCCGAGTCTGCTGCGTGGTCCGATTACCGGATCATCAAAATGCAGAATCTGCCTGCCGTAAATCACCGGCTCACCGGTCAGGAACACAAGAGAATCCCCCGCAATCAATTTTTTCCTGACCTTGCGCATGCTTCGAATGCGCATGACTTCATCTGGCGTCAGAAGAGCGCGGGAGATCTCTTTAAACGAAATATTCTCCTTTGGCGAATGCAGGATTTTTGGGGACGAAGACCAGGACGACTCCCGTTTTGTGATGGTTGCCGTTCCAACCATCTCTGACAACTCCTTCGCGGTGGCAATGGTATTCGGAGCAAAAGCAATTCTGACGCCGCAATTGGCGGTAATCGACTCATTACTGCCGTATGCTTCGCTGTCCCGCAGTTGGGTGAAATCCTGGATAATGAACAGGCATTTGATGCCGTAACCACGCAGGAATGCGATCGCTTCATTCATGATCGCCATACGACCGAGTGACGGAAACTCATCAATCAACAGCAATAATTTATGCTTGTATGAGGGTGTACTGACACCATGATCGTATTCAACCTCACCGGTCAGTGTGCGGACGATCTGGGAAAACAATAACCGGGTCAACGGACGTAATCGGGTTTTATCCGTACTTCCTACACAGACGTACAGGGTCAAGGGGTTTTCATGGGTCATCAGGTCGACTATCCGAAAGTCAGACCGGGTGATGTTTTTTCTGATGATCGGATCCCGATACAGTGTCAGTTTGGCCCTGACCATGTCCTGGATTCCGACGAACTGCCGACTGGCGCCCACATCAAGCATATTGAGCAATGATGACGCTTCTGCACGGCATAGCGGGTGAGGTTCCCCATTGATATGCATTGTGTTGCCCATCCTCTCCAGTATCTCCCTGAAGTCTGCATCCGGGTCGCTAAGCGCTTCAGCGACATCCGTCAATGACGCCAGTTCACCTTTTAATTTAGACTCGTAACACACATGCAGGATATGCGCGGTCAACAATGAGTAAGCCGCTTCGGCAAAATACTCACCACCACCTCTGCCGGTGTTTGCGCCGTAATCCATAATGATTGCAGCGATGTTTTGCACATCCTGGATGTCGTGGTCCGTGCCCAGACGGACTTCGGCCAGGGGGTTGTAGCTGGCGCCGGAGCCATCGTTGCACGCGGGCTCGAACCGCAATACGATATTGTTGGCGTGCTGTTTCCGCCATCGTGACGAAAGCGCCCAGTTTTCCTTCTTCAGGTCGTAAACGACGCAACTGTGGGGCCAGGTCAACAACGTCGGAGTAACTACACTGACTCCCTTCCCGCTCCCGGTCGGGGCTACCATCAATACGTGTTCAGGTCCGTCATGGCGCAGGATATATCGTTTCCCGCTTCGCTCTTGCCAGGCGCCTAACACCACCCCGTCGTTGTCCAGTAATTCCATCTTCCGGATATCCTGCAGAGAAGCAAATCTCGCTGAGCCATGCAGTGAGCGATGCATATCCTGCCCGGAGCGCCGCAGATACTGTGTGAACAGGATATAAGCGCCAAAGCACAGAGCAAGGTAACCGCCATATCGGGAGAGGACTTCCTTTATCGAAGGATGCTTTAACAGGTCGAATTCAATACTCCAGACTACCCAATTCCAGGGCGGATAGATATTGCCGTACAAACGCGGCTCCAATGCCTCGCGGTAGTTCATCAGTCCGGCAAACTCCTGGGTGATGATGATAGAAAAAATGACCCCCATCGCGACCGTGGCAAGAACGTCCTGCAGCCGGAATTTCGACTTGTCAGCGCCGACCGGATCGCGACTGCCCCGCAAGCCATAATCAGCGTTTTCTTTATTCGGGTTTTTCATATAATAGTATAAACAAGGTAAAGTACACGATTCTCCTTGATTATGGTATTAATATGATAGTATTTTATTTAACGAGGTATATAGATGGCGGACAACCACAGGGGGGTTGTCTCCCCGATCAAGCCGGGGACAGGCTCTACGATGATGGATGGATCGCGGCTCTGGTTGGTTGGTGGATTCCCGCCCCTTGATCGTAGGAGCAATCCCCCTGTGGTTGCCCGCGGTGGCGGCAGTAGGGGCAATCCCCCTGTGGTTGCCCGCGGTGGCGGCAGTAGGGGCAATCCCCTGTGGTTGCCCGCGGTAGCGGCAGTAGGGGCAATCCCCCTGTGGTTGCCCGCGGTGGCGGCAGTAGGGGCAATCCCCCTGTGGTTGCCCGCGGTGGCGGCAGTAGGGGCAATCCCCCTGTGGTTGCCCGCGGTGGCGGCAGTAGGGGCAATCCCCCTGTGGTTGCCCGCGGTGGCGGCAGTAGGGGCAATCCCCCTGTGGTTGCCCGCGGTGAGGGTCGGCAGGCGCGTGCTGGAGCGAAATGGCGGACAGGAATGTCCTGTCCGCCCGGGCAAGGTTTCAGATATTCATTTTGCTCATTTGTGAAGCAATATGATCCGCCTGCCTTAACGCCAGCGCAGCGATTGTCAGGGTTGGGTTTTCCGCGGCGCCAGTGGTGAAAACACTCCCGTCAGAGACGAACAGGTTTTTAACATCATGCGTCTGACCGTGACTGTTTACCACGCCATCCGATGGGTTTTCACTCATACGGTTGGTGCCAAGGTTATGGGTAGAAGGATACGGTGGAGTTGGAAACGTACGAGTAGCCCCAACCGCGTCATACACTGCGGCGCCCTGACGGAAAGCATGATTGCGCATCGCAATGTCATTGGCGTGATCGTCAAAATGAACATTTGGAACCGGTAAACCATGCTGGTCTTTCTCGGACTCGTGTAACGTGATCGCATTACTTTCCTGTGGCATGTCCTCGCCTACCAGCCACATACCGGCCATGTTTTCATAACCCTCCATAGCCGAGGCGAATTCCCGGCCCCACGCGCCCGGATCCAGAAAGGCGCCCATGAATGGAAGACCCAGTGAAAGTGTTTCCATTTCATAACCGCCGACAAACCCGCGAGACGGATCATGGCGGGATTCGTCCTGAATGATCCCGGCCATGGTAGTGCCGCGATACATATGCACAGGCTTGTCGAATATTGCATACACGGACCCGGTCATGTGACGCATATAGTTTTTGCCAACCATGCCGGAAGAGTTCGCCAGACCATCCGGGAACATGGAGGATTCGGAGTTCAGCAACAGGCGCGGGCTTTCAATCGAATTACCCGCGACACAAACCACCCTGGCTTTTTGCTGCTGGATATTACCGTCCTTATCGGCGTACACCACAGCCGTCGCCTTGCCGGAAGCGTCATGTTCGATATTAAGCGCCTGAGCATGGGGCCGCACTTCCAGGTTACCGGTTTTTTCTCCTTTCGGAATCTCAACATAAAGGGTGCTCCATTTTGCGCCGGTCTTGCAACCCTGGAAACAGAATCCGATCTGCTGACAGGCTCCGCGACCGTCACGAGGTTGTGAATTGATCGCCATTCGGCCGGTATGACATTCTTTGTAGCCCAGAATATCAGCTCCTTTTTTCATTATTTTGAAATTATTGTTGCCTGGCAGGCCCGGGATACCGTTGGTGCGTGTCACCCCCATCCTGTCTTCAGCGAGATCGTACCAGGGATTCATTTCATCCAGGTCCAACGGCCAGTCAAGCAAATTGGCGCCTTCAATCTCCCCGTAATTGGTTTTTACCTTGAATTCATGCTCCCGAATCCGAAGACTCGCACCGGCCCAATGCACCGTAGACCCGCCTACCGCCTTGACAATCCAGGCTGGCAGACCCGAAAAATCTCTTGCAACTCGCCAGTTACCGGATGTGGTGCGCTTGTCCAGCCATGAAATCTGGCCAAACATACCCCATTCATCGTTACTGAAATCGGCAATCTCATGGCGACCACCTGCCTCAAGAATCACAGTCCGTACGCCTTTCATCGCAAGTTCGGCGCCTAATGTTCCACCGCCTGCGCCGGAACCAATTACGACTACAACCCCATCGTCATTCAAATCATATTTTGCTGTCATTGCTCTGCCTCCTATACCTGTTCAAGCCAGTCGATATCGTCAAAACCGCGATGAAGGTAACCACCCTTTGACGCGGACTCCCCTTCATAGCCAAAAGCCGACCACACCTCCGGGTTACCATAAATGCCACCCACCAGTGCGCCGCGCAGTTTCTGGAAGAATGCCGGATCCTGCATTGATCGCAATATTTCGACACGCTCTATTTCCCAGGGCACCGAGGCATAGTCAGCGCCATTCATAGTCCGGGCCGCCTGATTCAGTGAATCCACCCCGGCTTCCAACGCTTTCCTTTCCTCGTCATCACCCTTTGCAGCCGCGTCAAATCCCTCGACCACTCCGGCATAGTAGACATCCGCGAGTCGGTCATGCGGGTAAATATCCCGACACACCTGCACCAGGGTGGCAAATGATTCCGGCTTGAGCGCCTGGACATCCGCCGACCAGGCGGAGTTTGCCCCGATGATCATGCCCGCAGGCATCACTGTCAGGGCAACCAGACCGCTTCCCGTCTTTAGCAGTTTACGCCTCGACAGGCGTACTTCAGATAGGTTTTTCATAGTTTTGCTCCTCATTTTATGAGTCAATTTTAATTTTGTGGGTGGGTTTTTCTCCGGTTTTTCAAAACCTTGGGGGGTTATTGATAGCGTCCATGTCTCATCAACACCTCAATCTTGTATCCATCCGGGTCCGTCAGGAAAAAAAATCTGGCCATCAACGCGCCATCCCGATAAAATTCCTTGATCGCAGTCGGGGCGTAACCGAGACCTTCAATGCGCGAATGCTCGGCATCCAGGTCATCAACACAGACCGCGATATGACCATATCCGTCTCCATGCGTGTATTGTTGTTCCTGATCATGGTTCACGGTTAATTCAATCTCAAAATCGTTTTCAGCGTTTCTTAGATAAATCAGCGTGAAACCGTCAAACCCGAACCGGTCCGCGACATCCAGTCCGAAAGCGTGGTTGTAAAAATCCACCGACTTTCGCTCATCCAGTACACGAATCATGCTGTGAATTGCCTTGGCCATAGTATTCCTCATTAAATCATTGTAAAAATACATGACAGGATGGCAGCAACAACCTGGAAATTGCGGGTGTTATCATGATACTGCATCATGACAAATTCGCGCTTCTCTGGTATACGGATTTTTACCTGCAAACAATCGACACATGCCACTATACCTGTATGACGACAATATACTACCGGATTAACAAATTGTCTAACTCTTATGGGACAACCACAGAGGATTGTCCCTGCGATGATGGTGGATACAGGGGGTTGTCCCTTACGATGATGGATGGATCGCGGCTCTGGTTGGTTGGTGGATTCCCGCCCCTTGATCGTAGGGGCAATCCCCCTGTGGTTGCCCGCGGTCCCGGATGATGGTGGATTCCCGCCCCTTGATCGTAGGGGCAATCCCCCTGTGGTTGCCCGCGGTCCCGGATGATGGTGGATTCCCGCCCCTTGATCGTAGGGGCAATCCCCCTGTGGTTGCCCGCGGTCCCGGATGTGGTTGCCCTACGGTGGCGGTGGCAGGTATGAATGACTCCGCCGCTGATGTCGGCAGGCGCGTGCTGGCTCAAATCGACCGGGCGCTGGGCAGCGTAGTTGGTCAGGCGTTATCTGACAGAAACGTGACTGATATCCTTCGTAATGCGGACGGCGCCATCTGGATTGAACGTCTTGGTCAGCCCATGACCGAGGCCGGATATCTGGGTGCGAATGACACCATGACAGCAATCAATGCGATTGCCGGCTGGCATCAGGTTACCATTACACCGGACAATCCGGTCCTGAGTTGCGAGTTGCCGGATGGATCAAGATTCGAAGCAAACATACCTCCGGTCGCGGTCGGCGGCCCGACATTTTCCATAAGAAAAAAAGCATCCCGACTGATCACCCTCGATGAATATGTGGCCGCTGGCGGAATGACAGAGCAGCAGAAAATAATCATCCATGAAGCCGTTGCAGATCACCACAATATCATTATCGCCGGTTCAACAGGATCCGGTAAAACCACGCTGGCGAATGCAATCATTCATCGTATCGTCGAACGATATCCGCATGAACGACTGTACATTCTTGAAGACCTTACCGAAATACAGTGCCATGCCAGAAACAAGGTGGTCAGTCGCGCAACTAAAGACACGCCAATGGTCGAATTGCTGCGTTCCGCGCTGCGCCAGCGGCCTGATCGGATATTGATTGGCGAAGTGCGTGGAGGTGAAGCCTGGGAGTTGATGAAGGCCTGGAATACCGGACATGCGGGCGGCGTGTGTACGATACATGCGGATGCGGCGGATGCGGCAGATACAAACAGCATTGCAACAGCCCCCGCGCTGAAGCGGTTGGAGCAACTCTGTGCAGAAAATGTACAGGCGCCGCGCCAGATCGGCATTATACGGGATGTCATCACAGAGGCTGTTGACCTGTTGGTCTATATATCCCGTCATCCGCAGAGCGGTCAACGATATGTCATGTCGATGGTACAGGTCCGGATGGAGGACCGTGCAGGGCCGTAGCCCCGCACGGCAAAGTTTATCCGCGACCGTTACCCGCCCGCCTGCTTGTCCGAATTCTGATAACCGGATAGATCAACCTCATTGCCACCAATGTAGAGATGCTTGATCTGAAGCAGTCGACTTTTCAGCGATACCCCATTCTGGCCCTGTTTCGGCCCCTGTGAATAGGTGAACGAATCAACATCCAACCCCCCTGTTTTGACTACCGCCCGTATCATTGTATTTTCCTGATCAACATTCCCTTCAAGGACATGGTCATTCAGAATATCGAACGCCCGCGAACCGAATACACGGCAATCAAGGTAAGACGTGGACACCTTCGAATAGTCCCCTTCAACGACTTCGCCATCCTGAAGTCCGACAGTGACGGCCATGAATGGATTGCCATTCTTCGGCGTTACCATACGAATCCGGTTGAGAAATCCGATCCCGCTGATGTGAAGATCGTAGAAAGAATTATTTTTATTTTCTTTGGACATAACAAACTCCTGTTTGTTGTTTAGTGATAAATACCCACAGAGTCACAGATGCGCTAACCCATCCGGGATAAGGCATCCTCAATGGGTTAAAGATGACACAGGCCGCAAGGCCTTCGGAATACCAGAAAAGACTGGGCGTGCCGTCAATTCCTGTTTGTCAGATGATCTCTGACAGGAAAAATGCTATCATATTTCAGGAATCAATACCACAGGTAAGCGATAATACCCGGTTTATGCAGTTAAATCTCCAACCGCTTGTGGTCCAATATGTTTCTCCCCGCGATCTTCCGCCAATTGAACCTGTCTCTCCCGTTCTGCAAACCTGGCTTTGTCCTGCTTTGAGCGCTTGCCATAACATATGGGGCAACTTACGCCCGCCTGGTAATACTCACTGGCCATGTCCTGTTCGCTGATCGGCATCCTGCAGCCATGACACTGGTCGTAACTGCCTTTGTTCAAATCATGGTCGACAGTGACCCGTTCATCGAATACAAAGCATTCACCTTGCCACCTGGACTCCGACACAGGGACAGTTTCGAGATACTTCAGGATACCGCCTCTAAGATGATATACGGATTCGAAACCGTTCTGTTTCAGGAATGCGGTGGATTTTTCACAACGTATGCCGCCAGTACAGTACATTGCGATTTTTTTGTGCTTTTCCGGATCGAGATTTTCCAATGCGAATTGCGGAAATTCCCTGAAATTTGTCGTATGAGGGTTAACCGCATTTTCAAAGTGCCCCACTTCGATCTCGTATTCGTTTCGGGTGTCCACCAGAAGCGTTTCGGGGTCTTCCATCAGCGCATTCCAGTCTTCAGGATCAACGTAAGTTCCCGCCAGGTCCGACGGGTCAATGCCGTCGACGCCCATGGTGACAATTTCATTTTTCAGTTTGACCCGGGTGCGTTTGAATGGCAACTGGTCTGCTCTTGATTCCTTTTTTTCAATGCCTGAAAATTCGGCTTGTCCCTCCAGCCACTTCAGAAATTCATCTATTCTTTCCTGCTCACCAGCGATAGTGCCATTGATTCCTTCTTTCGCAAGCAGCAAAGTGCCTGCGATGCGGTTGACGGACAATTGATTCAGAATCGGTTGCTGAAGGGAAACGTAGTGATCAAGCGACGTGAATTTATAAAATGTGCAAACCACAATGTTGTCTGCAGGTTCTGTCATTGAATTTCCTTCAGGCTGAAATCGGTTACTATATCTTAAACCCCTGACCCCTTTCCACACTCGATGACTCCCCGCATACAGGTTTCCAACGATCAAAAAGGCAACTGGCGTATATCAGGACGCTTGCTGCCATACCTGTGGAAGCATCGAATACGAATCGCCATTGCATTGTTGTTTCTGGTGCTTGCCAGGGTGGCCAATGTGACGGTGCCGTTGACGTTGAAACGAATCGTCGATGATCTGGATGCAGAGCCGATTATCGCTGTGCCCATCGCTTTTCTGGTGGCTTATGGCTTGCTGCGGCTCAGTACCATCCTGTTCAATGAAATTCGCAATGTGGTGTTTTCCCGAGCCGGGATTCAGATAGCCATGAATATATCTTCCAGGGTATTCGAACACCTTCACAACCTGTCATTGTCGTTTCACCTGGATCGAAAAATAGGGGCGCTGTCCAGGGATATTGACCGGGGCAGTACGGCGGTCACCAATTTCCTGAGAATGGTCGTATTCAACATCATGCCTGTGGCCATTGAAATCACGGTCGTGCTGGGCATCCTCTGGCAACAACTGGATGTGCGCTACGTTGTGATTACCCTCGTCATGATTTTGATCTACAGTTTCTGTACTTTCTGGATTACCCGATGGCGCACCAAATTCAGAGTACAGATGAACGAATCCGAATCTTCGGCGAATACCTGGGCTCTGGATTCGCTGATCAACTACGAAACCGTAAAGATGTTTACCAATGAAAGGCTGGAAAGAGAAGGCTATGACCGGGCTTTGCAGCAATGGTCCGATGCCTCATTCAAAAACAGTCTGTCACTCTCATTCCTGAATGCGGGGCAAGGACTGATCATTGCCGTTGGGCTGACCATTTTGATGATCATGGCTGCTTCCGGAGTCAAACAAGGCGAGTTGACCATCGGCGACTTCGTCATGGTTAACGTATTTTTGATTCAACTCTATATCCCACTCAATTTTCTCGGTTCGGTTTATCGGGATTTGAATCATTCTCTGGTGGACATGGAGCGCATGTTTGATTTGATCGATGTAAATCCAGAGATCACCGATCAACCGGGTGCGATGCCACTATCGCTCAGTCAGGGAGAAATCAGATTTGACCGGGTCAGTTTCGCCTACCAGCAAGACCTGAAAACGCTGAAAGACATCAGTTTCACTATCCCCGGTGGCAGCACTCTGGCCGTGGTCGGCCCTTCGGGGTCAGGCAAGTCGACGCTGGCTAAATTATTGCTGCGTTTATATGACCCGGATGCCGGATCGATTTCAATAGACGATCAGGATATAAAATCACTGACCCAGGAAAGCGTGCGGTCTGTAATGGGTGTCGTGCCGCAGGATACAGTGCTGTTCAATGAGACTATCCGGTACAATATCGATTATGGTCGTTCTGGGTCGACGGATGAACAAATCGCTGGAGCGGCCAGGATCGCACAGATCCATGAATTTATTTCTTCTCACCCCCAGGGTTACGATATTCTGGTCGGTGAACGGGGTCTGAAACTTTCCGGCGGAGAGAAGCAACGGGTCGCCATTGCCCGGGTCGCGCTTAAGGGAGCGAGGATCCTGATTTTCGACGAGGCGACCTCTTCATTGGACAGCCGTTCGGAGAATGCAATTCAAAAAGCCCTGAAAAGCGTGTCGGCTGACAATACAACACTGGTGATTGCCCATCGGTTGTCAACGATAGTCGGCGCTGATGAGATAATCGTGCTCGACCAGGGAAGCATTGCAGAGCGCGGCAGCCACGATTTTCTGGTCACCCAGTCAGGGTTGTACGGGCAAATGTGGAAATTACAGCAAAGAAAAGCCAGCGAAAATTGATGGCGCCGACAGTACCGGTTCGGACATGAGCCGATATAGACCCCCGCAAAAACCATCGACACCCTATATTACCGAACAGGGTTTCGAGACACTGCAGCGCGAGGAAATCGCGATCTGGAAGAAGCGTTCTGGAGTCACAAAAGCGTTATCGGCAGCGGCGGCGGAAGGGGACCGTTCGGAGAACGCAGAGTATATTTACCGGAAAAAGCAATTGGCGGAAATAGACCGCCGCATACGCTATCTGCAAAAACGATTGCCGAATCTGACTGTCGTTTCCGGAGTCGGGGATGAGAATCGGGTGTTTTTCAGCGCCTGGGTCAGTCTGGAAAAAGACAATGGTGAAGAAGTCGAATACCGGATTGTCGGTGGCGATGAGATCGATAGTGACAGCAGCAGGGGATACATCAGCGTGGACTCACCGATGGCGCGGGCTCTGTTAAAAAAGGAAGTCGGCGATGAAGTTGTGTTGAGAACGCGGGATGGCAAGGAGATTTACATGATCACCGCGATCCGTTATCGCTGAACCGGTCACACGTATATGGTAGAGTCGCCTTGCGATACCGGTTTGCGTAACCGTACTACAGGAGAAAATCATGTCTGACGATTCTGTCGGGGCGCAGTCCCTGTTCGACCTGAGCGGGCAGAGTATTGTCGTCACCGGCGGCGGTTATGGCCTGGGCAAGGCGATGGCGCTCGGCCTGAGCGCAGCGGGTGCGAACGTAGTGGTAGCAGGCCGAACCCGAAGCAAGGTTGAGGAAACCGCGGCAGAAATACGGCAACACGGGGGAACAGCGATTCACTGTGTGTTTGATGCGACGATGCGCAGTCGCTGTGACGATATGATCAATACGGCAGTTGAACAATTCGGCAGTATTGAAAGTGTGGTCATCAACCACGGCGTGAACCGAGTGGCGAAGCCTGAAGATATTGCCGAAGAAGAATGGCATACGGTCATCAATGTCAATCTCACAGGCTGTTTTTACTGTGCCCAGGCAGCAGGAACACAACTCATCAAACAGGGCAAGGGCGGTTCGATCGTGATGACTTCGTCAAACGGCAGTCTGGTTGCATTCGATGGACTAACCGCTTATGGCGCCTCCAAAGGTGGTGTGGATATGATGTGTCGGCAACTGGCGGCGGAATGGGGACAGTATGATATACGGGTAAACACGGTCAATCCCGGATATACGACCCATCCGATGGGAGGTAAAAGCGAAATACGCACGACCCCTGAACTGGAACGTGAGGTGTTAAAGTGGACACCTTTGGGCAGGCGGGGTCAGCCTGAGGATTTTGTCGGGCCGGTTATCTTTTTGTGCGCCGGGGCGTCAAAGTTTGTCAGCGGGCACTCCCTGATCGTCGATGGAGGCTATACCGCACTTTAAAATCATCATGGGTAATCAGGAAAAATGAAAGCGGTATGGTATGAAAAGCAGGGTGAGGCCCGCGATGTTCTGCAATATGGTGACCGCGCCATGCCAGAGCCTGAAAGAGGCGAAGTGAGGGTCCGGTTACATACTTCTGCTGTGAATCCCTCTGACGTGAAAAAAAGAGCGGGGGCGCAGCCAGCTGGCTTCGAAAATGGTTTTGTGATTCCTCATAGTGATGGCGCCGGAGTGATTGATGCGGTCGGTGAGGGCGTTCCTGAACAGCAGTGTGGTCAGCGGGTTTGGGTTTATCAGGCACAATTCGCCCGCAACTGTGGTACCGCTGCACAGTATGTAACGCTGCCTTCTGCGATGGCCCCGGCGCTGCCGGACAATACGGGATTCGATGTGGGGGCCTGTATCGGAATTCCGATTATGACCGCCCACCGCTGTGTCCGGAATGTCGGCAATTTATCCGGCAAGTACGTTCTGGTAACAGGGGCTTCCGGGCGTGTGGGTTATTATGCAGCACAGTGGGCAAAACTGGCCGGTGCATACGTGATTGCTACCGCAGGGAGCGATGCCCGTTGCCGGATTGCCAGACAAACCAACGCAGATATAGTATTAAATTATCGGCAGGATAATCTGATTGACGAGATTAATCGAGTGACCGATGGAGCAGGAGTTGATCACATTGTTGACGTGGAATTCGGGGTCAATGCAAAAACAAGTGCAACGTTGCTGAACAACAACGGCACCATATCCACTTATTCATCTTCCCTTGCGCCAGAACCGGTAATCCCGTTTTATCCATTGATGTTCAAGAATATTTCACTGAACATGGTATTGGTCTACAACATGCCCGAGCAGGCGAAACAACAGGCTATTGATGATATTTATCATTCTTTGGAACAGGGTCTGTTAAGACATCGAATCGCCGAGACCTGGTCGCTTGGGGAAATTGCCAGTGCCCATGAGTCTATTGAAAAAGGCGGACTCGATGGTTGCGTTATCATTAATATGGCCCATTAACAGGGGATATCCGGGTATCTGGCTGAGCGTGATTCAGCGAGAGGCAGATTGCCTTCGTCCCGATAGGTGAAGATAACGGAGGTTTTCACCTGGTTGGTAATGTTCTGACCCGCGGCATGGATGGTTCTGCTATGAAAAAAAAGCACATCTCCCTGGGAGAGTTCGGCAGTAACTGCGCTGTCGATAAGAATGCGGTTTTCATCAAGGTCGGGGCGCAGGAACAGGGAGGCATCAAATCGACCACGGTCCAGGTGTTGCCGGTGAGACCCGGGGATCAACCGGATACCGCCATTGCTGGCGTGCTCCTCACCAAGCGCCAGCCAGACACTGACCAGATCCGGTTTGTCGAACAACCAGTAGCGGATATCCTGATGCCACAATGTTTCGCTGCTGAATCCAGGGTGCTTGGTCATGATGCAGTTATGATGATTCTGGGAAACTGCAATGTGATCCGACGCCAGCAACCGTTTTACCCGGCCGGCAACCTTCGGTGAGGTGGCCCAGATTCGAAACACGGCATCCCGGGTAAAGGCATGCAACAGCCTGCGGGGAGTATCGCCACCGGGAGACAGGCGACCTGTCGGGGAGCCCAGGTACTGCACATCGGTTTCGAATTCAAGCGGACCCAGAGGCGGATGTAATGAGTTGTGTACGACATCCAGCATTTTCCGGCAAGTGTCCACGTCGACCAATTGCCGTTCAATGATGAAGCCCAGACGGCTGAATTCTTCGGTTTGATCAGCGTTGAACATGACTAACTATTCTGGTCAAAGGGCTGTACCGCTACCCATTCTCCTGCCTTCACACCATCACAGTCATCCGGCAGGATGATGAAGCAGTTTGCCCGACTCATCGAACTCAGGATGCCCGAACCCTGTTCTCCGGTTGAAGCGACCATGGTTTCACCGTGATCGTTCAGTGACATGATTCCGCGTTGATATTCCATCCGCCCCCGGCGTTTGCGCAAATCTGTCGTTGTTCTCATCTTCAGCGCCATGGGGACGCTGTATTTCTCCCCTGAAATCTGCCGGATAGCGGGCGCAACGAATATCTGGAATGTTACCATCACCGAAACAGGGTTTCCCGGCAATCCGAAAAACAGACTGCTGCCGAGTTTGCCAAACGACAAGGGTCTGCCGGGTTTGATGGCCACCTTCCAGAAACGAACCCCTCCAAGGCTGGTCAGTATTTCCCTGATATAATCCGCATCGCCGACAGAAGCGCCTGCTGTCGAAATCACGACATCGGCCTGCTTCGAGGCTGCTACGATCGTTTCCCTGATCGCAGCCGGATCATCCTTGACTACTCCGAGGTCAATCCGGTCCACACCCAGACCGCTCAACATTGCGTGCAGGGTATACCGGTTCGAGTCATAGACTTCGCCTGGCTGGAGCGGCGTACCAACCGGCTTCAGTTCATCTCCATTGGAAAACCAGGCAATCTTCGGTTTGCGAAAAACGGGGATCTCGCTTTGGCCTATTGCGGCAAGCAAACCAAGTTGAGAGGCGCCGATTCGCTTACCGGATGGAATCACCACATCACCGGTTTTGATATCTTCCCCGGCATAGCGCACATTATCACATCGCTTTTCGCCCGGGAAAATCGTTACCTGCTGCCGATTGACCACGACCCTTTCCTGCATCACGACCGTATCCGTGCCAACCGGCATCACGGCGCCGGTCATAATGCGGACACATTCTCCTGGACTGACCGTCCCACGAAATGGAGCGCCGGCGAATGACGCGCCGATCATTTCAAGCTCACCGTCGCCGCTTTCAACCAGGTCGAGACTGTTGATCGCGTACCCATCCATCGCTGAATTGGTGTGGTTGGGGACGTCGGAAGTACTGACGATATCGGTGGCTGCGACCCGGCCAAGTAATGAATGCAGCCCCAGAGTCTCAATATCCTGTACCGCAACTACCGCTTCATGAATATGCGATCTGGCCTGATTCACCGTGATCGCCGACGGATCGAAATCGCAGGATACGGAATCGGTCTGTTTATTCACTTCAGTCTGGTCTGGAGATTGATCCGGATCGGGGGCATAAGGCTTCAATACCGATTCCACTCCCCGGATTTGCCCCCCGATTTATGGTTCAATCTGATGGCGTGCATTTCCATCCCCCGGTCGGTTGCCTTGCACATATCGTATATGGTCAGTAACGCCACCTGTACTGCGGTCAACGCTTCCATTTCCACTCCTGTTCTTTCAGTGGTCCGGGTCACAGCGCGGCAGACAATGCTGGTAGCAGGCAGGTCAAATTCGAATTCGATGCTCACGCGAGTGAGCATGATCGGGTGACACAGGGGCACCAGATCCGCCGTCTTTTTCGCAGCCATGATCCCTGCTATCCGCGCAATAGCAAGGACATCTCCTTTCTCGTTGGCGCCGTGCTGAATCATTTCAAGTGTTTCTGATGACATCACGATCCGACCTTCCGCAATCGCCTCGCGACTGGTCACGGCTTTTCCACCCACATCAACCATGTGCGCTTCCCCCTTCTGATTAAAATGGGTCATGCCTGATCTGTTGACCATCAAAGTTTACTCTGATAATGAGAATTAATGATATTGTAATGCG